>CAWEHW010000001.1:0-756108 GCA_963809045.1 uncultured Chloroflexia bacterium
CCTAGCCAGATGGCCAGCGCCATACTCACCGCTGATGCGAGGCGGCGCACTTTCCCAGACCTTTGGCTTGCGACTGTTGTTCAAGCCGCAGGTACAGCGGACCTTCCTGATCGTCCTGCTGACGATCCTCCTGGTCATCCGCGTGATGCAGTTCTTCTACTTCACCAACGAGATCCAGTGGGGCTATGACCTTGAGGCATACGACCGAGCGGCACGACAACTGATCGCCGAAGGGACGATCTACGAGCCCTTCCAGCTTGAGGGGACGTACTCGCCCCTATCGCAGCCGTACGTGTATCCGCCGCTTTTGGCCGTCGTTGTGGTCCCACTTGCCGCTGCGTTTGACGACTACCGCACGACGAACTGGCTCTGGGCCGCGATTGGCGCCGTGGTGCTCGCGGTGACGGTCGTCGCCGTGGCGCGTCGCGAACAGCTGGCGCGCGGTCCGGGTCTGGTCGTGCTCGTGGCGGCGGCATTCGCGTACGCGCCGATCATCGGCGAGCTCATCATCGGCAATGTCCACCTGCTGATCCTTGGCCTGCTGGCGGCCGCCTGGCTGGCCGTTTCGCGGGAACCCTCGCGGGGACGTCGCGGCCGGCGCCATGGTGGGTGTCGCAGCCTTGATCAAGGTGTTCCCCGGCGTCCTGATTCTCTGGTTCCTGGTAACTCGGCGGTTCCGCGCCGCGGCCGCCTCGGGGGTGGCGATGGCGGTGCTAGCCGCGGCCACATGGCCGGTGACCGGCCTCGGCCCATGGCTTGACTACCCGACCGTGCTCCTCAACCTGGGCCCACCAAACGAGCTGGCCAATGCGCTTGCGCCAACGGTCTGGCTCTCCGAGGTCATGCCGCGACTCGCCGCACGCGTCGTGGTCACGATCGTCGGTGTCGCGGTCGTCGTCTGGGCGGCGCGGCGTCGATCCGAGGCCATCAGCTTCGGCGTGGCCGTGGCCATTTCGGTGTTGATCGCGCCTGCGCTGTACCCGCACTACCTGGCGATCCTGGTCCTGCCGATGCTGCTCGCCTTCGTCATGCGCCGCCAGCCATCTGGCTCCTGCCGGTCTATCTCAGCGCATCCAACGCGTGGCCCGAAGCGATCGGCGACGCCATCCTGATCAACCGGATCCTGATGACGAGCGGCGCATTGCTGCTGGCCGCGGGTCTCCTCTGGTTCGGGCGTCAGCGTGTCGCACCGTCGCAGCCGATTGCGAGCCCGTAGACTGCGGCCATGTCCTCGTCGTCCGTGAGCGTGCCCACGCGCTCGATCGACCTGGGCGCCCGTGCCCGAGCGCTCGCCGACGAGTTCCGCCTCGATGCCGGCATCGTCGCGATGTTCGTGGTCTCGCGGCTGCTGCTCCTCGTCGCCGCGTTCGTCGCCGAGAACCTCATCCCGCGCAATGCGGCGCTCATCCCGGCCGACGCTGTACCGATCCTGACCAGCCTGACCAGCTGGGACGGTGCGTACTACATCGGGATCGCCCGGGACGGCTACCACGCGGCACCGGTCGCCGGTGAATACCGGGATATCGCGTTCGCGCCGCTCTACCCGCTGGTGGTCAGGATCCTGTCCGCGCCCTGGCCGGCGTTCACCGGGCTCGTGGCGGTGCTGGTGTCCAACGTCACGTTCCTCGCGGGCCTGGGGCTGCTGGCCCGGCTCGGGACCCCGTACCTCGGCCGGCGGCGCGCGGCCCTGGCCGCTGGATTGCTGGCGATCTACCCGTTTGCTTCGGCCTTCGGGATGGCCTATTCCGAAGGCCTGTTCCTGTTGTTCATGGTCGCCGCGTTCCTGGCGGCGGAGCGACGGCATCGCGCCTGGGCGGGCATCTTCCTGGCGCTGGCGGTGCTGTCCCGGTTCCAGGGGGTCGGGTTGATCCTGCCGCTCTGGGTCCTGATGCTGCGCCAGGACGGCTGGCGACCGAAGGCGTCACAGGCGTGGCTCCTCCTGGGGCCGCTCGCCGGACTGCGGGTTCCTGCTGTACATCGGGACGATCACCGGGAGCCTGACGGCGTTCCTCGACGCCCAGCAGGCGTGGGGTAGGACGGGGGTCGGCAGCGCCGCCCCGGAGGACGACGATCGGCGGCGGGTTCACGCCATACCAGGGGGCGCTGGTCCTGACCCTGATGTGGTCGGTCTTCCTCCTGATCTTCCGCCGCGCCGACCGACTGCGCCTCGAGTACTTCCTCGTCCCGGTGGTGTTCATCGTCGCGGAGCTCTCGAGCGGTTCGCTCGAGGCGGTCGGGCGGATCACGATGCTCGCCTTCCCGTACGTCTGGATCCTCGCGAACCGCCGCTCGTTGTTCGCCCGGCGCAGCGTGGCCGGTCATCTCGGCCGGGCTGTTCATGCTCATCGCGATCATGTCGTTCGGCGGGTACTGGGTGCCGTGAGCCTGAGCATCGTCCTGCCCGCCTACAACGAAGCCGAACGGATCGGGCCGGCGCTCGACGAGCTCTTCGGCTACCTCGATCGACGAGCGCCGATGGGTTGCCGGCCTGCCCGATCGAGGTCCTCGTCGTCGACGACGGCAGCACGGACGGCGACGGCCAACCTGATCGCGATTCGACCCGGAGGCCGCCGGCTCCCTGGCCGGGGTCGCGTTGCAGGTCATGACCGTGGCGCACGGCGGCAAGGGCGCGGCCGTGCGCGCCGGGATGCTCGCGGCCGCCGGGGACCTCGTCGTCTTCACGGACGCCGACATGGCGACGCCGCCCGACGAGCTGCCCGCTGCTCGTCGACGCGCTCGGCGACCACGACGTCGCGCTCGGGTCGCGGATCCAGCCCGACGGCTCGGACATGCGGGCCAGCCAGCCCGGCTACCGCCGGTTGCTCGGCAAGGCGTTCCACCTCCTCGCGTCGATCTGGGTCGTCGGTCCGGTCCAGGACACCCAATGCGGGTTCAAGGGGTTCACCCGGGCGGCGGCGCAGGATCTGTTCGCGCGGCAGCGGATCACCAGCATCGTGTTCGACGTCGAGCTGATCTACCTCGCCCGGAGGCTGCGCTACCGGCTCGCGGTCGTCCCGATCCGCTGGTATGACAAGCGCGGCTCGCGGATGCGGGCGAGCGCCGGCTCGCGCTCCGGGTCGCCTGGGACCTGTTCCGGATCCCCCTGATCCACCGATCGATCGCGGAGGGCCGGTCGACACCAGCCTGATGGACATCCGGTCAGTCGAGCGCTGGGTCGCGCGGCCCTGCCGATCGTCGCGATCGCTGCTCCTGGTGCTGTCCGTTGGCGCGACGCTCGCGGTCGCGGGTGACACGCTCGGGTTCGACTTCCTCGCCTACCACGCCGCGGCCGACCGCGTCCTGCATGGCCAGCCGCTCTACGACCTGAGCTTCGAGGCGGCCGGCGGCTTCGGGCTCTTCTACTACCCGCCGATGTTCGCGCCGTTGATCCTGCCGTTCGGGCTGTTGTCCCAGACGGTCGCGGTCTGGTCCTGGACCGCCATTCTGTTGGTCTCGTTCGTGATCGGCGTGGCGATCCTCCCGGTCTCGCGGGCCGTCCGCTGGTGGATCGTGCTGCTCGCCGGCGTGGGCTGGTCTGTTCGCGTATGCGGTCAAGCTCGGCCAGGTCGGCCCGATCCTGTTCCTGCTGTTTGCGATCGGCTGGCGGTGGCTGGACCGTCCGGCCGCCGTCGGCTTGAGCGCCGGTCTCGGGGCCGCGATCAAGCTGCAGCCCGGGATCATCCTTGTCTGGGCCTTGCTCACACGACGCTGGACCGCGGTGCTGTTCGGTGGCGCGCTGCTGGTCGTCCTGGCGGTCGCGGCGACGCTGCTTGCGGGTGTGGGTGCGTGGTCGGACTTCGTCGTGCTGCTCGGTCAGGTGGCCGATCCGATCACCACGCCCAGGAACGTGACGCCGGGGGCCATCGCCTTCCAGTCGGGCGCCTCGGAGGAGCTCGCTTCGATCGTCCAATGGGGTTCCGTGGTCCTCGTTGTCGGCGTCGTAGTCGCGGCCGCGCGGTGGGCAACCGCCGAAGCGTCGTACCTCGTGGCGGTCGTCGCGTCACAGCTCCTGTCGCCGATCCTCTGGGACCACTACGCGATCCTGCTCCTGCTGCCGGTCGCCTACCTGTGTGCCGGTGGCCGGTGGTGGGCGCTCCTGATCCCCGTCCTGACAGCGACACCGATCGTCCTCAATGCACCCCCTGCGATCTATCCCGTGGCGTTCGCGCTCGCCCTCGTGGCGACGCTGTTCGTCGGGGTTCGTTCGAGGGATCGCATGGCCGACCGGCATGACGGTGGTTCAAGG
Organism: uncultured Chloroflexia bacterium; assembly: GCA_963809045.1. Taxonomy (GTDB): domain Bacteria; phylum Chloroflexota; class Limnocylindria; order Limnocylindrales; family CSP1-4; genus SPCO01. The sequence continues at coordinate 4,247 of CAWEHW010000001.1, forward strand.
CCGGTCCCGTCGATCGCGTGGCACTTGTCGGGCTTGCGGTTGCCGCGGTGTCGGCGGTGCTCTACTGGCTGGCCGCACGCGACTTCGATGCCGGGCGGGGCGACTTCTTCTACCTCGCCGACGCGTTCCTGCACGGGCGCACCTGGCTGGATGTCCGCCCGGGACCGAACGACGTGATCATCGTCGGCGGGCGGTTCTACGTCCCGTTCGCGCCATTCCCGGCCGTGGCGTTGATGCCGGTCGTGGCCGTGCTCGGCGCGGTCGGCGCCGACCAGGTCGAGTCGGGGATCAACGCGCTGCTTGCGGCCGCCGGCGTTGGGCTCTGCTGGATGCTGCTCGGGCGGATCGGCGTCGCAACGGCTGGTCGATCGGTTCGCCCTGACCGTCCTGTTCGGGTTCTCGACCCAGATCCTGTGGGTCACGACCCGTGGCGGCGTCTGGCACACCGGCCACCTGATCGCGACGATCCTGACGTTCGCCTGCCTGATCGAGCTGTTCGGGCGTCGTCGGGCGTGGCTGATCGGCCTGCTGGCGGGGGCGGCGTTCCTGACCCGGGCTCCGCTCGCCTTCGCGGTTCCGTTCTACGCCCTGCTGCTCGCGGACTGGCAGTCGGTCGTGGCCGACCACGTCGGTCGATCCCGTGGCGGCAGTGGAGCCTGCTTGCCCTCGGCGTCGCTGCCGTCGATCGTCGCGTTCTTCGTCTACAACCAGGTCCGCTTCGGGACGCCGCTCGAGTCGGGGTACGCCCTGGCGACGCTGCCCGGGTTCCTCGAGGTCGCAGCGGGAACGCGGCCTGTTCTCGCTGGTCCACGTCCCGATGAACCTGGACTACTTCCTGGTCCACCTGCCGTTCGCCGATCGACGGATTCCCGTACCTCCGCCCCGACGGCCTCGGGCTGTCCGTGTTCCTCACGAGCCCCGGGCTGCTGTTCGCGGCTCGAGCCGACTGGCGTGACCCGCGCGTGCGCTGGCTTGCCGCCGCCGCCCTCGTCGTGCTGATCCCGACGCTGCTCTACTACGGCGGCGGCTGGCTGCAGTACGGCTACCGCTACTTCCTCGACTCCGTGCCGTTCGTGATCGCCCTGTGCGGGCTGGCGGCCGTCCATCGCGGTCGGATCGGGTGGGGTTGGCGCGCGCTGATCGCCTTCGGGACGGCCGTGATGGCGATCGGCGTCTACTGGGCGTACAACCTGTGACGGTCGCCGGGCTATCCTCCAGACGATGACGCGGCCGGCACACACCTGGGACCTGCGCACCTGGGACCTCCGACCCATCTGGATCGGGGTGACCGCGATGATGCTCGTCGCGTTCGCGCTCGAATGCGCCTTTCTCTTCCAGGTCATCACGGACGAAAAGGCCGTCGGTGTCGATCACGGCTACTACGTCGATGTCGCCCGACGCTGGGTCGAGACCGGCGTGTACTACACGGATCGTCAGCTCAGCGGGCCGTACCAGGTCCAGACGCTCGTCGACAACCTGTATCCACCGCACGCGCTGTACCTGTTCGTGCCCTTCATCGTCCTGCCGGCGATCTTGTGGTGGATCATCCCGCTCGCGGTGATCGCCTATGTCGTGTGGTGGTGCCGGCCGGTGTTCGCCGCCTGGCCGATCCTCGGGTTGCTCCTCTTGTTCCCCAAGACGCCGAATCAGATCATCTATGGCAACACGGACATGTGGGTAGCCGCGGCGATTGCGGCCGGCGTTCGTTGGGGTTGGCCAGCCGTCCTCATCTCGTTCAAGCCGTCCCTGGCGATCTTCGGGGTCCTCGGGATCCGAACCCGCGGCTGGTGGACGGCCGCCGCCGTGCTCGCATTGGTGAGCCTGCCGCTTCTCGCGTTCTGGCTGCAGTACCCCACGGTGATGCTGAATTCATCTGCCGGTTGGTATTACTCGTTCGGCAACCTGCCGTTCTTCGTGCTGCCGATCGTGGCCTGGCTCGCGTCATCCCGGCGCGGCGACATGCCCCTCCGCCAATGGGCGTTGAAGTTGCTGGGCCGTTGAAGATCGACGTCCGTGCGACGTTGCGGGCGGCCACGTGACGGGTCGTCTCGCGATCTTCGCCATCTTCGTCCTGTCCGGCGCGGCGGCGCTCATCGACGAGATCGTCTGGTCGCGCCAGCTGGTCCTGGTGTTCGGGAACACGACGCAGGCGGTGTCCGCGATCCTGACCGGCTTCTTCGGTGGCCTGGCCATCGGGAGCGTGGTTGGCGGACGTCTCGCCGACCGGGTTGCCAATCCGATGCGGATGTACGGGATCCTGGAGCTGGTCCTCGTGGTCGTCGTGCTCCTGACGCCCGTCTCCTTCCCGTTGATCGCGCGATCTGTACCGCGGGATCTACCCGGCCCTGGAGGGCTCGCCGCAGCTCCTCGCCCTGGTCAGGATCGCGTTGGCGATCCTCGCCCTGGCGCCGGCCACGGTGCTCATGGGCGCGACACTCCCGACGCTGACTCGGCACCTGGCCCGGACCGCTGAGCTCAGCTCGGCATTCAGCCGGCTGTACGCGGCCAACACGATCGGCGCGATCGCGGGGACCGCGGTGGCCGGGTTCGTCCTCATCGAGGTGCTCGGCCTGTCCGGGGCGCTGGCGGTTGGTGCGGCGTGTTCCGGGATCGCGGGCGTCGCGGCCATCCTGTTGAGCCGCGGTTCGAGCCTGGCGACGCGCCCCTTCAACGGCGCCGTCGGTGCGATGCGCCGCGCACCCAGGCTGGCGCTCGCCGTCGCGTTCATCTCGGGGCTGACGTCGCTCGGCTACCAGGTGACGTGGATGCGCCTGCTCGCCTCGGGAACCGGCAACACGACCTACGTCTTCGCGACGATCCTGACGACCTTCCTGATCGGCCTCGCGCTCGGGGCGCTCATCTTTGCGGCCGTGCGGTCGCGCGTCGGCGATCCGCTCCGCCTGCTCGCCGCCAGCCAGATCGTCGGGGCGGTTGCTGGCGATGGCCGGACTGGTCCTGGTCATCGTCGGCGCCACATGCCCCGACGCCCGGCGGGCTCGTGGGAGCACTCGGCGGGCTCCTGGGAGCCGCGCTCCTCACCGTGTTGCCCGTGACCTTGATGCTCGGGATCGCGTTCCCCGCGTCCTCGGCGCTGCTGCCCGACGACGCCGAGCACGCCGGCCAGGGCTCGGGCTCGTTGCTGGCGACCAATACGGTCGGCGCGATCGCCGGCAGCCTGATCGTGCCGTTCTTCCTCATCCCGGTCCTGGGATCGCCGCTGCTGGTCGCGCTGCTCGCGATCACCAACGTCGCCGTCGGGATCGCCCTGTCGTCGCGACTCATCGGGCCAGTCGCGCCGACTGCTGGCCGCCGGGGGTCTGGTCGCCGGCGTCGTGATCGCGGCCGGAGCGTTCTGGCCCGGTGTCCTCGTCCAGCCCAACCAGGCCTACATCGCGTCGATCGGCGGCCGCGTGTTCGACTCCGACCGAGGACGAGATCGCATCCGTTCAGGCCGGCCAGATCCGGTCGACGCCGGAGCTCTGGGTCCAGGGCACCTCGATGACCCTGCTGACGGTCGACGCCAAGCTCATGCCGATCCTGCCGCTGATCGCCCGGCCGGAGTCCGAGCGAGCGCTGGTCGTCGCGTTCGGGATGGGCTCGGCGTACCGCGCGGCGTTGATCGCCGGTCTCCGGACGGACGCCGTGGAGCTGGTCCCGAGCGTGCCGGAGATGTTCGGCTGGTACTACCCGGATGCCGACGAGGTGCTGGCCAATCCGAACGGGCGGGTGATCATCGCCGACGGGCGGAACCACCTCGAGCTGACCGACGAACGGTTCGACATCATCGTCACCGACCCGCCGCCCCCGATCGAGAGCTCCGGGGCCGCCGTGATCTCGTCGCTACGAGTACTACCTCGCCGGCCGCGACCACCTGACGGAGACGCGGGATCATGATGCAGTGGGTGCCATACGGCGCCCCGATCCTCGAGTTCCTCGAGCACATCCGGACGTTCGCGGCCGTGTTCCCCGAGGTGACCGTGGTCAGGGGCGCCGGCGGGTACGGGGTGTACATGCTGGGTTCGAACCAGCCGGTCGCGTTCGCCGAGGCGGACATCCGATCCGTGCTCGCCCGGCCGGGCGTCCTGGCGGACATCTCGAGCGCGTACGACTCGCCGGCCAGCACGGTCGACGACTGGGTGGACGTCATCGAGCGGCAGTTGTGGCTCACCGGCGACCAGGTGCAGGAGACCACCGGAGCGGGCCCGCTCATCACCGACGACCGGCCCCGTCCCGAGTATTTCCTGCTGCGGCGCGTGCTCGGCTGGAGCCAATGAGTCTTTCTTCTCATTGACCCGCGCCCACGGATGACGACGATGGCCTCCGACTCCCGGGAGGCCTCGTGACCGCACAAGCCGCAACTGTTTCGCGCTCCGTCGTGGGCGCCACGCTGCCCTTCGCGGTCCCGATCGGCCTGTCTGCGTTCCTGCTGTTCAGCGTGGAGCCGCTGGTCGGGCGACTGGTGCTTGCCCGTGTTCGGGGGCACGCCGGCCGTCTGGGCGACGACGCTGTTCTTCTTCCAGGCCGTCCTGCTCGCGGGCTACCTGTACGGCCACCTGTCGGTGACGCGCCTCGGGCGGCTTGGCCCGCCGATCCACCTCGTGCCTCGCGGCGCTGGCGTTCTGGCGTGCTGATCAACGCCCCGTCCCGGATCGCCGAGCTGCGGAACGACGGCGGTGACACCCGTCATCGACCTGATCGGGATGCTCTTCGCGATCATCGGGCTGCCGGCGTTCGTCCTGACGACGACCACGCCGCTGCTGTCCGGGCTGGTTCAACGCGGCCCGCGACGAACGCCAGGGCGACCCGTACTGGCTCTACGCCCTGAGCAATGCGGGGTCGCTCGCTGGCGCTCCTCGCCTATCCGCTGCTGATCGAGCCGCGCCTTGGTCTCGGCAATCAGCGCGGCGTCTGGGCCGTCGGGTACGCGATGCTCGTCGTGCTGATCGCGTGGGCGGCCTGGCGGGCGCTGCCGGACATCATCGCCCGGCCGGGCGGCTACTTCCTCGCGCCAGAACAGCGGGTGATCGCGCCCTGCGACGCACGGCGAGGTGCCATCGACTGGCCGACGGCGGCTGCGATGGCTGCTGCTGGCGGCGATCCCATCGGGTCTGCTCTCCGCGGTGACGAACTTCATCGCCACGGACCTCGTGTCGGCACCGCTCCTGTGGGTGCTGCCGCTGGCGATCTATCTCGTCTCGTTCATCGTCGCGTTCTCGCCTCGTGGCGGCCGGCTGATCTCGCTCGCCGCCGTCGCGGCCCCGGCCATGGTCACGATGCATGTGGGTGCCATACGGATCGGCCGGCGGCTGGCCGATCCTGGTCCTCCTGGCCGTGGAGCTCGTCGCCTTCGCCATCATCGCGATCGCCCTGCACGGACGGCTGGCCCAGGATCGCCCGGATCCGGACCACCTGACCGAGTTCTACCTGATCATCTCGACCGGTGGCGCGCTCGCGTCAGCGTTCGTCGCGATCGTTCGCCCCGAACTTCTTCCCGGACATCTGGGAGTACCCGATCCTGCTGGTCGGCGCGCTGCGCCCTGGCGCTGGTCGCCAGCCCATCGGTGGGCGCCGGCGCGAGCGGCGGGCGGCCTCGACTTCGGCCCGTTCTTCGCCGGGCTCGGTGAGCCGGATGGTCCCGTACGCGTTGGTCGCGCGGTGCTGGTTGGCCGTCGCTCATCGCACTCGGGCTACCAGCGCGATGGAAGCCGGGGTCCGTGGCTGCGCGTCGGTGCCCTGGTGCTCATCTTCGGCGGGCGTCCATGGTTCCTCGCCGTGGCGACGGCGATCGTGCTCACCCTCGCCACGTTGGTCCTCGAAGCCGGCGGCCGAATTCCGCGCCCGAAGCTTCTTCGGCGTAACCGAGGTCCTCAACCGGGACGATGGCATGGTCGTCCTGATGAATGGGACGACCGTCCACGGGGCGCAATGATGGATCCGGCCGAGCGGCGCACGCCCGATCTACCTACTACGGGACGCAGGGCCCGGCGGGCGACATCTTCGCCGTCGGGGCCGACAGCTCCGCCGTCGATCCGAAGCGGATCGGGATCGTCGGCCTCGGCGCCGGGGCGCTCGCCGCGTATCTCGACAACTGGATGTCGATGACCTATCTTCGAGATCGATCCGATCGTCATCGAGGTCGCGTCAGCGACCCGGCCTATCTTCACCTATCCTGGCCGACGCGCCGGGCGACCCCGAGATCATGCGTGGGCGATGCCCGGCTCTCGCTCGCAGACGAGCCGGACGCGATCTACGACCTGCTGATCATGGACGCGTTCTCGAGCGACGCCATCCCCGTCCACCTGATCACCGTCGAAGCGATCACGCGACGAGCTCCGAACCCTTGCGCCCGACGGGGTCATCGCGTTCCACATTTCGAGCCGCTACTACGACCTGTCGCCAGCCGATCGCAGCCGCGCTGGCCGAGCTGGGACGTGACGGCGGTGGAGCGAGCGAGTCCGGCGCGAGGACGTGCCGGCGATCCGAGTCTCCTGCCAAGTCGCTGGATCGCGGCGTCCCGCAGCACCGAGCGGATCGACGCCTTGCGTGCCCTCGGCTGGGAGGACGTCACCCGTTGCCGATCGCCCATTCACCGACGACTACGCCGATCTGCTCACGTACCTGCATATCGGGTCCTGACCGGGCGAGCTGAGCCGGCGCACCGGTTGCCTCCGCAACCAAACGGCCATCCGGTGCTAGAGTCTGGTTCGTGACCCCAACGACGCTCGACGCGGAGCCTGCCTGTCCGGACGTCGAACTGGCACCCGCGGCACGCGCGCCGTCGCCCACCCCGGCCCGCCTCCACGCCGAGCGGCGCCGCGTGGCGGACATCCCGCAGGCCACCTGGGACGAGCTGGCAGCCCGCACGCCATGGGCGACCACGTTCGCAAGCTGGGCCTTCCATCGAGCCTGGTGGGACGCCTTCGGGGACAACGCCCATGAGGAAACCCTGCTCGTCTGCGCGGACGGGCCGGACGGCGACGAACCCAGGGCGATCATCCCGCTGATGCACCGCCACCAGGTGGAGCCCACGGACGCGCTGACCCACACCACGATGCGCCACGGCGACCCGCTGGAGCTGACGCGGGTCGATCCCGCCGCGACGACGGTGTTCTTCGGGGCCTCGTACCACGCCGACTACGCCACGATCCTGGCAGCGCCCGCCGACCTCCCGGCGGTGGCCACGGCGTTGGCCGACCACCTAGCGGACACCGCCGGCCGCCACCCGTGGGACGTCGTGGACCTTCGCCGTTTGCGCTGCGGCGACCCGACGACGGACGCGCTCGCGTCGGCATTCGGTGCCCGCGAGGTCGCCGAGGGATGGACGCTCAACATCGAGCGCGAGGACGTCTGTCCCGTCGTCACGCTGCCCGCAGGAACGGACATCGAAGGGTTCCTCGCGACGCTCGGCAAGAAGCAACGCCACGAGATCCGGCGGAAGGTTCGTCGCGCCGAGGCCGTTGGCGAGATCCGTCTCGAGGACTCGCTCGATCCGTTGGCGGACCTCGAAGCCTTCATCGAGCTCCACCAGAAGCGCTGGGGCGAGCTCGGCCTCTTCCCGGACACGCCGGGCGGCGAGCAGAGCCGCGTGTTCGCTCGTCGCCTCTTCGAGCTGTATGGCGCCGACGGACCGTTGCGCCTCACCTTCCTCAAGGTCGGGTCGCGCACGATCGCGGCCGGCATCCACTTCGAGACGCCCGACGGCTACCTCTACTACAACGCCGGTGTCGACCCCGACGCCCGGGACCTGTCGCCGGGCGTGCTGACGATCTACGCCTACGTCGCGCGCGCGCTCGGAGCGGGGAAACGTCGTCTGGATTTCCTCCGGGGGAACGAGCCCTACAAGTACGAGTGGGGCGCGGTCGACGAGCCGATCCAGCGCGTGCTCGTCCGGCGCAGGAACGGCTGAGATGGCCCCGCTGACGTTCGATCCCTGCCTGGAGACGGTTCCCCGGCCCTCCCTTGCCGGCGGGCGCCGGATCCGCGTCGTCGAGGTGCTCGCGACGGGCACGAGCGGCGGCGCCCAGGAACACCTGCTCTCGCTCGTGATGCGGCTCGATACGACCCGCTACGACGTGTCGGTGGTCGCGTTGTCGGCCGGCGTGACCGTCCGCAAGCTCCAGAAGGCCGAGATCCCGGTCCTCGTGATCGACGATCCCGACGACACGATCGCCGTCGGTGCGCTGGCCGCCCACCTCGCCGAGGTCCGCGCCGACGTGGTCCACGCCCACATGTATCGAGCCGAGACGGTCGCCACCCGAGCGGTCATCGCTCTCGGCGAGGCCGGCCAGCGGCGTCCATACCTCGTGGCCACGATCCATTCGAGCCGGATCCGCTCGGCCGAGGACCAGCAGCACCTACGAGAGCTGACCCCGCACATGGATCGGCTGATCGCCGTCTCGAAGGCGATCGAGCACAAGCTGGTCGATGAGCAGCGCTGCGCCGCACCCGTGACCCTGGTCTACAACGGCGTCGATCTCGATCGCTACGACAACCAGGAGGCGTGCTGCACGCTGCCCGAGGAATACGGGATGGAGCCCGGGTCGCAGATCGTGGGCGTGGTCGCGAGGCTTGAGCCGGAGAAGGGCCATCCAACGTTGCTCGAGGCGTGGCCGAAGGTGCTCCGCGCCGTACCGGACGCGTACCTGCTGATCGTCGGCGAGGGCAGCCGGCGCGATGCGCTGGAAGCGCAGGCGCGCGAGCTCCGGATCGCGCATCGGGTCGTGTTTACCGGACGGCGCGACGACGTTCCGGCCGTGACCGCGGCGCTCGACGTCGCCGTGCTCCCGTCGTACCGCGAGGCGCAGGGCATGGTCATCCTCGAGGCCATGGCGCTGTCACGACCGGTGGTCGCCTCGAACGTTGGCGGGATCCCCGAGATGATCGAGGACGGCGTGACCGGACTCCTGGTCCCGCCACGCGACGCCGACGCGCTCGCGGCCGCGATCGTCAAGCTCCTCAAGAACCATCCGTTGGCCGACACGCTCGGCCGCGCCGGTCACGACATGGTCCACGACCGCTTCTGCATCGAGCTGATGGTCGGCGCCATCGCCTCGATCTACGACGAGGGCGCCCGGGTCGTCAGGCCGTCGGAGGTCGCGGCGGCGGGCTAGCTCTTGGCCTCGTCGGCAATGTCCGCCAGGAGGTCCCCCAGCGTTTGCTCCAGGTCGTACCTGGGCTTCCAGCCGGTCAGGCCGCGCAACAGGGACGCGTCGCCTCGGATTTCCTCCGGGTCGCCCTGGCGGACCAACGAGGGATCCACTTCGATCGCGGCATCCACGCCGGCCGCGCGGGAGAGCATCCCGATGACCTCGCGCATCGAGATGGCGACCCCCGTGGCGACATTGGCAACGACCGGATCGCCCTCGCCGCGGTCGTGCAGCCATTCCAGCAGGAGTCGGTAGGCCACCACGACGTCGCGGACGTCGCCGAGATCCCGCCGAACATCCACGTTCCCGGCCTGGATCGTCGTTGTTTCGCCGGCCTTTACGGCGAGCACCCGACGGGCGAAGGCAGGCGCCGCGAAGACCGGCCGCTGGCCCGGGCCGGTGTGATTGAAGGCCCGGGTCACCGCTGTCGGGATCCCGTGCCGAAGCGCGCCCTCGATCGCCACCTTCTCCTGGGCCACCTTGGACAGGCCGTACGGCGCGGTCGTGCGGAGTTGCGCGGTCTCGCGAAGGGGCAGGTCCGCCGGGTCGGGCGACCCGTAGACCTCGGACGAGCCGGTGACGAGCAGGCAGATGCGCGGGTTCACGCCGGCCAACGCTTCGACGAGGGTCTCGGTCCCACCGGCGTTCGTCTGCATCGCCAACTCCGGTTTGGCGGTTGCCTCCGGACCGAACGCGACGGCAGCGAGGTGCGCGACCGCGTCGGGCCTGGCGGCGACGACCTGGGCGCGCACGGCATCGATGTTCCAGAGGTCTTCATCGGCACCGCGGGCGGCAGGGATCGCCGTGTGCCCAGCGGACCCGAGCTCCCGAATCAGCCAGCGACCGGCGAACCCGGTGGCGCCGGTGACGAGGACCCTCACCGGGACCCCGATCTCATGCTCGTGCGGCTGTCCGCCGGAGCGCTTCCTCGTGCCGAGCCACGTCGGCGTCCACCATCATCTCGATGAGCTGGGCGAACGGGACCGACGGCTCCCAGCCCAGGATGGACTTCGCGCGGCTTGGGTCGCCCCGCAGGTGATCGACCTCCGCGGGACGGTACAGATCCGGATCCACGGTCACGTGACGCTGGTAGTCGAGACCGACACGTTCGAAGGCAATCCGGCAGAGCTCGCGAACCGAATGCGCCACGCCGCTGGCAATGACGTAGTCCCCGGCTTCCGGCTGCTGGAGCATCAGCCACATGGCGCGCACGTAGTCGCCGGCGAAGCCCCAGTCACGCTCGGCGTCAAGGTTGCCCATTGCCAGCTCGGTGGCCAGGCCGAGCGAGATTCGAGCGGCGCCGTCCGTGACCTTCCGGGATACGAACTCAAGGCCTCGGCGAGGCGATTCGTGGTTGAAGAGGATCCCCGACACCGCAAAGATCCCGTAGCTCTCGCGGTAGTTGACGGTCAGGAAGTGGCCGTAGGCCTTGGCCACGCCGTACGGGCTCCTCGGATGGAATGGCGTCAGCTCGGTCTGCGGAACCTCGCGGACCTTCCCGAACATCTCGCTCGAGGAGGCCTGATAGAACCGGATCGATTGGTCGACCTGGCGGATCGCCTCGAGGATGCGGGTCACGCCTAGACCGGTGAACTCACCCGTCAGCACCGGCTGGTTCCACGACGTCGGCACGAAACTCTGGGCTGCGAGGTTGTAGACCTCGGTCGGCCGGACATCCTGGAGGGCGGACACCAGGGATGCCTGGTCGAGCAGGTCGCCCTGCACGATCTCGAGCCGGTCGACGATGTGGGCGATTCGCTCCATCGCGTCCGTGCTCGATCGCCGGGTCATGCCGACGACCCGGTACCCCTCTTCGAGCAACAGCTCCGCAAGGTAGGAGCCGTCCTGGCCCGTGATCCCGGTAATGAGCGCGGTCGGCGTCGTCACGCGCGCGAGTATAGCGATGGGTCTGCGCCCATCCTCGGTCGCTTCGGTCGCGTCAGCATCAGGTAGGCGACGGTCGTGACCGTCAGGATCGCAAGCGAGCCGAGCACCCTGAGTGGCAGCGATCTGGTGAGCAGTTGCTCGAGTTCCACCGATGGCGGCACCGTGGCCAGCACGTTGAGCGTGACCACGATCCCGAGCGTCAGGTTGAGCCATCGGAATCGAGGCTCCGGCAACAGCAGCAGCATGAGGACCACGGCGGCCAGGTCATAACGCTCGTGCATCGTGGTCAGGAACGAGAACGCCACGAGGACCGACGTGACGAGCGCGAGGATCAGCGTTCGCGGCCGCGGATCCCGGATCACGGCCAGGGCAACCGCCGCTTCGAGGATCCCGGTGACGACCAGCCCGACGTGTCGGACGGTGAACGGCCCGACGAACGTGATGTTGTCGGGGACGTAGTAGCCACCACCCATGACCTCCTGGACCAGCCACCACAGGTTCCACGCCCACAGGGACAGGAATGCGTAGGCCTCGGTCTGGTAGTAGGCCAGGTTGCCGAGGTAGTTCAGCGGGCCGTTCTCAGGGATGAACGGCAACCAGAGCACCGCGATGGTCGCCGCGCCGATCAGGCCCGCACGGGCGAAGCCGCGCCAACCGTCCGTGGCCCAGAACCATGCCGCGAACGGAACCAGCATCGGCAGCGCTTGTGGCTTGGTCATGACGGATACGGCGATCAACACGGCTGCCCAACCGTTCCTGCCGTTGATGGCCAGGATGGTGGCCGCCAGCGCACTGAGGAGGTAGACCGATTCGTACTGACCCCACCAGGCGCTGAGGTAGATCAAGGCCGGGTGGAGGAGGATGACGGCCGCGCCGACGGTGGCCCACCTCGGTCGATCCCGGAGCGCGAACGCGATCAGGGCGGCCATGCCGAATTCGGCGAGGGTCGGAGGCAGCTTCATCAGGACGCGAATGCCGGCGTCCGAGCCGTCGGTCGCCACACGAAAGCCGGGCTCGATCGCGGCCAGGATGCCCCAGACGTAGGCCATGACGGGCCCGAACGTCACCGGGCCTGTCGCCGTCTCCCCGTAGAGGGTCGTCAGCCCGTTCGTCGCGATGTGGTGGACCCACCCGACGAACACGTCGATGTCCTGGCGCATCCCGTCGGTCGGCAGGAGCAAGAGCCGGACCAGGACCCCGACCACGAGGCTCGCAGCGAGAACGGCGATCTCGCGCCTGCTGAACGGCCGGGAGGTCACCTTCGCGTTTGGCTCGTCAGGCGGGATCACGGGCAGGCGCCATGGTACGCGAGCCACATCGGCCGCTTTGCGGCTAGCGACATTGGCCACTTGCGGGTGGGACGGGCCGGTACGATGCGGCGCGTGACGATGTCGCGGCTCTGGACGTTCCTCGCGGTGGCGTTGCCGGTGCTCGGCGCGCTCGTCGCGGGTCTGCCGAGCGTGGACCTGGCGTATCAGCTTCGCGCCGGCGCCGAGATCCTCGACACGAAGGCGGTCCCTGCCGCCGACACCTGGACGTTCACGGCCGCCGGGCTCCCGTGGACGGATCAGCAATGGGGTGCCCAGGTCATCCTCGCCGCCGTCGTACCAGGTCGGCGGCTGGACCGGGCTCGTGATCCTTCGAGCCGTCCTCGTCGGGGTCATCTTCGGCTGCCTGTTCGTGATCGGACGGCGTCGTGGCCTCGGGTCGCGCACGGCTGCCCTGCTGACGCTGGCGGCGTTCGTCGTGGCCGCGGCGGCGCTGGGCGCTCCGACCGCAGCTCTTCGGGATGGCACTCCTCGCCGTCACCTTGCTCCTGGTCTCGGAACGGCGAACGAGTCCGCGAGGTCTCTGGGCGGTGCCGGTCATCGTGCTGGTGTGGGCAAACGTCCACGGCAGCTTCTTCCTCGGCCCGCTGGTGCTCGGTCTGGCATGGCTGGAGGACCTCCACGATCGCATCGAGGGACGGCACCACGCGCTGATCGCGGCGATCGCCTCGGCCGCGGCGGCGTGCGTGACGCCGTTCGGGCCGGCGGTGTGGGCCTATGCGGTGGGCCTGTCCGTGAACCCCGAGGTCACGAGGCGGATCTCCGAGTGGCAGCCAACCTCGCTGCGCGACGGCGTCGGCATCCTGTTCTTTGCATCCGTGCTCGCGGTGGCCGTCCTGCTTGCACGCCGGGGATCGCCCGACGTCCGTGGCCGACCCTCGCGTGGCTGGGCGTGTTCTTCGTCATCGGCGCCTATGCGGCAAGGGGCGTCGCATGGTGGCCGCTCGGCGCGGTTGCGGCCGTTGCCGGCCTGCTCGCGACATCGACGACGGAAACCGCACGCCCGGAACCGGAAGGCACGCCACTGATGCGTCGCCTCAACCTGGTCGTCGCCGCGCGGTCGTCCTCGCCGGCGTCGCCCTGCTCCCGACCTGGCGGCCCACCGACCCTGGACTTGACGCGCCGAGCGGGGTCGTGACCAGCGCCCCGTCCGGGATCACGGGTGCCCTGCGAGACCTCGTCCGGCCAGGCGATCGCATCTTCAACCCGCAGCTCTGGGGATCGTGGTTCGAATTCGCCCTGCCGGACGCGAGCGTCGCGATCGACTCACGGATCGAGCTGTTCCCGGTTGACGTCTGGAACGACCACGACGACATCGTCTCGGGGAGTGGCGGCTGGGAGCAGCAGATCTCACGACTGGGGCGTCACGATCGCAGTCGTCGAGGCATCCGATCCGGCGTTCGCGAGCCGTCTGGCGGGCCTTGGCTGGGCGACGGCGTACGTGGACTCTGACGGCTCGATCCTGGTCGCCCCGGGACGCTGATCGCGTCCCGAGACGCCGAGTACCAGAACGAATCCGGGACCATCGGGGACCGGTGACCCCTCGCACCGGGCTGCTAGAGTCGGGGCAATGACGGGGAGTCCAGCTGATCTCGATGTCGTAGTCCTGGGCGGGGGAGGCCATGTCGGTCTGCCCCTGAGCCTGGCGTTCGCCCAGGCCGGGCTTCGCGTCGGCATCTACGACACGAACCAGGCGACGCTCGATCGGATCGCCGCCGGCGAGATGCCGTTCCTCGAGAACGGCGCCGACGACCTCCTGCGCGAGGTGCTCCCGACCGGCCGGCTGCAGTTCGGCTCGACGGCGAGATGATCGCCCGCACGCTCTGCCTGGTGGTCGTGATCGGCACGCCGGTCGACGAATTCCTCGGGCCGTCCATGACGATCTTCGAGAATGCGGTCGATCAGATCGCCCCGCACCTTCGCGACGGCACGCTCGTCGCCCTGCGGAGCACGGTCTACCCGGGCACGACCGGCTACGTCGCGCAGCACCTCGAGGAGCGAGGGCTGCCGGGTCGACGTCGCGTTCTGTCCGGAGCGCATCGCCGAGGGCCAGGCACTCGAGGAGCTCCATTCGCTTCCGCAGATCATCGGCGCGGACACGGACATTGCGGCCGAGCGAGCCGCGACCCTGTTCGGCGTGCTCGCCGCCAAGACGATCCGCACGACCACCAAGGAAGCGGAGCTGCGCCAAGCTCTTCACGAACACGTGGCGCTACATGAAGTTCGCGGTCGCCAACCAGTTCTTCATGATCGCGGACCAGGCCGGCATGGACTACACCAACATCCTGCGGGCGATCCGCGAGGACTACCCGCGAGCCGCCGACCTGCCGGGTCCGGGTTTTGCCGCCGGCCCATGCCTGTTCAAGGACACGATGCAGCTGGCCGCGTTCACCTCGGACCACTTCCCGCTCGGTCAGGCGGCGATGCAGGTCAACGAGGGCCTGCCGGCCTACATCGTTGCGGCGCTCGAACGTCGCTACGGCGGACTACCGGCAAGTGCGTCGGGATCCTGGGCATGGCGTTCAAGGCCGAGTCGGATGACGCCCGCGCGTCGCTCAGCTACAAGCTGCGCAAGCTGCTCGCGCTGGGCCGGGCGCGCAGGTGCTCGCGACCGATCCCTACGTCGCTGATGACCGGCTGGTGTCGCTCGACAAGGTCGTCGCCGAGAGCGACATGCTGGTCCTCGGCGCGCCGCACAGGCAGTACAGTGGGCTGAAGCTCGGCGGCAAGGACGTCGTCGATGTCTGGGGCGCTATGGGAGGGGATCCGGCTCTAGGCGGCGCCATGGATCGAACGGCCTTCACCCATATGGCCGCTGCCGAGGCCACGCACTGGTGGTTCGTCGGGCGGCGTGCCGCGATCGACGCCATGCTCGACGGCATCGATCTACCGTCATGCGGTCAGATCCTCGAAGCGGGCTGCGGGACCGGCGGGAACCTCGCGACTCTTGCACGTCGAGGAGAGGTCGCAGCCTTCGAACCGCACATCGACGCCCTCGCGTTCGCGCGTACGCGCCATCCACATCTCGACATCCGCCAAGGGACCCTTCCCGCTGAGCTCCCCTACGGGCCGGGCACGTTCGACCTCGTTGCGGCGCTCGACGTCCTCGAGCATGTGGAGGACGACGCCGAGTCGGCGTCCGCACTCGTCAGCATGGTCAAACCCGGGGGCTGGCTGCTCGTCACCGTGCCGGCACACCAGGCGCTGTGGGGTTCGCACGACCGGCGGCTCCACCATCGCCGGCGATATGGGCGCAAGGATCTGATCCGCCTGTTCGAAGGTCCGGAGGTCGACCTCATCCGGATGACGCCGTTCAACATGCTCTTGTCGCCGATCGCCGTCGCCTATCGGGTGGCCGAACGCCTGTTCCGCGTGGACCTTGGCAACCAGGAGCGGCTGCTCCCGGAGCCGTTCAACACGGCCCTCGGGATGGTGTTTCGATCCGAATCCGTCCTGATCCGTCGCGGCATCGGCCTGCCGCTCGGGCTTTCATATGCCGCGATCTACCGCCGACGAGTTCCGGGTGCCTAGCACGGAGCTTCGAATGCGCCCGGTTACCGTGGTCCTCGGAGTCCTGGCAGCGGGTGCAGTCGTGACCGTCGTTGCGCAGGTCAAGATCCTGGCGGCGCACCCCGAGCAATTCGGGCTCGACTTGCCGTCGTACATCGAGGGCGCCCGACGGCTTGTGTCGACCGGTACGCCCTATTCGGCGGAGCTGCACGCCGGACCGCTCGAGAACATCTTCACGAACATCGGCGTTGGCTATATCTACCCGCCACCGCTCGCCCAGCTGTTCGTCCCGGTGGCGGGGCTCCCGCTTCCAGCCCTTGCCTGGGGCTGGACCCTGGTCCAGGCGGCCCTCCTGGTCGTCCTGTTGCCGCTCGTGTACCGACGCTACGGCGGCACGACCGACCGCACCCATTCGTTCGCGATTCTGCTCGCTGCCATCGCGTTCAGCCCCATCCTGGTCTCGCTGTACATCGGAAACGTCAGCGCCTGGATCGCGATCCTGGTCTGTCTCATGCTCGCTGCCGAATCGGGCGGTCGAGCGGCAGCGGCGGCCTCGAGCCTGTGGCTCAAGTTGACCCCCGGGGCGTTCGCCGTTGGAGCGATCATCGATCGTTCGTCCAGATGGCCGGCGCTCGCTGCCTGCGGCGCCATCTTCGCGATCTCGGTGGCGCTGGCGCCGGCGGCCTGGACAGACTTTCTGGCGGTGCTGCCCTCGATCGTCGGGCTCACCGAGGCGCCGTACACCTCGAATTTCGCTCCAGCGCACGTGCTGGCCTCGACCGGTTTCCCGGCCCTTGCCGCCATCGGCCGGATCGTGCTGCCCTTGATCTTCGGCATCCTGCTGGTCGTAACGGCCTGGCGGGGCCAACTCGCCGCCTGGGTGACCGCGGCGGCCGGGGTCCAATCGATGGCGGCGCCCGGTCGCGGTCGGGTTGACGGTCGCCTTCGCCGCGATCGGGGTGGCGATCCTCGCGTTCGGGTTGTCCGACGTCGGCGGGCAGATCGTGGGGCTGGACATCGGCCACTACCTCGACGGGACGCGCCGCTGGCTCGAGACCGGCTCGCCCTACCTGGCCAACGAGGTGGCCGGGCCGTTCGAGATCGCTCCGCTGACGTTCCTCCATCCGCCGATCGCCCTGATCCTGTTCCTGCCGTTCCTCGTCTTGCCGGTGGCCCTGTTCTGGCTGATCCCGATCGCGATCGTCGTGTGGTCCGTCGTCGACTGGCGGCCGGCCGACTGGACGTGGCCGGTCATGGCGGCGCTCCTCGTGTTCAGCCGGTTCCACATCCCGCTCATCGTCGGCAACACGGACCTGTGGGTCTGGGCCGCGATCGCGCTCGGGCTCCGACTGGCCTGGCCGGCGCTCCTCATCGTGGTCAAGCCCAGCCTGTTCCCGTTCATGCTCATCGGCATTCGCCACCGGTCGTGGTGGATCGGCGCCATCGTGGTGGCAGTGCTCGCGATCCCGTTCGGGTCCCTCTGGTTCGACTGGATCGCCGTCATCCGCAACGCCCCGAAGGACGTGACGTATTCGCTCGCAAACGTGCCGTGGCTGATCGTCCCGATCATTGCCTGGGCGGCCCGAACCCGGCCCGAAAGAGGTTGACGTGCGCATCCTGATCACCGGCGCTGCCGGGTTCATCAACGGATATCTCGTGCCGGAGCTGCTCGACGCCGGTCACGAGGTGATCGGCCTCGATGACTTCTCGAAGTACGGCCGGCTCGTCGAAGTCGTACGACTCGCACCCGCGCTACCGGTTCGTCGAAGGCGATGCCAAGGACGTCGGGTTGATGCGCGAGCTCGCCGCCGACTGCGACCAGGTCGTCGCGGCGGCCGCGATGATCGGCGGGATCAGCTACTTCCACGAGTTCGCGTACGACCTGCTGGCCGAGAACGAGCGGATCCTGGCGTCGACGTTCGATGCCGCCATCGCCGCGCACCGTGACGGGCACCTGGAGCGGATCGTGGTGATCAGCTCGTCGATGGTGTACGAGTCCGCGACGGTCTTTCCCACGCCCGAAGGCGCCCAGCTGACGTCGCCGCCACCCATCTCGACGTACGGCTTCCAGAAGCTCGCGTCCGAGTACTTCGCAGCCGGCGCCCTGGAGCAGTACGGGCTCCCGTACACGATCGTCCGGCCGTTCAACTGCGTCGGGATCGGGGAACGCCGGGCGCTGCGCGACACGGACATCATGAGCGGCAACGTGAAGCTCGCCCTGAGCCACGTCGTGCCGGACCTGGTGCTCAAGGTCCTCAAGGGCCAGGACCCGCTCCACATCCTCGGCGAAGGCAGCCAGGTCCGCCACTACACCTACGGCGGCGACCTCGCCCACGGGATCCGGCTCGCGATGGAGTCGCCCGTGTCCGTCAACGACGACTTCAACCTCTCGACGGCCGCGTCCACGACGGTCCTCGAGCTGGCCGAGTGCATCTGGCGCAAGATCCACACCGACGGGCGGCCGTTCCGCTACGTCAGCGACGCCCCGTTCGAGCACGACGTCCAGCTCCGGGTGCCGGACGTCCGAAAGGCCCGCGACGTGCTCGGCTTCGAGGCGACGACAACCCTCGACACGATGCTCGACGAAGTCATCCCGTGGATCCGCGCCGAGGCCGAGGTGGGCCGCCTGTGACCGACGCGCCGAGCTGTCGATCGTCCTGCCCGTCTACAACGAGGGCGAGGCCGTAGAACCCGTGCTGCGCGGCGCTGTCCGCCGGCGTCCAGACGCCGCATGAGCTCGTCGTCGTGTACGACTTCGACGGCGACACCACCGTGCCGGTCATCGCGCGCCTGGCGGAGGAGATCCCCGGCTTGCGCGGGCTTCGCAACGACCTCGGTCGTGGCGTCCTCAACGCGATGAAGGCCGGGATCGCGGGCACGCCGCGCCGTACGTGCTCATCTCCATGGCCGACGGCTCCGACGAGCCGCACGTCGTCGACCCGATGGTCGCGCTCGCGCGCGCCGGGGCGGACGTGGTCGCGGCATCGCGCTACATGCGCGGCGGGCGCCAGGTCGGTGGACCGCTGCTCAAGCGGCTGATGAGCCGGACCGCCGGCCTGACGCTCCATTGGTTCGCCGGCGTCGCCGACCCACGATCCGACCAACAATTTCAAGCTCTACTCCCGCCGGTTTCTCGACTCGATCACGATCGAGAGCACGGCCGGGTTCGAACTGGCGCTCGAGCTGACCGTGAAGGCGACGCTGGCCGGGCGGCGGGTCGACGAGGTCCCGACGACGTGGCGCGACCGGACCGCGGGCAAGAGCAACTTCAAGCTGCGCAAGTGGCTGCCGAACTACCTGCACTGGTATCTGCGGGGGGTGCGGGGACGCTTGGCCCGTCGTTGACGGTGCGACGCGCGCTGATCCTGGGTGGATTGTCCGTCGCGGTGGTTGCGGCCGTCTTCTACGCCATCGACCGGCTCTGGTTGCTGCCCGCGCTCAATTCCCACTTTGGCGAGGAGCTCCTCGCGTACCAGGCGGGCGCCCAGCGTCTGATCGCCACGGGCAGCCCGTATCACGCGAGCCTGGTCGCGGGCCCGATTCCCAACTCCTCCTGCGTACTACCCAGGCGACGGTTCGCCTTGAGACCGTGCTCCTGGTGAGCCTTGCTGCAGTGACCTATGTACCCCTCCAGGTCGCGCTCTTTGGCGGCAATGTCAGCGGCTGGCTGACCGTGGGCGTCGCGACGATGCTTCGTACCGGTGTGCTCACCGGCGAGGTGGTGGTGGCCGCCCTGTCCACGCTCGTCAAGCTAACGCCATTTCCCTTCCTCGCCGCGGCGGTGGTGGATCCGAGGGCAAGACGTTGGGCCTTGGCGATGACCGTCTCCGTCGTCATCGTGTCCGTTGTCATCGCGCCGGCGGCCTGGACATCGTGGGTCTCTATCCTACCGAACGTGGCGGGAAACCCGATGTCACAGGTCGCAAACTTCTCGCCAGTGCGGGTCTTCAGTGGCATCGGTCTTGCGGCGGTCGGAACGCTCCTGGGCTGGGCGCTCGCCATCGGATCCGGTTCAATCGCGATCCTGTTGGCGGTGCGAAATGGCTTTGCGATGCAATCGATGGCCGCCGCGACGCTCGCCGTCACGGTGGCTTCACCAACGCTTTGGGATCACTATCTCGCCGTGGTTCGGCCCTTGATCGTCGCTGCGTGGGATCGGGTCGACTGGCATGGACGGCTCGTGTTCTTCGCCTACCTCGTCGCGTGTTTGTGGCTCTGGTATGGATATGGAAGCTGGCTCCCATATAGCGCCGCGATCCTGGGCCTCCTCGTGGCTGTAACGGTCGTGATCGCAGCCGTGCCGGGATCAGGGGCGGCAGCCCGGTCGAGCGGCGCTCGGCCGTCGGGAAGGGCGCAACCGGTCACGCGGCATGGCTAATCCCAGTCGGTTGGCAGGGCTGAGGGCGGCAGGCGCGAAGATCGGCTTGCCGGCCTGGTTCATCGCGATCGACCTGCTGTGGATCGCCAAGCTCGGACGTCCTCGGCGATCGATGCCCGTCATTACCAGCGCGCGGCCACCGTCTGGCTGGCCGGGGGCGATCCTTGGCTCGTCAAGGAGAGTGGTGTCGGGTACGGCGCGGGCCCGCACACCTGCTCTTCTATGCCCCGACCAGCCTGTTGCCGCTGTGGTCTCCGTGGGGTTGTCTGGATGGCGATCGGGCTGGCGGCGACCGTCTGGCTGGTCGTCGGCATCGAAGGCCCGATCTGGTGGGTCCTGTTCCCGCCGCTCGCGCATGCCGTCTGGAACGGCAATCCCCAGTCGATCGGCTCGCCCTGGCGACTCCTCGTCGCCGGGTCGGCACGGCTCCGGCCGGTTCTCGCCGTCGGCATTGAAGTTCTACGCCGCCATCCCGCTCGTCTTTCGGCCCAAACAGCTTCGTGGTGGCCGGCTCGCCATGCTGGTCACGCTGCCGCTGCCTCCCGTGGGAGCTCTATTTCCAGAACGCTCGGACGGTCGGCCGGTCTACTTCCGGGGGCCTGGAATGGCAGCGCATGGCGGTTCCCGATCCTCATCCCTCCGGTGCTCCTCGGGCTCTGGATCCTCCGCAAGCAAGGCGCCGAGTGGCTGGCGGTCCCCGCTCTGTGGCCGTCGACCCAGTTCTACTACGTCGGCGATGGCGCTGCCGTCCGTGGTCGCCGGCCCGTCGCTTGCCGCCGCGCTGGCCCTGCCGATGCCCCTGATGACGCCCGCAATCGTCGTGCTGGACATCGCGGCGCTGGAAGTTCGGCGCGATCAGTCCGTGCTCCGCCCAGCCATCGCAGTGCGGCAAACGTGATCGCCAGCATCGCCACGGAACCGAGCACCCCCAGTGGTCCCGCGACCGGCAACAGCGCCTCGATGTCGGGTGATGGCGGGATGGCGGCCAGCAGGTTGAGGGTGAAGACCACGCCGAAGGCGAGCCCGAGCCAGCGGAGCCGCGGCTCGGCGATCAGCAGCGCGAGGAAGACCAGCGCGCCGTAGGCGTATCGCTCGTGCATCTGGGTCAGGAACGAGAAGGCCACGAGGACGGATGCGGCGAGACCCAGGATGAGCGTCCGAGGTCGCGGATCCCGGACGATGGCCACCGCGATGGCGAGATCCAGCAGACCCGCCAGGGCGTAGCCAACGTGGCGCAACGTGACGGGACCCAGGAACGCTGCATCATCCCCGATGAACGCGCCGCCCGCGAAGGCCTCCTGCACGAGCCACCACACGTTCCAGGCTCGAAGCGAGAGGAAGTTGAAGATCTCGTTCTGGTACGTGCCCAGGTTCTCGAGGTAGCCCTGTGGCCCGCCCGCGGCCAGGAACGGCAGCCACAGGACGGCGATGGTCGCCAGGCCGATGACCCCGGCGCGGACCATCTCACGCCACCCGCCGGACGCCCAGAACCAGGCCGCGAACGGCAGGAGCAGCGGCAGGGCCTGAGGCTTCGTCATCAACGAGACCGCGATGGCGGCCGCGGCCCAGCCGTTGCGGCCGTTGATCGCGAGAACGGTCGCAGCCAGCGCGGACAAGAGGTAGACCGGCTCGTACTGACCCCACCAGGCGCTGACGTCGATGACCGCCGGGTGCAGGAGGATCACCGCAGCGCCCGCCACGGCCCAGCGCGGCCGGTCGCGGAGCGCGAAGGCGACGACCAGCGCGATCCCGATGTCGGCGGCGACCGCCGGGAGTTTCATGAGCACGCGGATCCCCGCATCCGAGGCGTCGGTCGTGGTCTGGAACGCAGGCTGGACGGCCGCGAGCGCCGCCCAGATGTAGCCCATCACCGGCCCGAAGGTGACGGGACCTGCAGCCGGGTCGCCATACAGCGTCCCCAGGCCGTTGGTGGCGATGTGATGGACCCAGCCGACGAACTGGTCCACGTCGTCGCGAAGGCCCTCGGTGGGCAGGAGCACGACCCGGATGACGATGCCGGCGACGAAGACGGCGGCCAGCCAGGCCCACTCGATGGGGCGCCATGGCGCCGCGGTCACGCCGCCGGAACCGACCGCGGTCCCGCCGGGACCGACCGCGGGCGCCATGGCGTCAGACGCGGCCGGAGACCCAGTAGCGCTCGGCCGATCCGTCGACCCCGCCAAGCTCGGCGATCACCCGCCCGTGGGCCCGGACGGCGTTGGCCATCTGCTTCGTCCCGTCGAACAGGCGCTCGATCTGGCTGTCGTAGAGGCTGATGCCCATGATCTTCGACTCGAGCTGGTCGGTGATGTCGGCGAACTCGGACTTCACGCTCACGGTGGTCGGGAGCCGCGAGAACGGATCGAACCCGAGACCGTCCAGCCCGCGAAAGTCGTTCCACAGCGCGTACGGGAAGTCCTCGTAGAACGCCACCATGCCTGCGTAGTCCGGCCCGGGCATCACCCAGCGCCGCGGCTCCTCGAGCAGGCGGACGCCGACCTCCCGGCAGAGCTGGTGGTCCACGTGGCCGCCCACACCCAGGGGGAAGTAGACCCGTTGCGGCTCCAACCGATCGATCTCCTCGCGGAGCTGGTCGTACGGCGTCAGGTCGTCGTCGCGCGGCTCGCCGAGCAGCTCGGCATCGCCCTCGTAGCCGCGGAAGACCGCGTCCGGAAGGTCGAGGAAGACGATCGAAGCCTCGGCGAAGTAGGCGTAGCGCTCGTCCTCGATGCGCCGCCGCGCCACGAGCTCGCCGGCCGACGCCGCCTCAACCACGTCGTCCGTGTAGACGGCGCCCTGGGTCGACAGGTCGTCGATGACCGGCTGCTCCGCGATCGAGACGTTGCGGATGCTCGCGCGCCGGTACCACGACGACCGCTGCCAGAAGCGCTTGGCGGCCGCGTCGGCGTCGGCCTGCGTTGCTTCGAGACCCTCGTCGCTGGCCGCCCAGGCGGGCACCAGCGCGGCCGACGGCCAGTCGGCGGCGATGGAGCTCCGGTTGAACGCCTCGGTCGAGGGCCACATCGCCTTCGACCCGAACCCGAGGGCTTCGCGCTGGTACGGCGACAGCCCGTTCTCGGAGCCGTCACCGGAGAAGACCGTGAGGATCGTGACGTTCTGGCCGAGCTCCCGCAGGCTCGCGATCAGTCCGCCGCACGAGAGGGCGACGTCGTCCGGATGCGGCGCGACGAAGACATGGGTCATGGCCGGCCGAGTATACCGAGCGCCACCGCGGCCCCGTGAGGCGTCACCCGTCGAAGCCGCCTTCGCCGATCAACGGGACGAAGACACAGGCGCCGTCGGGTTGCTCGGTCCACTCGTCGCCATGCCGGGTCACGACCGTGAGGATCTGTCGATCGCGTGGCCCGACCGGGATGACGAGACGGCCGCCGTCGGCGAGCTGGTCGCGCAGCTCGACCGGAATGGCGGGCGCGGCCGCGGTCACGATGATCCCGTCCCAGGGCGCGCCGGCCGGGTCGCCGAGGCTGCCGTCCGCGAGTCGGATCTCGACGGCCGCGCCGAGTCCCTGGGCATCGATGCGCTGGCGGGCCTTCGGGATCAACGCCTCCTGACGTTCGAACGTCGTGACCCGCGCCCCGAGCCACGCCAGGATGGCCGCCTGGTACCCCGACCCGGTGCCGATCTCGAGGATCCGATCGCCAGGCTGGACGTCCAGGAGCTCGGTCATGCGGGCGACCATGTACGGCTGGCTGATCGTCTGGCCCTCGCCGATCGGCAAGGCCTCGTCGTAGTAGGCCGCCCCGCGTTCCGCGTCGGGCACGAACGCCTCCCGCGGAACCGAGGCCATGGCCTGCAGGACCTGTTCATCGCGGATACCGCGGGCACGCAGCTGGCCCGCCACCATTGCCGCCCGCTCCGTGGCGGGATCGCGGCGCGGGATCCACCGGCCTGGATGCCATCGATCCATCGTGCGAGGAGCGTACTGCGCCGCAGGCGGAGCGGAACGTGGCCGCGGGCGGAGTGGACCTCGGCGCGGACTGGGCGGACCTCGGCGCAGGCGGAGCAGACCGGCCGCGCCACTCGATCGCTCAGGACGGCGAGGCGGAACCCTCGGCGGACTCGCTGGGCGCCGCCGAACTCGATGCCGACGGTTCGGCGGACACCGACGGAGCGACTGTCGGGGGTGCCGGCGTGGCGGTCAGGAGGCCGCCGTTGCCGGCCAGCAGCCCGAAGGCAAGGATGGCAACGAAGACCACGACCGTGGCGATGACGAAGAGCCTCGACGGGTTGTCGGTGATGTGGACCGCGATCTCCGATTGGGTAGGCGCCCGCTGGACCGACGCTGCCGGCGCTCCGCGACGGCGGGACACGGCGGATCCGGCGGCTCCGGCCGCAGCGACGGCCGCGGCACTGCCCGGTTCAGGCTCCAACTCGTCGTCGTAGTCGGCGCCCTCCGCCAGGGCCTCGTCTTCCTCGGCCTCCTCCTCGTCGAGCTCATCGTCGGTGGCCTCCTCGGCCTCGAGCTCGTCCTCGATTTCGTCGGCCTCTGCATCGACCGTCTCGGGTTCCAAGGCGCCCGCCTGCGCTTCGAGCTCTTCGACCGCCGCCGCGGGGGCTTCGGGCGGCGCGGTCTCCGTCTCGGCCTGCGGGGGCGCCTCCGGCGCGGATTCGGCGTCGGACGGCGTATCAGCTGCGTCCGGAAGTGGCGTCTCCTCGTCGGCAGACGCGTCGGGCGTGCCTTCGGGTCGTTCGGTCATTCGAGGGTGTCACTCCTGGCGGCGTGTCGCTCGCGGCGCGACGCGGGCGCCAGTGTACCCAAGCGTTCGTGGCGCCGCCGGTCAGGCATTGCGGAGCGCCGGCACGAACCAGCCCGCCATGCCGGCCAATGTGGTGACCAACCCAAAGAACGCGAGGACCGGCACCACGCCGACGAGCTCGCCGAGAACCGCGCCCGCGGCCGCACCCATCGTGATCGAACCGTACACCAGGGCAAAGCGGATGCTGATGACCCGGCCCATCAATGCCTGGGGCGTTCGTTCCTGGAACAGGGTCTGCGTCGGGATCACGAAGACCATATTGGCGATCCCTTGGCCGACCGACACACCGATGGCAACGCCGACATGGTCCGTGAGGGCAAGAGCGACCACCGTCAGGCCCCACACTGCGTACCCAAAGTTGACCATCCGGCCCTTGCCAAGCCTGGCGCCGATCAGCCCGATCGCGAAGCCGCCGACGACGCTGCCGACACCGATCCCGGTCTCGATGAAGGCATAGACGGGCTCCCATCCGAATTCGCCATAGACCTCGATCGCGTAGGTGGCGGTCAGCGCCGTGACGATCCCGATCGCGAACTGACCCACCGTGGCCTGGATCGTGTTGGCGAGGAGGGTCCCCTCAGTCCGCAGGAACCGCCAGCCCTGGACGAGCTCGCCGACAAATCCGGGTTTTGGCGCCATGGCATCGGCCCTGGGCGCCCGGCTGGTTGCGCGGACGGCGATGGTCGTCAGCAGCATCGCCGACACGAGATACGTGGCGCTGTCGACCCAGAACGCGAGCGGCACGGCGTCCCCCAGCGCCAGCACGAAGCCCAGGGCGAGGGGGTAGCCGATGATGTCGGCCAGGGTCTCGCCGACCCACAGGGCCGAATTGGCGGCCAGCAGGTCCCGCTGGTCCACGATCTGGGGGAGGACCGCCACCCGAGCCGGACGGAAGAAGATCGAAATGGTCGTCAGAGCGAACAGCATCGGGTAGATCAAGGCGATGTTGACCATCGCGACAAGCGGCAAGAGGAGCACCAGCCCGGCCCGGAGGATGTCGCTGACGATCAAGACTTCCTTGTAATTCCAGCGATCCACGAACGTGCCGGCGATTGGCCCGAGGAACAGGTTAGGGAGGCTGGAGGCGACGAAGACTAGGGCGACGAGGAAAACCGAACCGGTTGTGGCGGTGACGAGCGTGACCAGCGCAAGGATGTGGAGCCGGTCCCCAAACAGCGAGATGAGCTGGCCCGCCCAGAGCGCCGAGAACGAGCTGTTGAGCGCCAGCCGGACGTACGGATGCTGGCGGACGAGGGTGACCGCCTCGGCCGGCGGTCGGAGGATCGGCCGAGTGATCGAACCCCCCGCCGGCCAGGCGGCCTCGACCGGCTTGCTCCCGTCGGCCTGCGGTTCCAGCGTCCAGCGCGAGTCCGGAGCGAATGGCCCCGCCGAGGGGGACGCCATTCGCTGCCCCGCACCACCGAGCATGAGCGGGCGGTCGAGCGTTGCGCTCCCGGCGATCGCGGGCGTCAGCCCGGTCTCGCGCGCCAGCCGATCTCGGATCGAGTTGAGCTGTTCGTGGGTGAGGTCCTCCGGCATCCGGACGACGCTCGCGAACAGGAAGAACGCCAGGCCGGCCGTGAGGAACAGGTCTCCGACCGATGCCACGTTCTGGATGAATGGCAGGGGAACCGGGATCACGTCGCTGAACGGCCCGAGGTGGAGCAGGAAATCGCCGTCGAGGGCTGCCGGGAGGATGACGTGGAGCGCGCTGGTGATCTCTTCCGGCCGGAACCCGGCCACGAGCAGGCTGGGCTCCCAGATCGGCATGTAGCCGCCGTTGACCACGATGACGGTCGCGTTCGACAGGATGCCGACGAATGCCAGATTCAAGCCCGGATAGCTGCGGTTGATCCACAGGGCGACCAGCAGCAGTCCGAAGGCGCTGGTCAGCAGCGGGAGCCTGAGCGCCTCCACAATCGGGACGTGCGCGTTGAGGAGCGCTTCGGTGCCGTATCGCACGATCACGGCGATCACGAGCAGCCAGGTGTGCCGCAGGCGAATCGAGGCGAGGTTGCCGAACTTCCCCCCGGCCAGGAGCCCGAGGAGCAGGCCGAGGACGATGCCGCTGATCAGCACGCGGCGAGGCTCCCGTTCACCGTTTCATGATGGGTTGCCCAGCCGGACGGCGTGTCACCGTCGCGGTGGGCAGGCTCAGCGAGGGTCTGCCGGCGCTGACGCGGCTGGGCCCCCAGCTGGACCCATGTCGACTCGGGACGCGGTCATCCGTTCGGCGGCCTGGTGGAGCATCGGGATCTGGCGCGGCTCGGCAGGTCGCCCGGCATCGGGGACGCCCTCGACCCAGTGGGTCTTCACGAACGCATCGACGATCACGGGGTCGAACTGCACGCCGGCGAACTTGCGCAGCTCGGCGAGCGCCTGCTCCTGGGTCAGCGGCGTCATCCGATACGGGCGGGCAGCGGTCATGGCCTCGAACGCGTCGGCCACGTGGAGGATCCGCGCCAGCTTCGGGATCTCATCACCGATCAGCCGATCCGGGTAGCCAGACCCGTTGTACCACTCGTGGTGATGACGAATGATCGGCAGCTCGGGGGCCAGCTTGTTCACCGGGGCGATGATCTGGGCGCCCAGGACGGGGTGGGCGTTCATGATCATGCGTTCCTCGCGGGTCAGCCGTTCCTGCTTGTTCAGGACGTTGTCGGGCACGCCGATCTTGCCAACGTCGTGCAGGAGGCCACCCCACTCAAGGGCCTCGAGCTCCGACTCGTTCAACCGCATCACGTTGCCGATGTCCACCGAGATCTGTTTCACACGTTCGCTGTGTCGGGCCGTAAAGGGATCACGTTTGTCCACCGCCGCGGCCAAGGCGCCGATCGTCTGCGTGAACATGTCTCGCATTTCGACGATCCGCCGCGACGCCATGCGCGTCGTGTAGAGCGGAAGCGCGAAGAGAAGAGTCGCCCACCACTGAATGGTGTAGACGATGGCCATGAGCCACCCGAGCGGACCCATTGCCAGGTTGTTGAACGCCGTATCTCGATAGTCGCCGGCGATCACCGCGTTGATGGACTGCCCGGTCCGTAACGCAGACCACCGCGCCTGCGATCGCGGTGTTGAGCCCAAAGAAGACGATCGCGCCAACGACAGTCGACAGCAAGTCGACGAGAAGATTCGGGTCTTCCGACGGGCGTGACTACAGAGATGATCAGCGGCTCGAGCGATCCCCGCCGCGATGATCGGCAGGACGATGCCTGCGTGGTTGACGAGGGTGCCGTACCAAGGAACGCGGCCCCTCAGTTCGCGCATCTCGGTGGTGCCAATCAAGGCGACCCAACCACCGACTGCGGGTCCACCGAGGGCCATCGCCGCCACCAGCGGCGCCAGCGACACAGCCTGATGCGTGCCACGTGGAAGCTTGACTGGAAGAGCGGATGTGATGAGCGTCAAAGCGATCCAGAAGGCAACGCCGAGCGCCAACTGTTGGGACGAGGGGACGATTGTCGCGGTGGTAGTGGACCCTGGCAGTCCGAGAGCGATGCGCGGATCCACGGGAAACACGAAAGTCGCGACCACGAGCGCGAATGCGCTCAGAGTCACGACTCCGGCGATGTAGATCTTCAGCGACCTGGGCATCGACTGCCTCGTACGGTGGAGCGACTACCCGAACTCTAGCCCTTAGGCAGTGAGCCGGGTAATCGCACCAAACGTACTAGAAGCCTCGAAGGGAGGCTCCCCCGGCTAGTGCGATCATGGCAACGCTGGAGAGCGCCATCATGATGCGTGCGAACTTGGCCTTCACTGGAAGGTCCTACCAGCCCTTGCTGGCCATTTCGGGACTCACGGTTGATCCTCCTTGCGGCCTTCGTGCTCCAAGAACACGAAAACCGACACGACTTGTGGGTCGGTCGGTTGCACTACTCGCTCTGCCCTCACCCCAAGTGCCCATTTCAGGTGGAGGCTTCAGCGCGTCCGCTTGACTGGTACTTACTAGTACTCGCGTACTAGGAAGTGGGCCGGACTATATGGATGCCCGGAACGCACCGGTCAATACGGCACCTTACCTATCCCTACAAGGATTCCAGGGGCGGCGGCTCTACGCCGAGCTGCTCTCGCATCATGCCGCGTAGTGGCTGTACTGCTCCGCCGCGGCAGCATGTGCGCCGCTAGCGCGGTAGAGGCGGAGCAGGGAAACCTCTACTTGCTCGGCGCTTGGATCGATGTCAAGGACCCGTCTAGCGAGCTTGATGCCTCGTTCGAAATGTCCGGTCTCCATGTCGTTCGTAACCGCTCGCTCGACGATCTCAAGGAAGGAAGCGTGAAGCCAATCGCGGTATGGAGCCTGCCCATTCTTCGTACTCGAAGTCGAGGGCGAATCGGCCGTGCGTACTCGATCCGCAAGATGCGGCTACTTGATCAGGGCGTGGGCGTCGGCGCCAAGTGCCTTGATCAAGCGTCGACAGTCATTGCTTCGACTGTGCCACGAGGTCGCTGTCAGCCAATCAGAAGGTCCGAATCGTGGTGGAGATATCCGGGCGAAAGGTCGTCGACGTAGTCCTCCTCCAGGACTCGACGCAGGAAATAGACGGTTTGGTTCAAGTGAGTTGACAGCATCTGGCGGATCGAGCTCGGGCCAAAGGGCCTCGAGACCTGATCTCGCGTGCTTGCCATGTCAGGTCGGCTCAGCAGAAAGCAGAGGAGCGCCAAAACTTTCCGACGGATCGTGGTGCCTGCGATCTGCCGCTCGCCAACCTGGACACCGACGCGGTTTTGGTCGTCCACGAACACCGGGTCTGCGAGCCTCCGTGCGAGCTTCCGTCCAAGTTGAAGATGCTCCGGAGACCCGTCGGTTCCGCCGTGCGAACTCCCGGAGCCTTCGAACATCCGATCGGTCGCCGATCTCCTCGAGCGAGCGGGCAGCATTGAATTGCTTGGCCTGGACCTGCCTGTTCGATCCACAGCCCCGGAGAACAAACCGCCATCGCTCCGGGATGCAGCGCCGCCGCAGCTCGAGAAACTCCGTCAGCGCCGTCGAATCCAAGATCGTCGAGCACCCTCCGCGAGAAGGTCGACATAGATGTACGTCAGGCTCCACGGCGCGTCATGGCCGATGGTTCGGATCGCGAACTCGACGATCGTCTCGATGTCGAATGCCCTCAAGCAGCTCAGCAATCTGGCGCCAGAAATCGGCTCCTTGTAGTCGCGCCGCGTGAAGAGCAGTTGCGACGAGGGCTGGCGCAATTGGGTTCCGCGCCGCGACGCCGACGTACGCCGGTGTCAACCATCCGACCGGTGCGCTGGCCGATGAGTCGATCCGTCAACGCTTCGGGTCGATCTCCGCGTCGCTGGCCACGGCCTCCTCGAATCGTCCTCTCCGAGACAGGTATCTTAGCCCATTGAACTGCGTACGAGCGCCGATCATTCAGTGTCAGCTTCTCAGGACGTGCTCCGATGCTTTCAAGGAGGCTCCTCGCGCGTGTCGGACGCGTCAAAGGTATCCGCGAGATCGGCCCGTTCGAGGATGGCCTCGGGCTGACCATAACACTCGACGCGATCGATTTCGACTCGGCGGCATGATCCGCATCACCCGAGCATCGCAGCGCCGTCGCCTTGCTCATCAGCGCCGACGAGAGTTCGATTAGGACGAAGTCTCCTGCAAGGCTTCGATGGCTCTTCGGCGTATCCATCGCTAGGTGGGCTTGCCTTGGGCCGTCGCAGTAGATTGCTAGGTTGAGCATCGTGACGCCAAAGTAGTGCGGGTGAAGGTCTTCCTGCCGCTCCGCCATTAGGAGCGGCAGCAGCGCGAGCTAGATCATCTGAGGTTCCCGTCACGGCCGGCGCCGATCATCGCCCTCATCGCCTCGGCGATGAGGCGCAACTGGTCGCTGGAAGTCGTCGCATCCCAACCTATGAGCACACTCGAGTGCGTCCCGCGCTTCACCAGCATGAAAGTGCATCGACGCTAAGATTCAGGAGCGCGTGGTCGCTCTCCTGGGAGCCTGGCTCCGCGTGCCCAAGAACGGCAAGAGACAGAGCGACCGCTTCGTCGTACGCTCCTGATTGCAATCGCACGCGGGACCTAACGAGGTTCAGACCTGCTGACATGGCTTGCTGTGGCACATCCTGAATGAGCTCGCTCGCCGCCACGTATTGGCCGCTTCCCATGATTTCGGGGATCGCGGCTGCGACGACGCTGGCGACCGAGTCGAGATCGCCCGCTTCCCGGTAGTGGTGGGCTGCGACGCGCCAATCGGTCCTCGATGCGGCGTCCGCCACGCGCCGGTGGAGAGCTGCCACCGCCGTGTCACCGGCCGTCTGGCGAAGGCGAGCCTCCAGGAACTCGCGCACGAGCGGGTGGTAGCGCTGCGCGGCGCCCGATGAGCGCGAGGGTCGGGTCAGGAGCGTCAGTCGCTCGGCAACGCCGGTCAGGCGCGCCGTCTCCGCGACGTCGATCTCGCCAACCACGCGAGCGAGCTCCGGGCGAACGGTCTGGAGGATCGAGGTTCGCATGAGGAATTGCTGGAGATCGTCCGGCAGGTCACCCACGACCTCCTCGGCCAGGTAGTCGTACAGCTCCTGGTCAGCGCCGCTGAGGCTTCGAACGAACCGTCTGATCTCCGCTGGCGTTCGGTCTCGAAGGGCTGCCTGGACGAGCTGGAGCGATGCCGCCCAACCTTCGGTTCGCGCGACGACATCGGCCAGGACGTCGGCCTCGAGCGCGCGCCCGTACGTCTCTGTGAAGAGGCGACTGGTCTCGGCTGCATCGAACCGGAGGTCGTCCGTGCCCAGTTCGGCGACCTCGCCGGCGGCCCGCAGCCTGGCGAGGGGAATGGCCGGCTGGCGACGGCTTGCGAATACGATCGACATCCGCTCGGGCGCCCGCGCAACGAGCTGGCGGGCAATCAGCCGCACGTCGGGCGAGTCGTCCACCAGGTGGAAATCGTCGAGGATCAGGATCGCGCCGTGCTCGGCGACGCTCGGAAGCTCGCGCATGAAGACGTCGATCGCGGCCTCCCGAGTCGGTGTCGCGACCGACATGTCGCTCAGCATGGCGGCCGTCGTGGGCGCGAAATTCGGGTCGTGCTCGCGGCCGGCGGCGACCAGGTGGTTCAGGAAGGCGATCCAGTCGCGATCGTCGTCCTCGAGCCGGTACCAGAGCGTTCGCAGGCGGGTGCGGCCCGCGAAGTCCGCGAGCAAGGTCGTCTTGCCGTAGCCGGCGTCGGCGAGGATCAGGATCACGCGGTCGTGGATCTTCGCGGCCAACCAGTCCAGGAGGCGGTCGCGGGCCAGCGTCTCGTCCCGCAACGCCGGACGCTGGACCTTCGCGAGCTGGATTGGATAGCGATTCACGGCGTCGCGCGCAGCTCCCTGCGGTGCAGTCCCTACGGAGGCCGACCGACCAGGACCAACGGCGACCGCGTCCCACGAAACGCCTGGCCTCGCGCCGGGTGAGTCGTGATGCGGCGCGAACGATACGGATGGCTCTCGAGCCGTGTCAACGCTGGGGTTCGGGCCGGGCATGAGGCCGATCATGCCCACCGACACTCATCCGCCGGTTAGCTGCGACTGGTTGACGTCGCGTGAACGCCGGGCAAGGGGTGGTCGGCCTGCCCGGGTCAGCCCTCGTACTCGAAGCCGATCTTGACCTCGACCCGGTATTCGACGATCTCGCCGTCCCGGACCTCGGCGGATGACTTCACGACCTCGAGCTGGACGATGTTGCGGACGGTCTTCGACGCCGTCGCGACCGCCTGCCGGGCCGCGTCGCTCCAGGACTTCGGGCTGGTCCCGACCATCTCGCGGATGATGATGACGCCCATGACGGCCTCCTCAACTGTGTCGAATGATCATGACACGAGGCCGGCCCGCTTCCGGACCGGCCTCGTGGCTGCTCGGGGAATTTCGACGGGTGAGCCGCCGCGTGGGACGCCGCGCTAGACGCCGGCCGAAGTGAGCGTTCCTGCTCGGACCTTGTCGAAGCAGGAGCTGCAATAGACGGGTCGATCATTCCGTGGCGCGAACGGGACGATGGCCTGCCCGCCACAGGCACCGCAGATCGCGGCATGAAATTCGCGCGGTCCATCGCTGGCGCGCGCACGCTTGGCCACGGCTCGACAGGCTGGGCAGCGCTGGGGGTCGTTGGTCAACCCCTTCGTGGCAAAGAAGGCCTGTTCGCCGGCGGAGAAGATGAACTCCTCGCCACAATCGCGACAGGTGAGACTACGGTCCTGGTACACCCTCGACAGGCCCTCCCTAGGCTCGGACGCCATGACGGTCGAGCCCTGGCCTGACGGCTGAACGGGACCGACAACGAACGTACCAAGTTGGGGCGTACGTTCGTACGGCCCGGGCTCGGCCCGGAACTCATAGCGGAGAAGATACGCGCGCCGTCAAGCCCCAAGAAGCCCTCAATTTCACGGCGCGGAACCGGATCCTCCCGCGTTGCGTCGAGGCGCCATGGTTACAACCTTGCGGACCCTCGTTTTGGTCGCCCTCATCGTCGTCGTCGCCGCCTGTACCGGGGGTGGTGCGAGTGGCAGTCCGACACTCACGTCTGGCGCGTCCAGCGGCCCATCGAGTCCTCCCGAGAGCCCGGATTTCGGGGCGATCGAACACCCCACCGGCGCGACCGATGTGGTGCTCCGCTTCGAGGAGGGTGGCGGGTTCGTGATGCCCTCCTTCCTCGCGACGCAGGCACCGGCGTTCACCCTGTATGGCGACGGAACGATCGTGTTCCGGAACGGCGCGGGTGAGCCGCTCGAGCCGATCGGGAGCGTCTTTCCCAACGTTCCGTTCCGTACGGCCAAGCTGAGCGAGGCGCAGATCCAGGAGTTGCTCACGTTCACGCTCGGCGAGAGCGGGTTGGGCATCGCTCGTCCGGAATACCCGAATGACCAGATCTCGGACGCGTCGACGGCCGTGTTCACGGTCAACGCCGGCGGCCTGACGAAGACGGTCTCTGTCTACGCCCTGGGGCTCGAGATGGAGGGCATGGCCGACGGACCGGCGCGCGCGGCGTTCAAGAAGCTCGCCGAACGACTGCAGACCATCGATGTTGCTGGAGGCTTCGCGAGCGAGGCGTACGTGCCGACCGCGTACCGCGGCATCCTGCTGGAGGGCCAGCCGGGAGCGCCCGACGCCAAGCCGTGGCCGTGGACCGAGATCGCGCCCGCCGATTTCGTCTCGAACGCGGATCCGAACGCATTCCAGATGCCGGAGCGGATCATGGCGCCGCAGGATGTCGAGACCCTTGGCATCGCCCCGTTCGAAGGTGGCTTCCAGGGCCTGACCCTGATCGGCCCCGACGACGGCAAGTTCTACTCATTCTCCCTACGGCCGCTGCTCCCCGACGAGACCGAGTAGGAGCCCTCGTGTCCGCTCAGGCTTGCGCGTAGCGGAAGCAACGCCGCCGACAGCAGCGGTCGGACGCGGATCGTGCCGATCGATTGCGCTGGATGTTCGCCGCCTGACACGTATCGCTCCGCGGGTTGCCAGCAACGCCACTGCGTTGTGTCAGGTGCAAGGATTTCGCGGGTGGCCGCTCTCAGACGACGTTGGTTCCGTCCGATGCAAGCGGGTGTCGAGCCTTTGCGCGTCATGCAACCCGATAGCGTGTCTGGGCTGTGATGGGAGTCGGGCCCGGCGGCCCGGGGCTGGGTCGGCGAGCGGCCCGGCGGCCCGGGGCTGGGAGCGGCCCCGCGGCCCGGCAGGCCCGATTCGAGCGGCCCGAGACGAGCGGCCCCGGGGCCCCGGCGGCCCCGAGGCGAGTGGTCCGGCGGGCTGCGTCAGGCTTCGGCGTAGCGTTCGGAGGCGTATGACACGAACCGCGTCTGCTTCTTCTTGAACCAGAGCTCGATCTCGCCGGTGGGACCGTTGCGGTGTTTGGCGAGCTTGAGCTTGACGACCTCGCCGTCCTGCTCCTGGTCGTCCGCGCCCCGTTCCTTGTCCCGCCACAGGAACATCACGAGGTCGGCGTCCTGTTCGATGGCGCCGGACTCGCGAAGGTCCGACAGCCGCGGCTCCTTTGACTCGCGCATCTCCGGCTGACGGGACAGCTGCGAGAGCGCGATCACGGGCACGGACAGCTCGCGTGCGAGCGCCTTGAGTCCGCGCGAGATCTCCGACACTTCCTGGACGCGGTTGGCGTCACGGTTGGTCGTGGTCGCCTGCATCAGCTGCAGGTAGTCGACGATCACGAGGTCCAGGCCGCTCTCCGCCTGGAGCCGGCGAGCCTTGGTCCGAAGCTCCATCGCCGAGATGTTCGGCGTGTCGTCGATGTACATGGGCGCCTCGGACAGCGCGTTCATGGCCGGTGCGATCCGGGCGAAGTCCATCTCCTCGAGGAAGCCGCTCCGGAGGCGCTGCGAGTCGATGTTGGCGACGCTCGAGAGCAGGCGCAGCACGAGCTGCTCCTTGCTCATCTCGAGGCTGAAGACGCCGACGCTTTTGCCTTCCTTGACGGCCGCGTGCTCCGCGATATTCAAGGCGAAGCTCGTCTTGCCGACCGAAGGGCGGGCCGCGACAACGACGAGATCGCTCTTCTGGAGCCCTGTCGTCAGCGTGTCCAGGTCGGTGAACCCGGTCCGCACTCCGCTGATCTCGCCGCGGTGGGCATGCAGGTAATCGAGCCGATCGTAGGCATCGTGGAGGAGCGCCTTGAGCGGGCTGAAGCCGGCGTCGACGCGCTTCTGGCTGACCGCGAAAAGCTCCGCCTCGGCCCGGTCGATGGCTTCCTGGATCTCGGCGGGATCCTCGTACCCGATCCCCGCGATACGCCCCGCCGCGCCGATCAGGTTTCGCAGGACCGCCTTTCGCTCCACGATCCTCGCGTACTGCGTGACGTGGACGGCGGTGGGCGTGTCGTTCGAGAGGCTCGACAGGTAGGCGCGTCCGCCGACGGCCTCCAGCTCGTCGTGGCGCTCGAGCGTCTCCGCAACCGTGATGATGTCGATGGGCTCGCGACGTTCGAACAATTCCAGCGCGGCCGCGTAGACCTTGGCATTCGCCGGGCGGTAGAAGTCGGCCGGCCGCAGGAACTCCGCCACCTCGATGACCGCGTCGCGGTCGATCAGGATCGCTCCGAGCACCGACTGCTCGGCTTCGATACTTTGCGGCGGGAGGCGGTCGATCACGCGCAGCGGACTCCAAGGGCGAATGGGTTCGTCATTCTGTTGCGAGGCCCCCGCTGACCGGTCAACGAAGCGGAGCCGGCGACCAACTCCGCTCCACCAAATCTGCGCCGGTGTGGGGACGCCGTGGACAACTCCGTGGATATCCACCGGACCCGTTGGGGCTTGGAACGGGTAATCCCGCTACCGAGAATCGGCCCGAAGGGCGGACGAGGCCAAGGCGGAGGGCGAGCAAGAGAGCGCGCGCACTAGAAGTGCGTAAGCGAACGGCGGAACCCTCCAACGCGGGCATCGCCCGTCCGGCGGGCCGCCATCAATCCAGCCGTCTAATGACTCCGATCAACTTGCCTTGAATGCGGACGTCGTCGTAGAACTGTGGGGGGTATGCCTGGTTCGCCGGCTGGAGGCGGATCTGGTCCTTCTCCTTGAAGAAGCGCTTCAGCGTGACCGCGTTCTCCTCCACCTGGGCGACCACGATGTCGCCGTTCTTGGCCGTGCTCTGCGGTCGGATGAGCACGAAGTCGCCATCCGCGATATGCGCCTCGATCATCGAGTCGCCGCGGACGCGCAGGACGTAGGCATCGCCGCTGGGGGCGAGGATGTCCGGGACGGCCATCGTCTCCGAGGCGTCCTGATACGCCTCGATCGGGCCACCAGCGGCGATCTCGCCGATGATCGGCAACACGCGCGATTCCGGGGCCGTGGCCTGGGGGACGAGCTCGTTGGTCAAGCCCAGCCTGATGGCGGCCGTGGGCGTCAGGCGGATCGCGCGCGATTGCGCCGCGCCACGCTCCAGGAAGCCATCCCTCTCCAGGATCTGGAGGTGGTGATGGACCGCCGATGTGGAAGCCAGACCAACGGCTCGGGCGATCTCGCGGACCGACGGCGGATAGCCGCGGGCACGCAGCGTCGCCGCGATGAAGTCGATGATCTTGAGCTTTCGATCGGCGTCGTGCTTGGTCACTCGCGCCTCCTTGCAGGCATCATAGCGAACGGACGTTCGATGTCAAGGTTGGGCCGAGGCTCGATAAGGAGTTGCCAAGCCGGTGGCCCCAGACTCGGATCGATGGATGGACGACAAGTTGGCACGGCGCTGCGAGCGCTTCGTATCCGGCGGCGATGGCGACAGGTGGACGTCGCGCGCAAGGCGAGGGTTTCGCGCGAGATGATCGGGCGAATTGAGCGCGGCGGCATGGGGTCCATTCCCGTTGGCCGGATCGACCGCGTCGCGGAGGTCCTCGGCGCACGCTTTGACACGGCGGTCCGCTGGCAGGGCGGTGATCTCGGACGGTTGCTCAATGCCCGCCACTCGACAATGCACGAGGCCATGGCGCGCTACATCAGTGCGGTTGGGGCTTGGGTCGGTGAGCCGGAAGTGTCGTTTTCGATCTATGGCGAGCGGGGCGTCGTCGATGTCCTGGCCTGGCACCCGCCATCGCGCGTTGTGCTGGTGATCGAGCTGAAGACCGAGATCGTGGACGTCAACGAGATGATGAGCAACCTCGATCGGAAGCAGCGCCTTGCAAATCGGGTGGCCCGGGATCGAGGCTGGAAGCCAGTCGCTGTCGGCGTCTGGCTGGCTGTCGCGGATAGCCGAACCAACCGCCGGGCGTTGGCCAGCCATTCGACCGTGCTCCGCGCGAAGTACCCAGCTGACGGCCGGACGATTCGCTCGTGGCTTCAGGCTCCCAGGGGGCCGATCCGTGCCCTGAGTTTCATGCCAGATGTCGGCGACCTGACCACTGGGCACGGTGCGCGGCCGACTCGGCGGGTCCAGAAGGGTCGAGACGCGGACGGGGCGCGTACCTGAGGTCGGCGCGGAGGCGAATCGGCGGAATCACCCGGCACAACGCGGGTTCCTTCGTGCCGAACGGTCACCAGCGCGACTTCTGGCAGGGAAGGCGCCGATTCGGGCGGCAGGTGACGCCGTGGCCGACCGTGGTGTCGAGGCTGGTAGACTCCTGCATCCCGGAACGAGGAGGCAGAGTCGCCGATGGCGCGGAAGACGTCGAAGGACAGCCGAGGATCGCGCGGCCGCGCGGGATTCAGCCGCGCCCTGAAGCTGATGGCCTTCCTGCCGATCGCGACGCGGATCCCGACCTACGCCCGGCTGGTCACGGCGCTCGTCCTCGACGATCGGATGCCGACCGGTCGCAAGGCGCTCCTCGCGGGCGCGGCCGGCTACCTCATCGTGGGGCGCGATCTGATCCCCGACTACATGCCCGTCATCGGTGGCATCGACGACCTGGTCGTCGTGGTCCTCGCGGTCGACCTCTTCCTCGAAGGCGTGCCCGACGAGCTGCTCGACGAGAAGCTCGATGACCTGGGCATCGACCGCGCGGCGTTCGATCGCGACATGGCCCAGGTCCGGCGCTTGACGCCGAGCCCGGTACGCCGGACCATCCGCCGAGTTCCCGGCCTGCTCAACGGTGCCGGGGACGTCCTGAAGCACATCGGTCTCGGGCCCCGGATGCGGGCCTGGATGAAGGAGGAACGCAGCGCGTGAAGGTGATCCTGACCAAGGACGTCGAGAAGCTCGGCAAGAGCGGCGAGATGCGGATGGTCTCCGATGGCTATGCCACCAACTTCCTCATCCCGAAGCAGCTGGCCGTGCCGGCAGCCGGGGGCGCCTATCGTGCCTGGCAGCACGACATCGCGAGTCGTGAGGACAAGCGCGTCCGCGAGCGATCCGAGGCCGAGATTGCCGCGACGCGGATCGCCAGCACGACGCTGACCATGGGCGTCAAGGTCGGCGAGGGCGGCAAGCTCTACGGCTCGATCACGTCGAAGGACATCGGCGACGCGCTTGCGCGCCGCGGCATCGAGATCGACCGGCACAAGATCGACCTGGAGGAGCCGCTCAAGACCCTGGGCACCTACAAGGTCGCCATCAAGGTCTATGCGGGGATGACCGCCGAGGTCACGGTCGTCGTCGAACCCAAGGGCTAAGACCCGGCCAGGGCGCGTGGGTCCATGCTCCTCGCCCTGACCCTGCTCCTGCTGGCTGTCGCCGGCGGGACGCTCGCGAGCTACGCCTACGACGACGATGCCCCCCTCGTCTCGCGTCTTGCTTATGGCGCCGCCAGCGGCCTGGTGGCCCTGGCAGCGGTCGGGTTCGTGCTCGCCAACTTCATCGGGATCACGGCGGCTGCGGTTGGCGCCGGGGTCGTCGTCGCGTTACCCCTTGCGGGGCTGAGCCGCCCGCGCCTGCGAACCCGGGTCTCGGCGGACGTTCGCGCTGTCGGCGAGCGGGTTCGCGAGGCGATCGACGCGCCGTCCGTGTCGAATGTGGGACCGTTCGTCTACCTCGTCGTGTTGACGGTGTTTCTGTGGGTTGTCCTCGATCGGGTGATCGTCGAGCACGACGGCACGATGTCGACGGGCTACGTGAACAACCTGGGCGACCTGCCGTTCCATCTGCAGGTCACCACGAGCTTCGCGTTCGGTCAGAACTTCCCGCCGGAGGACCCCACTTACGCGGGAACCGGCTTTGCCTACCCGTACCTGTCGGACTTCCTGGCAGCGATGCTCGTGGCACTGGGGGCGTCGCTCCGCGAGGCCTTCTTCCTCGAAAACCTGGTCCTGGCGCTCGCGCTCGCCGGCACGCTCCACCGGTTCACCCGGGTCATCACCGCTGATCGCCTGGCGGCCTACATCGCTCCGGTCCTGGTCCTGCTGAGCGGCGGACTCGGCTGGGTCGTCTTCATCCAGGACGCGATGGCCAGCGAGGAGGGCCTGATCGGGTCGCTCGGGTCGCTCGGGCGTGACTACACGATTGCGTCCGAGGTCTTTCGCTGGGGCAACGCCATCACGACCCTGCTCGTCACGCAGCGCAGTCTCCTGTTCGGGCTCCCGATCGCGCTGGTCGTGTTCACGCTGCTGTGGAAGCTGGTGCACACGGACGCTCCAACCGGACCGCGCTTCCGCCTCGGATCGCCGTCCAATCGGCTGGCCCTCGCCGGCGGCATCCTGACCGGCAGCCTGCCCCTCGTCCACGCCCATTCCTTTGTCGTCGTGCTGGGCACGGCGTTCTTCATCGGACTGTTCTTCCGCGGCTGGCGCGAGGCGCGTTGGGCATCGTGGTCGATCTACGTGATCGCGGCGCTCGCGCTTGCACTGCCGCAGATCTGGTGGTCGACACACGACAGCATTGCCAACGCCGGAACCTTCTTCGGATGGGAGTTCGGCTGGGACCATGGCGAGACGCCCATCGGCTGGTTCTGGTTCGTCAACACCGGACTGTTCATCCCGTTGGCCGTCCTCGCCTTCTTCTGGCCCGCCAGCCCGCCACTCGCCTCGCGATCGCTCCTCCTCTTCACCGCGACGTTCCTGGCCTGGTTCATCGTCCCCAACGTGATGAAGCTCGCCCCCTGGGTCTGGGACAACATCAAGGTCCTGTTCTACTGGTTCGTGGGGTTCACCCCGCTGGTGGCCCTGGTGCTCTCGAGGTGGTTCCGCTCAGGCCAGGGCCTGCGTCTTGCGGGCGCCACCGCGCTGGTCGCGTTGACCCTCGCCGGTGGCCTGGACGTGTGGCGCGCGATCTCGGGCCAGACCGATTACCAGGAATTCGATCGCGACGGGATCGCGGTCGCGGCGATCATCCGCGACGAGACGCCGGCCCGCGCCCTCGTCCTCCATGCTCCCACCTGGAATCCACCGGTCTTCCTGACCGGCCGGCGGTCCCTCCTCGGCTACACGGGCTACATCTGGGCCCATGGGTTGCCGTTCGCGGAACGCGAGGCCGACATCAAGCGGATCTACGCGGGCGAGCCGGGCGCCGACGAGCTCATCGAGCGGTATGGGATCGAATACATCCTCGTGAGCCCGATCGAACGTGGCAGCATGCCGGTCAACGACGCGTACCTCGGGCAATTCGCGACGATCGGCGAAGCGGGAGACTACAGGCTGTATGGCGTCTCGAGACCGTAGGAAGGGCCGAGTCCGCCGGGTCGCCACGACCCCAGCGCCCAACGTCGCGGCGGATTCGCCGTCCCCGGAGCCCGAGGGCGCCCGGGACGCTTGGGACCGCTGGTTCGTCCCGATCGCGCTCGGGATCCTGCTGGTCGCCGCCGCCATCCGCCTGCCGGAGCTCGCGCTGAACCCGTTCCACCATGACGAGGGGGTCAACGGGTTCTTCACCATGAACCTGGTCCGCCAGGGGGTCTACCACTACGACCCGGCCAACTACCACGGGCCCAGCCTGTACTACCTCGCGCTCCTGTCGGAGATCCTCTTCGGCCTGACGACCGAAGCCATGCGGCTGGTCACGGTGGTCTTCGGTCTGCTGCTGGTCGGGCTCGTGTTCCCGCTTCGACGCTATCTCGGACCCGTGGCGGTCCT
Source organism: uncultured Chloroflexia bacterium (assembly GCA_963809045.1). GTDB lineage: Bacteria > Chloroflexota > Limnocylindria > Limnocylindrales > CSP1-4 > SPCO01. The sequence goes on from CAWEHW010000001.1 coordinate 45,701, forward strand.
GGTGGCTGGCGCGCTGCTCGCCGTTTCGCCCGGCGCGGTCTACATCTCCCGCTACTTCATCCACGAAAGCCTGCTCGTGGCGGCGTCGATCGGGCTGGTCGTCGCGGTGACCCGCTATCTCGATCGACGCGATGCGACCTCGATCATCGCCGCCGCGGTCGCCGCGGCGCTGTTGTTCACGACCAAGGAGACCGGGATCATCACCGTCGCGGTGCTCCTGATCGCGGTTGTCATCGGCCACTTCTACACGGCCTGGCGGAACCCGGCGGCGATGCCCCGCGCGGCGGCGGGCAAGGCCGGTCCGCGACCGAAGACGGTGTGGATCGACGGGGTCGAATACCGCCAGGCAAGCGGCGTGGTCGCCGGGCCCGCGCCGTTCTCGCTCGGGCGGGTTCCCTGGGAACACCTCGCGGGGGCCGCGGTCATCTTCCTGGTCGTCTACGTCCTGCTGTACTCGTCGTTCTTCACCAACTTCCCGCAAGGCCTCGTCGACTCGCTGGCGACCTTCACGATCTGGACCCAGACGGGCGAGGCCACCCAGGTCCAGCCGATCCAGCAGTACATCGCCTGGATGATCCCGATCGAGGCGCCGATCCTCGTCCTCGGGTTCATCGGTGGCCTGATCACGGCCATCCGCGCGCCGAGCCGGCTCTGGGTGGTCATCGGCCTGTGGGCCGCGGGGATCACGACCGCCTACTCGATCATCCAGTACAAGACGCCCTGGATCGTCCTGAACATGCTGTTGCCGCTGGCGCTGCTGGCCGGGCTCGCGATCTCGGAGCTCGCGCGATCGCGCCAGCTCAGGCTGGGTGCGCCGGTCGTCCTCGGCGTAGCGGTCCTGTTCAGCGGCTACTTCGCGTATGACCTGAACTACAACCGCTACGACGACGAGACCTATCCGTACGTGTTCGTCCACTCGACCCGCGACATGCTGCGGCTCGTCGACGACATCGAGGCGACGGCCGACCGGGCGGGCACCGGGCTCGAGACCGGGGTCGTGTTCGTCACGCCCGACTACTGGCCGCTGCCCTGGTATTTCCGCGACTATCCGCGGGCCGGGTTCTTCGGTTCGATCGTCGAGACGGAGGAGGCGATGATCGTGTCGAACGTGACCCAGGAAGCGGAGCTCGCGCCGGCGATCGAAGGTCGTTACACGTTGGTCGACACGTACACCCTTCGACCGGGCGTCGAACTCGCCCTGTACGTGCGCAACGACGTCCCGCAGGGCTAGCCGCTGATGCGCGGTGGTCGGTCGGCCCTCGTCCGCCTGCTGGTCGGCATCGCGATCAGCGTCGTGTTCCTCGGCTTCACCCTGGCGCAGGTGGACCTCCGGAAGGCCGCCGACGCGATCGGGCAGGCCGCCCCGGCGGGCCTGGCGCTCGCCCTGGGGATCGTCCTGGTCGATCTCGCCCTCCGCGCCCTGCGCTGGCACCTCCTCCTGCAACACGTGGAGGGCGCCGGTGCCCGCCCGTCGTACCGGCTGGCCTTCGGGTACCTCACGCTCGGGTTCGCCGCCAACGCAGTGCTGCCGGCGCGGCTCGGTGACGTGGCCCGCGCGATGCTCGCGGCCGATACGTTCAAGACGCCGCGGCTGGCGATCCTCGGCACGGTGTTCATCGAACGGGTCAGCGATGGGCTGACCTTCCTTGGCCTCGCGATCCTGTCCAGCCTGGTGGTCGCCAGCACCACCCAGCTGCGGGAGCTCACCGGCTTTGCCCTCATCCTCGGGTTCATCGGTCTCGTGGGTGCGGTCGTTGGCTGGATCCTGGTCTCGCGTTCGGCGCTGGCGTCCACGCGGATCGCGACGCTCATCACCGGGATCGTGGGGCGGCTGTCCGCCGGCGCCGGGGCCCTCAAGCGCGTCCCATCCGCGCTCGCGTTTGTCGCGCTGACCGGTGTCCTGGCCGGGACGGCCACGCTGGTGGCATGGACGGTGTCGCGAGCCGTCGGGATCGATCTGACGCCGATCCAGACGGTCCTGTTCATCAGCGGGATCGCCCTCTCGCTGGCCATTCCCGCGGCTCCCGGCTCGATCGGGACCTACGAGGGCGTCGGCGTGGCGCTCATCACGGTCCTGGGCTACACGCCCGAGCAGGGCCTGGCCACGATCCTCCTGATGCGGATCGTCACGACATTCCCGCCGGCGCTGATCGGCCTCGTCTCGATCTGGGCGCTCCACGTCCGACCCGGAGCGATCGCCGATTCGGCGGAATCGGCCACTGACGCCGTCGAAGCCTCATGACCGTGCCCGGTCCGGCGCCGGAGGCCTCCGGAGCGGCACCAACCGACGCCGATCCGGTCCCCGGGGCGACCGCCCTGCCGACGGACCTCGCCGGTGCGACATCCGCCATGCCCTCGCCGCGCCCTCGACCGCGACGCGATCCGGTGTGGATCGACGCCGTCATCCCCACGATCCTGCTCCGCGGGGTGATCCTGGTCTTTGCCGTCCTGGTCGTGGTCATCATCCGACCCGAGGCGTTGCCGAGCGACTCGCTGCTCGGGATCTGGGAACACTGGGACGCGCCGCACTTCTTCGAGGTCGCGCGACTCGGCTACGCGCCGCCGGCGGACCCCGCCCGGATCGTGATCTTCCCGCTCTATCCGGCGTTCATCGCCATCGGCACGATCGTCGCGGAGCCGGTAGTTGCCGGCATGCTCATCTCGTTCGCGGCCACCCTGGCCGCGGCCGTTGGCCTCTATCGGCTCATCCGCCTCGATCACGGGCGATCCTCGGCCCGGCTCGGGGTCCTCGCCATGAGCGTGTTTCCGACGGCCTTCACCCTCGTCGCCCCGTACTCGGAGTCGACCTTCCTGGCCTTCGCCATCTGGGCGTTCCTCTTCGCGAGGCGGGGGCAGTGGCGCGAGGCCGGCCTGTGTTCGCTCTTCGCCGGCCTGGCGAGGATCCACGGCGCGTTCATCCTGCCGGCCCTTGCGATCGAGTACTGGCTGGCGCGCGGGCGGCTCAGCCGGGACGCCGGCTGGCTCCTGCTTGGCGCGGGCGGCCCGCTGATCTACCTGGCGATCAACCTCGTGACGTTTGGCGATCCGTTCTTCTTCGTGGGGATCCAGACCACGGTGTTCCAGGTCTCGACGACGATGCCGTGGACCGGTTTGTGGAACGCCTGGCAGGGGGCTTCCGCCGTCCAGCCGACCGAGTTCTGGGCGACCGTCTACCTCGCCCCGTTCGTGGCGCTGGTCGTCCTCGGACTGACCACCGTGTGGACGCTCGTCGGCAAGGGCGGGCGGCCGTCCTACGCGGTGTACACCGGCCTCGCGTTCCTCAGCTTCGCGATGCTGACCTGGCCGATCAGCGTGCCGCGCTACCTGATGGGTGCCTTCCCGATCTTCATCGCGGCCGGTCGGCTCGGCGTGCGGCCGTGGCTCGGCCCACCGCTGTTCGTCGCGTCAATCCTCTTGTTCGGCCTCTGCCTGACCCTGTTCGTGACCGGTCACTGGGCCTTCTAACCCGCGCCCGCGCCCCGGACCTCATGCGCCGGCGAGGTGCCACACGGTGACGCCGTCCACCGAATAGATCGCCTCGAAGAGCGGGCTCACGGCAAAGTCGGTGGGCTCGGCGGGACAGTCGGGGATCCCGCCCGACGAGAGCACGTGGGTCGCGCCGTACCGCGCCATCACCGCGGCGGCGGCCTCGGGGCCGTCGCAGTACACGGTCCGCGTGTCCGCTTCGCGTGGCTGGGGGTCATACCCGAGATTGGCGGCATATGGTCCGAAGGTGGAGATGCGCCGACGACCGGCGAGGTCGATCGGGCTGTTGATCCAGGCATCGGTGACGAAGATGGCCCGGTCCGGCGTGTTGGCTTCGATCCAGGTCGCGGCCGCCAGCTGGGGTGGCGAGAGCACGACGGCCGGATGCGTGGCGTGCCACAGGCCTACCAGGAAGGGCGAGATCGCGGCTGCGGCGATCACCCCGGCGACCGCCGGTGCCGGCCAGGTCCGGATCAGCCACGCGGCCAGGATGGCCACGGCGATCCACATGATCTGGAAGTACTTGTTCATGTCGAATTCCACGGCGCTGACCACGAACAGGTTGGGCACGAGGAACAAGGCGACCATCCACGCCACGAGGAACCACCGCCGTGGCAGCCCGCGGCCGAGGAATGCGGCCACGACGGCCAGCAGGAAGGGGAGGCCGAGGTTCGTCAGGTAGAAGAACAGCACCGCCAGCGGACCGTCGGTGAACCGTGCCTCGCTCCACCCGAGAACCTGCCGGAAGGCACCGAGGTCGCCTTGCTGGATGACGGCACTCGCGATGAACGGGATCGCAAGCACCGCCGGTGCCAGGAAGAGGAGCGCGTCGCGGATGACCGTGGGTGAACGCCACGCTCCCGAGAGCAGCACGTACAGCAGCACGATCAGGTAGGTCGCCGGGAAGGCAAAGAAGTGGAACGGCGCGAGGAGCGCCGCCACGATCCCCGCGAGCAGGACCCCGGCCGGTCGCCGCCCAACGCACGTGACAATGAGCAGCACGACCGCCACCAGCCCAGGGAGGCCGAGCGTGGTTGCGCGGTGCGGGAGGAAGCCCGTGCTCACCATCGAGGCGATCCGGAAGAACGGCCATTCCCCGGCCCAGCTGTTGTCGTACGAACCCTGCGTCACCAGGTCGACGACCGACGTGCCACCGGCGATGAGATCGCCGATCAGGCGGAGCCAGCCCATGCCCCCGGTGAAGCAGACCAGGATCGTCGCGATGAGGGCCACTCGACGACGCCGGGTCAGGGAATACGCCAGCGTCCAGACCAGGAGCGCGAAGACAGTGGCAAAGAGCGCACTCGTCAGGAAGTAGACCAGCACGAGGTCGAGGTCGGCGGCCGTTGCCGCGATCGCGCCATGGAAGTCGGCAAACCAGTGGTAGGTCAGCGGGACGCCCGAGAAGTAGGGGACCTCCGGGGGAAAGTTGCCGTGCTGAATGCTGGATCCGATGGACACGTGGACCAGGAGGTCACTCCAGTTCCAGCCACCCGAGATCACGCCGATGTCGCTCTGGCGCCAGCCGTTGAGACCGAGAATTGCCAGGATCGCGATGCCGATCGCACCGCTCGCGAGCCAGGCGCCACGATCCTCGAGCAGGCTGGTGCGGAACCTCGCCAGGGACGGTGCGCTCGGCGCCGCGAGCCAGGGATGCCGGACGCGGATCAGGACCACGGTCAGGAGGACCAGCAGGGCGACCGACACGAGGACCGCCAATCGGTTGAAGCCCCCGGCCCTGGCCACGACGTTCACGAGATGGGCGGACAGGTAGACGCTGAGGACGATGGCCAGGCCGGCCCGCCCGGGTGCCGGAAGGTGCGGGACGACGCGACTCACCAGGACCCAGCCCGGGACGACGAACAGGAACGGCCAGGCGAGGAGCACGCCCAATGGCGGCACGAACCAGGTGAGGATCGCGCCCAGCCCGATCGCCGTCCCGAGGACCGTGAACGCCCGCCGCGCGACCGGCGGGATCCCGGCGGGTGCGTCGTCGAGCGGCGGCTCGACCAGATCGGGCGCGACGGCCTCCGAATCGAAGGCGGCGGACCCGAGTGCGTTCGGGCTGGTCATGGATCGCCGGTAGGGACGTGCACAGCGGGGCGATGATAGAGCGCATGACGGCCCGGACGATCCTCCACGTCGACCTCGACGCGTTCTTCGCCTCCGTCGAGCAGCGCGACCGGCCGGAGCTCCGCGGCCGACCGGTGATCGTGGGCGGCGCCGGCGGCGAGGATGCGCGCGGGGTCGTCTCCGCCGCCAGCTACGAGGCCCGCAAGTTCGGTGTCCGCTCGGCGATGTCGCTCCGCGAGGCCTACCGGCGGTGTCCGGACGGCGTCTTCCTCCCCGTCGATGGGCGTCGATACCAGATCGCGAGCCGCGACGTGATGCACGTCCTTCGGCGGTTCACGCCGGCCGTCGAACCGATTTCGATCGACGAGGCGTTCCTCGACGTGACGGGTTCGATCGCCCTGTTCGGCGACGGAGAATCGATCGCAAGGCAGATCAAGTCGGCCGTCCGCGACGACGTCGAGCTCACCGTGTCCGTCGGCGTTGCGACCACCAAGCTCGTCGCGAAGATCGCGTCCGACCTTCGAAAGCCCGACGGCCTGGTGGTGGTGCTCCCGGGCGAAGAAGCGGCGTTCCTCGCACCGCTGCCGATCGGTCGGTTGTGGGGCGTCGGCGAAAAGACGGCGGCCGCGCTCGCCGAGTATTCGGTGCGGACGATCGGTGACCTGGCCGCGCTGGCCCCCGACCTGATCGAACGGCGATTCGGCAAGCACGGCGGCTCGCTCGTGCAGCGCGCGCGAGGGTTCGATGCCGATCCCGTGCACGAGGGCGACCCCGCCAAGTCGGTCGGTCACGAGCACACCTTCGACGTCGACACCAGCGATCCCGAGGTGATCGAGCGAACGCTGCTCGGCATGGCCGACGGCGTCGCCGGGCGCCTGCGGTCGGCGGGTGTCCGGGCAGGGACGGTCTCGGTCAAGATCCGCAACGCCGCGTTCCACACGATCACCCGCCAGCGGACATTGCCGGAACCGACGGACCTGACCGAACCGATCTTCCGGGCCGCCCTCGAGCTTGCTCGTCCTGAGGTCCGCGGCATGCGCGTCCGCCTCCTGGGCGTGACCGCCTCGAACCTGGGCGAACGCGAGCAGCTTGCCCTGTTCGAGCCGATCGAACCACGCCGGCGTCGGGCGGTGGAAGCCGCCGACCAGCTTCGACGCCGATATGGCGAACGAGCCGTCACGCGCGCGCGTCTCGTGGGCACTGGACTGCCGTCGCCCTTCGAGCGCGACCCGCGCAACCCGCTGGACCGCCGTGCTCGTGGCGCGCCCGCCGCGCCGCGGGAGGCTGCCCAGCCAGAATCCGGTGACAGCCAAGGTGACACAGAGGTCGACGAGATTCCGATCGACGACGCTTGACATCGAACACCTGTTCGGTCTAGTCTGACGTCATAACCGAACAGACGTTCTGTCGAACGAGTGCCCCGGACGACACGAGCTCCCTGCTCCCAACTGCCCCCAGAAAGGAGCCAGATCAATGGCCTTCATCCGTGTCGATCCCGTCGAGGTCCAGGTCCGCACCAACTGGTTCAATGGCCGCCCGCGTGAGATCACGTGGGGCGCAGAGCGCTTGCCGATCACGCGTCTCGCCGCCGTTCGCGAGGAGGCCGCGGCCTATCCCGTGATCACCGGCCCTCGGACGCTGTTCGAGGTGGATACGCCACGAGCCCGCCTCTCCCTGATCTTCCAGCATCGTTCGAGGCGCTGGACCGTCAACGGCCTGGACAGCGCCGTCCGCAAGGCAGCGTAAACCTCGCTCACCAACCTCCGGCGGCGGTGCCCTCCCTCCGCCAGCCGGGTCTTCGCCGGAGGGCGGGGAGGGTGCGCCGGTACCGCGCCCTCCCCGACCTCGGCGTCCTGGCCTCGGCGTCCCGGAGCGGCCGATGCCCGCGTTGTCGGGTCCGCGCCCTCACTCACGCACTTCGAGTGCGCTCGCTTCGGGTGCTCCCCTCCGCCTTGGCCTCGACCGCCCGCGCCGCCGAGGCAAGTGGGACGGCCAGGCCCCGCGTTGGAGGGCTCCGCCGTTCGCTTGCGCACTCCTGGTGCGCGCGCTCTCTTGCTCTCCCTCCGCCTTGGCCTGGACCGCCCCGGCCGCCGAGGGTGAAGCGACCCGATGAGCGCTGATTGGGACGCGTCCGGCCGGCGGTCGGCCGGCGACCGTACAATCGGGCCGTGGACCCATCACCGTCGGTTCGCTTCCGTGATCTGACCCTCGATCGGTTCGTGGCCGACCTGGCGTCTGCCGCCCCGGTGCCCGGAGGCGGGAGTGCGTCGGCGGTCGCCGCATCCCTGGCGGCGGCGCTCGTGACGATGGTCGCGTCTCTGTCGATCGGCCGCCCGAAGTACGCCCAGCACGCGGAGATGCTCGAGTGGGCGGCAAGGACCGGCACGGAACTGGCCGATCGGTTCCTGGTCATCGCCGACGAGGACGCCGCCGCCTTCGCGACGTTTGCCGCGGCGATGAAGCTTCCGCGCGAGAGCGACGATGAGCGTATCGCTCGCTCATCGGCCATGCGGTCGGCCGCCCGTCTGGCCTCCGACGTACCCCTTCGGGCCGTCGAGGCATGTGTGGACCTGATCGGCGTCGCCGAAGCGCTCGCTGGGCGGAGCAACGCCAACGCGTCGAGCGACCTCAACGTCGCTGCCCTGCTCTGTGAGGCAGCCGCCCGCGGTGCGGCGGCCAACGTGCTGATCAACCTGCCGTCGGTCGGCGATCCGGACTACGAGCAGGAGGCGGCCGAACGCGTGGACGAGCTGCTCGCCGAGATCGAGCGGCTGTCCTCCTTCACCCGCGAAGCCGTTGGCGCGGACGAGCCGCGCGATCCGCTCCCGGCGCCGTCCGAGGCGTGAACGGGTGACCCTTCCTGGGGCCAGGTTGCTCGAAGGCGGAGTGATCGCCGCCGAGATCCGGGTCGCGGTCGCGGAGGACGTCGCGAGCTTCACGAACACCCAGGGTCGCCCACCGGGTTTGCGGGTCGTTATCGTCGGCAAGGACGCGCCGTCGACCGTCTACCTCGAGCGGATCCTCCGCGGTTGCGACAAGGTCGGGATCGATAGCGGCTTCGTCGAGCTCGAGGGCGAAGCGACCGAAGCCAAGGTCATGGCCACGGTACGCGACCTCAACGACGATCCCGCCGTCGATGGCGTCATCGTCCAGATGCCACTCCCCGGCACCATCCGGCTTCGTGCCGTCATCGACGCGATCGACCCGGCCAAGGACATCGACGGGATCCATCCGATGAACGCCGGGCTGCTTCGCCTCGGCTATGACGGCTTCCTCCCGGCCACGGCCCACGCGGCGGTCGAGATCCTGCGCCGATCGGGGATCGAGATCGAAGGGCGCGACGCGGTGGTCATCGGCCGGTCGGCCGTCGTCGGGATGCCTGCTGCGTTCCTGCTCGTCAAGGAGGACGCGACGGTCACCGTGTGCCACCGGCGAACCAGGGATCTTGCCGGGCACGTCAAGCGGGCCGACATCGTCGTCGTGGCCGCCGGCAAGCCCAGGCTCGTGACCGGCGCCATGCTCAAGCCGGGCGCAGTCGTCGTGGACGTCGGGATCAACGTGGTCGATGGCCGGATCGTCGGTGACGTCGAGTTCGAAACCGCGCGTGAAGTCGCGTCGGCCATCACGCCGGTCCCGGGCGGCGTTGGACCGCTGACCAACGCCTTGTTGTTGACCCACTTGATCCGGGCCGCCGAACGGCAGGCCGACGAGCGCGGGCTGCTCCGCGAACCGGCCGTCACCAGAGGAGACCGATGAGCTTTCCGTCCGACCTCGAGATCGCGCGCGCGGTCAAGCCGCGCCCGATCGTGGACGTGGCGCGTGACCTGGGTATCGCGGACGATGAGCTGGAGCTCTACGGTCCGGTCAAGGCCAAGGTGACGATGGAGGCGATCCGTCGGCTGGAGGCGGAGCGACCGCGCGGCAAGTACGTGGTCGTCACCGCGATCACCCCGACGCCGCTCGGCGAAGGCAAGTCGACCACGTCCGTCGGGCTGGCCCAGGGACTCAACCACATCGGCAAACGGGCCGCCGTGAACATCCGGCAGCCCTCCCTCGGGCCGGTGTTCGGGATCAAGGGTGGCGCGGCCGGCGGTGGGTACAGCCAGGTCATCCCGATGGAGGACTTCAACCTCCACCTGACCGGGGACGTGCACGCCATCGGGGCCGCGCACAACCTGGCCGGCGCGTTCCTCGACAACAGCCTCCATCACAAGAACCCGCTGGGCATCGACCCGCGCGGCATCCTGTGGCCGCGGGTCGTCGACATCAGCGATCGTGCGCTGCGGCACGTCGTGATCGGCCTCGGTGGCCGCGAGGACGGGGTGACCCGCGAGACCGAATTCGTGATCAGCGTCGGTTCCGAGGTCATGGCGGTCCTGGCGCTTGCCACGGACCTCCAGGACCTGCGTGGCCGCCTCGGCCGGATCGTCCTGGCCACGACCATGGACGGGAAGCCGGTCACGGCCGAGGACGTCGGCGTCGCCGGGGCGATGACCGTGCTGCTCCGGGACGCGCTCAAGCCCAACCTGCTGCAGACGCTCGAGGGTGGGCCTGCGTTCGTCCACGCCGGTCCGTTCGCCAACATCGCGCACGGCAACAACTCGATCATCGCCGACCGCCTCGCGTTGGCCACGAACGACATCGTTTGCACGGAGGCGGGGTTCGGGGCCGACATGGGCGCCGAAAAGTTCTTCGACATCAAATGCCGGGCGTCAGGCCTGATCCCCGATGCGGCCGTGGTGGTCGCCACGGTCCGAGCGCTCAAGATGCACGGTGGCGTCGGCAAGATCGTGGCCGGCAAGCCGTTGGATCCCGCGCTGCTCGAGGAGAACGTGGAGGCCGTCCGGCGTGGCGCCGCGAACCTCGCCAAGCAGATCGAGAACGTCACGATGTTCGGGGTCACGGCGGTGGTCGCGATCAACTCATTTCCGACGGACACACCCGCTGAAGTCGAGGCCATTCGGGAGGTCTCGCTCGCGGCGGGCGCGCGTGATGCCGTGGTGGCCACCCATTTCAGCGACGGTGGCAAGGGTGCGGCCGCGCTGGCCGAGGCGGTCTGGGCCGCCGCCGAGGAGCCAGGCGAGTTCCGGCTCCTCTATCCGGATGACATGGCCCTCGCGCTCAAGATCGACACGATCGCGACCAAGGTGTATGGGGCCGACGGCGTCGAGTTCCTGCCCGCGGCGGCGAAGTCACTCAAGCAGTTCGAGGATTTGGGCTATGGCCACCTGCCGATCTGCATGGCCAAGACCCAGTACTCACTGAGCCATGACGCGGCCCTGAAGGGTCGGCCGACCGGCTTTACCGTCCCGATCCGCGAGGTGCGGTTGTCGGCGGGCGCCGGCTTCATCACGCCGATCTGCGGCGAGATGCGGACGATGCCCGGGCTGCCGTCACGACCGGGCGGCGAGAAGATCGATATCGACGCTGACGGGAACGTCGTCGGCCTGTTCTAGCCCGGGCCCGCCAGCGCGGCACATGACCCTACAGTCGGTCGGTGTCTGTCCGATTCTGGCGTCGCGCGACGAGGGCGATGACACCGAACATCGCCACGCTGGCCAGAACGACGCCTCCACCGATCACCAGCATGGTCGCGTCGCGCCCCGTGCTCGCCGGGTCGACAGGCGCTGGTGCCTCCGGCGCTTGGGTAGGTTCTGGCGTCGAAGCCGGCGGGGCCTGCGCATCGAACACCGCGAGCGCATCAGCGAGCATGGTCTGACCTTCGGGGGTGTCGAGCTGCGCGTGCGGCGAGCACAGTCCGGTGCCGAAATCGCCGTTGTTCCCCGGCAGCCAGGCCACCCAGATCCAGCTCGTGCCGGCGGGTGGCGGGTTTGTGCCACACCCGGCGCTGTCCCCGAAGCTGCCGGCCGTCAGCCAGACGACGTCGGCGGCCCCTTCACCCCACAGCCATTGATCGACCTCGACCGGCACGCCGCGATCGATCTGTTCGCCGGCCGTCCCAGTGAACACGGCGTTCTCGACCGTCGCGTATTCCTTCATGGGACCGGGCATGGCACAGCTGCACGCTGCGACCGGGCCAGCCGTCCACAGCAGGATGCCGAACGACATCAGGCATGCCGCCGCGAGGACCGCGGTGGCGCGCCAGTCGAGCCGCACGTGCTGGATCCCGGTCGTCATCAAGGCATCCCGAAGCAGGTTATGACCCTCATGTGACGCCGGATCGGCCGCCGGTGTTCCGATCCTGGTCGGTCAGGCGAGTCCGCTCGTGGCGAGTGCGAAGCAAACGGCGATCACGATCGCGATTGCGACACCGGCAATCCCGGCACCCCACGAGGCGACATCGATCGGCCCGAGCTCCTCCAGACCGTGCGCGTGGTCGTCGTGGCCGTGATCCTCACCGTGGTCATCGGTTTGATGGTGGGCCACCGCGTCTGCGTGCCCCGGAGCGTCGGCGGCGTGTTGGTCGGGCGACATGCGCGGCATTCTGGCAGACGGTTCGACACGGTGTTGCGCGCCTGGACGATCGGGCGGCGTCGCGCGAACGGCTACCCGGCGGGTGGTGCCGCGGCGCGTCGCGGCTTGATGATCCGGGCCCAGATCCAGATGAGGGCAATGACCACGAGGATCGCGAGCACGACGTACTCGAACCGCTTGATGACCGCGCCGATGTCCTCCCAATTCGCCCCGAGCTGGAGACCCGCGAACGTCAGCGCGGCGGTGAATGGCAACGAGCCGAGGAACGTGAACAGGACGAACCGGCCAAGCGGCATCCTGGCAACCCCTGCGGCGAACGAAACCAGTGATCGGACAACAGGGATCATCCGACCGAAGAAGCTGGCCGCCTGGCCGTGCCTGGCGAAGAAGAGCTCGGCGCGATCGAGGTCGGCACCGGTGATCCCGACGTAGCGGCCCCACCGCTCGATGACGGGCCGGCCACCCCAGGCACCGATCCCGTACGCAATCAGCGCTCCAACCGTCGCTCCGATCGTCCCCGCGAGCACGACCAGGTAGTAATTCCAGGCCTGGCCGGTGGTGGGTTCGATGGCCACGCCCTCACCGACGAGGAACCCCGCGAATGGAAGGACGAGCTCGGACGGGATGGGGATGATCACGCTTTCGATCGCCACCCAGAGAGCGACGCCGAGGTACCCGACCGCGTCGTAGATCTGGGTGACCAGATCACGGACCGGACCGTTGAGGAAGTCGAACACGGCCGGGAGCATAGCCGACTATCCTCGGCACGGTGAGTAGCCAGGAGGTCCGGGGCGGAGCGTCGTCGGCCGAGGCGATCGTCCTGACCGGAGCCGACCTCACGATTGCCACCGTCGAAGCCGTGGCTCGAACGGGGGCGGCCGCCACGCTCGACGGCGATGCCCGGGCCCGGATCCAGGAAGCTCGCGACGTCATCGAATCGCTGGTCACCGACGGAGCCGTGGTCTACGGCGTAACCACCGGGTTCGGCGACCTGGCGACGGTGTCGATTGCCTCCGGCGACGTCGCCCGACTCCAGGAAAACCTCCTGATGAGCCACGCGGCCGGGGTGGGCCCTGCATTCCCGCGCGAGATCGTCCGGGCGATGTTGCTCCTCCGCGCGAATACCCTGGCCCTGGGCCACAGCGGCTGCCGGCCGTTGATCGTCGATCGCCTGCTGGACTTCCTGCGACTTGGGATCCATCCGGTCGTGCCGGAGCAGGGGAGTCTGGGCGCCTCGGGCGATCTTGCCCCGCTGGCGCACCTCGCGTTACCCCTGATCGGGCGAGGGCAGGTTGAGCTGAACGGATCGGTCGTGCCCGCGTTGATCGCGTTGCGCGAGGTCGGTCTCGACCCGCTGGTGCTCGAGGCGAAGGAAGGCCTGGCACTGCTCAACGGGACCCAGATGATGAGTGCGATCGGCGCGCTGCTCCTCGCGGACGCCGACCGCCTGGCACGGACCGCGAGCGTGGCCGCGGCGATGAGCGTCGAGGCGCTGCTCGGGACCGACGTCGCCTTTGCCGCGGCCTACCAGCTGGCCCGGCCGCATCCCGGTCAAATCGCGGTGGCCGCCGAGCTGCGCCACCTCCTCCGGGACAGTGCCCTGCAGCAGAGCCACCACGCCCACTCGCACAAGGTCCAGGACCCCTACTCGCTCCGCTGTGTCCCGCAGGTGCACGGCGCGGTACGGGATGCGCTGGATCACCTGCGGCGCGTGCTCGACATCGAACTGAACTCCGCGACCGACAACCCGCTCGTGTTCGCGGGAGGCGGCGTTGCCGATCCCGACACGATCGCGACCGGCGGCGGCCGGGTCATCAGCGGTGGCAATTTCCACGGCGAGCCGGTGGCGCTCGCGCTCGACTTCGCCAAGCTGGCGCTTGCCGAGCTCGGGGCCATCAGCGAACGACGGACCGCGCTCCTGGTCGATGCCCGCCTCAACGGCGGGCTGCCGCCATTCCTCGCCGCGGCGTCGGGCGTGGACTCCGGGATGATGATCTACCAGTACACCGCGGCCGCCCTGGCATCCGAGAACAAGGTGCTGGCTCACCCGGCGTCAGTCGACTCGATCCCGACGAGTGCCAACCAGGAGGACCACGTGTCCATGGGTTCCGTCGCGGCGCGCCATGCCCGCTCGGTGCTTGAGCACGTCGAGCGGATCGTCGCCATCGAGCTCGTCGTTGCCGCCCAGGCCCTCGAGCTGAGGATGAGCAGCGACACGGAACATGCCGGTGTTCCGGGCACGGGTGTCGTGGAGGCCCTTCGGCGCATCCGGCTCCAGGTTCGTCACCTCGACGGCGACCGCGAACCGGGCCCGGACCTCGCGGCGGCCCATGCGATCGTCCACGACGGCGCCCTGGCCGACCTGGTCGCTCCGGGTCGCTGACGGCTTGCGGGCCGGAAGGAGGCAGTCACTCCACGCGGCGTCCGGCGGTCGCAAAGACGAGTCCGCGGCCTCCGGCCGTAGACTTTGGGCGGATGGACGCGATTCGCGTGGTCGACGTCGTGGACGACGAGACCTTCCGGCTGCTGCCGCGGTGCGCCGACCCAGGGTTCGATCACCGCTCGTGCGACTACTGGGAGGATGCCGATCGGGGCTCGAAGGCCGCCCGGCTCGCCTGGCTGGACCCGGGCTCGACCCGCGCGAACAGTGACGCGCCACCAGCCCCGGCGCGACCCGCGAACCCGTTCCTGGCCGACCTCGAGGCCGCCGGCGCGCCCGCCGCAAATCCGTTTGCCGCCGCCACCCGCGCCAATCCCTTCCTGACACCCGGCGACGACGAGACCGCGCCCGTCGACAACCCGTTCGCGCCCCCGCCGCGCGAGCGACCAACGGTCGACCAGGACGCACCACGAAAGCTCCAGCTCCTGGCTCGCGGTCTCGGCGTGGCAGGGAGCTATGCCAAGGTCCTGCTTCGGGACGAGGTTCCCACGGCCTACGCGCAGTTCGGGCCGCTGACGGCGTACCCGCGGGCACAACGGACGCGCGATCTCTACCCGGCCCTGCCGGATGCCCCGCTCCCAGCAGTCATCACCTGCATCGCTACGACCGCGGAGGCCCGCCACCTCGGACTCGCTCACCGGCTCATCGAGGTCGTCTGCTCCGACCTTGAAGCCCGGGGGTTCACGGCGGTGGAAACGTATCCGACGGTGGGAGCCCCACCCGACGCCACCAGCGCCGCCAG
The DNA here is from genome assembly GCA_963809045.1 of uncultured Chloroflexia bacterium. Lineage (GTDB taxonomy): Bacteria > Chloroflexota > Limnocylindria > Limnocylindrales > CSP1-4 > SPCO01. Next base: position 60,877 of record CAWEHW010000001.1, read on the forward strand.
CCCGGCGTTCTGGGAGACCGTGGGGTTTGTCCGGGCGATCGACGACGCGCGCTTCCCCGTGATGCGCCGGGAGCTCGCGTGATGCGGGTGCCCTTCAGTCCCGGGGCAGCCAGGTGGCTCCTGGCGATGGCCGCGCTCGCGATCGTGGTCGCCGGGTGCGGCGAGAACCCACCGTCGCCCTCAGCGACGGTCACGCCCTCGGCGATCGCGTCGGCCTCCGCGACGCCGGGGATCCCCTCGGCTTCGGCGACCGCCACCGCCAACCCGTCAGAGACCACCCCATCCGGTCCACCACTTCCGGCGGGTGTGTCCGTCGACCCCGGGCTCCTCGAGGTCCTCCCGGCGGAGGTGGATGGCGTGACCCTCGAGCCCGACCCCGTCACGGCTGAGGAGGTCTCGCGGGATCCGCTGCTGGGTGAATCCGCGCTGTCGATCGCCGTCGCGCTCGTGGCTGCTCCGGGCGGTTCCGGCGGGGACGACCTCGCCGTCGCGAACGTCATCCGCCTCCGACCCGAGGTGTACGACGTCGCGTTCTACCAGGAGTGGCGAGATACCTACAACGAGGCGGCTTGCGGCGTGGCGGACGGCGTCGAGTCAGAGACCGAGACCGTGGTCGCCGGTCACCAGACGTTCCTCGGGATGTGCGCCGGCGGCGTCGCCACCTACCACACGTATCTCGAGGACCAGGGCTTCCTGATCTCTGTCACCGCGACCGGCGCGCGCCGGTTCGGGGAGCTGATCATCGCCGGCCTCGCGGGGTAGCCTGTGGCGTGATGCCAGCGCTCTGCGCTTCACGATGAGCGGACCACGGCCGGTTCGCGCCCCGCGCGGCACGACCCTGTCCTGCCGTGGTTGGGAGCAGGAAGCTGCCCTGCGGATGCTCATGAACAACCTCGACCCGGAGGTGGCGGAGGACCCCGACCACCTGGTGGTCTACGGCGGCACCGGGCGGGCCGCGCGGAGCTGGGACGCCTTCGATGCCATTGTCCGCGAGCTGCGCACACTCGCCAATGACGAAACGCTCCTGGTCCAGTCGGGGAAGCCGGTCGGCTTGCTCCGGACCCACGAGTGGGCGCCGCGAGTGCTCATCGCCAACTCGAACCTGGTCGGGAAGTGGGCGACGTGGGAGCACTTCCGGGAGCTCGAACGGGCTGGTCTGATGATGTATGGCCAGATGACGGCAGGTTCGTGGATCTACATCGGCACCCAGGGGATCCTGCAGGGCACCTTCGAGACCTTCGCGGAGGCGGCGCGCCAGCATTTCGGTGGGACGCTTCGCGGCCGGGTCGTCCTGACCGCCGGGCTCGGGGGGATGGGGGGCGCCCAGCCGCTGGCCGTGACGATGAACGAGGGCGTCTGCCTGGCGATCGAGGTCGACGAGGCACGGGCCCGGCGCCGCCTCGAGATCGGTTACGTCGATCGACTGACCGGCGTTCCCGCTGAAGCGCTCGCGTGGGCCCGGCAAGCCGCGACCGACGGCCAGGCGATCTCGATCGCCCTCGTTGGCAATGCCGCCGAGATCGAACCCGCCTGGGCCGCGGCAGGCGAACGGTTCGACCTCGTCACCGACCAGACGTCTGCCCACGACGCGCTGGGTGGGTACGTACCAGCGGAGATCGGTCTCGCCGATGCATTGGTGCTGCGTGCGAACCAGCCCGACGTGTACCAGGGCCGGGCGCGCCGGTCGATGGCCGACCAGGTCCGGGCCATGCTGGCGTTCCAGGATGCCGGGTCCGTCGTGTTCGACTACGGCAACAACCTGCGGGCGCAGGCCCAGGAAGCCGGGGTGGCCGACGCGTTCGCGTACCCCGGGTTCGTGCCCGCGTTCATCCGCCCGCAGTTCTGCGAGGGTCGAGGGCCGTTCCGGTGGGTCGCGCTGTCCGGGGACCCGGCCGACATCCTCCGGACGGACCGGGCCGTCATGGAGCTCTTCCCCGACGACGCCGGCCTGCATCGCTGGATCGAGATGGCGGAGGCACGCGTTCCGTTCCAGGGCCTGCCGGCACGGATCTGCTGGCTGGGGTACGGGGAGCGTTCCCGCGCCGGCCTGGCGTTCAACGACCTCGTCCGGGACGGGGAGGTGAGCGCCCCGATCGTGATCGGCCGCGACCACCTCGATGCGGGCTCCGTCGCGTCCCCGAACCGCGAGACCGAGGCGATGGCGGATGGCTCGGATGCCGTTGCGGACTGGCCGTTGCTCAACGCGCTCGTCAATACCGCTGCCGGTGCGACGTGGGTGTCGATCCACCACGGTGGCGGCGTCGGGATCGGATATTCGCAGCACGCCGGGATGGTCGTGGTCGCCGACGGAACGCAACTCGCCGCCCAGAAACTGGAACGCGTCCTGACGACCGATCCAGCGATGGGCGTCCTCCGACACGTCGACGCCGGGTACGACCGGGCGATCGACGTGGCCCGCGACCGAGGGGTCCATGTCCCGATGCTCGACGGGGATTGATCGCCTCGCGAGAGGTTGATCGCCTGTTTACCGGGCGCACATAGCGATCGTGGATGGTGCGGCCGTAGGCCGTTGGTCAGGTGTGAGCGAGCAACGTCAACCGGGCCGTTTTGGCGAATCGCTCGTTACCATGAGTCCATTCCGAAGTGGCACTACTTCGAGGAGAAACCCGTGCTGACGTCCCTCCGCACACCCCGTCGTCCCGCCGTGTTCGGCCTCATCGCCGCACTGGCGGTTTCGATCCTTCCTGGATCCCTGGTTCAGCCCGCGCTGGCCGTCTCACCCGACATCGTCATCAGCGAGGTGTATGGCGGCGGCGGCAACTCGGGCGCCCCCTATACGCATGACTACATCGAGCTTCGCAACATCGGCGGAGCAGCGGCTTCGCTCGCCGGCAACTCCATCCAATACGCCAGCGCCGCCGGCGCGGGGTTCCTTGGGGCGAATGCGACGCAGCTCACGGAGCTTCCTGACGTCACGCTCCAGCCAGGCCAGTACTTCCTCGTCCAGGAGGCGTCGCAGGCAGCCGTCGGCGTTGCCCTCCCGACACCCGACCTGATCGACCCAACGCCGATCAACCTGAGCGGGACCGCGGGCAAGGTCGCCTATGTCACGGGCCAGACCACCCTTGGTTGCAATGGCAGTGCGGGACAACCGTGTGACGCTGCCGCGCTTGCCCGAATCGTCGATCTGGTTGGCTACGGGACGACCGCCAACTTCTTCGAAACAGCGCAGGCCCCGGCGCCGTCGAATACCACCTCGATCATCCGGGGCGGCACCGTCGACACCGACAACAACAGCGCCGACTTCACGGCTGGTGCACCCGATCCGGATCCGGGCGCTGACGCAGCGCCAGGGGTCTCGACCACGAGCCCGGCGAACGGTGCCGTAGACGTATCGCCGACATCGAACATCGTCATCACGCTTCAATGAGCCGGTAAACGCGTCGGCCGCGTCGTTCTCGATCAGCTGCCCGCCGGGCGGCGCCGCCCAGCCGTTCACGCTGAGCGGCGGCTCGACAACGTTCACGCTCGACCCGGTGAACGACCTGCCGGCCAGCTCGTTGTGCGCCGTCATTGTCATCGCGTCGCAGGTCACGGACGTCGACGCGGTCGATCCGCCCAACGCGATGTTGGGGAGCGTGAGCATCTCGTTCTCCACCGGCACGCCAACCAATCCGTGCCTGAACCCGTTCACCCCGATCCCGCAGATCCAGGGCAGCGGGCTGGCCGCCGCCACGACCGGGAATCTTTCGACACAGGGTGTCGTCGTGGGCGACTTCGACGGCCCGACGAGCGCCGGCATCCAGGGCTTCTACCTGCAGGACGCCGCCGGCGACAGCGACGCGGCCACCTCGGACGGCATCTTCGTCTTCACCGGGAACGCCATGAACGTCGCCGAGGGCGACCTGGTCCGGGTGACCGGGTTCGCGCGCGAGCGGTTCAACCAGACGGCGATCATGGGCGCTGACGACACCACGACCCCGGTCGCGTCTTCGAGCATCGTGGTCTGCGGCGTGGGCGATCCGATCAGCCCGGTCGACGTCACCCTTCCGAACGCGACCACGACGTCGCTCGAGCCGTACGAAGGCATGCTCGTTCGGTTCCCGCAGACCCTGGTGATCGCCGAGTACTTCAACTACGACCAGTTCGGCGAGATCGTCCTTGCCCTCCCGCTCGATGGCGAGTCGCGGCCCTTCACGGGAACCGCGATCGACGAGCCGGGCGCGGCCGCCAATGCCCGGACGCTCGCCAACAGCCTGAGCCGGATCACCCTGGACGATACGTTCGCGGTGTCCAATCCGCCGACGCTGCGCCATCCGAACGGTGATCCGTTCTCCCTGACGAACATGTTCCGCGGCGGAGACACGGTCGCCAACGCGGTCGGCGTCCTCGGCTTCGACTTCAGCCAGTACCGCATCCAGCCGACGCAGGGCGCGGACTACACCTCGGTCAACCCAAGGCCCGCTGCACCGGATCCGGTCGGCGGCACGTTGCGGGCGGCCGCCATGAACACTCTCAACTTCTTCCTGACGCCGGACTACCCGACCGGCAACCCACTGGACAACAAGTGCGGTCCCGCGAACAACGTCGAATGTCGTGGCGCCGACTTCGTCGAGGCCCAGGAGTTCACGCGCCAGCGCGACAAGTTGCTCCAGGCGCTCGTCGGTCTTGACGCCGACATCATCGGTCTCAACGAGATCGAGAACTCGACCGGGGTCGATCCGCTGGGCGATCCCATCAACGGTGTGGTCGCCGGGTTGAACGCGATCCTCGGGCCTGGCACCTATGACTACATCGACACCGGCGTGATCGGGACAGACGCCATCCGTGTCGGGCTGATCTACCGCCCCGCCAACGTCCAACCCGTCGGCGCCCACGCGATCCTCACGTCGGCGGTCGACCCGCGATTCATCGACACGCGCAGCCGCCCCGTCCTCGCCCAGACCTTCGAGGAGGTCGCGACTGGCGGACGGATCACGGTCGCCGTAAATCACCTGAAGTCGAAGGGGTCCGCGTGCGCGGACATCGGTGACCCGGACGCCGGCGACGGCCAGGGCAACTGCAATGGCACCCGGACGGCGGCCGCCGAGGCCCTCGTGGACTGGTTGGCCACCGATCCGACCGGCAGCGGCGACCGCGACTACCTGATCCTCGGCGACCTCAACTCGTACGCCCAGGAGGATCCGATCGACGTCATCAAGGCCGGTTCCGACGGGATCGCCGGGACCGCCGACGACTTCACGAACCTGATTGCCAAGTACCAGGGGACCTTCGCCCACTCGTATGTCTTCGATGGGCAGGCCGGCTATCTCGACCACGCTCTGGCAAGCCCGACCCTGGTCGGCCAGGTGACCGGCGCAGCCGATTGGCACATCAACTCGGACGAACCCGACGTGGTCGACTACGACACGTCGTTCAAGCCGGCCGACCAGGAGGCGTTGTACGAACCGAACGCGTACCGATCGTCCGACCACGACCCGGTGGTCGTCGGACTGAACCTCCTCGACTACGGCTTCAGCGGGTTCTTCTCACCGGTCGACAACCCACCCGTCCTGAACACGGTCAACGCCGGGCGGACCATCCCGATGAAGTTCAGCCTGGACGGCAACCTGGGTCTTGCGGTCCTGTTCGGGATGCCGACCTCGACCGTGTTCGCCTGTGGCACGGGCGTCCCCACCCACGAGGTCGAGACCACCGTGACCGCCGGTGACGAGGGCCTGACCGTCGACGCCGCCAGCGACGTCTACACCTACGCGTGGAAGACGCAGAAGCCCTGGGCCAACCAGTGCCGGACGTTCAGCTTGATACTGGACGATGGTTCGTACTGGACGGCAGACTTCCGCTTCCGGTAACCAGCCAGGCTCGCCGCGCGGCGGCCCTTCCGGGGGTCGTCGCGCGGATTAGCATCTCGGAGTGCTGATCGAGTCCGTCCCGAACATCTCCGAGGGTCGACGCCTCGATGTCGTGGACCGGATCGCGACGGCGATCGAATCGATCCCCGGGGTCTACCTGCTCGATCGAACGAGCGATGCCAGCCACAACCGGTCGGTGTTCACGCTGGCCGGCGAGCACGAACCGGTCCAGGTCGCCCTCGAGGCGCTCATCGCCGGGTCGATCCACGAGATCGACATGGACACGCACACGGGTGAGCACCCCAGGATCGGTGCTGTCGACGTGATCCCGTTCGTGCCTCTCGGGTCGACGACGATGGCCGACTGCATCGAGCTCGCCCGCGAGTTCGGCGTGCGCGTCGCCAAGCAGTTCGAGCTCCCGGTCTACTACTACGCGAACGCCGCCATGAGACCGGAACGCGTCAAGCTCGCTGATGTCCGCCGCGGCGGCTATGAAGGCCTGCGCGAGGAGATCGAGCAGCGTGGCCGCGAACCCGATGTCGGGCCAGGGCGCCTCCATCCCTCGGCCGGGGCCGTCGCGGTCGGCGCCCGTCCGTTCCTGATCGCCTACAACATCAATCTCGCGTCCGAGGACGTCGAGCTTGCCCGGCGGATCGCGCGCCGGGTTCGCGAGTCGGGAGGCGGGCTACCCCGGGTCCAGGCCAACGGGTTCTGGATCGAGGAGCTGCGTCGCGCACAGGTTTCAATGAATCTCCTCGACTACGAGGTCACGCCCCTCTGGCTCGTGTGGGACACGGTCCGGGACGTCGCCGCCGAGGACGGGATCGACCTTGCGGAGTCGGAGCTCATCGGGCTGGCACCGCTCGCCGCGTTCCTGGCCGTGGCCGACCGGGCCGAGGCACCCACGGACGACACCGTGGAACGTCGCCTGACCCAGGCCGCCCGGTATCTGCGCCTGCGGGACTTCTCGCCGATGCAGGCGCTGGAACTCCGACTCGAGGCGGCCAGGGCCGCTGGTGCCGGCCGTTGACCGTCAGCACGTTCCGGGTCATCGAGGGAGGCCGGAGCGACGAGCCGACGCCCGGGTTGCTCGTGGTCGGCGCGGCCGAGGTCGTCACCGTGGCGGGGGGCGTGCGAGCCGGGGAGGGCCAGGCTGACGTCGCACGACTCGTGGCGGCCGACGTTGGAGGCTCGGCTGCCGCGGATGCGCCGGTCGTGGCGTGCTGGGAAGGCCGGATCGCCGCCGTGGGGCCGCGGACGGCTGTCGAGCGGGCGCTCGAGGGCGAGGGATACCCGCTCGGTCGCTTCGCTCGCATCGATGCCGCCGGTGGGACCGTCACGCCGGGTCTCGTCGATCCCCACACCCACCTACTGTTCGCTGGGTCGCGGGAAGGGGAGATGCTGCTCCGCCAGTCCGGGGCCGACTACCTCGAGATCCTGGCGGCTGGTGGCGGGATCCTGTCGACGGTTGCCGCCACGCGCATCGCCACGACGGACCAGCTGCTCGCGCACGGCCGCCACTGGCTCGAGGAGATGCTCGGCAACGGGGTCACGACCGTCGAAGCCAAGTCCGGGTACGGCCTCGACCTCGAGACCGAGATCCGGCTCATCGAGGTGGCCCATCGGCTCGGCACTGAAGGCCCGGTCGAGGTGATCCCGACGTACCTCGGCGCTCATGCCGTGGCGCCCGAGTTCCGAAGCCGGCCCGACGGCACCGAGGCGTACGTCCGATCGATCATCGACGAACAGCTTCCCGGCGTCGCGGCCCACGGGCGAGCTCGATTCTGTGACGTCTTCTGCGAGGAGGGTGTGTTTACGGCCGATCAGTCGCGTCGGATCCTCGAGGCGGCGGCCGGCTTCGGCCTCGGATCGCGACTCCACGCGGACGAGCTCGCGCCATCGGGCGGGGCCGAGCTGGCGGTGGAGCTCGGGGCGGCCTCCGCCGACCACCTGGCGACCCCGTCGGCTGCCGGGATCGACGCGCTCTCGCAGTCCGCCGCCGAAGGCCGCGCCGTCGTGGCGACGGTCCTGCCGGCCACGACGTGGTTCCTGATGAAAGCGGCTGGTGCCCCGGCCCGAACCTTCATCGAGCGCGGCATCCCGGTGGCCATCGGCACGGACTTCAATCCGGGCACGTCGCCCACGCCCAGCCTGCCGCTGGCCATGACCGTGGCGTGCGTCGAGCTCGGCATGACGCCCGACGAGGCGCTCACGGCCGTGACCATCAATGCCGCGCGAGCGGTCGGCCTGGAGGACGAGATCGGGTCGATCGAATCGGGCAAGGCTGCCGATCTCGTCATCTGGCGCGTGCCCACCTCGACGCAGATCCCCTACTGGCCGGCCGCCAACCTGGTCCGGGTCGTGATCAAGCGCGGCCGCGTAGTCCTCGACCGGAGCTGAAGGCTGCCTGGCCGCCCAGGCGTGCGTTGCGCCGTCCGCGCGCTCGCTCACGCACTTCGCAGTGCGCTCGTTCACGTGCTCCTGCGCGCCTTCGCCTGAACGGTCATGCAGCCTTCCGGCAGGGTGGCCGCCCAGGCGTGCGTTGCGCCGTCCGCGCGCTCCCAGGTCAGGCTGTCTTGCCGCGGGCTTCGAGCATCACGGTCGTTGTCTCGGACGGGAGGCTGGAAGCAGTCACCGCCAGCTTTGGCTGCGTCGCCGGTTCGGCGCCCATCTCGTGGAAGAAGCGTTTGAGCGCCTCGGCGCAGTCCGCGTCGTCCTCGCAGACCGGCATCGGGACGACGATCCGCGGATCGAGCTGGGCGACGACCGCCGCGGCCTGGCTCGGCGTGAGAACGCCTCCCAGAGGGACGCACACGATGTCCACCGTGCCGATGTCCGCCAGCTTCTCCTCCGAGAGCAGATGACCGATGTCACCCAGGTGGATCGTGTGGACGCCATCGATCTCGATCGCGAATGAGACCTGCTTCCCGGCATCTGCACCACGCGCGTCGTCCCGATAGGTCCGGACACCGGTGACGAGGACTTCCCTCACCTCGTACTCGCCCGGCCCGTCGAGCACGAACGCGTCGTCGAGGCTGGTCGGCAGGAGGGTCCGCCCATCGCGCGACGTCTTGCCCTTCGCCTTGGGCAACGGGTTGTCGTCGGGGTGGCTGAACGTGACGATGTCCCCGGTGATCCCGCGACCCGTCGGTCCCACTACCGACTGGAACGGATCCGCCACGACGACCGCATCCTTGCCACGAAGCCGGACGCACGTTCGCCCGTACCAAGTCAATTCCATCCCATCGATTCTGACACAGCCACCTGCACCACCGCTGACACGTGCCGTGGTGACGGGTGGCCTGGCTGGGCCGAACCTCGACCGTGGTCAACGGCGTGACCGAATTCGCTCCGATGAACCGAGAATCGGCCCGCAGGCCGGTCCAGGCCAAGTCGCCGGTGAGCAAGGGAGCGAGCGCACTGGAAGTGCGTGAGCGAGCGGCGGAGCCGGCAACGCGGGCATGGATCGGTCTGTGGGGCGCCGTCGATCGCAGACACGTGACAGAAAAGGGAGACCGGAGGCGGCTGCCCAATCGCCGCCTCCGGTCGGAGGGAGGGAGGAAGGAACCTTTTGGGTTCGTCCGGGATCTACGCTAGGGCTCACGCATTCAGGGTCGAGTCGGCATCTGGTTAAGAAAGCGACACGCCACCGAGTCGTTGCCCCGGAACCTCACCCGGCAGGGCCCTCCGCTCGGCCCTTCCACCATCCCGTGCGACAATCGGCCGCATGTCCGATCCGCTCCGCAAGGGCTCGGTCCGGCCACCCGCCGTCCTGATCCTGGTCATCGCGACCGTGCTCACAGCGGCCGGGTGCGGGACGAGCGTCCCCTCACCGTCGCCAACCGACACCCCGACCACGCCGGCGCCGACCACCACCAGCGCGCCGTCCGCCTCGCCGAGCCCGGCCGCCAGTGCGGACGTCGATGCGGTCTACGACGAGATCGAAGCGCAGGTCGTCGAGATCCGCGGCCTCCAGCCGACCGGCGATGTCGCCCGCCGGATCATCGACGAGACGGAGTTGCGGGCCATCCTCACGGCGAAGTACGACGAGGAGACGCCTCTGGCGTACATCGCCGGCAGTGAGCGCCTGTACAAGGCGCTCGGCCTGATCGCTGAGGACGCCAGCCTCCGCGACCTCGCCCTCGACATGCTGAGCGGGGGTGTGGACGGGTTCTACGTGAGCGAGGAGCAAACCCTCTACGTGGTCTCGGAGACCGGTCTTCCAGGCCCGCTCGAGCGGATTGCCTTCGCCCACGAATACGCCCATGCGCTGCAGGATCAGCACACGACGGTCTTCGAGGACCAGGACGGGATCCTCGACCAGTCGGACCAGATCATGGCGCGGCAGGCGATCTACGAAGGTGACGCGAGCGTGGTGATGGGCCTCTGGGGACAGGGCAACTTCGACCTCAGCGATCTGGCCGCGCTGCTCGAGCTGGCCAGCGACCCCGAGCAGCTCGCACTGCTCGAGCGGATGCCTGCCATCATCGAGGAGCCCCTGCTCTTCCCGTACACGACCGGCCTCACGTACGTCCAGATGGCGCAGCTCCAGGGCGGGTGGGAAGCCGTCGACGCGTTCTACGAGCGCATGCCGGTCTCGACGGAGCAGATCCTTCACCCCGAAGCCTATGCGGCGAACGAGGCGCCAGTCGAAGTCGACCTGCCGGACGAACTGGCTGCCGAGCTCGGCAACGGCTGGTCGGTCCCGATCGAGGACACCTTCGGCGAATTCCAGCTGGGGATCTGGCTTCGCGAATCGGGCATCGGCGCAGAAGCCGCCGAGACCGCGACGACCGGCTGGGGTGGTGACCGCCTCGCGGTTCTGGACGGCCCGGGCGATGCGTGGGGCGTTGTCCTCGAAACGGCCTGGGACTCAACCACGGATGCGGGCGAATTCGGAGACGCGGCGCAGACCGCCGTCGACGGGCTGGCCAATCCCGCGCGGATCGCCACGCCGGCCGACGACACGGTCACGATCCTGATCGCGTCGGACGAGGCATCGCTGCTCGCTCTCGACGTCATCTTCGGAGCGACGGGCGTCTGACGCTGCGCCCGTCGCCGTCCTACATCGACTCGGGCGCCGAGATCCCGAGCAGGCCCAGGGCATTGGCGAGGGTGATCAGCGCCGAACCTGCCAGGGCCAGGCGGGCCGCAGACCGGTCCGGCGCGTCCGCGTCGACCACCCGCGCATCACGGTAGAACGCGTGGAACGTCGTCGCGAGCTCCGTCGCATAGGCCGTGATCCCGTGCGTCTCCTCGGCGGCCACGGCGTCTTCGATGACTTCCGGGAACCTGGACACGGCACGGGCGAGGGCCGCCTCCGGTGGCTCCGTCAACCAGCCGACCACGTCCGATCCGGGCGTCAGGCCCGCGTCCGCGGCCTTGCGCACGATCGACGCGATCCGCGCGTGGGCGTACTGGACGTAGTAGACCGGGTTCTCGTTCGACTGCTTCTTTGCCAACTCGATGTCGAAATCGATGCCGGTATTGACCGAACGCGACGCGAAGAACCAGCGCGCCGAGTCCACGCCGATCTCGCTCAGCAGCTCGTCAAGGGTGATGAAGTCGCCCGCTCGCTTGGACATCGAGACCTCGACCCCGTCGCGAACGAAGCGCACCCATGAGTAGAGGAGCATCTGCACCTGCTCAGCGTCGTAACCCATCGCCTGCGCCGCGTTCCGGACCCGCGCCACGGTCCCGTGGTGGTCCGCGCCCCAGACGTAGATCAGGTGGTCGAACCCGCGGCTGAACTTCTCGGTGACGTAGCCGATGTCGGCGGCAAAGTAGGTCGGTTCGCCGTTGGAGCGGATGATCACCCGGTCCTTGTCATCCCCGAATGCCGTCGAGCGGAACCACAGGGCGCCATCCTGCTCGTAGACGTGGCCGCCATCGCGCAGCCGTGCGATGGCACGGTCGACCCAGCCGCCCTGGTGGAGGCTCGTCTCCGACGTCCACACGTCGAACCTGACGCCAAGGGCTGCCAGGCTCCGTTCGATCCCCTCGCGGACTCGACCGGCCGCCCAGTGCCCGAGGATCCCTGCGGTGTCCGCACCTGCCGCGGTTGCCTCAGCCCATACGTCGCCGGGGAGGGCCGACGCGAGCTCGCCCACGTAGTCGCCGTGATAGCCATCCGTCGGGACCGCCTCACCGCGCCGGTGCGCCGCGATGGATGATCCGAGGTTCGGGATCTGGCCGCCCACGTCGTTGAAGTAGTACTCGCGCGTGACCTGCTGGCCGCCGGCCTCCAGGACCCGGCAGAGGAGGTCTCCCACGAACGCGCCCCGGGCATTGCCGACGTGCAGCGGGCCGGTTGGGTTGGCCGACACGAACTCGACATTCACGGAACGCGGGCGAGTGACGGCGACCCTGCCCCACGCGCCCGGATCCGCCAGCGCGGTCGCGACAACCCCTTCGAGAGCGTGGTCGGCGAGCCGGATGTTGAGAAAGCCGGGTGGCGCCGCTTCGGCCGTGGCGACGGGTGTGGTCCCCGCCGACTCCGCGGCCTCGCGTGACAGCTCCGCGGCGAGACTGGTCGCGATGCCCATCGGTGCTAGCCGGTAAGGCCGGGCCAGCTTGAGCCCCAGGTTGCTGGCGAAGTCGCCGTGCACGGCGTCCGAGGGCCGCTCGAGCTCGATGGACGGAAGGGTCACGTCCCCGGGTGTCTCGGGGAGCGCACCACTGGCCACGGCACGCACCCAGGCTCGTTCGATCGCGTCGCGGACCTGGCTTCGAACCGTGGGCGGCGGTGTCGCTGGGGCGCCTCGGTCGGGCACGGATCCTCCTGGCCGTCGCGTCGTGTGCGGAGGGCACATCCTAGCGGCGATCTACGCTCGACCGCGGCCTGTCCGCCCATGCCGCCGACCGGGTCATCTGGTCAGGGGCCGCAGGTACTCCCCGACGTAGGCTTGTTTTGGTGCGGGGCGGCACCAGTTTGGAGGCCCCGAGCGTCAATTGATTCAGTCTTGTGTAGTTCAGAGGGCCTATTGGTACTAGACGCTACCCGGTACCAGATGCGATTATCACGGCCGTTCGATCGGTCGGTTTCCTTATCTCGGGGGGCAGCGATCGACGCGATCATTCATCCGAGGCGTCCTGCCTCCGTAGCTCGGGGTTCCGATACATGCAAAGTTCAACGCGCAGACGATCCGGTCTGGCTCGACGGTTCGGGTGGCTGGTTGTTGCCGGCCTGACAACCGCCGCACTTGTCGGTCCAGGCGCAGGAGCCGCCAGTGGCGCGGATGTGTGGGCCACCGTCACCGGTTATGCGGAAGGGTCTTCCGACAACAATCACGAAGAGACTTGGGAAGCGATCACCGGCACCGAGTGCTGGGGTTTCGAAGATACCGAAGAGAACGACTTTGGCAGCACCTATGTTCTGACCGAGAACTACACCCTTGTCATTGTCAAGGCCGGTAGCGAGAACTCAGCTCCAGGCCACGTGAACACGCTCTTCGCGAACGCTTTGGCCGGTCAGACCGTGTGGGCGGACTCAAACGGCTCCGGTGCGTTCGATGCCGGGGACAAGGAAATCAGTCACATCATTCTCTGCGGGCCGACGCAGACCACCACGACCGAGACGACCGAGACCGAGACGACCTCGACCGAGACGACCGAGACCGAGACGACCTCGACCGAGACGACCTCGACCGAGACGACCTCGACCGAAACGACCTCGACCGAGACGACCTCGACCGAGACGACCTCGACCGAGACCACGTCCACCGAGACGACCTCGACCGACCCGACGCCGACCCCAACGCCGACGCCGACGCCGACGCCGACCCCCACGCCCACGCCGACGCCGAACCCGACGCCGACGCCCCCGCCAAATCCGACCCCAACCCCCACGCCAGTTCCCACGCCCACGCCCACGCCCACACCGACCCCGACGCCTGAGCCGACGCCAACGCCGACTCCTCCGCCGACCGGTGAGGTCCTGAGCGAGACGGGTGCACCCGCGGTCACCCTGCCGCCGACGGATGCTCTCTCGGGCAACACGTCGACACCATCGGGCGACAGCTGGCGCCTCATCCTCCTCGCGATGGCCGGCATCCTGGCAGGAACGCTCCTGCTGACGCCGAGCCGCTCGACCGCCGACAAGCGCAGGAGCTAGGACCAGCCTCGAGAGAGGCAGGCTGAGCCGCCACCGGCGGCCAGACTAAAACGGAACCCAGGAACCGGGATGCGGAGACGCATCCCGGTTCTTCTTGTGCCCGCGACTGGCGCCGAGCCGATCAGTCCGGCGGCGGCGCGACTCCAACCTCGTGGACGTCGCGCCACAACGCGACGCCATCGATCTCGACTGGAGGCCGTCCGAGCAGATCGGTGAAGAACGCGACCATCTGCCCGCGATACCGCATCGAGCCGACGATGACGTCGGTGATCCCCGTGCTCGCGAGCTCGAGCTCCACTTGGTCCCGGACGGAGTCGCGCGCCACGATCACGACGCCGCGGTCCTGGATCGATTCCATGATGCTGGACAGCTGCGTGCGCGGTGGCCCGTAGGACGGTCGTCCGTCCGGTCCCGGCACGTAGGCATAGGCCTCGTACATCCGCACCTCGTTGCCCGCCACGGCCGCCCAGAGCATCGGGTCGGCGCCCGCCCCGTTTGTGAAGTACGGCGCCATCAGGACGATGGCGTCGTCGCGGATCCCCTGGTCATCCCATCGTTCGAAGAAGACCGGCACCTCGACCGACCACCACCGCATCGGGGCGGGTGCGGCCACGGCGATGGCTCCGGCCACGAAGAGGAGCGCCGGCGCCGCGCGCCGCACGGGCAGCCGGAGCAGGCCGTCGACGGTGATCCCGACGATCAGGGCGATGGCGAGCCACATGTAGAGCGTGAGACGGCCCGGCAGGGCGTGCTCGAGGAGCGGCGCGCCGCTGATCAGTCCCCATGGCATCGGGATCCCGGTCGAATCAGCGTTCACCTGCAATACCGGTCCGAACGAGGCCACCAGCAGGATCAGCGCCATGGCGCCCCCGACCCTGATCCGGACATCACGCCATCGCAGTGCGACTACGGCGATTACCAGGAGGAGCAGCGGCAGGCCGAGATACCCCGTGGCTTCGTGGTACAGGCCACTGAACTTGTCCGAGAGCTGCGTCGCGAAGTCAGGCGAGAACAGCTGGTACTGGGTTGGGATCACCACGTTCAATAGGTCCGTGGAGAACGTCTCCAGGTTCTGGACCTGACCGTCGATCCGTTGCGCGCCCAGGAACTGCCCGGCAAGGGGCCAGGCCGCCACGAGGCCGAAGGTCACGCCGGCCGGAACGATGGCCGCGAGGACGCGGCCCGCGGGTTCGCGGAGCGGCACCCGCCGATGCAGCCCGACCACCAGCAGGACGACGAACAGCAAGGCTGCCGCAACCGCCGATGTCGCCAGGACTTCCTCCGAGATGAGGAGCTGGCAGGCTGCGAGGAGACCAACCGCGGCGCCGAGCACCGTCGATGACCGTTGCCGTCCAATGACGAGCTCGTGCAGGAGCAGCACGAACAGGGGCGGGATAAAGACGGACGTGAGGTTCAGGTGGAGCACCATGTGCGACACGACATACGGCGAGAACCCGTACACGGCGCCACCCACCGCCGACGCAGCCGGGTGATCGGTGAGGCGTCTCAGCAGGAGGAAGGCGCACCAGGCGCTCAACGCGACCGACGCCACCATGGCCACGTTGTAGGCGAGGATCGGCCCTCCGGTCAGCGTGATCGGGGCCAGAGCCAGGCTGATGAGGATGATCGAGGTGTTCCACATCACGTTCACGCCGGCCGGGGCGTTGATCTGATCGGTCACGAACGGATCGACCATGTGCTCGATCGCATACGGCATCCAGCGCAGGAACCACATCGTCTGCTCGGGATCGCAGCACCCGCCGATCCAGCGGGTCGTTGGCGAAGCCCACGCGTCCGCGGTCAGGACTACGGCGAGCAGCGTGTAGCCGAGCAGCGCGGCAACCGCGGCTCTCGTCCTGGCGCCGGTCATGACGCCCGCACTCTACCCGGCTCCTGGGACCCCGAGGCTGGACGTGCGGGCGCCGCGGTCAGGGGATCTGCCGGAACGGGAAGTAGGCCACGAAGCCCACGGCGTAGGCGATCACGAATCCCCAGGTCACCAGGCGTGGCAGGCCGCCCCTCCGCAGCAGGATGGCTGTCGCCACGGCGAGCGCCGGGATGACCGGCAGCATGTAGTAGATGTACATGATCCGCTCGGTGAACAGCTCGAGGGCGAGGTAGGGCAGGTAGTTGGCGGCCGCCCAGACGACGCTCCAGCGCGCCAGCAGGTTGTGTGCGCGCCACGCGTACCAGCCGGCGAACAGGATCGCGAATGGGATCGCGGCCACCAGGAGGGGATTCATGGCGCCGCGGACGTCGACCGACGGGATGGACGAGACGATGTTCTCGCCGGCGCGGACCGTCACGTCCACCCGGACGTAGGTGATCTGGCACTGGTTGAACAGCCACTGGGTGGGTGAGCTGTCGGCCTCCGGACAGGTCCCGGACTCCACGACCGGTCCGCGAAGGTTCGCCCCGTATTCGAACATGCGTCGGTAGTGATCGATCGGCGACGCGAATGTCGTCACCTGTGAATCGAGCACCCAGAGACCGCCGATCGCCACCACGCTGAACGCCAGGAGCATGGTCGCCGCCGGTCGGAGGCTCCGGGGTGCGATCCTGCCGTGCTGACGCCACTCCTCGAACAGCTTCAGGCCGATCATCAACAAGAGCGCCAGGAGCCCGTAGAGGGCCGTCAGCTTGACCAGGATGGCGACGCCCATCGCCAGTCCGGCCAGAGCCCAGCGGTCCCGCAAGGCCAGCCACGCTCCCACCAGCATGGGCGCCAGGACCATCATGTCGAGCGTCCCGATCCGGCCGTGGACGAAGGTCAGGTTATCGAACGCCAGCAGCCCGACCGCGAGCACGGCCAGCCACGCGGTCTCGCCTGCCGCGCGGACGATCAGGACCAGGGCTCCCAGGGCGGTCATGCCGGCGATCAGGCTCGGGATCCGCCAGGCGATCCCGGTGTCACCGAAGATCGCCATCGACAAGGCCATGAGCAACTTGCCGAGCGGCGGATGCTCGGTGTTCGGGTCGAGGCCGGCGGGCGAATCGTCGTAGTGGGCGCCTGGCGCCACGACCAGCCCGAGGATGGTGCGCGCGGCGTTGACGTAGTACGCCTCGTCGAAGATCAGGGAGCCGCGAGGCAGCTCGAGCCAGATCGTCCGGACGACGAGCGCGCCGATGAGCAGGACAGGGAGCGCGGTCGCGGGATCGTGGAGGTTCTCGAGAAGGCGTCCGGCGAGTGCGCGAACGGCCAACGCGCGTCGCCGACCCGAACCTGAGGCGGCTTGCCCGGTGGCGGATCCGTTCGACTGGCTGGGTGGCCCCTCCGTCACCGCGAAAGCCTAGCCGACTCCGGTCGGCCCAGACGTCCCATCACGCCCCGATCGCGAACCGGTCTCCGGGCTGGACGAACGACACCGGGCCGTCATACGCCCGGTGGACGGTCGCGATCGTCTCGTCCTCGTCGAAGCCCATCAGGATGTGGGTCAGCAGGACCTGCCGAACGCCCGTCCGGGCGGCCAGGCTGCCGACGGCCGGACCGTCAAGGTGGGCCGCGGTCGGAGGCACGGGTCCCGGTCCGAAGGAGACTTCGCACAACAACGTGTCGCCGGGCCGGATCAGCGGGACCAGGTCCTCTGCTCGCCCGCAATCGCCGCTGTACACGATCCCCGGGCCGGCCGAGTTGGAGACCCGGAACCCGTAGCTTTCGTCGTTGTGCGTCACCTTCGCGGCGGCCACCTCGAGAGCACCGATGGACGTGAGTCCCGTCGGGACGCGTTCGACGTCGAGCGAGGCGGCGCTGAACCCTGGCTCCCCGTGGAGCGCGTCGATCCGCTCGCCCAAGGCGTGCGGGCCGATGACCCGTGCCCGCCGCGGGTAGCCGCGCCCCCAGCGGAGGTAGTGGCGGAGCGGGACCAGGTCGATGAAATGGTCCGGGTGGAGATGGCTGATCAGGACCGCATCCAGGGTTGCCGGATCCAGCAGGCTGGCCAGGCGCGGGAATGACCCCTGCCCGAGGTCCAACAGGACCGCCGTCTTGTCGTATCGAACGAGGTACGCGGCTCCGGTGGCTCCGGGACGATCGGTGAACGCCGGTCCGGCGCCAACGACATCAAGCGTCAGGCCGTCGCGATGCGCTCCGTCAGTCACCCCGTAAGCGTAACGCGCCAGAACGGCGCATCAGTCGTCCTGACCGCCGTTGCCGTTCCCACCGCCGTTGCCGTTCCCACCGCCGTTGCCATTCCCGCCACCTGGTGGGGAGGCCGGAGGACCCCCCCTTGGTGTTGGCTCGGCTGCGTTCGGGTTGCCGCCGGGGTCCGGCTTCGGTGTTGGCTTCGGTTTGGGTGTGTTGTCCGCCGGATTGTCTGCCGGCTTGTTCGGGTTGGGCGGCTTCTCTTCCTTGTCGGTCGCTACCGGCCCGTTGCCCGGATTGTCGTCGGGCCCGTTCCCCGGATTGTTGGCTGTCCGGCCCGTTGCCCGGATTGTTGTCCGGCCCATTGCCCGGCGTATCACTCGGCTTGCCGTGCATCTTGTCGAGCGCTGAGTCGCTCCTGTCGATCGCACGCTCGAGTGCTCGCTGGATCGATTCGGCTGCCTGGTCGTTCCCGCGTTCGGTCATCCGCTGCACCAGGACCATCAGAACGTCGATGTTGTTGCGAACCCCCGCGTCAAGGGTGGCCGCGGCTGAAACGTCGTTGCCGGCGTCAGCGGTCGCACCGTTCACGATCGCGGCGTACGCGTCGAGGGCGGCGTTCGCCGCGTTCGTGTCACCGGCCGCGCTCGCCGCGGCTGCCTCGGCGAGGCGATCCTCGAGCCGGCTGAGCTCCGCCTGGGCGCGCGCGTTGGCTTCACTCGGCAGGGTGATGGTCTCGCTCCAGACGCGGAGCGGATACAGCGGGCCACCGGCCTGGGCGGCGGCTGCCGAGCCGACGGCAACAGTGAGCGTGAGACCGGCCGCCAGCAGGAGCGTTGCAGCACGATGTCGCCACGGCGTCCGGCGGGTTCGCTCGATTTGGGCGATGGCCGCCGCCTCCGCGGCCGCGCGGTCCCGGTCTGCCTGGGCGAGTGCGGCCTGGCGGTGCGCAGCGGCCATCACATGGGCGCGCATCCGCGTCGTTGCCGAGAGCTCGGGAGACAGGCGCGCTTCGGCGTACGCCTCGAGGCGCTGCGCCAGCTCGTCGTCTTCAGGGTCTCGAAACTGCATCGTGTCCTTATCCATCCTGTAGGTCGCCTAACCCGTCCCCTTCGGGGTCGGCCATGCCGAGCTGTCGACGGAGGGCTGCAATGGCGCGGAACTGGAGTCCGCGGATCGTTCCTTCTTGTCGACCCATCACCCCGGCCGCCTCGCGGGCCGACAGCCCGGCGAAGAAGCGCAACGCGATGGCCTCTCGTTGATCGTCGGTCAAGGCCGTCAGCGCGACCGACACCGAGTCCAGATCTTGCCGGAGCATCGCCACGTCTTCCGGGCTGGGTTCCCGGGTGCCGTGGTAGACCACCGCATCCAGGTCGGCGTGTTCGTGGCGCGTCCGTGTGAAATCCACTACGGCATTCCGGGCCAGCCGAAAGAGCCAGCCCCCGAAGGGAATGCCCCGCGACTCGTACCGCGGGAGCGCTTCCAGGGCCTTGACGAAGACGAGCTGCGTCAGGTCCTCCGCGTCCGCCGGGCTGTGGACACGGCTGATGATGTAGCGGTAGATCGGCAGGTGGAAGTGGTCGAACAATTCGCCAAATGCCCAGGCATCCGCGTTGCGGGCCTGATCCACCAGCCGCTCGATCGCGGCATCGTCGAGACTCACAACGAATCTCCGACCGGCCCGTTAGGACCGCATCGTGATCGGAGCGGGAATGTCGACATGGACTGATGCATGGCCACGCCGAAACGTAAGCGCTCCGAATCCTGCGTCTATGGCGTATTGGTACCCGTCGGCCAGGGCGAACCCGAAGTGCTCGGCACGGTGCGCGTCCGAGCCTACGGTGACGGCACGCCCGCCAAGCTCACGGAAGCGGCGGACAATGGCGGCCGACGGATACGTCTCGCCCACCGGGTGGCGCAGGCCGCTCGTGTTGATCTCGAGCGCGGTCCCGGTCTCGAGAAGCGCGTTGAGGATCGGCTCGTACAGCTCGCCCGCTTCGGCCAACGCCTCCCTCGACACGTACGGGTAGAGGTAGCGCTTGACCACGTCGAGATGACCGAGGGCGTCGAACAGCCCTGAGCGCGCTGCCGCTTCGACCTCCACGAATGACGGAGCGACGATGTCCGCGAGCGACCGGCCTTCGACCCAGCTCCGTACCCGGGATGGTCCGTACACGGAGTCGACCCGGTCATGGACCGATCCGATGGTGAAGTCGTAGGCGTGCTGCGCGAGGTGATGCCGGATGTCCGCCTCCCATTGCCGATCGTAGGTCAGCTCCGCACCGAACCGGATCGCCACGCCCTGCGGCCCCCATCGCTCCGCGGCCTGCCGGACCATCCGCTGGCGGTCCGCGAACGTGGCGTACCCGAACGCCGGCGCGCCGGGCTCGAAATCCACGTGATCGGTGATCGCCAGCTCGGCGATCCCTCGTTCGAGCGCGGCTGCGGCGTAGACGTCGATCACGACGTCGCTATCGGGCGAGAGGTTCGTGTGAAGGTGAGCGTCCAGCGGCAGATCGCGCGGCTGACGGTCGATCATGTCCGTCCCTTTGGGGTCAACCTCAGCCGCTGAGCAGGCCGAGCTCGTGACCGACGCGGTCGAACGCGGCAAGGGCGGTATCGAGCTGTTCGTCGGTGTGGGCCGCCGTCACGATGGTCCGGAGGCGCGCCTTGTCGATGGCCACGGTCGGGAAGACCACCGGCTGGGCAAAGACCCCCTCCCCCAGGAGCCGGTCGCTGAACCGTCCGGCGACGTCGGGGTCGCCCATCATGACCGGCGTGATCGGCGTCTCCGAGCGACCGGTATCGAACCCTAGACGTGTCAGCTCGGCCTTGAACCGGGTCGTGTTCGACCACAGCCGTTCCTGCAGCTCGGGCTCGTCCAGCATCACCCGGATCGCCTCGCGACAGGCAGCCACGACGGCCGGCGGATGCGACGTCGAGAACAGGAACGGACGGGCGCGCTGGGTCAGGATTTCCCGCAGCGCGTTCGAGCCGGCCACGTAGCCGCCGAGGGAGCCAACGGCCTTGCTCAACGTGCCGACCTGGATCGCGACGCGACCGTGCAGGTCGAAGTGATCGACGGTACCCCGACCGTTCCGGCCCAGGACGCCTGACGCATGCGCGTCGTCGACCATCACCGCAGCATCGAAGGCCTCGGCCGCCTCGACCACCGCGGGGAGTGGCGCGATGTCGCCGTCCATCGAGAAGACACCGTCGGTGACGACCAGGATCAGGCGATAGGCGCCGCCGCCCGGCCGTCCCTTCTCGCGGGCATCCGAGAGGATCTCGCGCAGCGCGGCGGTGTCGCCGTGCGGGTAGACCTGGCGCGGGGCCTTCGACAGCCGCATTCCGTCGATGATCGACGCGTGGTTGAGGGCGTCGGAGACGATCAGGTCGGTCTCGCCGGTGATCGTCGGGATGACCCCGGTGTTCGCCGTGAAGCCCGACTGGAACGTCAGGACCGCGGGGACGCCCTTGAACGCGGCAAGTTCCGCTTCGAGCGCCTCGTGCATCGACATCGTCCCGGCGATCGTCCGGACGGCGCCGCTGCCCGCCCCAAACTCGCGGACCGCGGCCAGGACGGCCTCCCGCAGCCTGGGGTGATGGGTCAGGCCGAGGTAGTCGTTCGAGGACAGGCTGATCACGCGACGATCGTCGATCGAGACGATCGGCCCCTGGGCCGAGCTCATGATCCGCAGCGGGCGGTAGAGGTGGCGCTCGCGGAGGGCTGCGACCTCGTCGTCGAGGAACGCCAGCGGATCGATCCGGCCGCGGCCGGGTGGCTTCGCGCTCACGACTGCCAATCCATGATCACCTTGCCCGAGTCACCGGCACGCGCGGCCGCGAAGGCGGCCTCGAATTCGCGGAACCCGAACCGGTGCGTGATGGCCGACTTGATGTCCAGCCCCGACTGGAGCATGACCGTCATCTTGTACCAGGTCTCGTACATCTCACGACCATAGATCCCTCGCAGTGTGAGCATCTTGAACACAATCGCGTTGACGTCCAGCGCGATCTCCTCCGTCGGGATGCCCAGGATGGCGATCCCGCCGCCGTGGGCCATGACGTGGATCGCATTGCGCAGTGCGGTGGGACTGCCCGACATCTCCAGGGCCACGTCGAACCCCTCCACCATGTCCAGCTCGGCGAACACGTCCGAGAGCGCGCGTTCGAGCGGGTTGACGACCAGGCTCGCGCCCATCTTCGCCGCCAGGTCGCGCCGGAAGGCGTTTGGCTCGCAGACGACGACATGCCGGGCTCCCGCGTGCCGCGCGACGGCCGTGGCCATAAGCCCGATCGGCCCCGCACCGGATACCAGGACGTCCTCCCCAAGGACCGGGAACGCCAGCGCCGTGTGGACCGCGTTGCCGAGCGGGTCGAATATCGCCGCCACTTCCTTGTCGACGCCCCGCCAGTGATGCCAGACGTTGGTCATCGGCAGCGACACGTATTCCGCGAAGGCACCGTCCCGCCCGACGCCAAGACCGATCGAGTGGGCACACAGGTTGCGGCGACCGGCCAGGCAATGACGGCACCGACCGCAGACCACGTGACCCTCGCCGGACACCAGGTCGCCTTCGGCGAAATCGGCCACGTTCGTGCCCACCTCGACGATCTCGCCGACGAACTCGTGACCCACGATCAGGGGTGGTTTGATCGTGCGAGCAGCCCACGGATCCCAGGCTTCGATGTGCAGGTCCGTGCCGCAGATCCCGGTCTTGTGGACCTGGATCAGCACGTCGTTGATGCCGATCCTCGGGATCGGCACGTCCGTCAGCTCCAGCCCCGCTCCCGGGCCGGTTTTGACCAGGGCGCGCATCGTCTCGGCCCGGGTGTCTCGAGCGTCATGCCGGTCAGCCGTGGCGATCGCTCCAATCGATGACCGGGTGGGGTTCACCCGGCACTACGGTTTGTGTCCGGTCAGCTCGGGCTGGCGGCGGGGCTGGTCTCCGGGCTGGCTGAAGACGCTCGGCGCGACGCTCGGCGCAGCACTGGGCTCCGCGCTCGTTCCCGGGCTCGCCGGCACGCTCGGCGCCGGGCTCTCGACGACCGGCTGGCACTGCTTTTCAGGGTTGGTGCGTTCGCCCCAGGTCTGCCAGAGCTCGAGGATCTGCGTCGTGTCGACCGTCTCGAGGGGGAGCACCCGGCCCCAGACCATCGCCGCGTACGGCGTCGCCATGTCGTCGAACCGCGCAATCACCGGTCCCGTGGACGTCCCGGGTTGGATGTTGCAGATCGGGCTAGCGGGGAAATCGTCGAACAGCGTTCGGAGGGCTGTCTGACCGGCGTCCGTGGTGCCGGGGTCTCCTTCGAGCCCGCGGTACAGGATCACCATCGCGCCGTGCTCCAGGTTGTGGATCCAGCCCTCGGGCCGTGCACGATCACTCGGCCCGTACAGCCGTGGGGTGATCGGACCCTGGCCAGACGCGTTGTAGTGCGGGCCCGACGCCGGCGGGCAGTACGTGTAGGTGACCTTCTCACCGGTCGGCCGGTGCGCCTGGCCCATGTCCGGCTGGACATAGCCCGGGTTGGGCGGGGTCCCGGCGGCGGGGCTTGCTGTCGCGGCCGGGGTCCAGACCTGCGTGCAGGCGTAGGCCGGTGAGGCTGCCGAGGCAAACACGAAGACCGAGATCAGGACGATCCCCGCGACCGCCGCGAGCAGGACGATGGGCGTCCGGTTGCGCTCCATGAACGTCGGCTTGTAGGCCGCTCGCGCGCGTTCTCGACGTCCCGCCCGGGCGCTCCCGGTCGGCGAGGTCGACGGGGCTGGATGACGGGGACGACCGGTTCCCGGGGCGGCCGGCGGAGTTCCGGCGGGAGCGCCCTGCGGCTGACGCCGGCGGCTGGGTTTGCTCACGTGGATGGTGCCTCGATAGGTTGATGGTCGACGGTAGTGCCAGCGAGAGGGTACCGTCCGGCGCCGTTGTGTGCGGGAGCGACGCTCCGGCGCGACCTACGGCTCGTTGAGGAAGGCCCGTACCTCCGGCCGCAACAGGCCCCGGAACAGGAGAAGGCCAAACGCGGCTACGAAGATCGCTTCGATGGCGAGCTGGCTCACCACCAGCAACGGAACCAGCGGCACGGTCAGGCTGCTGAGACCCAGTGCCAGGCCGCGAGCCGCCTCCTTCCGCTGGAGCACGAGGGTCGTGGTGAAGATGGTATAGGCCAGGAGCGCCATGACCACGACGCCGACAAAGGTGACTGACGCCTCGACCGCCTGGTCGACGACGAATCGGAGGCTGAGCCCGACGCCGGCGAGGATCAGGAGGGCATAGACGAGGAACAGGCGAAGACCGCCGGGCATCTGGCGAAGGCTGGCAAGCATCGTGCGGGATCGTACCGCCGGGCGACCGTGGACCGGTGCGTCGGCCCGATCGAGGAACCTCGCAGATGGGTCTTGACACCACCGATCGCCACCCGTATCGTCGCTAAACCGGTTTGCTAAACCGGTTTGCACGGATCCGGCAGGCGTCCCCATCGCTGCCGGCGACGAGCGCTGAGCAGGCCGTTGTGGAGGCGGCAGGCACAGGGTGAGGGCACCCACCCGCGCAGGAGTCGGACCCGAGTGGAGCAGCGCACGATCCGTCCGCGCATCGCCGATGTCGCCCGGGAAGCGGGCGTCTCGAAAACGGCGGTGTCGTTCGCGTTCAACAGCCCGGATCGGTTGGCGCCCGAAACCGCGGAGCGGATCCGCGACGTGGCCGAACAGCTCGGCTACACGCCCCACCCGGTCGCCCGGATGCTGACCCAGCGGCAGACGCTGACGATCGGCGTGCTGACCCCGCAGGCGCTGTCGGTCATCTTCTCGAACCCGTTCTTCGGGGCCTTCAGCGAAGGCGTCGCCGGCGCCGCCGAGGAATCCGGGTACGGCCTGCATTTCATCTCGCCCCTGCGTGGGTCGCTCGCCGGCGCCATGAGCCGGGCGACGGTTGACGGCGTGGTGGCGATCGGGCTGTCCGACGATCACCCCGAAGTCGAGCAGATCCGGCGCGCCGGGGTGCCGATCGTGCTCGTCGACTCGACCGCGCTGCCCGAGCACGGCTCCGTGGAGATCGATGACGTCGGTGGCGCGTGCGCTGCGGCCGAGCACCTGATCGGCCTCGGTCATCGCGACATCCTGGTCATCGGGGTCGAGCCGCCGGCGCCATCGCTGGCCATGGACCCGGACGGCGTCACGAGCCGTCGGCTGCGCGGCTACCGCGAGGCCTTCTCGAAGGTCGGAGTGGAGATCCCGGATGAACGGATCGTCGTCGGCCCGGCCAGCATCGAAGGCGGCATCGCCGCGCTCAACGGCGCGTGGGAGGACGGCCTGCGGCCAACAGGGGTCCTGGCCATGAGTGACGCCATGGCGATCGGCGCGATGCGTGCCCTCCGCGATCTGCGTCTGACCATTCCGGGCGACGTCAGCGTCGTCGGGTTCGATGACATCGACCTGTCTCCGCACGTGGATCCCCCGCTCACGACGGTGCACCAGCCGATCCGTCGGAAGGGCGAAGAGGCGGTCCGCATGCTTCTGGCCGTCGTCCAACGACGGAGCCAAGCCATTCCCGAGCATCGCCGATTGGAGACGCGCCTGATCGTGCGCGGCTCGACCGGGCCGGTGCCGGCCAAGCGGCATGAGGAGGTGGCCGGGGCTCACCACTGAGATCGACCTGCCGGATGGACGGCGAGCGGCACGGATCGCCACCACGAACCGTGACCGCGCGACGCCAGCCCGTCGAGACGATCGATACGCGGGCCTCCCGGCCCAATGCCGGCACCGCCGGCCAACCAGGAGATCGGTGATCGCTTGACGATCACGAGCAATCGCCTTGGGCGATCGCTATAGAGAGAGGAGCAACACGAAACCGATGAAGCGACAGATTCGACTCGCCGGGCTGCTCATGGGAGTGGTCATCGTGGCCGCTGCCTGTGGAGCCGGCACGACCAGCACGGCGCCGAGCCAGGCGCCGGCATCGACCGCCCCCACCGAGGCACCGGCATCGGGCGCCCCCGAATCGCAGGCGCCGGCCACGCTGAGCGGCGCGCTCACCCTGTGGCACTCCTACGGTTCGTCCGGAGGCAACGCCGAGTTCAAGGCCTTCAGCCGCATCGTCGAAGGCGTCCAGGCCGCCAACCCGGACCTGGA
Organism: uncultured Chloroflexia bacterium; assembly: GCA_963809045.1. Classification (GTDB taxonomy): domain Bacteria; phylum Chloroflexota; class Limnocylindria; order Limnocylindrales; family CSP1-4; genus SPCO01. The sequence continues at coordinate 87,015 of CAWEHW010000001.1, forward strand.
CCTGACCATCCTCGAGGTCCCATTCTCGGACCTCTACACCAAGTTCGAGACCGAATCGGCCGCGGGTGGTGGACCCGACATGTTCATCGGCCCGAACGACAGCCTCGGCGGCGAGGCTCGTGGCGCCTTCCTGGTCGACCTGACCGGCAAGATCGATTCCGTCCTGGCCGAGACCAACGAGGTCGCCGCGGCCGGCAGCCAGGTCGACGGCAAGTACTTCATGGTCCCCGAGTCCCTCAAGGCCGTGGCCATGTACTACGACGCCGAAGCCGTCCCGACGCCCCCGGCGACGATGGACGAGCTGCTGGCCTGGGTCCAGGGCGGTGGCAAGCTCGGCATCATCAGCGGCGCCTACTTCGGCTGGGGTTTCTGGTCCGCCTTCGGCGGATCGATCTTCGCCGAGGACGGCACGTGCGCCGCAACCGCGACCACCGGCGTGGCCGATGCACTCAAGTTCGCATTGGATCTCAAGAATGCCGGGGCGCTCGTGGACGCGGACTACGGCAAGGTCAACGACGCGTTCCTGAACAAGGAAATCGACATCATGTTCAACGGCAACTGGACGCTCGGCGACTACCGCGCCGCACGCCCGGCACTCGCCGTCGGCCCTCTCCCGGAGGGTCCGGGTGGCGTCGCCAGGACGATGACCGGCACGGACGGCTGGTACATCAACGCGGCGAGCCAGAACCAGGACCTCGCGATCGCGGTGGCCTCGCTTCTCGTGAACCAGGAATCCCAGACCGTCGAGGTCGACGTGGCCGGTCATGTGCCGGCGCACACCGGGATCAGCATCATCGACCCGCTGGTGGCTTCGTTCTCCGACGCGATCAACGCCGGTGACGCTCGCCCGCAGCGCGAAGAGATGAACAACTATTGGGGCAACTTCGACAAGGCCTGGGCCGACGTCCTCACCGCAGGTGTGGAGCCGACCGCGGCTGTCGCCGAGGCCTGCGCCGCCCTGGATACTGCCAACGGCAAGTAGTCCGCTGAATGGCACGCGGGGCCGTCAACGGCGGTCCCGCGAGCATCGACCGGTCACCCCGGGTCGCCCGGGGTGACGCGTCACCTCGGCTGACCGTGGTGATGTCCCAACTGGCACTGGAGGAAGGGCGATGACCGCGGCGGTCACGGAGATCAGGGTGACAGGGGTGTCGACCAACCGGCGACCCCGGCGCAACCGGATCCCGTATCTCTACCTGGCACCGGCCTTCCTGATCATGGGCGCCATCACGCTCTATCCACTGATCTACCAGGTCTGGATGTCGTTCACGGACTTCGGGATCCAGAACCTCCGCGCTGGCTCCGCCGCACCCGACTGGGTCGGGGTCAAGAACTACGTCGACGTCATCACCAGCCAGCTGAGCATCCCGAACTACGCCTTCGTCCGCCTGCTGCTCTACAACCTGGTCTGGGCGTTCGCCAACGTGACGATCCACGTGATCCTCGGGGTGGGGATCGCCCTGCTCGTGCACACCAAAGGCCTCTGGTTCAAGCGCTTCTACCGGTCGCTGTTCATCCTGCCGGTGGTCATCCCGCCGATCATCGTGGCGACCGTCTGGAAGAACATGTTCGATGCCGACAACGGCGCGATCAACCAGCTCCTCGCGGGCATCGGGGGTCTCGTGGGCCTGCCCGCCAGCATGTTCGGGGCCGACTGGCTTCGGCAGGTCGAGGACCCGGTCTCGTTCATCCCGCTGCCGCTCGCGTTCTACGCGATGTTGATCACCAACACCTGGCTTGGCTGGCCGCTCAACGCGGTCGTCGCCACGGGCGCCCTCCAGAGCATCCCGACCGAGCTGTACGAAGCCGCCGAGATCGATGGCGCCGGTCGCTGGCAGCAGTTCCGCAACGTGACCCTGGTCTTCCTTCGGCCGGCCATGGTCCCGTATGCCATCTACGGGTTCGTGATCACGTTCAACCTGTTCCACCTGGCGTACTTCATGTCCCAGGGCGGACCCCAGGGCAGAACGGAGCTCCTCGTGACCCAGGCCTACCGCCTGGTCAATGACCAGCAGCTCTACGGCGTCGGTGCGTCGTTCGCCGTGATCATGTTCTTCATCCTCCTCGCCATCACCCTGGTCACCAACAAGGCGGCCAAGGCGACGGCGAGCTACGCGGAATAGGGGCACCCGATGACCGCCAATGCCTCGAGCCTGCCCGCCCCGCGCCGAGGGCCGTCCCTGACCAAGAGTCGTCGCGACCAGCCGTCGCTCGTCCGCCAGGCCGGGCTGCAGGCACTGACGATCCTCACCCTGCTCACCGTGCTGTTCCCGGTCGTCTGGGTGGTGGCGATCTCGCTGGACCCGCTCAATCGGTCGCGACCCGAGGGTCTCAGCATCATCCCGTCCAACGCAACGCTGGAAGCGTACGCCCAGGTCATCGCCCAACCGACGAACAACCCGATCTCGTTCCTCGAGCTCGCGTTGAACAGCCTCAAGATCGCCCTCGGAACGTCGGTGATCTCCGTGGCCATCGGCGTCGTTGCCGCCTACGCCTTTGCCCGCTTCAGGTTCCGCGGCCGGGAGGTCCTGATGCTGGCGATCCTCGGCGTGCTGATGCTGCCGCCGGTCGCCACGCTCACGCCGTTGTTCGTGATGCTCAACCAGGTTCAGGTCGACCTGCCCCTGCTCGGGGCGTTCAACCTGCGCAACTCTTTGCTGGGGGTCGGCCTGGCGATCATCTCCGGATTGCTGCCGTTCGCGATCTGGAACCTCAAGGGCTACCTCGACACGATCCCGCGCGATCTCGAGGAGGCGGCCTGGGTCGACGGGGCCGGGCCGAACCAGACGTTCGCCAAGGTCATCCTGCCGCTCGCCCTGCCCGCCCTTGCGGTGACCGGGTTCCTCGGGTTCGTGTCCGGCTGGACCGAGTTCTATTTCTCGTGGATGTTCCTGAACAAGGTCGAGGACCAGACCCTGGCCATGGCGCTGTACGCCATGCAGGGTCAGTTCGCCAGCACGCCCTGGTCACAGTTCTCGGCGTTCGCGATCCTGTTCGCGATCCCGCCGGCGATCGTGTACTTCTTCGCCCAGCAATACATCACGTCCGGTCTCGCCGTGGGTGGCGTCAAGGGCTGAGCCGGATGACGACCGCCTCGCGCGGGCCGAGGTGATCGAACGGACGGTAGTTCTCGAACCCGCCCGCCGGGTTCACGTCGGGCGGACGAGCCTCGGCCGTGCCGAGCAACGTCCGGGCACTCGTCCGGCCGCACAGCGGGCCGCTGGCGAGGGTCAGGCTGACGTCCTCGACCGGCTCGTCCGACAGGTTCGCCACGACCGCGATGACGTCGGCCGCGTCGTGGCGGAGGAAGGCATAGACGCCGCCCGGCTCGGCTTCGAGCGAGATCAGCGCGCCCGTTCGGAGCGCGCTGTGTTCCGTACGCAGCCTGGTCAGGCTCCGGTAGTGGCTGAGCAGCGACTCCCGGTCGCCGTTCTGGCCGTCGACCGTGACGGTTTCGGCATCGGGCGCGAACGCCTCCCACGGCTGCCCGGTCGTGAACCCGAGGCCGGGCGGCGTGGCGTTCCACGGCATCGGCGTCCGGATCTCCTCGTCCGGCTTGCGCCCGCGAAGGCCGAGCTCCTCGCCGTAGTAGATGAACGGGACACCGGGGTTGGTCAGAAGGAGCGTGGCCGCGAGGCCGGCAGCGTCGCGGTTGCGAGCGAGCTCGTCCATCGTCCGGTTCTGGTCGTGGTTGGTCAGGAACGAGGCGTAGCCACCCGCCGGATAGGCGTCCAGGACCTCCGCCTGCACGTTCGTCAGCGTGTCGGGGTCCCCGAGCCGGATGCTGCCGAGGATGGCGTCTGCAAGGCCAAACTCGAAGGCGACGTCCAGCGAGCCGCCGTCCACGTACTGCGCGGCGGTAGACGTCGTGTCCCAGACCTCGCCGACGATCAGCGCGTCGGGCTTGACGCCTTCGACCCGCGCCCGGAATCCCTCGAGCCAGTCGAACGTCGCGGGTGTGTTGTCCAGCTGCGCTCCGTCCTCGATCAGGTGGCGGGCGGCGTCGAGCCGGAAGCCGTCCACGCCCATGTCCTCGAGCCAGAAGCGCGCGACGTCGTCGAGCGCCGCGGTGACCTCGGGGTTGGCAACGTTCAGGTCGGGCATGCCTTCCCAGAAGTAGCCGTAGTAGGCGCGGCTGCCGTCCTGGTGCCACACCGGTCGCCCACCCGGTCCGGCGACCGCCGGCGCCGGATCAGCCCAGACGTACCACGCGTCGTGCTCGGAGCCCGCCGTCCTCGAGTCCTGGAACCACGGATGGTCGACCGAGGTGTGGTTGAGGACGAGGTCCACGATCACGGCAATGCCACGCTCCTTTGCCGCCGCCATGAGCGCCTTGAAGTCGTCCGCGGTCCCGTAATCGGTCTCGATCTGCTCGTAGTCGATGACGTCGTAGCCGTGGTAGCTCGGCGACTCCGCAACCGGCATCAGCCAGATGCCGGTGACCCCGAGATCACCGGTCGTTTCGGACCGCCCGTCGTTGAGGTAGTCGAGCCGTTCGGTCAGGCCGCGCAAGTCGCCGATGCCGTCGCCGTCCGAATCGGCGAAGCTGCGCACGAACACTTCGTAGAAGATTCGATCGCGCCACCAGCTCGCCGCCGGAGGCACGACCGCGGACCCGTCGGATGGCACGCACGTGGCGACACTCGCAGCCGCGGTCGCCGGCGCGGCTGGGGGTGTCGCGGACCCGACGGGGCTGCTGGAGGGCGACGGGCTCGGGACCGGCGCTCCGCACGACACCAGGACGACGGACATGACGAGCGCGATGGCGCCACCGAGGAACGGAGGAAGCGACGAATGACGCGGCATCGGGGCGAGTATGGAGCCAGCCGGCGATGAGCGCCGACGTTCCAGCGTGGGTCCGCGACGCCATCTTCTACCAGGTCTTTCCCGACCGGTTCGCTGCCTCGAACCGGGTCCCGAAGCCCGGGCGTCTCGAACCATGGGACGACCCACCGACGATCCGTGGCTTCAAGGGCGGCGACCTCCTGGGGATCGCCGAGCGGCTCGACTACCTCGCGGACCTGGGCATCACGGCGCTGTACCTGACGCCGATCTTCTCGTCCGCCTCGAACCATCGATATCACACCTATGACTACCTGACGGTCGACCCGTTGCTGGGTGGCGACAGCGCGCTACGCGAGCTCCTGGACGCGGCCCACGACCGGGACATGCGGGTGGTCCTGGACGGGGTGTTCAACCACACGGGTCGTGGCTTCTGGCCGTTCCACCACGTCCTGGAGTCGGGGGCGGCGTCGCCCTATCGAGGCTGGTTCCACCTGGACGACGGGGCGCTGGACGCCGGTCGCGAGCTGACGGCGTATCCGCCACCGGGCACGCCGCCGAGTGCCCTCGGGTACGAAGCCTGGTGGGGCCTGCCGGCCCTGCCCAAGCTCAACACCGACGAGCCCGCCGTTCGCGAGTACCTGTTCGGGGTCGCGGAGCACTGGCTCCGCTTCGGGATCGACGGGTGGCGGCTGGACGTCCCGGCCGAGATCGACGACGAGGCGTTCTGGCAGGAGTTCCGGACCCGGTGCCGAGCGGTGCGCCCGGATGCCTACCTGGTCGGCGAGATCTGGCACGTCGCGCCCGAGTGGGTGCGGGGCGATCGGTTCGACGCCCTGATGAACTATCCACTGGCCGAGGCGATCATCGGGTTTGCCGGCGGCCAGCAGCTCGACATGGCCGTGGTTCGCGCCCACCACGAATACGCCGGGAGCGTCGCGCCGAGAGATGGTGCCACGTTCGCGGCACGGCTCCAGGAGCTCCTGAAGGCGTATGACGCCTCGACCGTCGCGGTCCAGCTGAACCTCCTCGGGTCGCACGATGCCCCTCGGCTTCGAACGGTCGTAGGCGGCGATGTCGCCCGCGTGGGGTTGGCGGTGCTGTTGCAGGCAACGCTGCCTGGCGCGCCGTGCCTCTACTACGGCGACGAAGTTGGTCTGACGGGCGGCAACGACCCGGGCTGTCGAGGTGCCTTTCCGTGGGACGACGCCCGCTGGGAGTCCGGCCTTCGCGCCACCGTGCGTGCGCTCTTCCGGCTCCGGCTTGCCGAGCCTGCGCTGCGGGACGGACCGCTTGTCGTCCTCGGCGCCACGGGCTCGGCCGTGGCGTACGAACGTGGGTCCGGCGCTTCCCGGTTCGTCGTCGTGGCGAATCCGGGCGAGGAACCGGTGCGCCTGACGCTCGAGATCGGCGACGCACCGGCGGGCCATGGCGGGCACCTGGCCCCGATCGCCGTCCCCGGTCTTGGCGCGGTGGGCGAGGCGCCGATCCTCGACGGTCGCGCGACAATCGACCTTCCAGCGATTTCGGGGGCCGTCCTCCGGATCGTCTGAGCGTGGCGACGGCCTCCCGAACGTATACTCCCCGTCTCGTGGCTGACCTCCCCATCGGCCTTGCCGATCAGCTCGGTGAACGGCTGTCTCACGTCCTGGACGTCGAGGGCAAGATCCCGCGCGCGCTCGACGCGCTCGGCCCGGTCGCGGGCCGCGACGTGATCCTGCTCGGCGGAGCTGACGGCATGCGCGCCAGGCAGTTGCGCGAGCTCGGCGCCAGAGTCGTCCTGGCGGATGCCAACGCGTCCGGCTTCGCCGCGGGGGAGCGGTCCGCCGATGTCGTGATCGGCATGTGGTCGGCCTTTCGGGGCAAGGCGGAAGCCGAGGTCGCCGCGGCCCGCCGCGCCCTCCGTCCGGGCGGGCGGTTGCTGGTCGTGCACGACTACGGACGAGATGACGTGTCGCACCTGTTCGGCGACCGGCCGGACTACGGGTCGTGGACCCGGCGCAGCGGGCCGTTCATGTCCGGCGGCTTCAAGCTGCGCGTCGTGCACTGCTTCTGGACCTTCGCCACGATGGACGACTGCCACGAGTTCCTGGCGACGGCCTTCGCGGACGCCGGACGGACGGTGGCCGCCGGCCTGAAACGCCCGAGGTTGTCGTACAACGTGGCGATCTACCATCGAAGCTTCGAACTGGCGCCCACAGCCGTCTCGCCGGTGTCCGGTGGCGGCTCGTCGATCTCCGATGCAATGGGCGCGACCGGCTCCGCCAAGGCTGCGGGATGACCCGTTCCACCGGGGCTCGTGGCTCGCCGCAGGCGTACCGGCCGGCACCTTCCCGGCGCCGAATCTCACCCGGCGCCGTCATGCTGGCGATCGCCATTGGCGGATCCGTGGTCTTCGCGCTGTTCACGGTGACGGTCCGCGATGCGTCGCAGATCCCGCTACTCGCGTCCGGGGCGGTGGTCCTCGGCATCGCGTTCTGCGCCGTGGCCGTGTACGCCGCCCGCTCGACATGGCAAGCGGGGATCGATCGACGGAATGGCCGCGCCATGGGCCTGGCACTGGCCGGCGGAATCGCGGCGATTATCGGGGCAGGATGCCTGGCCGCGGCGGTCATCCTGTTCATGCTGTCCCGGCCACCGGCGTCCTGAGTCGGTCGGCCGCGCGCGTGGAGCCCGGCACACGCGCTGACGCCCGCGAGCGCCTGAAATCGGGTCGGCGAGGGACCCTCTGGTAGACTCCCGCCGTCCGTGCCCCCATCGTCTAGAGGCCTAGGACGCCACCCTTTCAAGGTGGAGATCAGGGGTTCGAATCCCCTTGGGGGCACACCCGCTGTCTTTTCGCGAAAAACGGAAGGGCTGCGGGCACCCATTCGATCCCCGCGACCTGCCGATTCCGCACCCCAACCCGTTGCACAACGATCCGGCAAAGTTCCTCGCGCTGCGCCGGTGATGACGCCTCGATTGCCGCGGGAAGCGCCAGGACCCTCGCCCGATACGCGTCGAAGGTCCGGATCCGGTCGCCGTCGGGCAGTTCGGCGAGGTTTGCTTTCGTCGCGTCCCGTTTGGCGTGGTATTCGGCGTCCGTCAAGTCACCCCACGCGTGCTGCTCCTTGAGCCTCTCCAATCGGTTCATCAGTTTGGCCCGCTGTTTGCCCGCCAGTGTTGGGTCGCCTGCCATCGGAATGACCGGCGGGTTCACATCGGCGCGCTGGTGTTCCTGATCTTCGTTCCCATCATCCGGCAGCTGGGACCACAGACCATCTCTACGATGTCGATAGAGCGGGATAGTCCGCTCGCCCCATATTTGAGTCAGATATGGCCGCACCAAGTCCCGGAAATACGTCTGCCGCCCGCGCGTGTCTTCACGCTGGCCGAGTTGGGGCTCTTGATGTCCTGATGCCCTCGCGCTGCGTCATCGCGGCGCCCGTCATATAGACGGGATATGTACCGATGCAATTCGTGCCTCATTGTTTCGTCAAAGCATGCCGAACGCGGGAGACCACAATGTCGGATCGGTCTTGGAGCGTCGTCCAGCTCCGCTCGGAACTCGAACGATATGAGGGCGAATTGCGCGCAGCCGGCAAGGAGCAGCGGACGATCGATACGTACCTCGGGCAGTCGGCGGCTATCTGTTCCTCGATCTCTCGAAAGGACTAATCTGCAGACGTGGCTTACGCAATGCTGGGCGCGGCCGGCAGCGAACCGCGTGCGCGCGATGCGGGAGTAGACCATGTCCACACCGGATCAATCCGTCGCTACGACAGCGGCCGAAGCCTATGAGAAATACATGGTGCCCGGCATGTTTCTCCATTGGGCGGAGATGCTTGTGCGGATCGCCGCGCCGCAGCCCGACGAGAACGTCCTCGACGTCGCATGCGGCACCGGGATCGGTGCGCGGCTCGTCGCAGAAATATCTGGCGGCACGGGCAGGATTGCGGGGCTCGACATCGATCAAGGGATGATCGAAGTTGCGCGCAAATCCGCCGGGCGCTGCGCCGTGCCGATCCAATGGCACTGTGCGAGCGCGCTCTCCATGCCCTTCGACGTGGCGTCGTTCGACCTGTGCCTGTGCCTGCAGGGTCTGCAGTTCCTGCCCGACCGCACCGCGGGTCTCGCGGAGCTGCGGCGCGTTCTCAAACCGACGGGTCGCCTCGTCGCGAGCATCTGGGGACCGCTCGAAGCAAACGCGGGGCATCGCGCGGTTGTAGCCGCACTGGAGCGGCAGGGTGTCGATGCCACTGCGGCTAAGCGCGCGTGTTCTTTTGCCGACCCCGAAGAGATACGCGCGGCGGCCGTGCTGGCCGGGTTCAGGCAGATCGCCCTCCAGACCGAAGACGGCACGTCGCGCTTCGAGTCGATAAACACTTTTCTCGACGGCATGACGATCGGCTCGCCTTCCACGCGCCATGCGGTCGCGCGCCTGCCCGAGGCGGGGCGATCCGTCTTCGCCAGCGACGTGAGCGCCGCGCTCGAGCCCTATGTCAGAAACGGCCGGCTCGAATATCCGATGCGCACGCACATCCTCGTTGCGCGGCCCTGAGGGCTACCGGATGCCTAGGACGCTGGCGCGGCTGCGTCTCTGGTTCCCCGCCGCAGGGGTGCAAGTCTCAGCGAAGTGCAACTCGGCAGGCCTGTGGCACCCCCCAATTCCGTCTCGGCCACACAGGAGATCTCACCGCAACGAACTCGGACTCGGCAATCCCAAGCGGTCAACTCGACTTCGCTGTCGGCGTCGCTGAGCGTAGGAACGAGCGAGATCGGCGAACTCATGGTCGGTCCGTCGTCACTATCGTTGGATCGTGGATCGACGAGAGGAGTTGGCGGAGGTCGCCATCCAGTTCCACGGCCTCACGATGAACGGTGGCTTCCTCAATTCGTTCGCTTCAGCGGAGCCTGGGATGAGGTCGATGCCAGCCCTGATGAGGTTGGCCGCGAACGCGCTAGACAGCCCGCATGTGGGGGACGCATACGACCGACTCCTAGCGGACGTTGGTCGAGTCGCCCTCGAGGTCGGGGGCGGGCGTCTCACCCCCCAATGGCCGCTCGTCGGTCGTGGCTTCGACCACGGCGTGCTCGTTGTAGGCCAGGCCGTCTATGGCTGGCTCCCGGACTGGACCGCGCTCGACGCGACGAGCGCTGCGGGTCGAGCGGCGATCCTCGAAGACACTAAAGCCAGTTTCGCCGACCTCGAAGATCCAATGAGCTGGATCGCGGGCCATCGCGTCGAGAACTCGCCATTCTGGCGTACCACCCACGAGGTGGCGGACGCGCTCGCTCCCGACCCCGGGACCCCATGGTTCAGCCGCGTGGCGTGGGCCAACCTCTACCCGATTGCGCCGGGTGACTACAAAGGCAATCCCGAAGGGGCGCTGCGGCAGGTTCAGACCACGGCTGCTGCCGAATTCCTCAGCGCGGTGGTGGATGCGCTTGCCCCTCGGCTCGTCCTCGTGCTCGCGGGTCCATTCATATGGCCCTTCATCGAACCGCTCGGCCTCGGCGATCTCGAACGCGCGGACCCGCCGTTCACCCTCGATGGACGGCGAGCGAGCGTTCCGTGGATCTGCGGAATGCATCCTGGCGGCGCGCAGCGACGTGGCTGGCCAGCCAGGCGCTACGCCGAGCTGATCGTCGCTGAGGCGTCGAAGCTCGGTGTCCATGCAAGGCATGCCAACGCGCCGACAGCCTAGCGGCAGCGGGCTCACACGATGGAGGAGAACGTCGATTTCGACATGCCGGAGGGCGGATGACCTCCACGTTTCTTTGGGTTGAGGGATCGCCGTCGGCTGCTGAGAACCCGCCTCATGACCGGCGCTGGCGAGCGGCCGTTGCCGACGTCGCCCGTGGCCAAACTCCAGCGCATGAGGTGGAGCTGGACTTCCTCATCGAGGAGCGACGAGTCCTCATCGACCTCGACAACCTCGTGCGCCTGGCGCTCGACGGCCTGCGAGACGCGGGCGCTCTTGCGCGCGGATTGGGAAACCTAGACTCGATCCTCGCGACGAAAGGCAGGGCACCTCCACTTGGGCTCGGGGTGACGCTGGTGCGGGCCTCTGCCGCGAGCCCACTGTCGGCGCTCCACGAGGTTATCGAGCTCGTCGCGGAGTCCGACATGATTCCCCGTGAAGGTCGTACTGCGGAGAAGGAGACTTGGCGCAGTCGGGTCCGTGCCTCGTGGTCCGGAACAATCGGGCGCGGACCCGTCGCGCTTGACATCGCCGCCAGGACGACCCAATCCCTCGGGGGGATGCTCAAGCCCGTGATCGATGGCCTCGAGAGCTACCTCGGTCGCGGCACGGTCGGGCGGGGCGAATTTCGACCGCTCGACGAGAGGATTGTGCTGTTGCGCATTCGACGAGTTCCAGACTTGCCGGTCGCGCTGCGCGTCACAGGCGGACCGCCGGGGCAGTCGTCCAGATTCCGGACCCCGCCATCGAAGCCGGCGCTTCCGAGGATGGATGTCGGCTTCACGTATTCGATGTCAGACCTCGATGCCATCGCTCGCCATGCTGCCTGGCACCGGATCTTCGCTAACCCACCTGAATGACGGTCGAGCGACGTCCCAACATGAGCAGTTAGTGTCGAAATTGCGCCACCTGCATGTGGTGGTGTTCCGACGACTGCCGGCGGCGTCGGAGACGGCGAATTGCCGTCCGAGGCATATCCTCTCGAGGTTGTGCTCAGGCGCGTGCGGAGATGGACGGTGCGCTTCACGATGGCGGTTTTGGTCTCATTCGCTATCGCCGGCTGTGGACAGTTGTTGGTGCCGCCTACCGCGGGCGTTACGGGGACGCCGCCACCTTGCGACGGGGTGATGGCGTGCGCTGCGACGCCTCCTATCCGCACGTTGCCGCCGATCCCCACAGAGCCACCGGGTCCGACGTCAGGCACCTCCGATCAGACGTTCCGGGTGGCCGTCGGCGCCTGCCTCCGCTACGCTCCGGGCGGTCCGGCTTTGGCCGATATCGCCGCGCACGAACCCGATTTGATGCTCTGGCTCGGCGACAACATCTACGCCGACACCGAGGATATGGCGGAGATGCGGGCGATCTACGATCGCCTTGGGGCGAACGTTCGCTTTCAGGCCCTGGCCGCCTCTACGGAGATGATGGCTGTGTGGGACGACCACGATATGGGCGGGAACAATGTCAATTCGACCTGGCCGCACCGCGACGCTGCCAAGGCCGAGTTTCTCGGGTTCTGGGGCGCGCCGCCTGAGGATCAGCGTTGGGAGCAGCCCGGCGTGTACGCGGCGCGCACGTTCGGGACGGGCGATCGCACCGTCCAGGTCATCCTGCTTGATACCCGGTACAACTTGGACCCGTGGGACTACGCCGGGCAGGACCCGAGCCGGCGGATCCTCGGCGACGTCCAGTGGGCGTGGCTGCGCGATCGCCTTCTCGAGCCCGCGACGATCAGGATCATCGGCAGCGGGGTCCAGGTGGTTCAGGACTACGACATCGACGAGGAATGGGAGGGATGGGGTGATTCGCCGCTCGAACGCGAGCGGCTCTTCGGACTCATCCGCGAAATGCACATCCCGGGCGTGGTCTTCGTATCCGGGGACATGCATTTCGCAGAGCTCACCCGCCACCCCGATGACGCGGCGGCACTTGGCTATCCAACGTATGACCTCACCCCATCAGGCCTCGATCAGGTCGAAACGGCGTCCGCTGGAGAGTGGACCAACCCGAACCGCGTCGGCGAGTTGCTGAACAGCTACCAAAAGCACGGGCTGATCGAGATCGACTGGGGGCCGGTGGATCCGGAGATCCACCTGGAGATCTACGATCGCGCGCGTCTCCATCTAGATCATGTCGTCCGCCTGTCTGAACTCAAGCCGGACGTCGGCTAACGGTGCGGCTTGGGGCAGAAGCTGCTGGAGGAGGAGCCCGCAATGCCGGCACGATCAGGTCATAGTGTCGATCCGCCCTTACAGAATCATCCCCCGCATGGGTCAGAGGTCGATCGAAGAACGCGCCAAGCTCGCGCGGCCCGGTGTGGTGCGCTCGGGCTCCCCGCGTCTTGCTCCTGGCGCAGAAGTTCGCGTCGGGGTGGACTGCCGCGCTCGCCGAACTCGCCCTATGGCAGGACGATCCGCTCTCCGCCCGCGTCGCCGTCGCCAGCTCGATTGCCCACCCCGATACACCGGCCCCGAGCATGGGCTGGGCATTCAGCGCTGGGATCAGGGCTGAGGCGGACCTCGCCGCACAGGCGCGGTCGCGGCATGATGCGACCGAACTAGCTGAGTCGCGCGCACGCGCTGGTGCTCTTCTCGCGCGCATGAGGGCGGTTTTCGAGGACGTCGTGGCCAGGCTACCGCACACGTGGGTGGCGGCGCAGCTCGAGACCTGCGAGGCCGAGTTCACGCGCCTCGAAGGAGCGCCGGATCCCGAACGTTGGGCCGCGGCGGCAGCAGCCTGGGAGACCCAAGGGATCCCGTATGAGCGAGCCTACGCACTCATGCGTGAAGGCGAGGCAACGCTTGCCCAACATCGCGATCGGCCGAGGGCTGCTCTTGCCCTGAACGAGGCTTGGGCGATCGCCACCCGCCTCGGAGCCGCGCCCCTACGCGAGGCCACCGAGGCACTCGCGGCAAGGGCCGGAATCACGCTCGAGCGGGCGGATAGTCGAGCCAGTCCTGACGGCGACGAGGTCGCACTTCAGATGAACGAAGCTTTGAACCCAACGGAGGCTGCCAATAGGGCCGGCCCTGTTCCGCGCGGCCGGTACGACCTGACACCACGCGAGCGAGAGGTACTCGTGCTCGTTGCCGCCGGTCGTTCTGACGGCGAGATTGCAGAGGCTCTGTTCATCAGCAAGAAGACCGCCTCATTCCACGTCGCGATGATCAAGGGCAAACTCGGAGCGAGAAGCAGGGTCGAGATCGCGACCGACGCGATCGGGCTCGGACTCATCGAATCGCCAACATCACATCACACCTGATGCAGAGCCTTATGCAACCCACGATCGGCTCATAGTGTTGCCGATTCGCGAATGACCCTTCGAAATCTCTTGGGTCAACTCGCTTGCTGGATGAAGTCGAGGATCGTTGTGCAAGGGCCGCCTCCGGGCTCGCGGAACGAGCCGGAGGCGGTTGAGATCTAAGGCACTGTCCGGTCGTCAGCAACCAGGGATCTGTGTCTCGAACGGCGGCCTCGCATCCTCGGGCCACACGCACATCGTCGAGAGATAGGCCTCAAGTAACCGCCGCGAGCCGCCGTATTGCTGGACGCTCGGATCCGATTCGGGCCGCCAGACCGCGACGACGACTAGGTCGCTGCCCGGGGAGCCGTTTGTGAAGAAGGCCAAAACGTCCTCATCGAATGGCACGAGCAGGCCCGGATGGCAGTCTCGCCGCTCGAGGCACAGCGGCACGGCACGGTCGGGGATCCCGGTGCAGGGCGCCTCGTTCGCTTTCTGGCAGTAGTCCTCGACCCAGGCCTCCACCTCGGCCAAACCGGCCAACGTCGAGCCGAACGCGGCGGGTACCGCCCAGGCGCTGACACGGACGTCACCGGTGGGCGCCTTGAAGTCGTCCATGGCCGGGCTCAGCCAATCCGCCGCATCCGTGTCGAGGTCCCACGGGCGGTCAGCGGAGTTGACGCTCCAATCATCGGGAAGACCGATGGTGAACCCGTATTGGCTTGACGTGTAGGTCGTCCACGTCGCGGTGTCGATCGGGCCATCGGTAGAGCCGGCCGTCAGGCTTGGGGTGGGGCTTGTTGTCGGGCTTGGCGCGGGCGAGGCCTCGGTCGGCGTCGCCGGGGGCACGCCGCCGGTCCCGGTCGTCCCGGGATTTAGGAGGGTCAGGCCCGCGAAGCCGAGCACCGCGACGATCGCGATCCCAGCGGCGAGCCGCAGTGGAGCGGGCATGGTCGGGTTCCTCCACGGGATCCGGAGATCCCGTTCTTGTGGGGTCGTCTTGATGGCGAGAAGGACGGCATCGAGTGCCGGCTGCGGGGTCCGATCGGACCCGTCTGCCAGCCAGTCGTCCACGGCACGTTCGAAGCTTCGGGGGTCAGTCATGCCGTTCGCCCTTCCTGGACCTTCGTCTGCGTCCGGCCCGCCTCGAAGGCGGCCCGGAGCGCACGGGTTGCGTAGTGCAGTCGCGATCGGGCGGTCCCGTCCGGGATGCCGAGCGTCTCGGCCACCGCCACGAGGGGCAGGCCCACGTGGTGATGCAGGACAAAGACCGCTCGCTGATCGAGCGGGAGCCGGCGAAACGCCCTATCCAGCTCGTCGCGATCGGAGATCGCCTGGTACTCGTCAGCCTGGTCGGCCCGGCCGACCGGCAGCACGCGAACCGTGGCCGCCCAACGCCGGTTGCGCGGTGCATCCGCGTAGCAGGCGTTGATGAGGATCCGGTAGGCCCATGCCTCAAAGCGATCAGGCTCCCGCAGGTGCGGCAGCTTCCGCCAGATCGTCACGAGGGCGTTCTGCAGGACGTCCTCGGCGAGTCCCGGATCGCGCAGGATCCGCCGGGCGACGCCGAAGAGCGAATCACTGACCTGGTGCACCAGATCGGCGAATGCCTCCTGATCGCCCGAGCGAGCCCGCTCGACGAGGTCTCGGTCCATGGGTCTCCGGGACAGCGCCGCGGCTGTGACCGCGGTCTACCCATGATGAGGGCGGGTTAGGCTGGATTCGTTCAGCCCATCGTCAGGGACACAAGTCGAGGAAATCCGAGTCCCCTACGTTGCTCGGTCACGTGGGGCTCTCAAGCAAGGCGGTTGGGGTGTGCCCCGGCGGTCACAGAAGGTAGCGAGCTTCCTCAAGAGAGACCACGATGAGGTCATAGTGTCGATCCGGATGATGGTCGGTCGGTCCCGGCCTGATTGGGACCTGGTGCCTTCGAGCGTAACGAGGCGGTAGCGATCACGAGAGCCTGGCGACCCTCGTCGAAGTTTCTCGAGTGCGCCGGTTCGATCAGGTCCACGGCAAGCACGCCGGCTATCGTCGAGACGGCATCAGGGTCCCACGCTGCACCAGGAGGGACGCTGTCGAGCTCGGCGAGCCGACTGGCCATGACCGCAAGCTCCTGCGCCTGGTCGAGGCACTCCGACCAGTGGCGCACAGAGAGGCTGGCGACCGTGCGGCATAGGCAGGACATACCCACCAGCCCACCGTCGTCATCGCGCTGCCCATCGCGTAGATTGGCCGTGTGAGCGCAGCCGAGTTCTATAGCGGCACACTGAACGCGTCGACGTATGACTTGGAAGTGGGGCTGCTCCGGTCGGGCACGTTCGAAGACGTCGCCTTCTATCAGACGCTCGCCCCCGCCGGCTCCGATGTGCTTGAGCTCGCATGTGGCACGGGACGTGTCGCTATCCCGCTCGTCGAAGCCGGCTTCAGAGTCACGGGAGTCGACAAGTCGCCCGGCATGTTGGCGCAGGCCGCGGCGAAGGTCGAGCGCCTCCCACCGGCCTTGCAAACAGCCATTCGGCTGGTTCCGGGTGACCTCGCGAAATTCGACCTAGACGAGAGATTCGACGCAGTCCTCATCCCGGCCCGGTCATTCATGTTCATGTTGACGATCGAGCAACAGCGTGCTTGCCTTGCGCGCGTCCATCGCCACCTCCGCCCAGGTGGAGTGACAGCGATCCACCTCTTCGACCCGCTGCTCGACCTGTGTGTCCCCGGTCGCAAACCGGGCCGGACGGAGACACGTGATGATCCGGTGACCGGCCACGCTATCCGTGTTGACGTCCTATTTCGTGAGGACGACCCACTCGCTCAAACCGTTCGCGAGGTCTGGCGGTTCAGCGAGATCGCTACCTCAGGCGAGGTCCTTCGCTCCGAGGAAGAGGAACTGGTCATGCGCTGGACCTACAGGTATGAGATGCGGCACCTGTTGGAGCTAGCGGGCTTCACTGATGCCGTTGAGTACTCCGATTTCGCAGGGTCGCCCCCTGCGTACGGCCGCGAGCAGGTCTGGATCGCTCGGCGCCCTGTGGAGCGGGCATAGTCACGATCCACTCATTGTGCCGACCGTAGCAAACGTCGAGCGGGACTTAGCGCGACCTGATGAATCCGCCGACAGTCTCAAGCTCCCGTGATTCGTCCGCGGCGGGATCGTCGAGACCTACGACGTCCTCGCGGTCGAGATCGTCGAGTGCCGGTTCGTGCTGGGCATGCGCTGCCTGTTCGCGAACGGTGAGCCTGGGGTCCCACACATCAAAGCCCCAAGGCCCCGGACGTTCAGTCCGCATGGCAGCCTCCCCGTCGGCTCCTCGTCGCGCCCATGAACGGTCGCTCCCGGTGCGATGGGAGCCGGACTCGTCGATGGGCGACGGAGCCGATGTCCAGTCAGTGTCTCACCTCCGTCCATAGGACCTTCGGAGTGACGCATCAGAACTCGGGCGATGCAGGCGCCCGCCAGCCGATATCCTCCAGGGATGCGCCTTCCCGTAACCTAGTGACAGGCTCGCGCACGCCCGACGGACTGCTCGTGGTCAGTCCCGCCCAGGCGCCGCCCGGGACCCTCGAACGGATGGGCCTCACCGCGCTCGGCTATCCGCCGTTCGTGACCTTCCTGGTAGCGAACCTGACCTCGAACGCGTCGTGGTTCATCTTCGGCGCCGCGCTCAATACCTACATCCTGGCGGTCAGCGGATCCGCCCAAACCGTCGGCATCGCATCGTTCCTCTACAGCCTGCCGTTCGCCCTGTTCATGCTCCACGCAGGCCTGCTCGCGGACCGCTTCGGATCGAAGGTCATGGTCGTCCTCTCACTGGCGGGCGCGGGCCTGGCGATCGTCGCCACGGGACTTCTTGCCCTGGCAGACTCCCCACTATGGGCACTCATCGCGCTCGGTTGCGTGATGTCCACGTTCCAGACGCTCGGTGCCCCGGCCTTTATCTCGATCGTCAACGACCTCGTTCCGCCACGCGCGATCTCGAGTGGGGTGGCGTTGACGTTCCTCGGCTTCAATTTCGGGCGCATCGTCGGCGGGATCGTCGCCGGCGTGCTCCTCGCGGCCCTCGGCGCGGACATCGTGACGTCGGCTGCCCTGACCATCATCGTGGCCGGGGTGATGCAGAGCGTGCCCGCCCTGCCGATCAGTCGCGTCCGGGTGCACGAGGCCGCCGCCCGGGCCACCGACCATTCGATGGTCCGCCCGCTGATCGAGGCGGCTTCGTACGCGCGCCGGTACCCCACCCTCGGGCTGATCATCCTGGTATCGGTGGGGCCCGGTGCCCTCGGCCTGTCCTATGTGTTCCTGCTGCCGGTCGTGATCCGAGACCTCGGAGCGAACGCTGGCGCGATCGGCCTCATGTATGTCGGCGGCGGCATCGGCGGTCTTCTTGCCGGGGTGGCTGCAGAGCCGCTGATGCGGCGCGCCGGGCACGGGCGGACCATCTTCGTCGGGATGGGGCTCATCGGCGCGGGTCTGATCGGTGCCGGGTTGTCGGGCGCCCTCGCCGTCGCGGCCATTGCCATCGGCGTCGCCCAAGGGGGTTTCGCGATCTATGGCTCCTCGAGTCTCTCCCTCGTACAGGCGCTTTCACCAGCCCGGCTCCGGGGTCGCGTCACGTCGCTCTTCACGCTGCTGTACTGGGGGTTCATGCCATTCGGTGCACTCGCAGGCGGACTCATCGCGGAACGTTCGAGCGCGCTCGTTGCGATTCTGTTGGCTGGCTCGGCGGTCATCGCCTGCGGCGCCGTGCTGTTCTTCGTCCGCCCGCAAATCGCCACGCTCCGCATCGACCGTGCAGCCGGCACCGTCAGCGGCCGGCTTGATGGCAGCGGCTATTCGATACCGAGCGGGACCTGACCGATACGCCGCGGCCCGTTCGAACCACCATGGACGCCAGCGAAATGTCACGGCGCTATCGCGGCCGACGCCCACGATGCAGTCATGGTGTCGGTTAGCGTTTGCGAGCCTCGTCGATCCGGTCGACGACCGCCAAGATTTAACGCTGAGGCCGCAGGAGCGACCGATATAGGTGGACGACGCCCCCAACGGGCGCCACCCACGGGAGAGTCGGTGGATCGCGATCTCGTCGTAGCGGCGCAGCGAGGCGATCAGGCGGCATCCGTCGACCTGGGCCGCTGCGCTGCGGCCGGTTCCCCGCGATCGCGCACGGATCTGCGTGACGTCGACCGGGCCGAGCATGCTTTGCAGGACGCACTGGTGATCGCCTGGCGTGACCTGCCGAGCCTCCGCGATCCGGACCGGTTTGACGCCTGGGTCCACCGGCTCCTCACCAACGTCTGCATCGCCCAAGCCGGTAGGGAGCGCAAGCGGATCTCGAACCTGTACGCGCTTCCGCTCGACGGTCCGGCCGCGCCGGACGAGCTGCTGTCAGTCGGAGATCGAGATCAGCTCGATCGCGGCTTCCGGCGGCTCACCCCTGACGAGCGAGCGATCCTGGTCCTCCGCCACTACGTTGGCTACGAACCGACCGAGATCGCCGAGCTCCTCGGACTATCCGCGGGGACGGTCCGTTCCCGTCTCCATCACGCCCACAACGCCATGCGCGCCGCACTGGAAGCCGACGCAGGTCGGCGGTCGTCGGAGGGACCTCGGCATGAAGCAAGCTCCGACATCGATCGCGTCCTCGAGAACTGGATGACCGATGCCCGAACGCGATCTCCACCGCGTCGTCGGCGTCGTCGCCGCAGGGATCGGCGAGCGCCAGCGAGCTCGTGGCCCTTGCCAGGGAGGACCAACGTGACCACCCAATTCAAGCTCATCGCCGGCCTCGCCGCGGCTCTCGTCGTCGCGGTCGTTGGCAACAACCTGCTGCCGGGCACGACCGGCCCGGGCGGACGCAACCATCGTCCCAACACCGAGCGCGCAGCCTACGGCGGCGGTCACCGCGGCCCCGTCGGCGAGCGCCGCTTTTCCGTCCTGGTGGACCAGCGACGGCCCGCCCACGGGCGGGAGTCTTGCAGGCAGGCCGCCACACGACCAGTTCTTCAGGCCCGGCTTCACCTTCAGCGTCCCCGAGGGCTGGGTCAACGACGGTAATGAGGCCGGCGCCTTCTCACTGTTCCCTGACACGCCCGCCAACCAGGCCGAGTTCGCCAGCTCCGGATTGCTCGCCCAATCCATCGTCATGGGACCGGATCCGAGCCCGTACTTCCTCCGCGAGTCGGTCGAAAACAATCAGGGCGCGACGGCGGCCGAGATGGCGGCCGCCGTGACGGCCAACGAAGCCCTCTTGACCACCGGGCTGGTCGAAGACGCGATCGGTGCCTGACCGAAAAGAGTTGACGTCCGGCTCAATCCGGAATGGACGGGCACCTGCCCCGCCAATCCGGACGACCTGCCGGGGCTGGACCTCGGGGAGCAGCGCACTCGAGGGATCCTTCTGGACGCCCCCGGTCGCGGCGTGATCGTGATGTTCGTCGGGTCGTTGTACTCGGCCGATTTCGAGACATTCCTCGCCGAGGTCCATGCCGATCGTCGAGAGCTTCGAGCTCGATCAGGGCAGTAACGGAGTCAAGCGCGGCGTCTCGGCATCCAGCCGAGGCCCGAGCAACTTGACCCGGGTAGTTCCGCGGCGTCTTCTCGACGCCCGGATCGAATTCCTTACAGGTTCCCGCGCCGTGCGACTGCAGCGGCCTCGACGCGGTCGTCGACCGGTCTCACGACAGCACGTACGTCGGTCGTCGCGATCGTGGCTCATGACTCGACCCGGCTTGCCGTCTCGCCGGTCAGGGCATGCCAGCGCTCGATGGTCACCTGGACGTACTTCGGATCGACCTCCATCGCGTAGCACCGCCGGCCCAGGGTCTCGGCGGCGATCAGCGTCGACCCTGATCCGAGGAATGGGTCATAAACGGTTTCGCCCGGTCTGAGGTGGTTGCGGATCGGGGTCTCGGACAGAAGGACCGGCTTCTGGGCTGGGTGGTTGAACTTCTCCTCGGTGCTGCCGCCCATGAGCATCTTCGGACTGGGCGCCCGCCAGACCGTCGACTGATCGCGCGGTCCGAGGACAGGTTCGAGACTCCGGGCTTGCGCACGACCCAGCAGGGATCGTGCTGCCAGTGATACCAGGACCGGCCCATCGAGAAGAGGCCCTTGTCCCAGATCACCTGGCAGACGACCTCGAACCCGATCCGCTCGAGACCGAGGGCAGCGACCGTCGCGTGCAGATCGCGTGCCAGACGTACCGCCCGCGAGGCTCGGCACCAGGGCGAACGCGTCAGACAGGGTTGACCGTTGAACTTTGAGGGAAGTCGGCAGCGAGCCGAAAAGCCCGCTGCCACTCCGCAGGTGAAATGCGCTACGGCGCGCGGCTCACGCTAACGTCGTCGAAGTTGACCGTTTGCGCGGCGCAATTGCCGCCGCAGTTCCAGCCCACCGAGATCCTTGCCGAATGCGTGCTCGGGCCAGTTGTCGTCTGGGCTTGGAAGAAAGTCCAGGTACCCGTCGCGATGGGCGCAGGCGTTGCGACGGAATCGGCCCCAGCCGAAGAGCCGCAGACGCCGTCCGAATACTCAGCCTTGAGCACCTGCATGAATGCGATCCCGCCGGACGTCGTGCGGTACCAAC
Organism: uncultured Chloroflexia bacterium; assembly: GCA_963809045.1. Lineage (GTDB taxonomy): Bacteria > Chloroflexota > Limnocylindria > Limnocylindrales > CSP1-4 > SPCO01. The sequence goes on from CAWEHW010000001.1 coordinate 108,301, forward strand.
CGTTCACGACGTAGGTCGTGGACGGCAACACGGCAAAGCAGCCTGAGACAGTTCGCGGCGAGGTGCTGTTCGAAGTCGTGGCGGCAAGACTGGCTGGGGCGGATCGGAAGTTCACCGTATCGCGGCTCACCGTCGCGCCGCTCCCGGACCAGTTACAGGGGACGCCGGCGCAAGTGTCGGTGAAGCTCGGGTTCGGCAGGAGGTTCGGATTCGGAGTCGGCGTTGGAGTTGGAGACGGCGTCGGCGCCGGTGTAGTTGCACATTGGCTTCTGGTGACTCCGATCCGGTCCCCGTGCGCCCGGTGCGCGGGAACTGCCTGCGGTGCGACCGAGATGTATACCCAGGGATTGGACGCGCTGTGGGTCCGGTGGCAGATGCCAACCTTGGCCCCCTTCGCGAGGACTGGCATGGCGACCGCGATGAGCAGCACAGCCACTGCCAAGCCAGCGGCTAGCCTCGCGCTTTGCCGGATTCGCATCGGCCCCATGGGCTTTCCCCTCCTCCCTAACCCGGCGGATAGGTATTGTGCTCGCAGCTCGGCGGTTGGTGCCACGCCCTGGTGGACTTTCGTGCAGGGTTGGTGCGGCCGCGCACCACATTCTGTGCGGTCCGGGGCAGACGATCTGTCCCCGTCCCCGTCGGGGTTGGCGGGGGCGGTCGCCGCACGGACTTAGCGGGTGAGGGTCCCGGTCAGCGTTTCGACGGTTCCTCGGTGTCGATGTACGGAAGCACGGCCTGTATCGCCTCAGGCTGCCACCGATCAGGCCACGTCAGGATCATGGCCGGCACGCTACAGAGCGGTTAGTAGTCGGCGAATCACCTGTCATACGCCTCAGGCCCGCCGTGGTCATCCGGAGTTGGATCGCGACGACAGCAACGGCGACACAGGATGACTTCGATGGTGTGACCTCGGTGATCGGTACCGTCGACGCATGCCGGGCATGGTACGGGCCCGTCGGCCACCACCGCGGCAGGGTGTGGATGAACCCTGCTCGCGACGACAGAGCCGACCGGGGGCCGTTCGCCCAGTAGCGAGGAGATGGGGCTCGCTACGTGCAAGAACCGTAGCGAAGGTCGACTGCCTTCGGCCTGTTTGAAGGACCTGCCGGAATTCGCCTGACTCTGCGCCCATCATCGCCGCGCGAGGACGGCATTGGGACTTCGCCTGACAGCGATCTGGGCATCGATCCAGAGTCGCCCGGTCTCCCAGAACTCACCGGTTCGCGGCCATCCGCGATCCTCCGCCTCGCGTTCCCATGCGTCGCACCAGCGTTCAGCCTGGTCCGCAGCCAGGCCATTCCGGATCAAGGCGTCATAGCACCTGCCGCGTCCAACTTGGAGGATCCGCTCTCCGAGGCTCATCCCACACCGGCTCCTGCTGCCCTCGGCCACGCTGAAACAACAGTGGCGATAAGGGCATGGAGCGAAGCCTCGGCAAACCTGGAGGCGGATCGAGAAGGGATGAATGCCAAACCAAGGCTTCGCCCTCTGACCATGATCGAGTTGGTCATGACCTTCAAGGGCAAACGAACGTACCTGGTGCGTCCGTGCACCGGAACCACCTCGGGTTGCACAAGAGCCACGGAACGGATAGCAGACCCACATCGCGTGCGAAGGTGGGTGGCCTTGATCACGCCACGTACCATGCGAGGGGATCGTCCTCTGACAGCGGGCGGGTCCCCGAATCCCCTTGGGGGTACCAAACCGCCGACGGCGCGAAGCAGAGGCAGCGATGGGCGCACACGACATCAAGCGCGCGATTGAAGCCGCGAGCGGCTACCTGCAGCAGCATCCCAAGGAAGCGCTCGCCACGGACAGCGCCGCGTCTGCTGTGCTCGTGGACGGCCTCGTCGTCCGTGTGACCGGCCCGGACGGGGCGACGCTCACCACGGACATGGTCCCGTCGGTCGGCGGCACCGCCACCGCGCCGTCGCCGGGCTGGCTGCTGCGGGCCGCGGAAGCGAGCTGTGTCGCCACGCTCATCGCGATGCGTGCTGCGATGCTCGACGTGACGCTCGACACCCTCGAGGTCTCGGTCGACTCAGTCTCGGATGACCGCGGTCTTCTCGGCCTGGCCGACGGGGTGCCGGCAGGTCCGTTGAGCAGTCGTGTGTCGGTCCGCCTGAACGCCCGTGGCGTCGACTCGGAGGCCCTCGAAGCGATTGCCCGATGGGGCGTGGCGCATTGCCCGGTCTGCGATGCGCTCGAGCGCCCGATCGAGGTCGTGACGGAAATATCGGTCGCCTGACCCGGCTACGGTTGGGCGGCCTCCTGCAGCCAGTCCTCGTACCGGATTGAGCCGAGCGTGGCTTGGCCATCGGGAACCAGCGTTCGTTCCCCAAGCTCGGCGCCGAAGTAGCGCGCATGCGCATCCGCGATCACTTCGCGCGGGTCGTTCGACTCACGCAGGGATCGCTGGATCAGTTCGTCGAGCCGGAACGCTTCCGGACCGGCCACCTCGACCGTCCCGTTGATCGGCGCGCCCACGGCTACGTCGACAACCGCTGCGGCGACGTCATCCGCGGCGATCGGCTGGATGAGCACTGGTGCAACGCGAACCGTGTTCCCGTCGGTGGCGGCCTGCGCGATGCCCTTGATGAACTCGAAGAACTGCGTGGCATGCACGATCGAGTAAGCGATCGACGCGTCCCTGATGAGCTGCTCCTGGGCGATCTTCGCCCGGAAGTAGCCACTCTCTGACAGCCGGGCGGTGCCCACGACCGACAGGGCGACGTGATGCGCCACACCCGCCGTCGCTTCTCCAGCCAGGAGGTTCCGGGTGGACGCTTCGAAGAACGCCAACACCGCGGCCGCCTCGAAGGAAGGGGAGTTCGATACGTCCACCACGACCGAGGCACCGGCGAGGGCCTCTGCAAGCCCCTGCCCGGTGATCGTGTTGACGCCGGAGTTTGGAGACGCCGCAACGGCTTCATGCCCTTGCTCACGGAGTCTGGTGACGACCTTTGACCCGATCAGCCCGGTTCCGCCGATGACCACGATCTTCATACCAGCCCTCTCGAACCACCGTCAGCCTGCCCTGGTGCCGCATATCGTCGCATCGATTCGACAGCCATCTCTGGATCGCCCCACGATGCACCGGTCACTTCATCGTGTGTCCGAGGTGTTCTGTCGATGCGCGTCACCGTCAGTCCCGAGCAGATCCAGGCCGCGTTCGAGGCCGTCAAGGATGACCCGTCATTCGATGAGAGCCGCGGTCTCTGGGAACGCGGCCGACCGCCGGTCGAGATGATCCAGGCGATGTGCCTGCGTCCGGAGCTGCTGCGCGCCTTCGCCGGTTTCGGGAACAGCGTCTATCCCGGTGGGGTGCTGGAGCGACGGGTCAAGGAGCTGGTCATCATCACGGCGTCGAAGACGAACGAGTGTCAGTTCTGCGTCAACTCGCACTGCGATCTCGTTGACATCGCCGACATCGTGCACGAGCCCCTCGTCGCCATCGAGCACCCCGAGACGCTCGTGCCCCGCGAACGCATCGCCATCGAATACACCCGTGCCGTGATGGCCGATTCGAATGCCATTCCCGAGCCGCTTGCGGCACGGCTGCACGCGCTTTTCACCGACCCGGAAGTGGTGGAGCTCACCTTCCTGATCGGTTACATCAACATGCTCAACCTGTTCAACAACAGCCTCAATGTCCGTTACGACGGCGAGTACAGCCTCCTCAGGACGAAGACCGGCTGACCCTGGTCTTCGCCGGCTGGACCGCGGCTCCTCGGCGGCGGGACCCCTGCTCCGTCCGACCGCCGGCTAGTCCCGGCAGGTCCCCACAGCCGAGAGACCTACCGAAATTGCTCGACCCCACGTCGTTCTGGTCGAACCACAGGGAGCCTAACGCCGCCAGACTCAGCAGGTGCCTGTGCGCTTCTCGATAGAGGCGACCAAAACGTTTCCAGGACGCACACGGCATCGACAGTCAGAACGACCGTATCCACGACGGGGCCGTACTCACGCTAGTCGAACCGGTAGTTTCTCGACACCGCGAAAGGCCAGATTTCGCTTCCAGCGCACTCGTGACCTGTGCGTCAAGGAAATGCCGGGATACCTCGCGAGCAAGGCGGACATGGCGATTGGCGCCTCAAGGCGAGACAGAGCAGCACCGACGCAGTAGTGGATGCCGTGTCCGAAGCTCAAGTGCCCCGCGCCTCTACGCTCGAACGTCAGGGCATCAGGTTCTGCATAGTGCTCGGCATCCCGGTTGGCCGCCCCGAGCAGGTTCGACACCGGGTCACCCGCGCGAATGGTGTGGCCACGCAGGCTGACAGACGCGGTTGCGATCCGGCGCGTCCGGTGCACTGGGCTGTCGTAACGAAGCAGCTCCTCTATCGCCGTCGGGGCGAAATCAGGGTGGTCGGCCAGCCATCGCAGTTGGTCTGGGTGTCGAAACAGTGCGACCATGCCATTGGCGATCAGGTTGGCCGTAGTTTCGTGGCCGGCAAAGAGGAGCGTCACGGCCGTGCCAACCAACTCGTCATCGGTGAGCGAGCCCTCGGATCCGGTATCCCCGAGGAGATCACTCAGGATGTCCTCGCCCGGCGACTTCCTTCTTATCGCGATGAGAGACCGCAGATATTCCCGGAACTGCCGCATGCTGTTTTCGGCTCTGCCAGCCAGCATCGGACGAAAATAGGAGCCAGTAAAGGCGGTGATATCCGCCGACCAGGTAACGAATTTCGGTCGATCCTTTTCCGGAACGCCGAGTAGTCGCGCGATGACGAGAGCAGGGAGCGGGTATGCGAAGCTCGCCAAGAGGTCGACTTCAGCCTCTGGCTTCATGTCGTCAAGGAGCCGCTCGACCACTTCATCGATCGTCGGCCGCAGAGCCCCGAGTGATCGCGGCGTGAAGTTTCGAGATACCGCACGGCGGAGTCGCGTGTGATCCGGTGGGTCAGTATTTACAAGGACGGGGGTGTCGTAATGAGCACGGATCTCCGGGATCCTCGCTCTAGTTTCGACCGGCAGGTTGCTCAAGACTCGCTGCTCCCAACCAACGCTGGAGAAGAGATCGGGGCGTGAAAGGATGAAGGCGACATCCTCGTAGCGGCTGATGAGCCATTGCCCCCAGGGCTCGTACCAATGGACTGGGTCGTGTTCTTGAAGAGCTCGATATGCCGGATATGGGTCGGCATAGAAGTCCGCCGTATCGATGAGGGCATCAAGGCCCTGAATCCGGCGCCCCCTATCCATTTTCGAAACCAGAGCGCCGGGACGTCGGATCGGGGCGAAACCAAAGAGCTTCGCGATCAAGCGCATGAGCGCACGGGCTGGAGTCGAGCCGCCTTTTCATGAGGTCAATCTGAAGCCGGGTAGTTGAACGGCTCTTGCAGGTGGTTGAGAACACCCTCGGATGCGCGCTGGATGTCACCACTCTCGAGCGCGCGAACGATCTCGAGGTGGCGACGAACCCAGTACGGCGCGGCCTCGCGGTCGCGGAGGATGGCCGGCTGCCACACCGTCGACGCTTCGATCAGGCTCGACAGAAGCGCGCGCAGGAGCCGGGTGGCGCCGAAGCGCACAAGAACCAAGTGGAACTCGGTGTGATAGCGAACAGCCTGGTTGATCGCCCCGGACGCCTGGGCAGTCCGCATCTTGGCCAACAGATCGGCGGCCGCCGCGGCGGTCGGGTCCAGCTGGGCCGCGGGCATGTCACGCACAGCGGTTGGTTCGAGCAGTCTCCGCAGGGCGAGAATGTCGCCGCTCGGTTGAAGCTGCATGAGCGTATTCAACGCGATCGATGGTCGATCCGAGCCAGTGTCGCTCACGAAGCGACCCTGACCCACGCGCGCAGTGACCAGTCCGACCGACTCGAGCGTCCGCAGGCCTTCGCGGAGGGCTCCACGACTGAGCCCGAGGCGGGGCGCCAGATCACGCTCGGGCGGAAGGCGCTGTCCGGGCCGGATGGCGCCCGATGTGATCTCGCTCGCGATCTTCACGGCGGCGCCCTCGGCGAGCGACATTGTTCGCAGATGATGGCCAGAGCCGTCGGGGCCCAGATCGATCGACCCTGCCTTTTGGGCCCGCTTCGACGTGCGAGTCATGTTCCTCTGTCAGCTCCCGCCGCTGCCGTCGTTCGATCCAGTGGGCGCGTGATCCACCTAGCCGCGACATTTGCGTCCCGACGTCCGCAAGCGGACCCGGACGACCTTCTGGCAGGAGCCGGATCAGACAACAGACTGGCCGCCGTCCACGAATAGCTCCTGGCCGGTTATGTGGCGGGCGGCGTCGCTTGCCAGGAAAACCGCCGCGGCCGCCTGATCCTCGGGTTCGGCGAGCCGACCCAGCGGAACGCCCAGCCGCCAGCTGGCGAGATCGCCATGGATCGCCTGCTCAAGCGCCTCGGGCGACCCCCGCATCTGCGTCTCCAGAAGCATTGGTGTGGCCGTAGAGCCCGGCGAAATCGCGTTGACAGTGATTCCACTTGGGGCGAGCTCGAGGGCCATGCAGCGGACGGCCTGGACGAGGGCGGCCTTCGAGGACGCGTAGGCAACATTGTTGAGCCGGGCGAGTCGCGACACGATCGATGCATAAACGATGATCCGACCACGCGTGCCGTGTTGGAGGAACGTGCGCGCGGCCGCCTGTGCCAGCAGGACATTGCCACGGACGTTCACGCCGTGTGTCCGATCCCAGTCGTCCACAGTGAGCTCGAGAAGCGACGCCGGTCGGAGGAATCCGGCCGTGCTGACCACGATGTCGAGGGCGCCGTGCTCGTTGACCACCTGAGCGATCAGCTCGGTCGCCGCGCCGGGCTGGGACAGGTCGACGTGATGGGCCGACACACGGACCGATGGGAACTCTGCCGCGACGGCCCGGACGCGGGAGGGCTCCAGGTCAGCGAGAGCAAGCGTGGCGCCCGTAGCGGCAAACGCCTGAGCGCAAGCCTTGCCGATGCCTCCGGTCGCACCTACCACGAGCGCTACACGACCCTCCACGTTCTGAATCCCGTTCATTTCCCCTCCCAGCGCGCGCCGAAACCCGCAGCGAACGATCTGATGATACCCCGCTTGGTCCGACCAGTTGGGAACATGCATTAGAAGAAGACCATTTCACGGGTTGCTATGATTGATCGATCGGCCCACTACCGCGTGGGTCTCGCTGAACCAAGGAAGGCAGCCACGAGCAGGTGGTCCAACCAATGGTGGCACCGTGACGATTTGCGACAAGCTTAAGGAGCGGGGCCTCGCCATCCCTCCGGGCCAGGTGGTCCCGGCTGGGGTCCAGTTGACGTACCGCCGGCTTGCGCGGAGCGGGAATCTCCTCTACATCGCCGGCCACGGTCCCACGATCGGCGATCGGTGGGGATATCTAGGCAAGATCGGGCGCGATTTGACCATCGATGATGGTGTCGCCGCCGCGCAGCTCACGGCGCTGAACGTGCTTGGCACGATCGAGCGGGAGTTGGGACAGCTGGACGGGATCGCCCAATGGCTCAAGGTCACGGGCTACGTCAACGCCATTGACGGCTTCACCGAGCAGGCCAGAGTCGTGAACGGCTTCTCTGATCTCCTGCTCGATCTCTACGGGCCGGACAAGATAGCGACCCGCTCATCCGTTGGAGTCCCCGATCTTCCGTTCGGGATGCCCGTCGAAGTCGACGCAATCGTTGAATGGCGTGACTAGGAGACCCGGATGCGCCTGGTAACGCTCGATGGGGATCAGTCGGCAAGCGCGGGACTCGTCCTTGGTGGACAGGTGGTACGTCTGGGAGTCACGATCGACCAACTCCTCGCGACGCCCCGATCGCTCTGGGATGTTGAGGCCCTTCGGGTTGACGACCCCATCCCGTTGGAAAGTGTCACCCTGACCGCGCCCGTGCCGCGACCGGGCAAGATCATCGCGTTTGGCATGAACTACCGCGACCACTGCACTGAGCAGGGCGTCGAGCCGCCGGTCGAACCGCTGGTCTTCGCAAAGTTTCCGAGTTCCGTCGTCGGCCCGGATGTCGCCGTCTCCTGGCCGGCCGACGTGGACGACGTCGACTGGGAGGTAGAGCTAGCGGTGGTCGTAGGCGTCGGGCCGCGCGGTGACGCCGCCGTCGCAGGCTTCACCGTGGCAAACGACGTGTCTGCCCGCGACCTGCAGGCAAGGGACGGGCAGTTCGTGCGCGCCAAGTCGCTGGACACGTTCTGCCCGATGGGTCCGATGCTCGTGACGCCCGACGAATTGCCAGATCCCGTCCACGTTGTGCTGTCACTCGACGTTAACGGCGTCGAGATGCAGCGATCGAACACTGACCAGCTGCTTTTCGGCGTCCCCGAGCTCATGTCCTTCTGCCGTCATTATTTCAACCTCGAGCCCGGCGACGTGATTCTCACGGGAACCCCGCCAGGCGTTGGCGTCTTTCGGAAGCCGCCGATCTATCTCGCCGCCGGCGACGTAATGGTTGCCCGGATTGACGGGATCGGGGTGCTGCGCTCGCCCGTCGCCGGCCCGCGGCCTTCATGACCGTCGCTCCGCTGCTCTCCCCGCCCGTCATGCGGGCTGCGCTGCGGGCGGCAATCGATCAACAGCCGCGGGTTCGGCTGGGATCGTTCCCGACGCCACTGGAATATCTGCCCCGGCTGTCGGCCGCCCTGGGCGGTCCGCGACTCTTCGTCAAGCGGGATGATCTAACTGGCCTTGCGTTCGGTGGCAACAAGACCCGGACCTTGGAGTACGTGCTGGGAAGCCTGCTCCTGGAGGATCCCGAGGTCCTCGTGACCGGCGCGAACATCCAATCGAATTGGTCACGCCAGGCAGCCGCTGCGGCGGCCAAGCTCGGCATCCCGATCGTCCTCGTGCTCCGCAACACGGAGATGCAAGAGATTGAGGGCAACGTCCTGCTTGACATCCTGCTGGGCGCCGACGTGCGATTCGTCTCGGAACCGGACATCACGTTCGTCGTCAGTGAGCGGCTCGACATGGTTGTCGCAGAGCTTCGGGCCCAAGGCCGACGGGCGTTCAAGATCGATCCCTGGGCGCCGAGCGCGGCCGTCGGCTACGTGGCTATGGTGGCTGAGCTTCAAGAGCAGTGCGAGGCGGCCGGCATCACTCCTACCCGCATCTGGACCGCGGCTGCCGGGCCCACGCACAGCGGTCTGCTCGTAGGTACCAAAGCACTCGGCTGGGCCGTGCCGATCACGGGGATCGCACCGATCCGCTGGGCCGGGGCCGGCATGCAAGCCCGGACCGCGGAGTCCGCAAACCTGGCGGCGGGCGTCCTCGGCCTGGACGTCTCGGTCGGCGACGATGAGGTCGAGTCGGACGACGGCTACATCGGACCCGGGTACGGCAAGCCGTCCGAGGCTGGGATGGCGGCGATGCGCATCGTGGCGCGAACGGAGGGTCTGATCCTCGATCCCGTGTACACGGGAAAGGCCATGGCGGCACTGATTGACAACGTCGCCCGGGGTGTGCTGACGGACCGGGATAGCGTTGTCTTTCTTCACACAGGTGGGCTCCCCGCCCTGTTTGCGTACCGGGATTCGATCGTCGAGAACGTGACCACACAGTCAGGAGGTGACGAGGCATGACCCTCGACGCATCGCTCTTCACGTTTGCCTACGACATCACCGACGAGGGCGCCGAAGCGGTCGTAGACAACGTTCATGGCCGCGCTGGAGCCAATGGCGTGCTGATGGCCGTGACATACCACGACGGGCGCGACGTATTTCCGCACGGGCGCGCTGGCCGCGTCCGGTACCTCGAGCCCGGATCGACATTCTTCCGCCCGGATGAGTCGCTCTACCAGGACTCACCGATCAAGCCGCGTCGGAGTCAGCTTGCCGAAACCGGCGATCCGCTTGCTGATCTGGTGTCAGCTGCGACGCGACGCGATGTCGACGTCCATGCCTGGACGGTCTTCCTGCATCACGACCGGATCGGCGAGCACCTCGATTATGCACCCCGGAATGCGTTCGGCGATCCCATCAAGACCGACCTGTGCGCCTCGAATCCGGGCGCACGCGCATGGGCTCGGGCCCTCGCCACCGACGTCGCCTCTCGGGGCGTCCGTTCGATCCTCGCTGAGGCGGTCCAATTCTTCCCGTTGGAGCATGGCGTCCACCACGAACGCTACTTCCTTTCGCTCGGACCCCTGACGCGATTCTCATGGGACTGTGCTTCTGCGATAGCTGCCTCGCCGCCTCCCGGGAAGACGGACTCGAAGGCGAGGCGCTGCGCGGGTGGGTACGCGCGGAGATCGAAAATGCGTTCGCGGGGGACGTCGACGACACGGCCCGCGACCTCAGCCGCGCCGAGATCGCGGAGCTCGCGGGAGGCGACGTCGGTGGCTACCTTCGGATGCGGGAGCGGATGGTCGTGACCCTCACCTCCGAACTCCGCGACGCGGTCGCATCAGCCGGCGTCCGCTTGACGTTTCTCGACCCATCTGGCGCATTAAAGGGCTACGCGACCGGGCGTCCCATAGGGGCGCCGAGTCCCACGATCGCTTGGCAACTTGGTCTCGATCTGGCCGGCCTGGCGGGGGCCGCCGATGACATCGAGATTCTCGGCTACGCAGCGGACGAGGAGTGGATCCGGGGCGACATTGCCGGCTACAGGGAGATGCTCGGCGATGGTCCCGACATCATCCTCGCCCTCCGTCCGACGGCGCCTGACTCGACCACGGTCGAGAACCTGAAGGCAAAGGTCCAGTTGGCGACCCAGACTGGCGTGCGTCGGGTTGACTTCTACCACTACGGGCTGATGCGGCTCGATGCACTCGACCGCATCCGCGAGGCACTTGAGTCGTAGGGAGGGAGAACGGTGACGCTCAGGATCGACGATGAACAGGCGCACGACCTTGTCGTGCGAGGCGGGCGCGTCTTCGACCCGGCAGCGGGCTTCGACCGTGTCTTGGACGTGGGCATCCGCTACGGACGGATCGTAGCCATCGAGCCCGACCTGTCAGACCGGATCGCGGAACGCCGCATGCAGATGCCGCTCGACCTTGGGACGGCGGTCATTGACGCAACTGATCGGATTGTCGCGCCGGGCTTCATCGACCTGCACACACACGTCTATGTTGGCGTCGCGGGATTGACCGTGCCGGCCGACGAGAGCTCCTCGACGAGCGGTGTGACGACATGCGTCAGCGCCGGCGACGCCGGGGCCCACACGATCGAGGGCTTCCGCCGCCTCGCCGTGGAGGCGTCGCGGACAAGGGTGCTGGCCTTCCTGCACGTCTCCACCGTCGGGCTGGCGCCGTGGCCTGCGGGCGAGGCGACGGACCTCGACCTGCTCGACGTGGCTGCCGGCATCCGGGCAGCCCGCCAAAACCCGGACATCGTCGTCGGTGTAAAGGTCCGGATGACGCAGCCGCAGGTCATACGGGACCACGACCTGGAGCCCCTTCGCCGAGCCATTGCGATCGCCGAAGGCGCAGGGATCCCGGTGATCATGCACATTGGCTTCTGCCCGCGACCGATCGGCGAGCTGCTCGAGTTGATGCGCCCCGGTGACATCGTCACCCATTGCTTCACCGGCTCCGACAACACGCTCGCCGAGGACGGAAAGCTGGGCCGTGGTGTCCACGAGGCGCGCGAGCGAGGCATCCTCTTCGACGTCGGGCACGGATCGGGGAGCTTCTCGTACCGGGTCGCCGATATCGCCATCCGCGAGGGCTTCTGGCCAGACACGATCAGCACGGACATCCATTCGCTGAGCGCGAACGGGCCGGTCTACGACCTGCCGAACACGATGTCGAAGTTCCTCGCGCTGGGGATGCCCTTGGCCGACGTCGTCGCGTCTGTCACCTCACGAGCTGCGAGCGCCATCGGCCGGCAGGCGACACTCGGTTCACTCGCCGTCGGCCGAACGGCTGACCTTGCCGTCTTTTCGATCGAGGAGGGTCAGTTCACGTTCCGAGACTCCGGTGCCCAATTGTCAGGTTCGGGAATCGAGCGGACGGCCACGTCGCGGATCCGAGTGCACCACACGATCCGCGCGGGCATCCCGTGGGGACTGCCGTGGCCCCATCCCGGCCGCGGCGTAGGCGTCGCGCCGGACTGACAACTCAGGGAGCGGCGCCAACGCGAGGGCCGTGCCTCGTGGGCTCGTCGTCGCCGTTCTTACGCCCGGCGCGCCTCGGCGAGGTATCGGTCCCGGGCGGCAGTGGAGTCGTACGCGAAGGCACGAGCGGGGTTTGCCACCAGCATCGCATTGACGGCTTCTTCGCCCACGCCGCGATCTCGGAGCATCGGCACGAACCGGGTCAGGACGTTGCCATAACCGCAGCCCCCGAACATCGCCAGCTGATCCGTACGGCAGATGTCGTTGCTGAGCATGACTTGCCCGGTAAGGCCCTCGGCGACGAGCGCAGCGACGTTGTCTGCCCGCAGTTCAAGGGGTCCGTAGCTTCCCGAGAAGCCCAGGTTGTCGACGCTCATCCATGCGCCCCGGGCGGCAATCGGGAGCAGCGGGGCGATTCGACCCGGTCGCCGAGGTGGCTGACGATCACCCGGTCCGGCGCAACGCCCTCAGCCTCGAGAAGGTCGAGCTGCTCGAGCGCGAGCTCGCCGAAATGCGTGGTATGGGTGAGGATCGGGCAGCCGGTCCGGGCGTGAGCCCTGCCAGCGGCCCGGAACACACGCTCCTCAGCGGGGCTGATGTGACGGCGCTCAGTTCCGATCTCCCCGATGAACCCGGCTCGGATCCCGGTCTCGCCCACGCCCACGGTCAACTCGCGCACCAGTCGCTCCGCGAGGCGATCGGGGAGTTCCTCGTGAACTTCGCGCGGATAGCACCGCTCGCGATACCAGCCCGAGCCCATGACGACGTGGACGCCTGTCTTATGGCTGATCTCGAGGAGTGCGCTCGGGTCACGCCCGAGGCCCAAACTCGTCGGTTCGCAAATCGTGCCACCACCCACGGCCCGGAACGCCTCGACCTCCTGAATTGCGACCTCCACATCGTCGAGGATCCAGCCGTAGTCGCCGCTCGAAGCGCCCCACAGAGCGTAGGCATCGCTGATTAGGTGATCGTGGCTGAGCGTGACGCCCAGCGCCTCCGGGGCCACCGGGCCCCTGACGGTCACCACCGTGGGCTCCGCACGACTCGTCCGATCGACGTTACCCATCGGCAAACCGCTGGCTCATATCGGCTGAGGCCGGCCTACCGGAGCCGGCCGCGCGCGTCGACCGGCCAGTCGGCCAGTGCCCCGTTCTCGTCCATCGCCAGCACCGAGTCATGCAGGTTGATCACTGGGCACACGTGGTTGGGAACGACGACGAGGCGGTCACCGATGGCCGGACCCCGTCCAACGGGGATCTCGAGGATCCCGTGCTCCTCGCTTGCCCGAACGAAGCGCCAGTCCGGATGACCGAGGATCTCACCGTAGCTTCGCGGTGCCGAAGCCGCAATACGCTGGTCTGAGCTGAAGGTCTTCGTTCCTCCGTCGAGGATCGCTCGATCGGCCGCCGGTCGACTCACGACGGTGACCACCACCGCAGCCGCGACATCGGCCATCGACGCCGCCCCGAGGCCGATCTGCGTCAGGTCATTGAAGACGTACGTGCCCGGTCGAACCTCTGTGACACCTGGCACGCGCATCGCCGGTCGTGCAGTGCCGGACGAGCCGACCGATACGACCGTCGCGGGTAACCCTCGGTCGCGGATGGCCTCCGCGGTCTCCACAGCGAGACCGCAGGCCTCCCGCGTGAGCTGCTCGAGATGTGCCCGGTCCGTTGCGGCCGTGTAGATGTGGCCTTCGTGGGTCAAGACGCCCGCGAGCTCAACGCCGGGCAGGCCGGCGATCCGTTCGGCGAGCGCCACGGCTTCCGCGCCAGGCTGGACGCCGATCCGCTTGAGGCCGGTATCGATCTCCACGAGCATTCGAACTGTGGCGCCCGCGGCCGTCACCGCAGCGGATATTCCCTGGGCGGCCTCGATCGAATCGAGGCTAACCGACACCCGCGCCCGCTGGGCGATCTCGGCGAGGCGGGTCACCTTCTCGGGGCCAACGATCGGGTACGCCACGAGGATGTCGGCGATCCCGAACTCGAGCATCGCCAGTGCTTCACCGAGTTTGGCGACCTGGATGCCGGTGGCCCCGGCGGCGAGCTGCATCCGCGCGATCGCGCCGATCTTGTGGGTCTTGATGTGCGGCCGCAGGCGGACCCCCGCGTCCGCCGCGGCCCCGGCCATGCGGTCGATGTTCGCCCGCAGGGTAGGGAGGTGGATCACGACCCGCGGCGTGTCGGAGACGCGGTCGGCGGCGCTCTCGAGGGCGGCAATCGACGAGTCGGTCACGCTGTCCCCTCGGGCGCATCAGCGGGCTCGAACCGGAACACCTCACGGAGCCGGGGTGGCAACCCGAACTCGGGATCGACCGCCTGCGAGGCGAACAGGTTCCGGACAGTGCGGACCCATTCGTCCTCCGGCGCTCCCTCGCGCATCACCGAGCGAAACCGCTCGAGATCACCCGCCTCCAGGTATGCGAACAGGTCCTCACTGTCGATGAAGATCGTGTAGGTACGGACTCCGGCGCGCCCGAGCTGCTCGCGCATCGCGTCGGGCAGATCGTCGTGGAGCCGCGCATATTCGGCGCCCGCTCCTGGCTTTAGCCGCATCCGGAAGGCATAGCGGACGGGACCGCGTGCCGCTGGGGACTCGTTCACGACACCCTCGGTTCGGGCCGATCCGTCCGGACGAGGACCTCCGGCAAGCCGGTCGCCACGCTTCGATACGCCGCCTCCACGAGCTCCACCGTGTGGGCGCCCAGGTCGGCCGGGCTCGCGTCTCCGGGCGATCCACCGTGAGCGACGTCGAGCAATTCCCGGAGCGGCCCGGTCGGTTCGTACGTGCCGGCGTCGGCCGCTAGATCGGCCCATTCCATCGACCCGTTGACGCCAGCGAATCGGACTTCGCCATGGACGGAATCGAGCATCATTTGCCCGCCGGGGCCGAACACCCCTGCTTCCCACTCGACCTTTGGCGCCGACTCGTGCGACGACGCCGCGGTCACCGTGGCGATCCCCCCGCCCGCCAGCCGCAATGTCATGGCGTCGTGGATGTCGAGGCCGGATTTAGCGTTCCACATCTGCGCGTGGACGGTGCTTGCCCGTTCGTTTCCGAGGAACATTGCCAGCCCCAAGGCATGACTCATCGACACTGGCGCCTGCCCGCCCCCGGAGACGACCCGGTCGATGAATGTCTCTGGCTTCGGCGGCACCTCCTCGGAGGAGACGTTGTAAGGACGGCCTTCGGCCAGGAGTCTGCGCGTGGCCACCCGGAGGTTGAGGGTCATGAACTCGACCCTGCCGAGGCTTCGCTCGATGATCATCCGCCGAGCTGCCTGCATGATCGGCATGTGGTTCCAGCCGAAAGCAACAAGCAGGTGCTTGCCGGTCAGCCGGGCGGCGTCGACCATCCGCCAGGCCGCCGCTGCGTCGATCGCAAATGGCTTTTCACACAGAACGTGGGCTCCCGCCTTCAGCGCACCAACGACCTGCTCCTCGTGGACATTCGGGGGGCTGGCGACCACGACGGCGTCCAGCCCAAGCGACAGCGCCTCGCGGTAGTCAGTGACGGCGTGCGGGACCCTGAAACGCTCCGCGATGCGGACTGCCAAGTCGCCGTCACGCCGGCAGACGACCACGATCTCAACATCGTCGCGGGCGGCCAGAGCGGGTAGGTGCACCGCCGCGGACCACGAGCCAGCGCCGATGATCCCAACACGTACCCGTTGGGTCACTTGACCGCACCCTGACTTAGACCCGTCACCACGTACCGTTGGAACACGACTGCGAGCAGAATTGGCGGCACGAGCGAGACCACCGTCGCCGCCGCGAGCGTATTCCAGCCGAATGTCTGAAGGCTGTTGTAGCTGGCCAGGAGCGGCGGGATCGTGAGCTGGGTCGTGAGCACGTTGGCATAGAAGAACTCACTCCAGCATTCGAGGAAGACGAGCAGCGCGGCGGCTACCAGCCCCGGACGGGCGAGCGGCGCCACGACAAGCCAGAGGATCTGCAGCCGAGAGGCGCCGTCCACCATCGCGGCCTCCTCGACCTCGGCGGGAAGAGCGTCGAAATAGCTCTTCAGAAGCCACACGCTGAGTGGCAGCGTGAACAGCAGGTAGCTGACGACCAGCGCCACGGGCGAGTTGATCAAGCCCGCGAGCCGGAAGGCGATGAAGAACGGCACCATGATCGCGATCGCGGGGACCACGCGAGAGACCATCAGCAGGAGGTATCCGATCCGGCTCCCGCGGAACCGGTACCGGCTGTAGGCGTACCCGGCGAGTCCGCCGATCAGCAGGTTGAGAGCCGCGACCGTTACGCCGATGAGCGTGCTCATGCCCAAGGCGCCTAGGATTTGGGCGTCGGTCGTCGTCGTATACCCGGCCGCCTCGTTCCGGACCTGCGTGAAAACCGCGAGATAGTTGTCGAGCGTGGGGCGCTCCGGGATCCAGTGCGGCGGTCGGGCGACCATTTCGGCGGGTTGCGAGACGCTGCTCATGAGCGTGAACCACAGTGGAAAGAGGACCCACACCATGAAGAGGGCCACGCACGCGTACAGGAGCACTCGTCCGGCTAGCCGTCGGACGCGGACCTGAGCCGTGCTGCGCCGTGCGGTCACGGGACGCGGGTCAGAGTCCACGGTACTCATGCTCCACATCCGGGCGGTACGTGAACCGGACGAACAAGAGGCCGACGCCGAATGCCACCAGTCCCAGAACCACCGCGACGGCAGACCCTACACCGATGTTGTTGAACTGGAAGTTCTGCTTGAACAGGAGTAGCGACAGGAGGTTGGTTGCGTTCCCGGGCCCGCCCTGGGTCATCGCGTAGATCACGTCGAACTGGAGGAAGCCGAAGATTGTGTTCGTCACTAGCACCACAAGCGTCACCGGGCGGATCCAGGGAAGCGTGACGTATCGGAAACGCTGCAGCGCGTTGGCGCCGTCGACCGTCGCGGCCTCCGGGAGCTCGTGGGGGATCGTCTGCAGCGCGGCTAGGAACAGCAAGCCGCTCAACGCAGCCTGCCGCCATGAGGCGGCGAGCACAGTGAACAGTAGCGCCCTCCCCGGGTCGGCGAGGAACGGGATGTAGCTGTCGATCAGCCCGAATTGGTAGAGCGCCCCATTCAGAGCGCCGACGTCCGCATCGATGAACCACTTCCAGATGATCCCGACCAGTAGCCACGGAACCGCCCACGGCACGATCAGCAGGGTCCGCGCCGCGCCCCGGAACCGGAATCGCTGATGGAGCAGGATGGCAAAAGCCAGCCCCAGGACCGTGGAGATCGTGAGGAACACGCCCGCGTACAGGAATGTTGACCGGAATGAATGCCAGAACTCGTCGCTGGCCACCAGGCGCATGTAGTTGTTGAGCCCGACGAACGTGCTCTCCCCAACAAAGCGCACCTCCTGAAAGCTGAGGGCGATCGTCTGGACCGCCGGGCCGCCGACGAGGACCAGTACGAGGAGAGTGGCAGGAAGCGCGAGGAGCAGCCCGAATTGGGAACGACTCGTGCGCCGTACGCGAACCAGGCGACGAGTTCTCCGGCCGATACCGGCGGTGCCGCCCGCAGCCACTTTCGGTTCCAATGCGGTGGGGACGCTCCCAGCGCGCCCCGGGGGGTCAGCGCCCGCCATCCTTCAGCTCAGAGGCCGGATTTTGCCGCTCTTGCATCGTCGGCCAGACCCTGGACCGTGTCCGCCGGTGAGGCCTGGCCCAGGAGCATCGCGTGGATGCGGTCGCCGACTTTTGCCTGGAACGTCTGGTACCAAGCCGCGTTCCTGCCGCCCTGAACGTCAGAGCCGTTCGCGAACACGTCCGCCAAGGCGTCGATGTCGTAGTTCGAGCCAAACGCGGCTTTGACCTCCTCATCCTCGAAGAAGCCGGGATACGGTGCCCCCAGCTGCGCGGCAGTGGCCCACGACTTGAACGTCGCATATTCGCCGTTCTCATTCTGCCAGCCGTAAAACTTCATCAGGTCCCAGGCATCCTCGACTGCGCGACCCTCGCCGCTCGTGCCCATCTGGATGACCTCCCCCATCTGGAAGGTCTTGCCCGCCGAGCCCGGCATCCGGTACAGGATGTCGACGTTGTCTTTCTCCGGCGCGTCCTCGAGATCGCGAATGATCTTCAGGAAGTAGTGATGAAGAACGTAGAATGAAGCCTCGCCCGTCCCCATTAGGGTGGCAAGCTTGATGGGATCGTCGGTGAGCATCGTCTGCGTCGTGAGGCCGTCGCGGAACATGGCCAACCACCACTCGAGGATCTCGGTGGACTTGGGGTCGTCTGCGAAGACGGGCTCGCCTGAGGTATCCCACATCGTTACCCCGTCTGCGATGAGGTAAACGTTGAGATATTCCTCGGCGAACTCCTTGACCCAATAGGCGAGGTAGGGCGTGTCCGAGATGCCGGCATCCTTGATCGCCTTCGACTGGTCGTAGATATCCTGGCGGGTCTGCGGTGGGGTCGTGATCCCGGCGCGCTCGAGGTGTGACTTGTTGTAGTGGAGCACATGGACGGCGTTGAAGTACGGCGCCGCGATGATCGCGCCATCGGCCGTGATGTACCGGTCCCGGGCAGCCGGGAACATGTCATCGAGCATGTCGTTGACGCCTGGGAAGTCGCGCAGGTCGTGCGCCCAGCCCTGCTGATGGAACGTCCCGGTGTTGTAGGTGAAATTGTAGAAGACGTCGAGCGTTGCGCCACCCTGCAGCTTGGTCTGCGTCGCGGGGCCGTAGCCGATGTTCGGGATGACCGTCAGGTTCGTGGACACGCCTGATCGAGCGGTCCAGGCATCGAGGTGTTCCTGGATGGTCTCCGGCTGGAACTCCCACGCTTGAAACTCGAGGGTCCGTGGCGAGGCCGCCGGGGTCGGTGCCGCCGAAGAGCCCGGAGATCCGGCCAACCCTGACGGACTAGCCGCGCTCGGACCGCAGGCTGCCGCAAAGAGGGGCAATGCGCCCGCCCCGACGCCCAGGATGGCGGCGCGCTGCAAGAATCGCCGACGGGATAGCTCGAGCCGCTCGGTAATTCGTCGAAGATCGTCGTACTCACTCACGCTTGTTCCTCCGAGAGCCGTCGGGCGACTGCTTCTGACGGGCGATCCTAGCTATGTGCAGGGATACCCGGCAGCCAACGTAGCGCGAAAGTCCAGAAGGCGAGTCTGCCGCGAGCGTCGGGCCGTGTCAAGGAGTGGTACGACCAAGCTTGCACTGATGACTGCGCTGGCGCCCGACAAGGCGGCCAAGAAGCATCACAGACCTCTATCGGGCCTCCGTCTGTGGTTGGACCAAACAGGAAGGGCGGCGGTCCCGATACCACGACAATCAGCCCTCGGCGCTTGGAGGAGTTCGACAGCCGGCCGCTGACGGCGACTCTCAGAGCGTCACTTGGTGAAGCCCAGGGTGAACGGCTCGACGTTCAATATTGGTCGATCGCCCGCCGGACGTCGGTTCATGCCGTTGCGACTGCTACCATCGAGCCGATGGAGATCATGGGCGTCCAGATCCGCACGATCATCCGCGACAACGTCGCGACCCGGTGCGACGGTTGCCTCGAGGTCATCAACGGCACGCCGTGGCGGATCAACCTGCTCGACATCGTCGCCGCCGAGGCCCCCGTCGCGTGGACCGATCGGCCCGCGATCAATCCGGGACCGTTCCAGTTCCACGGCGACCCGGCCTGCGTCCGCCGCTGGATGGCGACCAGGGACTTTTTGTTCTGCCGTCGCGGTCAGGTCCGCGAGATCATGCGACCGGTAGCCATCCCGGGCACGACCGGCGGCTACGGCCTGTGTGACGGGATCCATCGCGACGACCACGAGTTCGTCCCGGCCTGACCCGAAACCGCGACACCCGCGGCCCAGGAGCGGGTCACCCGAACGATCGAGCCCACGCTTGACGCCACGTCCAAGCGGCGCCTATTCTCCGGCGGCCTGAGGGGATCGTCCGTACCCAGATTTACCCAGGTTCTCGCCAACCAATCCACGCCGGCGAGTCGGATCCGGGTGTTCCCCCGGTCCGACCGATCCGCCGGCACCCTAACCCGAGGCCCCATGACCGCTTCTCGATCCAGCACACGTCGGCCGACGCCCGTGCCTGACGGGACGGAATCGGCCTGGTTGTCGCTTGGCCCGGCGAGCCGGATGCTCGGCGTTGACCCGGACACCCTGCGGCGCTGGGCGGATGAAGGTCGGGTCGAGGCCTACGTCACGCCGGGCCGGCATCGCCGGTTCGATCGTCAGACGATCGTGCGGCTCTCCGCGAACCGTGAGACGCGCATCCGGCCGCTGGCGAGCCTTGGCGCAAGCCCCGATCGCCTGGCCCGTGCCTATCGACGGAGCTACCTGGGCGACGACCAGGCCCGGCGTGTCGGTGCGGACGACAACGCGGCGCTCGAACGGTACCGGCAGGACGGACGCCGCCTGGTCGATGCGCTCGTCGCCCACCTGGACGCCGATCCGGCTGACGATTCGGCACGAAGCGCGGCTGAGGCCCGGGCGATCGCCATCGTTGACGACCTCGCGCGCCGGATGGCCGCCAGCGGCACGAGCCTGACCGAGGCGGTCGCCCTGTTCGTGGGTGCGCGACAGCCGTTCCTCACCGAACTCGCCGGTCTGGGCCGGCGTCGCGCCCTGGACGCCTCGCGACTGGCGGGTCTCTACGAGAGCGCGACCGGCTTGCTCGACCGGCTGTTGCTCCGCCTCATCGAGACCCACCAGGGCGAGGCGAGCTGACATGGACCCGCGGATCGTCCTGCCCGCGCTCACTTCGATCCTCGCGCTGGTCTTCTCGCTGGCGTTGTTCGACCAGTGGCGCGAGCGTCGGGGCGGCTTCCAGCTGATCTGGGGATTCGGGATGCTGTTCTACGGCGTCGGGGCCGGCTGCGAGGCCATCGCGGCCACGTCTGGCTGGAACGAGACCCTGTACCGGACGTGGTACCTGACCGGGGCGGTCTGGACCGCTGGCTGGCTTGGCCTCGGGACCGCCTTCCTGCTGGGCCGGACCCGCTTTGGCTACAGCTTCGCGTTGTGCCTCTTCCTGGCCGGGCTGTTTACGTTCCTGCTCCGCAACCGGCCCGAATATGCCGGTGCGGGGACCCTTCCGTTGCTGTACTTCATCGCGGCCGGCCTCCTCGCGCTGGCCGTGGCGGTGGAGACGTACTTCACCAACGACCGCTGGCCGACGCTCGCGGCCGGGGCCGTGGTTGGAGCCACCGCGCTCAGCCTCGTGCTGATGCTGTCGACGACGCTCGAGGCCCCCGGGTACGCGGTCGATCCAGCGACCGGTGCGCCCGTGGCGACCCTGTTCCCGGCCCAGCTCCGGCTCCTGACCCCGTTCCTCAATATCACCGGGGCGTTTGCCCTGTTCCTGGGAGCGATCTTCTCGACGTACGTGTTCATGCCCAAACGGCGCGTCCTCGGCTATTCGCTCGATCCCAATCAGCCCGGTGACCAGTTCCTGTTCAACCTGCTGATCGCGCCGGTGGCCATCACGGTCAACCTGGTCGCCTCGCTCCCGGGTGCCGCCGGGGCCCTGCTCACCGGCCGGCTCCACAGCCGGGTCCCCGCGACGATCCTGATCGCCATCGGTGCCGTCGTGGCGACCCTGGGCGACACGCTCAACCGGTTCGGCATGACCGAGTGGTTCCAGCTTGGCAAGTTCCTCGGGGTGCTGTTCCTGTTCGCCGGGTTCCTGGTCTCGATCGAGGTATTCCGCGAGATCCGGGTTCCATTCACGACGATCCGGCTGGGTGGCCAGCGTCGCGAGGCGGTCACCCGCGAGGTCGCCTCGACCCAGCGAGGATCCGGCGAGGGCGCAGCGCCAGGGGTGACCATCCAGGGCCGTTGACCGGCGTGCGCCCTACCATGCGCTGATGCCCGCCCACTCTCGATCGCCGATCGTCGGTGTCGCCATCGTCCTGACCGCAGCATCCCTGTTCGGGATGCTGGGGCCGTTGTCGAGGTTCGCCTACGACCTTGGGATGCAGCCCGTCGCCTTTGTCGCGTGGCGCGCTGCCCTCGCATGCCTGGCCACCGCCGCCTTCGTGGGCTGGCGTGTCACTCGCCGCGGGGAGCGGCTGGTCCGCCCGTCGGAGGTCGATCGGCGCGCCCGCGTGAGCCTCGGCGTCGCGTCGCTCATGGGGTTCACGCTCAACCTGTGCATGTTCATCGCGTTCGATCGGATCACCGTCGCGCTGGCGCTTCTCGGGTTCTACACCTACCCGGTGATGATCGCCGTCGCGAACGTGGCGCTCGGGCGCGAGCGACTCGACCGAGCGCGCGGGGTCGCGCTGGCGCTCGCCATTGCAGGCATGGTCGCCATCGTCGCCTCGCAGCTGGATCCGGCGGCGGGCATCCGGTTCGACGTGATCGGGATCCTGCTGACGCTCGGAGCGGCCGCGAGCCAGGCCGTCTTCGTGATCGTGAGCCGCCACGGGTACCGGACCATCCCGGCGGATCAGGCCACCACCGTCATCCTTGCTGGCACCGTCGTGTGCTGCCTGGCCCTTGCGCTGATCACCGGCGCGCTCGCCACCTTCGCGTTTCCGTTCGAAGTCCCCTCGGTCGTGCCCATCGTGTCGTTCACCGGGATCTTCGCCGCCGCCATCCCGTCCATGCTGTTCCTCACGGGCATCCGGATCCTTGGCGGGACGAGCGCGGGCATCCTGATGCTGTTCGAGCCTGTGGTTGGCGTCGCACTCGCGGCCTGGCTCCTCGCCGAAGGGATCGCGCCGATCCAGGTTCTCGGGGGGCTCGCGATCCTGGGCGCGGCATTCATCCTGCAGCGCGCGGCCAAACCCGACGACCCTGTCGTGTCGGCCGCGGGTCTCGAGCCCGAGGCGGCATGACGCCCGCCGCGCCCGACGATCCGACGATCACGACCGCCGGCCCGGCCGGGGGACCGGCCGTCGTGTTCCTCCACGGCACGCGCCTGACCCGGGCCGCGTGGGCGCCGCAACTCGTCGGACTCAGCGACGAGTTTCGGACGATCGCGATCGACCTGCCGGCACACGGCAGCCGGGCCGATGAGGCGTTCGAGCTGGACAGCGCCGCCGAGATGGTCGCAACGACCATCCGGGAACAGGCGGCCGACGGGCGGGCGATCGTCGTCGGGCTGTCGCTTGGTGGCTACGTCGCGATGGTCCTCGCCGCACGGTACCCGGAGCAGGTTCGCGGGATCGTCCTGGCCGGCGCCACCGCAGAGCCGGTCGGCCTCCGGTCGATCCCGTATCGCGCCCTCGCGGTGATCCTCGACCGGTTCGAGAGCCCGGCGCTCCGCCGGGTCAACGAATGGTTCTTCCGCACCCGCTACCCGGCCTCCATCGCCGAGCCGATCGTGGCCGGTGGGTTCTGGTCGGACGGCGGCGCCCACGCGCTCCGAGCGTTGTTCGGTGAGCGCTTCCTGCCTCGCCTGGCCAGCTACCCCGGTCCGACGTTGATCCTCAACGGTGAGTGGGACCTCTTGTTCCGGCTGTCGGCCGGAACCTTTGCGGCAGCGGCCCAGGACGTCCGACGCGTCCGCCTCTCGCGGGCCCTGCACCTCTCGAACCTCGATCAACCGGCCGCGTTCAATGCCGCCGTACGCGATTTCGCGCAATCGTTGAAGGGGCGTTGACCGGGCCGGAACCAAGCGCAGGTATACTGCGGCGACCGCCCAACCCGCTGTGTCCCGAGGTTCGATGCGCGTTCGCAAGGCCGTTTTCCCTGCCGCCGGATGGGGAACCAGGTTCCTCCCGGCCACCAAGGCCCAGCCCAAGGAGATGCTGCCGCTCGTCGACAAGCCGATCATCCAGTACGGGGTCGAAGAGGCGGTCGCCGCCGGTATCGAGCAGGTCATCATCGTCACCTCGACCCACAAGGGCGCCATCGAGGACCACTTCGACCTCAACTACGAGCTCGAGAAGGTCCTCGAGGAGAAGGGCGAGATCGAGCTGCTCCGCCAGGTCCGGGCCATCACGGACCTCGCCCAGCTCGCCTATGTCCGCCAGAAGGAACAGCTCGGCCTCGGCCACGCGATCCTCATGGCCAAGGACCTGATCGGTCACGAGCCGTTCGCCGTCATCCTGCCCGACGACGTGGTCATCGGCGAGCGGCCGTGCATCGGCCAGCTGATCCACGCCTACCACCAGCATCACGGCTCCGTCGTGGCGGTCATGGAGGTCCCGCACGAGGACACCGGCCGCTACGGGGTGATCGCCTCGGAACCGTCGGCCGATCCGCTCGACCACGGGCGGCTCCACAGGATCACCCGTCTGGTCGAAAAGCCTGCTCCCGCGGACGCGCCGTCGAATCTCGCGATCATCGGGCGGTACGTGCTGACGCCGAAGATCTTCGACAAGCTCGAACAAACCCAACGTGGCGCCGGTGGCGAGATCCAGCTGACCGACGCGATCGCCGCGCTGATGGAGGAGCAGGAGGTCTTCGGCTACGAGTTCGAAGGCACCCGGTACGACGCGGGGACGACGTTTGGCTGGCTGCAGGCGTCCGTCGAGATCGCCCTCAGCCGGCCTGACCTCGGGCCGGCGTTCCGAACCTACCTGCAGGGCCTCCAGCTCTAATCGACCGGGCCCAACGTGACGCTCGAGGTCGCCGTCATCGCGGCGATCCGGATCCTGGGTTCGCTGCCCGTCCTCCGCTGGCCGCTGCTCGGCGGACTCCTGGCAATCCTCGTGGACCTGAGCGACCTCCTGCTCCAGGACGTCCTCGATCTCGGAGGCTTGCCCGACTATCAGGGCCTCGACAAATGGCTCGACCAGGTCTACCTCGGTGCGTTCCTCGTGGTCGCCCTGCGCTGGAGCGGGCCGGCCCGGACGGTCGCCGTCGCGCTCTATGTGTTCCGGCTGGTCGGGTTCGTCGCGTTCGAAGTCACCCATGATCGGGCCCTGCTGCTCCTGTTCCCAAACGTGTTCGAGTTCTGGTTCATCGCGGTGGCGGCGCTCGGCGACACCCGGATCGCCGCCTGGTCGAAGGGGACGCTGGTGGTCGCCCTTCTGCTCCTCACGGGTCTCAAGGAGCTCCAGGAATGGGCCCTGCACGGGGCAAAGCTGTTCGACAGCATCGGCGCCCTCGAATTCGTCGATCTCGTCTGGCGGCGCCTGACCGGGGGTTGAACGAGTCGTCCGGAAGCCTTCACGGACCATCGGCCGTGCGCCGATCGTCACAACCCGGGTGACGGGTCCGCCGACCGGCTTGGGGTACGATGCCGCCCGAGCGACGGACGGCCGTCACGACGTAGCGAGGGGCAGACCGCTTGGCGGAAATCGGCCAGATCCTGGATGGACGCTATCGCCTGGTCGAACTGCTTGGCCAGGGCGGGATGGCAACCATCTACCGAGCCACCGACACCGGCCTCGGGCGTGACGTGGCCCTCAAGCTCCTCCGGCCGGAGTACCTGCGCGACCCGGACTTCTCATCCCGGTTTCGCCTGGAGGCGCAGGCCGCGGCGTCGCTCAGCCACCCCAACGTCGTCACCGTTTTCGACTACGGCGAGGATCCGTCCGGGCCGTACATCGCGATGGAGCTCGTCGATGGCGAGGACCTCGCGACCATCCTGAAACGGAGCGGGGCGCTCCCGCCCCGGCAGGCGGCCCGGATCGCGGCCGGTGTTGCGAGGGCCCTGGCCGCCTCCCACGGCAAGGGTCTCGTGCATCGCGACGTGAAGCCCGGCAACGTGCTGATCGGACGTGATGGACGGGTCAAGGTGGTCGACTTCGGGATCGCAAGGGCGCTCGCAGAAGCCCAGATGACGTTGCCCGGCACGACCCTCGGCTCGGTCCACTACTTCAGCCCGGAGCAAGCCCGCGGCGAGCCGACCACCGAGGCGTCCGACATCTACAGCCTCGGCATCGTGCTCTACGAGCTCCTGACCGGGGTGCGGCCCTGGACCGGCGACAGCGCCGCGTCCGTGGCGCTCGCCCGGCTGAGCGGCCCCGTGCCCGACCCGGTCGCGGTGCGACCCGGCGTGCCGCCGGATCTCGCGGCGATCACGAGGAAAGCGCTTGCGCCCACCCCAGGCGACCGCTTCGCCTCGGCGGAGGCGATGGCCGAGTCGCTCGAGACGGCCCTCGCGAACCAGGCTGCGGCAGGGGCGCCCGTTACAGCTGCCACCGGCGCCGGTTCCGTGGCGGGTTTGGCCGCGGGGAGTCCAGCGGAATCCAGGCCGCCGCAATCGACGTCTGCAGGAACGGCGGCCGGCGGCAACCCTGGCGCGGCCGGTGCCGCGGGCCCAATCGCCGCCGGGGCGGGTGCCGCGGTTTCGGGTGCCGCGGGTGCGGGTACGGGCGCCGCCCACGGCACGGGACCGGGCAGCACGGGACCTGCCGCGATCTCGGGAACCGCGCGGGCCAACCCGGTCAAGGTTCCGTATCCGCCCGAGGCGTACGCCGGTGGCGGCGACGAGGATGTCTACGCGTCGCCGGCGGCCCGACGCCGGGCAGCCGCCCGTTCGACCCAGACACGCCGGCCTCAATACGAGGACAACACCGATGATCGCGGCACGAGCCCTGTCGTCTGGCTGACAGGCATCGTCGCGATCGCCCTGCTGGCTGCGGTCGCGTATGTCGTCTTCCAGTTCGCGTCGAGCGCCAATCCAGACTCGAGCTCGCCACCCGGCATTGTCACCGTGCCCAACTTCATCGGCGACAGCATTGCGGACGCTACGGAGGAGGCACGCGGCCTGGGCATCAGCCTCGACGCCACGAGCCGCGAAGATGCCTCTGCCTCCGGCACCATCCTGGAACAGAACCCTTCGGAGGGGGAGGAGGTTTCGGTTGGTGGCTCCGTAGCCGTCGTCGTGGCGGCCGGGCTCGGAACAGTCCCCGTGCCCGACCTCAGGAATCTGACGGAGGCTCAAGCGATTCAGAGGCTCCTTGATGAAGGTTTGACGCCCGGGACCAGCAGCACAGCCTTCGATCCGGTCGTGCCGGTCGGGCTGGTTGCATCGTCCAACCCTTCGACCGGGATCGTAGTCCAGCGGGGAACGCGAGTCGACTGGACGATCTCGACCGGCGCGTCGGCTTCGCCGTCCGAGTCGCCGTCACCATCCCCCTCGCCATCGCCGACTCCAACTCCTGAACCCACGCCGACGCCGGAACCCACCCCGACGCCCGAACCGACGCCCACGCCGACACCCGAACCAACACCGACCCCAACGCCGACACCCGCACCGGTTCCCAGTGCCGAGCCTCCGGCGGTGGCCTCAGCCGCGCCGCCCTGATCCGCCTCCCGTCGACGTGTGGTCAGCTGCGGCGGTCGTTCACCGGGTGATGTCGCCAGATCTCGACGCCGGCGTGGTCGAGCGGGCCACCGAGCTGCACGGTCGGCTTGCGCACGCGAACGCCGACCTCGTTGACCTCGAAGTCGGCGAGCAGTTCGTGGCTGATCGCCTCGGCCAGCGCTTCGAGGAGCCGGTACGAGGTCGACTCCACGATCTGGCGAACGGCGTCGTAGACCTTGCCGTAGTCGACTGATTTCGCCAGGTCGTCGTCCACGCCCGCGGGCTGCAGGTTGAGGACGAGCTCGACGTCGACCTCGAACGGCTGGGGCGTCAGGAGCTCGTGGTCGTAGAACCCGTGGCGTCCCTGGAATTGCATGTTGGCCAGGACGATCCGGTCGCTCAGCTTGAGCCTCCCTCGGCAGACTCGCTCCGCCAGTGTCCGCGCATGATCGCATCGCCGACGCGCGCCGCGCGGACGTTGGGGCCGACGTCATGGACCCGGACGATGTCGACGCCGCCGGCGATCGCGAGCGCGGTCGTGGCCAGGGTCGCCTCGATGCGCTGATCCGGACCCACACCGAGGATCCGGCCCAACGTCGATTTTCGGCTGGCGCCCAGGAGGATCGGCCGGCCGAGAACGCGGAGCTGGCCGAGCTCCCGGACAAGCTCCAGGTTCTGCTCCGGCGTCTTGCCGAACCCGAATCCGGGGTCGACGATCAGGTCATCCGGCCGGACGCCGAGACCGACCGCCCGGTCCAGGGCCGCCCGAAGGTCCGCGACGACCTCGGGGACCAGCCGTTCGTAGCGTGGTTCGGCGCGGTTGTGCATGACGACCAGGGGCACGCGCCGCGAAGCCGCGAGGCGGGGCATGGCGTCATCCATCCCCACGCCCCAGACGTCGTTGATCAGGTCCGCGCCGGCGTCGATCGCCGCCTCGGCGACCGACGGTTTGGTCGTGTCGATGCTGATCGGCACGTCGGGATGGGCGTGACGCACGGCGGTGACGATCGGCACGACCCGGCGGCGTTCCTCGTCGGCATCGACGAGCTCGTGGCCCGGGCGGGTCGACTCGCCGCCGATGTCGAGGATGTCCGCACCCTCGGCGACCATCCGGCGCGCGGTGTCCAGCGCGAGGTCGATCGGGTCCTCGTCCCGTTGGCCCAGGATGCCATCACCGGAGAACGAGTCCGGGGTGACGTTGAGGATCCCCATGACGAACGTCCGCTCGCCCCAGCGAAAGGTGCTCGGGCCGATCCGCGTCGAAGCCGAATGGGCCTGGGTCATGCGTCCTCGCCTGGCTCCGGATCGCGCAGGTCCGGGTCGTCGACCCAGCGACCGCGCGCTGCGCCCACAAGATAGAGCGAACCCGCCACGACGACGGGTCCCGCGCCGGCCGGCCGCCGATCCATCCCGCGGTCCAGCGCGGTAGCAACGTCGGGTTCGGCGAGCACCTCGCCGGAGGGCAACGCTTTCAGCCACCGACGGGCCAGAGCCGCGGCCGGCAACGCGCGCTCGAGGTCGAGGCTCGTGGCGATGACCGTCGCGCCGGTCATGGCCGCCGAGGACGCGAGGGCGGCGACCACCCCATCGACGTCCTTGTCCGCCATCGAGGCCGTCACCAGCGTGAGCGGGCCATCCGCGAGGAATGGTCGGAGGTCGTCGAGGGCCGTGGCAAGCGCCGCCGCACCCGCCGGGTTGTGTGCGCCGTCCAGCAGGACATCCCGGCCGTCGACGCGGATGAGCTCCAGCCGCCCGGGCCAGGTTGCCGTCGCGTACCCGGTCCGGCGGTCAGCCGGGTCGACGTTGGCAATCCCGGCGGTTGCCAGGGCATCGAGAAGCGCGTCGGCGACGGCCACGTTGGCCGCCTGGTGCCGGCCGCGGAGGCCCACCCGCGTCCGACCGAGGCCTGGCAGTTCGACATCGATCCCGTCGCGATCCCAGCCGACCACTGGCGCCGGTGGAACTTCGGTGAGCGGGACCGCCAGGCGGCGAGCGCGCCGCCGGATGACCGCGAGTGCATCGCCCTCGGCGCCGGTCACGGCGATGTCGCCCCGTTCGATGATCGCCGCCTTCTCTTTCGCGATCGCCGCGATGGTCGTGCCCAACCGGTCGGTGTGATCGAGATCGACGTTGGTCACGACCGCCACACCCCCGTCCCAGGCGTGGGTGGCGTCAAGGCGGCCACCCAGCCCGACCTCCACGAGCGCGAGGTCCGGCTTGACCGTCCCGAAGTGGGCGAACAGCACGGCCGTCAGGAGCTCGAACTCGGTCGGTTGGCCATGACGCCGGGCCACGGCATCCGAGACGCGAAGCACTCGATCGACGAGGCCGGCGAAGTCGTCGGCGTCGATCGGCCGGCCATCGACCTGGATGCGTTCGCGGTAGGTGACGAGATGCGGCTTGGGCGTCGTACCGACGCGATACCCGGCGGCGCGAAGTCCCGCGTCGGCCAGGGCAAGGACACTCCCTTTGCCGTTCGTGCCGGCAACGAGCGCGCCGCGGATGCCCAGCTCCGGCTGGCCGAGCGCCTTGAGCAGCGCGCGCGTCCGGCCAAGGCCCAGCCGGATCCCGAAGCGGCCGCGGTCGGCGAGGGCCCGGAGCGCCCCGGAGTAGGTCAGGGTGGCCGTCCGATCGCTCACCGCTCGACCGTCACTCTCGAGTCAGCTCTTCCTCGTAGAAGATGCACTGGTTGAAGCGTGGAGTGAGGCACACGTCGTTGACATAGCCCTGTTCCATGTGGACGCCGCCGCGGAGCTGGCAGCGCGACGTCATGTTGTCCTGCCGGATGAGCGCCTTGAGCAGGTGCGGGGCCTGGATCGGGATCGCGCCTCGCGCGCCCGTCATGTAGAAGTGGGGGCAGACATTGCGGCGGAGATTTGGCACGCCAAACCCGGCCGGCAGCGTTCTTCCACGAGAGGCCCCGGGTGCGCCGGGCGGGCTGACGGTCGGGCGGGCCGTCAGCGGGGAAGGCGACACGCGCGCGATCGGGCCCACCCCAAAGCCGGGCCGGCCCGTCGGGCCGGTCGGCGGGCGGTTTGACCCGGGATCGCGATCTCGCACCCTTCCTCCCCTTGAGCGGGCGCGCGCACCAGGCCGGCACGCGCGCGACCGAGCCAGAGTACATCGCACCATCCCGGAATACACGAAGGAACCCACCGACCGTGGTTCGCCGCCGTGCGACAATGCGATCCGATGACGACCCGGCGCGACTCGCGGCAACAGCATGTTCGACCCCGCCCACCATCCACCGGTCGTCCCTCCCCAGTCACCGCGCGACCCCGCGCACCCGCTCCGACGCGGTTGTCCGTGCATCGACCGATCAAGCGCAACCGCGGGCTGCCCCTGGTTGCCAAGGTCGGACTCGTCGCCGCGGTCGCCCTCCTTGGCGTGACCGTGCTCTACGTGGGCGCTGGTGGGCTCGGCCGGGTCGTCGGCGGCATCGGCGCGTCACTCGGTGGGTTCATCACCAACATCACCGCGGCGCCGACACCCAAGCCGTCGGTCGCGGCGATCAGCGATCCGCCGTCGCTCCAGCAGCCGGCAGAGCCCTACACCGCCGAACCAACCGTGGACCTGGTCGTGACCGTTCCGTCCGCCGTCGCCGGGGATCCGGACTCGCGGATCCGGGTCTATCTCGCACTCAAGGACCAGGCGCCCGTGCCCATCCAGGAAGCGCCGCTGGCGGCCACGCCGCAGACCGTCATCCCCGTCGAGCTGACCAAGGGGATCAATGATTTCACCGTGACCATCGTGGGACCCGGAGGCGAGTCCGACCCGTCGCCGATGGTCCGCTACGTCCTCGACCAGGCCGGGGCGAAGATCACGATCTACTCGCCGGAAGAGGGATCCGTGGTCAACGGCGCCACGGTTGAGATCAACGGCAAGACCCAGGCCCGGGCCACTCTCATTGCCCACAACGCCGCCAACGGCTCGTCGGTCAGCGGCAACGCCGCAACGGATGGCTTGTTCACGCTCAGCCTCCCGATCTCGACGGGCTCCAACGAGATCACGATCACGGGGACTGATCCGGCCGGGAACGTCAAGGAGCTGTTGCTGACGGTCCGACGCGGCTCCGGGACGCTCACGGCCGTGCTCGGGTCCTCGGCCTACCGCCTGTCCATCGGCGACCTGCCGCAGGACATCACGTTGACGGCGGCGGCCTCCGACCCCGATGGCAACCCTGTCGTCGGCGCGGACATCACGTTCACGCTGAGCATCCCGGGCATCCCGACGGTGACCGGCGATCTCGTGACCGACGACCAGGGACGCGCGGAGTTCACCACCGCGGTGCCGGTGGGTGCCGATCCGGGACAAGGCAGCGCGACGATCCTGCTCTCGAGCGAGGAGTTCGGGTCCACCCAGGACTACACGGTCATCACCATCGAGCCGGAACCGACCGAGTAGCCGTCGAGCGTCGGCCGCGCAGTCGACACGCGGACCCATCGCAGCTACCATCAGGCCATGCCGTTGTGGCGATGTCCGCATTGCGCGACACCCCAGGCAGAGACAGCGCGATGCTGGGTCTGCCACCGATCGAGCACCGCTTGCGGAGCCTGCCGGCACTTCCGGCGCTCGGTCGCCGCGCAGCTCGGGTACTGCGGGCTGGATCGTCAGCGAGGGCCGCTCACCGGCGACGAGATCCGACCATGCTGGGAAGCCGCCGACGCGACCGGCGCCGCGATCTCGGCGCTGCCCGGCGTCGGGCCGGTCTGGCCGCTTGAACCCGGCGACGATCGAACGACCGTTCGCCCCATCCAGTTCGTCGAGGTGCCCCCGGGGACAATGGCGACCTCGACCGCCGACGCGGCCAAGGGATCGGCTGCCACCTCCGGGCCGGCAACGGATCCGGTGTTGATGGCGGCCGGCTCCGGTACCGAGCCGCGCTGGAGCCTGTGGGGTGAGCCCGAAGGCTGAACCGTTACTGCAGGTCGGCGGGGCGCGTCCCCAGGGTGACGTCGAGGGAGATGTGCTCGCTCCCTCGGATCACATCAAGGGTCACCGTGTCGCCTGGGGAAAACTGGGCGAGCGTGGCGTCGAGCGGATGCCCATCGTCGATGACCTTGTCTTCGACGCTGACGATGATGTCGCCATCCTCGACGCCGGCTTCGGCCGCGGGCGTGCCTGCCTGAACGCCGGCGATCGGCCGGTCGTTCTGGTCGCGCCCCCCGACGAGCGCGCCCGCCTGGACCGGCAGGTTCTCTTCCTCGGCCAGTTGCCGGCTGATGCTCACGAACTGGATCCCGAGATACGGCCTTGCCAGCGGCTCGCCGGCCACCGCCTGCTCCATGATCGGTCGCGCGACGTCGATCGGGATCGCGAACCCGATGCCGTTGCTATTGGTCGCGATCGCCGTGTTGATCCCGACCACATTGCCGTTCGCGTCGAGCAGCGGGCCGCCGGAATTGCCGGGGTTGATCGCGGCGTCCGTCTGGATCAGGTTGGTGAGCGGCTTGGAGCTTCCTTCGGTCGTGATCGTCCGGCCCTTGGCCGAGACAATCCCGCTGGTCACCGAGTTCGAGTAGGTCCCCAGTGGGCTGCCGATCGCGATGACGAGCTGGCCGACCTCGAGGGCGTCAGAGATCCCGATGGCCGCGGTCGGCAGGTCTCGCGCCTCGACCTTCACGATCGCAAGGTCCGTCAGGGTATCGATCCCGTAGACCTCGCCCGAAAGGACCCGACCGTCCTTGAGCTCCACCTCGAACACGTCGCCGCCTTCGACGACATGGCGGTTGGTCAGGATCCAGCCATCGCTGTCATAGATGACCCCCGAACCAACGCCGGTATCGGGGATGACACCGAGGTTGCCGGCATCCGACGAGCCCTGGACCGTGATCCGGACGACCGCCGGGCTGACCTTGGCGGCGACGTTGATCGTGGCCGACGACTCGTCGATCGTGACCGACTGCGGCGCCGCGACGTTGGTGCCCTGTGCGGAAATCGGGCCGCTGACCGGACGATCGAGGGCGCCGGCCATCCCGAGGGTGAGGACGGTCCCGCCCGATGCCAGGACGGCCGACAACAAGGCGACGCCAACGATCGATCCGGGGCCGACGCCTCGGCGCTGCTTGACGGTCGGAGCAATCGGCTGCACGGCCGGCGCAGGTTCGTACCAGCGCTCAGGCGTCGGAGCGACCGGGGCCGCCCACTGGCTGGCCCATTCGGCGCGCGGCTCGGGCTCCGGGGTGTAGCGATCGGTGGAGGCATCGGCCGGGGCGGCCGGTTCCACCGGGGGGTCGCTCCACGTTGAGCTGGCGTACGCGATCGTCGGATCGTCTGGCTGGGTCGCGTCGGGGTCGGTCTCCCCGGATCGTGGCTGGTTGTCCATCAGGCGGTTGTGTCCTTGCGAGCGCCGGCCGTCGCGGGCCGGATGAATCGGTTGATCGTCAGCGTGCGGCTTCCGTATTCACCTGCGTCCGCTCGGACGGTGAAGTTTCCTGCATGTTGGCCGTGTAGACGAGCTCCGCCTCCTGTCCCACCCGAGCGCCCCCTTCGGCGGCCGACGCCACGTCGGCCTGTTCTGCGGCCGGGCTTCCGGCCACCAGCCGCGGATCGCGCGGCAGGCTCACGCTGAACCGCGACCCGGCGCCAACCCGGCTCTCGACGACGATCCCGCCACCGTGCATGTCGACGATCGAACGGACGATCGCGAGCCCGAGGCCACTCCCGCTGCCGCGCGCCTCGTTGGCTCGCGAGCCACGGTAGAACCGCTCGAAGATGTGCGGCAGCTCGGCGGCATCGATGCCGACGCCGGTATCTGCGACGTCAATCCGTGCACCGTCCGTGGTCGCCGCAACGTCGATCGACACCATCCCGTCGCGACCGGTGAACTTGACGGCGTTGGCGACCAGGTTGGCCACGACCTGCCCGATCCGCTGCGGGTCGTGCCGGATCCGGACCGGGCCGGAGGGCAGGTTGAGGCTCAGGGCGACGCCTCGCTTCCGGGCCGCGGAGGCGCTCTGCTCGACCGCCGACTCGACCGCCGCGCGAAGGTCGTCGGGCCGGAGGTCGAGCAGGACCAGGCCGGAATCGAGCTTTGACAGCTCGAGGAGGTTCTGGGCGAGCCAGTCGAGCCGTTCGATCTGCTGGCCGCTCGATTCGATGAACTCGGCGCGCGCGTCCGGGTCGGCGTCGGCCCCTTCGCGCAGGAGCTCGTTGAACGTTCGAAGGGCGGCCAGCGGAGTCCGCAGCTCATGCGACACGTCGGCGAGGAAGTCGCGGCTCCGGTCGCGGTCGCGGCGGATGATCTCGACGCTCTCCTGGAGTCGATCCGCCATCGCGTTGAACTGCACGGCGAGCTCGGCGAGCTCGGACGACCCTGCCCGGACCTGGCTGGCGGGCACCCGCCGGCTGAGGTCGCCCTCGGCCAGCCCGCGTGACGCCTCGGTCAATCGAAGGAGCGGCGTCGTGAACCGGCGGGCCATCGCGGCGGACACCACGACGCTCAGGCCCAAAGCAAACAGGGTGACCGCCGCCAGGAGCCCGGTGACGTTGTTCAGGGCGGTCGCGCGAAACGTGTACGGGTTCGAGAGGGTGACCTCGACCGCGTAGGCCTGGAACAGGCCCCCGCCCGGGTAGGTGTCCGTGACGCGCGCCGTGCGCTCCTGGGTCTGGCCGGGCGCCGGTTGCGCCTGGAGCAGCATGACGACCGGGTCCTCCCGGGCCGGGACGAAGACGACGCCCTCGCCACTCGGGAGCAGCAGCCCGAACCGAACCGTCACGTCCGCCTGTGCCAGCCGGTCGGCGATGACCCGTTGCTGCTCCGGGTCGAACACCCGGTTGAGCACCGCCGGGTCCACCTGCAACGTACCCGGGGTCACCACGAGGCGATCGTCGATGGCACCACGGGCAAGCGACTGAACGTAGCTGTTGACGGTGTCCGCGCGTTGCTCGAGGTCTGTCGTCTGCTGCCGGGTGAAGTAGTCGTCGAGACGGTTGAGCACCAGGATCGTGACGAGGGCGAGGGTCAGCGCGATGACACTGATGAACGAGAGCGCGAGCCTGCCCTGGAACGACCGCGGGAGCATCCCCCTGACCCGCCGAGGCGGACGGAGACGGCGCGCGAGCGACCGCAACCGGCCGCCGCGACCCAGGTTGGTCTCAGCGTTCGGCGAAAGCGTAGCCAACACCTCGGACCGTCAGGACGAAGGCCGGCGACGCGGGGTCGTCCTCGATCTTGTCGCGCAGATGGCTGACATGGACGTTGATGGTCTTTTCGTCCTGGTCGAGGGCCTCGTAGTCGCGGAGCAGCTCCAGCAGCTCGCTCCGGGTGTACACGCGGCCCGGTCGCGAAGCCAGGTGGCGGAGGATCTCGAACTCGGTCGGGGTCAGGCTGATCCGCCGCGTGCCCCGCTGGATGCGCCGTCGTTCGAGATCGATCAGCAAGTCCCCATGCCGGATCACCCGACCGCCAGCGGCATCGGACAGGTCACCGTACGACCGCCGGAGCAGGGCCTTGATCCGGCTCATCAGCTCGCGCAGGCCAAATGGCTTGGTCAGGTAGTCGTCCGCCCCGAGCTCGAGGCCGATCACCTTGTCCACTTCGTCGTCGCGCGCGGTCAGCACGAGCACCGGCATCTTGGCCCCGGAGGCACGCAACCGGCGAAGGACCTCGAACCCGTCCATCCCCGGCAACCGGACGTCGAGCACGACGAGATCCGGCGCCTGGTGGGTCGCGATGTCCAGGCCTTCCTCGCCGGACCGGGCCATCGCCACCTCGTAGCCCTCCTGCTGGAGGGCGTACTGGATCCCTCGAGCGACGGCATGCTCGTCTTCGACGATCAGGATGGTGGCGGCCACCGAGCGATGCTACACGCGTCCACGAATCGACGGGGTCGGTCCGACGCCTCGCCAAGCCGGCAATTCGCCCGAACCCGTCCGCTGGCGGACGCGTGGTAAGGTAGGCGCGCTTCCGGGCGCCTCGCCATATCCGGCCCCGCCGGCGAGCCGCAGCCCGCACCAACACCAAACATCAATCGAGGTATCCAACATGGCAACCGCCCGCGCGACGCTGGCCGCCCAGCATCGCGACGTCACCGGCAAGAAGGTCGCCGAGCTTCGTCGAGCGGGCAAGCTGCCAGCCGTCGTCTACGGCCATGGCATCGAATCCGACAGCGTCACCGTGGACGCGCACGAGTTCGAGCAGTTGCGCCGTCACGTCGGCCCGAACGCGCTGGTCGATCTCTCGGTCGACGGCGACAAGGCCCGGCCGGTCCTCGTGCACGGGGTCCAGGTCCATCCGGTCAATCGGCGGACCCTCCATGTCGACCTCTTCCTCGTCCGGATGACCGAGGAGCTGACCGTCGACGTCTCGCTCGTCGCGGTCGGCGAGGCGCCGGCCGTCACGCTCAACGGCGGCACGCTCCTGCACCCGATCGAATCCGTCCGCGTGCGCGCACTGCCGGACCACCTCCCACAGTCGATCGAGTATTCGGTGGTGTCCCTCGTCGACTTCGACACGGCGCTTCACGTTCGCGACCTGACCGTCCCGTCGGACGTCACGCTGCTGACCGATGGTGACGAGATCATCGCCAAGGTCCAGCCACCGCGCGTGGAGGAGGAGCCTGTCGTCGTCGCCGAGGCCGAGGGTGCCGAAGGCGAGGAAGCCGCCGAGGGCGAAGGTGCCGCGGAGGCGCCGGAGTCAGGCGGCGGTTCGGGCGCGTCAACCGAGGACGCCGAGAACTAGGTCTCGCTGTAGCGATTGCGGCGCATCGCGAGCCATTCCGGCGCAATGGCCAACGTGATCCGACCTTGTGGGATCACTCGCGGTCAGATCGCCGGCCGCTCGCGAACACGATCGGGAACCGCATCGTCATGTCGGAAGCCGGGAGTGCCGACAGCCGACGGCGCATGGTCGAGAGCACCTGTTCGCGTTCCTTGCGGTCGAGCTCGTCGAACAGGCTCTCCTCGTCGAACTCCGAGAGGAAGCTCAGGTAGCCGTCCACGGTGAACCGGTGCTCGAGCATGTCGCCTTCGGCCCTCGCCCCCGAGAAGCCGGCGTGGCGAAGCTCCCCCGCCGTCCTCTCGACCGACGGGAGGTCGCCGGATCGCCCATCGGGCTCCCGCGCGCCGATGCCGATGCCTTCGAGGACCTCGTCGAAGATCAGGTCCGGCTCGAACGCGCGCGCGTCCTGCAGCCACGACACGAACGCCAGGACACCGCCCGGCCGCAGCACCCTGCGCGCCTCGCGAAGGGCGCGAGCCCGGTTGGGCACGAGCTGGAATACGAACGACGACAGGGCCACGTCAAAGGCTCGATCCGGGAACGGCATCGAGTCCGCGAACGAGACCTCAGCCGTGAACCGGTCCGCGTCGTCGCCTAGCGCCGACCCGGCCAGTGCCAGGGCCGTGTCGCGCATGCCGGTCGAGGCGTCCACACCCGTGACCGACACGGCCGGCCATCGTGCGAGCGCTCCCAGGGCGAGTTGACCGGTCCCGGTGCCAATGTCGAGGACGCGCTTGTCGCCATCGGACAACCACGGCGCCGCCCGATCGAGCAGACGGTCGACCGCGGGTGCGAGCACCGGCGCCCACCACTGGGCGTACCCATGCGCGATCCGGTCGAAGCGCTCCACCTGCTCGGTCACCGACGCATCGTGCCATGCCGGCGTGGTGGTCGCCGGCTACCGCCAGGTGTCGGCAACGGCTCCCGGGGCGGCTGGCGGCGGCGGCATGAGGTTCGATCCATCGCGACGCCGGCCCAGACCCAGGCGCCTGGCGAACCAGATGCCAAGGCCCGCGACTGATGCGATCACGAGCAGGACCGGCACCCAGACGATCAGGAACCAGATCCCGGCGTTGGCCAGGTCCTGGGCGATGGAGATGAGGCTCGCGGTCGCTTCGTCGACGGTCGTCGCGGGCGCCCACTCCTTGCTGGCGAGCTCGACCGCGACGATCGGCATGCTGAAGGAGGCCGTGAGCGTCGTGAACGTGGCCCGATCGTTGAGGTCCATCAGCTGCGCCGTGAGCTGCTCGATCTGGCCGCGGACGTCGGTCAGTCGCGCCTCAACCTCGAGCACGTCGCTGACCTTCACCGCATTCGCCGCGATGGTCTGAAGCGCGGTTTCGCTCGCTCGAAGGTTCTTGATCCGGGCCTCGAGATCGACGATCTGGCCGGTGACCTCGACTGCCTGGGTCTGCTCGTGGACGACCTTCCTGGTCAACCCGTTGAGGCTGCGAAGGACGTCAAGGGCGTCCTCCCATCGATCCGCGGGGATCCGGTAGGTGATCTCGGCGAACGGCTGCTCGTCCGAGTTGCTCGTGTTCGACGCCCCGACATAGCCACCCATGGCCACGATCGCGTCGCGGGCGGTGCGCAGGGCGGATGGGACGTCGCTGACTTCGACCTGGATGGATCCCGTCCGGATGATCCTGGCGTCATCTCGTGCGCCGATCTGGTTGGCGTCCTCGAATCCATCGTCGCCGGGGGCGGCGGGTGCTGCGGTCGACCCGGGTTGCTCGAGATAGCCGTTTCCCGGGGAATCCCCGACGGCGGACTGAGGTCCCGCGGCCTGGCCGGGCAGACCGCCCGTGGCGGCGCTACCGCAGGCTGCGATGAGGATCGCCAGGAAACCGACTGCGAGAACCGGACGGATGGTACGCATTCGAATGGCCTCCGAAGGCTCGTCGCGACCGAATGGCTGCGGCGGCACCGCGGAGACGTCAGGCAGCCGATGCCGGTTCCGAGCGAACGGGCACGCGCCGCGCTGGCGACGCTGCGCTGAATCGGGCGCCGTGCCCTGACGCCACGACCGCGGCCACCCACGACCGCTACAAACGCCCCCGGCTACACTCGATGCGATGGCCGACCTGCGTCTCCCGTTCCAGCCGCCCATCGAGCCGATGCTGGCAAAGGCCGTGGACAACCTGCCGACCGACGACGGCTGGCTGTTCGAGCCCAAGTGGGACGGCTTCCGGGCGCTCGTGTTCCGCGATGGCGACGAGGTCTACACGCAGTCTCGCGACCTGAAGCCGCTGGATCGGTATTTCCCGGAGCTCGCCGACCCGTTGCGGGCCGCGTTGCCCGATCGGTGCGTGCTCGACGGAGAGATCGTGATCGCCCAGGACGGGGCGCTCGCATTCGAGTCGCTGCTCCTGCGCATCCACCCGGCGGCGTCGCGCGTGCGCATGCTGGCCGCCGAATCGCCGGCCAGCTTCGTGGCCTGGGACCTGCTGGCGTTGGGTGATGACGACCTTCGCACCGTTCCGCAGGAAGAGCGGCGGCGACGTCTCGAGGCCCTGATGGGCGACAAGGAGGCACCGGTCCACCTGACCCCCGCGACGCGGGATCGCGACACGGCCGCCGACTGGTTCGCCCGGTTCGAGGGCGCCGGACTCGATGGCGTCATCGCCAAGCGGCTCGATGCTCCCTACCAGCCCGGCAAGCGGGCGATGCTCAAGATCAAGCACCAGCGAACCGCCGATTGTGTCGTCGCCGGCTTCCGCTGGCACAAGAACGGCCCGGGCACCCACGTCGGCTCCCTGTTGCTCGGCCTGTTCGACGACGACGGCTCCCTGCACCATGTGGGAGTCACGTCGTCGTTCACCTGGGATCGCCGGGCCGCCCTCGTGGACGAGCTCGCGCCGCTGCGCGAGAAGGCACTCGATGGCCATCCGTGGGGGGAATGGGCCGAGTGGGCGCAGGCCGGAGCGGCCGATGCGTCCGGCCAGCGCCTCCCCGGCGCGACGTCGCGCTGGAACCGCGGCAAGGACCTGTCATGGGAGCCGCTCCGCGCCGAGCGGGTCGTCGAGGTCGCGTACGACCATCTCCAGGGAGACCGCTTCCGCCACGGCACGACCTTCGTGCGGTGGCGCCCGGACAAGCCGGCCGAAGCCTGCCGGTACGATCAGCTCGAAGTCACCGCACCCTTCGAGATCTCGCAGATCTTCCGCGACGGACAGTAAGGACCCGGCGGTCCGGGCTCAGGTCCCCTCGGCCTTCGACGGGGTCGCCTTGGCCTTCGACGGCTTCGTCCTTGGCTTCGTTGGCTCCTTCGGCGCCGCCCGCCGAGCGCGGGGCCCGGCCGTCGCGGCCTTCCACGCCTCGATGTCGTGTCCGGCCCACGGGTCGTAGTCGGACTCGAGGGCGCCCTGTGCCGGGCGTTCATCCTCGGGCACATGGATCAGGTTGACCCGGATCCGGTACCACAAGGCTGAGCGCCCGCGCATGCCGTCGACGAGGATGTCGGCCGGCTCGAAGTACTGGACGATCCCCGGATGGCGGGCCTTCCACCGCTCCAGGCCGGCCATGGCTTCGTCCCTGGTTTCGGCACGGGCGATCTCGATGACCGGGATCGACGACTTCCGGCGTCCGGTCGGCGTGGGTCGCGAGCCGGCCCACTCGGTGGGCAGGCCGGCGTTCGGATCACCCTTGTCGACCGCCGCCTTGCGCGCCTTGGCCACCTCGGGCGGCGGACCGCCGCCTTCGCCACGACCGGCCTCGTACTCGGCGGCGGCGCGCCGCTGTCGCGATGGCTGGACCCGTGGCGGCTCGCCGGCCTGCTTGGCATAGTTCGGTGGCCATGGGGCGTCACCAAGGCCATCTGCCTCGTGGCGTTGGCTCAGCTCGAGCAGCGCGTCGAGCGAGCCGACGGCGCCATCGATGCCGTCGCCCGGGTCGCCGATCGCCGCGAAGCGGGCCGGCACGGTGTCGATGGTGAAGGCTTCGGCCTCCACGGTCGGTACCTCGTCCCAGGCCAGCGGCGTCGAGACACGCGCATCGGGGAGCGGCCGGATGGAATAGGCCGATGCGACCGTCCGGTCCTTGGCGTTCTGGTTGTAGTCGAGGAAGACGCCGTGGCGTTCCTCCTTCCACCATTTCGAGGTCGCGAGATCCGGAACGCGCCGCTCGACGTCGCGGGCCAGCGCGAGGGCCGCCCGACGCACCTCGGGGTACGTCCACCGCGGCTCGATCCGGACGTTGATGTGGATCCCGCGTGAGCCGGAGGTCTTCGGCCAGCCGACCAGGCCGACCGCCTCGAGGGCCTCCTTGGTCGCCATCGCCACGTCCCGGATCTGCGGCCAGCCGACGCCCGGCACCGGGTCCAGGTCCACCCTGAGCTCGTCGGGGTGGTCGAGGTCCTCGGCCCGGACGGGGTGCGGGTTGAGGTCGATGCACCCGAGGTTGACGATCCAGGCCAGCCCGGCCGCGTCGTCGATCACGATCTCGTCGGCCGTCCTGCCGGACGGGAAGGTGAGGGTGGCGGTCCGGATCCATTCGGGCGTGTTCTCGGGCGCCCGCTTCTGGAAGAACGGCTGGCCGGCGGCGCCGTCGACGAACCGCTTCAGGGCCATCGGACGGCCGCCGGCCCCGCGGAGCGCGCCCTCGGCGACAGCCAGGTAGTAGTTGACCAGGTCCAGCTTCGTGTGGCCCGTCTCGGGGAAGTAGACCTTGCGGGGGTTGGAGATCGTGACCTCGCGACCGGCGATCGTCAGGATCTCGCGTTCGGGCGCCATGCCCCAAACGATACCCCGGGGATGCGAGACAGCCGTGCTCCCGCCGGGCTACAGTCGGTTTGCACCCTGTCGATTCGGGCGCTTGCCATTCGTCGTCTGGGTGATGGGCCGAGCCGGTCGGCTCCTGAGCACCGGAGGCACCTCGATATGCAGTACGCCCTGTTGATCTATACCGCCGAACTGACCGAAGCGCCGCCGCCCGATCAGCAGCAGGCCGAGGTGGACGGCTACAACGCATTCACGGAGCACATCCGGCAGAACGGCGCCTACCAGGCCGGCGAGGCGCTCGATCCGACGTCGACCGCGACCACGGTCCGCGTCCGCGATGGCAAGACGCTGACGACCGATGGGCCCTACGCGGAGACCAAGGAGGCGCTCGGTGGCTTCTACATCGTCGAAGCGGCCGATCTCGACGAGGCGATCGCCTACGCGGCGATGATCCCCGGAGCCCACCACGGCGCGATCGAGGTGCGGCCGGTCTACGTGTGGTCGGCGCCGGGTGCCGAGGACGACGCTGGCGCGGCCGGCCGCGCGGAAGCGGCCCACACCCACTGAGCGACCTCCCCCGGCAGGCCATTCCGTCGACCGAGGTCGCGCACGACGTCGTCGACCGCGTGTTCCGCGAGGAACAGGGGCGGGCGGTCGCGACCCTGATCCGGGTTCTCGGCGATTTCGACCTCGCCGAGGAGGCCGTCCAGGACGCGTTCATCTCGGCCCTCGAGACCTGGCCGGAGCGCGGCGTGCCCGACAACCCTGGAGCGTGGATCACGACGACCGCACGAAATCGCGCGATCGACCGATTGCGACGGCGCAAGCGCCTGACCGAGAAGACCGAGGAGCTGGCGCGCGACGCCACGGTCGAGGCAGGTCTGCGCGCGATCGATGCCGGGCCCACGGAGGACGTCTTGTCGTTCGGCGATGACCGGCTGCGCCTCATCTTCACGTGCTGCCATCCGGCCCTGGCCATGGACGCGCGGGTGGCGTTGACCCTCCGGACCCTGGGTGGCCTGACCACCCCCGAGATTGCCCGGGCGTTCCTCGTGGGTGAGGCAACGCTTGCCCAGCGGCTCGTGCGCGCCAAGCGCAAGATCCGCGACGCCGGCATCCCGTATCGCGTTCCACCGGCGGAGCTCCTGCCGGAGCGCCTGGACGGTGTCCTGCATGTCCTGTACCTCGTGTTCAACGAGGGGTACGCGGCGTCGTCGGGGGATGCGCTCGTGCGCCGCGAATTATCGGGCGAGGCGATCCGGCTCGCACGGGTCGTCGCGCAGTTGCTGCCCGACGAGCCCGAGGCGATCGGGCTGCTCGCCCTGATGCTCCTCCACGATGCCCGACGGGACGCGCGCGTCGGGACAGGCGGCGAGCTGATCCTGCTGGAGGACCAGGACCGCGGCCGTTGGGACAAGGCCCGAATCGCCGAGGGCCGCGCGCTCATCGACCGGGCGCTGGGGCTCGGGCGACCCGGGCCCTACCAGGTCCAGGGGGCGATCGCATCGCTGCACGACGGCGCGGCGACCGCGGCAGACACCGATTGGGCGCAGATTGCGTCGCTCTACGGATCGCTGCAGCAGATGAGCCCGTCGCCCGTCGTCGAGCTGAACCTGGCGGCGGCGGTCGCGATGCGCGACGGTCCAGCGACGGGCCTGGCCATGATCGACGGGATCACGCCCCCGGACGTCCTCGACGGCTATTCGTACTTCCACGCTGCCCGTGCCGACCTGCTCCGACGGCTCGAACGGTGGTCCGAGGCGGCAATCGCCTATCGGCGCGCGCTCGAGCTCACGACGAACGGCACGGAACGGGCGTACCTCAACGGCCGGCTCGATGCCGTCAGCCTCCGGGCCGCATCCGAGCAGCCCGGGCGGAACCGGCCACTCAGCTGACGCCTCCACGCTAGCGCAATCGTATGGCCGCATCCCAGATGGTACGCTTGCAGTGATGGGAGTCGAGGACCGCGGCGGCGAGGAAGAACCAGTACGCGACCGTCCAGTTCCCTCTCGAGCGGCCCCCGTCCGGATGCGTGATATCGCAGCGGTCGCCAAGGTCTCGCAGAGCACCGTGTCGCGTGTCCTCAACGACGCGCCGACCCGCGTCCCCATCGCTGCCGAGACACGCGAGCGCGTCAATCGGGCCGCCAAGCAGCTCGGGTACCGGCCGAACCCGCTGGCCCGCGGTCTGCGAGGCGCGTCGACGATGCTCATCGGCGCCGTCGTCCGCGATTTCAGCGACCCGTTCTTCGCGACCGCCATCGAGGCGCTTGCCGTCGAGGCGATGGCCCGCGGCTACAACGTGGTCCTGGGTCACGCCCACGGGCGCGTGGACGAGGGCCTCGCCCTGACCGCCGTTCTCGAGACGCGCCATTGCGACGCGATCGTGATGCTCGGCGACATGCAGGATCAGCCGAGGCTGCTCGATGACCTCCGCAACGGGACGGTCCCCGTGGTCGCGCTCTGGCAAGGCACCAGCCCACTCGAGTTCCCGACGATCGATGTCGACGACCGCGCCGGAATCGTCGCCGGCCTGCAGCACCTGATCGAACTGGGTCATGAGCGGATCGGGTTTATCAGCGCCCGCCTCCCGGGGGAGAACTGGCAGCGCCAGGATGCGTTCGTGGAGTTCATGCGGCAGCGGTTCGGCGGGCTCCCCGACGGCTATGTCCAGGTCGTGCCCAACACGCTCGCCGGTGGCGAGGATGCGGTGCGCGCGCTGCTGGCCCTGCCGGAGCCGCCAACCGCGGTTGCCAGCTCCACGGACCTGGCGGCGGTCGGCGTGCTCCATGCCGTGTACAGCGATGGCCGGACCGTCCCGGACCAGCTCTCGGTGGTCGGGTTCGACGACCTGCTCCTGGCCGCCCACACCGTTCCCGCCCTCACGACCTTGCGGATGCCGATCGGCGAGATCGTCGGCGAAGGCGTGGAGCTCGCGATCGACCTGGGTCGCGACCCCGCGATGTCACGCGAGCCGAGGCGCAGGGTCTTCGAACCGGCGCTCATCGTGCGGCAGTCCACCGCTCCGCCGCGTGCACCGAACGCATCGGCCGCCACGCTCGGGGGCGCAGCCACCACCGCCTGATCGTCAGTCCGGACGGCCGGGCTCGACGATGGTCTTGAGGCCGCTTCGCGCCAGTGCTTTGCCCGCCTCATCCGGCTGCTCCGGGATCCACACCCGCATCGCCTTGACCGTGCGGTTCGCCCAGGCGTAGTAGGGGATCGCCCGGATCGTGACCGGCTC
The DNA here is from genome assembly GCA_963809045.1 of uncultured Chloroflexia bacterium. Classification (GTDB taxonomy): domain Bacteria; phylum Chloroflexota; class Limnocylindria; order Limnocylindrales; family CSP1-4; genus SPCO01. The sequence goes on from CAWEHW010000001.1 coordinate 153,152, forward strand.
GGCGACATGGTCGTAGGCCGGATGCGGGTCGCCGTAGGGCCACGACCGCTGGGCGGGTGGCCGGTGGACGGCCGGAACGTGCAGGCCGACCACGGTCTCACCAAGGTCCGGTCGCGCCTCGGCCGACGGAACGGCGCCGGTGGCGAGGTACACGTCCTCGAGCTCGACGTCGTCGGGGAGGTCCGCCGTTTCGAGGCAGTACACGAGCGGTCCGCGCTCGAGGGCGACGCACCCGCGGACGCCATCGATCCTCGGGTCCGCCGTGACGACACGCGGGTCTGTCGCGAGGTCGAGGACGACCGTCTCGCCGGTGCGCCACGTGCGCTGCCCGCTGACCCACGCCAGCCCGGCCTCGACCGGGGCGCGATCGCCCGCCATGTCCCTGACCGTCGACCCGTGCGCCCACGACGGGACGCGCAGCGACAGCGACCATGGGCCGTCGGGGGCCTCCGCGACCGTCACCGCCACCTGGCCGGACCACGGGTAGCCGGTCTCGATCCTGAGCCGCGCAAGGCCCGCGTTCGTCGTGGCCGTGATGGCCGAGGTGGCGTACTGGTGGATCTGGATGCCCGTGTCGTCCGTGGTTGCGAGGTACTGCTCCCACGATGCGAGCGTGCGCATCAGGTTCGGTGGGCAGCACGCACACGGGTACCAGCTCGCCCGTTCGCCGAAGCCGGGTGCCGCCGCGGACTGCACCGTGCGGCGCTGGAGCGGGTTCTCGTAGAAGAACGCATCGCCATCGAGCGACACGCCGGCGAGGACGCCGTTATAGATGGTCCGCTCGATCAAGTCGGCACACGCCGGGTCGCCGGTCGCGAGGAGGAGGCGCCAGGCCAGCATCACGCTGGCGATGGAGCCGCAGGTCTCCGCGTAGGCTCGATCCGGGGGAAGCTCGAATGGGTCGCCAAAGGCCTCGTCCTTGTGCCGGCTTCCGACGCCGCCGGTCAGGTAGGTTCGCGTGGCGACCATGTCCTGCCAGCGTCGGTGCACGGCGGTCAGCAGCGCCGTGTCGCCCAGCTCCGTGGCCACGTCGACCGCCCCGCAGTCGAGATAGAGCTGGCGCACGGCATGGCCGGCCACGGATGTCGCCTCGGCCACCCGGGCGTGGTCCTGCCAGTAGGCCGATCCAAAGCGACCCTTGCCCAGGATCCCCGTCCCGCGCAGCTCGACCATTCGCGAGGCGAGGTCCAGGTAGCGGCGCTCGCCGGTCACGCGGTAGAGCTCCACGAGCGCCATCTCGATCTCGGGGTGACCGTCGATCCCGTCGCGTCCGTTGGCGCCCAGTTCGCGATCGACCGAATCGGCCGCCCGGACCGCGACGTCGAGCAACCGGTCGTCGCCAAGGGCGCGGTTCCAGGCCACGGCGGCCTGGATGAGGTGACCCACGTTGTACAGCTCGTGACCCCACGCCAGGTCCTGGTATTCGCGACCCGGAGCCACGACCTGGACGAACGTGTTGAGGTAGCCGTCGGGCCGCTGGGCGGAGCGGATGAGCTCGATCGCCTCGTCCGCTGAGGCGCCCAGCCCGGCGTCCGGCGCGCGTCCCAGCTCCCAGCCCACGGCCTCGAGCCATTTGTAGACATCCGTGTCGAGGAACGGGTAGTCGAGGCCGATGGCCTGTCCGAGGGTCCGGTACTGGCCGTTGGACCCGGCCGCCAGCGCGAGATTGGTCAGGTTGCCGGCCGACCGAAGCTGATCGAAGCCGTGCGGGATCATCCGTTCGCGGTTGACCCGCAGCCGTTCGGCCCAGAACCCACCGGTCAGCTCCACGCTCCTGGCGCCGACCGGTGCGTAGCGGGCCAGCGCCCCGGACGAGGGCAGCGCGCTGGTGACCGGTCGCGCGACGCTCGAAACCACCTCGCCTGGGTGCGTCATGCGCCCACCCCGGCCCGCTCCTCGACCATCGGCTTGACCACGCCGATCAGCGCTTCCATCGTTTCGGCGTCGTACGGCGCCGGCGTCTCGCACAGGAACGTGTGGAAACCGACCGCGCGGTACTCGTCGATCGTCCGGGCGATCTGCTCCGGCGTGCCGACCCACCAGGTGATGTCGCCGATGAGCCGGTCGGGGTCGATCTTGTTGTGTCGGATGATCTCCTCGTACCGGGCCCAGGCCGCCGCTTCGGTCGAGCGGATAATGACCTTGCAGCCAACGGACCGTTCGATCGTGGATTGGTCGCGACCGACGTCCGCGCAGTGTTCGCGGAGCACCGAATCCTTGTGCGCGACCGTCTCGGGCAGCCCGAAGACGTTCCAGATGTCGGCATAGTTCGCCACGATCCGTAGCGTCTTCCGCTCGCCACCCCCGCCGATCATCATCGGCATGTGGGCCTGCAACGGGAGCGGGGCCAGGCGGAGGTGATCGAAGGCGTACCGGCCGGTGCCGTCGCTCGTCACCTCGCCCCCGTCCAGCAGGGTTCGGATCGCGGGCACCGCCTCGCCGAGCCAGTCGAGCCGCTGCCCGAACCCGGACCCGAAGTCGAAACCGAAGGCCTGGTGCTCCAGCTCGAACCAGGCGCCGCCGATGCTGAGCACGGCCCGGCCCCCGCTGATGTGGTCGATCGTGATCATCGTCTTGGCCACGAGGGCCGGGTTGCGGAACGTGTTCGCGCCCACGAACAAGCCGAGGCGCGTGCGTTCGGTCGCCTGCGCCAGGGCAGCCAGCGCGGCATACCCCTCGAAGATTGGCTGATGCGGATCCCCGAAGATCGCGTAGATGTGATCCCAGGTCTGGACGTGGTCGAAGCCGAGCTGATCGGCACGTCGCGCAGCCCCGAGGAACTCCGGCCAGGTGCTGGCCTGGCTCCAGAGCGCGACACCGAGGCGAATCCCAGTTGCTTGTTCGGTCATTTGACTGCTCCACTGAGAAGGCCGGACACGTAGTACTTCTGCAGGAGCAGGTACACGCCGATACACGGGATGATTGAGATCGTGACGCCCGCCTGCAGCATCCCCCAGTCCGTGCCGCCGAGGCTGGTCTCCGTGCGGGCGGCGGCCAGGATGACCGGCAACGTGAAGCTGGAGCTCTTGCTCATCATCACGAGCGCACCCAGGAACTCGTTCCAGGAGGTGATGAACGCGAAGAGGGCGACCGTGATGATCGCCGGGACGAGCGAGGGGATGAAGATCCTGCGGAGGACCTGCCACGAGTTGGCGCCGTCCATGACCGCAGCCTCCTCGAGCTCGCGCGGGACCGCGGCAAAGCTGTTGCGAAGGACATAGACGCTGAACGGGATCTGGATCGCCGTGTGCAGGACCGCGAGCCCGATGAGTGAGTTCGTCAGCTTGAACTGGGCGAACATCAGGAACATCGGGGTCAGCAGGGCCTGGTACGGGATGATCAGCGCGAGGAGCAACAGGACGAACATGAGCTCCTTGCCGGGGATCGGGAACCGCGCCAGGGCATAGGCCGCCGGGACCGTCAGGACGAGGACGAACGCGATCGTCAGAAACGCCGTTCCGAAGCTGTTGCCGAGGTAGGTCGGCAGCCCGGCCTGGTAGGTCCACAGGCGCTCGTAGCTGTCGAGGGTGATGGCACTCGGGATGTACGTCGGCGGCAGTGCCGCAGCCTCTGCGGTCGACTTGAACGAGGCCAGGACCGACAGCACCAGGGGCGTCAGCATGATCGCGCACATGGCCAGGCAGATGGCCCCGACGAGGTACTTCGTCCGTCCGTCCCAGAGCCGTGACAGCACGCCGCGAGCGCCGCGCGCTTCCCGGGCGGCCAGCACCGATCCCGCGCTCATGTCTCGCTCCGGCGAGTGAGGGCCATCTGGATCACGGTGAACGCCAGCACGATCGCCGCGAGGATCAGCGACAGAGCGGCCCCGTATCCCAGCTTGAGATACGGGAAGGAGTTGAGGTAGACGTAGAAGACCGACGTCGCCGTCTCGTTGTGCGGCTGACCGGCGGTCATGATGTAGAACTGGTCGAACGCGAGCAGGGAGCCGATCACGCTGATCAGCGTCACCAGGAGCACGGTTCGCCGGGTCAGCGGCAGGATCACCCTGCGGACCCGCTGCCAGTAGCTCGCGCCGTCGACCATCGTCGCTTCGGTGATCTCGGTCGGGATCGCCTGGATCGCCCCGACGAACAGGATCATCCCGAAGCCGATCACCTTCCAGACGATCGACGCGATGATCGCGTAGTTCGATCGATCGGCATCGACACCGAGCCACAGCACCGGCCGCTCGATGATCCCGACGTCGAGCAGGATCCGGTTGACGAACCCGAAGTCGGAGCTGAACAGCCAGTACCACAGGAGGCTCGACACGCCGAGCCCGATGACGACCGGGATGAACACCACCGTCCGGGTGAACCGGCGGAGCGGTGAGTTGCCCGACACGAGCAGGGCGACCAGGTAGCCGCCGATCATGAGGATCGGGGTGATGATCAGCGTGTACTTGAGGGTGAACCAGAGCGAGATCCAGAACTGGTCGTCGCCGAGCGCTCGCTCGAAGTTCTCGAGGCCGATGTACCGCGGCGGCGTGATCAGCGACCAGTTGTTGAATGACACCCAGATCATCTGGATGAACGGGTAGACGGTGAACAGCAACACGAACAGGAGCGCGGGGGTCAGGTACAGGAACCCGATCCACTTGCTCCGCCGGTTCGCATACATCGGCTGCTGTCTCCGAGGCTGAAAAGGTGGCCGCGGCGCTTCGGCGAGCGCCGCGGCCGGTGGAGGAGGAAGCTACAGGATGATCAGCCGCCCGCGATGGCCTTCATGGCCTCCTTGGTCTCGGCAATGATCGTGTCGATGTCGTCGTCGGTGTAGTACGCCCGCTGGAGCATCTGCAGCCACGGGCCCTGCGGTGAGTTGATCTGCTCGAAGAAGGTCAGGGTGTACGGCGTCGTCCCGACCTCGAGGGCCTTGGCGACGTCCTGGACCAGCGGCTCGGCCGCGAAGTACTCGTTGTCGGTCATGTCGCTGCGGGTGGTGAGGTTGAGGGCCTTGGCATAGACCTCGACCTGGACCTCATCCGACAGCAGGAACTTCATGAAGTTGACGGCGTCGTCGACACGTGTGCTGCCCTTCGGGATGACAACGAGGTCGCCACCGATGAACGAGGCCGAAGAGCCTTCCTCGACGCCTGGCAGCAGCGAGATCCCGAACTCGAATGGATGATCGACCATCTGGTCGCGCGCGAGGGTGATGTTGAAGTTGCCGGTGCCCATCATCCCGAGCTTCCCGGAGCCGAACTGGAGGTGGAACGTCTCGCCGTTCTCCGCCTGGGCGCTTTCCGGCACGTTGCCGGCCTTGACCATCTCGCGCGCCCATTCGAGGACCTGCTTGACGCCGTCGCCAACCAGTGGCTCGTCGCCGGGACCGGCGGCTTCGATCTTGGCGCCCGATGCCCACATCAGCGGGCCGACGGTGAAGATGTTGCAGCCGGCGCAGTTGCCCGGCAGGTAATAGCCAGTGATCCCGTCGCCGAGCGCCGTGATCTTGTCGGCGTATTCGCGAACCTGGGCCAGGCTGGTCGGCGGGCTCTCGGGATCGAGTCCGGCCTGCTCGAAGAGGGTCTTGTTGTAGAACAGCGCAGAGACGTCGGCGTAGAGCGGGACGCCGTAGAGGCGACCCTCGTAGGTGGCCACGGTGAGGTGGCCCGGGCTCGCCGTCGCAAGCTCAGGGATCGATCCGATCGCGTCCGTCACGTCAACGAGCTGGTCGGCATCCTCGAACTGGGGCGCGTAGATCAGGTCCATGCCCATGAGATCGGGCACCTCGCCCGAGGCGATGCCCTGGGCGATCTTGCTGACCATCTCGGTGTGCGGGATGTACGTGAGGTTGATCTTGCAGTCGGGGTACGCCTCGTTCCACGCGGCGACGAGGGCGTCGACCATGCCGGCGTTGCCTCCCGAGCGCTCCCACATCTCGAGGTCGCCCGACTGCGCGCAGCCGGCCGTGGCCTCACTGGCGGCGGGTTCGCTTGCGGCGGGTTCGCTGGCGGCGGGCGCCGAAGCCTCCACGCTCGGCGCCGCGGCCGATGGGCTCCCGCCCGTGTTGCTACAGGCCGCAACGAGCAGGACCGCAACCATCCAGAGGGCGGTCCACCTGAAACGCTTCCTCATCCCATGCTCCTCTCACGATCCGAGTTGCGGAGGCGCATTCGCCTCGGCACGGACCGAGGACCTCCGCCTCGGCACGGGCCACAGTAGCATGAGCAATCGAGTGCGTACATACGATTTCACGATTTTCCGTCAGGTTGTCAGGCAAGGCTGCGTTGCCCGTTCAAGACGGATGCGTCCGAGGCGTGCGAACGCGCGATACCGCCCCGAGGAGCTCGCGCTGGGCGCGTCTCTGGGCGAAGCTTGTCGCGCTCGGCAGCTCCGCGTACACCGACGCCAACGCCGCGTTGCGATCGCAGTAGACCGCAATCGTCATCCTGGAGCCGCGCACCGTCTGACTCCACGGCGGCGGACTGTCCGGCCGTTCGCCGGCCCGAATCCTCGCGTAGGATGGTCGGCGCCATGCTGGATGGACGCCTGGTCCGGCTGCGGACCGTTCGCGAAGCGGATCTCGACCGCCTGTACGAGGCGCACGAGGCCATCCGCACCCGCGGTCCGTACTACCCCCTCGGGGTCATGGCCGAGTCCACCTTCCGCCGGGAATTCTCCGAGAAGGGCTTCTGGCAGAAGACCGAGGGCATGCTCGTGATCGCGACGCTCGATGGGGAGATCGCGGGTCACATCGAGTTCTTCCGGCCGGTTCCGTACTGGGACGCCTTCGAGCTTGCGTACCAGCTGTATGACGACCGCTTCGCCGGGCGTGGCTACGTCACCGAGGCGGTCCAGCTGCTCGTCGACTACCTGTTCGGGGCCAAGAAGGAGCACCGGATCCACCTGGTCATCGTCCCCGAGAACGCCGCCTCGCGACGGATCGCCGAGAAGTGCGGGTTCACACTCGAAGGAACCGTTCGGGGCGCGTTCTTCAACGGTGGCCGCAACCAGGACGTCCTGCTCTATTCGCTGTTGCGAACCGACCCGCGGCCCTGGCAGACCGCGGATCGGGAAGCGGAGACGACCGGCCGTCAGGGGCAGTAGGCCCTCGAGGGCATGAGCGGCACCATCTTCAGCAAGCTCGGGCTCGAGGATGACCCGGACGTGAACCGCAGGGTCCTTGCGGTGCTTCTCTACCTCGACGGGACGGGCGAGGCGACCGCGTTGTAGGTCCGGCGTGCGGTGGTCGGGGCCAGTCGCTCAGCAGCCCGCGACGCAGGTCCAACGGTCGGTGAACTCCCACGTGTCGCCGAGGAGGCCGCCATCCGTTCCGAAGCCGCCGTAGAGCACGAACGCATCGCGAGCGTCGTCGAACGCCATCGCGGGAGAACCGCGCGTCGACGGACCTTCGCCCTCGAGCTGGGTCCACCGACCGTCGGTGAGCTGCCAGGTGTCGTCCCGGAGTGACGCGAAGGTCGAAGGACTGCTGGCGCCACCGAACATGAGCGCGACGCCGCCGCCGACGGCCAGGCCGAAATGCGAGCGGGCGCCCGGGCCGGCGATGTCGAGCTCCGTCCACGCGGACCCGTCCCACGTCCACGCGTCGTCGAACACGGCGTTGCCGTCGTACCCGCCGACGATGAGCGCCTGCTCGTGACTCCCGTCGTATACGAACCCAAAGTGGGCACGGCCGGAAGGCCCATCGGTCGCGCGCTGCTCCCATGTGCCGCCATCCCATGCCCAGGTCTCGGCGATCAGGTTCCCGGCATCGTCCCCACCGCCAAACAGCAACGTGACGTCGCGCGCCGAGTCGTGGACCATGAACATGTGATCGCAGGCCGTCGGGGGATCGGCCTCCACCAGGACCCAGCCGGCGTCGCTCCACTGCCACGTCTCCGCGGTGCAGTCGTTGCTGTCGAGGGGCAGGCCACCGTAGCGGACGGCGGTTCGGGTGTCGGGATCGAAGGCCACGCCCGTCACGACGGTTGCGGGCGGACCAGCGTCGTCGATGAGCGCCCAGGCGGTCCCGTCCCACGACCAGACCTGCTCCACGCTGTCCGCGATGAATTGGTCGACGCAATTCAGGAGGAGCACCGCCTGCGACGACGGATCGTAGCCCAGGGTCGCTTCGGCACAGACCGGTGGGCCCTCCTGCGAGGTCGGGGCCGGTGACGGCGTCGGGTCCGGACTGGCAACGGCGGGAGATGGCGTCGGGTCGGGACTGGCCAGGGGTGGAGGCGGCGTCGGTCCTGCCCCGCAGGCGGCGACGATCATGCCGATGAGAAGCGCCGCCGCCGATCGATTGCTCAAGCCGCGGGCGCCTCGACTTCGACCTCGTCGCCCGCTTCGCTCGCCGCTGCCGCGTACCGGCCGGAGAGCCTTCGGTACGGGCCGGAGTTCAGCGCGAGGATGGTCACGAACAGTCCAATGACGCCGGCAACGATGAAGATCAGCGCCATGCCCCGGTCGGGTCCTGTTCCGAACCACGACCCGATGAGGTCGGCAAGCGCGCCATCGGTCATCGACGGGATGATCCAGAACTGGGCGATCGGGCCGATGAGGAATGCGGTGACCGGCGACGCTGCCGTCTCGAGGCTTTGCGCGAACCCGAACACCCGTCCCTGTTCCTTGAACGGCACGACGCGCTGGATGATCGTCTGCTCGGACGCCTCCGCGACCGGGGCGAGGACCAGGTAGATGAAGAACCCGATCGCGAGCGGGATGATCTCGGAGCGGATCGGGAAGATGATCGTCACCAGCCACATGGCCACGTTCGCCAGCAGCAGCGTCCGGACCGGGTTGACACCCAGTCCGCGTCGCGCGATCGCGATCCCGCCGAAGATGAACCCGAGGCTCGTGAAGGCGATCAGGAAGCCCCAGGCCTCGACCGACATCAGCGTCAACCCGTATGGGTCCATCAACGACATGAACACGCCGCCCAGGAAGTTGTTGAAGGTCGAGAACAGCAGGAGCGCGAACAGACCGGGGACGAGACCGACCGCACGGATCGCACCCGCGATGTCCACGACGCGCGGTGCGTCCTCGCTCGGCGTTGGCCGCTCTTCCGGAATGTGGATGGTCAGCAGGTGCGCGGCGACAAGCGCGGTCACGACGACGGCGATCGCCAACGCCCAGCCCATGCCCAGCAGGCCGATGGCGAGACCGCTGAACACCGACGTGACCGCAAACGCCACGCCGTTGGCCGTGCCCACCAACCCGTTCGCCTTGTCCCGACCGTCTTCCGGGACAAGGAGCGTCACGGTGGTCGAAAGCGCGACCGCGCGCAGGTTGCCCGCGATCGCGCCCGCCAGGACGAGCACGATGAGCGCCCAGAAGGCCGGGTGGCCGAGATCGCGCAGGGCTGGGCCCGGTGAGACGGCGTAGATCAGCCCGGCGAGCGTGAAGGTCGTGAGGGAGATCGCGCTCGAGAGGAGCATCGACGTCCGGCGGAGCTGCCGATCCACGAACGTCCCGAAGAACATGCCGGACACGGAGACCAGGAGCATGTACCCGCCGCCGATGATCGCCGTGGCCAGAACCGAGCGTGTTTCGAGGTAGACCCAGAACGTCAGCGCGAACCACAGGAAGTTGTTGGTGACGTTGGCCACGAGCGTGTTCGCGACGAGCAGGTGGAACGTACGCATCACGCCTCAAGCATGACGGCGAGGATGGCCGGGCGTCCACCAAACACTGCCAAGCAGTAACCGGCTAGACAGGTTACGGGTTCGACGTCGGCAGCCTGGAGCTGCTCTACCCGGACGGGCAGGTCTTCACCTTCGAGCCGGACAGCCTCGCGCTCGCCTTCGCGGTGACCGGGCCGGGTACTCGCCACGGACCGCAGGCCATCTTCCAGGGGCCGCAAACGCCGTCGGACCTGGACCGGTGGGCTGCGGAGGTCATCGGAGCACAAGGCATTCGGGCCAAGGCCGGCGTCCTCGAGGTGGCCCTTCGGAGCCCTGACGATCGAGTGGCGTTCCTGAATCCTGAATCAGGCGACCGCTCGCGGTCGGGTGCGTCATGCTCGTCGGCGCTACGCTACCCGTCCGCAGGCAGTCGTCATCCCTCCAGAGGTCCGCAACATGAGCAAGGTCCGGGCGCACATCTCCGTCTCGCTCGACGGATACGTGGCTGGGCCGAACCAGACCCAGGAGGACCCGCTCGGCGAGGGCGGCGAGCACCTCCACGACTGGGTCGTCGGGCTCAAGGCATGGCGCGAACCCCACGGCATGGATGGCGGCGAGGAGAACGCCAGCACTGCCGTCGTGGCACAGGAAATCGCCAACGTCGGTGCCGAGATCATGGGTCGCGGCAAGTTCGGGCCCGCCAGCCGGGGCCCATGGGGCGACGATCCGTGGCGCGGTTGGTGGGGTAACGAGCCCCCGTTCCACAAGCCAGTGTTCGTCCTCACCCACCATGAGCGCGAACCGCTGTCCCTCTCGGACACCACGTTCACCTTCGTGACGGACGGCATCGAATCCGCTCTCGCCCAGGCACGCGACGCGGCTCGGGACCGGGACGTCTTCGTTGGCGGAGGTGCCGAGACCATCAATCAGTATCTGGCTGCGGGGCTCGTCGACGAACTCGAGCTCCATGTCGCCCCCATCCTCCTCGGCGGCGGCGCACGGCTGTTCGCCGGAGTCGGCCCGGACGTGAAGCTCGAACAGGTCCGGGTTCTCGAGGCGCCGGGGGTGACGCACGTGACGTACCGCGTCGTGAAATGAACGACGCCCTTCACCAGCCCGGTAGGACCTACCTGGATGAGCTTGGTCGCTACCGGGAAGGTCAGGGCCGACCGGAACCCGAGATGGGCGTCGGTGAGATAGCCACCCTCCTGGGCTTCCTCGAGCGACAGCGGGCGACGTTCGCCTGGAAGATCGGCGGGCTCGGAGCGACAGCACTGCGTTCGACGCTCGGTTCGTCGTCGATGACGCTGGGCGGGATGATCAAGCACCTGACGCGCTTCGAAGACGACATGTCGATCGAGTGGTTGCTCGGCCGCGAGCAAGCGCCGCCCTGGAACGCCATCGATTGGAACACCGAGCCCGATTGGGATTGGCGCAGCGCCGCCGATGACACGCCGGAGCAGCTCCGGGCCGGTTGGACGGATGCGGTGGCACGCTGTCGCGCGCAGGTGGACGAGGCCCTGGCCGATCCGAAGGGCAGTGCCGCTCCGAGGCTGCGCTACATCCTGCCCAACATGATCGAGGAATACGCGCGGCACAACGGCCACGCCGACCTCATCCGTGAGTCGGTCGACGGCCTCGTGGGGCACGATCCACCGGAGTAGCCGGGACGCGATGTCGCAGCCGGTAGGCCGAGGCGGGGCGAGGGGGAGCGGCGTAAACGCCGAGACGACACTCTCGGCGGCGACCAGCTGCGCGGCGGACTTGCCGCCATCCTTCAGGGCCGTCTGCATGGCCTGAACGAGCGACGCGCCCTTGAAGCGGACGACGACTCGACCTGGCGTTTCGACCTCAGGATAGGTCTATCGAAGTATGGTCTCGTGAGTTCTCGTTTCGTCGAGGTACTTGTTCCACTCCTCGACGAGGTCCCGATTGACGGCGCACGTCAACGCCGTCTCGTAGACTTTTGCCCGCCAATCTCCGTCTCGAGCGCCTGATACAGAAGCTCGCGGACCTGTTCGTCGTTCGGGGTATCTCCCCGTCGGCTGTCGCACGCCAGTGGGTCAAGTGAGGCGCTCGCTTGAGGGGCGAGCGCCCCAGAAACTGGTCCTGACTAACGGTTTTGGCCGCCACCCTGGTTGCCGGAACCACCCTGGTTGCCGGAGCCCTGGCCGCCACCCTGGTTGCCGGAACCGCCCTGGTTGCCGGAGCCCTGGCCGCCACCCTGGTTGCCGGAACCGCCCTGGTTGCCGGAGCCCTGGCCGCCACCCTGGTTGCCGGAACCGCCCTGGTTGCCGGAGCCCTGGCCGCCACCCTGGTTGCCGGAACCGCCCTGGTTGCCGGAGCCCTGGCCGCCACCCTGGTTGCCGGAACCTTGGCCTTCGTTCGGTCGGTTGCTTTCCATGTAGCACCTCCAAATCGCGATGCCCACGGCGTCTGTCTGGCCTGGGCTGCGCCGAGGATGGACTTGTCATGCTTCGGCCCACCCACGGATTTAGCAGGTCAGCGTTGCGACCTTGTTGCATCAATGCACCGGACCCTGACCGTGGAGGGAGCCATGTCACCCGTCCCGTGGCAAGTCCAAAAAAGGGGGGCAGTGCAGGATGCCCGCGACACTAATCTCGGTCCGTCGCAGCGGGAACGAACGCAGTTCTGACGCTGGTGAACTTCGGCTGGCACACGCTCAGTGGGGTGGTCGGCCTGCAGACTGCCTGCCGCCCTAGAGCGTGGTGGCAACGAGACCCAGAGACCTATGTCCGTACTTGCGGCCCATCCGCAGCTATCAAGTGCCACGGTTCGGTCGTAGCGGAGGGAGACCTGTGCCAGCGAAGACGGAGAAGCAGCGCAAGTTCATGGGTGCCGAGCTTCAGCGCAAGCGCGAAGGCAAGAAGACGAAGTCGGACACGAGCGAGAAGGAGCTCGAGAAGTACGCCGAGAGCACATGCAAGGCTAGTGTCAGGCGTGGCGAGGGCTGTGCGCCGCGGATCCCAATACAGCATTGGCGCGTTCGTTGGTGAAGCAGTGCCACCGGGCGGGCTGACACGCCTCTGCAACGGGGGGACCGAGAGCGCTCGTCGTCGAGTGATGGCATTCCCCCCATCGTTGGTCAATGGAGATCGTGCGGCCAGTCCGTTCCCGTGCGGCCGCGCAGTCAAGCCGCCCATCCCGCCTGGTTTCGAGAAGAGCCGCCCGACATCGAGGTCGCCCCGGACCGGGTGGGCATCCGGCGCGCATCATCGCAGTGGTACTTGCTTTGGTGGTCAGCGTTCTCGGGGCGGGCATCGGGTTGTTGGGCGTCGCGACGACGGCCGCCCTTGGAGTCCTCGGCGAGGGCCTACCCGATCCCGAGGGGCTCAATGGCCTGACGTTCGCTGAGCCGACGATCGTGTATGACCGCACCGGCAAGGTCGAGCTCGGGCGCTTCGAGCGGGAGCGACGGGTCGTCGTGGACTACGTCGCCATCCCCCGTCTTGTCCTCGACACCACAACAACCGCCGAGGATCGGACCTACTGGACCAACACCGGGTACGACCTCCCGGCGATCCTTGACGCGGTCCTGCAGGACGCCAGCGGAACCGGCGAACGGGGTGGCTCGACGATCACCCAGCAGCTGGTCCGTGCCCGGTTGCTACCCGAGGGCGTGGTTGGCCCCGCCTCGGACCGCTACCTCCGAAAGGCGAAGGAGATCCTCCAATCGATGCGTCTCACGGAGGTGTTTCCGGGCGAAGCGGGCAAGGAACGTATCATCACGGCCTATCTCAACGAGATCTATTACGGCCACGAGGCCTACGGCATAGCGGCCGCAGCGGGCGTGTACTTCGGGATCAAGGACCTCGGCGACCTGACACTCGCGCAGGCCGCCCTGTTGGCTGCTCTCCCGAAGGCCCCGACAGCCCTCGATCCCTACCGCTTCGCAGAGACGGACGAGGAGGGCCGGTTGGTCGTGCCACGCGACGCCCCACCGATAATCCGTCGCGACTGGGTCCTTCGAAACCTGCCGGGCTCCCGCTGGACCCATCCCAGTGATGCCGAATTGAAGCAGGCGCTCGAAGAGCCAGTTGTGCTCGCCGGCGTCAAACCGGCGACCCTCCGCGCGGGCCACCTGGTGTGGCAGGTCCGAAGACAGCTCGCACAGATCACCGACGGCCAGGTGCCCTTGGACCAGGCCGGCCTGCGCGTCATCACCTCGCTTGATTGGGACGCACAGAAGCTCGCCGAGCGCTGGGTCACGGCGGCCGCGATCGTGCCGAACCTGGACCGGGACGCCGGTGAGCAACTGCTCAAAAGCCTCAAGATCCCGAGATCCGATCTCGCTTGGATCCGCGCCCTTCGAGGCAAGGACGTGCACAACGCGTCCCTCGTCGCGATCGACTACCGAACCGGCGACGTCCTCGCCTACATCGGGAGCGCTGGCTACAACCGGGACAGCCTGGCATCAAAGGAGTTCGAGCCGAAGTACGACGCGGCGGGCGATGGATTTCGACAGCCCGGCTCAGCCTTCAAGCCGATCGTCTATGCGGCGGCCTTCGAGGCGCGCCGGCTGACGCCGGGCTCGCTCCTGCTAGACATCACCACCGAATTCGACCCGATCAAGAAGTGGGCGCCCCGCGACGCCGATCGTCGCGATCGTGGCCCGGTGCTCGCGAGGACCGCTCTGCAGCAATCACTCAACACGGCGACGATACGGGCGCTCCAGCGGGTGGGCAACGACGCGGTTGCGGATCAGGCAGAGGCGCTCGGCGTCCGGTTCCTCGGTGGACGTGATGCCTACCTGCAATCAGGCCTGGCCGGCGCCATCGGGACGGTCGAAGTCCGGCCACTCGACCTGACGTCAGCGTTCGGTGCGCTCGGGAACGGGGGCGTCCACGTGCCGCCCAGGATGATCCTCGAAGTCCGGACCGCCGACGGGCGGGTTATCTGGGAGGCCCCCGGGAACACCGCCGTCCAGGCCATATCCCCGGAGGCCGCCTACCTCGTTACCGACATCCTCGCAGGCAATACCGATCCGAGCGTGAACGAAGCCTGGGGCACGCGACTCCAGATCAGGAACGGTCCCGATGGGCAACGACGCCCGGCCGCCGCCAAGACCGGGACCGCGCAGGATGCTCGCGATCTCTCGACCTACGGCTATCTGCCACAGCCCGCTGATCCTGGTGCTGCGGGACTGGCCGTCGGCGTGTGGCTGGGCAACAGCGATCACTCGCTCCCGGCTCGCGAGGACCCAGCCATCTCCCTCACCGCCGCCGTCCCGTTGTGGCATGCCTTCGTCAGGGACTACACCGAGGGTTGGCCGATCATCGATTTCGAACCGCCCGATGGCGTCGTCAAGGCGACCATCGACGCTTGGTCGGGCGGCCAACCCGGGCGGTGGACCCAGCAGCGAACTGAGGAGCTCTTCATCGACGGCACTCAACCGGGTGCCAGCGGTGCCGTCGATGCGGACGGCTTGCTGTACACGTGGTCCTGTGGCCGCTGGCGTGTTGATCCGCTCAAGGCCGAGTTCGGGCCCGACGCCTGGGATCCGGATGTCCGCGATTGGATCCGTCGAGCACGTCGCGGGCCCGGCGTGGTCGGTCGACTCGAGTCGGAGACGGCGTATCTCACGGGAGAACGCTCATGGGGAGGCCGGTTGATCGGCTCGTGCTCGCCACCACGAGCCCCACCGCCCAAGGCCCAGGAGAAGAGCGACGATTCAGAAAATGACGAACGCGAGAAGGACAAGGAGGATAAGAAGGACAATGGGGGTGGAGGAGCCCCTTAGACGCCTCCAGCTTCTTGCTCGCCCGCAAATCCCCAAATCGCCATCGTCAGCCCCTTCACGCGGATCAGCACCAGATCGGCAGAGGCCGAGATTCCTCGGCCTCTGCCGGGGATCTCTCGCTGGAATCAGCTTTCGTACGTGTGGATGTACCCCGTCAGATCCTTGGCGTTTGGATCGATGGTGGTCTCGGCCGGAAGGCTCGGTGTACTCACCTCCTCGTCACGGGAATGCCGAATCCAGTCGAGGGCCTCGTGGTTGACGATGATCGGGCCGACTCGCGCTCGGTGGAGGGATCCGACAGCCGGGTATTCGATCCATGCTTCGGTCAGCGGAACCATGGGCTTGCGGCGGCGAATTTGCCGAACGGCGTCGGCACCCGGTGGTCCATGGAGGTAGCCGTGGATCGTGTATGGGCCCGTCTGCAGGGTTACTGGCGAAGCTCGTGTGCGCGACCGACGCGCGACGTTTCCCCTCGGACCGGCTCCGCGTACCGCAAGAATCTCGTGCCGCTGGACGAGAAATTCGCGCGCGTCCGTCGTGCGTCCGTCCTCGAGGGCGGATATCAGCACGTCGTGCAACAGGAATTCGTCCGTCGCATTCAACGCATCGGACAGTCGTTCCCCGTCGTGCCGCCAGAAGCCGAAGATCCGACAGTCTTCGGCGTAGGCGGAGAACTCAACCTCCTGCGGCTTGGGTACGAACTGGGCTTCAGGCTCGGCCTGATCGAGCACGGGCTCTTCCACTACGGTGCCGAAACCGAATCGACGTCGCACCCCCATCACCACGGATTTGGTCCAGTCATCTGGTTACGCCGAGGCGGCCCGGCGACGGCGGTGGGTGGCGCGGTCGTCCTCGAGCACGAGCGGCGGGCTGATCAGCAGTGATGGATCGGGCTTTGGTGCGTCGACCGCAAAGAGGTCGCAGAAGAGTGTGACCAGCTCCGGGTCGAACTGGAGCGTCGAGTGTTCCCGAAGCTCAGCGACCGCGGCTTCATGGCTGATCGCGGCCCGGTACGGGCGGTCGCTGACCATCGCGTCGTAGGCGTCGGCGATCGCGACGATCCGGGCGCCGAGGGGGATGTCGGAGCCGCGCAAACCGTGCGGATACCCGTGGCCGGAATATCGTTCGTGGTGATGCAGGATGATGGCTCCCGCGTCCTTGACCGTGGCCACCTGGTCGATGATCACCTGACCAACCCGTGGATGCTGCACCACGGACTGCCACTCGTCGGCGGACAGCGGGCCGGGCTTTTCCAGGATCTGCTCGGGCACGGCTACCTTGCCGATGTCATGGAGCAGCGAGGCGACTCGAATCCGCTGGACCTCCGGGTCCGGGAGCTTGAGGGCCGAAGCCATCCGGACCGCAATCGAGGCAATGAGGGCTGACGGCTTGCCGCCGTAATGGGGCAGCGGGGCGATGATCGCCGAGAGCGCCGATTCGGCCGCCTGTCGCGCGAGGTTGCCAACCTCGGCCGCGCGAGCTCGCCCGGCCGGTGAGATCGGGGCGCGTGGAATGCGCGCGGAGTCGTCATCGGTTTCGGCGAACACATAGGTCTGGTTCCGACCGAGCGACTTCGCCGAATACATCGCGGCATCCGCATCCCGGAGGAGCTGATCGACACGCAAGTGCTGGCCGTGGCCCCCGGCTACCCCGATTGAGATCGAGACCGCCAGCTCGCCGGCGGTCCCGGCGTCGAAGTGCTTCTTGAGTACGAGCAGGCGCAGCTTCTCGGCGACCTCGGCAGCCTCATCGACAGGAGTTTCGGGTAGCACGAGAACGAACTCTTCGCCTCCATAGCGCCCGATGAGGTCGACGGATCGAAGGTTCTCCCGAAACACTTCGGCCACGCCCCGAAGGACGACATCGCCCATTTCGTGGCCGAAGGTGTCGTTAACCGCCTTGAAGTGGTCGATGTCGATGAAGGCGACCGAGAGTGGCCGGTTGTAGCGGGCGACGCGCTCGAGTTCTGCGAACAGGTGCGCGAGGAGCGCCGGTCGATTGGCGACCCGGGTTAGGCGGTCGATGGTGGCAGCCTCGGTCGCCGCCTTGATCGCATCAGCGATCCCCGCGAGCTCGTGAGCTACTGGTGCGAAACGTCCAAACGCCTGGCTGTTCGGATCAATAGTCCCGCCGCCCCTCACCGATGCCGCGGCACGGGTAAGCGTTGCGATCGGACTCGCGACGATCCGCGTCGTGGTCCACACGGCCAGGAACCAAGCCGCGGCGGCGCCGAACAAACTCGCTGGCAACAGCGGAACGGCTCCTGCGAACGCTGTGCCCAGGCCCGCGATACCGAGGAGCGCAGCGGGAGCCTGGAGCGCGGCGTCTCGAATTCGAGACATGCCGGAACCCTACCGGGAGCGCGCGATCAACTGGCAGGGGCGAAAGGTACTTAGCGGAGTAGCCAATAGGTCTCGAGAAGTAGCATCTGGTGACGTCCGCCAGCGCAGCACGACCGTTCGGCCGCTGCCGGGTCCCCTGCTACGGAGAACCGACCCTGTTGGGAGTGCGGCGCCATACGTTTGAACGCTAGTGAGTCCGAGTCCTTACGCAGCAAGAATTCGCTGCCTACACCAGAACACCTCGCGCGCCGTCAAAGGGCCTAGTTCCGCTGGGTCTGATGGCGCTTCCCCGCATCATCGAGCTCACGAGCTGAACTTGGTCCGGGACCCTATCCGATGCCCGACCCCCGGTCCGGCCGACCCGGACGCGAAAACTGCTTCGGGATTCGTCAGTCAGTGACGGTGAACTCGGCGACCATGCCCTGGACGAAATGCGGCGGGCCGTCCGGCAGCAGACTCTCGTTCGGCGTGGCGTCGGGTGCGAGAGAAGGCAGCTCGGTGGTCCCCACGGGAATGAAGCAGATGAAAATGTAGCTGCCCGGTTGGTCGAGGGTGATCGTCTCGGGCGCCGTTTCGCCGGGCGACGCGATGGCCACGCCGAGGAAGCTCACCAGCTTGTCGGACTCTTCCTCGGGCATCGCCAGCAACTCATCGAGGGTAGTCGTTACGCCCTCATTTCGACGGATCGCGACGATTTCGTGAACCTCGTTGCCACCGTTCACGAACGTGACAACCGAGCCCGCCTTGGCGCTATCGGGCAGGCCCTGGTACCCATACTCGACACCGGTCACGGTTACAGCGTCCGAGGCGCCAGAGCTTTCCGGCGACGCCGCCGGGGAGGTGGGGGTGCTGCTTCCGGCAGGCGGCGTCGAGTTGGAGCATGCGGCCACGGCGCCGATAAGGAGGCAAGCGAGTGCAACGCGCTTCATGGTGGGCAACCCTTTCGAGGTGTCACTTGGAAAATGGGCGCAGCCCGAGAGGGCGCCGAGCCACCTTAGGAGCAGCAAGGTCGTCGTTGGGCTGTAGTGGGACGGCGTTGGGGTTTCAGGGACCTGCCAGAGCAGCACAGCGCGGCCTCGTCTGGGAGGCCGCCGAGCGCCACCGGACGGGGAACCCCTTCGACATGTGGGTGCGAGGGCAACATTCGACCCTGACAATGGGCGGCAGGTGAGTGCGTGCTCATCTGCAACTCTACAACAGTCGGGAGCTCACACAAGCTAGGGATGGCGACGGCGTTCACCGTGACCGAGTAGGTGTTGTGTAACGCTCACGAACTAACGGTGAGTGCCGGCCGGCAAGCGGAAAGCATGGTCGGAGACACTTCGCAACCTCGTGATCTGGTTGCCAGGCCTAGGATTGGACGACCCGTCGCGTGACCTTCAGGTGTCGCCCGCAACACACCAGAGGAATGCAGCCAGGCACGCGTGGGCGGGCAAATTCCCGCAGGGGTCAGCGCAGGGGTCACGCGTGGTCCGGGTCGCGCCAACGCCAATAGAAGGGGACCGATTTCACGCGTGAAATGTGGAGCCGACACTCGGATTTGAACCGAGGACCTGCTGTTTACGAAACAGCTGCTCTACCGCTGAGCTATGTCGGCGCCGCACGATTATAGGTGCTGCGCGATGAACAGCAGTTCTTCGTGCTCTGGCACCATCCACAGGCTGCACGCTCAGATCGTTAGCACACAGCTCGAATAGCTGATAACTGTTGGCCGGCCCTTTTGCCCTTCGGGCGCCAAGCTCCTCCCTCAGAACAACGGTTCGATTTGGTTGGACGAGACTGTCTGAGTCTGTAGCTCAGTGGATACCTAGACCGGCTGCAGTCGAGACCGTAGGTGCTGGTTGATGGCGTCGCGACGTTGTCGCCGCCATCCAGCTAGAGAATACCCAAGCGGGCCTGGAGCTCCTGGACCTCCTCGTCCGGCACGCCGACCGAGACGTGCATGTGGACGAGCTTCCAGAGGCCTGCCTCTTCGTGGACGACTGCCGTGAGGCGTGTCCGGATGCCGCCGCCGTCCGGGAACCCGTACCTGGGCTCGTCGACGAACCAGCCCATGCTGCCTTCGCGGTAACCTGTCGGGTTCGGGCCAGGCTCGAGGGTAAGCCCCTCGGCCTCGAAGCCGAACCGAAGGCTCGCTCGATCGGTCACCCATTCGCCCGGGGCCGTGCCGATGACGAGCGTCGCCGGCTCGGCCGATACGAGATCGTCGAAGCGTTCGACCGCCTTCGCGGTCACACCTCGGTAGAAGTCCAGGACGGCGTTCCGGACGTCAGTCGACACCTCCATCTCGATCCCTCCTCGTACAGCCGTCAAATCGGTGTTCGTAGCCCGCGCGCGCCTTCTTTGAACGCCGCCCTTCGGCGTCCCGCTAACGCAGGAACGGAGCAGGGCTCCCAGACTCCGCGTACGCCTTGAGCGCCCCCACGATCCGGCCCCAGGTGTAGTTCACGCGCGCGTATTCGGCCTCTGGGTAGTCGTCACCCCAGCCGTCGTGGCGGAACGCCACGCTCGTCCCGCTACCGGACGGCGCGGGGGAGAGCGACCAAGTGACTGTGGTGCCGGCCCAATGCGGGAAATCGCCGAGACACGACCACTGGACCGTCTGCTCCGGTTCGAGCGCGTCGATCCGCATTCGCAGGTCAACGGGCGCGCCGGCGAACCCGAAGCGGGCGAGTGATCCGACGACGGGCTCGATGTCGCAATCGGGCGTCCAGAAGGCGGCCTCTCCGGCCCTCGTCGTGATGGCCGCGTAGATCGTCTGCGCGTCGCGATCCACGTCCACCGTGTGGAGCATCGGTCCGGTCATCGTTGGTCTCCTGCAGGTCGCGTCGTTCCAAGGTTCCCGTCACTCGCCTCGAGTCGTCCGCGGAGGTGACGCAGGTCCGCTTCGAGGTTTCGTCTGATCTGGCGGCTCACGATCGGCTGGGCGAGGCGCATCATCAGGCCGTATCCGCCGGTCACTCTCAGGCTGACCCGTGATCCCGATGGGTCAGGCTCTACGCCATATGTGACCCCCATCGGAAACGGCGCCCGTACCGACTCCATGACCAGGCGGCGGCCCGGGACGTGCTCGATGACTCGCAGGACGTAGTCGATGCGCCGGCCCATGAACCTGGCGAGGCGATGGGTCTCGGTGCCGACGCCCATCGGGGCGGCCGGCGGTTCGACATGCTCGATCCCGGAGATCCACTCGGGGTCGTGCCGCGGGTCGAACATATACGCGGCGACGTCCTCCGGCGACCTGGCAACGTGGGCGTCGACGTAGACATCGAACGGCATGGACTCCTCCTGTTTTAGTCGTGGCTATAGTATCGGCATCGACGTCCTTGTTCAAGTGGGCGCTAAAATATGTTTCGTGGATGCGATAACGGTCATCGCCGCGCCGCGGCGGCGCGAGATCCTGCGCCTGATCTGGGATCGGGAGTTGAGCGCCGGCGACATCGCCGCGGCACTTCCGGTCACATTTGGCGCCGTCTCCCAGCACCTGTCGGTCCTGCGTGACGCCGGGATCGTCGACGTCCGACAAGAAGGCACGTACCGCTACTACCGGGCCAACCACGAGCGGATCGGCCCCCTCGCGGTCGTCCTCGAGGCGTATTGGACCGACGCGCTCGATCGGCTCGCGGTTGAAGCGGAGCGCGAGGAGCGAACAGCGACGTGAGTGCCCATGTCGAGCGGGTCACCGTCACCCGCCGGATCCGAGCAGCGCCTGAGAAGGTCTATCGGTTCTTCACCGATCCCGCGCTGTGGAGTCGCTGGCAGGGCACCTCGGCGACCGTTGACGCCCAACCAGGCGGTACCTTGCGGATCGTGATAGGCCCCGGCGAAACGGGCGTGGCCGAAGGTCGTTTCGTCGAGTTGGACCCGTTCGAGCAAATCGTCTTCACCTGGGGATGGGCGAGCAGCCCACTATCGACACTGCCCCCAGGCTCGACGCTCGTGACGGTCCGCCTTCGTCCCGACGGCGATGGGACGTTGGTGACGCTGACGCACGACTCGCTGCCGAAGGGCGAGCGGGAGATCCACGAGGCCGGATGGTCGCTCTACCTGGATCGACTCGTCACCATCGCCGAAGGCGGCGATCCAGGTCCGGATCCGTCCCTCCAGGGCGCCCCGTAGTCGTCGATCCATGCCGCCAGCCAACCTCCGACTTCGACGCGTGTCGCGCCGAACCGTCAGCCGGCTGCCCGTACCGCTTCGAGACGGTCAATGAGGAATGTGCGGTCGGCATCGCTGGCCGCGAGGTTCGCTGCGAGGGCGTAGGCGTGGCTCGCGTCGTCGTGACGGTCGAGCCTCCGCAACAGGTCTGCCCGGGCCGCGTGGAACAGGTGGTACTCCTTGAGGTCGAGGATGTCGAGGATCTCCAATGCAGCGGCCGGCCCTTCGACCTCGGCCAGGGCGATGGCCCGGTTCATCGCGACAACAGGCGACGGTGTGATCGCGAACAGTTGGTCGTACAGCGCCAGGATCTGACTCCAGTCGGTCGCGTCGAAGGAGTCGGCGTCGGCGTGGACCGCGTTGATCGCGGCTTGGATCTGGTATGGCCCCCGCTGGTTGCGGCGAAGGCAGGCGCGGACGATCGCGTGGCCCTCCTCGATCAGCGCCCGGTCCCACATGGTCCGATCCTGATCTCGAAGCAGGATCAGGGCGCCGTCTGATGCATGGCGGGCCGGCCACCTCGACTCCGTCAGCAGGAGCAGCGCGAGCAGCCCGGCGACTTCGGCCTCGTCGGGCATCAAGCCGCCGGTGGCACGAGCCAGCCTGATCGCTTCGTGGCGCAGGTCGTCTCCCGAGGGTCCGTCGGTGCCCGCGTTGTATGTCAGGTAGAGGACCGCGAGGACCGGTCGGAGCCGCTTGGGCAGTTCCGCCTCATTCGGAACGCGGTACGGGATGTGAGCCGCCTTGATCTTGTGCTTGGCCCGGAAGAGTCGCTTGGCCATGGTCGGCTCGGCGACCAGGAACGCTCGGGCAACCTCCGCCGTTGTCAGGCCACCCAGCAGCCGGAGTGTCAAGGCGATCTGCGCCTCGGTCGAGAGGGCCGGATGGCAGCAGGTGAAGATGAGGCTGAGTCGATCGTCCTCCACGAGCCCGGACTCCTCTGCTGGCCGCGCCTCAGGCGCCTTAACCACCTGCCCGAGAAGTTCCCGTCCGCGCGCCTCGCGGCGAATGTGATCAATGGCGCGATTGCGCGCGGTCGTCGTAATCCAACCCCCCGGATTCGGCGGCAGGCCCTCGACGGGCCACTTCCGCAGGGCGCGAGTGAAGGCCTCCTGGACGGCATCCTCAGCGAGGTCGATGTCGCCAAAGATGCGGATCAGGGTGGCCACCGACCGACCGGACTCCTCGCGGAAGATCCGGCCGATCAGCGCGACATCGACGACAGGCAAGTCAGCCGCCGGCGGTGTCCGCGAACGGCCAGACCTCGATCGGCGACGAGATCACCCTGGTCACCTTCGACGCCCAGCCGAGTGCTGCATCCAGGTCGGCCGCCTCGATGATGTAGAAGCCGGCGAGATGCTCCTTGGCCTCCACGAACGGACCGTCCGTCGTCACGACCTCGTCGCCCGACACCCGCACGACGGTGGCGGTGTCGGGGTCGTGCAGACGGGCCGAGAAGACCCAGGCACCGGCGGACTTCATCTCGGCCTCGAGGGCCTGGATCGGCCCCCAGACCTTCTGCATCTGCTCCTCGGTCATGGGCTCCCGGGTCGCCCCGGCGACGCTGTGGGTCGAAAGCAGGTATCGCGGCATGTGGTGCTCCTCGCGGGTGGCTGGCCAGTCCAGCCTCTTACCCCACTACGAATGGCGTGCGACGAGGTGGACAACCGGGAGCGCCGCCTGCCCCAGCTTGACGCGCAGCTCTACTGTCACTCGCGCGCCCGCGCCAAGCTCATTCGAGCAATCGATCGGCTCGGAGCTCCACTGGTTGCTCCATCCATGGGCGAAGCTCGTCCGGAACGGTCAGAACGGGCTCACTCCATGGATCCATCCGAGCGTCGACATAGAAGTTGACTTGAAGCGCCGGGTCAAGATCGGGGAAGTCGGTCCGGTTGTGCGCGCCACGCGACTCGCGTCGTTCCAGCGCTCCGCGCAGGGTTGCCTCTGCGACGGCGAGTCCGCCGCGCAGATCGAGCGCTAGGGCAAGGTCCGTCCATCCTTCTGCTCCCGGCCGAACGTCGACATCGGCGGCAGCCTCGCGGATGGCCTCGAGTTCTGACAGCCCCTCCCGGAGGCCGCCCTCGGCGCGGACGACGCCACAGCGCTCCCACATCAGGTCGCGTAGGCGGCGCTGAAGCGGGCGAGCCAACTCGACACCCGGTCGAGTCAGTGCGTCCAGGTCGTCGAGTCCTTCGTCGATCGCGCGCCGCGACCGAACGAGACTCTCGCTTCCGAGTCCGTAGGCCGCGGCCGCCTCGCCGGCGCGCCGTCCGGAGATGAGCGCCTCGCCGAGCGAGTTTCCGCCAAGTCGGTTGGCGCCATGGAGTCCGCCGACGCATTCCCCGGCGGCATACAGACCCTGCACGTCGGTCGCATGCGTGTCGGGGTCGACGACGATTCCACCCATCGTGTAATGGGCGGTTGGCGCAACTTCCATGGGCTCGCGTGAGATGTCGAGCATCTGCCATTCGACGAATTGACGGTACATCCGCGGCAGCCGTTCGACGATGACGTCCTTACCGCGATGAGTCACGTCAAGGAACACGCCGCCGTGAGGGCCACCCCGACCCTCGATGATCTCCGTGTAGTTCGCAAGCGCCACACGGTCACGCGAGCTGAGCTCCAGTCGGACCGGGTCATAACGCTCCATGTACCGCTCACCTAGCGCGTTGTAGAGGCGCCCTCCCTCACCCCGTACCGCCTCCGTGACAAGCGTTCCCGCCGCCTCCTCAGGAAACACCATCCCGGTCGGGTGAAATTGGACGAGCTCCATGTCCATGAGCCGGCAGCCCGCGTCCAGCGCCATGCTCATGCCGTCGCCGTAGTTCTCGTCGCGACGTGACGAACTCCGGCGCCATATGCGAGTGTGACCGCCCGTCGCGAGGATGACGGCATCCGCCAGGTGGACGGTCCGTTCGCCGGTATGGAGATCGAAAGCGACCGCCCCGAAGCAGCGCCCGTCGGCCACCAGCAGCCGCGAGACGTACTGGTCCTCCTCAACGCGGATGCGGAGCTCGGCGGCCTTCGCCGCGACCGTGCGCATGATCTCGCGGCCCGTGAAGTCGCCGGCGAAACACGTTCGCCGCCAGCGGTGGGCGCCGAAGAAGCGCTGGTCCAGGTCGCCGCTCTCGGTGCGCGCAAACTCGCATCCCCAGGCTGTGAGCTCAAGTACGGTGTCTGGGGAGTCGCGCGCCATGATCTCGATCATCCGCGGATCCCCGAGAAAATAGCCTTCGCTCAGAGTGTCGGCGAAGTGCTGCTCCCAGGAGTCCTCCGGGTCACGCGTTCCAAGAGCTGCGTTGATGCCGCCGGACGCGAGGACGGTGTGTGCGTCCAGCGGCGCCCGCTTCCCGAGCATGAGCACCTGAACGCCCGCCTGGGTAGCCGCGATCGCGGCCCGATGACCGGCTGCGCCGGTGCCGACCACAAGGACGTTGGACGTCTCGGTGCGATACACCTCGTCATGATGTCACCGGCCGTCTTGCTCCGATGCCATCGAGCGTGGCCCTCATGCCCTCGGCTCGGGCGCGGTCGAGTGCAGGTTCCGTTCGGGCAGGTTGCGCGCTAAGGACGCGGCCCGAGCGAACGCGTACCCGTAGGACCCGATGCAAGGTCATGGCTGCCGCGATCGCCAGCGACCGGCGCCAAAGGGATCAGAGGCCGAACGTCCCGGCGATGTTGTCCCGATTGACGACCAGGTCCCCGACTCCGACCCCCACGAGCAGGACGCCGGCCACGACCTCGATGGCGCGGTGGTGGCGGGCGACGAACCGGACGAATTGTTCGCGACGGGCGCCCGCGAGCAGCGAGAGGAGGACGAGCGGCAATCCGAATCCGAGGCCGTACGCGATGAAAAGCACGATCCGGGGCAGCGCCTCGGCCAGTCCGAGCGAGTAGGCGATGAGGGCGAGCGCGAATGCGCCGGCGCAGGGCAGTGCCAGCGGGCCCAGCAGCAGCCCATACAGATAGGCCTGGCGGAACGGGTCTCCGACGATGGGCACGCGAAGACCTGGAAGCCGCTCGAACGGATTGCGGCCCGCAAGCAACAGGATCCCCAGGGTGATCAACAGCGCATCGACCAGCGGTACGAGGACGCCTAGAAAGGCCCCGATCGGCACGGCTACGGTCACGAGGACGACGGCCACCGCAAGCATTGTCGTGAGGATCCCGGCAAGGATGATGAGCCCCAGCAGGCCCGAGCCGCGACGGCCCGCCAGCGCCGCAGAATTGGCAGACAGATAGGCCAGGAAGCTGGGGTAGAGCGGCAGCAGACACGGACTCGCAGCGCTCGCCAGCCCAAGCGTGAAGGCGAGCCAGAGACCCTCCAGGTCAGGCTCCGTGCGCCCGGGCCAGCGAAACTAGCTCGTCGACGCTCTTGTGGCCGAAGTCGGTGCGGGTGACGGTGCCGTCGGTGCCGATCACGAGCATCGGTGTCGATGGTGGGTTCAAGAACTGATCACCGAAGTCTGCAGCCAGTGCGCGGGCCAAGTCCGAGCCGGCGACCGCATACAGCCCGGAAAAGTCGTTCCTGGCCTGGTACCGGGCAAGGCTGGGGCCGTCCTCGTTGGGATCGACATCAAGGACCACGAACACCACATCCTTTCCCTCGAGCCTGGCGAGCGCTTCCTGGACGTCCTTCTGTTGCGAAAGGCAGTTGGAGCACCAGATCGCCATCGTCTCCACGAGGATGACCTGGCCTGCGTGATCGGCGATCCGGAACGTGTCACCGGTCGCCACGTCGACGAGTTGGGTCATCGCCCAGACGTGATCCAACACGATGGCTGGGGCGGCCGAGGGCGGCGGCGACGTCACGGGCTCCGTCGATCCAGAAAGTACGCTCGCGGATGGGATCGGTGTCGGTGCCGAGCCACCCGACGCCGGTAGCGGGTCGAGAGTGGCCGGAGGCGCTCCCGTCGAATCCGAGCAGGCGGCGACGAGGAGCGCGACCGCGATCGCCGCTGCGACCAGGGCGGCTCGTCGGAGTGGATGCATCACGCTCCTTGTCGTACCCGGGGCGCCAGGGGCGCGCCGGCGGCCGTCATCCTTGCAGACGGGTGGCGTCATGAGGTGACAATCCGATGTCCAGGGTACGGCCGTAGCCCCGTTACTTGAGCGGAGCGGCCGCGATCGCGTGGGCCATCTCGGTATCCCAGATGACAACCGCGTGGTAGCCATCCATCACTGTCGCCGCCATGTCGGCTGGGATCGGAAAGTCCTGCATCCCTTCCGTGGCCTTCAGGGGACCGAGATCGAGCAGCTTGGACTTGTCGATGTCGCCGGTCGCCGTCACATCGCTGTTCGACACCAGAACGATGTTGGTATGGGCGATCGACGGGATCGCGAAGCTCTCCAGGACGACCGCGTATCCGCCGTCGGGCTTGACGACGAGCTGAGCTTCACCGGTCGCGGTCCCGTCGACGTCGTGGAAGGTACCCGTGCCCATGACCTGCGTCGTCGCCGATGTAGCGGCGGCAGATGGCGACTGGGTCGCGCTACCAGCCTGAGAGCATCCAGCGACAAAAATCGAGGCGACCACGAAACCGCCGAATAGGTTCGCCAACGGAGTGGAGCGGGATGTTCGACCGAGCATCTTCTCAGCCTCCTAGTCATCAGACGCCTCAAACGGATACGGAGCAAGCCGAGATCCGCCGCAGTGGCCGGAGGTACCAGGCCACCAGCGGCAACTTCTATCGACGATCAGCCGTTTGGCAGGATCGGGCAGCGGAAGTCCGTCGCCTCGTCCCGAACGATCGTCAGGAGACCCTGGCTCGCCATCACGTGGAGGCTGGCACCCTCGCATTGCAGTCGGATGACGGAACGATGACGTGCCGGGCGATGCCAGACAGTCCGGGAACGCCCTCCAAGATCCTCCATCGGTCGGCCCCCCCTGAGGACGCGGTCCAGGGCCTTCGCGCTACCACTGGCCCCTGCCAGCGGACCAAATGAGAACACGCTCCTCGACTGCCGTCATTCGGTGGCCCGATCAGAGCTGAATCCAGCATCGGCTGCGGAATTCGGGAGCTCCGCGTTTTGTGCAGACGGCCCGGTGAGGTGCTTCCGGTTGTCACACGGCCGACATCCGGACGGACGATGCTTACCATCGAGTCCAGCCGGAGGGTTGTGTGGAGTTCCTCGGAGATCTCGAGCGCCTGTTCGCCTCGGCGATCTATCCCAACCGCCTTTTCGTCGCGATCGTCGGGGTCGTTATCCTGGTCGGAATCCTCATCCGCGCACGGCGGCATCGCTGGGACCTCGCGGCGCGTCGGCACCCACGGCGGACCATTGTCGCCACGCTCGTCACGGTGGCGCTCGTCGGACCCCTCGGCTGGTATCTCGGCTCGCCGCTGCTTCTGACCACCTCCATCGACGAGGCCCCTCCCGTTGCCGCAGGGGACCCTTCACCAACACCTCCCTTGGCGTCTGCCGAGCCGACGACTGAGCCGTCGACGGCGGCGCCGAGCACGACTGCGCCAACGATCGAGCGAACAGGCTCGTTCACGGGTGCGGACGAGTTCCACTTCGGCGAAGGAACGGCTAGGCTCATCGAGACAGCACCCGGGCAGTACACCCTCCGCCTCGAGGACTTCGCCGTCCGGAACGGCCCGGACCTATACGTGTACCTGTCTCCCGACGCCAGTGGATACGCCGAGGGTGCGATCGAGCTCGCCCGCCTGAAGGCGGACCGGGGTAACCAGAACTACGACATCCCAGGCGGGACGGACCTGGCGAGCGTGGAGAGCGTTGTAATCTGGTGCAAGCAATTCGCGGTGCTATTCGCGACCGCCGAGCTCTCGTAGGGCGGCGGGCGTGATTGCGAGCCAACGGGTGACTGCCAGCCCGACGAGCGTGCGCTTGGCTAAGTCCTCCGGTGGGTGCCAGAACATGTGCCGGCGACGCAGGTGGACCACGTTGCCCTTGCCGCGTGACAGGACCTTCACGATCGCATGACAGCTCCGCGGTGCCGGTAGGACGCACCTAAGGCGACGTCTTTCTCGGCGCGTCCCGGCGTCCCACCGCCCGCGTGCCATCGGCCGACCCGGGATCAAGTCGGACGTCCCGCAACGCGAAGCCCAGAGCGCCGAGGGCCAGCAGCGACGAGCCGATCGTCAGAAGAACACCGATCGCGAAGATCGCCGGACTTCCGCCGCGCTCGACCAGCTCGAGCATCACATCAAGCGGGTCGAGCGCCGCGATGAGATAGGCCAACCCGCCAAGAGCCAGGGCGACGACTCCGAGCAGCACCGGGATACTCGACGCGAGGGCACCAAACGCAGCGGTCCGGTTGCCAACGACGTCAACACCCCGACGCGACCCGAGGATCGCGCCGGCGGCAGCACCCCACGCCGTCGCGACGAACACGCCACCGACCGCGTCGGCCATGCGGTGCCAACCGGCCAGAAGAGTGCTGACGCCAACGACGGCGACGACGATGCTCGACACGATGACCGTGGGCGCCCGGAGGAGGGGCGGCAGGACAAGGAGTGCCCCGACTGCGATCGACGCGGCGGCGGTCGCGTGGCCGCTTGGGAAGCTGTTGGGCAGCGGGTAGAACAGGCCATCGAGCAGGTCGGTCCGATCGAGGATCACGATCTTGAGCACCTGCGTCGAGGCATTCGCCCCAACGATCGCGACGGTGGCGGCGGCCGCGAGCCATCGTCGCCGTTGGGCGAGCGCGATCGTGATCACGCACAACGTCCCGATGATCAGCGACGTGCGCGACAGCGTCGCGAGCACCTGCTCCGCGTCCGCGACGATCGCCGACGACGCCGGCCGGCCACCTAGGATCAACTCGCCGACCAACTGGCCGATGCGCGTCCTCACGGTGACGGCGTAGAGTCCGATCGCCACGATCGCCGCGACCGCGCATACGAGGGCGAGCCTTCGAGCCACCCGCGGAGCTGTCGGCGCCTGATCACGCGCGGGCTGCCTCGTCGGGGCGGCATCAGGGTTTATGTCACGCCCTCCGGGATCTGTGCATCAGCTCGGCGGGAGGCCTCCACTCGCGTCCAGGCCGCTGGCCAATCCTCGACATCCATCTCAGGGATCCCATCGACCACCAGCGTGTAGATGGGTTCGGCCGGGAAGTCGCCCAATTGAAGCACCAAGTGCCGTCCGTCGATGACCGCGGCCCAGGGTGCGTCGACGTCCTTGGTCTTGCGCCAGTCGATCGACCGATCGAGCCACGCACCTTTGGGCGTCATGCGCCGGACGCCACCTCAGCCGCAGGCTCCGCAAGCGGCCGGTGCGGGGAAGACGGGCTCGCCCGCCGTCCAAGGACGTGCCAGATTTCCATCTCGCCCTTGCCCTTGACCTTGATCGTGCCCCTCGGCTCGCATTCGAACTCGTCCGCGAGCAGCTCGTAGGTCGCGCGTGTGACCTGGATGCGACCAGGCGCCCCTTGTGACTCCATGCGGCTGGCCGTGTTGACCGCGTCACCCCACAGGTCGTAGAGGAACCGCTTCCGGCCGATCACGCCGGCCACGACCGGGCCGGAGTTGATCCCGATCCGAAGTTCAAGGCCGAGGTGCCCGACCTCATCGCTCGACCGCATTGCCTCGATCATGTCGAGGGCCATCAGCGCGAGCGCTCTCGCGTGATCGGGCCGAGGCGCGGGAACACCGGCGGCGACCATGTACGCGTCGCCGATCGTCTTGATCTTCTCGAGCTCGTATCGCTCGGCGAGCGTGTCGAAATGACTGAACAGGTGATCGAGCATGCCGACGACTTCGGCGGGTGGCAGGCCCTCCGACCACGGCGTGAAGTCGACAACGTCGGCGAAGAGGATCGAGGCCGAGCTGAATTGGTCGGCGATGGTCTGCGTCTCAGCCTTCAACCGCTCGGCGATCGAGCGCGGCAGGATGTTGAGGAGCAGGTTCTCCGCCTTTGCCTGCTCGATTCTCAGGGCGGTCAGCGCCTCCTCGCGCTGTTTTGCGAAGAGCGCGAGCAACGTGAACACGATGGCTCCCCCAACCGCGACGTTGAGCGCGATCATCGCGCTCTGGAACCACGCTGGAAGCTCCGACAATCCGCCGTAGATCTCGCCCGCGAGTCCCGAGAGCAAGAAGACGGCGAGGAACGCGACGAACCAGCGGATCCCCGAGCGCCAGCCACGAAAGACCAGCGCGCCGAGGGGGGCCATGATCCCCCATAGCCCGACTCCGCCCGAGGCCACGAAGCCACCGACGAAGGCCATCGAGACCGTCGGGGCAAGCAGGATCGCAATCAGCTCGATCTGCAGGAAGGTCTCGGCATCTCGCGTCCGCGCAAAGAGCAGGATCGCCGCAGCTGAGACGGCGAAGTACAGGTAGGCGACGAGCCCCGTCGCCGCCCCAAGCGCCAGGTAGAGCGTTCCCCAGACCACGGCGATCGGCAGGATCAGGACCGCGATGACGACGAGCAACCCGTTGCGCAAGCGGCGCTCATCGTCGTCGCGGGGATCGGCCCCGATGTGCGCCAGCCGCGCGAGCGTGGCTTCTCCGACGGTCCTGGCTGCGGCTGACCGGGTTCACGTAGGAGACGTTACTCCGATGGGGTGGCTCCCTGCGTCACGAGCGAAGCCGTCCGATCCATGGGACAAAGCGACCCGTTCGGGAGGCATAGGCTCGATACGCCTCCCCGTGAACGCGTAACAGGTACGGCTCCTCGACGAGACGCACCTGGATGTGGTGGGCGAGCAGAAAGCAAAGGAGCATCGCGACCGAGACCACGTTCGGGACCAACAGGGCGAGCCCGATCCCCGTCACGGCGGTGGCCGTCAGGATCGGATTCCGCACGAACCGGAACGGACCGCTCGTCACCAGGGCCGTCCTTGCTTCGGGATCCACGTCGCCTCGCCACGAATCGCCCATGACCCATTGAGCCAGCATCGTGCCGCCAGTCCCGAGGACGACCAGCGCGACCCCGATGGCGGCGACGACCGGTTCATCGAGCGGTTCGAACGAGGCGAGACCGAAGATCGCCGCAACCGGCGCCGCGATCGCGAAGAGCAAGGCGAACCCCGAGACGACGCGCGCCCACCACTGCACGGTCCCTCGCTTGTCTCGAAACGCGAGCCCGAAGGCGCCAGTCCGGCGCGCCAGGAGCCATCCGCGCAGGCCGGCAACGAGCACGAGCCACGTCACCAACAGGACTAGGGCAAGCACCGGCATGTCCCAGTATCGCGCCAGACGCACCTCGCTGACGTGCTACTTGACAGTAGCGCGTTTCGGTGGCAAAGTATGTGCTACTGAACGGTAGCACGTAACTCGAACACCGAAAGGGGACTGCGATGGCGACCAAGACCTACGGGACCGTGACCTCCAACCGGCTGGGGTCGACCGCGCTGCGGATCGGGATCGTAGTGCTCACGCTCTCGACGGCCTACATCCATGCCACGCTGGGCGGCCTGCTCTTCACGCTCAACGCGATCGGCTATGTCGTCCTCGCCATCGCGCTGGTCCTACCCGGGCCGGTTGCACAGGGTCGCTGGCTCGTCCGCCTGGCGTTGATCGGGTTCACCCTCGCGACCATCGCCGGATGGGTCGCGTTCGGGGCTCGCTTCGAGCTCGCCTACATCGACAAGGCGATCGAGGTTGTCATGGTCCTCGCACTCGTCGTCGACCTGTGGGTCAGCGACGGGAGCCCGATCGCAATTGCGCGCCGGATCGTCCACCTGCCGGCGGCGGTTGTCCGCGGGTTCTCCGCGAGGGCGTGACGCCGACCGGCAAGGCCGTCTGACTCAGGCGGTCTCGCCGGGCGCCAGGTACCGGAAGCCGTGATCCGCCACCCGGTGGTACCAGGCCTTCACGCTCCCCAGGCCACGTTCGTTCAAGCCCGCGTCGTGGATCGGGAAGGTCCGGCCGGGCTTGATCGCCTTGACGAAATCGATGGCTTCGGTGAGCTTCAGCCAGGAGCCGTGGGCGGGCACGAACAGCGTCTCGATCGCCTGATCAGGCACGAACACCGAGTCGCCCGGGTGGTAGATCCGTTCGTCGACGACATACCCGAGGTTGGGACAATCGGGCGCGCCGTCGTAGATGTAGGCATGCCGGCCACCGACCGCCAGGATCCGGAACCCGCCAGCGTCGAACGCCTGATTGGGCGAGATCCGGGTCACCTCCAGGCCGTCGATGGCTGCCCCTGCCGGTGCGAACACCGGGAGTCGCGCCTCGGCGAGCCGTTCGACATCGATATGGTCGCTGTGCTCGTGGGTGACCAGGACGGCATCGGCGCCGACGAGCGCCTCGGGCTCGCTCCACTCACCGGGATCGATGACGAGGACCCGGCCCGCGTCCTCGAGACGCACGCAGGCGTGGGTGTACTTGGTGATCTTCATGTGGGAATCCTAGCCCGCGTTCACGTTGACAACCTGCGCCGCCGGCAACGGTTCGTGTATGTCCATCTCGTGCCCGGCGCCGGCTGTGGTGGCCGGCGCCGGCTTGCGTGCGAACAGGCTATTCGGCGCGGGCGAGCGTGCCTTCGGTTGTCGATCGGCGGCGGATCGCCATCCATGCGAGGGAGATACCGGCCAGGAGACCGGCAGCAACGCCAAGGACGGGGAGGATCAGCGCGCTGAGGCTGGTTTCGCTCGCCGCGGTCGTCGACGGAGCGCTGGCAGCGTCGGGCTCGACGCCGGCCGGTTCAGCGGCAGCTGGCTTCGCGGCATCTGACGAGCCCGTTCCGGTGGTGCCGCCTCCAGCCGAGTCCGAGACGCCGGCGGCGACGGCATCGGCCAGGTCGCCGACGACGATCGCTCCGGACATCCCCGGGTGGAGCGCGCATGCGTATGGATAGACGCCGGCCGTGTCGAACGTGTAGGTGACGGTCTCGTTCGGCTGGACCTCGACTTCGGCGGAGCCCCATTCATGGGCAGCGCCGGTGACGAGGTGCGTGTAGTCCGGCCCGTTGATGAAGTTGACCGACTCGCCGACGCCGATCACGGTGACCGTGGGATCGAATGCGCACGGCATGAGCTTGACGTCGGTTCCGGGGCCGGTCGTCGTTCCGGGCATCTCGTACCCGTGGAAGCACGGATTGCCGGCAGAGGCGGTCGGTGCCGTCAGCACAGCCACGGCGAGCAGCGCGGGGATCGCCAGCAGTCGGGCGATCCGCGAGAATCGATGGGTCATGACGTTCGCCTCCGGACGGTTTGCCTGGGTGTTGCCTTCCCTACACCGGTCGAGGACGGCAAGTTCCCCGACCGGCCCGCGACACCTGCCGGAACCGAGCGAGTCGCCGGGCCGTCCTTGGGCCATGCTCGATCGCCACGTGGTTCGGTCCTTGATCGTCGTCGCGGCGATGGCCCTGGCGATCGCGGGCTGCGGGAGCGCGGCGGCGACGTTCCCGGCCCCGCCACCGGGTGGTCTGGTGACGCTGCCCGATCAGGCGATCGCCCGGGTGATCCAGCATGAGCCTCGCCTTGCGGGCATCCAGCCGTTCGACAGCGGTCTGATCGGGCAGTCGAGCTGGTACACCGTCGAGGCCGCGTCCGGTGTGGGTGCATTCATCGTGGCGATCCATCTCGGCTGGGGCGACTGCGAGGCGGGCTGCATCGACGAACACACCTGGACCCTGGCCGTGAAACCCGACGGCGAGCTCACCATCCTGTCGGAGACGGGTCCACCCGTGCCCGCGGACGCATGGCCGAGCCCGCTCGGGGCCGGGCAGACCGGCATAGGCGGCGTCGCTCTCGCCGGTCCGGTCTGTCCGGTCGAGTCCGTTCCACCCGATCCGAATTGCGCACCACGACCGGTCGCGGGGGCCACGATCGTGATCCGCGACAACGCGGGATCCGAGGTTGCCGTGGCGGTGACGGGTGCCGACGGGTCGTTCTTCGAGGCGGTCCCGGCGGGGGACTACACGCTCGAGCCCCAGCCGGTTGAGGGGTTGATGGGGACCGCGAGTTCCGTCGCCGTGGCCGTCAAGGACGGGATCGCGGCGCAGCGTCCAGCTCGACTACGACACAGGGATCCGCTAGGCGAATCGAAAGGCCGGAGCCCTTGCGGTGCTCCGGCCCTCCGTTCAGGTCGAGGTCAGGTCACTCCTTGAGGACCACGTGGTAGTTGTCGAGGTCGCTCGTGATCGAGATCGCCCCGCACTCGCCGGCTGAAATCTGCGTCGGCGTGCAGTCGCCGACTGTCAGTGGCGAGCTTCGGAAGTTCTCGAGGAAGTAGCCCGTAATGTTCTTGTCATTGCCACCCTCGCGCTGATGACATGGAACATGGCCCATCCCTTGAAACAGCCGTTCGTGTAGCGCCGTGTCCTTGCAGGTCGTCGTTCGGGGCGGTCGGGGGCCCGACGATCGGGATCGGCACATCGGTGCCGCCGGACGATGGTCGATGTCTGCCTTGTTCGCATGACTGCCGGATGCCGAGTCCAGAGCGTGCGCGTGGCAGCCCTGGTTGTGCTGGCCCAGGTACTGGCCGCCTTCGGCGAGGTCGAATGTTGCGGTGACGACACTGGTCCCGTCAGGATATCCTTGACCTCGTTGCTATTGACGTTGTCGTAGCCATTGAAGTCGGTCCAGGACATATCAGGCCGTTCGAGGGTAGTCGCAGCAATCCGTATCGAAGTCCTGTGGGTTGTTGACGTCGTACTTGGGCGATACCGTCCTCATTGAACGCATCGATGTGCATGGTCCAGGGACCGGCGCCATTCGCGGTGTCGATGAGACCGGCCCACGCCGTCGCCGTGACGGACACATCCCATGCGTTGTTGCCCGGGATGACTCGCGCGAAGCTGTTCTGATGCGGGCTCGTGATGTTGACCTTGACGTCCGCGCCCGAGGACCGGTGCGACACCGCTACGCTGACCGTCGTGCCGCCGACACCGTGCGTGTATCCATTCTTGGTGACCGACGCCTGGGCGCCGGCGATGGCCGCAGTCGTCTTGGCCGCAATGGATCCGCTGGTATTCATGTAGGCATTGGCACCAGCCAGCGACGCCAGGTCGGCAGCGTTCTGCTCGAACCGCTTCTGGGAGAAGGCGCCGCTGCCGTCGAGGACGAGGCCGACCATCGCGATGACGGCCGTGATGGAGAGCGCAAAGATCACGAGGATCTGCCCGCGCTCGTGACCGACCGCGGTCCGACTTGAATGCCGATGCATGTTGTTCCTCATCTTCATGACGCAACCTCCGCCTTTGGGAAGGACGCCGTGCTGGTGGCGCTCAACGTGAGCGGGCCAAAGACTCCAATCAAAGGCGTGATGGGTTGATAGACCGCGGTCACGGTGACCTTGACGAAGTCCTTGAAGTCACCCGTCGAGCACCTGGAGTTGGCGCTGGGGGCCCCGCTGATGTCGACGCATTCGAAGTCGGGTGACCCGGCCGAGAGGTCGGCCATGCCGGGGACCAGACTGCGCTGGGTGTCGATGACGGCGCGGACCTGCGTCGAACCGCCGAGGTCGTCGTTGCCGGCGATGATCGCGTCATACGGATAGACGGCCGCTCGACGTGCGATCTCGCGGGCGGCTTCCGAAACGCCGTTGTAGGCGAAGATCGCCCGCCCCATGTCGAAGATGCCCATGAGCATCACCAGGAAAATGGTGATCGAGAGGGAGAACTCGACCAGAGCCTGACCTCGGTGGCGGCTTGCCTTGCGAGTGAATGTCAGGCGCTTCATGACAGCGTCGTCACATTCAGAAACGTAATGGTCGTTGTGCCTTCAGGGTTGGTGACGGTCAGGCCCACGACGTAGGTGTGACCCTTCAAGGCGTAGTCGTGGCTGACCGTGGGCAGATTTCCTTCGCTGATGGCCGTGTCACCAAAGGCCCAGCGCCAGGAGATGATCCGGCACGATCCTGTGGTCGGCATCGATGTGCTCGTGAAGACCACGGGCTTGTTCTTGTTCTGCTGGGTATAGGTGAACCCGGCGAATGGCGGTGCGCAAGCTGGAGTCGGCACGGGCGTCGGGTTGGCACGGGGTTGGCGTCGGAGTCGCTCCTGGATCCGGCGTTGGCGTCGGCGTCGGGGAGGGCCCGGGCGTCGGGGTCGGTGTGGGTGTTGGCGTGGCCGTCGTGACCGGCGCGGGGACGGTGATGACCTCGCCCTTGGCCGACGACGACAGCGTGACATTCGAGCCTCCAGTGAAGGCCGAAATCAGCGGCGTCAAGAGCTTGAAGTTGCCGGTGACCGTCACGTTGACCGTGTTGCCATAGGCCTTCGTGCAGGCGGGAGTGCATGTCAACCGGAACATCGGCAGGAGCCACGGTGACCCAGCTGGAGGACGCCTCGTTGACGGCTGCGCAAACGACCGAGCTCGTGGTTTCGTCGCATGTCCCCGCGATGTACGACGTCGGGTGGACCGTCGCCTCGAGCGCCCCTTCACGGGCCGCGTTGGTGACCGTGATGGTCGAGTAATAGAGGCGGC
Source organism: uncultured Chloroflexia bacterium (assembly GCA_963809045.1). Lineage (GTDB taxonomy): Bacteria > Chloroflexota > Limnocylindria > Limnocylindrales > CSP1-4 > SPCO01. The sequence continues at coordinate 190,324 of CAWEHW010000001.1, forward strand.
CAAGGTCGATGGTCGCGAGGAACAGCAGCAGCATGATCGGCACGATCAGTGCCAATTCGACCAGCGCCTGGCCGCGCTGCAGCGCCGATGGGAACCGCCGTTGAGGGCCCTCATGAGGGACCCTCCTGGGCCGGCGCGCCCGTTCATTCGTGAGCGTTGCATGCGGTTGTCTCCGGGGGAGGAGGATGTCGATGACCCGATACTCGACCGGGCGGCTTGCACGTTCCCTTAAATCGGTGCGCGGCTGCATAGCCCGGAAGGGGTAGACCGGGGTACTCGATGGTCAGCGTGGTTCGAGCCGATCGGGGTATGGCAACCCCGTAGGATGGCTGGGTGAAGCTGTCAATCGCGCTCGTACAGCTCGATGCGACGGACGACGTCGAGCGGAATCTCGAGGCCGCGACGGCGCTTGCGGACGAGGCGGCCGAATGGCGCCCGGCTGGTGGCGTTGCCCGAATACCTGCAGTACCGCGGGCGGGATGCAGGCTTCCGCGAATCGGCCCGTCCGATCCCCGGGCCGCACACGGACCCGTTCGCGGACATCGCCCGACGGCGGGATGCCTGGATCCTTGTGGGCAGCCTCGCGGAGATATCCGCCGACCCAATGCGACCGTTCAACACGTCGACCCTGATCGCGCCCGATGGTTCGATCGCGGCGACCTACCGCAAGATCCATCTCTTCGATGTCGCCGTGGATCGCGGACCCGTGGACACCGAGTCGGCGCGCGTAACCGCTGGGGACCGCATGGTCACCGCGTCAGTCGACGGCGCGATCGTCGGTCTGTCGATCTGCTACGACCTGCGTTTTCCGGAGCTCTACCGGTCGATGGCGTTGGCGGGCGCGCAGATCCTGATGGTTCCGGCGAACTTCACCGAGCATACCGGTCGCGACCACTGGGAAGTTCTGCTCCGGGCTCGAGCGATCGAGAACGGCGCGTACGTGCTCGCGCCTGCCCAGGTCGGCGGGCCGCCGGGCTCGCCGACCTACGGGCGGTCGATGGTCGTGGACCCGTGGGGCACCGTGATCGCCCAGGCGTCCGACGCGGTCGGCATCGTCCGCGCCGAACTGGACCTGGACCGCGTAGCCACGATTCGGCGCCAGATCCCGGTGCTCGCCAATAGTCGAATGGCGGCCGTCGCCCCATGGGCAGAGTCCGGTGAGGGTCGCCGTGCTACTTGATCAGCTGAATGGTTGGCGGCGTCAGGTTGCTTGTCTGCGATCCGCCACCAGCGCCGATGGTCAGGTTCGCCGGGACGACGTCGGCGGTGAAGTACCCGATCAGGCAACCGGAGATGTTACCGCCTGAAACGTCGCCCGGGTCACAGGCTCCGCCATCGCCGCCATTCAGGTATACCTCCTGCAGGTGGAACGACGCAAACGTGACAAAGTAGTACCACTGATTCGACCCGTTCCCCCCTCGATCAGCTATGGGGCAATCCGAGAGAAGCGTCTGCGTCCCGCCCGGAGTGCTGTTGCACGTCCCAGGCAGGGGGTCCGGCTCGTCTGCATAGAAGATGGGCAGCAGGACGTCCTTGCCGATCCACGACTCCATTGCATTCTGAACCTGGCCGGAGCTGATCGATCCTGTCTGAGTGACCCAGTACCACTTCGGCGTGGTGATAGGCGGGTTGCTCGGCGTCGTGATGGCCGTAGCGAGTTCGCTTGCTCCGCCGCCTGTGGGCGTCCAATCGATCCACCCGACATTGCCCGGCCCGTTGCTGCACATCGGCACCACAGTGACGTTGCTTGGGCCTACCGGCCAGTTGCCGTTCACGACGAGATCGTTGCCGTCGCACTGCGTATAGAGGACCGGGAAGGTAACCGGGATGACCGAAGCGCCGCCAACACCATCTGAATAGCCAGTTACCGAAGTCGCCTCCGCGCTGGCGGTGAAGCGATGAATTCCACCACCACCCGGGAGGAGCGCCGTGATGCCCCCGAAAAATGTATCGAACGTCCGCGACCCGGCGACATGAACCCCAGCGGCGTTGGCGGGGATGCTCCCACCACCGGCGGGTCCAAGTACAGTCCCGGAAACGTCGGTGTAGTCAACGGTGGGAATGGCAGCAAGGCCGTCGACCCCGATCGAGGCATTGACGGCCGCGACCACGCGTGCATCCCACTCGGCATCGGTGCCAGTGACGCCGACCAACCGCCGCATGAGCTCCACCGCGCCTGCGTTGGCAGCCGCGTCGGTCCAGTTCTGGGCTCGGCGCTGCTGCGCGAATGCCTGCGCCCCATCCACAACTAACGCGGTCATGGTTAGTGCGGCCACGAAGGCGATGATGACCAGGACGAGGGCTTGCCCTCGATCGTTCTTGCGTCCGCCTGCGCCCGTCGACACAGCGGCCCTAAGGGTGCGGCGATTCACTTGTTGGTCCTCTCGATGGGAAGTTGCGTCGTTGAGCCGACCGTGATCGGTCCGAAGATGACGACCTTGCCGAAAATCGGTGTGGCCATGAGTGGCGTAAAGAGGTACTGCACGCGAACCTCGGCGACGCAGCCCACCCATTCACCCCAGGTCGTGGGACAAGGGCCACTCAAGTCGGGCTTGAGGTACTGCACGCGTATCTCGTTCTCGTCGGTCGGATCCAGGCCCAGGCCGATCGCCTGATCCGCTGCCGCTTGGGCAGCGTTGGTGACCCCGGCAGTGGATTGCTGATCGACGATGGCAACGCGCGCTCCATCCCGCGCGGCATTTGCGACCGTGTTGTACGCGAACACGGCGCGAGCGACGTCGAAGATGCCCATGAAGAGAAGAATGATGAGCGGCAGGACGAGGGCAAACTCAACCAGAGATTGGCCTAGATGTCCGTACCTCTTCTTCCGACGCGACGCTCCCACTTCAGTTGGGCCTGTAGTGGTACGTGACCGTCGAACCGGGCGGCACGCAGGTTCCAGCCGCCGGACTCTGGCTACTCGCGACGCCCTTCTGGCCAGTCGTTAGATCGCCTATCCCATTCGGGGCCAAACCGGCTCCGCTAATGGCCGCGTTTGCCGCACCAGGGGCCGCGAGCCCGTTGACTGCGGGCACCTGCACGCAGACCGGGGTCGGAGTTGGAGTTGGAGTCGAGGTAGGGGTAGGTCCTGGCGTGGGAGTCGGTCCAGGTGGTGGAGTCGGTCCTGGGGTGGGGGCCGGTGCGACCGGGACACCGAGGATCGTACCGGCTCGAACCGCGAACTCAGAGTTCGCCGACATCGACAAGTTGCTACCGACGATGCCGGCAATAAACGGGGTGATCGGCTTGAAGGTGCAGCTGATCTGGACGTCGACACGATCCCCGACATCTTTGGTCGAGTCTGGCGTCGTGGTGTCCGGCCCGTCGCTGAAGACCGGCGTGGGAACGGCTGCCCCGACAACCGTGCAATTCCCCCTGTCTGTGTCCCTTGTGACGAGCGTCTGATACTCAGCCCGCTGAGCGGCATCGCCCGGGGTGTCCCAAGCGTGAGGATGGGCGGCGGCATAGTTCGCTGCGATCCGGGTGGCGTTCGTCAGGGTGACGTAGCCGTAGAACGCGCGACCAAGGTCGATGGCCACGACGACGACAAGAAGGAAGACCGGGAGGGCCAGGGCAAGCTCGACCAGGCTTTGGCCTGCGGACTGGCGCCGACGCCGCCGCGACGAACCGATAGTCATTCGTAACCCCAAGGATTGACCGATAAGTACCGGAACATCCTGTCAGGGCCACCTTGCAGGCGACATTGCGCGTGTTGCCTTTGCGCTCCGTCCGGTCCCAGGTGCCTTACGTGCAGAACGCGCAAACGCTGAGACCGACTTCGAGGATCGAGGCCGGTCTCAAGTCATCGCTATGACATCGGCCTAGTTGATCAGGTGGAGATCGGGATCGCCGACTTCAGGGCAAGTGGTCATGGTGCAGGCGGTGTTGATCAACAGGTTTGGGTACTGGACGTCGAGCGGGAGGAACCAACCGCGCAGGTCGCTCTCGTTGCCGTCCTTCTCGATCGACACCACATGAAAGATGGCCCAGCCCATGAAGCAACCATCGGTGTCCGAAGTGTCGCTGCACGTGGTGGCCGGCGGGACAGGCGGGCCAACGATCGGGACCGGGACGTCGAGTCCTTCGATGCAGTGGCCGCCCTGGTTGATCGCGCCGTTGTGATTGCCCCCGTTGTGCTGGCCCCAGTCGGGATGTTCGCCATGGCTGAGCGAGATGTCGGGGACGGCGGTGCCACCGCAGGTCCCGAACGCCTGCAGATAGCTCGCGACGTCACTCGTGTTGGCGTTGGGCGGGTTGCCGTACACGGTCCACGTCCACGACGTGGAACTGTTCGGGGCATCGGTGTTCTGTGGGTTGTCCCAGAGGCATCCCGCCGGCGCGCAGGCGCCTTCCATGTACTCGGTCTTCGGCGAGCCGTCAGCGTTGAAGTCCTCGATCGGCATGATCACCGGTGCGGCGCCTCGAGCCGTGTCCGGGATCCCGGCGATCGCCGAGGCTGTCGTGGAAACTTGCCACGTTGGTTGCCCGACGACGCCGGCGAAGTAGTTCCGGTGAGGGGCACCAACATCAACGGTAACGACCCCGTTGACAATCGTGACATTCACCGTTACGCCGCTGATCCCGTTGCCGCTTGAGTTTGTGCCAGCCACGCCTTGTGCGACGGCGATGGCCTGAGCGTTCGTCAGCCCGTTATAGAGGGCATTGGCACCGGCGAGTGCGGCAACGTCGGCCGCATTCTGCTGGCTGCGGCGCTGGGCATACGCGGCACCCCCATCGATTACGAGACCGACCATGGCAATCATGGTGACGAGGGCGAGCGTGAAGAGGACCAGGATTTGACCACGTTGGGCGCGACGGTGGTCCGGCTTCACAGCTGGACGGTTACTGCTGAATTTGCGCACTGCTCGAACCTTTCATCGTGAAGGTGCCGGCAAGGCCAAGGAGTGGCGTTGCCGCGCGATACGGCGCGGTGACGACAACCTGTACGTAGGCGTTCGGTGGACAGTTGCCGCTGCTAAGGGCGACAGCCGCCCCGTTGACGTCCGTGCAGGTGAATACGGGTGTGCTGAGGCCAGGAACCAGGTTCTTCTGGGTAGCGACGACGGCAGTCAGCTGTGGACTGTTGCCGAAGGTCGTCCCAACCCCACTCTGGTGCACGCTGGCGACTCTCGCGATTTCGCGTGCCGCCTCGGAAACGCCGTTGTACTTGTAGATGGACATCCCAAAGTCGACGACACCCATCAAGAGGACGAGGAAGACGACAATGGCCAGCGAAAACTCCACGAGGGCTTGGCCAAGCAGCTCGCGACGATCGCGTCGGTGCATCAGTTGTACGTCACCGCGACGGTCGTCGTCGCCGGCAGGCAGGCACCAGGCGTCTGGGTCTGGGAAATGACTGTCTTGTTCGTTTGCCCGTTGGCAGGACTGAAGGTGCCCGCTGCGAAGCCAGCCGCAAACCACTCGGCTCGGGCCTCCGACACAGACTCAGGCGCGGGGTTGACCAAGTCAGGCACGATCTTGCAGATCGGTGTTGGTGTGGGCGTGGGGGTTGGCCCGGGGGTCGGCGTTGGTGTAGGCGTGGGGGTCGGCGTTGGTGTGGGCGTGGGGTTTGGCCCGGGGGTCGGCGTTGGTGTGGGCGTGGGGGTTGGCCCGGGGGTCGGCGTTGGTGTGGGCGTGGGGGTTGCCGACCCGCCGGCTTCAGGGAGGACGGCGCAGTGCGCTGTCGACGTGCTTGTCAGCGTGATGGTCTGGCCGCCGATGATCGCGCCAACGTAGGGTGTGATTGCGGAAAACGGTGCCGAAGCGGTCGCCGTGACCGTCGAGCCGAAACCCGCCGAGTTGGAGCACTTGTTCGTGATGTCCGAGTACACGATCGCGACGTTTCCCGCCGTGATTGTGACGAACCCGCCCTGCGACTCCTTAACCGCCGCGGCGGCACCATCAGGGTTGCCTTCTGACGATCGAAGCGCCGCTTCCTTGGCAGCGCTTGAGACGGTGATGTTGGCGTAAAAGACTCGTCCCAGGTCGAGCGCGCCGAGCAAGAGGAAAAGAAGGACAGGAAGGATGACTGCAAGTTCGACGAGCGCCTGGCCTCGAAAGCGGGCTCGTGGGGTGCGATCGACACGCGATCGCGAGCGGCGCGCGACCGCGCGCGTCTGCGAAGATTGAGTCATCGTATGGGTCCCCGGCGGTTGTGAGACGAAGAAGTGACGTCTCGTCCAAGTAGGAGTCTAGACGTTCCGACCTTTCATCCAACCTTACATTGCTGCTCTGATGCAACGGTGCCCCGCCAATAGTCCCGAATGGGATGACCCAAACGGCGCGCCTAGCCCTCGTCGGCGGACTCAGCCGGGAGGTGGACGCTGAACGCCGCGCCGCCACCGGGCGTGGGCTCGAGCACCAGGTCGCCGCCCATGGCGCGGCACAGCTCGCGCGAGACGTACAGCCCGAGGCCACTGCCCTCGTCGGGCGATCGGTCGGCACCACGCACGAACCGTCCGAACAGGCGTGCCCGATCTGCCTCGGAGATGCCCGGCTCCGGCATCCGACACCGTCATGCGCAGCCTGCGATGCGGACTCGTCGATCGCGAGTTCGACCGTGATCGGCGTGCGGCCGCCGTACTTGACCGCGTTGTCGAGGAGCGCCCAGAGGACCTGGTCCAGCTGATCGGCGTCGGCGATGGCCAGCCAGCCATTCGAGCCATCGTCGATCGTGAAGGGAACGTCGTTGGCGCCGATGGCCTCCCACGCCTTGCGCACCCTGGTAGCCAGCGAGACGACCTCGGACCTTGGATGAAGCGCGCCCGATTCGAGTCGCGTCACGGTCAGGAGCTGGCGGACCATCCGCGAAAGTCGTTCGGATTGCTCCGAGATGATCGCCAGGCGCTGGTCTGGCCGGTCGATGGCCAGCTGGTCCGCATAGGCGCGGATGCTCGTCAGCGGCGTCTGCAGGTTGTGGCTGACGCCGCGCAGGAAGTCGTCCTTGGCGGCATCGAGCTCGAGGAGCTGGAGCGTTCTGCGCTTCGACCTGGCCGAACAGCTGGGCATTGCGGATGGCGACCGCGATCTCGCTGGCGAACAGCTCGAAGAGATCCTGGTCGGCGCGTTCCCAGGTCCGCGTCGCCGGCGCCCGACCGAGCAGGACGCCCAGCGCGTCGTTGCCGACCCGGAGCTCCGCCCGAAGCGGCCGCGCCACCCCCGGGACCACCTCATCGATCGGGATCTCGGTGGGATCGACCAGGATCACCTCGGCGTCGAGCAAGCCGAACGCCGACTGGGCGTCGAGCGGCAGCCTTGCCCGTCAGGAATTCGACGCCGTCGCGCGGCGATGCGCCTTCGATCGCCGCGAGGATTCGGCCGAGCTCGCGGTTGCGCCGCTCGAGGTCCGCGGCCAGCCGATTGTGGCTTTCGGCGAGGCGAGCCAACTCGTCGTCACCGCTGACCCGGATCGGCGAGGTCAGATCGCCGGTTGACACGCGGTCGACCGCGGCCGCGATCGACCGAAGGGGACGGGTCAGATCCGCGGCCAGCAAGTAGGAGACGAAGACGGCGAGCAGGACCGCGATGGCGAGACCGAACAACAGCACGCGCGCGAGGTTGGCATCGGAGGTGGCCCCGCCGAAGAACCGATCGATGGCCAGCACGAGGAGCCCGAAGGCGACCATCGGGAGGATCGACGCCAGGATCAGGGCGAGGGTCAACCGGGATCGGAAGCTCAGGCCATTGGCGGCGTCGTCCTCGACTCTACGCCGATCGAGTCGCTCGACGGATCGAAGATGTCCGGCTCGATCGTGCTCCCGACCTGCGGCCGGCGCACCGACATCGTCCGCACGTCACGCGCGGTCGTGTCGTTCGGATCGGTCACGTCGTGCTCCGGCTCCGCGCCGGGCTCGACGTCGCTGTCCGTCGCCGGCACGAGCCGGTAGCCCACGCCGCGGACCGTCTGGAGGTGGACCGGCTGGTTGGGTTCGCGTCTCCACCTTCTGGCGGAGGCGACGCATCGTGACCCAGACGTACGACGGATCGGCGTCCTCGGTCTCGGCCCAGCCGCGGGCAAGGAGCGTTTCCGTGGTCACCGTCTGACCGAGATTGGCGGCCAGCGCATAGAGGAGGCGGGATTCGGTCGGGGTCAGCGCCACGGGCTCGCCGGCCAACCGTGGCCTCGCGGCGATGCAGGTCGAGCGTCAGGTTCGGGCCGAGGACCAGGCTCTGGCGGGGGACCTTGTCGCCGAGGCGGCGCAGGACCCGGTTGATCCGGGCGCGCAGCTCGGGGTAGTGGTACGGCTTCGTGACGTAGTCCTCGGCGACCTCCTCGAGCAGGTCGGCCTTCGAATCGCCGGCATCGATCGCCGAGAGGACGATGATCGGCAGATCGGCGCGCGCCTTGATCTCACGCGCCAGGGACAACCCGTCCATGCGCGGCATCATCATGTCGATGATCAAGAGGTCCGGCCAGGACGTCTGTAGCCGCCGGAGGGCCTCGACCCCGTCACGCGCGGTCGCCGTTTCGTAGCCGTCCGCCCGCAGCTGGTCGGCGAGGAGGACCAGCAGGTTCGGGTCGTCGTCCACGATCAGGATGCGCGGCGAGTGGACCCCATAGCTGCCCGCCGGTCCACCACTCAGCATCTGGCGAGGATAGCAGTGGGAATCGCGGCGTCTGCGTCACCGTCGCGACGAACGGGCTCTGGACCGGGGCGCGAGTCATCCACAACGCCCAAGCAGGCAGTACTGATGGAGTCTGCCGCCGGACCTTCGTACTGGTCTGAAAAACACCCGCAACAAGCGATAGTCCACAAACCGGATGAACGGCGTCAACGACGCTGCGCCACCGGTACCGGGGAGTCTCGCTATCAAAACGTCTATCGGGGTCCGCCGCTCTCGGTTGCGCCGTCGCGATGCAACTGGTCAGGCATTGGTCGAGTTCGGCCTCGTCTTTCCGCTGTTCTTCGTGATCCTGCTGGCGATCGTCGAGTTTGGGTTCGTGATGAACGCCTTCGTGTCGGTCGACTTCGCGACCCGCGATGCCGCCCTTGCCGCGGCCGAAGCCGGCAATGCCCCCGATGCGGATTGCTCGATCCTTCGAGCGCTGGACCGATCGGTGACCTCACCTGCCAAGAACCACGCGATGACCCAGGTGCGCGTCTTCAAGGCCGACGCGAACGGCCAGGCCATGGGCCCGGTCAACGTCTACGACCGCAACGGGACCACCTCGTGCCCACTCGCTGACGGAACGGCCGCGACCCTGGCATACCGCCGGGTGTCGAACAGCTACGTCGAAGGCGACCGCTGCAACGAGCTGGCGGGCTGCAAGGTCCAGACAACGGTCGACACGATCGGCGTCCAGATTTCCTACAGCTACGAATGGGTGACCCCGCTCCACTGGCTCATGCCGACGCTGGGGCCCGGGTACACGATCGTGAAGGCGAACGCCATGCGGATGGAGCCGATCCTGTGAGTCGCGGACGCGCCCTCCGGCGCCGCGGTCAGGCCATGGTCGAGTTCGCACTCGTCCTGCCGGTGCTGCTCCTCCTGCTCCTGACGGTCCTCGAGTTCGGGTTCGCCTTCTCCCACCACATCACGATGGAATACGCGACGCGGGAAGGTGCGCGCATGGGCGCGGGTCTGGCCAATGGCTCCGTGTCCTTCGCGTGCAAGGACGTCGATGACCAGGTCGTGGCGGCCGTCCAACGTGTCCTGACGGCCTCGGGTTCGCAGATCGATCTCAACCAGGTTGGGGAGATTCGGATCTACAAGGCCGGCCCCAACGGCGAGGAAACCGGATTCGTCAACGTCTGGAACCTCGGTTCCGGGCCGAAGGTCGATGGCGTCAAGCTGCAATTCAAGCAGTCGAGCGGCAACTGGGATGCGTGCACCCGCGACAACGAAGGCTTTGGGTCGACCGACTCGATCGGCATCTCCCTCGAGTATCAGTACCGCTACATCACGCCGCTTGGAATCCTGCTCGGGCTGACGGGGAACGCCTCACTGCCGATGAGCGACAGGACCGTCATGGCGCTGAACCCAGGCTGAACAGAAGGTGAGCCGTCTCGTGAACCCATCCCGAACCTCGCACGGTGACCCGTCGGCACCGCGGCCGGCGCACGAGCGCGGCCGCGGCCAGGTCCTCGTGTTGTTCGCGGGCGCGGCCATGCTCCTCTTGCTGATGGCCGCGATCGTTGTCGACGTGTCGTGGTTCTGGGTCAACTCGCTGCGTATCCAGCGGGCTGCCGATGCGGCGGCCCTCGCCGGCGCCGTGATGCTCCCGAACCGTGTCCCGGATGCGTACCAGCTCGCCCACGAGGAAGCGACCAAGAATGGCTACACGGCGAGCGGTAGCGTCACCGTGACGCCCCACTGGGATCAGGGCGAGCCGCGCCGGCTCGACGTCACGATCACGGCACCGGCTGACACGTACTTCATGCGGGTGATCGGTATCGCGTCCGTTCCGATCACCCGGACGGCCAAGGCCGAATACACCCTTCCAGTGCCGATGGGCAGCCCGCAGAACTACTACGGCGTCGGCTTCTACGAGAGCAAGGCCGGCAAGCTGACCGTGAACGACCCGCTGACCAGCACGCCGCTGGCATCGCAGGGATTCTGGGGCGCCATCTTCACGTCAGGCGGGCTGCGCGAGAACGGCGATCGCTATGCGCCCGCCTTCGTCGGGAACGGCGTCTCCGGCCTGGCCAAGGGCGATCCGAACCCCGACTACGACCCCGAGGGGTATGACTACACGATCGAAGTCGGCCCGAACGGTGAGGTCAGGCTCTTCGACCCACTCTTCTGCGGCACCGGGGACAACGGCCATGGTGGCTCGTTCGGCGCCGGTGACCACTGGACCGACCATGACCCCAAGCAGGTGGTGGCCCCGGTCGCCGTGACCTTCCGGCTGTTCGATACGAAAGGCACGCTGGCCACGACGAACGACGATGGGGCAGCGGTCGCGACGCTTGCCTACGATCCCGGCTCGAAGACGCTCGGCGACATCAGCGGGACGTTCGGCACGCCGCAGAATGCATCGGACCCCAACCTCCAGGACTGCTCGACCAATCCCGCCCACAACGCCTGGGTGCAGCTTGCCTCGGGTTTGAAGGCGGGCTTCTACCGGCTGAACGTCAACACCACGCTCGCGAGCGCGAACCTGCAGGTTGGGGCCGAGAACCTGTTCTCGATCTGGGTCCATGCCGCCAGCGGCAACGCCCGGGTGTACGGCAGCGGTCGGATGGCGGCCTACACGAACCTCGACGCCGGCAACCAGACGTTCTACTTCTCGCAGATCGAGGACGTCCATGCGGGCAAGACTCTCGAGATCGAGCTGTTCGATCCGGGCGAGTCGTCCGGAGATGCGTTCCTCCGGTTCCTCAGCCCGGACGGCAACAAGTACAGCTATGCCACGTTTGACTGGGAGTCGGACGACGGACGGAGCGGGACCAACGTGACGTCCCTCCAGACCTCCATCGGCGGCAAGGCCCAGTTCAACAATCACCTGGTCACCATCGACATCGACCTGCCCAAGGATTACGGCAAGAAGGGCCTGAACCCAACGGGCGACATCACCGATGAACAGGGTTGGTGGCAGATCGAGTACAACATCAACGCCGCCAACGACACCACGACGTGGCAGATCTCGATCCGCGGTAACCCGGTCCACCTGATCATTCCCTGAGCCCTTGCGCCCGCCGGCGCGTCCTCAGGTTGGTGGCGGGAACACCTGAAGTGCGGTGAAGTCGACCCAGTAGAGGCCGACGGCGTTGGGTACTCGATCGAGGATGGCCTGGCCGATGTCCGCGGGCGGATCGTCAAGCTCACCCCACCAGGCCTCATCCGCCGGGTAGCCGTACTGGAAGCCCACCGGCGATTGCCGGTACGCGGCCCCCAGGCCGCGAACCGAACCAAGGTCCTGCGGCGACGGTGCCGGTTGGCACCGCATCTTGCCGAAAGGTGCGGTCTGGGGTCATTCGGTGGGCCCATTCGGGGTTGATTCGAATGACCCTGCCAGTACTGTTGGGTCCCCTGCCACACCGGCCGGGATAACTGAATAACTCACCCCGCCTCGTGCCCAGGCAAGCGGTACCGCGTCGAACAGCACGCAATCATGTTCGATTTCCTTCGACCCTCAGTCGACACGGCCCCCCTTGATTCGAGCGACCGCGCCGTTCCCGCGCGGGCGCCGACTCGTGCTTGGCCGGACGGGGATTCCGCCATCGGAATCGTCACCGGGAGTTCCACATGTCCGGTTCGTCCGCCTCACGTCGCGGTACTCGTCTGCTCGTCGCCCTCCAGGTCGCGCTCATCGTGGCGACGCTGTTCTCGCCACTTCCTGCGGCAGCCGCGGACGATCCGCCGGTGGACCCGCCGCCGTCCTCAGAGCCGACGCCGACGCCCGCCTCGACGCCCGCCTCGACGCCTGAGGCGACCCCGGAGCCGACGCCCGAAGCCACCCCGGAGCCGACGCCGGAACCGACCCCGATGCCCACGCCGGACCCGGCGCTCGCGACCGAGCCGTACATCGTCACCTTCGTTGCGGGTGTTGCCCCCGACGACAAGGACACCATCCTCGCGTCCGTCGGCGCCGTCGAAACCGGCGCGATCCACCAACTGCGGATGCGGACGATCCTCCTGGATCCCTCCACGGACGCCGCGGCTGTCGCCACACTGCGAGATGATTCGCGCGTCGCGCGCGTGGACGCGGATCGCCTTCGCGTCGCCGAGGAAGCACCCTCCGATCCGTCGTACGCCGCGCAATGGGCGCTGCCGCAGATCGAATGGGACACCGCCCGCGGGACCTTTGCAGCGTCAGAGGATGCCGTCGCCGCCGTCCTCGACACTGGTGTCGATACGTCGCACCCCGACCTCGACGATTCGATCGTCACGGGGGCCTCGATCCTGGAGGGTTCGACCTGGTCCGACGACCCCAACGGCCACGGCACGGCCATGGCCGGCATCATCGCGGCCGAAACGGACAACGGCCAGGGGGTCGCGGGTGTCGGCTATGCCCGCGTGAAGGTCATGCCCGTGACGGTGCTGGCTGCCGATGGCACCGGGCAGGACAGCGACGTGATCGCGGGTGTGGTCTGGGCGGCTGACCACGGCGCAGACGTCATCCTCATGGCCTTCTCGAGTGGGTCGTACTCGGCCTCGCTCCAGGCTGCCATCGACTACGCGTGGTCGAGCGGCGCCGTGATGGTTGCCGCCGCCGGCAATGACGGTTCGTCCGCCGGTGCCTTCCCAGCTGGCGATCGCGGCGTCATCGGGGTCTCGAACACGACCCAGACTGACGAGCTCGCCATCGATTCCAACTTCGGCGCATCGGTTTTCCTTGGCGCGCCCGGCGTGGCGCTCTACACCACGGACGCAGGTGGCGGGTACCGATTGATCTCCGGCACTTCCGCCTCGGCCGCCGTCGTGGCGGGTGCGGCCGCCGAACTGTTCGCCGTCGATCCGTCCGCCTCAAACGGGGTAGTCGTCGGGCGTCTTGCCCGCAACGCAGACCCTGCGGGCACGCAGGGCGAGACCGGAAACGGCCGAGTGAACCTGGTGCGCGCACTCGGGGATACCGCGACTGACCCGGTCAAGCCGGTCGGCTCCGCACCCGTTGGCGACGGTGGGCCATTCGTTGGACCCTACGTTGCCTCAGCACGAATCGTCACTGCGGCGACGCTGAATGGCGGAGCAGCCGTCAACGTGAGTCCCGGAGCGAACATCTCGGCGTCTGTGAGCGTGACGACGAACAACGGCGGCGGGAACCAGAACTGGCGCTCCACCGGCTGGCGTATCTCGACGACGGCACCAGGCGCCGTGACATGTTTCAACAATCCGAACCATGACGGTAGCGGCAACTATGGCGAGGCGTTCACGATCACCGCGCCGTCGCTGCCCGGGACCTACAACGTCTACTTCATCGCGTACTCCGACGACGGGTGCAGCAACCAGGCCAGCAACACCTTCACCCTGCCAAACGGCGTAGTCGTGCCACAGCTGACGGTCACGATCAACCAGGCCGTCGGCCAGAACGATCCGACCAGCACCAGCCCGATTAACTTCACGGTCGTCTTCAATCGTTCGGTCACTGGATTCGCGACTGGTGACGTCACGTTCACCGGATCCACGTCCGGTGGTTCGAAGAGTGGGGCTGTGACCGGCAGCGGCGCGACGTACAACGTCGCCGTTACGGGCATGACCTCACGCGGCACGGTGGTCGCGAGCATCGCCGCGGGCGTTGCACTTGATGTGGCCGGCAACGGCAATACCGCCTCGAGCTCGACGGACAACTCGGTGATCTGGGACCGGGTACCCGTGTCCACGCCCCAGTCCGTTTCGACCAGTGAAGACTCCGCATTGCTCGTCACCTTGTCGAGCACCGACCCGGACAACGACAACCAGATCTTCTCGGTGGTTGCGGGCCCGGCCAACGGCACGTTGGGCACCATGGGAATTCCCGTCTGCGCCGGCGGTGGACCCCGGACCTGTACCGCCGTGGTGACCTACACGCCCTCGGCGAACTTCAACGGTCCCGACAGTTTCACGTTCAAAACCAACGACGGCCTGTTCGACAGCAACACCGCCACCGTGAGCATCACGGTCACCGAGGTCAACGACGTCCCGGTCGCGGTCGACGACACCGACACCGTGGCTGAGGACGGCTCGGCCACCACCAGTGTCCTGGCCAACGACTCGACCGGTCCCGCCAACGAGTCGGGGCAGACCCTCAGCGTCACCACCGTGACCCAGGGCACCGACGGGTCCGTGACGACCAACGGCACGACGGTCACCTACACTCCGGCCCCCGACTTCAACGGCAGCGACTCGTTCACCTACACCGCCTGCGACAACGGCACGACCAACGGCTCGTCCTCGAGGCCACAGTGCGACACGGCCACCGTGTCGATCACGGTCACCGAGGTCAACGACGACCCGGTCGCGGTCGACGATTCCGCGACCCTCCCCGAGGACAGCTCGACCACGGCGATCAACGTGCTCGCCAACGACACCGACGGGCCGGATAGCGGCGAGACCCTTGCGGTCGTCGCGGTCAGCGTCCCCGCGAATGGCACAGCCGCGTTCACGGCATCCGGCTTGACGTACACGCCCGACGCCGACTACTTCGGCAGTGACAGCTTCACCTACACGATCGGCGATGGAAATGGCGGGTCCGATACGGCGACAGTCACCGTCACGGTCACCGAGGTCAACGACACGCCAGACGCCATCGATGACAGCGCGACGGTTGCCGAGGATGCCCTCGCGACCACGATCGTCGTCCTGGGAAATGACCTGGAAGGTCCAACCAACGAGGCAAGTCAGAGCCTTGCCGTGACCGCCGTATCTGATCCCGCGAACGGGACGACGGCCATCGTCGATCCAGGAACACCGTTGAACCCCGCTGACGACTGGGTCACCTACACCCCCGATCCCGACTTCAACGGCAGCGACAGCTTCACCTACTCCGCGTGCGATGACGGCACGACCAACGGCTCGCCCGACCCGCTGTGCGACAGCGCGACCGTGTCGATCACCGTGACCGAGGTCAATGACCGTCCGGTCGGGTTCGATGACACGGGCACCGCCAACGAGGACGGCTCGACCGATCTCGACGTCCTGGCCAACGACAGCGCAGGGCCTGCCGACGAGGCCGGCCAGACCCTGTCGATCAGCGGGCTGTCCGATCCCGCGAACGGGACCGCGTCGATCGATGACAACGGGACGCCCGGCACTGGCGACGACTTCGTCCACTACGTGCCCGATGCCAACTTCTTTGGCACCGACACGTTCCTCTACCTCGTCTGCGACGACGGCACGACCAGCGGTTCGGCTGATCCTCAGTGCGCCCTCTTCGACGCCACGGTCACGGTCACCGTCAACGCGGTCAACGATGCGCCGATCTTCACCGCCGGCGCCGACCAGACCACCGCCGAGGATGCCGGCCCCCAGAGCGTGCCCGGCTGGGCCAGCGCCATCAGCGCCGGACCCGCCAACGAGTCCGGCCAGGCGGTCGACTTCCTCGTCGGCAACGACAACACCGCTCTCTTCAGCAGCCAGCCGGCGATCAGCCCGAGCGGCACCCTGACCTACACTCCGGCGCCCGATGCCAATGGCTCGGCCCTCGTCACCGTCGCGATCCATGACGACGGCGGCACCGTTGACGGTGGCGTCGACACCAGCGCCAGCCAGACCATCACGATCACCGTCACCGAGGTCAACGACACTCCAGACGCACTCGACGACACCGACACCGTGGCCGAGGACGGCAACGTCACGACCAGCGTCCTGACCAACGACAGCACAGGTCCCGCCAACGAGTCGAGCCAGACGCTCACGGTCACGATCGAGACCCCGGGTGCCGATGGCAGCGTCACGACGGACGGCACCACCGTCACCTACACCCCCGATCCCGACTTCAACGGCAGCGACAGCTTCACCTACTCCGCGTGCGATGACGGCACGACCAACGGCTCGCCCGACCCGCTGTGCGACAGCGCGACCGTGTCGATCACCGTGACCGAGGTCAATGACGCACCTGTTGCGGTTGCGGACAACGACACCGTCGCCGAGGACGGGTCGACCGATCTCGATGTCCTGGCCAATGACAGTGAAGGGCCGCTCAACGAAGCGAGCCAGACCCTGTCGATCACGGCCGTGACCCAGGGCACGCAGTGGTTCAGTCACGACCGACGGCACCACGGTCACCTACACTCCCGATCCTGACTTCAACGGGACCGACTCCTTCACCTACACCGCCTGCGACAACGGCACCACCAACGCCGTACTCGACGCCAAATGCGACATCGGGACCGTGTCGACAACGGTCACCGAGGTCAACGACGATCCTGACGCGGTCGACGACAGCGATTCGGTTGCCGAAGACGAGAGCGTCACGATCAGCGTCCTGGACAACGACTCGACCGGTCCTGCAAACGAATCGACCCAGACTCTCACGGTCACACTCGTGACCCAGGGCGCGGACGGCTCGGTCACGACCGATGGAACGACCGTCACGTACACCCCCGACCCTGACTTCTTCGGCTCTGACTCCTTCACGTACACCGCCTGCGACGACGGCACAACCGCTGGATCGCCCGATTTGCTGTGCAACACCGCCACCGTGAGCATCACGGTCACCGAGGTCAACGACGTCCCGGTCGCGGTCGACGACACCGACACCGTGGCCGAGGACGGCTCGGCCACCACCAGTGTCCTGGCCAACGACTCGACCGGTCCCGCCAACGAGTCGGGGCAGACCCTCAGCGTCACCACCGTGACCCAGGGCACCGACGGGCTGCGTGACGACCAACGGCACGACGGTCACCTACACCCCGACTCCCGACTTCAACGGCAGCGACAGCTTCACCTACTCCGCGTGCGATGACGGCACGACCAACGGCTCGCCCGACCCGCTGTGCGACAGCGCGACCGTGTCGATCACCGTGACCGAGGTCAATGACCGTCCGGTCGGGTTCGATGACACGGGCACCGCCAACGAGGACGGCTCGACCGATCTCGACGTCCTGGCCAACGACAGCGCAGGGCCTGCCGACGAGGCCGGCCAGACCCTGTCGATCAGCGGGCTGTCCGATCCCGCGAACGGGACCGCGTCGATCGATGACAACGGGACGCCCGGCACTGGCGACGACTTCGTCCACTACGTGCCCGATGCCAACTTCTTTGGCACCGACACGTTCCTCTACCTCGTCTGCGACGACGGCACGACCAGCGGTTCGGCTGATCCTCAGTGCGCCCTCTTCGACGCCACGGTCACGGTCACCGTCAACGCGGTCAACGATGCGCCGATCCTTGACCTGATTGGAGACCAAGCGGTTGACGAGGGCGTTGCGCTCGAGTTCACGGCAACCGCCAACGACGTTGACCTGGACACCCTGACGTTCAGCCTCGACGACGGCACCTCAGGGAGCGTCCCTGCGGGCGCTGCGATCAGTGCCGCCGGCGCCTTCGCCTGGACCCCGACCGAGGCCCAGGGCTTTGGCAGCTACACCTTCGACGTGTGCGTCAGCGACGGCAGCCTCGACGACTGCGAGACGATCGAGGTGGTCGTGGCTGAAGTAAACGTGGCCCCGATCCTCGCCCCGATCGGCAGCCAGGTCGTCGACGAAGGTTCGACCCTCATGTTGGACGTCGATGCATCGGACGACGACCTTCCCGCGAACACGCTCGCGTTCAGCCTGATCGGAGCGCCCATCGGGGCGACGATCGACCCGGTCACGGGCCAGTTCGCCTGGACCCCGTCAGATGACGGCTCGCACACGTTCATCGTTCGTGTGACGGACGACGGCACGCCGAGCCTCCATGACGAAGAGCAAATCACCGTTGCCGTGAGCAACGTCCCGCCAACCGTCGACGCGGGCGCTGCAACCGGATCGTCGGCCGAGGGCTCCGCCTTCAGTCGTTCGGGTTCGTTCAGCGACCCGGGTGCCGATACCTGGACCGCCACCGTCAACTACGGCGATGGCTCAGGTGTCCAGCCGTTGACCCTCGCGCCCGACAAGACGTTCAGCCTGGATCACACCTACGTCGACAGCGGGACCTACACCATCGCCGTAGCAGTTACCGATGACGACTTCGGCGTCGGCTCCGACTCGATTGCGGTCACGGTCAACAACGTGGCCCCGGCCGTCGTTCTGGATGCTGCCAACGACCTGACCGCCGACGAGGGTTCGACCCTCGCCTACGCGTTCAGCATCAGCGACCCGGGGACAGACACGGTCACCACCGTGACGGTCAGCTGCGGGCCAAACGGCAGCCAGGTCGGCATCGCCAGCTTCAGCGACACCGCGGGCAGCTTCGCCTGCACCTTTGCAGATGGGCCAAACTCGAGCACCATCAGCGCCAGCGCGACCGATTCCGACGGCGCCACCGGCGCCGCCCATACGCAGTTGGTGGCCATCGCCAACGTCGCCCCCACGACACCAGCCCTCGTTGCGCCGACGGACAACGCCATCACCAGCGATGGCACGCCGCTGTTCGACTGGACGACCTCGACTGACCCGGCTGGTGCGCTCGACACGGTCCAATTCGCGATCCAGGCGGACAACGATGGCTGCACGTTCACGAGCCCGGAGCTCAACGCAACCGGCTTGACGTCGTCCGACTACACCCCCGCGGCCAACCTGGCAGACGGCACGTATTGCTGGCGCGTCCGGGCGAACGATGAGGACGGCGGCACCAGCGCATTCTCGACGACAAGGAACGTGACCATCGATACCGTGGCGCCTGCCACACCGTCGCTGGTTTCGCCTGCCGCGAACGCCCTTACCAACGACAACACCCCGACCTTCGACTGGTCGGACGTCACCGACCCGAGCGGGGTGACCTATCGACTCCAGGTCGCGGCCGGAACAGCTTGCACGTTCGGCGCGACGGCCATCGACGAAGCCGGAATCACACCGTCGAGCCATGCCCCGGCGACCTCCCTGGCCGACGGCACCTATTGCTGGCGCGTTCGGGCCGATGACGGCGCCACCAACAGCAGCGCGTACACGACGGGGCGCCTCGTGCGCATCGACGCGACGGCTCCCACGAGCACTGTCGCCTTCCCGGCCGGCGGGAGCCACGATGCGTTCACCTGGAACGCGGGTTGTGCGACCGCCCTTACCGGGGATGTCTGCGGGGCCGCGGCCGATGCCGGGCCAGCAGTCATAAGCCTCGTCCAGATCGCCCTCAAGAACTCGGCAGGGTTGTACTGGACCGGGGTCGGCAACGCGTTCACCAGCCCGACCGCCGTCTGGCTTTCGGCTTCAGGGACCACGAGCTGGAATTGCCTCGTGCCATTCAGCGCGTTCCCGGCGGCCGGCAGCTACACGATTTCTTCCCGCGCGACCGACTCCGCGGGGAATGTCCAGACGGCACTGGCCAGCAACACCTTCGGCGTGATCAACCCAAGCGGCGGCGTGTATGTCTTTGAGGGGTTCTTCAGCCCGATCGACAACCCACCGATCCTGAACAAGGCCAATGCGGGTAACACGATCCCCGTCAAGTGGCGGATCACCCTGAACGGCAACCCCGTTGCCAACGCGACCAGCTTTGTCGCCTTGACCTCGAGCCTGGTGAGCTGCGGAGAGATGGCGGACCTCGCGCCCGATGACATCGAGTCCTACAGCACGAACTCAGGGCTCCAGTACAACAACAACGGCAATTGGCATTTCAACTGGAAGACGCCGAAGACGTACGCCAATCAGTGCCGCGTGATGACGCTGACGCTCAACGACGGAAGCACGCACGACGCGGACTTCAAGTTCAAGTAGGCACATCCCGCATATCACGCGCTCGACTGCCCCGAGCGCTTTCGTCGAGGGTCGGCCCTTTCGTCGGGGCCGGCCCTCGGCCATGTCCGGGGCGGGGTGGGGACCGCCTCGTCGCTGGCCGAGGGCCAACCCTCAGGGAATGATCAAGTGGACCGGGTTGCCTCGAATGGACACGCCCCAGGTCGTGGTGTCGTTGGCGGCATTGATGTTGTATTCGATCTGCCACCAGCCCTGTTCGTCGGCGACGTCGCCCGGCGGGTTCAGGCCGTGCTTGCCGTAGGTCTTGCCGAGGTCGATGCGGATCGTGACCAGGTGGTTGTTGAACTGGGCCTTTCCGGCAACGGCGGTCTGCAGGGACGTCACGCCCGTTCCGCTGCGCCCGTCGTCGGCCTCCCAGTCGAACGTGGCGTAGGAATACGTGTCGCCATCAGGGTTGAGGAACCGGAGGAAGGCGTCGCCGGCAGATTCGCCCGGGTCGAACAACTCGATCTCAAGGGTCTTCCCAGCGTGGGCCTTGTCGACCTGGGCAAAGTAGAACGACTGGCTTCCGGCATCGAGCTGCGTGTAGGCGGACATCCGACCGTTGCCGTAGACCCGCGCGGGACCGCTGCTCGCGCTGGCCCAGATCGCGAACATGTTCTCTGCCCCAACCTGCAGGTTCGTACCCGCGAGACTCGTGTTCACATTGAGCCGGTAGTAGCCCGCCGGCAGACCCGATGCCACCGATACCCACGCGTTGTGGGCGGGATCGGTCGCGCAATCCTGGGCATTGATGTCCGCCGAGTTCTGTGGCGATCCGAAGTCGCCGCTCAGGTCGCCGAACGTCTTCGCCCCCGGGTCGAACGTAACGTCGGGCACGATGGGAGGGCCGTCATCGAGGATGTTCGCCAGCGTCCCGTGCGTGTTGTAGACGCGGTAGGTGACCGATACGGGCGCGACGACCACGCCCGCCGGGTGGTCGGTCCAGTGGTCCCCCGCACCGTAGAAGCCGCCGTGGCCGTTGAACCCGGTGGCGCAGAAGACCGCGTCGAAGACCCGGATCTCACCGCTCGAACCGACTTCGACGATGTAGTCGTACCCGTTGTCGTCGTAGTCCGGGTTCGGGTCGCCCTTCGCGCCTCCGGGCACCCCGTTTCCGAGGAAGGCGGGGGCGTATCGATCGCCGTTCTCGCGCGTGCCGCCGGAGGTGAAGATGGCGCCCCAGAAGCCCTGCGAGGTCAGCGGCACGCCGGAGACCGGGTCGTCGACGCTCAGCGGGCCCGATGCCCCCTCGAAGAACCCGACGCCGAAGTAGTTCTGCGGGCTGCCCATCGGCACTGGCAGCGTGAACTCGGCCTTCGCCGTTCGGGTGATCGGGATCGACGTGATGCCGAGGACCCGCATGAAGTAGGTGCTTGCGGGGGCGCTGATCGTGACTTCGAGACGACGTGGTTCGCCCTTGTCCCAGTGCGGTGTCACGGTCACGGCGCCGCCAGAGGTGTAGCCGTTCTTGGTCGCTTCCTCGCCCGCGAGCTGGTATGCGTCGGGCACGCGGCTCGGGAGCATGACCGCGCCCGCGAGGGCGGCGGCGTCGGCCGCTCGCTGGACGCGGAGCGAATTGACCCAGTACCAGGACACGTCGACGACGATTGCCGCCATCATCATCATCAGGAGCATCGCGCCCGCGAAGATGACCAGCACCTGGCCGCGCGACCGGTCGCTGACTGGTTCGGGATCCGTCGGTCGGTGATGCATGGTCAATCGGGGTTGAGTGCCATGACCGTCTTGTCGGCCATCGACATCACCGGGGTCCCGACCAGCCCGGTCAGGCTGCCGAGCGGCGTGACGTAGCGGTAGTCGTAGGCCAGCGAGACCCCGATCGAGTCGGTCATGCCCAAGCCGGCGTTGCTCCGGCTGCACGCGTCCCAGTTGCCGGTGCTGAGCTTGAACAGGAGGTTGACGCCATCGACCTTGGGCCCCTTGCCCGGCTTCCAGATGTTGGCGAGTCCCGCCTCCTGGCCGTTGGCGTCGGCCTTGAAGATGCGGATCTCGCCGACCTGGTCGATGTCGAGCTGCGATCCGGACGCCGTGAGGACACGCTGGACGGCCGCCACGACCTGGTCATCGACGTCCTTGCAATGGAAGGTTGCGGAACCGTTGGCCAGACCGGCGCCCATGCGGGCGCCCTCGCGGGTGGCGTACTCCATCGTGATGTGATGCGCGAACGCAAAGCCGAACTCGGCGATGCCCAGCACGATCAGCAGGAACACCGGGATCACGAGGGCAAACTCCACCAGGGCCTGCCCGCCCCGGCGCCGGGCATGCCGACGCGTCACAGGATCGGCTCCATGCGCATGGCGTTGGCCTTGACCATCGAGTAGCCGGGTCCCATCGACGGCACGAACGTGTGCAGCGGTGTCACCCAGCCGTAGCCGTAACTGATCTGGACGCCGATCGTGTCGACGGTCGGCTGCACCTTGCAGCCCTCCAGCTCATTGCAACGGCTCGCCTCGGGATACGTCCCGGACAGCAGCCGGTAGGCGACCGTCGCCGGTGTCCCGTCCTCGAGTGGGCAGGAGGTCACCCCGGCGCGGTCGTAGATGTTGACCGGCCCCAATGCGATGCCGTTCACGTCGGCCTTGAAGATCCGGACTTCCGTGACGCGCGAGTTGTTCGCCGGCGCGGTCATGCTCCCATCGAGGGCACGCAGGATCGAACAATCCGCGTCGTCCGTGTTGCCGGCCTCGGCTGCCGCGAGTGCCGCGTCCCGGGTCGCGAAGTCGATCGAGACAAGGGCATTCAGCGCGAAGGCGAACTCGATCACCGCCAGGAGCAGCACGAAGAACATCGGGAAGACGAGCGCGAACTCAACCAGCGACTGCCCCGAGCCCGAGGGCCGGCGTCGTCTGAGGCGATGGTTCCGGATGCGCGCTGGGATGGCAGATCTCCCCGTTTCTGCGTCGGTAGTACGAATGTCCCGTTTGAGGGGACGCCAGAAGTACCCCCTCGGGCGAGCAAGGGCAACTGGGGACATGTACCTATTAGGTGCGGAGGAGGGTGGTCGGGGCCGGTCTCACCGGCGGCGGCGACGCCTCCCGGGACCCGGCCGGACGACCCGCCGGATCAGGGAGCTTTCGGGTCCAGGTAGCGGCAGCGGAACCGCAGCGGGCAGGCGTTGTGATCCGGCCGCTGCGCGTGGCAGACCTTGCGGCCATGCTGGATCAGGTTGACGTGCGCCTCGTACATCTCGTCCGGCTCGAACAATCCGAGGACCAGATCGTGGGCGTCGTCCATTGACGCCTTGGGCGGCAATACGCCAACCCGGCGCATGACGCGGTCGACGTGCCGATCGATCGGCAGCAGCGGGGATCCGAAACAGAACAGCAGCAGGACCGAGGCCGTCTTCTTGCCGATCCCGTCGATCTGCGTGAGCCAGGATCGCGCGTCCAGGGCGGTCATCTCGCCAAGGAACTCCAGCGAATAGTCGCCTCGCTCCTCGCGGACCTTGCGCAGGGTGGCCTGGAGGCGGGGCGCCTTCTGGTTGGCCAGGCCGCCCGGCCGGATGACGTCGGTCAGTTCGGGGAGGGGCGCGAACTCGACGCGCGCCCAGTCGGGGGCCACGCCGTCCGCGAGCCCGACGCCGCCCCACCCGGCACCCGGCTTGTGCGCCTCCACCTGGCCCTCGCCTGGATAGGCGCGTCGGAGCTCCTGGAAGGCGACCTCGGCGTTGATGTCCGCACTGTTCTGGGTCAGGATCGTGAGGATCAGTTCACTGGTCGGGTCGAGCCGCCGCTCCCAGGCCGGGTGCCCGTAGATCGTGGCGAGGCCGTCCAGGGTGAAGCCGATCAACCCCGGCCGGTAGCGCTCGAGGCGCTTGGCGTAGCTCTGCGCCGGGTTGGAGAACTTGCGCTTCTTCGGTCGTGGGCGCTTCTTCGTGGGCGACGTGACGCCTCCGTGCGCCGTCACCAGATCGTCTCGACGTCATACCGGGAGATCGCGGGATCGGCCGTCAGGATCGGCAGCCCTTCGATCTGGGCCTGCGCGATGAGCATCCGATCGAACGGATCACGATGAATTGGTGGGAGTGCGCCTGCGCGAAATGCATGCGATGGCTCGATTGCCATCAGCTCGAACCCGTGCTGCCGAATGCGCTCGGGTAGGTAGCGTTCGACTGGGTCGGGCAACACCATGCGACCCTGTCCCACCTTGATCGCGATTTCCCAGACCGACGCGATCGAGAAGGCTGCGTCGGTCGCCCCGTCGATCAGGAGCTCTCGGGCCGGATCCGACAGCCGTGCCCCGCGCGCCGATACCCACCACAGAAACGCATGCGTATCGAGCAGGATCCTCATCGGAGGGTATCGCGCATTGGGTCCTCCGGATGCATGTAATCGGGGTCGAATTCGGGGATTGGATCGTCGAAATTCGGGTGGATGGTGATCTCGTCGTTGCCGGGTACACGTCGTTTCGGCCGCTCGTGGATCGCCGACAACCGCGCGATCGGCTTGCCGGCCTTGGCAATCGTGATCTCCTCACCCGCCTGGACCCGCTCCAGGAGGCGCGACAGGTGGGTTTTCGCCTCGTGGATGTTGACCTGGGTGCTCACCTGCCAAGTGTGGACTAAGTCCTGGACTAAGTCAACCAGATCGAGACGAGTGATCCGAGCCGTTCTCCGCACCGCACGAGCGGGTCGGTCCCGGCGCCCATCGCGGCCTCGACCGATTGTGGATACTCGCTGACCGGAACGGCGATCGCGCCAACTTCGGCGAGAGCCTGGATCCCGTCGGGTTCCACGCCACCCCCGACCGCCACGCACGGAACTCCGGCCGTAGCGGCTCGCCTTGCCACCCCGAGCGCTGTCTTCCCGAACGCGGTCTGGGCGTCGATCCGCCCTTCGCCGGTGACCACCAGGTCTGCGCTGGCCAGGCGTGCGTCGAAGTCGGTGGCCTCCATCAGGAGCTCGACTCCGGGGCGGAGCGCGAATGACCGAAAGCGATCGCCGATGGCCAGGAGCGCGAACCCGACGCCCCCCGCGGCGCCGGCGCCGGGCTCGTCCCTGACTCGCCGTCGCGTGGAGGCTTCCAGCGCATCGGCGTAGCGCGCGAGGCGGCGGTCGAGCTCGACGACGTCGGCGGGCGAGGCTCCCTTTTGAGGGCCGTAGACGGCGGCGGCGCCATTCGGGCCAAGGAGGGGGTTCGATACGTCACACGCGACAGCCAGATCGATCCGGGCCAGACGTGGATCGAGCCCGGCTAGGTCGGCGATGGCGCCGTCGCGATCGGCAACTCCACCGAGGCTCTGCAGGAGGCCGGCGCCGCCGTCGGTCGTTGCGCTGCCCCCAATCCCGAGGACGATCGAGGTGACCCCGGCCTCGATGGCCGCCCGGATCACCTCACCCGTCCCGACCGACGTGGCCGCCGTTGCGTCCCGCTCGTGCGACGCGACCCGTGACAAGCCGGACGCCTCGGCCATCTCGACGACGGCTCGGGTTCCGTCGACCGATCGGAGCCAGCGCGCCTGGATCATTCGTCCCAACGGATCGTGCACCTCGGCCGTACGCCACTCCCAGCCGCCGGCCGCCGCGATCGCCTCGAGGGTGCCCTCGCCACCGTCAGCCAGCGGACACAGAAGCGTCGAGTCCCCGGGGCGGGCTCGGAGCCAGCCGTCGGCAAGCGCCCGAGCCACCTCGACCGACGTCAGCGAGCCCTTGAACGAGTCGGGAGCGAAGAGGACCGTCCGCTTGTGGCCTTCGACATGAACCACGTTCCTACAACCGGGGCTTGGGAGCCCTTAACGGGCTGAACGAGGCGGTCTCCACACGTAGGTTCTTGCCGCTCAAGGCGAAACTGCGGCTTCGAAGGGCCGTATCCGGTTCGATAGACATGGGATAGGAATTCTGGTTCATTTCTTGCGCTTCAAGCAGGAGCGCGGCTACCGCGCCCGGCGTCGGCGAGCCGCCGAGGGGACCTTCGGACCCTCGCCGTTGGTTTCGTGATCACTCGGCAGCGTCAGCTCACCGAGCAGCGCCCGACGCCGTTCCACGTATTCGGGGATCCGGATCATCGGCGGTCGCTCCTGGTCGGCGAGCTCGATCACCTCGAGCGACAGCCGGCCCTTGCCCGAGCGTGGCAGCTTCATCGTGGAGCCCATCTCGGCGAACAGGCGCGCCTTGCGGCGCTCCTCGAGACGCTTCATGACCGCCTGGAGGATCACGAACGACATCCTCGACAGGCCTTCGAGCTCCTGGTTGCGATGGATCCGCCGCTCCAGGTCCACCTGGCCGAGGCCCTCGATGCCGAGCCGCTCGGCGACGTCGATGAGGTGGCCCATCTCGACCGCGTAGCCGGTGAAGAACGGGATCGATTCGAGGAGGGATCGGCGGCCCGCGTACTCACCCGAGAGCGGCTGGATCATCCCCGACAGCTCCGGGTAGAACAGGTTGATCAGTGGCCGTGCGACGAGCTCCGTGACCCGGCCGCCGCCGCCCTCCTTGAGCACCCCGCCCTCGACGATCGGTCGCTGGTAGTAGCCCTTGACGTACTGGAGGCGCGGCTCGTGGAGCAGCGGCCCGAGGGTCCCGTAGACCATCCGGTGGTGCCAGTTCTTCACGTCGGTGTCGGCCCACACGATGATGTCGCCCGACGTTTCGTAGATCGACTTCCAGAGCGCCTCGCCCTTGCCGCGGAACGAGCCGTAGCGCGGCAGGACGTCGGGATGCTGCACGACCCGGGCGCCTTCGGCGGCCGCGATCTCTCGCGTCCGGTCCGTCGAGGCGGAGTCGATGACCACGATCTCGTCCAGCAACGGAACCCGTCCGACCATCTCGCGCATCGCCCGGCGCACGATCGGGCCGATCGTCTCCTCCTCGTCCAGCGTCGGGAGGACGAGGCTCACCGTCAGGTGTTGCGCCTCCTTGAGGGTGACGAGGCGGCGGAGGTCAGCGAACTCGGCGTGGTGGAAATTCGCTTCACCGAACCAGCGTTCGACGCGGATCGGGACGGCCCGGCCCTCTTCGGCGGCGCGATCGGCAGCCGCGAGCGTCTCGGCGCGCGCGGCGAGCTGGTCGAACGTCGTCCGCTCCAGGGTCTCGCGCGTCTTGACGACGACGACCGACGGCTTCGCGCGGGCGGCGATGACCTCCGGCAGCGCCCCGAACAGGTAGCTCTCGCCGCTGCCGCCGCCGGGCTGGGCGGACGCGCCCATGACCACGAGGTCGGCCCGCTCGGCTTCCCGAAGGATGGCGTTCCGGACGTTCGGTGCTTCGCGAAGGATCGCCTCGCTGCGACCCTGCAGGTGCTGCTTGACGAACGCGGCGAGGGCCCGTTCGGCCTGGGCACGAACGGCCAGCGTGATCCCGGGCGGAACGAGGTGGAGCACGACGACGGTCGCGTCGTGGTGGCGGGCAATCGCGTCGGCAAAGTGCATCGCCAGCTCGGCGTGCGGACCGCCGCGAACCGGGACGAGGACCCGGCGGATCTCCTTCGAGCCGCGCTGCTTGACGACGGCGATGTCGCACGGCGCGTCACGGACGACTTCGTCGATCGTCGGCGAGAACACCGTCGGTCCGTTCCCATCGCGGCCCGGTGCGATCTTGCCGCCCCAGCCGAAGATGATCAGGTCCGCTTCCTGTTCCGCGGAGGCCTCGATGATCCCTTCCGCGGCGTGCCGGCCGATCCGCACGATCGGGTGGATGGTCGTGCCGTCCGGGGCATAGTCGAGCACGCGCTGGAGCAGGCGTCGGGCGTGCCGGGCGCGAGTGGCGCCCTCCGACAACGGCATCCCCTCGGGAACCTCGACGATCCCGAGCGCCGACAGCTCCCCGGATCGCTCGTCCAGCATCGCCGCCCCAAGCCGGATCAGCTCCTCGGCCGTCATCGGGTTGGCCACGGGGATGAGGATCCTCGCGGGGAGCGGCGCTCGGGCGCTCATCCGCCGGCCTCCTTCCATCGGCCGACGAGATACGGCTTGAGCAGCTCGAACTCGCGGGCCTGTCGCTCCACGCGTTCTTCGGCCTGGTCGGTCGTGACGGACCGGTTCTCGATGATGAAGCTGCCGACGCGGCCGAAGTAGATCGGAACCAGCGCCGCGACGATGGCCTCCAGCGAAGGCTTCGGATCGCGCGCCGCGATCACGAGGTCGTAAATCACGCGGGCCCAGAGGTCGTCGGGGAAGTGGAACGCTGACACCGCGTCGGCCATCTCGAACGTGGTGGCGGTGGTCGACGCGACGTCGCCGCCGACGCCGAGACGGGTTCGTGCCGCGTCGCCGAGGGTGCCGGCCTCGCCGGCGAGCTCGAGGACGGTTTCGAGCGTGGCCGGTGCGAGCATCGACCGCCAGGTCTCGACGAGGGTCAGCGACCCGGCGTGGAACTCGGACAGGAGGCGAAGCGTATTCACCTCCAGCGGCGGTGGGTCGATGATCCGCTCGAAGCCGTACGCCGGGATGTCGTGGCTTCCGCGTATCGACAGCCAGTGCTCCGGGTACCGGTTGGCGAGCCTGAAGAATCGTCCCGACGACCTGGCGGAACATCGGCCCGAGGTCCGAGCCCGGGTCCTTGGGATCGTGGATCTTCGCGCCAAGGCGGGTCTGGCACACCGCGAACCCGCCCGCCACGGCCGAGGTCGTCATCCAGATGTCGATGCCGAACTTGCTGACGTCCTCCGTCCAGTCGTCGAGCGTCAGGTAGTGCCGGACGAGGTCGCCCGAGACGCCAAAGTCACCGCCGATCGGCTGGCGGATCCGGTGGCCATACAGCGCCCGGGTGAGCGGGTAGGTGACCGTGTTGGTGATCGTGCCGTCGTACTTGTAGCGCGCGTACAACGGTGCGACGAAGTCGTAGCCACCCTTGAGGATCGGCCCCGCCAGGAGCTCGATCCATTCGGGGACGATCGACCTGAGATCGGAGTCGACCACGACCAGGGCCTGCACCTCGAGGGACGCGGCGATCTCGAAGATCGTCCGCAGCGCGGCCCCCTTGCCGCCGACCCCGGCGATCTCGGGGTACGTGAGGCTGACGCGCTCCAGCTTGTTGGTCGGCCGCACGAGGAGGATCTGCTCCACGTAGTCCGGAGGCTCGGTCTCGACCACGACGCGACCCGTGCCGTCGGGTGAGCCGGCATCCGAGTTGACCACGACCGGATGCAGGTCGGGGAAGTACTGGACCAGGCCCGCCTGCGCGGCGCGTACCACATAGCCGATCGTCGCGGCGTTCTTGAAACTCGGGATGCCGACCATGATGTCGGCCCGACCAAGCCGCGCTATCTGTTCACTGATCGCGGGCGTCAGCACGCTTGGGGACACGTGGCCACCGTACCAGAGCAGCGCGGTGGACGCCGGATGCGTGCGTTGCCGCGTGCGGTCCTCGCTCACGCACTCTCAAGTGCGCTCGCTCCGGTCCTCCTGCGGCGCCTTCGCCTCCGACGCCCACCGCGCTGCGCGGGAGCGTCGACGCCGGATGCGTGCGTTGCCGCTGCGCGGGAGCGTCGACGCCGGATGCGTGCGTTGCCGCTGCGCGGGAGCGTCGACGCCGGATGCGTGCGTGGCCGGCTACCGGCGGGGCATCGGGGCCGTGGCCCAGTCGTCGCCGACGACGCCCGGCTGGTAGCGGCTGTTGGCGGCCTTCAGGCTGAACCCGGTGAACCCGAGGGCCCGCCACGAGCCGAGCCAGGCTTCGAGCGGCGGGCGCACGAAGACCCCGCGACGGATCAGGTCGGACTCGCCGAGCACCGATTCGAGAAGGCGGCGTCGCTCGAGCAGCGGGACGTCCAGGAGGGGCTCGCCGTCCAGCCAGAGCAGGTCGGTCGCAACGAGCGACACGACGTCGTCCGGTCCGAAGGTCCGGGCGATCCGCGCGGCCTCGAGCTCCTTGGTGACCTCCTCCGCCTTCGTGCGCCTGAACCCGAGGATCGGCCTTGCCAGCATCTGGCTGGCCGACGGCAGATCGTCCATCGGGACGAACACGCCGCTCTGGTCGCGGGCGGTCATCTTGGTCAGGTAGCCATCGACGACGAGACGTTCTGCCAGGCTCGCGCGGGCGAGCGCCGCAACGATATCGGGGTGCTCGTCGAGTTCATGGCCGGCCTGGTCGATCAGGGTCGCATCGTTCGGGTCGACGGCGGCCAGGACCCGAACGCCCGCCCACATCGGTTCGGCGATCGGATCGGAGATCCGCGAAGGGCTCGCGTTCCCGAACTGCTGCGGGCGCAGGTTGGCCAGCGTCGCGCGAGCGGTTCCTGCCGATGGCTGGTCGATCGTCTGGTTCGTCATGGCGGTCAATCCTCCGGCTTGCACGTCACTATCATCGATGCGTGTCCAGCCCGCCGCCACCCGGTCCAGCGCCGGCGCCGCGCGGCCTCGCGGCAATGACACCGAGCGGCCGGGCGATCGTCCCGGCTGCCTGGGCACTGTACGACTTCGCCAACACCATCTTCACCTTTGCGGTCGTGTCCGGGGCCATCGGGCTCTACCTGGTCAACGAACGCCAGTTCGGCGAGCGCGACGGCAACTTCCTGCTGTCCCTGGCGATCGTCGCGAGCGTCGGTCTCAACGCGATCGTGTCGCCGATCCTGGGCGCCCTGTCGGATCGGGCCGGCCAGCGGCTGCCGTTCCTGTTCGCCTTTACCGCGCTCTGCATCGGGACGACGTTCTTCATCGCCGACGTGCCGCCGATCGCGGGCCTCGTGCTGTTCATCGTCGCCAACTTCGCGTACCAGGCGGCCCTGATCTACTACGACGCGACGCTCAAGACCGTCAGCCACCCGGCGTCCCGCGGGAAGCTGGCCGGGATCGGCACGGCGATCGGGTACTGCGGGACCGTGACGGTCGCCCTCCTGATCGCGTTCCTCGACGTCCCGGTCGTCGACCGCTTCCGTCTCTCGGCCGTGCTGTTCCTCGTGTTCGCCATCCCGATCTTCCTGGTGGTCCGCGAACCGAAGAGCGAGGCAAGGGCGCGGCTGACACTGGCCGAGGTCGTGGCGTCGTTCGGCCAGATCCGCCAATCGATCGCCCATGCGCGCGCGGTGCCGGGTCTCGGGCGCTTCCTCGTCGGGAGGTTCTTCTACACAGATGCCGTCAACACGGTGATCGTCGTGATGAGCGTCGTCACGACCCGGGTGCTGGGCGTGTCCGAGGCCGTTGCCAACCTGATCCTCCTCGGGCTCACCCTGGTGGCGATCGCGATGAGCTTCGTGTGGGGATGGCTGTGCGATCGGCAGGGTCCCAAGCGAACGCTCGTGATGGTTCTCGTCTCGTGGGCCGTCGGGCTGCTGATCGGTGGTATCGCGCTGGGTTTCGGCCCGGCCGGGCTCGTGCCGTTCCTGATCGCCGGGGCGATCCTCGGGAGCGGACTGGGTGGCGTCCAGGTCGCCGATCGCGTGCTGATGGTCCGGCTCTCACCGCCCGAGCGGCTCGGCGAATTCTTCGGGCTGTACGGCCTCGTCGGCAAGGGCAGCCAGGTGATCGGCCAGCTGCTCTACGGCGCGACGATCCTCCTGCTCCTGGGCCCGCTCGGTGTTGGGGCGTACCAGGTGGCCGTCCTGAGCCTGCTGATCACGATGTCCATCGGCCTGTGGCTGGTGTTGCCGGTCCGCGATGACTGGCCGGGGTCCGGTGAGCTGGGTGCCGTCCTGGCCGGGTCGGCACTCGGGCCGACGGCGCCACCCGAGCGACTGGTCCCGGGCAGCGGCCCGCTGGAGCCGCGCTAGTCGTCGCCCGCCATGGTCAGGCGCCGTAGCCGTGCGGATGCGCCTGCCGCCAACTCCAAGCTGAACCGACCATCGACTTCGAGGCTCGGGTTGGCCGGGCGCCAACCGAGGACCTCCGCGGCTCGGCTTGCGCGGGCAACGAGGACCGGCGGATCGCCCGCGCGCCTGGGACCGATCGTGTGCGGTACGGGCCGGCCCGTGACCGACTCGGCCGCAACGAGCACCTCGCGGACCGAGAATCCACCGCCATTGCCGAGGTTCAGGACCAGTGGCTCGGCCGTCCGGGCATCGCCGGGCGCCGTCGCGTCGAGAGCGAGCAGATGCGCTTCCGCCAGATCGGCGACGTGGATGTAGTCCCGGATGCACGTCCCGTCGGGCGTCGGGTAGTCGTCGCCGAACACCGTCAGCGCCGGGCCGCCGTCGACCGCGGCCAGAACGTTTGGGATCAGGTGCGTCTCCGGATCATGCACCTCGCCCAGCGTGCCGGTTGCGCCGGCGACGTTGAAGTAGCGAAGCGAGACGCTGCGCAGGCCGTACGCCCGGCCGTACCAGGCAAGCGCGCTCTCGAAGGCACGTTTCGACTCGCCGTACGGATTGATCGGGGCCAGCGGCGACCCTTCGGGGATGGGCGTCGTGTCCGGCACGCCGTACACCGCCGCGGTCGACGAGAACACGACCCGCGCCACGCCGGCCGCCCGCGCGGCGTCGAGGAGTGCCACGCCGCCCGCGACGTTCTCGCCGAAGTACCGCGCCGGGTCCCGGATGGATTCACCGACCAGGGAGCGTGCCGCGCAATGCAGGATCGCCTCGATCGCGTCCGTCTCGAGCAGCCGGCGGATGGCGACCGGGTCCGTGTAGCTGCCTTCGCGCAGTGCCGCCCCGTCGGGGACGGCCGACCGATGGCCGGTCGACAGGTCGTCGAGGACCACGACGTCGTGGCCGGCCTCGACAAACGCACTTGCCGAGACCGAGCCGACATACCCGGCACCACCGGTGATCAGGACACGGGTCACATCCGAAACGATACGCGGTCGCGCGGTTGGGGGCCGATCAGCCCGCCTCCGCCCGTCGGGTTAGCGACGACGGAACAGGCGATCGACGAACGAGCGAGGCTGTGGAACGTCGGCCGACGGCGACGGCGACGGCGACGGCAACGGCGAGGGCACGGCCGAGGGCGCGGGCCGACGGGCGCGGGCGCGGGCACGTCGGTCGCCACGGGCGCGTCGGTCGCCACGGGCGCGTCGGTCGCCACGGGCGCGTCGTTCGCCCCGCCTTCCGAGGGATCCGGTCTGGCTGGCGGCGTTGCCACGGCCCCACCATGTGCAGCGGCCGGTGCCGCGATGACTGGGCTCGCGGCGGAGGCCGTGCTGGTTGCCGGCGGCGTCTCAGCGGCAGCTCGATACGCGAGCACTTCCTCGAGTCGCTCGACCATCCGTCGGGCGGCGATGTTCTCCGCGTCGATGGCGAGCGCCCGGCGGGCATGCTTGAGCGCGCCCGGCTCGTCGCCTCGCTCCAGCATGACCCGAGCCAGACCGACCACCGCGATCGAATTGCGGGGATCCGCGCCGGCAACCTGGCGATACAGGATCTCGGCGCGATCGAGCAGCCCGAGCGACAGGGCGTTCTCGGCCTCCAGCAACAGCTCGATCATGTTCGGTCCGCGAGCATGCCCTGCGCCAACAGCAGCAGGGTCGGCCGATGGTTGAGCCCTGGATCGTTGATCACCCGGTCGAGCAATGCCTCGAGGATGCGACCGAGGAGCGGGCCCTGGTCGAGGCCGAGCTCCGTCATCAGGTCCTGCCCATCGATGGCCAGGCCACGCCGGTCGAGGACGACATCTGCCGCCAGCTCGGCCGCGATCCGCTCGCGCAGCTCGTCGAGTCGTCCCGCCGCCGCCGGCAGTCCCGACCCGATGTTGTCTGCCTCGCGGAGCGCAAGGAGCTCATCGATGGCGCCCGGGCCGTGGTGATCGACCTTGAGGATGAAGCGGCGGACGGCGGCATCGGACCAGTTGGGCTCATAGCTGAACATGTGCAGCCGGACGAGCGCGACGACCCGATCGCGAACCGCACGTGGCTCGTGGAGACGGTCCATGAACTGGTCGGCGAGCCCGGCGCCGACGGCATCGTGCCGCAGGAAGTGGCCTTCGGCGAACGTCGCCGGCTTGCCGATGTCATGCAGGAGTGCCGCGAGCCGGACGATCGGCCGATCGGCGGGGGCCGCGTCGACCGTTCGGAGCGTGTGGTCCCAGAGGTCCTCGCCCGGCGCCTTGTTCTGGGGGATGCCGGGTTGCTGCGACAGGTCCGGCGAGATGAACGCCAGGAGCCCCGTCTCGTGGAGTAGCGCGAGCCCGACGGACGGTCGCTCCGCCTCGAGGAGGCGATCGAGTTCCGCCGCGATCCGCTCGCCTGAAAGGTGCGCCACGAGTTCCGCACGGAGACCGATCGCGGTGAGCGTCGCGGGCTCGATCGCGAACTCGAGGCTGGCTGCGAGCCGAACGGCCCGCACCATGCGGAGCGCGTCCTCCTCGAACCGGGCCACGGGCTCGCCGACGGCTCGAAGGATTCGTGCGGAGACGTCCGCGATGCCGTCGTAGGGGTCGACGAGACCGGGCGCCTCGCCCGCCCTCGCGCCCCAGGCCATCGCGTTGACCGTGAAATCGCGCCGGGCGAGGTCCAACTCGATCGATTCGCCGAACTCGACCCGGTGTGGCCGGCGGAAGTCGGCGTAGTCGTGGTCGCTGCGGAATGTCGTGATGTCGTAGGTCTCGCCGTCAACGCGCACGCCGACCGTGCCGAACCGGTTCTCGTACACGGAACCGGGGAAGAGCTCGAGCATCCGGTCCGGCCGCGCATCGGTGGCAAGGTCCCAATCGTGCGCGACTCGTCCCAACGCCACGTCCCGGAGGGAGCCACCCACGAGGTACGCGGCGTGGCCGCCGTCCCAGAGCGTCCGGAGCAAGCCGCGAGCGGGACCGGGGATCGCCGCCTCGACGCCCGTCAGTTGCGACCCAGAAAGAGGTAGGTTCGCCAGGCCTCGTTGCGCTCGTCGCCGAGATAGGGCGTGAACAGGGAGTACATGTCATTCCGCGGCTCGAAGGGCGCCCGGGCGAGCCGCAACCGCGCTTCCTCGAGCGTCTTGCCACCCTTTCGGTGGTTGCACGGCTTGCATGCGGCCACCAGGTTCTCCCAGGTGTGGCTGCCGCCGCGATAGCGGGGGACGATGTGGTCCAGGGTCAGGTCGTGTGACTGTCGTCCGCAGTACTGGCAGGTATGCCGGTCCCGCGCGAAGACCTCGCGCCGGGACAGCTTCACCCGCGGTCGCGGGCGTCGGATCATGTGCTGCAGGCGGATGACGGAGGGCGCACGGTATTCCGTCCGCACCGTCCGGATCACCTGGTGGTCGTACTCGATCACTTCGGCCTTCTCGCCGAAGAGGAGCCGGAACGCTCGTGGCAGGTTACAGACGTTGAGCGGCTCGTAGTTCTGGTTCAGAACGAGTACGACACCGTCCATCGCCCGGGACGATAGCAGAAGCACCCGAACGTGCAGGACGGCTACGCGCGACCCACTGGCGAGCCCGTTGAGCCGTCCCAGCCACCGGCCTGGCCGACCTTCGTGGAGAGTGGCTTGCCGAGGGCGCCGGCAATGAAGCGGGCCGCTACCAGCACGCCCTCGAGCGACGCGCCATGGTCCCATCCCGAGGCGTCCAGGAAGTACACGAGGTCCTCCGTGGCGAGATTGCCGGCGGCCCCCGGGGCGTACGGACAGCCGCCCGTCCCGCCCGCCGCGGAATCGAAGCAGCGGACCCCGGCATCGAGCCCGGCGGCGACGTTGGCCAGCGCCGTGCCGCGCGTATCGTGGAAGTGGAACGCGACCCGGTCCAGGGGGATACCGGCGTCAACGGCCAGGCCGGTCAAGGCGGCCACCTGGCCCGGGACACCCACGCCGATCGTGTCACCGAAACAGATCTCGTCGACGCCGAGATCGAGAAGCCGAAGCGCGACGTCAACGGCGCGAACCGGATCGACGCGACCGGTGTACGGGCATCCGAACGCCGTCGAGACATACCCTCGGCGCCACCACCCGAGGTCGCGCGCACGATCGAGGACCGGGACGAAGGCCGTCAACGATTGCTCGACCGTCATCCCGATGTTCGCGGTCGTGAATGCATCCGTCGTGGCGGTGAACACGGCCAGGGCATCGGCGCCGGCGGCTTCCGCCCGGGCCATCCCCCGCGCGTTGGGTACGAGCACCGGGTAGCGGACGCCGGGCCGCCGATCGAGGGCGGCAAGCAGCTCGTCCGCGTCGGCCAGCTGAGGGATCGCCCGCGGGGCGACGAAGCTCGTCGACTCGATCTCGCGCAGCCCGGCATGCGCAAGCAAGCCGATGAACTGCGCCTTGGCCTCGACCGGGATGGGCGTGGCCTCGTTCTGCAGGCCGTCGCGGGGCCCCACTTCGTAGATCCGGACGCGGTCGGTCATCGGTTGCCGGGTCCGTCGATCGGTCGTGGTCAGCCGAGCGGAGGATCCATGGCGCGCTCGATGCGCGCGATCTCGACCTCGATCCTGCCCAGCAGGTCGATCGCCTCGACATGTTCCGCGCTGCCGTGCGCCGCCTTGTTGCGCCGACGCCGTGTCTCCGCGTGCAGGACCAGCAGCTCTGCCCGGGTCTGTGGCAGCGGCGACGTTGACGCCGGCTTGTGATGGGCCATGGAAACCTCCGTACCGCTCGGAGCGTACCCGAACCGGTCCTGTCAGGACTCGATGACCGCGAGGACCTGACCACGGGTCACCTGGTCGGCGACACGGACCAGCACCTCCCCGACTCGGCCGGCGGCGGTCGCGGCCACCATGTGCTCCATCTTCATGGCCTCGATGGTGACCACCGGGTCATCAAGGCCGACCGCCTGGCCGGGCGCCACATGCACCGCAAGGACGGCACCAGGCATCGGCGAGACGACCTGCGATGGGCCGCCACCGGCCGCCGGCCCGTGCGCCATCGCGGCCCGTGCGGCGCGATCGACATCCGGCGGAGGCGCGAGCCTGAACGGCGTGCTCCGGCCGGCCAGGTCCACGTGGACCACATCGCCAACAACGACGCTCGCCATGGGCGTGTCAGGTGTCGTGACCGTGACGGTGCGCGTTTCGCCCTCGGTCTCGAGCCGCATGACCGGCGGACCGTTCAGCCGCCAGCCACCGGCCCATGCTGCCCCGGTGCCTTCGCGATGCTCCGCCAGCGCGGCGGCCGCGAGCCCCCAGGCGTCGTCCGGCGTCCTCGTTCGATCCAGCCAGTCGTCGGGCGGCCAGATCCGGTCGAGCGTATCGGTTCGTGCCTCGCCATCGAGGACGACCGGTTGGCGAACGAGCCAGCGCAGGAACCGCAGGTTGGTCACCACGCCGAGCACGAGCGTCTCGTCAAGGGCAGCCGTCAAACGCTGCAGCGCCGTCGCGCGGTCCGGTCCCCAGGCGATCACCTTGGCGAGCATGGGGTCGAACCGGCTGCCGATCCCGGTGCCGAGCTCGATCCCGGCATCGACCCGGATCCCCGGGCCGGCCGGCCAGCGCAGGGCCTCGACCCGGCCGGTGGCGGGGAGGAAACCGTCGTCCGCATCCTCGGCATAGAGGCGCACCTCCATGGCGTGCCCGTTCGGGGCGGGTCCGTTGGCGGCGATCGGCCGGCCGGCGGCGATCCCGAGCTGATCGGCCACGAGATCCCGCCCGGTCACCATCTCCGTGACCGGGTGCTCGACCTGGAGTCGCGTGTTCATCTCCATGAACGTCCAGGATCCGCGCCCGTCCACCAGGAACTCGCACGTCCCGGCGCTCGCGTACCCGACCGCACGCCCCAGCGCGAGGGCAGCGTCGCCGAGCTGGCCCCGGATCGTGGCGTCGATCGCCGGCGAGGGCGTCTCCTCGAGGACCTTCTGATGGCGACGCTGGATCGAACAGTCCCGTTCGCCAAGCTGGATGCCCGTCCCGGCCCGATCGAAGAGCACCTGGACTTCGACATGCCGGGCGCCTTCGACCAGCCGCTCGAGGATCAGCCGATCGTCGTCGAAGGCTCCGCCCGCCTCGCGGCGCGCCGCGGCGAGCGCGTCCCCGAGTCGATCCCCGTCGCGCACCACCCG
Organism: uncultured Chloroflexia bacterium; assembly: GCA_963809045.1. Taxonomy (GTDB): domain Bacteria; phylum Chloroflexota; class Limnocylindria; order Limnocylindrales; family CSP1-4; genus SPCO01. Next base: position 228,350 of record CAWEHW010000001.1, read on the forward strand.
CATGCCCTTGCCGCCACCCCCGCCCGCCGGCTTGACCAGGAGTGGGTAGCCGATCCCTCGGGCCGCCTTCGCCATCGCTCGATCCGATTGGTCGTCGCCGTCATACCCGGCGAGCACCGGGATCCCCAGCGATGACGCAAGCCGCCGCGCCGCGGCCTTGTTGCCCATCAGCCGGATGGCTTCGGGGGGCGGGCCTACCCAGCGAATGCCGGCGGCCTCGGTTCGTTCCGCAAAGTCGGCGTTCTCCGCGAGGAAGCCGAACCCGGGATGGATCGCGTCGGCGTCCGTGGCGATCGCGGCCGCAACCACTGCTCGCGCGTCCAGCAGGTCGAGGGCATCCGGGCCGTCAGTTTCGGGTACCACGGCGCGGATCCCCAGCTCGCGGCAGGTCCGGCTGACACGGTTGGCGATCTCCCCCCGGTTGGCGATGAACAGCGTCCAGATGGGGGTCACCGGGACGTCGGGTGGCGGTCGGGCTCCGGTCGCGAACGCGTCTAACGCGTCATTCGCGACACGCCACCTCGAACCGACTCGCCGTGCCGGCAGCCGCCCGGCGGTAATCCACCGTTGGATCGTGCGCGTCGTGGTCCCGATCCGCTTCGCCGCCTGGCTCGGGCTCAGGTCATCCGTCAAGATGTCGCGATTGTCGCATAGCGAAATCCGGGCGTCAGGTTGGCTCGTCGGGCGCCCACGCCGGCCGGCGTTTCTCGTCGAACGCCCTGAAACCTTCGGCCGCTTCGGCGCTCGTGCGCTGCCGGGCGATCACCCGGGCGGTATGCCACTTGGCCGATCCGTGGCCCAGACCGCGGATCTCGCGGATGACGGCCTTCGCCGCGCGCGCGGCGGTCGGACCCGCGGCGAGGACGTCGGAGACAGCCGCCTCGACGGCGAGGTCGAGCGCCGCGTCTCCTTCCACGATCTCGTGGACCAGGCCGATTCGCTGGGCTCGAACGGCATCGAACCGGCGCCCGCCCGGGAAGAGCGCTCGGGCCTCAGACTCGCCGATCTTGGCCACGACGAACGGGCTGATCACGGCCGGCAGGATCCCGAGTCGCGTCTCGGTGAACCCGAAGCGCGTCCCGCTCTCGGCGATGACCAGGTCGGACACCGCACATAGCCCCATGCCGCCGCCCAGGGCGGCGCCGTGGACCCGCGCGATGACCGGGACCGGGCAGGTGTCCAGCGTCTCGAACATGTCGGCCATGGCCATCGCGTCCTGCTCGTTGGCCTCGACCTCGCAGCGCCGCCGCCGCGCGCATCCAGGCGATATCCGCCCCCGCGCAGAACGACGGGCCGGCACCGCCCAGGACGACAGCCCGAAGCTCCATCGGGCTCTCTCGCGCGAACGCCCCGAACGCCGCCCGGAGCTCCGCGATCAGCGACGCATCGAAGGCGTTGTGGACATCCGGACGATCGAGGGTCAGGCGGGCGATCGACCCGGCCGGACCCGACCGCTCGACTCGCACGGCGGGGCTCATGCGACCATCGTAGCGAGCGCACGACCGGCTGCTAGGCTGCCGCGTATGGGCCCGGATAATCCCTGGTCACCAAGCTGGCGGCCAGATCCGTCCGGTCAACGGCTGGTGAGGATTCGGACCGCCCGGCGGGGCGCGCTGCTCGCGGCGGTGCTGTTCGCGCCCGTCGGGGCGGCGGGCATGGCCACGCTGCCAGCCATCGAACCGCTGTTGACGGCCCCGGCGTCGGCGCTGGCCGGGATCGCCGGTCTGGCCGGCGTTGCGCTCCTTGGGGCAGGGCTGGCGCCGGCCGCGGTCGGCTCCCGGATCGACGGTCTGGTGGTCGGCATCGCGCTTGGGATCGGCGTGCCGGTGGCCGCGGTGACCTCGGCCTTGATCGGCACCTACCTCGCGGGCTCGGCGCTCGATGGCTTCGACGAAGGCGGACGACTGGCCGGCCAGGTCCTGCGGAGCGGCGTCAGTGGCGCGGTTCGACTGTCACCGTTGATCGCGATCGCCTCGGCGGCCTGGGTGGTGGTGGTTCGGCGGTGGAGCGCCGCGAGCCCGCGACCCAGCCGCAGCGATCAGCCGGGGAACGGCTGATCGGCGAACCTCACCCGGCCCTTGGTGTTTCGACCTACATCCTGAAGACGCCGAACCGGGTCTCCGGAATCGGGGCGTGGAGGGCGGCCTCGATGCCAAGCGTCACCACGCGCCGCGTCTCGAGCGGGTCGATGACCCCGTCGTCCCACAGCCGGGCGGTGGCGAAGTAGGGCGAGCCCTCGCGCTCGTACGTCTCGAGGATCGGCGCCTCGAAGGTGTCGCGCTCCGCGTCGTCGGCGAAGCCGCCCCGGACGGTGGAGAGCACACGGGCTGCCTGCGCGCCACCCATCACCGAGATGCGGCTGTTCGGCCAGGACCACAGGAAGCGCGGCTGGTACGCCCGTCCCGCCATCGCGTAGTTGCCGGCCCCGAACGAACCCCCGATGAGGATCGTGAACTTGGGAACCTCCGCCGACGCCACCGCGGTCACGAGCTTGGCCCCGTCCTTGGCGATCCCCGCCTCCTCGTACTCGCGACCGACCATGAACCCCGTGATGTTCTGCAGGAAGATCAACGGGATCCGTCGCTGGCAGGCGAGCTCGATGAAGTGCGCCCCCTTCAGCGCGGACTGGCTGAACAGGATCCCGTCGTTGGCCAGGATCGCGACAGGGTAGCCGGACACATGCGCGAAGCCGCACACCAGCGTCTCACCGTAGAGCGGCTTGAACTCATGGATGCGTGATCCGTCCACGAGTCGCGCGATCAGCTCGCGGACCGGAACGGGCCGGCGCGGGTCGAGCGAGACCGAGGCGTACAGCGACGCCGCCGTCGCATCGCCAGCGGCTGGCACGGCCGGTGGCTCGGGCTCGCGGCGATCCCAGGGGGGCTCCGGAGCGCGCCGCGACAGGTTCAGGACGATCGAACGCCCGAGCGCCAGTGCATGGTCGTCGTCCAGCGCTTCGTGATCTGCGACGCCGGAACGGCGCGTGTGGACCTCTGACCCACCGAGCTCCTCGGGGGTCACGTCCTCGCCGGTCGCCGCCTTCACGAGCGGCGGTCCACCGAGAAAGATCGTGCCGGTGCCCCGGACGATGACGGTCTCGTCGCTCATGGCCGGGACATAGGCGCCGCCCGCGGTACAGGAACCCATCACCAGGGCGACCTGCGGGATGCCGGCGGCGGACATCCGCGCCTGGTTGTAGAAGATCCGGCCGAAATGATCTCGGTCGGGGAAGACGTCGGCCTGGAGCGGCAGGAACGCGCCGCCCGAATCGACCAGGTAGATGCAGGGGAGACGATTCTCGAGAGCGATCTCCTGGGCCCGCAAGTGCTTCTTGACGGTCAACGGGTAGTAGGTGCCACCCTTCACGGTTGCGTCGTTGGCAACGATCACGCACGTCGTCCGTTCGACCTGACCGATCCCGGTCACGATCCCTGCGCCGGGCGCTTCGTCGTCGTAGAGGCCATTCGCGGCCAGGGGACTCAGCTCGAGGAACGCGGACCCCGGATCGATCAGCCGATCGATCCGTTCGCGCACGGGAAGCTTGCCGCGCTCCCGGTGCCTGGCGATCGAGCGGTCATCGCCGCCGGCGCCGCCCTCGGCCAGGACGGCCTGTCGGCTTCGAAGGTCGGCCACGAGACTCGCCATGGCGTCGTGATTGGCACGAGGCTCCGCGCTGGCCGGATCGAGGCGGCTCCGGAGGACGGGCATGCCGGGATCATAGGTCGCGATCCTCCGCGAGGACGTCGATCGGCGCGATCACGCGGCCCGTCGGCGCCGCCCATGGAGGGCGCGAGCCACAAGGACCCATGCCAGCGCTGCGGGAGACAGCAAGACCGCCCACACGGGCAGGTAGACGATGCGAACCAGCCACAGGCCGAGGATCTGCTCAAGCAAGGATGATTCTGACGCGAGGCGCGCCGGGTCCAGGATGAGGATCAGCGGATCAAGGCCAGTCTGGAGCAGGTACGCCACCAGGAAGTAGCTGAATCCAGCCAAGAGGTCCGCGCCCAACCGACCACGGATGCGGGGCCCAACGATCCACCCGGCTGATACGCCGACGACAACGATCGCAAGCAGACCTGGAGCTCCTGGGCCACCCGATCCGACATACCAGCCCAGGGTCACCCCAGCTGGGGCCAGGCCGGCGATCGCGCCCGCCACGCGAGGACTCATGCCTCGATCGCCTCTGCCGGCGGGGTCCGACCCAGCGGCTTCCGCATTCATCGCGTCACAAGGAGTCCCGGACCGCAGCTTCCAACGTCGGGTAGCGGAACCCAAAGCCAGCTGCGAGGGCAACCGCAGGTCGCGCATCTCGGCCGTGCAGGATGAGGTCGGCCTGGCCCCACAGCGCGACGCGCAACAACACTGCGGGCGTCGGGAACGCCGAGGGGCGATGCATCACCCGGCCGATGACCCGGGCGAGCTCGCGCTGGGTGGGAACCTCGGGCGCGACGAGGTTCACGGGGCCGACCATCGAAGCATCACGGACCGCGAGGTCGTAGATGGCGACGGCGTCGTCCACGTGGATCCAGGTGAACCGCTGAAGGCCCGATCCGAGCGGGCCGCCGACGAAGAGCCGGAACGGGAGGAGCACCAGGCGCCAGGCAAACGCGTCGTGGGCGACGACCATCGCTGTTCGTGCCAGGACGACGCGAACGCCCAGATCCTGCGCCTCCAGGGCCGCCCGCTCCCACGCCTGGACGACGTCGGCGAGGAACGAATCCCCGGGCTTGGAGGACTCAGTTACCACGCCCGTCGGGCGGTCGCCGTAGACATCGATGCCGGAAGCGTTGACGAGGACCCGCGGCCGCTCCGATGGCGGCAGCCGGCGGAGCGCTTCGATCAAGGTGCGCGTGGCGTCGAGGCGACTTTGGAGAATCGCGCGCTTGTACCCCCTCGTCCACGGACGCCCACCAAGCGGCGCACCCGCGAGATTGACCACGGCAGTCGCCCCGCGAACCGCATCTTCGAGATCGCGATCGACGATCGGTGGACGCCACCGTCGGACATCGACGCCCGTGGCCGCGCGACGGCGTGCTGACTCGGGGTTCCTTGAGAGGACGGTGACCGCAGAGCCCGCATCGAGCCAATGGGCGCTGAGCCGTCGACCGAGAAACCCGGATCCGCCGGCGATGACGATCCGATCCTGTGACATGTGCACCACCCAGCGTGCTACTCTTGTATAGCAAGTTATGACACAGAAACAAGCTACCGTCAAGGCGCACGTTCCACCGGTCGATGCCTCGAGCAGGACCGCGGACGTTCGAGCCGCCTCGACGCCGGGGAACGGCCACGGCCGGAAGGCAGCCGAACAGATCCGCGTCGAGCTGGCGGAGGCCTGGGGCGAGATGGGTGCCGCGTGGGGTGTGACCCCGGCGATCGCCCGCGTGCAGGCCTACCTGATGGCCCGCCAGGAGCCACTGACCGAACGCGAGGTGCGGGAGGCGCTCGGGCTCAGCCACCGGGCGGCAAGCCTGGCCCTCGCCGAGGCCGAGGCGTGGGGGATCGTCGAGCGGGTCCTGGAGCCGCGCCGAGTGGGACGTCGTGGACCGGCCGGGACGGCATATCTGGCCGTCGGGGACCACTGGCAATGGTTCGGGCGGGTGATCGCCGAGCGGAAGATCCGCGAGGGGGACCCGATCGTGGCGGTCCTCGAGGAAAAGGAGCGCGAAGCCGCGGCGGCAGCCGCGGCGAACCCGGGCGACCAGGAGCTGGCCGAGCTCCGTGATTGGCTGTCGGCGTTCCTCGTTTTCGTCCGCCTGTTCGATCGCGCGGTCGGCCTGGTCCCCCAGCTCGATCCACGCGAGCTGGAGCGGTCGTTGAACCTGCTGGGTCGGATCCCGGACTCAACGATTCTCCGCCTGTTCGACCTGCTGGGTGGGTTGCCGGACGACGACGTGATCGGTCTCGTCGAGGCGCTCTCGCGCCTGTCGCCAACGGCGGCCCGCCGCGCGACCAAGCTGATGACCGGTGTGATCCGGACTGTTTCGCGCTGATCTGCAGCCGCGGGCGCGCGGCGAGCGCACCCTGGTCAGCGGGTGCCGGACGCTTCGAGGTTCCCGAGCAGCGTCCGCGCGGACGCGAGGGCCTTGTCGCGTAACGCCACTGGCTCGATTACCTGGGCCTGACCGCCCAGCGTCAGCGCGCACTCGAGCGCGATGTCCTCCGAGTCGGCGCGGATGGTGCATCGAACCCAGCCTTCGTCATCCGGCTCGCTTTCAGACTCGACGGTTGCGAACCGCCAGCCCATCCGAACGCGTCCCATCGCCTCGGGCGCGACGCGCAACACGATGTGATGGACCGGGAGATTGGCCCGGAACTCCGCGGAGGATTCGGTCCAGAACGTGGCCAGGTCGAAGTCGTCGGGTCGCTCCACCGGCGACTCGAGGATCGTGACCGCCCGGATCCGGGAGGCGCGATAGGTCCGGGCCTTGCCGTCGACGGTCGCGGCGAGGTACCAGACGCTGCCTTTGGCGACGAGGCCAAGGGGGTTCGCGGTTCGTTCGACGACCGACTGGTCGTAGGCTCGCTCATAGGTCATGGTGATCTTGCGTCCGGTCCGCAGCGCCAGCTCCAGGGTGCCGAGGAACGGCGCGGCTTCATCGGCGCGACGCCATCCGGACGGATCGACGTGGAGATAGCCTCGCGCAGACTCGGCAGCCTTGCGGCGCGCATCCGGGAGACCGGCGAGGAGCTTGATCAGGGCGCGATCCGCCGCTTCACCGAGGCCCAAGTCCGCGAGGACGCCGGGCGCCGAGGCGATCACGAGGCTCCGTAGCTCGGTCTCGGTCAGGCCGGTCAGGTCCGTTCGATACGAATCGACCAGCGCCCATCCACCGCGACGCCCCTTCTCGGCATAGACCGGCACCCCGGCCATGGCGAGTGCCTCCATGTCCCGGTGCACCGTGCGCTCCGAGACCTCCAGGCGCTCGGCAAGGGCGCGGGCGGGCATGAGGCCGTGCGCCTGGAGGAGCAGCAGGATCGACAGCAGGCGATCGGCGCGCATGCCTGGAGTGTCGCCGAAAACCATGACAGACGTTGGCATGGTTTCCCTCGTACCTTGGCGTCCAAGGAGGTTTTCATGACCGAACCGAAAGCCGATCGCCCGCATATCCCCGGGTACGGGGTCCCGAAGTCGATGAAGGGCACGCTGGCATGGCCCTGGGCGCGCGACCGATTGGAGCGCGCGATGATCTACCGGATGGCGACGGCCGGAACCGACGGGGCACCGCACCTGGTCCCGATCTGGGGTGCCTGGGTCAACGACCGCTGGTACGTCGAGGGCGGGCCTACACGGTGGAAGCGAAACCTCAAGGCCAACCCCCAGCTGGCGATCAACGTGGAGTTCGGGGACGAGGTCGTCGTCGTCGAAGGACCCGCCCGCGAGGTCGAGAGCCTCGATCCGGGCCAGATCGAGGCGATGCTGGCCGGCTACGCCAAGTACAAGTCGATCGGCTACGAGGCCGAAGCCGGCAACTGGACGGGCGGCGGCCTGTGGGAGCTCAAGCCGGTCAAGGCGTTCGCCTGGTCCACATTCCCGAAGGACATCACGCGCTTCACGTTCTAGGAACGGCCGAGTCCGCGTGCGCGAGGGCGGCCAGGGGCGACGTCGCGATTCTGGACCCCTGCGAATGCGGAGAACTGGCTCTGGGAATTGCCCAGAATTGACCGAGGATCGACACGGCGAGCGCACCCACTGCGCATCAATGGCCAAAAGTCAGCGTGAAGCGACGGTTCGCGCTCGTGCGATAATCGCGTCGCGCGAGGGGCTCGGCCGACTCGAACGGGCGACGACCCCGGGGCCAGACCCGGCCGGCGAACCGAGCGCGACCACCAGAGGAAACCGTCCCAGATGACAGTCGAAACGTCGACCTGGGTGACCAAGAAGGGTCTCGCCCAGATGCTCAAGGGCGGCGTGATCATGGATGTCGTCACGCCGGACCAGGCCAAGGTAGCCGAGGATGCCGGCGCGGTCGCCGTCATGGCCCTCGAGCGCGTGCCGGCCGACATCCGCAAGGCGGGCGGGGTCGCCCGCATGAGCGACCCATCCATGATCGAGGGGATCATGGATGCCGTGTCCATCCCGGTGATGGCCAAGGCGCGGATCGGTCACTTCGTGGAAGCCCAGGTGCTCGAGGCGCTCGGCGTCGACTACATCGACGAGTCGGAGGTCCTGACCCCGGCCGACGAGAGCAACCACATCGACAAGCACGCCTTCAAGATTCCGTTCGTGTGCGGCTGCCGGAACCTCGGCGAGGCGCTCCGGCGGATCAACGAAGGTGCCGCGATGATGCGGACCAAGGGCGAGGCCGGAACGGGCAACATCGTCGAGGCCGTCCGCCAGTTGCGCGACGTCCTGTCCGAGATGCGGCGGCTGCAGAACATGCGCGAGGACGAGCTGTTCGTCGCCGCGAAGGACCTCGGCGCACCCTACGACCTCGTCAAGCAGGTCGCAGCCGACGGGAAGCTCCCCGTCGTGAACTTCGTGGCGGGTGGGATCAGCACGCCGTCCGACGCAGCCCTGGTGATGCAGCTCGGTGCAGAGGGTGTCTTCGTCGGGTCCGGCATCTTCAAGTCAGAGGACCCCGCCCGGATGGCCAACGCCATCGTCCAGGCCACCACGTTCTTCGACGATCCGAAGAAGATCGCCGAAGTCTCGAAGGGCCTGGGAGCCCCGATGCGGGGCATTGCGCTCGAGGAGATCCCGGACCAGGAGCGGCTCGCCGTCCGCGGCTGGTAGGAATCGCCACGTCGCCCGCGACCGCGTGCCCATGAGGATCGGGGTGTCCTCGCGCCGATGGCCAGCGGTCGCGTCGCGTCGGCGCTCGGAGAGTTCCGCATGAAGATCGGCGTTCTTGCCCTACAAGGCGCTTTTCGCGAACACCTCGATACGCTCCGCGCCATTGGCGTGAGCGGCGTCCGCGTGCGCGAGCCAGCGGACCTCGAGGGTGTCAGCGGACTCATTCTGCCCGGTGGCGAGAGCACCACGATGCGGCAGCTGATCGAGCGCTGGGGACTTCGCCAGCCGATCCTCGATCTCGCCGAGCGGGGTGCACCGATCTTTGGCACATGTGCCGGGATGATCGTGCTGGCCCGCGAGATCGCCGGCGACGAGCCGCCGATCCTGCCCCTGCTCGATGTCACCGTGGAGCGGAATGCCTTCGGTCGTCAGCTCGACTCGTTCGAGGCGGAGCTCCAGGTGCCGATCCTGGGCGATCGGCCGGTGCATGCGGTATTCATCCGGGCACCGATCATCGAGCGGACCAGCCCTGACGTGGACGTCCTGGCGAGGCTCGACGACGGCCGGATCGTCGCGGTCCGCGAGCGGAACATCCTCGCCACGGCATTCCACCCGGAGCTCGCCGGGGAAACACGGTTCCACCGGCTGATGGCGACCATGGCCGCCGAGCACGACGATCCCGGGGAAGGATCCGGACGGCGGCCGCATCCCACTCGCCGCGGCAGGCCGGAACGATGAGTGCCCTCCGCGCGGCACGCACGTCGGGCAAGGTCCGGCCGGCGCGGCTGACCGATCTGGCCGCGCTCGGCGAGCTCTCACGGTTGTGCCAGTCCGATAGCGTGGACACCCGGTCGCTGGGCTTGCCCGTCAACGGTCCACCGATCGGGGTGTTCAGCCTGTTCAGGCTGCCCCTCGGCGCGTTCCGGCCCAACGACCTGATGTACGTCTACGAGGAGCAGGGCCATATTGCGGGGCTGGTCCGTGTCGAACGCGAAACGGTCCGCGACGAGTGGACCATCGTGGAGCTCGATGCGGTGGGGATGGCCAACGCCGGCGACATCCGCTACCGGCTGGTCCAGCTCCTGCTGCGCGAGGGCTCCAAACGGGGAGCGGCCCGCTTCCACGTCGCGTGTGCCGATGCCGACGACAACGTCGAACTGCTGATGCAGGCTGGATTCATGCGATACGGGGAAGAACGGGTCCTGTTCCGGTCCGATGACCGGCCGCTGCCGGAGCCCTGGTCGGAGAAGCGGGCGGCCGCCGCGCGCATCCGGTCGACCACCTCCCTCGACGCGTTGCCGTTGTCCCGGCTCTACGCGCAGGCAACACCGCAGCCCGTCGCGCGCCTCGAAGCGTTCCGGCTCGCCGACTGGGAGCGCCAGGGGGCGCACATGCGGGTGCCGCGATCCAGCCTCACGCCGATCCTCCGCTTCGCCGACGTCGAAGGGTTCGTACAGGCTGCCCCCGATGGCGGTCGCGATGGCACGACCCTGGACGCGTATGTCCAGGTCGGTGTCGCCAAGGAAGACCAGCCGCACTACCTCAAGGTGGTGGCTCGACCCGAGACGGACGTCTCCGACCTCATCGACTTCGGGCTGGGGGTGATCGGCGCCCAGACCGGCGACCATCGACGTGGTCGCGGCGTGATCGCCCCGGTCAGGACGTACGAATCGCCGATCGACCGCAGAATGGAGGACGCTGGCTTCGACTCGATCGCCAGCGTCATCCTGCTGATGAAGGAAACCGTCGTACGCGTCGCCGAGCCCGCCCTCGTGCCGGCCGGCGTGCGCTGACCTCAGCGACCTAGTGGAGGACAACGTGGGGAGCGAAGAACGACACGGCGAGTCGATCGACGACCTCGACGCGCTGCTCACCTCGCTGCCGCCCGAGATCGTGGAGGCGGTCAACGCCCTGCCCGATCGCACCGCCGTGATCGAGGTCGTGATGGACCTCGGCCGCCGTCCCGAAGCCCGGTTCCCCGACGCGGAGGTCACCCTCCTCGACCGCGAGATCGTCGAGGCGGATCTTGGGTTCGTGGTGGAGCACATCGGCACGTTCGGCGACGACAACCGGGCGGGCATCGAGCGGACGCTCCACCGGATCAGCGCGATCCGCAATCGCAACGGCAAGATCGTCGGATTGACCTGCCGGATCGGTCGCGCCGTCTACGGCACCATCGAGATCATCAACGATTTCGTCGAGACCGGGAAGTCGATCCTGATCATGGGTCGACCGGGGATCGGCAAGACCACGATGCTCCGGGAGGCGGCCCGCGTCCTGGCGGACGACATGGGCAAGCGGGTCGTGGTCGTCGACACGAGCAACGAGATCGCCGGAGACGGCGATATCCCGCACCCGGCGATCGGCAAGGCGCGCCGGATGCAGGTGCGCACGCCGTCACTCCAGCACGAGGTGATGATCGAGGCAGTCGAGAACCACATGCCCCAGGTCATCGTGATCGACGAGATCGGGACGGAGCTCGAGGCCCAGGCGGCGCGAACGATTGCCGAGCGGGGCGTGCAGCTGATCGGCACCGCCCACGGCAACAACCTCGACAACCTGATGCTCAACCCGACGCTCTCCGACCTGATCGGCGGGATCCAGAGCGTGACGCTTGGTGACGAGGAGGCCCGCCGCCGGCGGACCCAGAAGAGCGTCCTCGAGCGCAAGGCGCCGCCCACTTTCGACGTGATCGTCGAGATCCAGGATCGGGAGCGGGTGGCGGTCCACGCCGACGTCGCCGACACCATCGACGCCCTGCTCCGCGGCGATCCTGTTGCGCCGGAGCTTCGGTGGCGAGACGAGGAAGGCGTCCACCGCAGCCAGGGCCGGCCCCGGCCGTCGCCACGCGAGCAGCTCGGGGCGGAGCGGTTCGCCGGCCTCGTCGGCGCCGGGTCACCGTGGCGGATGGAGCCGGGCTGGCGTGGCGAAGGTTCGTACCGCACCGGCGGCTATCGCGAGGCCGAGCGCGGCGGCGGGTTCCGGCCGGGCTACCGGCCGGGCGCCACCGGCGGCTGGCGGCAGTCGCGCGGGGGTTCGGGGCGTGAGCCGGCGAGCCGTGGACCCGTATCGGAGGGTGGCTGGGCAGGCACGATCCCAGGTGAACGGTTCGCGGCCCCGCCAACGTCGTCCCGGGGCGTTCGCGCGCCCGAAACGCCGTTCGTAGCCGGCGAAATCGCCGACCGTGGCCCGCTCGAGCGCGGCGCGACCCCGACAGCGGCAGAGACCCGCGCCAAGGAAGCCCGCGAGCTCGAACGGCAGAAGGCGTGGCGCGACCAGGCGAGCAAGGCGCTGAACGCCATGAAGGCCGAGGAGGGGACAGCGCCGGTCAACCTCGATGAGCTCGAAGACGACGATCTCGACAAGCTGCCACTCGGCGCGGAGGAGGGACCCGACGGCGGCACCGTCCTGGTCCCCGGCGGATCACCACTGCCGACGCTCCGTGTCCTGCCCCAGGGGATCAGCCGCAAACGGCTCGAACAGGCGATCCGTGACCTGCAGCTCCCCGTGGTGATCGCCCGCGACGTTGACGAGGCCGACGTGGTGATGACCCTGCGCAACGAGTACAAGCAGAAGACGCCGCTCCTCCGTGACGCCGAGGATCGGGCGATGCCGATCTACGTCCTCAAGAGCAACACGATCCCGCAGATGCAGTCGAGCCTCACCTCGATCTTCTCGCTCGAGATCGACCCGCGCGAGGCCGCCATGCGCGAGACCGAGGACGCCATCGAGGCGGTTCTCCAGTCATCCGAGGCCGTGGAGCTCTCGCCGCAGAATGCCTATATCCGGCGGCTCCAGCACCAGCTGGCCGAACGGGCCAACCTCGTGTCCCGGTCGCGCGGCCGCGAGCCGTATCGACGGGTCAGGCTCTACCCCGACGCTGCGCGAAGCGCCTGGCGTTGACGTCGTCGCGTGGTCTCCGCCACGGGCTGCGCCGCCTGGGGACCGGGCTCATCGCCTACGGAGCGCTCGGGCTGGTCGTCGCGGCGATCAGTCTCGGGACGGTCATCTGGGTGAACGATCAGGTGGGGACGATTCGCGCCGAGGTCGACGCGACCGTGACCCAGGAGGCCACGGCCCTCGGGCTCGCGGCTACCGTGCTGCGCGACGCATCCACGACGGCGCAGAGCTTCACGGTGACCGTGGAGCAAACGTCGCTGGCGGCGTCGTCGGCGGCCGCCACGATCGACGAACTGCACGCGGACCTGACCGCTCTCGAAACGCAGCTTCGCTCGGTCAACATCCTCGGCGCGACGCCGTTGTCCTCGTCGGCTGACGCCGTGGGCCGGATCGTCACGAGCATCGCGGGGCTCGACACGCGACTCTCGCTGACCGCCGACGGCTTGCAGGGCAACCGGCTCGCGCTCGGCGCGAGTGCGGCGTCGCTCGAGCAGCTCGCGGACGCGACCGCGGATCTCGCCGAGCGGATGCGCTCGGACGTGCGCGCGGACACCCTGGGCGAGATCCAGCGGACCACGTCGATCACGCTGATCCTGCTCGCGGCGTGGTCAGCCGTGCCAGCGGCCGGGGCGCTGGTCCTCGGGATCTGGCTGCGGCGCAGGCTAGGCGGGGCGAGGTCCACCTGACGCCTGTTGCCTGACCGCATCGGCGGACTGGGGGGTCAGTCCGGGCGTTCGACCTTGTTGGCGGCGTCGTTGACACCGGTGACCTGGATCGAAATGTTGCCGTCGTCCGGCATCCCGGACATCTCCCAGGCCACGAGATAGCCGGCCTCGGCGACCCAGATGTCGATGGACGAACCGGCGGGCATGGCCGCGGCGAACCCGGCGGCGGTCGTGGGATCGATGCGGATGTGCCGCGCCTGGATGCCGTTCTTGTCCTCGGTACCGACGAGGCCACCCACGCCGGCCAGGTTGGCACCCCCGAACGCGCCAAGCATCAACGTCGGATCGAACGCCATCAGCATCGCGTTCCCGATCTCCGATGGCACCGAGGTGTACGTGCCGTCGGGCCCATCGGCGGTCCAGACCTCGTCACCGATGATGATGAACTTGGTCGACGGCTGGCCGTCGTCGTAGGTCGTGATGTCCTTCGAGAGCACCGGCTGGGTGACAACCACGCTCTCGTAGGCGAGCTCGCCATCGATGCTGAACGAGGTGCGGTAGGAGTCGACCCCGGGGATCCCGCCCGTAAGCGCGCCGATATCAAACGTCGGCAACGCGTCCGGTGGCACCACGACGCCGCTGTCTGGCGTTGGAGTGGCATCACCGACGGGCGTTGCCTCGCCCACCGGTGTCTCGCCGGCCGGCGTCTCTGCGCCCGGCGGGGTCGGCGTCGCGCTGGTGGCGCCGCCACAGGCGGCGAGGATGAGGGCAGCGATGACGAGCAACGCGCCGATGGATCCGACGCGACGAAGGTTGGTCATGGTGTCGATCACCCCGAGCATGCCGGACCTGGTGCCGGCTCCGCGGGGATCATGGGGCGCTCGCCCCATCAGCGCAAGCGCGCCAGCGCCTCGAGCACCCGGTCGACTTCGTCTGTGGTGTTGTAGTGCACCAGTCCGAGCCGCAGGACGCCGCCGGTCTCCGCTTTGCCAAGTCGTTCGATCAGGCCGGTCGCGTAGAAGTCGCCATCCCAGACGTAGATCCCGTCACGACCCAGTGCCTCGGCGGCCGCACGCGGATGGACGCCAGCGATCGAAACCGAGACGGTAGGCACGCGCGCGCCAAAGGCGGCGCGGTCGGTGATCCCGTGGATGGCCAGGCCGGGAATGGCTTCCAGGCCGCCGATCAGGCGCGTGACGAGCTCGCGTTCGTAGGCGGTGATGGCCGTCATGCCCGCAACGAGCTCGCGGCGGCGCTCGCTGGCATCGGCGGCGCCCGGCGCGCCCGCGACGTCGCCATAGTTCCTGCCCACGTCCCGCAGGTAGTCGGTGGCGGCCAAGGTGCCCGCGATCGATTCGAACGACTGCGTCCCGGTCTCGAAGCGATCGTGCGCCGGCCGGACCTTGTAGGCGGGCAGCCCTTCGAGGACGCCGGTCTTGCCGTACAGCGCGCCGAGATGCGGCCCGAACCACTTGTACACGGAGGTCACCAGGAAGTCGGTGTCGAGGTCCTGGACATCGATCGGGCCATGCGGCGCGAACGCGACGGCGTCGACATAGGTCAGCGCCCCGACCTCGTGGGCTCTTGCCACGATCTCGCGGACGGGGTTGACCGTGCCGACGGCGTTGCTCGCGTACCCGATGGCGACGAGCTTGGTGCGCGGTCCCAGCTTGGACTCGAGGTCCTCGAGATCGAGGGTCACGTCGTCCTCGTGGATGTCCACCGTTCGGACGGTCACGTCGCGGTCCGCGGCCATCGCCCGCCACGTCGAGACGTTGGCCTCGTGGTCCAGGGTCGTGACCACGATCTCGTCACCCGGTTTCAGGGTCGCGCCGATCGACCGCCCGATGTGCAACGTCAGGGTCGACATGTTGTAGCCGAACTTGATCTCCTCCGGGCTCGCGGCCCCGAGGAAGTCCGCGACGGCCGCGTGCGCCTCGCCGACCATGTCGTCGCTCAGCTCGCTGGTCGTGAACGCGCCGCCGGCGTTGGCGTTCATGTCCCGGTAGTACTCGGTGACCGCATCGATGACGCGCTGCGGCACCTGCGTTCCGCCCGGCCCGTCGAGGAACGCGACCGGTCGCCCGTCCTGCTCGCGGGCGAGCGCCGGGAACTCCGATCGCAGCGCGTCGACGTCAAAGCTGGGCATGCTTCCTCCGGCGGGACCGGCGATCAGGCGACCCTCGCCTGGCGATCCGATGGTGTCGCGACAAGGCTACGGCGCGCGGGCGCTCCGCGTTGTCCCGTCAGTGCTCCGTGCCGCCGGTGAACGTCCAGTTGTCGATCCGGACGGCCGGGACGACCACCCCGCCGAGGAACCCGCGAAGGGTCTTTCGTTCGCGTCCCACGGCCACAGTCCCCGCCAGGGCCGCCAGGTAACTCTGGGTGTAGCGCAGGTTCTTCACGGGTCCCACGATCCGACCGCCCTCGACCAGGAACGTGCCGTCACGGGTCATCCCGGT
This sequence comes from uncultured Chloroflexia bacterium, assembly GCA_963809045.1. Lineage (GTDB taxonomy): Bacteria > Chloroflexota > Limnocylindria > Limnocylindrales > CSP1-4 > SPCO01. The sequence continues at coordinate 244,117 of CAWEHW010000001.1, forward strand.
GACGATCGCGAGCTTGGGGTGGACCGGGTTCGTGTAGTGGAAGCGGGTGACGAGCAGGCCGCGGTCCAGCCCGCCGATCAGCTCGTCCCGCGAAACCGTGCCCGGGCTCCATGACCATGTTCAACGGGAACGGACCGTACGGGTTGGGGGCCGGCAGGCCATGCCCGGTCGATCGCACGCCCGCGCGAGCGGCCGTCTGGCTGTCGTGGACGACACCCCGGCATAGCCCGGCGTCGACGAGGTCGACCGACTGCTTCGCGACGCCCTCGTAGTCGAACCACAGGGGCAGCCCGGCGGGGTCGCGCCCGTCGTCCCGGATCGTGACGATGTCGCTGCCGATGCGTTTGCCTGGTTCGACGAAACTCCGTTCCTCCTGGACCGCCAGCGCGGAGAACCCGAGATAGCCGAGCATGTCGAGGAGGTCGACGACGGCGTATTCCTCGAGGACCACCGGGTAGTCGCCGGGCTCAACCGACACCGCGTTGGCCGTCGTGCGCGCCTTGACCGCGGCCTCCCGGCCGATGGCCTGGGCATTGATCGTGGTGGCGTCGACCGCGGCCGCCTCGGCATAGCCGGTTCCGCCGCCCGGGCCCATCGACACGGTGATCAGCTGCGACGTCGTCCTGGTCCCCGCGACGCGGACGCCATTCGAGTTCGCCACGGCCGTCGACTCCAGCCCGGTCGCGAACGACCCGTACGCGGTCACGCCGGCGGCATCCGCTGCGGCGATGACCCAGCGGACGGCCTCCGCGCGAAATTCCGGGCTCGCGCCGGCGGTGGCCTGGCTGTAGCCCTCGGCCACGGGCGTTGCCTCGGACGGCCCCGGCAGGCCGCCCCAGTCGTCGAGCTCCTCGACGACCCGCGCGATGGCCGCGGCGTTCGCGGCAAGACTGCGAAGGCCCTCGGGATCGGTCCGGCCCGTGCTCGCGACACCGACGCGTTTGCCCACGACGACGCGGAGGTTGACCACGCTGTTGGTCTCGGCCACGTTCTGGTGGATCTCGCTGTTGGCGAACCGGGTCAACGCGGAGTCCTCCGCCATGACCAGCGCCTCGGCCTCGCTTACGCCCTCGCGCAAGGCCTCGGCCAGGGCAGCTTCGGCAAGCGCCAGCGCATCCGCGGCGCGATCGTCGATCACCGGTTCACCACTTCCCGACGCCGACCTGCACGTCCCGGAACCGGGCGCCGGGGACGGCATGGCCGATGTGCCCGGTTTGCCCCGGCTCGCCCTTGCCGCAGTTCGGCGTGCCGAGCATCACGTAGCTCCGCTCGTCTCCGACCGCGTCACACGAGCGCCAGAACTCGTAGGTGATCCCGGTGTAGGTGGGGTTCTTGAACAGCTTGCCCTTCTTGCCGTTCTTGATCTCGTAGGCGACCTCGGTCGCGAACTGGAAGTTGAGCCGTCGATCGTCGATCGACCAGGACCGGTTCGACGCGAGGTACAGCCCGTCGTCCGTGTCGGCGACGATCTCGTCCAGGCTCATGCCCGGTTGTGGCAGCAGGTTGATGTTGGTCATCCGGATCAACGGGATCCGGTTCCAGCCGTCGGCCCGCATCGCGCCGCCGCTCTGTCGCCCGATCCGTGGCGCCGTCTCGCGGCTGGTCAGGTAGCCCACGAAGATCCCGTTCTTGACGATGGGCACGGCCTGGGCGGCGACACCCTCGTCGTCCCAGCCGAACGTGCCCATGCCGCCTGGCGCCGTGGCGTCGGCGACGATGTCGATGAGGTCCGAGCCGTAACGGAAGCCGTCGTCGAGCTTGTCGGTCGTCAGGAAACTGGTGCCGGCGTACGACGCTTCCGTCCCGAAGACGCGATCGAGCTCGGATGGATGGCCACATGATTCGTGGACCTGGAGGTAGAGCTGTGACGGATCGAGGATGATCGTGAACCGTCCGGATGGGCACTGCGGCGCGGTCAGCAATGCCACCGCCTCCTCGGCCATCGGACCGGCACGCTCGCCGAGGCCCAGCCCGCGGATGTACTCGTACCCGCCGGCCTGCCAGCCGCCACCGGCGTCCGGATAGCTCCTGCGCTGGTGTTCGTCGCCATCGACGGCGTTGGCCTCGACACCCGCCCCGACGTGGGTGATGACCTGCTCGGTCAGGCTGCCGTCGGTCGCCGCGAACGTCTTCCATTCGCGCTGGGCGGCGTAGCTCGACTCCGTGAAGGCGATCCCCTTGACGCCCGTCGCGACCTGGTCGGCGGCCAGCAGGTCGGCGATCTTGGTCTCGAGGGGGACCTCGAACGGATCTTCCTCGAGCGGTGTTTCATACCGGCCGTGTGCCGCCGGGCGATCGTCGAGGGTCGTCCGATCCCGCAGGGCGGTTGCGCTTGCCCGGGCGATCCGGACGGCCTGCGCGGCGACACGATCCGCCTCTTCGGCGTTCAATCGATGCGAAGAGGCAAACCCCCAGGCGCCGTCGACCAGGACGCGGACGCCGAACCCCTCGCTCTCGCCCGAGGCGACACCCTCGACCCGGCCGGTTTTGATGGCGATGCTCTCATCGCGCCGCCGGACGACCCGAACGTCGGCGTAGGTCGCGCCCCGGGAGGTGGCCGTATCGAGGGCGCGGTCGCTCAGGTCTCGCATGCGCGGCGGACTCTAGCAGGTGCTTCCGGCGGGTCGTCACTGGGGACCATTCCCTATTTCCCGGCTTCGTCTTGCGCCCGGAATCAGAGGGTGGTCTTGCCCGAAATCGCCTGGAACGTCAGGAACAGCCCAAAGCCGAAGACCACGACCGAGGCGACGAGCGGCAGGTAGGCGCTCGCGCGAGACAGCGGGTTCCGATGGTCGACGCGTTCGAGCCGACCCCGGGCGAGGACGAGCGTCAGCCCGATGCCACCCATCACCAGGGCCATCCCCAACCCGAAGGCGACCACCAGGACGAACCCGAAGGCCGGCCGTCCTGCCGCGATCGAGCTCAAGAGGATGAGCAGAGCGCTCGCCGACGGAATGAGTCCGCCGGCGAGACCCAGGACGAAGAGGCTCCGCCAGGAGATCGTCGAGTCATTCGCGGGCAGATGGCTGTGCCGGAAACCGCCGTGGCTGTGTTCGCCGGGCGGCCGCTCGGCACCGTGCGCGTGGGGCTGGGCATGGTCCGCAGGGTGGTCGCGCTCAGGCTCGTGCCCGTGCCCGTGGTCCTGTACGTGGGCTTCGGCATGGACGTGGCGCGCCCCGTGAGCCCCGGGAGGCTCGTGGTCATGGGTGTGCCCGTGGTCGTGCGCGGTCGCGCTCGCCCGGGTTCGCCAGCGTCGGCGACCCTCGGCGAACAACATCCAACCGCCGATGGCCACGATCGACAGGGCGGCGATCACCGGTGTTGCGGTGACGACGACCTCGTAGGGCAACAGGCCCTGCGCCCCCACCACCAGCGCAGCCAGCACCAGGATGCCCAGCGTGTGTGACAACGCGACCGACAGGCCGAGCCCCGCCGCGTGGATCGGGGTCCCGCGCGACCCAACGAGGTAGGCGGCCATCAGCGTCTTGCCGTGTCCGGGCGTCAAGGCATGCCCTGCGCCAAGGGCAGCGGCCGTCAGGAGCGAGACGAGGAGCACGACCGGCGTCAGGTCGACGGTCCGGAAGATGGCCGGTATCTCGTCAATGGCTACGCCGCCGGGCACCGATGCGGCCTCGACGGGCTTCGAGCCTGCGACCCCGGCGGGCGTCGGGCCAGTCGCCGGTGGTCCGGCCTGGCCGGTCACGGGGTCGGCGTCCGCGACCTCGAGTGGCGGGAGCTCGGGTCCGCCCTGCGACGCCACGATCGTGAGGTCGATGTCCGATGCGGGTTGTGACAGGAGGTCCTCCGGGTACGCGGTCAGCCGCAGCGATGGGCTGGCGTCGCGCAGCTCGGCGCCCTCGGCGAACGGTTCGACCAGGACCCCTGAGCCGTTGACCACGATCTCGCGCCAGCCGATCCGCTCGCTGAACGAGCGATCGGCGAAAACGATCTCGCTGCCATCGTGGATGGCTGCCCCGAGCGTCGCTTCGAATACGCACACGGTCCGCATCGTCGCCAGGCCGCCGGCGCCGGGCGGGAAGGCCAGGCCCGCCTCGGTCAGCCTGGTCGTGGGTCGCTGGCCGTCGACCGTGAGGTCGAGGGACCCGGCAAGATCGCCGCAGGCGCGCAGACGGCCCGCCTCCGTCTCTTCTGGCGAGAGCTCGCCGTCGCCGTCCGTGTCGAACGCCAGTCGTGCCTGGAACGCCGGGATCTCGGCCTGGTCGATGACCACGTCGAGCAGGATGCGTTGCGGCTCGATGCGCAGCCCAGCGTAGTGGTTGATGGTGAAGTTGCCGAGCGGATGGGCCGCGACGAGGGCGGGCACGAGCAGGCCGGCGACCAGGCCCGCCGCGATGCCGGTCAACCACGAGCGCCGGCCGCGACCGGACGGCATCCGATGGAGATCGCGGGCGTGGGGGTTGAAGGCGGTCATCCAGAAACGTCCCTGTCGATGCCAGTGGTGGCTGCGAGGCGTGCGGCGCGCCTCTCCTGATGTTCGTGCTTGCCGGTTCGTCGGATCACTCGTCACAAGTCTGCGCGTCATCGAGGTGGCGCGTCATCGGTGGCGCCTCATCGAAGCGAGGTGTGTTGCAGGATGGCACCGTCCGATACACTCGCGGCGTGGAAGATCCCGGGGCGCCGAACCCTCGCGGTTGGTTCATCACCGTGGAGGGGCCGGATGGGGCCGGCAAGACGACCCAGGCCGAGGCGCTCGCCCAACATCTCCGCGAACTGGGGCTGGATCCCCTCCTGACCCGCGAGCCCGGCGGTACGTGGCTGGGCGAACGGATCCGCGAGATCCTGCTCGCGCGGACGGACTCGGCGAAGGCATCGGATCCGATGACTGACGCCTTGCTGTTCAATGCCGCTCGCCGCCAGCTTGTCGTGGAGGTGCTCCGGCCGGCGCTGGCCTCCGGCAGGACGGTGATCTGCGCCCGATACGCCGACTCGACGCTCGCGTACCAGGGATATGGGGCCGGCGTTCCGCTCGATCGGTTGCGCTCGCTGGAGGCCGCGGCCACCGACGGCCTGAAGCCCGATCTGACCCTCCTGCTCGACCTGCCCGTCAAGGCCGGTCTCACGCGCAAGGCGCCGGGTGACGTGACCCGCTTCGAGGCGGAATTCGACCTGGCCTTCCATGAGCGCGTCCGAACCGGGTTCCAGGCTCTGGCCGCCGCCGAACCGGACCGGTTTGTCGTCATCGATGCGACCCGTTCGTCGACGGATGTGTCGACCGCGGTCAACGCCTCGGTCGACCACGCGATCGGCGCGAGTGAACCAAAACCCCTCGCAGCGCGCAGTACCAGATGACATCAGCGGACCAGCCGCTCCCGCTTCGTGCTTCGTCCGTCACAGACGAGGCCGATCGGGCTGCCTTGGCCCGCATCGCCGGTGGAGAGCTCGCTGCTCTCGAAGACCTCTATGACCGATACAAGACGATGGCCTACTCGATCGCTTACCGCATCACGAATGACGCCACGCTCGCCGAAGACGTGGTTCAGGACGCCTTCCTCGGGGCGTGGCGCAACGCCGCCCGATACGTGGAGGGCCGCGGGAGCGTCAAGACCTGGCTGCTGTCGATCGTGCACCACCGGGCCATCGACGCGATCCGCAGGCGGCGACCCACGACGGAGCTGCCCGAGATCGATGCGGGGCTCCCCGAGGCACTCACCCTGCCTGACGTCTGGGCGGAGGTCTCCGCGAGCCTCGACTCCGTCACCGTTCGCGAGGCTCTCGTGGCGTTGTCCGACGTCCAGCGCGAGGCCCTGGAGCTCGCCTACTTCGGCGGACTCACCCAGCAGGAGATTGCGGAACGGACGGGGACACCCCTCGGGACTGTCAAGAGCCGCATGCGCCTTGGCCTGCTGGCCATGCGCCGGTCGCTCGAAGTGGGTGCGACATGAGCGGGCCGGACGCGATGCGGAACCTGACCTGCGACGAGGTCCGCGAGCTGGCGGGCGCGTACGTCCTCGGGGCGCTGGATGCCGCGGAAGCCGGCGCCGTTCGAGCGCACCTCGTCGGGCATGAGGACGCTCACCCGGAGATCGCGGAGCTCGGGTCCGTGATCCCGGCGCTTAGCGAGATCGTCCCGATCGTCGAGCCACCGGCAGGCTTGAGGGACCGGATCATGGCTGCGGCTGCCGCCGACCTGGCGGCCCGTGGTGGGGCGACGGAGGCAAACGCGGCTCCGACGGCATCGACGACGCCGGCGACCCCTGTCGCGGCTCCCGTGGTGTCGGCGGCCATGGAGCCGTCCGCGCCGGTCGCCTTCCCGACGGCCGAGGAACGAGCGGAACGGCGTGCCCGGACGTCCACCTCGACCTGGCTCCTGCGGATCGCCGCGGTCCTGGTCATCGGTGCGCTCGGCAGCTGGAACCTGCTCCTGCAGAACCAGCTGGGCGATGCGCAGGCCTACGAGCGGAACGTCGCGGCGGTCCTCGACGCGGCCGCCGAGCCCGGTTCGTTGACCGCGGTCCTCGCCTCCGCCGGCACCGGCTCGGGCCTGGCGTCCGTCCAGGAGGACGGCGACCTGGCCATCGCGATGCGCGACCTGGCGCCCACGACCGGCAACTCGGTCTACGAGGCCTGGGTCATCGGCGCGGAAGGCGTCCCGGTCCCGGTTGGCAACTTCCGCGTCGGTGACACGGGGATCGGCTTCCTCGAAGCGGGTGGCCTGCCGGCCGCCGAAGGGATCACGCTGGCGCTCACGCTCGAGCCAGGCCCTGGCGCCACCACCCCGACGATGCCGATCATCTCGGCAGGCGTGGCCGGCGCCCCTGGCTGAGGACGGGTCGCAAACGCCGCGGCGGGCGGATCAAGCGTCGACGTCGCGACGGCGACTCCGGTCTTCGACGCCACTCGCGGCCATTTCCTGCCAGAGTGTCGTCCCTGGACCGTTAGTCAGCGATCGGAGCTCGGACGACCTTGCGACTGCATGACCATGCAGCCTTGCGAAGCCGTCGCGCGAGCGATCCCCATGTCGTTGCATGACGATGCACGCTGACGCATAGCCTCGGCGACGACGTTGCCCAACGATCGCCCGGCGCAAATCTGACAGGACTGTCGCGGACCAGCGGCCGCCACCTGACCCTACGGGTCGAACACCGACCAGGCCCGGGCCGGAAACGGCGACGGGCCGGAAACGGCGACCCGGCCCGCCCGTCAACCCTCGGGAGCGGCTCCCGCGGCGACCCGGCCTCGGCCGTTCTCGCGCGCCCGGCTCAATGCGTCCGACGCCGCGGCGATCAGCAATTCGGCATCTGCGCCGTCGACCGGGAAGCGCGCCACCCCGGCCGACACCGTGATCGGCCGGCCGGCGATCGCCGGCAGAGCCGTGATCCCTTCCAGGACCCGGTGCGCGACGGTCATGCCGGCGGAACCGGGCGCGACGAGCACGAACTCATCGCCACCGATCCGCCCGACCGTGTCCACCAGCCGGACCAATTCGGCGAGGACCGCCGCCACCCGGCGGAGGACGTCGTCACCCGCCTCGTGACCGCCGGTCAGGTTCGTGGCCTGGAAGTCGTCGACGTCGAACATGGCCAGCGACACCTCGCCACCCTGGCGACCGGCGCGGGCCAGCTCCAGCTCGAGGATCCGGGCCACGGTGCGCTCGTTGGCGAGGCCGGTCAGCGGGTCGGTATGGGCCATCCGCTCGAACCAGTCGGACCGCTCCGCGGCCGTGGACGCGAGGCGCCCTCGATCCACGGCGACCGCGGCGAGGCTCGCCAGCGCGGTCAGCAGCCGCCGCTCGGCGGGTGAAACAGCGTGCGGCGCGACCCAGCTCATCCCGAGCGATCCAAGGGCGACCTCGACGCCGCCCGTCGTGACGATCAGTGGCAGGTACGCTCCGACGTATACGGTCCCGTCGGCGGCGGTCGCCTCCCGATCGAACGTCGTCGTCCGGCCCGCAGCCGCTTCGGCGAATGGGTGGGCCGGGTCGGTCACGTCGGTCGTGAGCTGTTCCCGGCCGGCGTCATCGAACCCGCGCGAGGCCACTACCTGGAGCCCCGGCCGATCCGGATCCTCGACCAGGATCGCGGCCATGACCGGCTGCAGGCTGGCGGTCGCCGCGAGCACGCCGTCGAGTGCCGGTTCCAGGTCGCCGGCAGAGGCGACCGCCTCGATGGCGGCGATGAGCGGCGCGAGGGGATCGGTCGTCGATCCGTCGGTCGACACGGAAGGCTCCTCGGTGTTCGGCGTCCGTCCCGGGCGCGGGGTCATGGGGCGGGCATCGTACACCCTCGATCCGGCGATCCAGACGCTGACGAAGTGCATTGACCCCCGGTCATCGCGGCATCAATACTCCGCGCGTGAAACTCATCGTGGCCATCGTCCATAACGAGGACGCCGGCACGCTCGTCAACGCCTTGCTCGACAAGGAGTTCCGGGCCACCCGGCTCCACAGCTCGGGCGGGTTCCTCAAGCAATCCAACGCGACGATCGTCGTCGGCGTGGAGGATGCCGACGTCGACGAGGTCATGGGGATCGTCCGTGCGAACTGCGTATCGCGCACCCAGGTGGTGAACCCGATGCCGCCGATCATGGAACCCGGCGAATTCTTCATGCCGTATCCACTCGAGGTGGAAGTGGGCGGCGCCACGGTGTTCGTCCTCCCCGTCGAACGTTTCGAGCGGCTTTGACGCCGCGTCCGGCCGACGGTCTGCCCTCGAGCTGATGTCCTTCCGGCCGGACATCGTCGCGACCTGGATCTACCGGGTCCCTGAACCGGCGCACCGCGAAGCCATCGAGCTGCTCCTCCTCAGGCGAGCGCCCGACCGGCCCCTCGCCGGGCTCTGGCAATGCGTCACCGGCCGAATCGAAGCAGACGAACGTGTCGCCCTGGCTGCGCTCCGGGAGGTCGCCGAGGAGACCGGGATCGCCGGCGATGCCATCGAAGCCTTCTACGACATGGACCTCGTCAGCCAGTTCCACTGGCCGGATGTCGACGGCGTGCTCAGCGAAGTGGTCTTCGCGGTCCGAGTGGCCGCGACGACGGAGCCGGTGCTGTCGGCCGAGCATGACGAAATGCGCTGGGTCGCTCCGAACGAAGCCATCAGGCTGTCGGTATGGCCGGCGTATCGGGAGGCCATCGAACGCGTGACCACGATCCTCGCCGACCCGGATCGTGCCGTCTGGCTGCAGACCGGGCTCGATGGGCAACGGGTCCGCAGCTGAGTCGGCCGGCAACCGGCCGCTGGTAGACTGAACGACGTGATCGAACGACCGGCGCCCACACCGATCCCCGAGGCATCGGGCGCCGCGCAGCGACGGGTCTTCCGTTCCAAGGTCGACACGATCCGTCCGACCTATGGCTTCGAGGACGTGTCCCTGGCGCCCGGCACAGACACGATCGAGCCATCCGACGTCGATCTCGCCCAGGAGTTCTGCGGGATCGAGCTCACGATCCCGATCCTCGCGTCGGCGATGGACGCGGTCGTCAACCCAGGCCTCGCGGGCGCCCTAGCGCGGCTCGGCGGCCTGGCCGTCCTGAACCTCGAAGGGGTCCAGGCGCGCTACGACGAGCCGGATGAGGTCCTCGAGCGGATCGCCACGGCCCCCGACGATGCCGTCCATGACCTCCTCGCCGAGGCGTACCGGCAACCGATTCGGGAGGATTTGATCGCCCGGCGCCTGGACGAGATCCATGCCACGGGTTCCAGGGCAGCCGTCGCCGCGACGCCGGGCGCGGCCCGACGCTTCGGTCCGTTCTGCGCCGAGCATGGCGCCGACCTGTTCCTCGTCCAGAGCCAGGTCTCGAGCGCCCGTCACCTGGCCACCGAGTACGACCCCCTGTCGCTCGCCGACTTCACCCGGTACATGCCGATCCCGGTCGCGGTCGGCAATACGACCAACGCCGAGGCCGCGTTCGCCTTGATGGAACAGGGCGCGGCGGCCGTCTTCGTCGGAGTCGGCCCGGGCGCCGCGTGCACGACGCGTGAGGTGCTCGGGATCGGCGTTCCGCAAGTCACCGCGATCAGCGACGTAGCGGCGGCCCGTGACGCGTTTCACTCCGAGACGGGACGGTACGTGCCCGTGGTGGCCGACGGCGGGATGCGTCGTGGCGGGGAGCTGGCCAAGGCCATCGCGGCCGGCGCCGATGCCCTCATGATCGGTTCGCCGCTCGCGCGCGCCGAGGAAGCTCCCGGCCGGGGCACGAACTGGGGCATGGCTGCCCCCTCCCCGACGCTCCCACGCGGGACCCGGATCAAGGTTGGCACCGTCGGCACGCTGGAGCGGATCCTCATGGGACCCGCACACGTGACGGACGGCTCCGAAAACCTCGTCGGCGCCCTGCGGCAATCGATGGCGGCGCTCGGAGCCCGGACGATCCGCGACATGCAGCGGGTCGAGATGGTGTACGCGCCGGCGACCCAGACCGAGGGCAAGTCCTGGCAGCGGGGCCGCTGATCGGCCGGCCGCCGCAGCCCTCGATGGACATCGGCGAGCAACTTGCGGGCTGGGGCAAGGCCGCACGCCTCGAGACGCGGGGACGCCTGACCGGCCGGGCCGCCGTGGCGCACGTTGGGTTCATCGAGGATCCCGACGGCTCGGTCGTGGTCGCGGCCGGGCAAGACGCGCACTGGGCGGCAAACCTCATCGCCGAGCCGTCCTGTGTCGTCACCGTGGGCGAGCGGTCGTTCGCGGGGATCGCCGAGCCGCTCGAGGGCCCGGCGTTCGCGGCGGCCATCCGCGAACTCATCCTCCGTTATGGAACGCCGGCCGAACGGCTGGGCTCGGGGCCGGCGTTCCGGATCCGCCCGGCTGGCCGTGGGGCCGACATCCCGTGACCATTACCGCCGAGATCGAGACCCGGATCGCCCGCTCGCCCGAGGCGGTGTTCGACTCCCTGGTCGCCGTCGAGCAGTTCCCGCAATGGCTCATCGCATCCGGGATCACGCGGGTGGAGCGGCTGGACGATGGCCCGGCCGCCGCCGGATCGAAGGTCCGGATCGCCCAGTCCGTCGGCGGTCGCTCGACCGTCCTCGTTGGGTCGATCACGAAGCTCGATCCAGGCCGCGCTTTTGGGCTCCAGGGCCGGGATGCCGACGGCGTGACGATCGAGATCGACGCGGACCTCCTCCCGGATGACGACGGAACCAGGCTCCGGTGGTCAGTTCGGATCGGCCTGCCGCTCCGCTTCCGCATGTTCGAATCGATGGTCGCTCCGCAGGTCAGGCGTGCCGCCACGCTCGACCTCGAAGCCCTGAAGCGACGGCTGGAGTCGAGCCCGGTCTGACCGCTACGCGGGCGAGTGGACATCCGTCCATACCGCGACCCGCCGCATGCCGATGCCGCGAGGTGCCGCCGCCTCCTACGGTCGTGCCATGACAACCACCCGACCGCTGGCCGCCGCCGCCGCCTACGGGCTGGCCCGCCGCCGGACGTGGAGCGCCAACCTGACGGGCTACCTCGCCGCAGCAGGACTCGGCGTCGCGGCGTACGGCCTGCTCGTGACGATGACCGGACTCGATCCGTTTGGCGCCACCAGCTCGCTCCCGGGCGACCAGGCACGGGCCGAAGGCGTCGGCCTCCTCGTGTGGATGGCCGGACTCTGGATCGTCGCGGCTCGGCTCGCGAGGTCCGTCGTCGCCCGCTAGCACGGGGTCGGGTTGCCGGCCGAACCCTTCCCTTCATCGGGTCGTATCCTCGCGCCCATGCCCGAACCCCTCAGCCTCTACGAACGCGCGGGCGGGACGCCGTTCTTCGAGCGCCTCGTCGGGCACTTCTACGATGGCGTTGCCGCGGATCCTGCCCTGCGGCCGGTCTATCCGGAGGCGGACCTGGGTCCGGCGCAGCGCCGGTTGACGCTGTTCCTCGTCCAGTACTGGGGCGGTCCGCGGACCTACGACCTCGAACGCGGGCATCCTCGCCTCAGGATGCGTCACGCGCCGTTCGCGATCGGGCCACTTGAACGCGACCGCTGGCTGATCCACATGCGCGCCGCGATCGCCGAGCTGGCACCACCGGCCGACATCGCCGACGAATTGGAGCGGTACGTCGGCATGGCGGCCGAGGCGATGCGCAACCGCGACTGACCGCGCGTCGGGAGAGTCGGCGGCCCGAGCCGGTCGAGCCGGGCCGGTACACTGTGACCGCGGGCGGCACGGCGAGGGAGGGCGGATCGACGATGGCGGAGGCGACCGAGACGGAGTCGAACGGGTCGGCGTCAGAAGGGTCGACGAAGCCGGCCCCCGCGGACCGGGAACGCGGAAAGACGGTCCACGGCGAAGCCGCCAATGCCGGCCATCGCGTCCTGGCCCCCGACGACGCCGAGGTCGAGGCCTACCTCGAGACCGCGCTCAACGCGCCCGCTCCGGTTCGGTCCGCGGATGACCGGCCGCCGGCCGAGAAGGCGCTGGGACCCGTCGTGGTGCTCGACTTCGGCAGCCAGTTCGCGCAGCTGATCGCACGTCGCGTCCGCGAGCTGGACGTGTACTCCGAGCTCCTGCCGCACGACACGCCATACGCCGAGATCGAGCGCCGCGGCGCCCGCGCGATCATCCTGTCCGGCGGCCCAAACTCCGTCTACGACGAAGGGGCACCTCGCCCGGATCCCCAGGTCTGGACGGGTCGGATCCCGGTCCTCGGGATCTGCTACGGGGCTCACCTGATGGCGCAGGAGCTCGGTGGCGACGTCCTGCCCGCGACCCACCGTGAATACGGTCCGGCCAACGTCACGATCACCAACGGCGACGGGCTGTTCGTCGGCATCGACCGCGAGCAGCCGGTCTGGATGAGCCACGGCGACTCGATCACCCGGCTTCCGGAAGGCTTCCACGCGACCGCCCAGACCGATTCCACGCCATTCGCGGGTCTTGCCGACCCATCGCGCGGCCTCTACGGCATCCAGTTCCACCCCGAGGTCGTCCATACACCGCGGGGCCGTGACGTCCTGCGCAACTTCGTCGTCGGGATCGCGGGAGCTGACCCGTCGTGGACCGCTGCGAACTTCATCGACACCACGGTTGCCGGGATCCGCGATCGCGTCGACACGCATGCGCGCAAAACCGGCTCCGACGGGCTCGTGATCTGTGCGTTGTCCGGTGGTGTCAATTCGGCGGTCGCGGCGGCTCTGGTCCATCGCGCGGTGGGCGACCGGCTGACGTGCATCTACGTCGATCACGGTCTGATGCGCAAGAAGGAGTCGGAGCTGCTGCGCGTCACCTTCGAACGAGACCTCGGGATGAACCTCGTGATGGTCGATGCCCGCGACCGGTTCCTCGCTCGCCTGGCCGGGGTGGAGGATCCGGAGTCGAAGCGCAAGATCATCGGCGACGAGTTCATCCGGGTGTTCGAGGAGGAAGCGGGGAAGCTCGGCCAGATCGACTTCCTGACCCAGGGCACGCTCTATCCCGACGTGATCGAATCGGCGACCTCCGAGACAAAGGCCGCCCAGAAGATCAAGACCCACCACAACGTGGGCGGGTTGCCGGCCGACCTCCGGTTCCAGCTCATCGAGCCGCTCCGCTACCTGTTCAAGGACGAGGTTCGAAAGGTGGGTCTGGAGCTCGGCTTGCCCGAGGCCATGGTCCTCCGTCAGCCGTTCCCCGGGCCAGGGCTCGCCATCCGGATCATCGGCGAGGTCACGCGAGAGCGGCTGGACACGCTCCGCGAGGCGGACTGGGTGGTGATCGACGAGATCAAGGCGGCCAACCTCTACCGATCCCTGTGGCAGTCGTTCGCGATCCTGACCCCGGTGCGATCCGTCGGCGTCATGGGCGACGGCCGGACGTACGCCAACGTGGTGGCGATCCGGGCCGTTACGTCGGAGGACGGGATGACCGCCGACTGGGCCAAGCTCCCGTATGACGTCCTCGGCAAGATCTCGTCACGCATCGTCAACGAGGTCCCGGGCGTCAACCGGGTCGTGTATGACATCAGCTCGAAACCGCCGGCCACGATCGAGTGGGAGTAGACGCGGCGCAGCGCGGGTCCCTCCCCGGCCCCTGACCGATGGGCTATCGTCGGCGCGAACCGGCGCGGTAGCATGCGCGCATGGTCGACCGTTGCGTTCGGGGGAACGTCTGATGACAGTTATCTGCTCCTGGTGCTCGACGGAGGTAGCCGACGGGGTCACCGTCTGCCCGTCGTGCGGGGCCAACCTGGTCGCCGACGGCGATCCGAACGTTCCCGGCGTGACCGCCGTGGACGCGGCTTCGATCATCCGCTCGAAATCGGCATCCCAGCCGCGAAGCCGCCTGTTGTCGTGGATCAGCGGCGAGTACCAGACCGACGTTCCGTCCAGGGCGGAGCAGCAGGCGATCGCTCCGCCCGATCTCGAGGTCAGGCGGGAGATCCTCAGGCTCGAGCTCGAGGCCGAGGTCGCCAACCTCCAGGCCGAAACGGACGCGCTCCTCGCGGAAGCGGCCGCCGAGGGACGCCTGGTCGACTTGGAGACCGTCTCCGCGGCGGATGCCGAGGCCGTGGCGAACGAGTCGGCCGACGCGAACGAGGCCGCCGACGCTGCTGAAGCGGCCGACGCCACCGACGCGGCCGAGACCGCCCCCGAAGGCGAAGCCGAGGACAAGGCTTCCGCCTGATCGGCGCTCCGGGCAGATCCAGCGTGGCGGCTATGCTGCCGCTCGTGCCCGATCCGCTGCCCCCACCCGGTCCGTCTTTTGTGCGGGAGCAGGTCGTCCGGATTGGCGATCGAGCGTACCGCGCCGGCATGGCCAGGCCCACCGAAGCCCCCGACGGCTGGTGGCTGGCCGTCGCCTGGGTCGTCGACGAGGCCGGCGTGGTGATGTTCCGGCAGGTGGCGCCGGATGCCGGCCCGCCGCCCGACCCGCCGCTGGCCCGCCTTGGCCCCGCGCTCAGCGGCGCGCTGTCCGGGTTCATCCTCGAGGATGGCGGCCGCCTGCAGATGCGCCTGGGCCTGATCCAGCCGGCGGACACCCCGGATCGGCCGTGGCTGGCGCCGCTTGCCCTGCGGATGGCGTTCCGTTTCGAGCCCGCCCGGGCGGCGGCGATGCGTCCGAATGAGCTCGCCGACACGGTCCTCGGCGGATTCCGTCACGCGGTTGAGGGCCTCCACCGACCCTGAGACTCGCTGGCGCGTAGACTCGCGGAACATGCGCAACCTCTTTGACGACTTTCTCGAAGAGCTTCGACGCCGCGAAGCCGCTGCGCGGGGCGAGGATCCGGGCCCGCCGCGCAAGCGCGCACCGGGCGATTCCGACGACCCCGAGCCGGGTGATACGCCGGACGATGCCGACGATCCCGACGAACCGGACGGCCGAACGCGCGGCCAGGCCGACGACGCCGACGACGAACCGGCATCATTCGAGCGACCGCGTCCTCGGCCGATCGACGGATCGGGCCGCGGCGGCAGGCCGCCGCGCCGTCGCGGGCCGGGCGGACCGAATGACGGCGGCGGGCCACTTGGCGGGCGTGCAGGAAACGCCGGGCGCAGCCTCGGCCTGGGTGCGGCGGTCGTCGTCGTCCTCGGGTTGCTGCTGCTCTTCGGTGTCGGCCTCGATCTCTGGACCGATGCGCTCTGGTATGCGAGCGTCGGGTTCGATTCGGTCTTCTGGACCCGCCTGACCGCCACGCTCGGGTTGTTCGCGGGCGCATTCGTGCTCGCCGCGGTCGTCCTGCTCGCGAACCTCTGGCTTGCGCGGCGGCTCGCTCCGCCGCCGGGAGCCGGGGGTGCGAGTGCGATACGCAGCCTGGATCGATCGACTCAACGAAGCCGCCCAGAACGCCGAGAGCCGAGGTGGGCGGCCCGGCTCCGCGTTCGGCGATCGCCGGGGCGCCGGCGGTGGCTCGACCGTCGTCTTCGAAGCCGGTGACCTGCCCGACCTGACCCCGTTCGCCGGCATGGCGCTGACGATCGTGGCGTTGTTCGCTGCGCTGACGGTCGGCGCTTCCGTGTCCGCGACCTGGGAGACCGTCCTGCTGTGGAGCCAGCAGGTGTCCTTCTCGCCTGACGCGGCGGCACCGGTGACCGATCCGGTGTTCGGACGCGACATCGGGTTCTTCCTGTTCGAGTTGCCGTTCCTTCGCGTCCTGCAAGGACTGTTCAACGGGCTCGTCGTGGCCGCGCTCCTGCTGGCCGCCGTGCAGTACCTGGTCGGCGCATCCCGGAGCGGCCTGGTGTTCACCACGCCAATCCGGGTCCACCTGGCCGTCCTGGCCGGGCTGTTCCTCCTGTCCGTTGCGTTCGGCTACCAGCTCGACAAGTACGAGCTCGTGTACAGCACGCGCGGGATTGCGACGGGCGTCAGCTTTACCGACCAGAACGCCCAGTTCTTCGCCTTCGATGTCCTGACGGTCCTGTCCGGGCTGGCGGCCGCGCTGCTCGTTGGCGGAGCGTTCGCCCGGGTGCTGTGGCCGCTCGGCTTCACGATCGCGATCTGGTTCCTGGCGTCCCTGATCATCGGGCGTCTGTACCCCGAGGCCGTTCAGCGGTTCTCCGTCGTCCCGAACCAGTACGCACAGGAAGAGCGGTACATCGGCAACAACATCGCGATGACCCGGCTTGCCTATGGGCTGGACAGCTGGACTGAGCGGCAGTTCCGCGGCGAAGCCGTCCTGACCGGGGAGGACATCGAGCGCGAGTCGGACACGTTCCGCAGCGCCCGGCTATGGGACTACCGGCCGCTGGGCGACACGCTCGACCAGCTCCAGACCGTCCGCCGCTACTACGACTTCACCGACGTCGACACCGACCGGTACATCATCGAGGGCCTCGAGCGACAGGTCATGCTCTCGGCCCGAGAGCTCGCCCTGGAGGGCAACCCGGCCGCCGTCGGCTGGATCAACCAGCGCATCGTCTTCACCCACGGGATCGGCATCACCATGGTCCCGGTCAACGAGGTTGCCAGCGAGGGCCAGCCGCGGCTCCTGATCGGCAACTTGCCGCCAGTGTCGAATGGCGGGGCTCCGGCGGTGACCGAGCCGCGGATCTACTTCGGCGAACGGAACAGCTCCTACGTCGTCGTCGGCGCCCGCCAGGCGGAGTTCGACTACCCAACCGGCGAAACCGAAGAGGGCGGCTCGGCTGGAACCACGACCAGCTGGTCCGGAACGAGCGGCATCCGGCTCGACAACACGATGATGCGGCTGCTCTTCGCCCTGCGGTTCCGCGACCTGGACCTGCTCATCAGCGACCAGATCACCAACAATAGCCAGGTCCTCTTCCATCGCTCGATCAGCGACCGCCTCGGCCGGATCGCCCCGTTCCTGCGGTACGACAAGGACCCGTACATCGTGGTCGACGGCGCCGGGCGACTGGTCTATGTCCAGGACGCCTACACGGTGTCCGACCGGTTCCCGCACGCGCAGAGCTTCGATCCAACGGTCCTCGAAGCGAGCCAGCTCGGCGAGCCGTTCAACTACATCCGCAATAGCGTCAAGATCACGATGGACGCCTACGACGGCTCGATGCACTTCTACATGAGCGACCCGTCGGATCCGATCGTGCGGGCGTATTCGGGTGTCTTCCCGGATCTCTTCGAACCGCTGGACTCGATGCCGATGGATCTCCGGTCGCACCTGCGCGTCCCGGAGGAGCTGTTCAACGTCCAGACGCGAACCTACGGCCGGTATCACGTGACCAACACGGAGCAGTTCTTCCGGACCGACGACCTCTGGACGGTGCCGCAGGACACCTCCGGAGAACAGACCCTTCCCAACGAGGCGTATTACGTCGTGATGCGCCTGCCGGGCGAGGAAGGCGTCGAATTCACCCTGCTCCAGCCAATGGTCCCGACGAGCCGTCCGAACATGATTGCCTGGATCGCCGCGCGGATGGACGATCCGAACTATGGCGAAACCGTGGTCTACCGGTTCCCGGCCGATTCGACCATCTTCGGTCCCACCCAGATCGAGGCCAGGATCGACCAGGATGCCGCGATCAGCCAGCAGCTGACGCTCTGGCGCAACGCCGGCAGCAACGTCATTCGCGGCAACCTGATCGTGCTGCCCCTCGGGGAATCGTTGATCTACCTCCAGCCGGTCTACCTCCAGTCGACTGGCTCGGCCTTCCCGGAGTTCCGGCGCATCGTCGTGGCTTCCCCGCGCGAGGTGGTCTGGGCCGAGACACTCGGCGAGTCGTTGCGCCTCCTGCTCGAGGCCGAGGGCGAACCGAGCCCGGGTCCGACGCCCGCGCCCGGCCAGTCGCCGACGCCCCGGCCGAGTGCCACGCCCGCGCCCACTCCCGGCGTCGACCTGCCCACCGACGTTCCCGGCCTGATCGAATACGCGAACGCCCACTTCGAGCTCGCCGAGGCCGCCCTTCGGAATGGTGACTTCGCCACCTACGGAACGGAGATCGCGCTGGTCGAAGCGGCGCTCCAGCAGCTCGAGGCCCTCGCGCCCGGGCTTGGCTCCCCGGTCCCTGAGGCGTCGTCAAGCTCGGCACCGTGAGCGTGCGGGCAGTGCTCGCCGATGCGCTGCTCATCACCCTCGAACGCCCGGCAACCTGGCCCCTCGCCCTGGCCACGTTCCTGCTGCGCGGCGGGCTCCTCGTCGTGCTGCTCCCGATCGTCGTCCTGCCCTCACCGGTCAGCCTCGGGAACCTGCTCGGCCCGGCCCTGACGACGGTCGTCCTGAGCGGCGTGCCCGTGGAGCTGGGTCTCGTCGTCGCCTTGATCGCGCTCGGCGCCGTGGCCTGGATCGTGGTCGGCGGCCTCATCGCTGGGACCCTCGAAGCCGACGGCGCGCGGCTGGTTGCGGACACCGATGAAACCGGCGACCCGGCGCTTCGCGCGACGCGAGCCGGCGTCGGCGCGGCGGCGCCGACGGTTGTCGCGATGCGCGTGCTCTGGGCCCGGCTGATGGCCCACGCCCCAACGGCCCTCGCGCTGGTCTGGGGCTCGACGCGCCTGGTCGACGTCGCGTACCGGGAGCTGACCAGCCCGTCCGACGTGGTCAGTCCCATCGCCCTCCGCGTCCTTCGCGGGGCGCCGGAGGTGATCGTGATCGTGGGCCTGCTGTGGGCGCTTGGGGAGATCGTCGGGGCCCTGGCTGCGCGGCGCATGGCACTCGCGGGCAGCGGCAGCCTGGGCGGCCTCCGCGAGGCCGTGCGGACGACCGTCCGTCATCCGCTGCTGGTGGGTGCGGCGTTCCTCGTGCCCGCGACCGGCCTGCTCGTCATCCTGCTGCCCGCGGCGGCCGCGGCCTCAGCGGCCTGGGCCGCCGTCCGCGTCGCGATGACCTCCGCTGCCGGACCAGTCGGCGGCCTGGTGGCCGTCGTCCTGTTCGTGGGGCTCTGGCTGCTGGGCCTGCTCCTGGTCGCCGTCACAAGTGCCTGGCGTGCGGCCGTCTGGTCGGTCGTCGAGCGCAATCGCACACGAGTGCCAACCACGGCGGTAGCGACCTCGTCTTGATCGCCGGGGCCTCTCGGAGGCCCTGCTACACTGCGGCCGACGCGCGCGGCACCGGCCAATTGCGGGTCCGGCCGATCCCCCGGGGCGTGCACGGAGGCATCCACCCAGGCGCATGGAACAGATCCTCGGCACGATCGGCGACGCATTCGCGGACATCTTCTCGAGCCCGGTCCTGCAGTTCGGGCTGCGCGCGATCGGCGTCTACCTCGTCATCCTCTGGCTGGCCACGGCCTACTGGGCCTTCCGCGACATGCAGCAGCGATCGGACAACGCGATCCTGCCGTACCTCGCGTCCGCCGGGATCATCCTGTTCACGCCGCTCTTCTTCGTCCTCGGCGTCTGGGTCTACAAGATCGTCCGACCGCACGAGAAGATCGGCGAGGTCTGGGAGCGGAACCTCGCCGAAGAGGCGCTCCTGGCCGAAGTCGAATCCATCCACCACTGTCCGACGTGCGAACGGCGGATCGACGACGAGTGGATCATCTGTCCCACCTGCCGGACGCGGCTCAACCGGGTCTGCCCGAACTGCAGCCGCCTGGTCGGCCTGGACTGGTCGCTGTGCGCGTGGTGCGGCAAGGACTTCGAGCGTCGTCCGGTCGTTGCCGCGAGTCTCGGTGCGTTGCCGGAAAGCCGGGACGTGACCGGGCGGATCGCCGCGACCGGTGAAGCTCCGGCGAGCGCTGCCTCGGCGGCAATCCGGACCAGTGTCCGCCCGTCTGCGGCTTCCCGCACGGGGACCACCGGGCGTTCGGGTTCCTCGGCGCGATCCACCGGCAGCCTGCCGGCGTCAACCCAGGATCCGCTGCCAGAGCGTTGACCACGCCCGACGGTACGTCGGAGTCGGGCGAGCCCGACATCCCGGACACGGCGCGAGATGGTGGCCCGGCGCCAGGCCGGCCCGAGACCACGCCGCCGGCCAGGCCCGGCCCGATCGGTGGTTCGACCTTCACGATCGAAGGCCGCACCGTGCCGGCACTGTTCGTGGTCGGGTGGCTCGCCAGCCTCGTCGGGTTCGGCCTGGTGGTCGTCGCGATCCTCGCCGGCGGCGGGCTTTCATCGCTCGGGCTGATCCTCGTCGGGCTGGTGTTCCTCTCGATCGGCCTGATCGCTGCGGCCGGATCCCAGGGCATTGAGCGGCGGGCGCGCGGTCTGCTCCCCTACGCCGGGCCTTCGCCGTTGCTCGTGTTCGCGGCGTCCATCCCGGTCTCGCTGCTGGTCGTCATCCTGGTCGGCGTGCCGTTCGGGCTGGCCGGCGTCGCCCTCGAGGGACCGGTGGCCGCCCTCCTGTCAGTCGTCATCCAGGCGATCGTGTACATCGCCATGATCCGGCTGCTGGTCGTGGATACCGGAGCGCTTGCCTGGCGCGAGATGGGCATCCGGGCCCTGGACCGGGCGGGGCTGGGCGAGATCGTCGGCGGTGCCGTGTGGGCGGTACCGGTCATCGCCGTCACGGTCGTCGTGTCGGTCGTGCTGCTCCAACTCTTCCCCGTCACGCCGGAGAGTCCGCTGCCGCCGACGGGCGACAACCTCGGGTTCGCGCTATCCCTGCTCACGGGAGCGATCCTCGCCCCGTTTGGCGAAGAGGTCCTGTTCCGAGGCTTTGCCACCACCGCCTGGGTCCGCGGGGTAGGCGTTCGGCAGGGCGTCCTGCGCGCGGCGCTCGTGTTCGCGGCGGCACACGTGTTGACGACGTCCGGGACGAACCTCACGGACGCATTCGGGCTGGCCGTGGTCGGGTTCGGGACACGGATCCCGATCGCCCTGGCCCTTGGCTGGCTGTTCGTCCGCCGGCGGTCGATCTGGGCGGCATTCGGGCTGCACGCGGCGTTCAACGCGTGGCTGCTGGTCATCGCGGAGGCGGCGGCGCGCTCGACCTGACCCGCCTGGCGTGAGGGCAACGGCGCATGAACCCGCGAATGAGTGGCCGGTGAGGCCGTCCGCCTAGGCTGGACCCTGTCCTCGGGGTCCGGATGGCGGGGGGAATCGGCGGGCTCCCGTCGTCCGGGCCACGGGGACGTCCCAGCACCTCGCAGGAGTCGACCCATGGCAGTCCCCGGTCGTGCCATCCGCGAGGTCCCCTTGGCCGAACGGCCGCGCGAGCGCCTGGCGATGCGCGGTGTCGGCGGCCTGACCACCGCGGAGCTGATCGGGCTCGTCTGGGGGTCCGGGACGCGTGGCAGGTCAGCGGTCGACCTGGCGGCCGACACGCTCGCCCGTCACGATGGCCTGGCGGGGCTGGCGAGGACCTCGGAGCTCGAGCTCGAAACAATGGCGGGCGTCGGGCCGGCCAAGGCCGCCCAGCTCGTGGCGGCGTTCGAGCTCGGTCGGCGGCTGATGGCCGACTGGCCTGCGGCGCGCTGGACCATCCGGGGGCCGACGGACGTCGCGGAGCGCCTGATCCTCCAGATGGGCCGCCTGGAACGCGAGGAATTGCGCGTCGTCCTGCTCGACACGAAGAACCACGTGCTGCGCGTGACGACCGTGTACCAGGGCAACGTCAGCGCTTCGCTCGTGCGGATCGGGGAGCTGTTCCGCGACGCCGTCCGCCTCAACGCTGCGGGCCTGATCCTTGTCCACAACCATCCGTCGGGCGATCCCACGCCCTCGCCCGATGACCTGCACCTCACCGCGGAGGCCCTGGCGGCCGGGCGGTTGCTCGACATCGCGCTCCTGGACCACCTGGTGATCGGCCACGACGCCTACGTCTCGCTCCGCGACCGTGGCGTGGCGTTCGACCGGAGCGATCAGACCGCACGAGCGGCGGGCTGACGCGACATCAGTTCGCGTCAGCGACCCTGTCGGACGGTCTCGAGGGCTCGATGGGCCTGGCCGAGATGCACGATGTCGTGGCCGGCCTGCAGCCTGACGAGCAGGTCGATGCTCTCGCGACCGCGTTCGCGGTGGACGCCAAATCGGGCCCGGTCGGCGACCGGGAGCCGCTCCCACAGGGCGAGGTTCCAGCGTCGGTTGGCCTCGAACGCGCCCACGAGCGTTTCGAGATCCTCTTCGACCTGGTGCATCGCCGAGACCCACAAGGCCTGGTCGTACCCGACGATGTCCGGCTGTTCCTCGGCCGCGATCCACCGGAGGCGCGCCGCCGTGATCAGCTCCGAGTCGGCGAGATGCGCGACGCACTCGAGGACCGACCATTCGCCGGGCTCGGGCGCAACGCGCAGCAGCGAACCCGCGGCGGCCGCCACGGACCTGGCGGCGTCCGGACCAGCGGCGAGCACGACGGCCGGATCCTGGTCGCCGAGGGCCGTGAGCAACGATCGGCGATACGCGTCCGGATCCGTGACAGGATCGAATGCCACGACTTCTTGCTCCCTCAGGGGATCGATCGTACTGCTGCGGGTATACTTCGCGGGCTTCCCAGCCCGAACCGGATGTCCTCCCGCGACCCGCCTTGACTCCGGCGACGCCCGCGACGCGACGATCCACCCCGCACGAAGGAATCGCCAGGCATCATGCTCGACCGTCTGCTCGGCCTCTTCTCCCGTGACATCGGGATCGACCTCGGGACGGCCAACACCCTGGTCCATGTCCGGGACCGCGGGATCGTGATCAGCGAGCCGTCGGTGGTGGCCATCGATGCCAAGACGCGGCGGGTCCTGGCGGTCGGCGCGGAAGCCAAGCGGATGGTCGGCCGAACCCCGGCCAACATCATCGCCATTCGGCCGCTCCGCGACGGGGTCATCAGCGACTTCGACGTGACCGAGCAGATGATCAAGTACTTCGTGGACCGGGTCCACGACCGGGTCGGCACGATCGCCCGGCCCAGGATGCTCCTCGGCATCCCGTCGGGCGTCACGGAGGTCGAGAAGCGGGCCGTGCGCGATGCCGCGCTGAACGCGGGGGCGCGCTGGGCGCGCCTCATCGAGGAGCCGATGGCCGCGGCGATCGGGGCCGGGCTGCCCGTCAGCGAGCCATCCGGTTCGCTCATCGTGGACATCGGCGGCGGGACCACGGAGGTCGCGGTGATCAGCCTCGGCGGGATCGTCGTCAGTCGGAGCATCCGGATCGGCGGCGACGAGATGGACCAGGACATCGTGTCGTTCGCCAGGCGCGAGTACAACCTGTTCCTCGGCGAGCGAACGGCCGAGGACATCAAGATCGCGATCGGATCGGCGTATCCCGGCGATTGGGACGCCCAGCGCGTCGCACTTCGCGGGCGCGATTTGCTGACGGGCCTGCCGCGCAGCGTGGAAGTTGGCGCGGACCAGATCCGCGAAGCCATCGAGCCGTCCGTCCAGCAGATCGTGGATACGGTCAAGGACACGATCGAGGAGACCCCGCCGGAGCTCGTCGCCGACATCATGGACCAGGGCATCGTCCTCGCCGGCGGCGGCGCTCTCCTGGCCGGCCTGGACCGCCGGGTCGCCGAGGCGACGCAGATGCCCGTCCACGTGGCCGATGACCCGCTGACCTGCGTTGCCCGCGGCACGGGGGTCGTCCTCCAGGGCCTCGATTCGATGGATCGCGTGCTCGTGTCAGAGACCTATTCGCGGCCACCCCGCTAGACGCGGTCCGCCACACTGATCTGAACCGATGACCTCCATCCTCGCCACTCGAGCCGCACGTCGACGGGGCATCGCGTTCGCCGTGCTCCTCGTGATCAGCACGATGATGATGGCGTTCTCGTCGAACCCCACGGTCCGCGAGGTCCAGAACGGTGTGAGCTTCGCGTTCCGGCCGATCCAGGGTGCCGTTCATGAGGTGGCGTCGGGGATTGCGTCGGTGGCCAATGCCATCGCCGAGATCGATCGCCTCCGGATCGACAACAGCGCGCTCATCGCCGAGAACGAGCGGCTCCGGATCGAGAACGCGCTGAATGCGGAAGACCGGCGCCAGAACGACGTCCTGACCGGGCTCCTGCAGTTGCGGGCCGGGTTCGAGCACCAGACTGTCGCCGCGAGCGTGATCGCCCGCGAGTCGTCGGAGTTCCGCCGCCTGGTGGTCCTCGACCGTGGGAGCAACGACGGGATCGCGGTCGGCGACGTGGCGATCGTGGCCGGCCGGGCACTCGCCGGGCGGGTCACGGAGGTGGGTCCGGACAGCGCCAAGGTGGTCCTCCTGACGGATGGAGAGTTCACCGTCATCGGGCAGACGACGACGACGGTGGCGACCGGCGAGGTCATTGGCCAGCTTGGCGCGGGTGTGCTGGTCATGCGCCAGATCGACTCGAGCGAGGTCGTGACCGTCGGCGACGAGGTCGTGACGGCCGGCATCGAGCTGGGCGGCGGCGTGCGTTCACCGTATCCCAAGGGCCTGCTGCTCGGGCAGGTCATCGATGTGCGTCGCGATGCCAACGACGTCGTCCAGACCGCGTACCTGCAGCCGGCCGCCGACGTCGACAAGCTCGAATACGTGCTGGTCATCACGTCCTACGAGGGCGGCCTGCCGCCCATCGAGCAACAGCCGATCGACTGCAACAACCCGGACGGCACGCTGCCGCAGGGCGAACAGCCCTGCTATACGCCGCCCGAGGATCCGTCGGCGAGCCCCGCGCCCTCCAGTCCCTGAGCGACACGACTGCTACCCTTCGCGGCGATGAAGGGCATCGTCCTCGCAGGCGGAACCGCGACGCGCCTCTATCCCTTGACGATCGTCACCAACAAGCACCTGCTGCCGATCTACGACCGGCCGATGATCTACTACCCGATCGAGACGCTTGCCGGGATGGGGATCCGCGAGGTGATGGTGGTCGTCGGCGGCAAGAGCGTTGGCGACGTCGTCGAGCTGCTGGCCGACGGCTCGGCGTTCGGGTTGGACCTGACCTACCGCTACCAGTCCGGCGCACTGGGCATCGCCCATGCGATCGGGCTCGCCCGGGACTTCGTGGGCGGGGATGCCTTCTGTTGCGTGCTGGGCGACAACATCCTGCGTGGCGCGCCGCTCGCCGGCGTGGCGTCCGAGTTCGAGCAGGGAGCCTTCGACGCCGGAACGCTGCTCTATCGCGTCCCGGACCCGGAGCGGTTTGGGGTCGCGGAGCTCGACGCACAGGGCCGCGTCGTCGGTTTCGAGGAGAAGCCGGCGAACCCCAAGAGCGATCTCATCCCGATCGGGGTTTATTTCCTGCGCCCTGACGCGTTCGAGGTGATCGACGGTCTCGCGCCGTCCGGCCGGGGCGAGCTCGAGATCACCGACGTGCTCAATCACTACATCCCGGACGGTCGCCTGTTCAGTCCCGTCTACGACGGGCACTGGACGGACGCGGGGACCGTGCCTTCGCTGCTCAGGGCAGCCGAGCTGGCGGCGGCGGACGATGCCGCGGGCCGTCTCGCCCCGCCGACCATCCGACCGGTCGGCTGACGTGGGCGACGCGCGAGCCTTCGGGCACCTCCTGGTCACCGGTGGGGCCGGGTTCATCGGGTCATGCTTCGTGCGCGATGTCCTCGGGCGGCGCGACGGGACCCGGATCACGGTCCTCGACAAGCTGACCTACGCCGGCAACGAGGCGAACCTGGCACCGGTTCGCGAGGACCCGGAGATGGCCGCGCGGCTGGCCTTCGTGCGCGGCGACATCGCGGATGCAGCCGTCGTCGGGCCGTTGGTCGGGACAGCCGATGCGGTCATCAACTTTGCCGCGGAATCGCACGTCGACCGGTCCATCCTCGATCCGGAGGCCTTTCTCGCGACCGGGGTGATCGGCGTCCACGTGCTGCTGGAGGCCTGTCGCGTCGCGGCCGGCCGACCGCGCTTCCTGCAGGTGTCGACCGACGAGGTGTACGGCCACATCGAGGCCGGCTACGCGACCGAAGCCGCCCCGCTGGCACCCCGTTCCCCGTACGCCGCAGCCAAGGCTGCCGGCGAGCTGCTCGCCCGGAGCTACGTGGTCACCCACGGCCTCGACGTCGTGGTGACCCGCGGCGCCAACACCTACGGGCCGTTCCATCACCCCGAGAAGCTCATCCCCTTGTTCATCACGAACGCCCTCGAGGACCAGCCCTTGCCGCTCTATGGCGACGGGTTGCAGCGACGAGACTGGTTGTACGTCGCCGACCATGCCGCCGCCATCGACTTCGTCCTGCGCCACGGCGCGACTGGCGAGACCTACAACGTCGCGGGCGGGGCGGAGCGGACCAACCGAGAGGTGGTGGAGCTGCTGCTCGCGCGTCTCGGGAAGCCATGGTCCCTGGTCAGGCAGGTCGAGGATCGACCCGGGCACGATCGGCGCTATGCGATGGACGGCGCCAGGCTGGCGTCGCTCGGATGGCGGGCGAACGTGGGGTTCGATGACGGCCTGGCGGCGACCGTCGACTGGTTCCGGGCCAACGAGCCATGGTGGCGTGCGGCGAAATCCGGCGATTGGGATGGCTGGTACGCGCGCCAGTACAGCCATCGACTGGCGACCAGCCAGGCGGCGGTCGCGACGCCACCGTCGGCTCCGCCCGGCCGGCCCGACTGATGCGGGTCGCGGTCACCGGCGCGAACGGCCGGCTTGGTCGCGCGCTGGTCGCGGCACTTGCCGACGCGCCCTTCACGGGTCCGGGCGGCCCGATCGCCTGGAACCGAGCCGCCTTCGATCTCGACGCGCCCGACGCCGTCGCCGCGCTTCTCGATCGGCATTGCCCGGAGGTCGTCGTCCATGCGGCCGCATGGAGCGACGTCGATGGCTGCGCGCTGGATCCAGAGCTGGCGCGGCGCCGGAATGGGATCGCGACCGGGGTCCTTGCCGAGGCGTGCGCCGCGGCTTCGATCGATCTCCTCGCGATCTCGACGAACGAGGTTTTCGACGGCCTCCGCGACGACGGCCGGGGTTACGAACCGGACGACAAGCCCGCGGCCGGCAATCCGTATGGTGCCTCCAAGCTCGAAGGCGAGCGCCTCGCGACCGATGCCTACAGGCGAGCCGGCTCCGGCAGCCTCGGGATCGCGCGGACGGCGTGGCTGTTCGGGGCGCCGGGTCGCGACTTCCCCAGCCGGATCCTCGAGGCGGCCGAGCGAGCGTCGCAAGCGGGCGAGCCACTCCGGGCGGTGGCGGACGAGTGGGGGACACCAACCTTCGTCAACGACCTCGCCGAGGCGATCGTCGAGCTCCTCGCGGAGGACGCCGTGGCGGGGATCCATCACCTCGTGAACGGGCACGTCGCCAGCCGCGCCGACTGGGCCAGGGACGTCGTTGCGCGAGCGGGCGTCGCGGTTGAAACCATCGACGTCCCGTCGACGACCTGGCAGCGACCGTCGAAGCCGCCGGCCTGGGGCGTGCTGGCGCCCACCGCACTCCCATCTGGCGAGCCGATGCGACCGTGGCGGGATGCCATGGCCGACTACGCCCCCGCGCTGCTTCGATCGGTCCGGGCACGCGCATGAGCCTCGACCGGGCGCCGTCGCGCCTCGCCTTCGTCCAGTACGGAGCCGTTGCTCGCCATGCGGACGCTCGTGGCTCATTCCGCGAGTTGTGGCGGGCTCCCGGGCCCGATGACGAGGGCCAGCCGTCCTCGGTCGAGCCACGCTGGCCGTTCGTCCAGGCCAACCTGTCGACGTCCGCGGCCGGCGTCTTGCGCGGCCTGCACATGCACGCACGACAACTCGACTACTGGATCGTGGCGTCCGGCAGGGCGTTTGTCGCCCTGGTGGACGTCCGCGTCCTTTTGGAGGGCCGTGTCGAGCCACCGATCGTCGAGACCCGTGAGCTCGGACCCGACGAGTGGGTCGTGATCCCGCCGGGCGTGGCGCACGGGTTCCTCGCCCTCGAGCCCCTCGAGCTGGTCTATCTCGTCACCAATTGGTACGACGGCTCGGATGAGCTCGGCTTCGCCTGGGACGACCCCGCCGTCGGGGTGCCTTGGCCGGTCATCGAGCATGCGCCTGGCGGAGGGCCGATCGTCTCCGAACGAGATGCCTCGAACCCGCCGCTCGCCGAGCTGGTCGGGCGCCTCCGCGCGGAGCCCCGCTGACCGTCCGGGCGCAGTTCGCCGCCCCTGGGGTTGCCCCGGGACGGTATGGTGGTGCGGACGCACCGCACCGAATCCGTCCGGCCCCCACCGGACCGCACCGGACCCCCAGCAGCGTCCCCCCGAAGGGGCTAGCCGCCCCGGGACCATCCCGCGATTGAGCGGGACTCCCTTGTCAACGAGGCTTGCACGGATATCGCCCGACCCCCCAACTCGGAGCCCTGATTGCGCAAGTCCGCCGTCGCCCTTGTCCTCCTGCTGCTCGCGTCCTTCGGGGCGATCGTGCCGACCCCAGCGGCCGCAGCCGAGCCGAAAGTCGTGATCATCGTCGGGGCGACGCACGGCGCAACCGAGAAGTACCGGCAGAACGCCGACCGGGCCTATGCCGAGGCGATCAAGTACACCTCCAACGTGGTCAAGGTCTACAGCCCCAATGCCACCTGGGCCCGGGTCAAGGCCGCGGTCAGCGGAGCGACCGTCGTGATCTACATGGGCCACGGCAACGGCTGGCCGAGCCCGTACACGTACGACCCGAAGTACACGACCAAGAACGGCTTCGGCCTCAACAAGGTCGAAGGTGCCGGCGACAACAACAACGTCTACTACGGCGAGCCGTACGTCTCGACGCTGAACTTCGCGCCGGGCGCCGTCGTGATGCTGCATCACCTCTGCTATGCGGCCGGGAACTCGGAGCCCGGACAAGCCCAACCGAGCGTGACCGTTGCCCGCCAGCGCGTCGACAACTACGCGGCAGGGTTCCTCAAGGCCGGTGCCGCCGCGGTCATCGCCGATGGGCACGCCGGTCCCGAGGGCTACCTCCAGGCGCTCTTCACGACCCAGCAGCCGCTCGAGTCCATGTGGGCCAACCAGTCGAACGCGAACGGAAACTTCGTCTCGTTCCCATCGGCCCGGACGCCTGGCGCCACCGCCTACCAGGATCCTGAAAGCCCGACGTCGGGGTTCTATCGCTCGATCGTCGTCCGTTCGGCGGGCGTCGTCGTCGGCGAGCCGGTGACCGGGGGCACGGTCGATACGAGCGTCGCGCTCACCTCGGGCACCACCTACGGCGCGACCACCAGCGGCCTGTTCTCCGCGCCAACGAAGACAACCACCGTCGGCAAGTACCTGAGCTGGCAGTTCGCCGGCGGTCCCGCCATGGCGGGCAAGCGAGTCGAGATCTGGCTCGCGACCCGGGTCGGGACCGACCCGTGGAGTCCCTTCGCGAACCGCACCGCACGGATCGCGGATGCGAGTGGCAACGCCTACTTCTACCTCCGCAGCTCGAGCCCCATGTGGGTCTCCGTCCGCGCCTACTTCCCCGGCGACGACGCAATGGCCGCCCTCTGGTCACCGGCGCGCCTCGGACGGTATCGCTGACCGGCTGAGCCGTTCCGCCGACCCCACCACACCGCACCAGACCCACCCGTACTATCCCCGGGCCGGACCATCGGCCGATGGTTCGATTTGACCCGAGGGCTAGATTCAGCGGTCCAGGCAACTCGTCGAGGACCGTTCTGCTGTTCACCGCTTCCCACGCGCAACCCGCCAGATCGCGATCGTCCCGTGCGGCCGTCCTGATTGGGTTCCTGCTGCTCGCCGTCAGTGCGCCCTTCACCGGGGTCGGTGCCGCCGACAACGCAAACGGTGGCGCCGTCACGACTGAAGCCGCAAACGGCCCGCTTCGCCCTTCGATCCAGTACGAAGAGGCGGTCGCCCACGCCGACGACCGGATCGCGTTCGCGCCCGGCGATCGGGTCAGCCTGCCGTTCGAGCCACGGCCCGAGGACGACTGGGCCGTCGGCGGATCGCCTCCGCAGGCCCTGCCCGCCGGGCGGCTGACCGGCCGTGCGATCCGGGACGGACTCGCCGTCTTCGGGCCGCCGGCTCCGATGTTCGGGCCAGACGGACCGATCGTCGATCCTGCGGCGGCGGTCCACGCCGACCTTGCCGCAGCCGTCGATCCAGGCGGTCTCAAGCGCGAGGTCTTCGGCTTCCTGCCGTACTGGGAGCTGTCCGATGGCTCGACGACGCTCGACTGGGAGAAGCTGTCGACGATCGCCTACTTCGGCGTCGGGGCTGCGGCCAACGGCAACCTCGAGACGACCAACAAGGACGGTTCAACGACGGTTGGTTGGGCCGGGTGGACGAGCTCGAAGATGACCGCGGTCATCGAGCAGGCGCACGCAAACAACGCGCGGGTCGTCCTCACTGTCCAGAGCTTTGCCTGGAACTCGAGCGGCGTGAACAAGCAGAAGGCGCTGCTCGGGAGCTCGACCGCGCGCGCCAACCTCGCTCGCCAGATCGCCGCGGCCGTCCGCGATCGGGGCGCCGACGGGGTCAACCTCGACGTCGAACCGATCGTTTCGACCTATGCGGACGAGTTCACAGCCCTCGTCAGGGAGGTCCGCGCCCAGCTCGATGCCATTGCGCCGGGGTACCAGCTCACCTTCGACACGCTGGGATACATCGGCAACTATCCGATCGAGGAGGCCACCGCTCCCGGCGGCGCCGATGCGATCGTGATCATGGGCTACGACTACAAGGGGTCCTCATCGGGAACGGCGGGGTCCATCGCCCCCATCGGCGGGCCGGTCTATGACATTGCCGACACCCTGGCGGCGTACAGCAGCCGCGTGCCTGCGTCGAAGGTGATCCTGGGTGTGCCGTACTACGGCCGAGCCTGGTCCACCGCATCCGACGTCCTGAACGCGCCAACCGCGTCCGCCGCCAAGCACGGCTCGTCGGTCGCGGCCTTGTACGAGACGGCGCTCGAGCTGGCGGCGACCAACGGTCGTCGCTACGACCCCGTCGAAGGCGTCGCCTGGACGACCTACCAGAAGGAGAACTGCACCAAGACCTACGGCTGCGTGACGAGCTGGCGGCAGCTCTACTACGACGATGCGCAGTCGCTCGCGGCGAAGTACGACCTCGTCAACCAGTACGGCGTGCGCGGGATCGGGATCTGGGCTCTCGGTTACGACGGTAGCCGGCCGGAGCTCTACAAGGTGATTGCGGACAAGTTCATCGTCGACACGGTTCCCCCGGCGATCATCTCCAGCCGCGCCAGCAGCGCCGCGTTCTCGCCGAACGGGGACGGCCGCCTCGACGCCTTCGCCGTCCGTGTCAAGGCCACGGGCCTGATCCGCTTCGGGTGGCGTGTCCAGCCGTTCATCGACGGAACCGCCGACGCGGCGATCATCCAGGGCGAGCAGGAGGGTTCGGCGCCGCACTGGATCTGGGATGGCCGAGGCGCAGACGGCGGGCCGCTGCCGGACGGCGTGTACCGGGTGACGATCTGGATGGCCGATGCCTCCAACAACCGATCGGCTGTCGGCAATCTCGTGACGATCGATTCGGCCAAGCCGGAGCTCACCGCGTCGACCAAACCATCGACGATTTCCCCGAACGGCGATCGACGGTTCGACGTCGCGGCACTCGCGATGACCGCGAACGAGCCGGTCCATGGGAGGGCGCGGATCATCGATGCCCACGGCGTGACCGTTCGAACCTGGCCGTTCGAGGACGTGTCCGGCGGAGACTGGCTCTGGGATGCCACGAACGCAGGGGGCGAACGCGTAAACGACGGCGCCTACACGTTCCGGCTCGACGGCATCGATGCCGCCGGCAACGGCCTCGTCAAGCAGACGCCGGTCCTCGTGGATCGAACGATCGCCAACATCACCTGGGCGCGCAAGTCGTTCAAGCCCGGCCTCGACGAGAAGAACGCGATCGAGGTCAAGCTGATCCGGCCCGCCACCGTGTCGGTGTCGATCTACAGCGGCAAGACTCTCGTTCGCCGAGCCCTCGTCGACAAGCCGCTGCCCAAGGGCACCTGGACCTGGTCGTGGAACGGCTTGAACGGTCACAAGGACCTGGTCGAGGCGGGTGTCTACACCGCGACGGTCACGACGACGAGCTGGGTCGGCGTATCCCGCCTCACGCGGACGGTCACCGTCAAGGCGCCGTGACCGGCGGCGCCGTGACTGCTGGCGCCGTGACCGGCGGCGCCGTGACCGCGGCGGCGACCGGGTCCTGGCCGCCCGACCGGGTGACGGCATCTACACTTGGCGCCCATGACCCACGAACCAGGAGCCAGTCTGCCCGCGGCTGCCGTCGCGGATCGCCGCGGGGCAGGCGTCTGGGTCGTGCTTCCGACCTACAACGAGGCGGAGAACCTCGGTCCGATCAGTGCCGCGATACTCGCCGCACTCCCGGCGGCGACGCTCCTCGTCGTCGACGACAGCTCACCCGATGGGACCGGCAAGCTGGCGGATGACCTGGCCACGGGCGATGCACGCGTCCGGGTCATGCATCGCCCCGCCAAGCAGGGCCTGGGCCGTGCCTATCTCGACGGGTTTACCCGGGCGCTCGGTGAAGGCGCCACCACCGTCGTCCAGATGGACGCGGACTTCAGCCACGACCCGGCCGCGCTCCCAGCCCTCGTCGAGCCGATCGCCACGGCCACGGCCGACCTCGTGATCGGCTCTCGCTACGCCCCTGGCGGCGGGGTCGTCGACTGGGGTCTCGGGCGGCGGATCGTGTCGCGCGGCGGAAGCCTGTTCGCGCGGGCCGTCCTGGCGCTCAGCCCCCACGACCTGACGGGTGGCTTCAAGGCCTGGCGCGCGGACACCCTGGCGGCGGTCCCGTTCGACGGGGTCCATGCCGGCGGGTATGTGTTCCAGATCGAGATGACGTTCCGCGCGAGCCGGGCCGGGGCACGGATCCGCGAGATCCCGATCACGTTCCGCGATCGGCGGATTGGTCAGTCGAAGATGAACCGGCGGATCATCGTCGAAGCGCTCGTGGTTGTCGTGACCCTGCGGGCGGAAGAGCTCCGCGATCGCCTGCTGCGGCGTCGCCGCAGCTCGTGAGCAAGGGCGCCCCGGATCGTCTCGGTTCGAGGGACCCGGTCGCGCCCGCGCGTGGCGTCAGGGTCGTCCTCGACGCCCGGCCGCTCCAGTCACCCGATCGGGCGCCCCTCGCCGCCATCTACCTCGAGCGGTTGCTGACGGCGTACGACGCCGCGCCGCTCGCCGGCGAGTCGTTCGCGCTCTTCCTCCGCTCCGACCTGCCCGACCCGACGTCCCGGTTCGACGGCCTGGAGGTCGTTGGCCGCCGGTTGCTGCCACCCACACGGCTCCTCGGTGCTGCCGGGATGACTATCGATCCGTTCATCCTCAGCGGCGCGTCGCTCGGAGCCGCGTGGCGCGCGGAGCGGGGCGGAGCGGCGGGCGCCGTCTACCACGTGATCGGCGGCGGTCCGTTGCCGATCGCGTCGGGGCTCCCGGTCGTGGCGACGCTCCTCGACGTCGCGCCCTGGGAGATGCCGGGGGCGTTCCAGCAATCGGTCGCCGGCCGGTTCGGTCACCGGCTCCGGGCGCAACTGCTCCACGACGCCGCCGCGGTCATCGTCGGCACGGAAGCCGTCGCCGCCACCGCGCGTCGGCTGCTCCACATCCCGCGCGAGCGGCTCCGGGTCGTCGGCATCGCTCCGCGACCGGCCTTTGCGGGACGTCCCACCAAGCGGTCCGAACGCGAGGCGGCCACGCTTCGCGCCCGGCTTGCCATCGGCGATCGCTACCTCGTGTTTGCCGGTCGGTACGACGCGCGGCTCGATCACGCGGCGATGCTGGGCGCCCTGGCGGCGCTCGCCGCGCGTGACCGCCCGTCGGGGCTCGATGCCGACGTTCCATGGCCACCCCGGGTGGTCCTGACGGGTGCGAGCCCGGACGATCGCGCGTCCATCGCCCGGGCGGCGACGCGCCATCGGATTGGCGACGCCCTAGCCTACGCGCCGGCCCTCTCCGTCGAGGCACTGGCCGGCCTCGTGCGCGGCGCCCGGGCCGCGATCTTGCCGGTCCTGTCCGAGGCCGCTGGGCTGCCGATCGTCGAAGCCATCGCGGCGGGAACGCCCGTCGTCGCGTCCTCGGTGGGCGCACTCCCGGAGCTGGTTGGACGGGCGGGGTTGCTGGTGGAACCGGCGGACCCGGAGCGCCTGGCCACGGCCCTCGCCACGATCTGGGCGGACGACGTCGTCCACGGACGGGTTGCGGGCGAGGCCGCCGATCGGGCGAAGGCCAGCCGGAGGACCTGGGCCGATGTGGCTGCCGAGACGCGGGCGGTCTACGCCGAGGTCGGGATCCGGAACACCCGGTCCTCCTGACGGCTCAGGACGGTGAGGCGCTCGCGCTCGAGGACGGCGCCGGGCTCGAACCCGATGGCGTTGTCGCGGGGGCGGGCGCCGGGGTCGCGACCGGCTTGGGCAAGGGTCCATCCTTGATCGACACGGGTGATCCGAGCGGCATCACCTGGATGAACGTCTGGCCGATCGTCAACAGGACCGCCTTGCCGTCCTTGTCGTAGAACCGCGTCGGTCCCGCCACGGACGCCTTCTTCCAGGTTCCCACGATCGTTCGCCCATTCGTGGCGATCCAGGCCTTGCCCGTCCCGACGTTCCGGGCCTCGAGGCGGTGCTTGTTGGAGCCATCGTTGAGCGGCCCGAACGAGACCATCATGATGACGACGTTCTTTGGGGCGACCTGCTTCCCATCCACCGGGTCAATCTGCTTCTTCGCACCCGACACGCCCCGCAGGTACGTGTTGGTCGCGCGGTCGTAGCGGTACTCGATCTTGTTCAACCGATAGCTGACCCGGATGATCCCGCCACTCGGGCGCTCGGCCAGCGGAGCGTCCGCGCGGAAGCGCCAGACCGCCTTGAGTGGCTCGTCGAGTGGCGTGTTCTTCGCACCGACCCTGGTCGCCATGACCCGCAGGGACTTGGCGTCCGAGAACACGTTGTGCGGCGCGGAGCGGGTCCGGATCCGGCGGTAGTACGTACCGCCCCAGCGGAACTCGTCGGCGTTGTAGACCAGCTGGCCGTTCCCCTTGGCGCGCAGCGTGGCCAGGGCCTGCGGCGAGCCGCCCACGTGGCCGTAGACGGCTTTCCATTCGGCGGCCCAGGTGATGAAGTAGTCGCGAGCGCTTCGGACCGGGCCGACGTCCTTCGGCATCTGGTCCTGGAAGACCATCATGTAGCGCGGGGTTCCGCCTTCGGCCGGCGCCTGCCACACGATCGACGCCGCGTTGAAACCGGACTGTGGCCGAGCCGCTGGAGCGTCGTCGATCATCAGGGCGATGGGGTGTTGCGCCGCGTCCCTCGGGGCCACGAGGCGCCCGGTCAGGGCCGCCCGCACCAGGATCGGCGTCGGCTTCGGCGTCGGCGTCGGCGTCGGCGCCGGCGTGGGGCTGGGGGTTGCGGCGGGAGCGCTCGCGCTCGGGCTGGCGTCGAGGCTCGGCGCAGCGCTCGGTTGGGTCAGCGCGACCGGCTCGGGCAGGGGACTCGGGCTTGCCGATCCAACCGACACGGCGCCCGAGGCGATCAGGCCCGTGGTCGCGACGCCGACAAGGGCCAGCGTGGCGGCGGCGGCCTTGACGGACCGTCTCATCGTCCCGAACACCCTGGACCAACCTCGTTCCACGCGTCGCTCGACCCGCCCTCGGGCTCACCCGTGGTGCCGGCGGAGGATACACGACGGAACAAGCGCCGCGGAAGGACCCAGCCGCCGGCCGCGCCGCCCAGGCGCCAGGCACCGGCGGCTCCGCATCGATCCCGGCACCGGGGTAGGCTGGCGCCACACGAACGAACAGGAGCCATCCCATGGCCGAACCAACGACGACCACGAAACCCAATTCGACGCAGACCAGCCAGGAGCTGGCACCGGTGATGAAGACGACCCGCCCCAGGGCCGTCACGTCGGATGTCCCTCGGCGTGCGGCTCGACCGAAGCCCGAGTCCGCGGCGCCATCGATGGCAGTAGCCGCGCCGGTGGGCGACCCACCCGCAGCGCAACCCGCGGTGTCCAATCGATCGCCGCGTCCCGCCAACGTGTCGATCGTCCAGGGCGGCGCGGATCGTGTCGATGGCGACGTCGTGTCGATCTCCCAGGGTGGTGCGACCACCGTCACGGCAGGGGGTGTCACGATCCGTCAGGGCGGAATCGTCAACGCCCAGGCCGACGACATCAGCGTGAGCATGGGCGGCGTCGTCCTGGCGCGCGGCGAGCGCGTGTCGGTCGAGATGGGCGGGCTCGGCCTCGCGTTTGCGCGCGAGGCGCACCTGACCCAGGGGGCGGTCCGGTCGGTCATCGCCAAGGACGTCCAGGTCGACCAGAGCCTGGTTGGGACGGCCCTCGCCGGTCGGGTCCGCTTCGAGCGACCAAGCGCCATCTTCCTGCTGATCGCGGGCCGGGTCGAGGGGCCTGTCAAGGCCATGCTGGACTGGAAAGGCGCGATCGCCTTCGGGGCCGCGTTTGGCGCCGTCGTCGGCCTGCTGAGGCGCCGTCGCTAAGCGGTCACCGCTTGGGCGGCGCATCCGTGCGCCAGCCTTCGGCGGCGCGCGTCCCAGCGGCGCCCGCAGGTCATCGCACCAGCCGGGAGGCTCCGGCCGTTGGCGATATACTCGCCACCGCCGCTTCGATGTCGCCCAGAACCAGGAGTCGCCCACCCGTGATCGATCCCACCGCGCGTGTTCACGGGACCGCGGACCTCGAGGACGACGTGGTCGTTGGGGCAGGGACGAGCATCTGGCACCGGGCGCAGGTGCGGACGGGCGCACGGATCGGCCGGGACTGCGTGATCGGCCGGGATGCCTTCATCGACGAGGGCGTGTCCATCGGCGACCGGGTCAAGATCCAGAATGCGGCGCTGGTGTATCACGGGGTGACGGTCGAGGACGGCGTCTTCATCGGCCCGGGCGCCATCCTCACCAACGACCGACATCCACGCGCGCTCACGTCGACCGGCGACCTGGCGAAGGCCGCCGACTGGACGGTCACGCCGATCGTGCTCAGTCATGGCTCGTCCATCGGAGCCGGGGCGATCGTTGTCGCCGGCTGCGACGTCGGCCTGTTCGCGATGGTCGGTGCCGGCGCCGTCGTGACCCATGACGTTCCGGCCCATGCGCTCGTCGCCGGGAACCCGGCCCGGGTCATCGGATGGGTCTGTGCCTGCGGTCATCGTCTCAAGGATTCGACCGGTCACCCGGCGCCGGCAACCCGCGAGCGGTACGCCATCGACCCGGAGCTGAGCTGCTCCGTCTGCGGCCGGCACTACCGGTTCAGCGGCGACGACGGTGTCCTCCAGGAACAGCGTGGCGCGGCCATCAAGGAGGGGGCACCAGCATGATCCCCATCGCACGCCCGGATGTCGGTCCGGAGGAAATCGCGGCGGTCACCGAAGTCCTCACGAGCGGGATGCTCGCGCAAGGCCGCAAGGTTGCCGAACTCGAGGAGCGGTGGTCGGAGTTCGTCGGCGTCCGCCATACCGTCGCGATGGCCAACGGCACGCTTGCCCTGATGTCGATCTTCTCGGGCATCGGCCTGGAGCCCGGTGACGAGGTCATCACGGTCTCCCACACGTTCGCGGCCACCGCCAATGCGATCCTGTACACGGGCGCGACCCCGGTGTTCATCGACATCGAACCCGACACGTACCTGATCGACGCCAAGCGGATCGAGGCGGCGATCACGCCGCGCACCAGGGCGATCTGCCCGGTGCACCTGTTCGGTCTCGTCGCGGACATGGACATGATCCAGGCGATCGCCGACCGGCACGGGCTCGCCGTCGTGGAGGACGCATGCCAGGCCCATGGCGCGACCTTCCGCGGACGCAAGGCGGGCAGCTTCGGGATCGGCGCATTCAGCCTGTACGCGACAAAGAACATGACGACCGCCGAAGGCGGTTTCGTGACCACCAACGACGACAAGCTGGCCGACTGGCTGCGCCTCCATCGCAACCAGGGCATGCGGGCCCGCTACCAGTTCGAGGCGCTCGGCTACAACTTCCGGATGACCGATCTCGCCGCCGCGATCGGGCTCGCACAGCTGGCCAAGCTCGAGCGCAACACCGCTCGCCGCCAGGAGATCGCCCAGCGCTACGACGCGGCATTCGGTGAGCTACCGATCGGCCTGCCGATCACGCCCGACGGTCGAACCCACGTCTTCCACCAGTACACGATCGACGTCGGCGGAGCGCGCGATGCGATCGTGGCCGACCTCCGTGAGGCAGGCGTCGGGGCGGACATCTACTACCCGATCCCGGTCCATCGGCAGGTCTACATCATGGAGCGAGGACTCCACGCGGATCTCCCGGTGACCGAAGGTGCCGCGGCCCGAACCCTTGCGTTGCCGATGTTCCCCGGATTGACCGAGGCCGAGCAGGACCAGGTCATCGAAGCCGTCAAGACGGCGGTTGGTCGCCATCTCGACGCGGCCGGCAGCCGCGCGACCGCCGGGGTCGCCGCGCCCGCTGGCCAGGCTGGCCCGTGACGGACGCGTGGCGCCCAGCTGGGGCGCGCGAGCTTCGGCTCGGTCTAGTGGGCCTGGGGTCCATGGGCCGGAACCACCTTCGGATCCTCTCGAACCGTCCCGGGATGCGGCTGACCGCCGTCGCCGATCCGGTCGCCGATGTCCTCGCTGCGGCGATCGATGGATCCGGCGCGCAAGGGTTTGCCGACCCGCTGACGATGATCGCCCAGGCCGAGCTCGATGGCGTGGTCATCGCGGCGCCGACCAACGCCCATTTGCCGCTGGCCCTCGCCGCGATCGAGTGCGGCATCCCGGTTCTCGTCGAGAAGCCGCTCGCCGGGACGGTTGACGATGCGCTCCTGATCGTCCACGCGGCGGCGGACCGGGGCGTGCCCGTCCAGGTCGGTCACGTGGAGCGGTTCAACCCCGCGGTCCTGGAGCTGGGCCGGCTGCTGGGCGCGGGGTGGCTGAGCACGGTCTATGCCATCGTCAGCCGTCGCGCAGGCCCGTTCCCGGCCAGGATCCGCGATGTCGGCGTGACCATCGACCTTGCCACCCACGACGTCGACATCCTGTCGTGGATCGCCGGCGAACGACCGACGCGGGTGTTCGCCGAGCTGGCCCAGCGAAAGCATGCCGACCACGAGGATCTGCTGTTCGGGCTGCTCCACTTCCCGTCCGGGGCGACCGGGATGCTCGACGTCAACTGGCTGACCCCCGCCAAGCGACGCCAGCTGGTCGTGGTCGGCGAGGAAGGCATGTTCGAGCTCGACTACCTGACCCAGCGGCTGACGTTCACGCGATCCGACGTCGGCCACCCGCAGATGATCGGCGGATACGCCCCGACCTTCACCGGCGAGGTCGCCGAGCTCCCGGTCGCCAACGCCGAACCGCTGGGCGCGGAGCTGGACGCCTTTATCGACGTGATCCGCGATGGTTCGGTGCCCGTGATCAGCGCGGTCGACGGACTGTGGGCGGTGGCCGTGGCCAGCGGCTTGCTGCAGGCCGGCAAGGAGGGCCGGCCGGTCGACCTCACCACCCTCGCAGAAAGGCTCGATTCACGATGACCATCACGACCCGGCCGAGCCGCAGCGGGCCAAGCCTGCTGGGTGGCTCGATCGACGTGCCCGTCAACCCGTGCCGCCACGGCGACCAGCGATCGGTCCGGCCCTGGCTCGGCGAAGCGAACACCGTAGGTTCCGTGGCGCTCGTCGGCGCCGGGAAGATGGGCCTGCCTCTGGCGGCCCAGTTCGCGGGTCACGGGTGGCAGGTCACCGCGGTTGACGTCAACCCGGCTGTCGTCGAGGCGATCAACGCGGGCCAATCGCACGTCGGCGAGGAGCCTGGACTGACCGACGCCGTTGCCCAGGCGCATGCCGCAGGCCGGCTGCGCGCCACGACGGACGGCACCGCGGCGGCCCGTGCGGTCGACGTCGTCGTGATCATCGTTCCGGTCATGCTCAACGACAGCCAGCAGCCGGATTATCGGTACATGGACGCGGCGGTCGCGTCGGTGGGGCCGGGACTGCACGCCGGCTCGCTGGTGATCTTCGAGACGACGCTGCCGGTGGGCGATACCCGCGGCCGATTTGCCCCGGCGCTCGAGGCGGCGAGTGGCCTGGTCGTCGAGGACGACCTGTTCGTGGCGTTCTCGCCGGAGCGGCTCCTGTCAGGCCACGTGTTCCAGAACCTGGCTACCTACCCAAAGCTCGTCGGCGGTCTTGGGCCGGCGTCGACCGCGCGGGCGGCGGCCTTCTACGCCTCGGTGCTCGATGCCGAGGTCGTGGCCATGAGCAACGCCGAAGCCGCCGAGTTCGCGAAGCTCGCCGAAACGACCTACCGCGACGTCAACATCGCCCTCGCCAATGAGTTCGCGAACTACGCCGAGCGGTCCGGCGTGGACATCCTCGAGGTGATCGCCGCGGCCAACAGCCAGCCCTACAGCCATATCCATCAGCCCGGGATCGGGGTCGGTGGCCACTGCATCCCGGTCTATCCGCACTTCCTGCTCAGCCGTGCGCCCGAAATGACGCTGGTTGACGCTTCGCGCAAGGCCAACGACGGCCAGGTCGACCGGGCGATCGGCACGCTCGAACGCGACCTGGGTGGCCTCGACGGGGTGGACGTGCTCGTGCTCGGCCTGACCTACCGCCACGGCGTCAAGGAGCTCGCCTACTCGCGCGCGATGCCGCTGATCGACGGCCTGCGAGCGCGGGGCGCCCGCGTCCTGGCATTCGATCCGTTGCTCGACGACGACGAGATCGCCCGCGTCGGCGCGGTCCCGTGGGCATGGGGGAGTGCCGTCCCCGCGATCCGGGCGATCGTCACCCAGACCGGCGATCCCCAGTTCGAGTCACTCGACCCGGCGTGGTTCCCGGCGCTCGAGGTCGTGCTCGACGGCCGCAATTCCCTCCGAACCCTGGCGTTGCCGGCGGGCGTTGCCTACCACGGCATCGGGATCGGGGAGGACCCAGCGGCCTAGGCTCGCGTTGGGCCGCGCTGCTTCCGTCGCGACCGCTAGTCTTTGGCGGTGCGAATCGTCAGCGTCGTAGGCACGCGGCCCCAACTGATCAAGGCCGCGGCGCTGTCGCCCGTTCTGCGACGACGCCACGATGAGGTCTTCGTCGATACGGGCCAGCACTACGACGAGGGGCTGGCGGGCTCGTTCTACCGGGAGCTGGCCCTCGCGCCGCCGGACCATGCGCTTGGCATCGGGGGCGGGTCACATGCCGCGCAGACCGCGGCGATGCTGTCCGCGCTCGAACCGATCCTGATCGATCGCGCGCCAGACGCCGTCCTGGTGTACGGCGACACGAACTCGACCCTGGCGGGCGCCCTGGCCGCGTCCAAGCTCGGCCTCCCGGTCGCGCACGTCGAAGCCGGCCTGCGAAGCTTCGATCGACGGATGCCCGAGGAGATCAACCGGGTCGTCGCCGACCACCTGTCGCGCTGGCTCTTCGTGCCGACCCCGACGGCGGTCGACAACCTCCGCGCCGAGGGCATCGAGCACGGCGTCGCCCTCGTCGGCGACCTGATGCAGGATCTCGCGGCTCGGGTGGGCCAGGAGGTCCGCGCACCGGAAGCCATCCGGGAGGTGAGCGAGCGACTCGCCGAGTCGACGGGTCGCCGCCTCGACCTCCAGCCCGGCGGGTACCTGTTCGCGACGGTCCACCGCGCCGAGAACCGTGAACCACGGGCGCTTGGCGCCTGGGCGGCGATGTTCAATGTCCTGGCATCGCGGGAAAGGCCGGTCATCCTCGCACTCCATCCGGGCACCGCCGTCGCGCTCGAACGGGCCGGGATCACGCTCGGGGAGCATGTCTTCGTCGTCGAGCCGCAGGGTTACCGAACCTCGCTTGCACTCCAGCTCCACGCCGCCGCCGTCCTGACCGATTCGGGCGGCATCCAGCGAGAGACCGCCTGGCTCGGCGTGCCGTGCCTGATCCTGCGCGGCACGACGGAGTGGGTCGAGGCCGTCGCCGGGTCGGAGGGCCGCATGGTCGTCGTCGGTCTCGATGCCGGCAAGGCGGTCGCGGCGGTCGAGGCGCTGGCTCCGCCGTCGGGAGCGGGGCGCCAGGCGGCGGCTCGGGCCGACGCGTTCGACCTCCGACCCGCGGGCGCCGCCGAGGCGATCGACGCGGCGCTCGAGCGTGGCTCGTGACGGCGTCGCCCGCCGTCCCAACGGAGCTGAGCGTCGCGAGTGCTCCCGGCCGCGCGCTTCGCGTCGTCATGTTCG
This sequence comes from uncultured Chloroflexia bacterium, assembly GCA_963809045.1. GTDB lineage: Bacteria > Chloroflexota > Limnocylindria > Limnocylindrales > CSP1-4 > SPCO01. The sequence continues at coordinate 286,388 of CAWEHW010000001.1, forward strand.
TCTACAACGACGTCACCAGGGACTCCAGGGTGCTCCGCGAGGCGGCCACGCTCGTTGCCGCCGGCCATCGTGTGACGATCATGGGACGGCATGGTCCGGACGAGCGCGAGATCACCCATCAGCAGCGCGACGGGTTCGACATCGTCCTGGTGCCGATCCCGCACCGGTGGCGCACGTGGGTCTATCGTTACCGCCGGCCGTGGCGGATGTACGGCCTGGTCCGACGACGCTTCTTCCACCACCTGCTGCGAGGGCCCGCCGGCTGGATCCGCGCCGTCGCATTCCTCGGCGTGGCCGTCGCGGTTGCCATCGCCTCACTGATCCGGTTGCCGTTCATCGCGATCTCCGGCGGGTTCAACCCGCCCAGGCACGATTCGACGATCGACTGGCTGATCCGCTGGCGCTACGGCGTCCTGGGCTGGAACCGCGCTGCCGCAGACAGGGCGCCCGACGCCGACGTCTATCACGGGCACGACCTCACGGCGCTCCCCGCCGCGGTCCGCTCCAGGGAACGTCACGGTGGGCTGGTGGTCTACGACAGCCATGAGTCGTTCATGGACTCGGGCACCAACGTCAACCGCTCCTGGTGGGGCAAGAGGATCCTGGGCTGGTTCGAACGCCGGCAGGCCGGGCACGCCACGGCGCTCGTGACGGTGAACCGGTCGCTTGGGGACATCCTTGGGAAGAAGTTCGGGATCAAGCGCGTCGTGGTCGTCTACAACACCCCCGCGCGCTGGGACGCCCCGGCCCAACGACCAAACCTCCTTCGCGATGCGACCGGACTGCCGGCCGATGCCCCGATCGCGCTCTATCACGGCGCGTTCTTCCTCCACCGAGGCCTCGAGGAGCTCGCCGCGGCGCTGCTCGAACCCGGAATGGAAGGCGTCCATGCGGTGTACCTCGGCTATGGCAGCCGCGAGGACTGGCTCCGCGAGACGGCCGCGGATCCGCGGTATGGGGGGCGGATCCACGTGGTGGAGGCCGTGCCCCCTGCGGTGCTCCCATTCTGGGTGGCTTCGGCGGATGTCGGGGTCATGCCGATCCAGGCCAGCACGTTGAACCATCGCCTGTCGAGCCCGAACAAGCTGTTCGAGTCGCTGGCGACCGGGCTGCCGGTCGTGGTCAGCGACTTCCTCGAGATGCGCCGGATCGTGCTCGAGGATCCTGACGGACCCCTCGGGGCCGTGTGCGATCCCGCGGATCCTTCGTCGGTCGCGCGGGCGATCCGGTCGATCCTCGATTTGACCGAGGCGGAGCGTGACGCACTGCGGGCACGATGCCTCCGCGCTGCGCACGAACGGTGGAACTGGGAGACGGAGTCGGCGCGGCTGGTCGCGCTCTACGACTCGCTGGCGCGCGAGGCGGCGGGCTCACGCAAGCCCTCGGCGAGAGCCCCGTAGGCGCCTTCCACCGGGTCGTTGGCGACTGTCGGGCGACCGAGGCGCACCACCCTGAGGCCGGCCGCGCGCGCTGCAGCGACATCAACCACGGAGCGAGTGTCGTATACGAGCGTGCCACGCATCGCATGCGCCACCGCGACCCAGTCCAGCTTGGCGTAGTCCGCCCATTCGGTCGCCACGACGACGGCATCGGCGTCGGTGGCCGCCTCGATCGGGGATGGCGCTATGCGGAGCGACGGATCGGCCTGGGTAGCGCGGGTCTCCGCGCGTGGGTCGTGTGCGAGCACGTTGGCACCGGCCGCGCGGAGGTTGCCAGCGAGCGCGAGAGCCGGCGACTCCCGAACGTCATCAGTGTTTGCCTTGAACGACAAGCCGAACAGTCCGATCCGGCGGCCGTCGAGCGACCCTGCCCCACCCAGGAGGTCCTCGAGCTGAGCCACGATCTGGCGCTGGTGTACGACGTTGGCGCGGTGGATCGCCGAGAGCAACGGCGCCTCGACATTGAGCGCCACGGTTTCGAGGGCGATGGCCACCGCCTGTTCCGGGAGGCAGGAGCCGCCGACGCCCGGACCGGGTTGCATGAACGCGGTCCCGATCCGGCTGTCCAGTCCGATCCCGGCAATGACCTCGTCGATGTCCGCACCGGTCGCATCCGCGACACGGGCGAGCTCGTTGGCGAACGAGATCTTCATCCCGAGAAAGACATTCGAACCCAGCTTGATCAGGGCCACCGACCGGGCATCCGCGACGAGCGATGGTGCTCCGAGTGGCGTGTACAAGTCGAGGACAGCTTGGGCGGCGGCCTGATCGCTTCGTTCCAGCCAACCGGTAACGACCCGATTCGGGCGATCGAAGTCCTCGAGCGCCTGTCCCTCGCGCATGAACTCCGGGTTGGTGACGATCGACGCCCGGTCGGGACGGCCCGCGGCCAGCGCGGCAATTCGGCGCGGTCCGTCAAGTGGCAACGTGGACCGAACGACGATGGTGTGGCCTGGCTCAACGCTGTCGAGAAGCCGTTCCACCGCGGTTTCGACATGGACGGTCGACAAGGGCCCATCCGGGCCGGTCGGGGTGCTCACGCAGACGAAGCTGAATGGGGAATCCGAGGGCGGATCAAGCTCAGTCGTGAAAGTCAACGAACGTTCCACGAGTCCGGCGGCAAGCGCTTCGGTCAAACCCGGCTCGAAGACGGGCGGTCGCCCATCGTTGAGCGCGCTGATCCGCTCCCCGTCGATGTCGGCGACGGTTACTCGATGTCCGAGCCGCACGAGGCCAACCGCGGTGACCAGGCCGACGTGACCGGCACCGAGCAGGAAGAGGTGCACGAAGCGGTTCTCCGGGAGCAGTGATGGATCGGGAAGGTTCCGCGAACGATAGCATTCGTCGGCCGAAGGCCAGTCCCAGCGCGGTCGCGATGGCAGTCGACTACACTCGCCGCCGTGCCAGACGGGATCGTGCCCCAGCGCTGCGTGGTGGTCCTGCCATCCACTGGCGAGTTCGATTCGCGGACGTACCGGATCGCGCGAACGCTGCACGAACGCGGTCACGAGGTGACCGTCCTCGCCCGCTGGAAGCCTGGATTGGCGCGACACGAAATCCACGACACCGGCTATCCGATACTCCGCGTCGAAACGCCGGCCATCGACGGGTTGCCGTTCCGGCGGGTCACGCTCCCGCTACTTCGCGCCCTCCGTCTGAGCGCCCGACCGAGCCGTCGAGCGGGCGATGACGCCAGCGGCGCGGACGCCCGCGGCGTGGAGGCCTCGGCGGCCGACAACCGCGCGTCGGCGCCGGCTGCGACCGGCACGCTGCCGCCCGGCACGATGCCGCCCGGCAACGACGACGATTCGGCTCCCGGCTGGGCGCATCCCGTCACGAGGAAGCCCGGGACCGGTCTCCCGAGCCGCATCCGCGATTACGTCCGGAGAGGGCGCATCTTCCTCATGATCCGGAGCCACCGGCGCCAGGCGCTGGCGGCCGCTCCCGTGGCCGACGTCTACCACGGCATGGCATACATGGGCGTGTCCGTGGCGTTGGCGCTCGGCAAGCGACACCGGGCTCGCGTCGTGTACGACTCCCGGGACATCTACATGGTCGCGGCCAACCTTGCCCGGCTCCGCGGCCCGATCAAGGCCGTCCTGGCGCGCCTCGAGCGCGGCTGGGCGCGCGCCGCCGATCGCGTGTTCACCGTCAACCAGCCGTACGCGACGGAGCTTGCGCGCCGCTTCGACGTGGAGATGCCGGTGATCGTCATGAACTGCTCGTACCGGTTCGCGCCGCCGGACCCCACACCTCGCCGGTTCCACGAGCGCCTGGGACTCGACCCGGAGACCCGGGTCGTGCTCTACCAGGGCGGATTCTCCATGGGGCGAGGCGTGGAGCAGCTCATGGAGGCCGTCCGCCAGGTACCGGGCTGCGTGCTCGTGGTCATGGGCTACGGCGCCCTCGAAGCGGACTTCCGCGCGGCAGCCGCGCTCCCCGAGAACCTCGGCAAGGTCCACATCCTGCCCGCCGTGCCGCCGACGGAGCTGCTCGAGTGGGTCGCATCCGCCGACGCCATCGGCGTCCTCTTCCAGCACGACACCCTGAACAACTACCTCTCCACGCCGAACAAGTTCCTCGAGGCGATGGCCGCCGGGGTGCCGTCGGTCTGCTCCGATCATCCGGGCATGGGTCCGATCGCCCGCGAGACCGGTTGCGGGATCGCGGTCAAGCCGGACGACATCCATGCCATCGCAGCGGCGATCCGCACGATCGTCGAGGCGCCGCCGGACGACCGCGCCCGGATGCGCGCACGTGCCCTGGCCGCCGCCCATGACACCTACAACTGGGAAACCCAGGTGGAGGCGCTCCTCGAGGCTTACACGCGCCTGACCGGTCGCCCCTGGTGACCGAACGAGGGCGTCGCCCGCGGGCCGTTCTCCTCGTCGCGAACCCGGCCGCGCCGTACTCCCGCGGCCTGCGCGTCGCGCGGAGCCTGGCCGAGGCCGGTTGGGAGGTCGAGGTCGCCGCCGTGACCGGCGGCGACCTGCCGGTCGAGGAGCGGGATGGCGACGTCGTCACCCGCCGGTACGCACCGAGTGGCCCGTTCAAGCGCTGGATCGGTCAGCCGCCGGCGCCGCAGCCACCGACGAAGCCGCTCAAGGTCCTCGCGCTCAACGCCGACAAGGCGATCAAGGTCGCCCTGTGGCCGCTCCACGTCCGCGCGTGGTGGCGAACGCTCCGCCGCGAGCTACCACCGGCCGACCTCTACCATGCCTTCGGGATCCTCACCCTCCCAGTGGCGCTCGACCTGGCCCGCGATGCCCGCGCCGCCGGATGGCGTGGCCTCGTCGTCTACGACGTGATCGATGCCATCCTCGATTCGAACAACTACCAGAACGTGCCCGGACCAATCCTGTCCCGGTACCGTCGCCGGGAGGCCGGCTGGGTCCGGCGGGCCGATGCGGTCGTGACCGTCAACGACGCGCTCGCCGACCATTGCCACGGGCTCTGGCCGTTCCGCGAGCGACCGACGGTCCTGCTCAATTGCCAGCCGCGCTGGACGCCGCCGGCGACCCGACCGAACCTGATCCGGGACGCCTCCGGGCTGCCCGATCAGCGCCGCGTCGTCCTGTTCCTCGGCAAGCTCGGTCGGCAGCGGGGCCTGGAGATGGCCGCCGAAGCCGTCGTTCGACTCCGCGATGCGGCCCTCGTCATGCTCGGGGCGGGCGTGACCACCGAGTGGGACCAGGCACTCGCCCGGAAGTCCCATGACGCGAGGTTCGAAGGCCGGCACCTCGTCCTGCCCCCGGTCCATCCCGACGACGTGCGAGCGTGGGCGGCCTCGGCGGACGTCTCGATCATCGCCGTGCCGGCCAACTCGTTGAACCAGCGTCTCTCGACCCCCAACAAGTTCTGGGAGAGCCTCGCGGCCGGGACGCCGGTAGTCATCGGCAAGGATCTCGAGGTGATGCGCGCGATCGTCGAGCGTGACGGGCTCGGGGCGATTGCCGACCCTGCCGATCCCGCGGATCTCGCGCGTGCCCTCGGCGACATCCTCGAGCAGCCGGAGGCGGGTTACGAGGCGATGCGCGATCGATGCCTGGCCGTCAGCCGCGACACCTACAACTGGGAAACGGCGGTCGTGCCGTATCTCGACCTGGTCGCTCGTCTCGAGGGGGCGCGCGCCTAGGACCCGTCGCTTCAGGCTGGCCGGCGGAACAGCACGATCTTGCTCGAAGGTGCCGCGCCGGTTGCCAGCATCAGCCGGTCGAGGACCAGCATCAGCGGCCCGATCCAGCGGATGCTCCCCGGCGTCGTCTTCACCCGTCGTGCCACCCAGCGCCACCAGCGGACGTACCGGTCGTACGCGGTCCGTGAGCCCGCCTCGATCGGGTTGTTCGCCATCGCCAGCGCCCCGCGGAGCTCGACCAGCTCGAGCCCGGCTGCCAGCAGCGGATCGCGGTACGCGGCCAAGGGGCGGGCACGCGACGTCTGCGTCGCGGTGACCGGCCGCTGGTACGAAGGATCGAGCAGGATCGGCTCCACCAGCAGCAGCCGCCCTCCCGGCGCGACCAGCGATGCCACGTTCGCGAGCGCCTGCCCGAACGCTTCGTCGTCCGTGAGGTGGAGGAGCACGTTCATGACCGACACGAGGCCGTAGCGCTCCGCCGGCAGGCCCGCCTCGACAGCGCCGATATCCGAAGCGACGAATCGATCGCCCCGGGCGCCGAACTCGTTCTCCAGCCTTGTGACGGCTGCCGTCACAAGATCGCAGCCGTCAACCCGTGCGACGCCGAGCGCATGCCACACCCGGACCCAGTACCCGGTGCCCGCCCCGACGTCGAAAACCGACGTGGCGCCATCGAGCGCGTGATGCCGGCGCACGAACCAGCGCACGCGTCGCTCGAGCGCGCGATAGAGCCAGCTGTTGAGATCCGCCGGGAGGCCGGACTGGCCGACGCTCGAGAGGTCGCCGCGTTCGTGCAGCCGCGACCAGTGATCACGCGGGTCGTAGGCCATCACGGTGATGGTGGCACACTGTCCTGCTCGGCGGCCCATCGATCGGCCAGCCAGCGCAGCGACCCCGGCGCGAGGCGAACCCGTCCGAGGGGCTGATCGCCCAGGAGCGCCGCCGCGGGTGCGTCGATCGCGATCACGTCCACAGCTCCGCCGCTCGAGGCCGCCCGCCGCACAGCCCTCTCAACGGCCTGCATCAGGAGCTCATCGGCCGTTGGCGCCGCTCGCCAGAGCGCGCGTCGAAGGCGCGCCAGCGGGCTGCGACCGCGCGGCTTCGGCGGGCCCGGCCGGATGGGCTCCGATTCGACGATCCCGACGGCCATCCCGGCCCCCGACATGGCCGGATCGGGGGCGCCGGGCACCGCGGGCGGCACGACAAGGACCAGGCGACGTTGCAGGTCAACGGGCAGCGCTGCAACGAGGCCCGGCGCCTGGATGCGCTCGGTCGCGACGATGACATGTGGCAACGGTGCCGCGGCGGGATGGGCGGCGGCTGCCATGCCGGGTGCGACGGGAGAGGCCGATCGCGGGTCCATCGTGGCGATCGCGGCTTCGTACCGTTCGATCGCCTGGCGCGCGACCGCGCTTGCCCCGACGGCCTCGACGAGCCGCGTCCGGGCCTCCTCCGCCGCGATCCCATGCGGCCCGTCGAGGATCGCCTCGATGGCTCGTGCAAACGACCCGGGGTCGTCACCGTCGGCAACCCGGCCAAAGCCACCGGATCGGTCGATGATCCAGGGCACGCCGCCCGACGGCCGCGCCGCCACGGGCAACCCGGTCAGGATGGCCTCGGCCGCGGCGACTCCGAAGGTCTCCGATGGACTCGGATGGACGAAAACCGCGGCTTGTGACATGGCTGCGGCAACGCCCGTGCGGTTCAGCCAGCCGTCGAACGTCACCATGGCGCCGACACCGAGGCCCGCAGCCAGCGCTTCGAGGCGGGCCTGGTCTCCATCAGCCCGCTCGCTGCCGATGAGACGCAACCGCAGATTCGGCCGGCGCCCTCGCAAGTCCGCCAGGGCGCGCAGGAGCACGTCGATCCCCTTGTGCTGGCCGATCGATCCCACCCACAGCAGCTCGTTCGGGTCTCGCGTGACCGGATCAGCCGTCGGGAAGGCGGCGTCCTCGACCGGGTTGGGCAGAACGCCGAGGCGGTCGGTCGCGACGCCGAGCAAGCGCGCGATCCGCTCGGCGACGGGCGGGCTGACGGCCAGGAGCCCGACGGCAGGGTCGAGCAGCTCCCGGTACCGTTCGAGGGCGGCCGGGTCGGCCAGCTCCGCTTCGATCGTGCTCATGTGTTCGCTGACCACGACCGGGATGTCGAGCCCGCGCCCAAGCTGCGCCGCGACGATGCCATCCGGGAGCCCCGTGTGGGCGTGGATCACGTCCGGGCGCCAGCTTCCGACGAGTCGTTCCAGGAATGGCCGCAGCGCCGCCAGGTGGTCCTCGATCAAGGCCACCGGGTCGCCCGTTCCCGGCCGCCGGACGACCGGGATCCGCGCGACCGGAACCGTGGGGTTGTCGCCCCAGGCGCGGCTTACGAAGAGTGATTCCGGTGTCACGACCCGGTCGAGGCCGGCTCGGGCAGCCAGGCGGACCGCCTCTCGCTCGTCCGGGCGGCCACGCACGAGGACGCGATCGAAGGACACGACCCGCGCGTCGACCCCGGCGCCCACCGTCGCACGGACCAGGTCGGCGACGAACGAACCACGACCCGGAGAGTCGTGCGACGGATACCAGCGGGCCACGGTCAGGACTCGCATCCGCGGCGCCCTAGGGGTCGAGGAGCTTGCCGGTCGCCGCGTCGGGCGGGAGCACGACCCCGCTCGACGTCTCGAGCGCCCGGGCGATGGCCGCCTCGCGCTCGGCCTTGGCCTGCCGTGAATGCTCCTTGTGGATCGCCACGACCTCGGCCGGGTCGCCCTCGGCCACGATCCGGCCCTTCTGCAGCAGGATGGCCCGGTTGCAGAACTCGACCACCCAGTTCATGTCGTGGGTCACGAAGACGACCCCCTTGGCCTGCTTGACCAGGTCGAGCACGCGCGACTTCGACTTCGCCCGGAACACCTCGTCACCAGTCGCCAGGACTTCGTCGAGCAGCAGGATGTCGGGGTCGACGGACGTGGCGATCGAGAACCCGAGCCGCGCCCGCATCCCCGACGAATAGGTCCGGATCGGGGCGTCGATGAACGGGCCGAGGTCGGCGAACTCGATGATCCCGGGCGTGCGGGCTTCCATCTCCTTGCCCTGGATCCCGAGAAACGCGCCCGCCAGGCGGATGTTCTCGCGCCCGGTCAGCTCCTGGTCGAACCCGGCGCCCAGCGTCAGCAGGCTGGAGATCAGTCCGTCGACCTCCACCGACCCCTCAGACGGCAGGATGATCCCGGCAAGCACCTGCAGGAGCGTGCTCTTGCCCGCCCCGTTCGGCCCGATCACCGCCAGCGATTCGCCGTGCACGAGATCGAAGCTGACGTCCCGCAACGCCCAGAACTCGTCGGCGGGCTGGCGCACGAACAGGTTGACGAACGACCGGTGGAGGGTCGTCTTCCGGGTGAACCGGAGGCTGTACTTGACCCCCACGTCCTGGACCCGGATCGCCACCCGTGCGTCGGCCGGCGGCTCGTCCGGGTGGGCCGGGCTGATCTCGTTGGCGACCATCAGAGGACTTTGGCGAAGGACGGCTCCACTCGCTTGAACAGGAGCGTGGTCAAGGCAAGGAGCACGAGCGAGCCGGCCAGCAACGCGCCAAGCCCTGCCCAGTCGGGCGCCTGCTCGTTGTAGATGACATCGCGGTAGGCGGTGAACAGGATGGCGAACGGGTTGGCGAGCAGCAGCTGGCCCACGACGGGGATGTCCCCCGCGGCCCGCCTCAGGTCCTCGATCGCGTACAGGCCCGGCGACAGGTAGAACCACAGCCGGAGGAAATGCCGGGACAGGTTGCCGACGTCGCGATAGAAGACGTTGAGCGCCGCCAGCCCAACGGCGATCGCGACGTTGAAGAAGAACTGGACTACCGCGACCAGCGGGATGAGGAGCAGCGCCAGGGACAACCGGTCCCGGTACAGGATCAGCATCAGCGCGGCCAGCGGGAGCAGCCCGAACACGAAGTTGACGACCCCGGCTCCGGCCGACGCGAGCGGGAGCACGAGCTTGGGGAACTGGATCTGCCGGATCAGGCGATCGGCACCGGTGACGGACGTGATCGCGTCCTGGACCGTCGACTGGAACCACTTCCAGGGCAGGATCGCCGCGAAGATGAAGAGCGGATAGTCGGGCACGTCGCGGTCGAACACGACCGAGACCAGCACGACGTAGACGGCCATCTGGAGCAGGGGATCGAGCACCCACCACAGGTTGCCGAGCAGCGTGTCGGCGCCCTTCTTCCGGACGTCGGCCTGCACGAGGTAGCGGATCAGCCGGCGCCGCTGGGTGACCTCGACGAGGGCCTCGCGGAGGAGTCCGATGGGTCCGGGACGGGTCGCGCCGCGACGAAAATGGGCTGGCGCGTCTGCCGTCGCACTCATGGGGCCAGCAGGGTACCACGGCCGATCTGGCGGTTGGGGTACGCTGCCCGACGCTCATGAACCGCCCATTCACGCGTTCTGCGTTACGCCTGGTGCCGATGCGGCGAGTTCAGGCCAAGGCGGCGATGAGCACGTTCGCGAGCGCACTGGGATGTGCGTGAGCGAGCGCGCGCAGGCGCCAACGCGGGCATGAGCCGTCGCAGCGCGCATCGGGCCCCGAGACCGGTGGCCATGCTGACCCACTCGTACTACGAAGAAGATCCGCGCGTCCGGCGGGAGGCGGAAGCCGTCGTGGCGTCCGGGCGCGCCGTCGACGTGTTCGCGCTGCGGCGGCCCGGTGATCCGGCAGCCGAGGTCCTCGACGGGGTGACCGTTCGCCGTCTCGGTGTCGAGCGCCACCAGGGCGCCGGGCTCGGAACGTACCTTCGCGAGTACCTCGCCTTCCTGGTCCGTTCCGGCTGGGCGCTGACCCGGGCGCATCCGACCCGGCGATATGGGCTGGTCCAGGTCCACACGCTGCCCGACTTCCTCGTCTTCGCGGCGCTCCCCCTGCGCCTGGTGGGTGTGCCGGTGATCCTGGATCTCCACGAAGCGATGCCGGAGTTCTTCCGGAGCCGGTTCCACGGTCGTGCGGGTCGCGTCGGCTATGCCCTCCTCCGCGCCCAGGAACGGGCGGCGACGACCTTCGCGAGCGCGGTGCTGACCGTGAACGACGCGTTGGGTGATCGGCTGATCGGCCTTGGGGTGCCGGCGACCAAGGTGAGCGTGATCCCGAACGCCCCCTCGTTGACCCAATTCGATCCTGCCCATCACCCCGATCGTTCGTTCATGGCCGACGGCACGTTGCGGCTCGTCTATGCCGGCGCGTTGAGCCCGATCTACGAGCTCGACGTGGTCTTCGATGCCATGGCCCGCATGGCCCGGCTCCGCCCAGCGCTGGCGGTCTGCCTCGACCTCTATGGCCGCGACTTCGCCGAGGTGCCGCTCCGCGAACGAGCGGCCTCGCTCGGGCTCCAGGATCGCGTGACGTTCCACGGCCGGGTCCCGATCGAGGCGGTCCCGGCGGCCATCGCGGCGTCGGACGTCGGGCTGGCCCCGACCCGCCGATCCGCCTTCACCGACTTCTCGCTCTCGACCAAGGCCTACGAATACGCTGCCATGGGCCGGACCGTCGTCGCGTCGCGGCTGCCGATGGTCGAGCGGACCTTTGGTGACGACGTCGTCACCTACGAGCCCGGTGACCCGGACGACCTCGCGGCGGCGCTGCTGCGACTGGTCGACGAGCCCGAGCGCCGGAACGCCCGAATCGCGAGCGCCCTCGCACGGGTTCGCGGACTCGCCTGGGAGCGGGAATCGGCGCGCTACCTCGAGATCATCGAGGCGCGAGCCAGATCGTGAGCGGCGGCTCGGGCGGGGAGCGAAACGGCTTCCGCCCGGATATCGAGGGCCTTCGCGCGATCGCGGTGATCCTCGTGCTCCTGTACCACGCCGCGGTCCCCGGCTTCGGCGGTGGGTTTGTCGGGGTCGACGTGTTCTTCGTGCTGTCCGGGTTCCTGATCACCGGGCTCCTGCTGCGCGAGCTCGAACGGACCGGTTCGATCTCATTGGCGTCGTTCTATGCGCGCCGCCTCCGTCGGCTCCTGCCCGCAGTCGCCCTGCTGATCCTCGTCACGGTGATCGCCTCGGTGGTCGTCCTGTCGCCGTTGCGCGCCGCCGATGTCGCCGCGGACGGCGTGGCCGCCTCCCTCTATGCCTCGAACCTGCGCTTTGCCATCCAGGCGACCGACTACCTCCAGGCGGAGCTTGCACCCTCGCCGTTGCTCCATCTCTGGTCACTCGGCGTCGAGGAGCAGTTCTACCTCTTCTGGCCGGCGCTCCTCCTCGTGGTGACGCTCGGCGCCCACGATCCTGTCAGGCGTGTGAGGCGTGTCGGGATCCTGGCGGCCGCCGTCGTTGCCGGGTCCTTTGCGCTGTCGTTATGGCTGACGACCGCCAGTGCCCCCTGGGCATTCTTCTCCCTTCCATCGCGCGCCTGGGAGCTCGGCATCGGCGCGCTGCTGGCTGTCGGAGCGACGCGCCTGGCCGGCATCCCGCGGACGCCCGCGGCCGTGGCTGGCTGGGTCGGACTCGCGCTCATCGGGGCATCGGGCCTGGTCATCGAGACGACCACACCGTTCCCCGGACTGGCCGCCGTCCTGCCGACGGTCGGGACGGCGCTGGCCATGATCCCCGGCATGCGCGGGCAGGCCGTGGGTCCGGCGCTGGTGCTGGGGTGGGGCCCGGCGAGGTTCCTTGGGCGGATCTCCTACTCGCTCTACCTCTGGCATTGGCCGTTGCTGGTCCTCCCCACGGCCGTTGCCGGGGAAACGCTCCCGCTGCCGGTTCGGGTCGGCCTCATGGTCGCCGCCATCCCGATCGCGTATGCCAGCCAGCGCTGGCTGGAGGACCCGATCCGGCGCGGGAAGCTGGTGGGCGTCGTACCACGACGCAATCTCGCGCTCGCCGCGGCGCTCTCGATCGCGGTGGCGGGAACCTCGCTCGCACTGGGCTTCGTGACCACCCAACGCCTGGCCGCGGCGACCGGCGGCCCCGGAGACGGATCGGCGACCGGCACGGAGGAGCCGCTCCCCGATCTTGGTGGCCTGGCCGCCACCGATGCGCCGGGCGCGACCCCCCCGGCGTCGACGACCAGCCAGCCACCGATCCCGGTCAGCTTCCCGCCGCCACCCGGCGGTCCCATCCCGGCCGGCCTCATCCCGGCCCTCGACGCCGCGCGAGCGGACACGCCCGCGATCTACGACAACGGCTGCCACCTGGCCCAGCCGGCGATCGACATCCCCGAGTGTGTCTTCGGGACGCCGGAAGCGGCCACGACCGTCTTCCTGGTCGGCGATTCGCACGCCGCGCAGTGGTTCCCGGCCCTCGAGCGGCTCGCGCTCGACCGCGCGTGGCGACTGGTCGCCCTGACCAAGAGTGGCTGCACGCCCGCGTGGATGACCGTCTGGAACACCAACATGAAGCGGGCGTATGCAGAATGCGACGAGTGGCGCGAGCGGGTCGTCGAACGCGTGGCGGCGGAACGCCCCGACCTCGTGATCGTGGCGAGCAGCCACCCGTACCCATCGCCGGGCGACGGCGCAGCGGCTCCCGCGGACGGCGGTGCGGCCCTCGCTGCAGGCCTCGAGGCCATGCTCGACCGGCTGGTCCCGCTCGCCGGCACGGTGGCTTTGATCGGGGACACCCCGAAGTGGGACCTCGATCCGCCCGACTGCCTGTCCGCCCACCTCGATGACGTGCTGGCATGCACGGAGCCCCGTGCCGACATGGTCGACGAGGCTTGGCTCGAGGCGGAACGGGCGATCGCCGCCAACCACGGCGGGTGGTTCGTGGATCCGACCAACTGGGCGTGCCCCACCGATCCGTGCACGGCCGTGATCGGGCGCTATCTCGTGTACCGGGACGATCACCACCTCGCGACGCCCTACGTCGTCGCGCTCCGGGAACGGCTCGCCGCCGCCCTGCCCGAGCTCGGGCGTCCGCCAGCGTGATCAGGAGCGGACATCGAGTACCATACCTTGCCCCTCATACCCCGGCGGTTGCCGGACATGTCAGCAGGAACCCACCCCACCCATGACCTTCAAAGCCAAGCCTGTCGTCAAGCGCGCCCAGCGCCCAGCCTGGGAGGGGCAGGAGCGCCGGAACTTCCTTCTGAACATCGCGTTCGGCATCGTCGTCGTTGCCGCTGTCGTGATCCTCGTGATCGCTGGCGTGCTGACCTGGTATGACCAGCACCTGGCGTCGGTCGGCAGCGTGGATGGCCAATCGATCACGAAGGACGAGCTCCGCGACCGGTTCGAGATCGAAAGCTGGCGCGTCGCGGAGTCCGAGCGACGGATCCGGACGGCGGTCGTCGCCGGGCAGCTGACCGAGGCGGAGGCCCAGTCGCAGCTCGAGAACCTGAACAACACGCGCAATCAGCTTCCGACGATTGCCCTGGAGCGGGTCATCGACACCAAGCTCCAGGCATCCATTGCCGTGACCGAGGGGATCTCCGTCACCCCGGAAGAGGTCGATGCGCAATTCCTCCAGGAAGCGACGCTGCCCGAGCAGCGCCACGCCTGGGTGATCGAGCTCGCGCCAGAGGTCGATCTCGGGGCGGCGACCCCGACCGCGGAGCAGATCGCAGCAGCCCGGACGGCTGCCGAAGCGGCCCTCAAGCAGATCACGGACGGGGCGGTCTGGGACGATGTCGCCAAGACGGTGTCGACCGATACCACGACCGCCGCGCAGGCTGGCGACCTTGGCTGGCTGCAGGCCGACGACACGCAGGTCGACGAGGCGTACGTCAAGGCGATCTTCGCGGCCGAGGTCGAGTCGCCGACGGCCGTGATCGAGGGGGACGACGGCATCTTCCGGATCGGCCGCGTCACCCAGATCGTGACCGAGACGGTCGACGGCGAATACCAGGCCAAGCTGACGAACGACGGCATCGACATTGCCAAGTACCGAGCGGTCGTCCTGGCGGACGTGATCCATGGCAAGCTCGAGGACAAGGTCGTGGCCGAGGTCAGCAAGCCCGGACCGCAGCGCGAGGTGCAGCAGATCTTCATCGCCGCCGCCGACCCGGCACTCGAGACGGACGCGGTCAAGGTCCGGCACATCCTGTACGCACCCAAGGACGATCCGTCGGGTGCCGCAGGGCTCGACGCCGCCGACCCGGGTTGGGCGACCGCCGAAGAGGAAGCCGCTGCCGCGTACGCCAAGCTGCAGGCGGATCCCGGCCTGTTCGACTCGATCGCGCGCACCGAGAGCGATGAAGGCGGCGCCATCGGCCCCACCGGCACCGGCGGAAAGCTCCCGTTCTTCGACTCCGCCAGCACGATCGATGAGGCATTCAAGGCGGCGATCATCGTGCCCGGGCTGGAGCCCGGCCAGCTTCTGCCGCCGGTCAAGTCGTCGTTCGGCTGGCACGTCATCCAGGTCATGTACTTCCCGCCCGACATCGACCAGATGAACGCCCTCAAGGCCGAGGCCGACGCGGGCGAAAACTTCACGCAGCTCGCGCTCGACAACTCGGAGGATCAGACCGCGGGCTCCGGCGGTGACATCGGCTGGATCGCACGAGGCCAGCTCGAGTCGAGCCTCGTCGACGCGATCTTCGCCACGGAGATCGGCAAAGCGTCGTCGGTCGTGACCGTGGAGGGCCAGGGCCTGTACCTGTTCAAGGTCCTCGCGGAGGAGGTTCGAACGCCCGAGGGCCGGCAGCTCGAGGAGCTCCGCGCGACGGCGTTCTCCGACTGGTACACGGCCAGGAAGGACGCCGCCCTCATCGAACGCGATCCGGCATTTACAGGCCTCGAGGTCAGCTAGCGAGGAACCGGTGCTCGACGCGCTCGTCGCGGAGGCGCGGCTCCGCTGGGGGTTCGATCCCGCCGAAGGGCTCCAGATCGTCGCCGCGGAACGGATCCTCGCCAGTCCGCTGGAGGCGTCGCGGCCGGCGCTGATCGTCCCGCTGTCGGTGCTTCGTGCCGCCGGTGGGGATGCCGCGACCATCGCCCCGTTGCCTGGCCGGGCCGGCCCGCGATCGGCTGACCCGATCGAGCACATCCGACGGCTCTATCCGGCGGACCACCCGGTCGGCCGGTTCGGCGCCGCCGACGCGTCGACGGTCGGATCGCTGGAACCCGATGCGCTCGCCGCGCCGATCTACCTCTCCCCGGTGGCCCCCGAGATGGCCCTCGCCGGACCATGGGCGATGCCCTGGATCTCCGCCCGGCTCCGCCTCCCGGATGGCTGCCCCTGGGACCGTGAGCAGACCCACGAAACCCTTCGCAAGCATCTGCTCGAGGAGGCGTACGAGGTCTACGACGCCCTGGCCGACGGCGCGACACCCGAGCTGGCGGGCGAGCTCGGCGACCTGTGGCTGCAGGTCGTGCTCCATGCGCAGCTCGCCGCCGAGGCCGGCGTGTTCGACCTCGCGGACGTGCAGGCGGCCATCGCCTCCAAGATCGTTCGCCGCCACCCGCACGTCTTCGGCGACGCCGAGGCCCGTACGGCCGGCGACGTGAACCGCCAGTGGGAGCGGATCAAGGCGGGCGAACGTGCCGCCGCAGCCGATGAGGAGGGGTCGGACGGTACGCCGAAGAGCGCGCTCGAGGGCATCAGCTCGTCCATGCCGGCACTCGCCGCGAGCCAGGAGATGCAGGAGCGTGCCGCCAACCTCGGGTACGACTGGCCGTCGATCGACGGCGTGCTCGACAAGGTCGCCGAAGAAGCGGAGGAGCTGCGCCAGGCCGCCAACGATGCCGAGCGAAGCGAGGAGTTCGGAGACCTCCTGTTCGTCCTCGTCAACGTCGCACGCCGCCGTGGCATCGAAGCCGAGGCTGCCGTGCGAGCCGCCAACCAGAAGTTCCGGCGCCGGTTTGCCAGCGTGGAACGTGCCGCTGCGGCGAAAGGGGTCGCCCTTCGGGACCTCGATTTCGCGGCACTCGACGCGCTGTGGGATGCTGCCAAGGCTGAGGAGACCGCCACATGACCATCGGAAACCGGCCCCCGACCGTCCGCGCCGATGGGCGCGGGGCCACCGACCTGCGTCCCGTCAGCTTCACGCTGGGCGTCCAGAAGTGGGCCGAAGGATCGTGCACGATCCGGGTCGGCGACACGCAGGTCCTGTGCGCGGCCACGATCGTCGATCGGGTCCCGCCGCATCTCCGCGGCAAGGGCACCGGGTGGGTGACTGCGGAGTATTCGATGCTGCCGCGCGCCACCTCGGAGCGGACCGACCGGGAGTCGGTCAAGGGCCGCATCGGCGGACGGACGCACGAGATCCAGCGCCTCATCGGACGATCGCTCCGCGGCGTCGTCGATCTCACCCGGTTGGGCGAGCGGACGATCACGGTCGACTGCGACGTGCTCCAGGCCGACGGGGGAACGCGGACGGCGTCGATCACCGGCGGGTACGTCGCGCTGGCGGCGGCCCTGATCACGTACGGCATGGAGCGGCATCTCGTGGCCAAGGTGGCGGCCGTGTCGGTCGGCCTGGTCAACGGCCTGCCGTACCTGGACCTCGACTATTCCGAGGACTCGCGGGCCGACGTGGACTTCAACGTAGTCGGCACCGACGCCGGCGCCTACGTCGAGCTCCAGGGCACCGCCGAAGGCAAGCCGTTCGACCGGGCGGCCGCCGTGGGCCTGCTCGACCTGGCCGACGCGGGGCTCGCCCGCCTGTTCGAGGCGCAGGCGGCGGTCCTCGCCACCGTCCGACGGTGAGCCGGCGGCGGCTGCTGGTCGCCACCCGCTCGGTGCACAAGCTCCGCGAGCTGCGAGAGCTGCTCGACCTGCACCGGACGGACCTCGTGTCCCTGGATGAGCTGGAGATCGACGGCGATCCGGTCGAGGACGGCGCCACGTTCGAGACGAACGCCGCGATCAAGGCCCGGTTTGGCGTGCGGGCATCCGGGCTGCCGACCCTCGCCGACGATTCCGGGCTGGAGGTCGCCGCGCTCGATGGCGGCCCGGGCGTGCGCACGCGCCGGTACGCAGGACCGAACGCCAGCGATTCCGAGAACAACACCAAGCTGCTGGGCGCCCTTCGAGGCCTGCCGCCCGAACGTCGCGGCGCCCGGTACATCTGCGTTCTCGCGCTGGCGATGCCGGACGAAGCTGGTCGGCAGGGTGGACAGGCGGTGCTGACGACCCGTGGCACGTGTCGCGGGCGGATCGCCACCGCTCCTCGCGGTCACGAAGGGTTTGGCTATGACCCGATCTTTGAGCCGGAATCGGAGCCACCCGGCGGTCGGACCCTGGGGTTGTGGAGCCCGGCCGAGAAGCATGCGATCTCGCATCGCGCACGGGCCGCTCGCCGGATGACATCACGGTTGGCGGCGCTGGGGTTCTGACCGTGCGGCGGCTGTGCGTGTTCTGCGGGGCGAGTTCGGGCCGGGGCCCCGCCTACGTCGAGCTCGCGAGATCGGTCGGGGCCGGGCTGGCCGGGCGCGGCATCGGGCTGGTCTACGGCGGCGGCCGTCTTGGGCTGATGGGAGCGGTGGCCGACGCGGCGCTTGCCGCGGGCGGCGAGGTCATCGGTGTCATCCCGCGCGGCCTCGTGGGCCGTGAGCTCGCTCACCCGGGGGTCACCGAGCTCCGGGTCGTCGAGTCCCTCCACGAACGCAAGGCGCAGATGGCGGAGCTGTCCGACGGCTTCATCGCGCTCCCCGGCGGCCTCGGCACCCTCGAGGAGCTGGCCGAGGTCGCGTCGTGGGCCCAGCTGGAGCTCCACGCCAAGCCGATCGGATTGCTGGGACACGCCGGGTACTGGGATCCCCTCCTGGCCTGGCTCGACCGGGCGGTCGCCGAAGGGTTCATCGCCACGGGCCACCGCCGGCTGATCGCGGTCGACGCCGACCTCGCCGCCCTCCTCGATCGGTTCGAGGCGTGGCGGCCACCGACCGGGCGATGGAGCGAACCCCCGGCGCCCTGATCGCGCCTATCATCGGCACGTACTGGTCGAGGCACGGCGATCGTCGCGCTGGACTGCTGGGTTCGTCGCGCGAAGCCGCAGGGCGACGCCTCCCAGGCCTTCACGGGAGTCGCTGATCAGCATTTCTCGAAAGCCCCGGAGCATCGCCGACAATTCGCAAGCGATCGTCGCGGAACTGTTCAGCGTCGAGCGCCTCGAGCAGCACGGCAAATCCCTCGCCGCCGCCCAGCCCGTCACCGGTCGTCCGCGAACGGGACGTCCGATCGCCGGGCGGGTGGCCGAGAACGGGCGCCTGCTCCTGCAGGCCTACCGCGAGCTGGCCCAGGCGATCAAGGACGAGCGATCGATCACGCCGGCCGCGGAGTGGCTCGTCGACAACTTCCACATCGTCGAGGAGCAGCTCCGCGAGATCCGCGACGACCTGCCCGCGAACTACTACCGCGAGCTGCCAAAGCTCGTCGACGGCCCCCTCGAGGGATATCCGCGGGTCCTCGGTCTCGCGTGGGCATACATCGCGCACACCGACAGTCGATTCGATCCGGAGAGCCTGCGTCGCCTGGTGATGGCGTACCAGCGGGTGGAGCCGCTGACGCTCGGAGAGCTCTGGGCGGTCGCCATCAGCCTGCGCATCCTGCTGATCGAGAACCTCCGACGCCTGGCCGAGCAGATCGTCCGCAGCCGCGAAGCCCGCCAGCGCGCAGACGACCTGGCGGACAGCCTGCTGGGGCTCGGCAAGGCGACCCCCGAGACCGCGTCCGCCGAGCTCCGGAAGCTGTCCCGCACGACCTTGCCGACCGCGGGCAAGGTCCAGCTCTTCCAGCGGCTTCGCGACCAGGACCCAGCCGCAACGCCGGCACTCGGCCTGCTCGAGGGCCTTCTGACGGCGCAGGGAACGACGGCTGAAGAGACGGTCCGGCTGGAGCACCAGCGCCAGGCCTCGATGAACGTCACGGTCCGGAACGTCATCACGAGCATGCGCCTGATCTCCTGGTTCGACTGGGCGCAGTTCGTGGAGAGCGTCAGCCTGGTCGACCTGACGCTCCGCGCCGGGAGCGCGTTCGGGGCCATGGACTTCGCCACGCGGGATCGCTACCGCCACGCGGTCGAGGACCTTGCCCGTGGCTCGGATCGGAGCGAGGTCGACGTGGCCCGGGCAGCGATGGACATGGCGCGGCAGGCAGGCGAGGCTGGCGCAGCGCGCGGCCCAGCGCACGACGGGGCCGCGGAGGGAGCCGGCGCAGCTGCCGGCGAGCCCGTCGACGGACACCCGCTGCCCACCACGGCCGCCGCCGATCCCGGCTTCTACCTGATCTCGGACGGGCGCGTCGCGCTGGAGCAAGCGCTGGGAGCGCGGCTCCCGATGTCGGTCCGGCTCCGGCGCGCCTACGTCCGGGCCGCAACGCCGGGCTTCCTCGTGAGCCTCTTCCTGACGACCCTTCTCGTCCTCGGCTGTCCCGATCGCGCTCTCGGTCTCAGGTGGCGTCGGCGTGGCGCTCGTCCTGGTGGCCGTCCTGGCGTTGGGTCCGGCGTCCGACGTGGCGGTGGCGCTCGTCAATCGTGGCATCACGAGCCTCGTCGGACCTCGAGCGATGCCGCGGCTCGAGCTGACCGAGGGCGCCTCACCGGGGATGCGGACGCTGGTGGTCGTGCCCACGCTCCTGGGCAACGCCGCCGATGTCGAGGAACAGGTCGCCGGGCTCGAGATCCACTACCTGGCCAACCCCGAGGGCGATCTCCGGTTCGCGATCCTGTCGGACTGGCTGGACGCCGACGCCGAGACGATCGACGGCGATGACGACCTGCTGGCGACGGCCGCCGCGGCCATCGATCGCCTGAACGCCCGTCACGGCGAGGCGCCCGGCGGTGGCGCCCGGTTCCTCCTCTTCCATCGAACGCGACGCTGGAATGCCGCCGAGGGACGGTGGATGGGCTGGGAACGCAAGCGTGGCAAGCTCCACGACCTGAACGCGCTGCTGCGCGGCTCGAGCGCGACGGACATCATCACGGGCGCCGCGTGGTCGACCCCGCCCGATGGGATCCGCTACGTGGTGACGCTCGATTCGGACACCCGGCTGCCGCGCGGCGCCGTGGCCCGCCTGGTCGGGACGATCGCCCACCCGCTGAACCGGCCCACGTTCGACGAGGCAACCGGCCGGGTCATCCGCGGCTACGGCATCCTGCAGCCACGGATCACGTCGACCTTGCCGGCAGAGCACGAGGCGACGCAGTTCCAGCGGGTCTACTCGGGGTCGGCGGGCATCGATCCCTATGCGTCCGCCGTGTCCGACGTCTACCAGGACCTGTTCGGGGAAGGGAGCTACACCGGGAAGGGGATCTACGACCTCGATGCCTTCGAGGCAGCGATGGCCGATCGAGCCCCCGAGAACGCGCTGCTCAGCCACGACCTGTTCGAAGGGATCTTCGCGCGCGCCGGCCTTGTCACCGACGTCGAGCTCTTCGACGAGTACCCATCCCACTACCTGGTGGCGGCGGCCCGCCAGCATAGGTGGGCCCGCGGGGACTGGCAGCTCCTGCCGTGGATCATCGGTCGGGCTCGGGACGCCACGGGTCGTCGTCGAGGTCCGGTGCCCACGATCGGGCGCTGGAAGATGGTCGACAACCTCCGGCGGACGCTGTCGGCGCCGCTGGCCATCGCGACCCTGGCCGTCGCATGGACGCTGCCCGCCGTATCTGCCCCCATCTGGACCGGGTTCGTCCTGGCGACCACCCTGATCCCGGCCCTGCTCCCCGTCGTCTCGGGGCTGTTGCCACGCCGGCAGGGCATCTCCAAGCGCAGCCATTTCGGGGCCGTTGCGGCTGACATCGGCCTGGCCGCCGCCCATGTCGGTCTGGGTTGGACGTTCCTCGCGCACCAGGCATGGCTCATGACGGACGCCATCGTCCGCGCCGTGACGAGGCGGTACGTCACCAGGCGGAACCTGCTCGAGTGGACCACCGCCGCCCAGGCCAAGGCGAACGTCGACGAGAGCATCACCGGCTTCTATCGCCGGATGGCCGGCAGTGCCGCGCTTGCGATCGCGATCGCGGCTGTCGTCGCCGTCGCGAAGCCCACCGCGGCGTGGCTCGCTCTACCGTTCGTGGTCCTCTGGCTCCTGGCGCCACTGGTCGCCCGGGCCGTGAGCCGGCCGTCCCAGGCCGATCCGAAGGCGCAGCTCTCAGCCGAGGATGCCACGGCGCTCCGCCTGATTGCTCGGCGAACCTGGCGGTTCTTCGAGGCGTTCGTCGGCCCGGAGGACAACGCGCTGCCGCCCGACAACTTCCAGGATGAACCGAAGCCGGTCGTGGCCCACCGGACCTCGCCCACCAACGTCGGGATGTACCTGCTCGCCACCCTGACGGCCCGCGACCTCGGCTGGATCGGCACGACCGACATGGTCGATCGCCTCGAGGCGACCCTTGCGTCGATCAAGCGGCTCGAGCTGTTCCGCGGCCACCTCTACAACTGGTACGACACGCGGACGCTGCAGGTCCTCGGGCCACCGTACGTGTCGTCCGTCGACAGCGGGAACCTGGCCGGGCACCTGCTGGTCCTGGCGAATGCCTGCCGCGCCATGATCGGGCAGCCGTTGCCGGTCCGTGCCGCGATGGCCGGGATCAACGACGCGATCCAGCTGACCCGTCATGCCTCCGGTGCGATCGGCGACGGCTGGCGGTCGCAGACGCTGACGCGCCGGGAGCTGGACGCGGCGCTGGCCATGCCCGAGGCGTGGCTCGAGGACGAGCCCGACTCGATGGACACGTGGACCGCCCGCCTGGACGAGCTGGCGGCTCACACCGCGACGCTCTCGGACGTCGCGGACGCCATCACGGCCGAGCATGGCGAAGGGCAACTCGACGCGGCGTTCGTGACCTGGGCGGCCGCCTCGCGAGCGACGGTCGCCAGCCATCGCCGGGACCTCGGCGAGGTCGCCGCCTCCCCGGGCGCGCCGCTGACGATCGCGGAGCGGTCGGACCCTCCTGCGGATGGTGGCACGCCGAACGACCGGGCTGCGTCCCTTGAGCGGCGCCTGGTGGCCATCGCCGAGCAGGCCGAGCGGCTCTTCGCCGAGATGGACTTCGGCTTCCTGTTCGATCCGACGAGGAAGCTGTTCTCGATCGGCTACCGGGTCACGGATGGCACCCTCGACCCGAGCTACTACGATCTCCTCGCCTCCGAGGCGCGTCTGGCGAGCTTTCTGGCGGTCGCCAAGGGTGAGGTCGGGGCCGAGCACTGGTTCCGTCTTGGCCGGGCGTTGACCCCCGTCGGCCGCGGCTCGGCCCTGATCTCGTGGTCCGGCTCGATGTTCGAGTACCTCATGCCGGCCCTGGTGATGCGGGCGCATCCGCGGAGCCTCATGGACCAGACCTACGGGCTGATCGTCGGGCGACAGATGAGCTACGCCGCCGGACGGGGCGTTCCGTGGGGCATCTCGGAGTCGGCCTTCAACGCACGGGACGTGGAACAGACCTATCAGTATTCGAGCTTCGGCATCCCCGGTCTCGGCCTGAAGCGGGGGCTGAACGAGGACCTGGTGATCGCGCCCTACGCCACGGGCCTCGCCGCGATGGTCGCCCCGGAGTCCGCGCTGCGGAACTTCGAGCGTCTCGAGGCCGCAGGCGCCCTGGGCCAGTACGGGTTCCGGGAAGCTCTCGACTACACGCCACGACGGGTGCCGGAGGGATCGTCCGTCGTGATCGTGATGAGCTACATGGCGCATCACCAGGGGATGCTCCTTGTGGCCCTCGGCAACGTGCTCAACGGCAACGCGATGATCGAGCGCTTCCACAGCGACTCGATGGTCAAGGCGACCGAGCTCCTGCTCCAGGAGCGGATGCCCAGGGACGTCCTGGTCGCGCGGCCCCGCGCCGAGGAGGTCAAGAGCGCGGCTGACGTGCGAGACCTGGTCCCGCCGGTGCTTCGGCGCTTCACGAGCCCGCACGACGCCATCCCGCGCACGCACCTGCTGTCCAACGGCCGGTATGCCGTGATGGTGACGGCCGCCGGCTCCGGCTACAGCCGCTGGGGCGACATCGCCGTCACCCGCTGGCGGGAAGACGTGACCCGCGATCCATGGGGCAGCTACCTGTTCATGCGCGACCGATCGTCGGGGACGGTCTGGTCGGCCGGTCACCAGCCGAGCGGGAGGGAAGCCGATGCCTACGAAGTGGAGTACTCCGAGGAGCACGCGGAGTTCTTCCGCCGCGACGGGCCGATCTCGACGAGGCTGACCATCGTCGTCTCGGCCGAGCATGACGCCGAGATCCGGCGGGTCTCGCTGACCAATCTCGGGTCGCAGGCCCGCGAGATCGAGGTGACCTCCTACGCCGAGATCGTGCTGGCGCCACAGGCCGCGGATCTCGCCCATCCGGCCTTCCAGAACCTCTTCGTCGAAACGGAATTCGCGCCGTCGCTGAATGCCCTGCTCGCGACGCGACGACCCAGGTCGGCCAGCGAGCGCCCCGTCTGGGCAGCCCACGTGGCCGCGATCGAAGGGGCACTGCCGGGGGTTGTCCAGTACGAGACCGATCGAGCCAGGTTCCTCGGCCGTGGCCGGACGGTACGGTCGCCGGCGGCGGTCATCGACGGCCGGCCGCTCTCGAACTCCGTGGGGGCGGTCCTCGACCCCATCTTCAGCCTGCGTCTCCGGGTCCGGGTGGAGCCGGGAGCGACGGTTCACGCGGTCTTCTCGACCGTCGTCGCCGAGTCGCGCGAAGAGGTCCTCGATCTCGCCGACAAGTACCGCGACTCCGCCACCTTCGAACGAGCCGCGACCCTCGCCTGGACGCAGGCGCAGGTGCAGCTCCACCACCTGGGCATCGAACAGGACGAGGCGCATCTCTTCCAGCGCCTCGCCAACCGGATCCTGTACTCGGATCCATCCCTGCGACCACCCGCCGGGATCCTCGCCCTCAACCAGCGCGGACCGTCCGGCCTGTGGCCCCACGGCATCTCCGGCGACCTGCCCATCGTCATGGTCCGGATCGACGAGGCCGAGGATCTCGAGATCGTCCGCCAGCTGCTGAGGGCCCACGAGTACTGGCGCCTCAAGCTGCTCGAGGTCGACCTGGTCATCGTCAACGAGCACGGCGCCACGTACGCGCAGACCTTGACCGATGCGCTCGAGACCATCGTCCGCACGAGCCAGTCGATCCTCGTCAGCGACACCCATGAACGCCGTGGCGGCGTCCACATCCTGCGTGGCGACCAGCTGTCAGCCGAAGATCGAACGCTCCTCCAGACGGCCGCACGGGCCGTCCTGCTGAGCCGGCGCGGCAGTCTCGCCGACCAGGTCATCCGCCTCGAACGACCCGAGCCGCGCGTGCCCACGGTCGTGGCGCCGCAGGAGCCGACGGTTCCACTGGAGGTCGCATCCCCGGCTCGACCCGACCTCGAATTCTTCAATGGCCTGGGCGGCTTTGCGAACAAGGGCCGCGAGTACGTGACAGTGCTCGGACCGGGCCAGTCGACGCCGGCCCCGTGGGTGAACGTCGTCGCGAACCCGTCGTTCGGGTTCCTCGTGTCGGAGTCAGGCGCCGGGTACACCTGGTCGGACAACAGCCGTGAGAACCAGCTGACCCCCTGGTCCAACGACCCGGTGTCCGATCCGATCGGCGAGGCGATCTACGTCCGGGACGACGAGACGGGCGAGGTCTGGGGCCCGACCGCGTCGCCGATCCGGTCCGACGGGTCGACCTACATCGCGCGCCATGGCCCGGGCTACAGCCGATTCGAGCACGCCCGCGACGGGATCGCGCTGGACCTCGTCCAGTTCGTCGCGCTCGAGGACCAGCTCAAGCTCGGCCTGCTGTCGATCGAGAATCGGTCCAACCGGCGACGGCGGTTGTCGGTGACCGCCTATGCCGAATGGACCCTCGGAGTGTCCCGTGGCCAGGCCGCGCCCTGGATCGTCAGCGCATTCGAGCCAACGACGCGGGCGCTGCTCGCCCGCAATCCGTCGAACGCGGACTTCGGCGGACGTGTCGCCTTCCTCGACCTGGGTGGGCGCCAGGACGCCTGGACGGCCGATCGCACGGAGTTCCTGGGCCGGAACGGCGGTCCTGACCGGCCCGACGGCCTGGATCGCGGACACCGCCTCGCGGGCGTCGCCGGCGCCGGCCTCGACCCGTGCGCCGCCTTGCAGGCGAGCATCGAGCTCGCCCCGGGAGCGCGAACCGAGGTCCGCGTCCTGCTGGGGCAAGCGGAGACCGAGAGCGCCGCGATCGAGCTCATCGGCCGCGGGCGGGCACTCGACGCGCAGGCCACGCTCGAGGACGTGGCGCGGTACTGGGATGAGGCGCTCGGGACGGTCAAGGTCCGGACGCCCGACCGGTCGTTCGACATCCTGACCAACAGCTGGCTGCTGTACCAGGCGCAGGCCTGCCGGCTGTGGGCACGGACGGCGTTCTACCAGGCTGGTGGCGCCTACGGGTTCCGCGATCAGCTCCAGGACGTGATCTCGATGGTCATCTCGCGGCGCGAGCTCGCTCGCGAGCACCTCCTGCGGGCGGCTCGGCAGCAGTTCCCGGCCGGAGACGTCCAGCACTGGTGGCATCCGCCGACTGGCCGCGGGGTCCGGACCCGGATCTCCGACGATCGCCTGTGGTTGCCGTACGCCGTCAATCGCTACGTCTCGATCACCGGGGACACGAGCATCCTCGACGAGGAAATCCCGTTCATCGAGGGTCCGGAGCTCCAGCCAGACCAGGACGACGCCTACTTCCAGCCGGATCGCTCGTGGGAGGTGGCATCGCTGTTCGAGCACTGTGCGCGGGCGATCGACGTCAGCCTCCGCATGGGCCAGCACGGTCTCCCGCTCATCGGATCGGGCGACTGGAACGACGGCATGAACCGGGTCGGCCACGAGGGCCGCGGCGAGAGTGTCTGGCTCGGCTGGTTCCTGCATGCGGTCCTGGCCGTCCTGACCCCGGTCGCCGATGGTCGCGGCGAGACGAAGCGCGCCGAACGATGGCGAAAGGTCATGAAGGATCTTCGGCGATCGCTCGAGCGCCACGGGTGGGACGGGGACTGGTACCGCCGCGCTTTCTTCGACGATGGCACGCCGCTCGGCTCGGCCGTCAACGCGGAGTGCCGGATCGACTCGATCGCGCAGTCGTGGAGCGTCCTGTCGGGGGCGGCCAATCCACCGCACGCGCTGCGCGCCATGGCGGCCGTGGAGGAGTACCTCGTCCGGCGCGGGGACGGCCTCGTGCTCCTGTTCACGCCCCCATTCGATCGGACGGATGTCGACCCGGGGTACGTCCGCGGCTACCTCCCGGGCGTGCGTGAGAACGGCGGCCAGTACACCCACGGCGCCATCTGGTCCGTCCTTGCCTTCGCGGCTCTCGGCGAGGGCGACAAGGCCGGCGACCTGTTCTCCATCCTCAACCCGATCAACCACGCGGGCACGCGGGCCGGCGTCCATCGCTACAAGGTCGAGCCCTATGTCATGGCGGCCGACGTCTACTCGGAGCCGCCGCATCTCGGCCGTGGCGGCTGGACGTGGTACACGGGCTCAGCGAGTTGGATGTACCAGGCGGCGGTCGAGTCGATCCTCGGGTTCCGGCTCCGCGGCACGACCCTCGTGATCGATCCCTGCATCGCTCGAGCCTGGCCCCGGTTCGAGATCGACTTCGCCTACCATTCCGCCCGCTACGAGATCGCGGTGGAGAACCCGCGGGGCGTCAATCGAGGCGTGGTCTCGGCCGAGCTCGACGGCGAGGCGCTGGGCGGTCCGGGAGCCGAGATCCCGCTCGTCGACGACGGCAGGACGCACCGGGTGACCGTCGTCCTGGGCTGACCACGCAGGGCCCGGGGCTATCCGGGCGGCGACCAGGTCGTCGGCGGCGTGCCCGGTGGTGAGAACAGGTCAGCTGCCATTGCCCGGATGGCTGGAAGGTCGCCTTCCTGCGAGGCGCCGTACCGCGTCGAGACCGGGCGGACCAGCGGATGACGGACGACGACACTGACCATGTCCTTGCGGTCGACTTCGTCGACGATCGCGGCAAGGGTCGGCAGCCGGTCCACCGGCACATCGGAACGCATCGTCCGCCCCACCGCTCCCAGCAGGCTGGGCAGCTCGAAGAGCAGGCTCGCGCCCTCGGCCATCTGGGCCCGCATCGCGACGAGGACTTGCTGCTGCCGGGCCGCGCGGGTGAAGTCGCTCTCGCCCTTGCCTTTTCTCGAGCGCGCATAGGCGAGCGCGTTGGCGCCGTCGAGATGGTGCTCGCCTTCGGTGATCGAATAGCCCCGGCCGTCGAACCCGAAGCCGTCATAGCCGGGATCCTCGAACCCCTTCGCCACGGTCACGTCCACGCCACCCACGGCGTCGACCATCGTGATGAAGCCTCCGAAATCGAGGCGCGCGTAGTAGTGGATCGGGATGTCCAGCAGCGCACCGATGGCGTCCTGGAGCGCCCGCATCCCGCCCTGCGGGAACTCGTCCGGGTGTCGATCCGCATACCCGAGCAGCGAGTTGAGCTTGGGGCCGAACACGTCGCCATTGCCGAGCGGCGTGTTGACCAGGTCGCGCGGGAC
The DNA here is from genome assembly GCA_963809045.1 of uncultured Chloroflexia bacterium. Classification (GTDB taxonomy): domain Bacteria; phylum Chloroflexota; class Limnocylindria; order Limnocylindrales; family CSP1-4; genus SPCO01. The sequence continues at coordinate 314,327 of CAWEHW010000001.1, forward strand.
CGACAGCAGCGAGACAGAGCGCCCGACCGGGTCGAGCGAGGCAACCATCATCGTGTCGGTCAGGGTCGCCTGCCGGTCGGCAACGGCATCGACGCCGACCAGGAGGACGTTGATCCGCTCGCCGTCCTGCGGGACCGGCCCGTCCGCCTGCCCATGGCCCGCGAAGCCGTCCCCGTTGAAGACCTGCGCAAACGTGTCCCCGAGGATGGCGCCGTAGCGCCAGGCCGCCACGTGTGGGACGGCAACAACCGTCAGGACGATGACGATCCCGACCACACCGAGCCGTCCGGTCGAACCCTGCCGCCGAGTGTCCAGGAACGCCTGGCCAACGGCGAGCAGCCGCCAGGCGAGGAGCACGAGATTGAGGGTCAGGAGGCCACCGAGGATCTCCGGTGACACGATCCAGGCGAGGAGCCGCGCAGGCGACTGGACCTGCAGGAGCAGGATCGTCAGCAGCACCAGCGCGAGCGACGGAATCGCGAACAGCATCGCCAAACCGCGTCGTCCATTGAGGGCCTGCCCGAGGCCGGGGAGGATCGCGGACAGGGACGCGCCGGCGAGACGACGGCGATCCTGCGGTGCGGTGTCGGGTCGGGTACGGCGAGCGTGCACGATCGCGGAGGGTTCCTTCACTGGGTTGCGGCCGAGTCTATCGGCATGGAGACGCCGGGCGATCGATCAGCCTGCCAGTGATCGCCCGGCGTCTGGACCTGTGACGCGCGTTGATCGGCCCGCGTGACGCGGCGCGTTTGACTTGGCGCCCCGGCGCGCCGCGCCGTGGCCGGGCAATGGTCGGTGCTGACGCGCACCACCAAAGGTACTGGGCACCTCCCCCAAACGTACTGCTCAGGGTATGGTGAACCGACCGCCGGGAACGGGTCCTTTTCCATTCAGCTGCCGGTTCGACGTCGGGCTGGACAGCTATTCCTGCGTCCGCGTCCCTCGCGCTCGCTTATCCCCAGGATGTGGCCCTCCGCCCCCGACGGAGGGCCACATCGTTTCTCCCCGGCGAATCGATGACCTATGCTCCGGCTGGCTTCGTGGGATGAGGGGATGCCGTGGACCTCTATCGATCCAAGGCAGCAGTGACCGGCCGTCTCGAGCCGCTGATCGTCTGGCTCGTGGCGCGAGGGGTCAGTGCCGATGCCCTGACGTTGGCCGCCGTTCCGATTGGATTGCTCGCCGCAGCCTGTCTGCTGCTGTCGCCAACCGTTCCCACGTTGCTGCTGGTCGTGCCGATCCTCGCCGCTGCGAGGCTGGTGCTGAACCTCCTGGATGGGGTCGTCGCCCGGCGTAGCGGCCGAACCCACCCGCGCGGGGAGTTCTACAACGAGCTCGGTGATCGGATCGCCGACATTGCCTTCCTTGCGCCCGTCGCGTTCCTGCCCGGCGCCGATGGGCCCACCGTGCTGCTGGGGGTGACGGGCGCGGTCCTCGCGAGCTTCGCCGGACTCGCGGCGAGAGCGGCCGGCGACCAGCGGATCTACCGGGGGATCCTGTCCAAGCCGGGCCGCATGGTCCTCGTCAGCGGGTTTGCAATCGGCGCCTGGCTCGTGGGGCCGGACGCCTGGGCGCCCTTTGGGGCGGTGCTCCTCCTGGGAACGATCCTGACCGCGGCAGAACGCGTGTTCCTCGCGCTCCGACGCCTCCCGTGATGGTCATCGACGCCGCGCCCGCGATCCTGGTGATCGGCGCGCTGGGCGGAATCGTCGGTGCCGTGAGCTGGGCGTTGTTCCGACGCCTCCGCCCGAGACCGGGGTTGACGGGCAGCGTGGCGCTCCAGCGCGCGCTGAGCTACGCGGTGCTCGCCCTCATCCTGGCCGCCGCCGCGCAAGCGGGAACACCGGGGATCGCGGTGCTGATCGCGGCGCTCGGTGCGATCGGCCTCGTCGAGTGGACCAGGCTGATGGACCTGCCCGTCCACCACCAGGTTGCGCTGCAGGCGTCGAACCTCGCGATCGTGGCGGCCGTTGCACTCGGCGGGACCGCGGCCACCGAGTGGTTGATCGGCGGCATCGTCCTCGTCGGCATCGCGTGGCCGGTCGTTCGGGCCGACACCGGGCGAGCACTCCGGGACCTTGGCATGGCCGCGGTGGGCTGCGTCGTCCTGCCGGTCCTGCTCGCTCACGGCGTGCTCCTTGCCTTCGACCGCGGCCCGCTCGGGGTCACCCTCTTTGTGGCCCTTGCGGTCGCCTGTGCGGGATCGGATGTCGGCGCGTTCGTCATCGGGCGGCGGTTCGGCCGGACCCCGCTGGCGCCGAAGCTCTCGCCCGCCAAGACCCGTGAAGGCGTGATCGGCAACGTCATTGGCGCCGCGATCGGGATCGCGCCGTTCGTCGGCCTGCTCGGGCCGGCGTTGGGGCCGGCTTCGATCCTCGCGATCGTCGGCTTGGTCGCCGCCGGTGCACTGTGGGGCGACCTGTTCGAATCGGCGGTCAAGCGCGAGGCGGGCGTGAAAAATGCGGCGGACTGGCTGCCCGGCTTTGGCGGGATCCTCGATCGGATCGATTCGCTGCTGCTCGTGGTGCCGCTCGTGTACTGGTCGCTGCGGATCCGGGACGTCATCTGGTGACCAGGGGCTGGCAGTTCAGCACGGCCGCCGTCGTCGCCCGCGAGGCGACCGCGTGGCTGGTGGGTCCCGTCGTGGTCTGGCTCCTGCACGGTCCGCGCGTCCGCGGGCGCGAACACCTGCGCGACCTCCAGCATCCGTTCCTCGTCTGCCCGAGCCACGCCAGCCACTTCGACTTCTCGGCGGTTCGGCTGGCGCTGCGCTCCCGGCACCGGCGACGGATCGCTGCCGCAGTGGCGGCCGACTACTTCACGATCAGTCCGATCCGCTGGTTCTTCGCCGCCTGGCTCGGGGCCTTTCCGTTCAATCGATCCGGACACGGTGGCCACGAAACGATCGATGAAACCGTGCGTCTGCTGGATGGCGGCTGGAGCGTCCTGGTCTTCCCCGAGGGCACCCGAAGCCGGACCGGCGTCATGGCCCCATTCCGCCCCGGGATCGGGCTGATCGCCGTGAAGAGCGGCCGGCAGGTGCTGCCGGTCCGGATCCTTGGCATCCACCGGGTCCTGCCGCCGGGAGCTCGCCGGCCGCATCGAGCGCCCGTCGAGGTTCGCTTCGGGCCGCCGCTCCGCGCCGAGCCGGGCGAGGATCCCCGCGCCTTCACGGCACGGCTCGAAGCCGCCGTGCGGGCCCTGGACGACGAGCCGGGGTGAACCTGGTCGATCGGCTCGAGGGGTTTGCAGATCGTCGACTGGCCGCCGGGACGATGGCTGTGTGGGCTGCGGGGGAGGCCGTGATCCTGCCGGTCGTTCCCGACGTCGGGTTATGCCTGCTGGCGCTCGTGGCTCCGCGAAGGGCTTGGCGGCTGTTCGCCGCCGTGCTCGTCGGGGCCGTCGTTGGCTCCGTGATCATGGTGGCGCTCGTGATTGCCGCCCCGGACGCGATCCGGGCGATGCTCCTTGGCCTCCCCGGAATCGACGCGGGGATGCTCGCCGAGGTTGACGCAAGCGTGTCAGCCCAGGGCGTCGGCGCGTTCGCGCAGTTCGGACCCGGACCGCCGCTCAAGGTCTACACGGAGGCATGGGTGGGTCAGGGCGGCGACCTCGGTGGCGAGGTGGTCGGGACGGTCCTCAACCGGATCACCCGGATCGGGCCCGTCGTGGTCGTGACGGCGATCGCCGGGATGGTTCTCGCGTCGTGGCTCCGCGCGCACGATCGCCTCACCGTGGCGGCATACGCCGCAGCCTGGATCGTGTTCTACGCGATCTATTTCGCCTGAGTTCGCGGAACTCCCCGTATGATTGAGGGGCGGGGAGTAGCGTAGCCTGGTAACGCACATGCTTTGGGAGCATGAGATCGTGGGTTCAAATCCCGCCTCCCCGACCAACTCGACCGATCCGTCCCTCGTGGACTGACGCGTTCCGGGCCGCATTCCGCGATCGGTGCTAGGGTGGTGCCTCGCCGCACTGTGCGGTGAAGCTCCGCGTGGTCGTCCTCTTCTCGAACGGACCGTGCGCTGTGCAAATCCCAGTTCGGGGAATACAGGAGGTCAACATGGCCACCGGTACCATCAAGAAGGTCGTCTCGGACCGCGGCTTTGGGTTCATCGCCGCCGAGGATGCGAAGGAATACTTCTTCCATCGGGACGGGCTCGATTCATCGCTCAACTTCGATCGTCTGATCGGCGGCGAGCGCGTCGAGTTCGACGTCGAGGCAAGCCCGAAGGGCCCGCGCGCTACCAAGGTGCGCGCCGCCTAAGCGATCGAGCAATCGATCTTGTGGCCCGTCTTCGGACGGGCCACATTCGTTTTCGGGAGGAGACGATGGCCGACGTTTCGCCGGTCCGCGAGATGCGTCTCGTCGTGACGGCCACCGACTTCGCCGAAGCTGTCCGGTTCTACCGCGACGTCCTGGGCCTGCCGGAGCGCGCGTCATATTCCTCGCCCGACGGCCAGGTGGTCATCCTGGAGGCCGGCCGCGCAACCCTCGAGATCGCCGACCCGGCGCAGGCGGAATTCATCGATCGGGTCGAAGTTGGCCGGCGGGTAGCCGGGCACATCCGGGTTGCCTTCGAGGTGGCCGACTCAGCCGAGACCTCACGCCGCCTTGCGGCGAACGGCGCGACCATGCTGGCCGAGGCGACGCTGACCCCCTGGCAGGACCTCAACGCCCGCCTCGAGGCGCCCGGCGGCCTCCAGCTGACGCTGTTCTCCGAGGCGCCGCCGCGCCCGACACCCTGAGGCTCGCTAGCCAACGGGGTCCGGTCGCTTGCACCACGCGTAACCAACGTCGCCGACCGAGCGGGCGATGCCTGCGAATGTTTCGATGGCTTGCGCACGACGCAAGGATCGTGACGTCGGCCCCTGGTCACAGGCTTCCGCTGCTCGGTCCGTGTACCTGACGCAAGCACGCGTCGTGCCGCAGCTGCGTGGCGACGTTGCTTCCATCAGGCACAAGCCGATGTCGAGCCCTTGCGTGGGACACACGCAGCGTGCGGGCTGGACCCCGCTCGCTGCCCCAAAGTTGCGAGACCGCCGCGGCTACAGGAAGACCGACCCGATCGAGATCATCGCGAACAGCCAGATCGCGACCCCCGACCCGACGTTGATCCGGCGGATCCAGGTCGTGGTGACCCGGCTCCGGAGCGCCGCGACCACGCCGGTCAGCACGATCCACCACGCGGTGGAGCCCAGGAAGACGCCGAGCGTGATGAGCGGCGCGCCGGTCGTGTCGCCGCTCGTGACGCCCAGGCCGGCGAACAACGCACCGAACGACAGGATGGTCATCGGGTTCGTCATCGTCAGGGCCAGGATCGTCAGGTACGCTCGGGCGAGACCGCCTGGACGCGCGGGTGCGACCGTGCCGGGATCGAGTGGCACGGCGTTGGCCGTCTTCCAGGCAAGCCAGAGGAGGAAGACGCCACCGACCACGGCCAGGACCGGTCGGAAGTCGATCAGGACCTGGGTGATGGCGCCCAGACCGAACGCGGCGATCGCCCCGTATGCGCCATCGGCCGTTGCCACGCCGAGACCGGATGCCAGACCGACGACACGGCCCTCGGCCAACGTTCGGCGGATGACGAGGAGGCTGATCGGTCCAACGGCGGCGGCGATCGTGAACCCAAGAATGAAACCGCGGATCGCGAGCGCGGGATCCACTGCGTTGCTCCTTTCGGGAATGAAAAGACGCCCTCGGCGCTGTGCCGGGGCGTCACTCGCTCTCGGTTGCCGGCGCCTCGAGGGCGCACGGTGTCAGATCAAGCCGGCCCGCTGGGGCCCTCGCTGCGCGCGGCGGGTGAAGCGACGGATCGTGTCCATGTCCGGCGCAGGGTGACGGATGCGGCCTTGCCCTGTCAACGGGCGGCGCTCGGCCTACCCTTCAAGCATGAGCACCAACGCATCGACCACCCGACCGCTCAAGGTCGGCATCCAGCTCCCCGAGGTCGAGCGCGAGGTCCGCTGGCCGGAGCTGCTGGACATGATCCGGGCGATCGAGGATCTCGGCTTCGACTCGATCTGGCTCGGTGAGCACCTGCTCTACCGCTGGTCGGATCGAGCACCGCGAGGGCCGTGGGAAGCCTGGACCGTGCTGGCGGCGATGGCTGCCACCACCTCACGCGTCGAGTTCGGGCCACTCGTTGCCTGCACCAACTTCCACAACCCCGCGTTGCTGGCCAAGCAGGCCACGGCGATCGACGAGATCAGCGGCGGCCGGCTGATCCTCGGCCTTGGCGCGGGCTGGAACGAGACCGAGTTCCGGGCATTCGGATTCCCGTACGACCATCGGGTCGAACGGTTCGAGGAGGCGTTCACCGTGATCCGGACGCTGCTCCAGGAGGGCGCCATCGACTTCGACGGCCGCTGGTACCAGGTTCGCGACTGCGAGCTCTTGCCGCGAGGACCACGCCCCGGTGGGCCGCCGCTGATGATCGGGTCCAACGGTCCGCGGATGCTCCGGGCGACCGTGCCCTACGTCCAGTCATGGAACAGCTGGTTCGCGGACATCGGCAACCGGCCGGCGGGCGTGGCGGCGCTCAGGACGAAGGTCGACGAGGCTTGCCGGGACGTCGGCCGCGATCCGGCTGCCATCGAGCGGACCGTCGCCGTCATGGTCCGTCTACCGGGTGGCGCGGGGCGCGTGCAGGGCAGCTATGCCGCGGATGAGGCACCGCCCATCGACGGCACACCGGCCGAGATGGCCGACGTCCTCCGCGGGTTTGCGGCCGAGGGGATCGCCCACGTGCAGCTCGTCGTAGACCCCATCACGCTCGAGTCGATCCGAGCGCTTGGGCCGGTCCTGACCGAGCTCGATCGGCATTGACCGCGTGCTAGCATCGGGCCGCATGCGTTCGAAGCCATGACCCTTCCAGCGCGTCCCGCGAGCAGATCGCGTTCCGTGCCGGGTCGCGGCGGCGAAGAGGTTTCGGCGCTCGACAAGCGGATCATCGAGCATCTCCAGACCGACGGGCGGCGTCCGTTCACCCAGATCGCGAGCGACCTCGGTGTTTCGGAGGCCGCGGTCCGGGCGCGGACGAACCGTCTCATCGAACGGGGCATCCTCCAGGTCGTCGGTGTGACCGATCCCTTGAAGCTCGGCTTCCACCAGATGGCGATGATCGGGATCCGGTGTGAGAGCGACAAACTCATCGAGGTCGCCGAGAGCCTGGCCGACATGCCGGAAGTCGACTACGTGGTCATCACGGCGGGCACGTACGACCTGCTGATCGAGACCGTCTGCGAGGACAACGAGGCCCTGCTGGTGTTCCTCGCCGAGCGGCTGCGAGCCATCAAGGGGGTACGGGAGACGGAAACGTTCGTGTACCTCCGGCTGGTCAAGCAGACCTACCAGTACGGCACCCGTTGAGCGGATCGAACCGTTGACCGATTGCACCGAAGCGGGCATCAGCCGCTCCGTTTTCGAGGTTTGAGCGGCTAAGATGCACGGCACCACGAGCGCGCGAACCGCGCCCTCACTCCGGGGAGCGTAGAGAGAGTGCCGGTGACGCCGGTCCTGATCCTCATCGTCGCGGCAGTCGCCGTGAACCTCGTCCTGATGGCGTTCATCGTCATCCCGCCGATGCTCGGGCGACCACGCCGGTTGACGCCCGGGTCCGACTCCGCCGACGTCATCGAAGGCCGCTCGACCGATGCCGCCGTGCTTGGCGGAGGCGTGCTCCCGGGCCCCGCCGGCGCCGCCCTCGACGAGACAGACATCCCGAACCCGACGTACGACCGGATCGTCCGGATCGTCGCCTGGGTCTTCCTCCTGACCACGACGGCGATCGTCGCGGCAACCGGCCTGTGGACCGACACGCAGCCCGCCATCCTGATCCTGCTGGCCTTTGGCGGCATGTTCGTGCTGGTCGTCCACGACCTCTTGCCGGCCGAGGTGCTCGGCCCTGCCAAGTTCGTGGTCGAGGGATCGGTCGCGATCACCGTGGCCACGCTGCTGATCGCGCTGACCGGTGGCGTCGCGAGCCCGTTCTTCTTCGTGTTCCCCCTGATCGTCGGTGGGGCGGCACTCGTGGTGTCGTCCACGATCACCGTGATTCTCGCGGCGGGTGCGAGCATCGGGTACGCCCTCGCGGTCCTCGCCGGGTCGGCGCCGGGAACCCTGAGCCCCGCCAACGCGGCGACCGTCGGGGTCAACCTGACGGCACTGTTCCTCCTGGCGTATGCGGCGATGGTGATTGCCCGCGAGCAGCGGCGCACGCGTGACGCCGCGATCCGCCTGTCAGCCGTCGACCCCCTGACCGGCCTGTTCAACCGCAGCTTCTTCTTTGCCGCCGTCGGCCGCGAGATCGCCCGATGTGCCCGGTCCGGCCGGGGCTTCTGCCTGTTGATGATGGATCTCGACGACCTCAAGGCGATCAACGATCGACTGGGCCACTTCCAGGGCGATCGCGTCCTCCGTGGCGTCGGCGAGGTCATCGTCGCGGGCGTCCGGCGGATCGACACGGCCGCGCGGCTGGGTGGCGACGAGTTCGTGGTGCTCCTGCCCGAGACCGATCCGACCGGCGCGTTCGTGCTGGCCGAGAAGATCCGCCTGGGGGTCAACGCGATGACGATCGAGCTGCCAAACACGTCCCATCCGTCGATCTCGATCGGCGTGGTGAGCTACCCGGGTGACGGTCACACGGCGGACGAGCTGATGATCAGCGCGGACAACGCGATGTACGCCTCGAAGCGGGCCGGCAAGGACCGGGTGACCGGCGTGTCGATCCCGGTCCTCGACCCGGGGCGACGCGAGCCGCGCCCGGCTGGGGGCGACGCGGCGGCTGTGGACGACTCCGGTGTAGCATCGCCCAGGTGAGCGACCCAGACACGGGGAACGACGGGCGATCGGCACACCCCGCGCGGGGGTTCTCGACACGCGCCATCCGGGCGGCATCGCGCGCTCCGAAGCTCGATCAGACGCCGACGACGGTCCCGATCTACCAGACCGCCACGTTCGCGTCGGCCGATGCGGACGAGCTCGGCGAAGTCCTCGCCGATCCACACGGCGGGTACGCCTACAGCCGGATCGCCAACCCGACGACGCGGGCGCTCGGAGACGCCTACGCCGAGCTGGCGGGTGGCGATGCGGGGCTGGCCCTGGCGTCCGGCATGGGCGCGATCCACGCCACGCTGGCATCGCTCCTTCGGGCCGGCGATCGCGTCGTCGCTTCGAAGGTGCTCTACGGCTCGACCCGGACGCTGTTCCTCGATACGTTCGCAGGGTTCGGCGTCACCGTCGACTTTGCCGATACGAGCGATCCTGCCGCGGTCGCCGACGCGCTCGCCGTCGCTCCGACCCGCGTCGTCTACACCGAAACCATCGCCAATCCGACCACGTTCGTGGCCGACCACGCGGCGCTCTCGGCGCTCGCCCATCGGCATGGTGCAAGCTACGTCGTCGACAACACCTTCGCTTCGCCCTTCGTGTGCCGCCCGCTGGAGCTCGGGGCGGACCTGGTCATCGAGTCCGCGACCAAGTTCCTGGGTGGCCACAGCGACCTGATCGGGGGCGTCGTCGCCGGGCCGCGGGACCTGATCGCCAAGGTCGAACGCGTCCAGGTGGAGACCGGCGCCAGTCTCGGGCCGTTCGAGGCGTTCCTCGTCCTGCGCGGCATCCTCACCCTGGCGGTCCGCGGCGAGCGCCACGCCCGCAACGCCGCGGCACTGGCGAGCTGGCTCGAGCGTCATGAGCGCGTGCGCACCGTGCTCTACCCGGGACTCCCGAGCCATCCCCAGCACGCCGTGGCCGTCCGCCAGTTCCGGCCGGGCGTGTCCGGCGGCATGCTCGCGTTCGAGGTCGAAGGTGGCCGGGCGGCCGGTCGCGCGGTGATCGATACCCTTCGCCTGACCGAGCTGACCGCATCGCTCGGCAGCGTCCACACCATGGTCGTCCACCCGCCGTCGACGTCGCATCGGCAGGCGAGTGAAACCGAGCTCCTCGACGCCGGGATCACGCCGGGTCTCCTGCGCGTTTCAGTCGGTCTCGAGGACATCGAGGATCTCCAGGCCGATTTCGCCGCGGCGCTTGCCGCGATTCCGGACGAGCTCCTGGCCACGCGAGAAACCGTCCCGGCAAGCGCCGCGACCTAGGAGTTCGTCATCGCGACCCCGGCTGCGGTTTCGGCGGCCTCGATGCGGCCGGCGGGGCTGCCCATGCCGGCGCGTCTCGGGCGAGGCCTGTGGCGGCTCCTTACGTCGGTCGACTTCGCCGTCGCCCAGATCGTGTTCCTGGCCGTGCTGGCGGTCGTCGGCATGACGATCCGGCAGCTCCCTGACTTCGCCTTTCGGTCCGCCTCCGACTACCTGGCCGCGATGGAGGAAATCCACGCCCGGTACGACCCGGTCCTCGGTGCGGGCGTCGTCGACGTCCTCGAGCGATTGAGCGTCTTCGGGATCTTCCGGTCGGTCTGGTTCAGCGCCGGGCTGACGGTCCTGGTCATCTCGATCGTGGTCTGCACGCTCGACCGGACCCCAAAGCTGTGGCGCGGCGTGTCGGACATCCGGGTCGACCAGCCCGAACCGTTCTTCGATCCGCGCCTGCCCGACCGGGCCGTGACGGGCGACGTCCCGATCGAGGCCGTCCGGACCGTGCTCAAGGGCAACGGGTTCCGGCTGCGGGAAGCGGCCGCGCCGGACGGGACGCGCTTCGTCTACGGCGACCGCCACCAGTACACGAAGCTCGCCACCCTGTTCACCCATGCCGGACTGGTCACGTTCCTGATCGCGGCCGCCGTCACGTCACGGCTCGGCGACGAGCAGGGCCTCGTCGTCCCCGAGGGCAGCTCGCTGACCGTGCAGCCGATCGGGACTCCAGGGCTGTTGCTCGTCAAGAACCTCGACTTCGAGGCACCGGGGTTCGAGACGGGACAGGCCACCGACTTCACCACGGATCTCGCCGTCTACCAGGACGGCCGGGAGATCGCCCGCAAGACCATCCGGGTCAACGACCCGCTGTCAGTGGCCGGGTACACGTTCCACCAGAATGGCTTTGGACCGGCGCCGCACCTCGTGCTGCGCGACGCGGATGGCCGTCCGTTGTGGGACGGCCAGGTCCCGCTGACCGATTCGGCCGGTGGCCTGCCGTACGGAATCCTGGCCGTTCCCGGGCGCGATCTCGGCTTGCAACTGCTGCTCGACCGCGGCGACGACGGCCGCGGCAAGGTGATCGTCTTGCCGTACCGCGTGGTCGGGACCGATGCCGCGGGCAACCCCATCCCCGAGAACTACCAGTTCGTCGACCTGTTCGTTGGCGACACGCGGGTCTCGGCGGACCTCGGTCTGTCGATCGAGCTGGCGGGCTTTGGCGAGTACACCCTGCTGATCGCCAAGAGCGACCCAGGCCAGGGCCTCGTGTGGCTCGCATTCGGTCTCCTGATCGCCGGCATCACCATCACCTTCTACCTGCCCCGTCGCCGGGTCTGGACTCGACTGGCGCCCGACGGGCGGCTCGGGATCGTCTGGCGGTCGGACCGCTATATCGACGTCGAGCGGGAGTTCGGCCGGTTGCTGGACCAGCTGGTGGCGGCACGCCGGCCGGCCTGAATCGGCCTGCGGTTGCGGGCTGCGCGACTCGCGAGGCGCGCCGAGATTCTTTCAGGAGGCGCAACCCTGGCCCGCGCAGACCGGCGCTGAACCGCAACCTCCGTCGCTGCTATCGTGAGCCTGCCGGCGCCTCCGCCGAATGTGGCGCCATGTGCTCGAACGGCCGGCCGTCCGGCGTCTCCGCCGACCGGCCACCGTCGCCGACGTCAGGAGACCTATGACCGCCCGACAAGCCGCGATCTCGGACATTGCCTCGCACCGGGTCGCGAAGACCCAGGATTACCTCGCCGACGCCGGCGCAGACATCTACGGCCAGTATGTCTTCCACGAGGCGGCCCAGAGCCAGTATCTCGCCAAGCCGATCTTCCGGAAGCTCCGCCGGACGATCGACGGCCACGAGCCGTTCGACCCCCTGATCGTCGACGCGGTGGCCCATGGCGTGAAGGAATGGGCCCTGGCGCACGGCGCCACCCATTACACGCACTGGTTCGTGCCCATGACGGGTTCCACGGCCGAAAAGCACGATTCGTTCCTGACCCCGGCCGGCGACGGTCAGACCATCGCCGAGTTCTCCGGCCGGAACCTGGTGCAGGGCGAGCCCGATGCGAGCTCGTTCCCGTCCGGTGGCATCCGGGCGACGTTCGAGGCGCGCGGCTACACCGCCTGGGACGTCACCTCGCCGATCTTCCTCCAGGTCGAACCCAATGGCGTGACCCTGACGATCCCGACCGCGTACGTCTCCTTCACCGGCGAGGCCCTCGACCACAAGATCCCGCTGCTCCGTTCGCAGGAAGCGCTCGGCAAACAGGCGCTCCGGGTCCTTCGCTGGTTCGGCAACGCCTCGGCCAACCGGGTCTTCACCAACATCGGCCCGGAACAGGAGTACTTCCTCGTCGACCGCCGGCTGGCGGAGCAGCGCCCCGACCTGTTGCTGGCCGGCCGGACGCTCTTCGGCGCCCCATCGCCCAAGGGCCAGGAGCTGGAAGACCAGTACTTCGGACCGATCCGGGAGCGGATTCTCGCGTTCATGATGGATCTCGATCGCGAGCTGTGGCGCCTTGGCATCCCCGCCAAGACCCGCCACAACGAGGTCGCGCCAGGCCAGTTCGAGATGGCGCCCGTCTACGAGCCGACGTCGGTGGGCTCCGACCACAACATGATCGTCATGAGCCAGATGCGGCGGCTCGCGCCCCAGCACAACCTGATGCTCCTCATCCATGAGAAGCCGTTCGCCGGGATCAACGGTTCGGGCAAGCACAACAACTGGTCGATGGCCACGGACGAGGGCGAGAACCTGCTCGATCCGGGCAACGACCCGGACGCCAACGCGCAGTTCCTGGCCTTCCTGATGGCCGTCATCCAGGCGGTCAACGAGCATGCCGACCTCATCCGCGCGAGCATCGCCGACGCCGGCCAGGATCACCGCCTCGGCGCGAACGAGGCACCGCCCGCGATCATGTCGATCTTCCTCGGCTCGCAGCTCGAGGACGTCGTCGAACAGGTCAGCAAGGGCGCAGCGACGGGCTCGAAGCACGGTGGCTCGGTCGAGCTCGGGGTGACCTCCCTGCCCGTCCTGTCGAAGGACGCCACGGACCGAAACCGGACCTCGCCGTTCGCCTTCACGGGAAACAAGTTCGAGTTCCGCGCCGTGGGTTCGTCGGCGCCGATCTACTGGCCGCAGACCGTGCTCAACACCGCGGTGGCGGACGCGCTCATGAAGCTGGCCGACGACCTGGAGAAGCTCCCGGCCGGCGACATGGCCGGGTTGACCACGATCCTGTCGAAGATCGCCAACGCCAACAAGCAGGTTCTCTTCGAGGGCAACGGCTACTCCGAGGAGTGGCACGCGGAAGCGGCCCGGCGTGGGTTGCCCAACAACCGCACCACGGTCGACGCTCTGCCCGCGCTGACGACCAAGAAGGCGAAGGCGCTCTTTGCCGACTTCGGCGTCCTCTCGGAACGTGAGCTCGCCTCGCGAGTGGAGATCAGCTGGGAGCGCTACGTCAAGGTCCAGAACATCGAGGCAAACTGCGCCGCGGACATCGCCAGCACGATGATCCTGCCCGCGGTGGTGCGCTATCTCGGCGAGCTCAACCATGCCCCGTCGTCGCGTGGCGTCTCGGCGGTCTGTGAGAAGGTCGCGGCACTAGCCGATTCGCTCGTGGACGGCGTGGCCGCCCTCCAGCACGCGCAACACGAGGCGCACGAAGCTGGGTCCGTCCAGGCTGAGGCACGAGCGTTCGTCGATACGGTGATCCCCGCGCAAGAGGCTGTCCGGGTGGTCGTCGATGAGCTCGAGACGCTGGTGGCCGACGACCTGTGGCCCCTGCCGAAGTACCGGGAGCTGCTCTTCCAGTATTGAGGCGTTCGCCAATCGAAGAGGCTTCTCGCCCGGTCGCGAGCGCGGTCGGGCCAATGCGAAGGTGGCCCGACCACCGCCCGTCGACAAGACCAGGCCCCGACGACACGCCCGTCCCACGGGAATTTGTCAACGAAGACCTCAGCGGTGTGCCAAATGACCGTCGCGGGATGAGATGACGGGCGGCACCAAGTGAAGGCGCCGCAGCCCGACCGGCGGCGCCATCGTGACCGGGGCCGCGAACGCGGCGCAAGATGGCCGGCGCCGCGGCTCCCAGCTCGCCGTTCGCGGCCTTCGTCACGTTGATGCAATGTTGTAATGCGGCTGATGCGCTCGAAACCACCCGCGAAGGGGCCTCCACCTATGGTGCTTGGACGCGCCCTTCGTGGAGCCGGTGCCACGTGGGCGGATCCCGTCACACCGGCGGAGGCGACCCTATGCGCAAGACAATCCTGGTCTTCGCTGTCGCCGCGAGCGTGTTGTTCGCGGCGTGCAGCGGTGGAGGGGCCACGTCGAGTCCTGCCGGCGGCGAAAGCCCGAGCGCGACCACGCCGGCCGACAGTGCCGCGCCAAGCGCGGGCGAGAGCCCCGCGAGCGGCGAATTTGACCCGAACGCGATCAATGGGACGGCGATCCTGTCCGGTTGGCGATCGTCGCCCGAGGAGGGCGAGGCGCTGACCCAGGCACTGCTCGGGTTCCCGGCGCAGTACCCGAACATCCAGGTCGACTATCAGCCGATCGCGGGTGACTACCGCACCGTGATGATCACCAAGATCAGCAGCGGTGAGGTCCCTGACCTGTTCTACGTCAACGCCGAATACGCGCCGGAATGGATCGGCGAGGGCTTCCTCGAGCCGCTCGACGACTACATCGCCAAGTCCGGCTTCGACACCAGCCAGTTCTTCGATGGCTACCTGTCCACGTTCAAGGGCACCGACGGGAAGATCTACGGCTTCCCCAAGGACGGCAACACGATCGCCATGGCCTACAACACGGCCCTCGTGCCGACACCGCCGACCACGATGGAAGAACTGGTGACCCAGGCGACCGCGCTGCAGGGCACTGGGGATCTCGGCGCTCCGATCTGCCTCAACCCGGGTCTCGACCGTGGTCTCGCGTTCCTCTACGCGGAGGGCGGCGAGCTCGTGACCGAGGACGGCACGGCTTCCGCGATCGAAACCGAGGCCTCGGCCGCCGCCGTCCAGTGGTACATGGACCTGTTCAAGAATGGTCTCGGGATGACCGCGGCCGACCTTGGGTCGGGCTGGTGCGGTGAAGCACTGGGCAAGGGCCAGGTCGCGTTCGCGTTCGAAGGTGGCTGGCTTGACCCGTTCATGACCAGCACGTATCCCGATGTGGCGTACGCCTGGGGTGAGATGCCGACAGGCTCGTCGGGCAGCCCGGTGACGATCTCGTTCACCGTCAGCTACTCGATCGGCGCGGACTCGGTCAACAAGGACCAGGCGTTCGTCCTGCTCAGCTACCTGGCAGGCCCGGACGGCATGGAGAAGTGGACGGCGGGCGGCGTTGCGCTCCCGTCGCGCAAGGACGTGCCCGTGCCGGCTGGCAAGGACGTTCTGGCCGCAGGCAGTGCCTACGCCCGGCCCGGGTCAGGGTTCATGCCCGGCTACGTGGACGTCCAGAAGGCGTTCCAGGACAACTTCATCGCCCAGATCCAGGGCAAGACCTACGACGCGGCGCCCGTGGTCGAAGCGACCAAGGCCGCCATCGACGCAGCGCTGAGCCAGTAACCGAGGCTCACCAGGCGCACGGGGCCGGACCAGCTTCCGGCCCCGCCAGCGCCCTCCCACCCGGAGGGATCGAGCATGCCCAGTGCGGCGGCCGGCCCAGCGCCGAGCCTTCGTAAAGCGCGTCGTTCCGAGGCGATCGCCGGCTACGCGATGATCGCCATACCGATGGTCCTCTTCCTGATCCTCCAGATCGGGTCGGTCTTCTACGCGATCTTCATCAGCCTGTGGGATTGGAATATCCGATCAGGCCCTGAGGAGTTCGAAGGCCTGCGGAACTACGAGGGGCTGCTAACGGATCCCATCTTCCATCGTGCGATCCAGAACTCGCTCTACTACGCCGCGGTCTGGGTGCCCCTGACGATGGTCGTCGGCCTCTTCCTCGCGATCATCGTGAACCAGAAAATTCGTGGGAAGACGTTCTTCCGAGCGGCGTACTACTTCCCCGCGATTGCGAGCTCTGCCGCGATCACCATCCTGTGGATCTTCATCGTCTCCCCTGATGGCCTGTTCAACACGGTGCGCGGCGCCATGGGGCTCAACCCGTTGTTCGAGCTGTTCGGGTTTGACGACAACCACAACTGGATCTTCGACCAGGGCACGGCCCTCAACTCGGTCATCATCCTGAACGCCTGGACGACATCTGGCACCTTCATGTTGTTCTACCTGGCATCGCTGCAATCGATCAGCGGCCAGGTGTACGAGGCGGCGGCCATCGACGGTGCCGGCGCCTGGCAGACGTTCCGTCACATCACGTTCCCGTTGTTGCGGCCGGGCCACTACTTCGTGGCGACCGTGGCCGTCATCGGCGCTCTCCAGCTGTTCGACCAGGCGGCGATCGCGGGCGGTCCGGCAGGCGACCCCAACAATTCGCTCATGACCGTGGTGCTCTACCTGTACAACGCGGCGTTCTTCCAGGTGGACTTTGGCTATGCCGCGGCGGTCGGGATCGTGCTCTTCGCGATCATCTTCACGTTGACGCTTGTCCAGCGGCGGCTCTTCGGCCAGGCACCCTCGTGGTAAGCCAGGAACCGGGCCCAGCAGGTGCGCTCCCTCCGGGACCCAAGGGACTGATCGCCGAAGCCACCGCGCCGTCGTCGATGGCGCCGGCAGAAAGCCGGCCTGCGGGTGCGCGGAACCCATGGCCGCGGCGCATCGCGTACGTCTTCCTGATCGGTTACGCGCTGCTGATGTTCGTCCCGTTCGTCTGGTCGCTGGTGACGTCGTTCAAGACGCTGCCCGATTCCGTCCGCCTCACGTTCATCCCCGATCCGTTCACCCTCGCCGCATACGACACGGTGTTCAACTCGCTCGATCCATCCCTGCCGCGGCTGTTCTTCAACAGCGGCCTGATCGCCGTGGTCGTCACCGTGACCAATGTCGTCCTCGGGAGCATCGCCGGGTACGCGTTTGCGCGACTGCGGTTCCCTGGCCGGGAGCTGATCTTCCTGGTCGTGCTGGCCACGCTGATGATCCCCGACCAGCTCCGGCTCGTACCGGTCTACCTGATCCTCAACGCCATCGGGTTCACCAAGGGTGTCCTCCAATATGCCGGGGTGATGCTGGTCCTGGCGATCAGCGCGAGCAGCATCTTCCTGCTCCGCCAGTACTTCCTGTCGATCCCGCGGGAGCTCGAGGAGGCGGCCAGGATCGACGGTGCCGGGTTCTTCAGGACGTTCCGGAGCGTGATGCTGCCCCTGGCCGGCCCAGCGCTCGCGGCGGTCTCGATCCTCCAGTTCCAGGGCACCTGGAATGGGTTCTTCTGGCCCTACGTGCTGCTCCAGCAACAGGATCAGGTGACCGTGCCGGTTGCCATCAGCTTCTTCCGATTACAGGGCGGGTTTGGGAGCAACTGGCCGCCGTTGATGGCCCTCGTGGTCCTGGCCACCATCCCGGTCCTTATCCTGTACCTGTTCTTCCAGCGGTACTTCGTGGAAGGGATCGCGGCGAGTGGCGTCAAGGGCTGAGGATCGCGGGTCGCGGTCGACCGCATCGACGCCGACGACCACGGCGCCGGCGCCGGGGCTCGGTGCCGTCATCCGCGCCTCCCTCACCGACTACTATTTCAACTCGATGCGTCTTGTGCCGGCGAACGTCGCGTGGGGCGTGGGGGTCGTCCTGGTCGTGGTGGTCGGCTTCGTCTGGCCGTTCGGCGCCCTCCTGCTCCTCCCGGCCCTTGTCCTGCCGACCGCCGTCGTCTTCCGGATCGCTGCCCTGGTCGTGCGCGGCGAACCCTGGGCGGGCCTCGGTGATGTCATCCGCTCCGTCCGTGGCCAGCTGCCGACCTACCTCGGGCTTGGCCTGGCCAGCGTTGCCCTGGGGCTGGTCCTTGGCACCAACGCCCTGACGGGTCTCGTCGGTGGCGACCCATCGGGTCTGATCCTCGCCACGCTCGCCGGGTGGGGTCTCGTGGCGTGGTGGTGCGTGGCGATCGTCGCCTGGCCGCTGATCGTCGATCCGACGAGGGCGGGCCGCCCGTTGCGCGACAGCCTTCGCCTGGCGGGCGCGCTGCTGCTCACGCAGCCGGCACGATTCGGTGGCCTGGGTGTCGTGGTCCTGGTGATCGTGGTCGTGAGCACGATCCTGACCGCGGCCATCCTGACCGTCAGCGTCGCGTTCGTGGCCGTCGTCGCCTGCCGCGCCGTGTATCCGGCGGCCGACCGTCTCGAGGCTGCCTTGTCCGGGGAGCGTTCGTGACCCTCCCGATCCAGGTCGGGCCATCCACGATCACCATGAACCGGGACGACCGGTTCGTCGTGTGCCAGCCGGACGGCCGGATCGATCGCCAGGCCGAGGAGGGGTTCTTCACGCGGGACACGCGCTTCGTGTCGGGCTACGACCTGTTCTTCAACGGGCAGCGCCCGCTGCTCCTCAACGCGTCGCCGGTCCAGTTCTACTCCTCGCGGTTCGAGTTCACGAACCCCGAGCTCCTCGACAACGACGGCGTGGTGCCACGGCACAGCCTGGCAATCCGGCTCGATCGGACGGTCGCGGGCGGTGTTCACGAGGACTACGACATCGTCAACTACGGCCGGCGTCCGGTCCGGCTCACGATCGAGATCGAGATCGAATCCGACTTCGCCGACATCTTCGACGTCAAGGGCGGCCAGCTCGTTCGTCGAGGGCAGATCAACGCTCGTTGGTTCCGATCGACGCGCGAACTCCGAACCACCTACGTCAACCGCGACTTCGTCCGCGAGCTCGTGCTGCGCGCCGACCGTTCGGACAGCACACCCCAGTTCGCAAACGGGCGCTTCGTCTTCGTGGCCCAGGTCCCCCCGAAAGGTGTCTGGCACACCTGCCTTCGCTGGCTGCCGTTGACCCACTCGAAGCGGCGCCCCACCACGCTGGACTGTTCGTCGATCGCGGGGCCACGGCCGGACCAGGCGCATCCACGCCTTCGCCGGGTTCGCCTCGAAACCCCCAACCACGGCGTGCTGCGCGCCTGGGACCAGGCCCAGCTCGACATGGATGCCCTCCAGCTCGAGGACCCCGCCTTCGAGAAGGGCGTGTTCATCCCGGCTGCCGGCGTGCCGTGGTTCGTGACCTTGTTCGGGCGCGACTCCCTGGTGGTCTCCATGCAGGGCATCAGCGGATACCCGGAGTTCGCGACGGGGGCGTTGCGCCGCCTGTCGGAATTGCAGGCGACGGCCGACGACCCGGAGCGGGACATGGAGCCCGGCAAGATCCCCCACGAGATCCGGCACGGCGAGCTGGCCCAGCTGCGGATCCTGCCGTTCCAGCCGTACTACGGCACCCATGACGCGACCAGCCTGTTCCTGATCGTGATCTCGTACCTGTACCAGTGGCTCGGTGACATCGACGTGCTCAACCGGTACCTGCCAAACGCCGAGGCTGCGATGGCGTGGGTGGACAAGTTCGGCGACCGCGACGGCGATTTCTTCCAGGAATACAAGACCCGGTCGAAGCACGGCTACTACAACCAGGGCTGGAAGGACGCCGGTGATGCCATCCCGCACGCCGATGGGTCGCTGGCCGCGCTGCCCATCGCCCTGTGCGAGCTCCAGGGGTATGCCTACGACGCGAAGGTACGGCTGGCCGACATCTACGAGGTCCTCGGCCAGACGCGGAAGAGCCGGCGGCTGCATGCGGAGGCGAACCGCCTGTACGAACGCTTCAATGAGACGTTCTGGTGGGAGAGCGAGGGCACCTACTACCTGGGGCTGGACGGCGACAAGCGACCGATCGAGTCCGTGGCTTCGAACGCCGGCCACTGCCTGGCCAGCGGCATCGTCCCGCCGGACCGAGCCGAACGGGTCGTCCGGCGCCTGATGGCCGACGACATGTGGTCGGGCTGGGGGATCCGCACGCTGTCCTCCGACCATGTTGCGTACAACCCGTTCAGCTATCACACCGGGTCGGTGTGGCCGCACGACAACGCCCTTATCGCCGGGGGATTCCGCCGGTACGGGCATGACGTGGACGCCGCCCGGGTAGCCCGCGGGCTGTTCGACGCAACGGAGCGCTTCCAGGCAAATCGGCTCCCCGAGCTGTTCGCGGGCCTCCCACGCGACGAGGGCAGCTTCCCGGTCCAGTACCTGGGGGCCAGCGTCCCCCAGGCGTGGGCCGCAGGCGCCATCTTCCGATTGATCGCCGTGCTCTGCGGCATCCACGCGACGACGGATCGGGCCGGCTCACGCGTGTACGTCGACCCCGCGTTGCCCGACTGGCTCCCGGAGCTGACGATCCGGAACCTGCGCGCGGGGACCGGGACGGCCGGCCTGCGGTTCCACGGTCGCGACGTGGAGGTTCTGTCGAACACGACCGGGTTCGAAGTCGTGCATTCGGTGGCGCCGCGCCCGGCGCCCTGGGCCACGGGAAAGCCGAAGGGTCAGCCCGGCGAGGAGGTCGTGGCGCCAACCGGTTGATCGCCGGCCTCTGGGCCGCCCGGTTCGGTGGCAATCGGCAGCGTGAATGAGAACGTGGATCCGTGGTCCACCTCGGACTCCAGCCACAGTCGCCCGCCGTGATGCTCGACGATCTCGCGACAGATCGCCAGGCCGAGCCCGGTCCCACGCGGCTTGTCCGTCAGCGTGTCGCCGGCCTGGCCGAACTGCTCGAAGACCTTCGCATGATCCTCGGGAGCGATGCCGACCCCGGTGTCGGTCACGGAGACGACGATGTCGCCACTCGCACCTTCTAGTCGCGCCGCGCAGGTGATCGACCCCGTCGGGGTGAACTTGACCGCGTTGGAGATCAGGTTGATCACAACCTGGATGAGGCGGTCGCGATCGCCAACGGGGGAGGGAAGCCCGGGCTCCACCCGGACGATCATCTCGGGTCCCGGGCCAGCCAGCAGCGATGCCGTCGCCGCGGTCGCCCGATCGATCACGCCCGCGACGTTCACCAGCTCGCGGCGCCATTCCATCCGTCCGGCCTCGATCTTCGCCAGGTCGAGCGTGTCGTTGATGAGCGTCGTGAGCCGCTCACTCTCCTCGATGATGATCCCGAGGTTGTCCGAGACCTGGCGCATGGCCCGGTCGCGCTTGGCGTCGCCCTCGGGGACGCTGGGGAACACCAGCTCATCCAGGCGTCGCCGGATGAGGCGTGAGAACCCCACGACCGACGTCAGCGGTGTTCGGAGCTCATGGCTGACGCTCGAGAGGAAGGCGCTCTTGCTCGCGGACGCGGCCTCCGCGGCAACCCGCGCGGCCTGGGCCTCCTCGATCGCGGAGGCGAGGGCGGCCGTCCGTTCGACGACGCGCTGCTCCAGCGCCTCCTTCTGCGCCTCGACTTCGGCGTACAGCCGGGCATTCTCGATCGCGGCCGCGATCAGGCTGCCAACCGTGTACAGGAGCGGACCGTCCCCCGGCCGGACGTCCCTGCCCGAGACTCGGTTGTCAACCGCGAGGACACCAACCGAGCGCCCCTTCGAGACCAGCGGCGTCCCCAGGAACGAGCTGACCTCCATCATCTGGGCGAATGCGCGGTTGCGCTCGTCCGGGTCGTGGTCGGCGTCCCGGAAGAACAGCGGTCCTTCGGCATGGAACAGCTGGACGAGCTGCGAGACGCGACCGTCGAGTGGCAGCTCGAGGTCCGCGACGAGCGCGGTCATCTCCGCGCTGCCGCCGATGGACCGCCCGCCGGCGAGCACTCCACGCTCCTCGTCGGCCAGGAGGATCAGCGCGCGATCGAACCGCAGGTGCCGCGTGACGGCGGCCAGCGAACGATCCAGCAGCTCGTCGCGATCCAGCGTGGATCCTGCGGCGGCGGCCAGCTCGTTGAGGGTCATCAGCTCGGCCAGGCGCTCCTGCAGGTCGAGATTCGTCCGTTCCGAACGCTGGAACGCCTGCTCCGTCTGATCCTGCGCGGCTCGCAGGGCCCCGGCGCGACCGCGCGCGGCGCCGCCGTACAGGACGAGGCCGGCCGGGAGGATCGCTGCGAGCACGACCGCGATCGACTCCCAGCCGGGGCCGCGCGCGACGAGGTAGGTCAGCACGGCCGCCGAGCCGATGATTCCGATCGCGATGGCGCGTCGGTCCACCGATCGAGTCCGGGCGGTCGACCGCTCGGTCAGCCTGCGGCGCCCGAGGCGCGCAGGGACGCCCTGGCGGCCATGGCCTGGTCGAACGTCGGGGCCGCCAGTGAGGCGATGGCGCCCAGCAGCCGCAGGTCGGACGCATGGAATTCGATAGGATCGCGCGAAATCGTGCCGATCACCCCGATCCGTTCGCCGCGGACACGGAGCGGTGCCACGACGATCGACGCGAAAGCTCGTTCGACGGCGGTGGCCCTCGGATCGGCGGCGATGTCGTTGACGATCTCGGGGTCACCGCTCAGCACGGCGCCGACGATCCCGGTCGATGCGTCGTGCTCGCCGATCGGGGATGCCGACCCAGTGCCTGCGGGGCGGGCGGAGAGTTGCGACCCGTCGGCATCGAGGAGCAGGACGAACCCGGTCCCGCCGGACGGCAGCCGGCTGGCCTCGGCGACCGCCACCAGGGCTATCGCGTCGGTCTCGAGGACCGCTCCGATCTGGTCGGCCAGGTCGTAGATCAGGTTGAGCTCGCGGTACCGATCCAGCGCCTCGCGGGCCAGCGAGCGCTTGTCCGTCTCGCGTGCGCCGGCATAGGCGAGCACCGCCGCGATCGAGCCCGCCGGGCGAGGCCCCTCGACCCAGCCGACCGTCGCGCCTTCGATCACGATTGGGTGACGCTCGGCCGGCGCATCGCCGGAGCCGGTCGCCGCGCCGCCACCCTGACGATCCAGGATGACCGCTCCGTCCAGGTCGGAGATCGTCACGCGGGCGTCCGTCCCGGCCAGCAACACGGACAGCATGGGTGCCACGTGGCGGTGCCGGACGATCAGGCGGCGGAGCTCCGGCCCATCCATCAGGCCGCCCCTGTGCCCTGTCCCGTAGCCAGCCCGAGCACTTCCCTGGCACGTCGCAGGAGCTCGTCCGGGTCGAACGGCTTGGTCATGTAGAGGTCGGCGCCGGCCGCCATGCCCTGCTCGCGATCGTAGGCCTGGCCCTTGGCCGTCAGCAGGACCACGTAGGTGTCGGTCAGCCCGAGCTCCTGCTTGATGACCCGGCAGACCTCGAAGCCGCTCCGGCGGGGCATCATCACATCGAGGAAGACGAGGGCTGGCCGATGGTGCTCGACGACGCTGACCGCCTCGTCCCCATCCGCCGCCGTCAGCAGATCCACGCCGTCGTCCTCGAGCTCCTCGAGCGTCTGCTCGATCAGCAGCCGGATGTGCTGCTCGTCGTCGACGATGAGGACGGTCGGCATCGGCTGGGATCCCTCCTGGGCCGCGTCGGGGGCGCCGGCGGCGACATCGCGGCAGGGCACCACGATGGCGGAAACGCCTTCGACACGCAACCGCGAGTTGGCCCAGCCAGATAGGCCAACGATCGGTCACCATGTGGGCCATGCAGTCCGACGTGGCAGAGCTCCCGACGATCCACCCGATGCGCTCCCTTGGGTTGCTGTCGATCGCGCATGCGGTCAACCACGCCCAGGCCGTGGTCCTGCCGCTGATCTTCCTCAAGGTGATCGACGAGTTCGGCGTCGGGGTCGAGAGCGTCGCGTTCCTGGCGGCGATCGGCAGCTCCATGTCCGGCCTCGTCCAGTTGAGCTACGCCGCCACGACCCGGTTCGTGTCGCGCCGACGGTTGCTGGGAGTCGGTGGGATCGTCTTTGGTGCCGGGTTCGCGGTCCAGGCGTTCGCAACCGGGTTCCTGGCCTTCGCGATCCCCAACGCCCTGTCGCGGATCGGTGGCTCGCCCCAGCATCCGGTCGGCAACGGGTTGCTCGCGGAGCAGTTTCCATCCGAACGCAGGGGGTTCGCGATCAGCGCGCACATCGCCGGCGGGAATGTCGGCAATGTCGTGGTCGCGCTGATCGGCGTACCGCTCATCGCCGCGATTGGCTGGCGTGGGGCCTCGATTGCCTTCGGGATCCCGGCGATCGTGGTGGCCATCGCGATCCTGGTGCTGGTCCGGGAGCGCGGGACGGATCGTGAGGCGGCGCTCGCCGGTGGCTCCGTGCGATCGGCGTTCGGACGCATCCTCCGCGACTCGGACCTCCGCTGGATCTTCCTGACGTCGATCCTTGGTGGAGGCGGGCGGGGCCTCGGGGTGGTCAACCTGTTTGCGCTGATCTACCTGACCCACGTGATCGGCCTCGACGAGGGCACGTCCGCCGTGATGTACGGGGCGCTGATCGTCTTCTCGGTGCCGATGCCGCTGGTCGCCGGATGGCTGTCCGACCGGTACGGCCGGAAACCGATGATCGTGGCGGTCTACCTGGGTGGTGCGTTCGGCTTCATCGTGTTCCTGCTGGCCGGTTCGTCACTGGTCGGGTTGTGGGCGGGGATCGTGCTGATGGGGCTGTTCAGCTTTGCCGAAAGCCCGCAGCTCCAGGCGCTCATTGCCGACATCGTGCCACCGTCCCTTCGGGACGCCTCGTATGCCCTCTACTTCACGATGGCCTTTGGCGTGGGATCGCTCTGGACGGCGGTCTACGGCGTGATCATCGATACCGCCGGCGAGGCGGACGGCCTGCCGATCGTGTTCGTGGTCATGGCGATCACCTTCGTCCTGGCCGCGCTGTTCACCCTGCCCATCCGGGCGGAGCAACGAGCACGCGATAACGCGGCCCACGAGGCGATGCTCAGCGGGCACTGAGGCATACTGCCGCCCAGTCCGGCCTGGTCCGGGCCATGCCGCGGGCGCCCGGGCCGCGTGCCGCAGGCCAAGAGGAGGCGAGTGGACGCCCGGATCCTGCTCATCGAGGATGACCCGTCGATCCGCGAGGTGACGGCGATCGGCCTGCGCGGCGCGGGGTTCACGGTGGCCACCGCGGCCGATGGGCGCGACGGCCTCGACCGGTTTGCCGGCGAGCCGTTCGATCTCGTGCTGCTGGACATCATGTTGCCGCGCGTGGACGGCCTCGAGGTCTGCCGCCAGATCCGTCGAACGTCCACGATCCCCATCGTGATGCTGACCGCCCGCGCCGACACCATCGACATCGTGGTCGGGCTGGAGGCCGGGGCCGATGACTACGTCAAGAAACCGTTCGAGGTTCCAGAGCTGGTCGCCCGCGTCAGAGCCGCCCTGCGCCGCGCCGGCCGCGGGGTCGACGAGGCCGAGCGACTCCAGCTTGGCCCGGTCACGATCGACGTCACCGGACGAGCCGTCGCCCGCGACGGCCGGGACATCCCGCTGACCAGGACCGAGTTCGATCTCCTCGTGGAGCTCGTCCGTCATGCCGGGCAGGTCCTCCGGCGCGATGCCCTGCTCGACCGCATCTGGGGCTACGACTACCTGGGTGACTCGCGGCTGGTGGACGTGGCGGTCGGCCGCCTGCGGGCCAAGGTGGAGACCGATCCCGCCAACCCTGCGCTGATCCTGACCGTGCGGGGCGCGGGCTATAAAGCGGCCCGCTGAGTCCACGCGGGTGAGCGGGATCCGGGCACGCCTCACCGTGACGCTGCTGGCGCTCGTGGCGCTCACGACGGCGGTGCTCGGCGTCGGGTCGTACCTGTTCGTCGACTACCGCCTCCATCAACAGGCTCGCGAGGATGCCGCGGCGGAGGCGCGCTTCGACCTGTCGGTCGTCATCCCGGATCGCCTGCCGGACCAGCCGACGATCGACGACATCGTGTCCAGCCGGCTGGGCGAGACGCTCCACCAGCGGTCCGTCGAGACCGTGGTCGACTTCGGCGGGGGCGACCCATACGTGTCGAACCTCGCGCTCGACCACGCGATCGATCGGTTCCCCGGTGACCTGAAGGAGCGGGTCGCGGCCGGAGAGCTCGCGTATGCCTGGGTCGAGCTCGATCCGATGCCCGCCCTCGTCGTCGGCGGGCGCCTGGTGCCATCGGGTCCGGACTTCTACTTCGTTCACGACATGACCCAACTCGAATCGACCCTCGGGCAGCTGCGGATCGCCCTTGGCGGCGGCGCCCTTGTCCTGGTGGTCGTCGCGCTGCTGGTCGCGAGGTCCGTCGCGCGGGGTGTGCTGTCACCGGTCAACGCCGCCGCCGGAGCTGCCCAGCGGATCGAACGTGGAGACCTCGCCACCCGGGTCCCGGTGACTTCGAGCGACGAGTTCGGCGCCTGGGCGACGTCGTTCAACCGGATGGCCGAGGCGCTGGGCGAAACGATCGGCCGGCTCGAGGCCGCCCAGACCCAGAACCGCCGGTTCGTCGCGGACGTCGCCCACGAGCTCCGGACGCCGCTCGGCGCCCTCGTCGCCGAGGCGTCGATCCTGCGCGAGGATCTCGGCCACCTTCCGCCCGACAGCCGCCGCGCCGGCGAGTTGCTCGTGGCCGACATCGCGCGTCTCCGCGGGCTGGTCGAGGACCTGATGGAGCTCTCCCGGTTCGACGCGGCGGCTGAAGAGGTCGCGATGGAGCCGGTCGATCTCGTTCCCCTGATCCGGTCCGTGGCCGAAGCCCGGCTGCCCACGGCGGTGTTCTCGGACCTGGGCGTGCCGGTGATGGTCGAGTCCGAGCCTCGCCGGCTCGAACGGATCGTCGGGAACCTGCTCGACAACGCTCGCGAGCACGCGACCGGAAGCCGCGTGAGCGTCGACGTACGGGCGGACCACGCCGCCGCCGTGGTTGCCGTGTCCGACGGCGGTCCGGGCGTGCCGGAGGACAGGCTCGGGCGGATCTTCGAACGGTTCTACAAGACGGACCCATCGCGACACGGCGGGAGCAGCGGCCTGGGCCTGGCGATCGCCTCGGAACACGCCCGGCTGCTCGGCGGGACCCTCCATGCCGCCAATCGGCCCGAGGGAGGCCTGCGGATGGAGCTGCGACTTCCTGTGACCAGATCGTTACCCGACGGTGATCCAACCGCGATGGCCGGGTTCGACGATGGCGATCCAACGCCAACCAAGGAGCCGACATCGTGAACCGCCCAACCCGCTCACGCCACGCAACGCGTCCTTCGATCCCATGGATTGCCATCCTGCTCGTGGCGGTCGTCGCCGCCTGCTCGCCGAGTGGCGGGCTCGGTCAGGTCCCGTCCCCGGCGCCAACTCCCGCGCCATCGGTCGGCCAGGGCGAACCGGACGTCACGCCGGAGCCGACCCCGGTCCCCTCGTCGCCGGCGCCCGGTCAGTCGCCGTCGGCCAGCGCGCCCCCGGCGTCGGGCGAAACAACGATCGTGCGCACCTACTTCTACCTCGACGGCGAGCCGGGCAGTGCCGGTCTGGCCGCGCTCCTGCGCGCGGTACCCAGGACGGCGGCGGTCGGTGCCGCCGCGATGCACGCGCTGCTCGCCGGTCCCGATCCGGACGACAGCGGCGAACGGCCCCTCAGTACGGCCATTCCCGAAGGATCCCGGCTTCTCGGACTGACCATCGAGGACGGCGTTGCCACCGTCGACCTGTCGAGCGAGTTCGAATCGGGCGGCGGCAGCATGTCGATCCTCACCCGTCTGAGCCAGGTCGTCTTCACCCTGACCCAGTTCCCGACGGTCGAGTCGGTCCTCTTCGAGATCGAAGGGCAGCCGGTGACCGTGTTCAGCAGCGAGGGGATCGTCCTCGATGGTCCGGTTGGTCGTGCCGACTACGAGGACATGCTCCCCGCGATCTTTGTCGACCGGCCGGCCTTCGGCGCGAGCATCGGCAATCCGGCCCGGATCACCGGCTCCGCGAACGTCTTCGAGGCCTCGTTCATGGTGACGCTGCTCGACGCGGATGGCGCAACGATCGCCGAGACGCACACCATGGCCACCTGCGGCACCGGATGCCGCGGCACCTTCGATCTCACGCTGCCGTATTCGGTCTCGGAGGCCGGTTGGGGCGGGCTCCTCGTGTGGGCCGCGTCGGCGAAGGACGGCAGCCCCGAATGGGTGCGTGAATACCCGGTCTGGCTGGAACCGGCCGGCTGATCGCTGTGGTTACGGCTCGGCGACGAACCAGCGGTCGCCAAGACCCTGGCCGTTGGTGTCGCCGGGCGCGGCGTCGTCCGCGAAGTAGTAGAGCGGCGCTCCGTCGTACGCCACCTGGAGGGTCCCATCCGGACGCTCGAAGGTGGCCAGCTCGCCGCTGACGCCGTCGCCCGCCTCCAGGTCGTCGGCAGCCGTGACGGTGAACGGCGGCCACGCCTGGGCGCAGTCATCCACACAGGTGCTCGTGTTCGCGCTGTCGGGCTCGAACGTGTAAAGCGTCAGTCCTCCGGAACCGGTCAGCCAGGTGCCCAGCGCCCCGCTCGCGGTGGCCACCTCGACGGTCCCGGTGCCGCCGGCCGTCGAAGGCGATGGGGACGCGGTCCCGGTGCCGTAGTCGTAATCGCCACGACCGCCGCCGGAGGTCGAAGCGGCGGGGGCGGCCGACGGCGGCGCGGTCGGCTCGGCCGAGGCCGACGCTGCGGGCGGCGCTGCTTCGGTCGGCGTCGCGGCCGACGGGAGAGCGCCACTGGCGCTGCAGCCCAGCAAGACGAAGCAGGCCAGCGAGATGGCGGCCCATGAACTCTTTCGCATCGAAACCCCTCCGGTGGGCGGCGATCGCCGTCATCGCTACCTACGTCCTCGGGTCCGGGATGGTTTCCCGGCTTGGAGCTCCGCCGGTCCCGCATCGCGTTCCCGAGCCAGACCATCACCCAGGTGATCGCCAGGAACCCCACGAAGATCGCCACCGGGCGGCCAACCACAAGTACAGGACCGCCCCGAAGAGGTTGCTCAGGATCGTGAGGAACAGGAAGAACCGCGTCGGGTTGAACGCGTCGTTCCCGATGCTCGTGTTGATCTGGACGGCGATCGCGCACAGGACCAGCAGTGCCGAGGCGCCACGAACCACTGCGAGCACGAGTCGGCGATCCATTCGCCGGGTGATATCGATCGCGAGACGCCGAGCAACCGGGTCGGTCGCCCTATTCGGTTCGGTGCGCTATCATCCGTCAGCCCTGTAGAACGGGCCTTTCGGTCGGGGCGTAGCGCAGCCTGGTAGCGCGCATCGTTCGGGACGATGAAGTCGTGGGTTCAAATCCCGCCGCCCCGACCATTCCTGCCAGCCGCCACCGCATTCGGCCTGCCCGCCGTCCACCAGCTCGCCCTGCACCATCCTGCCGGGTCAGTCGTCGTCCAGCGGGCGCGCCGTGCCGAGGTCGAGGTGTCGGAGCGACGGGACCGTCAGCGCCACGAGGCCAACGATCGCGAGCGTGAGGATTCCGCCGCCGACCACGCTGGGCACCGTGCCGAACGCCCGGGCGACGATCCCGCTCTCGAAGGCACCGAGCTCGTTCGAGGCGCCGATGAACACCCAGTTGACGGCCGCAACCCGGCCGCGCACACGTTCGGGCGAGAGCACCCGGAGGATCGTGTAGCGGATGATCACGCTCACGCCGTCGGCCGCGCCGCTGACCAACAGGGCAACCAATGACAGCGCAAAGCTCGTCGACAGGCCGAAAACGATCATGCTCACGCCGAACAGGGCCACACAGATGAGCAGGGTCCGCCCCGCGTGTCGGGTCGGCGGCCAGCGGCCCGCGATCAGCATCACCACCAGCGCCCCGACGGATGGCGCCGCGCGGAGGAACCCGAGCCCGGCAGGCCCCACTTGGAGCACGTCCGTGGCAAAGATCGGGAGCAGCGCGATGGCGCCGCCGAAGAACACGGCGAACAGGTCGAGGGCCATCGACCCCAGCAGGGCTGGGCTACGACGCACGTAGTTGATCCCGGAGAGGAGGCTTTCGAGGATCTTCTCGCCCTCGAGGCGTTCCGGCATCGGCTTCCGCGCAATGAGCAGGATGCACGCCGTCGAGACGGCCAGGATCCCGGTGATCAGGCCGTACGTGGCCGCCAGGCCGACCACGGCAATCGCGATGCCTCCAAGCGCGGGTCCCACGATGAAGCCGAACTCGCTGGAGCTGCTCACGAACGACGCGCCGCGCACCGCCTGGTTGCGCGAGATGACCTGGGCCTCGAAGGCGGACAGGGCCGGCCGCTCGAAGCCACGGGCGAACCCGGCCACGAAGATGACCCCCAGGATCGCGACCCCCGTCACGACCGAGGTTGTCGTCAACAGGGCAAGGGCTGCGGCGCAGAGCGTCGCCGTCAGGCTCGTGATGATCACGATCGTCCGCCGGTCGTAGCGGTCGGCAACGTGACCGCCCAGCAGCATCAGCGACAACGCCGGCACCGCCTCCACGAGGCCCAACAGGCCGAGGGCCAGGGGATCGCGGGTCAGTTCGTAGACCTGGAAGGCGACGACGGTCGCAAGGGCGCTGCCGGCCAGCGAGAACGTCAACCGAAGGACCAGCAGCGCCCGAAACTCGCGCTGCCGCAGGAGGGGGATCTCGCTCAAGCGATCACGCGACGTCCGTCAACCATCGCCACGCCCGACCATCGTCCATCCGCCAAGTCTGGCAGGCGGAGCGACCAAGGGAGCGTATGCTCGACGGGTGAGCACGATCCTGGTCGCCGAGGATGACGACGGCGTCCGTCAGCTGATCCTGGTGGCCCTGCAACGAAACGGACATACGGTGCTCGAGTCCGCCAACGGCCGCGAAGCCATGAGCGTTCTGTCCCGCGATGACGTGGTCATCGACCTCCTGGTCTCCGACGTCAACATGCCGGGCGTCGGGGGCCTGGAGCTCCTCGCCTTTGCCCGCGTGCAGCGCCCCGACATGCCGGCCATCCTGGCTTCGGGCACCAACCGCTGGGAGCTCCCGCCGGAGCGCC
Source organism: uncultured Chloroflexia bacterium (assembly GCA_963809045.1). GTDB lineage: Bacteria > Chloroflexota > Limnocylindria > Limnocylindrales > CSP1-4 > SPCO01. The sequence continues at coordinate 345,141 of CAWEHW010000001.1, forward strand.
TCAATGGCGAGGTCACCCTGCTCGAGAAGCCGTTCTCCATCGCCGACCTGGCCCATGCGGTAGACGAAGCCTTGCGGCCCGGCGCCGCCATGAGCGACTCGGTGCCCGCCACCAAGACCGACATGGGCGCCCGCGGCGACGACGACCAGGTGTTCGGCGGCTAGACGCCAGGTCCCTCACCCTCGTCCGAGCCGGTCAGGGGCCCGATAGGGTGACCCAAGTCGGGACTTCCGTGTCTTGTGGCAGCTCTTCCAGCACTCCTACGATGCGCGTCCGCCGGGTGGCAGAAGGAGGATTCCCATGCGCTCTCCGCTGCTCCGCCGAGGCACGATTGTCCTTGGCCTGATACCCGCGATGACGCTGTTGCTCGCCTCGATCGCATTGCCGGCGCTTGCCGCGGGCCCGAAGGTCGGCATCTGCCATCACACCGGCAGCGCCAAGAACCCGTCGCACTACATCCAAGTCGCCCCGGCAGCCGTGCCCGCCCACGAGGCGCATGGCGACGAAATCGGGGTGACCGATCCCGCCCAGTGCGGCGTGACGCCGACGCCCACGCCGACACCCGCACCGTCGCCCACGCCAACGCCCGCTCCGACACCGACGCCGGTGGCCACGCCGACGCCCACTCCGGCCCCAACCCCAACACCGGAGCCGACGCCCACGCCAACGCCTGCTCCGACACCGACGCCGGGCCCACGCCGACGCCCACTCCGGCCCCAACCCCTACGCCGGAACCGACGCCCACGCCGACGCCCACCCCAACGCCGGAGCCGACCCCGACTCCGACACCCGAACCGACGCCAACGCCGGAGCCAACTCCGACACCCGTCTCGCTCGGCCTCGCGGCCGCGCTGGGTTCGGGCTCAGAGGAGGCACCGATTGGCCCATGGTTCGTTGGCGCGATCATCCTCGGAACCCTCGCGTTCGTATCGCTCAAGGTTGCCCGACGGCCCGGGTAACCACCTCGCAGCGGAGAATCGCGTAACCGATCGTCAGGCCCCGGGAGCGACCCCGGGGCCTGACGGTGTTCAGCGGTGTCGACGAGCCTGGGCGGCGGCGCCAGCTCCCCCTGGCGGCGCTAGCTCCCTGGGCGCGCCAGCTCCCCCGCGCAGTCGCTAGCTCCCCTGGGCCATGCTCCACATCGTCCAGTACTGCGTTCGCAGCCGTCGCGGCTGCTCGAGGACCGTCCGGATGGCGAATGCGATGTCCTCGGGTCGCAGGTACGTCCCGAGCTCCGGCATGTCCTCGGTACGCCCGCTCCCCATGGCGAACTCGGTTGCGGTGCCGGCAGGCCCGATCGTGGTGACCCGGATCCCTTTCTCGCGGAGCTCGCGATCGAGCGAGCCGGCCAGGCCGACCTGCGCGAACTTCGTGGCGGCGTAGACGGCCTCGTCCGCACCACCTCGGAACCCCGCAACCGAGGCGACGATGACGATGTCGCCGCGCCCGGTGGCCAGCATGTGCGGCAGCGCCGCGCGGATCGGCCAGACGGTGCCGGCGATGTTCGTGTCGAGCATCGTCGTCAAGGCTTCGTCCGTGTGGTCGAGGATGCCGCCGTACATCCCGATGCCTGCGTTGACGATGAGGCTGTCGAGACGGCCGAATGCATCGACCGCGTGTTTGACGAGTCGACGGGCGTCGTCTGGCGAGCGAACGTCCATGGTGACCGCCGCGACCCGGCCGGGGAACTCCGCCTCGAGTGCGTCGAGCCGTTCGCGCCGTCGAGCACCCACGACCACGCGCCCGCCGGCGGTCAACAGCTCGCGGGCGGTGGCCCGGCCGATCCCGGCGCTCGCCCCGGTGATGACGGCGACCGTGTCCGCCAGAGACTCCATGCCGGCAATTCTAGAGTGTGGCGATCACCCCGCTTCGGCGATCACGCCGATTGAGATGCGGAAGCCCGCACGACGCTGCAGCGGAGGCATCAGGGTGCCCTGTCCGATGGGCGAGTCGCCCGGGAACCAGCGCACCCATTCCGTGTTGAACGAGTCGAACTCCGACGGGTCGCGCAGCGACCAGTTCGCCCAGACGACCTTCTCGAGGGAGCTCCCGGCAGCCTCAAGCTTGGCCTTCAGGTTGGTCAGGCACTGCCGCGTCTGGTCCTTGATCGGCCCGCCGACGATCTTGCCTGTTTCCGGATCAACCGGGCCGATGGACGACACGTAGACCATGCCACCGGCCGTCACCGCGCGGCCATGGCCGAGCGACGGATGCGACAGGTCGATCGGCTCGTTTGTGGCCTGGGCACCGAACCGGCCCTTGCCGCTGCGCGCCTGACCCGGCCGGGCTGGATCATGCGGCGGGATCCCAAATTCCCCGGGCGGCAACTGGATGCCGCTGGCCGGGAACCGCTCCATGAACGTCGGTCGGATGCCGGTCGGCTTGAGCGTGCCTTCGATCTTCCCGTCCTTGACCCCGGTCTGCTCGAAGACGAAGACGTCCTGCGTGAGGATCTCGTCGTCCTCGATCCCGTAGACCTCGGTGATGTGCGTGACCTTGCGGGTCCCATCCTTGAGCCGGGCGGTGTGCACGATCAGGTCCACGGCCGACGCGATCTGTTCCCGGATGGCATGGAGCGGCAGGTCGTAGCCGGTCATCAGGACCATCGTCTCGATCCGCCGGAGCATGTCCCGCGGGCTGTTGGCGTGGCCGGTGGACAGCGAGCCCTCCTGGCCGGTCGTCATCGCGTGGATCATGTCGAGGGCTTCGCCAGATCGGCACTCCCCGACGATGATCCGGTCGGGCCGCATATGGAGCGCGTTGCGGAGGAGGTCACGCATGGTGATCTCGCCCTTGCCCTCCAGGTTTGGTGGGCGCGACTCGAGGGTGACCAGGTGGTTCTGTCGGAGCTGGAGCTCCGCGGCGTCCTCGATGGTGATGATCCGCTCGTCATCAGGAATGAATGACGAGAGCACATTCAGCGTGGTCGTCTTGCCGGACCCTGTGCCGCCCGAGACGAACAAGTTGAGCCGGGCCTCGACGCAGACGCGCAGGAACTCGAACATCTCTGCAGACGCCGTACCAAAACCGATCAGGTCGTCCACCGTGAACGGATTGGCGGAGAACTTCCGGACCGTGATCACCGGCCCAACGAGCGAGAGGGGCTCGATGACCGCGTTCACCCGCGAGCCGTCGGGCAGGCGGGCGTCGACACGAGGGCTGGAGTCGTCGATGCGCCGGCCCATCGGCGTGATGATCCGGTCGATCACCCGCAGGACGTGCTCGTCGTTCAGGAACACCACGTCGATCCGCTGGATCTTGCCGTTCCGTTCGACATAGATCTGGTTCGGCCCGTTGACCATGACTTCGGTGATCAATTCGTCCCGGAGCAGCGGTTCAAGGGGCCCGAGACCGGTCACGTCGTCGACCATCTCGGAGATCAGGCGGGTCCGTTCGTCCTGGGTGACGGCGTAGTCGTACTGCGCGATCGTCCGATCGACCATGCCCGCGATCTTGGTGCGGACATCACCGGATTTGGCCGTGTCGAGGAGCAGGTCGAAGGCGTTGACGACCTCCTCCCCGAGGCGCTGCTTGACTTCGCGCAGCATCTCGTCGCGGGCGGCGGTCCTGGCCGTCGTCGGCGGTGCCGGTACGAGGGCCCGGGCCGGGGGCGGCGTTCCCGCTTGCTGGGCTTCTGCCGCCTGCTGGGCCCGCTCGACGCGTTGGAGTAGAGACATGACGAACCCTCTATCGGTCTTCGCGTGGTCTGATGCTGTGTCCCGTGCCATCGGCGCGCAACCGAGAACGCGCCCGGCGGATGAGTCCCGCGACAGAATACTTCGCCGCCACAAGTAGGGGGTCATTCGTACTATGTCCGCGTTGCGCCGCTGCACCCACCCAACCCACCCGGACCGCCCGGGACTGGTCCAGACCAATTCACGAGGCGCGCGGCGCAATGTCCGTATCCGCGGTCCGGGTTAGGGTGCGCGGGTCCAGCCATGAACCCTCCCAGGCACGTCATTGCCGCCACCTCCCCGTCCCGGTCGCGGTGGCGGGCCGGCGTCGTGCTCCTGACGGCCGTTCTGGCGGCGAGTGGGGCGGGCATCGTGGCGCCCGCGCCGACGCGCGCAGCAACCGATGTCCGGAACACGTTCACCGGGCAGGCGAGCTTCCCGGAGCCGTTCGGGCCTGGCGAGGTCCTGTCGATTGACGTCGGCACCATGTCGGGACCGGGTGGCTCGAATACGCCCACCACGCTCCAGGACCTCGTCGTCCTCGAATCGCGACCGAACGAGGTCGCCCGGCTGACGGAAGCCGGCGACGCCCCATTCAACGGATCGACGCTGTCCGTGGAGGCGCCCATCCCGTTCGCATGGGTCCCCGGCTCCGGAGCTGTCTCGGTCAAACGCTGGGATCCCGGAACGACGGGGCCGTCAGCCACTGACTGCGGCAGCCTGCAGGGCAGCCTCGCGGTGACGCCCACCACCATCACGGTCACCTTCCAGCGCAGTGATGCGGCGAACCGGTGCATCCTCACGGTGTCAGGGATCAAGGTCATCCCGACCGCCCCTACCCCGCTCGTCACCGAAGGCCTGCTGATCAACGGCGGGACGGCCCCCGGGTTGCCCGGTCTCGTGGGCGTGCTCGCCCTCACCACGACCCAGGGTGCGCCGCCCTCTATCGCGCTCACGAATGCACCGGGCATGACCACGTGGGCGGACACGACGACGCTGACCGTCAGGTTCGGAGCCGCGGCTGCCTCTCGGGAGTTCCGACTCGAGCATCGGATCTCCGTCGCCTGGACCTCCGCCGGCATGTTCCAAACCAATTCGCAGGGGGTGGCGCGCCTCCCGATCCGACCGAGCTTCAACCGGTTCTACCGCGTCGCGTTCGTCGGGGGCACCGGGCTTGCCGCGGGGTACAGCAATGAGCTCCACATCCCGGTTCGTTTCAAGTCAACCATGTCGCCCATCCACTCCACGGCAACCATCATCAGGAGGGGCACGGCTGTCGCCTTCACGGCGACCGTCAGTCCGGTCGTCCCATTCTTCCCATCCCCGACCGTGGAATTCCGCCTGTACCACCGGGTCCGTGGCATCTGGACGTTGGCGAGGACCGCCGTCGTTCGACCCGATACGACGGGTCGGGCGACGTGGCGGCCGACGTTCGCCAGCCGGGGTGAGTGGTACGTCCGCTCCCGGGCCGTGGCGACCTCAGCCAACACGGTCGGCGCGCTGACCCCCATCGCCCGCTACTCGGTGCGCTGACCCTCGAGTCGTAGGCACCTTGCGCGATCCGGGCTTGCCCCGTGAGCGTACCGTTCGTAGCAGGACCGCACCTGCCAAGGAGGTGTCCCATGCGTTCATATCTGGTCGTCGGGAACCAGACCCTGGACAGCCCGGAGCTCGCGGAGGCGATCAGGGAGCGGACGGCGTCGGGGCCGTGCCGATTCCACATCGTCGTCCCGGCGACACCCGTCCAACGCGGTTTGACGTGGGATGAGGACGAAGCACGAATCGCCGCCCAGGATCGGCTGACGGCCGCGATCGGCCGGCTCGCCGAGCTGGACGCCGTGGTGACCGGGGAGATCGGGCATCGCGACCCGATCGAAGCCGCCGAGGACGCCCTGCGTGGGCGAGACGTCGACGAGGTCATCCTGTCCACCCTGCCGCCCGGCATCTCCCGCTGGCTGGGTCAGGACGTGCCGTCGCGTCTCAAGGGGTCGATCACGGTCCCGGTCGCCGTAGTCACGACGCAGCGCGAGTCGGTGTCCACCGCCCAGTCCTGAACCGGTGGCGCGTCAGCGCCCGGCGGCGAGCGTCTCGCGCACGACCTCGTCGAGACGCGCGCCCGAGAACGGCTTCTCGAGGAGCGTGACGCCTTCCGGGATGGGCCGGCCCATCGACAGCGCCGTGTACCCGGACATGAAGATCGCACGCAGGTCGGGTCGTGTCCGTCGGGCACGATCGAACAGGTCCGGGCCGCTCATGCCGGGCATGACCACGTCGCTCAGGAGGAGATCGATCTCGTCGCCGAGGCGATCGATCAGCCGGACCGCCTCTTCGCCGGTGCTCGCCACGACCACCCGGTACCCGAGGCGCTCCAGGGCGGCCGTGACCATCTCGCGCACGACCGCCTCGTCCTCCGCGACGAGGATCGTCTCGTGGCCACGCGAGGCCACCCGGCTGGGCGGTGGAGCGTCGCCCAGGACGGGTTCGACCTCCGAGTCGGTCCTCGGCAGGTAGACCTTGAACGTCGTCCCACGACCGATCTCCGAGTAGACCCAGATGTAGCCACCGGACTGCTTGACCGTGCCGTAGACGGTGGCGAGGCCGAGCCCCGTCCCGGATCCGGGCGGCTTCGTCGTGAAGAAGGGCTCGAAGACCCGGGCCAGCGTGGCCTCGTCCATGCCGGCACCGGTGTCGGTGACCACGATCATCGCGTACCTGCCGGGAACCACCTGCCTGTGGTGGAGGCGGTAGTCCTCGTCGAGCTCCACGGTGGACGTCTCGATGGTGAGCGTCCCGCCGGTGCTCATGGCGTCCTTGGCATTGACGGCCAGGTTGACCAGGATGGCCTCGATCTGGCTTCGATCGGCGAGCGTGCGGCAAGGCTGCTCGGTCGGCCGGACGACCAGCTCGACCCGTTCGGTGAGCAGGCGCCGCAGCATCGGACTGATGTTGGTCACGACCTGGCTGAGATCGATGACCGCCGGCCGGAGCGCCTGCGTCCGGCTGAAGGCGAGGAGCTGGCGCGTGAGGCCGGCCGCCTGGCTCGTCGCCTGGCGGATGCCGTTGACGGCCTCGTGCCGGCTGTCCGACGGCTCGAGCGAGACCCCGACCAGCTCCGCGTAGCCGCCGATCGCAGTCAGCAGGTTGTTGAAGTCGTGAGCCACGCCACCCGCGAGACGCCCGATGGCATCCATCTTCTGGGCCTGCAACAGCTGGGCCTCGATGTCCTTTCGGCGGCTGATGTCGCGAATGATCCCGGTAAAGCGGCGGTCCGTGCCCTCGCCGTACTCGCCGATCGAGACCTCGATGGGTAACTCGTGACCGTCTGCGTGGAGCGCCCGAAGTTCCAGGCCTTGCCATGGGATGGTCCGACGACCGGTTTGCAGGTAGCGCCCGAACGCCTCGAGGTGCCGGCTCCTGAACGCGGGCGGCATCAGCGTCGTGATCGGGCTGCCGATGATCGTGTCGATCGGATACCCGAAGAGCGCCGCCGTGGCCGGGTTCGCCGCCACGATCCGGCTGTCCACATCGATCGTCAGGATCGCTTCGCTGGCGGGGTCGGTCAGGGCACGCTGCCGGTCCTCGCTCCGCTGGCTGGCCAGCAGCTCCTGCTGTGCCCGGAGCCGTTCCTGGATCGTCCCCACCAGCAAGGCCATCACGACGGTCGCCCCCACGTTGACGACCAACCGGCTGAGCGCCGCCGAGTCGTAGACGAAGAGCTGGCCGGGAGCGGACGCATCGACCGCCACGAATAGCACGACAATGGCCGCCGAGGCCAGGGCCGGCCTGATCCCGGCGAGCACGCCCGAGATGGCCACGAACACGAGCAGGATCAGGCCGGGGCTCGAGATCGTGACGAACTGGCGGGCCACGATGATGAACGCCACGGCGACGACCGTGACCAGGGGACCCACCCACGAGGCTGGAATCGGCGCCAGGGCCGACATGACGCGCCGGAACGCCGATTGAGGCACAGTCGGATCGGTGGACGCGTCGTTCTGCTGCATCTCGGCCACAGGCTACTCCCGCGCGACAAGGGCCCAGGTTCGATCTGGGGCGCCGGAACGCCGGCCTTGACCGGCGAGCGCATCATGCCAACAGATGCGCGACCGGCCGAGCGTCACCTCGCCGCCCGAGACACACGCGCCGTCCCCGTTGCCGCCATACCCAAGTCCCCTGTGACCGGGACCAATGGAGGATTTGCCAGGTCGCTGGGATCGATGACCATGGGACCACGACATCGCGCCCTCGCGACCTCTCGAAGGACCGGATCCTCGATCTTGATCGGCCAACCCACGGTGCCCGGCACCCCAACCGTTCGATCCATGACGGCCGTGCCCGCCCGCGTTGCGCGTGGCACGCGCGGCGGACTCGCGATGGCGCTTGCCGCGATCGTGGCGATCGCCTCTGCCGCCGGCGCCTGGGCCGCCCCGCTCCCGAACCCGCTGGACGCACCGATCCGCGCCTTTGACTGGCCGGTGGACGGCGCCCCGAACGATCCGTACTACGGGATCCAGACCGACCTGATCTCGATCGGCGTGGCCGCGGCCTGGCCGCACACGACCGGGAACCCAGGTGTGGTGGTGGCCGTGCTCGATACCGGCATCGACGCGGCCAACGCGGAGTTCGCCGGCCGGCTCGTGCCAGGGTTCAACGCGCTGACCGGCGTCGCCGACGGATCCGCCGATTTCACTCCGACGGACGACGACGCCGGCCATGGAACCCACGTCGCCGGGACGATCGCTGCCGCCGGCAACAACGCCACAGGCATCGTCGGGATTGCCCCGAACGTGTCGATCATGCCCATCAAGGTGCTTGATTCCGAGGGTGAGGGAAACTTCGGGAACATGGTCGATGGGATGGACTGGGCGATCGATCACGGCGCCCGGATCGTCACGATGAGCCTCGGTGGCACCCTCTCGGCGACCTCTGCGGCGACGCTTCAGCCGCTGTTCAACGCCGCCCACACAGCGGGCGTCGTGATGGTGGCCGCGTCGGGCAACGAAGGCACGACGACCAACGAGTACCCATGCAACTTCACGTACGTGATCTGCGTCGGCTCGACGACCAACGACGGGACGGCCGTGAGCACGTTCTCCACCCGGACATCGGGTCTGACGCTCGTGGCCCCGGGCGAGGGGATCGCCTCGACCCTCCCGGGCAACGGGTACGGCTATGGCTCGGGGACATCGATGGCCACCCCGCATGTCACCGGTGCGATCGCGCTGCTGCGGTCGTTCAGCCCGGCGATGACGCCAGATGACATCCGGACCGCCCTGATCCAGACCGCTCGGCCGCTGGCCCCCGGCGGTCACAACGCCGAGTCCGGGTACGGGCTCCTGCAGGTCGGCGCCGCGCTCGATCTCGCCGCCGGTGGGCCGGCGCCGATCCCGACCCCGACGCCGACCCCGACGCCCACGCCGATTGGAGTGCCGACCCCGACGCCGGATCCCAACGCGACACCCACTCCGACGCCGACGCCCGCTCCGACGATCGGGCCGGCGCCGACGCCCGAGCCGATCGTTCCGGCGGTGACCGCGGCCTCACCCCGGAATGGCACCCGGAACGTCCTTCGCTCCGTCCGCCCCAGGATCACCTTCTCCCTGCCGATGACCTCCATCTCGACCCGGACGATCAGGATGAAGGACCTGTCCCGCGGGAAGTGGGTGACCGTCCGGGTCAGCTACAGCAGCTCCACCCGCGTGGCCACGATCACCCCGACGACCCGCCTGGCCGCGAACCACAGCTACCGCATCACCGTGGGGGCCGTGCTGACCGCGAGCGGAGGGACGCCGCTGGGACGCCCGTTCATCTTCACCTTCAGGACCGGGTACCGGTAACGCTCCCAGCGCCCATCCCCACGGCGTGAGCGTCAGGTGGCCGGACCCGCCAGGCTAGGCCTCCGGAACCGCGGCGGCGGCGAAGGACGCCATGTCCGCGAACGTCGCGTCGGGTTGCGCGTCAGCCGGAGGCGTCGCGCCGGAGCCGGGTAGTCCCTGGCGACGATCGATCCAGGCCGTGGACAGGCCGAGTCGCTTGGCCGGCACGTGGTCGTGGAACAGGCTCTGGGCGACGTGGAGGATGCGCTCGCGCGGCAGCCCGATCCTGGCGAAGGCGACTTCGAAGTTGCGCTCGTCCGGCTTGTAGCCGCCGACGCTCTCGGCGGTCACGATCCAGTCGAATTCGACGCCCAGACGCCGGTTCGAGGCCGCGAACAAGTCATCGTCGCAGTTCGTGATCACGCCAAGCCGGAACCGCGTCCTGAGCCGCGCCAGGGCAGCGGCCGAATCCGGGAACGCCGGCCAATCCACCACGGACCCACCGAACGAGGCCAGGGTCTCCGGATCGATCGAGATGGCATGGTTCCGGCCGATCTGCTCGAGGCATCCGGCGAGGATGTCGCGGTACAGCTGGTAGGGACCCGCTTCGAGGGAGGCTTCGGCCCGGCCAAAGGCCTCCAGGAGGTCCTCATCGGCCGGCGCGACACCTTGTTCCGCGAGGGCCGGGCGAAGCGCGGCCAGGAGGCCTGTCTCCCAGTCGATGAGCGTTCCGTAGCAATCGAAGGTGAGCGCCTCGAACTGCCCGAAATCGAGCGCGGCATCGGTCATCGCGGATCGGCCTCCTGCTAGCATCGCAGCCCATGACCGGGCGTCGCTTCGACTTCATCATCGTCGGTGGCGGCTCGGCCGGCTGCGCCCTGGCCAATCGCCTGAGCGCGGACCCGGGCAACCAGGTCCTCCTGATCGAGGCCGGCCGTCCGGATTATCGCCTCGACGTGTTCATCCACATGCCGGCGGCCCTCACGTTCCCGATCGGCAGCCGGTTCTACGACTGGAAGTACGAGTCGGAGCCGGAGCCGTTCATGGGAGGCCGGCGGGTCTACCACGCACGGGGCAAGATCCTGGGCGGTTCGTCGAGCATCAACGGCCAGATCTTCCAGCGCGGCAACCCGCTGGACTACGAACGCTGGGCGGCCGATCCGGGGATGGAGACGTGGGGCTACGCCCACTGCCTGCCGTACTTCAAGCGGATGGAAACCTGTCTCGCCGCGGCACCGGACGACCGGTACCGGGGGCACGACGGACCACTGGTCCTCGAACGCGGACCGGCCACCAACCCGCTGTTCACCGCGTTCTTCGCCGCCTGCCGGGAAGCCGGCTACCACCTGACCGACGACGTCAACGGGTACCGGCAGGAAGGATTCGCGCCCTTCGATCGGAACATCCACCGCGGGCGCCGGCAGAGCGCCGCCCAGGCCTACCTGCGACCCGTGCGGCATCGCCGGAACCTCCACCTGCGAACGAGGACCCTGGTGACCGGCGTCGTGTTCGATGGCCGGCGGGCGGTCGCGGTCGACATCGAGCGGCAGGGTGGCGGCACGGAGCGGATCGAGGGGGGCGAGATCGTGCTCGCCGGCGGGGCGATCAACACGCCGCAGCTGCTCCAGCTCTCGGGCGTCGGGCGCGCCGTCGACCTCGAGGCCCTGGGGATCCCGGTCGTCAGCGATCTTCCCGGGGTGGGCTCCAACCTCCAGGATCACCTGGAGGTCTACATCCAGTACAAGTCGCTGCAGTCCGTGTCGATGCAGCCGTCAGCCACCCAGCTCTGGCGCCGGCCGTTCATCGGGGCGCAGTGGCTGTTCCTGCGCGGTGGGCCGGGCGCGACGAACCACTTCGAGGGCGGCGGCTTTGCCCGGAGCAACGACGACGTCGCGTACCCGAACCTGATGTTCCACTTCCTGCCGCTCGCCATCCGGTACGACGGCAGCGCCGGGGCGCCCGGGCATGGCTACCAGGTCCACGTCGGCCCGATGTATTCGGATGCGCGCGGCTCCGTGAGCCTCAAGACGACCGATCCTCACGACCATCCCGCGCTGCGCTTCAACTACCTGTCGACGGACCAGGATCGACGCGAGTGGGTGGAGGCCGTCCGGGTGGCACGGCACATCCTCAACCAGCCGGCGATGGACCCGTTCAACGGTGGCGAGACCTCGCCCGGTTCGACCGTCGAGACCGACGACGAGATCCGCGATTGGGTGGCCCGTGACGCCGAGACGGCGCTCCATCCGTCGTGCACGGCCCGGCTGGGCACGGGCGCTGAGTCCGTCGTCGACCCGTTGACGATGCGGGTCCACGGTCTCGAGGGCGTGCGGGTCGTCGATGCGTCGGCGATGCCGTACGTCACGAACGCCAACATCTACGCGCCCGTCATGATGCTGGCGGAGAAGGCCGCAGACCTGATCCTGGACAACACGCCCCTGGCCCCCGAGCACGTGCCCTACTACCGGCACGGAGCCGTCGACGGGGGTGTCAGCGCAACTGCGGCCCGCCCCTGATGTCCAGGGCCCGGCCCCAGCGCAAGACGCGGACCGAGACCAGCACGCCAAACGCGGCGAGAACGAGGATCGACGCGGCGGCGATCGAAGCGTCGAGGTCGCCCGCTCCGAACTCGCCGTAGACGACCAGCGGCAAGGTCTGGGTCCGGCCCTCGACGTTGCCGGCGAACATGATCGTGGCCCCGAACTCGCCAAGCGCGCGCGACCAGCTCATGACGGCACCCGCGGCCAGGGCCGCGCCGGCCAACGGCGCCGTGACCCAGCGGAAGACGTCACGTTCTCTCGCACCGTCCACGCGCGCGGCGTCCTCGACATCGCGATCGACGGCCGCGATGCCGGCCCTCGCGGAGCGTACGAAGAACGGAGCGGCGACGAAGGTCTGGGCGACGATCACCGCGATGGTCGTGAACGGGATCGATATGCCGGCAAGCTCCAACGCGCCGCCGAGGACGCCCCGTCGACCGAGCACCAGCAGGAGGGCAAGGCCGGCGACCGACGGCGGCAACACGATCGGCAGGTCGACGATGGTCTCGACGATCGACGAGCCACGGAACGTGCGCCGGGCCAGCACGTAGGCGAGCGGCGTGCCGAGCACCAGCGTCAGGCCAAGGCTCACAGCGGTCGTCGTGAGGCTGAGGCCCAGCGCCGTCAGGACAGGGCCGCTACCAAGCGCTCCGCCGAGGCCGCCGCCGATGATGGCGCGGAGCACCAGGACCGCGACGGGCAACGCGAGGAAGACGATCAGCGGGACCGTCAGGATCGCCAGTCGCCAGCGACCCGGGGCATGGATCACGGTGGTGGCAGGAACCCGAACCCGGCGAGGATGGCCGACCCCTCCGGACCCGCGAGCCAGTCGAAGAAGGCATGCGCCTCGGTCAGGTGGGTCGACGCTTTCACGACGACGCCGGCGTACGTCGCCGGGACGTTTGCCGCCGGCGGGATGTCGATCGTCGCCACGCCGTCCGAGGCCGTGGCGTCGGTGACATACACGATGGCGGCGTCGCCCTCGCCGAGCTCGATCTTGGCCACGACCGCCCGGACGTTCTCCTCCTTCGACACGACGTTCCCGGCGTACCCAGTGGCGAAGGACGCGTCGTAGCCAGGCAGGGCGGCGAGATTGGCCACGGCCTGATGCGCGTACTTCGAGATCGGGACCTCGTCGCCGGCCGCGACGACCTTGATGCCCGGCCTGGCCAGGTCCGCCGGCGTGGCGATGCTTGCCGGGTTGTCCGTTGGGACGATGATCGTTAGCAGATTGCCGGCGAACGCCACGGCATCGCCATCGGCGAGTCCTCCGTCGACGAGCGTCTGGGGGTTCGTCTCGTCGGCCGAGAGGAAGACTTCGGCGGGCGCTCCCTCCTCGATCTGCGTACGGAGCGTTGCGGATGAGTCGGTCGCGAGCGTCAGGGTGACGCCAGGCACCGCTGCCTCGTAGGCCGTCTTGACCTCCGCCAGCACGTCCTTCAGGGATGCGGCGCCGTAAATCGACAACTCGACCGCAGCGACGGGTGAGGGCGAGGGGACCACGCTCCCTGACCCAGGGCCCGATGAACAGGCGACCAGAGCCAGCACGAGCGACAGGAGCGCGAACCCGCGGCGGGCCGTCATGACTTGGCGTCTCTCGACGACGGAATCTCCACGATCACGTTCGTGGCCTTGACGACGCCGATCGCCTCGTCGCCCACGGCCAGGCCCAGCTCATCGACCGCCTCGGTGGTCATCAGGCTCACCACGCGATGCGGTCCGGCCAGGATCTCGACCACGGCAACGACGCCACCTCGTTCAATCCGGGTGACGATCCCCGGAAAGCGATTCCGGGCGGATCCGGCGACGATCGGCCGGTCGGCCCCCGTGCGGCGACGCTCGGCCAGCAGGCGGGTGACTTCGGCGATCGGCACCAGCCGCTGGCCGCCACCCGATCGCTCGAGTCGAAGCCGTCCTTCGGTCTCCCAGCGACGGACGGTCTCGACCGTCACGCCCAGCATCTCGGCGGCCTGGCCCACTCGGATCTGCTCCCCGTCAGTCGTCCTCGCCATGGCTTCGATCCCTCTGTTCAATGGGCGTTGATGGGATGGATATATTGGTATTCGCGGACTATACCGCGCTATGAGGTCCGAGCGCGCGGGCAACAGGCGGGTGATAGCCTCGCGTCCGTGGCTCAGCTGCGTCGTCCGGAGCTCGCGCTTGGCCTGCGAGCGAACGCCGGCCAGTTCGCGCTGCTCGTGGGCGTCAACGCCCTCGTCGGCGGGATGGTCGGCCAGGAGCGAGCGGTCGTCCCGTTGCTTGCGACGGACGTCTTCGGTTTCGCGGCGACGTACAGCGCGCTCACCTTCCTCGTTGCCTTCGGGGTGGCGAAGGCGGTCACCAATCTCGCCGCGGGCGTCCTCGCCGATCGCTACGGTCGCAAACCGGTTCTTGTCGCCGGCTGGCTGGTGGGCGTGCCCGTCCCGATCCTCTTGATCCTCGCGCCCGAGTGGACCTGGGTGCTCGCGGCGAACGCCCTCCTGGGGATCAACCAGGGCCTCACCTGGTCGACCACGGTCCTCATGAAGATTGACCTCGTCGGGCCGCAACGAAGGGGGCTCGCCCTCGGGCTCAACGAAGCGTCGGGCTACCTCGCCGTCGGTGCCGCGGCGTTCCTGACCGGGCTCATCGCCGAGCGCTTGGGCTTGCGTCCGGCGCCGTTCTTCCTCGGCCTCGCGATCGCCGGGCTCGGTCTCGGCGCGTCGTTCCTGCTCGTCCGCGAGACGCGCGCTCATGTCGCCGTCGAGGACGATGCCCTCAACACCATGACCGAGCGCGTCGTGGAACCCTGGCGCCGAGTCGCCTGGCGCACCACGCTTGCTGAACCGTCGCTGTCAGCGGCGTGCCAGGCCGGGTTCGTGAACAATGTCAACGACGGCCTCGCCTGGGGTCTCCTGCCAATCGTCCAGGCCGCCCACGGCTTGTCGATCGGGGAGATCGGCCTGCTGGCCGCCGCCTACCCGGCGACCTGGGGGATCGTCCAGGTCGCCACCGGGGCCGCCTCGGACCGAACCGGGCGCAAACCCCTGATCGTGATCGGCATGGCCATGCAGGCGGCCGCGATCGCGTGGATCGCCATCGCGCCGGGCCTCCTCTCGTGGTTGCTTGCCGCGGTCCTCCTGGGTGTCGGGACGGCGCTGGTCTACCCGACCCTGATCGCCGTGATCGCCGATGTCGCGCCACCCAGACAGCGCGGCGCCACGGTCGGGATCTACCGGTTCTGGCGAGACCTCGGTTTCGCGCTGGGCGCGATCTTCATCGGCCTGGTCGCCGGCACCGTCGGGGCAACCTCGGCGATCGTCGCGGTCGCCCTGGTCACCGCCATCTCCGGTCTGGTCGTGGCGCTCCGAATGCGCGAGACGCGCCCCGTCACCTGACTCCGGACGGGGGGTCGCGTGGACAGATGTCCATGTCCGCGACACGACCGCCGTCGGGTGTTGCCGGAGCACGTGGCCGCGAGGATCGGTCCACTGATCCCGCCCCCACCAAGGAGCCCGGCCATGGAAGCCTTCCGCAGCCCTCGCATCCCCCTCGACACCACCCTCGACTTCGAAGCGTTCGAGGCCGAGCTTCACGGCTCGATCGTCCTGCCCGGCAGCGCCGACTACGACGACGCGCGACAGGTCAAGAGCGCCCAGTACGACCGCCACCCCGCGCTGATCGTCAAGGCGGCCGATGCCGGAGACGTGGCACGGACGGTGAACCTCGCTCGCGAGTCGGGCCTCGCCCTGTCCGTCCGCGGCGGCGCCCACAGCCTCGCCGGCTACGGGACCAACGATGGCGGCATCGTCCTCGACCTGAGCACGATGAAGGGCCTGCACATCGATCCCGAGGCGCGCGTCGCCTGGGCCCAGCCCGGTCTCACGGCAGGCGAATACACCATGGCCGCTGCAGCCCACGGCCTGGCCACCCCGTTCGGTGACACCGGTTCGGTCGGGATCTCCGGGCTGACGCTCGGTGGCGGCATCGGCTGGCTCGTCCGCAAGTACGGCCTGGCGATCGATGCGCTGCTCGCGGTCGAGGTCGTCACCGCCAATGGCCGGCAGGTCACCGCCAGCGAGGACTCGCACCCGGACCTGTTCTGGGCGGTACGTGGCGGGGGCGGCAACTTCGGCGTCGTGACCCGGTTCCAGTTCCGCCTCTATCCCGTGGGCGAGATCCTGGGTGGCGCACTGTTCCTGCCACCGACGCGCGAGGTGCTTCGCAACCTCATGCCGATCGCGCAGGCGGCGCCCGAGGAGCTCACGACGATCGCGGTCCTGATGCGTATCCCGCCCGCGCCGTTCGTCCCGGCGGATCAGGTCGGCAAGCTGTCGCTGGTCGTGATGTTCGTGTGGTCAGGGGATCCGGCGGCCGGTCAGGCGGCCCTCCAGCCGTTCCGTGAGGTCGCGGCGCCCATGGCCGAGATGGTCGTCCCGATGCCGTATCCGGGCATCTACCAGATGCTGGCCGAGGCCGAGAAGCGCGGCCACGGCGTCCACCGCTCGCGGTTCCTCGAAACGATCGACGACGACGCGATCGAGGCAATGCTGGCGGCGATGGCCAAGCCCAGCTCACCGGCGGCGATGGTGCAGATCCGGATCCTCGGTGGCGCCATGGCTCGTGTGGCGCCCGACGCCACGGCCTTCGCCCATCGCCAGGCTCCCGTGATGATGATCATCCTCACCCCGTACGAGGATCCAGCGACCGAGCCCGAGCACGCGGCCTGGACGTATGCCCTCCACGATGCCCTCGCCGCCCACGACGTGGGCGTGTATTCGAACTTCCTCGAGGCCGAAGGCGATGCCCGGGTTCGCTCGGCCTACCCGAACGGCACGTACGAGCGCCTCGCCGACATCAAGCGCCGCTACGACCCGAGCAACCTCTTCCGCCTCAACCAGAACATCCGCCCCGCAGCCGTCGCCCGCTGACGAACTGAGGCTGCATCGCAACCTGGACGGCGTCGCTGGGGCGGCGCCGTTCAGGATTCTGCCGGCTGGATCAACCGGAGGCCGATCGGTCGCCTGGACGCGTCTTCGGGGTCTTCGGCGCTTTCGGCTGGAGCGTCCGCCCAAACTCGACGGCACGGTGCACCCAGTGCCGCACGGCCTCGTCGTCATCGACGATTGGCGACGAGAGCGCGACGTAGCCGTTCATCGGGCGCCCCGGCATCGGCTCGAACGGTCCTGCGCCCGGGAGCGCGAACAACGTTGCGCGGTCTGCGTCGGGGAGCCTGACGATCCACCGTGTCTCGTGGAGGCTGGTGACCAGGTTGCCGGCGACGAAGACGGCCGGGTATCCGAACATCTGCCGTGGCTCGGCATCGGGAATGCCTGACGTGATCGCCGCGAACCGCGCGACCAGCTCCGGCGGGGACTTGCTGAACCCAGGCATGCGGCACCTCTGATGGCGATACGCCATGATGGCCGCTCGCTGGCAGCCACGTGGAGGTCGAACATGCGGATCGGGCTCGTCCTCCCCATCGCGGAGTCGGACGGCGAACACGGCACGCCGCCGTACGCGTTCATCCGCGAGATCGCGGTCGGAGCTGAGGCGGCCGGACTCGATTCCGTGTGGGTGTTCGATCATCTCCTGTTTCGATCAGAGGGCAAGACCGAGGGCGTCCACGAGTGCTGGACGCTGCTCAGCGCGATCGCCGAGGCCACCGATCGGGTGGAGCTGGGCACGATCGTCATGTGCACCGCGTTCCGCAACCCGGCCCTGCTGGCCAAGATGGCCGCCACGCTCGACCACATCAGCCATGGGCGGCTCATCCTCGGGATCGGCTGCGGTTGGCACGATCCGGAGTACGAGGCATTCGGCTACCCGACGGACCACAAGGTCTCGCGGTTCGAGGAATCCCTGGCGGTGATCTCCGGCTTGATCCGAGAGGGCCGCGCCGACCTCGAGGGGCAGTACGTCACGGCTCGCGATGCCGTGCTCGCGCCACCGTCGCGGCCCGACCTCCCGATCCTGATCGCGGCGAAACGGCCGAGGATGCTCGAGCTGACCGCGCGCCACGCGGACGCCTGGAACATGGCCTGGTTCGGCCTCCCCGATGACCGGCTGGCGACCCTCCGGGCGGATCTCCAGGCGGCGTGCGAACGGGTGGGGCGGGACCCCGCGACCCTGACGGACACGGTCGGCATGGTCGTCCAGTACCCAGACCTGGTGTGGCCGGCGTTCGAGCTGTCGCCCCGGGCCATCAGCGGATCGAGTTCGGACATCGCCGCGGGGCTGGCGGCTCACGCGGCTGCCGGCGCAGACCACCTCATCGTCGTGCTGGAGCCGTGCACGCCGGCGACCGTGGCCGAGTTCGGTGAAGCGGTGGAGGTGTTCCGGGCGGCTGTCGCGTCCTAGCTCGCCGGGATCAGATCTGGCGCAGGGTCCGCTGGTCGAGGACGTACGGCAACACCAGCACGTACTTGCCGCTCAGGTTGGGCCCGAACCGGTTCGACTGCCGCCGTGGCACGAACTGGCGGCCGAGCTCCTCGACGGACAACGCGGCGCCGGGCCTCGGGCTGGCTCCCCAGACGCTCGAACCGTACGGATACAGCGGGTCCTCGACGTAGACGGCCGTCACTCGTGAGCCCGGCAGCAGCGGGTCACCGGTCGCGCGAAAGCCGCTCATCACCCAGGCATGACGGCCGCGCCACATCAACATGCCAACCGGTTTGCCGGTCAGGCGAATGGCCTTTGCCGCGGCCAGCAACGCCTCGTCGATCGTGGTTCCGCCATAGAGCTGGTACGGGCCGGCGCCAAGGCGATTGAGGCCCTTGGTCCAGCCTCGAACGCTCGCGCCCTGCCGCTCGTCACCCTCCGGTCGCCGGCCGCTCAATTCGCGAGCCAGTTGCTGGAGTTCGAGCTGGGTCGCGGCCGTCCGGTCGTCCTTGGCCTGCATCATGTTCAGCATCATCTGCATGCTGGCCCCGACGCATTGGACGAAGTTCGTCTGGGCCACGAAGTCGTTTCGCGTCGCGAGGTCGATCTTGTAGGCCGTGCCGGCCCCGGAGGCCGGGGCGACGGATGCGCCGAGCAGCAGGAGGCAGGCAAGACCGACGCGGGCCAGGCGGCGGACAGCCATGGGGCGGCGCGGCGCTTCCACCGTCAGCATCGACTCAAGATACGACGCTTTCGCAAGACCGGTTCTCGGGCCTGCCCAGCCATCAGTCATCGGCAAGGTTCGGGGCGAGCCAGCGGGCCATCACGTCGACCGGCATGCCCTTTCGGTGGGCGTAGTCGGCCAGCTGGTCGCTGCCGATCTGTCCAAGGCCGAAGTAGGCCGCCTGCGGATGCCAGAAGTAGTAGCCGCTGACCGACGCCGCGGGCAGCATCGCGAACGATTCGGTCAGCCGGATCCCTGCGCGACGCTCCGCGTCGAGCAGCTCGAACAGCGCTCCCTTCTCGGTGTGGTCAGGACAGGCCGGGTAGCCGGGGGCCGGGCGGATCCCCTGGTACCGCTCCGCGATCAGGTCCTCGTTGGTGAGTTCCGCCTCGTTCGTGGCGTACCCCCAGAGGTCGCGGCGGACGACCTCGTGGAGCCGTTCCGCGAACGCCTCCGCGAGCCGGTCGGCAAGGGCGCGGGCCAGGATCGCGGAGTAGTCGTCATGGGCGGCCTCGAAGCCGGCCACGACCTCGTCGAGGCGGTGCCCGGCCGTCACCGCGAACGCTCCGACGTAGTCGACCAGCCCCGTGTCCCGTGGCGCGGTGAAGTCGGCCAGCGCCATGTTCGGCCGGCCGGGCGGCTTGACCATCTGCTGACGGAGCGTGTGGATGGTTCCAAGCGATCCTCGACGAGCTTCGTCCGCATAGAGCTCGATGTCGTCGCCGACCGCGTTGGCCGGCCAGAACCCGATCGCTGCTCGTGCCTGAAGGAGCCGCTCCGAAACGATTCGGTCGAGGAGCGCTAGCGCGTCGGCATGGAGCGAACGGGCTGCCTCACCCTTGACCGGGTCGGACAGGATCGCCGGGTAGAGCCCGTTCAGCTCCCATGTCGCAAAGAACGGTGTCCAGTCGATGCGCCCGACGAGCTCGTCGAGCGGCTGGTCCTCGATCGTCCGGACGCCCAGGAACGACGGCCGTGGCGGGGTCACGCCGGTCCAGTCGATGGCCAGCCGGTGCCGCCTGGCCTCGGCGACCGGATGTCGCGCGATCTTCTCCTGGCGCGCGCCACGTTCGCGCCGGACCGTCTCGTACTCCTCGCGGATGCCGGCTGCGTACGCCACGCGCCGGTCCTTGTCCATCAGGGCGCCGGCTACGCCGACGGCCCGCGACGCGTCGGCCACATGGACGACCGCGCCGTGGTACTCGGGCTCGATCTTGACCGCGGTGTGCGTGCGGGAGGTGGTCGCGCCACCGATCAGGAGCGGGAGCTCGAAGCCTTCGCGCTCCATCTCGCCGGCGAGGTGGCGCATCTCCTCGAGTGACGGCGTGATCAGGCCGGACAGGCCGATGAGATCGGCGCCGCTTTCCCGTGCCGTGTCGAGGATCCGGCCGGCCGGGACCATGACGCCGAGGTCGATGACCTCGTAGTTGTTGCAGGCCAGCACGACGCCCACGATGTTCTTGCCGATGTCGTGTACGTCGCCCTTGACGGTGGCCATGACGATCTTCCCGTTCGAACGGGAGGCACCCGGCTCGCGCTGCGCCTCGATGTACGGGACGAGGTGGGCGACAGCCTTCTTCATCACCCGGGCGCTCTTGACTACCTGGGGCAGGAACATCTTGCCGGCGCCGAAGAGGTCGCCGACGACGTTCATGCCGTCCATGAGCGGACCCTCGATGACCTCGATCGGGCGGGCGGCGGCCTGCCGCGCCTCCTCCGTGTCCTCGACGATGAACGCGTCGATCCCCTCGACGAGCGCGTGGGTCAGGCGCTCACCCACCGGCAGACCGCGCCAGGCCTGGGCGTCGCCGCCCGGTTGGGTGGCGTTCGCCCGCTCGCCGGCGTAGCGATCGGCGACCGCGAGCACGCGTTCGGTGGCGTCGGGGCGGCGATCGAGCACGAGGTCCTCGACGAGGGTGCGCAGCGCCGGGTCGATCTCGTCGTAGATGGCCAGGGCGCCCGCGTTGACGATCCCCATGTCCATCCCCGCGGCAATCGCGTGGTACAGGAAGACCGAATGGATCGCCTCGCGGATCGGGTCGTTGCCGCGGAACGCGAACGAGACGTTGGACAACCCGCCCGACACGAGGGCGCCCGGCAGCGATGCCTTGATCCGGCGCGTCGCCTCGATGTAGGCCACGGCATAGCCGGCGTGTTCCTCGATCCCGGTCCCGATGGCGAAGATGTTCGGGTCGAGGATGATGTCCTCCGGTTCGAACCCGGCCTGCTCGATGAGGAGCCGGTACGCCCGCGTCGCGACGGCGACCTTGCGATCCGCGGTGTCGGCCTGGCCCTGCTCGTCGAACCCCATGACCACGACCGCCGCGCCGTAGCGCCGGCAGAGCCGGGCGTGCTCGAGGAACGGTCCTTCGCCCTCCTTGAGGGAGATCGAATTGACGACCGACTTGCCCTGGACGCACTTGAGACCGGCTTCGATGACGTCCCAACGCGACGAATCGATCATCACCGGGACGGCGCTGATGTCCGGCTCCGCGGCGATCAGGCGCAGGAACCGCGACATCGCCTCGACCGAGTCGAGCATGGCCTCGTCCATGTTGACGTCGATCAGGTTTGCGCCGGCCTCGACCTGCTGCCGCGCGATCTCGACGCCCTCGTCGAACCGGTCCTCGAGGATCAGCTTGGCGAACTTGCGCGAGCCGGTCACGTTGGTCCGTTCGCCCACGTTCACGAACACGCCACCGGGCTGCGGGATGGCCACGGCCTGCAGCCCGGACAGCCTGGTCTTGCGCGAAACGGGCGATGCGACTCGCGGCGCCACGCCCGAGACCGCCGCGGCGATCGCCTGGACGTGGCCGGGGGTGGTCCCACAACAGCCACCGGCGATGTTGATGATCCCGGCCCGGGCCCAGGCGCCGATCAACCCGGACGTCGTTTCGGCGGTCTCGTCGTAGCCCCCGAACTCGTTGGGCAGCCCGGCGTTGGGGTAGGCGATGACCGGCAGCTCCGTGATCCGGGCGAGGTCGGCGACGTGGGCTCGCAGCTGGCGGGCGCCGAGGGCGCAATTGAGCCCGACGGCGAGCGGCCGGGCATGCTCGATCGACGTGTAGAACGCCTCGACCGTCTGGCCGGACAACGTGCGTCCCGACGCGTCCGTGATGGTGCCCGAGACGATCAGCGGGATCCGGTCGCCGGTGGCATCGAATGCCGCCTCGACGCCGAAGATCGCAGCCTTGGCATTGAGGGTGTCGAAGATGGTCTCGATGACCAGGAGGTCGGCGCCGCCCTCGATGAGGCCCTGCGCGGACTCGGCGTAGGCCTCGGCCAGTTCGTCGAACGTGACGTTCCGGGCGCCTGGGTTGGTCACGTCCGGGGAGATGGACGCGGTCCGGTTGGTCGGCCCGAGCGACCCCATCACGAACCGCGGCCTCGCCGGTTCGGCGGCTTCGGCGGCGTCCGCCGCGGCGCGCGCGATGCGCGCCCCTTCACGGTTGAGCTCCCTGACGACCGCTTCGAGCCCGTAGTCGGCCTGTGCGATCCGGGTGGCCGTGAAGGTGTTGGTCTCGATGATGTCGGCGCCTGCGTCGAGATAGGCGCCATGGATCGCCGCCACGATGTCCGGTCGGGTCAGGCAGATCAGATCGGTGTTGCCCCGGAGGTCCCGCGGATGATCGCGGAATCGGTCGCCCCGGTAGTCCGCCTCCGTCAGCGCGTACGTCTGCACCAACGTGCCCATCCCACCGTCGAGGACCAGGATCCGCTCGCTCAGCAGGGCCTTGAGGAGCTCGAGACGAGAGACCCGGGTGAAGGGCGTGCGGGCCGTGATCTTGTTCGTGCTGGTTGCGTCGAGAACGGTCGTCATCGTGCTCCGGAGCGGCAGAGGCCCGAGTGTAGCCGTCTGCCTACAATTCCTCGATGCTGCGGAACGACAGCCGGGGCCCAAAGCGGGGCACGCGGACACCACCCAGTTCGAGGAGCCTGACCACGAGCGCACGCTGGCCACGCCAGGGCTCGAGCAGCTCGATCATCCGCGCGTCGGTGGCCCGCGGCTCCCCCGCGAGCGCGAAGGCGACCACGTTTGGCAGGTGGAAGTCGCCGACGCTCACGGCGTCGATGTCACCCAGGGCTCGAACGCCGACCTCGCTCGCCGTCCACGGGCCGATGCCCGGAACGGCGGTCAGGCGCGCGTAGCCTTCCTCGAGGGCCATGTCGGCGATGGCCTCGAACCAGGCAGCGCGCCCGGAAACCCTCCGGATCAGGTCTGCGCGGCGGCGTTCGACGCCGAACGGGTGGTAGCGGTAGTAGGGGAGCGCGGCGAGCGTGGCCGGAGCGGGCGGAAGTCGCAGTCGCAGCTCGGGCGGGCCGGGTGCCACCTCGCCATGGAGCCGGACCAGGGCGAACAACGCCCGGCGAGCCTCTTCGCCGATGACCTTCTGCTCAAGGATCGCCGGGACGAGTGCCTCGAGGATCGCGCCCGACCGTGGGATCCGGACGCCAGGGAACCGACGGGCGAGCCGATGGATGACCGGATCGGCCGGGTTCGTGAGCGGCGCCTGCCCGATGCCGACCAGCGCCGGGACACCGGCCAGGGCCCGTTCGGCGCCCGGACCCCAGGCCTCCGCACGAAGCTCGTTGCCCGCGTGGTGGAGGGCGAGTGTCGCTGGGCCTTCCGGCGTCCGCGTCGCCCACAACGCCCGACCGGCGGCCAGCCGCATGGTCCGGTCGCCAGGGCCGCGACCGAGGGGGGCGAGCGTCCGAACGAGGTCGAGCGGGCCGTCAAGCAGCAGGGTTCGAACCGGCATTGCAACGATCCTGACACGTCCCGCTCTGTCAGGCCAACGCCCTCGAATCCCTTACAAACCGCGTTCCGTGCTATGTTGGAACAGACGTGCGACTCCCCAGAGTCGTCGCGAGCACGGCGCTCATCGCCCTGCTTGCCTTGGTCGTCGTCCCTGGTTCAGCCGGATCGCGGGCCCCCAACCCCGAAGCCCAGGTGGATCCGGACCTCTTCAAACGGGTGGAGGTAGCGGCGCTTGTCCGCGGGACGATGATGACGATTCCGCCCCTCGATCCAGGGGCCCGGTCCGCCGGTAGCCTGGATCAGGGCTCGACGCTTCTCGAGCCGGCCCAGCGAACCGAGCCTCCCCAGGCTCCTGTTCGTGGCACCCAACCGGAACCGGATGCCGGTTCGATCGCCAAGAACCCTTGGCGGTGGGACCGCAACGTGTCCTGGTACGGGCCGAATTTCTATGGCAAGCGAACCGCATGCGGCCTGGCGATGACCGAGGAGCTGGTGGGCGTGGCCCATCGAACCCTGCCTTGCGGGACGCTCATCACCTTCAAGAACCCCGCCAATGGACGATCCCTGACGCTCCCCGTCGTGGACCGTGGCCCGTACGTCTCCGGTCGCCACTGGGACCTGACCGGTGGCGCCTGTCTCGAGCTTGGGCATTGCTACACCGGTGCCTTCCAGTGGAAGTACGCGAGGACCTGAGCCACCAGCCGTGACGCGTGCCCCTGGCACTCGAGGATGCGGCTAGGATCTCCCGATGCGAGTGCTCGTCGTCGGCGCCGGCGGTGTGGGTAGCGCGGTCGTGCCGATCGCCGTGCGTCGTTCCTTCTTCGAGCGCATGGTCGTGGCCGACTACGACGCCGATCGTGCCGCCCGCGCAGTCGCGAGGTTCCCCGGTGACGACCGTCTCGTCGCTGCCCGGGTGGACGCCTCGAACGCCGAGGACGTCGCCGCACTGTGTCGGGAGCACGACATCACCCATGTCCTGAACGCGGTCGACCCACGCTTCGTCATGCCCATCTTCAACGGCGCGCATGCGGCCGGGGCCGACTACCTCGACATGGCGATGTCGCTTTCGAAGCCCGATCCGACGGCGCCATACGAGCGCACCGGCCTGAAGCTCGGTGACGACCAGTTCGCGCAGGCCGATGCCTGGGTGTCGGCGGGGCGTCTGGCGCTCGTGGGCATCGGCGTCGAGCCCGGCCTGTCCGACGTGTTCGCGAGGTATGCGCAGGACCATCTCTTCAGCGAGATCGACGAGGTCGGGATCCGCGACGGTGCCAATCTCGTCGTCGAGGGCTATGACTTTGCGCCGTCGTTCTCGATCTGGACCACGATCGAGGAGTGCCTCAACCCACCGGTCGTCTGGGAGGAGGGTCGTGGCTGGTTCACGACGGCGCCCTTCAGCGAACCCGAAACGTTCGAGTTCCCGGAGGGGATCGGGCCGGTTGAATGTGTCAACGTGGAGCACGAAGAGGTGCTCCTCGTGCCGCGCTGGGTCAAGGCAAAGCGGGTGACCTTCAAGTACGGACTCGGGGACGAGTTCATCGGCGTCCTCAAGACCCTCCACAAGCTCGGGCTGGACCGCACCGACAAGGTCCGCGTGGGCGGAGTCGAGGTCTCGCCCCGCGATGTCGTGGCGGCGTGCCTGCCCGATCCGGCGGCGCTCGGCGACCGGATGCAAGGCAAGACCTGCGCGGGGACCTGGGTGACCGGTCTAGGCAAGGACGGTCAGCCCCGCGAGGTCTACCTGTATCACGTCGTGGACAACGAGTGGTCGATGCGCGAGTACGGCTCACAGGCGGTCGTCTGGCAGACGGCCATCAACCCGGTCGTGGCGCTGGAGCTGCTGGCGTCCGGGGCGTGGTCCGGCACGGGCGTGCTCGGACCGGAGGCGTTCGACGCCGTGCCGTTCCTCGAGCTGCTGACGGCCTACGGTTCGCCCTGGGGGATGCGCGAGGGCGGCTAGTCAGACGCCCGGCTCCCAGCCCTCGGGCGCGCGTCGCCCGCGGCCGCGGCGCGCGCGCGTCGCCCGCGGCTGCGGCCGCCGCCCGCTGTGGCCATTCCTTCTCGACACGCACATTTGGCAGTGCCACAAGCGGTTTTGGGACAGAGTTGCGCCGCTGGACTCTTAGGCAAGGATCCTGGCCCCGGCGACGCATCTCGGGCCAGATTCCACGCTCGGTTCGACCGAACGACGGTCCGGCGATCCTCGGATCCATGCCTAACGGTCTACGGGCTGAAGTTTGGCGAACCTCGGGCAACCCTGGTCCACGGCGGGGTTCAATGGCGGTGGAAAGCTAATGGCGCGTGGAAGCTATGGGCGATCGGGCCCGCTCGTACCCCGGAGCGGGTCAGGACACGCCCGGCTCCCACCCGTCGGGCGCGAGCTCGAACCCGTCGAACGAGAACGCCGGAGCCACGATGCAGCCCACGAGCGCCCAGTCGCCGAGCGGTCTCGCCGCCTGCCAGGCGCCGGCCGGGACCACGACCTGTGGCTCCTCGCCGGCGATGACGTCGTTCCCGAGCCGATGGCTCCGGACGGGTCCCTCGTGCGCGGCGACCCGCAGCTCCAGTGGATGCCCAGCCGAGAACTGCCAGATCTCGTCGGCGTCGACCCGGTGCCAATGGGATCGTTCGCCGGCCTGGAGGAGGTACAGGATGGCGCTGCTGGCGGGCCGCTCACCCGGCGCAGCGGGCGACCGCCACCGCTCGCCGTACCAGCCGCCCTCCGGATGCGGCGTCAGGCCAAGTGCCCGGATCACGTCGGTTGCGTTCGTCATGGTCTTGCCTCCACGAGGCGCCGCACCGCTTCGATGACGAGATCGGGACGATCGATGTGCACGTTGTGGCCTGCTCCCCATGCCGTCGTCCAGCGGATCCGGCCGGGCGACAGCGTATCGAACGCCGCGGCCCACGCCTCGGCGATCTCGGCGTTGACCGCCTCCGACAGGCGAGGCTCGTAGCGCGGCGCCACGAGCACCTCGATGGGCACGCCAAGCGGCGACGAGGCGCGAAGCTGGGCTTCGCTAGCCGGCCAGTCGAGCGAATCGACGGCCGAGACCGTGTCCCTCAGGCTGTTGAGGAAGGCTTCGTACTCCGGGCGCAGGTCGCCGAGCAGCGGGTGGATCCAGTCGTCCTGGAGGTCCGGATCGAACGTGTCGACCATCACGAGACCCACGACCTCGTCGCCGTACTCGGCTGCAAACACCCGGGCATAGGCGCCGCCGAGCGAGTGACCAACGATCACGAACGGTGGCTCTTCACCGGCCGCGGCGAGCAGGGCGCGCAGCTCCGCCCCCGCGTCGGCAAGCGTGTGGCGTTCCGTCGAGTCGCTCCGCCCGCGCCCGGCACGATCGTAGGCGCAGGTCCTGGTCGTCTCGGACACCGGGCCGATGACGGCGCTCCACGTGGCGCTGTCGGCACCAGATCCCGCTTCCAGGACGACCGTCGGTTGGCCCTCGCCGCGGCAGTCGAGGTAGAGGGCGCGGCCGCCGATGTCGAACCGCTGTCCGCGCGCTTCATACGGCGGCGCAAGGTGGTACCGCGCGAGCCAGGCGGAAGGTCCACCGGTGCGGACCATGTCGATCGCGACCGCGAGCAGCACGCCGGCGCTCACGGCAAGGACGACCGTCGCAATCGTGACCAGTGGGCGTCGTCGACGTGTCGAAACCATGCCGACCTACCGTACCGCCGACTCGATGTACCCTGCCTCCATGTGCCGAAGCATCAAGACCCTCCGCCGCGCCGATACGGCAGCGACGACCGGTGAGCTGGAGGCAGCCGCC
Source organism: uncultured Chloroflexia bacterium (assembly GCA_963809045.1). Classification (GTDB taxonomy): domain Bacteria; phylum Chloroflexota; class Limnocylindria; order Limnocylindrales; family CSP1-4; genus SPCO01. Next base: position 372,793 of record CAWEHW010000001.1, read on the forward strand.
CGCCAGTTCGTCCGCAAGATCAGCGGCTACCGAACACCCTCGGCCAAGAACTCGGACGCCTTCGAGGCCGCGATCGCCGAGATCGCGGCGTCGTCGACCCACCTGCTCGAGACGTTCGGTGTCGAGGTCGAGGAAGGCCCCGACCGATGGACGCCGGGCTCCGGCTCCGGTCGTCGCCACGCGCATCCGCACCCGCACGACCCGATCGCCATCGTCGGCTGAGTCGCAAGCGAAGCCTGGCTCCGGTCGCGATGCGGAGCTTCGCTCGCGGTAGGCTGCATCCGTGGTGTTGACCGCGGCCCCGTGGTGGATCCGTCCTGGCCTGGAAATCGTCGACGGTCGCCTGTCGATCGCCGGGCGTGACGCCGAGACCCTTGCCCGTGAAGGCGCGACGCCCCTGTTCGTGTACGACCGGACCCGGTTCGCGGAGAACGCGCGGCGCCTCCAGGCGGCGCTGGGGGCGACCGGTCTGCCGTTTCGAGTCCGGTTTGCGCTGAAAGCCAACCCGCTGCCCGAGATCCTGGAGGTGTTTCGAGGTCTTGGCGCCCCCGGCACCAACGAGAGCGTCGGGATCGATGCCTGTTCGCCCGGTGAGGTGGAGCGGGCCATCGAATGTGGCTGGCGCGCCGACGAGATCAGCTACACCGGCACGAACGTGTCCGAACGCGACATCGACGTGCTTCTGGCGCGGGGCGTGCACGTCAACCTTGATGCGATCAGCCAGATCGAGCGGTATGGCCGACGCGCGCCAGGCGCCACGATCGGCGTCCGCATCGACCCGGGCACGGGCGCCGGCTACAACGAACACCTTCACTACAGCGGCGACCGGCCGACCAAGTTCGGGATCGGGCTCGAGCGACTCGACGACGCGGTTGCGGCCGCGCGACGGCACAACCTGGCGATCGACACGGTCCACTTCCACGCCGGCTCGGGCTGGCTGGCGGATGGTCTCGGCGGCTTCGAGGCGGCCCTCCGCCGCGCCGTCGAGGCTGTCGAACGGCTCCGCGCCGACGGGTTCGCGATCGCCGAGGTCAACGTCGGTGGTGGGCTCGGCATGCCGGCTCGGGAGGACGAGCGCGCGGTCGATCTCGATGCCTACGCCGCGACGTTGGCGAGGCATCTCGGCCCACTGGGCGTGATCGTCGCGTGCGAACCCGGCGATTACCTTTCGAAGGACGCCGCCATCCTGCTCGGCGAGGTCGTGACCGTGGAGACGCGGCGCGGCGTGAGGTTCGTCGGTCTCGACATCGGCTGGAACGTGAACTGCTCGTATTTCATCTACAAATTCGCCCAGGAGATCGTCCTGTGCCGAGCCCCGGACGCCCCACGCACCGAACGCGTCACCGTCGCCGGCCACATCAACGAGGCGAACGACGTCTTTGCCGAGGACTACCCGATGCCCGCGGTCGAGGAGGGCGACATGGTGGCGCTGCTCAACGCCGGCGGCTATCTCCAGGCGATGAGCTCGACCCACTGCCTGCGCCCGATGGGCGACGCCGTGTTCCTCGACCGCTAGGGGAGCGCCAGGGCACCCCAGCTCGCGGTCCGCTCGATCGCGATCCGGATCATCGGGCGGGTCTCGAGGTCGTGGGAGGCGTACTGCGGATGCTTTGCTCGCAGGGCGCCGATCGCGGCGTTGCGGTCCCCGTCGCCGGGCCCGACGAGCGCCGCAGTCCCAGCGCACCGAAGCCAGGCGAGCTTCGTCCAGTCCTCGTCCCAGCGGTCCACGAGGATCGTCACCCTGGCGTCCGCCACGATGTCGCGGACGCGGGCCAGCTGCGTGACGTCGTCGACCGCCTTCGGCTTCTCGTCCAGGGGCGTCCAGATGACCGGGCGCTCGGGTTCGAGGACGAAACAGATCGGTACCAGGCGGGGCCGCCCGTCCCCGCCGATCGTGGCGAGCACCGCTCGACGCGCCGCCGCGAGAAACGCTCGCTCGGCGGTCGAGAGGACCGGGTCGCCCATCACCACCCGCCTATCATGCGGCCATGCGCGACGTCCGCCTGCCTCCGGTCCGCCACGTTACGAGTCGACGGATCGTCGCCGTGCGCGGAGCCTCGCTCGAGGTCCGTGACGACCGGGTCGTCGGGGAGGCGCCGTTGGAGATCCGGGCGGCCGGCCCACGCCAGGATCCGGTTGCCGTGGCGGTCACGATGCGCACGCCGGGCCACGAGGCGGAGCTGGCGGTCGGGTTCCTCCGCACCGAGGGCTTGATCGAAGGCCCGGAAGTGGTCTCCACGAGTGCCGGCGATCCGGCCCAGCTCAGCCAGCCCGACGACACGATCGTCGTGCGCCTGTCGGTGCCGTTCGACGATTCGAAGGTCGCGGAACGCCATTTCATCGCCACAGCTTCCTGTGGGATCTGCGGCAAGGCGTCGATTGACGAGATCGTCTTGCGTTGTGCGCCGCTCGCGCCCGGCCCGGTCGTGTCGCGGACCATCCTCCTCGCGCTGCCCGACCTCCTCCGCGCCGCGCAGCGGGCCTTCGACGAGACCGGCGGGCTCCATGCCGCCGGCCTGTTTGCGCCGACTGGCGAACTGATCGAGATCCGCGAGGACGTCGGACGCCACAACGCGCTCGACAAGGTGATCGGCTCGCAGGTGCTGGCCGGCGCGCTCCCGCTCCGCGATCGAATCCTGATGGTCTCCGGGCGCGTCAGCTTCGAGATCGTCCAGAAGGCGGCCGTCGTCGGGATCCCGATCATCGCGGCGGTGTCGGCCCCTTCGGACCTCGCGATCGAAACCGCCGAACGGCTTGGCGTGACACTCATCGGCTTCCTGCGTGGCGACGGCTTCAACGTCTATGCCCACGACGCCCGGATCGACCTGCGCGACCTGAGCGGCCTCGGCTGATCTAGCCCGGGTCGACCGCCCCGGGTCGCGGGCCGGGTGGCCGGTTGTTGACGAACTCGAAGCCGAACCGGCCCTTGATGCACAGGTGGCCGTCCGTCACTGACGAGTCGAGCGGCGACGTCACTTTGACGATCCGGTCGTCCTGGGCGTGCAGATCGACCGCACAGCCGACGCCGCAGTACGGGCAGATCGTTTCCGTGACGGTCTGGGCCGACTCGTCCCACGTCCCGCCCGCGCGCATGTCGTACTCGGTCTTGAACATGAGCGCGCCCGTGGGACAGACGCCGATGCAGTTGCCGCAGTAGACGCAGGCCGACTCGGGCAGCGGCACGGCTTCCTCGGTCGAGATCCGCGCATCGAACCCGCGGCCGGCCACCGCAATCGCGAACGTGTTCTGGGCGTCCTCGCCGCAGGCCTCGACGCACTTGTAGCAGAGGATGCACTTCGAGTAATCGCGGACGTAGAGCTCGTTGTCGATCTTGGTCGGCTGGGCGACGGTGGCGGCGGTCGCGTCGCCGGCGGGAGCGTGGTGATGACCCGGTTCGTGCGCATCTCGTTCACCGGCGGAAGCGGCGCCCGCCGGCGGCCCGTAACGCGTCGCGTCCGCGCCGTACCGCTGGGCGTACGCGGCAATCGACCCGTCCGGCACCGCCGGTCCGGTCAGCGACACGTCCACCGACGAGCCGAGGAACTCCAGGACGACCTTGCGCGACAGACGGACCCGCTCCGAGTCGGTCTGGACCTCCATCCCGGCTTCGACCTTGCGCGAACAAGCCGGTACGAGCACGCGTGAACCGGTTACCTCGACGACGCAAACGCGGCAGACGTTGACCGGGGTGAGGTTGTCGGCATAGCAGAGGGTCGGTGTGTCGATCCCCTGGGCGCGACAGGCGTCGAGAATGGTCGAGCCGGCTGGCGCGGTCACCGCGACGCCATCGATGGTGAACTCGAGCGCGGCACGCACCGGCTCGGGTGGCGCCGCCGGCGGACGGGCCGGCCGTGCCGGCGGCGACAGCAGGATCTCGGTCAGCGGCTGCGCGGCCGGGGGCTGATGGGAGTGCGGCGTCGCCGGATCTGGAGCGGGATCGCGATCCATGCTCAAGCCGTCGCTCACAGCGCCACCAGCCCGGGCTGCCGGAGCGCGGATTCGATCGCGGACGACGCGGTCTGGCCCAGGCCGCAGATGGAGGCGTCGCGCATCGCCTGGCCGATCTCGCGCAGCAACACCAGCTCGTCCTCCCGCGGACGCACGTGCGAGCCGCCGGCCAAGCGAGCGAGCAGCTCCTCCTGGCGCACGCTCCCGACGCGACAGGGCACGCACTGCCCGCACGACTCGTCGCGGAAGAACTGGGCGATCCTCCGCAGGGTTCCGACGAGATCGGCGGTTTCGTCGAAGACCATGATCACGCCCGAGCCGAGCGTCGCGCCGATCGCGCGGGTCGCCTCGAACGTCAGCGGCGTGTCGAGCGCTTCAGGGCCGACAAACACGCCGGCCGCGCCGCCGAGGAGGATCGTCCGGATGGCGCGGCCACCCGGCACGCCCCCTGCCAGCTCGATCAGATCGCGCAGCGTGGCGCCGAATTCCACCTCGTACGTGCCGGGCCGCGCGACGTGCCCAGAAAGGCAGAACAGCTTCGGGCCAGTCGACCCCTCAGTGCCGATCCCGGCGTAGGCCGCACCGCCTTCGAGCACGATCAGGGGCACGTTGACCAGCGTTTCGACGTTGTTGACCACCGTCGGCTTCCCGAACAGGCCGACTTCGACCGGGAACGGCGGCTTGTTGCGCGGCTCGCCGCGCTTCCCCTCGATCGATTCGAAGAGCGCCGTCTCCTCGCCACAGATGTAGGCGCCGGCACCGCGCCGGAGCTCGATGTCGAATGCGAAGCCGGAGCCCAGGATGTCGGCCCCGAGGAGCCCGGCGGCGCGGGCGGCCTCGATCGCGCCGGCGATCCTCGCCTCCGCTTCGGGATACTCGCCGCGGACGTAGAGGTAGCCGTGCTCGCTGCCGGTCGCGAAGGCGGCGATCGTCATGGCCTCAACGACCGCGAACGGATCGCCCTCCATCAGCACGCGGTCCTTGAACGTCCCGGGCTCGGACTCGTCCGCATTGCAGACGAGGTAGTGCGGTCGGGCGGGCTGGGCGGCGACGGCTGCCCACTTGCGCCCGGTCGGAAACGCCGCGCCGCCGCGACCGACGAGGCGCGAGGCCGTCACCTCGGCGGTGACCGCCTCCGGGCCGAGCTCGAGAGCACGCGCCAGGGCCGTGTACCCGCCATGAGCTCGGTAGTCGTCGAGCGAGGTTGGATCCACGACACCGACGCGGGCGAGGAGGCGGCTCGCGGCGGGCTCGGCAGGCGGAGGAGGAGTCGGCACCGCGGGTGGGGCGGCGGGCGGGGCGGCGGTGGGCTGTTCGAGCCGGGCCACGACCCCGCTGGCGTCAACGGGCGCCATCGCGAGTGTCGTCGCGGCCTCGCCGGCGACGGTCAGCATCGCCGCCGGCGCGCGGTCACAAAGACCGAGGCATGGGCTCCGAAGCCAGGTCGCCCGACCATCCGCGACGGGCGTTCCGGCGGGTCCAAGCGATCGCTCGAGGTCCCCGCAGACGGTTTCGGCACCGGCCAGGCGGCAGGCGATGTCGTCGCATACATGCGCCACGACCGGGGGCCGAGGCTTCGTCGCGAACAGGGCGTAGAACGTCGCGACTCCGTAGGCCTCAGCCGGTGCGACGGCCAGCCGCTTGCACACATAGTTGAGCGCGGGCTGGCTGATCCAGCCGACGCGGTTCTGGACGGCATGAAGCGCCGGGATGAGCTGCGAGCGTCGCGAACGGGCCGCGTGGCCGCCCCGAGAAGCGTGTCCCTCGACCGCGGCATTGCGAGCTCCGCCGACCCAACCGGACTCCGGCGGCCCCAGGACCGCGTCCACCGCCGCTCGTTCGGCAGGCGTGGCAAGCGGGCCGATGACGTGGAGGTCCATCGCGGCCGAGTGTAGCGCCGCGTTCCTCGGGCGATCCGGCGCGGCCCGGCCAATGCCCCGCTATGTAGGGCGGATCTTCCAGTACGAGTCCTTCTTCACGATCTTGCCGTCACGGAACGTCCAGAGGTCGCACCCACGGACCTCGAGCCGCTGGCCGTCGGTGGTCGTGCCGCGGAGGGTCCACTCGGAGGCGCCCCGGTCACCGGACACGAAGTGCTCGTCCTCCTGGTACCGGACGTCCGGGATCCCGGAGAAGCGGGCGGCGAACGCCTCGCGAACGGCCTCGATTCCGGTGAAGCGCTGGCCGTGGGCCTCCGGACCGCGTGGCGACTCGAAGACGGCGTCACCGGTGAAGTGCCGCATGATCCGATCGAGGTCGTGCGAATCGAACCCGGCGGCGATATCGCGAAGCACGTCGAGGCGATCGGTCAACCGGGCACCGTTGCCTGGAGCTTCTCGATGCGGATGGCGGTGGCCTTGAATTCGGCCGTGCCGGACTTCGGGTCAGTCGCGTCGATGGTCAGCAGGTTCGTGGCGACGTCGTCCTGGAAGTGGAGCGTCATGAACGTCAGGCCCGGTCGCAGCGATTCGTCGATCCGCGTGGCCACCTCGACCTGGCCCCGGCGCGAGACGACGCGCACACGCTCCCCGCTGGCCAGGCCATACGCGTCCGCGTCCTCCGGGCTGATGTCCAGGCTCTCGCCGCGCCGCAATGGCGAGGTGTAGCCGGCCGTCTGGACACCGGTGTTGTACGAATCAAGGCGTCGCCCGGTGGTCAGGCGGATGGGGTAGTCGGCGTCGAGCTTGTCGACCGGCGGGTCATGCTCGACCGGGACGAACGGCACGCGATTGCCCGGGACCGGGTCCTCCCACAGCCTGGAGTGGAGGAAGAGCTCACCCGGGTGGGTCTCGTCGTAACACGGCCATTGGAGGCCGCCCTCGGCCTCGAGCCTCGCGTAGCTCATCCCGGTGTGCACCGGCGAGAGGCGGCGGACCTCGTTCCAGACCGCTTCGGGGTCCGCCTCGCCCCACGCAGCGCCCATCCGGTTCGCGAGCTCGAAGACGATCGCCAGGTCGTCGCGGGCTCCGTCCGGTGGTTCGACGGCCTTGCGGACCCGCTGGACCCGCCGCTCCGAATTCGTCACGGTGCCCTCGGTCTCCGCCCAGGCGGCGCTGGCCGGCAGGACGACGTCGGCAAGCTCGGCGGTCTTGGTCAGGAACAGGTCCTGGACCACGAGGAAGTCGAGACCCGACAGCAGCCCGATGGCGCGCTTCTGGTCGGCCTCGGACTGGACCGGGTTCTCGCCGATGCAGTAGACGGCGGTGAGGTCGCCCCGCTCCATCGCATCGAACATGCCCGAGAGGTGCCATCCACGCTTCGGCGGGACCGCGACGCCCCATTCGGCATCGAACTTCGCCCGAAGCGCATCGTTCTCGACGTGTTGGAACCCGGTCAGGCGGTCGGGGAGTGCGCCCATGTCGCCGCCACCCTGGACGTTGTTCTGGCCACGAAGCGGGTTGACCCCGGAGCCATACCGTCCGACGTGACCGGTGAGCAGCACCAGGTTGATCAAGGCGAGCACGTTGTCGACGGCGTTGTGGTGTTCGGTGATCCCCAGCGTCCAGCAGATCATCGCCTTCGGCGCCGTCGCGAGCGCGTGCGCAAGCTCGCGGATGGCGGCGGCCGGGACCCCCGTCTCTCGTTCGGCGTATTCGAGCGTATAGGACTCGACGCTCGCCTTGTAGGCCTCGAAGTCGACCGTCGCTCGGCCGATGAACTCGCGATGCTCCAGCCCGTTGGCGATGATCTCGCGCGCGACGGCGTTGGCCAGCGCGATGTCGCTGCCGACATCGAGACCCAGCCAGAGGTCGGCCCACTCGGCCGACGAGGTTCGGCGCGGGTCAACCGCAATCAGGCGCGCGCCACGACGCACGCCCTTGAGCACGTGGTGGAAGAAGATCGGGTGGGTCTCTCGGGCATTGCTGCCCCAGAGGATGACCAGATCGGTCTCCTCGGCCTCACGGTATGAACTTGTGCCGCCACCGGCACCGAACACGGTCGCCAGACCGGCGACGCTAGGGGCGTGTCACGTCCGGTTGCAGCTGTCGATGTTGTTGCTGCCCAGGACCGTTCGGCTGAACTTCTGCGCCGCGAAGTTGACCTCGTTGGTCGCCTTGCTGCAGCTGAAGGTGCCGAATGTCGTCGGGCCATGCGCCGTCTTCGCGGCCATGAACCCGGCAACGGTCCGGTCGAGCGCCTCGTCCCAGGTCGCGGGTCGAAGCTCGCCGCCCTTCGTGTCGCGTACGAGGGGCTGGGTCAGTCTCACATAGGGTTTCGCCACGGCTGGCCTCCTGCGGATGCCGACCGATCGAGTGTAGCGCTGGTTCGATCGTCAGCGTCGGAGGACGTCCGGGATGTCCAGCTCCGGCCCACGCCACAGATCGAGCTCTTCGGTGGCGAACCGACCGTAGAAGTTGATGAAGTGCGCGCCGTCGTTCCGGAGGATCTGGCGGACCGACGCCTTGGCGTCGTCCGAGCCCACGGGCACGCCCAGGACGGCGCGGCCATCGCGAAGCGCTGCCTCGTACAGGACGAAGTCCGGCATCTGATCGGCCAGCGTGAACGACATCGCCTGCCGGAGTCGAGCGGTCAGCCCGGTCGCCTCGCCCGTCGCGTCGATCCGTTCGGCCCCTTCCAGGCCGCGCAGGAGGGTCACGGCGTTGGGATCGAGGCCGGCCGTTCCCAGCGCCGCGATGATCCCGGGGGCCGCCACAGGATCGTCGACGACCGCGAGGATGTGGCCGATCGGTGAGAACTTCCTCGATGGCGTCACCGCGATGCGGAGGAGTGCAATGATCCGGCCATGAACCCGGCACCACCGGTCACGACGACCTTCAAGGCACGGGCCTCGGAGGCAACGAGGGACGGTCAGGACGCCAGGCGCTGGCCAATGATCACGAGCACTTGCGCGATCTCCGGATAGGCCTCCGGCGGGACGGCGAGGACCTGCGGCTCGTCGCTCGGACGCTCGGGGACGATGACCAGCGTCGCTGGCCGGTCTCGTTCGATGTCGAACTGGATCCGTCGGAGCGATGGGAAGTCGACGTGCAGGGCGAGGCGTTGCTCGTCCGCGACCGCCACGCGCCGATCGGTCACGACAATCTGATGCGTACGCGCCCTGGCCACGGCCTGGATCGTTTCGTCAGGTTCGAGAATGCCGTCGATCGGATCGTTAGCCATGCTCACCCTCCTTTTGGCTCTTCTACCGCTGCGAAGCCCGCTTGCTCGCATCCTGATAGCGACTCTGTGCGGCGGTTTCGTCGACGTCGGCCATTCCGGTCGCCGCCTCGGAGTCCGCCAGGTCTGCCTGCATCGCGAGCGCGACCTGCTTGGCCGCCGTGGCCGTCTTCGCAGCCGAGGTCTGCGCCAGGGCCATCGCGTCGAGCGCACTCTTGGCGGCCTCAGCGGTCGCGACAGCGGCTTCCGCCGCCTCGTCCGCCGCGATCGCGGCCGCCTGCGCCGCGACATGACCACGTCGAGCGACGGCCGCAACGCGCTCCGCCGCCCGCCATTGATCCAGCGCTTCAGGCAGGCTCAGGCTCTTGTCTTCGGTCATGCTGCACCTGTTCGGTTACGGGACCCAACGTTAACGCTTTGGGGAACCGTATCGAACCGCGCATAGCAATCGAGCAACGAAAAGCGATCACCCGGTCGGTCAGTGCGTCCGCATACGATCAAGTCGTGACGGATCGAAGCAAGGCCGACCGCCGCATGCTCGGTCATCGCCAACGTCCGGCCCGCCTCATGATCGGGTGAACCGGAGCTGCCTCGCGATTGGGTGCGTCATCGGGCTCCCTCCTCGACACGTTTCAGGGCATCGAGGACCTCCGCCACGATCCGGGCCATCGGCGCGAAGGGCAGGTCGAGCCGGATGGTTGCCGCCTCCGTCAGCATCGCGTTGTAGGGTCCACTGCTGCCGGCCCCGGGGCGGATGTCGGTCCGGACAAGGACGATCGGCTTCTTGCCGTAGGCGTAGCCGACTTCCCAGGCCGTGCCCGCGTCGGGATCTGGGCCATCCATGATCGCCACGAGGGTGTCCGCCCAGTCGATCCCGCCGACGTCCGTGCTGAAGATGCTGGCGGCGTCCTTGCCGGACTCCTGCTCCTGGGGCAGGAAGACTTCATGACCCGCCTCGCGGAGGGCTGTCGCGAGCCTCTCGTTCCAGTCCCGTTCCGCGGCCGAGAATAGCGGCCCGGCGAAGTACAGCTTCACTTGGGCAGCATCCGGCACGGCATGGTCCTCAAGCTACTCCACGGCCTGACCGATCACTGTCCGCTCATGTCACTCGACGTCGCTCGCCCGATGGAGCAGATCGGGGTGACCAGGGAGCATCGTGTGGCGTCGACCTTGTGACCTTGCAGTGATAGCAGCCATCGATTCCGTTGCCGCCGTTGTGCCACTCATGTTTCCCACAGTCTCTGGCTTTGGGTACCACCAACCCGAGCCGGTAGTAGAGAACATTCGGCGTGTGCACCCGAAGCCACGTCCGCCATCGGGCATTGCGAACGCTAAACGGGTAATCGCCGACGTCTCGGTCTTGTTGTGGCTCAAGCAGCGTAGACGACGTCGCGACTGTCCGGTCCGTCCAGCGCGCCGTCGGCAGCGGCCCCCACGCGTCGAAAGCCGCTTCTCTGCGCAACGCGCTGCGATCGCGTGTTGCCCGATGCCGTGCTGAGGCGCAGGTTCGTGATCCCGAGTTCGTGGACAGCCCAGGTCGAGAGCAGGCGAACCGCGCTCGTTGCCAGGCCACGCCCTCGACCGACCGGGAGCAGCCAGTAGCCGATGAAACCCGTGGACCTGTCGGTCTCGCTGACGCTCAACCAGACCTTGCCGATGCAGGTTCCGTCGAGCTCGCAGATCGACAGCGTCGGCGAGCCCATCGCCAACCGTTCCTCGATCTGCACCAGGACATCGTGCGCAGAGCCTTCTGGCGGTCCGATCCACCGAATGACATCGGGGTCATGAATGCCAGCCTCGATCGCCGGCAAGTCCCGAGGCTCGGCGGCGCGCAGTAGCACGCGGCCATCTGTGAGCCTTGGTAACGGGACAGGCGAACGGGTCATCGACTGCGTAGTCAAACCTCCCTGATGTCACCTGACGGACTACTGATCGTGCCGCTCCGTTCCGTTCCGTTCCGTGCGTACCGTGCGTACCGTGCCGTGCGTGCCGTGCCGTGACCCATGGTGACCAAGGCCGCGGTGATTGGAGGAGCGGCCCTCGGGCCACGGCCCGGTCCCGGTATCGCGCCAGCTTAGGAATCCCATTCCTAGTCCTTGGCAACCGGTGGGGTTAACGGCCTGCGGCTCGAGTGATTCGAGCGTGATACGCACCCAATCCTGAGGGAACGCCCACCTCGTCCGGCCGTAACGGGGCCCAATGGGCCGGCCCTAAGAATGGGGTTCATATACGCAGCAGGTAAGGCCGTCGGGGCGGAAACGGCCCCGGGCTGAGCGCCGTCTGGCGGAAACGGGCCTGGCGTAAACGGCGCACCGGGGCTGAGCGCCGCCGGGGCTGAGCGCCGCCGGGCTGACCGCCGGGGTCCCGGGCGGCTGCGCCGCCCTCGACGGGGTTACCCGTCGGAACCGCGGCCCTTGCCTGCAAGGCGTTCCGCCAGCTGCCGCTCTCGAACGCGGATCTGGGCGAGGTCGACGCTCGACCACGCGTGGGAGATGGAGGACAAGGACCTCTCGGGCGAGGACGAGGCCTAATTCACGAGAGGCCGGTCCTAGCGCTGCCCAGGCTGGCGGGCGCCCTGTTTGATCCCGGGCCCTTGCTCGTGATCTCCGCAGCTGGCGCGGACAACCAGCCGGCCGGGCAGGACAGTTGGACCCTGTGCGGGTTCTCCGCGGATTCGCGCCGCAAGGCGGCGCGCCGCCAGCAGCCCCATCTCATGCACCGGCAACGCCACGGTGGTGAGGGGCGGATCGACGAATTCCGTGGCATCGATGGCCCCGTAGCTCACGAGCGCCAGATCGACGGGGATGTGCACGCCCAGTTGTCGAGCCGCAGTGAGGACGCCGAGTGCCAGGTCATCGGCAGCGGTCGCGATGGCGCTCGGGGGAGCGGCGCTGCTGAGCGCAGCTGAGGCGGCCGCGGCGCCGGCTTCGATCGAGAAGTCGGCGCAAGGCAGGAGCTCAACGGCCTCAATCAAGCCGCTGCCCGCGGCTTCCTGGAAGCCGCGATAGAGCGCCGCCATGTGTGGATATTCAGGCAGCGGCGACATGAAGGCGACCCGACGATGGCCGTGTTCGGCCAGATGCTGGGCCAGCGCGGAGCCGGCGCCATGAGCGTCGAAGACGATCGAATCCTCGATCTCCTGTGACCAATCGCAATAGACAACGGGTATCGCTGGTTCCGGGCCCTGCGTCTCGAGCTCGTCGCGCACGAGCTGACCAACGGACGCAACGATGAGACCGCGGACGCCAGCGGTGAGCAGCTGATGCATCTGCAGGTTTGCCTTGACCTGGCTGTCCTCGGCGACAGCAAGAATGGTGAGGATGTGGGTCTCCGCTCCTGCCAGCTCGATGCCTCGCAGCAACGGCAAGTAGAACGAGTTGTAGCCCGCAATCAGGACGCCCTGCGCGGGCATCGCGCCCGCGTACCTCGGGCGAGCCTGGAGCAGGGTCGTCAGCCCTTTCACGGTGGTCCCGGCTCCTTGATGCGTGCTGACGAGATCGCGCGCTTCCATGTCTCGGTAGACCCGGCGGACCGTGTGGTGATGGATGCCCAGCGCGCTACCAAGCTCGCGAATCGACGGCATGCGGTCGCCCGGTCGGAGGGTGCGCGTCGCGATTAGCCACGTCAGCTGTTCCTCCAGCTGGGTGGCGATCGGCACCGTGGACCCTCGGTCTAGTTGGATGGCCATCGGGCTGAGGATGGGCGACCCCTTGACATGCGCCATGCTGTTATAACATCCTATAACACTTGGACTGTCACGGAAGGAGTCGATCATGCGCCTTCGCGCCCTCTCGTTCATCGCGCTCTCAGCTCGAGTGCGATGTGGCCATCGCCAGTCGCTACGACCGTCGGGTGCATCGAGCGCCTCTGGAACGTCGGTGCGATCGGAGCCGCTCGCCCGCGAATAGCGGCAGGGCCGGCAGATCCAACGGCAGAGCCGTACTGGCACCGCGCGTCGCACGGAGTCGCGACGCAGGGCGGGTAAGTAGACAAGGGAGAACGAAGGTGAATGAACGACGCACCGCAGCCCGGTTTCGAGAACTCCCCGCGTTGATCGCACATTCCGAGGATCGGAGGATCTCCCGCACCCTCGCCGCGCCCGCGACGCGGCTGCCGGGGAGCCGGCCAACTGTCACCTTGGGGATCGGCCTCCTGATGGTCGTGGCCCTGAGCGTCGCCCTGGCAATCGGCTTCGGGCCTGTCCAGCGCAACACCGACGGGATAAGTGCGATCGTTCAGCCACATCTTGGCCGGGGGTATCCGCCCCACTACGGGCTGGCAGGTCCGAGCCGGGTCGGGACGACCACGATGCCGATCGGCATCGGGCCTGGGTATCCGCCCCACTACGGGCTGGCAGGTCCGAGCCGGGTCGGGACGACCACGATGCCGATCGGCATCGGGCCTGGGTATCCGCCCCACTACGGGCTGGCAGGTCCGAGCCGGGTCGAAGAGGGGTGATTTGCGAAGGCGAGACCGAAGCGGATCGCGACCGTCGATGACAGACAGCACGTCCATGACGCCTCCACATGCGTCAAGGGGATCGTTGATAACCGCCGCAAGTCCCGTAATGTCACTCGATTGTGGGCGGCTCAGGAGTCCGCCACATCCCGATACGAAAGGGCCCGAGCGGTGCCATGCGGGCCAACCGCAAGACATGAGGCAGAGCAGAGATGAGCGCATCCCGACCAGTCGTCGTCCACCATCCTGAGGGAACGCCGGGGCAGGAGATGCCCGGAATGGAACGACGTCAGCAATTCGAGCGCGAGGGCCGATGGGCCAGCTGGATCCGAATCGAATCGGGCAACGTGACTAGTTGGCATCACCACGCTGCAAACGACACCTTCGTTTACGTCAGCCGTGGGTCGGCGACGATCGAATTCGGTCCGGGCGGCGCTGAGAGCGTCGTGGCCGGCGCGGGCGACTTCTTCCACGTTCCGCCTGGAACGATCCACCGCGAGACGATCGGAACTGATGTCGACTTCGACGGATTTGTGCTTCGCATCGGCACCGCGCCGGAGCGCGTCGATGTTGATGGACCGGACGCGGCGGGAGGCTCGGCATAACTGCCAACTGTTCTCGAAACGTTTGGGTCAGTCAGTATTCGCCAATGTCACCTGAACCGTAGGTGCAGATCCGCGGCGGCAGCCCGTTCGACGCGCCATCGATCCCTCATCGTACGATCGGTCTGTATTTGAGTCGGGACCCAATCGGTCCGGCACCAACAATCGGAAGGACCCGTCCGATGCGCGCACTGGTTGCTGACAGCTCGGCTGCTGACAGGATTGCCTTTCGCGATCTACCAGAGCCGGTGCCTGCGGCAGGCGAGGTGCTCGTCGAGGTCCGTGCGTTCTCGATCAATCGGGGCGAATTGAGGTTGCTGAGGGCGAAGCCTGACGGGTGGCGCCCCGGCTGGGACTTCGCCGGCATCGTGCAGTCCGACGTCGAAGACGGCCCGCGAGCCGGCGCCCGGGTGCTTGGTATCAGGCAAGGGGCAACTTGGGCCGAACGGGTCGCGGTTCCCGAGGCATCGATCGCCGAACTGCGTGATGGGGTGTCGTTCGCCCAGGGAGCGGCGCTTCCCACCGCGGGCCTTGCCGCACTCCGAATGCTGCGGCTTGGGCCCGCCATCCTCGGTCGCCGTGTCCTCATTACGGGTGCGACCGGCGGAGTCGGCCGTTTTGCGATCCAGCTCGCGCACCTGGGTGGCGCGCATGTGACAGCGTTGGTCGCGAGCAGCTCGATTCGGGCAGAGGGCCTTCATCACCTTGGAGCCGACGAAGTCGTGTCCGAAATTGGCCAGCTCCGCGGTCGCTTCGATCTCATCCTGGAGTCGGTCGGAGGTGACACGCTCGGCAGACTTGTCACGATGGTCGACCCGTCGGGCACCTTGGTCATGTTTGGCAACAGCTCCGGTGAGCCCACCACGTTCAACGTTCGGGACGTCTACAACGATGGTCTCGTCCGTCTCCAGGGGTTCGAATTGTTCTTCGGCGGCGATCCCTTCGGGCGTGACCTTGGGTACCTCGCGTCAATGGTGGCCGCCGGTCAGCTCGATCCACAGCTCGCGGGCGAGTTGCCATGGGAGAACATCACCGACGCGATGGAGCGACTGCGGAACCGAGAAGTGGCCGGAAAGCTCGCGCTCACGCGCGGCGGGTAGCTGTCCCTCCCGATTTGGAGGCCGACCCGGAGCGCTAGGTCAACCAGTGCGCCGATGGGCCGAGCGGGCCACAGAGCCGTACGATCGGTCAGCGTCCCGCAACGTCACCCATAAACGCGAACTACGTCGTATCCCGCGTTTGGACGGCTGGAGGGGCCGACCCAGAATCGTCGCGAGCCGCTCGACCTCGTCTTCGAACCCTTTCCTTGCGGGCGGCCCTCCTTCGGCGAACCAGTCAACCGCGACTTGGTCGTCCGTCAGTGCCGACGTGCAAGACACGACTCCGCCGACGATCACGATGTTGGCCTGACGGCTGACTAGCGCACGCCTCCCCGGACGCGGAAGCGACGGTCATCGACGGGCCGTGGAAACCGACTGCTCCCGAGGGTTGACGACAGGGTCACCACGTGTGGATCGTCTCTCTGTCAGCGCCGCGGAATGTCACTCGTGAACGCGAGCTTCTCACGCGCGTCGGTTAGCGCGGCAGTGGATTCGGGCCTGTCGCCGTTACGAGTCGCTGGGGTGCCCAGCCGTCGACATGGTGGAACCCGTCGTCGAATTGGCCTTCAAGGAGCTCGACGGACGCCCGCAGAGAAAGCCGATAGAACTTCACGTGGGTGAAGTCCTCGAACAGGATGTAGACGGGATCGGGAATGCTATTCGGGCCCTGGAATTGCTGTCCCGTCAGGACGGGCTTGTGGGCTTCGATGAACGCATCGAATGTGTCCCCGACCACGACCCCTAGGTGCTCCAACCCCATCTTGTAGACGCGCTGGTGGACGGGCGGGATGAGCTCGATCAGCGGGACGACCTTGCCGTCGAGGACGTGGAGCGGCTTTGCGGGAACGATCAGAGAGATCGGTCGACCGTTCCAAACGTTCTCGCGATTGGCAACCGCGTGACGCTCGAGCTGCGTGCGCACCCGCACGTACTGGTCCCACTCCGGCACGCGATACGCGAGGTGGCTAAGCGCGTACGGTGCGATGTCGATGCCACGCGTCAGCAGGCGGTCGCGCTGCTGGGCTGCGAACGCCGAGTAGTCGCCGATGATGTCGGCGATCGGGTCGGTCACGTTGCTCCTATCTCATTCGGTGTCCCGTGGGCTGAGATAGCTTCCCAGCGCAGCTCCGCGATGACGCCGGTTCCTTCGGTAGTGTCTCAGTTTGACCCAAGCACCTCGGTCAACTCGTAGGTGTTGCCTTCGCTGTCCTTGAACCACGCAGCCTTGGCCATTCCAACGTCGGCGAGGCCATTGACCGTCTTCATTTCGCCGAAGTCGTAGTCCTCGAACTCGACGCCGCGAGCGCGAAGGTCCGCCATAACGTTTTCAATGCCGGTCACCTGCCACCCGGCGATGGTGTTCTTTGCGGTGCCAGCGGACGGCGTGCCGTAGAGGTACAACCAGGTGTCCGCGGCGAAGCGGTACCAGACCCCGCCCATGTCCTCGCGTTCGGGCGTCAGCGCGAGCTTGTCGGAGTACCACTGTCGCGCCCGAGCTAGATCGACTGCCGCGGCGCGTGCGCTGATCGGGAATCCTTCCAACATGGTTGCCTCCCAACGCCCCCGGCTGGCCAACAGGTCAGGCGGACATGGTACGACCCTCGGTCGCGCCCGCTCGAAGTGGCCGCCCCGTGGACGTCAGGAATCAGCAACTGGAGCGGGACCGCCCCGAGGTCACTGAGCGTCACCTCACCTGACGCTGACTTCGGGCGACCTCCGAAACTTCGACGATGCCGACTTGCCAATGCGCGAACATCGGCTCGGTCGAAGGCGGCTTCGACTTCGCTCAACCGTTCGCTCGTGACCGCCGCGAGCAGGCCGCCACTGGTCTGAGGGTCGTGCGCCAGGGTGACCACCTCGGCGGGCACGCCCTCGCCGATCGACAACGAAGGCGCGACGAAGCGCCGATTGTGGGCCGCGCCGCCCGTCTCGACTGCCGCCTCGGGCGAGGTCGAGGGCGCCCGGGAGCGCCGGCAAACTGCCGCGTCGAAGACGAACCGAGTACCCGAAGCTCGCGCCATCTCGAGGCCATGGCCCAGCAAGCCGAATCCGGTGACATCGGTCGCGGCTACGACGCCGTGCTCAACCAGCACCCCCGACGCCGCGCGATTCAGCGTTCGCATCTGGTCGACCGCCGTCTCGAGGTCGGACGCGCCAGCGCGGCCCTGCCGGGCTCCTGAAACGAGGATCCCGGTACCGAGCCGCTTGGTCAGGATCAGCACGTCGCCCGGTTTCGCACCACCTTTGCGCAGCAGCCGATCGGGGTGCGCGGCACCCACCACGGCCAACCCGTACTTCGGTTCCGAGTCGCGGATCGTGTGACCGCCCGCCAGGGTCCCGCCGGCTTCGCGGACCTTCGATGAGGCGCCCGCGAATATCTCCGCCAGCACGTCCCGGGGCAGGTCTTCGGGGAACGCCGCGATCGACATTGCGAACAGCACGCGTCCGCCCATCGCGAAGACGTCCGACAGCGCATTGGCCGCCGCAATCTCCCCAAACGTCCGCGGATCGTCCACGAGCGGCGGGAAGAAGTCGAGCGTGCCGATGATCGCGAGGTCGTCGCTGACGCGATAGACCGCGCCGTCGTCGGGTGGGGTCAGCCCCGCGATGAGGGCCCCGGCCGGATCGGCGGCCGCCTCCGCGCCCAGGCCGGCCAGCGCATCCGCCAGGAGGTCGGCCCCGAGCTTCGCCGCGCACCCGCCGCAGTCGGTCAGCTCGGTCAGGCGGATCGGAGGGACCGTGAGGACGTCGCTCATGGTTCGATCATAGGCAGCCTCGCCCGAAACCGCCGAGCCCCTCACGCCATGCCGACCGGTTCCTCGAGTGCCGGTGCGGCCGGCGTATGGCGCGGCAGAACGCGCCAGGCGATCACGATCGCGCAGGCCGCCAGGAATGCCGACCAGGCACCTGCCTGGATGAACCCGGCGGTCTCGATGATCCGGCCGCTGACCGCGGGTCCGATGACCCCGCCGAGGTTCAGGGCGCTCCCGTTGAACGCGAGCATCGTGCCGCGAGCGGTACTCGATAGCCCGGCCACGATCGTCTGCATGCCCGGGACGCCAAACCACGTGCCGAACGCCCACGTGGCCACGAAGAACAGGCTCACCGGGAGTGCGACCGCCGTCAACGGCAGCAGGAGCACCGAAGCGCCAAAGAAGCTGATGCCGATGAGGACCGTTCGTCGCGCACCGATCCGCTCGAGCACGAGTCCGCTCGATCGCGCTGCCGCGATCCCGACCACGCCGATGACGACGTAGGCGAGGCCTGCCTGGCTGCTCGGGATGTCGTACGTCTCGTGGAAGAACTCACCGACATAGATGAACATGCCGATCGCGCCCGTGAACCACACGAGCGACACCGCCATGACGGCCAGCGCGTGCCGATCGCGGAGGACGCGCCCGAACGTCGCCGCATAGCCACGGTTCGATGTTCGTGCCGTCGAGATCCGGCTTGACAGGCCGACACCGGCCATTGCGACGATCGCAAGCACGACGATCAGGGCGAACGGCACGCGCCATCCGCCGAGCGTCGTGGCCAGCGCGCCGATCGGAAGCCCGAGAAGGTTCGAGAGCGGGAACGCCGACGACAGCAGCGCGAGGGCGCGACCGCGCGCAGCCTCGTCGGGCAGGTCGCCAGCCGCCGCAAACGTCGCGGGCAGCAGGATGGCTGCACCGATGCCATTGATCGCCCGGGCGACAAGCAGCACCTGCAGGGTTGGCGCGACCGCGCACACCGCAGCCGCCGCGGTGAAGATCGCGAGGCCCAGGAGGAGCGCGAACCGTCGACCGCGCCGGTCGGACAGGGGCCCGAACACGGGCGACAGGATCGCCACCGGCAGCGCATAGGCGCTCGCAACGAGGCCGACGTTCGAGATCGACTCGCCGAGGTCGTCGGCGATGGCCGGGAGCACCGCGGCGACGATGTAGGTATCGACGCCGACCACGAACACGGCGAGGCCGAGGAGCACGGTCATGGGCACCGTGACAGGGTAGCGGCGCTACCATCGCGATGGGAGCGGTCGGGTCCCGGTGGGTCCCCTGGTCTTCAAAACCAGTGGCGCGGCGCTCGGCGCGGCGCGGTGGGTTCGACTCCCACGCGTTCCCGCCACGGAGGACCGATGCCGACGGATCGCCCGCGACCCCCGAGCGTGGAGCACCTGCTCGCCGAGGTCCGGCCGCGCGTCCCGGCGGGTGTCGACGCGCAGGCGCTTGCTGCTGCGGCACGCGACGTCGTGGCCGGGGAGCGCGCCGCGATCGCAGCGGGTGCGGCGGCTACACCGCTCGGGACGCTCGCGAAGGCCTTGACGACGCGGCTTGGCGATTTCGCCGGCGACTCCGGCGGTGGCCTCGTGTCGGTCATCAACGCCACCGGCGTGATCCTCCACACCAACCTCGGCCGCGCGCCGTGGGCCGCCGTGGCCATCGCGGCGGCGGCGCGTGCGGCGGCAGGATATTCCCTGCTCGAATTCGACCGCGAGGCGGGCCGGCGCGGGCCGCGGTTCCGGGTCGCGGAGGAGCACCTCATCGCCCTGACCGGGGCGGAGGACGCGATCATCACGGTCAACAATGCGGCGGCGCTGCTGCTCGCGGTCGGCCTTGCCGGACGAAAGGGCGTGGCCGTGTCGCGCGGGGAGCTCGTCGAGATCGGTGGCGGTGTTCGGATCCCCGAGATCGTCCGTCGAGCCGGTGCGCGCTTGATCGAAGTCGGGACGACGAACCGCACGCGAGCGGCCGATTTTGAGGCGCCGCTGGCCGATGGCCGCGCGACCGTCGCCCTGCGCGTCCATCCGTCGAATTTCACCCAGGCCGGGTTTGTCGAGGTGCCCGACCCCACCGTCCTGGCCGAGCTGGTCCATCGCCACGGAGGCATCGTCGTCGACGACCTCGGCAGCGGCGCGCTCCTCGACACCGCGGCCTTCGGGCTTGCCCATGAGCCGGAACCCCGTGAGCGCCTGGCCGCCGGCGCTGACCTGGTCACGTTCAGCGGCGACAAGCTGGTCGGCGGCCCACAGGCAGGCCTGATCGTGGGTCGAGCGGACCTGATTGCCCGGATCCGGCGGGACCCGCTGGCCCGGGCGGTCCGTCCGGAGAAGGTGACGCTGGCGGCGCTCGCCGCGACATTGGGCCTGTACCGGGCCGGCCGGGCGACGACCGACATCCCGGTGTGGCGAATGATCTCGACGAGCCCGGATGCGCTCCGGGTGCGCGCGACGGCGATCCTCGCTACGTTACCGGCGGCCCTTCGCGATCGCGTGACCGTTGGCCAGATGGCGTCGACGGTCGGCGGTGGCTCGCTGCCAGGGGAGACGCTCGAGTCCGTCGGGCTCGTGGTTGGGAGTCGAGGTCGCCGGGGCGGCGGCCGAGGCGCTTCTGACCTTGCGGCCACGCTTCGTTCGGGGGAGCCCGCGGTGATCGGTCGGGTGGAGGACGACGCCGTCCACCTCGACTTGCGAACCGTCGACCCGGCGGACGACGTGAGGCTCGCAGGCGCCCTCGAGCGATCGTTGGCCGCGCGATGACCGTCGTCGTTGGCACCGCCGGCCACATCGATCACGGCAAGACGGCGCTACTCCGGGCCCTGACCGGGATCGATGCCGACCGGCTGCCCGAGGAGCGCCGCCGCGGGATGACGATCGATGTCGGGTACGCGCATCTCGGCCTCCCGGACGGCACGGAGCTGGACTTCGTCGACGTCCCCGGGCACGACCGCCTGGTCGGCAACATGCTGGTGGGCGCGGGTGAGATCGATGCAGCAATGCTGGTCGTCGCGGCGGACGACGGCCCACGCGCCCAGACGCGGGAGCACCTCGAGCTGCTGGATGCCCTGGGTGTTCGGCACGGGCTGGCGGTCCTCACCAAGGTGGACGTCGCGGACGCCGGACGCGTCGAGGTCGTGCGGCAGGAGGTCGCGGAGCTGCTTGGGGGGACCACGCTCGCAGGCTCCGCGGTACTGGCCGTCTCGTCGGAGACCGGGCGCGGCATCGATGCTCTGCTCCTCGCGCTGGCCGACCTGCGCGACCGCGTCTCTGCCGGCGACACGATTGGCGGCTCCGGTCACGCGCGATTGGCGATCGACCGGATCTTTTCGATCAAGGGTCGCGGCACCGTGGTCACTGGCACGCTTCGCGGCGATCCGGTCCGGCGGAACGCAACGCTTCGACTCGTCCCGGGTGACGTGAGCGTGAGAGCCCGCGAGTTGCAGGTCCACGGCCGGGCGGTCGACGAGGCCGGGCCCGGCCGAACGGCGATCAACGTCGTTGGTGTCGCCGCCGAGAGTCTCCATCGCGGGATGGTCCTGACCGACGACCCGGGCGTGGTCGAATCTGACCGTCTCCTGGTCCGGCTCGTGCGACCGTTGCCGGACCGGACCCGCGTCCGCGTCCATCTCGGGACGGCGTCCGTGGACGGCACGATCGCGCGGTCGGGCCGTGACGCCATCGACCTGCCTGGAGGCGCGGCGGCCGCGATCCTGCGGCTCGCCGCGGCCATCGCCGCGGCCCAGGGCGATCGCTTCGTCCTGCGCCAACCGTCGGGCACGGAGCGGGCAATCGGCGGGACCATTCTCGACCCCACGCCGGCCATCGGGATCTCACGCCGACGACAGACCCCGGCGCGCGTCGGCCGGCTCGCCGAGGCGATCGAGACCGGTCGTGAACTGGAGGCTGCGGCGGCCCGCCTCGATCTCCATGGTGCTGAGCGCGGGCCGGATGGGCGGATGCGGCTTGCAGATGATGTCTCGGACGCGGGCGCCCGCGAGATCCTCGTTGCGTTGGGCCACGAACGACCCGGCCAGGAGCCCGACGCCGCGCTCTCGGACGTTCGCACGCGCGCGGCACGCGCCATTCGCCGGGGCGTGACGCTTCGGCGTGACGAGGCGGGCGAAGCTGCCGGCGTTTTGGTCGATGGACTCGTCTCGAATGGACGGCTCCAGCGCAACGGCGAGCGCGTCGGCCTGGCGGGACCAAACCAGGGCCCATCGGTAGCCCCAGATGCGACGCTCGCGGATGCGATGGCGCGACTCGAACGAGCCCTGGCCGTCGCTGCCCCGCCGTCCCTGCGCGACGCGGCACGAGCGACCGGCTGCTCATCCGCGGGCATCCGTGAGCTCGAACAGTCGGGACGGATCGTCGTCATCGATGACGACCTCGCCTACGCGGCGGCGACGTATCGCGATCTCGAGGCGCATGCGCTGGAGCTGGCGCGCCGCGCACCGGTAACGCCCGCCGCCTTGCGCGACGCCACGGGAACGAGCCGCAAGTACGTCATGGCGATCCTGGCCGACCTCGACCGGCGAGGCATCCTCCGCAGAACGGACGCCGGGCACGTGCCTGGCTCACGGGCGCCATCAGCGGTCGCCACGAGTGGTGCCACATCAACCGATCGGTGAGTGGCAATGGCGTCAGCGCGATCGTCCTGGCCGGCGGACGCTCCAGCCGGTTCGGACGCGACAAGCTCGCGGAACGGATCGGTGCCAGGACGCTCCTCGACCATGCCATCGATGGCGTCCGGCCATTCGCGACCGACGTGGTGGTGGTCATCGCGCCCGATGGCGAGCCCGGCGACCTCCGCGGCGTGCGGGTCGTCCGGGACCCACAGGCGTTCGAGGGTCCGCTCGCCGGGTTGCTGGCCGGCCTTCGGGCCGTTCAGGAACGCAACGTCCTGGTCACGGCCGGGGACATGCCCGACCTCCAGCATGCGGTTGCCGAAGCCCTCCTTGCCGCCCTCGCCGTCCCGGGCGTGGACGCCGCCGTGCTCGACGACGGAGGGCGCCGTCGACCCCTTCCGCTGGCGATCGGTCGAGATCTCGGCGTGGAGGCGGCGCAGCGATTGATCGATCACGGCGAGCGGCGCCTTCGCGCTCTCCTCGATGCCCTGGCGACGACGGCGATTCCCGAATCGACCTGGCGTGCGCTCGATCCGCCAGGCCGCAGCCTTCACGACATCGATACGCCGGCCGACCTGCGGTAGACACACGAAACCCCCGCCGGACGATGGGCGGGGGTTTCGTGGCGTGGAGGGAGGAACCCCGAGCTGAGGGGAGGAAGCTCAGCTCCGGTACGGATAGTCGTTGAGGTTCGGAAGGACGTTGGCCGACTCGGCGGGGCTACCGAAGAGGCGGCGGAGACCTGCGGCAGCCGACGCGACTCGATCGCGGAAGCTTGGGCCGGAGGGGATCTCCTGGGCCATCCGCCACTCAACGGCTTCCACCATCCGTGACTGGAGGATTTCGTTGGCGACGTAGAGTGCGAGGACGTTCACTGGGTCTCTCCTTTCTGCCGCTCCGGATCAGTTCCGTTGCGCAAAGAGAGCATCGCCTCGCCGGCTCGGGCCGGACATTGACGCGAGCAGCCAATCCGGCATCGTCATCCGTCCATGCCGGTTTCCGGATGCGTCATCGATGAGCTCAGCTCGCGAGGTCGCCAGCCTCGTACACGGGCACACCGCCGACGATCGTCGCCAACACTCGCGCGTCCCCGATCGGCCCCGCGTCGGGACTGAAGAGGTCGGTGTCGAGGATCGCGAGGTCGGCAAGCTTGCCGAGCTGGATGGAGCCAGTCTCGTCCTCCGAGTGGTTGACGAAGGCTGTTCCGGTTGTGAACCCAGCCAGCGCCTCGTCGAGGGTCAGGCGTTCCGCGGGCATGAATGGGTCCTTCATGCCGCGGCGGAGCCAGGCCACGCGGGTAACCGCGTGCTCGATCTCGAGAAGCGGGTTGGGCGTGGATACTGGCCAATCACTCCCCATCGCGAGGCGGGCGCCCGACCGCAGCAGCGACGCGAACGGGTACTGCCACGCTGCCCGCTCGGGACCCAGGTAGGGGATCGTCAAGACCTCCATCTGGGGCTCGTTGATCGCCCATAGCGGCTGGGCATTGGCGACCACGTCGAGCGCCGCGAATCGCTTGACGTCGTCGGGATGGATGATCTGGAGGTGGGAGATGTGGTGGCGATGGTCGGATGGCCCGTTGGCGCTCCGCGCGACCTCGACGGCATCAAGGCACTCGCGAACCGCCCGCTCGCCGATGGCGTGGAAGTGGACCTGGAAGCCCAGCCCGTCCAGTCGCTTCACGGCCTCGCCGAGGAGGGCAGGATCCACCATGCTCGCGCCGCGGTTGGTGGTGGGTAGCCCGTCGTCCCCGAGGTAGGGCTCGAGGACCGCACCCGTGAACGTCTCGATGACGCCGTCCTGCATGATCTTCACGCTCGTGGGCAGGAACCGCCCGGCGGGACCGCGTCCCCGCCGCTCGACGAGCTCGTCGATTTGCTCGAGCCCGCGGTGGCGATCCCACCAGAGCGCGCCAACCACCCGGCCCGTGAGCTCGCCGGACGTCCCCACCGCCCGGTAGGCCGCTTCATCAGCCGGCTCGACGATCGCGTCCTGCCAGGCGGTGATGCCGAGCTCATGGAGGTGCCGCTGACCGGCGCGGAGACCCTCGATCGACTCCTCCGGGGTGGTCGCCGGGATGAGTCGCTCCACGAGGTCCATCGCCCCGTCATGGAGGCTGCCGGTTGGCGTGCCGTCGGGGTCCCGTTCGATACGCCCGTCGAACGGGTCCGCTGTGTCCCGGGTGATGCCGGCGAGCTCCAGGGCCCGGGTATTGACCCAGGCGCTGTGGCCGTCGCGATTTGGCAGGAAGACAGGTCGGTCCGGGACCACCCGGTCGAGGTCCTCCCGTCGAGGGGTGCCATGGGCGAAGTCGGCCATGTTCCAGCCGCCGCCCAGGATCCAGGGACGGTCCGCGTTGGCGGCGGCGTAGGCAACGACGATCGCGAGGTAGGCCTCGAGCGAGCGCTCGAACGTGTTGCCGTGGAACTCGCACCGGTTCTTGGCCAACCCGCCATGGATCGGGTGGACGTGCGCGTCGGCGAAACCCGGCACGGCCATGCCGCCTCGGAGGTCGATGACCCGGGTGGCGGGACCACGGTGCACGTCCACCGCTTGGCGGTCGCCGATCGCGACGAACCGGCCGTCCCGGATGGCCAAGGCCTCGGCGATCGGGTGGGCGCGGTCGAGCGTTTCGACGCGGCCGCCGGTCACGATCAGGTCGGCGGGGTGGGCGGCGGCTTTGCGTTGGTTCATGGTCGACACGGTGCCAGAGCACGGGTCCCCTCCGTTTGCTGGAACCGGCGCGCGAGACGATGCGCCCGGATCGCCCGACGTGGTCGCCCCGACTCGACCTGTTCGTCCCGATAGACTGCCCGCCATGACGACCGTCGACCTGCTCCACGCCGGGTACACCGGCGAACGCACCGCCAGCACCGTGGTCCTCGTCCGGGACGGCGACGCGACGATCATCGTGGACCCGGGGATGGTCGCCCGGCGCTCGCTGATCCTCGACCCGCTGACCGAGCGGGGGGTGTCCGCGGAGGCCGTGACCCACATCTTCCTGAGCCACCACCACCCGGACCACACGGTCAACTGCGCCTTGTTCCCGAATGCCGAGATCGTCGACTTCTGGGCGCGCTACAAGGACGACCTGTGGCTCGACCACGACGGCGACGGCTACCACCTGGGTCCGCGCAGCCAGCTGTGGCTGACCCCGGGTCATAGCGAGGAGGACATCTCGCTGATCGTCGAGGCCGACGACGCCACCTATGCCATGACGCACCTGTGGTGGCATGCCGACCGAACCCCGGAGGTCGATCCATTCGCCTCGGACCAGGCCGCCCTCGAACGTGGTCGCGAGCGCGTTCTGGCCGCCGCCGACGTCGTCATCCCGGGCCACGGAGCGCCATTCCGCGTCCGCGGCTGAGCTCACGCCGCGGGTGGGCCCAGTCAGCGTCTCGAGCGTCGCGCCGTGATGTTGAGCCGCACGTAGTCGACCATCGGCCCGGGTAGCCGGCTCGCGACTTCGTGGACGAAGGCATCGCGGTCGGCTTCCGGTAGCCGCTGGACATGCGCGCCGAGGATGACCGTTCGAAGGAACGTTTCGAAGGGCTCGCCGGGCTCGAACCGGGTCGGCTCGTCGGTCAGCCAGCATTCGATGTCGGCGAAGCCAGCCGCGTCGAGGCGCTGGACCGTGTCCAGGGGTGTCTCGAAATGGGATGCACCGGCCCAGCCATCGCCGATCGTCGCGAGCACGGCATGGATCGACGCGATGTTGCCGGCACCGCCGCACTGCGCCACCAGCCATCCGCCGGGCCGGATCACGGCCGCAAGGTTCCTGAAGAGGGCCTCGTGATCGGGGACCCAGTGGAACGTGGCCGTCGACAGGATCGCGTCGACCGGCTCGGCCAGCGGCAGTGGTTGCCCGAGATCGGCGACGACGAACTCGATCCGGTCACCGAACCGCGCCAGCCGTTCGCGGGCGGCGTCGATCATCGACGCCGAGGCGTCGAGTGCGACAACCCGCCCGCGCGGGAGTCGCTCGGCCAGCAGTTCCGTGACCCTCCCACTACCGCAACCGGCGTCCAGGACCAACTCGTCGCCGGTCAGCGCCAGGCGATCAAGGACGACCCGGCCCCAGGCCGTCTGTGGGTCGGCGACCCGGTCGTAGGCTCGGGCGTCCCAGTCGCGTAGCGGTTCCGGGCCGGTCATTCCTCCGCTTTCGTCACGCCGTCCCGGAGACCGACCCAGGACACCAGCGCGCCGATGAACAGCAGGGCGGCGACGACGATCATCGCGAGGTGGAAGGCGTCGATCGATGCCTGGGTCGCCGCGATCACCTGGTCCGCCGTCGCGCTCGCCGGCGCCGGGTTGACCGGCTGGAACGCCGTCCGTACGTCACTCGCGGACGTGTCCAGTCCGGGCGCCTTGACGGCGAGGCTCGAGTAGTAGGCCGCGCTGATGGCGACGAAGATGATCGCCCCGATGAGTGGTTGGCCGACCCGCGAGATGGAGTTGTTGATCGCGGAGCCGAGGCCGGAGAAACGGCCCGGGATGGAGCCCATCAGCGCGCTCGTCAGTGGTGCCACGACCATCGAGATCCCTAGCCCGAAGAGCAGCACGGCGGGCAGCACGTCGATCAGGGTCGAGACGGGCGGAACCAGCGTCGGCGGATCCTCGAATGCGGCCTTCCAAGGGGCTGAGTCGGCCGGGAGTCGCGCATACCACAGCATCGCGACGCCCATCAGGATGGGTCCGCCGACCAGGAATCGGCGAGCGCCAAGCCGTCCGGCGAGGGTGCCAATCCGCGTCGACAGGATCGACAGCATCAGGCCGACCGGGATCCCCACAGCACCCGCCCCGACGGCCGTGTATCCGAGCACACCCTGCAGCACGAGCGCCTGGTAGCTGAACGTCACGTACAGGGCGCCATAGATGAAGAACGTGGCGAGGTTGATGGTTGCGAACGTCCGCTGACGGAACAAACCGAGCGGCACGAGCGGATCGGGCCGGCGGGCCATCAGGATCGGGAAGAGGACCAGCGCCACCGCGCCGACGACGATCGAGATCCAGGCCGCGGTATCCGCCCAGGCGTTGGCCTGGCCCCGGATCAGCCCGAAGGACAGTCCACCGACCGCCAGCGCTGCGACAATTGAGCCAACCCAGTCGAACTTGCCGTTTGCCTCGGTATTGCGTGACTCCTGGACGTGGGTCAGCGTCGCCCACAGCGCGATGGCGAGCACCGGCACGTTGATCAGGAACGCGACCCGCCAGCTGATCGTGTCGACGATCGCCCCACCAACGATCGGCCCGAGCACCGTCAACGCCGACGTCGAAGCGGCCCAGATCCCGAAGGCGCGCCCGCGCGCTTCCCCTTCGAACGCCTGGGTGATCAGGGACAGGGACCCGGGGACGAGCAGGGCCCCGGCCGCGCCCTGGAGCAGGCGGAACAGGATCAGGAGCTCCATGTTCGGGGCCAGGCCGCACAACGCGGACGTCACGGCGAACCCGGTGACGCCGATGGCGTAGACCCGTCGCCGGCCGAAGTGATCCGACAGGGCTCCGGCCAGGATGAGCAGCGCGGCCAGGATCGCCAGGTAACCGCTGACGATGTACGTCTGACCCTCGAGGACGGTGACCATCGACGCGGAGAGCTCGTTGCCGATCTTGGGGAGGGCGACGTTGACGATGGTGCCGTCGAGGAACACGGCCCCGGAACCGATGACGGTGGCGATCAGGGTCCAGCGTTGGCGAGTGGTCATCGGGTCCTCGTTGTAGCCTTCCGGAGCCCGAGCCGACTCCGTCCCGGCCAGTCTCGCAGCGCCAGATCGGTTTGGGCAAGGGTCCGAGTAGACTCTGGCCGTGCCCGGACTCGTGGCGCTCGTTGGCGCTGGTGAATTCCTCCCGACCATGGCCGAATTCGATGCCGGTCTGCTGGCGGCTACCGGGCGACCGCGACCCCGAGTCGCGATCCTGCCGACGGCTTCCTACCCTGACGGGGAGGACGTGTTCCAGCGCTGGGCGTCGATGGGCGTCGCCCACTTCGGGGAGCTGGGCGCCGAGGTCGAACCGGTCATGGTGCGCGACCAATTCGAGGCCGACGATGCCGCGGCTGCGCAGGCCGTCGGCGAAGCCGACCTGATCTACCTGTCAGGCGGCAAGCCGGCGTACCTGATGGCGGCCCTTGAGGGCAGTCCAGTTGCTGCGGCGATCGTCTCGGCGCACCGACGCGGGGCGGTCCTGGCGGGCTGCTCCGCCGGTGCGATGGTCCTGGCCGGGCACGCCTTCGATTTCCGGCTGGGCCTGTTGCCGTGGCTGCTGCGCTGGCGAGAGGGCTTTGGCTTCGTGCCCGGCACCTCGGTCATGCCGCACTACGACGCGTGGCCGGAACCGGTCTGTGCGCTGATCGCCTTGCAGGCTCCCCGCGGCTCGGTCGTGCTCGGCATCGACGAGGGCACGGCCGCCGTGGGCCGTGACGGTGCCTGGCAGGTTCACGGTCGGTCGCGGGTCACGGTCTGGCGGGGCCGCCGCCGCGACCGCTATCGAGCGGGCGAGATCTTCAGGCTGGACCAGGTAGACGAGCCGAGGGAGCGTCCCGAGGTCGACCCCGAGGACCTCATCCCGGCTTGACGGTCCGGAAGCAGTCGGAGCAGTAGACCGGTCGATCCATCCGGGGCTTGAACGGGACCTGGGCCTGGTTGCCGCAGGACGAGCAGATGACGGCGAAGTACTCGCGTTGCGGTCGATCGTCGCCCCGTTCGTAGCCGCGCGGACCGCCGATCTCCCGGACGTCATACCCACCGTCGCGCGAGGCCCGCCGGCTCGCTCGGCAGCTGGTGCAGCGCTTGGGGTCGCTGACGAACCCTTTCTGGACGTAGTACTCCTGGTCGGCCGCCGAATGAATGAACTCCACTCCGCAGTCGACACAGGTCAGGGTCCGATCGACGTAGGTCACGATGCTCCTCCGAGACGCGCTGATCTGCAGAGGTACGCACCGTTTCGGGGGCGACCACATCGGCGGACGGGATGTGCGGGTCTGGCGAACGGAGCCGGGGCCGCGACCCAGGAGCCGAGGTGGAGTCCCTGTTTCGGGGCGCACCGGTGTAGCGACGGGCAGGATACAACGGCTCGCGGAAAGAGGCGTTCGCGGCCGATTTGAGCGCGCTGCGACCGAAAAACCGAACTGCCGTAGTGACACCGTACCTGTCACAATGCCCCCCGACAGTGGGGTCAGCGAGCGGGGAGTCATGGGGGCGCCTCGCTCGCGTCACGTCCCGATCCCACGAGGATCCGGTGTGGCAGACTCCGCACTGGAACGTCCGGACCGTGACAGCCAGGGAGGCGAGCCGCACCACCGGATGCTGAGGCTGATCCATACCGCTGACGTCCATCTGGGCGCGCGACACGATGATCTCGGGGAACAGGCAAGCGCCCAGCGCGAACGCCAATTCGCGGCCTTCAAGGTCGCCGTGGACCTCGCCCTGGCCGAGAAGGTCGATCTCTTCCTGATCGCCGGCGACCTCTTCGACTCGAATGTCCAGCCACGTCGCTCCGTGGAGCGCGTCGCCGCCGAGCTGAAGCGCCTGGTGGACGCGAAGATCCGGACCGTGATCATCCCCGGCACGCACGACGTCTACGACCGTGCGTCGATCTACCGGGCGTACGACCTGCCGACTCTCGCGGGCAACGGTCCGGACGACGACTTCGTCACCCTGCTCGACCCGGACAGGCCATCGATCCACCTGGCGACCTGCGACGTCGTCGTCCACGGTCGGGTGTTCGCCACGAAGCGCGCCCCGCACAGCCCGCTCAAGGACCTCGACGCGGCGGCGGATCCTCCCGCGACGTGGCGGATCGGGATGGTCCATGGGGCCGTGGCGATCCCCGGCAAGACCGATGGCGACGAGGTGGTCGTCACGTCCGATGAGATCGCGGCGACCAATCTCGACTACCTGGCGCTCGGGCACTGGCACTCCGCCCAGGTCGGCAAGGCCGGAACCGTCACGTACGCGTACGCCGGCGCGCCCGAACCCGTGGCGCTCAACCAGGATCGTGCCGGCAAGGTCCTGCTGGTCGAGCTCAACGAGCGCGACGGTGCCAAGACCGTGTCGGTCGAGGAGCGACAGGTCGGGAAGACCCGGTTTGAGCGGCACGAGCTCGACGCCACGGCCCAGTCGAGCCAGCCCGCGCTCATCGAGACCTTGCGCGGGATGGCCGATCCGGACCTGGTCCTCGATGTCCGGCTGGTTGGCGTCCGACCCGACGAGCTGGACCTCGACGTGGAGGAGATCGAGGCGGCCCTCGCGCCCTCGTTCCTCAAGGTCCGTGTCCGCGACGGTTCCCTGGCCGCCCTCACCGAAGGCGCCCTGCCGTCGCCCGACACGATCGCCGGTGCGTTCATCCGTGACGTCGAGGCCCGGATCGCCGAGCTAGAGAAGAGCGGCGCCGAATCCGAGGCGGCCGAACAGCGCGATGCCCTCCGGCTCGGCCGCCTGCTTCTGGCCGGCCACGAGGTGTCCCTGTGAGGGTCCGCAAGCTCAGCGCCCGGGACTTCCGCCGGTATCGTGCGCTCGACATCACGTTTGCCCCCGGCCTGACCGTCGTCCGCGGTCCGAACGAGGCCGGCAAGACGACGGTGCAGCGAGCCCTGGAGCTGGTACTGACCCGGCGGGTCACAAGCACGGCTGCCGAGATCGAAGCGCTCCGGCCCTGGGACGCGCCGGCGGCCGCGCGATCCATCGTCTCGATCGAGTTCGAACAGGACGAGGAAGACGGCAAGAAGACCGGCACCGTCGAGAAGACCTTCGCCGGCGGCAAGGGCTCGGTTCGTCTCGACTACGACGGCCAGGCGATCTCCGATCCCACCCTCGCCGATCAGGTCCTGGCGGAGCTGACGGGGATGCCGACCGAGGGTTTCTTCCGGTCGACCGCCTCGGTCCACCACTTCGAGCTGAGCGACCTGTCCCGCGACGACGGCGCCCTGCGCGACCGGCTCCAGGCGTCCATCAGCGGCGCCGATCGAGGCACGAGCCGGGCCCGCAAGAAGCTCGACAAGGCGATCCACGAGCTGGTGACCAAGGGCGATCGGAACCCGGGCCGGCTCAAGGTCGCCGACCAGGCGGTGGCCCAGGCCAAGCTGGCCCTGGAGCAGGGCGAGCTGGCCCTCGCCCAGCTGGAGCGCGACCGGGACACCATGTCCGGCGCCCGCGAGCGGCGCGCCGAGGCCGACACGGCGCTGCTCGAACGACGGGGCATGCTCGAGAAGGCCCGCCAGGCCGAACGGATCACGGCGGAACGGCAGGCCGCCACGGAACGGTATGACCGTTTCAAGTCGGCCGTCGAGGTCGCGACGGAGATCGAAGGACTCGCGACGACGCACCCGTCGCCCCACCCACTGCCGGTGATCCGCTCGACGGTCGAAAAGCTCCGGACCCTGGACACCCGGATCCGCGAGCTCAAGGCGGCCCTGTCAGGGGAGGTCGAGGTCTCGTTCGAGGTCAAGGCGGGCCCGACGTGGCGGCCGCTGTCCCGCCTCTCCGTGGCCCTCGTCCTGATCGGGCTCATCGTGGCCGGCGGCACGTTCCTGCTCGCGACGCTCGGCATCACGGATCTCGGTGTCGCGCCGCGCCAGATCGGTGCCGGCATCGTGGTCGTCGGCATCGCCTTCGCCGCGGTCGCCTACTGGCTCAGACGCCACGACACCATGCATGGCCAGCTTCGCGACGTGGAGATCGACCGTCGTCTGCGCGGCCGGTCCGAGATGGAGGCCGAGCTGCGGCTGACCGAAGCGGGCCTGGAGCAGCACCTCGGGACGCTCGGTCTGGCCGACCTGGCCGAGGCGGAGGACCTCCTGGGCCGCGAGGAAGCGCACGTCGCCCAGATCGACCGGCTCGAGGCCCAGCTCGATGGGCTGGTTGGCAAGGAGCCGCGCGAGACGTTGCCCACGCAGCGCGACGCCGCGTCCCTCGAGATCGAACAGAAGACCAGTGCTCTCGAGGGGCTCGGACCGATCGCCAAGGAGCCTCGCGCCCGCGAGCGCCTGGAGGTCGAAGTCAAGGATTCGGAAGATGCGCTCGGGCGGGCGCGCGACGACGAGGCCAACGCGCGGGCCCGTGTCGAGGCGAACGCCGTCGACGCCGAGCAGGTCGCCGGTCAGGCCGAGCGGCTCGCCATGTGGCAGGAGCAGCTCGCGGCGCTCGAGCGGCGCCAGCGCGTCTATGCGGCGACCCTCGCCGCGATCGATCGCGCGGAGCAGGCGACGATGAAGACCGCAACGCGGTACCTCGAAGCCCACATGGTCCGCGATCTGGCGCCGGCGACGGACGGCCGGTACCGACGGGTCCGGGTGGATGACAAGACGCTCGACATCGAGGTCCACGCCCCGGAACGCGGTGACTGGGTGCCCGTTAGCGCCCTCAGCCAGGGCACGCTCGATCTCGTCTTCCTGATCGCCCGGCTCGGGCTCGTCAGGCTGGTCACCGGCGACCGTCGGCCGCCGCTCGTCTTCGACGATCCGTTCATCACGCTCGACGACGCCAGGGCGGGCCGGGCGCTCGAGCTACTCAAGTCGATCGCGTCGGACTTCCAGGTCATCTACCTGACCACATCGGATCGGTATGACGGCGCGGCCGATGCCGTTGTCGAATTGCTGGGACCGACGGCCGTGGACAACGCTCCGGTGGGACAGCCGGCCTGAACGAGATCCTGTCGGCCGAAGCGGCCACGATCGTTCTCGGGCTGACCGCGGCGCTGACCTGGGGCTCCGGCGACTTCGCGGGCGGGCTGCTGACCCGGCGAACGCCCGTGCTCGGCGTCGTCCTGGTCTCGCAGCTGGTGGGTGCCGTGTTTGCCCTTCCGGCCGCGTTGTTGCGTGGTGAGACCATGCCGCTACCAGCCGACATTGCCCTGAGCCTCGTTGGCGGCGTGGCTGGTGGCATCGGGATCGTCGCGCTCTATCGCGGCCTGGCGATCGGCAGGATGGGCGTCGTCGCGCCGGTCACGGGTGTCCTCGCGGCGACCATCCCGGTCGTGTTCGGGATCGTCACCGAGGGACTGCCCGGGGATCCTCGTCCTCGTCGGAATCGGGCTCGCGATCGTTGCCGTCATCCTCGTGTCGCGAGTCGACGACGGCAGAGCCGGGCCTTCCGGGATCGGTCTTGCTCTCCTGTCCGGGGTCGCGATCGGGTCGTTTGCGATTGCGATCAGCCAGATCAGCGAGGGCCACGCCTTTGGCCCGCTCACGATCATCCGGGTGTCCGAGGCTGCGCTGATCGTCGGCTTGATCGCGATCGGTCGGCAGGCCTGGCGCGCCGAGCGGCGGATGTGGCCCGCGATGGCCGGCGTGGGCGTCCTGGACATGGCGGGCAACGCGTCGTTCATCCTCGCCGTCCAGGCGGGTGCCCTGTCCGTCGCCGCGGTCCTCTCGTCGCTCTACCCGGTGACGACCGTGGTGCTGGCCGTCCTTGTTCTGAAGGAACGGATGACCCGGTCGCACACCGTCGGGATCCTGCTGGCGGCGGGCGCGATCGCGTGCATCGCGGTCGGATCAGGGTGAGCGGCTGACGGGTCGTTCGAGCCGCCGCAGATGCGCGCTCAGATGGCCGTGCGGACCACCGACGCGTCTTCGACCTCGGCCGGAGACCGAAGGTGCACGACCCGAGCGAAACGCTCGTGCTGGAGGATCGTTCCGGGCGCGTCCATCGAGCGCCGAAGGCGTTCGAGGTGGCCGAGCACGATCCCGTGGTCGACGACGCGCTCCCGCCGAGTGGCATTTCGTGCGAGGACGACAGCCGGCGGCAGGTCGAGCACGATCGCGATCGCCGGAAGACCGGCCGCGACGGCTCGCTGCACGAGCGCACGCCTTGCGGCGCGATCGACATTGGTGGCGTCGACGACGGTCAGCTGGCCCATCCCCAGGCGCTTCGCGAGCGCGCGATGGAGGCGCCCGAACGCGGCTCGAGTGACGGATTGATCGGCTTCGTCGCCCGAGATCTGGGCACGGAAGGCGTCCGACGACAGGATCTCGGATCGGTCGAAATGGCGGGCCGCAAACGTGGACTTGCCCGAGCCGGCCGCCCCGACGAGGACGACGAGGCACGGATCGGGGATGGCAATCGGGGCCACGAGCGTTGCGGGGCGGCCTTGCTACTTCGTTGCTCGCCGAACCTCGAAACCGCCGCTCTCGGCCGCCCGGACCTCGTACGCCGGCTGGTCGTACACCGATGGGCCTCGCCTGAGGCCACCGTCGCCGAGCCGGAACCTCGAGCCGTGCCACGGGCATTCGATGCAGCCGTCGACGACCGAGCCTTCGGCCAGCGGCCCGCCGGCGTGGGCGCAGACGGCGTGCAGCGCGTGCACCGTGCCCCCCTGACGAACGAGGACGAGGTCGTTGATCCCGGCGCGAGCCTTGGTTGGGGTCGCCTCGGGGAGTTGAGCGAGATCCGTCAGGCCGCCGAGGTCGAGCGCGATCCATCTGGTGCCCGCACCACGAAAGGCGTGACGGCTGACCATGTTGCCGAGCAGGTACACGACGTCGCCACCGACGAACGCGCCGGCGGTCACGATCAGCAATCCGATGATTGAGAGCACGATTGGGATCGTGCGGTCTGGCGGAGTCCCGGCGCGGATGACGAGGGAGATCGCGAGGGCGACCAGGGCGACGACCATGAGGGTCGAATGCAGGGTCGCCCGGACCCGCGCCAGCCCGTCGGTATCGACGTAGTCGGCGGCGCCCGACGCCGCGGCGGCGAGCATGAACAGGACGGTCGCCAGCAGGGCGATGTCGGCGCCAACCGGCTGGCCAACCAGGTCGAGGACGACGGACACGATGAGCGAGCCGACCGGCACGTCGGTGGCAGCCGAGTGCAGGGGGTGGCCGAGCCACGTCCCGTTCAGGAGGTCCTTGATCGGGCGAACAGGGCGGAAGAGGGCGCCAAGCCATCGATGGTTGAAGTCGCCCAGCGGCTTTGCCCAGCCGTCCTGGGCGGCAACGATGCGCGCCAGCAGTCGAGCCATCGCCAGTACCTCCCTGCAGCGGAGTGTATCCACAGACCGTCCACAGCGGTGGGAAGTTCGGGGATAACTTTGAGCGGTTTCGGCCGACATTCGTGGACAAGCCCGTTGTGATGGCCAGGGCCCCGGCCGTACATTCTTGTTGCCCGAAGGGGCAGGTGCGAACCGCCAGACGGCACCGGGGAGTGATCCTCGGAGCGGTCCCGGGAACCAGGCTCGAAGGTCGCAAGGCTTGCGAGCGAGGGACTCGGCGGCGACTTGGAACTGCGGCTTGCTGTAGCTCCAGGACCGTTGAAAGGCTGGTACCTACCAGTTCCTTCGGGCGCTTCTTTGTGCCCGCCGACTGGGCGCCCGATGCGCGCGTTGCCTGCCGCCGACGGTCGCTCACGCACTTCGAGTGCGCTCGCTCCCTTTCGTCGGCCGGCGCCTTCGCCTCGGACGCCCCGCCGGCGGGCAGGTTGCGTGGCCTTTTGGGCGCCCAATGGGTGCGTTGCCCCGCCGCGACGCTCGCTCACGCACTTTGAAGTGCGCTCGCTCCCTTTCGCGACGGCGCCTTCGCCTCGGACGCCCCGCCGGCGGGCATGCTGGGCGGCCAATCCGACGCCCGACGCGATGGCGCTCGCGGCGCGCTAGGCTTCCGCGGATGTCCCGAACCCCCAACGCGCGTGCCCAGGACTGGCGCGTGCCGGTTGCCGTGTTCTGGTTCACGTCGATGGTGGAGGGGCTCGGGGTCAGCCAGATCTTTGCGTTGCTTCCGGTCTACCTGCGCGACATGGGCGTGGCGGACACCGATCGGCTGGCGTTTGTCGGACTGTTCTCGGCGCTGATCTTCGTGGTGGGCGCACCGCTCGTTCCGTTGTGGGGCGCCTGGGCGGACAAGTACAGCCGCAAGGCGGTCATCGTCCGAAGCGCGCTGGTGGAGGCCGTCGTCTTTGCCTGCGTGGCGCTCTCGCGCGAGCCGTGGCAGCTCGCCGGGTCGATGCTCCTGATCGGCCTTCAGCTCGGCAACACCGGAGTGATGCTCGCCGGGATTCGCGACGTGACGCCGAAGGCGCGGCTCGGTACCACGATCGCGTTGTTCGGGGCATCGGGGCCGATCGGGTTTGCCGTCGGTCCGGTCCTGGCCGGGATCCTGATCGACGGTCTGGGCTGGTCACTGTCGGCCGTGTTCGCGTCGTCGGCCGCCCTGTCCGTGATCACGGCCCTGCTGGTCGCGTTCGGGTTGCGAGAGATCCGGCCCGAAGTCGTCCCGACGGGCCGGATCGTCGATCTCGCCTTCGGCGCTCTCAAGGGCGTCCTGGCCGACCCGGCCGTTCGACGGATCTTCCTGATCTTCGGGATCTCGTATCTCGCCACCCAGATGAGCCGCCCGTACATCCCGCTCCTGGTGGAGGGGCTGGCCGGCGCCGGCCCTGGGTTGGTGTCGGCGATCGGCCTCGTGGCCGGCACCGCGGCGCTCGTGGGCGCGCTCGTCTCGCCGCTCGGTGGCGTCATTGGCGACCGGATCGGTTTTCGACCAGTTCTCGTCGCCTCACTCACCGGTGGTGGCCTGGTGCTGCTCCTCATGCCGCTCGCCCCGTCGGTCGGCGCACTGGCGCTGCTGGCCGTGGTCCTCGGAACGGCGACCGCCACGGTGAGTGCCATGGTCTTTGGCCTGCTGGCGACCGAGGTCGCGCCGGAACGCCGCTCGGCGACCCTGAACCTCGTGTACTTGCCGCTGTACGGCGCCGGCACGATCGGTCCGGCTGTCGGTGCCGGCGTCGCCACGGCGGTCGGCGTGCCCGGCCCGTTCGTCGTCGGTGGTGTCGTCTTTCTGCTCGGGGCGGGCTGGATCATCGCCAGGCGTGCCCGGACGCCGCGGGGCCCGTCCGACGGCCACGCGTCGGCGTTGGGGTCCGGCTTCAGCCCTGAGGTGTAGGCAGCGCCGGTCGGGGCCGCGTAACGGCCGGGTTGTCACGAAGCGCGATGACCGCCAGCAGCATCGACAGGCTGCCGTACCAAAGCGCCGGAAGGGCGAGCATGCCGGCGACCGGCACGGTCCAGCGTCGATTCGTTCGCGCACCCCAGACGACGACGGCCACCGCGAACGGCAGGCGTACGAGGAACGGGATCGGCACAGCCGCCCACGTGCCGTCGCGGCCGGCAAGCCGGACCAGGAGGTCGAGCCACTCGAGCCATGCGCCTGGCATCAGCACGGCCGACACCGCCACGACGGCCGCCGTCGATCCGAGCGCGATGCCAAGCGACCGCCATTCGCCCCGAACGACGAACCAGAGCAGCCCAATCCCGGGGGTGACCTTCGTGAGCAGGACGAACGCCCAAGCGGCCGGCCAGCGGAAGCCGACGACCATCGCCACGGCCAGCAACAGGGAGATGTTGCCGCCGACCAGCTCGAGCGTTGCGAGCAGGATGCCGACGGCGAACAGCCGGGGACCGGTCAGGAAGCGGATCGCGACCAGGAGCAGGGCCGTCCAGACGCCGAAGAACTGGAGCCAGGGCAGGTGGGTCAACGGCGAAATGGCCTGGAGGAATGCCGGCGAGTAGACGTACGCCACCGGTTGCGTCCAGTCGCTCAGGGCGTACGGCGCATTGAGGCTCGCGATCCAGTAGCAGAAGGCTTCCTGCCCCGTTCGCAGCTGGCGGCCGAGCGGCTGCGCGAGTGTCACGATGATGAGCCAAGCGCCGCCGGCGACCAGCCACCCGCCGAGCGTCGAAGAGCTGAACGGCGCCTGGGCGAGCACGGCCGAGATCGACCGGGGTCCGCGGATTTCGATGGGCGCGGAGAGGTCGCTCATGATCGCGGGTCGGCTCGGCGCATCCTGGTCAACGTCTGAGTCCTCGAGAGGCGCGAGGGAGTCGCGCCATTGCCGGGTCGGGACCGTTCCCGTCTCGTCGAGCTCGGACGACCAGGGCCGCCGAACGCTGGTCTTGCCGATGTGCAGGCGGCTCGAGCCCGCGTCACCCGGGCGGTGTCCGCTGTCAACGATTGGCCAGCGGGCAGACTCTACGGCATCACAGCCGGGACGTCCTGCGAGCGCGGTGCCGTAGGATGTCGCCGTGCCGAACATCGCTCTCCCGCGACCGCGACCGATCCGCCGGACAGGGGCGGCTGTTCCGGTCGTCCCGACCGAGCCGGCGGCGCCCGAGATCATCGAATCGAGCGGCTTGCGGTGGATCCAGATCGAGTCACCCCGTGCGGCCGATCGTGATTGGCTGGAAGAGCAATTCGACTTCCACCC
Organism: uncultured Chloroflexia bacterium; assembly: GCA_963809045.1. Lineage (GTDB taxonomy): Bacteria > Chloroflexota > Limnocylindria > Limnocylindrales > CSP1-4 > SPCO01. Next base: position 411,592 of record CAWEHW010000001.1, read on the forward strand.
GCTCGACTACGAGGACGTCTATTCCCGCAACAACCGGCCGAAGCTGGACCAGTACGACGACTACGTGTTCATCGTCCTCCACTTCCCGATGTTCGAGAAGACGACCGGGCGGATGCTCACCGCGGAGCTCGACCTGTTCATGGGGCCGGATTACCTGATCACGCTCCCGAATATCCCCTTGCCGCCCCTCACGGCGATGTTCGAGCGCTATCGCGAGAAGGACGACCTCCGCGCCGAGACGTTCTCGAAGGGCTCGGGCTACTTGCTGTACAAGATCGTCGACACGTGCGTGGACGCGTCGTTCCCGATGCTCCGCAAGATGGCCATCAAGCTCGACCGCATCGAAGACGACATCTTCGAGGGGCGCTCATCCGAGATCGTCCGTGACATCTCCGAATCGAAGCAGGAGATCATCAACTTCCGGCGGATCGTGCGCCCCCAGCGAGCCGTGCTCCGTGACCTGGAGCGGACGAAGCAGCGCTATCTCGCCGAAGAGCTGGAGATCTACTTCGACGACATCTCCGACGCGGCCGAACGGATCTGGGACATCCTCGAGAACTACAAGGAAGTCGTGGAGGCGCTCGAGGATTCGAACGAGTCGGTGCTGTCCCACCGGGTGAACGAATCGCTGCGGGTCCTGACCGCCTTCAGCGTGATCCTGCTGCCGCAGACGCTCATCGCCAGTGTCTTCGGGATGAACGTGCTGTTCCCGGGCGAGAACACCTCGCAGGCGTTCTGGGCGTTGCTCGCGGCCATGGCCCTGATCACGGCGGGCCTGATTCTCTTCTTCCGGCGACGCGGCTGGCTCTAGGGCCGGGGTCTCAGGCGGGCAGGTCCCGCTCGCCCGGTCCCACGTAGTTGACGTCCGGGCGGATCAGCCGGTTGGCCCCCGCTTGTTCGAGGACATGGGCCGTCCAGCCCGCGTGACGGGCAAGCGAGAAGGTGGCCGGGAAGAGGTCCGGCGACAGCCCGACGCCCATCAGGACGGGCGCGGCGTAGAACTCGACGTTGGTCTTGAGCGCACGCTCCGGGTGCTTCTCGGCGAGGATCCGCAGCGCAACGTCCTCAACCTCGATGGCAAGCTGGAGCCACTCGGGCTTGTGCTCCATCCCTTCGGCCACCTGCCGAAGCGCCGCGGCCCGCGGGTCGTACGCCCGGTAGACCCGGTGCCCGAAGCCCATCAAGCGCTCGCCACGCGCCAGCGTCTCCCGGATCCAGGCCTCGGCATGGTCGGCCGATCCGACCTGGGCGAGCTGGTCGACGACCTCGGACGGGGCGCCGCCATGCAGCGGACCCTTCATCGTTCCGATCGCGCCGGTGATCGCCGACGCGATGTCCGACCGGGTTGACGTGATGACCCGGGCGGTGAAGGTCGACGCGTTGAACCCGTGCTCCGAGCCGACGATGAAATAGGCGTCGAGGGCACGGGCGGTCCCGGGATCCGCCCGGGAACCGGTCAGCTGGTACAGGAAGCCTTCGACGAGGTCCAGTGACGGGTCGGGCTCGATCGGCTCCTGGCCCGCGCGCAGCCGGGCGAACGCGGCGAGCGCGGACGGTGAGAACGCGGTCAGTGCCCGTGCCTGGTCCACGGTCGGCGGCCAAGGGAGGTCCTGCGTCGCGCCCCACGCGGAGACCGCGGTGCGCAGGGCGTCCATCGGCTTGGTCGAAGCGGGAAGCGCTTTGAGGATCGTCAGGACGGCGGCCGGGATCGGCCCGGTGGGCAATCGATGCTTCGGGTCCCAATCACCGGTCCACAGGAGGTTGGCGACGGCCGGATAGGTGCCGTGTGCCACGAGATCGCCGATCCGGTACCCGCGGTACAGGAGGCGACCCGCTTCGCCGTCCACGTATCCGAGATGCGTCTCGCCGGCGATCACGCCCTCGAGGCCGGGCGAGTACGGACGGCTTGCCTGATCCGCCTCGGCGGTCTTGTCGTCAGGCGGTGAGTCGGTCATGAACGGATGGTAGCGGCGCAATCCGGGCGACGCTCAATCCCGCTCCAGGGCGTTGATGATGAGCCGCACGACGAGGGCACCGAACACGGCGACGACGACGGCCGCGATGAAGCCCTGCACGCGATCGAAGCCCATCTCCTGCGCCAGCCAGCCACCGATGATCCCGCCGAGCACGCCGACGACGACGTTCGGGAGGCAGCCTCGGGCGGTCCGTCCGCCCACGAGAGCGCCCGAGATCGCGCCCGCGAGGAACCCGACGACGATCCACCCGACGATGCCCATGTCCAGCATGGGCTCAGTCTCGCACGATGAATCGCGGGCCGTCAGGCGATGAAGGCGAGGACGGCGTCGAGCAGGGCAGCGGGGTGGGTGTGGTGGGCTGCGTGCCTGGCACCCTCGATCTCGACGACTCGACCATTGGCCAGCCGCTCGTCCAGGGCGAGGGTGGCCGCCCGGAACACCGGCAGGCCGGCCGATCCGAGCACCTGCAGGACGGGCTGCCGGACCGCGCCCAGCCGGTCGAGCGATGCGGCCTCGTTCGCCTCGGCGGCGAGCTCGCGGGTGATCGTCTGCGCCGCCGCGACCCGAGCCGGCCAGACCGGGTTGGCGCGATAGGCGTCGAGTTCCGCGCCGGTCATCCCCACGACCTCGGTCATGAACGTGGCGAGGAGCCCGTCCCCGTCGCCAGCTTCGGCCCGCGCCAGGAGACGTGCCTCGATCCCGGATGGGTGGTAGGTCCGTCCGGGTGGCGCGGGTGCACCCTCGTAGCAGATGACGCGCGCGATCGAATCGGTTTCGAGGGCGGCTCCCAGCGCACATCGGCCACCGTATGAATGGCCGAACACGACGATGGGCGCCCCAGCCTCGAACGCCAGCGTCTGCGCGACGATCGCCACGTCCTCGAATTCGCGTTCGATCGCGTAGGGCTCTGCATCACCCGAAGCACCACGACCGCGTCGATCCATCGCCCAGACCGCTCGCGTCGTCGCAAGCAGCGGGCCGAGCACACGGAACGTCGTGTGGTCGCCGGCCGTCCCGTGCACGAGGAGGATCGGCGGCCCGCCGCCTTCGCGAAACACCGCGATCGGCGTGCCGTCAGCGGACGCGATCCGGCGCGGTGCTTGACGATCCACATCGCGATTATCGGTGGCGATCGCCCATTCAGTGGCGAGCCTCAGCCGGAGTCGCCCAGCCCACCGGATTCGCCCAGCCCGCCGGCTTCGCCCAGCCCCCCGGCGGCGGCGCTGCCCAGCCCTTTCGCCGCCGCCGCGTCGAGGATCCAGACCGCGTTGGGACCGGTCGCCAGCTGCACGGGGAGCTGCCTCGGGTCGAAGTCGTCCTGAAGTGCTGTCCGGATCATGGCGGCCTTTTCGACCCCGGACGCGACGACCATGACCTGCCGGGCGGTCGCCAGGACACCGGGGTGGAGCGTCACGCGACCGACATGCGGGGCGATGTGCGTGGGCGCCGGGACGGCCACGGCGATCGCGTCTGCGTCGAATGCCGTCGATCCCGGGAACACAGACAGGACATGCCCGTCGGCCCCAACGCCGACGACGACCAGGTCGAACACCGGCCAGCCACCGTCGAACTCAGGGCCCGCCGCCTTCAGCTCCTCCGCCAGCTCGGCCGCGCACGATGCCGCGTCGCGTGCGGCCCCGATCGCCTCGCCGGTGCGAAAGGGATGGAGCTGGTCGAGCGGGAGCGGCACCGGGCGAGGGGCACCCATCGTCCCGAGCCCAACCATGCCCTCTTCCGTGTAGCCGATGGCGAGCAGGATGTCGTCGAACGGCTTGACGTTGGAGAGCGGGTGGTCGCGAGGCACGAACCGGTCGTCGCCCCACCAGACATGCACCGACGACCACGGGATCCGGTCGCGCAGCGGGTCGCCGGCAAGCTCCCGATAGATCGGCGGCGCCATCGAGCCACCGGTGGTCGCCCAATCCGCTCGCCCGCGGGCAACAACGGCGCCTTCGAGTGCCGCCGCGATCCGAGTCGCAGCCTCCACGGCTGCCGCCCCGGGATCGGGAACGACGACCAGCTCGGGCGTGGAGGACGTCACTTTGCCGCGTCACCGACGATCGCGGCCGCGGCGCGCAGCGCCCCGTTGGCCACCGGGTCGCGACGGCCCGACTCGATCGCCTCGGCCAGCAGGTCGACGTCCGTGCGGCGAGCGGCGCGGAACCCGCGTTCGAGGACTTCCACGCCGTCCTGCCAGACGCGAACGTGGACGGTCTCCGCCTCGGCGGTGACATCGGTCCTGAGCTCGGACCCGCGCATCACCGCGAGCAGCTCCACGCGCAGCGTGGTCCCGGCCGGCATCGGCGAGCTGACCGGGCGGATGACGACCGCCACCTCGGCTCGACCGTCGGAGAGGGTCGCGCCCAGACCGCGTGACATGGCGGGTCGCGACCGTGCCCCGTGTTGCGCCCGGAACGTGCCGCCGATCTGCGCCGATCCGGACACGGGTGCGAGTGGCTTGACCACGGACAGGCCGAGCCTCGACGCCAGCCAGCCCACGTGGTAGATCGGCTTGACCAGGTTGGTCGACCCGGGCGCCCCTGTTTCGTCATGCGTCCCGTACGTCACGGCGATCCGGCGGATCGAGCGAAGGTACGGCAGGAAGTCCGGATCGTCGAAGGTCGACGCGATGGCCTCTCGCCAGCGCGATTGGCGAACGAGCGCGAAATCGCTGACCGAGAGACGCGTCGTTTTCAGGAGCTCCGCCATCTCGCGCAACTTGGCGAGGCCGTCGCCGTTCCACGTGGACCCATCCACGACGAGGCGATCGGCCGCGGCCAGGAGGTCCTGCGCGGAACGACTGGTGAACGGCGGTTCGCCCGGCCACCAAACGGTCACCGGCAGGTCATGGACGATCAAGGGCGTCGCGATGGCCGCGAGGTGCCGGCCGGATTCCCCGCCACATGTCAGGTGGATCGTCTCGGCGCAGATCTCCGGCGCGTCGTCGCGTGGGAGCATGCAGTGCGCCTCGATCCGCGCGTCCTGCCAGGACGGGCCGTCGGGGTCGGCTGACTGGATCACGATCGTCCGCGACGGGTGGCGGCCGGTCAGGGACTGGATGGTGGCCGCGCAGCGCTCGGCAAGCTCGGGGCGGCGCGCCACGACAACCAGGTTCATCACGCTCGTCCGAGCGGCGATGTGGCGGGCATTCTCGCCGTCGATCGTCGTCGTCAGATCGGGCGACGACCAGATCCGGGCGAGCTGGGTCTCGATCTCGGCGATGCTGTGGGCACGGGCCGACCACCGGAGGATGGGCTCGCCGAGCTTTGTCGGCGTGTCGACGCTCATTCGCGCTAGATCCGCCGCCAGCGGCGCCCATCCTGGGCGAGCATCTCGTCGGCCTCCGGCGGACCCCACGACCCCGCGTCGTAATTCGGGAACACGGGCGGTGGAGCCTCCGCCCAGGTATCCACGATCGGGTCGACGATGCTCCACGCCTCCTCGACCTCGTCGGCTCGCGTGAACAACGACGCGTCGCCCTGGAGGGCGTCGAGGATGAGCGTCTCGTAGGCGTCGGGCGAGTCGACACTGAATGCCGATCCGTACGTGAAGTCCATCGTCACCGAGCGAACGTCCACGCCCAGCCCGGGCACCTTGGCTCCGAACCGCAGCATGATCCCCTCGTCCGGCTGGATCCGGATGGCGAGGAGGTTCGGGTCGGGTTCGATGCCTTCGTCCTGGAACAGGCGATGCGGGACCTCGCGGTACTGGATGGCGATCTCGGTGGCCCGCTTTGGCAGCCGCTTGCCGGTCCGGACGTAGAAGGGCACGCCCGACCAGCGCCAGTCATCGATCATCAGCCGGGCGGCAACGAAGGTCTCCGTCTCGGATTCCGGGTCGACGTCCGGTTCCTGGCGATACCCCGGCACCTGGGTCGCGGCGACCCAGCCCGGGCCGTACTGCCCGCGGACCACGTTCCCGGCGACGTCCGCCGGCGCGCTGGAGATCGCGCGCAGGACCTTGACCTTCTCGTCGCGCAGGGCGTTCGCCTCGAACCTGGCAGGGGGCTCCATCGCGATCAGGCTGACCAGCTGGAGCAGGTGGTTCTGGAGCACGTCCCTCGAGGCGCCGGTTTCCTCGTAGAAGGCACCGCGGTTTTCGATCCCGATGGATTCGGCCACGGTGATCTGCACGTGGTCGACGTAGCGCCGGTTCCAGAGCGGCTCGAAGATGCCGTTGCCAAACCGAAAGACCAGCAGGTTGCGGACGGTCTCCTTGCCCAGGTAGTGATCGATGCGGTAGACCTGCGACTCGCGGAAGACCTTGCCCACGTCCCGGTTGAGCTTCTTCGCCGACTCGAGATCGTGCCCAAAGGGCTTCTCGATGACGATCCGCCGCCAGCCGCCGTCATGCTTCTCGTGATCGAGACCAACCCGGCCGAGATGACCCACCAGCTCCGCGAATTGCGATGGTTGGGTGGCCAGGTAGTACAGGCGGTTGCCACGCGTACCGCGCTCGACGTCGAGCGCGTCGAGGCGCGTGACCAGCCCGTCGAACCCGGACGCGTCCGCGAAATCCAGGTGCTGGTAGCAGATCCGGTCGGCGAAGGTCCGCCAGGCGTCCTCGTCGATTGGCAAGGTCCGGCTGAACTCATCGAGGGACTTGCGGACGTCGGTCCGGAATGTTTCGTCGTCATACGGCCGCCGCCCGATGGCGAGCAGCACGAACTCATGGGGCAGCAGGTTCGTTCGCCAGAGGTGGTAGAGCGCCGGGATGACCTTCCGGTGAGCGAGGTCGCCGGTCCCGCCGAACAGGACCACGGTTGCCGGATCGGGCACCCGTTCGAGGCGGAGCCCTTCGCGGAGGACGTTCTCGACCGGCTTCGACCGGCTTGACTTCCGGGTCTTGTGAGCGAGCCGGATCTCCTTCATCGTCCGCGGCGCATCCTTCTGCCGCGGTGCCGGTCGCGCCGGGATCGGCTGGTCGGGCGGGGCCTCGACCGGCGCGGGATCCTTGGTCGGCGCTGGGTCCTTGGCCGGCGCCCGGACGTTGGCCGGCGCCCGGACCTTGGCCGTGGCCGGGTCCTTGGCCGTGGCCGGGTCCTTGGCCGGCACCCGGACCTTGGCCGTGGCCGTGCTCGCGCGCCGGCTCTCCGTCTTTGTCACCTACCAATCCCCGTTGTGCGAGGGGTCGGACAGGCGATCCACGCGCCCCCCTCGATCACCGTCCACCAATGCCGGTGGTGAGTGACGGTGAATCGTGGTCAATTCGAGCCGGACTGGCACCCAGCTGTGGTCGAGTACTACCCGGGCTGGTATCTGGCGGACCGGGTCGCTCGCGTGCCTTGCGGCCATCGCGGCTACTCGGTCTTGACCGCGTGGCCGCCGAACTCGTTGCGCAGCGCGGCCAGGACCTTGGCGCCGTACGAATCGTCCTGCCGCGAGCGGAACCGAGTCAGCAGGGACAACGTGATCACCGGAGCAGGGACGTCCTTGTCGATCGCCTCCTGGATCGTCCAGCGGCCTTCGCCGGAATCCGCCACGTAGCCCTTGAGGTGGGAAAGCTCCTGGCCGTTGGCCTTGAACGCGCGGCCGGCCAACTCCAGCAGCCACGAGCGGACGACCGAACCCTGCATCCAGAGCTCGGAGATCGCGGCCAGGTCCAGCTTGTAGTCGCTCGCGTGCATGATCTCGAAGCCTTCGGCGTAGGCCTGCATCAGGCCGTATTCGATGCCGTTGTGGACCATCTTCACGTAGTGGCCGGCGCCGGGGCCCCCGACGTGGAGGTAGCCGCCCGGAGGCGCCAGCGACGTGAAGATCGGGACGAGTGGGTCCACGGTGGCATCCTCACCGCCCACCATCAGGCAGAAACCGACCTTGAGCCCCCAGATCCCGCCGGACGTCCCGGCATCCACGTAGCCGATCCCCTTCGTCGCGAGGTCGTGGTGACGGCGGATGTCGTCGTGGAAGTTGGTGTTGCCGCCATCGATGATCGTGTCGCCCGGCTCCAGGTGCTCGAGGAGCTCGGCGATCTGCGCCTCCGTGGCATCGCCGGCCGGGACCATGATCCAGACCGCGCGTGGCTTCTCAAGCTTGCCGACCAGCTCCTCGATCGAGTACGACGGGATCGCCCCCTCGCCGGCGATCTCCGTGGTCTTCTCGGGTGTCCGGTTGTAGACGACGATCGAATGGCCGTCGAGGATCAGCCGGCGGACCATGTTGGCACCCATGCGGCCAAGGCCGATGAACCCGATGTGCATGTGCGGTCAAGCCTCCGTTGGGGTTTCGAGAGCGGAACCCATGGCGCGCTCCAGGGCGGCCAGGCCCGAGTCGGGATCATCGCCCAGATGGACGCGCAGGATCGGCAGGTCGTGGGCTTCGATCGCGGCAAAGTCGCCGCTGGCCTGGGCGTCGATGAGCTGCCCGAACGTGTACGGCCAACCTGGGATCTCGCGATCGTCCGGATGGTTCGCCGTCAGCTGGAGGAACCAGCCGATCGGTGCGCCGCCCTTGTGGAGCTGACCCGTGGAGTGCAGGAACCTGGGGCCGTAGCCGGCCGTCGTCGCGCGACCGGTGCGATCGCGGAGGAGGGCACGGATCCGGGCGAGAGCGGCGTCGCGCGCCGGGGTCGGCGCGATGAATGCCTGGAGGGCGAGATAGGCGGTCGGGCGCCGGCGAGCCAGGTGCCGGGCGAGCTCCGAGGCGACGCCGCCCTCGTGCGACGTGAGCCGGAGCGCGGCGTCGCCGAAGAGGGTCAGGCCCTCACCGGCGGCGATCGGCTCGGGTGCCGGGGTCTCGTCGGCTCCTCCCGACTCGTGCCGGGCCAGGACGTCGCGGGTCAGCTGCTTGGCTTCCTCGACGTTCGGCTGGTCGAACGGGTCGATCCCCAGCACGACGCCGGCGATCGCGGTCGCTACCTCCCAGCGGACGAACTCGCCTCCAAGGTCGATCGGGTCGCGGACGTCGATCCGGATCACCGGGTGACCGGCAGCCTCGAGCGCCGCGGCGAGCGAATCGCGTTCGCGATCCTCGGACCCATCGAGCGAGATCCGGACGAACGCGCGATCGCTGCCGTACGCCTCGATGGCTCCGATTGGCTCCAGGTCGACGGGGACGATCCCGACGCCCCGCTTGCCCGTGCTCTCGGCGATCAGCTGCTCCGCCCAGGCCCCGAAGGATCCGAGCGCGTCATCGGTCAGGAACGTGAGCTTGTCACGGCCGCCCTGGGCCAGGGTGCCGATCGCGAGCCCGAGGGACACGCCCGGATTGGATCGTGGGTCCGGCTCGCGGCATGCACCGAGCATGGCGTTGGCGCTGGCCAGGAGCGCGTCCAGGTCGAGCCCGATCAGCGATGCAGGTACCAGCCCGACGTAGGTCAGCGCCGAGTAGCGCCCGCCGATGTCGGGTGGGTTGAGGAAGACCTCGCGGAAGTCGTCGTGATGATCGATCGCGTCGACGCTCGGACCGGGATCCGTGATGGCCGCGATGAACCCACCCGGTGATTCATAGACGCGATGCCCGACCGCGTCGAGGGCGTCGTGCGTCCGTTTCCACGCGTACGCCAGGAACGCGTTCGGTTCGGTGGTCGTGCCCGACTTGGATGCAATCAGGACCAGGGTTCTGAGCGGGTCGAGGTCATCGAGGACTGCCGCGACGTGGGCCGGATCGGTCGAATCCAGGATGCGCAGGCTCGGGTAGCCGTCTTGCGATCCGAACGTCCGATGGAGGACGTCGGGGGCGAGGCTGCTGCCGCCCATTCCTGCCACCACGACCGTCTCGAAGCCCTGGTCGACGATCGCGTCACCAAAACCCTCGAGCGCGGCGATCCGGTCGGCAAATCCCACCGGCGCATCGAGCCAGCCGAGACGGTCGGCGATGGCCCGACCGGTGCGTGGGTCGCTGGACCAGAGGGTCACGTCGCGATCGAAGAGGCGTGTGGCCCATTCCTCGGTCCTCGCGCGCTCGACGGCCGCATCGAACGCCGGGCCCGCGTCGGCGAGGCTCAGACGCGGCGCCGAGGTGATCGAGACGGGGTGGTCGGTCATCGTGATCTCCGAGGGTACTCGCGCCCCGTGAACGGACCGTTACAAACCTGGCGTTCGCGTCATGCGCGCGAGTCGACGCCATCGCCATGGTACGCCGCCGGCGCGGTCGGGCATCTGTCAGCGCGTGGCGTCGGCCTCGATCGCGAGCACCTTGTCGAGGCGGCGGCGGTGTCGTGACTCGCCGCTGAACGACGCGTTGACGAACGCGACGGCACACTCGTACGCCGGCTCCGATCCGATCACCCTCGCTCCCAGCGTCAGCACGTTCATGTCGTCGTGCTCGACTCCTTGATGCGCCGAGTAGGTGTCGTGACACACCGCGGACCGGATCCCGCGGATCTTGTTGGCGGCGACGGAGGCGCCGACCCCGGAGCCGCAGATCAGGATGCCCCGGTCCGCATCGCCGGCCACGATCGCCTGGCCGAGGCGCCTTGCGAAGTCGGGGTAGTCATCGTTGGGATCGGACCCGTCACCGCCAAGGTCGATCCACTCGCGGGCAGGATCCGCGGCGCTCAGGCGCTGGCGGAGCTCGTCTTTGAGTGCCGCGCCCGCATGATCGGCCGCGAACGCGACGCGCATCACGAATGACCCGGGTCGCTACCGGTCGTCCGCGCCACGCCCGGGTCCCCCGAACCGATCGACGGATGCGAACCGCCGTGACCGCCGTCGAGCGTCGGGATCCGGCCGCGCAGGCCGTCCCGAACGACTTCCCGCGCGACGTCGGTGACGCGGTCCGCGGTGAACCCGAGGTGCTCGAAGATCGTCCCTGCGGGCGCCGACGCACCGAAGTGATCGAGCGCCACGATGGCGCCTTCGTCACCGACCCAGCGCTCCCAGCCGAAGGAGGCGCCGATCTCGACGCTCACGCGCTTGCGGACGGCGGGCGGCAGCACGCTGTCACGGTAGGCCTGGTCCTGGGCATCGAACAGCTCCCAGCAGGGGAGTGAGACGACGCGCGCCGGCGTGCCTTCGGACTCGAGTGCCTCGGCGGCCGAGAAGGCGAGCTGGAGCTCTGATCCGGTGCCGATCAGGATGATCCTCGGTTCACCGCCACTCGCCTCCTTGAGGACGTACCCGCCGCGTGCGACACCGGCCCGGGCGTTCTCGGCGGTCCCGGGGAGCGTGGGCAGCTTCTGGCGGGTGAGGGCCAGCGCGACCGGCCCATCCCGACGCTCGACCGACAGCGCCCAGGCTGCCGACGTCTCGTTCGCGTCTCCTGGGCGCATGAACCACAGGTTTGGCATCGCGCGAAGCGCCGCGTAGTGCTCCACGGGCTCATGGGTCGGCCCGTCTTCACCCAGCCCGACCGAGTCATGCGTCCAGACATAGATGACGTGGAGCCCGGACAGGGCGGCCAGGCGAACCGAGCCGCGCATGTAGTCGCTGAAGTTGAGGAACGTACCGGCATACGGGATGAACCCACCGTGGTAGGCGAGCCCGTTCGCCGCGCCACCCATGGCGTGCTCGCGGACGCCGAACCGGAGGTTCCGTCCGGGTTCGTCGGCGCTGAAGTTCGCGTCGCCCTTGACGTCGGTGAGGTTCGATTCGGACAGATCGGCGGCACCGCCGAACAGTTCGGGGAGCCTCGGCGCGAGCGCCTGGATCGCGTCCTGGCTGGCGTTCCGCGTCGCGACCTCGGTGCCGGTGTCGTAGCGCTTGAGGTCCGCGTCCCAGTCCTCGGCCAGCCGACCGTCGAGGCGGCGTCGAAATTCGGCGGCGTCCTTCTCGTGTGCGTCGCCATAGGCGTCGAGGCGGGCTTCCCATTCCGCGACGAGGGCGTCGCCTGCGGCGATCGCGCCGCGAAACGTCTCGGCCGCCTCCTCCGGAACGTAGAACGATTTGTCCGGATCCCAGCCGTACGCTTCCTTGGTCAGGCGGACCTCGTCGGGCCCGAGGGCCTGCCCGTGGGCCTTCTGGGTGTCTTGCCGGTTCGGACTGCCAAAGCCGATGTGCGTCCGAACCGCGATGAGGCTCGGCCGGTCGTCCGCCCGAGCGGCTTCGATGGCGGCTTCGATGGCGATCAGGTCATTGCCGTCGTCGACGCGCTGGGTGTGCCAGCCGTAGGCATCGAAGCGCTTCGGGACGTCTTCGGACCACGCCATCGACGTCGGACCGTCGAGCTGGACATGGTTGTCGTCGTAGAGCACCACGAGCTTCCCGAGGCGCAGATGGCCGGCGAGGCTCGCGGCCTCGGAGGCGATGCCTTCCTGGAGGTCGCCGTCCGAGGCGATGACGTACGTCCAGTGATCGACGATCGGGTGGTCGGGGCGGTTGAACTCGTGGGCGAGCCGGCGCTCCCCGATCGCCATCCCGACGGCATTGGCGAACCCCTGGCCGAGGGGACCCGTCGTGGCCTCCACGCCCGGGGTGAGACCGTACTCGGGGTGCCCGGGGGTGATGCTGCCCCACTGGCGGAACGCCTGGATGTCGTCGAGCGACACGTCGTACCCGGTCAGGTGGAGGAGCGAGTAGAGCAACATGCTCGCGTGCCCCGCGGACAGCACGAACCGATCGCGGTCGGGCCAGTCGGGATGGGTCGGGGCGTGTCGCAGGAATCGGGTCCACAGCACGTACGCCATGGGCGCGGCGCCCATCGGTGCTCCCGGATGACCGGAGTTCGCCTTCTGGACCGCGTCGATCGAGAGCGTGCGGATCGTGTCGATGGCGAGGCGGTCGAGATCCGTGGCGACGGTCATGAGGGCAGGCTCCCGTTGTCCGTTCGGGCGCGTGGCGCCGGTTCGGCCATTGTAGGCGTGGGCGTGGTTATGCTCCGGGCATGCCGTCCATCCACCGACCCTCGCGACCCAGGCGCCCGCGGCGGCTCACCAGAGCGCCCGGCCGCGGCGGTCCGCCTCGGGTCGTGGTCCTCGGCGACCTCGTCCTCGACGTGGTGATCCGGCCCGTGGCTACCCTGGAGCGTGGGACGGACGTGCCCGGCCGGGTTGCGTTCGTGCAGGGCGGATCCGCGGCGACGACCGCCCGCTGGCTCGGGCGGCTGGGGGCCAGGGCGACCCTGATCACTGCCGTCGGCCGCGATGCCACCGGTCGGGCGCTGGTCGATGCGGTCCGCGGCGATCGCGTCACCGTCCGAGCGATGCGGGTCGCCGGCGCGAGGACGGCGCGGATCGGGGTGATCGTCGGCGCCGACGGCGAACGGAGCTTCGTGCCGGATCGGGGAGCGGCCGACCTCCTCGAACCGGACGACCTCAAGACCGACTGGTTTGCGGGCCATCGCGCCCTGCACCTGCCTGTCTACTCGTTGCTCGGCCATCCACTGGGCGCTGCTGGTCGCCGCTCGATCGACCTCGCCCGGCAGGCCGGCGCGATCGTCAGCGTCGACCTGTCATCGATCGGGCCATTGCTGGCCGAGGGGCGCCGCGCGGCCCGCGAGCTCGTCGCGAATGCCTCCCCGGACATCCTGTTCGCGACCGCGTCGGAAGCCGAGGCGTTGCTGGGAGGCGGGCCGCTGGACGGCCTGCTCGACCTCGCCGAGATCGCGGTCGTCAAACGAGGCTCGAAAGGAGCAACCGTCCTGGCGCGCTCCCCGACGGAGCGGCTCCGGTTCGAGGTTGCCACGGCCGCGGTCCACGCACCTGACACGACGGGCGCCGGGGACGCCTTCGACGCGGGTTTCCTGGTTGGCTGGTTCGCAGCCCGCGACGCCGGGAGATCCCTGCCCGCGGCGTTGCATCGCGCCGCGCTCGCCGGGCACCGGGCGGCGGCCCGACAGCTGTCGACGCCGCGCCCGGAGCTACCGCTCGGCTGAGGGCAACGAATTTCAGAGGACTCTCAGACAACTGCGCTACACCTCGCGGGTGCACCTGCTCGTCGTCGAGGATGATCCGCGCCTGGGACGCCTGCTGGTCCGTCTGTTCTCGCACGACCGGCACGTGGTTGATCTCGCGACGGGAGGCCAGGATGCTCTCGAGCTCCTGGACGCCAACAGCGGGTTCGAAACCGTGATCCTCGATGTCGGACTGCCGGGCATCGACGGATTCGAGGTCGCGCGACGGATCCGATCGACCGGCTCACGGATCCCGATCCTGATGCTGACGGCGCGCGACGGGTTGTCCGATCGGGTGAGCGGGCTCGACGCGGGTGCTGACGACTACGTGGTCAAGCCGTTTGCCTACGAGGAGCTCGCCGCTCGCGTCCGAGCCGTCCACCGCCGCGTCGGCGGACCCACGGCCGACGCCGGCGGGGCGCAGCTCCAGGTCGGACCGATCACGCTGGACGAGACGCGGCGCTCGGTCACGGTCGCCGGCAAGGGTGTCGACCTGACTTTGCGCGAGTTCGCGCTCCTCGAGTGCCTGCTCCGGCACCCGGGTCACGCATTGTCGCGCGACCAGTTGCTCGACATGGCCTGGCCTTTTGGCGTGGCCGTCACGCCGAACACGGTCGACGCCTTCGTTACCTTCCTGCGGCGGAAGCTCGGGCCGGCCGGTGGCGCCCGGATCGAGACGGTTCGCGGCATCGGCTACCGGATGGCGGACGCGTGACGAGCCAAGGTCGTGAGACCTACAGTCCGGCATCCGCCACCGCGCGCCCGACCGCCGACGCGACGCTGGTCCGCCGCGTCCGCTGGCGGCTCCTTGCGTGGAGCGGCGGAACCACCCTCGCCGCCATGGTCATCCTCGGAGCCCTGCTCTACGGCACCGTGTCCTGGTCGCTCGCGAAAACGGGCGAGGATCAGCTCCGGGCACGGGCCCGCGAGATCCTGACCGGGATCGCCATGGTCGAGCAGCGGCTAAGCGCCGGGTCCGGTTCCGGGGGACCTGCCTTCGAGGGACCGATCTCGGGCGGTGGAGCGCCGGACCCGGGCGAGGTGGGTGTGATGGTCGATCGTCCCTCCATCCCCGGCGTGCTGATCGGCGGGCCGACTTCGGGCACGCTTGCCTTCATCGTCGACCTCTCGAGTGGGGCGGTGGCCGGAGCCGCGCCGCAGGCATTCCAGCCGCTGCTGGGCGGCCAGGAGATCAGCCTCGAGAACGCCAGGAACGGCGTTGAAACGATCACACTGACGGACCTGCGGGGGACGCCGGTCCGAATGCTGTCGATGCCGGTCGGACAGGGCGACGACGTCCTCCTCGTGAACATCCTTGGCGACCGAACCGCCGAGCTCCAGACGCTGACCGTCCTGCTCATCGTGCTGACCGTCGGCGGCATGCTCGTCCTGGCCGCATCGCTGCTCGTGGGATGGGTCTATGCCGAGCGTGCGCTCGTCCCGATCCGCGACGCGCTCCGGCGGCAGCGGGAGTTCGCAGCCGATGCCTCCCACGAGCTGCGCACGCCCCTCGCGATCGTCCGCGGCTCGGTCGAGGACCTGCGGCGCAACGCCGATCAGCCCGTGTCAGTCGTCGGTTCCGCGCTCGACGACATCGAAGGCGAGGTCGACCGCTTGACCGCCCTCGTCGACGACCTGCTCCTGCTTGCCCGGACCAATTCCGGAGTGCTCGAGCTCGCGGCGGAACCGACCGACCTCGCCGAGCTCGCGCTCGACGCTTCGGGGGTGCTTCTTTCCGCCGCCGACCGGCGCGGAGTCCGGATCGAAGTGGACGCCCAGCCCGTGCCGCTGATCGCCGACCCAGCCAGGCTTCGCCAGCTGATGACGATCCTGCTCGACAACGCGGTTCGGCACGCGCCGGAGGGCTCGACGGTTGAGGTCGGCGTCGCCGCGGTCGACGGATCTGGCCGGCTTCGCGTCGAGGATCGTGGACCCGGCTTCCGGCCGGAGGACCTCCCGCGCGCCTTCGATCGCTTCTGGCGGGCCCCGGACGCCCCAGCCGGCGGAACGGGACTGGGCCTGAGCATCGCGGCCTGGATCGCCGAGCGGCACGGAGGGGCGGTGACGGCATCCAACCGTGCCGGCGGCGGGGCTCGGCTCGAGGTGGTCCTGCCGGTTCGCTGAACCCGTCCAGGTTTCAGCAGCGCTTCATCGTCGGTCCGTAGAACTGGGTGCATCAACGAATCCCGTCGCGGAGACCGCACCCATGCTCACTGCCATCCGATCCACAGCCGTCGCGCTGCTGCTCATTGCGGGGTTGGCCGCTTGCGCCGCCAACGCGGCGGCGCCCGATGGCGTCGCCAGCCTGGCATCCAATTCGCCCGGAGCGGACACCTCGGCCGCCCCATCCGCCTCGCTCGATCCGGAAGCCGCCCAGCTCGCCTTCGCCGAGTGCATGCGCGACCACGGCATCGACATGCCGGACCCAGAGACGAGTGGCGGTGGCGGCGGCGGGGCCGTCCGGATCGGCGGCAACGGCGAAGACCGTGACGAGTTCCAGGCCGCCATGGAGGACTGCGACCACTTCCTCGAGCAGGCCGGTGCGTTTCGCGGAGAGATGGACCCGGAGATGCTCGACCGGATGGTCGACTTCGCCGAATGCATGCGCGACCACGGCATCGACATGCCCGATCCGAACGCCGACGGCGGGATCATGATCCAGCGCAGCGACAACGGATCTGTGACCAACGGCAGTGGCGCCAACATCGATCCGGAATCGGACGAGTTCCAGGCAGCCCAGGAAGCCTGCCGGCCGATCCTGGGTGATGACTTCGGGCCCAGGACCGATTCGAGCGGCCCGGGTGGCGATGGACCAAGTGTCCAGTCCGCCCCCGATGAGACGACGCCGTGATGCGAGCCGTGACCTGGCCGGCCCAGCGCCGGTGGATCGGGGCGGGCGCCGGGCTCGCGCTCGTGGCGGGTGTCGCGGTGGTCGCGGTGGGCCTGGGGCTCCCCCAGACCACCGGGGCGGCGGCCGAAGGCCGGACGGCGTCAACCTCGACGGCGTCGGTCGAGCGACGCACTCTCGTTGCGCAAGAGGAGTTTTCAGGAACGCTCGGGTACGAGGGCGAGCTTCGCGTCGTCAACGAGATCAGGACGAGCGGTGCGGAGGATGTCGCCACGCTCAGCCAGGCAGTCGCCTCCGCGCAGGCCGCCTACGACAACGCCGTGCGGACGCTCGCCGCAATCGAGGATCCGACGCCCGAGAACGTCGCGGCGGCTCGGGCCCAGGTGCGCTCCGCCGAGTCGAACCTGCTGAGCGCCAGGATCGCGGCCAAGGGTGCCACCCCGGCACAGCTGGCTACGGCAGCGGCGCAGCTCGCCCAGGCCAAGGTGGCGCTGGCCGCCGCTCAGGCCAACGCGGCGGGACCCACGGCAAGCCAGCTCGCGACCGCGGAAGCACAGCTCGCCCAGGCGCAGGCCGCCCTGGTGGTGGCACAGAACGCGGCAAGCGGGCCGACGGCGGTGCAGCTCGCCCAGGCGCAGGCTGCCGTCAACCAGGCGCGGATCTCGCTGAACGCCGATCTGCAGGCCCTCGATGCGGCGCAGCAGGCGGTCGACGTCTGCGTCGTCCAGCCTGAATGCGCGGCAGCCCAGCAGTCGCTGGTCCAGGCGCAGGCACGCGTTGCATCCGACCAGGAGAACCTGCGTGTCGCGGAGGCGCAGCTCGCGGGCCTGACCTCGTCGACCGTGCAGGCCGAGGCGCAAGCTGCCCTGGCCGTCGCCCACGCCCAGGTCGCGACGGCCCAGGCGGCGCTCGATGCCATGACCGGTCCGGCCGCGAGCGACGAGGCCGACGCACAGCTCGCCGCGGCCGAAGCGACGGCCCAGTCGGCACAGGCAGCGCTCGATGAGCTGTCGTCGACCGACTCGAAGGCCCAGCGCGATGCCCAGGTCAAGTCGGCCCAGGCGGGTCTGACGGCCGCCCAGGCAGGTCTCGCCGCGATCCTCAACCCGACGCCCGCAGCGTTGGCCGATGCCACGAGCAACGTGACGGTCACCAAGGCGTCGCTCGAGGCCGCGAAAGCCAACGTCGATCAGCTTCGGGGAACCGTCACGTGGCTCCCGGCCGAGGGCACCGTCATCGAGCGCGGCGACCCGCTCTACGAGCTCGACGGTGAGCCGTCGGGCGTCCTCATGTACGGCGAGCGACCCGCGTGGCGCGCCATGGCTGGGGGCATCGAAGGCGAGGACGTTCGCCAGCTCCAGGAGAACCTGATCGAGCTCGGGATCGGCGACGCCCTGACCGCATCCGGTGTCTTCGACGCCTCGACGACGGCGGCCGTGAAGGCCTGGCAGGCGAGTATCGGACATGCCGAAACCGGTGCCGTCGAGCTCGGTGTGGTCGTGTTCCAACCCGGCGCGGTTCGCGTGGCGACCCACGAGGCCGCCCTCGGCGACACCATCACGGCTGGGACGCCAGTGCTCACGGCCACCTCAATCAAGCGGATCGTGACCGTCGACCTCCCGGCCGACGACCAGGACCTGATCACGCCGGGCGACGCGGTCGAGGTGGAGCTCCCCGACGGCACCAGCACGACCGGCCGAGTCGAGACCGTGGGGAGCGTCGCCACGCCCGCGGCCGACGGCCAGGGCTCGCCCACCATCGACGTGAGGATCGCCCTCGACGACCCGTCTGCGACAGGCACCGTGGATCAGGCTCCGGTCGACGTCCACATCACCACGCTCGCCCGGGAAGACGTCCTCGCGGTGCCGGTGAACTCGCTCCTCGCCCTGCTCGAAGGGGGCTACGCGATCGAGGTGGTGGGAGCTGACGGGACCACCAGCCTCGTCGGCGTCGAGACCGGCATGTTCGAGGACGGCTGGGTGGAGATCGACGTGCCCGGCGGTACCGTCGGCCAGGGCGACCAGGTCGTGGTGCCCTCGTGAGCGTCGTCGCGGAGCTCCACGGCGTGGCCAAGCGATACCCGGGGACGCCGCCGGTGGAGGCGCTTGCCGACGTCGAGCTGTGCATCGAGCGGGGCGAGCTCATCGGCATCGTCGGACCATCGGGCTCGGGGAAGTCGACACTCCTGCACATCCTGGGCACCCTCGATCGGCCGACCGAGGGCAGTGTCCGGATTGCCGGCCACGACGTTGCTGCGATGTCGGATCGCGACCTCTCGGCCTTGCGTGCGTGGCGAATCGGGTTCGTCTTCCAGTCGTTCTTCCTGCTGGGCGGCGAGACGTCGCTCGACAACGTGGCCGATGGACTGCTCTACCGCGGTGAGCGTGCCGCCGCGCGTCGCCGAGCGGCCGGCGAAGCGCTCGAGCGAGTGGGCCTCGGTCATCGCCTGGCGCATCGTCCGGGGGCGCTGTCAGGCGGCGAACGCCAGCGGGTCGCCATCGCGCGGGCGCTCGTGGGCAGGCCCGATCTCGTGCTCGCGGACGAGCCGACCGGCAACCTCGACAGTGCGACGGGCGCCTCGGTCCTGGGCCTGCTGCGCGAGCTCCATGCCCAGGACGGGACGACGATCTGCATCATCACCCACGACCGCGACATCGCGGCCAGCCTGCCCCGCCGGATCGAGTTGCTCGACGGCCGCATCGAACGTGAAGCGGTCGCCGCATGATGGACACGGTGGCCGACCTTCGGGTCGGGCGGCTTGGTCCAGGTGACATCCTCCGCATCGCGGCCGGCGGCCTCGGATCGCGCCGCCTGCGGTCGGCCCTGACTGCCCTTGGGATCGCCATCGGGATCGCGGCGATGCTGGCCGTGCTCGGGATCGCGGAGTCGAGCCGTGCGACGCTCCTGGCGGAGCTCGACCGGATCGGGTCGAACCTGCTAACGATCAGCGCCGGGCAGACGTTCCTGGGCGACGATTCTGCGCTCCCGGACACGTCGGTCTCCATGATCGACCGGATCGGGCCGGTCGAAGGCGCGTCGAGCGTCTCGACCACGTCCGCAACGATCCGGCGGACCGACCAGATCCCCGAGTTCCAGACCGGCGGGATCGCTGTCCAGGCCACCGATCACGACCTGATCCAGACACTTGGCGCCACCCTCGCCGCAGGCCGGTTCATCGACGACGCCATCGACGGGTACCCGGCGGTGGTCCTCGGGTCCGTGGCGGCCGAACGGCTCGGCATCCGATCGCTCGATATCCCAGTGCTCGTCTGGATCGCCGATCGATGGTGGTCCGTCGTCGGCATCCTCGATCCGCTGCCCCTGACGCCGGAGATCGATCGCTCGGCGCTGGTCGGTCGTGACGTCGCAGAAGCGTTGCTCGGGATCGATTCATCCCCAACCACGATCTACGTCCGGGCGACGCCCGCGTTCATCAACGATGTCCGGGCCGTCCTGGCCCGGACCGCCGATCCGGAGAACCCCGAAGCAGTCGACGTAAGCCGGCCGTCGGATGCGATCGAGGCGCAGGCGGCTGCGGCAACTGCATTCACCGGCCTGTTCCTTGGCCTCGGCGCCGTGGCACTCCTCGTTGGCGGCCTCGGGATCGCCAACGTCATGCTGATGGCCGTGCTGGAGCGTCGCAACGAGATCGGCCTCCGCCGAGCACTCGGGGCGACGCGTGGCCACGTCGTCGGGCAGTTCCTGGCCGAAGCGGTCTTGCTGGCTGGGTGCGGCGGGCTCATCGGCGCCGTGCTCGGCGCGGCGATCGCGATCGGCTACGCATCGAGCCAGGGCTGGCTGATCGCGCTGCCAGTCGCCGGACTCGTGCTCGGGATCGTGGTGGCCGGTGCCGTCGGCGGTCTGGCCGGGATCTATCCGGCATTCCGTGCGGCGAACACGCCCCCGACCGAGGCGCTTCGGTCCTAGGGTTCCTGCAGGTAGCGATCGAACCAGTCGAGCATCCGGGTCATCCGGTCGATCCGCCGGTCCGGCCTCCCGCTTGACGAGAACACGTGCGATTCCTCGGGGTACAGGACGTATTCCACGGTCCGCCGCAGGTGACGGAGGGCGATGAACAGCTGCTCGTTGTCCTGCGGTGGGCAGCGGAGGTCGGATTCCGCCTGGAGCATCAGCAACGGGGTGTTGATCGCGCTGACGTGCCGGAGCGGGGACTGGCGCCACAAGCGCTCGATCCCTTCGGGGGTGAATGGATCGCCAAGCAGGGCCGCACGGTCGAATTCCGGACCTGAATCCGAGTTGGCCCAGGTCGAGATCTGGTTGGTCACGCCGTTCTCCGAGACGGCGGCCCGGAACCGCGTTGAAGTGCCGATCAGCCAGTGAACGATGAACCCGCCGTAGCTCAGTCCCAGCACGCCAAGACGATCCGGATCGGCCAGCCCGAGGCCAACGACGTGGTCGACCGCCGCATGCACGTCGGCCGCGTCGACGCCGCCCCAATCACCGAGCTGTGGCCGGATCCAGTCGCGTCCGTAGCTGGCCGATCCCCGGATGTTCGGCAGGATCACCCGGTAGCCGCGGGCGACCAGGAGGATCACCTCGACGTGCGGGGCAGGGGCCCAGGCCCCGAGCGGCCCGCCGTGCACGTCGACGACGGTGGGCAGAGGCTTGTCGCCCGCACCGGGCGGCGACGCGATCCAGGTCTCGATCAGCCCGCCGGGCCCGGGCGCCTCCACTCGTCGCATCTCCGTATCCGTGAACCGGTGCTGCCAGGCGGATCCAATCGTCGTGCGGGTGGTCCACTGCGGTTGGCCGTGCAGGCCGCCGTCGAGCGTCATCAATTCCATCGCCCGGTTGTCCAGGGTGCCCAGGACGGCGATCGTGCGATCCGCACCGACACCCAGCGTGTGGCTCGTCGCGTCGGACCACGGTCCGTTCGATTCGCGAGGGCTCGCCGTGGGCGGCTTGCCCGCCTTCCCGGTCGCCGGGTCGATCGGGAAGCGCGTGGGATGGCTGCGGCCGCGATCGGTCACGGTTGCGACGATGGTTGCATCGTCCATCCAGACCGGGCCTGACCGGCCGGACACCATCCAGCCGTTGAGGTCGGTGTCCGCCCAGTTGCCGATCGGGCGGTCAAGCCTGGGGGCGAGCGCCCATGGCGCGGCGGAACCGTCGGTGGGGCCAACCAGGATCGTCGGGCTCACGTCGTCGAGGGGCTCCTCCTGAAGAACCCCGATCGCCGCGATCCATCGGCCATCCGGCGAGGCAGCGGCGTGGTGCGCCCAGCCGGCGGGCGCCATGACCTCGCGCGACTCCGTCGTTGGGCCACCGCTCCCCGCGTCGCCCGGGTCGATGTCGACGGCCCAGATCGTCGGACGAGGGAGGAGGTCGGCGGTGGGGGTCCGGTACGACGTGAACAGGATAGTCTTCGAATCCGGGGTCCAGCAGATGTCGACCACGCCCCAGTCGCCGGCGGTCACCTGGCGTGGCGTCGCGCCACGCGCCGTCCCGACGACGAACAGGTGGGTCCAGCGGTCCTGGTGGCCCTCGCCATCCCATCGCCAGTCGACGCGATCGATGCGCCGTGCCGTCGGTTCCGGTTCGTCGACCGGCTTTGCGCCGGCCCGGCGTCGGCCGCCATCGACCGGTGGGACCCGGCCGACGAGGAACCGGGGCGGATCGACTTCCGCTGTGAATGCGATCCACTGGCCATCGGGCGACCACGCCACCTCTCCAACCGACCCGTAGCCGCGGCGCCGGACGCGCCGCACGGTGCGACGGCGAAGGTCCAGGACGGACAGCCAGGCCGGATCGTCGTCGTCGGTCGGGTCGGATCGAACGAAGGCCACCGTCTTGCCGTCAGGCGAGAGGCGGGGTTGCCCGTCGCGCACCACGCCATCCGTCAGCCGCCGAGGACGTGCGACGCGACCCTCATCAAGCGCGACGGCATAGAGATGCGTGACGTAGCGATTGTCCCGGATCACCCGCCGGGCCACGACGGCGAGGCGCCCGTCGCGCGACAGGTCGAGCTCCTCGACCACCACCTGGCTGCGAATGTCCGCGGGCGTCATTGGGCGGCGGTTGGGCACGTCGGACAGGGTAGCCGGACGGGTAGGCTTCGGGAATGGCCGAATCACTCGACATCACGGGGCGGCTCGTCGTCGCGCCGGCGGTGCGCGAGGCGCTCGAGGGCGGCAGACCCGTCGTCGCGCTCGAATTGACGTTGATCAGCCATGGGCTGCCCTGGCCACAGAACCTCGACGTAGCGACCCGTGCCGAGGCGGCCGTGCACGCGTCGGGCGCGACGCCCGCGACGGTCGCGATCCACGACGGGCGGCTCCTTGTGGGCCTCGAGCCGGCCGCGCTCGAAACGCTGGCCACAGCCCCACCGGGTTCGGTGCTGAAGGCAGCCCGACCCAGTCTCGCGATGGCCCTTGCCACCCCCGGATGGGCGGCAACGACCGTCTCGGCCACGATGATCGCGGCGCATGCGGCCGGCGTCCGGGTCTTTGCGACGGGCGGGATCGGCGGTGTCCATCGGGGAGCCGTTGCGGCATCGTTCGATATCTCGTCTGATCTCGAGGAACTGGCGCGCACGTCGATGGCGGTCGTGTGCGCCGGACCGAAGTCGATCCTGGACGTGCCGGCGACCCTCGAGTACCTGGAGACGAGAGGGGTGCCGGTCGTGGCGATCGGCCAGCCGGAAATGCCCGGGTTTTTCGCACGGGCGGCAGGCGTCGCTGCACCGGCGTCCGTGTCCGACGTCGCGGCGGCTGCAGAGCTCGCCCGCGTCCACCTCGGCCTCGCGCTCGGCGGCGCGATCCTGGTCTGTGTCCCCGTGCCTGCCGAAGACGCCGTACCCGACGAGGGCGCCCGCGCCGCCATCGAAGTGGCCGTGGCGGACGCCGCCCGGGACGGGATCACCGGCCCCGCGTTGACCCCATGGCTGCTCGCCCGGATCGGAACGCTGACCGACGGCGCATCCATCCGCGCCAACACGTCGCTCATCGTCAACAACGCCAGGGTCGCCGGGGAGCTGGCCGCGCGACTCGCCATGGCTTGATCCAGCGTGGACGTCCTCGATCGTCGAGGGCCATTGAGGCGCTGGTACACTCTCGCAACCGGACGACCGCCTGACCCGAGGAGGGGCTCCACCGAATGCGGATTTACGAGGGAAGCCCGCGCCAGGACTTCGAGGAAGTCTTTCGCTCGATGGGCGCCTTCATCGATGAGCGGGGGATGAAGGACGTCCTGCTGCTCGAGGCGCCGGACGGCTACATCGTCCAGGGGCTGGTGACCAGCGGCGCGTCGGGCGGCGCGTGGTCCGAGTCGATCGGCTCCCAGACGAAGGAGACGCTGACCTTCCTCGACGACGACATCGCCCGGTTCATGGAAGAGGCCGGCGCCCGGCGCGGCCGCAAGGAGCCACCGCCCCCGCACGTCGCCGGCCGGTACGAGACCGCCTTCCGGGTCATCGGCCGCTACATGGACGATCAGAAGCCGCGGGACGTCTTCTTCTTCGAGCAGGACGGTGCCTTCGTCGTCCGGCTGTTGATGAACAGCCAGGCCGGTCCGCGCCACGAGCTCGCCGAGTTCACGGCCGAGGACGTCAGCAGCCTCGTGGCCCGCGGGCCGAGCCTCCGGCAGCCTGACAAGCCCAAGGTAACCGCTCCAGAGGCCAAGCCCTCACAATAGGCCCGAGCCAACGTCCATCGAACCGAGGAGGTACCCGATGAAAGCCCTCAAGACTGTCGCCGTGGCGCTCGGCGTGACCCTTGCCGCACTGATCGTGATCCCACTGGCCGTGCTTGCCGGGCTGTTCGTCTGGCTGAAGCTGACCGAAGAGGCCGAGGAGGAGATCCTCGAGCTGGACCAGGAGACCACCGCCTGACCTCCCGGGATCCGGTTACCCAATCGACCCTGACGCCCGCCGAACCGGCGGGCGTCGAACTGTCCGGCACCGAATTGCCCGCCGCCCAGGCGCAGCAAGCGGCTCGCGTCAACGATCGTCGCGTTGCCGAGTTGGGCGTCCTCATCGTGATGGTGTTCTGGGCGGGCAACTTCATCGTGGTCAAGGGCGCCGTCGGCATCCTCCCGCCGATCGGGTTCACCTTCCTGCGCTTCCTGCTGGCGTCCGTCTCGCTCTTCGCGCTGATGCGATGGCATGAGGGCACGATTCGCCTGCCCCGTCGGGACATCGTGCAGATCGCGGTGCTCGGGGTCGTCGGGTTCGGCCTGTACCAGATCCTCTGGACGGTGGCGCTCCAGACGATCCCGGCCGGGGATTCGGCGCTGCTGATCGCCACGACACCGGTGCTGACGGCCCTGCTTGCCGTCATCGCCGGGGCGGATGTCGTGAACCCGATCAAGTTGGCCGGCGCGCTCGTGTCGTTCCTCGGCGTCGCCGTGGTGATTGTTGCCGGCCACGGCCTCGATCTTGGCGCGTCCCTCGGCGGAGACCTGCTGACGGTCGTCGCGGCACTGTGCTGGGCGAGCTATTCCGTGTTCGGCATCCGCATCCTGGCGCGGCACTCGCCGCTGGTGACGACGACCTGGGCGATTGCCGCGGGAACGTTGTTCCTCGCCCCGATCGGCATCACGCAACTGGTGACGACCGACTTCGCGGGGTTCGGGTGGCCGGCAGTGCTCGCGATCCTGTACTCGGGAACGCTGTCGGCGGGCTTCGCCAATGTGGTCGTGGTCCAGGGCCTCAAGGTGCTTGGACCGACCCAGGTGACAGCCCTCCAGGCGCTCGTGCCGGCCCTGGCCGTGGTCCTGGCGGCAATCTTCCTCGGGGAGGCCATCCGGCCGCTCCAGGTCGTCGGCGGTGCCGTCATCCTGGGCGGCGTGTTCCTCGTACGGCGAGGAGCCGTGCCCGGATGGTCGAGCATTGCCCGGCGCGGTGCCGCCCGGTGAGCCGGCCACTCGGGGAAGCCCCGCCCGTCGCCCCGCTCGAGCCGGGTGCGGCGCCGCTCGCGATCCTCGTCGACTACGACGGGACGATCGCCCTGACCGACGTCGGCGACACCCTGATGGCCGAGCTCAAGACGAAGGACTGGGAGGCCGCAGCCGCCGACTACGACGCGGGTCTGGTCGGATCCAGGCGGCTCATGGAGTGGGAGGTCGGGCTCTGGGATCCCGATCCGGTTGCCCTTGCCGAGCTTGCCGCCGCGCAACCCCACGACGAGACCTTCGTCCCATTCGTCCGGCGGGCGCGAGCGGCGGGCATCCCCGTCGAGGTCGTTTCGGACGGCTTCGGGTTCTTCATCCGACCGGCCCTCGAGCGCCTAGGCATCGGCGACCTTCCCATCGTCACCGCATCGACCACGTTCGACGAGAACGGCCGGCCGGCGATCGCGTTCCCGAACGGCCACCCGAGCTGCTTCGTGTGCGGGACCTGCAAGCGCAACCGTGTGCTCGCGCACCAGGCGGCCGGTCGAGCCGTGGTCTTCATCGGGGACGGCGAAAGCGACCGCTACGCGGCGGGTTACAGCGACGTGGTCTTCGCCAAGCGCGCCCTCGTCCCGATCTGTCTCGAAGCCGGCTGGCCCTTCCGCCGATGGACCGAGTTCAGCGAGATCGACGACTGGCTCGAGGAGACACTCGGGGCGTGGCGCACCGATCCCGCGAGCCTGGTCGTGCCCGGAGCTCGGCCCTTCTTCTGCGGCCCTGAGACGTGGGGCGACGGCCGGGTCGACCCTCCGCCGGGGGCATGGCCGCCGGAAGGATCGTCACCACCCGCGCCCCGCAGGTAGAGGGAGAGCCGGCCGCGGCGGCCGATGCGATCGATCGCTCCGGATCGCTCGAGGCAGTAGACCGCTCGTCAGACCCGCTTCAGCATCGTCACGTTGGTCTCGACGAATCCCGCGCGAAGGTAGAGCTGTCGGGCGCCCGTGTTCCACCCGAAGACGCTGAGCTGCACGCCGATGAACCCACGCTCGCGTGCATAGGCCTCGATGTGCGCCAGTGCCGCCTGCGCATATCCCTTTCGGCGATGCTCTGGGTCGACGGCGAGGTCGTAGATATAGGCCACCCGCCCGATGGGTCGGTCCTCGGGCACCCACCAGGCGTAGCCGACCCGCTGGCCGGCTTCGTTGCGCATGAATCGGAGCTCATGCCCGGCCGTGAAACGGCCCTCCGGCAGGAGTTCCGCGAAACCGAGCTTCGCGCGCTCCAGGGCGTCGGACGCCAGCCAGTTCCCGGCCTCGACCTTCTCCTGCGCGTAGTCGCGGGTCGTCACCTCGAGCCACGTTTCGTAGGTCGCGTCGTCCATCGGTTCCAGCCGGATCACGGTGCCTCCGTCTTGCCTCGAAGGGGGTCATCCGGTAACATTCGAAAAACCCCCGGAGGACCGACCCATGGCGAAGTATGTCTTTGTGACCGGAGGCGTGACCTCCTCCCTCGGCAAAGGCATCACCGCCGCCAGTATCGGTCGCCTGCTCAAGGCACGCGGTCTGCGCGTCTCCATCCTCAAGCTCGATCCGTACATCAATGTGGATCCAGGCACGATGAGCCCGTACCAGCATGGAGAGGTCTTCGTCACCGACGACGGCGCCGAGACGGACCTCGACCTGGGCCATTACGAGCGGTTTATCGACGCGAACCTGAGCCAGCTCAGCAACGTCACGACCGGGCGGATCTACCAGGCAGTCATCGCCAAGGAACGGCGTGGCGACTACCTCGGTGGCACGGTGCAGGTGATCCCGCACATCACGAACGAGATCAAGGAACGGATCGGCCGGGTCGCGCGCGACGGCGATCCGGATGTGGTCATCGTCGAGGTCGGCGGCACCGTCGGCGACATCGAATCGCTGCCATTCCTCGAAGCGATCAGGCAGATGCGCAAGGACGTCGGACGCGCCAACGTCCTGTACGTCCACGTAACACTGCTGCCGGCCCTGGCCGCCACCGGTGAGCTCAAGACCAAGCCCACGCAGCACTCGGTCAAGGAGCTGCGCGGCATCGGCATCCAGCCCGACGTGATCGTGCTCCGCAGCGACCACCCGGTCAGTGACGAGATCCGCGAGAAGATCGCCCTGTTCACGGACGTCGCCACCGAAGCAGTCATCCCCGCGGAGACGGCCGACACGATCTACGAGGTCCCACTCCTGTTCGAGGCGGCGGGACTGGGCCGGCGTGTGGTCCGCGAGCTCGGCCTTGGCGACCCGGACGCGATCCCGGACCTCGAGTCATGGCGGGCGCTTGTCGAGCGGATCAAGGCCCCGAAGCCGGTTCTCGAGATTGCGCTTGTCGGCAAGTACATCGAGCTGCCCGACGCCTACCTGTCGGTGACCGAAGCCCTTCGACACGCCGCGTGGGCGCATGGCGTCGACGCCAAGGTCCGCTGGGTCGACTCGGAGGCGTTGACACACGACAACCTCCACGAGCGTCTCGACGGCGCAGCCGGCATCCTCGTCCCAGGCGGGTTCGGGCACCGCGGCATCGAAGGCAAGGTCCTCGCCGCCCACTTCGCCCGCGATCACAAGGTCCCGTACCTGGGTCTGTGCCTCGGCCTCCAGTGCGCGGTGATCGAATTCGCCAGGGAGGTGGTCGGCACCGCCGACGCCAACTCGACCGAGTTCGACATGTTCACCGAGCATCCGGTCATCGACTTCATGCCCGACCAGCGCGAGATGGAGGACAAGGGCGGCACCATGCGGCTCGGCCTGTACCCGGCCAAGCTGACGCCGGGTTCCAAGGCCCACCAGGTCTACGGCCAGGAAGTGATCTACGAGCGGCACCGCCATCGGTTCGAGGTCAACAACCGGTACCGCCAGACGTTGGAGGCCGCGGGCATGCTCCTGTCGGGCCAGTCGCCGGATGGCCGCCTCGTCGAGATCGTCGAGCTCAAGGATCATCCCTGGTTCGTGGCCAGCCAGTTCCACCCGGAGTTCCGATCCCGACCCGAGCGCCCGCACCCGTTGTTCGATGGGTTCGTGGCAGCCTCCATCGCGGTCCGGGACGGTCGTGAGCCGGTGTTCGGCGCCCGGCCGGAAGCGATTCCCGCCACGGCGGTGGTTTCGCCGAGCCCGAGTGAGCCCGTCGGGAGCGCCTGACCTACACTCTTGGGGACCTTTCTATCACGGAGTCGCCCCAATGAAGATCTTCCTCGACACCGCCGACATCGAAGAGATCCGCACAGCCGCCCGGTGGGGCGTGCTCGATGGGGTCACCACCAACCCGACCCTCTACGCCAAGGTCGGCGGATCCTATGACGAGATCCTCCAACAGGTCTGCAAGATCACCCCGGGGCCTGTATCCGCCGAATGCATCAGCGACGACGTCGACGGGATGCTCGAGGAAGGCCGCCACTTCGCCAAGCTCGCCCCGAACATCGTCGTCAAGGTCGCGATGAGCGAGAACGGGCTCGAGGCGATCAGCCGGTTCGCGGAGGAGGGGATCAAGACCAACTGCACCTTGATCTTCACCGCGAACCAGGGTCTCCTCGCGGCGAAGGCCGGGGCGAGCCTGATCAGCCCGTTCGTGGGCCGTCTCGACGACATCAACCAGGACGGGATGATCGTCATCCGCGAGCTTGCCGAGATCTTCGCGATCCACGAGATCGAATCGGAGGTGCTCGCCGCCTCGATCCGCAACCCGCTCCATATGACCCAGGCGGCGCTCGCCGGCGCGCACATCGCGACGCTGCCGTTCAAGATCCTGCAGCAGATGATCCATCACCCCCTTACGGACAAGGGGATCGTGGCGTTCAAGGCCGACTGGGAAAAGGCACGCGAGGCGGCTGCCGCCAAGGCCTGACCCGGTCGACGCTATCCGGCGCCGTCGAACCAGTCGCCGGCGCGCATCACGCGCCGGACGCGGAGGGCGTCATCGAGCTCGACGAGGTCGGCGCGCTGGCCGACCGCGATCTGGCCTCGATCGGTGACGCCAAGCATCGCCAGCGGATTCCGGCTCGCCGCCGCGACCGCATCGGGCACTGATGCGCCCGAGGCGACCAGGTTCCGCACCGCGGTATCGAGCGCGATGACCGAACCGGCGAGGGTCGTCGTTCCGGCGAGCGTGACGCGCCCGCCGACGACCTCGACCTCGAGCGTTCCGACGATCGTCCGGCCGTCGCCCGTGCCGGCGAGGGAGAGGGCATCGCTCACCAGCAGCAGCCGATCGGCCGGCTTCAGGCGCCGGACCAGCTCCCAGATCGCCGGATCGACATGTTCGCCGTCGGCGATCAACTCGACGTAGGCCGCGTCATCGAGGAGGGCCGCGACGGCGAGGCCAGGGGCACGGTGTTCGACGCCGGTCATGGCGTTGAACAGGTGCGTCGTCGTGGTTCCGCCGGCCGCGTATCCGGCCCGAGCCTGCGAAAGCGTGGCGGCAGAGTGACCCATCGAGACCGCGACGCCCCGAGACCGCAGCCGGGCGATCAGCTCCAGCGCGCCGGGTCGTTCGGGTGCGATCGTGATGAGCCGGAGCCCTTCGAGCAATGGTTCGATGGCGTCGTCGTCGACATCGGCCGGGTCACGGAGGAACGTCGGGTCGTGGGCGCCCCGACGCGCGTCTGCGAGGAATGGGCCCTCGAGGTTGAACCCGAGCGGCTCGGCGCCATTGGCGGGGGCGGCCGGGATCCAGCCGCGGACGCGGTCGGCGAACGCCGCCAGCTCGCTGAGTGGCAAGGTGACCCCGGTCGGCAGGAACGACGTCACGCCATGCTGGAGCAACGCCCGCGCCATGCCGTCGAGTGCCGTCGCGTCGCCCATCGCATCGTGGCCGCCCCAGCCGTGCACGTGCACGTCGACGAAGCCTGGCGCGAGGTAGGTCGCGTCGTCCGGCACGGGTCCGGGCTCGATCGCGGCGATGCGGCCGTCCTCGACAGTGACCCGGCCGCCCTCGACCCGATCACCCAGGATCAGCCGGCCGGTGACGACGAGCTCGCCCATCAGCCACCAACCCTGGGGCACATCATGACGCCAGGTCCGCAGCTACCGGGATGGACGTCGTGCCCAGATGATCGGCGTCGCGCCGGGCGGCTTGCTCGGCGCCATGCACGGCGGCGCCGATGGCCCCGGCCCACGTGCCGAGCTCGGCGGTCACCACCGTGACCGCGTCGAGCGATGTCGTCTGGACCCGCAGCCTGAGTTCCGCCCGGATCGGTTCGAGCAGGAGGTCGCCCGCCGCCGCAATGCCGCCCCCGATCACGACCAGGTCGGGCGCGATGACGGTGACCGCGTTGGCGACGCCGATCCCGAGGTAACGCCCGATCTGGGCGAGGCCCTCGATCGCTCGTGGGTCACCGGCCTTCGCCGCTGCGACGGCCGCTTCGGCGGTCGGCGTCCCACACGCCGCGGCGATTCGATCCGCCCGAGCGAAGGCTTCGACGCATCCGTGGTTGCCGCAGCCGCATAACGGCCCGTCGGGATCGATCGTCTGGTGGCCGAGCTCACCGGCCGTGCCGTCATGACCCAGCCGGACCCGTCCATCGACCGCGATGACCCCACCGACGCCCGTCCCGAGGGTCAGCCCGACCAGGGATTCGGCGCCGCGCGCCGCGCCAAGCCGCAGTTCGGCGAGTCCGAAGGCCCGGGCGTCGTTGATCAGGGCGGTCGGGAGCCCGAGCGCCGCTTCGACCGGCGGGCCGACCGGGCGATCGCGCCAGGCGCCGGGCATGTTGACCAGGAACGTCGTCGCCCCGCGCGCTGGATCGTACAGACCGGGTACGCCCAGCCCGATCGACTCGACGGCGGGCCAGGCTTCGATCGATCGCCGTGCCAGGTCGATCAACCGACCGATGACCGCCTCGGGACCTTCTGCCGAGAGGGTCGGGCTCTGATCGTGCGCCAGGATCTGCCACGCCCCGTTGTCCTGTTCCACGACGGCCCACTTGAGATTGGTCACGCCGAGGTCGATGCCGAGGTGCTGGGTCACGACACGTCGACGATCCGCGTGTAGACGGCGGCGACGACCACGATGATGGCCCCGAACAGGATCTGGCGGACCGCTTCGGGCATCTGCATCGCGATGAGCAGGCTCGTCAGGACGGTCAGGATGAGCGCCCCGATGATCGTCCCGGAGTAGCCACCGCGGCCGCCCATGATCGACGTGCCACCGATCACGGCCGCAGCCACGGACGGCAGCACGGACTGCTCGACGAGGGCAAGGCTGGCGGTCTTGACCAGGCCGGCGACGAGCATGCCGGCGATCGCGGCGAGCACCGCCGAGATGATGTAGAGCGCGAGGTGAACCCGCCAGACGCGAACACCCGCCAGCCGGGCGGCCACGGGGTTGTCACCGACCGCGAAGAGCAGCCGCCCGTACCCACTGAACCGAAGCCCGGCGATGATCAGGGCGGCCAGCGGGACGAACAGGAACAGGTTGTTCGGCAGGAACGGGAGCGTCGTGCCCGAGCCGAGCCAGTCGACGATCGGCGGGATCTCCGTCCCGGCCTGGACGACGACCAGCTGGTAGACGTTCATGAGCCCCAGGATGACCAGGCCGGTACCGAGCGTCATGATCAGCGGGTGGACCTTGAACACCCCCACCCCGATGCCATTGCCGATCCCGGCGATGAGGGCCGCCAGCAGGGCGAGCGCGATCGCGGGCTCGGGTCCGATCGACCCCGTCTGCGTGGCCATGATGAACGCCGCCATCGAGGCCACGGTCCCGACCGACAGGTCGATCCCGCCGGTCAGCATGGCCAGCGTCTGGCACGCGGCGAGGATCGCGAGCGGGATCGCCGCGCGGATCGTCGAGCCGACCCAGCTCGGCGTCACGACGCCTGGCTGGGCCAGCTGCATGAGGGCGACCAGGAGCACCAGGAGCGCGGTCAACGGGATGAGCGGTCGATCGCGCAGCAGCCGCCGGGTGCGGTCGGCGAGTCCCACGCCACCGCCGGTCGGGACGGTCCCTGCCTGGGCGGTCATGCGGCTGCCCGCCGCAGGGTCAGGAGGCTGCCGAACATGACCACGCCGATCAGGATCGCGCCCTGGATGACGGTGGACAGGTTCGAGTTCACGCCGAGGAGGGTGAGGTCGGTTCGCACCAGCGCCAGGACGAAGACCGCGACGATCGGACCGGCAAGACCGCCCCGACCGCCGGCCAGGCTGACGCCGCCGAGGACGATGGCCGCAACGCCGAGCAGCGTGTACGCGCCGGGAACCGGGGTCCCGATCCCGGTGGTCGCGGTCAGCGCCAGGCCACCAAACGCCGAGAACAGGCCGCCCAGCAGGTACGCAAAGATCTTCGTCTGCCCGACCGAGACGCCGCTTCGGAACGCCGCCAGCCGGTTGCTGCCGATGGCGTAGAGCGCCAGGCCTGCGGTCGAGCGGCGCAACGGGATCCAGATCACGGCGACGATCACGAGAAGGACGACGAGCGCGCGCGGGATGAAGTCGAGTCCCAGGGGACCCCTCACCATACCGGTCAGCCAGTCTGCTGAACCGCCACCGGGTGACCCGAGCACGACCAGGGCCGCGCCGGCCCACACGAACGACATGGCCAGTGTCACGACGATGTCAGGGACCTTGGTGATGACGACCAGCGCTCCGTTGATGATGCCGAGGATGATGCCCAGGACGAGCACCCCGAGAACGACCGGGATAGCGAACGCCTCGGACTGGTCCTTCATGAGGACCGCGGCCGTCACGCTCGTCAGGGCCATCATCGAGCCGATCGAGAGGTCGATGCCGCCGGAGATCACGACGATCGCCTGCGCCACCGCAGCCATCGCGAGCGGCATGGCCCCGACGGCGAGACCCTGAAGCTGGGCGGCCCCGTATGTCGGCTGGATGAGGTAGGTGACGAGCAGGATCCCGGCGAACAAGCCCATCAGGGCCAGCGTCCAGGAGTTGCGCTGCGACCAGTGGCGCAGCTTCGCAGCCACGTCCGAGGTTCCCTGCGCGCGGGCGTCCAAGGCGGCGCTCATACGGACACCTGCGGCCCAGGATCGGTCGGACTGGGCGGGACGATCGGCGTCTGATCCGCTGCGGCAGCTTCGCCGGCGACCTCTTCGGCAGCGATCTCCTCGGGCATCGGCACATCCTTCGGCAGGTCGTACGCGGCGCGCAGCAGCGTCGGCTCGTCGGCTTCCTCGACCGGGATCTCGGCGACGATCCGCCCGCCGAAGATGACGATCGCCCGGTCGCAGGCCAGCTGGATCTCCTTGAGCTCGGAGGTGTAGAACAGGACCGCGGCGCCGGCCGCTGCGAGGTCGCGGACGAGGGCATAGATCTGCTGCTTGGTCCCGATGTCGATGCCCCGGGTGGGATCGAAGCACAGCATCGTCTCGACGCCGCCGGCGACCCAGCGGGCGATGGTCACCTTCTGCTGGTTCCCGCCCGAAAGCTGGCGGACCTCCGACGCGGCCCGGGTGTCGATCTGGAGCTGCTCGATCGCCGCGTTGACCTTCGTCCGCTCGGCGCCCATCGCGATCGGGCCCCAGGATCGGAAGCCGGCGACGTACGGCAGCGCGACGTTCTCCCGGATCGACCGCTGCATCAGCAGCCCCTCGGCCCGGTCAGCCGGCACGTACACGAGCCCGGCCTTGATGGCGTCTGCCGGGTGCCGGAACGAGACCGACACGCCATTCACCTTGAGCTCGCCTGAATCCGGTCGCCTTGCGCCGGCCAAAATGTCGAACAACTCATCCTGACCCTGGCCCTCGAGGGCGGCCACACCGAGGACCTCGCCTGCGCGAAGGTCGAAGGAGACGTCGTGCAACCGGCCGCCCACGGCCAGGTCGCGCACGGCGAGTCGTGGCGTTGTGGTCTCGATCGGGTGACCGGCAGCCGCGCTGGCCGCCATCTGCGCCTCGGACTTGGCGACCCGTTCGCCCAGCATGAGGGCCACGATCCGCTCTTCCGAGCCCTCGTTGATGTCCACGACGCCGACCGTCGCGCCCTCGCGCAGGACGGTGGCCCGGTCGCAGACCGCGGCGATCTCGATGAGCCGGTGGGAGATGAAGATGATGCAACGATCGGATCCGCGCTGGCTTCCGATGACGTGCAGCACGCGTTCGGTGAGGTCGGCCGGCAGCGCTGCGGTCATCTCGTCGAGCATCAGAACGTGAGGCTCGATCGCGAGAGCGCGCGCCAGGTCGATGACCCGCAACGTCGCGAGGGGCAGGTCGCGGGCGATCTCGGCGAGATTCAGGTCGCCGATGCCCAACTCCTGCAGCCAGTGGCGGAACGGTTCGACCGGCGTCCTGGTCAGGCGAAGGTTCGAACGGATGTCCAGGTCCGGGATGACGGCCGGCTCCTGGTACACGGAGACGATCCCGCCGCGTCGCGCCTCGGCAGGCGATCTGGCTTGATAGGACTTGCCGCGGACCGTGATCGTGCCGGCGTCGGGGTGGACGGCCCCGGTGAGGATCTTGACGAGCGTGCTCTTGCCGGCGCCATTGGCGCCCATCAGGGCGTGGACCTCGCCCGCACGGACCGACAGCGACGCATCCCTCAGCGCGGCCACGGCGCCGTAACGCTTGGCGACCCCGGTCGCCTCGAGCAGCAGTTCAGGCATCAAGCGCTCTTCAGTAGAACGTCGATGGATGCGCGGGGACGCCGGCGGTGCCGGCATCCCCGCAGATTGTCGCTTACGCGACCCGGGTCACTCGCCCGGGCCCTTGCATGCGATGAGATCGTCCACGCTGTACGTGGTCCAGTCCTTGACCGTGAGCCCGAGGGGCCACAGCTCCGGAAGGTTTGGGTTCTGGGCGGCGGCGAGGGCTGCCTTGCCTTCGTCCGTCGTGTTGTCCCAGAGCTCCGGGGTGACGTGGACGGTCGTCTCGGCCGGCGTCTCGCCACCGAGCAGCTGGAGCGCCAGGACGACACCCGCGCCGGTGACGGCCGACGGGTTGGTCACGGCGGCGCCCGTGAAGTTCGGCTCCTCGAGGAGCTGGGTGACGAAGCCGGCATTGTCCGCGCCGACGAGCGGCACGAGCTCGTGACCGGCGGTCTTCATGGCCTCGACGATGGACGAGTCCACGCCGGAAGTCCACACGCCGTCGAAGTCCACGCCGCTGCTCATGATGTCGTTGATCTGGCTGACGGCAGTCGCCGGATCCCACTTGGTCACGACCTCGTTGGCGACCGTGATGTCGGGGAACTCGGCGAGGGCCTTCTTGAAGCCGGTGTCGCGGTCGGTGTCGGCCGGATGGCCGGCGATGCCGCGCATGTAGACGACGGCGCCGGTTCCGCCCATCTGCTCGAACAGGGACTTGGCGCCAAGGTAGGCGTACTCGACCTGGTCGTTGGACAGGTTGTAGGCACCCTCCGCGGTGACGAATGCGTCGACCGCGATGACCGGGATCCCGGCCGCGATGGCCTCGTCGATCGCCGGGTTCAGCGCGTCCGGATCGTTCGGGTTGATGATGATCGCGTCAACGTCGGCCGCGATCAGGTCGCGGATGTCGGTCAGCTGTCCGGCCGCGTCCGTGTCGTGGTTGATGACGGTGACCTTGTCGACGTTGCCGGACGAGACCGCCTGGGCCTTGACCGAGCAGATCGACGATTCGCGCCAGCCGTTGCCGACGCCGCCGCCGTTGGCGAAACCGATGTGGTACGGGCCCGCGGCCGCGCTCGGGGCCGTGGATGCACCTGGGGTCGAGCAGGCCGCGGCGACGATCGCCACGACTGCCAGACCGCCGAGCATCCTGGCTCGGATCGATCCCTTCTGGATCATTCGTTCTCCTCCTGTTGCGAACGGCAAGCCTAACTGGCCTCGCCGTGGTTCCGATCGCCTCCCGCGTTGGGGGCCGACTGGTGCTCTCAGCTGCTTCACCTCCTGCATGCGATCGATCAGCGGTCGTCCGGCCGGCGGACGAGGACGCGGGCGATACGTCGCGCGTGCTCTCGATAGGCATCGTCAAAGAGTGTCCGCGAGCGTTCGGCGCCTACGACCGAAGCCCGGGTGATGACCGGTGGCATCCGCCCTTGCTCGCCGAGCAGCTGGGCGGTGCGCACCTTGATGGAGTTGACGATCGCGATGGCCGCGAGCGAGGACCCCGGACCGACCGGTGTCTCGAGGCCATCGATCTGGATCATGGCATCGGCGTGCGGGGTGCACAGGTCGATCACGAGATCGGCCTCATCGAGCAGCCGGGAGCCGACCGCCGGATTGGGTTCGTCGGACATCGATTGGGCGACCGAGGTAACGCGCGACGACCCGCATGCCGCGCGTCTTCGCCCCGCGGGCCATCTCGACCGGAACGGCCGACAGTCCGCCCGCCGAGAAGACGACCATCATGTCGTGCGGCCCAAAGGCGTAGTTGGACAGGATCACCTCGGCCAGGCCGGGCGTCCGCTCGATGAACATCGCCTGGCGCTGTCCGTTGGCGCCGACGACCTGCGTGTGGAACGTCATCGACAGCTCGACCATCGGGTTGAACCCAGGGTACGAGCCATAGCGCGGGAACATCTCCTCGACCGGGATCCGCGAGTGGCCGGTGCCGAACAGATGCACCAGCCCATCGGCGGCGATGGTCTCAGCACACCAGCGGCTGGCCGTCTCGATGGTGTCGGCCTGGGTGTCGGCGAGCCGCTCGAGGATGGCGGTCGCAGCCGTCATCCAGGTGAGCGCGGGGGCGACGGTCCGGGCGTCCATCACCCGTCCACCGCCGTGCCGGCGCGGGTGGTTGCCGCGCTCCCGACCGGTTCCCAGCGGCCGGTGCGCATGGAGCGGTAGGCGGCGTCGATGATCTCGTTGACCGCCAACCCGTCCTCGAAGGTTTCGCGGGGCCTGGTCCCAGCGCTGAACGATGCCACGACGTCCTGCATCATCGCGTCGTGGCCATGGACGTGGGTCTCGTCCGGGACCGGGAAGACCCAGCCGGTGTCGGCATCGGCCTTCTCGCCGATGTAGCCGGCAGGGCGCTCGATGAACGCGCGGAGCACCGTCGAGGTCATGTCCTGCACGATGCGGCCCGCATCGCCGTACATCTCGAAGCGGCCTTCGAGGCCGCCCTTCGACGACCACGAGACGTCCATCGTCGCGACGCGGTCGTCCTCGAACCGGACGAGCATCACGGCGTTGTCCTCGCCGGTCGTCTTGTCGCCGTGGACCAGCGTCGCGCCCCAGGCGAAGACCTCGCGGACCGCCAGGTCCTTCCCGAACAGGTAGCGTGCGCATTCGGCCCCGTGTGAGCCCATGTCGAGCAGCGCGCCGCCACCCGCCAGCTCGGCGTCCCAGAAGTGCGCGGCATGCGGCCCGCTGTGGCCCTCGCGCGCACGGAACGTGATTGGTCGCCCGATGGCGCCAGCCTCGAGCATTTCGCGCATCCGAATGGTCTCGGTGTTGTAGACGACGTTCTCGAGGTAGGCGTGGAACACGCCGGCTTCCTGGACGAGGCGGAGCATCTCCGCGGCCTCTTCAGCATTCCGCCCAAGCGGCTTGGTACAGGCCACCCCCTTGCCATTCGCCGTGGCCGAGCGGACGGCGTCGAGATGCAGGTGATTGGGGAGTGAGACCACCACCAGGTCGACGTCGGGATCGGCGCACACGCCGTCGATCGAGTCGTACGGCCGGCTGCCAAAGCGCGAGGCAAACGCTTCCCGACGGTCCGCTCCCGCGCCATAGTTCGCGACGACACGGGCGTTCGGCACGTACCGCAGGCCCAGCGTGTGGAACTCGCCGATGAAGCCCGACCCGAGCAGCCCGATCCCGATATCGCCCACGATCAGTACCCGCCTTCCTGGGTCGCGCCAGTGTGGATCGGAGCTCCGCCGGCCTTGCGGGATCGGAAGTCGTCGATGATCGTCTTGGTCGCCGTCGCGCCGATCCGGGTCGTCCCGAGGGCCATCACCTCGAGCAGCGCGTCGAGTGTCCGGACCCCGCCGGCCGCCTTGACCTGGATGTGCGGCGACGTGTTGGCGCGCATCAGGCGCAGGTCGTCGTGCGTAGCCCCTCCCGGCGCGAAACCCGTGGACGTCTTGACGAAGTCGGCGCCGGCCGCTTCCGACAGCTGGCAGGCCCGGATCTTCTCGTCGTCGGTCAGGTAGGCGTTCTCGAAGATCACTTTGACGATCGCGCCGGAGGCGTGAGCGACCTCGACGACGGCGGCGATGTCGGCGAGGACCTCCGCGTCGCGACCGGACTTGAGCGCGCCGATCTGGATGACCATGTCGAGCTCGGTTGCGCCGTCGGCGAGCGCCTGCTTCGCCTCGAACACCTTGGTCGCGGTCGCGTGGCTCCCGTGCGGGAAGCCGATCACGGTCCCCACGGCCACGTCCGTTCCGGCCAGGATCGAATGCGCCCGGCGGACGTCGGCCGGTCGAACGCAGACCGAGGCCACGTCGTAGGCGCCAGCCAGCCGGCAGCCGTCCTCGACGAACGCGTCGTCCAGCTCCGGTCGCAACAACGAGTGGTCGATCGCCTTTGCGATGTCGCGTTCGGTGAGCTGCTCGATCGAGAGTGTCATGCCTGGCCGCCGTTCAGGCGTGCCCAGCCCAAGGCGGGCGTGAGCACGGACGCGAGCGCACCCCCAGGTGCGTGAGCGGGCGCGCGGAGCGCCCAACGCGGGGATGGGTGCGCATCAACGGCGGCTGTCATTTGAGGTACGGCCTCAAGACGTCGCGGGCGAGCAGGAAGCCGCGCTTGATCAGGTCGTCGGTCTTCTCGAAGTCGCGATCTTCGTGCTCGATGATCACGTCGCCGTCGTACCCCGTCCGCCACAACGCGCCGAAGAGCGCGTCCCACTCGACGTCGCCCAACCCCGGGAGGCGGGGGACCTGCCAGCCGATCCCGACCGAGAAGACGCCTCGCTCGTACAGCCCATCTCGATCGATCCAGAGGTCCTTCGCCTGGACGTGGAGGATATGCGGCCCGAACTCGCGGATGAACCGCGGGATGTCGATCATCTGGAGGATCAGGTGCGACGGGTCGAAGTTGAGCCCGATCGTCCCGCCCCACTGCTCGAGGATCCGGCGCCAGATCCGTGGCGTGGTCGCCAGGTTGTGACCGCCCGGCCACTCATCGTTGCTGAAGAGCATCGGGCAGTTCTCGATCGTGATCTTCCGCCCGTGATCCTGGGCGAACGACACGATGTCCGGCCAGACCTTGAGGGCGTCCTCCCAGTTCGCGTCCTGGTGCTTCGAGCCGTCCGCACCCATGAACGTGTTGACCAGCGGCAGGTTCATCTTCTCGGCCGCCGTGATGACGTGTTTGAGGTGCCCGATCACCTCGGCGCGATGCGCGGGGTCCGGGTGGAGCGGGTTCGGGTAGTAGCCAAGGCCGGAGATGGCGAGGCCTTTCGCTGCGATCTCGCTCGCGATCTCGGACGCCTGGCTCGCCGACAGGTTCGCCACGTCGATGTGGCTCGTGCCCGCGTACCGGCGGGTGGGGCCTGTCGCCCGGGGCCAGCAGGCGATCTCGATGCTTTCGAAGCCGTTCGCCGCGGTCCACTCGACGACGTCCATCAACGGCGTTTCCGGGAACGGCGCGGTCAGCAACCCGAGTCTCACGACGCGTGACTCGCCGCAAGAACGGACGGCTCCCGGACGACATCGACCCATCGCTCCAGGCGGGCGCTCTCGGCGATCGCGTCACCCACGATCATCTCGTCGTGGCCATCCGCGAACGTGGCGTACGGCGGCCGCTCGGCGGGATGACCGGCGGCCACGTCCGCGTACACGGCCCTGAACAGCGCCCCGAACGTGTCGGCGAAGCCCTCGACGTGCCCACCCGGCAACGTGGCGGCGGCGCGCCCGGCGGCGCCCATCAAGGCCGGGTTGCGAAGCAGCAGCTCGTTGGGCTGCTCGCGGTGCCCGAGCCACAGGTGATCCGGGGTCTCGGAGTCCCACGCAGCGGATGCCGTCGAACCGTCGATCTCCCATTGCAGCGAGTTCTTCCGGCCGGCGCTGATCTGCGACACCGCGACCGAGCCGCGCGCGCCGTTCTCGAAGCGCAGGAGGATCGTGGCCACGTCCTCGGTGGCCATCGGACGCTCGATCGTGTCTCCGCTCCGTTCGGTGGCGAAGGTCTCGACCGGCCCCTTGGGCTGCTCGCGAACCGGGATGAACGTGGCCATGTCCGCCATGACCTCAACGATCGGCAGCCCGGTCAGGAACGTCGCGAGGTCGAGCCAGTGTGACCCGATGTCGCCGACGGCCCGGAGCGAGCCGCCCTTGTCCGGGTCCAGTCGCCAGTTCCAATCCGTCTCCAGCAACAGCCAGTCCTGGAAGTACCGGCCCGTGACAAACCGGACGTCGCCGACGCCACCGTCCGCGACGAGCTCCCGGACATGCTGGTGGAGCGGGTAGAAGCGGATGTTGAAGTTGACGGCGTTCACCCGGCCGCTGCCGGCGGCCAGGTCCACTAGTTCAGAGGATTCCGCCGCGGTCATGGCCAGTGGCTTCTCGCACACGACGTGCCGGCCGGATGCGAGGATCTGCCGCGTCTGCGGCACGTGCAGATGATTTGGCGATGTCACGTGGACGACGTCCACGGACGGGTCGTCGAGGACGGCTTCGAGCGTCGGATAGGACCGGGCGACACCGAGCGCGTCGGCGCGGGCTGCCCCACGTTCGGGGGTGCTGCCAAGCACGCCGCGCACCTGCACGCCGATCCGGCGCAGCTGCTCGACATGGACCGTGCCGATGAACCCCGTGCCGATGACGGCCGCGCCGATCTCGGCGATCCTCCTCATGCCTCGCTCACCTACTAGGCCGAACGGCGAGAGTGTCCAGAAGTCTATCCGGGCATGGCGCGTACGCCGCTGGGGTGTTGACGTCCGTCAGCCCCGTTACCCGAGCGAACTTTGTCCGACGCACATCCTACTTTGCCCTGTCAAGTGCAAAAGTCCCCGTTTGGTGGGTATGATGAGGCGATGACCGAGCGATCGCGGGTGGACGTGGAGGACCAGCCAGGCCCAGGCCACGGCCCGCTCCCGGACGAGGCGCTCGACGCCCTGGTCGCGGTCCTGGACGAAATCCGCCTTGGGCGTTCGCAATCGCGTTCCGAGCTGGTCGCACGGACCGGCCTTGGACGGGCCATCGTGGCCCAGCGCGTGGGCGAACTGATCGAGCGCGGTCTCGTCGGGGAGGGCGACATCGGCCCGAGCACCGGCGGACGACCGCCGCGACGCCTCGCGTTCCGGGCGGACGCCGGTCATCTCCTCGTCGCCGACCTCGGCGCGACCAGCATCGACGTCGCGGTGACGACCCTGGACGGACGGATCCTCGGCCACCACGACGAGCCGGCACGCATCGAAGCCGGGCCCGAACCGTGTCTTGCCCGGGTCGACGCGCTGTTCGAGCTGTTGTTGCGCACGACCCAGGATCTTCCAGGCCGCCTGTGGGGGATTGGGATCGCCGTCCCCGGTCCGGTGGAATTCGAGACGGGCCGCCCGATCTCGCCACCGATCATGCCCGGCTGGGACGGCTACCCGATCCGCGAGCGGTTCGGCCTCCGGTACCAGGCTCCGGTCTGGGTCGACAACGACGTCAACGTCCTTGCCCTCGGGGAATGGCGCTCGGGGGTCGCCGCCGGCCACGACAACGTGGTCGTGGTCAAGATCGGCACCGGGATCGGCGCGGGGATCATCTCGGATGGACGCCTCCACCGCGGCGCCCAGGGCAGCGCCGGGGACGTGGGCCACATCCAGGTCGTGGACGACCCCGCGGTCGTCTGCCGTTGCGGCAACATCGGCTGCCTCGAGGCCCTTGCCGGCGGCGAGGCGCTCGGCCGAGCCGGTGAGGTCGCCGCCCGTGACGGCCGGAGCACCAGGCTGCGGGTCCCATTCGATCAGCGCGGGACGGTGACCGCCGAAGACGTGGCCAGGGCGGCGTCCTTCGGGGATCCGGTGGCCGTGGCGATGCTCCAGTCGGCCGGCAGGCGAGTCGGCTCCATGCTGGCCAGCGTCGTCAACTTCTTCAATCCGTCCCTGATCGTGATCGCCGGCGGCGTGGCCAACAGCCCGGACCAGTTCCTGGCCGCGATCCGCGAAACGGTCTATCGGCGGTCCCTCCCGCTCGCCACCCGCGAGCTGCTCGTCCAGCATTCCTCGCTCGGCGGGCTGGCAGGCGTGATCGGCGCCTCGGCGATGGTGGTCGACC
This sequence comes from uncultured Chloroflexia bacterium, assembly GCA_963809045.1. Classification (GTDB taxonomy): domain Bacteria; phylum Chloroflexota; class Limnocylindria; order Limnocylindrales; family CSP1-4; genus SPCO01. The sequence continues at coordinate 454,139 of CAWEHW010000001.1, forward strand.
AGCTGTTCGCCCGCGACGCGATCGGTCGCTGGATCGAGGCGGGCGAGCCATCCGGCGTGCCGGACCTGGCCTTCCCGCTGGCGGGGTGACGCTCACGTCCGTGGTCTTCGACCTCGGCGGCCGTCAGCTCCCGGCGACGATCCGATCGCTGAAGTCGCCCGACGCCGGATCCTTCAGGATCAGCTTCTGGCGTCCATCCGGCAGCACCTCTCGCTTGATGACGACCTGGCCATCGAACGATTCTGGTGAAGCGGCGATGCGCGGCGTGTCCCCACCGCGCCAATCGAGCTCGACGGGCTCCCATGCGCGGGCCTTGGCCGAGCGGTATGCCGCGTCCATCACGGCGTTGACGACGTAGCCGTCGTAGAACGTCTCCTGCGGCGCTCGACCCTCGTCGATCGCGCCGAACATGTCGCTGAACATGTCCACGTACCCGAGCTCGCTGACCTCGTCGCCGACGGGGAAGAGCCAGCCTGCCGAGGTTTCGGCCTTCTCGGCGACGTAGCCACCGCCACCGCCTGCGCTGAACATCTCGAACCCGGTCCGCAGGAAGTGGTTCATCCAGATCGTGCCGTGGGTGCCGGCCACCTCATCGCGGAGGTCCATCCCGCCACGGAACGTCCAGCTCACCTCGAACTGGCCGATCGCCCCGGACTCGAAACGGATCAGCGCGACGGCATTGTCTTCGTCGGCGATCGGGTGGACCAGCGTGTCCGTGTGGCACAGCACCTCGACCGGCCGGTTTCCCTTGCCGACGAAGTTCCGGATGATCTCGATGCAGTGGCAGCCGAGGTCGATGATCGCGCCACCACCGGTCAACCGGCCATCCCAGAACCAGGCGGAATGTGGTCCTGGGTGGGTCTCGCGCGAGCGGACCCAGGTCACGTCGCCGATCGCGCCCGCCCGTACGGACGCGAACGCCTTGAGCGATTTGGGCGTGTAACAGAGGTCTTCGAGGTACCCGGCGAACACGCCCGCCTTCTCGACGACGTCGAGCATCCGGCGCGCCTCTGCTGCGGTCCTGCCGAGTGGCTTCGTGCAGAGGACCGCCTTGCCCGCCTTCGCGGCGAGACCAACGGCTTCCTCGTGGAGGAAGTTCGGGACGCCCACGACCACCACGTCCGTGTCCGGGTGGTTCACGGCGGCGGCCAGGTCCGTGGTCGACTCGGCGATGCCCCAGCGTTCCTGGAAGGCCGCGCCACGCTCGGGGCTCCGGGAGTACACGACGTGGACCCGGTCCCGGCCGCGCTGGCCGTGGATCGTGTTCGTGTAGAAGTCGCCGATCAGACCGGTGCCGAGCATCGTGATCGCGTGGCCGTCCATGGTCCTCCTCGCAGCGTCCAGGTGTCCTACCGCCGTCCGGCGACCAGGTCGCGACCGGCCACCAAGGCCCGGAGCTTGGCGGTGGTCGCCCAACGGGCCGTCTGGCTGAAACCGCAGTCCGGGACGAGGCTCAAGCGCTCCGCCGCAACCCCGGTCGCGAGGACGATCTCGATCCGGTCGGCGATATCGTCGGCCGTCTCGAGGTAGTAGTTCTTGACGTCGACGATCCCGGCCGCCACGTCGCGCCCGGCCGCCGCAATCTCGCCAACGATCTCCACCTCGGCCATCTCGCGGTTTGCGAACTCGAGCACCAGCTCGTCGGCGCGGAAGCCGAGCATGGCGTCGAGGACCGGCCGATACGTCCGCCGGGCGAGCGGTCGCCCGACGTAATTCCCGAAGCAGAGATGAGCACCGATCCGGGCACGCCCGACGATCGGCTGCACAGCCGCGTTGAACAGCGCCGAAAAGTCGGACGGCGCGTCGGGGTGGATCGCGGGTGAGGGCTCGTCGATCTGGATGAACGACGCTCCGGCGTCCACGAGTCCCTGGAGCTCAGCCTGGAGGATCGGGACGAACGCCTCGGCGGCATCGTTCCGGTGCCGGTAGACCTGGCCCGGCCCGGAGGTGAGCCGACCGCTGAGCGTGTAGGGGCCGGGGAGCGTCACCTTCAACGGATGCGTCGCGCGTGTCGCCGCGTAGCGGTAGTCGGCCACCACCCCGAGACCAGCCGGTGCGGCAATGGGTTCGACGACCTCGAACCGGTGTTGCTGATCGTGGCCGCCGGCCCCGAGACGGCGGTCTGCCGGGAGCGCCCGGACGCCCGTCAGGTGCTTGTAGAACTCGGCCGTGAAGAAGCCGGCGCGACGCATCTCCCCGTCGCTGACGATGTCGATCCCGGCTTCCTCCTGGTCGCGGATCGCGAGGTCGACGGCGTCATCGAGCATCTCGGCGAGGTCCGCTGGGCCGAATTCGCCGCGCTCGGCGGCGTCGATGCCGGCCACGAACCACGAGGGCCGGGCGTGCGACCCGACCACGCTGGTGAGCAGACCTTGGGTCATCCGGCGTCCATGCCTCCCGTTTCCACGAATGCGAACACGCGTGCCGGGTTGTCGACGAACACCCGGCGACGGACATCCTCGCCCAGGCCCCGCTCGTCCATCAGGCGGGCGAATCCGTCGAGCAGCCAGCTCAAACCTGGCGAGCCACCGTACACCGCGTAGTACCCCTGCCGCGCGGCGTCCATGCCCAGCACGACGTGGCCGAGGAGCCCGTCTTCGGCGGCCCATTCGATCGCCTGGAGCGTCCCGTTGGGCTGGTCCACCCAGCGGAACGACTGGTCGAACTCCAGGGTCGCGCCGCTCGACATGAGCTCGCGGTGGTATGCGCGGTCGACGACCTTGTCGACGTGGCTCAACACGACGTGCCCGAGGTCGACCCCGAGGTCGGCCAGCAGCCGGGCCTGCTCCAGCCCGCCGGTGCCGGCCTCGCAGTGGGTCAGGATCGGGACGCCCGTGCGTCGATGGGCGATCGCCGCCGCTTCGAACACGAGGCGATCCACGTCCGAGGGGCCGCCGGCGCTGCCTGCCACTTTCACCACGCCGGCACGGTGCTCGGTGCGCTTGACGACCGGACCGGCGTAATCGTTGGCATCGATCCCCAGCTCGACGTCCGCGCTGAAGAGGTCGGCCAGCTCGTCCACCATGATCCGGTACCGCCAGTGCGCCGGGCCGTACCAGCGTTCGTGGTGAAGCCCCGTCGGCGCGACGACGTGGACGCCGGTCCGACGCGACAACTCGGCGAGCTTCGGCGCGCTCCGCCCGGCGTCACAGGGCATGGCGTCGACGGCCGCCCCGAGGCCCAGCTCTGCGGCGGCGGCGACTTCGGTCGCCATCCGATCCATGTCACCGAGATCGAAGTCCGGGTAGATCTCGACTGGCCGGCCGCCGTCGATGACGAGGTGCTCGTGGGCATAGGTGATGCCCAGCGCCGCTGGGTCGATGTCGCCGAGGACCGTCCGGACGAAGGTCATCGCCCGCTCAGGTTTCCGGCTCCGGCGAGACGGAGAGCACGGACCAGCCGCCGTCGATCTTGAGCAGCTGGCCGGTCACGACTCGCGACTCATCGGACAGGAGATAGACCGCGGCATGGGCCACGTCCTCGGGATCCATCATCTCGCCCGCGAGCGGCTGCTTCTGCGCCGCGAAGGCCCGGATCCGGGCGTCGCCCGAGGCCCGGGCGGCCATCGGCGTGTCGGTCAAGGACGGCGCAACCGCGTTGACCCTGATCCCGTGTGGAGCGTACGTCGCGGCCATCGTCGTCATGAGCGCTGTCGTCGCGCCCTTGGCGGCCGCATAGGCGTGTGTCGCAAAGAAGGCCGGCACGGGGTCGGTCGCCGTGACGCTGCCCATGAGGAGGACCGAGCCCCGCGTCCCGGAGGGGTTGGGTTCCTGCGCCAGCATCTGGCGTACGACGGCGCGGCAGGTCAGGGCCTGGCTTCGAAGGTTGAGCTCCAGCGTCCGGTCCCACCCCTCGGCGGTGAGCTCGTGGATCGGCCCGTCCCCATACCGTCGCCCACTGCCGCCGGCGACCGCGAACAAGCCGTCGATCCGCCCGAACCGCGCGACGGCCGCGGCGATGGCCGCGTCTGCCTCGGCTTCGACGGCCAGGTCAGCGGCAATCCAGCCTGCGACACCCCCTGCGTGCGTCAGCTCGTCGGCGAGCGATCGCGCATGCGCTTCGGTCCGTGACACCACGAACACCGATGCCCCTTCGGCGGCCAGGCGACGCGCGCTCGCGGCCGCGATCCCGGTTGAGCCCGTGACGATGCACGCGCGCCCGCGAAGCCGATCCATCAGGCGTCGTCACGCATGGTGCGCCTCCTCCAGGCGGCGACGGTCGGATGTTTCGAGCTGGAACGTGGAGTGCTCGATGTCGAAGTCGCCCGACAGGCACCGGCACAATTCGTCGAGGACCGTGGGCGGGTCCGCGGTCTCGTCGAGCACCACGTGTGCGGACACCACGTTCATGCCCGACGTGATCGTCCAGGCGTGGAGGTCATGGACATCCGCGACACCGGGTGCCTCGATGATGTGTCGCCGGACCTCATCGAGGTTCACGCCCTTGGGCACGGCCTCCAGGAGGATGTCGAGTGCATCGCGGAGCAAGCCCACCGTTCGCGGCAGGATCAGCACCCCGACCACGGCGGACGCGATGGGATCAGCCGGCAGCCAGCCGGTCATCGCGATCACCACGGCCGCGACGATCACCGTCACGGAGCCGGCGAGGTCGCCCATGACCTCCAGGTAGGCGCCGCGCATGTTCAGGCTCAGATGATGGGCGTCGCGCAGCAGCATCAGCGACACGGCATTCGCGGCGAGCCCCAGGAGGGCCACCCCGAGCATCAGTCCGGACGCGACAGCGGGCGGTTCGGAGAGACGTCGCCACGCTTCGAAGAGGACTACGACCGCCAGCCCGACGAGCAGCACGGCGTTGATGGCGGCGGCCACGATCTCGAGCCTCAGGAAGCCGAACGTCCGCAGGTCCGAGGCCGGCCGTCCGGCTACCCACATCGCGCCAAGCGCAAGGCCGATCCCGGCAACGTCCGTGAACATGTGACCGGCGTCGGCGAGCAAGGCAAGGCTTCCTGAGGCCAGCGCTCCCACGACCTCGACGACGAAGACGGCCAGCGTCAAACCAAAGACCGCGACGAGCCGTTGGCGGTGCGCGCGAGCCGCCGTCGGATTCATGGATGCCACGACGCCAAGGATGGCATGTCGCATGCTGGTGGCGCGTTCGGACCGGACCCTGGCCTCACCCCCATTGACGACGCGTCATCCCGCGTCTATCCTCAAGCCATCCCGACCGGCAACCGCGCTGCGGCAGCAATTCCGCGCGCACCATCGCCCGGCCCCCTTTCACCCGCAGGTGACCTTTCCCACATGCCCGGACCCGGCCCCGACCAGCGCGATCGATCCCGCAACCGACGTCCCCGTCGACGTACCCCCGTTGGAGGCGGCGGTCGCGCCCCCGTTACCGAATACGAAGAGCAGCAGGAGATCGAAGCCGCCCGCGAGCGGAACGACCTGGACGTCAGCGATCTTCGTGAGATGAGCGTCACCGAGCTCCGCGCAGTGTCCAAGGAACTGGAGCTCGACGCCGCACAGGGCGAGCGCAAGGACGTGCTCGTCGACCTCATCCTCCAGCGCCAGACCGAGCGCGCCGGCAACGACTACGCCAGCGGCATCCTCGACATCGTCGATGAAGGCTTCGGGTTCATGCGCCGTCATGGCCTCCTGCCCAGCCCGGACGACGTCTACGTCAGCTCCAGCCAGGTTCGTCGCTTCGGCCTTCGCATCGGCGACCGGGTGTCCGGTGCGGTTCGCGCACCCCGCGAGGCAGAGAAGTACTGGGGCATGCTCAGGGTCGACGCCGTCAACGGGGTCGACACCGAGACGGCGCGCCGTCGCCCGATCTTCGCCGACCTGACCCCGGTCCACCCGGACGTCCTGATCAACCTCGAGACGGATCCCAAGAACCTGAGCCAGCGGTTGATCAACCTCGTCAACCCGATCGGCAAGGGCCAGCGCGCCCTGATCGTCAGCCCGCCCAAGGCGGGCAAGACGATGCTCCTCAAGCAGATCGCCAACGGCGTCAGCGCCAACTACCCGGAGATCCTCCTGATGGTCGCCCTGATCGGCGAGCGTCCGGAGGAAGTCACGGACATGCGCCGAAGCGTCAAGGGCGAGGTGATCAGCTCGACCTTCGACGAGCCGACCGAGAACCACACGCACGTCGCGGAGATGGCGCTCGAGATCGCCAAGCGCCAGGTCGAGACCGGTCGCGACGTGGTCATCCTCCTCGACTCGATCACCCGCCTGGCGCGTGCCTACAACCTGGCCCTGCCGCCGTCCGGACGAACCCTCTCCGGTGGCCTCGATCCGATCGCCCTCTACCCGCCGAAGCGCTTCTTCGGCGCCGCGCGGAACATCGAAGAGGGCGGCTCGCTGACGATCATCGGCACCTGCCTCGTCGACACCGGCTCGCGCATGGACGACGTGATCTACGAGGAGTTCAAGGGCACGGGCAACTCCGAGCTCATCCTCGATCGGAAGCTCGCCGAGAAGCGGATCTTCCCGTCGATCGATGTGCAGCGTTCCGGCACCCGCCGCGAGGAGCTGCTCCTCGAGGAGGGGACCCTCAAGATGGTCTGGACGATGCGCCGGATGTTGTCCGCGGTCGGGGCCAACGAGGGGATCGAGATCCTGCTCAACCGGCTGGCCAAGACCCAGTCGAACGCCGAGTTCCTGTCGACCCTCACCAAGAGCCTGGACGCCTGACGGAACCAAGGTTGCCGCTTTTGGCGCCTACGTGATAACGTTCCCGGCGATGTCGTAAGCCCGTTGCAACGGGCGTCGGCCGCGTAGAAGAGACCCCAGCTCTATATCGCGACCCCGGGCGGTTCACCCGAGTCCCCTTCGGCGATCCCCAGCGCCTACGAACCGCCCAAACGCCAGGAGACCATATTGCTCAACGCATCGGTCGGCGTGCAGCGCGCAATTACGCGTCTGCGCCGCCCCCCGAGTTCCCGTGCATCGAGCGTTACGACCGCCGCGGTCAGCCTCGTCGCCACCCTGAATCTGCAACGCCGCGTCCGGGCGGTTGTCGCGGCCTCCAGGCTCGCCCCGCGCCACGATCGATTGGCGAAAGGGTTCGCAGCCGCCCATCCGGCCCGGCACGCGCGGATGTCCCTGATCACCCGAATCGGTCATGACCGAACGGTCGCGCTCGCCGTCGCCGCGATCGTCCTGGGTGCATCGGTCGTCAGCGTTTCGGCGTCCAGGCCCATCCCGGCGACCGGCGGGCCCACCGGCCCCGGGTCGGAGGTGCGGCTCGAAGTTGGCGGCGGCTCCGGTCGCGGCGGCGCGATCACCGAGGCCGACGTCCGGGGCGACGTCCTCGCGGCCACGGAGGGCGGGGCGTTCGACGGAACCCCAACGGACATCGACGAAGCCACCTCTGACGTCGAGCGGCAGGCGGGCGCGGAGGCCGAAGCAGAGCTCGAGGCGGCGGCCCTGGCACTGTCGCAGATCTCGGTGATCGAGGGCCCGTTCCTGGACGACGGAACGCTCCTCAAGCCCGTCGCCGTCAACACAACGGTGGCCGACGGCAGCGCCTTGATGGAGACCTACACGGTCCAGTCCGGCGACACGTTGACGGGCATCGCGTCGAATTTCGGCGTCTCGATGATGACGCTCTGGTGGGCCAACAACCTCAAGTCGAAGGACGACCTTCATCTCGGCCAGGTCCTGACGATCCCGCCGGTCACCGGCCTCGTCGTCACGGTCAAGGCCTCCGACACCCTGGCCAGCCTCGCCAACAAGTACGAGGTCGAGGAACAGGAGATCCTGGACGCCAACAAGCTCGCGGATCCGAACCTCGTCGTCGGCCAGGTGCTCGCCATCCCGGGCGCGATGGGCAAGGCGATCCCGACACCGAAACCCACGGTCACCCGCTCGTCTTCGTCCTCGTCCTCGTCCTCGTCCTCGTCGGGCGGTCGTGGCGGATCGTCGCGGGCGCCGGCCAACTACACCGGTGGCGCCTTTGCCTGGCCGGTCGCCGGTGGCGGCAACTACATCAGCCAGTACTTCCACTACGGCCACTATGGGATCGACATCGCGGCGGATTACGGGTCATCCGTTCGGGCAGCGGGCGGCGGGACCGTCATCTTCGCGGGCTGGAAGGGGAATGGCGGCGGCTACCAGGTCTGGATCGCGCACGGTTCCGGGTTGTACAGCACGTACAACCACATGTCCGCGATCTCGGTGGGCAGCGGCCAGGGCGTCTCCGGGGGGCAACAGGTCGGCCGGATCGGCCAGTCGGGTCGCGCCACGGGCCCGCACCTCCACTTCGAGGTGTGGCGTGGCGGCGTGTGGAATGGCGGCTCGCGGGTTAATCCGCTCGGGTATTACTGAGGTCGGCTGAGGGCGTCGCCCGTCCTCGCCCCGTGACCGTCCTGGCGGGCCTAGGGGGGAAGCGGTAGGACGCGTGCGAGAATGGATCCGATGTTCCTCGACCGCGTGAAGATCTGGGTCCGCGCCGGCGATGGTGGCGACGGGGCCGCGACCTTCCGCCAGGAGGCGCACGTGCCGCGCGGCGGCCCCGACGGCGGTGACGGCGGTCGAGGTGGCTCGATCTACCTCCGAGTGGATGCCGGCCAGACCACGCTCCGCGACTTCACCCAGAAGCGCCACTACAAGGCAATTCCCGGCGGCCGTGGGACCAGGGCCCGCCGCCACGGCAAGGCGGGCGACGACCTCGTCCTCGACGTCCCACCGGGCACCGCCGTGTATGCCGACGAAACCGGCGAGCTCCTCGCGGACCTCGTCGCGGTCGGCCAGAACGCGATGGTCGCACGTGGTGGACGTGGCGGGCTTGGCAATACCCACTTCAAGAGCTCCACGCACCAGGCTCCGAAGCACGCCCAGAAGGGCGAGCCAGGTTCGGAGGCCTGGTTGCGGCTGGAGCTTCGGTTGATCGCCGACGTGGGCCTGGTCGGCCTTCCAAACGCGGGCAAGTCGACGCTGCTGGCGGCGGTCACGGCGGCCCAGCCCAAGATCGCGGACTACCCGTTCACGACGCTTGAGCCCAACCTCGGCGTGATGGACCTGGGGGACGAGGACGAGCGCCGGCCGACCATCGCCGACGTCCCCGGCCTGATCGAAGGCGCCAGCATCGGGGCCGGCCTCGGGCATGCCTTTCTTCGTCATGTCGAGCGGACGCGCATGCTCGTGCACGTGGTCGACGGTTCGTCGCGCGACCCGGACTGGGAGTACGACGTGATCCGGGACGAGCTCCGAGCCCACGATCCCGCCTTGCTGGACAAGCCGATGCTGGTGGCCTTCAACAAGATGGACCTGCCGGGTGCCCAGGAGGCCTGGCCGGCGTTCGAGCGTGCCCGGAAGAAGGAGAATGTGGACGCCGTCGCCATCTCCGCGCAGCACGGCGACGGGATTGCCGGGTTTCGGGAGCGGGTCGCCGCGATGCTGCCCGGGATCGAGGAGTTGGCCGAGCCGCCGGAGCCGTCGGGCGTGGTCGTCCATCGGATCGAGGCGATGACGGACGGCTTCAGCCTCGACCGCGACGCCGACGGGGTCGTCCGCGTACGCGGCCAGCGGATCGAACGCTCGGCGGCCCAGACCAACTTCGATGTCGAGGAATCCGCCGAACGCTTCCAGCGGGAGCTCGCCCGGCTGGGGATCGACCGCGAGCTCCGACGGGCCGGGATCACGGCGGGCGATCTCGTGCGGATCGGCTCCGTCGAGCTCGAATGGGAGGCGCAGCCCTGGGAACGCGTGTGAGCGGCGCCCTCACACAAGGGGACGGACCGCGCCAAGGCGTCGCGGTGGGATCGCTCGGCGTCTTCGGTGGCACGTTCGACCCGATCCACGTAGCGCACCTGGCCGTCGCCCAGGAGGCGGTTGAGGCACTCGGCCTTGAGCGGGTGGTCTTCGTGCCGGCCGGGCAGCCACCGCACAAGCCGGGACAACCGATCACGTCCTCGGCTCACCGGCTGGCGATGGTCCAGTTGGCCATCACCGGGAACGATCGGTTCAGCGCCGATCGCCTCGAGCTGGACCGCGCTGGTCCCTCGTACACGGTCGACACGCTGGAAGCGCTCGGCGCCGCCCGAGAGCCCGGCGAACCACCGCCGCCCATCATCCTCATCCTCTCGGCTGAAGCGTTCCTGGCGCTGCCGACATGGAACGAGCCGCATCGTGTCCTGGACCTGGCACGGATCGCCGTCGCGCCCCGGGACGGGTACCCGGGCGCCGGCGTGGCCTTCGTGGAGGAGCACTTCCCGGACCATGTCGATCGCGTGCTGTTCCTCGACGGGCCGAGACTCAGGCTGTCGGCGACCGAGCTGCGCGAGCGGGCAGCGGCCGGTCGATCGCTTCGGTACCTCGTCCCGGATGCAGTCGCGGCCTACATCGACGACCATGACCTGTACCGGAACGTACGGAGGAACCCTAAAACGTGACCGATCCCATCCCGGCCGAGTCGCCGGCCGTCCCCCGCGCCGACGGCCTTCCGCAGCGCGGTGTCGCCGCCGCGTCCACGGAGCGCCCGCCGCTGGAGCTGGCCCGTCGGATCGTCGAGCTTGCGGAGGACAAGAAGGCAGCCGAGATCGTGCTGCTGGATCTCGGTGGCCTGACCACCATGGCCGACTACTTCGTGATCTGCTCCGGTGGATCGGAACGCCAGCTGGAGGCCATCGCCAGCGGGATCATCGCCAGCCTGCGCGACGAACGAGTCAAGCCGATCGGACGGGAAGGTACCTCCGCGTCGCACTGGATCCTGATCGACTTCGGGTCGGTGATCGTGCACGTGTTCACGCCGCCGGAACGCGATTACTACGGCCTGGAGAAGCACTGGTCAGAGGCCCGGACGATCCTGAGCGTCCAGTAGTCACGGTCCGTTAGGCCCATCGCACCTACGATGTCGTACGGGGGTCCCGGAGTACCAGCGGGTCATGCCGAGCCCGTTCGGGCGCTCCTAAATTCCGGTCATGTCCTCCGTCCGAGATCGTTGCCCCGCCTGTAGCCGCCGGCTCATCACGACCCGGTTCGACACCACGTTCCGGCTTCCGGATCGAACCGAACGGCTGTGCTTCGGGATCCCGGGCGGTCTCTGCGAGGATTGCTCGCAGCTGTACATCGATCCCGACCTGATCGAGCTCCTCGACCTCGGTGAAGGCCGCTGCGTCTTCGCGATCGAGAGCGATCTGGTCGTCCAGGAACAAGCCTGGTCCGCCGCCGACTAGCGCGCAGCCCGTGAACGCCCAATGCGTGCGTTGCCGGGTCCGGTCCTCGCTCACGCACTCCGAAGTGCGCTGGCTACGGTCGTCCCCGGCGCCTTCGCCTTGGACGCCCCCCTGGCGCCGCTGATTCCTACCCGCTTCGTCCGGCGTGATCGATCACCCATAGGCTGAATGCCAGGCGGCGTTGCGCCTCGTCCTGGCCGGCGCCTGGTGCGCCCTTGACCATGGCATCGAGCTCCACCAGGCCGTGGATTGCTGCCGTGAGCTCGTCTGTCGACCACGCCTTTGCCTGCCGTGAGCGGTTGTCGGCGACGAACTCGCTGTTGATGCCCATCGCCCTGGCTGCGGCCGCCAAACGTTCGCCTGACCCGAGTCGATCGCCGAGCTCCAGCAGCTCGCGGACGCGCCGATGGAGGACCGCCAGGAGGACCGGCTCCGGGGTGACGTCCAGCAGGCGATCGAGGACGGTCAGCGCCGCGGTGACCTTCCGGTCGCTGAACGCGTCCGCGAATGCCCAGAGGGACCCAGGGATGGCCTCGGCGACAAGGGCCGTCACGTCGTCGGTCGTGATCGGCCCATCCCCCCGGTAGAGGGCCAGCTTGTCGAGCTCGAGCGCGGCGATCCGGGTCAGGTAGCGCCGGTCCACGTCCGCCTCGACCAGCCCGCCGATCCGCTCGGCAAGGGTCTTCGCGGCGCCCGGTGCGAGCTGCAGGTTGCGCTGCCTGGCTTCGTTCTCGATCCAGCCGGCCAGGGCGCCTCGGCGCGGCGATTCGTACTTCCGGATGGAGCCGCCGGCGGCCGTCATCGCGTCGGCGAGCCGTTTCTGCGATGGCGCCTTGGCCCCTGACTGGGTCGCATCAAGGACGACCAAGGCGTTGCCGGGTGCGACAAGCCCGAGCGCAGCCATGAACGACGTGCGGTGCTCGGTGGACTGGAGGAGTGGCCCGGGATTGCTGACCACGGCCAGCGACCCGCCCCCGAACATCGCGGGGGTCGCGACGCGCTCCTGCAGCCGCGCGATCTGCTCACCGGCTCGCGTGCGCTCACCCCGGATGTCCCAGCGTTCCGGTGGTGCCCCGGTCTCCGCGGCCAGGGTGGCCTGGAGGGCCTCTACGGCACGGGCGGCCGACAGCTCGTCGTCACCCCAGAAGTAGGCGAGCGGCGAAGTCGTCACCGCGGGTCGCCGTCGCGGGCGGCCGACCGAGCGGCACGCAACGCCACGCCGGTCCACCGGAGGCGGCCGACCGCTTCGGGCGCGACTCCGGCCGCCCGGCAGACGTCGGCTTCGAGGCGCGCCGCCCGACGCCTGACTGCCGCGAACGTCGCGTCATCCCATGCGCCGTCCGGCCCGGTGGCCGACGGTGGATAGCGTCGCCGCCACGAGGCAAACCGCGCATCCATGGACTCGAGCCGTTGCCCGGCTCGCTTGTCGGCATAGGCAACGATCCGCTCCTCGCGCGAGGCAAAGGCCGCCCACCGCCGGAACGCGTCGCCGTCACGAAGGCGGGTCACGGGATGCCCGGTGACTGATCGCGCGAGCTCGGGATGGCCAGCCGCCGTCAACCAGGCGGCTGAACCCTCGCCGTGGGGGAGCGCGCGCAACGGATGGCCGGCCGGCAGGGCCTTGTCGACGTCGTGGAGGAGCGCTGCCGTCTCCACCAGCCGCCGATCGACCGCCGTCCCGCGAGCATCGATCCGGGCGGCCAGCCAACCGGCGACCTCCGCGACCGCGCGCGCGTGCCGCACGAACCAGGGTTGGGGATCCAGGGACAGCAGGAGGGAGGCGGCCTCCACCCGCCCGGGAACGGTCATCGATCCGATGGTACCCGACGGTCGGGGCCCACCCCGGGCGGTCGTTGCGAGCCGTCAGAGGGCGCCAACCGCTCCCGGCCGATGGAGCGGCGGGTGTCTCACGTTCCGGCACGAGGGCGGTGACGGGGATTGCGCATCGGAACGCCGCAGAAGCCGTCGGCGACGCTCTCAGCGAGGTGCGGAGCGGTCTCGCCCCCTCCGATCGCACCGTCATGCCTTCCACTCCGAACGTGACCACGACGGTGCCGTCGCGGTCCGTCCGCAACACGCGCGCTCCCGCGTTGGCCAACCGATCGAGCGTCACCTTGGTCGGGTGTCCGTACGTGTTCCCGGTCCCCGCCGAGGCAACGGCAACCCGCGGCCGGACGGCATCCACGAACGCCTGCGTGGTGGCGGTCCGGCTGCCGTGGTGGGCAACCTTGAGCAGGTCCACCCGCGGGAGGCCGTCCGCAAGGAGGCGCGGGTCAACCTCCTCCTCCACGTCTCCCATCAACAGGAAACGCAGATCTCCGACTCGTCCGGCCATGACGACGGACACGTTGTTGATCCCGGTGCCGCCGTCGGGCGGTTCGAGGGGGACCTCGCCCGGCCTTGGCCACAGCACCTCGAGCGCGATCTCGTCGACCTCGATCCGATCGCCGGCTGCCACAGCCACGCGGGCCGGCCCCTCGACCTCCGCGAGGCGGTCGAGCCAGGCCAGATAGCCTGGACCCCGGCCGCGCATGCCCGGCTCCATCACCCGCTCCACCTGGTACCGCTCGAGCAGGATGGCCAGCCCTGCCACGTGATCCTCATGCGGATGCGAGAGGATCACGGAGTCGATCCGTCGGTCCCACGGCGGGATCCGTCGGTCGAGGGCGACGAGCAGTCGATCCGGATCCGGCCCGCCGTCGATCAGCAGGCGACCGCCTCGCGAGCCTTCGATCAGGATCGCGTCGCCCTGTCCCACGTCGAGAATGGACACGGTCGCGACGCCGGCCGGGCGGGCGGCCGCCACGCTGCCTGCCACTCCGACCGCGACGACGAGACCGAACGTGGCAGCCCGTCGTGCCCGTCCGGGCGTGCCATGGCCGCGGGGCGACGTTGCGCCCGCGTTCAGAGCGGTCGATGGATCTGCGTCCGGACTCGTTCCTGGTCGATGCGACGGCGAGCGCCGTTGCCACCGGACGATGCCCGCGAGACCACCCAGACAGGCCACGGCCGCCGCGGTGTCGAGCGGCGGCTCGAGCGTCAGGCTCGCGAACGGCATGCTCGCAGCGACCTCGACGATGCCGACCAGGATCCGGAGGACCACCCAACCCGGCGCCGCAAGGATTGGGCCGACCATCGGCGGAGCGCCGGCCGCGACCGCGACGCCGGCCATCAGCGCGACGACCCCAACGGCCATGGCCGGCGCCACCAGCGGGACGACCACGAGGTTGACCAGGGGCGACAGGACCGCAAGGCGACCGAACGAGGCGAGGACGATCGGCATGGTCGCCGCCTGCGCGGCGAGCGAGACCCCGAGGCTCTCGGACAGCCAGCGCGGGATTCGTCGGCGTCCGACCCGATCGATCCAGGCAGAGATCGGCGTCGCCCACGCGATCAGGCCCGCCGTTGCCAGCGACGAGAGCTGAAATCCGGCGTCGCCAATCAGGCCGGGATCGCTCAGGAGCAGGAGCGTCACGGCCCACCCGAGAGCCGCCGCCGCCCGCCCGGCTCGTCCGCTCTCGCGAGCGAGCAGGACCACGGCGGCCATCATCGCCGCCCGCACCACCGACGCGGACGCGCCCGCAAAGCAGACATACCCGACGATCGCGACGACGGTGACGACAGCCCGCCGACGGCGACCGAGGCCGCCCGCCAAGGTCGCGATCGCGGCCGCCACGATCGCAATGTTCCACCCGGAGATCGCCACGACATGGCTCACGCCGGCCGTCGTGAACGCCGCCGCGAGATCGCGATCGACCCGGTCACGGAGGCCGATCAGGATGCCGGCCGCCAGCCCGGCCTCGGGTTCGGGCAGGACCCCGGCGAGCGCTTCTGCGGCGCCACGTCGCAGCACCTCGAGCTGGCGCCCAGGATCGGCGCCACTCGGCATGAGCTCGATCGTCCTGGCGGTCATCGTCCCTGCGGCGCCGATCCTGGCCAGGTATTCCCCGTACGCGGACTCGGGCCGGGGCCGGATGGCGCCCTCGAGACGGACCCTGTCGCCAGGGATGACGACTGGGTAGCGAGGCAGCGTGGCAGCCACGGTGAAGGCCGGCGTCGTGTCGCCTGTTGTCCCCAGGGTGGCGGTTTGGTGGCCGTCGCGCGGAGCACCCGTGGTCAGGACGACGAGGGTCCAAGGACCTTCGCCGCCCGGTGGCGTAGCGAGCGTCGGTGCGGCCGCAGGCAGGACGGCGAGTCGGGCCGCGACCAGGCCGGCACCGATGACGACCGGCCAGACCCGGCGAGCCGTCCGGTTCGGTCCGATCTCGCCGACGATCAGGAGTACCGCCATCCCGAGGGCGAGACCCGCCCCGACGAGGTTGGGGCCAAGCGGTTCGACCGCGATCGCGGCGGCGATCGCCCCAATCGCCAGCCGGGCGCTGCGACCCATGTCAGCGAACGACCACGAGATCCTTGATCGTTTCGAACGTCTTTTCGCCGACGAGCTTTCGGGCCCGCAGATCCGCGACGGCCCCGAACGGCCGCTCCTCGCGCGAGGTCAGGATCTTGCCGGCCGTCACGGGACCGATCCCTGGCAGTGCCTCCAGCTCCGCCGACGTGGCGCGGTTCAGGTCGACCTGGCCGCCGACGTT
Organism: uncultured Chloroflexia bacterium; assembly: GCA_963809045.1. Taxonomy (GTDB): domain Bacteria; phylum Chloroflexota; class Limnocylindria; order Limnocylindrales; family CSP1-4; genus SPCO01. The sequence goes on from CAWEHW010000001.1 coordinate 469,874, forward strand.
GCCCGTGTCGGAGGCGGCGCCGGCCGGCGCCGGTTGCCCGCCCGTGACCGGTTCGTCGTCACGCGATGGGACACGGACCTGGTCACCGTCGTGCAGGAGCGCGGCAAGGTTCAGCTCGCGACTCGCTCGGTCCGCGTCCACTCGGGCGCCGTACCCACCGGCGGCGTCGACCAGGTCACCGATCCGCGACTCCGCCGGGACGCGGTAGACGCCCGGCCGAACGACCGCTCCCACGATCTCCACGACGAGCAGCTCTCGTGGCGAGGCCTCCACGACACCGAAGCCCTCCGCCCCGCCGATCGACGATTCGAGCGGGGTTCCGCCCTCGAGGACCACGGTTCCGCCTGCGCCCGCTCCGAATGCCAGGAAGAACGCAAGCCCGGCGAGGAGCGCGGCACCACCGGCGATGGCCAGGGTCGGGCGAGCGAGCCAAAGCGACGAATGGGGCGAGCCGGCTTGCGACGCCGCACCGCTCCGCTCGTCCGCCGAGTCCTCGAGCACGCGCCATGGCGTCGCGGTTGGTTCCACGCAGTCGACCTCCTCGGCGGGAGGCTTGGCGTCTGGACGCCGGGGGAAGTGACGTCTCGCGTCGTTGGGGGCACTACCGACGAAGCGAGACGTCGTGTCGAACCCTAGGGCGACCCTCTTATCTGCGACTTATCGCCGCTTGACCCCAGCCCGCCAGGCTGCGTCACGAATGCGTGACGGTCACCGATATCGTGGCTGGCAGGCAGGCGCCAGGTGGCTGGGTCTGCGTCTCGACGGTCTTGTTGTTCTGACCCGCCCCAGGCGTGAACGACCCGGTGAACCCGGCATCGGCCCACTCCGCGCGTGCGCTCGCCACGGTCAGGCCGACGAGGTTCGGGACCACGCGACAGTCCGCTGTCGGGACGGGTGTCGACTCGGGCGTGGGGATCGGTGTCGGGATCGGCACGGGCGTTGGGTCAGGCGTCGGATCGGGTGTTGGAACCGGTGTCGGTGGGGGCGGGAACGATGGCGTGGTGGGCGCCGGCGTCGGAACCGGAGTGGGCGGCCCCTGCGTCGGTGCCGACGTCGGTCCCGGCGCAAGGGTCGGTTTGGGTGGCGGCTTCGTCGAAACGGCGGCCGCGGCACGGGGCGGGACCCGAGGGCGCAACAGCGGCGTCGGTCCGGCCGTGGGCTCCGGGTCGGGCGTGGCGGTGACCTGCGCGGGGGCAGATGGGCTTGGCGCGCCATCGTCCACCGCGGCTATCCCTGTGGGCGACGACTGAGGGGACGCACCATCAGCGACCGGCGGGTCCGAGGCCGGTCCCTCCTGGGCACTCTCGACCGCACCCGCCGGACGGAACGGGTTGCCGGCGACCGCGACGACCATCGCCATCGCCATGACGATCAACCCTGCGGCGACGACCGGGCGTCGGGTCGACCGTCGATTGGCCGTCGAAGCGCCCGGGAGATCGGGCGCGAGCACCGCCCCGGGCGCCGCCACCGCCACGGGCGCCCGCGTCGCAACGCGTCGTGACGCTCCGCAACCCGGGCACTTGCCGCCCGCGCCTCCCCAGCATCGGTCGCAGGCGTGGATCCCGCACTCGCGACACGGCCGCATGCCGACCTGGGCGAGGCTGGCGACAGGCCCGATGAGGTTGCCGCACCGTTCGCAGAACGGCATCGCGGGCCCGCCCGATGGTGGAAGCTTGAAGAGCGGGCCTTCCGGCGTCGCGCTCACGCGGCTCCGGACGTTTCGGGGACCCTGATGCCAGGCGATCGTTCGCCTTGACAGAGAACCTCTGTCGCCGTCTGTGTCGCGCGGGCCGGCATCGGAGCCCATTGTAGCCGCACAGGGCGAAGCACCGTCTGGGTCATCGCAGCAGTACCAACGGGTCGTGTTTGAGGGCCCGGATGGCCCGCTACGTTCCACGCATGCGGTCGACGGGGGTCCTGGTGGGACTGGCTATCGTGGTCGTGGTTGCCTTTGGCATGGTCACGGCGGGCGCCGTCATGGCGGCCGAGCGCCTGGGCGCCGACCTGACCGTGCCGGTCGCCTCGGGGAGCGTCGCGATCGCTGCCGCCGTCCTTTTCATGGGTCTCGCCATCGGACGCATCCGGGCGATCGTGGCCGTCGCCGAACGCCTGGGGCAAGGCGACCTCGGCTCGATCGTGCAGAAGCCCGGCGACGGGCTCCTCGGGCGTCTCGAGCGGTCCGTCAACGCCGTTTCGGCCAAGTTGACCGAGACCCATAACGCCGCGACGACCGACCTCCTGACCGAGGTCTCCAACCGCGGCACGATCCTCTCCAACCTGTTCACCGAGGTCGACCGCGCCGTCCGCCATGGGCGCCCGCTGTCGGTCGCCTTCGTCGACCTTGACCACTTCAAGGTGATCAACGACACCCATGGCCACCAGGTGGGCGACGTGGTCCTGCGTGGCGTCGCCGACCTGTTCGCGACCAGCCTCCGCCACAGCGACGTGGTTGGCCGATACGGCGGCGAGGAATTCATGGTCGTGCTCCCCGAGACCGGTCCCGAGGACGCCGCCCAGGTCGCCGAGAAGCTTCGCCTGCTCGTCCAGAAGCACAGCTTCGAAGTCAGCGCTGAGCTGACGATCAACGTCACGATCTCGATCGGGATCGCCGGCGGCCAGGGCCGGACGCTCCGCGCCGAATCGCTCGTCCGGGATGCAGACAACGCGATGTACTCGGCCAAGTCCCTGGGTCGGAACCAGACCTACGTCTTCGCCGAGCCGAATGACGACACGCGCGTCCCGAGTGCCCCGATCTCGGCCGCTGGACGCGCCCGGGCCCTCGAGGTCGCCGCGGTGGCTCGCGAGGCCACCGAAGCCGCCCTGAGCGACATCATCGCCCCGCTCCCGCACTATCGAGGCCGCCCATCCGTCCTGATCGCGACCATCGGGGTGGCCATTGCCAACGACCTCGAGATGCCGGCCAAGGAGATCGAACGGATCCGCGTCGCCGCCCTGCTCCACGACATCGGCAAGATCGCCGTACCCGACCAGATCCTCGAAAAGCCGAGCGCGCTCTCGAGCTCCGAATGGGACTACGTCAAACAGCATCCCCGCATCGGGCAGGTCATCCTCGACGAGGCGGGCGGCCTCGCGGAGGCCGGCAAGATCATCCTGCACCACCACGAACGGTTCGGTGGGCACGGCTATCCGCACGGTCTTCGCGGTCGGGACATCCCACTGGGATCACGGATCGTGTCGATCGCCGACGCCTATGACGCGATGATCCAGGATCGCCCGTACAAGCGGGCGATCGGCCACGACGAGGCGCTGTTCGAGCTCCGCCGCCATTCCGGTACCCAGTTCGACCCCGAGCTCGTCGACGTCTTCATCCGCCTGTTCTCCGCCAAGCCACCGGTCGCCGATCACCGCCTGGTGGGACGGGCCGTCGAGCGTGGAGCCCGCCCTCGTGTCGCGACGCGCCGCGTGTCGGCCTAGACGTCCTGCGGCAGATCGCGGCATGATGGCCGCGTGATCGATGCCCGGTTCGGCCACGTCAACATCATCGCCCTCGACTGGCGCCGTCTGGCCGATTTCTACGAACGTGTACTCGGGTGCGTCCCGGTGCCGCCGGAGCGCAACCTTCGCGGTCCGGAGGTCTCGGCGGCCGTCGGTGTGCCAAACGCCGCGTTCCAGGGCGCGCACCTCCGCCTGCCCGGTGGCGGCCCAACCGGCCCCACCCTCGAGATCTTCGAGTACGCGCCCTCGCTCGCAGGCCAGCCTCCCCTCGCCAATCGCCCGGGCTTCGGGCACGTCGCATTCGCCGTTCCCGACGTGCCGGCAGCGCTAGAGGCGTTCGTCGCCAACGGCGGCGGGACCGTGGGGGACGTGATCACGACTCATACGAGCGACGGCCGCGCGGTGACCTGGGTCTACGCCACCGATCCCGAGGGCAACATCGTCGAGCTGCAGGCCTGGTCGAGCGGCTGATCGGCAAACGAAACGCCGCCCGGTTGGGCGACGCCTTCGTGCGCGTGGTTCGGCGCTGGAGCGGCGATGCCGCGTCTCACATCCACACCGGGTGGCCCTCTTCGCGAGTTTGCCCGGGAGGACGTACAGTCCCGCGATGGACCCCATCGACCCGCCCTTGCCGGACTCGTTGACGCCGCATTCCACGTTCAACCGCGCCGCGTGGAACGACTACTCGGACGAGTACCAACAGAAGCACGGTCCGCAACTGGCCGCGAGCAGCGGCCTCGCGTGGGGCACATGGCAGATCCCCGAAGCCGAGCTGCAGGTCCTGGGCGACGTCCGTGGCAAGGACATCCTCGAATTCGGCTGTGGCGCCGCGCAGTGGTCGATCGCCCTGGCGAAGGCGGGTGCCCGGCCGGTTGGCCTCGACCTCTCCGATCGGCAGCTGGAGCACGCTCGGACGCTCATGGCGGAGGCTGGGGTGACATTCCCGCTGGTCCACGCGAGCGCGGAAGACGTTCCGCTACCGGACGCCAGCTTCGACATCGTGTTCTGCGACCACGGTGCGATGACCTTCGCCGATCCGTACCGAACGGTCCCGGAGGCTTCGCGCCTCCTCCGCCCGGGCGGGCTGTTCGCCTTCAACCACGGGTCCCCGATCAAGTCGATCGCCTGGGCGGCGGACGAGGAGCATGCCGGCGACCGGCTCGTCTACGACTACTTCGGGATGCACCGGTTCGACTACGGCGATTCGATCGACTTCAACCTGCCGTATGGCGAATGGATCCGTCTCTTCCGCGCCAACGGGTTCGTGATCGAGGACTTGATCGAGCCGCGACCCGAAGCCGATGCGACGAGCACCTATCGAGACGAGATCGATCGCGAATGGGAGCGTCGCTGGCCGGCAGAATCAATCTGGCGATTGCGCCGGAGCTGACGCTCAGCGGCTCAATCGCCAGAGGTATCGCTTCACGGGTTACTCCGCGTGAGCGAAAGTCCGTCCCAGGTCGTCGGCGACTCGGCTGTCGAGCCGTCGGACGGCGTGCGCTGCACCGCGACTGACCGCGGCCAGGCCGGATGCCGCCAGGCGGCGGACGGCGGACCGTCGCACCGGCGCTGCGCCACGGATCGACGCGGCGAGCCAGTGGCGCTCGGCCTCGAGCGATCGCTCACGCGCGATGTCGAGGGCAATCAGTGAATAGAAGTTGGCGTTCATGGGATTGATCTCCTGAGGGTGGCTGGATCGGTTGCCGCCGGGATCAGCGGGCGTGGTCGTCGCGATACGTTTCGCGACTGTCGGCACCCCAGGTGAGCGATGCCCCGCCGAGGACGACGAGACCGATCACCGAGATGAGGAACAGCATCGTCGCTTCCATGGTCGGTCTCCTTGCTGCTAACCGGTTCCACCGTGTTTAATGGTTACACTGTACCTACTTGCGCGTAACCTGTCAAGCGTTGTAGAGTGGTTAGCACGATGTTGACAAACAACCCGATCGGCATTGATCTGAGCCACGCTCACGGCGTCGATCTGGAAGCGACCTTTGACTTCCTGAACACCAATGACACGGAGAATGGTTTCCCCGTCGAGAAGCTCCCCAGCCTCGACGAGGCGCTCGCCTGGTTCGTCAACCGCGGCGTGATCCACCGGGAGGGCGCGGACCGCGCGCGCGCCAGGGTGGCGACGCAGCCCGTGGCCGCCGAAAAGGACCTCGATCACGTCCACACGGTGCGCGACGCGCTGCGCGAAGTGGCCGAGGCCATCGCCGACAAGCGGGCGCCACGGGCTGGTGCCCTGCAGACGGTGAACCGCGCGCTCCACGCCCGCCAGGTCATCGAGTTGATCCCCGCGCCGGATGGCGTCAGCGTTGACCACCGGCACATCGGCGATCCGATCGATGACGCCCTGGCGCGCCTCGCCGAGCCGCTGGTGACCGAGCTCACGGCCGGCCACCCGGAGCGCATCCGGGTATGCGCCAGCGACACCTGCCAGTGGGTCTTCTACGACGCGTCCCGCACGAGCCGTCGCCGATGGTGCGACATGGCAACCTGCGGGAACCGGGCCAAGGCGGCGCGCCATCGGGCCCGGGCACGCGAGGAGAGCGAGGCCGCGACGGGCACCGGCCCCAACTAGACGGGATTTGCCGGCCGGGCCGGCTCGCTGCCCCGTTTGCGTGACAAGGTGGCGCCGTCCTAGGGTAGGAACATGACGACCCCACCGATCATCCTGGTTCCTGGATTCTGGCTTGGCGCATGGGCATGGGACGAGGTCGCCGCGGCGTTGCGTGCCGACGGCCACGACGTCACGGCGCTGACGTTGCCCGGTCTCGAGTCAGCCGACACGGACCGATCGACCGTCAGCCTGGCCGACCACGTCGACGCCATCGTGGATGCGGTTCGAGCGGCCGGCGCACCGGTCGTCCTGGCCGTGCACAGCGGGACCGGCTTCTCCGGCTATGCCGCGAGCGACCGTGTGCCGGATCGCATCGCGGCGATGGTCTATGTCGACTCGGCGCCGGGCAAGGGCGCCATGGACGCCGAGTTCGACGCCGACGACAGGCCGCTCAACTGGGCGGAGTTGTCTGCGGAGGAAAATCTCGATGGCCTGAGCGAGGAACAGCTCGCCACCTTTCGCGCCCGGGCAGTGCCGGAGCCTGGAGCCGTTTTCCGTGAGGGTGTCGAGCTGACCAATGACGCTCGTCGCGACATCCCGACGACGATGATCTGCACCGGCTTCTCCTCCGAGAAGTACAAGGAAGCGGTCAAGGATGGGTATGCGTGGCTAAGCGGCGTGCCCGAGCTGCGCGACATCACGTGGGTCGACCTGCCCACGAGTCACTGGCCGATGTGGTCACGCCCGGTGGAGCTCGCCGCGATCATCGGGGACGTCGCGAAGGCGCATAGCGCCCGGATCTGAATCCGGCCTGGTCAGCGGGACCGGCGGGTGACGTCGAGGACGATGGCTTCGACCGCTGCGCGGAATGCCGGATCCTCCCACTTGCCCGGCGGCTCGGGCGCGGTCGGCTTGAAGCGGCGGTCGACCGCCGACTGGATCCCGTTCCGGATCGGCGTGAACACGCTGGCCAGCGCCAGCGCGCTGATCACCGCGGCGGCGTCCGATGTATTCCCCGTGGCCGCGACGAACAACCGCTGCAGCAGCGCCACCATTCCGGCGTAGATTCCCGCGACGATGCCCACCAACGGCACGTAGACCAGCGTCCGGTTGATGAGGGTGTCGATCTCGTAGAGCCGATAGCGGAGCACCGCGATGACCACGGCCAGGGGTACGAGCCCGAGGGTCAGGAGCGAGAGCACCGCCGTCCATGACTCCCCCACAAGGAGGCCGATCGGGAGCACGATGGCCAACAGGACGCCCGCGCAAAGGAACCACTTGAGCTGGTGTCGGATCTCGGTCGACGACGCCAGGTAGCGCACGATGAGGGAAGCCACGGCGACAAGCGTTCCGGTGGCGAGCGCAATGTTCGTCACTGCCGCCCCGACGAATCGCAGGTTGGCCGGCAGGACACCGATCCCGAGTGGGTTGACGGCCGCGACGGTCTCCTCCAGCGGGCCGGGAGCAATCGCGGTGAGCACGGATCCGGCGGCGATGGCGACGACACCCAGCCTGAATGCCGATGTCCACCACCCAGGCAACGGCTTCCCGGTCGGGAACACCGAGGCCAGGCCCGGCCCGACCGAGAAGAGGGCTGGGCCGAACAGGACGGCCCCAGCGAGGAAGAACCAGCCGCCGATCGCCTCGTTGCCTTGGATGAGCAACACGCCTACGAGGTATCCGAGAAAGACGGCGCCGAGCGAGGGGCCGCCGACGAGCACCAGCCACCCGACGGAGTTACGCGACTGCTGGAGCAAGATGAGCAGTCCTGCGGTGGCGAACACGACCACGTCGACGGCAATCGTGACGAGGAACACCGCGAGGTCGACGGTTTCCTCGGCGGGGTCGGACGCGAATGTCTGCGGAAAGAGGACGAGAGCAAAGGCGAGCACGCCTGCCTCGACGACCGCGAGGGCCCACAGAATCCACGGCAATGCCCTGGACACGCGGGTGTGGGAAGGCAGCGCCACGGCCTCGCTCGACATCGGTCTGCGGAGCGTAGCGGTCTGCTACCGGCTCGCGGAGCGGTGAGCGACCTGCGCGGCGATCGCATCCATCACCCACGGCGCAGCGACGTCACCGGACCTTCGAACCTTGACGTGACGGGCGCGCTTCCCGGTGCCTTCGATCCTGCCGTGGGGGTTCGGAAGGTCGACGCCGTCAACGAGCTGCAGGTTGACGTGCGACTTGTGCGGGACGATCGCGAGGCAGAGATCGCGGATCGTTCTCCCGGAACCGAACCCCAGCACGCCGTCGCTCGGGTCGAACCATTCGACGGCGTCCGGGAACGCCTCGAGAACGGCAAGGCGGAGGGCGCGTGCGATCTCGGCCACCTCTGGCGTCGAGCCCCCGAGGAAGCGGTCGAACGTGACGGCATCCTCGCTCGGTTCGGTCACCGAACGACCAGGTTCACCAAGCGTCCGCCTCCGGCCACGACGACGCGGTCCGGCGTCCGCCCGTCGAGGATCGCCACGATCTTCTCGCGCGCCAGCACGGCGGATTCGATCTCCGCATCCGATGCGCCGGAGGGCACGACCACGCGATCCCGCAGCTTGCCGTTGACCTGGACCGGGATCTCGCGGGTCGCTTCGACGATGGCGCTCGGATCGAGCTCCGGCCAGCGCTGCGTGTGGATCGATGCCCATGCCTCGCTGCTCGCCACCAGCCGCCGGCTCCACAACTCCTCGCTGATGTGTGGCGCCGCGGGGGCGAGCATCAGGAGCAGCAGGCGGATCGCCTCGTCCCATTCCGCTCCGCCCGCGATCTCCGTTCCGCGGTACCGGAACAGCGTGTTGGACAGCTCCATCAGCTTGGCGATCATCGTGTTGAAGCGGAAGCCGTCGTAGTCCTCGGTCACATCGCGCAACGTCCGATGCGCCGCGGTGCGGATCGCCAGACGGGCATCTGGCGCCGACTCGCCGGCTGGCAGCGATCCCGCGGCGGGATCGCCTGGCTCGCGGCCGTGCGCATCCAGGACGAGCGTCCAGACCCGGGTCAGGAACCGATGGACTCCGCCAATGCCCGTCGGGCTCCACGGGCCACCCTGATCCCAGGGACCCATGAACATCAGGAACAGGCGAACAGTGTCGGCGCCATACCGACGCACCAGCTCGTCGGGGTCCTGCACGTTGCCCCGCGACTTGCTCATCCGCTCGCCATCGGCGCCCAGGATCTGGCCCTGGTTGAACATGCGCAGGAACGGCTCGCGGTGCTCGATCAGGCCGCTGTCGGCCATCGCCTTCGTGAAGAAGCGGCTGTACAGCAGGTGCATGACGGCGTGCTCGGCGCCACCGGTGTACTGCTCGACCGGCGTCCACTTCCGCGCCAACTCGGGGTCGATCGGGGCGACCTCGTCCTCGGGCGACAGGTAGCGATACCAGTACCAGGACGAATCCATGAAGGTGTCCATCGTGTCCGTCTCGCGACGAGCTGGCTGTCCGCAGCGCGGGCATTCGACGCGCAGGAACGCTTCGTCGTGGTTCAGGGGGTTGTCACCGCTGCCGGCGTAGTCGACGGTCTCGGGTAGCAGGACGGGGAGCTGGTCATAGGGGACCGGCACGATGCCGTCGCGTTCGCAGTAGATGACCGGGATCGGGGTGCCCCAGTAGCGCTGGCGGCTGATCAACCAGTCCCGCAGGCGATAGGTGACTTTTGGTTCCGCCCGCCCTTGAGCGGCCAGCGATTCGACGATGGCCTTGCCGCCCGCATCCGCGAGCATCCCGTCAAACCGATCGCTGTTGACCAGGCGCTCGTCAGCCGAGTGCGCCACGTAGGCGTCCGCCATCGGCGCATCCGCTTCGGTGCCGGGCGCGGCCACGACCCGGCGGATGGTCAGCCCAAAGTTGCGCGCGAATTCGAAGTCGCGCTCGTCGTGGGCCGGGACGGCCATGATCGCGCCCGTGCCGTAACCGGACAGGACGTAGTCCGCGATGAAGATCGGGATCCGCTCCCCGTTGACGGGATTGATGGCGTGTGCGCCAAGGGCGATGCCGGTCTTCGGTCGGTCGGTCGATAGCCGCTCGATCTCGGTCTCGCGGCGCGCCTGGCTCACGTAGGCATCGACGTCCGCCTGGCGGTCCGGATGGGTCAGCTTCGCGACCAACGCGTGCTCGGGCGCCAGGACCATGAAGGTCGCCCCGAACAACGTGTCGGGTCGCGTGGTGAACACGCGAATTCGATCGCCCTCGGGCTGACCGTCAGGTCCGTCGCCTGGCGCCTCGTCCTGGCGCGACGTCGAAGTCGATCTCGGCGCCTTCGGATCGGCCGATCCAGTTCGTCTGCATGATCCGGACGGGTTCTGGCCAATCGATGCCCGTGAAGTCGAGCAGCTCGTCGGCATACTTCGTCGTTCGCAGGAACCACTGCTCCAGGTCGCGCTTCTCGACGAGCGCGTGGCAGCGCCAGCAGCGTCGCTCCGTGCCCTCGACCTGTTCGCGGGCGAGCGTGCCGTCGTTGGGACACCAATCGACCGCGGACAGCGCCCGGTAGGCCAGCCCGGCTTCCAGGAACTTCAGGAACAGCCACTGGTTCCAGCGGTAGTAGCTGGGATCGGCCGTGACGACCTCGTTGTCCCACGCGAACGTCGCGCCCATCGTCCGGAACTGCCGTCGCATCGTTTCGATGTTCGACATCGTCCAGGTAAACGGATGGCCACCGTTCTTGATCGCGGCGTTCTCCGCCGGCAGCCCGAAGGCATCGAACCCGATCGGAAAGAACACGTTGTACCCGTGCATCCGGCGGTAGCGGGCCAGGGCGTCGCTCGGCGTGACGATGTACCAGTGGCCGATGTGCAGGTCGCCCGAGGGATACGGGTACATGGTCAGGAGGTAGTACTTGGGCTTCGAATCGTCGTCCAGGTTCGTGTCGTGCAGGCCGAGCTCCGCCCAGCGAGCCTGCCAGTGCGGCTCGATGGTCGTCGGGTCGTAGCGTTCGACCCTGGTTCGGCTCTGGGTGGTCTCGGTCACGATCGTCCTCGGAGACGGTTCACCCCCCGCCACGCCGGCGAGGGGTGAGGATTCGCGGTCTCGTCGCGGGTGGTGGAGCTACGGGGACTCGAACCCCGGACCCCCTGCATGCCATGCAGGTGCTCTTCCAGCTGAGCTATAGCCCCACGGAACGCGGAGTTTACCAGAGGGTCCGGCTCGGTCCGGCCGTGCGGCCCGTTGCGACTACGGCGCCACAGTCAGTTGCACGTCGTAGGTCGCGCCGAACGTGTCGCCCTCTCGGCTGCCGTTGAGGGAGAGCCGCACGATCCAGGCTCCGGGGTCGAGCTCGATCGGGACGACGAGGACGTTGCCGACGTCCTCCTGGAATGAGACGGCGTACTCCGGTGCGAACTGCCCGGCGGCGACAAGTGCGGCATCGACGGCGGTGACGCGCACCTCGTCGATCGCCCACCCCTCGGTCAGCTGAAATCGAAGCGGGATCGAGGGCGAACCCTCGAGCGGCTCGCGGCCCTCCATGAGCCCGTACCCGGCGGGGCATGCGTCGTCACCACTTGCCCCCGAGGTGAGGCGGTACGTCGTGCATCGAGCTTCTGCCCAGATCTCGAAGTACTCCGGTCCGATGGTCAGGCCTGGTGCGGCGAATCTCGACTCGACGCGGAAGACGGTTTCCGACCATCCCGGCGTACCGTCAGCCGTCAGGAATGACGACCGAATTCGGAGTGCCCAACTGCCGACGGGTGGCGGATGGATCGCAACCACCTTGGTCCCGCTGCCCCGAACGATGGGCAAGTCCATCGGGGACGCGCCAGCTTCGGGTTCGCCGGCCGCATCGATGCGGATTCCCTCCACGGTGGCATCGAGCAAGCAAGCGGCCGATGCGAATTCGAGGGGCTGCGTGCCTGGACGGACAACGATGGCACCCGGGCCGGCTAGCGCTGCTGCCCAGGAGCCGAGCGTGCCGAGGCGCCGGCCACCCCATTCGGATGCCGCGATCACGCCGTCGTACCGAATGGTGTCGTCAGACGCCACCGCGGCATCGACCGGTGGCGGGGCCGGCATCGCCGTTGTGTCGATCGGCGTGCAATCGGCGACCTCGACTACGAAAAAGGCCTCGGCCCAGGCGGTAGCGCCGGGGATCGTCGCGAAGTCCGCATGCACTCGAACGAACCAGTCGCCGGCAGGCGGCCTCGCCGGGAGCTGCATCCCTCGACTTGGCCCGGTTGACATGCCAGGGATCCACGTCGTTTCGGTGTCCGGGTCCTGCAACGGACGGGCATCGACACGCATGCCAGTCAGGCACGTGTCCGGGTTGCCGGCCCGCACCTCGAGGCTCTCGACCGGGTGCCCGACCAGGAGCGATTCCATGCCGATCGTGTCGTGGTCCCAGGTCCCTTCCTCGCCGACTTGCCGGTCCCCGAGGCGATACGCGCTTCGCTGACCGCCCACAGTCGCGGCGTTACCGGGGATCGTGCTCATGAGCAGGCTCGGAGCCTCGTTCACGGTGGAGGGATCAATGATCTCGCATGCTTCGCTCGCCGCCGAGGGAACAGGCGACATGGGCGATCCCGAGCCGGGGGCCGATGCCGACGACGAACCCGGACCGCCGTATGGCATCCGAAGCCATCCGCTCGAGGCCAGGAAAGTCGAGCCAAGGGCGATGGCGCCGATCCCCGCGGCGATGAGGCTGAACCGTCGGTTCCTCCGCTCTCGGCGCCGCATCGACAGACGCCGCTCGAGCTCCTCGGCTGTGATGGTGAGGGGCAGGGCGGCGCCCTCCCCGCGAAGCACGGCCCGGACGCGGTCCTCGACCTGATGGTCAGGCATGGTGCGCTTCCCCGAGACCGCCGCTCACCGGTTCGGCAAGGTGGGTGCGGAGACGATCGAGCGCGGTCTGGAGCTGCGCCTTGATCGTGTTCGGGCTCTTGCCCAGCGCAGCGGCGACCTCGTCGACCGATAGGTCCGCGTAGTAGCGCAACACGACCGCCGCGCGCATCTGGAGCGGCAGCTCGGCGACCCCGTCCAGGAGGGCGATGCGCGTCGACGAGTCCGAGGCGAGGTCTCCGGCGACGGCCGACTCGGGAGTCACGTCGAGCCGGATCAGCCGCGCGGACTTCCGCCGGCGGCCGAGCGAGTCGTTCGAAGCCACTCTCAGGAGCCAGGCACGGAGAGCACGCTCTTCGCGGATCTCACCGCCTCGTTCGAAGGCGGTCAGCAGCGTCTCGATCACGACGTCCTCGGCTTCAGCGCGGTCGCGCAAGATCAGGTAGGCGACGGCCTGCAGTTCGCGTCCGTACGTGGCTAGCAGGTCCGCCAGCGTCTCCGGGCGGCGCCTTCGCAGGGCCTCGACGGTCATCGATGCTCCTTTCCAGGGGCGATCTTGACCGCCATCCGAGAAGGAGATGCACGGGCGAACCCATTCGGGCTAGTCGGCATGCGAACATCTTGTGAAGTGGACAAGTTCGACCTGCTCCTGCGCGGTGGCACGGTCATCGATGGCACTGGTGCTCCTGCGAGGTTGGCCGACGTTGCCGTCACCGGCGACCGGATCACCGCCGTCGGCGACCTGTCGGCGGTAGATGCAAGCGGGGTCGAACTCGTCATCGACGTGACCGGCCGAGCTGTGACTCCTGGGTTCATCGATCCTCACGGCCATTCAGACGGCTCGCTGTTCGTGGATGGAGCGCTGGCGAGCCACCTGCACCAGGGATTCACGACGCAGCTGTCCGGGAATTGCGGCGACACGCTGGCTCCCTTGACCGAGACCGGGCGGGACCTCGTCGACCTGTCGCTTCGCGCCAACGGCATCGAAGCGACGTGGCGATCGTTCGCGGAGTTCCTCGGTCGCGTCGAGGAACAGTCGCTTGGCCCGAATGTCGCGTTCCTGGTGGGCCACGGGACGGTTCGCGGGTCGGTGCTCGGCGCTGCGGCCCGGGCGGCGACGACCTCGGAGCTCGCCTCGATGGTGGCCGAAGTCGAAGCCGCCCTCGATGCCGGTGCCATCGGCCTGTCATCGGGGTTGATCTACGCCCCGGGCGTGCACGCGCCGCCCGACGAGGTCGAGACGCTCGTGGCAACCACCACGCGACGTGGCGGGCTGTACGCGACGCACATGCGAAACGAGGCCGGCGGGTTGTTCGATTCGCTCGACGAGTCGATCGCGGCGGTGCGCCGCGCCGGGTCGGGCGCCCGGTTGCAGGTCTCGCACCTCAAGTGCGGCTCGACGACGGTCTGGGGCCGCGCCGGAGAGGCCATTGCGAAGCTGGAGAAGGCTCGCGCCGAGGGACTCGATGTCGCCGCCGACCAGTACCCCTACACGGCCGCGGCAACGACGCTGGCCATCGTCCTGCCACCGTCGTTGCTCGGCCTGGGCGTCGATGAGTGCGTGCAGGCGCTGGCAGATCGGGACGTCCGCGACCGGATCCGGTCCGAGATGGAGCGAGGGATCTCGGGATGGGAGAACGTCGCGTTCGATCCAGGATGGGACGGCATCCGGATCTCGAACGCGCCGAGCCATCCCGATTGGGCGGGACGCTCGCTTGCCGATCTCGCGGACGAGCTGGACCGGGATGCGGCGGATCTCGCGTTCGATGCCCTGATCGACGACCGGCTCGACGTTTCGATCGTCCTCGACTGCATGCGTGACGATGACGTTGCCACGATCATGGCCGTGCCGTGGATCGCGGTCTGCACCGATGCCGAGGGCCGCCGCCCGGGCCATCCGATCCTCGACGCCGGGCGGCCGCATCCCCGGACGTACGGCAGCACGGCCCGGGTGCTTGGCTCGTTCGTTCGCGAGCGGGCCGTGGTCTCGCTGGAGGTCGCCGTCGCGAAGCTGACGTCGGTCCCGGCTGGACGGCTAGGTGTTCGCGGTCGCGGCGTCCTTCGCGAGGGTGCGTTCGCCGACCTGGTGGTATTCGACCCCGAGACGGTCGCCGACGATGCGACGTATGTCGAGCCCGCCCGCTACCCGTCCGGGATCGACCACGTGGTCGTCAACGGGCGCGTCGCGATCCGCGATGGCGCCGAGACCGGCGAACGACCCGGGCGGCTGCTCCGCCGCGGTTGAGCCGAGGCGGACGCGACACGACGCGACCCGCCGCGATCGTGGCACCATCGAGTGGTGATCGTCACCGAGACTCCCGCCAGGCTGCACCTCCCGGGCGGTCCGCTCGACTACACGCTCCGTCGCTCCCCTCGCTCCCGCGGGCTCCGCGTCGTGATCCATCCCGATCGTGGCGTGGTCGTCACGGTCCCGCCTTCCGGGCGTCGCGGGTGGGCGGATCCAGAGCGGCACGTCCGCCCGTTCCTCGTGGAACGCGAGCCGTGGCTGCGGCGCCACCTCGACCGGCATGCCCGCGACCGCGCCGAGTTAGTCGCCCGCGGTGGCCTGCGCGATGGCGCGCTTGTCCGATTCCGTGGCGAGCTCCATCGGCTCCGCGTCCGGCCCGCCGACCCGGGTCGACGGCGGTCGAGCGTGGAGCGCATCGGCGGGAGTGACGAGGACGAAATCGTCGTGCGCATGGCCGCGGTCGATCGACGTCCCGTCGGGACCGTCCTGGAAGCGTGGCTCAAACCGCGGGCCCGTCGCGAGATCGAGCGCGAGATCCTCCGGCACGCTGTGGACATGAACGTGACGACGACCGCGATCAGCATCCGCGACCAGCGAAGTCGCTGGGGGAGCGCGTCGAAGCGTGGCCGCCTAGCGTTTTCATGGCGGTTGATTCTCGCGCCGCCCGAAGCGCTCGAGACCGTGGTCATCCACGAGCTCGCCCACCTCCGGGTGTTTGGCCATGGTCCCCGGTTCTGGGCGGTCGTCGCTTCGCGTCGAGCGGACCACGCCACGTGGCGGCGATGGTTGCGCGACCACGCGACCGAACTGCACGGCGCTCTGGATACCTGACCGCCGGAGGGACGGCTCTAGGTGGCCGGTCGACGCCCCGCGAAGAGCGCGGCCGCCTGCGCACGACGCTCGAGGTTGAGCTTCGAGAGGATCACGCTCACGGTTCGCTTGATCGTCTTTTCGGAGAGGATCATCTCGACCGCGATCTCCTTGTTGGTCTTGCCGTCGGAGATCATTTCGAGCACCTGGCGTTCGCGCGGGTTCAGGCCGGCGAAGGGATCGGGTTCGGACCGTTCGCCGAGGCGTCGGATGCGCCTGACCATCCGGTCCGTCGCCACCGGATCGAGCAGCGAGCCACCCTGGGCGACGACGTCGATCGCGCGCATCACGTCCTTCACCCCGGATTGCTTCAAGAGGTAGCCATTCGCTCCGGCGATCACCGCCGTCAGCACCGAATCCTCGTCGCCCGAGCCAGTCAGGATGACGACCCGGATCTCGGGGTGACGAGCCTTGATCTCGCGACAGGTTTCGATGCCGGAGCCGTCGGGGAGGCTGATGTCGAGGATCACGAGGTCCGGCAGGAACTGGTCCGCCGCGACCAGCGCCTCCGCAGCGGTTCCCGCCTGGGCGACGACCTCGTACCCCGGCTGCCGGCCCAATAGGGCGGCCAGACCCTCACGCACGATGTCGTGGTCGTCGACCACGAGAATCCGAAGTCGTCGGTCCACCCCTTCTCGACTCATGCGCCCCATCTTGCGCACGGCGTCAAGAGCGCGCCAAGTGCTGTGGCTCTCCCGCCCTGCGTTGGGCCATCAGGGCCCAGGGGAGTGGGACGTTCGCCTACTGTTTCGCGGGGTCCGGTGCCCTTAGGTTGCCGTATGTGGGTTTCTCGCCGGGCACGCCCGACCTGACGTCGGACGCTCGCCAGCTGCTTTCAGCCGGGTCGCATGCGCGACTGGGCCGGCTCTGGTGGTCGTTCTGGGCCGTCGCGACCCCGCGACGACTCCTGGCGGCCGGGATCCCGGCTATGGCCCTGTGCATGCTCCTGACCGCCCTGGACGTGGGTGGCCAAGTTGTGCTTTGGGAAAACGCCCATTGGACCGTAGCCGGGTTGCTGGCGACGAGCCTCGCGACGAGCTCCGCTTACCGAAGCCACGGGCCTGACCGTCGGCTGCGCAGCCTGGTCGCGATCGGCGTCGGTTCGTGGCTGGTTGGCCAGCTCTGCTGGATCGCCCAGACCGCATTCGGCTTCTTCAGCGTGCCGGCGCCATCTGATGTCGGCTTCCTGTTCCTCGTTGTCCCCATCGTCGCGGCGTTCCTGTTCTCGGTCCGAGGCCGGCTGGCACCGGCCGAGGCTTGGGCGCTCTACCTCGACGCCGCGACCGTGTTCATCGTGCTCACCGGTGCGATCGTCGCCGCGTACGGCCACCAGCTGGCCAATCTCGGGTTCCTGGCCGCCGCGCTGACGATGGCCTATCCGATCCTTCACCTTGCCACGGCAGGCGCCGGTGTCGTCAGCCTGCTAGCGACGCGCACGGCCGTCCGCCTGAGCGGCGGGTACCTGCTCCTGGTTGGCTTCGCCCTGCTGGGCGTTGCCTGGGTCGAATGGATGCGCCAGGCCCTCGTGGCACTGCCGCCCGCCGGAAGCCCGGTCAGTTTCGTGTTCTCGATCGGCATCGTCTGCGTCGGAGCGGGCGCCGTGGACTGGCGCGTCAACCAGCTGGCTGACGCGTCGACCCGGAAACTTGCGACGGTCATCCACGGTGCGCTGCCCCTCGCCGCCGTTCTCGGCAGCGCCGTCCTGATCGTCGGCCAGCGTAACGGCACGGGTCGCGTCGGCCCGGTCGACGTCCTCGCCGTAGGCGTCCTGATGCTGACGGGGATCCGGCAGGCGCTGCTCGTCCACGAACGTGGCCGCCTGCTCGGCGACTCCAAGGTCGCCCGGCAGGAGCTCGAGATCGCGCTCGTCGAGCGCGCAGACGCGGACTCGAGGTACCGGGTCCTCGTCGAGCGCGTACCCGCGGCGGTCTACATCGACGTGGCGGACGCGGGTGTCACCGACGGTGGGCGGCTGTCCTACATGAGCCCCCAGATCCAGACGATCCTGGGCTATTCGGCGGAGGCGTTCCTGGCCGATCCCGAGTTGTGGCCCCGTCTCATTCACCCGGACGACCGAGCGCAGGCGCTCGCCGGCTACCACGACCACTGGGCCTCGGATCGGCCGCTCCGCGCCGACTACCGCATGTTCGCGAGGGATGGCTCCATCGTGTGGGTCCACGACGAGGCGTACTCGATGACCGAGGGTGCGGACGGCGGCCGACGAGTCTCGCAGGGCCTCCTCGTCGACACCACGGACCAGAAGCGCCTCCAGGAGCAGCTCCTGCACGACGCATTGCACGACCCGCTCACCGGTCTAGCCAATCGGGTGCTGTTCCGGGACCACGTCGAGCGGGCGATCGCGCGCAAGCGACGTCGGAAGGGCAGCGTCGCGTTGCTGTTCCTGGACCTGGACGACTTCAAGGTCGTCAACGACTCGCTCGGTCACCGCGCCGGCGATCGCCTGCTGGTCGAGGTCGCAAGCCGGCTCTCGGGCCAGATCCGGGTCACCGACGTGGCTGCTCGGCAGGGTGGCGACGAGTTCACCGTGCTTCTCGATCGTGTCCTCAGCGTCGACGAGGCCATCGAGGTCGCTGAACGGATCGCCGCCCAGATGCGTCTGCCGATCGAGCTCGAGGGCCGCTCGATCGTCATCACCCCCAGCATCGGGATCGCACTCGCGACCGACCCGGCGATGGACGTCGACGACCTTCTCGCGCACGCGGACGCCGCGATGTACTCGGCCAAGGCGACCGGCAAGGCCCGCTGTGCCGTCTTCGACCCGTCCATGCGCGTCCGGGCGAGGAGTCGTCTCGAGATGGAAGCCGAGCTGCGCACGGCGATCGAACAGGACGCGCTCGAGCTCCACTACCAGCCGATCGTCGAGCTGGCCTCGAACCGAATCGTCGGCTTCGAGGCCCTGGTTCGATGGCCCCACGCGGAGCACGGGTTGATCCCGCCCGTGTCGTTCATTCCCCTGGCCGAGGAGTCCGGCCTCATCGTTCCCCTGGGACGCCTCGTGACGACGGCCGCTTGCGGGCAGCTCCGGCGGTGGATCGATTCCGCAGCATGCGACCCGAGGACCACGGTCAGCGTCAATGTCTCGCCTCGCCAGGCCATCGAGCCCGGTTTCGCGGCCGAAGTCGCGGCCATCCTGGCCGAGACGGGCCTCGCGCCGTCCTCGCTCATCATCGAGATCACCGAATCGCTGATGCTCCACGAATCGGTCGCCAGCGGATCGCTCCAGCAGCTTCGCGACATGGGCGTTCGCCTCGTGGTCGATGACTTCGGGACCGGCTTCTCGTCGCTCGAGTACTTCAAGCGATTCGAGGTCCAGGGCTTGAAGATCGACCGCTCGTTCATCAGCGGCCTGGGTCGATCTCGCGAGGACACGGCGATCGTCACCGCAACCCTGGCCTTCGCGACGGCGCTCAACCTCGCGGTCACCGCGGAGGGCGTCGAAACGGAGCTGCAGCTCGATCAGCTGCGGCTTCTTGGCTGCCAGCAGGCACAGGGCTACCTGTTCGCTCGGCCTGTCCCGGCGTCGGAGGTGCCGAAGCTGCTCGAGGAGGCAGCGGCCCTCGCCCGGCTATCTCGGGCGAGCTGACGCCGCCGGCGTCGCGCGGCCTCGCGCGGCCGCGACCGGCCCTCCGGCCGGGCATGGCACCATTCCCGGGTGACCGACGGCCAGATCGAGCGCGATCTCCGAACCGCTGATGGTCGGCGTGTCACGTTCGGGATCAAGACGGCGCCGCAGTACGAGGCCACGTACGCCGACATCGCGCGGATCTGGCGCCAGGCGGACGAGCTTCTCGACTTCGAGCACGCGTGGCTGTGGGACCACATGATGCCGCTGGGTCCCGACCCGTCAGGCCCGTGCCTCGAGAACTGGACACTCCTGGGCGCCCTGGCGGCGCAAACCAATCGGCTCCTCATCGGCCATCTCGTCACCAGCAACCTGTACCGCTCCCCGCCCGTGCTGGCCAAGATGGCGACGACGGTCGACATCATCTCGGGCGGCCGGCTGGTCCTTGGCATCGGGGCCGGCTGGTCGTCGCCGGAGCAGGATGCGTACGGTGCGCCGCGACTGGCCGCCGCCGAGCGCATCGACCGGCTCGACGAGGCGTGTCAGATCATCCGACGGGCGTGGACCGAGGACGTCTTCGACTTCGACGGCGGTCACTACCAGCTGACGGCCGTTCGCTGCGAACCCAAACCCCTGCAGCAGCCGCACCCGCCGATCCTCGTCGGCGGCAAGGGGGAGCGGCGGACGCTGCGCGTGGCGGCCCGCCATGCCGACATCTGGAACGTCTCGGCGAAGGGTGAGGACGCGCCCGGCGAGTTTCGGCGGCTCAGTGCCATCCTCGACGACCACTGCCGTGCCATCGGGCGCGATCCCGCCGCGATCAGCCGTTCGGTCCAGTTGTTCGCCGAGGCCGCGGACCTCGGCCAGACTCGTCGCCAGGTTGGCGCGCTCATCGCCGCGGGTGCCGATCACATCGTCCTGAACCTGTTGCCGCCATTTGGCGACGACCTGCTACCGCGTCTGATCCGTGAGGTCATCGAGCCCGCGCGCGGAGCGTCGGCCGCGTGACGAGCTGGCCGTCTGACGCCCGTCGATCGCGCCCGACGGATCAGGTTCGCGCATAGACCTCGAAGCCGCGCTCCACGACGCCCTCGAGCTCGGCAAGGAGCGCCTCGTCGACCTCGGTGAACCTGAAGACGGAAGCCCCGGTCTTGTGCTTCCGGAGCGCCGGCGAGATCCCGTCGAGCAGGTCAGGGTGCGCGTGCATCGGCAGGAAGTTGAACTTGACGTAGCCATCGGCCACCTGCACGCCGGCGAACCAATCGTGCGCCGTGGCGCCACGCCGACGGAGCATCGGGATCCCGTAGATCTGACCGACCTCGAGGTCGCCCCGGTATCGATCGAGGATTGCCCTGAGACGCAGCTCGACGGCTTGGAGCTGACCGGCGTCGGGTGCCGCTGTCACCCGGCCAGTCTAAAGTCACCGGAGCAGATCAGGATCGGGCGTCGTGCCGGTGAAGCGTGGTGGAGATGAGGGGACTCGAACCCCTGACCCCCGCGATGCGAACGCGGTGCTCTTCCAGCTGAGCTACATCCCCACGGGTGGCGCGCGCGAGGCGCCGGACGGTCGCAGAGTCTAGCACGAGGTCCCTTGCGAGCCGGTGCTAGACCTCGCAGATGGCGAGCAGATCCATGGCCCGATCGAGATCCGTGTCGGCGTACCACAGGTCGTCAACGGTGTACCGGAGGAAGGTCTCGAGGTCCATCGATGGCGGATCCGAGGCCGGTCCAACGGTTGGCGGCGGTGGCGTGCGGGCTGGCGTCGCCGCGGTCGAGCGAGCGGGCCGGTTCGGTGCCGGCTGGAGGATGGATCGGAGCCAGGCTCGCGCCGGCTCGGGCAGGACGGCGCGGGCGATACGGATCGGGAGCGGGCGCGCCGGGCGGGGCGCGGCCGTGGCGGCTCGGCGCCTGGCCGCGTCGAGGGCGACCGCCGCTCGCTTCGCCTCGGCTTCCTCCTTCCGCCTGATCCGTTGTCGAGCGGCATCGACGCGACGGATCTCGGTGTCGTACAGCTCCGGCGCCCCGAACATGCCTAGCACGCGAACGCCGCCGAACTCGCCCTCCAGCAGCTCCCGGAGCTCGTCGGCGACGTACTCGTGGACATGGAAGCGGTTCCAGGGCTGCATCCCCGGGTAGAGCCTTGTCGCTGCGTTGGGCGTGGCGAGGATGATCCGGCCGCCCGGCCTCGTGACCCGGGTGAGCTCACGGAGGAAGACACGAGGATCGGGGACGTGCTCCAGCACCTGGAAGCTCGTCACGACGTCGAACGAGTCGTCGGGAAACGGCAGCTCGAGACCGCCGCCCAGCACGAATTCCGGCCGCCCGTCGATCGCCCGGCGTTGGGCAGCCTCGATCGCCCGGGGCGATACGTCCACCCCCGCCACGCGACGAGCGACCGGCACGAACCGCATCGTGCCGTAGCCCGTGTTACAGCCCACGTCGAGGACATCGCGTCCAGCGGCATGCGATACGGCTTCGTCATAGGCACGCAGGTGCATCAGCCTGAGACAGTGCTCGGCCGGCGTGGCCGGCGGCGCATCCTCGATGAGCGGGTGCTCCTCGGCCTGCAGGCGGATGGTCTCGGCGTCGCCGTCGGGCGGTTGGGGCCGCGGGGCGTCCATGGGTCGAGTATGGCGAGTCCAGGACGCTCGGGGCCTGGGTGAGCCGTTGCCAACGCGGGCATGACGCCCGGCTTTCTCGAACTCATCCGCCGCGACGTCCGCATGCGCCCGCACGTCTGCCGCTAGGCTGCGCGGATGCCCTTTGGACTCCTGACCGGACTTGGTGCCGCGCTGTCATGGGGCACGATGGACATCGCCAGCGCGTTGTCCAGCCGGCACATCGGCAGCCTTCGGGTGACGGCTGGGGTCCAGCTGATCTGCACGGGCTTCCTCATCCTCGCCGCGCTCATCGCCGGAACGTCGATTTCGCTGGAGCCGGGCACCCTGGGGATCGCCAGCCTGCTCGGGCTGATCGGCGCCGGGGCTTACTACGCGTACTTCACGGGGCTCCGGATCGGACCGATCTCCGTGGTCAGCGGCGTGGTCGCCGCGTATGGCGGCCTGACCGTGGTCCTGTCGGTCGTCTTCCGCGGCGAATCGTTGACCCTGGTCCAGGCGTTCGGGGCCGCGATCGCCACAGCCGGGGTGATCCTTACCGGGGTGGCCTTCGGTGGCAGCCTGCGCGCGACGCGGCTGGCGGGTCCGGGCGTCGCGTTCTCGGTGGTTGCGCTGGTCCTGTTCGCGCTCATGGCGATCACGATGGACATCGCCCTCGAGTCTGCCGGCTGGATCCAGGTGCTGGTCGTCTCGCGCCTGGTGATCGTGGTCGTATCGGTCCTCGCCATCGTGCTCCTCGCCGTCGCCGGTCGAACCGCGCGTGGCGAGGCGTCGGCATCGGGTCCGGTCCCCGTCGCGAAGGTCGGCGCGATGCTGGTCGTCGCCGGCGCGCTGGATGCGACCGGTCTCATCTCGTTCGCGATCGGGCTCGAGAACGCCCCAACGTGGATGGTCGGCCTCGCGTCGTCATTTGGTCCCGCCGTCACGATCGTCGTGGCGGTCGCCTTTCTCGGGGAGCGCCTGAAGCGCATCCAGTGGATCGGGCTGGTGTGCGTGGCGATCGGCATGGTCGCGATCGGCCTGCCCGGAGCCGGGTCAGACCGGGAGGCTGAACCAGAACCTGGTCAGGCCATCGCCGGACTCGGCGCCAACCCGGCCGCCGCCGGCTTCGACAAGCTGTTTCACGATCGCGAGGCCGATCCCGGCGCCGCCACGAGCCCGGTCACGGGACTTCTCCACGCGGTAGAACCGCTCGAACACGCGCTCGAGATCATCTGGCGGGATTCCGCCGCCGGTGTTCGAGATCGTCACGAGCACGTCGCCGGGTCGTCGTTCAGCGCGCACGGTGACCATGCCGCCGCGCGGGGTGTACCGCTCGGCGTTTGAGACGAGGTTGGCCAGCACCTGGGCCAGGTGATCCGCATTGGCTCGAGCCGGGAGCCGGGCAGGAAGGTCGACGTCGAGAACAAGACCGGCCCGTTCGAGCGTCGGCTGCGCGAGCTCGAGGGCGGTTCGGATGGCCTCGGCAAGGTCGATGGCTTCGATCGTGGCTGGCGCGTCGGAAGCGTCGCCTTCGGCGAGCGCATCGAGAGATCGCGACAGCCGCACGAGCCGATCCGCTTCGTCGAGCAGCGATTCGTATGTCGCCTGGTCGGCGGTGATGACCCCGTCCCGTAACGCTTCGAGATAGCCCTGCAGGTTGGTCAGCGGCGTCCGCAGCTCGTGCGCGGCGTTGGCAATGAAGTCACGACGCATCTGCTCCTGGCGCTCGAGGCTCCCGGCCATCTGGTTGAACGAGTCGGCCAGGGACGCGATCTCGGCGGGTCCGTCACGGGGCACGCGTGCGGCGTAATCCCCTTCGGCGACCCGGCGCGCCGCCAGGCCGACCTCTTCCAGCGGCCGGGCCAGCATCCGGGCCATCACGATCGCCAGGATGACGCTCGCCAATGCGGCCACCAGCACGGCGGCCGCGACGACCCCGGTGACCGACTCGTCGTACATCTGCCGGGCGTGGTCCGCGGAGTCGCCAGCCTCGACCATCAGGGCCGTGAACACGTCGGCGCCGACCACGGCGACGCCGACGGCGAGGATGATCAGGCCGACGGCCGCGGACGCCAGGGCCGCGGCCGCGATCCTGGCGGCGATCCCGCGTCCGATCACGTCGAGTCGGCGCTGGTCGCCGGAAGCGCGTCGGTCGTGGCCGGCGGGGCCGCCCGGTAACCGAGGCCACGAACGGTCGCGACATAGCGCGGCTGATCGGCGTCGTCGCCAAGCTTGTCGCGCAGGCGGCCGACGTGCACATCCACGGTTCGATCGAGCACGTCGGCAGCCTCCGGGCCATAGACGGCGTCGAGGAGCTGGTCGCGGCTGAGCACGCGGCCGTCGGCCTCGAGGATCGACTCCAGGAGCCGGAACTCGACCCGGGTGAGGGGAACGACACGGCCCGCCTGCTGGACTTCGTGACGACCCGGGTCGACGACGAGATCGGCGCGACGAAGGGTTTGGCGGCCGCGGGGCATGCTTGATGAGCCGGCCGGCGTGGTGTCGACCGAGGCGCTCGTCGCCGTCCGTCGGAGGATCGACTTGACCCGGAGGACAAGCTCGGCCGGCGAAAACGGCTTGGGCAGGTAGTCGTCCGCACCGTCCTCGAGGCCGGCGATCCGATCGATGGTCGAGCTGCGCGCGGACAGCACGAGGATCGGCGTGTGTCCGGCCTCCTCGTCGCGGCGCACGGCGCGGATCACGGCCCGCCCGTCGAGCTCGGGCAGCATCAGGTCGAGCACGACCAGAGCCGGCTCGTGCGTCTCGATGGCCTCGAGGGCAGCCGGTCCGTCGGCAGCGGTGACGACGCTGAACCCCTCGCGTTCGAGGTAGGTCCTGACCAGCCGGACGATCTTGGCGTCGTCGTCGACGACCAGGATCGGTCGGTCGGGGATCGGCTGGGGCGGCGGGCCGGACATCGCGTGCATGGTAGGGGAGCGAGGGTAGGCGTCCGAAGTGACGGTCACGTGACGATCCGCCGCGAGCCGTCGGGGTCTTGATTCGATAGAACAGATGTTCTATCTTGGATGGATGACGGCACTCCCCGCGGACGTGACGGCAGCCGTGGCGAGCCTCCAGGCTCGCTGGGGTGCGGCAGCTCCGCGGATCGCCGAACGAGCCACGGATGGGGCCCTGGCCCTGGCGCCCGAATCGGCGCCAAATCCGGACCCGGGACCACTGCCCGTCCCGGTCCGGGACGCGAACGAGCGGATCGTCCGGACCGGGTTTGCCGCGCTCGACGCGATCCTGGGACCGGGCGGGCTGCCTCGTTCGGCGAGCGTCGCCATCCGTGGCGATGGCTCCAGCGGCCGGACCACGCTCGTGCTGCGGCTTGCCGCAGAGGCGCAGTCCACCGGGTCCATCGTGGCCTGGCTGGACCTCGCCAGGAGCTTTGATCCGGTCGAAGCGGTCGCCCGTGGCGTTCGGCTCGAATGGCTGGTGGTCATCACTCCCGAAACGCTCGACGAAGGGCTGGCCATCGGTGGGGCGTTGCTTGCCGGGCGTTCGGTGGACCTGCTGGTCCTGGACCTGCCCGGTGGCCGGCTGGCGGCGACGGACCGTCCCGCGGTCATCGCCGAACGGCTCGGCCGTCTCGCCGCCCTGGCCAGGCGAGCGGAGACGTTGCTCGTCGTGCTGGAACCGCCCGGTCTCGCCGGCAGCCTGGCCGGAGCCGTGGCCGAATCGACCAGCCTCCGCCTGGAGCTGGCCCGGCGGTCGTGGATCCGCCTCGGGCGCGACATCGTCGGCCAGCGCACCGAAGCGCTGGTCGCCCGGAACCGCTACGGCCCGCCGGGGCGCCGGGCGACGCTCCGGATCCTCTACGCGGACGGCGGGGAGCGCGACGCCTGCCTCCGCCGTGACGAGCTCCTCCTCGACCAGATCGTCGATCCAGCCCCCGCGAGTCATCCCGAACGGACCCACCGCGATGCGACTGCTTCATCTCTACCGGCCACACCTCCCCCTCGAGCTCGCCAGGGTGCGGGCCTCCGAGCCCTTCCCGCCCGGCCCGCTCATCCTGGGCGGCCGGCCGTGGGATCCGGGCCCGGTCATCGACGCGGATCCGGAAGCGCGGGCACTGGGCGTCCGCCGGGGGATCCCGCTCGGGAGCGCCCATCGGCTCGTTCCTGAGGCGACCTTCCTCGATCCGGATCACGACGCCGACCGGGCGGCCGTCGAGGCCGCCTTCGAGGCGCTCGCAACGTTCAGCCCGGGGATCGCCGGCAGCACGGACCCGCTCGATCCGGCGTTCGGCCTGTTCGAGGTCCAGATCGACGGTCTCGAGCGGTTGTGGGGCCCCGAACCGGTGCTCATCGACCGGCTGGCCACCGCACTGGAGCGCTCGCTTGGGGGCGGCGAGGCTCCGGCGGGGAACGGCGGGGTTCGCGCGGGGATCGCCGGGACCCGGTTCACGGCCACGATCGCCGCGATCCACGCCCGCCCGGCCGCCGCCATCGTGGTCCCCGTGGGCGGCGAGGCCGAATTCCTCGCCCCGCATCCCTCGACGCTGCTGACCACCGACCCGGATGTTCGGGCCAGGCTCGTCCGCTTTGGGCTGCGTCGGATCGGGGCGGTTGCCGAGCTTCCCCGCTCGGCGTTGATCGCCCGGTTTGGCGTGGAAGGTGGGCGGATCCATGCCCGTGCCCGGGGGGAGGAACTGGAGCCATTCCGGCCACGCCGGACACCCGAGCGCCTGACCCTCGCGCTCCCGATCGAACCGGCCGCCGAAGGCATCGAACCGCTGCGCTTCGTCCTCCACCGACTCGCCTCCGCCCTGACCGATCAGCTGGCGGCTCGGGGCCTGGCGGCGTCGAAAGCGCATCTCCACCTCGACCTGGACCTCGCGTTTGCGAGGGCAGGGACGCCATCCGAGCTGGACGTGGAACAACGGTTTCCGGAACCCACCGCGGAGGCCGAGGCGATCGAGCGACTCCTGTTCGCGAGGCTGGAGCGAACCCCGCCTCCGGCTGCCGTGGAGCGCCTGGCCCTGGAGCTGGATGGCACGGCGCCGGCGGCCGGTCAACAACTCCTGCTGTTCACTCCCCAGGCCGCCCGGGGAGCCCGGCTCGAGTGGCAGCTGGCCCGGCTCGCCCTGACGTTTGGCGAGGATCGCGTCCGGCGGGTCGACCTGGCCGATCCGGAGGCACCGTTGCCGGAGGCCCGCTGGCGTTGGCGGCCGATCCTCTCGGGTGACGGGGGCGTGGCGCGATGACCCGGTTGCTTCGGGAGCACCCCACGATCGAGACCGAGCTCGGCGACGACGGCCGGCTGCTGGCGATCCGGTGGAACGGCCGGCGCGAGGTGGTCGAGGTCTGCAACCGCTGGCGGGTCGAGGAGGCCTGGTGGCGAGGACCGATCGCCCGCGACTATTTCAAGGTTGCCGGCGATCGCTGGCTGGCGCTCGTCTACTTCGATCGCGTGGACGGCACATGGCACCTCGAGCGTCTCTACGACTAGAAGGCCGCCTAACGCGGTGGCGTGCCCAGCATCAGGCTGACAACAAAGAGGATCAGCAAGACGCCGACAACGAGCGCGAGCGCCGCGACGTCACGCGGATGGGCGGTCTGCACGATGCCATCTCCCCCTTGCCGAGACCGAACCAGTAGCGCCGAACCGGTTCGCCGTCAGCATAGCCCGGGTGCTCGAACGGCGTTGCGCCGGCGCACCAACCGGCGCGCCGCGGTCACGGTGCCGGGCAGCCGCCTCCGTATCGCACGGTGATCGTGGTCAGGCCACCCAGCGGAGCGACGGCGACCTGGATTCGGCAGTCCGATGCGCCCTCGGAGTCGAGAACGAAGCTCCCGTCCTCGAGCGGGCCGTTGAGCGCCTCGGTGGCGTACGTCGCTCGCTCCAGCTCGGTCTGCATCCAGCCGGCCACGGTCCGGGCGTCGGCGCCCTCGAGCGCGAGGGTGGCAGACGCCACTTCGGTTGCCGCGTCGTCCGCCGGCGTAGCCCCGGGGTAGACCGGGAACGCCTCGGGCACGCCATCCCAGATCCGACCCCAGTCCGTGTCGGTCTGTCCCGCGGGCGCAGGGTTTGAACCTGGCCCGCCCGTGGATGGCTCGACCGCCGGCGAGGGCCCGCTGGGGATCGACGCCGGTGTCGAGGGACCGCACGCCGCGACCACCAGGTATGTGGCAAAGGTGACGCCGAGCGCGCGCCTGGACGTCAGGGTCATTCGACCATCCTAGCCCTGGACGTGGCAGGACCCCGCCGCCCCCAAGCGACGGGGTCCTGCAGCCGTAGATGAGCCGCTCACCAGCTCACCTGGCGGGTCAGCACGTCAATCGTCGCGACCGCGTGCCGCCGGGTCGTCCGGAGCCCCCAGGCACCGGGACGGTAGTTGTTCAGTTGCGACCGGCCTGGGCCGCCAGGATCGCCGGAAAGAGGCCCAGGATCAGCAGCATCGCCATGCCGACCATGGCACCGATCCGGAGGACCGGGCCGATGAGCTGGCGCAGCGGTGCGTGCATGCCGATGAGACGCCGGTCCGGTTGGTCTTGTTTCATTCGCAAAGATAGAACATTTGTTCTATGATGACCAGCCCCCCAGTCAGCCGCTTCGAGCGGAGCGACCCGTGGCGCAGACGCCGTACGCCGAACTCCACTGCCACACCAACTTCTCGTTCCTCGATGGGGCGTCACCGGCTGACGATCTCGTGGAGCGTGCCGTCGAGCTGGGTTTGACAGGGCTGGCCGTCACGGACCATGCCGGGCTCTATGGCGCGGTTCGGTTCGTCAGCGCGGCCGAGGCCGCCGGACTGCACCCGCTGGTCGGGCTCGAGATCGAACTGCTGGACCCGGCCGTTCCGGATCCCGACGGGCTCGTCCTGGCGCCGCGCCGGCCAGTTCGCCGGGGACGGCGTGCTCACCCGGTTGACGGCACGTCGTCGCCCGACGCTGCCGAAGGTCTGCCGGTCCGTCCACGTCCGGTGCGGCCGCTGCTCCCGGGTCATCGCGAGCCGGTCAAGGAGGACCTGCGCGGCATCCGTGATCGGACGCGCGGGCCACATCTCGTCCTGCTGGCTCGATCGCAGGTTGGCTGGCGGAGCCTCTGCCGGCTCGTGTCGCGGGCCAACCTGGTCGGGACCAAGGGTGTCCCGCGCTTCAGCCAGGCGTTGCTCGCCGCGCACACGGAGGGCCTGGTGGCGCTGTCGGGTTGCGGCGAAGGCGAGCTGGCTCGCCGGTTGCGGGCGGGCGATCGTTCCGGCGCACAGGCGGTGGCCGAGCGCTACGCGGCCCTGTTCGGACGTGGCGATGGCCCGGCTACGGCCGGTTTCTTCGTCGAGCTGTCGCACCACCTGCTCCCCGACGACGACTGGCTCGTGTCCGAATCGGCGGCCCTCGCCGAGGAGCTCGGATTGCCGGTCGTGGTCACCAACGACGTCCACTACGCCCGGCCGGAGGACCGCGAGCTCGCCGACGTCCTGACCGCCATTCGCCACGGCCGGTCGCTCGACACGCTCGGCGACCTGCGCCGGCCCGATGGTGAGTCGTACCTCAAGTCGGGTGACGAGATGGGCGCGCTCCCACCCGGCGATCCCGCGGTGGCGACCGGCGATCCGCGCGCCGCCCGAGCCTGGGCGGAGGGCCTGACGACGGCGGCGGAGCTCGCGGCGTCCTGCTCGATCGATCTCGGCTTCGAGCAGTACCGTTTCCCGGGCTTCCCGGTCCCCGACGGGGAGACGCCCTTTTCGTACCTGTCCGAGCTGTGCTGGGAGGGCGCCCGGAAGCGCTACCACCCCCTGACCTCGGCGGTCGTCATGCGGCTCGCCCACGAGCTCGAGGTCATCGAGCGAGCCGGCCTCGCCGAGTTCTTCCTGATCTGCTGGGACCTGATGCGCTTCGCGAAGGAGCAGAAGATCCCGGCGCAGGGCCGGGGCAGCGCGACCAGCTCGATCGTGTCGTACACCCTCGGGATCAGCCGGGTGGAGCCCATCGCCCACAACCTCCTGTTCGAGCGGTTCATCAATCCCGGCCGGACGACCTACCCGGACGTCGACATCGACTTCAGCTCGGAACGGCGTGAGGAGGTCATCCAGTACGTCTACCGGCGCTACGGCCCAGAACACACGGGGATGGTCTGCAACCTCGTGACATACCGGGCACGGTCCGCGGTGCGCGAGGTGGGCTACGCGCTGGGGTTCCCGCGGCCGCTCGTCGATCGGGTCGCGAAGGCGCTCGAGACCTACGACAGCGTGATGGTCCGGCGCGACCTCGAGGCTGACGGTGGGTTTGCCGAGTTCTTCCGGCGGACGGGAGAGGGGCTGCCACCCGAGGCGGGCGCGGCCCAGGCCGCCCAAGCTCTCGGACTGGTCGACGGAATGGGCCAGCTGAACACGCGGATCCCGCTCATCGGAAAGGTGCCGCCCTGGCGCCAGACGCCGAAGCCGGAGGACCCGGACGCACCGCAACCGTTCGCCTGGCTCAACGAAGGGTCGGATGGGTCCGGGACGGAGGGCGGGCCGTCGGCCGCCGACGTCGCGGCCCCGGTGCCCGTGCCCGACGATTCCCACCGCCTACCAACCCCTGTGGTGCGCGACAGCACGGATGCCTCGACCGCCCACCATGCACCACCCCGATTGGTACGTGGTGTCGATCAAGTGGATTCGGCTGTCCCTGGGAGCGGACGGGCTAGGCCCACCCATGTCCCGTACTACCCCGGTTGGTAAGTGGCGGGATTCGGGCATGTGGGACCGGGCCCCAGAGTCGCCGCCTGGGATCCGCCCTGGCGGTCGCACGGACGATGAGGGTGGGCCGGGTGACACCGCCGCGAGCGTCGCCTGGCTCCGGGCGGGCCGTGGGACGGGGTACGAGGCGGATCGCGACCGGCTCACGGCCGACCGCGACCGGTTGCTCCCGCCCGACCGCGACCGGCTGCTCCCGCCCGACCGCGAACGGCTGCTCCCGCCCGCGTTGATCGAAGGTCGCCGGGTGGACCCCGAGAGCGGCCAGCTGGAGTCGCCGCCGCGGGCGACGGAGGGCCGGGCGACGGAGGGCCGGGTGGCGGATCGACTTGGACGCCCGAGCCGCTGGGACCCACCAGCGCCTTGGACAGCGACGATGGGGCGAGGGGGTGACCGTTCGGCGGTGGCCCGGGTCGAGCCGGAGCCTCCGCCCCAGCCCAGGGGTGGTTCGACCGTTGGCTTGTCGGACTGGGAGCGCTGGCTCGAGTTCTGCGCCCGGATCGACGGGTTCCCGCGCCATCTGTCGATCCATAGCGGCGGGATGCTGGTGACCGCGGCGCCCCTGATCGACATCGCCCCGCTGGAACGGGCGACCATGCCCGACCGGGTGGTCGTCCAGTTCGACAAGCGCGATGTCGAGACGCTCAAGCTGATCAAGCTGGACCTGCTGGGTCTCGGGATGCTCGCGGCGATGGACGAGACGCTCCAGCTGATCGAGCACGACTGCGCGGTCTGCCTCGACCTCGATCGGATGCCCGAGGACATCCCGGAGGTCTTCGCCATGCTCCAGGCGGCCGACACGGTCGGGGTCTTCCAGGTCGAGAGCCGGGCCCAGATGCAGACGCTGCCCAAGTCGCGGCCACAGAAGCTGGACGACCTCGTGGTGGAGGTGGCGATCATCCGGCCGGGTCCGATCCAGGGCAACGCCGTCCATCCCTACCTGCGTCGAAAGCAGGGACTGGAGCCGGTGACCTACCTCCACCCGAGCCTGGAACCGGTGCTCAAGGACTCGATGGGGGTGATCCTCTACCAGGAGCAGGTCATGCGGATCGCCATCGAGGTGGCCGGATTCTCGGCGGCCGACTCGGACGGGTTCCGGCGGGCGATGGGCACCTGGCGCTCCAGCCGCGAGATGGAGAAGCTCCACAGCCAGTTCTTCGAGGGCTGCATGCGCCAGCCCGGCATGACCGAGGAGGTCGCGGAGGAGCTGTTCCGCCAGGTCGCTGCGTTCGCCTCGTTCGGGTTCGCCAAGTCACACGCGGCGGCGTTCGCGCGGACGGCCTACGAGTCGTCGTTCCTCAAGCTGTTCTACCCGGCCCAGTTCCTCACCGGGCTGATCAATGCCCAGCCGATGGGGTTCTACCCGGTGGAGGTCCTGGTCAACGACGCCAAGCGCCACGGGGTCGCCATCCTCCCGGTCGACATCAACGCCTCCACCTACAGGACGACGACCGAATGGGCGGGTCACCCCGGCTGGGTGATGGCCGGCGCAGCCGGTGATGCCGGCTCCCACGACGACGACCCCGGGGAGCCGTTGCCGGAGGGGTCGGGGATTGCCGCGCGACCGCGGCCGGTTCGGTCGCCGGCCTGCGTCATCCCGTCCACAGCGGCCCGCGAGCGCTGGATCCCCGAGACCGCCACCGGCTGGGGGGTCCGCCTGGGCCTGGGCCTGGTCAAGGGGATCGGGGAGCAGCACGAGGCGCTCCTGGATCGGGAGCTGGCCCGAGGCCGGTACGAGACCCTGGTCGACGTCGTGGAACGGACCGGGCTGCCAGAGGAGGTCATTGAGCGGCTGATCCGGACCGGGGCGCTCGATTCGCTTGGGCGGCCGCGGCGCGAGCTGCTCTGGCAGCTGCGCGAGGTGGCCGGTGCGTCACGCGGTCGGGTCGATGGCCGAACCCTGCGCGGTGCGGCACGGGCCGGCGGCCGGCGCTCGGTGGCTGCCGGGAGGCCGATGGACCTGCGCCTGCCCGCAACGGAGGCTCCGCCGCTCCCCGAGCTGACCGAATCGGAACGGATCGGCGATGCCTACGCGGTGATCGGGCTGGATCCCCGCCGCCAGGTCGTGACCTTGTTCCGCCCGGCGCTCGATCGGCTCGGCGCGGTCACCAACGCCTCGCTCTCGGAGCGGCGGTCAGGCCCGATCCGGATCGGTGGGCTGGTGGTGACCCGCCAGCACCCGATGACGGCCAAGGGCACGGTCTTCCTCGCGCTCGAGGACGAAACCGGGATGGTCAACGTCACGCTCTGGCCGGATACCTGGGCGCGGCTGCGAAGCGTGGTCCGCAGGCACGCCCTGCTGCTGGTTGACGGCGACCTCCAGCGCGAGGGCGAGGTGGTCAACGTGGTGGCCCACGACATCCGGGCCCTCCCCGAGGTGGCCGCACCGGCCGGCGGCCCGGATCAGCCAGCCGGGGTTCGTCAGCTCGGGCACGCCGGGATGCGGAGACTCGGTTAGCCGCCTCAAGGTGCCCTGCCGGTCCCGCCGTCGGACTCCCAGTCGAGGGCCGCGCCTGGATGGTGCGTTGCGGCAACGCCAAACAACCCGCGCACGCCAAACCCGCGCCCGGGCGATTGACACCACTGCCAGGGATCGCCAGCCTTCAGTCCGGACGACTTGCGGGATGCGCTCCTTATCCGGAGGGACGAGCGCGCTGGGCAGGGGCCGCGATGCGTATGAGGGGTGATCCCAAGCGCCGCTCCGCGCCCAGCCGCGCCGTCGAGCAGGAGTGATCGAGGCATGAAGCTGTGATCCGTGGCGCATTCAGTCCTGCCCGAGAACGACATCGCCTGCGGGCGCAGGCAGAGCGTCGAACCCGGCCAGGATCGACACTCACCACGCTGGTCGTCACCGCAGCACTGATCGCGACCTCGGTCGGCTCTCTCGTTGGTGCCAAGGGGACGCTCGCAGCGACGGTTCATGCCAGCGACACGTTCAGCCGCACCGTCGTCAACAGCTGGGGCAGTGCCACGACCGGTGGCGCCTGGACCCTCAGCCCGGCCGGCAACGCCGCCGACTTCGACGTCCCGGGCTCGGCGGGCACGATGACGATGCTCGCCGGTGCCAACCGCGGCGCCGTCCTCGCGTCGGTCTCGGCGCAGGACGTCGATCTCAGCTTCCGCGTCACGACCGATCGCACCGCCGTCGGCGGCAACCAGTACATCTACGGCATCGCCCGGCGGATCAACGCCAGCACCGAGTACCGCGCCAAGCTGCGTTTCGCCACCAACGGCGCGGTCTACGTCCAGGGCACCGCAGTCGTGAACAACGTCGAGACCGGCATCGGCTCCGAGGTCCTCGTCAGTGGCCTCACCCGCAGCGCCGGCGCCTTCGTCCGCGTCCGGGCCCAGTTCCAGGGCAGCAACCCGACCACCGTCCGCATCCGCGCCTGGGCCGACGCCGGCACCGAGCCCTCCACCTGGCAGTACACCCAGACCAACGCGGCCGCCGCCCTCCAGGTCGCCGGCGGTGTGGGTGCCCGGGCGTACCTGGCCGCAGCCACCACCAACGCGCCGGTCGTGGTGACCTTCGACGATCTCGCGGCCACGGGGATCGAGGTGCCCGCGCCTGTCGCGCAGTTCAGAGTGAACGAAGTTGAGTCGAGCGACGGCGCCAATCCGGACTGGGTGGAGCTCGTCAATGCGGGACCGACGGCAAGCAGCCTGGCCGGTTGGACCATCAAGGACGACGACGACGCTCATGCGTACACCTTTGGCCAAGGCGTCTCGCTCGGGGCGGGCGGACTCCTCGTCGTCGACG
This sequence comes from uncultured Chloroflexia bacterium, assembly GCA_963809045.1. Lineage (GTDB taxonomy): Bacteria > Chloroflexota > Limnocylindria > Limnocylindrales > CSP1-4 > SPCO01. The sequence continues at coordinate 504,404 of CAWEHW010000001.1, forward strand.
GGACGCAGTTGGGGTTCGGGCTCGGGCAGCCAGACTCCGTCCGTCTGTTCGCCCCCAACGCCTCGCTCGCGGATGCAACAAGCTGGACGACGCACGCCAGTCCCACGTGGGGCCGGTGCCCAAGCGGCTCCGGGGTGTTCGCCAACACGGCAGCATCCACGAAGGGGTCGGTCAACGTCTGCACCGGCACCGTTTCGTCCTGGCCGGGCGGGACGAGTGTCCAGACCGCGGACAGCACGAATGCGTTTCCCTCGAATCTGAGCGGATTGACGTACGAGGGCACCGGCACCGCGTCTCCTGGCGTTCTCTGGGCCGTCCGGAACGGCCCGGAACTCGTGTACCGCCTTGTCTGGGACTCCCCCAACGCGGTGTGGACCCCCGACGTCACCAACGGCTGGACGGCGGGCAAGCAACTTCGCTATCCGGACGGGACCGGGCAGCCGGACTCGGAGGGTCTCACGCTCGCCGGACCCGACCAGTCAGGGCGCATCTTCGTGGCGGCCGAACGCAACAACCAGCCGGGCTTCAACACGGTGAGTCGCGCGAGCGTCCTTCGAGTCAGATCCGGCCAGTGCCGGCGCCGAGCTCATCGCGGAGCGGGAGTGGAACCTGACCGCCGATCTGGCTGCAGATGTCGGCGCACCGCTGGGCGCCAACACGGGTCCTGAGGCGATTGCCTGGGTCGCCGACGCCGACCTGACGGCGCAAGGGTTCATCGACGAGAGCACCGGTGCGCCGTACGACCCGACCGACTACCCAACGCATGGGTCGGGCCTGTTCCTGGTCGGGCTCGAACAGAACGGCCGGATCTATGCGTACGCGCTGAACGACGACGCGATCAGGTCGTTCACCCGAGTCGCCACCATCGACACGGGTCTGCCCGGCGTGATGGCACTCGAGTATGACCGCGAGCTCCGTCAGCTCTGGGCCGCCTGCGATAACACCTGCAACGGGCGCATGGCGGTCGTGACCGTCAGTGCGCAGGGGCACTTCACCGTGAATCGCTTCGTTGCGCGGCCATCCGGGTTGCCGGACGTCAACAACGAGGGCTTTGCCTTCGCCCCCCTCGCCGAGTGCAGCAACGGGACGCGACCCGCCTTCTGGGCCGACGATGCGAACACCTCCGGCCATGCGATCCGTCAGGGCACCCTGACGTGCTCGGCGTTCTGAGGATCGGGTCGAAACCCAGCATGCTCGGACGTCAGCCGCCTGCCCACTGCTGGTGGCGCAGCAATCAGGCTGCGACCGGCGGGACGTCGTCGAGGGACTACCTGCCGGCAGGGTCTTCGCTCTTCCCGATCGGGGGATCGTGTGCCGATCGGCGAGCTCGCCGGGCACTCAGTCCAGGCGGGGCCGAGCACCGGCGGCACGAGGGTGGAAACTGGCGACGACCTGCGCCATGACTGCGGGCGCCGGATCCTGATCCGGATCCGGGTACAGGGGTCGTTCCACGGCGACGATCGGACGGCGGCCGCAATCGATGTCCGCCGCGATGTCCGCGGCAAGCACGGGATCGAGGGCGACCGCGAACTCACGGCCGCCTTCGTCGACGCCGTAGCCGACAGCCCCGATGCCACGGAGCGCGACGAACTTGATCTCGAGGATGTGAACGCTCATCGCACGAGCGTCGCCGATCGAGGCTCCGCCGCGCATTAGGTTGCGTGACCTATTCGAGGTCGCGTCAGTCCGCTCGGACGAGCTCCAGTACTGGCGCCAGCGCGTCCAGCGCCACCAGCGTCCCGGGGTGGAGCATGATCTCGAGACGCGTGAATCCAGCGTCGCGGAATGACCGGAACGCGTCGGCGATCTCCTCGGCCGAACCGGCGAGCGCGTCGGCCCGCGACGCCGTGGCGTCAAGGGGACGAACGAGGACGCCAACCGACCGCTCGAGCGTCGCCGGGTCTCGCTCCAGCTCACCGCAGACACGATCCAGGGAGGCGAGCCGAGGCTGCACCTCGTCGATGTGGGCACGCTCCTCGATGTAGCAGCTGTAGATATCGGCGTGTCGAACGGCCGCGCGCTGGCCGCGAGGGCCATTGCCACCGATCAGGATCGGGATGCGATTCGGGCGCGGGCCGATCGGCTGCTGGAAAAGGTCGCGGGCCGCGTGCCAGGTCCCCTCGAAGTCGGCGTGGCCACCGCGCAGGAGCGGGACGATGATCCGGAGCGCCTCCTCGAACCGTCCAAAGATGTGATCCTCGGGCAACCCGAACGCGCGCGCCTGCCCGGGCCATTCGTGACCCGCCCCCAGCCCGAAGACGAAGCGCCCGCCGCTGATCTCGTCGAGCGTCTCGGCCACCTTGGCAATGATCGCGGGATTGCGATGGAGGGCAGCCATGACCCATGTGCCGACCTTCGTGCGTGACGTGACCGCAGCCACCGCACCGGCCATCGCGACACCTTCCCAGAACCCGCGGGGTGGACCGTCCGCGGATTGCCACAGGAGCTCGTCCGGGGTCCAGATCGTATCGAAGCCGATCGCTTCCGCCCGCTCCGCGAGCTGGCGGATCTCCGGCCAGCGGCGCGTCGCCCGCTCCGGGCCCTCCTGCATCAGCGGAAGGACTAAACCGATCTCGAACGTACGCACTCGGCTCTCCGGGTCAGCGACGGGCGGGCGCCTTCGTGTTGCTCGACCCTCGCGATCGTCCGTCGCCGGTTCGCTTCTGCGCCTGCTGCTGACGTCGACCGCGGTTGGGGTTGCTGAGGGTCAGGAACCGGCGATACCAGGCCGCGGCGGAGGCGAAGAACGCTCCCAGCATCGGCGACCAGATCAGCGTGTAGGCGATCGCATCCGACTGGCCGCTCGAGAACTGGGTCTGGAAGGGTTCGGGGAGCCGAAGGGCGAGGCCCATGGCGATGTAGCACACGGCGCCGACCAGGGAGACCAGGATCCCCAGCAGCCAGCTGGCGCGCGGGGCGAGGAAGCCGGCGAGGAAGACGCCGCCCACCGCCGGCGTGACGATGAAGTACGTGAACAGCAACGGCGTGATCACGTCCGACCCACCGCTCACGGTGGTCGCGACCGCCGTGGCGACCGTGACAAGGACCGGGAGCCATAGCGCCTTGTGCGGGATCAGGGAGGGCAACGCCGCGAGGTCCTCGCGCACGTTGAGGGGTCGGAACGACGTCCGCAGCGCGGTCATGATCCCCATCCGCGGCACGTCCGCCGTCGCGCGAGCCGGTTCGCCGGAGCGCGCCGACTCGGATCCTTCCGATCCATCCTCGACGAGATCGGCGTCCATGGCGGCTCGGTAGCGACGCCGTGCCGCGGCGCGTTCGGATGAGGTTCGTTTGGCGCGGGCCACAGTGTCTCCTGTTGAGCGGGCTCGGCTGAGCGATCGGACGTGGTGCATCGTAGTCGAACGCCAACGCAGTGGCCCCGATACGTCGCGATTGAGGCGCGCGTAAGCCGATGTGCAGCCTGCGCCGGTACAACCTCCCTCTGGCCCGCTGCGCATCCCGTCCATGTGGGAGAACACCGATGGATCGTGCCCGGCGCGCTGGTGCAACCGCGCTCATCGTCGCCCTGCTCGTCACAGCCAACGCTCCGGGGGCCCGGCCAGCTCTGGCGGCGGCCGTGTCGTGGCCCGTTTCGTCGCTCGTCGTGTCCGAATTTCAGACCGGCGGCGCATCGGCTTCGGATGAGTTCGTCGAGATCGCGAACCAGGGCTCGGCGCCGGTGGACATCGTCGGACTCGAAGTCGTCTATGCGACCGCGTCGGGCTCGACCGTGACGCGGAAAGCCGCGTGGGATGTCTCCACGGTCCTGCCACCCGGTCGGCGCCTCTTGCTGGCGAACAGTGGCGGCATCTTCGCAGCCGTCGCGGATATCGCGTACTCGGGTGGGTTCGCGGCGACGGGTGGTGCGCTGGCGATCCGGGTTGTCGGCGGCTCCGTCATCGATTCGGTCGGCTGGGGCGACGCTACGAGCGGCATGGTCGAAGGCATCGTCGCCGTCGCCCCACCCGCCGGATCCAGTCTCGAACGCAAGCCGGGCGCAACGGCAGGAAACACGACCGACACGAACGACAACGCAGCGGACTGGTTCGTCCAGGGCACGCCGTCGCCGCAAGGCTTTGCCTCGCCGCCCGTCCCGAGCACGACGTCCACCCCCACGCCAACGCCGCCCTCAGGACCTACGCCGACACCGACCCCGACACCAAGCGCCACGCCGACACCCACGCCGACACCCGCGCCGACTCCAGGTCCGACTCCCACGCCCACACCAACGCCCGTGGCAACACCGACGCCCACCCCCGTGGCGACACCGACGCCCATGCCGACGCCAACACCAACGCCCGCACCCGGCGCCGTCTCAATTGCCACCGCACGGACGCTCGCGGACAACACCCAGGTGACGATCGATGGCGTCCTGACCACACATCTCGGGGTAGTCGAGTCCGGCCGCGGCGGGTTCGTCCAGGACGAGTCAGGCGGGATCGCCATCTACCTGGACGCCGCGGTCGTGGGCTCGTGGCCGGCAGGCACCGCGGTCACACTCCGGGGCGAGGTCTCGAGCCGGTTCGCCCAGCGAACCATCCGCCTCGCCGAGAGCGATCTGGTGAAAGACGCAACGATGGACCTGCCAGTTGCCATGGCCATCGCGACCGGCTCGGCAACCGAGGCGCATGAGGGGATCCGCGTTGCGTTGACCGGCGCGGTCGAGGGCTCGCCAAGCACCCTCAGCGACGGCATCGCGGTCAACGTGGACGACGGGACCGGCCCGGTGCGCGTCGTGATCGGAGACGAGGCGCTCGCAGGCGAGACGATCGCGTCCGGCATGATCGCCACGGTGTCGGGTCCCCTCGGTCAGCGCGACAGCTCCGGGACAGGCACGGCCGGGTACCGGGTGCACGCGACGCTGGCCGGGGAATTGCTGCTGGCCGCGCCCACACCCACCCCGACGCCCACCCCCACCCCTACGCCGACCCCGTCACCCACCCCGACCCCGGCGCCGGGAGCGACACCGACGCCGAATGGAGATCCAACGCCCGGTCCCGGCCAGACCGTAGCCGGAGCGCGCGCCATGGACGTCGGAGCGTCGGTCAGCGTGACCGGCGTCGTCACCGCGGAGGCCGGCCGGCTCGGAACGCCGGCCCTGATCGGGCTGGCCGATGACACCGGCTGGCATCGCCGTCCGGTTGCCGAGCGGAGCCGAGGGCTTCCCGCGCGGCGCGCTCGTCGCAGGTCACGGGGACGCTCGCCGCGCCCTACGGTCAGCTCGAGATCCGCCCGGTCGCCAGTGGTCTCCGGGCCGTCGGAAGCGGCGCTGTTCCGGCACCGCTCCCGGCCGCGTCGGGTGCTCTCGATGAATCGCTCGAGGGCCGCCTCGTGTCGGTCAGCGGCACGGTTACGTCCAAGCCGAAGAAGTCGTCGGGTGGCGACCTGACCATCGTGCTCGAGCGTCCTGGATCGGCCTCGATCAAGATCGTGGCCGACGGCTCGAGCCTGCTCGTCCGCGAGGCGTTCTCGGTGGGCGCGACGTATCGGGTCACCGGCATCGTCGGTCAACGGGCGACCAAGAAGGACGCGCCGGATGGCTATCGCCTGTGCCCGCGTGACGCGGCGGACGTCGTGGCGATCGCGCCCGTGGCCGTTTCCGGCGCAGGAGGACCGGCGACACCAGGGTCAACCCCCACGGTTCCGGCGAACGCGGCCGGCGCGGCCGGAATTCAGAGCATCGTCCCGATCAGCACGGCACTCGGCCGACACGACGTGGCCCTCGCCATCGAAGGGCTTGTCACCACGCCGGCGACCCTGCTCGACGCGACCGGGCGCCGGATCGTCGTCCAGGATGGTTCGGCCGCCATCGAGGTCCTCCTCCCGAGTGGCAGCGATGCCCCGGCCGTGGGAGCGAGGATCAGGGCAAGCGGCAGCGTCGGCCTGGCCTACGGGGCACCCAGGCTTCGCGCCGAAGAGTTGACCGTGATCGGCACCGGGCGCCTGCCGGGACCGCTCGTCCTGCGTGCGGCACCCGCCCGCGCGCATGAATGGCGCCTCGTGTCGATCACGGGACGGATCGACGATGTCAAGAAGCTGGGCGAGCGATGGCGGGCCGAGCTGCTGGTCTCCGGGGCAAGGGTCGTGGTCGTCGGTCAGCCGGGTGCCGGGATCGCGGTCACGGCGCTGGCCGAGGGACGCATGGCCACGATCGTCGGGATCGTTCGGCGGCCCTATCCGACGGCGACCGACCAACGGTTTGCCGTCACTCCGCGAACACCGGCGGACGTGCGAGTCCATGGCGGGCCGGCATCCGGCGCCGGCAATGACAGCCCGACCAGACTGCCGTCGGCGGGTTCAAATGGCGCACCGGCGTCGTCCCGCCCTGCCGCCGGGACGGGTAGCCCCGGCGCGGTCGATGCCGACCTGATCGATCTGGCCGCGTTCAGCGGACGGCAAGTCCGCGTCGGGGGACTCGTCGTCGACCTTCGATCCGATGGCCTCCTGCTCGATGACGGGACCACCATCGGCCTCATCGTCGTGCGCGGAGACGCCCTGGACCTGCTGCCCCTGCTCGAGCCCGACGATGCCATCAACGCCATCGGCACGGTCGAGGTGGTGCCGGATGGGCTGGCCGTGGTCGTCGACGAGGCCGGCGGGATCATCCAGGCGGGTGAGCCCGTCGCGGCGCCACCGGCGTCATCGCCGCGTGCCGCGGAAGCAATGGGTGCGCCCTCAGCTCTCCCGGGCGGCCAGGCGGCGGTCCGCGATGCGGGGCTCTTCGACGGCTCCGGAGGCTTCGGCGCCGGGGTCGCAGGGATCGGCGGGCTCGTGGCCCTGACGCTGGCCTCGTTGCTGGTTACCATGGCCCGCCGCGCCCACGATCGGCGCCGGATCGTGGCTCGTGTGGCGGCTCGTGTGGCCGCGTTCGAGGCCTCGGCCGACCCGCCCGCAGGCCCGCCGTCGGGCCCACGCTCGGCTGAGCGTGGCGAGAGCACGATCCGCGCTGCTTGACGCTCGTGAGAAGGCGGGACTATCCTCGGCCGAGTTTCGCGCTTGCGAAGCAGCCACCTGAGCGAGGAATTGGGCTTGCCGAACGCGGACCACCGCGTCGAAACCCCGTTGGATCGCAGGATCGCGATCCCGTCCGGAGAACGGCAGTACCACATCGGTCTCGGTCCAGGCGAACTGGCCGAGTACATCCTCCTCCCCGGTGACCCCGACCGAACCGCCCGGATCGCCACGCGTTTCGATTCGATCGAACTCGAGCGGCAACACCGGGAGTTCGCGACGGTCACCGGGACCTATCGGGGTCAGCGCGTGTCGGTCGTCTCCACCGGCATCGGCACCGACAACGTGGAGATCGTCGTTGCGGAGGTCCTTGCGATCACCGAACGACCGACCTTCATCCGCGTCGGTTCCTGTGGGGCGCTGCAATCGGAGATGAGCCTGGGCGACCTGGTCATCACGACCGGGGCCGTCCGTCTCGAATCGACGACGAGCTTCTTCGTCCACGACGGGTTCCCCGCGGTCGCCAGTTACGAGGCGGTTGCGGCGCTCGTCGAGGCCGCGGAGCGGCTCGGTCATCGGTATCACGTCGGGGTCACGGCGACCGCTCCGGGATTCTTTGGGGCGCAGGGGCGCCCCATCCCGCAGCTGCCCATCCGCTACCCTGACCTCGCGGAGGACATGGCGCGCCAGCGCGTCCTGAACTTCGAGATGGAGGCTTCGGCTCTCCTCGTCCTCGCGTCCCTTGCCAATTGTCGAGCGGGCGTCGTCTGTGCGGTGTACGCCAACCGGACGACGGGCGACTTCGTCACCGGCGAGATCAAGGACGCGGCCGAGGCGGCTTGTGTTGAGACCGGGCTGGAAAGCCTTCTCGTCCTCGCCGACATGGATGCGCGCAAGCGAGAGGCACAGACGGACCGCTGGCGGCCGTCACTCTGGAGACACACGGTCTAATCAGGCAACGCTGCGCGGATGCGGGGCAAGGGATCCCGTGACGTGCCACATCGATCGAGGAGGAGCTCCATGGCCCAGGCCTATTGCGTCAAGGACAAGCAGAAGGTCGAGATCAAGAATCCCCAGAACATCACCATGAAGAACGGCAAGCCCGCGATCTCCGGGACCTGTCCGATCTGTGGTGGCAAGGTCTTCCGCATCGGCGGCTGATCCCGTCTTCGCGACAGGCAGGGACCCTCGCCGAGTGGCGGGGGTCCTTCCATTTGCGCCGCGGGTTCGCAACACGGCTGCCTCACCGGGTCCGGGAGTGGCCTTTGTTAGAATGAAGGGAACCCCGCGCATTGCCCGAGGGTCGTGCCGGCCGCCAGGTCGAGGCGGGGTCCTTGTCCCGATCACGAGTTCCGCATCCTTACGACGTCCGGCCTGTCGCTCGACGTGTCGCCAGCCCCAGGAGGTCTCGACCATGGCCACCCGCGTCGGCATCAACGGCTTCGGCCGGATCGGCCGCCAGTCACTCAAGGCGCTGCTCGAACGCGCGCCCGACGTGGAGGTGGTCGCCGTCAACGACCTCGTCGACGCGGAGATGAACGCGCACCTGTTCAAGCACGACTCGACGTACGGTGCGTTTCCGGGTGATGTCCGGGCGGGCGATCGCTCGATCATCATCGACGGTCGCGAGATCAAGATCCTCGCCGAGCGTGATCCGGCGGCCCTCCCGTGGGGCGATCTAGGCGTCGACATCGTCCTCGAGAGCACGGGCATCTTCACGGACGCCACGAAGGCCAGGGCGCATCTCGATGCCGGCGCGAAGAAGGTGATCATCAGCGCGCCCGCCAAGAACGAGGACATCACGATCGTCCTCGGGGTCAACGAGGATCGCTACGACCCGGCCGCTCACAACATCATCAGCAACGCGAGCTGCACGACCAACTGTCTCGCCCCGGCCGCCAAGGTCGTGCACGACCTCCTGACGATCGAGCGCGGCCTGATGAACACCATCCACAGCTACACCAACGACCAGCGGATCCTCGACGTCGCCCACAGCGACCCGCGGCGCGCCCGCTCTGCCGGTCAGAACATCATCCCCACGACGACCGGCGCCGCCAAGGCGCTCGCCCTGGTGATCCCGGACCTCAAGGGCAAGTTCGACGGCTTCAGCCTGCGGGTCCCGACACCCACCGTCAGCGTCGTCGACTTCACCGCCACCGTGAGCCGGCCGACGTCCGTCGAGGAGCTGAACGACGCCTTCCGCACGGCTGCCGCTGGACCGCTCGATGGGATCCTGGGCGTGTCGGACGAACCGCTCGTGTCCATGGACTTCAAGGGCGATGCGCGCAGCTCGATCATCGACGCCGACTCGACGATGGTCCTGGGCGGCACGATGGTCAAGGTCATCGCCTGGTACGACAACGAGTGGGGCTACAGCTGCCGGGTGGCGGACCTGATCGCCTACGTCGCCGCGCGACTACCCGTCGCGGTCTGACCGGCCGTGGACAAGCAATCCATCCGCGACGCGGACGTCGCCGGAAAACGCGTCTTCGTGCGGGTCGATTTCAACGTCCCGCTCGCGGACGGCAAGGTCACCGACGATTCGCGAATCCGGGCCTCGATCCCGTCGATCAACCTGCTGCTCCAGCGCGGGGCACGGATCATCCTCGCGAGCCACCTTGGGCGCCCCGACGGCAAAGTCCAGGACGGCCTCCGCCTCCGCCCGGTTGGCGAGCGGCTGACCCAGCTCCTCCGCCGCAACGTGCCGGTCACCGGGGACGCGCTTGGCGTGGGCACCGAGGACGCCATCAAGCGCCTCCGAGCGGGCGAAGTCCTCCTCCTCGAGAACCTCAGGTTCCATGCCGAGGAAGAGAAGAACGACCCGGCGTTCGCCGCCACGCTGGCGTCGTATGCCGACGTCTACGTCAACGACGCGTTCGGAACCGCGCACCGCGCGCATGCCTCGACCGTCGGGATCGCCGAGCTGCTCCCGGCGTATGCGGGGCTGCTGATGGAGCGCGAGCTCGAGATGCTGTCGAAGCTGCTCGAGTCACCCGAACGACCGTTCGCGGCGATCCTTGGCGGGGCCAAGGTCTCGGACAAGCTCAAGGTCATCGACCACCTGCTCACCAAGGTCGACATGCTGGTCCTTGGCGGTGGGATGGCCAACACGTTCCTGCTTGCCCAGGGCAAGGCGATCGGCAAGAGCCTGGCCGAGCCCGACCGTGTGGATGACGCGCGCCGGATCCTCGCCACGGCGGAGGCAAACGGCGTCCAGGTCGTCCTCCCGATCGACGTGATCGTCGCGAAGGAGGTCACCCGCGGCACGGAGTACAAGACCCTCCCCGCGGAGAAGATCCCTGCCTCGTGGCACATCGTCGACCTCGGGAAGGCGAGCCAGGATCTGATGGTGGACGCGCTCTCCACCATGAACACGGTCTTCTGGAATGGACCGCTGGGCGTCTTCGAGATCCCATCCTTCGCGCACGGCACGAATGCGGTCGCCCGCATGCTGGCCGATCGCGCGGACGGCGGCGCAACGGTCGTCGTTGGCGGGGGCGATTCGGTCGCGGCGGTGACCCAGCAGGGTCTTGCCGAGCGGATGACCCACATCTCGACCGGGGGCGGCGCTTCGCTCGAGTTCCTCGAGGGTCGCGTGCTTCCCGGTCTCGCCGTTCTCCCGGACCGACCCACGGTCGGGGCGAAGGCGTGACCACTGGGATCGAGATCGTCGACGCTCGCGAAATCATCGATTCGCGCGGCAATCCGACCATCGAGGTCGACATCGTGCTCACGGACGGCTCGGTAGGCCGCGCGGCGGTGCCGTCGGGTGCCTCGACCGGGGCCCATGAGGCCGTCGAGCTGCGGGACGGCGACAAGGCGCGGTATGGCGGCAAGGGTGTGCTCAATGCCGTCGCCAATGTGACCGAGACGATCGCGCCCGCCCTCTACGGGCTCGATGCGACCGACCAGGCCGGGATCGATGCGTTGCTGATCGAGCTCGATGGGACGCCCAACAAGAGCGTGCTCGGCGCCAACGCCATCCTTGGGGTGTCGCTTGCATGTGCCCACGCCGCCTCTGCGTCGTATGACCTGCCGCTCTATCGCTATCTCGGCGGGGTGGGCGCCAGGACCCTGCCGGTCCCGATGTTCAACATCCTCAACGGCGGAAAGCACGCCCAGGACTCCACCGATTTCCAGGAGTTCATGGTCATGCCGGTCGGCGCCGAAACGTTCAGCGACGCCTTGCGGGCCGGATCCGAGATTTTCGGGGCGCTGCGGACGATCCTCCACGACGAAGGGCACGCGACCGGGCAGGGCGACGAGGGTGGGTTCGCGCCGTCGCTGCCCTCGAACGAGGCGGCAGTCGAAGTCATCCTCCGAGCGATCGAGAAGGCGAAGTACCGCCCGGGCGTGGACGTCGCCATCGCCCTGGACCCGGCCACGACCGAGCTGGTCGAGGAGGGCAGCGGGGCAGGCGCAGGATCGACCCGCTACGTCCTGGCCAGGGAGGGCCGGACGCTCGACAGCGGCGAGCTGGTGGATCTGTGGGCCGATTGGGCGGCGCGATATCCGATCGTGTCGATCGAGGATGGCCTTGCCGAGGACGACTGGACGGGCTGGCAACACCTTCGCGAGCGGCTCGGAGGCACCGTGCAGCTCGTCGGTGACGATCTCCTGGTCACCAACACGTCGCGGATCGCCCGCGCGATCGAGCTGGACGCGGCGAACGCCGTCCTGATCAAGCTCAACCAGATCGGCACGCTGACCGAAACAATCGAAGCGATCGAGCTGGCACGAGGTGCCGGTTGGTCGGCCGTCGTCTCGCATCGCTCGGGCGAGACCGAGGACACCACGATCGCCGACCTGGTCGTGGCGATGGGCACCGGCCAGATCAAGACCGGTGCACCGTCCAGGTCGGAGCGAGTCGCCAAGTACAACCGGTTGCTGCGCATCGAAGGTGAGCTCGGCGACAGCGCCCGCTATCCGGGCCGGAGTGCGCTGGCCGGGGTGCCCCAGAAGCAACGGTTTGCCCCTGAGCAGGCCGGCGTCGCGGCAGGCTCGTGATCCGGCTGGTCGACCGCCCGCGATGGCGTCGGCCATGAACCGGGTCGTCGATCGCGGCGCCATCACTGCCGCCTACGTCGGGATAGGCATGGCGGTCACGATCGTCGCCAGCTTCACGCTGATCATCCCGATCGAGGGCGTCATCTGGCTCCTGGCTCTCCCATCGGGGCTGCTGATCGGGTACTACGCCAACCAGCGATCGAACCGGCGGGCCGGGCCGTGGCACCGGATCGTGACGAACGGGTTGTTCGCCGGACTCGTCACGGGGCTGGCGACCGTGGCCCTGCTGGTGGTCATCAAGGCCCTCTTCTTCTACGCCGACAACGGCTACCGCGATCCGGGGCTGGGCGGCACGATCAGCTGTTCGGTCGGCGCCGATTGCGTCTACCAGCGGTACCTCGATGCCGGCCACGGCCCGGCGCTAACGGCGGCCGGCGTCACCGACGCGTCCTCCTTTGCCGGGTTCTACTGGGGCGAACAGCTGGGGAGCGCAGGGCTCGTGATCGTCCTGACCGCGGTGGGTGGCGTCGGCGGCGCGGGTCTGTACGGCGTGTTCCGCCCAAAAACGCCAGCTGCGCGTTCGGCGGTCGCAACCCGGTAGGTCATCCCGGGGAATCGAAACGCCCCGGCACGAGCCGGGGCGATCGGAGTCTTGCGACCGGGCCTAGCCGACTGGCCGGCCCGGACTCGATCAGCTCTTCGTTGCGGCCTTCTTTGGCTTGGCTGTGGTCTTCGTGGCGGCCTTGGCGGTTGCCTTCGCGGTGGTCTTCGCCGGCTTGGCCGGCGTTGAGGCCTTGCGCGCGGTGGCCGGTCGGGCGGCGGCCGGTCGGGCGGCGGACTTTGCCGGCGTGCCCTCGGACTCGGCAGCGGATGCGGCGGCGGCCTTCGCGGCGGCTGCCTCGGCCCGGGCGGTCTTGCTCAACGCGGCGCGTGCCTTTCCGGCAGCGGTCTGGGCACCCTTGGCCTTGCCGGCCTTGCCGGCCGCGATCCGGGCCTTGGCGGCCTTCGCAGCGGCGGCCTTGCCGGTCGTCTTCACGACCCGGCCACCCGCCTGCAGGCCCGATCCGCCAACGGCTGCGTTGACCTTGATGGTCAGCCGGGACTTGCGTCGTGCGGCGGCGTTGGGATGGATGGCACCGGCCTTGGCCGCCCGATCGAGCGCGCTCAGGGCCTCCGCGAGGGCGGCAACGGGATCGATTCCGTCGGTCGGCTGCTGCACGGACGCGAGGGCCTTCGCGACGTACGTCTTGGCTGCGCTGCGCCGAGGCTGGAGGACCTCGTGACGGCTCTGCGCCTGACGAACGCGCTTGAGACCCGACGGCGTGCGCGCTCCGGTCCAGGTGCGGGGCGTCTTGGCCACGTGGGCAAACCTCAGCTAGATGGTGGTCTGGATGCGTCCACGGCACGAACCGGCGCCGGGCGCGAAGACGGATGGTAGCACAGGACCCGGTCGCATCCCGGAGCGGCGACACACCCGTTTGGCGGGCCACACTGACGCCATGATTGCGGTCTTCGGCGGACTGGGTGCGGCCGTCCTGTGGGCGACGGCGACGCTCTGCTCGTCGCGTTCCAGCCGGATGCTCGGCTCGAGAGTCGTTCTTGGCTGGATCATGATCGTGGGGGTCGTCGTCGGGTTGCCGCTGGCGATCGCAAGCCCGCCACCGGCGACCATCGCCGGATCGACGTTCGGCCTGCTGGTCCTGAGTGGGTGCTGCTACGTGATCGGGCTCCAGCTCACGTACGCGGCACTTCGGATCGGCAAGGTCTCGATCGTCGCGCCGATCGTCTCGACCGAGGGCGCGGTGGCAGCGCTCATCTCGATCGCGCTCGGAGACCCAATCGGTGTCGTTGCGGGTGTGATGCTCGTCATCATCGCGGCCGGCGTGGTCCTGTCTTCGCTCGAACGTGGGCGTCGGGCGGTGCCCGCTGGCGACTTTGGCGTCACAGCCGATGCCCTGGAGGACCCCGCCGCCGACCAGGTTGCGCACGAACAGGCCCGCCTCGATACCCGGCGGGCCGTGATCCTGTCAGTCATTGGCGCGGTCGTTTTCGGTGTCGGACTCGTGGCGGCCGGCCGAGCCGCCGTTCTCGTCCCGATCGCGTGGGTTGCCCTTGCCGCGCGTCTCGTTGGGTTGGTCGGCGTCGTCCTGCCCTTGCTCCTGCAGCGACGGTTGCGCCTAACCCGTGCCGCCCTGCCCCTCGTGGTCATCGCGGGCATCGCCGAGGTCGGCGGCTCGATCCTCTCGGCCTGGGGCTCTCGCGAGAGCATCGCGGTTACGGCGGTGATGGGGAGCCAGTTCGCGGCGCTCGCCGCGGTGGCCGCGTTCGTCCTGTTCGGGGAGCGGCTGGGACGGACCCAGGTCGCCGGCGTGGCCCTGATCGCCCTCGGCGTGACGGTCCTGGCGGCCGTGTCGGCATAGGCACGCGGAGCGAGGTCGACAGCAGGGTAGACTCCGCCCTCGTGACCATCCCCCAGGACCGCCTGCGCAACTTCAGCATCATTGCCCATATCGATCACGGGAAATCCACGCTTGCCGATCGGCTGCTGGAGATGACCCACACGATCGATGCCCGGCAGATGACCAGCCAGGTCCTCGATTCGATGGATCTGGAGCGTGAGAAGGGGATCACGATCAAGGCGCGGGCCGTGCGTCTCGAGTACAAGGGCCGGGACGGGCTCACCTACGGCCTCAACCTGATCGACACCCCTGGGCACGTCGACTTCGCCTACGAGGTCAGCCACAGCCTGCAGGCCTGTGAGGGCGCCATCCTCGTCGTCGACGCCAGCCAGGGCATCGAGGCGCAGACGCTGGCCAACGTCCACCTCGCCCTTCGCGAAGGGCTGACGCTGATTCCGGTGCTCAACAAGATCGACCTGCCGTCGGCCGATCCCGAGACGATCATGGGCGAGCTCGAGAACGTGCTGGCGATCCCGCGCGAGGAGGTGATCCTCGCGTCGGCGAAGGAAGGGACCGGGGTCGCCGAGATCCTCGAGGCCATCGTCGCCCGCATCCCGGCGCCAAAAGGCGACCCGGCCAAGCCGCTCCAGGGCCTCATCTTCGACAGCCACTACGACGCCTACAAGGGTGTCGTCGTGTACGTGCGCCTGGCCCAGGGGACGCTGAGACTCGGCGACCAGGTCCGGTTGATGGCCAGTGGCGCGGAGGCGGATCCGCTGGAGCTCGGCGTCTTCCGGCCGCAGCTCGTCCCCGTGCGCCAGCTCGTGGCCGGCGAGGTCGGCTACGTGGCGACGGGGCTCAAGAGCGTCCGGGATGCCCAGGTTGGCGACACGCTCACGACGGTGGCACGGCCAGCTGCGGAGCCCCTCCCCGGCTACCAGGAAGCCAAGAGCCTCGTGTTCGCGGGTATCTACCCGCTGTCGGGCGAGGATTACCCGTTGCTGCGGGACGCGCTCGAGAAGCTCCACCTCAACGACGCGTCGTTCACCTACGAGCCGGAGAGCTCCGTGGCGCTCGGGTTCGGGTTCCGTTGCGGGTTCCTGGGGCTGCTCCACATGGAGATCGTCCAGGAGCGGCTCGAGCGCGAGTTCAGCCTCGACCTCATCGCCTCGGCGCCGTCCGTCGAGTACCACGTGAACCAGACCCTGGGGCGAGGGATGGTCGCGGTCGACAACCCGGCCCTCCTCCCCAGCCCGATCGACATCGAAACCATCGAGGAGCCGTGGGTCAAGCTCAGCGTCGTCACGCCGAGCCAGTACATCGGGCCGCTCATGGAGCTGTCGACCAACCGGCGCGGCATCTTCATGACGATGGAGTACCTCGACCCGACCCGCGTCGTGCTCCATTTCGAGATGCCGCTGGCCGAGCTGATCGTCGACTACTTCGACAAGCTCAAGAGCCGCAGCCAGGGCTACGCGTCGATGGACTACGAGGAGCTTGGCTACCGCCCGGCCAACCTCGCCAAGGTCGACATCCTGGTGAACGGCGAACCGGTCGACTCGCTGTCGCTGATCGTCCATCGCGATCGGGCGCAGGGGACCGGGCGGGCCCTGGCCGAACGCCTCAAGGAGCTGATCCCGCGCCAGATGTTCGAGATCCCGATCCAGGCGGCGATTGGTTCGAACGTCATCGCACGCGAAACCGTGCGGGCCATGCGCAAGAACGTGCTGGCCAAGTGCTACGGTGGCGACATCACCCGCAAGCGCAAGCTCCTCGAGAAGCAGAAAGAGGGCAAGCAGCGGATGAAACGGGTCGGGTCCGTCGAAATCCCGCAGGAGGCCTTCCTGGCGATGCTCCGCATGGACGAGGGCTAACCGCGCCGTGGCGGCCCATGCCCGCGTTGTCGCCTCCGCTCGCTCGCTCACGCACATGAAGTGCGCTCGCTCACGTGCTCGGCTCCGCCTTGGCCCGAGCACGCCTCGGCGCGGTTAGGTCCGGCTCGCGATGGACGACCTGATCCTCACCTCACGATCGCTCATTGCTGTCGGGTTGACGCTGCTGCTGGCGATGCTGCGGATCGACGCGGAACGGTTCGGGACCGCCGAGTACTACGAGGTCACCGGAGCCGGGGAACGACCGCGCGTCCGCCGCCGCCTCGCCTGGTACGGCCTGGGTTTCGGGATGGCGATCCTGATCCTGTCGATCTATCCGGCCGCGCGAACGGACCTGTTCCTCGGAACGGGCGATCGCCTCGGAGCGGTCCTCGGGGGGATCGCGTTCGGCGGTCTCGGCGTGCTGATCGCCGTGGGCTTTGCCAGCTATCGATACCACCGGATCCGTCTCCCGGCAGAGAGCGCCTATCCGGGCGGCCTGCTCAACTCCACTGCGACGGCGTTCATCGACGAGGTGACCTTCCGGGGAGCCTTGTTCGGGCTCCTCCTGACCGCCGGCGTCGATCCGATGCTCGCCAACCTGCTCCAGACCGTCGTCTATGCGCTGACGACTCGCCTCGGCGCCCCCGGCCGCGACCGGTACCTGCTCGGGCTGACCCTGGGGATCGGCTTCATCGGCGGCTTCCTGACCGCGCTTACCGGGGGCATCGCGGCGGCATTCCTGGGCCACGCGGTCACCCGCTTTGCCGTCTTCCTGTGCACGGGGCATATCGGGCAGACGATGCCTCGCGGTCGCGAGGTGGAAGAGATCGAGAAGCGACGCCGGCCGCCGGACGGCTGGCGGGTCATCGGGTCGCGGGAGTCGCCCTCACGGGACCGCTGAACGTCGCACCACCGGTCGCGCTCTATGTCCACATTCCGTTCTGCGTGTCGTTGTGTCCGTACTGCGATTTCGTGGTTTACGCGGGAGCGGCAGCCCGTGGACCGCGCTCGCGAGTCGAAGCCTTCCTCGATGCGCTGACAGTCGAGCTCGACTTGCGCGCCGACGCCCTCGACGAGCGGTTCGGCCAGCGCCGCCCGCCACTCGAAACGGTCTACCTGGGTGGGGGGACGCCATCGCTGCTTCCCGCGGGCGAAATCGCCGCGCTGCTCGATCAAGTGCAAGCACGGTTCGGGGTCGCGCCCGGTGCGGAGATCACGATCGAAGCCAACCCGGGGCCGGACGAGCGCGGCGATGTGCGCCGATTGCGCGCGGCAGGCGTGAACCGTGTGTCACTCGGCGCCCAGTCGATGGCCGATCCGGAGCTCCGGCGATTGGGACGCCGGCACCGAGCGTCCGACGTGGTCGAGGCCGTCGCAGCCGCCCGCGCCGCGGGATTCGGGTCGATCAGTCTCGACCTGCTCTACGACATCCCCGACGGCTCCACCGAACGATGGGCCGCGTCACTGGAGGCTGCGCTGGCGCTCCAGCCGGATCACCTCTCGCTCTACGCCCTGACCCTCGACGATCCCGACGCCGAAGGGTTGACCGGCGCAACCGGTGACCACCTCCCGACGACCGCCGGGGCGCGGCGGTGGCGCGAGCGTGCCCGACCCCGGCAGGATGACGATCTCGCCGCAGATCAGTACTTGCTGGCCGTCGAGTGCCTTGCCACGTCCGGCTGGCGTGGCTACGAGATCAGCAACTGGGCGCGCCCGGGTCACGAAAGCCGGCACAACCTCATCTACTGGGAGCGCCGGCCATACGAAGCGGTCGGACCGGGCGCGCATGCGTTCGATGGCGCGAGCCGACGCTGGAACGCTGCCCGGCTCGATGGCTATCTCGAGGCGCTCACGCCGGCGAACGCGACGCGACCCAGCCTCCCTCCGGGTGCCTCGGAGACGCTCGACGAGGATGGGGCGGCAGCCGAGACGATCGTGCTCGGTCTGCGAACGGACCGCGGAATCGGATCCGAGTCCGCGGAGGATCCGCGATTCGCCGACGCCATTGCCTGGGCCGGCACGCAAGGCCTGGCTGAGTGGACGGCCGACGCACGCCTCGCACTGACGACTCGCGGCCGGCTCCTCTCGAATGAGCTGTTCGCGAGGATCGTGTCACCGGCGGTCTCCGGCGCGGCGTGAGCCGTCCGACCGCCAGCGGTTAGTCCAGGACGGCGCGAGCGAGGTCCTGCGCGAGCATGCAGAGCCCGGGCGACACGATCACGCCGTCCGGCGACGTCTCCATGTCCGGGACCTGCTGCCTCTCCCGGACCTCGCGAGCCCTTGGCCTCGTCCCGTTCGATGGTACCGCTCGTCGCGTTGACACTCCCCGGTCGCGACTGCTACGATGCCGTCCAGACCGTTAGCACTCTCACCGTTAGAGTGCTAACCACACGGGAGGATGGCCTTGGCGCGACGACGCCGCCCCATCGGCCCCTTGGACCTTCGCGCACAGGCGATCCTTCGGGCCGTCATCGAGGAATACGTCGCCACCGCAACCCCGGTTGGCAGCCAGGCGCTCGTGGAGCGCTATGGCCTCGGCGTGTCCAGCGCCACGGTCCGCAACATCCTCGCCGAGCTCGAGGGGAACGGGCTGCTGACCCATCCGCACACGTCTGCCGGCCGCATCCCGACGGATGCCGGCTATCGATACTTTGTCGAATCGATCGTCGATGCGGTGCCGCTCCCGGCGGTCGAGCAGCTGATGATCCGCCACCAGTTCGGCCAGGTCGAGTTCGCCAGCGAGCACTGGTTCCGCCTTGCAGCCACGACGCTCGCGTCGGTGACTCGCGCCGCGGGTCTGGCCACGCCCGCCAAACCTCGCGATGCACACATCCGGCGGATCGACCTCGTTGCGATCAACGAGCGGATGGCCAGCCTGATCCTCGTGCTGCGCGAGGGCTCGATCAAGCAGGCCCTCGTCACGCTGGACGGGGACGATGCCATCGACCAGCCGACGCTCAACGCGGTCGCGGCCTTGCTCAACGAGCGCCTCCTGGATCTCACCAGCGCGCGTGCCGCGTCTCGCCTGGCAACGCTGCGCGCCGACGACCGGGTCGAGTCGATCGCCCGGCGAGTTGGGGAGCGGATCGTCAGGATCGTCACGGAGTACGACGCCGCAGCGATCGAGGAGGTCTTCAGCGACGGCCTCCTCAATGTCATGGAAGCCCCGGAGTTTGCCCAGAGCGACAAGCTCCGCCGGGTCTTCAGCGCCCTCGAGAACCGGGCGTATCTCGGCGAGTTGATCGGCGACGTCGCCGGTACGGGTCGGATCCGCGTCTACATCGGCCACGAGAACCGCCCGCTCGAGATGCGGGACGTCTCGCTTGTCCTCGCCCCGTACGGACGGCCGGGTCGAGCGCTCGGTGTCGTGGGCGTGCTCGGCCCGACCCGGATGTCCTATTCCCAGGCGATCGGCACGGTCCGTTTCGTGTCCGGTCTCATGAACGAATTGGTGGATCACCTGTATGCCTGAACGACGACGAACCCGCGCCCAGGAACGCGCGGATGCCATTGACGTCTCTCCCACGGCCCTGGTCGCCCAGATCGAGAAGCTCGTGGGCGAGCTCGACGTCGCGCGCAAGGAGAGCGAGGAGTACCTGACCTCGTTGCAGCGCGAGCGCGCGGAGTTCCAGAACTTCCGTCGCCGGACGACCGAGGAGCGACTGCGTGAGCTGGGCCTCGCCGGCGAGGACCTGATCCGCAAGGTGCTGACCGTGGCCGACGACTTCGACCGCGCCATCGAGGCCCGACCCCAGGCGATCGCCCACGACCCCTGGTTCGATGGCATCGCCGCGATCGACCGCAAACTCCGGCAGCTCCTCGAGAGCGAGGGCGTGACCGCCATCGACGCCGCAGCCGGCAAGCCATTCGACCCGCGCGAGCACGAAGCCATCGCCAACGTTCCCGGCACCGGTCGAGGGGAAGGCGAGATCGTGGAGGAGGTCCGGCGCGGCTATCGCCTCCGCGATCGGGTCATCCGGCCGGCTCTCGTGGCCGTGGCCGCCAACACCGACGAATCCGCGGCGGCGGACTCCGCCTCCCCATCCCAGCACATCAACTAAGGAGCAGCACACGACATGGGCAAGATCATCGGCATCGACCTGGGGACGACGAACTCCGTCGTGGCCGTCATGGAGGGTGGCGAACCAACCGTCATCGCCTCCGCGGAAGGCGGTCGCACGATCCCGTCCGTCGTTGCCTTCACCAAGACCGGCGAGCGTCTCGTCGGGCAGCTGGCGAAGCGCCAGGCGGTCACCAACCCGGCCAACACGGTCTATTCGATCAAGCGCTTCATGGGTCGCCGATGGGACGATTCCGAGGTCAAGCGCTCGAAGGAGCTCGTCCCGTACAAGGTCGAGAAGGATCCCAAGAGCGACGGCGTAGCCGTGAAGCTCGACGACGGGAAGGTCTACACGCCGCCCGAGATCAGCGCGATGATCCTGCAGAAGCTCAAGACGGACGCTGAGGCCTACCTCGGCGAGAAGATCACCGAGGCGGTGATCACGGTCCCGGCCTACTTCGACGACACGCAGCGCCAGGCGACCAAGGATGCCGGCCGGATCGCGGGTCTCGAGGTCAAGCGGATCATCAACGAACCGACCGCGTCCGCGCTCGCCTACGGCCTCGACAAGAAGCACGACGAGAAGATCGCGGTCTACGACCTCGGCGGCGGCACCTTCGACATCTCCATCCTCGAGCTCGGCGAAGGCGTCTTCGAGGTCAAGGCGACGAACGGCGACACCCACCTGGGTGGCGACGACTTCGACCAGCGGGTCATCGACTGGCTGCTGGCCGAGTTCAAGAAGGACCAGGGCATCGATCTCGCCAAGGACCAGCAGGCCCTGCAGCGACTCAAGGAAGCCGCGGAGAAGGCGAAGATCGAGCTGTCGTCCACGGCGACCACCGAGATCAACCTGCCGTACGTCACCGCCGATGCGACCGGTCCGAAGCACCTCGTCATCTCCCTGACGAGGGCCAAGCTCGAGGACCTGGTCAACGACCTGGTCAACAAGACCGAGGGCCCGGTCAAGGCCGCGCTCAAGGACGCCGGGTTGAAGCCGGGTGACATCGACGAGGTGATCCTCGTCGGGGGCATGACCCGGATGCCGGCCGTCGTCGAGGCGGTCAAGAAGATGTTCGGCGGGAAGGAGCCCCACAAGGGCGTCAACCCGGACGAGGTCGTGGCAATCGGGGCGGCGATCCAGGCGGGCGTCCTGGCCGGTGACGTCAAGGACGTCCTGCTCCTCGACGTCACCCCGCTGTCGCTGGGGATCGAGACGCTTGGTGGCGTCATGACCAAGCTCATCGAGCGCAACACCACCATTCCGACATCGAAGTCGCAGACGTTCTCGACCGCGTCGGACAACCAGAACCAGGTGGAGATCCATGTCCTCCAGGGCGAGCGTGAGTTCGCGGCGGACAACAAGACGCTCGGCCGGTTCATCCTCGACGGCATCCCGCCGGCCCCGCGGGGCATCCCGCAGATCGAGGTCACATTTGACATCGACGCCAACGGGATCCTCGACGTCAAGGCCAAGGACCGCGCGACCGGCAAGGAACAGCAGGTCCGGATCACCGCTTCGTCCATGCTCGACAAGAGCGCCGTCGACCAGATGGTCCGCGACGCCCAGGAGCATGCCGAAGAGGACCGGCAACGACGCGAATCCGTCGAGATCCGCAACCAGGCCGAGTCGCTCACGTTCCAGGCTGAACGGACGCTCAAGGATCTCGGCGAGAAGGTCTCGTCCGAGGACAAGCTCGAGACCGAGAACAAGATCGAGTCGCTGCGCGAAGCCCTCAAGGGCTCCGATACGGACGCGGTCAAGACCGGCATGACCTCTCTGGCCGAGACGCTCCAGCGGGTCTCGACGGCCGCCTACCAGGCGGCCTCAGCGGCCGGGGAGTCGGGCAATGGATCCGGCGACGGGTCGGACGCAGGCGGCGAGACCGCCGACGAGGCCGGCGCAACCTCGGACGAGGAGACCGTCGAAGGCGAGTTCAAGGAGGTCTAGCCTCCGGTCATCGCCGACACGGCGACCCGCGGGGCCCAACCCGCGGGTCGTTCGATTCCTTCATTCCTCTACGCGGTGCCGTTTCCGCCAAATGCACTTCAGGCGAGCGTTCGTCACGGCCCTGGTGACCTACGCACTCCAGGCGCGCATTTGTCAGGAACGCGACACGGGTCGCGCCACTTCGAGTCGTGGATCCCGCCGAGTAGCGACACCTCGTGTCGAGACCCGGTGACGAGTGCTCGCCTCAAGTGCATTTGTCAGGAATGCGACGCCGTGCATCGTCCCAACGGGAGCTCGCAGCCACCGCCGGACCTCGATAGTGCGGGCCGGAAGGACGGACTGGACCGTTGCCTCATGCGATGCGAGGCGACGTCGAGCGGTTCGGTCGTCGGGCAACACGAGGAGCCGAGTCACGGTCGAAGGGTGCCAGCCACGTTCGCTCGCCACGGCCCGACCAAGGCGGCCTTTCCGATCGAGTCCAGCGAGCATGGATTGCAGGTCCGGGACCACTGACTTGACCTCGATGACCAGCAGCGAGCCAGTCGTCGGATGAAGAGCGAGGACGTCCATCGAACCCCGTTCGCCGCGCACGTTGAAGGAAACCTCGGTCGCGGCCTCCCAGCCCAGCTTGCCAAGCAGCGTCACCACGTGATCCACGAGGCTCGCGTGCCGGGCGTCGAGCAATCGGTCCAGTCCTTCGCCATGCCACAGAAGGCGGACGTCGACTCGGGCGCCCAGGACTGCTGCGACCCGTTCCACGGTATGGACCGCAACCCGGTCCACCCGTCCGTGCTCGATCCTCCAGACGACACCTCGCGAAACATCGGCGAGGTCAGCGAGACTCGCCTGCGTCAACCGACGGCGCACCCGCAGAGCTCGCAGGGATGACCCGAATCGTATGACATCCACCTGGGCAGCATCGCGAGCAGGCATGCACGCCGGATTACCAGCCTGACCGATCGTCCAGCCGGCACGGGTCAGCCGAGGAAGAGATCGATTCCCGGCGCGACGGCACCGGCGATCAGCACGACGGAATAGGCGAGCAGCAGGGCGACCCCGGCCAGCAGGTGGAGCTTGATGTTGACGCCCATGACGGCCATCAGGCCGTACGGGTTGTCGTAGTTGGGTTCCAGGCCGCGCGAGACCCGCAGCGCCAGCGGGATCGTGGCGAGCATCAAGAGGGCAGGGATCGGGAGCCACCCTCCGACGACGCCGATCACGAGCGTCGCGAACGCCGCGGCGGCAGCCACCCGGTAGCCGGTGATCACGGCGCTCCTCGAGAATCGGACCGGCAGTGTGCGCTTGCCCGCTTGGGCATCGCCTCGCCGGTCCGGGATCTCGTTGACGTACAGGATCAGGGCGACCAGCAGGGCGATCGGGATCGACGCGACGAAGGGTTCCCAGGACAGCACGCCGCGGGTCTGGACCACGTAGGCGCCCGCCAGCATCAGCGGGCCGAACCCCAGGGCGACGGCGATCTCGCCAAGCCCGCGGTAGACGAACTTGAGCGGCGGCGCCGTGTAGCCAAGGCTGACGATGAACCCCACGACCCCGATCACCAGCAGTGGCGTCGAGCCCCAGCCGGCGAGCAGGACGAGACCGATGACCCCGGCCAGCACGTAGAACACGGTCGACAGGGCGGCCATCTGGCGGAAGGTCACCAGCCCGTACTGGATGACCCGCGAGCCCCCGCTGAATTGGGTGGGCGTGACGTTGGCGTCGTCCGCGCCCTGCATGGTGTCGAAGACGTCGTTGGCCACGTTCAATCCGAGTTGCACGAACGCGGCCCCGACGATGGTCAGGAGCGCCGCAACGAGGTCGAAGGAGCCCTGGCGGGCGGCAATCAGGATGCCGAGCACCACCGGCACGATCGTCGCGGTCAGGAACGGCAGCCGGGTTGCCCGCAGGGTGAGGAACCCGAACGACAGGCGTGGCTTGACCGGGGTCCCGCGCTCTGCCGAGAGCGCATCGAAGTACCGGCGGGCCTTGCCGACGGAACGCTCCGAGTACTCGAAGAACGGGACTTCGGCCTCGTCCCAGCCCCATGCCGAACGGGCCCGGAACGTGACCGATCCGTTGTCGCTGATCGCCGCGCCCCAGACCGTCACGTGCCGCCGCTCGTCGTAGCCGTACCCCGGCTGAGGCCGGATGTGCGATCCGGTCAGCGAGATGTCACCCACCGGTGGGATGGCGAGCCCGGCCGGTTCGCGGAAGCGCGCAACGCCGGCCGCCGGATCGATGTCGGCCTCGACTGCGACGCTGACCGGATAGCCCGACGGCTCGACCCAGGTCGCGACCTGGTAGGGATAGGTCCTGAGCTTCTCGAGGCCCGTTCGGGCGTCCACGTCGGGTGTCGGGCGCATCACGCTGCCTCCTCGCCGAGGACCGTCGCGCTGGGCGACGTCCCCGGATCCCCGGACCCCCAGTACAGCACGCGTCGGGGCGTGATCTCGATCAGTGCCCGCTCGAAGAACAATGGCAGGGCGACCCGTGCCTTGAGGAACAGCACGATCGATGGTTCCTTGCGCTCCCAGATCGGGAGCAGTCGTTCCCAGCCGCCGTGCGGATCCTCCTCGATGATCCGGGCGTCGCCCTGGATCGTCGCCCGGTCCGTCCTGCCACCGACGGCCACCGGATCCGTGATCGACAGGGACACTCGCGGATTGGCCCGGATGTGCTCGAGCTTCCGGCTGAAGAGGGCCGACGAGGTCAGGTAGATCTTCTCGCCGTCCCAGAGCGGGATCAGCGGGTACGTGACCGGCCGGCCCTGCCGATCGATCGCGGTCAGCTCGCCGACGAGCGCTGCTTCGAGCAGGTTGGCGACGGGATCGGGCATGGCGGCCATGGATCAACGCTCCAGGTTGCGGGCGGTCGAGACGCCTCTGCGAACCCATCCTACCATGATCTGCTACTGCCGTGTAGCACGTTTCGTTCGAAGAACCGCTGGGGTACCATGCGCCCCCATGCCCGAGAGCCCGGTGTCCCCGCTCATCCATGCCCGCGGCCTGACCAAACGGTTCGGCGACTTCACCGCGGTCGACGCCATCGATTTCGACGTCGCGGCCGGCGAGGCGTTCGGTTTCCTTGGGCCAAACGGTGCCGGCAAGACCTCCACCATGCGGATGATCGGCTGTACCTCGCCGATCACGGAGGGGACGCTCGAGGTGATGGGCATGGACCCCGGCGTGCACGGCCCGCAGATCCGGGCACGCCTCGGCGTCGTCCCCCAACAGGACACCCTGGACACGGAGCTGACCGTCCGAGAGAACCTCGCGATCTACGGCCGGTACTTCGGCTTGAGCCGGGCAGAGGTGGGCCGTCGAGCCGACGAATTGCTCGACTTCGCGCAGCTCACCGAACGCGCCAACGACCAGGTCGAGCCGCTCTCGGGCGGGATGAAACGACGCCTCACGATCGCCCGCTCGTTGATCAACGAGCCCACGCTCCTGCTCCTTGACGAACCGACGACGGGTCTCGACCCCCAGGCGCGTCACCTGCTCTGGGATCGGCTGTATCGCCTGAAGCAGCGCGGGGTCACGCTCGTCCTGACCACCCACTACATGGACGAGGCCGAGCAGCTCTGCGACCGCCTGGTCGTGATGGACAAAGCGAAGATCGTCGCCGAGGGCAGCCCACGCGAACTGATCGAGCAATACTCGACGCGCGAGGTGACGGAGCTGCGCTTCGCGCCCGGGATCGCCGAGACGCTCGACGGCCAGCTCGACGGGATCGCCCAGCGGGTCGAACATCTTCCGGATCGGGTGCTGCTCTACGCCGATGACGGCGAGGCAGCCGCGGTTGCCGTCCATCAGCGCGGCCTCAAGCCGGAGACCGTGCTGGTTCGCCGGTCATCGCTCGAGGACGTATTCCTGCGGCTGACCGGCCGCTCCCTGATCGACTAGGCGCGGTCGATGACGGCCCTGGCCAGTCCACGCGCGACCTACGGGCGGGTCTTCGAGCATCGCTGGCTCCAGTATCGACGGACGTTCCGCGCGAGCATCTTCTCGTCGTTCCTGTCGCCCGTCATGTTCCTGACGGCGATGGGTCTTGGCCTCGGTTCGTACGTGTCGGACTCGGCGCTCGACGATATCGGCGGGGTGCCGTACCTGGTCTTCCTCGCGCCGGGCTTGCTGGCGGCCACGGCCATGCAGACCGCTTCGTTCGAGGCGACGTTCCCGATCATGGGCGGACTCGTCTGGACGAAGATCTATCACGCGATGTTCGCGACGCCGATCTCGCCACGCGACATCGCGCTGGGCAACCTCCTGTGGATCGCGGCCCGCCTGCTGTTGATCTCGTCGGTGTTCACCGTCGTGATCGTGTTGTTCGGCGCGGCCGAGTCTCCCCTCGTGGTGCTGGCGATCCCCGCGGCGGTCCTGACCGGCCTGGCGTTCGCCGCCCCGATCGCCGCGTTCTCCGCGACGCAGAAGACGCCGGAGCGCTTCGCCGCGATCTTCCGGTTCGGGATCACGCCGCTGTTCCTCTTCTCCGGAACGTTCTTTCCGGTGGAGTCCCTGCCCGCGGCCATCCAGCCGGTTGCGTGGATCACGCCGCTCTACCACGGATCCGCGCTGACCCGCAGCCTGTCGCTCGGCAACGCGCTGGAGGACCCGGTGCTCGTCCTGATCCACGTGGTGGTGCTCGGCGCCTGTGTCGCCGCCGGGACGTGGGCGATGATCCGAACCATCGAGCGCCGGCTGACTCGCTGATGATTGCCCTGCGCCTTACGCCACTCTACGCGTTCGGCAGCCGTCGTTCGGCTCGCCTGATCGAGCGCAACCTGTATGTCTACAAGCATGGCTGGCTCGTCATCCTGTCGGGCTTCTTCGAGCCCTTGTTCTACCTGCTGGGCATCGGGTTCGGCCTGGGCGCCCTCGTCGGCGCCGTCCCCGGGCCGGGTGGCGTGGAGATCAGCTACCAGCTGTTCCTCGCCCCGGCATTGCTCGCGAGCTCGGCCATGAACGGCGCGGTGATGGAGAGCACGTTCAACTTCTTCTTCAAGCTCAACTACAACAAGACGTTCGCCTCGATCCTCGCGACGCCGCTCTCACCGGGCGACATCGCGCTGGGCGAGCTCGGCTGGGCCCTCATCCGCGGTGGCATGTACGCCCTCGGCTTCATGGGAGTGATGGTCGCCTTCGGCCTGGTCATCTCGCCGTGGGTGGTGCTGGCGGCACCCGCGGCCCTACTCATCGGCTTTGCGTTTGGGGCGATTGGCATGGCGGCCACGTCGTTCATGAAGACGTGGCAGGACTTCGACCTGATCCAGCTGGTGATCCTGCCGATGTTCCTGTTCTCGGGCACCTTCTATCCGCTCGATGCGTACCCCGAGGCGCTCCGGATCTTCGTCCAGCTCACGCCGCTCTACCAGGGCGTGGACCTGATCCGCTCGCTGACCGTCGGGGCGATCTCGCCGATCCTCTTGTTCCACGTCGCGTATCTCGTCGTGATGGGCGTCGTCGGCCTGGTGATCACGTCCCGCCGGCTCGACAAGCTGCTGCTCAAGTAGCCCGCAGCCGATCGTGGATTGAAGGATCGCGAGGCCCTGCCCGACCGTCGAGCAGGTGCGGCCGTCCGTGAAGCGGCTCTTGCCGCGCTCACCGCCGAGATCGTGGCCTGCCGGCGATGTCCCCGGCTCGTGGCCTGGCGGGAACTGGTCGCCCGCGAGAAGGTGGCGCGCTTCCGGGACGAGACCTACTGGGGTCGTCCCGTGCCCGGGTTTGGCGATCCCGACGCCCGCATCCTGATCGTCGGCCTTGCCCCAGCGGCCCACGGAGGCAACCGGACCGGCCGGGTGTTCACGGGCGATGCGTCGGGCGATTTCCTGTTCGCCGCGTTGCACGACGTTGGGCTCGCCAATCAGCCGACCAGCCGACGGGTCGACGATGGGCTCACCCTGATCGACGCGTATGTCGCTGCGGCCGTTCGATGTGCGCCACCGGGCAACAAGCCACTGCCATCCGAGCGCGACAACTGCGCACCGTTCCTGGCCAGGGAGCTCGCCCTGCTCGAGCGGGTCCGCGTCGTCGTCGCGCTCGGTGCCTACGCGTGGGAGTCGGCGTTCCGGACCATTGCCGCGGTCGCCGGCGAGGACGCCCGGCCTCGTCCCCGGTTCGGACATGGCGCGACGGCCGTGGCGGGTGGCTACGCGGTCGTGGGGTCGTACCATCCGAGTCAGCAGAACACCTTTACGGGCCGGCTGACTGAGCAGATGCTGCGCGATGTCCTGGGCCATGCCGTGCAACTCTCGGCCGGCGGTCAGGGCGCGTAGTCCCGCGTCCTCGGCCTAGGCGAGACCGTCGATGACTTCCTGCCAGAAGGGAATCCGAGAGTTGGGCCCCTTCCCGCCAGGCTCCCGCCGGACATGATCCGCTCGGTGCTGCGAGGTGCCCGCCAGCTCACGGGCGCCTAGGGCCGTATCCTTTTCGTCCGAATGGCCACGACCGAACGAGACTTCTACGACGTTCTTGGCGTCGAACGCGGCGCGACCGACGCCGAGATCAAGCGCGCCTATCGCAAGCTCGCCCAGCAATGGCACCCGGACGTCAACGGCGACCCTGGCGCCCACGACCAATTCACCGAGATCAACGAGGCCTACCAGGTCCTCTCCGATCCGGATCGACGCGGCCGCTACGACATGTTCGGCAGGGCCGGACTGGGAGGCGCAGGGGCCAGCGGGTTCGAGGGGTTTGGCGGGTTCAACGACATCTTCGACGCGTTCTTCGGAGGCGCGGCCGGGGGTGGTTCGGCGCGTCGTGGTCGCCCGCAGCCCGGGTCCGACCTTCGGTACGACCTGCGGATCACGTTCGAGGAGGCGGTCAAGGGAACCCAAAAGGAGATCGACTTCTCCGTCCTGCAGCGCTGCGAGACGTGCACCGGCAGCGGTGCCGCGCCCGGAACCGAGGCGATCACGTGCACCCAATGCAACGGCCGCGGCGAGGTCCGGTCGGTCCGCCAGACAATGCTCGGGCAGATGGTCAACGTCAGCGCCTGTCCCCGCTGCCGGGGCGAAGGCAAGGTCGTCGAGCTGCCGTGCGACACGTGCAACGGCGACGGACGGACCGAGCGACGCCGGACCATCCAGGTGGCGGTGCCGGCGGGCATCGACGAAGGGCACCAGATCCGGCTGTCGAACGAGGGCGAGGTCGGGCCGCGTGGCGGCGCGGCCGGCAGCCTGTATGTCGCCGTCCACGTCCAGCCGCATCCCGTGCTGAAGCGCGAAGGGACCGAGCTGTTCTACGTCGCTCCCGTGTCGATCGCGCAGGCAGCACTCGGGACGCGGATCACGGTCCCGACGGTCGACGGCGACGAAGAGGTCGAGATCAAGCCCGGGACCCAGCCCGAAACCGAGATCCGTCTGCGCGGAAAGGGCGTTCCGCACCTGCGACGGTCGGGGGCGCGAGGAGACCTGCACGTGCTGGTCGAGGTCGTCGTCCCGACCAAGCTCTCGAAGAAGGCCCGCGAGCTCCTCGCCGCCTACGCCGAGGAGTCCGGTGAAACGGTCGGGTCGGGCAGCGGCGGCCTCCGCGAGAAGCTCGGCCTGGGTTGAGCGACGCCAAGCCGGCCGACCGGGCGGGCGCGTGGCTGGAGCTCGCGGTCGAGGCTGACGTCGAAGCCGTCGAGGTCGTCAGCGAGATCCTCGGGCGGGTGGCCTCCGGAGGCACGTCGGTGGAACCTGGGTTCGATCTCGTGGACGAGGGCCTTGGCGCTCGCATCGACCCGACGCGCCCCGCGATCGTTCGGGCCTATCTGCCGGCGCGAGACCGCGCAGCAGCGAACCGGGCCGCGGCCGACGTTTCGGAGGCGCTCGGACATCTCCAGGCATTTGGCCTTCGGCCGATCGGCGAGCTCCGGACGCGATGGGTCGACGAAGCTGACTGGGCCGAGGCCTGGAAAGCCCACTTCCCGGTCCTGCGGGTGGGTCGCCGGCTGGTGATCAGGCCAACCTGGCGCCGCCACCGACGCCAGCCCGACGATGTCGTCCTTGCCATGGACCCCGGTATGGCGTTCGGGACCGGGCTCCACCCGACGACGAGACTCTGCCTGGCTGCCGTCGAAGGCCTGGCCGACCGAGGGCCCCTGACCGATGCCCGCGTCCTCGACGTCGGGTGCGGGTCAGGGGTCCTGGCCATCGCCGCGCTGAGGCTCGGCGCATCGGCGGCAATCGGCCTGGACACGGACCCGATCGCGATCGAGGCGACCATGGCCAACGCCCGACGGAACGGCCTCGCCCGTCGGATCAGCGCCCGACAGGGCAGCCTGCCAAGCGGCGAGCCGGGGTTCGATGTCGTGCTCGCGAACCTGATCGCCGGACTCCTCGTCGTCCTGGCCGCCGGACTGTTCGACGAGCTCCGAGCGGGTGGGATCCTCCTCGCGTCCGGGATCTTCGTCGATCGCGAACCCGACGTCGTCGCGGCCTTCGAGGCGGCGGGTCTCCGCGTCACGGGACGGCATGTCGAGGGCGACTGGGTGGCGCTCGAGGCGATCCGCAAGGCCTGACCCCTCGACCGACCTACAATCGGTCGATGGCGTCCTTCTTCCCGATCCTGCTCGGAACCCACATCGTCCTCGCGATCGGACTGTTCCTCCCGTCGATCCTGCTGCCGTTTGCCCTGCGGGCACGGCGGGCGACGGTCGAGTCGGGGAGTCGCCTCGTGCGGGCCCTGCTCTGGGCGCAGTCGAACGGGACGATCGTCGTCGGCCTGGGACTCGCGGTGACTGGCGCCGGGATGGTGATCACGCTGGGGGCCGACATCCTGCGCCAGCCCTGGTTGATGGTGGCTCTGGCAATCTACTTCTCGAACCTGGCCATCGCGTTCTTCATCCAGCGGCCCAGCCTGCGGCGCCTGGTTGGCATCCGCGCAAGCGCCGATGACAAGACGTGGGCAGAACGGGCGCGGCGGCAGCGGTACGTCTCGTACCTGATGGCCGGGCTGGTCGGCACCATCGGCTTCCTGATGAGCTCGAAGCCGGTGCTCTGGTGACTGCTTCGGCCTGCCTCTTCTGCCGGATCGTCGCGGACGAGCTCCCATCGAGTCGCGTCCACGAAGACGATCTCGTGATCGCCTTCCGCGATATCGCGCCGCGGTCACCGACCCACATCCTGCTCATCCCGCGACGCCACATCGCATCCGCGGCGGACCTGGTGGAAGCCGACGGCCCACTTCTTGGGCGACTGTTCGCCGTCGCTGCCGACATCGCGCGCACGGAGGGGATCGCGGACGGCGGCTACCGGATGGTGTCGAACGTCGGGACGTGGGGCGGTCAGACGGTCGACCACCTTCATTTCCACCTGATGGGCGGGCGCGCATTCGATTGGCCACCGGGGTGAGTGCGCTTCGACGATGGTCGATCGCGCGCCTCGGGATCGTGGGCCTCGGGATCGTCGTCGCAGGAGTTCTCGCCGCCTGCGCGACACCCGGAACGCCCGCCGCGACGTTCTTGCCGGCGTCCGTTGGGCCGAGCAGGACCGTCTCACCGGCCGTCAACCAGACCAGGGCGGAGCTCGTGCGCGTGCTGGGCGAACGCAACCTGATCCTGGCCGACACGCAAGCGCCCGTGCGACCGGCGGAGGCACCACTGCTCGCCGGCGCGCCGCGGGCGGTCTACCAGGTGACACTCCCGGCTGATCCGACGCGTGGCTTCATCGTGGTCTATGAGTTCAGCGACGCAGGCCGCGCGGCGGACGCGGCCGCGGAGGAGCAGCGCTATCTCGCGAGCGGTCCTGGCCGGGTCCAGACGCCCGAGGGAACCGTGCACGTCCTCCGCCAGGTCGGGTCCACGGTCGTGTTGTACGACTGGCTGCCCGGAGCGGCCGAGGATCCGCGTGCTCCGGACGTCCAGGCCGCGCTGGAGACCCTTGGGGTCGCGTTCCCGATCGACAGCTGAAGGAGGGAGATCGGATGGGCGAGATGGATTCCGCGGAGAATGCGTTCCTGGACGGCATCGACCACCCAACACGTCGACGGGACGCCGAGACCCTGCTGGGCATGATGAGCCGAGTCACCGGGGAGAAGCCGCAGATCTCGGGGGCCGCCGTCGGCTTCGGGACCTATCACTACAAGTACGCGAGTGGTCGTGAAGGCGACGCGCCGGCGGCCGCATTCGCGGCAAGGAAGCCGGCCATGACCATCTACCTGATGGACGGAGTCGGAGCCCATGCCGATCTTCTGGGGCGCCTGGGGCCACACACGACGGGGGTCGGTTGCCTCTACGTCAAGGACCTCGCCGCCCTGGACCTTGCCGTGCTCGAGACGATCCTCGCGAGGTCCTACGCGACGTTGACCGCCGGGACATACGGGTCGCGTGCCCGCGACGGGGGTCGTCCGTCGCGGGATTGACCCGCCGCGGTCCGGCTATTCCGCCTCCTGAGCGGGGAGGTTGCCGGCCGGCTGGCTGCCCGCGATTGCCCAGGCACGGACGGGAGCGCGCTTGATCTTGAGCGTGTGGGTCCTGGGGAAGTCCTCGTCGGGCCAGAGTCGCCAGCCCTGGATCCGCTGGTTCGGGCCGAGCCGCGCATTCGCGGCCTTGACCGCGCGGTCGACGCGCGTGCGCAAGGCGGCGGCATCGGGCTCGTTGTCGCTAGCTCGCGCGGCGACCGCGCCGCCCGGACTTGCCGCAGCGGTCAGGACGATTGCCTCGATCCGGCCCGGTCGTGTTTCGACGACCACGGTGTCGCGGAGGCCGGCAACCCGCAGGGCGTTCTCGATGTCTTCCGGGTAGACGTTGAACCCATTGGGCATGACGATCATGTCCCTGGTCCGACCCGACAGGATCAACCGGCCGGCGGCGTCGAAGCGACCCATGTCGCCCGTGCGATACCAGCCGTCGGCGGTGTACGCCGCGGCAGTCGCGGTCGGGTCCTGCCAGTAGCCCTTGAACAGGGTCGGACCGCGGAACTGGATCTCGCCGTCCTCCGCGAGACGCATCTGGATCCCGGCCGGTGGACGCCCGACCGTCCCGAGACCGTGGTCGTCAAGGGTCGTGCAGCTCCCGGTGCCGGTTTCGGTGGCCCCGTATCCCTGCAGCACCGTGACGCCCAGGTCCTCCCACCCTTGCTGCAGCGCAGGCGGGAGAAACGCGCCGGATGACAGGAACAGGCGGAACGCCCCGCCGAGCTGCTTGTGGACGCTCCTGAACAGCCAGCGGCGGACGCCGACCGGCAGGCGCCGGGCGATCGCCCGCAGGCGCTCGAAGCTCCGGGCTCGCCCGCGCTTGGCGACCTCGCGCTCGATCGCGCTCCAGAAGAGGTCGAGGACTTGCGGAACGACCACCATCGAGGTCACCCGGTGGTCGCGCAAGGCATCGAAGATCACGCGCGGGTTGCGACTCCGGACGTACAGGATGTCGGCACCGACCGACAGGGCATAGAACAGCCCAACCGCTTGCTCGAGCAGGTGCGACAGCGGCAGGAGCGACACCAGCCGGTGATCCATCGGGGGCACGATCCGGTGGAATGTCTCGAGCGACGCGAGGACGTTGTCGTGCGCGAGCATCACGCCCTTGGGCGTGCCCGTGGTGCCCGACGTGAACACGAGCTCGAAGACCTCGTGGTCGGCCGGGTTGGGCCAGGCGTCGATCTGCGCCTCCCAGTCGGCCGGGAAGGTGTCATCCGGATCGGCCGCAAGCGCTTCGACAAACGTGGTCGGAAACGATCCGAGGCCGGCCTCGCGTGGATCCGGTGCGTCCCGCCCCGAACCCAGGGCGAGGTGGCGGGCGGCCGATGCCTTGACGATCCCCTCGACCGCGTCGGACGACATGCGCAGATCCAGGGGCACGATGATCAGCCGCGCCCGCATCGCTCCGAAGTAGGCGGCCGGCAGCTCCGGCGTCGACGGTGACCACGTCAGCAGCCGATCGCCTGGCTCCAGGCCCAGTGCGCGGAGTCGCCACGCGGCGATCCGGGACCGATGGGCAAGCTCGCGGTAGCTCCAGCTCGTGGTCGTGCCGTCGTCGTGACGGACGCCGACGGCTGTCTGGTCGCCGTGACGCTTGACCGCGTCTTCGAGCAGATCGAGGAGCGTCGCCATGACTGCAGCCTACGCGGTCTCCGGGCACGCGAGACACCGGAAACGCTGCCCGACCAGGTACTCGGAGCTCGTCAGCCGGCGTTTGACCTGCTCGAGGGGCTCGGCTATGCTCCGCCAGCTTCGGACGGGATTTTCGTTCGAGGCCACGTCAAGGCCGGTGGCCGCGAGCCTGACGACGATGACATGACCCAAGGCCTGGGGAGGTGAACCGGGATTGGCAGAAGTCCGAGTGGGTGAAAACGAGACGTTCGAAAGCGCCCTGCGTCGCTTCAACAAGAAGATCCAGCAGAGCGGCATCCTCGCCGAGGCTCGCCGACGCGAGCACTACGAGAAGCCATCTGTGAAGCGCAAGCGCAAGGAAGCAAAGCGCAAGAAGAACGCCCGAACGCAGGTCGGCTGAGCGGGCTCAGCCCGACTTCCAGCCCTGCCCCCCGCGGGCACAGCGAGGACGCTCCGCAGTGGCGGTGACCCTCACGCCCGAGGTGCCAGATCCGGTGTCCCTTCGAGATCGCCTTCAAACCGACATCGCCGCCGCCATGCGCGGTGGTGACACGCTGCGCCGCGACGTCTTGCGGATGGCGACGAGCGCCGCCTACAACGTCGAGAAGCGCAACCAGCATCCGCTGACCGATGACGAGCTCCTGGCCGTCCTCAGCCGCGAGGTCAAGACGCGCCGCGAATCGGTCGAAGCGTTCCGTGGTGGCGGCCGTGAGGACCTTGCGACGAAGGAAGAGGCGGAAATCGCGATCCTGTCCGAATACCTCCCGCAAGCGCTGACCGAAGACGAGATCGCCAGCCTGGTCAAGGAGGCGATCGCCACGACCGGCGCAAGCTCGCCGCGCGACATGGGCAAGGTCATGGGCTGGCTCGCGCCCCGGACCCGTGGGCGCGCGGACGGCAAGCGCGTCAGCGAGCTCGTCGTCCAGTCCCTGGCCGGCGCGGACCTCGCAGCCCACGACGGGCGAGCGCACTAGTCCGACCCGACATGCTGACCACCCGCGCGCCCGCACTGGCTCGATTCACCCGGGGTGACGCGTGGCGACTCGTGATCGCCTCGCTGATCCTCATCGTCCCGATGACCGCCATCCTCGGGTCGGACATCCTGCCCGACGAACCGCTCCAGGTGAACGCGGGCGAGCTGGCGCCACGCGACGTCGTCGCCCCTCGCGCCATCGACTTCGTCAGCGTCGTCCAGACGACCGAGGCCCGAGCCGCGGCCCGTGCCGCCGTGGAGCCGCAGTACGACTTCACCAGCGAGAACGCGATTGCCATCGCCGAGGAGCAGCAGCTGGCGTTCGAGCGCCGCGTGCAGCGCATCGACACGACCTTCGCGGCCGACATCGGGACCGAGGACCGGGCCAGGCTGCTGGAGACGGCCGTGCCCGGGCTGCCGCCAACCGCGACCGAAACACTCGTCGGCCTCGATGCGGCGCGCTGGGCGGCCGTCCGCACGGAGGCGGCCCGGGTCCTCGACGCCACGTTGCGGACCGAGCTCCGCGACACCCAGGTCGCCGAGGCCAGGACCGGCCTGTCCGGTCGAATGGCCGGTGGTCTGGACGAGGCCGAGCGGATGCTGGCCGCCGAGCTGATCAGCCCGCTTCTGGTCCCGAATTCGTCGTTCAGTCCCGGCAACACCGCCCTGGCCCGCGACCGCGCGGCGGAATCGGTCCAGGACGTTCGGGTCCAGATCCTCCAGGGTGAGGTGATCGTGCGTGAGGGCACCCGCCTCGGCGATGCCCAGATCGAGCAGATCGACGCGCTCGGGCTGAGCGAGGAGGCCCCCGACGTGGCCAGCTTCGTCGGTTGGCTGCTGCTGGCGTTACTCGTCGCGGTGATGCTGCTGAGCTGGATCTGGCGGTTCCGCCCGGCGTTGTGGCATCGCGACAACGTCCTGATCCTGATCGGGCTGCTGATCGTTGGCGCAACCCTCGCTCTGCAAGTCACGGCCGGCCGGCCGACGCTCCCGTATTTCCTGCCGACGGCCGCCATCGCGATGCTCCTCGCGGTGCTGCTCGATGCCTCGATTGCCACGATCGTCATGGTGTTCGTGGCACTGGTCGGCGGTGCCGTGAACGGCGCATCCCTCGAGTTCGCCACCTACATCTTCCTCGGTGGCATGGCCGGGATCGTCGGCGTCCGGCGCGGCGACCGCCTGCAGGTGTTCCTCCAGGCGGCCGTAGCCGTGTTCATCGTCAGCGGGCTCGTCGTCACGGTCTTCTCGCTGCTCGGGGCGCGGGACCTGCGCGGCATCCTCGAGCTGTGGTTTGCGTCGGCGGCTTCTGCGGCAGGCTCCGGGATCGCTGCCGTCGGCTCGTTCGCCGTGCTCGGGTCCGTCTTCGGGATCCTGACGGTGTTCCAGCTCCTCGAGCTGGCCAACCCGTCACAGCCCCTGTTGCGCCGGTTGCTCGTAGAGACGCCCGGCACGTACCACCACTCGCTCATGGTCGGCAACCTCGCGGAGCGAGGGGCGGAGGCCATCGGCGCCGACCCGCTCGTGACGCGCGTGGCGGCCTACTACCACGACATCGGCAAGCTGGCCAACCCGCTCGCGTTCATCGAGAACCAGGCCGGTGGCGAGAACATCCACGATCAACTCGACCCGGAGGTGAGTGCCGGGATCCTCAAGCAGCACGTGGTCGACGGCATCGATCTCGCCTACCGGGCGCGTTTGCCAAAGGCGCTCATCGCCTACATCCCGCAGCATCACGGCACGGCGATCATGAGCTACTTCCACGCACGGGCGAAGGAGTCGGCCGGACCGGGCGCGTCGGTCGACGAACGCCGGTTCCGGCACTCGGGCCCCAAGCCACAGACCCGGGAAGCCGCATTGATCATGCTGGCAGACGGGGTGGAAGCCTCCGTGCGATCGCTGGCCGCACGCGACGAGCCGGCTATCCGGGCGATGGTGTCCCGGATCATCGAGGAGCGCACCGCCGACGGGCAATTCGACGAGTGCGAGCTGACCATGCGCGACCTCGAGCGCATCCGGGAGGCCTTCATCGAGCAGCTGCTGGGCATGTACCACACCCGCATCGCCTACCCGCAGAACACGGTCGTGGAGCTCGAATCGCGGCGCAACCAGGTCTCCTGACCCGAGGGCATGCCGCCGATGACCAGCCTCTACCGGCCTCCCTGGCGGGTTGACGTCACGGTGCGGGACGGTGTCCATGCGGCGATCTCGAACGCCGGCCTCGCGCGGGCAATCGTGGCGGCGCTCGAGGCAACCGACGCGCCTCGCCCGGCATCGATCGGCGTGATCCTGGCAAACGACGCCGAGTTGGCCGAGCTCAACCGTGAGCATATGCATCAGGTCGGTCCGACCGACGTCCTGTCCTTCCCACTGCTGTCCGACCGTCCGTTCGCGCTGCCACCCGGGCGGCGCCAGCACCTTGGCGACATCGTCGTCTCCGTCGAGCGAGCAGCCGCTCAGGCCGCCGCGGGCAGGGGAGGCCAGACCGGCGACGTCCGCTGGTCGCCCACGGACGAGCTGCGGCTTCTCGTCACCCATGGCACGCTGCACGTCTGCGGATGGGATCACGCGGAACCCGCGGAAGAAGCGGCGATGCGCGCCCTGGAGACACGTCTCCTCGCGACCTGATCCGAGCCTCGACCTGATGCCCGCCCGACCCGGGCTCGGCCGACCCTCCCGGACCGTCGCTGCTACCATCCCGACAGGCCCTCCCGGACCCTCAATGGACGGGATCGGGCCCTGTCTGGCTGCCCGGAGGATTCTCGTGAAGCTCGTGGTCGGCCTGGGGAACCCCGGGTCGCAGTACGCGCGGACACGGCACAACATCGGCTGGCAGGCGATCGACCGCGTGGCCGATCGTGCCGGCTGGACCGGTCGTGGCCGTCAGCGAGATGCCTCGAGCGTGGCGGGAGGTCGCTACAAGGGCATCGACTTGACGCTGGTCAAGCCGCTCACCTTCATGAACGATTCAGGGCTTGCCGTGCGCAAGGTGCTGGCCCGTGAGCATGCACCCCTGGGCGACCTCCTGGTCGTCGCGGATGACTTCGCCCTGCCCTTTGGCAAGCTCCGGTTCCGGGAGGGCGGCGGGCACGGCGGTCACAACGGCCTGCGCTCGATCATCGACGAGCTGAGCAACGAGAAGTTCAGCCGCCTGCGGGTCGGGATCGGCGACCCTGAGCACGCGGGCGCCGACCACGTCCTCTCGACCTTCCGGCCGGACGAGGTGGCGCGGATGGACGAGCTGCTCGACGCCACGGCGGACGCCATCGAGGCCTGGGCGCGGGAGGGAACCAGCAAGGCGGCCAATCGCTACAACATGTTCGAGCTGCGTCCGGCAGATGCCGCCCTCGTGGCCGAGCCGGGCGAGGTCGACGGACCGCCCGGAGCCGACGGGATCCGGCGGACCCGGACAGGCTGGCGGCGGATCCGCCTGGGCCGGTCGGAGGACTGATCGATGTCCACGCCACCGCTCCGCGGCCGTCGCGGGCGCGATCGCCGGATCGCCGAACGGATCGCCACCGACTTTGCCGCACGTCACGCTGCGTCGACGGCGGAAGCCGTCGATTTCGACGTCGCGGAGGTGGATGCGGAGGTCGCGGACGCGGTTCGAGCAACCGAACCACCGAGGCCGCCATCGACAGCGGCGCCCACGCCGGCCCGGTCGACGCAATCCCGCCCTCGAAGCGGCAGCGGCCATCGTTTGCCCGACCTGGCGGCACTCCCGCCCCTGCTGGCACGCACCGGCACGTTCGCCGGACTGCGCGAACGCCTCGTGGCCCCGAGTCGGGCCGTCGATGACACCGCGGCAACCGTTCGCCGAGTCGGCCGCCACGTGGGCCTCGTTTCGATCCCTCACGGCGCGAAGAGCTATCTGGCGGCGACCCTTGCCCAGGGCGGCACGGGCGAGCGCCTGGTCTGGGTCGCGCGCGATGCGGAAATCGGCGATCGGGTTGCCGAGGAGCTCGGCGCATGGCTCGGCGATCCCGAGGCCGTGGTCACGCTCGAACCTCGGACCGCCCTCGCCTACGAACGGAGCGAGCTGGTGGCCGATGAGACGGCCGCCAGGGTCGCGACGCTCGCGGCATGGCGTGGCGGACGGGCGCGCGTCCTGGTCGCGAGCGTCCAGGCGCTCCTGCAGCACACGATCTCGCCGGCCGACGTTCCGGATGATCCAAAAACGTTGCGCCGGGGTGGCCGGATGCACCAGGACGCCCTGCTGCGCGAGCTGTTCGATCTGGGGTACGTGCCCGTGCTCGAGGTGGCCGGGCGTGGCGAATTTGCGCGCCGCGGCGGGATCGTCGACGTCTTCCCCCCGTCGCTTCCGCTGCCCATCCGGATCGAGTTCTTCGGGGACGAGATCGAGTCGCTCCGTGCGTTCGACCCGACCGATCAGCGGACCGTCGGCCAGGTGGAGACCGCCAGCCTCCTGCCGGCAACGGAATTCCTCCTGCCCCGCGACGGGGCGGCCGCGATCGCGGAGCGTCTCGGCCGGAAGGCGGGCCGGCTTCCAGAACGCCTGGCCGACGACCTCATTCGCTTTGGCGCTGAGCCGGCAGGCTCGGGTCGACACGAGGGTGCGACGCGGGCCCTGTCGGTCGGCGATGCCGCCGAGGTCTGGGCCGCCGTCCTCGCCCCGGCAACCGGCCTCGACCACGTCGATCCGGGAACCCTGTTGGTCATCGACGAGCCGGGCGATGTCGCCGAGGCGGCCGAGTTCCTCTGGCGCCAGGCCGATGAGCGTCGAGCCGAGTTGACCGAAGCCGGCGAGCTACCGAGGGAGTGGCCGTCGACCTACCTCACACCGCGCGACTGGAAGAGCCGGCTGGTCGCATCCAGGACGCTCGAGCTGACCTGGGAATCCGTCCCGCCCGAGGACTCGGCGATGGCCCGTGGCGGCCTGTCCTCGGGCGATCCGTTCGGCTGGCGGGAGCCGGTCCTCCCGGCCGGCCGTGCCGGGCGACTGGCCGAAGCCGTCGAGGGCTGGCGGAGGGATGGGTATCGGGTCGTGGTTGCCTCCGATCAAGCGCCGCGCCTGGCCGACGTGCTCGCCGAATCCGGGCAGCCGGTAGCCGTCGTCGATCGCGTCGTCGAAGCCCCGCCTGCCGGCGCCATGACTCTCGTCGATCGGAGCCTCAACGGTGGGTTCACCGGCGGACCCGACGGGCTGGCATTCGTCACGGATCGGGAGCTGTTCGGGACCGTCCGCGTCCGCCGTCCGCGGGCGCTGCGTCGGGTCGTCCCGCGCGACATCCTCGAACGTCTGAGCGCCGGCGACTTCGTGGTCCACATCGATCACGGCGTGGCCCGGTACGAGCAGATGCTCCGACGCGGTGGCAGCGGCGAGGAACGCGACTACCTGGAGCTGTCGTTCGCCGGCGGCGACCGGATCTTCGTGCCGGTCGAGCAGATCAGCCGGGTCACGCGCTACTCCGGTGGTGAGCGCCCATCGCTCTCGAAGCTCGGCGGTACGGAGTGGCTGCGCGCGAAGCAGCGCGTCCGCAAGGCCGTCGACGACCTGGCCGAGGAGCTCCTCGCCCTGTATGCCACCCGCGCCGAGGCGCGTGGCCACGCGTTCGCCCCGGACACGCCATGGCAGGCCGAGATGGAGGCGTCCTTCCCGTACGAGGAAACGGTCGACCAGCTCAGGGCGGCGACCGAGGTCAAGGCCGACATGGAGCTCATCCGTCCGATGGACCGCCTGGTCGTCGGCGACGTCGGGTACGGCAAGACCGAAGTGGCGCTCCGCGCCGCGTTCAAGGCGATCCAGGACGGCCAGCAGGTCGCCGTGCTGGTCCCGACGACGGTGCTCGCGGCGCAACACCATGCCACGTTCTCGCAGCGGTTCGCCGCCTTCCCGCTGGAGGTGCGACTGCTGTCGCGGTTCGTGCCGCCAGCCGTGCAAGCGGCCACCACCGCGGGGCTGGCGGATGGCAGCGTGGACCTGGTGATCGGAACCCATCGGCTGCTGTCGAAGGACGTCCGGTTCAAGGATCTGGGGCTCGTGGTGGTGGACGAGGAGCAGCGCTTCGGTGTCGCCGCCAAGGAACGGCTCAAGCAGCTCAAGCGCGAGGTAGACGTCCTGACGCTGTCCGCGACGCCGATCCCGCGGACGCTCAACCTCGCCCTCGCCGGGATCCGTGACCTGTCCGTGATCGAGACACCACCCGAGGACCGCCTGCCGATCCAGACGCGGGTGGCCGAGGCATCGGCCGGTCTCGTCCGCGACGCGATCCTGCGGGAGCTGGATCGGGGTGGGCAGGTCTTCTACGTCCACAACCGCGTGGAGACGATCGAAGCCCAGGCGGAACAGCTCCGGCGGATGCTCCCGGGTGTCCGGTTCGTCGTCGGGCACGGCCAGATGCCGGAAGGGGCCCTGGAGAAGGTCATGATCGCGTTCGCCGACGGGGCTGCGGACGTCCTCGTGTGCACGACGATCATCGAGTCCGGACTGGATATCCCCAACGCCAACACGATCGTCATCGACCGGGCTGACACGCTCGGCCTGGCCCAGCTCTACCAGCTGCGGGGCCGCGTCGGCCGGAGCAGCCGGCGGGCCTACGCCTACCTCCTCTACCGACGGCGGGAGCGCCTGTCGGACGAGGCACGCAAGCGGCTGCAGGCCATCTTCAACGCCTCCGAGCTCGGGGCCGGGTTCCAGATTGCCCTGTCCGACCTCGAGATCCGCGGCGCGGGCAACATCCTGGGCGGCGAGCAGTCCGGTCACATGGCGGCGGTCGGCTTCGACCTCTACACCCGGCTGCTGGCCGAAGCCGTCGAGGCGCGCAAGGCATCGATGGAGGGCCGGGCACCGATCGTGGATGTCCCCCAGGCCGTGGTCGACCTGCCGATCGAGGCGCACCTGCCGACCGAATACGTGCCCGACGTCGCCCAGAAGCTCGAGCTGTACCGCCGGCTGGCTCGCGCCCGGACGCCCGGCGATCTGGCCGCCTTCCGGCAGGAGGTGCAGGACCGGTTCGGGGCGATGCCGTCGCCCGTCGCCCGGCTCGTCGAGGTCGCCGAACTGCGGCTCGCGGCCGAATCCGCGGGTGTCCAGTCGATCTCGAGGGAGGAAGGCTGGCTGGTGGTTCGTTTTGGCGCCGGCCTCACGCGAGCCACCGCGATGCGTCTCCTGGCCGGTCCCAACCTGCCGGGGGTACGCCCGACCGACGTGGCGTTTGCCAGCAACCAGGTCCGCATCCGGCTGCCACGGGAATCGGCCAAGGGCTGGACGCTGACGCAGGCCGTCGTGGCGCGACTCACGGTCGTCTCGCGCGAGCCGCTCGCGGGCTAGGGCAGGGAAGCCTCCGCAAAGAACCGCGGCAGGTGCGCCCGGTTGGCCTCCAGGAGCGCGTCGAGCAACGGTTCGGCAATGGCCCAGTCGCCGACGAGCGGGTTGGCCATCAATGCCCGGAGCGCGATCCGGCGGTCGCCGGTGGTGGCTGCGGCGACGGTCAGCTCCTCGTAGGCCTTGGCGGTCTGGACGAGGGCGCGCATCTCGGGGGCGAGCGGCGCAACCGTGAGGGGATGGGCGCCATCACGGTCGATCCGCGACGCGATCTCGACCACGGCCGAGTCGGGCAAGTCGGGCAGTGCCCCGTCGTTGCGCACGTCCACGACCTGGATGTCGCCGGCACCGTCGTACAGCGACGCGATCAGCTGCGCGGCCGCCTCGCTGTAGAACGCCCCGCCGCGGTCGGCCAGCAGGGCGGGCTTCTCGGCCAGACCCTGGTCGCGGTACAGGTCGAGGAGGCGGCTTTCGATGTCGATGACGTCCTGGGCGCGCGTGTGGCCGTTGCGCTGGTCGGCGATCACCTTTGCGGTCTCGTAGTAGTAGCGCAGGTAGTAGGAGGGGATGGCTCCGACGGCCCGGACCAGGTCGACCGGCATCCCGACGTGGTCCGCGATCCAGGACGCATCGTCCGTCAGCAGCTCCGGCAGCCGATCGACACCGTCCACCCGCGCAGCCCGCTCCCAGCTGAGGTGGTTGAGTCCGACGTGTTCGAGCTCCACCTGGTCGGCGGCGACCCCAAATCGGTTGGCGAGCGTTCGCTGGATGTTGATCGCCACGTTGCACAGGCCGAGGGCACGATGCCCATGGTCCAGCAGTGCCTGGGTGACGATTCCCACCGGGTTGGTGAAATCCACGATCCACGCCCCAGGCGCGGCTCGACGGGCGGTGAGCTCGGCGAGCTCCAACACGAGCGGAACCGTTCGCAACGCCTTCGCGAAGCCGCCCGCGCCGGTCGTCTCCTGGCCGATCACGCCAAACCGCGGCGGCAAAGTCTCGTCCACCAGCCTCGTGGCCTGACCACCTACGCGGAGCTGGATCAGCACGAAGTCGGCGCCGTCGATGGCGGACTCCCGTTCACCGGTGAGCGTCAAGCGTCCGACCCAGTCGAGGCGATCGAGCATCCGCTGGGCGAGACCGCCGACGACGGAGAGGCGATCGGCGTCGATATCGAGCAGGACCAGCTCGTCGATCGGCAGGCGCGCAGCACGATTGACGAACCCCTCGACGAGCTCCGGTGTGTAGGTGCTGCCGCCGCCGACCACGGCGATCTTGACGCCCAGCGTAGCTCTCCTGGTTGACTTGACAGGGTGGACTTGACAGGATTGCTTATAACGTTATCAGCAATCGACGTTCGCGCAAGACCCGGAACAGCCCCACCGTCCCGAGGGTTCGCCGCACGATGGCCCGTTTCCGACTCGAGCTCGGTCC
Organism: uncultured Chloroflexia bacterium; assembly: GCA_963809045.1. Classification (GTDB taxonomy): domain Bacteria; phylum Chloroflexota; class Limnocylindria; order Limnocylindrales; family CSP1-4; genus SPCO01. The sequence continues at coordinate 548,364 of CAWEHW010000001.1, forward strand.
CATCCCGCTGCACCACCAAGTCTACGTCGACCTCAAGGCCGCCCTGGACGCCAACGAATGGGCCGCTGGCGACCGCCTGCCAACGGAACGCGACCTCGCCAGGCGGTACGGCTGCAGCCTGATCACCATCCGCCGGGCGCTCGGCGAGCTCGTCCGGGAGGCTCGGCTCGAACGGACGCGCGGGCGCGGAACGTTCGTCCTGGCGCCGCGGTTCGACGTGGACTTCGCGGGCAGCCTCAGCTTCACCGAGGAGATGCAGACCCGGGGCCTGGACCCGGCGACCCGGGTGGTCGCGGCTCGTCCCGAGGCGGCTGGAGAGACCGTCGCCGCCGCCCTCGAGCTGGAGCTGGGCTCCCCGACGCTCTACCTCGAACGGCTCCGACTCGCCGACGGCGAACCGTTGCTCCTCGAGCAGGTCCACCTGCCCGCGGAGCGCTTCCCCGGGCTCCTGGCATCGGACCTGGAGCACGGCTCGCTCTACGACCTCTTGACCGAACGGTATGGCGTCCGCGTCGCGAAGGCGCGCGAGGCCCTCGAACCGGTCCTGCTTCGCGCCAGGGAGGCGCGCTTGCTCGGCCGCAAACCCGGGACACCTGCCCTGCTGATCGAGGGCATCGCGTCCACCACGGACGGCCGACCTGTCGAGTTCGGCCGGACCTATGTGCGCGGCGATCGGACGCGCTACTACGTCGAGCGGGTGGTCGTGCGCCCTCGCTGGACGGCGCTCGAAGAGGAGGAGCAACGACATGGTGTGGTACGACATGGCTAAGTCGATGCGTCGACCGGCCGCGCTGCTGGCGATCATGGCGCTCGTGGCGGCCGCCTGCGGTGGCGGCACGACCTCGAACCCGCCGGCCAGCGACGGGGCAACCGCGCCGCCGGCGGCGTCCCAGCCGGCCGAAACCGCGGCGAGCGGCGAGCCCGTCGAGCTTCGGTGGTACTGCTGTCTCGGGACCGGCGAGGATCCGGCCCAGGTCCCGACCGAGGAAGCCGTCGCGGCTGCGATCACCGATGCGTTCCCGAACATCACCCTCAAGTTCGAGGTCGTCACGTACGACGCCGCCCGCGACACCCTGGCCACGCAGATCGCGTCGGGTAACGGGCCGGACATCGTCGGCCCGGTCGGCGTCGGTGGAGCGGAAGCGTTCCACGGTCAGTGGCTGGACCTGGGCCCGCTCATCGCCGAGCAGGGCTACGACCTCACGCAGTTCGACCAGGGCGCCGTCGACTTCTACAAGATCGGCGACATCCAGGAAGGCATCCCGTTCGCGATCTACCCGTCCATGCTCTGGTACAAGGCCAGCCTCTTCGAGGAAGCCGGGCTCAACCTGCCGCCCCATGGCTACGGCGAGAAGTACACGATGCCCAACGGCACGGAAGTCGACTGGACCTACGACACCGTCCGCGAGCTTGCCTTGATGCTGACCGTCGACGCCAACGGCGTTGACGCGACGCAGGCCGGCTTCGACCCCGACCAGATCGTCCAGTACGGCTTCGATCCGCAGCGCGACGACCTGCGGGGCATGGGCGCCTACTTCGGCGCGGGCGCGCTGTCTCCCGAAGGCGCGACGACCGTGACCATTCCGGACGCCTGGAAGGACGCCTGGAAGTGGTGGTACGAAGGCATGTGGGACAGCCACTTCACGCCGACCCAGCCGATCGCCGAGAGCGAGGACTTCAGCGGTGGCGGCTACACGTTCTTCTCGGGCCGCGTGGCGATGAGCAACAACTTCCTCTGGACGACCTACGGCGTCGCCGACGCCGGGGACGACTGGGACCTCGCGGCGATCCCGTCGCACAACGGTGCGACCACCTCGCCGCTCAACGCCGACACGTTCCGCATCCTGAAGGACACCCAGCACCCGACCGAGGCGTTCCAGGCGCTGACCTATCTCCTCGGCGAAGGGTCGCAGGAGCTGCTCCAGCTGTACGGCGGCCTGCCGGCCCGCACGGCAGACCAGGACGCGTTCTTCGAGTCGCTCGGCCAGTCGGATGGCTTCCCGGCGGAGGTCGATTGGCAGGTCGCCAAGGACAGCGTTGCGTTTGCCGATAACCCGAACTTCGAGGCGTTCATGCCCAAGTACAACGAGTCGCTCGAGATCCTCGGTCAGTTCCGGACCAAGTGGGGCAGCACGCCCGACCTGGACATGGACGCCGAGATCGAGGCGCTCCAGGCTGCGTTGCAGGCGGCCTGGGACCAGTAGGCTTCCCTCGTGACCATCAACCCGGTGGGACTGGTCGCCACCGCCCGGCGCGGTCGGTCCGGACTCCTCCGCCGACCGCACCTGTCGCCCCTGGCGCGCCGTGAGGCGCGCTGGGGGCTCCTTTTCACGCTGCCCTGGATCATCGGCTTCCTCGCGTTCACGTTCCTGCCGATGCTCGCCACCCTGGCGCTCACCTTCGTCAATTTCACGCTGGCCCAGGAGGAGCCCCTCGCCTTCATCGGGTTGGACAACTACACCCGGTTGCTCAAGGACAAGCAGGTCTGGGCGTCGCTGGTCGTCACATTGCGGTTCGCGATCATCTGGTTGCCCGTCTCGATCGTCGTTCCATTCGCGATCGCGCTGCTCCTGAACAGCCGCTTCCTGGTCGGTCAGGGACTGTTCCGTGTCCTGTTCTTCCTGCCGTACGTCGTGCCGTTCGTGGCCGGCGTGCTGATCTGGCAGCTGATGCTGGGCGACCAGGGCTGGATCAATCAGTTCCTGATGTTCTTCGGCGTATCCGATCCGCCGTCCTGGCTGTTCGACGCCGACTGGGTCTATCCGGCACTGACGTTCGCCGGGATCTGGGGGATCGGCGCTGGCGTGATCATCAATCTCGCCGGACTTCGGGGGATCCCGACCGAGTACTACGACGCCGCCAAGATCGACGGGGCCGGTGCCCTCGGGCAGCTCCGCCACGTGACGATCCCGATGATGTCGCCGGTCATCCTCTACTCGCTGGTGCTCGGCGTGGTCGGGGTCATGCAGTACTTCCTCGTCCCGCTGGTGCTCTACAACGGCACTGGCGAGCCGGGTGGCTCGACCCTCTTCTACAACCTGTACCTGTACAAGAACTTCTTCACGTTCCAGCAGATGTCGTATGGGGCGACGCTCGCCTGGCTGCTGTTCGGCGTCACGCTCCTGATCACCCTCGCCATCTTCTGGAGCTCGCGGCGGTGGGTCTACTACGCAGGCAAGAGGTGACCCCGTGACCGCCGTGGGCCGGCTCGACGCTTCGGACGACCGGCCGCTGGCGCCCGTGCTCGATCGACCCCGGGCTGGCCGCCGCCGGCCATCGCGCCTGCTGCCGCGCTCGTTCGCGATCACGTTCCTGGCGACCGTCATCGTCGCGGCATTCATGGCGCCGCTCGTGCAGTCGGTGCTCACGTCGCTCAAGAGCCCGGAACAGACGAGCGCCTTGAACTCGCCGGTCTATCCGGCGGATCCGGCGACCTACGAGTTCGAGGGCGAGACGTACGACGTCTACCTGGTCCCGATCGATGGCGCGATCCGCCAGCTGGCGCTGGTCCGCAAAGGTCGCCAGGAGAGTGACTTCATCGATCCGGCCAATCCGGACGCCGGGTTGATCAACTGGGTGGGGGCGTGGCGGACGCTCGACCAACCGTGGCAGCTCGCCCCGCAGTGGAGCAACTACGGCGAGGTCTGGGACCTGATCGACTTCCCGCTGCTGCTTCGGAACACGATCCTGATCGCCCTCATCGGCATGACCGGGACCGTCGTCTCGTGCACGCTGGTGGCCTACGGATTGTCGCGCTTCCGCTTCCCGGGACGCAACCTCATGTTGTTGATCCTGATCGCGACGATCTTCCTGCCGGCCGCCGTGACCCTCATCCCGACCTACACGATCTTCGTCAAGCTCGGCTGGGTGGGCACCTGGCTGCCGCTCCTCGTGCCGACGTTCTTCGCCAACGCATACGACGTCTTCCTGCTGCGCCAGTACCTGATGACGATCCCGCCGGAGCTCGACGAAGCCGCCGCAATCGACGGCGCCGGTCCGTTCCGGACACTCACCTCGGTGATCATTCCGCAGGCCTGGCCGGCGATCATCGCCGTGGGCATCTTCCACTTCGTGTATTCGTGGAACGACTTCTTCGGACCGCTGATCTACCTGTCGGGCGAGCAGGACCTGCAACCGCTCCAGGTCGCGCTGGCCCGGTTCGAGGGCATCCACTACCAGAACCCGGGCTATATCCAGGCGGGCAACATCATGACCCTCGTCATCCCGATCCTGCTGTTCATCGCGTTCCAGCGCTTCTTCACGCGGGGGATCGTGATCACGGGCGTGGACAAGTGAGCCCGCTGCGGGTGGCGCTCACGTTCGACGCCGAACATCCCGATCGCCCGGCGGGCGCCCGGACCGCCGACGCGATCGTGGCGATGCTGGCCCGGCACGGGATCCGGGGCACGTTCTTCGTCCAGGGCCGATGGGCCGAGGCCGAACCCGAGTCGGTCCGCTCGATCGTCGACGCCGGGCATCTCGTCGGCCACCACTCCCACTACCATGCCCGGATGCCACTGCTCACCGATGCCGGGCTGGCGGAGGACATTGCCGACGGCGCGCGGGCCGTCCTGGCCGCGGGCGGCGCCGACCCGCGACCGTGGTTCCGCTGCCCGTTCGGTGCCGGTGCCGACGATCCGCGGGTGCTGGCAGCCGTCCATGCGGCCGGCTATCGCCATGTCGGGTGGCACGTCGCCGCCGACGACTGGGACGCCGCCCGACCGGAGCCGGTCATCGTCAGGGAGGTCGTCGACGGGGTACTCGCCCACGGCGATGGCGCCGTCGCCCTGTTCCACAGCTGGCCCGACGTGACGCCGCGGGCACTCGATGCCGTGGTGGTGCGACTGGCAACGGCCGGCGCCGAGTTCTGCCGGGTCGACGAGCTGGCCGAGGTCCCGGCCGGCGTGCCCGGGTGAGCGAGCGAGCCCCGAGCGCTCCCGACGCTACGATCCTCGCCGTCGATGGCGGCAACTCGAAGACGGACGTTGCGCTGATCTCGGCCGACGGCCGGATGCTGGCGGCCCTGCGGGGCCCGACGACGTCGCACCAGCAGGTCGGACTCGACGTTGGCATCCACCGGCTGGCCGGCCTGGTGACCGAGGCCCGGGTGACGGCAGGCCTCGCGGATGACGGCCGGCTTCCGCTCGTCGCGGTCTATGCGCTCGCGGGCGCCGACACCCCCGCCGACGAGCGGCGACTGCTGCGGGCGATCGGGGCGCAGCGGTTGGCGCGCACGGACCTGGTCGTCAACGATGCCTTCGCGCCGATCCGGGCCGGATCCGAGCAGGGATGGGGCGTGGCCCTGATCTGCGGCTCGGGCGTCAACGCGGCCGGGATCGCCCCGGACGGACGCCGGGCGCGGCTCGCAGCGCTCGGCCCGATCTCGGGCGACTGGGGTGGTGGCGGCGACATCGGCACGACCGCCCTGGGGGCCGCCGTCCGGGCCCGCGATGGCCGAGGGCGACGCACGAGCCTGGAGGCGCTCGTTCCCGCGCATTTCGGCTACCAGCGGCCGATCGACGTGACCCGCGCGATCGAGGCCGGCAGGATCGCGCATGGCCGGCTCCGGGAGCTGTCGCCGGTCGTGTTCAGGGCGGCGGCCGCGGGCGATGTCGTCGCCCGCGCAATCCTCGATCGCCAGGCCGACGAGCTGGTGCTCATGGCGACCGCCATCATCCGCCAGCTCTCGCTGGCCCGGCGCCGACCGGATGTGGTGCTGGCCGGCGGGGTCTTCCAGGCCCAGGAACCCGTCTTCGAGGCGCGGATCCGAGACGGCATCGTGGCCGTGGCACCCGGCGCCACCGTCCACCGATCCGCGGCAGTACCGGTGCTCGGGGCCGCCTTGCTGGCCCTCGACGCTCTGGAGCACGACGCCAACGTCGGTCGCCGCTCCCCGGGCGATCGCCACGCCGCGGAAGCCCGGATCAGGGCGTCGCTCGGTGCCTGGCGTCCCGCGTCCTGACGATCCGGCGCCCACGCGCCATGCTTGACGGATGTCTGCCGGAACGATGAATGATGGCCTGTGGTCGGCGAATCGTCGTGCCCTGACGATCGGTCTCGTCCTGACGATGACCTTCGTCGCGTTCGAAGCCCTGGCGGTCTCGACCGTGATGCCGACCGTGGCCCGCGAGCTGTCGGGTCTCGAGCTGTATGGCTGGGTCTTCTCGGCCTTCTTCCTCGGCTCGCTGGTCGGGATCGTGGTCGTCGGCGGCGCGATCGACCGGCGTGGTCTCGCGATGCCGTTCGTGCTCGGGCTCGGCCTGTTCGCGATCGGTCTGCTCATCGGCGGTCTGGCACCGTCGATGCCGGTCCTGATCGCCGCGCGTGTCATCCAGGGCCTTGGCGCCGGCGCGATCCCGCCGATTGCCTACGTCGCGATCGCCCGGAGCCTGCCGGAGCCGCTTCGCCCCAGGATGTTTGCCACGCTGTCGACGGCCTGGATCCTGCCCGGGCTGCTCGGCCCGGCGATCGCGGCCGCCGTGGGCGAGACCATCGGCTGGCGGTTCGTGTTCCTCGGCTTGCTGCCCCTGATCGGGCTGTCAGGCGCCCTCACGCTCGGGGCGCTCCGCCGCGTCGCCGCTGCGCCGTCCGGCGAAGGTTTCGAATCTGGCCCCGCGGCGGCGGACCGATCGCGCCTTCCCCTTGCGTTGCTGGTCGCCCTGGGTGCGGGCCTGGTGACCCTCGGCCTGACGTCCGGCGACCCGGTGCTGACCGTGGCGCTGGTCGCCGTTGGCCTGCCGATCGGGATCTTCGCGCTCCGCCGGCTGACGCCTTCGGGCACGATGCTGGCCAGACCCGTGTTGCCGGCAGCGGTCCTCCTCCGCGGCGTCCTGACGTTCCTGTTCTTCGGCATCGACGCGTTCGTGCCCCTGGTCCTCGTGGAATGGCGTGGGCGGAGCCTTACGGAAGCCGGCATCGTGCTCAGCTGCGCGACGGTCGTCTGGACGGCAGGGTCGTGGGTCCAGGCCCGCGGTGCGGCAAGGTGGTCGAGCGCGCGGTTCGTCCGGGTCGGGTTCGCTGTCGTGGTGGTGGGAATGGCCCTCTTCATGATCGTGCTCAACCAGGACGTGCCGTGGCCGATCGCCTTCCCGACGTTCGCGCTGGCCTGCTTCGGGATGGGCCTGGCGTATTCGCCCCTGGCGCTGATCGTTTTGAGCGAGGCCGCGGCTGAGCACCAAGGGTCGGCCTCGAGCTCGCTGTCCCTGACCGACATGCTGGGCACCGCGCTCGGGACGGGCGTGTCCGGGGCGATCATCGCCGCCGGCATCCGCGCCAACGGCCAGCCGATGCCGGGTCTCGCGATCGCGTTCGGGGTGGCGATCGGCGTCGGGCTACTCGGGCTCGCCCTGACGGTCCGCCTGCACCACGGTCGGGCCGCCGGTGCGGTCGACTTCGCGGTCCCGGCCACCCCGCCAACCTAGACTGCCGCGGCGCCTGCGGTAGACTTCGGGGCGCCCACGCCGCCGCTCAACCGGCGCCGCGCCGCCGACGATGGAGGTCCAGCGATCGTGTCTGCCGAGGAGCTGCGCGCGAAGATCCGCGAGGTTCCGGACTTCCCGAAGCCGGGCATCCTCTTCTACGACATCACCACCCTGCTCAAGGACGCCCAGGCGTACAAGGAAGCGATCGACCTGATGCTGGCGCCGTATAGCGGCGAGAAGATCGACGTCGTCGTCGGGATGGAGTCGCGCGGGTTCATCTTCAGTGCTCCGATGGCCTACCAGCTGAACGCCGGTCTCGTCCCGGTCCGCAAGCTCGGCAAGCTGCCCGCCGAGACGATCACCGTCGAGTACGCGCTGGAATACGGCTCCAATACGCTCGAGATCCATCGTGACGCGATCCAGGCCGGGCAGAAGGTGCTGGTCGTCGACGATCTGCTGGCGACCGGCGGGACCGTGCACGGCACGATCGAGCTCGTCGAACGGCTCAAGGGCGAAGTGGTCGGGCTGGCGTTCCTCGTCGAGCTCGACTTCCTCAAAGGCCGGGATCGGCTGGACGGGCGTCGGGTCACGAGCGTGATCCAGTATTGAGGCCGGATCGATCGAGGCCAGTGGATTGACCGAACCGGGCGGTGACCCCGCCCATCCGCCCACCGACCCTGACGGCGCCGTCGTAACCACGCCCGCCGATCTCGGGCGCCGGCGGTTCTTCAGGGCGTTCGCCGGCGAGCTCATCCAGACCGCGGCCACCGTTGCGGGCGCCGCCCAGGCGCTCCAGCGCGCCTCGGCCGATGCGGCGAGCGCCATCCTCGATCCCGACAGCGACCACCTCGATAGTGACCATCTCGCCGCGGCCGGCCTGCCGGCCCCGGGTGCCGGGGTCGGTCCAGCCGGGTTCCGGACCGCGTTCCGCGAGGACGAAAACGGGCTCCACATGATCGATCAGCGCAAGCTCCCCGATGCGCTGGTCGAATACTCCTGCCGGTCTGCGGGCGAGGTCGCCTACGCGATCCGCGAGATGGTCGTGCGCGGCGCCCCCGCCATCGGAGCCACGGCGGCGATCGGGCTGGCCCTGTCGGCCGAACGGATCCGTGGCTCGCGACCGTATGCCAGGCGGGCCACGCTGCGGGGTGGCGCGAACGCCCTCATCAACTCCAGGCCAACCGCGGTGAACCTGCGCTGGGCCGTGGAGCGGGTGATGGCCCGCTACACGGAGATCGGCGAGCTGTCCGAGGACGGCGACGCCATCGCCAGAGCCATGCGCGCCGAAGCGGACGCGATCGTGATGGAGGCGACGACCGACCACGGCAGGCTCGCCGAGTTCGGGCTCGAGACGCTCCCCGTGCCGGAGGGCCGTCCGGTGCAGGTGCTGACTCACTGCAACACGGGCCCGCTCGCCTGCGGCCAGTTCGGGACGGCCCTCGGTGTGGTCCAGGCCGCCCATTTCGCCGAACGACCGATCCATGTCTGGGTCGACGAAACGCGGCCGTACCTGCAGGGCGCGCGCCTCACGACCTGGGAGCTCGCCCAGGCCGGCGTCGCCCACACGCTGATCCCCGATGTCGCCGCCGGGCACCTCATGGCGCGCGGCGAGGTGGACGTGATCCTGGTCGGGGCCGACCGGGTGGCCGCCAACGGAGACACGGCCAACAAGGTCGGCACGTACACGCTCGCCGTGCTGGCGGCCCGCCACGGCATCCCGTTCTACGTCTGCGCCCCGACCAGCTCGGTGGATCTTGCTACCGCGGACGGATCGGCGATCGAGATCGAGGAGCGCTCGCCCCAGGAGGTGCTCCAGTTCCGAGGCGTCCAGGTCGCCCCGCCGGGCACCCAGGTCCGCAACCCCGCCTTCGACGTGACCCCGGCTGAGCTGATCGCGGGCATCGTCACCGAGGAAGGCGTCATCCGCGCGCCGTTCGAGGCGGGTCTCCGCGGGGCGACCGAGCAGGCGCGCGAGCGGTGGGCCGCCTCACGAGCGTCGCTGGTACCGGGCTGATGGCGACCGTCGCTTTCGGACGCCGGGACGCCGTGGTCGCCCGCGCGACCACCGATCGCCCGATGCTGCGCGCCTTTCTCGAGCAGGACCGGCTCTACGCCGCGTACGCCATCTGCGACCTCGAGGAACGCGAGTTCTCGCGAACCCGCTGGGGCCTCGCCTGGGATCGCGATGAACCAGTGGCCCTCGTCCTCGAGTACAACGGGCCCACCCCGCAGCCACTCTTCGTGATGGGCCGCCCGGACGGGATCGAAGTCCTCCTGCGGGACGTGATCCGACCCCGGCTGGCGTACGTTGCCGTCCCGCCACCGCTCGTGCCGGCGCTGGAGTCGACCTATCGCGTCGACCCCGGCCCGACGATGGTCCGGATGTACGTCGACAAGGCCCGGTTCCATCCGTACCCAGCGACCGTGCAGCGATTGCTGCCGGTCGAGATCGGGGACCTCAACCGGCTCTACCAGCTCGGGTTCGCGTCTTGGCTGCCGCCATCGACGATCGCGGACGGTGTCTATTTCGGGATGCGCGTCAACGGCACGCTCGTCGCCGCGGCCGGCACGCACGTGATCAGCCGCGGGGCGCGGCTGGCGGTCGTCGGCAACGTCCTGACCCACGTCGACTACCGCGGCCGCGGGTTCGCGACGGCAGTCACGAGCGCCGTGACCACGGAGCTCCTGCGAACGTGCGACCAGGTGGTCCTCAACGTCCGTGCCGACAACCCGCCGGCGCTCAACGCCTATCGCCGGCTCGGCTACACCGAGCACCTCCGGTTCGAGGAACGGCTCGTCCATCGCCTCGGTTCGCCGTGGCCCGACATCACCGCGCCATTGCGGCGCTTCTTCGCGCGCAAGGAGATCGACCCTCGATGACCACCACCACCGGCCCTGCTCACGACGTCACGGATCTCGGGCTCGCCGCCGAAGGCGTCCGCCGGATCGAATGGGCCGAACGAGAGATGCCCGTCCTGCGCCTCATTCGCGAGCGGTTCGAGCGCGAGCAGCCGTTGGCGGGCCTCCGCATCGGAGCGTGCCTGCACGTCACCACCGAGACGGCCAACCTCATGCGAACGCTCAAAGCCGGTGGCGCCGAGGTCGTCCTGGCCGCCAGCAACCCGCTCTCGACCAAGGACGACGTCGCCGCCGCCCTCGTCACCGAGTACGGGATCGGCGTGTTCGCCCGCCGTGGCGAGGACCGGGACACCTACTACGCCCACCTGAACGCGGTGGCCGACACCCGCCCGCAGCTGACCATGGACGACGGCTGCGACCTCGTGTCACTGCTCCACAGCGATCGGCCGGACCAGGTGAAGGAGGTGCTGGCCGGCACGGAGGAGACCACGACCGGGGTCATCCGCCTCCGCGCGATGGCCGCGGACGGTGCCCTTGGCTTTCCGGTCATCGCGGTCAACGAGGCGCAGACCAAGCACCTCTTCGACAACCGCTACGGGACGGGCCAGAGCACGCTGGACGGGATCCTTCGGGCGACCAACATCCTGATCGCCGGACGGAACGTGGTCGTGGCGGGCTACGGCTGGGTCGGGAAGGGGATTGCCGCCCGGATGGCCGGGCACGGCGCGCACGTGGCGGTCATCGAGGTCGATCCGGTTCGGGCGCTGGAGGCGCTCATGGACGGGTTCCAGGTGATGACGGTCGGCGATGCTGCATCCTGGGGCGGCCTGTTCATCACGGCGACGGGCAACATCAACGTGTTCCGGCGGGAGCATTTCGAGGCGATGCGGGACGGCGCGATCATGGCCAACTCGGGCCACTTCGATGCCGAGCTCGACCTCGCTGCGTTGCGCGGCCTGGCCGAAGGCCACGTTCGCGAGGTTCGCGAGAACGTCCAGGAATTCGACATCGGTGGCAAGCGGCTCAACCTCGTCGCCGAAGGGCGTCTCGTCAACCTTGGTGCGGCGGAGGGCCATCCCGCCGCGGTCATGGACATGAGCTTCGCCAACCAGGCCCTCTCGGGCGAGTACGTGGCCCGGCATCACGCCGAGTTGGAGCCCCGGGTCTATGTCGTCCCCGAGGCGATCGATGCCGAGGTGGCGCGGCTCAAGCTCGAGGCGCTCGGGATCAACCTCGACGCGATGACGCCCGAGCAGGCTGACTACGTGGCGTCGTGGCGCCACGGGACGTGATCGAGCGACCCGAAGCGCCGGAGCCGGCGATCGCGCCGTTCGGGACCTGGCAATCGCCGATCCGGATCGACGATGTGGTGGGCGGCGTCATCGGGCTGGCCGAGCCCTGGATCGACGGGGACGACACGTACTGGCTCGAGAACCGGCCGTCCGAGGCGGGCCGGCGAGTCCTCGTCCGCTCCGGGGTCGACGGCACGATCGTCGACGTCCTCCCGGCGTCGTTCAACGTGCGGACCCGCGTCCATGAATACGGCGGCGGATCGTATGTCGTGGCCGGTGGTGTCGTGGTCTTCTCGAACTTCGCGGATGGTCGGCTGTACCGCCTCGACCCCGGCGCGGAGGCGCCCATCGCCATCACCCCGGACGGCCCGTGGCGATACGCCGACCTGCGGTTCGATGCGGGTCGGCGACGGTTCCTGGCGATTCGCGAGGACCACTCGACGGTGGATCAGGGAGGCGCGACGGCTCAGCCGGTTGCCGCGATCGTCGGGGTGCCCCTCGACGGCCTGGACCCGCCGACCGTCCTGCTGAGCGGGCCCGACTTCCTCGCGGCTCCGCGCGTCGCGCCTGGCGGCATCCGCCTGGCCTGGCTCGAGTGGGACCATCCGGACATGCCCTGGGATTCCTCGCGCCTGCGCATGGCGTCCATCCAGCCCGACGGCACGCTCGGCGACCCTGTCCTGGTCGCCGGCGGGCCCGACGAGTCGATTGCCCAGCCTGAATGGTCGGCCGACGGGACCATCCACTTCGTCTCGGACCGAAGCGGCTGGTGGAACCTGTATCGCCTCCTGGAGGGCCCGTCGCTCGACGCGGTGGCGCCGATGGCGGCGGAGTTCGCCGATCCCGCCTGGATCTTCGGGCGCTCCTCGTACACCTTCACGCCAGACGGTTCGATCGTGGCGGTCGCCCGGCGAGACGGCCGCGACCGGCTGACCCACATCAAGCCCGAGGAGTTCAGCGGCGAGGTCGAATCGCCATACACGGAGTTCGAGGGCCTCGTCGCCGGAGCCCCGGGGATCGTGACCGTCTCCGGCGCCCCGTCCGAGCCCACGGTCGTGACCCGGCTGGACCCGACGACCCTCGCCGTGGCCGGCATCTTTCGGCGGTCGAGCGGCCTGGTGCTCGATCCGTCACTCGTCTCGATCCCGGAGGCGATCCATTTCCCGACCAGCGGCGGACGCACGGCCCACGCCCTCTACAACGCCCCGCGGAACCCCCGCTACGCCGGTCCCGAGGGCGAGCGGCCGCCGCTCGTGGTCATGTCCCACGGCGGCCCCACGTCCAACGCGTCGACGGCGCTCGACATGGCCAAACAGCTGCTGACCAGCCGCGGGATCGCGGTCGTGGACGTCGACTACGGTGGCAGCACCGGCTACGGACGGGCCTACCGCCGCGAGCTGAATGGGACCTGGGGCGTGGTCGACGTGGACGACTGCGTGGCCGCGGCGGCATTCCTCGTCGCGCGCGGCGACGTCGACCCGGCTCGTCTCGCCATCTCCGGAGGCAGCGCCGGTGGCTACACGACGCTGTCCGCGCTAGCCTTCCGCGACGTCTTTGCCGCCGGGATCACGCTCTTCGGCGTGGGCGATCTCGAGACGATGACCCGCGACACGCACAAGTTCGAGTCGCGCTACCTCGACCGGCTCGTGGGTCCGTACCCGGAGATGGCGAGCCTGTACCGCGAACGATCACCGGTCCATTTCCTCGACCGGATCGCGTGCCCCGTCCTCGTCATGCAGGGTCTCGAGGACAAGATCGTCCCGCCGTCGCAGGCGGAGGCCATCGTGGCGGCGCTCGCGGCGAACGGCATCCCGCACGCGTACCTCGCCTTCGAAGGCGAGGGTCACGGTTTTCGGGGGGCGGCGGCGATCCGCCGCGCGCTCGAGGCCGAGCTGTCGTTCCTGGGCCAGGTCTTTGGCTTCGAGCCCGCCGACGACCTCGATCCGATCGAGATGCCCGGTCTCGCGGCGTGGCGTCAGCGTCATCCCGGCCGTGGTTCGACGGCGGTGGCGGCGCGCGCTTCCGCACCTTGATCGAGCTCAACCCGATCGAGCTCGTCCTCGGCCTGCTCGTCGTCGCCATCGCCCTCGCGTACCTGGCCCGAAGGATCGGTGTCTCGTACCCGATCCTCCTCGTCCTGGGCGGGCTCGCGCTGGGGTTCCTGCCCGGTCTGCCCCATGTCGAGCTGGAACCCGAGGTCGTGTTCCTGCTGCTCCTGCCGCCGATCCTCTTTGGCGCCGGGTACAGCACCCCGATCCGCGATTTCAAGGCCAACGCGCGCCCGATCGCCCTGCTCGCGATCGGGCTCGTCCTGTTCACGACGGCGGCCGTCGGGATCGTCGCCAATGCCCTGGTGCCGGAGCTCGGGATCGCGGCGGCGCTGGCGCTGGGCGCGATCGTCGCCCCGCCGGACGCGGTCGCCGCGACGTCGATCTTCCAGCGCCTCCACGTCCCGCCACGGATCGTCACGATCCTCGAGGGCGAGAGCCTGATCAACGACGCCTCGGCCCTGATCGCCTACCGGTTCGCGGTCATGGCGGCGGTCGGAACGCTGTTCACGCCACTCGATGCGGGGCTCGCCTTCGTGTTTGCCGCGGCCGGCGGCGTGATCGTCGGTCTCGTGGTGGGCTTCATCGTGACCGAGTTCTGGCGGCGCACGTCGGACCCGACGCTGGAGATCATGGTATCGCTCGTCGCCCCGTTCGCGGCCTACCTCCCGGCCGAGGCCGTTGGGGCGAGTGGCGTGCTGGCGACCGTGGTCGCGGGGCTGATCGCCGGCCGCCGCGCAGCCCGGGTGCTCTCGCCATCGGCCCGGCTCATGGGCCGCGGCGTATGGGACATCGTGATCTTCCTGATCAACGGGTTCGCGTTCATCCTGATCGGCCTCCAGCTGCCCTCGATTCTCGAGCACCTGGCGCCACGGACGGCCATTGAGTTGCTGACCCTTGGCGCCGCGGTTGCGGCCACGGCGATCATCGCCCGGATCGTCTGGGTCTTCCCGGCGACCTACCTGCCGCGGCGCCTCAGCCCGCGCATCCGGGCGCGCGATCCGTATCCGCCACCCAACGCGGTGTTCGTCGTGAGCTGGGCGGGCATGCGGGGCGCCGTGTCGCTCGCGGCCGCACTCGCCCTCCCGCGGGAGGTCCCGGAGCGCGAGCTGCTCATCTTCCTGACCTTCTGCGTGATCGTCGCCACGCTGGTCGGCCAGGGCCTGAGCCTGCCGTGGCTGATCCGGCGGCTTCGGGTCGTCGCCAAATCCGGTATCGAAGTGGAGGAAACGACGGCCCGGCTGGCGGCCGCCGATGCCGCGATGACCCGGCTGAGCGGGCTGGCCGAGGAATTCCCGGGGCACCTCGAGCTGGTCGACCAGCTCCGGGCCCGGTTCAGCCACGAGATCGGCCACGTGCCCTCGTCGATCGACGGCCCGGTTGACGAGGGCGAGCTCGAGCTGCTCGAGCACCTCGAGATCCGCAATGCCGTGCTCAACGCCGAGCGCGAGGCGGTCATCCAACTCCGCGATGCAGGCGTGATCGGCGACGAGGTGCTCCGTCGGATCGAACGCGATCTCGACCTGGAGGCGCTGCGGACGGGGGCCTGAGCAGCGCCGCTGGCCGGTACATCCGTCCCATGCCGACCCCGGCGCGGCCCATGCTAGGCTTCGCGGCCATGAGCATCGTCGACGCCGCCCACTACCTGTTCACATCGGAATCGGTCACCGAGGGTCACCCGGACAAGTTGTGTGACCAGGTGTCCGACGCGGTGCTGGACGCGTTCATCCGCCAGGACCCGAACTCGCGGGTCGCCTGCGAGACGGCGACCACGACCGGGCTCGTGCTGGTCCTCGGCGAGATCACGACCAAGGCGGAGTACGTGGACGTGGCCGCCATCGTCCGAGACACGGTCAAGGACATCGGCTACACGAAAGCCGAGTACGGCTTCGACTACCTGACCTGTGGCACGCTCGTGTCGATCAAGGAGCAGTCGCCCGACATCGCCCAGGGGGTCAATTCAGCCCTCGAAGTGCGCGACGACGCCGCCCCGGCATTCGAGCTCGGCGCGGGCGACCAGGGGATGATGTTCGGCTTCGCCTGCCGCGAGACCCCCGAGCTGATGCCCCTGCCGATCGCGCTGGCCCACCGGATGGCCCGGCGGCTTGCCGAGGTCCGCAAGTCCGGCCAGCTGCCGTACCTGCGCCCCGACGGCAAGACCCAGGTGACCGTCGAGTACGAGCACGGAGTCCCCGCGAGGGTCAAGACGGTGGTTGTGTCCGGCCAGCACGACCCGGACGTCCGTCCCGAGCGCCTCCGCTCGGACATCGTCGAGACGGTCATCCTCCCGGTCATCCCGGCCGGGCTGCGTCAGACCGACCCGATCATGCACGTCAACCCGACCGGTCGGTTCGTGACCGGCGGACCGATGGGCGATGCCGGCCTGACCGGACGCAAGATCATCGTCGACAGCTACGGCGGGATGGCCCGCCATGGTGGCGGCGCGTTCAGTGGCAAGGATCCAACCAAGGTCGACCGCTCGGCTGCGTATGCGGCCCGCTGGGTCGCCAAGAACGTCGTCGCCGCTGGGCTCGCCGACCGCTTCGAGGTCGAGGTCGCCTACGGCATCGGGATCGCCCATCCGATCAGCTTCACGGTCGATTCCTTTGGCACCGGCCGGATCGACGACACCGAGATCCAGGCGTTGATCGAGCGCCACTTCGACCTCCGCCCGGCGTCGATCATCGCGGCCCTCGACCTGCGCCGACCGATCTATCGCCAGACCGCAGCGTATGGTCACTTCGGTCGACCCGACCTCGACCTGCCCTGGGAGCGGATCGACAAGGCCGAACTGCTCGCCGCCGAGGCCGGGCTGCCCGAGCCCAGGCTCAGCGAGGTCGGTCTCCCCGCCTAGTCCGGCTACTACGACTCGGCCACGATCGAGGCCACGCCGGCGCCGCGCCGACCCTGGCGGCGAGCCTGCCACATCAGCAGCAGCTGGCCGATCAGGAGCATCCCGACGGTGAACGCCAGGATCATCGTCGCCACCGCGTTCGTTTCGGGTGTCACGCCGCGTTTGACCTGGCCGAAGATGAACAACGGCAGCGTCGACGACCCCGGTCCGGAGACGAAGGTCGTGATCACGTAGTCGTCGAAGCTGAACGTGAACGCCAGCAGGAACCCGGCCACGATCGCGGGGAGGAGCATCGGCAGCGTGATCTGGCGGAAGGTCCGCCACGGGGTCGCGAAGAGGTCGGAGCTCGCTTCGACCAGGGTACGGTCCATCCCGGACAGCCGTGCCCGGACGAGCAGGAGCACGAGGCTGGTGTTGAACAGCACGTGAGCCGCGATGATGGTCGGATGGCCGAAGTTGATCTTGATCCCGAAGACCGTCTCGACGGCATCGAAGCCGGTGGCGAAGAGGACCAGGGTCGACAGGGCGATGACGATCTCCGGGACGATGATGCTGGTGTAGGTCAGCGCGTCGAACACGAGCCGGACCTGCTTGTTCGCCCGCTGCAGGCCGAGTGCGGCCATCGTCCCGAAGGCGGTCGCGAGAAACGCGTTCGGGATCGCGACGGCGAAGCTGTTGAACAGGGCCTTCTGGACGACGGAGTCCCCGAGGGCCACCCCGAACCACTTGAAGCTGAACCCGTCCCAGGCGGTGACCCGCCGGTTCGTGTCGTTGAAGGCAAACAGCACGACCACGAAGATCGGCAGGTACAGGAAGGCGTACACGAGGATCGTGTGACCCCGGAGCCAACCCTCGACCAGGCCCGCCCAGCGATCGACCGCACGCGCCTCCCGCCGGCCGGGGAGGTGCGCCGTCGCGAGGTCCTTGCGGGCCGTGGTCGCGGTCACAGGACGCTGACCTCACGCGTTCGGCGACCACGGTTGACGAACCACAGGTAGGCCGAGATGGTCACGAACATGATCAGGATCAACCCGACGGCACGCGCCGAACCCGACGGCCAGTTCCGCGCCTCGAGGAAGTCCGTGACGAGCGCATTGCCCATGAGGTAGGTGCGGCCGTACCCCAGGATCTGCGGAATGACGTATTCGCCCATCATCGGGATGAACACGAGGATGCTGCCGGTCACGAGTCCCGGCAGGGCCACGGGGAGGGTCACCTGCCGGAACGTGGCCCAGCGACCCGCTCCGAGATCCTTGGAAGCCTCCACCATCGACCGGTCCATTCGCTCGAGGGTGACGTACAACGGGAACACCATGAGCGGCAGGTAGCCGTACACCAGCCCGATCAGGACCGCCACCGGTGTGCCGAGGATTCGGAAATCCTCGTCTCCGATGACGCCGCCGATGATCCCGGCCAGCCCGTTGTCCGGGCCCAGGATGATCAGCCAGGAGTACGTCCGGATCAGGAAGCTCGTCCAGAACGGGATGACCAGCAGCAGGATGAGCGTGCCTTTTCGTCCTCCAGCGCGGGTCGCGATGAAGTAGGCCAGTGGCAGGGCGACGAGGAGACAGCCGATCGTGCCGGCCCCGGCCATCAGGAGGCTCGTGATGAACGGATCGGGCCGGTCGATCGCGCGGGCGTAGTTGTCCAGGACGAACGCGGGCTCGTACCCGCCGTTCCTGGCCCTGACCCCGAACGAGAAGATGACCACGATCGCCAGCGGGGCGACGAGCAGGGCGAGGTACCACAGGGCCGCCGGGAAGATCAGGACGGTGGTCAGCAACGAACCCCGGAGCCGGCCGAACCGCGGCGACTCCGGGGCGATGCGCGGTGCGGTTGGGGCCGTCACCCGGTGATCCCTCAGGGTGGGGGACTAGCCGCCGATGGCTCCCTTGAACTCTTCCCAGATGTCGTTGCGCTGGCTGTTGCCCGAGGTATCCTCGGCGCCTTCGAGGTTGGCCACGACATCCTCCGGCGGGAAGATGGCCGGGTTGTTCAGGATCTCTGGGTCCACGAACTCGCGGGCCGCATCGTTGCAGGTGGCGTACAGGTTGAAGTTGGTCTCCGCGGCCTGGATCTCCGGGCGTTGGATGAAGTCGAGCCACGCGTAGGCCGCGTTCGGATGCGGGGCATCGGCGAGCATCACCCAGGTGTCCATCCAGAACAGCGTGCCTTCAGAGGGCACCGAATACCCCGCGTCGCCTTCGGTGACGAGGTCGGCCAGCTCCTGGCCGAGCGGACCGGTCCAGCCGAGCGTCAGCGACGCCTCGCCGTTGGCCATCTTGTCGCCGTAGGTGTCGGAGTCGAGGGCGAGGATGTGCGGCGCGACGTCGAGCAGGACCTGGCGAGCCTCCTCGAGCTCGGCCTGGTCGACCGAGTTGAGCGAGTACCCAAGAAGCTTGAGCGGGAAGACGAACACGTCGCCCTGCGAGTCGACCATGACCGTCTTGCCCGACGCCTCGCCCTTGACCAGGTCGAGGAACTCCTGCCAGGAGGTCGGGACCGCCGACAGCAGGGACTTCCGCCAGAGGATGCCCGTCGTCCCGTAATCCTTGGGCACCTGGTACTCGTTGGTGGGGTCCCACCACAGGCCCTTGAATGTCTCGTTGATGTGCTGGACGTTGGGAATGCGGGTGAGGTCCAGCTTCGTCAGGAACCCTTCCTCGACCATGCCCGGAACGTATTCGGCCGTCGGCGCGCAGATGTCGTACCCCGAGGCGCCGCCCTGGAGCTTGGCAATCAGCTCATCGTTGTTGGCGTAGACGTCGTAGACGAAGTTCTGGACGCCGAATTCGGCCTTGAATGCCTCGATGTTCTCGGGCGCGATGTAGTCACTCCAGTTGTAGACGAACAGCTCGCTTTCGACCGCCGCCGCGGGTGGAGCGCTCGCGGCCGTCGAGGGCGCCGCCGAGGCGCCCGTCGATGGAGCCGTGGTCGCGCCACCGCTGGGCGAGCTGCACGCGGCGAGTGCCGCTGATGCGCCGGTCAGCCCGGCCGCCGCCAGGAACCCGCGCCGGTTGACCTTGGTTGCCGCCATCCGGCGGAGCATTGCGTCCAGATCCCGTTCAGCCATGTCGTGCCTCCTCCAGCCCGTCGCGGCGGGCACACTCGATCGTCAGCTCACGAGAACGAGGTTCGCCTCCTCGCGCCAGCGCACGACGACCGGATCGCCCGGTCCCATGCCCTGACCGCTCCCCGCTCCCGAGGCGTTCTGGCGACGGACGATGAGATCGCCCGCGCCTTCGGTTTCCACCCGGAACTCAGTAGTGTCTCCAAGGTACGTCCCTTGATGGATCCGCCCCGGGACGGCCGTCCAGCCGGCGGCAGCGATATCCGCGTCGGGGGCCAGGACCTCGAGCCGCTCGGGACGGGTGACGACGGTCACTTCCTGACCGACCGACAAGCTGGCGGATGGATCGGTGACCCAACCGCGCAATGCCAGTCCGCGATCGCTCCGGACGATAACGTGACCCGAGCTCGCATCGATCCCCTCGACCTTGCCCGCCATGAAATTGGACGAGCCGATGAAATCCGCCACGAAGCGGTTCACCGGTCGCTCGTACAGCTCGGTCGGGCCACCCAGCTGCTGGATGAGCCCGTCGCGCATGACGACGATGACGTCGCTCATGGTGAGCGCCTCTTCCTGGTCGTGGGTCACGTAGACGAACGTGATCCCGACCTCGCGCTGGAGCGCCTTGAGCTCGAGCTGCATCTCCTTGCGGAGCTTGAGGTCCAGTGCACCGAGCGGTTCGTCGAGCAGGAGCACCGTCGGACGATTGACGAGTGCCCTGGCGAGTGCCACCCGCTGCTGCTGGCCGCCGGACATCTCCCAGGTCCGGCGTCGCTCGTACCCGCTCAGGCGGACGAGCGCCAGCGCCTCGCTGACGCGTCGTTTCTCCTCGTCGCGGCCGACGCTCCGCTGGCGGAGCCCGTAGCCCACGTTCTGTGCGACGTCCATGTGCGGGAACAGGGCGTAGTGCTGGAAGACGGTGTTCACGTTGCGGCGGTACGGCGGGACACCCGCAATCGGCTTGCCGGCCAGGAGGATCTCTCCCTCGGTCGGCTGCTCGAACCCGGCGATCATGCGAAGCGTCGTCGTCTTTCCGCAGCCGGACGGCCCCAGGATCGAGTAGAACTCGCCGTGCGCGATCCGCAGGTGCATGCGGTCGACCGCGGTGACCTCGCCGAACCGCTTGGTGACGTCGAGGATCTCGACGTCGGGCGGGGCGTCGGACTCCGCTCCCGCGGCGCCCGCGCCAGCCACGGCCGTGCGGCCGGTGGCGCCTGCGGCCGTGTCAGCGGTCGACGGGGAGGCGATCAATCGGGGCCCTCGCGGTGCGGATCCGGACGCTGAGGACTAGCCTGTAGCCGCGCTACAGGATCGCTGCATGGTACGGGCGAGGGCGCCCACCGTCAACGCTCGTTTCGTGCGAATCTCGCACGCTCGTCGTCGGATTGACCCCTTCACGCGCGGCCGCCTGTACCTATACTTCAGGCCCTTGAAGTGACAGGCAGGAGTGCGGGTGGCCACGGACCTCCAGCTTGGAACCCGGATCCGGGCGCTCCGGCAGGCGAGACGCCTGACACTGCGCGATGTCTCGGAGCGTGCCGGCGTGACGGAGAGCTTCCTGTCCCAGGTTGAGCGCGACGTCACGAGCCCATCGATCGCCACGGTCCAGCGGATCGCCCATGCGTTGGACCTGTCGATCGCCCAGCTCTTCGCGGAGGAGCCCGCGACCGGTCGCGTCGTCCGGCGGGAGGCCCGGCGCCGCGTGGCCTACCCCGGGCTGAAGGCGGTCGACGAGTTCCTGACCTCCAACATGGCCGGCAGGCTGCAGGTGATCCTGTCGACGATCGAGCCTGGTGGGGGAACCGGCGCAGAGCCGTACACCCATGACTCGGACGAGGAAGTCGTCGTGGTCCTAGCCGGCGTTCTCGACCTGTGGGTCGGCGACGAGCATTACGTCCTGCGCGAGGGCGACGCGATCACGTTTCCGTCGCGATTGCCCCACTGGAACATGAACCACGGCGACGACCAGGCCGTCGTCCTGTTCTGCGTCACGCCGCCGAGCTTCTAGCGCCTTCCCTCCGAACCTAGAATGGGGCGCACATGTATGCGGTGATCATGGCCGGCGGGGGCGGGACGCGGCTGCACCCGCTGAGCCAACCCGAATGCCCAAAGCCGTTCCTGCCCCTGACGGGCGACGGCTCGCTGCTCCAGGCCACGTTTGCCAGGCTGGAGGGCGTCACCGACGACATCACCGTGGTCACGGATCGTCGGTATGAGCGGCTGGTCCGATCCCAGCTACCCGGCGTGGCGATCCTCTCCGAACCGCTCGGTCGGAACACCGCGGCCGCGATCGCCCTGGCGGCCCTCGCGATCGACCGCCTCGACGAGGAGGTGATGCTCGTGCTGCCGGCCGACCAGACCGTGGCGAACGACAGGGTCGGGACCTTCCGCGAAGTGCTCCGGAGCGCCGGTGCGCACCTGGCGACCGGGGCGTTCGGCATCGACGATCCCCTGGTGACGCTTGGCATCCAGGTCGATCGGCCCGCCACCGAGTACGGCTACCTGATCCCGGATCAGACGAGGGGCGAGGTGATCGACGGCCTGCAGGCGTACCCGCTGGAGCGGTTCGAGGAAAAGCCGAAACCGGCCAGGGCTGAGGAGCTCCTTGCGCAAGGGGGCGGCACGGCCTGGAACGCCGGGATCTTCCTGTGGCGTCGCCGAGCGATCACGGCTGCACTCGGTCGGTACACCGGGCTGCTCCAGTCCCTCGGTCCGATGGTCGCCTCACCCCAGATGCTCGATCGCGCCTATGAATCCATCCAGCGGGCGGTCTCGATCGACCACGCCGTGATGGAGAGCGCCGCGCGAAATGGCACGGTGGTCATGGCCGCCATGGATGTCGGCTGGTCCGACGTCGGGTCGTGGTCGGCGTTGCTGACGGCGATCGGTGCACGCGGGACCGGGTCCGTGATCCAGGCCGGCGAAACCGTGGAGGTCGAAACAGACGACCTGGTCGTCCGGCGACTCGACGGGCGGCTCGGCGTCATCGCCCCGCCCGAGCGCGGTAGCATCACCGCGGTGCACCCGATGGCCGTTCTGCGCGGCACGGGTCCCGATCGCGATCGAATCGAGGCGCTCATCGAGCGCTGCTCCGAACCGGAGGACCGAGGGTGACCCTCGCCAGCGACGCCCCAGCGCCAACCACGATCGTCTTCGGAACGGACGGCTGGCGCGCCCGGATTGCCGACGAATTCACCTTTGACAACGTGCGGCGGTGCGCCGATGGCGTCGCCCAGTACGTGGTCGACCGATCGGAGCAGTCCAAGGGCGTGGTCATCGCCTACGACCGGCGGTTCGCGTCCGAGCACTTTGCCCAGGCCGCCGCCGAGGTGCTGCTGGCCCGGGACATCCCGGTCGCGTTCGCCGTGCAGGCCGTCCCGACGCAGATGAGCTCGTACGAGGTGGTCGAACGCGGGGCGGCCGCCGGGATCGTGATCACGGCCAGCCACAACCCGTGGGTCGACAACGGCTTCAAGGTCAAGGCGCCCACGGGGGCGGCGGCCGGGGCGGAGATCCTTGGCGTGATCGAGGCGCGGCTGGCTGCGAACGGCGGGGTAGCCATCGATCGCCGACCGTTCGCGGACGGGGAGGCGGCCGGGCTCGTCGAGCGATTCGATCCGTACGAGGGCTACGAACGTTTCGTGCGACGGACCGTCGATCTCGATGCGCTCAAGGCCGCCGACGTCCGGATCCTCGTGGATCCGATGTGGGGCGCGGGGAGCGGCTGGCTGTCGCGCCTGCTGTCGGGCGGCCGCATCGATGTCACCGAGATCCACCAGGAGCGCAACCCGTACTTCGGGGGCGTCAATCCTGAACCCATCCGACCGAACATCAACGAGGCACTCGGGATGCTGGCGGGTGGGAGCTACGACCTCGGCCTGTTCCTCGACGGCGATGCCGATCGAGCGGGCGCGGCCGACGAGCGCGGCACGTTCGTCCACCAGCTCCAGGTCACGGGCTTGCTGATGTACTACCTCGCCGAACATCGCGGCTGGCGCGACCCGGTCGTCGTCAGCATCAACAACACCTCGATGGCCGCCCGTCTCGGCGAGCACTACGGGATCGCCACGCATGAGACGCCGGTCGGGTTCAAGTTCATCGGGCCGAAGATGATCGAGACCGGGGCGATGATGGGCGCCGAGGAGTCCGGGGGCTTCGGGTTCGGGATGCACCTGCCCGAGCGCGATGGCGTGTATGCGGACCTGTTGCTCCTCGACCTGTTCCTGCGCGAGCGAGCAGCCGGTCGATGGCCGGCGTCGCGCGCCATCGAGCTGTTCCACGAGCTCGCGGGGCCGTCCTCCTACCGGCGTATCGACGTCCACGTTGAGCGATCGCTCTACCCCGAGACGAAGCGAAGACTGCTCGTCGATCTGCGCCAGCAGGCACCCGCAGAGCTGGCCGGCCAGCCGGTCAGCCGGACCTTGCCCCTGGATACCGGTGACGGGTTCAAGTTCTGGGTCGCGGACGGGTCATGGTTGCTGGTGCGGGCGTCCGGCACGGAACCGCTCGTCCGGATCTACACGGAGGCGACGTCCGAGGAGACTCGCGAGCAGATGCTGGTCGCGGGCGAACGGCTCGTCCGCGGCACGTGAGCGGTGACGAGGTCGACGCCGGACGCCGGGTCGACAAGCCCTGGGGCCACGAGCTGATCTGGGCCCACACGGATCGGTACGTCGGCAAGATCCTCGTGATCGAGGCCGGCAAGCGACTCAGTCTCCAGCGCCACCTGGTGAAGGACGAATCGATCCTCGTGTCCGCCGGTCGCCTCCGGCTGACGCTCGAGGACGCGGAGGGCACGGTCGTGGTCGAGGAGCTCGGACCGGGCGACCACCGGCGCGTCCCGACCGGGCGGATCCACCGTTATGAGGCGATCGAACGGTGCACGCTGATCGAGGTTTCGACCCCCGAGCTCGATGATGTCGTTCGCCTGGAGGATGACTTCGGCCGGGAAGGGACCAGCGAGCCGTAGGTCGGGGCGATGGCCCGGATTCGCGACCCGATTGGGACGAATTGGGGGTGACCCGGAGGGACGGCGGGTGTACGCTTGGGGTACGCGACCGCCATCACCGGTCGAGGTGCATGACCGGACGGCGGCCCCGCCAGCGCCCCCCGGGGCGGAGGTAGCACCGCGATGCACAGCTCCCTGATCGGCAAGGTCGAAAAGGCCAATCGGTATGCGCGAGAGCTCGACCGAATCACGATCGATCGACTCTCGTTGACGTTCCGCGGCGACAACGACACGCACCATGTCGACCTCTCTGCCGGCCAGTGGCGTTGCACCTGCCACTATTTCGACAGTTGGGGATCGTGCGTCCACCTCCTGGCCCTCCAGAAGGTCCTGGGCGTGATGCTGCCCGAGGAAGCCCAGGTCTCGATCTTCGCGGCGGAGCCTGTCCCGACCACCTGACCGCGCGCCGCCGGCCGGCGGCCACGCAAGCGATGACGGCGCGGACGATGGAATCGCCCGCGCCGCTTGCTGTTCAGTCGACGTCGACGAGCCAGTAGTACGAGGCCGGCCCAAGGCCATCCGGCGAACCAAACGCTGACCTGCACGGACCAGGTGCCCGAGCGGCGGAGCCGGGAACCGGACGAGACCGCGCCGTCCCGTTAGCCGCCATGCCCTCGATCGCCGACACCGCGGGATTGCCGCCGGCGTACCTCGGCTGACCGTCCAGTTGGCGAGCCGCACCGGGTCGGAGAGGCCATGAACAGTGATCTCGCCACGCGCCGACATGGATCGGGCGAGCCAGCCAGCCACGGCGAGCCGGAGCCGCTGTTGGCCCAGCTGAACGATCCCAGGTCGCCGACGACCGGATCGCCGCCATCGACGGCGAGGAAGCCGCGTGCGGCGGCACGGGGGATCGTCGAGCGCTGACTCCGACGGATGCGGGAGCCGGCGGGCCCGACGATGGCGAGAGGCGCACGGTCGATGCAGCGGATCGGAGCTGGAGGCTCGACGCCGCCGGCTGTCGCAGGAACGGCGCAGGCGGCACAGACAGCAGGCCAAGTGCGAGCGCCAGTACCGCTCGAACGGTGGACCGGCGGAGCGGCGGGACGATCGTCATTGAACCCGACCGCGACCGTCACGATCGAGGACGTTGCTGCCCGGACGCCCTCGTCGGGTGGTTTGGAAAAGACGGCGCGGAACTCCGTTCGCGCAGAAGGTTGAGGGACGTGTGATACGTCCCGGACGTAGGACCGAACGCCATCGTCCCGACCGTCGTCCAGGTTGCCGCACCCGGCGCGCGACGCTGAGGGTCACCGTCCGCAGGCGCGATCGGGTTCAGGGCAAGCCGCACGTAGCTCGATACATCGGCAACCTTCAAGCGTCGCGGTGAGCGTGGTCGTGCCGCCTCGGCGTACGGCTGTTGGGCTCGCGGACAAGGCCAGCGTCGTGGCAAGGTCGAGGCACGTTGAGTACTTCGCGCCCCAACCCTGCATGTCGTACTGGACCTGGAGGCTGGCTATATCGCAACGCCCGAACACATGGGCGTTCCAGCCCGGCCTCGGGCTTCGCGCGTGACTTTGTTTGCACGACGGCGTCCGTGTAGTCGGACTCGCCGACTGAAGTTTGCGTGGTGATCAAGGATCTCAACGTGCCCGAACTCGTCGAGCATGATGTTCTCGACGTCGAAGCAGCCGTTTGGCCACGTCGTGTAGGCCTGGCACCAGCGCAGCGAACCCCAGTCGAAGACGTGGCCTTGCTCGCGCATCCACATCGTGAAGCTGGTCGGTGGGTTCCGCGTGAAGCAGGCAATGCCCTTCGGTCCGCATGTCGCCCCGGGTCCGTAGCCGATGAGGTTTGACGCCCCGGGGACGTAGCTGAAGGTCGCGGCCTGCGATCCGCGCGAGTTGGACGCATCGGCAGCGGCCGCCTTGATCGCGTTCTGGTACCCGGTCGCCGGGACGGCGCCGGACCTCCAGCTGAACGGCAGGTTCTGGTTCTGGTTGTACCGCCCGCCGGTGAACACCGGATCCGGGCTGTGTGCGGTGACGCCGGCGGCGGCCACCTGCATGGCGATGACCGCTGCGACCGCCGCCGCGAGCAGCCGGGCGAGCGGCGTTCTCATTCGGTCCGACATCCAGGTCCTGCCGTTCATTGCGCCACCTCAACGAATTGGAGCGTGATCCCGTCCTCGACATGGCGGAGCTGGGTCTGAGCGGTCGGCCCGGTGTCGGGGAACCGGCCTTCGGGCCCAACCAGGACCCAGCCGGCTGGAACCTCGGTGGCGGATTCGGCGACGCTGGCCGCGGCATGCAGGCGGTGGCCCTGGGCGATCGTCCCGAGGTCCGTCGTCAACGAACCGTCGAGGCTGACGGCCTGGACGGTCACGGCCGTCTCGCCCAGGATTTCGTGGACCAGTCGCGGGCCAGCGGACGTCGTCGCGAGGATGGCCGTTGCCGCGGCTTCGGCGAGCACGTGCTTCCGGCCGGTTTCCACGCTGACGGCGATCACCGGGCATGGCCATCCCTTGCACGCGGCGTAGCTGACGAGCTCGTCGCCGGAGAGGCCGACGATCGTCCCGAGGTCCGCGTCGGCGACGGTCCGGACGTGTCCACCCGCCGGGTCGAAGACGCGCGTCCGGCACGCGAGCTCGCCGCACGACTGGATGGCGAGTCGGTCGCCGGCCAGATCCCAGCTGAACTCGGTGGAGTACGTTCGACCAAAGCGGTCGTCCACGTCGATCGGATCGACGACCCGGACCGCTGGGCCCGTTCCGTCAAGGGGTCGTGCCCAGATGCCGAGATCCGCCCGGGTCCCGCGATCGACCCGCATCTCGTAGACGGTCTGGCCCTGGGGGTCGATGGTCGCCCGGCGGATGACGGCACCGCCTTCCTGCGCGACGGGCCAGGAGCATTCACCCGCCACGTCGAAGGCCGAGAGTCGCGACGTGGCACCGTCGTCGGAACCGACCAGGACGACGCGACCGAACGGCCCGGCGGCGAATGACTCCGGGGGCATGTCGACGACCCGGCTGGATCGTTCGCCGTCGACCCCCAGCGCGAGCCGTTGACCCTGCAAGGTCCCCGCTCGATCGAGTCGCGGATCCTGCCTGAACCAGGGTTGCGATCGAAGGTCTCCGAGGGCGATATCACCCACGGACCGTGCGGCCTCGGCCCGCATTCCCGGCGTGTCCGCGCAAGGCGTCGCCTTCCATGGACGCTGCCCGGCTCCGGCGGCCGTTGAGGCTACCGAACCGACGGCCACGAGGGCGATCACCCCCGTTCCCATCCAACGCAGCCAACGTGACTCCTTCACAGTCGAACTCCTCCGGCGGGACAGGCTGTGGCGGGAGGAGGGCGAGGCCGCGATCGTCGCGTTCGACGCGTATCACGGACTTACCTGGAGGCCGGCACGGCTCGTGGAGGGGAGCGGAGGGTAGGAACTGACCCTGTGCTACGCTCGCCGGCGACAAACCTGTGTCACGCCGCGTGGTCGCGAAGCCGGTGAGATTCCGGCACAGTCCCGCTACGGTGAACGCCCCTCAGGGAGCGCAAGTCCGGTCGCCGACCCCACGGTGCATGCTCGAACCTTCGAGAGAAAGGTAGGCAGGACCGTGCGATCCACCGGCTGAGACCCCTCGTTCGACCACGATCGAATCGAGGGGTCTGCGATTCGTCGCACCCCTCCGCAAGCACCCGCCCGGAGGTTCCCGTGTCCCGCCGCTCCCGAATCCCCTCGCCGACGCAGGCCTCACCCAACGCCCGCCCTACCAACCTGCTGATCGCCCTGATCCTCGTCGTCGCCGGATGCGCCGGCGGCGCGTCGCCGCCGCCGAGCGCGGTTCCGCCATCGGTTGCCGCGACCGCGACGCCGACCGCCGCACCCACCGCGAGCCCCACGCCCGTCCCCGCGTTCCCGACGACCATCACCGACGATGAGGGCACCGTCGTCGAGATCGCCGAGGAGCCGCAGGTCATCCTGTCGCTCACGCCGGCCACCACCGAGATCCTCTTCGCCCTCGGCGTCGGGGACCGAATCGCCGGCAAGGGCCAGGATTTCTTCCTCTATCCGCCGGAGGCGGAAGCCATCCCGGACGTCGCCACCTTTGACGCGGTCGACATCGAGAAGGTCATCTCCCTGGAGCCCGACCTGGTCTTCGCGGGCGGGAATTTCTTCACGCCACCCGATGCCATCGAGCGGATGCGCGAGCTCGGCCTGCCGGTCGTCGTGCTCTACGCGGCGACCGTCGAGACCGTGTTCGATGACATCGAGCTGATCGGCCAGGCGTCCGGTCGGTCTGCCGAGGCCACCGAGATCGTTGAGCGGATGCGCACCGAGTTCGATGCCGTCGAAGCGTCCGTCGCGGGGCTGCCGCGACCACGCCTGTTCTACGAGCTGGACGCCACAGGCGCGATCTACGGGCCGGCCGATGATTCGTTCCTGGCCGAGATGATCGAGCTCGCGGGTGGCGATCCGATCACGACCGGCTCCCCCGACAAGTTCGACATCTCAATCGAGCGGCTGATCGCGGAAGATCCGGAGCTGATCCTCCTCGCCGACGCCCCGTTCGGCGTCACGGTGGAGCAGGTCACGGCCCGACCCGGCTGGGACGCGATGACCGCCGTCAAGGAGGGCAACATCCGTCCGATCGACGATCAGACGGTGACCCGACCGGGTCCGCGGCTGTTCCTGGGGCTTCAGTTGCTCGCCTCGACCATTCATCCGGATGCCGCCATCCCGTCGGCCGAACCGATCCCACCTGTGCCATGAGCCATCGGTGACGAGGCGATGACCACCCGAAGCGACGCGATCGCCACCAGCCGGCCGGCCGTGGGCTGGACCGGCCGGACCCGTGGCCGACCGATCCTGCTCGCGGTCGTCGCCTCGATCGCCCTGGTTGTCGTGCTTGGGGTCGGGGTCGCGGTCGGGAGCGTCGCCATCGCGCCGCTCGACACGCTCGCGATCGTCACCGACCGGCTGTTCGGGCTTGACCTCGGCCGGACCTGGACGTCGGCGGCGGAGACCATCGTGTGGGATCTCCGGGTCCCGCGAGTGCTCACCTCGATGGTCGTCGGGACCGCGCTGGCGGTCGCCGGGGCCACGCTCCAGGGCCTTCTTCGGAACCCGCTGGCCGATCCGTACGTGCTTGGAACGGCGTCCGGCGCCGCCCTCGGCGCGGCCATCGCCGTGCTCCTGCCGATCCGGGCCATGATCCTTGGCTTCGGGCTGCTGCACGTGCTGGCGTTCCTCGGCGCCCTGGCGTCGATCTTCACGGTCTACCGGCTGTCGCGGATCGGTGGCTTCGCGCCGCTCACCAGCCTCCTCCTGACGGGGTACGCCGTCGGATCGCTGCTGGCCGCGGGGCTGGCGATGGCGATGTACCTGTCGGGGACGGCGCTCCGTCAGATCTTCTCGTACCTGCTCGGAGGCTTCGACACGGCGTCGTGGGCCCAGCTGGCCGGGACCGCGCCGCTCGTCGCGATCGGAACCGGCCTCATCCTGCTGCGGGCGCGGTCGCTCAATGGGCTGCTCCTCGGCGAGGAGGCGGCCGCGCATCTCGGGATCAACGTCCGCCGCGAGCGCGCCATCCTGCTTGCGCTGGCATCGCTGGTGACGGCCGCGGCGGTGGCGGTCAGCGGGCTGATCGGGTTCGTCGGGCTCGTCGTGCCCCACGTCGTCCGCCTCATCGTCGGGCCGGGCGCGCGGCTCGTGCTCCCGCTGTCGGCGCTCTCGGGGGCGGTGCTGCTCGCCGCCGCAGACATCGTGGCGAGGACCGCCGGCGAGATCCCCGTCGGTATCGTGACGGCGCTGATCGGCGCTCCGTTCTTCATCATGCTGCTGCGCCGCGCTCGCACGGGGTACGAGCTGTGATCGAGCTTCGTGGCGTGAGCGTCGACTACC
This sequence comes from uncultured Chloroflexia bacterium, assembly GCA_963809045.1. GTDB lineage: Bacteria > Chloroflexota > Limnocylindria > Limnocylindrales > CSP1-4 > SPCO01. The sequence continues at coordinate 578,754 of CAWEHW010000001.1, forward strand.
GCGACCGGGCCGCCCTCTCGGTCATCGACCTCACGATCGCCGCGGGAGAGCGGGTCGCACTGGTCGGACCCAACGGTGCGGGCAAGTCGACCTTGCTCCGTGTCGTGACCGGTCTCGTGGCGCCGACACACGGCACGATCCGAATTGGCGGTGAGGCCCTGGCGTCGCTTGACCGGACCACTCTCGCGCGGCTCGTGGCCGTCGTGCCCCAGCAGGTCGTCGTGCCGTTCTCCGTTCGCGTCGAGGAGCTCGTTGCGCTCGGTCGGCTGCCGCATGAGACCTCGCTGCGTGGAGCCCGACCGAGCGATCGGGCCGCCGTCGCCGCCGCCATCGAACGGGTCGGGATCGGCCACCTCCTCGGCCGGGATGTCCGCGAGCTGTCCCTCGGCGAGCGGCAGCTCACTCTCGTTGCCCTCGCGATTGCGCAGACGGCTCCTGTCCTGATCCTCGACGAGCCGACCGTCCATCTCGACCTCCGACACCAGGTCGGGACGATGGAGCTCCTCGTCGATCTCCACGAACGTGACGGCACGACGGTCGTGGCCGTCCTGCACGATCTCGGGCTGGCAGCCACCTTCTTCCCGCGGATCGTGCTCCTCGACCACGGCCGGGTCGTCGCCGACGGCCGGCCCTCGGATGTCCTGTCGGACGACCGGATCCGGGAGGTTTTCGGGGTGGACCCGTCGATGGTCAGGCTGCCGGCGGTTGCCGGATGATCGACCCTGTCCGCGTCGTGGATCCGGCACCCGCGCCCAGGCCGGCCGTGACGCCTTCGCCGACACGCCTCCTCGGAGGCTCGATCGAGGAGCTTCGGGCGGCGTTGGCGATGCTGACACGCCTGTCGTTGCCGGGCTCGCCGAGCCCGCGCACCGGCGTTCGGGCGTACGCCGTCGTCGGCGCCTTGCTCGGGCTCACGACGTTCCTGCCTCTGCTGGCCCTGGGGACTGCGGTTCCCGTGGCCGCCGCGTTCCTGGCCTTTGCCCTCCTGGCCGCACTGTCCGGTGGACTCCATCTCGACGGCCTCGCCGATACGTTTGACGCCCTGGCCGCCACCGGTCCCGACGCCGCGGAGCGCGCCCGCAAGGATCCCGCGATCGGTGCGGCCGGAGCGGCGGCTCTCGTCGTCGTCCTCGGGATCGACGTGGCGGCGCTCACGCAACTGCTCGCCACAGCGGGACCCTTCGTGGCCGGGGTGGCCTGCGTCGTCGCCGGTTCGCTATCGCGGCTGCTGCCAGCCGTTGTCGCGAGACTCAATGTGACGGCGGCCGCCGACAGCGGCCTGGGAGCCTGGTTCGTCCGACGGACATCCACGATGGACGTCGTGGTGGTCGTTGCGACCGGCTTCCTCATCACCCTCGCCGGTGCCCTCGCGATCGACCGACCGGTCCTGGCGGTTGGCTGGCTCCTGGCCGGCATCGGTTCGGTCGGTGTCGGCCTCGGGCTGGTGCGCGGACGCCGCCAGCTCGACGGCGATCTTCTCGGCGCTTCGGTCGAGATCGCGGTTGCGTTGATCCTGCTCGTCACGGCGATCGGGTTCGCCGGCGTGCTGGCCTGACGCGGGACGCGGATCCTCGATGGCACAGCCATTCATCCTGGTTCTCGGAGGCACCCGGAGCGGCAAGAGCCGGTTCGCCCTTGAGCTGACTGCGAGCCTTGCCGCGTCCAACCCGGCGACGTTCCTCGCCACGGCATGGCGCGGCGATCCCGAGATGGAGCGACGGATTGCCCGGCACCAGCAGTCACGACCCGCCCGCTGGCCGACGATTGACGTCGGTGCCGACCTGGCGGGCGCGATCAGACGGGCAGCGCCTGCCGACCCGATCCTGGTCGAGGGCCTGACGCTGTGGCTGAGCACCGTCGCCGGCGACGACCTCGACGACCCGGACCCCATCCTCGACGGTCCGGTGGCCGAAGCCCTCGAGGCCATCCATGCCCACGCGGCGCCCGTGGTCGTGGTCTCCGATGAAATCGGTCTCGGCATGGTCCCGATGCATGCCGGATCCCGCACGTTTCGTGACCTCGTCGGCCTCGTGCACCAGCGGTTTGCCGCCGACGCAGACTCGGTGCATCTCGTCGTGGCCGGGTTGCCGATGACCATCAAATCGGCTCGATCCGGGTGACCGCCGCGGCCAGTCCATCGCAAGTGCTCGCGGACGTCATCGATCGAATTGGTCCGCTCGACGATGCCTCCATGCAGGCGTGCCGCCGCCACCTCGACCGGCTGACGAAGCCACCCGGAAGCCTGGGACGCCTTGAGGAGCTCATCGTCACCCTCGCCGGCATGACCGGGCGACCGAACGCGGATTTGGCGAGGCGGCACCTGGTCGTCGTCGCGGCGGATCACGGCGTCGCAGCACGCGGTGTCTCGGCGTACCCGTCGGACGTGACCGCCCAGATGGTCGCGAACTTCGTGGCGGGCGGGGCCGCGGTCAACGTGCTCGCCGACGCCGTCGGTGCGACGGTCACGGTCGTCGACGTCGGCGTGTCGTCGCCGATCCCCGGCCGTGTCGGACGAGCGCGTGTTGGCGGCGGCCGGCTGGTTCGGAGGCCTGTCCGCGCAGGAACCGGCGACATGACCGTTGGTCCGGCGATGACCCGCGCGGAGGCAGAGCGGGCGATTGACGTCGGCATCGCGCTCATCGACGACCTGCGCACGCATGGCGGACTCGACGTGCTCGCGGTTGGCGAGATGGGGATCGGCAACACGACGGCGGCCAGCGCCATGACCGCGGCACTCACGGGCGAGCCGGCGGGTCAGGTGACGGGACGCGGGACCGGCGTCGACGACAACGCCCTGGCTGGCAAGATTGCCGCCATTGAACGCGCACTGGCCGTGAACCGGCCAGACCCCGGCGACCCGATCGGCGTACTGGCGGCGGTTGGTGGTCTCGAGGTCGCGGCCCTCGTCGGGCTGCTGCTCGGCGCGGCGGCCAACCGGATCCCGGTCATCCTCGACGGGTTCATCACGGGAGCCGCCGCGCTCGTCGGTGCCAGGTTGCAGCCGGCGCTTCCTCCGCGCCTCATCGCAGCCCATCGGTCGCCCGAACCGGGCCACGGGATCGTGCTCGAGAAGCTCGGCCTCAAGCCATTCCTGGACCTGGAGATGCGGCTTGGCGAGGGCAGCGGGGCCGCGCTGGTCATGGGCCTGCTCGTGGCGGCCTGCCGGATCCGCGACGAGATGGCGACCTTCAATTCGGCCGCCATCTCGGGCCCCACCGGTGGCTGAGATCGTCCTGGTCCGACACGCCCAGACGGGATGGTCGGGCGACCGGTATTGTGGCCGGAGCGATCCGCCGCTCAACCTGGCCGGTCGGGCCACGGCTGGGCAGGTCGCGGCGGCGCTCGGGACGTGGCTGTCGCCAGGCACCAGGGTCATCTCGAGCCCTCGCGGTCGGGCTCTCGAGACCGCGACCACGATCGCGTCGCTGCTGAACCACGCGCCGATCGAGATCGATCCGCGCTGGGCCGAGACGGACTTCGGGATCGCCGAGGGTCTCACGTTCGACGAGCTGGCCGCGGTTGCCCCCTCTCTCGCCGCTCGACTCGTCGCCGGCGAGGTCGACATCGACTGGCCCGATGGTGAGCCGGCCGACGCGCTGGCAGCGCGGATCGCGAAGGCATGGGACGACGTGGCGTCGACTGGGCGATCGACCCTGGTGGTCACGCACGGCGGCCCGATCCGGGTGGCCGTTGCCCAGGCAACCGGGCGACCGATGTCCGCTGTGGCCGTCCCACCGCCCGGTGGTGCCGTCCGCCTGTCAAGCGCGAGACCGGGCGCATCGTGGGCCGTCGTGGAGCTGCCCTGAGCAGGGCAATCAGCTCCCTCTGCTACAATTCCAACGGTGAAGCGCCGTCGATCGAGCGCGCCGGGGCGACGACGTCCCGACGGCCGCAGGCTCTCTCTGATCCTGCTCCTTGCAAGCACGGTCGCCCTGGTCGGGTGCGGGCAGGCCACGTCCACGGACTCGCCGACGCCATCGGACCCGCCGGCCGCAACCGATGCCGTCGAACCCTCGAGCGGGACAGAAACCCCTTCGAACGCACCAACGGAAGCCCCCGGCGCGACGCCCGACCCGGGTCCGACGTCGTCGCCCCCGGACGGGTCCTCAGCGAGTCCCGGCAGCGCCTCGGCCTGCAGTGGCAGCGACGAGAACCGCGACTTCTTCGCCTCGATGGCGGCCGCCGTCGACTGGACGGTGTACTGCCCGGTCGTACCGGATGGGTGGTTCGTCGACGACGGGCAGTACCGGCTGGCGGGTGGCGGCTGGATGCGGATCAGCTATGACGGCCCGGCCGAGGCGCGGATCCTCCTCCAGCAGGGCGCTTTCTGCAGCGAGGCGGACGGCTGCGTCCCGACCGGTCACGACGTTGGCGACGCCTCCTTCGGCGACCGGTCCGGGGTCTTCGTCGCGGGCGACGACGGAAGCTGGTCGATCGTGGTCGACCGTGGCGCGGGGAGGAGCTGGCTCCTGACCGTCGAGGGGCTCGACGAGGCGACTGCACGGACGATCGCCGCGGACCTCCATCCTCTCGCCGACTGACGACCCGGTGCGCATCGCCGACTTCGCCCTCGAGCGGTACTTCGCGCGCTGGGAGTTCAACGCCCGCTACCTGCTGTGCGCGTCAGATCTCGAGGGCTTCCCGATGGCCGACCTGCTGTCACTCGCCGACGAAGAGACACGCGCGCTTTGGGGCGAGCTGACCCTCGGCTACACGGAATCGACCGGGCACCCGCTGCTCCGCCACGAGATCGCGGCGTTGTACGCGACGATCCAGCCTGATGAGGTGCTCACGTTCGCGGGCGCCGAGGAAGCGATCTTTTGCCTGATGAACGTGTTCGTGGGCGCCGGCGACCACGCGATCGTCACCTGGCCCGGTTACCAGAGTCTCTACGAGGTCGCGCGAGCCAACGGAGCGGACGTCACGCTCCACGAGCTCCACGAAACCAATGGCTGGGCCATGGACCTCGACCTGTTGCGGCGTCAGCTCACGCCGGCGACGAAGCTGATCGTGGTCAACGTTCCGCACAATCCAACCGGGATGCTCCCGGACCGGGTTACCTACGATCGCCTGGTCGGGATCGCGGACGAAGCCGGCGTCCACCTGTTCATCGACGAGGTCTATCGTGGGCTCGAGTTCGACCAGGCGGACCGCCTTCCGATGGGCGCCGATTCATCGAAGCGTGGCGTATCGCTTGGTGTCATGTCCAAGGCCTTCGCCATGGCCGGGTTGCGCGTGGGCTGGCTGGCGACGCACGACAAGGACCTGCTCGCACGTGCCGCACGCTTCAAGGACTACACGACGATCTGCTCGTCGGCTCCCTCGGAGATCCTGTCGATCATCGCCCTGCGGGCGCGGGACCGCGTCCTCGAGCGGTCTCGGTCGATCGTTGCGGCCAACCTCGAGCGACTCGACGGGTTCTTTGAGGATTGGGCCGATCGGTTCGAGTGGGTCCGCCCGCGCGCAGGTTCGATCGGGTTTCCCCGGCTCACCGTTCCGGGGGTGAAGATCGACGACTGGGCGGCCGAGCTCGTCGAGGCCGAAAGTGTCCTGCTCCTGCCGGGTTCGCAGTTCGGGCACCAGGGCAATCACTTCCGGATCGGCTTTGGACGGACCAACCTGCCCGCGGCAATGAGCCGCCTTGAGGCGTTCGCGGAGCGAACCCTGCGCTGATCGGGGATCTGGTCGCCCAATTCGCAAGCCGTTTGCCACGCCGGCCGGCACTTCACGCTCGCATCGGACCCGCGAGACACGGGACACTCCAGGCTGATCACCTGGAGGACCACGATGCCGAGCAACACGAGCACCACGGGCAAGCGCGCCATGCCCGCGCGCCGGACTTCGACACCGCCCAAGGGCGTCGCCGCGATGAGCAGCAACGGCCGGTCGCATGCCTCGCCCGATCCCATGCTCCGTCTGCGCGGACCCGAGATCCAGCGCTTCGATACCCTTCGCAAGCTGCCGATCGCCCTGCCCGAGAAGGCGCGCGCATCCAGCTGTCGGCTGCTGAACGACATCCTCGCCGACACGATGGTGCTCTACAACTTGTACAAGAAGCACCACTGGCTGGTCGCCGGTCCCACGTTCTATCAGCTCCACCTGCTGTTCGACAAGCACGCGGAGGAGCAGAACGAGCTCACCGACCTGATCGCCGAACGGGTCCAGATGCTGGGCGGGATCGCGGTCGGCGACCCCCGCCATGCCGCCGAGCTCACCACGATCGAACGACCGCCTGACGGCGCCGAAGAAGTCGGCGTGATGATCGACCGAACGCTGCGAGCCCACGAGACGATCCTCCGGAAGGTCCGCGCCGGGATCAAGACCACCGAGGAATCGGAGGATTGGGGCTCGAACGACCTGCTGATGGGCGACGTCCTGCGCCAGCACGAACAGCAGGTGTGGTTCCTCGCCGAACACGTGGTGGACGTCCCGCTCGTCGACTGAACAGGCCGCCGCTCCAGAGACGGAACGGGTTCCGCCGTCTGGGTTCAGGCGCGCTTGCGCTCCAGGTCCAGGAACGGCAGGTCGACGACCTTGGCGTCGACCCTGCCACGACGACCTTCGACCGTCCATTCGACCGACAACCGGCTCCCCGGGGCTCCGTGTTGCGGCGGCACTGAAGCGAGAGCGATCGCCTGCTTGAGGATCGGGCTCCAGCCCCGGCTGGTCGCGCGGCCCACCTGCCGGCTCCCGGCAAACACGGGGACCGGCGAGCGGTCCACGGTCGGGCTGATCGCCGGTGGAAGTCCTTGCTCGTCGTACAGCCCCTCGATATCGTGCCAGTCGAGCTGGAGCCCAACGAGGCGGCGCGGGGGACCGCCTCGGCGCACTTCACGTTCGAGTGCGAGCCGCCCTACGAAATCCCCCTTGTCGAGGGTCACGAGCCTCCCGAGTCCGAGCTCGAACGGTGAGTAATGCTGCTCCGGGTTCATGGCGTGGCGGGTCGAGGTGTAGTCGACCTCGAGCAGGATGAGCCCGGCTTCGAGCCGCACGACATCGAGCGCGACCATGCCCGCGGGGCGGATCCCAAAGGACGCACCGGCCTCCATCACGGCGTCCCAAACGCTGACCGCACTCTTGGCGGGGATCCACAGCTCATAGCCGAGGTCGCCGGTGTAGCCGGTCCGTGACACGTCGACCGCGACCTTCCCCACCTTCGAGGCGCGGCGCCGGAAGTAGCGCAGATCCGCGAATGACTCTCGGGTTGCCGCCTCGAGCACGGCGCGCGACAGCGGACCCTGGAGGGCAAGGGCGGCGGTCGCCTCGGTCTCTTCCTCGATCACCACGTCGAGGCGGCTGCTGTTCTGGCGGAGCCAGCGTAACTGCGGATCTGCCGCCGTCCAGCGGTAGCGTTGCTCGTCCAGACGGTGAACGGTCCCGTCGTCCACGACCTTGCCGTTCTCGTCGCACCACGGCGTGTAGAACACGCCACCAACCGGAAGCTTGGTCGCGTCGCGCGTGATCACCCGGTCCACCAGCCGAGTCGCATCCGGCCCCGACACCAGGTACTTGTAGAGCGGGGATACGTCGATCAACGCGGCCGCCTCGCGGATCGCGTTGTACTCGATGTCGTGGAAGTCGGCGTAGACGCTGGAGGCGAAGTAGCCCGACCACTCCCGCCATTGCATCTTGCGGTTCAGTGGCGACGTTCGCGGATGGAAAGCGGTCCCGACGCTCACGGTCGTGATGGTCTCCTGCGGGGGTTCCAGTATGCGGGAAGGACCCGGCTATACTCTCGCCCGCTCGCCATCGGCCCCGTCCCCCGGAGATCTCGCCGTTGATCTCGTCCATGGTCGCCATGCTCCGGATCAGCCTCCGCCGATCACTCGCCGACTGGCCGATCGTGCTCGCCGCCGGGGTCATCTGCCTGCTCGCGGCGACCCTCCTGGCGGCCGGATCGATCTATGCCGGGGCGGTGTCCACCGCCGGTCTCCATCGCGTCCTCGCCGATTCGCCGGCGAGCGAGGCGAACATCGAGATCTCCGTCCGGGTTGAGCCGTCCGAGGCAGACGCGGTCGACGCCGCGGTCAGCGCGGAGCTGCTGCGGGTCCTGGATCCCCCGGGCGGGGTGATCCTCCGGCAGGCCAGGTCCGACACGTTCGCCCTGCCCGACCAACCGGCAGAAGCGGTCCGCGAGCTGGGCGTGCTTCGGTACGCCGAGGGGCTCGCTGACCATGCGACCCTGCTCGCCGGTACGTGGCCCGATGAAACCGGAACCATCGCCGCCGGGATCCCGGTTGCGGTTTCCGAAGCGGTTGCCGTCGCGCTCGACCTCGAGCTGGGCGAGCGCCTGCCGATGCAGAGCCGGCTCGATGCTGGCTTTGTCGCGCCGGTCGAGATCGCCGCGGTCTTCCGGATCGATGACCCCGGGTCGAGCTACTGGTGGCAGGAATCGCAGGTGCTCGACGGTGCGGTGACGAGCGAGGACTACGTCACCCACGGCCCGTTCTACACGACCCGGTCCGCCCTGCTCTCCGGGGCTGCGCCAAGGCAGGTCGAGCTGACGTGGCATGCCTACCCGGCCAGCCAATCGCTGGGCGTCGCCGATCTCGGTGCGTTGTCCGCCCGCGTGAGCGAGATGCGCGAGGGGATCCGCCAGGACGTTGGGTTCAGCGTGACGACAGGTCTGCCCGAGATCCTCGAACGAGCCGAGCGGTCGTTGCTCGTCAGCCGGACCGGCGTCCTGTTGTTGACGATCCAGCTCGTCGTCCTTGCCGCGTATGCGGTGCTGCTGAGCGCGGCCCTGCTGATCGATCACCGGCGAATCGACTCCGCGATGTTGCGTTCGCGCGGCGCGGGGACGGCCCGTCTCGTCGGCCTGGCGGCCATCGAAGCCGCGCTGCTGACCGTGCCTGCGGCGATCGCCGGTCCATGGCTGGCCTCGCTGGCGCTCCGCGCCTTCAACGTCGCTGGCCCGCTCGCCGACATCGGCTTGACGATCCAACCGGATGTCACGACCGATGCGTTCGTCGCCGCCGGCGTCGCCGCTCTGGTGTGTTTCGTCGCGCTGACGTTGCCCGCGTTCCGCAGCGCTCGGTCGTATGCCGGCACGCACCGAAACCGGTCGCGGGGCGGAACCACGAGCATCGGGCAACGGCTGGGTCTCGACATCGCGCTCCTCGCCGTGACCGGTGTGGGGTTGTGGCAGCTCCGCCATTACGGCGCGCCACTGACCCAGTCCGTGCAGGGTGCGCTCGGGCTCGATCCGCTGCTCGTGGCGACACCGGCGATCGGCCTGTTGGCCGGAGCGATCGTGGCGTTGCGGATCGTGCCGCTCCTGGCCCATCTGATCGAACGGGCCACGGCCGGTCGCCGCTCGCTCGTGCCATCCCTTGGAGCCCGGCAGCTGGCGAGGCGCCCGCTCCGCTACACGCGCGCCGCGCTGTTGTTGATGCTGGCGATGGCGATGGGCGTCTTCGCGGTCTGCTACACGTGGACCTGGACCGTGTCACAACGCGATCAGGCAGGGTTCCAGGTCGGGGCGGATGTGCGTGTCGTCCCGGGGATGCGACGCGACGCCATGCCGCGCTGGGCCCTGGACCAGGGCTACGCGGCCATCCCGGGCGTGACCGGACGGCTGCCGATCGATCGCGAGCCGGTCCGCGTCAGTCGTCTGACGGGAAGCGGCGAGATCGTTGCCCTCGACAGTACGGTCGCCGCGTCCGTTGCGACCCTTCGAGCCGATCTGTCGGATGCGCCACTGTCCGAGCTGCTGGCTCCGCTCGCGGCCGCCCGCCCCGTCCTCGAAGCGGTCGCCCTGCCAGGCGAGCCGCGACAGCTCCGGTTCGACGTGCACCTCGATGTCCGGGAACTCGAACGCCAGGAGCTGGATGAGGCCACCGACACCATCGTCCAGGTACCGGCTGAGCTGGCCGAGATCCGCGACGGTCCGGGCCGGATGGTGGTTTCGGCCGTCGTCCGGGACAGCCGGGGGATGACCCATCGGTTCCTCGGGGACGTCGCTCCGTTCGACAATCGCATCCACCAGCTGGTCGTGCCGCTGGGCGACCCGGCGGCGGATCTTTCGGCGTCGTTTGCCTACCCGCTGGAGCTGCTGGCCGTTGAGCTGTTCGTGGGCTTGCCGGAGGGGTATCAAACGCCAGATGCCACGCTCACCATCGGGGATCTCGCATCGGCCGGCCCGGACGGCGCCTGGCAACCCGTATCGCTCGACCTGAACGAAGGCTGGCGCCGGACCGGGGCGTTCTACGGCCGACCCCACCAGGCGATCGGAACGGGATCGGTGGGTGAGCTTGCCGCCGACGCCGGAGAGACCGGCCTGCTCGTGATACCCGGCGTCGACCGGTTCGGGCAGGGCCTCGAAGTCACGTTCGCCCCGGCCGCGATCGATCGCATCGCCGACGAACCCGTCCCTGTCGTGGCCACCGCGCCGTTCCTCGAGGCGACTGCCAGCGCGGTGGGTGACGAGGTTGCATTGACCATCGACGGGGTGCGGCGCGCGGTCCTGGTGACGGGTGTGCTCCGCGCGTTCCCGGGCGCCGGCCCCAATGAGGCGATCGCCCTGATGGACCTGCCCACGCTGGCCCTCCTCCGGTTCGAGGGCAACGATGCCGTCGAGCCGGCCGACGAGTGGTGGCTGTCGGTCGACGAGACCGCCCGGGAGGCCGTGGTCGGTGCGCTCGCCCAGGCCCCCATCGCCAGCCGGGAGGTCGTCAGCACGGTTGACCGCAACCGGGCCCTCGCGACCGATCCCGTGGCCCTCGGGATCATCGGGGCGCTGGGGATCGGGTTTGTCGCCGCGGCCATGTTCGCGGTCGTCGGGTTCATGGTCAGCGCCGCCGTGGCCGCGCGCGAGCGGATCACCGAGTTCGCCCTGCTGCGAGCGCTCGGCCTTTCGTCGCGGCAGCTGTCCGTGTGGCTGTCGCTCGAAAACGCTGCGCTGGCCGGGGTCAGCCTGGTCACCGGTACCGTGCTGGGCCTCGTCATCGCCTGGGTCGTGCTGCCGTTCATCACCGTCACCCAGGGCGCGACGACGCCCTTCCCGCCGGTCGAGGTGGACGTGCCCTGGACCACGATCGTGGCGCTGGCCGCGATCGGCATCATGGCCCTCGCGGCAACGGTCGGCGTCCTTGCGTGGCTGCTCCATCGGATCGCCCTCACGTCGGTCCTCCGCATGAGCGAGGACTGATCGATGCGCCTCGTGAGCGCGGTCGCCGCTCTGCTCCGGCGCCTGCGCTCCGAGCGTGCGGTCACGGTCCTGATGTTCGGGCTCGTGGCCATGACGAGCTTTGCGGTCGCCGCCGGGCCGCGGCTGTTCAATCGGGTCGCAGACGAAGGCCTCCGGTACGAGGCGGAGCGCGCGACGGTCGCCCAGCGGAACATCCAGTTCTCCCGCGTGGACCGGGTGTCAGCGGGGACGGACGATCCGTTCGAGCGCGTCGTCGTCCGCGGTGCAACCCTCCGCGGCCAGGTTGCCGAATCGATCGTCGAGCTCATCGACGAGAACCGCTTCGTCGTCGATTTCGACCCGGTTCCGGCTTCTCGAGCCGCCCAACTACCAGACGTTCGTGACCCTTCGTCAGCAGGACGGCCTCGAGGACAAGGTCGACCTCCTCGAGGGCCGCTGGCCGGAGGTGTTGCCGCACCCCGACCCCGGAGTCGAGGAGCTGCCGCGGTTCGAGATCGCCGTTTCGCGCGAAACCGCCGCGGCCACGCTGGTGGAGACCGGCGACACGTACGTCACGCGAGTCGACGCCGCGGACCCGCTGGTCAGGAACCAATTCCCGCGACCCACGACCGAGATCGAACTCGAGATCGTCGGCATGTTCGCCGTCCGTGACCCCACCGCGCGGTTCTGGTTCGGCGACGGGGGCCTCCACGAGATCGCCATCGGCGGCACCGAGGACAACCCCATCGCGTATGCGACGGGTCTCTTTGCTCCCGGGGCCTACGCGGACCTCCTGGCACTCGAGTTGCCCGCGCGCTATCAATGGCGGTCGTTCATCGACACGGACCGCCTCGACGCGGGCCGGCTCGATCGCCTTGGGGCAGACCTGCGCCAGCTCGATGTCGCGTTCTCCACCACGGGGGCCGTCCGGCCCGGTGCCACGCTGGTGCGTTCGGGACTGCTCGGGATCGTGGAGCGCTACCTCGACCAGCGAGCGACGAGCGAGGCGGCCCTGTCGATCGCGGCGCTGGGGCCACTCACCGTTGCGGCGGGAGCTGTCGGCCTGATCGGGTTCCTCGTCGTCCGCCGGCGACGGCCCGCGCTCGCCCTGGCCCGCGGACGCGGGGCATCGGGAGGACAGCTGCTCGCGGCACAGCTCTGGGAAGGCGCGCTCGTGACCGTTCCCGCGGCCATCGCCGGGCTTCTCCTGGCCCTCGCACTGGTCCCGGCCCGATCGAGCGAGCTGTCCGCCGTCGGGGCGATCCTCGTGGCCATGGCCGCCACCGGCCTCCTGCTCGCTTGCGACGTGGCCTGCTGCCCGGCGAGCGCGTCGCGACCTGGAGCGCGAGGACCCACCGGTGTTCCGGTTGTCGCCGCGACGGCTCGTGTTCGAGGCGGTGATCGTCGGGCTCTCGATCACCGCGGCGTGGCTGCTCCGCGAACGTGGCCTTGCGGCCGCGGGGAGCGAGGCCACCCGTGGGTTCGACCCCTTCCTGGCGGCGACCCCGCTCCTGATCGGGATCGCGGTGGGGTTGCTCACGATCCGCCTCTACCCGGTGCCGGTCCGGGCTCTCGGGTGGCTGATGGCGCGTCGTCGCGATCTCGTGCCGGTCCTCGGTCTGCGCAACCTCGGACGCCATCCCACGACCGGCTACCTGCCGCTCCTGATCCTGATGCTGACCGTGGCGATCGGCACGTTCTCGTCCGTGTTCCAGGTGACGATCGAGCGAAGTCAGGCCGCCGTTTCCTGGCAGGAGGTCGGCGCGGATCTCCGGGTCGACGCTGCGGGCAACACGAGCATCGCGGCGAACGTCGACCCGACGGCGATCCCCGGAGTCGAAGCCGCCTCCGCGGGGTTCGTCGAGCCTGACGCACTCCTGTCCATCGGCGCCGGACGGCGGATGCGCGCCTACGTCGAGGCTCTCGACGGCCCGTCGTACGAGTCCGTGCTGGCCGGGTCGCCGATCTCCGGGCGGATGCCCGGATGGTTCGACGGCGCGGCGCCGGGACCGCAGGCCGGGACGGAGGCAGACCCCATCCCGGCCATCTTCTCGACTCGCCTGAGGAACGCGGTCGAGGCGCTGGAGCTCGGTGACGTCTTCGAGGTCCTCTTTCGCAGCCGGACCGTGGCCCTCCGGGTGGCCGAGTTCAGCGATACCTTCCCGGGCATCCCCCCAGGCGAGCCGTTCCTGATCGTCCCGTTCGGACCGGTCGCCGCCTTTCCGGCGGGAGGCGCCGGCGAGCTCCTCCCGAACGTGGTGTTCGTCCGGGGACCGGCGTCCGCCGCCGAACCGCTCCTCGCTGCGGCAGGAGGCCCGGCCGCCGTCATGCTCCGGTCTCGACACGACGCGTTCGACGTTCTGCACGATGCCCCCTTGGTCGCCGCCGTGACCGGGGGCTTCGCCGTCGCTCTCGTCGTCGCGGGCACCTATGCCGCACTCGCGGTCGTGGCGGTCGTCGTGCTCCATGCCCAGCGCCGATCGCGCGAGGTGGCCTTCCTCCGGACGATGGGCCTGACCGAGCGCCAGGTTGCTGGATTGACGATCGTGGAGCACGGCCTCCCGGTGATCCTCGCACTCGTGACGGGGGTGACGCTGGGCCTTGGCCTGGCCTGGCTCCTCGCGCCGGGGGTTGATCTCGCGGCGTTCAGCGACCCAGGTTCGACGATTCGGCTGCAGGTCGACTGGGTGTCCGTGATCGGTGTCGGCGCCGCGGTGGTGGCCGTGGTTGCCGCGGCGGTGGCCTCGAGCTCCTGGCTGGCCCGGCGCCTCGTGCTCGGCCATGCCCTGCGGATCGGCGAACAATGAGCGAACCGGCGACCATGGTCCGACGATGAACGAGCCGATTGCCGAGGTCATCGACCTGCCCAGTGCCGAACAGCGAGCGCGGCGACAGCGCCCGAGGTTCGGCGACCAGGCGCTGATCGTGTGCGACAACCTGGTCAAGATCTACAAGGTCGCCGACCTCGAGGTCGTCGCGCTGCAAGGCCTGGACCTCCTCGTCGAATCGGGCGAATTCATCGCCTTGATCGGTGCGTCCGGGTCAGGCAAGAGCACCTTGCTCAACATCCTCGGTGGGCTCGACGTGCCGTCGGCCGGTCGAGCGGTGGTCGCCGGCCACCAGCTCGCCGACATGGGCTCGCGCGAGCAGACCCGCTACCTCCGGCACGTGATCGGGTTCGTCTGGCAGCAGACGTCCCGGAACCTGTTGCCGTACCTGACCGCCCTGGAGAACGTGGCGCTGCCGATGGTCCTCGATGGCGTCCCGGCCGGAACCCGCGAGACGCTGGCACGGGAGCTCTTGGAGCAGGTCGGGCTGGCCGATCGCGCCGACCATCGGCCGGACCGGATGTCCGGCGGAGAGCAACAACGTGTCGCGATCGCGGTCGCCCTGGCCAACCATCCTGAGGTCCTCCTCGCCGACGAGCCGACCGGAGAGCTCGACACGGCCACTGCGCACCAGATCTTCGACCTGTTCCGCCAGCTCAACCGCGAGCTTGGCGTGACGATCGTGGTGGCCACCCACGATCCGCTCGTGAGCGACCAGGTCAACCGGACCGTGGCCATCCGTGACGGCCGGGTGAGCAGCGAGGTCCTGCGCGAGCGGACGGTCTCGGCGGCCGGCGAGCACCACGTGATCGCGACCGAGTACGCGGTGCTCGACCGTGCGGGGCGGCTCCAGCTGCCACGCGCGCACGTCGAGGCCCTCGGCCTGGCGCGTCGCGTCCGCCTCGAGCTCGAGGCGGACCACATCGGAGTCTGGCCGGATCGACCGGCGGGCAACGGGCCTTCGTCGGAGACCGAACGATGAACGCCGGCGCCGCCGCACGCCTCGAGATCGAGCGGCGGGCGCGATCGATTGGTCGCGCTGGCCCGATGGTCGAAACCGTCGGGCTCAGCCGGCAATTTCAGGTCGGCACCAGCGTCGTCCGAGCGCTCCAGGAGGTGGACCTGCGAGTCGACCGGGGCGAGCTGGTCGCCATCCGCGGCCGCTCGGGCTCCGGGAAGACGACCCTGCTGTCCCTGATCGGTGGACTTGACCGACCGACGGCGGGTCGCGTGATGGTCGATGGCGAGGCAGTCAACGAGATGGACCAGGACGCCCTCGTTCAGCTGCGCCGGCGGAAGGTCGGCTTCATCTTCCAGGCGTTCGGGCTGCTTTCGATCCTGTCGGCCGCGGAGAACGTCGAGGTCCCCCTGCGGCTCGTCGCTGCGGAACCGCGCGAGCGGGCGGACCGGGTCGCCGTCCTGCTCCAGCTCGTCGGACTCGGCGAACGCAGTCGCCATCGACCCCACGAGCTGTCGGGCGGCGAGCAGCAACGCGTCGCGATCGCCCGGGCGCTCGCGAACCGACCGGACGTCCTCCTCGCCGACGAGCCCACGGGCCAGCTCGATTCGGGCACGGGTCGGGCGATCATGAGCCTGCTCCGGGCGATCGTCCGCAGCGAAGGGCTCACCGCTGTCATCGCGACCCATGACCCCATGCTGATCGACCTCGCCGACCGGACCGTGGAGCTTCGCGACGGCCGCATCGTCAACGAGGTCGGCTGAACGTCAGAGGCCGTTTGCCCTTCCCGTCCGCCATTTACCAACCCGCGTGGTGCGCGACCCGGTCGCAGGCCGGATTGACGTCATCTACCAATCCGGGTGGTGGCCGGTGCCTCTCGGACGCCCAAAGGCAACGTTCGTCGCGCCCGGCACTACGGGGGTTAGTGGCTGACGAAGAGGCGCGTGACCGCCGTCATCTCCACGCATGACCCGATGCTGATCGACCTCGCCGACCGAACCGTCGAGCTCCAAGACCGCCGCATCGTCAACGGGCCGGCTGACTGCCAGGCGGCGATCCGTTGACGCGTCAACGGGGCCGGCTGACGGACCGGGTCCGCCCGGCCGGGTAGGCCTCGGCTAGACTGCCGGAACGCGATGCAGGCTGGATGGCCGCCGCGCCGTCACGGCGGAGGCGAGGAGGCTCTGTGGCCCAACCCTACGACGCGATCATCATCGGCGGCGGCCATAACGGCCTCGTCAGCGCGGCCTACCTGGCACGCGCCGGGCTGAAGACCCTGGTCCTCGAGAAGCGTCACCTCCTGGGCGGCGCGGCGGTGACCGAGGAGCTGTTCCCGGGCTTCCGATTCTCGGTGTTCAGCTATGTCGTCTCGCTGCTTCGGCCCGAGATCATCCGCGAGCTCGACCTCCCCGCGCACGGTCTGGACATCCTGCCCCTCGACGGCACATTCACGCCGCTGCGTCGCGGTGACGGGCCAAAGGGCGGCGACTACCTCTGGCGCGTCAACGACCACGGTCGGACGGTCCGCGAGCTCCGTCGCTGGTCGGCCAGCGATGCCGAGGCGTACGAGGAATACGGCCAGCTGATGGTCGAGATGGCCAGGTTCATCAAGCCGATCCTGGCGATCACCCCGCCGGACCTGACCAGCCTGGATCCGCGCCCGCTGATGCCACTCGCAAGCCTCGCGCGCCGGTTCCAGCAGCTCCCTCAGCGGCAGCAGGCCGTGTTCGTCCAGCTCATGACCATGGGCGCGTCCGACTTCCTCGACCAATGGTTCGAGACGGACCCGCTCAAGGCCACGATGGCGGCGTCCGGGATCATCGGCACGTACCAGGGCGTCAAGAGCCCTGGCACGGCCTACGTCCTGCTCCATCACTACATGGGCGAGATCGATGGCGCGTTCCGGGCATGGGGCATCCCGAAGGGCGGCACGGGCGGCATCAGCAACGCGATCGGCAGCGCGGCGCGTGCGCTCGGCGCCGAGATCCGCACCGAAACGGCGGTGGAGCGCATCCTCGTCCGCGACGGCCGGGCGGTTGGCGTCGTCCTCGAGGGCGGCGAAGAGATCCGGGCGACCTCGATCCTCAGCTCGCTCGACTCGCGCCGGACCTTCCTGGGCCTGCTTGAGCCCGGGACGCTCGAGGCGTCCTTCGAGGATGAGGTCCGCCGGTTCAAGTTCCGAGGGTCGTCGGGGAAGGTCAACCTCGCGGTCGATCGGTTGCCCGACTTCACCTGTCTGCCCGGTGTCGGCGAGCATCTCCGCGGCGCAATCAGCTTCAGCCCATCGATCGACGAGATGGAGACGGCCTACGACGACGCCAAGTACGGCCACTTCAGCCGGAAGCCGTACATCGACATGATCATCCCGACCCTGGTCGATCCATCGATGGCGCCGCCCGGCAAGCACGTCATCAGCTGCTTCGTCCAGTACGCGCCGTACAAGCTCGCACCCGAGCTGGGGACCTGGGACGACCAGCGCGAGGCCTTCGGCGACGCCGTGATCGATCGGATCGCGGAGTTCGCGCCGAATATCCGCGACATCATTCTCTACCGCAATGTCCAGACGCCGCTCGACATCGAGCGGACGACGGGGCTCTCGGAAGGCAACATCTTTCAGGGCGAGCTCAGCCTCGAGCAGCTCTTCTTCAACCGCCCGGTCCCGGGGCATGCGCGGTTCCGGACGCCGGTCCGCGATCTGTGGCTGTGCGGTTCAGCCACGCATCCGGGTGGCGGGATCATGGGCGCCAATGGCCGGATTGCCGCGCTCGAGGTGCTCCGGGCGCGCGGTCGCCGGGCGGCCTGAGCGATGACCGCGAACACCTACGACGCGATCGTGATCGGGGGCGGCCACAATGGGCTGGTGACGGCCGCGTACCTCGGCCGAGCCGGGCTCAGGACGGTCGTGCTGGAGCGGCGCGACGCGGTTGGCGGTGCGGCCGCGACGTCCGAGCTCGCACCCGGCGCCCGCGTCCCAACCCTGGCGCACACCGTCGGACGCCTTCGCCCTTCGGTGGTCCGCGAGCTGGGCCTCAAACGTCATGGGCTGTCTCTTGTCGGGCCCGACGTTCGGGCATTCGCACCGAACCTCGATGGGCGCGCCATCGTCCTGTGGTCGGACGTTGCGCGGACGGCGGCGGGGCTTCGGTCGTTGTCGGTGCCTGACGCGGAGCGGTACGAACGGTTCGACCGGCTCGTCCGTTCGCTGGCGGGCTTCCTGGGCGAGCTCGCGACGCGGACGCCGCCCGACATCGAGTCGCCGGGTCTCGGGGACGCAATCGCGGGTCTCCAGCTGGGTCGCGTCTTCCGCGGGCTTGGCCAGCGCGACGGCCGGACGATCACCCGCGTCCTGCCGATGGCCGTGGCCGACTTCGTGGCGGAGTGGTTCGAATCCGATGCGCTCCAGGCGGCGATCGCATGGCGCGGCGTCCAGTACACGGCCATGGGGCCATGGTCGGCGGGGACCACGGCGGTGCTTCTCGCCGATTCCGCCGGCAACGATGGCGGCGCCGCCGGCCAGACCGTGTTCGTCCGCGGCGGGCCGGGCGCGCTCGCCGCGGCGCTCGAGTCGGCCGCGCGGGCTGCCGGAGTGGAGATCCGGACCGCGGCGGCGGTGGCCGGGATCTCGTCGCGTGACGGACGGGTCACGGGCGTCGTGCTGGACGGCGGGGAGGAGATCGCAGCGCGGGTCGTCGTCGCTGGCATCGACCCCAAGCAGGCGCTCACGAAGCTGGCCGATCCCGTTGCGATCGGGCCAAGCCTGCTCTGGCGGGCCGGGAACATCCGGACACCCGGTGCAGTGGCCAAGGTCAACCTCGTCCTGTCGCAGCTTCCCAGGTTTACGGCCGCAGCAGGGGATGAGGCGCTCGTACGCGGACGGATCGTCATCGCACCCGGGATCGACGCGCTTGAGCGTGCGCACGACGCCGGCAAGGTCGGACGTCCGTCCAACGAGCCGGTCATGGAGGCGACGGTCCCGTCGCTGGCGGATCCATCGCTGGTTGATGGCGCGGCCCCGGGAACGCACGTGATGAGCGTGATTGTCCAGGCAGCACCGTACGTCCTGCGCGACGGTACCTGGGACCACGTGAGGGAGCCATTCGGCGACGTGGTCGTCAAGACCCTCGATGCCTATGCGCCCGGTCTGGCCAGGTCTGTCGTCGCGCGCCAGGTCCTGACGCCGCTCGACCTCGAGCGGGACTATGGCCTGACCGGCGGCCACCCGATGCACGGCGAGCACGGGCTCGACCAGTTCTTCCTGTGGCGGCCGTTGCTCGGGCACGCGCGTTACCGCCTCGTGCTGGAGGGCCTCTACCTGGCAGGCGCCGGTGCTCATCCCGGCGGCGGGGTGACCGGGCAGAACGGCCAGAACGCCGCCCGCGAGATCCTCGGCGACTGGAAGCGCCGCCGCCGCTGATCGGCCGGGTGGCCAGAGTCAGGCGATGGCGCCGACCTCGCGGCGGTCGAGTCCGAGGGCGACCCGCCGGATCGCGTCCCGCATCGGCGCACGGACCCGATCGACCGGGCCGAGCGCGCTTGCGGGCACCGTCCGGCCATGCCAGGGCAGGAACCGGACGGGCCGGATCCGGATCACCTGCGAGTACGTCGCGGCGTACGCCTCCGCGCTCAGGCCCAGCGCCCCGAGCTGCGAGGCGTACTTGGCCACGTGCGCGGCGGGCATGACGTCGCGTGTCGGCCGGTCGAGGAGCTCGGCCCGGCCCTCCAGCATGCCGACATCGAAGTCGTCCTCGGCGTCGCCGAGGGCGAGCATGACTGATGCACGATCCCGCAGGTTCCGGACCTTCTGGGCGTTTGGCTTGGAGAACACCAGGAGGGAATCGCCGTCCCACCAGAACCAGATCGGGACCAGGTGCGGACCACCGTCCGGGCGGACGGTGGATAGCCAGACCACCGGTTCCCGCTCGAGGAACCGACGGATCCGCGACGCGCTGCGATTGGTGCCATCCATGCCGGCAGGATGGCCGGTCGCCAGACCGCGGGCCACCGACGCCCGTCGTCGCCCGGATGGACAGTTGACGATGCTCGCCGGGCTCGATGCGAGCCCGGATCCGCTGCGACTAGCGGCGGTTCTGGTCCCCGAGGACCCCACCGAGGCCGCCGAGCAGGCCCCCAAGGTCCGGCAGGCCTGCCTGCCCGGCCGTCCCGCCCGAACCGCCAAGCAGGCCGCCGAGGAGACCGCCGAGATCGGGCATGGAGGTGGCTGCCGCGTCGTTGAGCCCACCGCTCGGGGTCGAGCCATCCGGCGTCAGCATGTCGATGATCTGGGGCAGGAACATGGCCAGCATGGGCAGCAGCGCCTGGATCGAGAGCCCTGACCCAGACGACAGGCGGTTCACCGTGTCGGGTCCGAGCGCCTCGCCGAGCCGGGCCGGCTCGACCGGTTGGTTCTCGCCGGTTGACACCCATGAATCGACGGCGTTGCCGAGACCAGCCGCGCGAAGCTTGCCGACCAGGGCATCCAGGCCGCCTTCGTTCTGCAGTCCCGAGACGAGGCTACCGATCGCGGCCATCGGATCGGCCGATGCTGATGCCTGGCCGGGGAGGGTTGGGCGGTCATCCATGGCAAGCTCCTCGGCTGGTCCGGGCAGGTTGGGGGAGCGCCATCGTACGCCCGCGGGTCGCCTTGCCGGCAGACTCAGCTCTCGACTGGTTCGGTCGTCTCGGCGGCCGGCGTGGGCGGCGCTTGGCCAAGCTCGTCGGGGAGCGTCCAGTCCCAGGTCCGCAGGCGCTTGAGCAGCCGCCGACCGGTGAGGTCGAGATGGATCGGCGTGACCGCGATCCGGCGGTTGATCACGGCGTGGAAGTCCGTGCCCTCGACGGCGAGACCGGACGGCGGCGGACCACCGATCCAGAAGTAGGGGATGCCTCGCGGATCGACGCGCTGGACGAGCTCGTCCTGGTAGACCCGCTTGCCCAGCCGGGTGACCTCGACACCATCGAATTCCTCGGGCGACACCGCCGGGACGTTGATGTTGATCAGCTCGCCGGGCGACAGGCCGTGCTCGAGGATGTTGCGAGCGGCCGTCGTGGCGGCCCGCGCCGCGAGGGCGAAGTCGGGATGTTCGTAGTACTCCTGCGAGATCGCAAACGCCGGGCAGTTGTTGATCACGGCCTCCATCGCCGCGCTGACCGTGCCGGAATAGGTGATGTCGTCGCCGAGGTTGGCCCCGTAGTTGATGCCCGATGCGACCAGGTCGAAGCCGTACCCGAAGTAGCCAAGGAAGGCGAGGCTGACGGCGTCGGTTGGCGACCCGTCCACCGAGTACGCCAGCGATCCGTCAGCCAACGTCCGTTCGCGGACCCGGAGCGGTCGCATCAACGTCTTCTGGTGGCCCACCGCGCTCTGGTTGGTGTCCGGAGCGACGACCGTGATGTCGCCCATCGGGTCGAGGGCCTGCTTGAGCGCGAGCAGCCCGCGTGACTCCACACCGTCGTCGTTGGTCACCAGGATCCGGGGGCGGCTGGTCCATTCGCCGAGTG
The DNA here is from genome assembly GCA_963809045.1 of uncultured Chloroflexia bacterium. Classification (GTDB taxonomy): domain Bacteria; phylum Chloroflexota; class Limnocylindria; order Limnocylindrales; family CSP1-4; genus SPCO01. Next base: position 600,166 of record CAWEHW010000001.1, read on the forward strand.
GCTTGGCATGGGCACGCAGCGATCGCGGCGTGCCGCCACGTCCGGCGCCCCCCGCCAGCGGTTCGCCGCGTTCCTTGTCCAGGTCGCGACGCTCCGTCCGGGCGCGCTCGCGGGTCATGTCCATGCCGTCCGGTCGACGGCCCTCGGCGGCTCGACGCTCCGGTTCGTCGCGCTCGGGGTCGTCCTGGTCGCTCATGTCGGAGCGCGCTTCGAATCGGCCTTGGGTTCGGTGTCGTCGATGTCCACAGCGCTGCCCGGCTCCGGCTCACGCGGGACATGCACCGGTCGACCTTCCCGGGCGGCGACCCGTTTGGCGGCGCGACCGGCGACCGTCCGATCACCCGACGCGCGGTGCAGGAGCTGGAAGAAGAACGCGGACATCACGGCCGCGATCGGGATCCCGAAGATCGCGCCGGGGATGCCCGCGACACGGGACCCGATCAGCACGGAGCCCAGCACGACGATCGGGTGGATGCCGACGGCGTCCTGCATGATTCGCGGCTGGAGCACGTTCATGACCACGATCCATCCCGCGCCCATCAGCAGGACCGCAGGCAGGGCGGCATCCGGCTGGAGGACCAGGGCGACGATGACCGGTGGCGCCCAGGACAGGAACGGCCCGAAGAACGGGATCGCCTGGAGGATCCCGGCCGACACCGACGTGAGGGCGGCCAAGGGCAGGCCCAGGAGAAGGTTCGTGGCCATCGCGATGAGGAAGTAGACGACGCCCATCAACGCCTGGCCCCGCAGGAAGCCACCGAATGATCGCGAGACGGACGTCTGGAGCAGCGCCGCCTCTTCCGCGTATGCCGGCGGCACGAGCCGGAAGAGGAACGAGATGATCTGGTCGCGGTCGACCACCATGTAGATCGACAGGAAGAACACGATCAGCATCGTGCCGATCGCTCCAAGGCTTGCCACGGCGATCTGCTGCAGCGGTTCGACGAGCGCGGCCGCCAGCTGATCGAGATTGGCCAACGCCTCGTTGGCCTGGGCCACGAGGTCGACCTGGCCCAGCCCGATCGACCCAAGAAGGTTCTGCCAGGGCGCGAGGATGGTCGGCAGGTTCGCGCGGATGTCGGGGATCGACGCGACGAACTGGGTCGTCGACGACGCAAGCGCACCCGCTGCGACGATGACCAGTACGCCGAGGATCGCCACCACCAGCACGTACACGATGACGGCGGCCAGCGCGCGCGGCAGCCGCGGGTCGAGGTCGGCGATCCGGGCGACGATCGGGCTGATGATGAACGCGAGGAGCCACGCCAGGAAGAAGGTCAGCAGGATGTCGCCGAAGAAGAAGAACGCCTGGGCGACCAGGCCGACGACCACGAAGAACAGCGCCACGACCGCGAGCACGAGGAGCGCGCTGACCAGCCGGCTCTCGCGCGTCTTTCGCCGGTCCTGGAACATGAACGTCAGCGCAGACCCATCTTGACGTGGACCTCGGCCATGGTCGCCTCGGCTTTCGGTCGGAGGCGGTCTGCCCCGGCCTCCAGGACGCCATCGATCTCGTGGGGGTTGGCGAGGAGCTCGAGGTATCGTTCGCGAGCCGGGGCGTAGCGAGCCACGATCCGGTCCGCCAGGAGCTTCTTGGTGTCGACACAGCCGGTCCGGGCGGTGCGCTCGCCCTCCTGGATCTCCTCCCAGTCGGGACCGAAGAACCGGTGGAGCTGGCACACGTTGCAGACCTCGGGACGACCCGGATCGGTCCGCAGGATCCGCTTGGTGTCCGTGACCATGGACATGACCTGCTTGCGGATGACGGCGGGATCGGCGAGTACTTCGATCGTGTTGCCGAGCGACTTGCTCATCTTCTTGACGCCGTCGGTCCCGAGCACGACGGGCGCCTCGGTGAACACGGCCTGCGGTTCCGGAAACGTGTCGCCGTACCGGCTGTTGAACGTCCGGACGATCTCCCGGCTCAGCTCGAGATGCGCCGACTGATCCTTGCCGACCGGGACGCGCGACGCCTTGTAGATGACGATGTCGGCGGCCTGCAGGATCGGGTAGGTGAGCAGGGCATGGTTGACATCGTCCGGTTGGAGGAGCTTCTTTTCCTTGTACGTCGGGGTTCGCTCCAGCCAGCTGACGGGGGTGACCGTCGCGAGGAGCCAGGCGAGCTCGGTGTGCTCCGGGCGATGGCTCTGGACGAACAGCGTGCAGCGGTCGGGGTCGAGCCCGAGGGCAAGGAGCGCGGCCGCCATCTCGCGCGTGCGCGCGCGAAGCACCTCGGGATCGTGCGTGCTCGTCAGGGCGTGGTAGTCGACGATGCAGTAGATCGCTTCGAACTCGGCCTGCAACGCGACGTAGTTCTGGATCGCGCCCAGGTCGTTGCCCAGGTGGACGATCCCCGAGGGCTGGATCCCGGAGAAGATCCGCGGCCGCTCGACGGGTGCCTCGATCGGAGCCGGAGCAGGGGCGAGATCGGTGGTCATGGCTGGCGAGTGTAGCCGACGTCACTCACCCCAAAGGCAAGTCCAGGGCTCGCCCGGCGCCGACAGGCCGAAGTGGTCGGCTACCATTCGCGCGATGTCCGTCACCCGAAACGCCGGCCTGCGTCCGCCGGCCGCGCGATGACCCGCGCCCCGTTGCGCGTCGCCGTCCTTGGCGCGGGCACGGTCGGCCGCGAGGTGGTGCGCGGGCTGCTCGAGGACGCCGATCGGTTGTGCGCGACGGACGGCGCACCTCTCGTGCTCGCCGGCGTGGCCTGCCGGAACCTCGCCCGGGCGCGTGCGGCCGGGATCCCCGCGGATCTCCTGACCGACGCCCCGGCGCACCTCGTCGCGTCGCCCGACGTCGACGTCGTGGTGGAGCTGATGGGCGGCGACGAGCCGGCACGGACGCTGATCACCGCGGCGCTCGGGGCGGGGAAGCCGGTCGTCACCGCCAACAAGCACGTCGTGGCCCACCACGGCCCGGACCTCGAGGCGGCGGCCAGACGGACCGGTGCCGCCCTGCGCTTCGAGGCGGCCGTCGGGGGCGGGATCCCCATCCTCGGGCCGCTCGCGTCCGACCTGGCGGCCAACGAGATCCGCCGGGTCCGTGGCATCGTGAACGGCACGACCAACTACATCCTCAGTTCGATGGCCCGGAACGGGTCGCCCTACGAATCGGTGCTCGCCGATGCGCAAGAACTCGGGTATGCGGAGACCGACCCCGCGGGCGACGTGGAGGGCGACGACGCCGTCAACAAGCTGGTGATCCTGGCTCGGCTCGCGTTCGGTGCCTGGCTCGACCCGGGGACCGTCGGCCGTCGGCCACCCACGGCTCGTGGTTCGGGTCAGCCCGGCATCGTCGGGGTGACCGATTCGGACCTCGCGGGCGCCGCGGCGCTGGGCCTCACGATCAAGCTCCTGGCATCGGCCGCAGCCGCGTCGAGCGGTATCGAGGCCGCTGTCGTCGCGTCCGCCGTACCCGCCGATGGCCCCTTTGGCCGCACGGATGGGGTGACCAACCGAATCGAGATCGACGCGTCGCCACTCGGCGCAGTCGGCATCGCCGGGCCCGGCGCAGGCGGCGCTGCGACCAGCAGCGCTGTCCTGGGCGATCTGGTCGCCGTTGCCCGGGGGCTCTCGTCGACATGGGCGGGCTTACCCCCGGCAATCGGTCCGGCAGGGGGCGCCACAGGCCCATTCGAGGGCGTTCGCGGGTGGTTCGTGCACCTGCCAGAGGCCAACCGGGCCACGACCACCGACCCGGCGAACCTCGGCGACGGGACGGCTACCGCCACCGAGGCGGGCCTCGCCATCCGCACGTCAGCCTTGACCGTGAACGCCGCCAGGGCGCTGATCGCGCCGCTGCTGCGCGACGGCGCGGACGCGACTCTCTACCCGGTCGACGACTGAGATGCCCGAACGAGCGATGCCACCGCCGACGGCCTCAGCATCGAGGCCACGCCTCGTCGAGCGCTATCGCCGGTTCCTCCCGATCACGGACTCGACCCCGCCCCTGACCCTGGGTGAGGGCTTCACGCCACTCGTCCAGGCCCATCGCCTTGGCGGCGTGGTTGGTCTCGATCACCTGTACCTCAAGGTCGAGGGCCAGAACCCGACCGGGTCGTTCAAGGACCGCGGCATGGTCGTCGCCGTCGCCAAGGCAGCCGAGGCCGGCGCCACGGCCATCGTCTGCGCTTCGACCGGCAACACCTCGGCGTCCGCGGCGGCCTACGGAGCGGCGGCGGGGATGGAAGTCATCGTCGTCCTCCCAAAGGGGCAGATCGCGGTCGGCAAGCTGCTCCAGGCCCTCGTGGCCGGAGCGAAGGTCGTGGCCATCGACGGCAACTTCGACCAGGCCCTGTCGATCGTGCGGGCCCTCGCGGAGCAGGACGATCACCCCGTGACCCTGGTCAACTCGGTCAATCCGTTCCGGCTCGAGGGCCAGAAAACCGCCGCCTTCGAGATCTGCGACGACCTGGGCCGGAACCCGGACGTCCTGGCCATCCCGGTCGGCAATGCCGGCAACATCAGCGCCTACTGGGCGGGGTTCCGGGACTACGCGTCGGCCGGGATCACCACGGGTACGCCGCGGATGCTCGGGTTCCAGGCAGCCGGTGCTGCGCCCATCGTGGTCGGCCACCGGATCGAGCGCCCGGAGACCGTCGCGACCGCCATCCGGATCGGCGACCCGGCATCGTGGGACAAGGCCGTCGATGCTCGCGACGCGTCCGGCGGCCGGATCAGCGCGGTCACCGATGAGGAGATCCTGGCGGCCTATCGCGCGCTGGCGCAGCTCGAGGGCATCTTCTGCGAGCCCGCCTCGGCGGCGAGCGTCGCGGGCGTGATCAAGGCGGCGGCCGCCGGGGAGCTCGACCCAGCCGCGACGATCGTCTGCGTATTGACCGGCCACGGCCTCAAGGATCCGAACGACCGCGGAAGCCCAGGTCCCGCCGATGATCGAAGCCGACGCGACGGTCGGGTCCGTCGCCATCGCGCTCGGCTGGTAGCCGGGATGGGCGCGCACCGGCTCGCGGGCATGGATGGGAACACCGTGGTGGTGGAGGTCCCGGCGTCGTCGGCCAATCTTGGCGCGGGGTACGACTGCCTGGGCGTGGCGATCGCCATGACCAACCGGATCGAGCTCGAGGTGCGGGTGTGGAGCCGCGGCCAGATCGAGCTGATCGTCGACGGCGAGGGCCGCAACGAGCTGACCGAGGATCGCGAGAACCGGTTCGTCCGCGGCCTCGAAGCGGCCCTTCGCAAGGCGCTCGGCGGGCTGCCCGACGGAGTCGGGTGGCGGATCGGGATGCGCAACCAGATCCCGTTGTCCCGCGGCCTCGGATCCTCGGCCGCCGCGACGGTCGGCGGCGTCCTTGCCGGTAACGCCCTGGCCGGCGAGCCGCTCTCGACGGCGGACATGCTCCGGCTCGCCACGGAGATCGAAGGCCACCCGGACAACGCGGCGGCCGTCCTGCTCGGCGGGTTCGTCGCATCGGCGTCCACGTCGGCGGGCGTCGAGACGGTCCGGTTCGATGCCCCGCGCGAGCTGCGCGCAGTGCTGTTCATCCCGGAATTGCGGCTGTCGACGAAGGAGATGCGAGGCGCGCTGCCCAAGACCATCCCGCTGGCCGACGCCGTCGCGAACCTGTCGGCAGTGGCCGTCGGCGTCGCAGGACTGGCCACCGGCCGGTTCGAGTTGCTCGGGCGACTGACGGTGGACCGGATCCACGAGCCATACCGCGCCAGGGTCTATCCGCAGCTCCCCGGGCTGGTCGCGGCTGCGCGCGAAGCCGGGGCACTCGGGGCGTGTCTCTCGGGGGCCGGTTCCACGATCATCGCGTTTGCCGACAGCGCCTCGAGCGCCACGGCGCTCGAGGCAGCCCTCACCGAGGCTGCGACGGCTTCCGAGCTCCCAGGGCGCGCTCGAACGGTCGAGCTGCGCAACACCGGGGCCCTGGTCGTCGCACGCGGCTGACCCCGCGGACCGCCCCCGAGGGTCGCCAGAAACCCGCACGGTAGAATGCGCGCTCGATGACTGCCCCTCTCGTCGTCCAGAAGTTCGGTGGCTCCTCGCTGGCCGACGCCGATCGGATCAAGCGCGTCGCCAGACGGATCGCGCGCGAGCGCGCGGCCGGCAACGATCTCGTCGTCATCGTGTCGGCGATGGGCGACGCCACCGATGAGCTGCTTGGCCTGGCGGCGGCGATCACCGACGAGCCGGATCCCCGCGAGCTCGACGTCCTCCTCGCCACCGGCGAACACCAGAGCGCGACGCTCGTATCGATGGCGCTCCACGCGATGGGTGTCGCGGCCATCAGCCTGTCCGGACCGCAGGCCGGGATCACCACGGACGGGCGCTACGGCCGGGCGAGGATCGCCGGGATCGAGCCGCGCCGGGTCCGTGCCGAACTGGCCGCCGGCAAGGTCGTCATCGTGGCCGGGTTCCAGGGGCAGAGCGCCGCCGCCGAGGAGCATTCGGAGATCACCACCCTGGGTCGTGGCGGAAGCGACACCACGGCGGTTGCGCTCGCGGCCAGCCTTGGCGCGGATCGCTGCCAGATCTTCACGGACGTCCGCGGCATCTTCACGGCCGACCCCCGGCTCGTCGCGCGAGCGCGGCAGCTCACGGTCATCGGCTACGAGGAGATGCTCGAGCTCGCCCACCAGGGCGCCCAGGTCATGCAGGTCCGGGCGGTCGAGCTCGGCTGGGTCAACGACGTCGTCATCGAGGTCCTCAGCTCGTTCGAGGACGCTCCCGGTACGCTGATCAAGGAGGACCCGCTCGTGGAGCAGCGCAACAAGGTCCGCGGGCTCGCGCACGACCGGAATGTCGCAAAGGTCACGGTCGTCTCCGTGCCGGACCGACCCGGCGTGGCGCGATCCATCTTCGATCCGCTGGCCGACGCCGGGATCAATGTCGACATGATCGTCCAGAACGTCGGTCACGGCGGCGCGACCGACCTCTCGTTCACCGTGCCTCGGGTCGAGCTGGCAGCGGCCAAGAAGGCCCTGGATCCGATCGTCCGCGAGCTCAGTGCGCGAGAGCTCACGACCGATGCCTCGGTCGCCAAGGTGTCGATCGTCGGGGCCGGGCTGCACAACGCCCCGGGCTACGCCGCGCGCATGTTCGGAACCCTGGCCGATGCCAAGGTCAACATCGAGATGATCTCGACGTCGGAAGTCCGGATCACCTGCATGATCGCCGAGGCGGACCTGGAAACCGCCCTCCGAGCCCTGCATGAGGCCTTCGAGCTCGAACGGCCCGAGGCGATCGACGCCGGCGACAACGTCGCGGCAGCGGGCTGAGCTGGCCTCCGACATGTCGCCCTACCTCGCGCGGTTCGAGCAGTTCGAACGGGTCGGTTCGACCAACGACGTCGTTCGCGACTGGCTGGCCGCCGGGCACCCGGAAGTCTGCCTCGCGGTGGCCCGCGAACAGACCGCTGGGCGAGGACGATCGGGCCGGACGTGGCATGCGCCCCGTGGCGCCGCGCTCCTGCTCTCGCTCGGCTTCCGCCCGACCTGGCTCCAGCCCGAGCGCGCCTGGCAGCTGGCCGCGATGGTCTCGCTTGCGATGGCCGACGCGGCCACGTACGACGGCCGGCCTGGCCGTCGACGCCATCGGTCTCAAGTGGCCAAACGACCTCGTCGTCGAACAGGATGACGGCGACCTCCGGAAGCTCGGCGGGGTCCTCGGCGAAACCGAGGGCCTGGGAACGGCCGATCCACTCGTGATCGTCGGCATCGGGATCAACACGGACTGGCCCGCCGATGCCTTTCCGCCCGAGTTGGCGGCCTCGATGACGTCGCTCCGCGAGGTGGCGGGCGTCGACGTCGACGCCAGCGGGCTGCTGCCGGCGTTCGTCGAGCGGCTCGGCGAGCGATTCGAGGCCCTGCGCGACGGTTGGTTCGATGCCGCCGCTTGGTCGGGGCGGCAGCTGACGACCGGGCGGACGATCCGGCTGGAGCGGCCGGACGGGATGGAAATCGTTCGAGCCACCGGCGTGGACGCGACTACCGGTGCCCTCGTCGTGGCCGATCCAGCGGCCACGAACGGCGAACGACACGTCGTCGTCGGCGAGATCACGCGCGTGCGCGTGGCTCCGTCCGTCGAGGCGAGGGTGTAACAAGATGGCCCGACCGGCATTGAGGAAAGTGCGACGCCCGGAGGAGGGCGAACCGCGCCTGGCCCATCTCGACCACGATCGTCGGCTCGTCGAGGCTGCCCAGGCCGACCCGGCCCGGTTCGAGGCCCTGTATCGGAAGTACCTCGCTCAGGTGTACAGCTTCGCGTTCTACGAACTGCGGGACCATCACGAGGCGGAGGACGCCACCGAGCGGACCTTCCTGGCCGCCCTCACCGGGTTGCGCCGGTTCGAGGAACGCGCGCGCCCGGCGGATGGCGATGGGGCGTCCACCTTCCGGGTGTGGCTGTTCCAGATCGCCCGCAACGCGATCGCCGAGCGCCGACGCGTGCGACGACGCCAACGCGAAGAGACGCTGGACCCCGCGGCGGGACTGCGCGATCCCCTGGACGTCGAGGCCATCGCCGTCCGGCACGACGAGATGTCGGCGGCCCTCAGCGCGATCGCGCAGTTGCCCGACGATCGACGGCGAGCCCTGGTGCTGCGGTTCGTCGACGAGATGAGCACCCGGGAGATCGCCGGCATCCTCGGCCGATCCGAAGGAGCGGTTCGCGTCCTGATCCATCGGGCGCTGCGCACCGTGGCACGCGAGCTCGGCGACCGGCGCTCGTGACCGGCGCTCCGGGCGAGCGCAGTAACCGCGACCGGCAGGACGTCGACGCGCTCATTCTCGATCGATATCTCGACACGATCCTCGCGGCCCACGCTCGCGGCGCCGATGACGCCCCGATCCCGGCGGGCGACGAACCCGCCTGGGACATTCGGTTCGCGGTAGCCCGGCTGACCCGCGACCTGCCCCGCTTCCACCCCTCGTTCCGGTTCGAGGAGGCGCTGGCGGCCAAGCTGGCCGAGGCGGCGTCGCGGATGCGCCTGCCACTCGCGGCCGGGGCCGAGGGGAGTGGCTCGGTCATCGCTCCGTTGCCGGCCACGCCGCTGCACGCGATCGATGGTGCCGACGACCTCTTGCCCGATGACGGTCGTGCCCCCATTGCGCGCGAGCTGCTGATCGGCGGCGCGCTGACATCGGCCGCCTTGTCGATCGCGGGCGCGGCGTATGTCGCCTGGCGGATCCGCCACCCTCAGTCGAGCCCGATGGCGCGCGCCGTGCGCCGGGTCGCCCGGACGAGGCTGGCCTGATGCCGCTGAAGCTGCCGTCGTTCCGCGCGCGCCGGAACGCCTATCCCGCCGACCTGTGGACCAAGTGCCCGACCTGCGAGGAGATGCTGTTCAACAAGCAGCTCGACAAGCAGATGCGGGTCTGCCCGAACTGCGGTCATCACTTCCGTCTGAGTGCGGAAGCCCGGGTCGAGCAGCTCGTCGATGCCGGGTCGTGGGCGGAGCGCGACGCCGGTCTGCAGTCCGTCGACGTGCTCGGGTTCGTGGACCAGAAGCCGTACCCGGACCGCCTCCTGGCCGCGCAAAACGCGACCGGTCTGCGCGACGCCGCCGTCTGGGGTACGGCGATCATCGGCGGTACTCCCACCGCCCTGTGCGTCATGGACTTCGGGTTCATGGGCGGCTCCATGGGCGCCGTCGTCGGCGAGAAGGTGACGAGAGCCGCCGAATATGCGCTGGAGGCACGGACGCCCCTGATCGTCGTTAGCGCATCGGGTGGCGCACGGATGCAGGAAGGCACGCTGGCGCTGATGCAGCTGGCCAAGACCCTCGCCGCGATCGAGCGCCTGCGCGACGCGGGGGTGCCGTTCCTGAGCGTCCTGTCCGACCCGACGACGGGTGGCGTCTTCGCCTCGTTCGCGGCGGTTGGGGACGTCAACGTCGCCGAGCCGAATGCGTTGATCGGCTTCGCGGGCGCCCGCGTGTCGGTCGGGACCATTGCCCAGGAGCTTCCGCCCGGGTTCCAGCGCTCGGAGTTCCTGTTCGCGCACGGCTTCATCGATCGCGTCGTGCCGCGCGCCGGGCTGCGAGCCGAGCTGGAACACCTCCTCCGGCTGCTGCCCGTCCGGGCCGTCGCGTCGGTGCCCGCGTACGCCCCACTCGAGGTCGACCTGGATCGATTCAAGCCGCTGTCGTTCCTGAGCTCGCTGGTCGAGAAGGTCGGCGAGATCGGCATGGCTGACGGCGATCGGGACGCTGTCGAACCGCCATCGGGTGACCCTCGCGACGCTGTCTGGTCCCGCGTGCTGCTTGCCCGAAACCTGCACCGCCCGCGAACGCTCGAGCTCGCCGCGGCGATGACCGAGGACTTCGTCGAGCTGCACGGTGATCGCCTGTTCGGCGACGACAGCGCGGTCGTGGCCGGGCTGGCGCGGCTCGACGGCCGGCGGATCGTGGTGATCGGCCAGCAAAAGGGCGCGGACACCGACGAGAACATCCGGCGCAACTTCGGCATGCCGCATCCCGAGGGCTATCGCAAGGCGATGCGGATGATGGAGCTCGCAGAACGATTCGGGCTTCCGGTCGTCACCTTCGTGGACGTGCCCGGTGCCCATCCCGGGCCCGATTCCGAGGAACGCGGCATCGCCGAGTCAATCGCCCGATCGATCGCGCTCATGAGCCGCCTCCGCACGCCGATCGTCAGCGTGATCACCGGCGAAGGCGGTTCCGGCGGTGCCCTGGCGATCGCCGTCGGCGACGTCGTCATCGCCCTCGAGAACGCCGTCTATTCGGTCATCTCGCCCGAGGGCTGTGCGTCGATCCTCTGGCGGACGCCCGACGAGGCCGCCACGGCTGCCGTCGCGATGAAGATGACGGCCGCGGACCAGCAGGCGCTTGGCGTCGTGGACATCGTCGTGCCCGAGCCCCGGGACGGGGCGCACGCGGACCACCCCGAAACGGCCCGCCGGCTCAAGGCGGTGATCGTGGATCGACTCGCCGCCCTGGACGAGCTGACCATCGACCAACTCCTCGACGCGCGCTATCTCCGCTACCGGGCCATGGGGTCCTACACTGAGGCGGAGATGCCGGAACCCATGCCGACGCCGATGGGTCGTGGCCTGGGCGATCGCCTGCGCGACCTGCTCGGACCAGGACGACGGGTGGTCACCGGCGCAGCCCCGGTCTGGTCGCGAGATGAGCCGCCGGCTCGCGAGGAGGTCTAGCCGTGTCAGACCCGATCCAGCCAGAGACCAGCGTGGATGTCGACGCGATCGCCCAGCCTGAGCTGGATCGCGCGGCCGCCCGGCGATCCGAGGAGCACGCGGCCATCGCCGGGACCATCGATGACCTGCTGCCGACGCTGATCGCCAAGCTCACCGCCACCGGTCTCGGCGAGCTCGAGGTGCGCCAGGACGGGCTTCGGGTCCGGCTGCGGCGACCCGCCGAAGGCTCGGGCCCCGGGAGTCACGATCGGCGGGTGACCGACCGAGGGGGCCGGGTCGACCGGAGTCGCGCGGCGCCCGCTCCGACGAACCCCCCCGCCAGCTTGGCTTACAGCGTCGGCCTGACGGCCGTCGGGCCGGGACGCGATGGTCGCGACGGTGGCGAGCTTCGCGTCGGTGGTGAGCTGCGCGACCATCCAGCCGTCGCAGAACCAAGGGCGATCGCAACCTCCCCGGCGGTCGGGATCTACCATCCACGCTCCGAAGCGCGTGCCGGGACGAAGGTGCGCGCCGGGGACCGGCTCGGCACGGTCGACATGCTGGGCGTGCCCCAGGAGGTCGTCGCGCCCACCGACGGCCTGGTCGGGGCAAGCCTGGTCGATTCGGGCGAGGCGGTCGAGTACGGCCAGGAGCTCGTCGTCATCGAATTCGCGTCGGCGTCGACCTCGACCTCGGCCTCGGCGGACCACTGAGCCCGTGTTCCGCAAGATCCTGATCGCCAATCGCGGAGAGATCGCCCTCCGCATCCTGCGGGCCTGTCGCGTTCTGGGCGCCGAGGCGGTCGTGGCGTACAGCGAGGCGGATCGCGAGTCGCTCGCCGTCCAGCTTGCCGACGAGGCCATCTGCATCGGGCCTGCCGACGCCAAGCGGTCGTACCTCTCGGCATCGGCGGTCATCTCGGCCGCCCTGGTCACGGGCTGCGATGCGATCCACCCGGGCTACGGGTTCCTGTCCGAAGACGAGGGATTCGCGGAGGTCGTCGCGGCCCACGGATTGACGTTCATCGGCCCGCCGGCCTCCGTCCTCGAACGGTTCGGCAGCAAGGCCGGTACCCGGCAACTGCTGGGCGCGCAGGGACTCCCGACGATCCCGGGTTCGGACGGCATGTTGCGCGACGAGATGCACGCCCTTGGCGAGGCGGAGCGGATCGGCTATCCGGTGCTGATCAAGCCGTCGGCCGGCGGCGGCGGCAAGGGCATGCGGATGGTCCGGACACCGCGGGAGCTCGAGTCCGTCCTCCGCGTGTGTCGCTCGGAGGCCAAGGCTGCCTTTGGCGACGATTCGCTCTACCTCGAGAAGTGGCTCGACGAGAACCGCCACGTCGAGATCCAGGTGGTCGTGGATCGATACGGTCACGGCGTCCACCTCGGCGAGCGCGACTGCTCGGTCCAGCGCCGCCACCAGAAGATCATCGAGGAGGCGCCCACCCCGGCCCTCTCCCCGGCCGCCCGCGCCGAGCTCGCTGAGCGAGCGGTCACGGCGGCCGTCGCCGCGGGCTACGAGAACGTCGGAACGCTCGAATTCCTGGTGGACTCCACCGGCGCGTTCTACTTCATCGAGATCAACTGCCGGATCCAGGTGGAACATCCGGTCACGGAGATGTTGACCGGCATCGATCTCGTGGCGACCCAGATCCGGATCGCAGCAGGCGAGCCGCTCGGCTTCAGCCAGCCCGACGTCACGTTCTCGGGTCATGCCATCGAATTCCGGATCAACGCCGAGGATCCGGCGCACGAGTTCCGGCCCGACGCGGGCATCGTCGAGCGATACCACGCCCCGGGTGGCCCGGGCGTCAGAGTGGATTCGCACCTGTACAGCGGCTATGACGTCCCGCCGTTCTACGACTCCTTGCTCGGCAAGGTCATCGTCTGGGGGCCCGACCGGGCCAGCGCCATTGCGCGCAGCCGGGTCGCCCTCGATGAGCTCGTCGTCGAGGGACTGACAACGAACATCTCGATCCACCAGGCGATGCTCCTCAACGAGACGTTCCTGGAAGGACGGATGACGACGAACCTGCTCGATCGGGTCGGGAGTGCCGCATTCCTTGCGGCCGCAGCTCGAGGTTGACGCCCGGCCCATGGGTCGGGCTCGTGATGCATACCTGCACCGAATGGCGCCTCGCGGACGGCGGGACCAGCGACACTAGCCACCATCAGCAACGGAGAGCCGCGTGACCGAGACGACCATCCACTCGACGAGCGAGATCCAGGGACTCATCCCGCATCGCTGGCCGTTCCTGCTCGTGGACCGGATCGTCGAATACGACGCAGAGGCGAAGCGGATCGTCGGGCTCAAGGGCGTGACCGCGTCGGAGTGGTTCTTCCAGGGGCACTTTCCCTCGTTGCCGGTCATGCCGGGCGTGCTCCAGGTGGAGGCCCTCGCCCAGACGATGGCGGTGTACGTCGCCAAGCAGCCCGGGTTCGGCGATCGGATCGGGCTCTTCGCAGGCATCGACGAGTGCCGCTTCAAGCGCGTCGTCAATCCCGGTGACACGCTCCGGCTCGAGGTCACGATGGACAAGCTCGGGGGTCGGTTCGGGCGGGGGAGAGGCGTCGCCACGGTCGATGGCGAGACTGCCTGCCAGGTCACCATCAGCTTCATCATCCCCGGCGAAGGCGTCCTTCGATGACCCGGATCGCGGTGCTGTCGGACGTGCACGGCAACGCCGTCGCGCTCGAAGCCGTTCGCAAGGCGTTTCGCAGCGACAAGCCCGATTTCGTCGCCATCGCCGGAGACCTCGTCCTCAACGGCCCCGATCCTGCGGGCGCCGTGGACCTGCTCCGGCAGATGGAATCTGATGGCGCCGCGATCGTGAGCGGCAATACCGACATCGCGGTGGCCGACTTCGATTACGCGGCTGCGTTCCCCTGGATGTCCGATGGCGTCCCGGAGGCATTCCAGGCGGCGGCCGAGTGGGCCCACGACGAGCTTGGCGACGAGCGTCTCGCGTGGCTTCGCCGGCTGCCGTCCGAGCGCCGCCTTCGGGCCGAGGACGGGACCATGATCCTCGTTTGCCACGCATCTCCGGGGTCGCAGACGGCGGGCTTCGACATGGCACTCGATCCAGGCATCGTCACCGAACGCGTGTCGCGCACCGATGCCCGCGTGATCGCGTGTGGCCACACCCACCTGCCCGAGGTCCGCGACCTCGGCTGGAAGCTCATCGTCAATGACGGGTCCGCGGGTTATGTGTTCGATGGCGACCCGACCGCGTCGTGGGCGCGCATCGATATCGACGCCGGCGAGATCACCGCCGAGATCCGGCGGACCGAGTTCGACGCCCTCGCCGTCGCCAACGCGATCTCCGCCCGCGGCCTCCCGGGCGACGCGTACCGGGCCGCGACGGTGCGAACCGGGAAACTGGTGCGATGACCGAGCAGCGCCGGCGCGTCGTCGTGACCGGCATGGGCCTGATCACCGCCCTTGGCAACGACCTGCCGACGACCTGGGCCGGCTTTGGTCGAGGGTCGTTCCGGCATCCGGAGCATCGAGGCCTTCGATCCTTCGCGCATCAACTCCCGGATGGCCGGCGAGGTGCGCGGCTTCGACGCCGGCAGCCTCCTGGACCGCAAGGAGATCCGCCGGACGGACCGCTACGCCCAGTTCGGTCTCGTCGCCACGGCCGAGGCGCTGGCCCAGGCCGGTCTGCCGGACCGGTTCGAAGGTGAGCTCGCCGAACGGACGGGCGTGATCCTGGGAACGGGCCTCGGCGGCGTCGGGACCCTGATCGAAGGGTTCACCACGAACGCCCTCCGCGGGCCGGACCGGATCAGCCCCTTTCTCGTGCCGATGGGAATCCCGAACGTCGGCGCTGGCCAGGTCGCGATCCAGTTCGGGATGATCGGACCGAATTTCACAACGGTGTCGGCCTGCGCCACGGGCGGTCACGCCATCGGCGAGGCGAGCGAGATCATCCGCCGGGGCGACGCGGACGTGATGGTTGCCGGCGGGGCGGAGGCCGCGATCTACGAGGCGATGGTCGGCGGCTTCGCGGCAATGCGCGCGCTGTCGATGCGGAACGACGACCCCGGGAGCGCCTCGCGACCCTTCGATTCTGGGCGCGACGGATTCGTCATCGGCGAGGGCGCGGGCGTGATGATCCTCGAGTCGCTCGAGCACGCGGAGGGCCGTGGTGTCGAGATCCTCGCCGAACTGACCGGCTACGGCGCGACCGCCGATGCCTCGCACATCACGCTGCCGGCACCCGGCGGCATCGGCGCGGTCCGGGCGGCCCGACGCGCCCTGGAGAAGGCGGGTCTGACCCCGGCGGACATCGACCACGTCAACGCCCATGCCACGTCCACGCCCGAGGGCGACAAGGCCGAGTTGCAGGCCATCCGGACGATCTTCGGGGACGACGCGGCTCGGGTGGCGATCACGGCCAACAAGTCCATGGTCGGCCACACCCTGGGCGCTGCCGGCGCGATCGAAGCGATCACGACCGTGCTGTCGATCCGCGAGCGGCTGCATCCCGCCGACGATCAACCTGGCCGATCCGGATCCGGAGGCGGCCGGGCTCGACCTGACGCCCGGCACGGCGGCGACCCGCGAGATCCGGGCCGCGCTGAGCAACTCGTTCGGCTTTGGCGGGCAGAACACCGCCCTGGTGTTCAGTCGGTGGGCGGCGTGACCGACGCGGCCACACCTGCCGAGGGACAGGAGCCGGCCGGCGGACCGGAGACGGAGCTCCTCGTGCTCATCGATCGTCTGGCGGACCTCCTCCATCGCTCTGACCTGACCGAGCTCGAGGTCGAATCAGGCGGCACGGGACTCGTGCTGCGCAAGGCTCTCGCCGCGGCGGCACCGGCTTCGCCAATCGCCACTGGTGCCGCTCCGATTTCGGCCGGCACCGACTCGGCCGGTCCAGCCGTCCCCGCTGTGCCGTCGATCAAGGCCCCGCTGACGGGGATCTTCTACGCCTCGCCGGCGCCCGGCACCGCACCGTACGTCCAGGCCGGCGGCGAGGTGGCCGTCGGCCAGGTGATCGGCCTGATCGAGGCCATGAAGCTGTTCAACGAGATCAAGTCCGATCTGGCCGGGCGCGTGCTCCGGGTGGTGCCCGAGAGCGGAGCGCTGGTCAAGGCAAAGCAGCCACTGATCGAGGTGGAACCACTGTGAGCACGTCCCTCCGCAATGCCCACGTCACGGGCTGGGGCCGGTACGCGCCCGCCCAGGTCCTGACCAACAAGGACCTCGAGCGCCTGGTCGACACCTCGGACGAGTGGATCGTGTCGCGGACCGGCATCCGCGAACGGCGCGTCGCCGCGGCGGACGAGACCACCGCGTCGATGGCTGCGGTCGCCGGCCTTCGAGCGATCCGCACGGCCGGCATCGAACCCGACGACATCGACCTGATCCTCCTGGCCACGCTGACGCCGGACTACTGGATGCCCTCGACCGCTGCGCTGGTCAAGGAGGCGATCGGCAACACGAAAGCCGCGGCCATGGATATCGCGGCCGCCTGCTCGGGGTTCGTGTACGCGTTCGCGACCGCCCAGGCGTACATCGCGAGCGGCCTCGCCAACCACGTCCTGGTCATCGGTGCGGAGCTGCTGACCCGGTTCCTCGACTACACGGACCGGAGCACGTGCATCCTCTTTGGCGACGGGGCCGGTGCCGTGGTGCTGTCGGCATCCGACGAACCAGGCGGCGCCCTCGGGGTCGAGATGACTACGGAGCCGCAGGGCGCGTACATGATCTGGCTGCCGGCCGGCGGGGCCAAGGCACCGCCAAGTGCGGCGACGATCGCGCGCGGTGAGCACTACATCCGCATGGAAGGCAACCAGACCTACCGGTTCGCCACCAAGACCATGGCCACGACGGCGCTCACCGCCATCAGCAAGGCCGGCCTGCAGCCGGGCGACATCGACCTGTTCATCCCGCACCAGGCCAACATCCGGATCGTGGAGGCGGTGGCCAAGGGCCTCGACCTCCCCATGGACAAGATGTACGTGAACCTCGACCGGTACGGCAACACGTCGGCGGCATCCGTGCCGATCGCGCTGGCCGAGGCCGTCAACGAGGGCCGCGTCAAGGTCGGCGACAACATCGTGATCGTGGCGTTCGGTGCGGGGTTCACGTCGGGTGCCGTGGCCATCCGGTGGACGGCCGATCCGGCGCGCGGGATTGCCGGCGACGCGGCCGTCGACAAGGCCGACGTGTCCGTTCGGCTGCCGGTCGACTGGGACTCCGTGGATCCGATCCCGGAAGCGCTCGCCGAGCTCATGCGCCGCCCGGGTCCGGTCGACGTGCCGCTCGACGACGTGGTCCCCGGCGAGCCGGACCGGGTTCACAGGGAGGTTCATGCATGATCGACCTGAGCGGGAAGTCGGCGCTGGTTACAGGTGGTGCGCGTGGCATCGGCCGCGCGATCGTGCTTCGTCTCGCGACGCAGGGAGCGGACGTCGCGTTCAGCTACCGTGGCAACAAGGCGGCTGCCGATGAGACCGCGAAGGCCGTCGAGGCGCTGGGACGCCGAGCCCTGGCGGTTCAGGCGGACGTCAAGGAGCCGGCGTCTGCTGAAGCCCTGGTCAAGAGCACGCTCGAGGCGTTCGGCAAGATCGACATCCTGGTCAATAACGCCGGGATCACCCGCGACGACCTGATCATGCGGATGAGCGAGGAGGCCTGGCGCGACGTCCTGGAGACCAACCTCTTTGGCGCGTTCCACGTGACCAAGGCCGTGACCCGTCCGATGCTCAAGGCGCGGTCCGGCCGGATCATCAACATCACGTCCGTGTCGGGGCAGGCCGGGCAGATGGGCCAGGCCAACTATTCGTCGGCCAAGGCCGGATTGATCGGCCTGACGAAGGCCACCGCACGAGAGCTCGCCAGCCGGTCGATCACGGTCAACGCCGTCGCGCCGGGCTTCGTGCTGACGGAGCTGACCAAGGACCTGCCGGAAGCCCTCCAGGCGGAGATCACCGCCCGCACGCCGCTCGGCCGGTTTGGCACGACCGAGGAGGTCGCCGACGCGGTCGCGTTCCTCGCCAGCGATGAAGCGCGCTACATCACGGGCCAGGTCCTGGCCGTGGATGGCGGCCTGGTGATGATGTAGAAACCAGCTCCTGAGGGAACCAAACCGGGGTGTAGCGGCGTCCTGCTCGAACGATCGTCATGGATCGTCGGTACAGCGCCACGCTTATCGGCCGCTTACATCACGCCCACCCGCAACGAAACGTTCATTTTTCCGTTTCATACCGGGACGTTCGTTCGGGTGGTCATGGCTGACACCATGTGTCAGACTGCGGCCGAGGTACGCGGCTCGCGGCTGGCGGACCGTTCGGAGGACTGGTGAGAGAAGTCAGGGACGAGCGCGAGCTCGTTCGACGGTGCAGGGAAGGCTCCGAGGCGGCCTATGCCGAGCTCGTGCGGAGCCACCGTCCCCGTCTGTACCTGCTCGCGTACCGCCTCACCGGTGACCGCGAGACCGCCGAGGACGTCGTCCAGGAGACGTTCATCGCGGCGTTCCGCTCGATCGAGAAGGTCGATCCGCGGCCGTCACTCGACCCATGGCTCAACACCATCGTCCTCAGGACGGCCGGCCGCGCGGCGTCGCGCGCTCGCTCCCGGGCGGGATCGTCCCTCGACCAGGCCACGTTCGACACGCACGGATCGGCGCCGGCGCATGCGATCGGCGAGAGCCTGATGAACCTCGACCCAGAGGCCGATCCATACGCGGCTGCGGAGGCGGCTGAGCTACGGCGCGACCTTGCGGCCGCGCTCATTGACCTGCCGTTCAAGTATCGCGCCGCAGTCGTCCTGCGCCACGTGATGGGCCTGGACTACACCGAAGCGGCGCGAGAGCTGGATCTGCCGCTCAACACGTTCAAGAGCCACCTGCTGCGCGGGACGAGGCTGCTCCGCGAGGTGCTGGCCAACCGGCTCGAGCCGTCGCCCGAGCACGTCGCTCCGCCGATCCAGGTCGAGCAGGCGGCGATCGCCCGAAACGGGCGCCACGGCACGGAGCTCATGGTGGGATCGGAGCAGCCACTCCGGCGCTGACGGTCGCGTTCGACCAGCGAGCCGAAACGCTACTGCAACCTTTTGGCCCTGTCATGTCATGTATGTGATGTGACGAACCCTCACGTCGGCCACGCCCTGGATTGCGCACGTGCCCGCGCGCTGATCGATGCATTCCTGCTCGACGAGCTTGGACCGGCCGATGCCGCACGCCTGGCCGGCCACGTCAAGGGTTGTGCGGCCTGTGCCGCGGAGATCGGCGGGAGCACCCGGGTCCTCGGGCTACTGGGGTCGCTGCCAGTCTCGCGCCCCACGATCGACCTGGACGAGCGGATCCTCCTCGCCGCGCTCCACGATCGATCCGAGCCGCCGCGCGAAGCGGTCCTGGCTGTCGGACCTGCGGAGCCAGGTCATCCGGGGTGCCATGCGCACGACCGGCACGCTCGTCGTCACGATCCTGTCGGTCGCCCTGCTGGGTGGCGCCTTCGTGTTCGCCGCCTCGCAGTTCGTCGCACAGTTCCCCCCGTTCACGCCGCCGCGTGCTACCATCCCGCCGGTGGCGACGCCGACGCTCACATTGGTTCCGGCTGCCCAATCGGCCGAACCCTCGGACATCGCGACACCG
Source organism: uncultured Chloroflexia bacterium (assembly GCA_963809045.1). Classification (GTDB taxonomy): domain Bacteria; phylum Chloroflexota; class Limnocylindria; order Limnocylindrales; family CSP1-4; genus SPCO01. Next base: position 619,895 of record CAWEHW010000001.1, read on the forward strand.
CGACCGAGCCCGGTCGCTTCAGCGACTCCCGAACCGGTGGCGACCCCGGCGCCCACAGCGACCGCGGAACCGACCGTCTCGGCGAGTCCAGCGCCAAGTCCGACAGCGGAGCCCACGCCCACGCCCAGTCCATCGGTCGAGCCGTCGCCCAGCGCGACTGCGGAGCCGACACCATCACCCACGCCAGACCCAAGCCCATCCCCCACGGAGAAACCGCGGCGCACGCCGCCTCCGTCGGGCGGACCATCGCCATCGCCGTAACCGCGGGGCGCGCAGTGCGCGTCTTGCCGTTCCGGATTTCCGGAAGGCAATAAAGGAAGCGTTAGCCGGATCGGGGCAGGGGAAGGAGCAGTCGGGCCGATCCGAACCGAGGGTGCGCCTTCGGCGCAATCAACCAAGCCCAGCAAGAGAGAGGTATTGGATTTGACTAAATGGAAGAAGGCGATCAGCGCGGGCCTCACGGCCACGATGCTCGCTTCGCTCTTCACCGTAATCGCGGCATCCATCCGTGCTCGCCGCGGCATCCATCACGAGCGCCGGCTCGGTGGCGCGTGGTTCAACGACCACGGGTACCGTCACGATCGTTCTCACTGAGAACACGGCTGCTTGTCTGACGGCCCTGATGGTCGGCCAGTCGCCGAACCCGGCCGTCTCGCCTGACCTGACGATCACGCTGACGGACGACGCCGCCAGCGCGGCGACGGTCGACTTCACGGGTACGCCAACCGTAACCGCCCCGGGTTCGCTTGGTGCCAGCGCCTCCGTCAGCGGCGGCGATCTGCTCATCAACTTCACGGGCACGGATACCATCAATGTCGAGCAGGTGACGATCGGCGGCCTCATGGTCGCGACGACGGCGGCTGCAGACCTTGGTGCGGTCGACGCCACCCTCACAGGCCCGGCAGCCGGCTGCTTCGTCTCGGCCACCACCACCGCGACCGGCGTTGTTTCGGTCGGCATCGCAGCCGGATCGACCAGCGTCATCATCAACGTGGACGACTGCGACTTCGAAGTGACCGGGACGCCTCCGCCCCCGGGCCAGCTGTCCTTCGCGACCTCGCCGGAGCTCGTCAACATCACGGCTATTGCCGCTGGGCCGGGAGTCGGACAGCAGACGCTGACGATTGCAGCCACGGCCAATAACCACCTCCTGGGTGAGACGGTCAGCCAGACCTCTGTGACCAACTGCAACGGCGCCCTCATCGGCACCGCGGCAACCGTGACGGGTCGCCTCGACCTGACCGGCACCGTCGGAGGCAACGTCTTCCCGGGCGAGAACAATCAGCTGATCAGCGGCGCCACCGTCATCCTGACGACCCCTGGCGCCGGCTCGACCACTGATGGACTCCCGAGCGGCTCGGTGGTCACGTACACCCTGCCGGCGGGTATCCAGTTCTCGACGCCGCCGACTGTCGGCTACGCCGGCACGATCACAGGCCCTGCGACCTGTGCACTTTCCTTCGATCGCAATAGCTGCTCGCTAACCACGACGGCTGCGTCGACTGCCGCGTCGTCCATCACCATTGGTACGATCCGCGTCGACGTCGCTCCGACGGTTGCACTGGGCACCGCGGTCACCATCACGCCGACCACGAGCCCCGCGCGAACGATCGTCCCGGCCAACTTCCGGGTCGCCTACGTCGCACGGACCGTCGTTGGTGTTGGCGGGATCCCGACGATCTTCATCAACGTCAATGACCAGAACTCCGGCATGCTGACCCTCACCGAGACCACCGCGGGCTTCTTCCGCGCCGGCGTCGGCGAGAACAACGCATTCGGTATCTGCTTCACCACCGGCGAGCAGATGACCCGCGCTCCGTGGGCCGTCGTGACCGCGGGTGACCTGCAGCTGCTCAGTGGCGCTGTCGGTGCGGCCTCGGTTCAGGGCACGCTCTTCGCCGGGCCAGCCATCGCTGGTGGCACCCAGTCCTGCGCGCGCTGGACCGTTTACGGTCGAGCCGCCACCCCACTCGTCTCGACGATCGAGATCCGCGGCGCGGATGCCTCGAACGTCGTCCTGCCGTCCGGCGCCAACAACGGCCCACGTCTCAACGTGGTCCCGGCGATTGGTGTTGCCGGCACCCCGGGCCCGACGCTCGCCAACGTTCTCATCGGCCAGCAGGCTGACGTGATCGCGGGCACGGCCCTCAGCACCATCGTTCAGAACGCCGTTCGCGCGTTCAAGAGCGATGTCACGGTTGTCGCGGTGACGCAGACGATCGTCCCGCAGGGGGCGACCAACAGCCTCTCCGGCAACATCAAGATCACCGAGACCCTCGCTGGCCAGTTGAAGGCCGGTCAGGACATCTGCGTGGAGATCCTGCCGCGTAATGCGACGGGCGTCTTCCAGGCACGTCAGGACACCTTCTTCAAGACCCGCAACACGAACGACCTGCCGGTCGCCTCGACGAACGTCGCCTCCGGCCTGCTCGTGACCCGAACGTTCACCGATGAGGACCAGGTGTGCTTCGAAGTCCAGCAGCAGGCAACGGGTACGCCCGGCGAGCTGACCATCAGCAACATGCACCTCGTCACTCTTGCGGACGCGCCGTTCGGCAACATCCTCTTCCGGGTGACCGGTGACACCGATGGCGGCGCGGTTGCATTCGAGGCCGACCGTCTCGCCGGCTCGCATCGGCAACCCGGTCTCCGGGACCGCCGGTACGCGCCTCGGCGTGACTCAGGTTGGCGCCTTCACGACGTCGACCAAGGTCCAGGCGTCCGCCGGTACGTCACGTACCGCTTCGACTTCGGCGTCGCCGCTGCGGGCCAGACCGGTCCAGATCTGGGGCGCCACCAAGACCGGTAACGACTGGTCGGCGTTCGCAGTCGTGACAACTCGCGTCGCCAATGCGTCGGGCGTGGTGTACTACCACATCCGCCACAACTCGGCGACGTGGCGTTCCTACCGGGCCAATTGGGTCGGCGGCGGCGCCTTGACACCAGCGCGCCAGGCGCGCTGGCGCTAGCGCAACTGAAGTCGCAGTGGAGCCCGGTACAACCGGCTCCACTGACCGTCAAGAAGCCGGGGCGCATTCGCCGCCCCGGCTTTTTCATGTTCCAAGGTATGCTGGTGAGCCATGGGACGATCCTCGGCTCGCGGCTCTGCGTGTTCGACGCCGCCTGCTCATGGCGACATTGACGGCTACGGTCATCGCCGCCAGCCGTTGGGCCGGTGTTCTGCGGACTGCGGCCGCGGGCGCCAGCGCGGACATCCCCGGGATCGCCGCTCCCGGGCCCGGTCGCGGCCGGCCGGCTCGGCGGCGACGGTCTACGACGTCGTGTATCGGGTCGTCGATCCCGGCGGGGCATGTCATCGTCGCGAGTCTGTCCGGGAGCGAGGGAGACGGACTTCGACATCTACCTGTTTGATCATCGGCCACGACGGTCCTGTCGACGTCGGCCTGCTGACCAAGTCGACCGGGCCGACGAGCAACGAGTCGATCTCATGGCCGTCGCGCGCTGGGGGGCGTCTACTACATCGACCTCAACGGTGCCACGGATGTCGAGGGCGACTATCGCCTCACGGTCCAGACCGTTCCCGATCCCGACCCCCCCGGTGGCGTCCGTGTCCATCGTCGGCGGGCGAATGCGTCACGAAGCAGCTCGCGGTCCCGGTGACTGTGGCCGGCACAGAGGACCTGTCCGGCGTGACGGAGATGGCGTTCAGCTTCGACGGAGTCACGTTCGGCGAGTGGTTGCCATTCGAGGCCGCCACAACGTGGCGTTCCCCGCGGGCGATGGATCCCGCACCCTATGGGTGAAGGTCCGAAACGGCGTCGGCCTCGAATCGTCGCCGGTCACCGATGCGATCACGATCGACACGGTCTCTCCAAGTGTCATCGCCATCGAGCCGCCTCCCGGATCATCCGTTTCGGGGCTGCGTCCATCGATCAAGGTGACGTTCAATGAGCCCATCAATGCCGCGACCTGGACGGACCTTGGATTGATCGTCCAGTCAGCTGCGGGTTCTCTCGTCGCAGGGGCCTACTCCTACGACGCGCAGAGACGCCAGGGCACTTTCGTTCCACTGGAAGTACTGCAGCCCGGCGCTGTGTACGCGGTAAATGTCGGACTCGTCCGAGACACTGCCGGGAACATCGTCGCGCCGCTGACGTCCTGGGCGATCACGCCGCTCACGCCGACCAGCCTGCTTGCCACTGCGAGCCACCGCGTGGTTCCCGTCGGTGGCTCGAGCCGGATCAACGTGGCCTTCTCGGGACCGCAGCAGGCGACGAGTGTCGAGATGCTGTCGTCGAGCGGCACGGGCCCGTTCGAGCCGTCTCGACGTTCGAACTCGTGGATGGAAGGTTGTCCTTGCTCGTGGCACCGGTTCAGAACACGGTCTACCGGTTCCGATACGGCGGCGCGTTCGGGATTGCTCCCAGCCAGGTCGATGTGCGCGTCCTCGTGCGCCGGTCGGTCGTCCTCGTAGGCCGCGACAGCCGGGTCGCCGCCCGATCAAGCATCGGGTCGACCGTTCGACTCACTGCCGCGATCTCGCCTGCGCAGGCGGGTGCGTCGATTTCCTTCAGGATGTTTCGATTCGACTCGAGGCGGCGGTCATGGGTCTACGCCGGCAGCTTTGGCCGCAAGTCCGACTTGCTCGGTCGTGCCGTCCTGAATTGGGCTCCCTCGAGGACGGGATCGTTCTACTGGCGGGCCATCGTGGGATCGACTCCGGAATATGCCAACAACACTAGCCCGGTGTACCGCTGGTCGATCAGGCGGTAGGAAGTCTGCATATCTTGGCGCGGGACCTGGGAAACCTTTACGCCGTTGTAGTCGTCTTCATGAGAGAATTCTCGGGTAAGCGCGCGCGCAGCGCGCTGTTCGAAAATGTGTAACCCGGGGCGTAGTGTGACCGTCGGCCGGGCGGCCAAAGGGAGAATCCTCAACATGACAGTGACTTCCCTGCGCTCCGGGCGCTCGAATCGCGGGGCTGCAGCAGCGCTGGCGCTGGCAGCAGCCCTCCTCGTTTCGGTCATCCCGTTTGGGACCGTGCTCTCGGCGGAGCCTGCAACGGCCCCGTCGGCGCCGGACCTTGCATCCGGGAGCGACACGGGCAATAGCAATACCGACAACATCACGCAGACGCTCAACGGTCTGACATTCACAGGCACGGCCGAGGCCGGGACGACGATCAGCGTCCGCGACGACGGGTCCGAAATCGGCACGAGCACGACCAACGGTTCTGGCGTATGGAGCGTCACGACCACCACGGCGCTGCCGGATAACGCCGCGAACTTGATCACAGCGACCGCCACACATCCAGCGGGCGCCACAGGTTCGCCCTCCGTGGCACTCACGGTCACCACGGACAATGCGGCTCCGGCGGCGCCGGGCACACCTGATTTGACCGCCGCCAGCGACACGGGGACATCGAACACCGACAACGTTACGGCGGACACGACGCCGACCTTCACCGGAACGTCCGAGGCGAATGCCACGGTTCAGCTCCTGGTTGACGCCGTGGTTGTTGCTACGGGCACCGCGAGCGGAACCACATGGACGATCACAAGCACCGCAATCTCGTCCGGAGTCCATTCGATCACCGCGGCGCAGATCGATGCGGCCGGCAACGGCCCGTCAGGCCCATCAGGTGCCTTGTCGGTGGAAATCAACACGACGGTTCCTGCGGCGCCCTCGGCCCCCGACCTCGTCGCTGGCAGTGACACCGGGCCATCGAGCACGGACAACATCACTTCTGACACCACGCCGTCGTTCACGGGCACGGCACCGATCGGGTCGACGGTCGACCTGTACGCCGGGCGCCGCCCACGTCGGAAGTGCGGTCGCCGATGGCTCCGGCAACTGGGCCATCACGGGCAGCGCTCTGGCCGCCGGCACGTATTCGTTCACCGCGACGGCGACGACACCGTGGCGGGACAAGCGCGGCTTCGGCCGCGCTGTCGGTGACGATCCAGACGGCACTCGGCGTCACGGTCAACCAGGCCGTTGGCCAGAGCGACCCGACGTCGACGCAGCCAATCAATTTCACCGTGGTGTTCACGAACCCCGTTGGCAATTTCACGAGCGGCGACGTCGACCATCGCCGGCACGGCCGGAGGCACCGAAGATCGGACGGTGACGGGTGGCCCCACCACCTATAACGTCGGCCGTCACCGGCCTGACCACTGCCGGAACGGTCATCGTGACGCATCGGACGCAGGCGAGGCGAGCGACGCTGCCGGCAATCGAACACCGCATCGACAGCACAGATAACACGGTGACCTGGGCGCCCGGCGCTCCACGGTCACGATCAACCAGGCAACCACGCAGGCTGATCCGACCGCGACGTCGCCAATCAACTTCACGTCGTCTTCAGCTCCGCGGTGACTGGTTTCACCGGTAGCGACGTGGTCATCACCGGCACCGCCGGTGGAACCAAGACCGTCACGCTGACCGGCAGCGGCGCGAACTACAACGCGGCCGTCAGCGGGATGACGACTGCCGGCACGGTCATCGCGAACATCCCCGCGGGCGTCGCAACGAGCGGCGCGATCGGCAATCTGGCTTCGACGAGCACGGACAACACCGTGACCTGGTCCCCGGGTAGTCCGACGGTCACGATCAACCAGGCCACAGGCCAGGCGGACCCGACCGTCGACTGCGCCGATCAACTTCACCGTGGTCTTTAGTGCGGCGGTCACCGGCTTCACCAACAGCGACGTCACCATCACCGGTACCGCCGGCGGCACGAAGACCGTGACCGTCACCGGGTCGGGCACGACCTACAACGTCGCCGTCAGCGGCATGACGACGTCGGGCACGGTGATCGCGACCATCCCAGCGAATGCCGCCGACGAACGCCAGCGCACAGGGCAACCTGGCGTCGACCAGCACGGACAACACCGTGACCTGGAACGCCGTCACCGCCTCGATCACGCTGACCACGTCGGCACCGATCCCGCCGGGCGCGCATAACCCGGTGATCCTGTGGGGCCAGGGCTTCACCCTGACGGCACAGTTCGCGAGCCGGGTGGCGGGAACGCACGTTCCAGCTCCAGGGCACGCGTGACCTGAACGACCTGGACGACGATCACGACCTTGACTACCGACGCGAACGGGCGAGCGTCGCTCTTCTACACGCCGGTCACGAACCTCTACTACCGCGCGGTCTTTGCGGGGGGCGCAGATCTTGGCGCCGCCAACAGCAACCAGGTTCGGACGGTCGTCCGGCAGCTCGCGCTGCTGCGCCCGACCAACCACGGCGCGACGCAGGACGATCAATCGCAACAGCTCGATCACATTCACGACGACGGTCCGGCCGTCGCGCCCCGAACTTGGCTCCGGCAACCGTGAGCTACTACTTCTACCGGTTCAGCTCCGGCGCGTATCGCCTCGTGACGACGCGCAACGTCGCCGTCGACAGCGCCGGGCTGGCCCGGACCACGTTCAGGTTCACGTCGTCCGGCAACTGGTACGTTCGCTCGCAGGCGAACCCAACGACGTACAACGCCAACAGCATCATGACGCTGGAGAAGTACCGAGTTCGGTAGCCCCATCGGATCGAACGAAGAGCCCCGTCCACCGGACGGGGCTCTTTTCTTTGGCGCCCTGGACCGGTGTAGCCTTCGTGCATGCGAGTCGAGCAATTCGCGATCGAGGGCCTGGGCCACCTGAGCGCCCTGATCGCCGACGAGACCGCGGGCGTCGCTGCGGTGATCGATCCGCGGCGAGACGTGGACGTCTACCTGGATCGGGCGCGCACCGAGGGCTGGCAGATCAGCCACGTCGTCGAGACGCATCTGCACAACGACTACGTCTCAGGCGGCCGCGACCTGGCGGCCCTGACGGGGGCGACGCACGTCATCGGCGCTGGCGCAGCGCTGCGGTATGAGCATCGGCCGGTTCGGGACGGTGACAGCTTCGACGTCGGGTCGCTCCGGTTCGACGTGCTCGACACGCCCGGTCACACGCCCGAGCACGTCGTCGTATGCCGTGGCAGACCCGTGGCGGGCCGACGAACCGATCCTCCTCCTGACCGGCGGATCCCTGCTGGTCGGCGCGGTCGGCCGGACCGACCTCCTCGGCGCGGACAACGCCATCCCGTACGCGAGGGCGATGCACCGATCGCTCCACGAGGGGATCCTCCGGCACGAGGACTCGGTCGCGATCTATCCGACCCACGGCGCCGGATCGTTGTGCTCGGTCGGGATCTCGTCCACGCCCTTCTCGACGATCGGGTTCGAGCGCCGGCACAATCGACTTCTGGCGCCGATGGAGGTCGACGCCTTCGCCCGCGCATTGCTGAATCGACAACCGTCGTTCCCCCGCTACTTCGAGCGGATGCGACCGCTCAACCAGGCCGGACCGGGGCTGCTCGGCGGGGTCGTGCCGTTGCCGCGACCGCTCGACGCTCGAGAGGCACATGCAGCCGTTGATGGCGGGGCATTGGTCGTGGACCTTCGACCGGCCGCGGAGCATGCCGTCGGGCACGTTCCCGGCTCCCTGTCCATTCCGAGCGGGAGCTCGTTCGGGACGTGGCTCGGGTGGGTCGTTCCGGATCCGGACCGCCCGATCGTGCTCGTCCTGCGCCGTGCGGTCGACTGGGACGACGCCGTCAGGCAGGCACTCCGGATCGGGTTCGAAGCGATCGTGGGGTACGTTCGAGGCGGCTACCTCGCCTGGGCCGAAGCCGGTTTGCCGACCGAGGTGGGCGGTGCCGTGGACGTGTCAGAGCTGGCCCGCCGGCTCGACACCGCCGGCCCGGATTCGCCGCTCGTGATCGACGTCCGTCAGGCCAGCGAGTACGAAGCAGGCCATCTCCCCGGTGCCCTGCCGATCCTCGCGGGCGACCTCCCGGATCGCCTGGACGAGCTCCCGAGGGACCGCCCGATCGCCACGATCTGTGCGTCGGGCTACCGCGCGAGCGTGGCGGCCTCGCTCCTTCGCGCAGCCGGCTTCGAGGATGTCTCGTGGGTCTCGGGAGGCGTCCCGACCTGGGAAGCCCGGAAGCTCCCGCTGGTCTATGGCTCCGACCGCGAGCTGGACGGTCCTCCGCTCGAGCTGCCGTCGATCCAGGGCGCCGAGGCGCACACGCACTAGCGCCGCGAGGTCCGACAGGACGTTCTTCCTACCGCGGACCCGTACCGGTGGCTGGCCCTCCCAAATCCTCCCAACTGCCACCATTCCTTCGTGCGCATTGATCAGGAAGCCGGTGAAGACAGGACAGGATCCGGGGTGGGTCGGGTCGTGCCGTCCGCGGGCCCTCGACCGGCCGGCGGCGGTCGCTCGGTCGGCTCCGGCGCCCGGTTGGCCCCGCGCCGGCACCTGACTCCGAACGCACGGGCGCGGCACGACAGCGACACCGCCGCGCGGCTCGACACGGTCCTCGGGATCGCCGGCCGCCTGGCTGCGTCCCATGACCGCGAGGAGCTGTTCAGGACGATCGTCGACGAGACGAACCGCGCGCTGCGCGCCGACGCGACCACGATCCGGATCCTGCGCAGCGATCGCCTCGAAGTGGCGGCCTGGACCGGGATGTCCGACGAGGTCGCCCGCCGCCTGCCGATCATGGGTCCGGACGACGGTGGGATCGGCGAAGTCCTGCGGACCGGGAAGGCCATCGCCTGGACGGACACGCGCACCGTCCGGAACCAGGGCTTCGAGCGCTATGCCGGCGTCATCGACTTCGCCGGCAGCCTGATCGCGCCGCTCATCTATCGGGATCGCGTCATCGGCGCGCTGACCACGGTCACCCGGGAGCCGCGCGTCTGGACATCCGGCGATGTCACCTTCGTGAGCACCCTCGCGAGCCACGCCGCGATCGCGCTCACCAACGCCGAGCTCTTCGAGCAGACCGAGACACGCGCCGCGCAGCTCGAGACCCTTCAGGCCGCATCGGCCCGGATGAGCCGGGCCGGCACCGTTGCCGAAGTCGGTCGAACGGTCGTCGAGGAAACCCGGCGCATGGTCGACTACCACAACGCTCGTGTCTACCTGATCGAACCGCCGGACCGTGTCGTCCCGATAGCCTTCGAGGGGACCGTTGGCGCCTACGAACGGGTTGACTTCGCATTGCTCAACACGCGTGTCGGTGAGGGGTTCACCGGCTGGGTCGCCCAGCACGGCGAACCGCTCCTCGTCAACGATGCGAACGGCGACCCGCGCGGCCGCACGATCCCGGGCACGGACGACGTCGACGAATCGATGCTCGTCGTGCCTCTTCGATACGACGAGACGACGATCGGGGTCATCACGCTGTCGAAGCTCGGGCTGGACGGCTTCGGCCCCGAAGACCTTCGGTTGCTCACGATCCTGGCCGACCAGGCGGCCACGGCCGTCGAGTCGGCCCGCCTGCTCACGCGAACGCAGGACCTCGCCCAGGAGCTCCGGCGCCTCCTCGACATGAGCGCCGACCTCTCGGCCAGCCTTGACCCGCGACAAGTCGCGGAGCTGATCGCCAGCCACATGGCCCGGGCCATGGGCGTGGACGAATGCGCGATCAGCTACTGGGATCGGCCGGGCAACCGACTCGAGTCGCTCGGGTACTACCCGGCGCTGCCCGATGGGGAGCTGGTTCCGTACTTCGACGCCTCGAACTATCCACTGACCATGCGCGTCCTCGAGCACCAGGAGGCCATCCTCATCGATGCGGACGATCCGGCGGCGGACCCAGCCGAGGTCGAGCTCCTGCGGAAGAACCGGCAGCAGATGATGGCCATGCTGCCCCTCGTGGCCAAGGGCCAGTCGATCGGCCTCGTCGAGCTCTTCTCGATGTCCTCGATTCCGTGGAGCAAGGAGCACCTCGAGCTCGCGCGAACGATGGCCAACGAGGCCGCCATGGCCCTCGAGAACGCCCGGCTCTACGAGGAAGCGCGAAAGCTCGCGGACCGCGACCCGCTGACCGGCTTCTACAACCACCGATACCTGCACGAGCGTCTCGGCGAGGAGGTCGTTCGGACGCAGCGGGCGAAACGCCAGCTCAGCGTCCTGATGCTCGACCTCGACGACTTCAAGCTCGTCAACGACACCTTTGGGCACCTGTTCGGGGACCGGGTGCTCACCTGGACCGCCGAATTGATCCGGTCCACCCTCCGCGCCTCGGACATTCCGGCGCGCTACGGCGGCGACGAATTCGCGATCATCCTGCCCGAGACCGACGCCGTGGAGGCCCGTGCGGCGGCCGAGCGCATTCTCGCGGCATTCGGCGAGCATGCCTTCCAGGGCGAGCAGCGCGGTCCGGTTCCGATCGGGGCGTCGATTGGGGTGGCGACCTACCCGGCCGACGGCCGGACGGCCACCGACCTCATCGCAGCGGCGGACCAGGCGCTCTACCGGGTCAAGCGCGACGGCGGTCACGATGCCGCGGGTTCCGGGGGCGACGTCGCTTGACCGGGTAGTACGAACGTACCAATGGACGAACGGGACCCCAACCGCCATCCTGATATCCCGAAGTGACCGAAGCCCCCCGTCCGTTGCCGGCGCCAACCACCGACGCGCCCGACCGACGGATCCGTCGCTCCTGGTGGGTCTTCGCCGGCTCCTACCTGATCCTCTGCGCGATCGTGTTCCTGAACCTCGGCGCAGAAGGGGCCTCGCTCCTCGACTGGATCGTCATCGCCCTGCTGCTCGTGGCCGGAGCCGCCGGTGTGGTCAACCGCCAGGCGGTGTCGGCGCTCGAGACAGGCCGGCGAGCGGAGGCCGAGTCCTTTGCCCGGATCCTGTCCGGCCTGTCACGGTCGGTCTCGCCCGACGCGATCCTGACCGCGATCGTCGACGAGCTGGCGCGGGCCACCGAATCCGATCACATCGTCGTCGTCCGGCGACGACCCGATGCCCGCGTGCTCGACGCGACGTTGATCAGCGCTCGAGCCGGTGTCCCGAACTCGAGCACGCTGCTCCCGATCGGGGACCTGGAGGACCCGGTCTTCGAGACGCGCCTGGCCGAACGTCAGCCGGTCAGCCTGCCGGTGATGGCCGATGCCGGTCAGCCTGTGGCGGTGGGTGCCGACCTGGGCGCGGCCCGCGTGGATGCCCTTATCGGTGTGGCCGGCCGGGCGCGAACCGGGATGGCCGCACCGCAGACCAATGCGACGCCACCGATCGAGCGACCGCCGATCGCCGTCGCAGTCCGATCGGCAGGCCCTGCCGCGCGGTCGCGCGAAGGGCAGCTCGTCGCTGACCGGATCGCGGCTCGTGTCCAGCGGACGTACGGACTGCGCCGAACGCTGGCTGCCCCGCTGACCTCGGAGGACGGTGTTGTCGGGGCCATCGTCCTGTCGCATCGGACCGGCGACGCCTGGTCGGCCACCACCCGCAGGCTGCTCACCGGTGCCGCCGACGAGGCATCGGCCGCCCTTGCCAGGGCCTACTCGCATCGCGCTGCGGAAGCGCGCGCGGCGACGGACGCCCTGACGGGTCTCCCGAACCGGCGCTACTTCGACGAATTCTGCGGGCTGCTGGCGCGTCGACGGCGGTCGGACGATGCCGTCGGCGTGCTGATGGTCGACATCGACAAGTTCAAGGTCCTCAACGACACCTACGGGCACGCGACCGGCGACGAGGTGCTTCGGGCCGTGGCCGGGGCGATCGTGGCGGCCGTCCGCGAGGACGACGTCCCGGCGCGGTTCGGCGGGGAGGAGTTCGTGGTCCTCCTCCGGAACCCGGGCATGGACGTCGCGGTCGAGGTCGGAGAGCGCGTCCGGGCGGCCGTCGCCAGGCTGGACCTGCAGCGGCATGGCGTGCCGGGGGTGCGCGTTTCCGTCGGCGTGGCCGTCTCGCACCATGCGGACCAGCCAATCGAGGACCTGATCGAGCAGGCGGATCAGGCGCTGTATCGAGCCAAGCGCGCAGGTCGCGATCGAGTGGTAGCCGCCTAGGCACTACCATCCGGCGAGTGACGGATGATGCCGCCCCGCTGACCAACGCCGACCTCGCCCGCATCTTCCACGAGATCGGCGACATCCTCGAGCTCCAGGGTGAGCTCGGGTTCAAGACGGTCGCGTATCACCGCGCGGCGGATGCCATCGGGCGCAGCCCGGTCGATGTCGTGAGCGCTTATCGATCGGGCAAGGCGCCACGGATCCCCGGTGTCGGCAAGGCGATCAGCGACAAGATCGAGGAACTCGCCACGACGGGGCAGATGCGCTACCTCGACCGGCTGCGCGCCGAGATCCCGGCCAGCCTCGTCGACCTGCTCCAGATCCCGGGCCTTGGCCCGAAGACGGTCCGGCAGCTCCACCAGGAGCTCGGGATCGAGAACCTCGATGGGCTCCGCGAAGCGACCGTCTCGGGCCGCCTGCGCACGGTCCGCGGGATGTCGGAGCGGACTGAGGTTCTCGTCCTCGAGGGCCTGAACCGGCTCGCGGAGAAACCGCCCGCCAGGATGCTGCTCAGCAAGGCCGAAGAGCTGCTGACCGCCATCATGGGCGCGCTGGCGGACGTACCGGGCGTTCGATCGATCGAACCGGCGGGCTCCTTCCGTCGCAAGCGCGAGTCGATCGGGGACCTGGACCTCCTGGCCGAAACGAACGAGCCGGCGACGCTGATGGCTGCGTTCACGAAGCTGGGCATGGTGGACCGGGTGATCAACCAGGGTGGCGCCAAATCGGCCATCGGGCTGTTCCGCGGCCCGCAGGTGGACCTGATGGCCATGCCACCCGAGGCTGCCGGGACGTACCGCATCCATTTCACCGGGTCCAAGGAACACAACGTCCGATTGCGGGCGATGGCTCGCGACCAGGGCTGGAGCCTGTCCGAGAAGGGCTTCCTGCGGATCGGGGATGACGGCGAGCCACTCAGCGGCCCGGCGGCCGAGCTGCGGACGTTCGCCACCGAAGCCGAGGCCTACGCGTTCCTTGGGCTCCCGTTCATCGAGCCAGAGCTCCGTGAGGACGAGGGCGAGATCGAGGCGGCGCTTGCCGGCAAGCTCCCGAAGCTGATCGAGCAGCGTGATCTCCGCGGCGATCTCCACAGTCACTCGGATTGGTCCGACGGCCACCAATCGATCGAGGTCATGATCGAATCCGCACGACGGCGGGGCTACGCCTACCAGGTCCTGACCGACCACACCCAGTCCCTCGCCATCGCTCGCGGCCTCAACCCGGCGCGGGTTGCCGACCAGGCCAAGGTGATCGCGGCCCTGAACAAGCGGTTTGCCGCGGAGGAGGCCGCCGGCACGGCGCCGCCCGAGACACCCGCGGAAGGCTTCCGGCTGCTCCATGGCTGCGAGCTCGAGGTGACGGCCGACGGCAAGCTGGACTACGACGACGACCTGCTGGCTCGGTACGACCTCGTGGTGGCGTCGGTCCACGTCGGGCGCCGCCAGCCGAAGGCGCAGCTCACGCAACGGACGTTGACGGCGATCCGCAGTCCGCACGTGGACGTCCTGGCCCATCCGTCGGGCCGCAAGATCGGCCAGCGCCCGGATCTCGACCTCGACTGGGACCTGGTCTACTCGGAGGCCGCGCGAACCGGAACCGCCCTCGAGATGAACGGCTCGCCACCCCGCCTCGACCTGGCGGTCGAGCGCGCGCGGCGAGCGGTGGGGATGGGCTGCCTCCTCGCGATCGACTCGGACGCGCACGACCTCAACGAGCAGGACTTCGTCCGTTGGGGGATCAGCCAGGCGCGCCGCGCGTGGGTGGAGCCGCAGTCGGTCGTCAACACGCGGTCACGGGCCGAGCTGCTCGCCTGGGCGCGCGACAAGCCGAGCCGCGTCTGATGGATCGACGCGGGTACGCCGCCACCGAGGACCCCTGGGCCCATCGAGACCTCGCGCTCGTGGCCGTCACGCTCGTGGGGCTGTCACGACTGATCGAGCCGCCGCTCGTCTGGCTGGTCGCGCTCTTCCTGCTCGGGGCGATGCTCCTCGGCGCCCTGCAGGTGCTCGCGGACGAGGGGTCGCCCGCGGAGGCGGCGTCGGGTGTCGCCATCGAGGCCCTGATCCTCCCGGCGGTCGCGGCGGTGGCCTGTCTCGGCGCCATCAGGCTCGTCCCGTTCGGGTTGTGGCTCGCGCCGGCCCTGGGGGTCACCTGGCTGCTCGTCAGGCGCACGCTGGCGCTCGAAGCGAGGATCCACCACGCCCCCACTGGGCTCAGCTCGGACGATCGGGCGGCGATCCTCGTCACGATCCTGCTGGTCGCATTCCTCGGGTTCACGGGTGTCGCCGCGATGGTCCCGGGTGGCCTGGTCCAGCCGACCGGTGGGCCGGGCCCGTTGCCCGAGACCAACCTGCTGATCCTCGCCGCCGGCGACGGACTCATCGCGGGGCTGCTCGGGTACCGCGCCGTGGCGCTTCGGCTTGGCAGTTTCGTCGACGCGCTGTGGTCGGCCGCCACGTATCTCGCGGCGATCGCGATCGGCGCGGCTGCGCTCCGGGCGATGGAGATCCCGAGGCTGATGGGCCCGGCCCTGCTCACGCTGGCTTTCTATCTCTGGGACGCGCTGACCGGCACCCACCCGGCGCGGCGCCGCGAGCTTCGCTGGATCTGGCAGACCGGGCTGCTGGCCGCGCTCGGGGTAGTCGTGACCGCCTGGAACCTGTTGCTCCGACCGTAGGACGGGGCGCGTCGTTTGACGTTCCGCGCCGGCGGTGCTAGAAACGGTACCCGCGCCGCGGCCCGCGTTGTTGCGCGCCCCCAACACCGCACCGAATGCCGACGCGCCCCGAAAGGACGATCGCCCCGTGACCTTCCCCGACGTCGAGACCACCGCGCAGAGCCCTGTCAACCTGACCCGCCAGAAGCGGCAGCTCGCGGACCAGGCGATCGCCCAGGCTTCCTCGGCGCAGTGGTCGGACGCGGCGGCGACCAACCGCAAGATCCTCGAGCTGGGCCCCGATGCCGAGGCCGAGAACCGCCTGGCCAAGGCGCTCTGGGAACAGGGCGAGCTTCGGGCGGCGCGCGAGCACTACCAGACCGCGCTCGCCCTCGACCCGACCAACCGGATCGCCGAGCGCAACATCGATCGCCTCAAGGTCCTGATGCTCGCCGCCGGTGAGAAGACCGTGCCGGCGCAGGAGGGCAGCAAGGCGCCGGTCAGCATCTTCGTCGAGGAGACCGGCAAGACCGGGTTCGCGTTCCTGACGGATCTGGCCGACCCCCGCCAGCTTGCCCAGGTCAACCCGGGCGATGCCGTCGAGCTCACCCCGGAGGGCAACCGGCTGATCGCGCACAGCAACGGCGTGCGGATCGGCGTCGTGGAGCCCCGGGTCGCTGCCCGGCTGCTCAAGCTGATCGCGGACGGCAACAAGTACGCGGCCGGCGTCACCTCGCTCGGCGACAAGGACGTGCGGATCATCCTCCGCGAAATCTTCCAGGACCCGACCAACTACGGGAAGGTCAGCTTCCCGACCGCGGCCAAGTCCACCGACCTTCGGCCGTACACGAAGGGCACCCTCGTTCGCGAAGAGATGGACCTCGAGGAGGACCTCGAGGACGACGAGGAGGACGAGGAGATCGAGGACCTCGATCGCGTCCTGCCGCCCGAATCGACGAGCGACGAGGCCTTCGAGGACGAGCCCGACGAGCTCGACGAACCGTAAGGCGACCACCCCTGTGGCTGGACACCGTCGGCTAGCATGCCTTCGATGACCGGCCGGACCTCGTTCTCCAGCTCCGACCCCGGACACTCGCTGCCGATCTTCGGCCGGACGGCTCCCGCGCCCTCGCCGACCCTGGTCTCGTCGCGGATCGAGCTGCACACGGGCCCGGGCGACATCGTGGCCGACCTGTTCGGGCGCGGCGGGTGGGTGGCCAGGACTGCGGTCGATCTCCAGCGCCGAGGGGTGTCGCTCGAGTCGACCCCGCTGACCCGGATGCTCGCGGAGGTCGTCCTCCGACCGCCGGACGTCCGTCATCTGGACGCAGCGTTCCAGGGCATGTCCGCCTCGCCCCGCGGTGACACCAGCCTCAAAGTCTCGGTGGGCGACATGTTCGCCACTCGCTGCGCGACGTGCGCCCGGACGCTGGCCCTCGACGAGGTCCTGTGGACCTCCGAGGGCGAGGACGGCAGTCCTGGCGCGCCACGACCGATCTCCCGGCATTACCGCTGCACCGTGTGCCGCGACCAGCGCGGTGGGTCCGAGCACCGGCAGGCGCCACTGGATCCCGACGACCTGCTTCGGGCCACGATCGACCCGGGTTCGGCTGCCATGAGCGCGATGCTCCGCGCCCGGTTCCCCGAGGTTGGCGGCGCTCCGGATCTGCCCGACGAGCTCCTCGCCCTGCACACGCCGAGGCAGCTCGTCGGTCTCGGCGCCATCCTCGAACGGATCGAGAGCGATCTCCGCGCGGCACCCGTGCTTGCCGCGCTCAGGCTGGCGTTGCTCCACGCGATCCTGCCGTCGAGCCGCCTGGCCACCCAGCCGGGGCGAGCCGGCACCTTGCGGATCGCCGGCGGGCACGTCCGGCCCTCCCACGCGGCCCAGTGGCGCGAGCGCAATCCATGGCTCGCCTTCGAGGACGCCTTCCGCAGTGTCCGCGGGTTCATCCAGCACCTCGACGGAGGGGCGCTGGGACCGGTCCAGGCCCGCCTCGGCGAGGATCTCCGGAGCCTGGGCGAGGGGACCGCGACGGCTGTCCTCGGGCTCGCCGGACCGTCGGGCCTGCTCGCCCTTCGCGACGATCCGGCCGGCTACGGGCGCACTGCCGCGATGCCTCGGATCCGGCTCGTGCTTGGGCAGCCCCCGATGCGCCCGAATCTGGAGCGCCTCGCCCTCATGTATCACGGCACCTCGTGGGTGCTCGGTCGCGAGGCCGCGTCGCTGTTGCCGGTCGATGCGCTTGCCAGCACGTCGTTCCGCCCGCCCTGGAGCTGGCAGGCGGCCTCGATCGGCCGGGCGCTCGAGGCGATCGAGCCCGCGATGGCCCGTGATGGGCGCGTCGTCCAGCTGGTCGACGGCGGTGCCGAGGCCGTCGTCGCCGCCGTGATCGGGGGAGCCACCGCCGGCTTCCGCGTCCTCAGCGCAAGGCTCGCGGATCCCGAGGATGATGCCGCTGGGATCGTCGAGCTGCTGCCACCCGGCGGGATGCTCCCGCCCGGCCCGCGGACGCGCGCGAACGTCGGGCTCGAGCCGACCCGGGGCGGAGCGGGTGACCCGGACATGGTCCCGGGGCGCGGCCTGTTCGCTCCACCCGAGAGGTTCGACCAGCGACCGTTTTCCGCCGCCGACGCGGCCCGCACCGTCACCGAGACGACCGTGGAGACGCTTCGCGCGCGGGGCGAGCCGGCGCGTTACGAACGCATCCTCGGCGAGGTGCTCGTCGGGCTCGACCGGGCCGGCCAGCTTCGACGGCTCGCGGCGTCCACCGTGCCGGCGGCGATCGAAGAAGGCGGTCCTGGTGAGATCGGGACCGTGTCTGGCGGTCTGCAGGCGGGACGCGATCAGGCGGCCGCCATCGTCGCCGAGGCTGTCGGCCGGCGCGGCGGCCGCCGACCTCGCCGGGCTGGGTGGCTTGCGACCGATCCTCGGCACGGCGGCCAGGCTCCGCCGAGCCACCCCGGATCGCGCCGCCGATCCGGTCGATAGCCTGCTGATGCTGATCCGCGAGGAGCTCACCCGGAGCACGCAGCGTCGGCTCGTCGAGATCGAGCCGGGCCGCTGGTGGCTGGCCGATCGCGAGGATCGGGAAGCCGCCGCTGCGCCCCTCGCCGATCGCGTGGAGTGGGCCGTGTTCAGTCTCCTCTCGACCGCCGGCCCGATCTCGGAAACGGCGTTCTATGAACGGATCGCCTCGTTGTTCACGGGGCACGACCTGCCGGACGAGGGCCTCGTTCGCGCCTGTCTCGACAGCTACCGCAGCCTCGCGAGCACGCCCGACGGGCTGATCACCGGCGACGACCTGCTGCGTCGCAGCCAGGAGCACACGGAGCTGCTGGCGACCATCACCGACGCGGGCCATCGCCTGGGCATGCGCGTCTGGATCGGGCGGCGCGAGCAGACCCGGCGGACCCGCGAGGGGCTGCTCGTCGACATGCTCGATGAACGAGAGCAGCGCGCCTATCTCGGCGGGATCGCGCGAGCGGCGGACGAGCTCGCCGAGGTCGACGTGATCTGGTACATCCGGGGCAAGGTCGCCTTCCTGTTCGAGGTCGAGTGGACCGCGATGCTCGGCGAGCCACTGCTGCGCCGGCACGCCCGCATCCCGGCCGACGACTCGCTGATCCGGTTCCTGGTCATCGCCCCCGAGCGTGCCGAGCTGGTCCGCTACAAGCTCGAACGCTCGCCCCTGTTGCGATCTGCGCTGGACGAGGCTGGCTGGCACATCATCAAATCGGATCACCTGCGCGCCTTCCTGGCGCGGGACCCACTCGATCTCGACGACCTCGAGCCCTATCTCGGGCTGGACCCGGTCGTCGAGCGCACCGGCGAGCAGTTGCCGCTGTTCGGCGGCTGAGCCCACGGACATCGGTCGGCGCTCGGCGCTAGGCTACGGGGATGGCATCAGGAGACGAGCCCTTGACCAACGATGACGCCCAGCTGACGCCTGTGGACGACCTCGCCGAGCGGTTCTGGGAAGGAATCCTGGCGCTCAACCCGACGACGGCGACGTTCTACGGCGACGAGCGATATGCGGATCAGCTGGAGGATCCGGGTCCCGAAGGTCGGGCTCGCGCCCGCGAGCTGATGGAGCGCACCGCCGCCGAGGCGGCCGCGATCGATACCGACGGCCTCCCGACGGAGGACCGGATCACCCGCGACATCCTCAAGGTCATCGCAGAGCTCCAGATCGAGGAGGACGATCAGGCCCTCCACGAGCTCCGCGTCGTCGACCAGATGAGCGGACCGCAGCAAGTGTTGCCGCGGTTGACCCAGTTCCAGGCGGTCGACACGCCCGCTCGTCTCGACGGTTTCGTCGCACGGCTGCACGCGTATCCGGCGTTCATGGCGGCGAACACGCAGATCCTGCGCGATGGGCTGGCCTCGGGGCTGACGGCCCCGCGGATCGTGACCGAACGAACGATCGCCCAGATCGAGCGGATGCTCGACGTCCCGATCGAGTCGGCCATCGTGCCGTCGATGGTCCAGGGTGCGAGCGACGGCGACCGCGAGCGCATCCGAGACATCGTCCGTGACGTGGTCTACCCGGCGGACCAGGCATTCCTGGAGACGCTTCGTGGCGATTACCTTGCGGCGTCGCGCGAAGACCCCGGGCTCTGGTCGGCGCCCGACGGCGAGCAGCTCTATCGCACCGCCATCCGGAGCTGGACGACGCTCGATCTCGACCCCTCCGAGGTCCACCAGATCGGGCTCGACGAGCTCGAAGGTATCGAGGCCGAACGTCGCGAGATCGCTCGCGGGGCCGGCTTTGGCGACGACACTGCAGCGTATCGCGCGTCGCTCGGGGCCGATCCGGCCAACAAGCCACAGTCGAAGGCCGCCCTCGTCGAGCGCGCCACCGACGACATCGGGCGGGCGATGGCCGTGGCCCCGCGGTACTTCGGGGCGCTGCCGAAGGCTCCCTGCGATGTCCGCCCGGTCGAGGAGTACAAGGAGAAGGACGCGCCGTTCGCGTACTACTACCCGCCGGCCCCGGACGGCTCGCGCCCGGGCATCTACTACGCCAACGGCTATGACCTGCCGAGCCGGAATTTCTCGACCCTTGCCACGACGACCTACCACGAGGCGGCCCCAGGTCACCACTTCCAGATCTGCCTGGAGATGGAGAACCCTCGGCTCAACCGGTTCCGCCGCCTGGGGGCCCGCATGGTCGGTGGCGCCTACGTCGAGGGCTGGGGGCTCTACAGCGAACGGCTCGCGGACGAGATGGGTCTGTTCCGCAACGAGGCCGAACGGTTCGGGATGCTCGACGCGCAGGCGTGGCGCGCCGCCCGGCTCGTCGTCGACACTGGACTCCACGCGCTCCGCTGGCCACGCCAGCGCTCGATCGATTTCCTGCGATCCGCCGGATTGACCGAGACGGATGCGGTCATCGAGACCGACCGTTACATCTCGTGGCCCGGGCAGGCTCTGACCTACAAGATCGGCCAGCGCGAGATCGCCCGGTTGCGCGCGGAGCTGGCCGCTCGCGATGGCTCAGCGTTCGACCTGCGAGCCTTCCACGACGCCGTGCTGGGGCATGGATCGCTGCCGCTCGCGACGTTGACCCGGGAATTGCCGAACTGGCTGGCAACGCCGGTCTGACGCGGGCCGGCCCTACAATGCGCACCTAATGAGCGCTGACGACCTGCTTCCGCGGCCCGCCGAGTTCAAGACGCGCGCCGACGGCCGGGGCGGCCTGATCAGGGTCACGCTTGTCGGCGAGCCACACGACGGTCGCGCGCTATACATCGACGAGCTCGACCTGCCACCCGAGATCTGGACGACGCCGGCCGGACTGAGGTTCGAGTGGTGGCCACCCGAGGTCAAGGACGTGATGGATCGGACGGCACTTGGGTCTGACCCGACGACGCCGCCCGTCCACTACACGTTGCGGATCCCCGAGGACACGGGTGAGCCGCTCTACGTCTCCGACACGAAGGCCCGCTGACTGGGCCGCCCTCAGACGCCGACGCGCCCCCAGGGACCCCAGATCGCGTAGCTGATCCCGCTCGAGGCCTGGATGTTGACGAAGAGGGTCTCGCCATCGGGGCTGAACGTCGATCCGGCAAACTCGTCGCCGAAACGTGGCGCCATCGCGCCAACCTGGCTGACCATGCGGTTGAGCGCCAGGTCGCTCAGGTCGCCCTTCCGGGTCAGGCCACGCAGGTAATTGTCACCCGTGCTGTCCTCGCAAAGGATCAGCGTGCCCCGCGCGCTCGTCGTAACGTTGTCCGGGAAGTCCAGCGTGGCGGCGCCCGGCGACTGGTAAACCAGTTCGAGCACCTGGTCCTTGACGTGGTACCCCCAGACCTGTCCTGACCCCCTGCCGTACCCGAGGATGAGCTGTGGACCGGTCTCCGCCGCTCCGCCGCCCTGGGTCGAGGTGAAGTAGACGATGCCGCGGTCGTAGACCGCGCCCTCGAGCCTGGAGAACCCGGCGGCGCCCTGCGCCCGACCCTGGTTGCCGACGTACGTCAGCGCCGTGTCGTTTGGGGTCGGTGCGACCTGCCCGGGCGTGAAGGGGAAGGTTGGATTCGGATCCTCGATGTCGACCCAGTCGACCTCGTACTGGGTACCGGCCGTGCCTGCCGCTTCCAGGTGCGCATTGGGCGTGCCGACCACCCGCAGCATCTGGAGCTGCCCGTCGTTGCCGAGTTCACCGGTGTCCATCGGGTTCGAATCCGGCACGTATCGATAGAACCCGGACGGGAAGGCGAAGTTGTCCTCGGTCAGGTACAGGTTGCCACCCTTGGGATCGAACGCGACGGCTTCGTGAGGGAACCGGCCGGCGCTGGTGATCGGCTGTCGATCGGACTGGCCGTCGGCCGGGACTTCGAAGATGAACCCGTGCCGACGTGTCAGTGGAATGTTCGAGACCGTCGTGAAGTCAGGCCCGACGTCCGGCCCGTTGACGGTCTCCTCGCACGTGATCCAGCTGCCCCACGGCATGATCCCGCCGGAGCAGTTCATCTGGGTCCCGTTGAGGCTGGTGTACGAGTTCACGACTTCGCCTTGCAGCGTGACCTCGATCGAGGTCGTGCCGCTCCGGGCCATCGTGTCGTATGGAGTCCCCGGCCCGAACGCGGGTCCCGGATTGTTCACTTCGTGGTTGCGGACCAGTTTCACGTTGCCGTTGGCCAGCGAAAAGGCGCCCATCCCGTCGTGCCGCCCCGGCAGGTTGGTCCCGTCGCCCAGGACCACCGGGAATTCCGTGTTGTGGAACGATCGATACGCGAAGCCTTCAGGTAGGTGCAGGCGAACGATGCCATCGCGCAGGTCCGGCACCGCACGAAGGGCGTTCTGGCGCTCCTTGCCCTTGCCGGCCGCGAGGGCCGTGAAACCCTGGAACGGTCCGCCGAGTGCGAGCGCCGCCGTCGCACCGGCCGCGCCCTGCAGGAATCGCCGACGATGGATGTTGGCCATTGCTGACTCCTCCAAACCAGCCCCCGGGGACCGGAATCCTACACCGACCTCATGAACCCGCCCGCCACGAACGGTCACGGTGTTGACTGGACGCACCACCGGGTTGGCGGCCGTTCATGTGGTCGTTTACCGCCGTGTCGCTGGTGCGCGAATGCCACGTATCCCGACGTTGGGGTCGCTTGACGGCACGCGATTCGTGGCATTCCGAAGCGCTGGCGACGTGATTCGCGTTGACGCCGGTCCGCCTGCTGTGGCACGATGACCTGGCCTGCGTCCCACTGGACGCAACCCTTGTCCCACTGGACGGGTCGACCAAATCCGCAACCGAGGTCGCCATGACCACGCAACCCGCTGCCAATCCCACTCCTACGCTCCGCCGCGATCGTCAGGCACAGATGTATCGGCGAGCCCTGGAGACCATGCCCGGCGGAACGGACTCCAATTTCCGGGCATGGGGCGACGACACGATCTACGTCGATCGTGGCGAGGGCGGCCGGGTCTGGGACATCGATGGCAACGAGTTCATCGACCTACGCATGGGCTACGGCCCGGTGATCCTGGGTCATGGCGACGAGCGGGTCGACGACTACGTCAACCAGCAAATGCGCCGGGGCGTCAGCTTCTCGCTAACCAGCGAGGACGAGGTCCGGGCGATGGAGTTGGTCAAGGAGCTGACCGGCTGGGTCGAGAAGGCCCGGATGACGGTTTCGGGCACCGAAGCGACGATGCACGCGATGCGGATTGCCCGCGCCTATACCGGGCGCGAGAAGATCGTGAAGTTCGAGGGCCAGTACCACGGGGTCCACGACTACGCCCTCATCAGTGTCTCGCCGGACGACATGTCCGAGCTCGGCGACGAGGACAACCCGGTCCGCCTGGCATGGGGTCGCGGGATCCCGGGCGCCGTCGCCGAAACGATCATCCCGGCGCGCTACAACAACATCGATTTCCTGCGCCGCCTCTTCGAGCGCGAGGGGGACCAGATCGCGGCCATCATCGTCGAGCCGGTCCTGGGCAACGCCCAGGCGATCATGCCCAAGGCGGGTTTCCACCAGGCGATGCGAGCGCTGACCGAAGAGTTCGGGATCCTGCTGATCTTCGACGAGGTCAAGACGGGCTTCCGGCTGGCCAGGGGCGGCGCCGCCGAATTCTTCGGGGTCACGCCTGACCTCGCGACCTATGCGAAGGCGATGGGCAATGGCTATCCCGCTGCCGCATTTGGCGGTCGCGACGAAGTGATGAGCGTGCTGCCGGACAAGGTCAGTCACGGCGGGACGTATGCGGGCAACCGGGTCGCGGCATCCGCGGCGGTCAGGACGCTCGAGATCCTCCGCGACACGAACGCGCTCGAGACGATCCACGCTACCGGCCGCCGGCTCCAGGACGGACTGCGCGAGATCCTCAACCCGACGGGGCTGCCGTACCTGTTCACCGGCCACCCGTCGATGTTCGGGATCATGTTCACGGACAAGGAGCCGTCCGAGTACCGCGACTGGGCCAACACGGACCACGAGCTCTATGACGCGGTCGCGATCGGGATGCTCGCCCGGGGCGCGATGCCGGAGCCCGACTCGCGCGAACCGTGGTTCATGTGCGAAGCGCATGCGGAAGGCGACACTGTCGACCAGGTCCTGACGATCTTCGAGGCGTCGCTTGGCGCAGCGCTCGAGGATCGCGCCCACGGCCGGCAGGCGGTGCACGCGCAGTCCCCCGATGAGCTCGGCCGGACCGCGGCAACTGGTGCCATGTCGCACCCGAGCGGCGGATGAACGGACCCGGCGGCATGGTCCTGGACGGCAACGCGGTCCGATCCGTCGATCGCGCGGCGGCGTTGCTGCTCGCCCTCGGGGAGAGCCAGGGCGAAGCCGGCGTCACAGAGCTTGCGCGGCGGCTGGGCCTCCACAAGTCGACGGCGTCGCGCCTCCTTGCCACGCTCCAGAAGCGTGGCCTCGTCGAGCAGGATGACGAAACCGGCAAGTACCGGCTTGGCCTGGTCGTGATCCGCCTGGCCGAGCGCGCGGAACGGACGCTGGACCTTCGCCGGATCGCCCTGCCGGAGCTGGAGCGGCTGGCGAGGCTCACGCATGAGACGACCGGGCTCGGCATTCTCGAGGGCGACACGCTGCTGGCGGTCGCCCAGGTGGACGGTCCCAACTTGATCGCGGTGGGGGACTGGACCGGCCGGGCGACCCCGCTCCATTGCGTTGCGTCGGGCAAGGTCCTCCTCTCGTCGCTGGCCGAGCGGGAAGTGCTCCGGATCGTCCGCCGCGGCCTGGTTAGCTACACGGAACGGACCATCGTCGAGCTCGAGCCGCTCCTCGAGGAGCTGGCGCGCATCCGGCGGCGCGGGTACGCCACCGCGATCGGCGAATACGAGCTCAATCTCAACGCGGTCGCGGCACCGGTCCACGACGCCCGCGGCAACGTGATCGCGGCCGTGGACGTCTGGGGCCCGGCCTTCCGGGTCACCCCGCGACGGGTTCCGGAGCTGGCGGCCCTCGCGCGCGAAGCCGCCGCGGCGATCTCCGTCCGACTGGGTGGCGCAGGCGGCGGCGCCGCCGCCTGACCTCGTTCCGCTCGCCCGTCCGCGCCGCCGCCTGACCACGCCTCGGCCCTCCTCCGGCCGCGCGACGGGCTAGGCTTTGGGCGTGCCCGATTTCGACGAGGAACCCTGGGCTTCGATCATCGCCACCGCGACCGAGACCCTGATCCCGATCGCCCTGGTCGTCGTCTTCGCGTATCTCGCGATCCGCCTGGCCAGGCTGTTCGTCCACGGCATCGTCAAGGCGCTGCTCGACCGCGAGGCCTCGGAGGGCACGGCCCAGGAGCTGAGCGCGGTCGAGCTCAAGAAGCGGATGGACACCCTCGACGCGCTCGGTGGCCGGACGCTCCAGGCGTTCATCGTGATCATCGCGTTCCTGATGGTGCTCGAGCGGATTGGGCTCAACATCGGTCCCGCGATCGCCGGGCTTGGCGTCGTCGGCATCGCCGTCGGGTTCGGCGCCCAGAGCCTGGTCAAGGATTACCTGAATGGCGCCCTGATCCTCATCGAGAACCAGTTCGGCAAGGGCGACGTGGTTCGCGTGGCCGGTGTCGACGGGACGGTCGAGGATTTCACCCTCCGCCGGACCACGCTCCGCGACCTCGATGGGGTCGTCCATACCGTGCCGAACGGCGAGATCAAGGTCGCCTCGAACCTGACCCGCGTGTGGTCGCGGATCAACCAGGATGTCACGGTCGCCTACGGCACCGACATCGACAAGGCGATCGATGTGGTCGGCAAGGTCGGCGCGCAGATGGCCGGCGACCCCGAGTGGAAGCGGCGTGTCCTGGAGGCGCCACGGGTCGAACGCGTCGAGGCCCTCGGCGAATACGGCGTCACGCTCAAGATCCTGGGCACGGTCCGCGCGGCCGACCAGTGGGCCGCCGGCGGCGACTTCCGAAAGCGACTCCTTGCGGCGTTCCGGGCGAACGGAATCGAGATTCCACGCCCACAGCGGGTCGTCCTGGCGCGCGATCCCCGCGACGGCGGACTCGACGTCGGGCTGGCACCCGACCAGGACGAGCTGGCCGAGGGAACCGAGTAACGGGCGACCGCGATCGTGGAACGCGACTGCAACCGTGTAACGCGACTGCATCTGCAGTCGCGCGCGGTCGCGCCGCGTCCGGCTGCGCGGTAGGATGGCCGGGCAAGCCGACATCGAATGTGAGGGTTCCGTTGAGCGTCGAGCCGTCCACCACGTCGCCCGAGATCGAGAACCTCCTTGCCGAGTCCCGGACCTTCCCGCCGGACCCGGCATTCGCGGCCCAGGCGAACGCCAAGGCCGACCTCTACGACGAAGCAGAGCGCGATTTCGAGGCGTTCTGGGCCAAGGTCGCGCGCGAGACGGTCGACTGGGTCGAGCCGTTCGAGACGACCCTCGAGTGGGACCTCCCGTTCGCCAAGTGGTTCGTTGGCGGCAAGCTCAACGTGAGCTACAACTGCGTCGATCGCCACGTCGAACGCGGCCTGGGTGACAAGGTCGCCTACCACTGGGTCGGAGAGCCGGGTGACACCCGCACGATCACCTACAGCGACCTCCTGCGCGAGGTCCAGAAGGCCGCCAACGCGCTCAAGGAGCTGGGCCTCACCACCGGCGACAAGGCCGCCATCTACATGCCGATGATCCCGGAGCTGCCGATCGCGATGCTCGCGTGCGCGCGTCTCGGGATTGCCCACACGGTCGTGTTCGCCGGGTTCTCGGCCGAGGCGCTCGGCGGCCGGATCAACGATGCCCAGGCGAAGCTCGTGATCACCGCCGACGGCTCATACCGCCGTGGCAAGGCGATGCCGCTCAAGGCTGCAGTCGATGCCGCCGTCGCTGATTGCCCCACGATCGAACACGTCCTGATGGTTCGACGTCTGGGCGACGCCGCCCCGGAGACCACGGTGGTGGAGGGTCGGGACGTCTGGTGGCACGACATCGTCGAGCGGCAGGCGGCGGACTGCGCGCCCGTGGCGCTCGATTCGGAGCACCTGCTCTACCTGCTCTACACGTCGGGGACGACGGCCAAGCCCAAGGGCATCATCCACACGACCGCCGGCTACCTGGTCGGCACGTCGTACAGCCACAAGGTGATCTTCGACCTCAAGCCCGACGACGTGTACTGGTGTGCCGCGGACGTCGGTTGGGTCACCGGTCACAGCTACATCGTCTACGGCCCGCTGGCGAACGCGACCACCGGGATCCTGTACGAAGGCTCGCCCGACGCACCGGCGTGGGACCGCTGGTGGCAGATCGTCGAGGACTACAAGGTGACGATCCTGTACTGCGCCCCGACGGCGATCCGGGCGTTCATGAAGCAGGGTTCCGAACATCCGGCGAAACACGACCTCACGACCCTCCGCGTGCTCGGATCGGTTGGCGAGCCGATCAACCCGGAAGCCTGGCTGTGGTATCGGGAACACATCGGCGGGAACAAGACGCCGGTCGTCGACACGTGGTGGCAGACCGAGACGGGGCAGATCCTGATCTCGCCGCTCCCCGGGGTGACCGTCACGAAGCCGGGCTCGGCCACCTTCCCGTTCCCGGGCATCGCCGCCGACATCGTGGACGGCGACGGCAACTCCGTCCCGCTTGGCAGCGGCGGCTACCTCGTCCTGAAGCGGCCGTGGCCGGCGATGCTCCGCGGCATCTACGGCGACCCGGAGCGCTACCGGGAGACGTACTGGAAGCGCTTCCCCGGCATGTATTTCGCTGGTGACGGCGCAAAACGCGACGAGGAGGGCTATTACTGGCTGCTGGGACGGGTGGATGACGTGATGAACGTGTCCGGCCATCGACTCTCGACGACCGAGATCGAAAGCGCCCTCGTGTCCCACCCTGCCGTCGCCGAGGCGGCCGTCGTCGGCGGTCCAGACCCGGTCACCGGGGAAGCGATCAATGCCTTCGTCATCCTCCGGCTCGGCTTCGAACCGACCGAAGCGCTCGGCGACGAGCTGCGCAAGCACGTCGCCACGAAGATCAGCCCGATCGCCAAGCCCAAGGCGTTGATGTTTACGCCGGACCTGCCCAAGACCCGGAGCGGCAAGATCATGCGTCGCCTCCTTCGGGACATCGCCCAGGGCCGATCGCTCGGCGACACGACGACCCTGGCCGACGCGGCGGTCGTCGAGACGATCCGGGAGAACAGCTTCAAGGCCGAGGACTGACCGAGTGCCCTTCGACTTCCTGCGCCGCAAGAAGGACGCTCCGGCGGATGCCGGTTCGCCCGAGGTCGCGCCGCCGGTCGTCGTGGGCCCTGGCGTGCCGTTCGAGGGGATGACCGAGGACTGGCGGCTCGTCGGTCGGATGCTCGTTGCCGGGCGGCTGTCGGACGCGCTCAACAAGCGCGAGCCGATCGCCCTCGCGGAGATGCAATGGGCGCCGATGGACGGGTCGGAGCCGCTGGCGCCGGCGGGCGGGTTGAAGTCCGTGGATCCCTACGACCTGGTCCTGGTCATCGCCGGGGAGGATTCGCTGCCCACGATGACGGAGTCGGAGCGATCCGCGCACAAGGTCCACAAGGTGACCTACGAGGTGGGCATCGAGGTGCCGCCGTATCGCGTGATCGGGACCGTGATGCTGTATCCGGGGTACGAGCCTGCGCGGCTGCTCGATCGCTCCAATGACATGTTCGTGGCCGTGATCAATGCCACAGCGACGATGGGCGCCCAGACCGTCAGCCAGCCGGGCACCGACGTGATCCTGGTCAACCGGCAGTACATGCGTGGTGTCGAGCAGATCGACGCCCGGACGGGCGAACGCTACGAGAAGCTGCCGGGTGGGTCGCTAGGCGGCGCCCAATGGAGCGACAAGGCGCGGTAACGGGCGGTCAATTCGGCGCCTCGCCATGGCGGCGCTTCGCCGCGTTGTCGCCTCGGCGCTCGCTCACGCACGCCAGTGCGCTCGCTCCCTTGTGCTCAGCGCCGCCTTGCGCTGTGCCCCGCTGACGAGGCGATTCTCGGACCGAGGTCAGGCGCGGGCGGGAGCTCGGGAGCCGAAGCGGAAGCCGCTTCGGGCGTTGCCCTCGGTCTTCTTGACGCCGAGGATTCGGTCGGCGAGCGTGTCGAAGTCGGCGGTGATCTTCTCGCGCGGGAACATCTCGGTGACCGTGCGGCCCTCGTTGGCCGCGCGCACGAAGAGGAGGCCCGCCGAGCGAAGCTGGGCGAACGCCGTCACGCCGAGGGTTCGCTCGACATCGGCGACCGAGACCCCGCTGTTCGCCCGATTGACGACCATCGAGACGCGCTCACGGCACCCCAGGGCGACCGCGACGTCGAGGAACTGGACAGCGGCCCGGAGCGCGGGTACGTCCGGCGTCACCGGCACCAGGATCCGGTCCGCCTCATCGAAGATGGCCTGGTTGAGGGCGCTGTACGACGGGTGAAGGTCCACGACGATGACGTCGAACGACCGGCGAGCCGCGGAGACGACCTCCTTGACCCGCTCGGCCTCGAGGATCTCCGTGTTGATCGGGGAGTCGGTCAGGGCAACGACCCGGAGGCCGGACCCATGCGCCGATGCGAGCTCCACGAGGGTCTCGGGCGGTCCGCCCTCGGCTTCGTCGCGCCAGCTGTCGGCGACAGTGCGAACCGCCTCGATCGCGAACGAGGTCGTGACGTGACCGGTCACCGTGTCGGCGTCGATCAGCAGGACCGACTTGCCCTTGCGGGCCTGGAGGGTTGAGGCGAGGTTGGTCGCGACGGTCGTCTTGCCGACGCCACCCTTGGGGTTGAAGACCGCGATCAGGGTCGCCCGACGGCCCCATGTCTCGGCGCCGATCTGGCCCTCCGCGAGCACCGGACCGCTTCCGTCATCGACGGTTTCGCGGCGGATGCACATCGCCTCGATGCGCCAGCGGATCGAGTCGGCCGAATAGGGCCGCGTCAGGTATTCGTTGCCCGTGCCGTCCTCCTCGAGCAGGAGGCGCTCGTAGTCGTGACCGGAGACGATGGTCAGCGACGGGATGGCTCGGCCGGCATCGCGCACTGCCGTCTGGAAGGCCTGCGAGGCGTCGTCATCGAGCTCGCTGTCGAGGATGACCACCGCGACGTCGCGGCGGCTGTCGAGGACGGCCTCCAGCTGGACGGGAGCGTCCACCGCGATCGCCTCGAACCCGGCCCCGGCCAGCTCCGCGCAGACGGGATCGGATTCGCTCGATGGAAGGGCGACGACGATGGCATGTCGGGCCACGGGTGAACTCCTTTGGGGTGAGCTGGGTCGATTGGGTCAGTCGGTTGCGTCGCGATCCTGCGCGACGACCGTGATCGCCTCGTCGGTCTCGCCGGTGAGCTGGATGTCGAAGCCGGACAGGTCCACGACCGACGCGGACAGCGCCGAGCCGAGCGTGTGCCCGACGGTAAAGACGAAGTCGCCATCGGGACCCGAGGCGACGCCAATGGTCGCCACGCCCGGCGTTCGGGCGAGGCTGCGCTTGAAGTTGGCGATGTTGGCCACGCTCACGAGCCCGGACACGACGATCCGGCTCGAAGCGAGATCGGCGGCGGCGCCCTCGAAGGCAACGGCCTGCTCCGCCACAGGGTCTTCGTCGGTGGCCTCGGGGTCGGCAGCTGGGAGCTCGTCGTCCGAATCGAGATCGCCGCTGAACGATGCGGCTTCGGCCTCCGCGGCGGCGAAGTCGAATGCGGCAGCGAGTGCTGGGTCGGGGTCCGCGGCGCGGGCCATCAGAAACGGGCTCAGCGGCCACGTGGGCCACGGGCGCCGTGGCGATGGATGCGGCGACGTCGGCCAGGCTGGGTGGTTCCGGCATCGTCTCCGCCATCGTGGCGATGCGCGTCGGGTCCTCCTCGGCATTCAGGCGCTGGAAGAAGGCCTCCATCTGGGTTTCGAAGGCGGCGACGACGGCGGTCACCCGCTCGACCCGTGCCTCGACCGTGGCGACGTGCTGCTCCATCTCGCCCTCGAGCCCGGTCTTGCGGGCGGCGATCCGACCCTCCGTCTCCTCGCGGATGCGCGCAACTTCGGCCTTGGACCACTCGCGGATGGCAGCGACGTCGTCGTCCGCCTTCCGGCGCAGGGCAGCAGCCTCGTCGGTGGCGCCGGCCTGGACCTGCTCGACCACGCCCTTGGCCTCGGCCTCGAACCGCGTCATCAGCTCGGCTCGCGCGGTTTCGGCCGCGACCTGCATCGCACGGCTGAGCTCGGCCATGAACTTGGTGGCCTTGCGGGCAGGCTGGGGCTCCGGGTTCCCGGCAGCACGGTTGTCGAGCTGGGCGGTGGCCTCGGCGGTGTCGGCGGGCTCGATCATCTCGGGTTCCTTGGCCTCCTGGCCATCCTGCGCGACGGCGGTGTCGCTGTCGGTCATTTGCTCGTCGGTGCTGGCGTCATCCGGCTCCGTTGCGCCCGGCCACGGGAGCCGGAAGCCTGGTCGAGTGTCGGTAGCCATGGCGCAAGAACCTCGATGTGCCGGCGGTCGGACAGGTCAATCCGATCTCCAGCGACGTGTGGCCATCGTGTCAGCGGCGATGGGTCCGGTGCAGTTGGCTAGAGGTACCAGCGGTGCGGGCCGGTGGTACCGGAGGGTGCCTCGACCGCTCGCGCACCGATCGATTTCAGGAGCTCGAGCCCAAGACGGCTACCATGCGACCGTGGAGACGATGCAATCGACGCCAGCGGTCACGCTCCAGGACGCCTTCGATGGACGTACGGGGCTGACCGACACACTCGGGCGAGCGATGCGCGACCTGCGCATCTCGGTCACCGATCGATGCAATTTTCGCTGCACCTACTGCATGCCCAAGGAGATCTACGGGCGCGACTTCGCCTTCCTGCCCCGGGACCAGGTCCTGACGTTCGAGGAGATCGACCGGCTGGCACGGGTCTTCGTCGCGCTCGGCGTGGAGAAGCTGCGGATCACGGGCGGTGAACCACTCGTACGGCGCAACCTCCCAGACCTGGTGGCCATGCTGGCGGCGATCCGCCGACCCGACGGCGGAGAGGTGGACCTGACGCTCACGACGAATGGCTCCGCGTTGCGGGCGCAGGCACGGGCACTCGCCGACGCAGGGCTGCGGCGGGTCACGGTCAGCCTCGATTCGCTCGATGACGCCGTCTTCGGTGCCATGAACGGGATCGACTTCCCGGTGGCCAAGGTCCTCGACGGGATCGCCGCCGCCGGCGAGGCCGGGCTCGCACCGGTCAAGGTGAACATGGTCGTCCGCCGCGGGATCAACGAGGCGAGCGTCGTCCCCATGGCGGCGTGGGCGCGCGACGCTGGGGTCGTCCTGCGCTTCATCGAATACATGGACGTCGGGCATACCAACGGCTGGCGCCTCGACGAGGTGGTCCCCGCCGCAGAGCTGGTCGAGACACTCGCGGCCGTGTGGCCGGTCGTACCAGCCGATCCGAACTATCGGGGCGAGGTGGCCGAGCGCTGGCGCTACGCCGACGGTGGGGGCGAGTTCGGCGTGATCTCGTCGGTCACCCAGCCATTCTGTCGCGACTGCACGCGGGCGAGGATCTCGGCGGAAGGCATGGTCTACACGTGCCTGTTCGCGGTCAACGGGCACGATGCCCGGGCGATCCTGCGGTCGGACGCGTCCGACACGGAGCTGGCCGCGTTCGTGGAAAGGGTATGGGCCCGGCGCGGCGACCGCTACTCGGAACTCCGGTCTGCCGCGACGTCGACCCTGCCTAAGGTCGAGATGTTCGCGATGGGTGGCTGATCTCGACCCGTTGTCCACAGGCCATCCACAATGGTCGACAACTCGTGGATGCCGCCAACCGAGTGCCGTGTGACTTGGTGGATAACCGCGTTGACCCGCCGCACGGACGCGCCGGTACGGTACGTCCAGCCCGAAGGGGCCGACAGGATCGAAGGACTGAGATCACATCAAGGACCCTCGCTCCATCGCCGGTCGCTTCGGGCGCTTCGTTACCCTTGGCAGGGCGGTCGTCTCACCACGGTCGGCCACGGGGGTGCGGGGGTCGTGCCCGACGGGACGTGATCGGCATCCCGGTGTCGATACTTCCGTCGGGCCGACGAAGAGCCGCCGGCCTCGACCGTCTGCGCATGGATGTGTTCTGGAGGCCATCGTGTCCGACGTGAACCCGGTCGACCCTTCCCTGCCGATCCGGCCCGTGGATCAGCCCGCGCGCCTCGCCGCGCTCGTCGCCGCGGTTCGCGCGCGGACCTCGATCGTCCCGGAGATCGGGATCGTCCTCGGCTCGGGGCTCGGAGGGCTCGCGGATGCCGTCTCCAACGCGGTCGCGATTCCATTCGCGGAGCTGCCTGGGTGGCCGGCGGCGACCGCGCCCGGGCACGCCGGGCGGTTGCTGCTTGGTGAGCTCGGCGGCCGGCCGGTGGTCACGCTCCAGGGTCGATTCCACCTCTATGAAGGCAACGATGAGGGCCTGGTCATCCAGCCGGTCCTGCTGTTCCATGCCCTCGGCGCGCGGATCGTCGTCCTGACCAATGCGGCCGGCGGCCTCGATCCGTCGTTCGGACCCGGAACGCTGATGGTCATGTCGGATCACATCAACCTGACCGGTCGCAACCCGCTGATGGGGCCGAACGCGGACGAGCTGGGACCGCGGTTCCCGGACATGACCGACGCGTGGAGCCCACGACTCCGCGAACGACTCCACGCCGCGGCCGGCCTCGAAGGCATCGCCCTCGAGGAAGGGATCTACATCGGGCTGACCGGGCCGACGTACGAGACACCGGCCGAGGTGCGGATGTTCGCCGGGCTGGGCGGCCACGCGGTCGGGATGTCAACGGTCCTCGAATGCATCGCCGCTCGATGGGTCGGCCTGGAGGTCTGCGGCGTCTCGCTGGTGACCAACGCCGGGGCCGGCTACGGCGGCGAGCCACTCACCCACCAGGAGGTGCTGGAGGCCGGCGAGATCGCGGGACCGCGGCTTGCTCGCGTGATCGTACGCTTCATCGCGGACCTCGCCCGGGAGTAGGCGCCGCAGCGCATTCGGGCGGCCGAAGACGTGTCTGCCGGAGATGCAGGACGTGTCTGCCGGCGATACAGGACGCGTCTGCCGGCGACGCCCGACGTGTCGCCCGGCGGAAGACATGTCTGCCGGCGATGCAAATGGAATACATCGCCGGCGGGGGCCGGCCGGGTCGCGTCGGATCCCGCAAGGCGGGCGATGCATCCGATTTGCATCACTGTGGAGGGTCCGTCCCGGCGAGGAGCGCGGCCAGCGACGTTCTCGAAGAGCCGGACGATCGACCACCGACGACCGCCCCCACCCGAGGCTATGTGACGGGCAGCTCGCGACCCGCGGCCCGTGCCGCGGCGGCCTTCTCGGCCCAGGCTTCCAGCACCCGATCCTTGTGCGGGCGGATGGGGCAGTGCTCGTCGCGGTTGTTGAATTCGTCGCAGTAGCCGAGCGGCACGCACTTGGGCGCCAGGAAACTGCCGAGGAACGGGGACACGCTGAAGATTTCGTGCCGGATCAGCTGGAACAGTCGGCGGATCTCCCACTGGGCCATCGTGCACAGCCGCAGACCCGACATGTGGATCAGCGCCCGCAGGTTCGTGGTCATGACGAGGTTGGTGCGCGTGGCGTTGGGGAAGATGAACCTGGCGTCCTCGCCTGGGATCCCTGCCTGGAGCATGTCCCCGTACAACCCGAGTGCCCCGTCGACCTGCTGCTCGTAGCGGCCACGAAGCTCGTCGTCGCCCTCGGCGATGGAGTGGGGGAGCATCGTCGCGGCGCCCTTGAACTTGACGTAGCGCTGGCTCTGCTGGTCGAAGGCGACGCCCGCGCGATGGCGCACGAGTTGATGCGACAGCGTCCGCGACACGCCGCTGATGGCGAACGTGAACACCACGTGCTCGATCGTCGACCCGTGCCCGGACTCGATGACCGACCCGATCAGCTTCTGCATCTTGATCGGGTCGAAGTCGCCCGCGAGCGCGCGGCGGAAGATCTCGTCCGGGTCCTGCTCGGAGTAGCACGTCCGGCATGCGGTGTAGATCACCGGGACGTAGTACTTGTCGACGATGTCGCGGTTCGGGAACAGCAGCGTCGCGCGCATCCCGAGGTCGCGCCGACCGGGGTTCTTGGGGATCGCGGTCTTCTGGCGCGGTGCGGGGGTCGTGGGCTGGACGGTCATCGGAACGCCAGTCTAGTCGAGCCGGCCCAGGGGGGCAGGGCGACGTCTCCGGCCGTCAGCGGTCGCCGAGCAGGACCGATGCCAGGTCGTCGAGATAGCCCCTCCAATAGCCCTCGTGGTCGCTGCGCGCGGCCTCGTCAAGACTGCCTTCAGCCCACCCGTCGTGGGTCAGGGTGATCCGGCAGCCGCCCTCGCCGGTCGGTTCGACCAGCCAGGTGACGAGCGTCTCCTGGCGCGGTTCCGCATCGGCCCAGATCCAGGTATGCGAGAACCATTGCCCCGGATGCAGGGCCGTGACGACGCCGTCGATGACGCTCCCATCGCCGAAGTCGAGCCGGTAGGCGTCCCCGACACTGCCGAGTGCGCTTGCGGTCGTGAGCCACTCCACCACCCGATCCGGCTCGGTCAGCGCAGCCCAGGCGTCCGTGGGCGTCGCGGTCGTCTCGATCGAGAGCGTGATGGGCGGCAGTGACTCGGCCATTGTGGGCTGGTTCGAACTCAGCGAGACGCTCAGGTGGACGTCAGTAGTAGTCGGAACACGACAGGAAATAGCCGCAATGGCAGATGAGCTTGCACTTGCGCTCGATCATCGTCGACCCACAGTTCGCGCAGGTTTGCATCGTCAGCGCCGGATCGAACGCCGCGGTCGCCTCCTGTGGAGGGTCCTCGTCGTGGACCTGGATGACCGGCACGACGCCTTCGATCCAGGCTCCTTCCGTGGTCATCGAGGCCAATCCTACGCGCCGACCGGTCCGCTCGTCGCCGTCTTGTCGTCCCGCTCGAGCGCATAGGCCACGATCTCGTCGAGGCTCATCGCCGCGCCTTCGGCGGCCCGCACTGCGAGATCCTCGGGCGACAGGAGCTGGCGCGGGGTCGGGGTGCTGAACATCTCGAACGTTTCCTCGACGTAGTCCGCGAGCCCGGTGCCGGTCAGCTGCTGCAGGTGCCGGGCCGCGCCCCAGAGCCTGCCCGAGCGGACGAGGTCACCGCGCGCGGCCGCCACCGACGCGAGGTTGTCCAGCTCCAGGGTGATCCCGGCGACGTCGCCGCTATCGGCAAAGACCTCGAGGGCCTCCCTTGCCGTCTCGCCGCCTTCCTCGAACTTCCGATCGCCGATGTCGACGAGTGCCCCCATGTGGAGGGACCAGGCTTCCATCGTCCGCTGACCCGATCCTCGGTGGAGCTCGAGGGACCGTTGGTACCACTCCCTCGCCGCGGGGAGGTCACGGTTGTAGTAGTAGAAGCTCCCGAGGCCCCAGATGATGTTTCCTTCACCGGCCTTGTCACCGAGCTCTTCGTACAGCTTCAGGGCGCGCATCAACATCGCTCTCGTCGCCTCGAACAGCTCGTCATCGAGGGCGAGGCCACCCATCAGGCTGATGATGTCCGCGTACGCGCGATTGAACAGCGCATTGGCCAGCTCCCGCTTGTCGTCGCCGTCCTGCCACACGGAGAGCGCAACGTCATACCAGTGTGTGGCGGCCGGTCGATCGGACTGCCAATACGCCACGCCACCTAACGCCTCCGCGAACCGGGCTCGCAGGACCGGTTCGAGCTCCCAGTCCTGCCTGGCCATTGCCTCGAGACGGGTCCGGGCCTCGTTGAGGTATCCACGCTGCTGCCAGAAGCGCCAGGTGGCATAGACCAGTCTCGCCGCCAGGTCCGGCCTGGGTCGCGCGGTCGTCCAGTCGAGTGCCGCGCGCAGGTTGTCATGATCCCGCTCGAGGCGATCGAGCCAGGTCCGTTGGTCGACACCGCTGAGATGCGGCTGGGCGCGCTCGGCGAGGTCGACCATGGCCAGGGCGTGGCGCTCGCGAACCTGGTCGGACTCGCCCCTGATATCGAGCTGTTCCGCCGCAAATTCCCTGATCGACTCGAGCATCACGAAGCGTGGCTCGGCCAGCATGTCGTCGACGCGCACGAGACTCTGGTCGACAAGCCCGGTGAGCCCGTCGAGAACCTCCCCGCCGACCTCCACCGCGGGGCCGCAGACCAGCTCGGCTGTTTCGAAGTCGCAGCCGCCCCGGAAGACCGACAGGCGGTCCACCAGCCGCCGTGGCCCCTCCCCGAGGAGGTCGTAGCTCCAGGCGATGGCGCCGCGCAGCGTCTGTTGCCGCTCGGGCAGGTCGCGTGAACCGGCCGTCAGCAAGGCCAGATGGTCCTCGAGACGGGCCAGGATCTGCTCCGGCGACAGAAGCTTGATCCGCGCCGCCGCGAGCTCGATCGCCAGCGGCATCCCGTGCAGACGAGCGCAGATCTGGGCGACCGCCGGGGCATTGGCATTCGTGACCGCGAAGCCGGGCCGGACCGCGACCGCCCGGGCGATGAACAGACGTACCGCCTCGTACTGGCTCAAGCTCGCTGCATCCGGCTCGCGGAGGGCAAGGGGCAGGTTGAGGCGCTCGATTTCCGACAGCTGCGAGACGTCGGGGGGCGTCGGCAGCCCGGGCACCGGGAATTCCTGCTCGCCCGACACGCGCAGCGGGGCGCGGCTCGTGACGAGGACAGTCAGGTTGGGACAACGGCGGAGCAGGTCGGCGACGACCGGCGCCCCGGCGATGACCTGCTCGAAGTTGTCGAGGACGATCAGTTGCCGAGTCTCGCCGAGGAGCTCGGCGAGGAGGTCGATCGGGGCGCGTGCCGAGCTCGACGCCGCGCCGAGCACTCGTGCGATGGTGGGCGCCACCAGCTCGGCGTCGCGCACCGGCTCCAGGGCGACGAACCACACGCCGTCGGGAAACCCCTCGGCGGCGGCTGCCGCGAGCTGCAGGGACAACCTGGTCTTGCCCGTCCCGCCCGGACCGGTCATCGTCAGCAGACGGGTTCTCGAGAGGGCGTCGAGGGCCTCCCCAAGCTCCCGTTCGCGTCCGACGAACGTGGTCAATTGCGTCGGCAGGTTGTTTGGACGAGCGTCGAGCGACCGGAGGACCCGGAACTCCGACGGCAGATCCTCCGCGTCGACCTGCGCGAGATGCTCTGGCGCCGCGAGGTCGCGAAGCCGATGCTCACCTAGGTCGCGCAGGTGCAGGTCGCCTGCCAGCTCGCCACTCACGAGCGCTCGGGTGGCATCCGAGATGATGATCTGCCCGCCATTCGCGATGCCGGCGATCCGGGCAGCACGGTTGATGTCGAGCCCCACCAGGGACCCGCCAGCCAGCCCGGCCTCGCCCGAATGCAGCCCCATCCGGACCCGGATCGGCGCGTCATCGGGCCATGGCTCCCTGGCGATGGCGCGCTGGCCCTCGACGGCGGCCGAGACGGCTTCGCGGGCACTCCGGAAGACGACGAAGAACGAATCGCCTTCGGTGCTTTGCTCGTCGCC
Source organism: uncultured Chloroflexia bacterium (assembly GCA_963809045.1). Taxonomy (GTDB): domain Bacteria; phylum Chloroflexota; class Limnocylindria; order Limnocylindrales; family CSP1-4; genus SPCO01. Next base: position 658,747 of record CAWEHW010000001.1, read on the forward strand.
CTCGTGCGCACCAAAGGCAGCTCGCAGAAGGTCCCGGTGTCGCTCGCGGAGCGCGGCGTACCGGGCAGTGCCGATCTCCTGCTCCAGCCTGGTTGAGCCCTCGATATCGCTGAACAGGAAGGTGACGGTGCCGCTCGGGAGCGGGCTGGCGGTCATCCTGAGCGAGGCGGGTGGCTCAGTGCCGGTGGGCGTCGGTCGACTCGCGCAGCCGACCGGCCAGCTCGCGGAGGATGGCCAGGGCCACGCTCGGTTGTTCGGCGACGACGGCCTCGAAATCCCACGACGCGAGCGCTAGGCAGACCGTGGGTTCGGTGCTCACGACCTGGGCGTTGCGAGGCTTGCCGTCGAGGACGGACAGCTCGCCGAAGAAGTCGCCCGGACCCAGCTCGGCCAGCGCCTCACCGTCACGGACAACCCGGACCATGCCCTCGGCGATCACGAAGAACCCGGTCCCGATCTCGCCCTGGCGCGCGATGACCCGGTCGGCCGGCACGTCGAGCTCCCTGATCCGGTCGGCGATCCGGTTCAGCCCCTCCTCGTCGACGCCCGCGAACAGGTGGGTCTTCGACAGGAGCTCGGTCGTGCGATCGCGAGTGAGGGTCACCGTTCCTCCGTGTTGCAGTTGAGAGGGTCATGCTGCGCCGCGTGGTGGCGGGCCGTCAACACGAGCGCCTTCCATGGCCCGGTCGGGTCTGGCACCATGCGTCCCATGGTCGGGCGTGAGGAGCTGATCGACGCGATTGCGGGCTTCACCCTGTTCTCCGACCTGACCGACCCGCAGCTCGCCCGGATCGTCCACACCTTCGAGGAAGCGGTCTTCGCCGAGGGGGAGCGCGTCCTGCGCCAGGGTCTGACCGGGTCGGGCTTCTACGTGATCCTTGACGGCGAGGCGGCGGTCGTCATCGACGGCACGGAGCGCGCCCGCATCGGCCGGGGCGACTTCTTCGGCGAGGTGTCGATCATCCTGGGAGAGTCGCCGATCGCCGACGTCGTCGCGCTCCGGCCGCTCCGCTGCCTCGTCCTTGCCGGGCCGCGCGTGGAATCGTTCCTCATCGAACACCCGCGGGTGATGTACCGGATGCTCCAGGTCCAGGCTCGCCGGTTGCGGGCGGCGAACCGATGGCGGAGCTGAACGCGCCTTTCCCACCGGGCACCTACCCGGTCATCGTGATCGGCAGCGGTCCGGGCGCGATCCAGGTTGCTTACTCGCTGCGGCACCTGGGGATCGAGCACGCCGTGCTCTCCGCGGACCCGTCGCCGGGTGGCATGTTCCGGCGCTGGCCCTTCCTGCAGCGGCTGCTGTCCTGGACCAAGCCACACGCCCCTGTCGAGCGCGGCACCAGGGCGTACGAGCGGTACGACTGGAACAGCCTGCTGGGCGAGGAGCCGGAGACACGGGCGCTCCAGCCCGCGCTGATGGACGGGACGTCGTATTTTCCGTCCCGGGCCGAGATGGAAGCCAACCTGGTCGCGTTCGTGGACCGCACCGGCCTGGCGATCCGCTACGACTGCCGCTGGACCGGGACCAGCCGCGAGACGGGGCCCGACGGTGAGGGCTTCGCGCTCGAGACGACGGACGGCACGTACCACTGCCGGACCCTGGTCGTCGCGGTCGGCGTGGCCGAGCCGCACACGCCGCCCGGCCCCGGCATGGAACTGACCTACCACTACGCGGACGTTCGCCCGGTCGAAACGTACGCCGGGCGTCGCGTGTTCATCGTCGGCAAGCAGAACTCCGGGTTCGAGCTGGCGACCGGCCTCCTGCCCTGGGCTCGGCAGATCGTGCTTGCCTCGCCATCGCCGGCCCGGATGTCGGTGGACACCCGCTCGCTCGTCGGCGTCCGCGCGCGCTATGTGCAGCCGTACGAGGACCACGTCCTGGGCGGCGGCGTCAGCGTCCTCGATGCGGCGATCGAGCGGATCGAGCGAGCGTCGAGCGGCGAGTTCATGGTGCATCTGCGACGGACCGACGGTGGCATGGACCTGATCCTTGAGGCCGACGACGCCATCGCGGCCACCGGGTTCGTGACACCGCTGGTCGACCTCCCGGCCCTCGGGGTCGCCACGTATGGCGCGAGCCAGCTGCCGGCGCAGACGCCGTGGTGGGAAAGCGTCAGCGTTCCGGGGATCTTCTTTGCCGGGACCATCGGGCAAGGCTCGAAGGGGCTGCGCAAGTTCGGCATCCCATCGAACTCGGGTGCGGTCCACGGCGCCCGCTACAACGCCCGCGTGCTGGCTGGGTACATCGCAAGGACGAGGTTCGGGATCGAGCCGGAGCGACCCCTCGTCGCCCCGGGCGCCGTCGCGGCGCTGCTTGCCTCCGAGTTGTCCGAGGCGCCCGACCTGTTCCATCAACGTGGCTACCTGGCCCGTGTGCTGACGGCCGACGGGTCAGGCGGGCTGCGGGACGACGGCGTCCAGCCGCTCGCCCACCTGCTCGACGCGGAGGGACCGGACGCGATCATCGCGAGCCTCGAATCCGACGGCACGGGAGCGATCTTCCCGATGCTCTACAGCCGGCTTGGCGGGAAGGTCGTCGAGCGCGCCATCGACCCGGATCCGCTGCTCCGCTACGACACGAGCGACACTCGGCTGGCGATCGCGGACCTGGCTAAGCGGGTTGCGGCCGGGTAGGTCGCCGTGCGCTCACTGGCTCGCGGGCGAACGCCTTCGCTGGTGATGCACATGGGCTGCATCATTCGCGGCCCCGCCGACGCCGTACGTCCCGACGCTCCTGATGCATCCGATTTGCATCGCGTTGGAACGCACGTTCGCCGCATGTAGGGGCAAGCCTGTTGTCAGCGCCACCAGCAAGGGCCGCGAACCTGCCTCTCAGGCGCGGACCGTGAGTCGGGCGAGGCGCTCCGCGGCGGCGGCCAGCGTTTCGAGGCGTTTCGGGAACGCGAAGCGGAGCTTGGTCCGGCCAAGCTCGGGTCGCGAGAAGAATGACGAGCCGGGCACGGCGGCCACACCCGGCTCGCGGATCAGCCGCATCGCGAACGTCACGTCGTCCTCGTCGGTCAGGTCACGGATGTCGGTCATGACGTAGTACGCCCCGGCGGGTTCGTGGACGCGGAAGCCGGCCGCACGGAGCGAGGGCAGCAGTGCATCGCGGCGCTCGCGGTAGCCGGCGACAAGGTCGTCGTAATAGTCGTCGTCGAAATTGAGCGCGACGACGGCGGCTGCCTGCAGGGGAGCGGCGGCGCCGACCGTCAGGAAGTCGTGGACCCGCCGGATCCCGACCGACAAGTCGGGCGGTGCGATGGTCCAGCCGATTCGCCAACCAGTCACCGAATAGGTCTTGGACATCGAATGGATGGACACGGTCCGTGACGCCATCCCGGGGAGCGTCGCGAGCGGAATGTGCGCGCCGTCGAACACGATGTGCTCGTAGATGTCGTCGGTGAAGGCCAGGGCATCGAACTCGATGCAGAGATCCGCGATCAGCTCCAGCTCGGGGAGGCCGAACACCTTGCCCGTGGGGTTGTGCGGCGAGTTGACGACGATTGCGCGGGTCCGCGGCCCGAACGCTGCCCGGAGTTCGTCCGGGTCGATGGACCAGTCCGGCTCGTGCAGGGTCACATAGCGCGGTGTCGCACCGGCGAGGATCGCGTCCGGGCCGTAGTTCTCGTAGTACGGCTCGAACACCACGATCTCGTCGCCCGGGTCGAGCAGGCCGAGCATCGCCGCGATCATCGCCTCGGTCGCGCCGCAGGTCACCGTGATCTGCGTTTCGGGGTCGATGTCGCCCCAGGCCGGGAAGTGGCGTGGCGTCGAGCTGGCGATTGCCTCGCGCAACGGCCTCGAACCCCAGGTGATCGCGTACTGGTTGATGTCGGCGTCCACGGCCTCGGCCACGGCGGTCTTCAGCTCGGGCGGGCATGGGAAGTCGGGGAAGCCCTGCGCCAGGCTTACGGCACCCGCGTTGACGGCGTGGCGGTTCATCTCGCGGATCACCGACTCGGTGAACCGCGCCGCCTTGGCCGAGATCCGGGGGGTCAGCATGGCGAGAGTCTAGACGGCGCTCAAACGAGCCGGCGCGGGATCGACTCGTGCCAGCGGCGCCGGAAGAAGGGCTCGCCGTCGACGTCGACTTCGAGGTCCACGACCAGGTCGAATGCATCGGCGTCGCTCGTCTGGCGCGAGCTTGCCCGGATCTCCGTCTCGAAGGCGTGCTCCCGCCATCGATAGACGACGTCCGCCTTGAGGCTGGCGTGCGCCGGATCCGAATCGCTCGCCGTCAGCTCGAGGGTTTCGGCCGCATACAGGCGCCGGCCGTCGTCAAGGATGTCCTCGCCTCCGTCATGGATGGTGACCGCGACGGTGTCACGGAGGACGTCCGTCGCGACCTGCCAGACCGGCTGATCGGCCGCGCCCTCAATGCCCACATCGGGCAGGTCGGGTCGAGTCGTCTTGAACGCCGGGACCGGGAGGTCGCCCGGCCCGCCGGCAGCCGGGATGACCGGCAGGACCAGCCGTGACGGAGTGGACGGTCCAAGGTGGAGCTCGAACGTGGCCGGGTATGGCGATGGCCAGATCACCGGCCAGGCGGAGGACGCCACGGACACCCGCATTCGATGGCCGGCAGGGAACCGATATCCGGCCGGTCGCAAGGGAACGTGAACGTCCTCGACCGAACCCGGGATCAACGGCGCCGGGGCATCGTGGGCGAGCCGGTGGGTCAGGTTGAGGATCCCGGCCGAGACCTGGGCCGATGTCCCGTCGGGCGCCACGTCGGTCAGCCGGACCACGGCCGTGGCCACCGGAGCTGAGACGGCCATGAACAGGACGACCTCCGCCACACCAAGCATCGCCATGTCGTGGTCAAGGGGCGCCGACGTGAACACCGGACCGAGGCTCTCGTCGGGGCGCAGGTCGCGTGCGAGGCCATTCGGTGGCCCGCCGGCACCCCACGACAGCGAGGCATGCGTCCCCACCGTCGAGCGGCTCGGGTATCGCTCGATCGCCGCCGCCTCGACCAGCCCCTGGTCGGCCGGGACCAGGCGTCCGACGAGCGGCAGCGTGCCCGCCGCGAATTGCATGGCACGGAACTCGACGTCGGGGTGCGGGTACGCGGCGGCCGCCCGCCAACGACCGGGGAGGGTGGCCGGAAACGGCTCGGGCGTCGCGTACGTGCGCTCGAACCACACGATCGACGGCTCCTCGTCGGCGCCGTTCGGCTCGCCCTTGAGCCATCGATCGAAGAAGCGCACGAGCTCGTGGAGGTCATCGAGGTTCGGGCCGGGCGTCGCCGATGCCGGCAGGCCATGGACCCAGTTCCCGACGATCGTCCGCGATGGGGCCGTGCATCGCTCCTGCATCCGGAACGCCGCATCCACGTACGAATCCATCCACCCGCCGACGTTCAGGACGGCGGCCTCGATCGCGTCATAGTCGGGTGCGAGGGAGGCCCCACGCCAGTACGGGCCATCGTGTTGCTGGCGAAGCCACTCGAACAACCACGGCGGCGTGGCGTCCAGCCGCGCGAGCCAGTCCGCTTGCCAGGATTCGCCCCAGAGCGCCGGATCGGGTGGCATCGCGTTCATCGCCACCTGGCTGACCGCGTACTGGCTCAGCTCGCTCGCCGTCACGCAGCCGCCGATGTAGTGGACGTCGGTCAGGTAGCGATCGTCCGTCCCCTGGATCGGGACGATGGCCTTGAGGTGCGGCGGACGCAGCTTGGCGACCTGGATCGACGTGAACGCCCCGTAGCTGATCCCCCACATCCCGACCGCGCCGGTGCACCATGGCTGCGCGGCGAGCCACTCGACGACGTCGTAGCCGTCGAGCGTCTCCGCTTCGGTGTACTCGTCGAGGGCCACGCCACCCGACGAACCCGTCCCGCGCACGTCGACCCGGCACAGCACATAGCCGCGTCGCGCGAGGTACGTGCCACGGGCGACGTCTGCGTTCCTCCGCCAGCTGTCCTTGCCGTAGGGGATCATTTCGAGGATGGCCGGGAAGTGTTCTGCGGCGTTCGGACGCGCAGCGTTCGCGGCAAGCGTGCCGGTCGAGTCCGCGGGGCTCGCCGACACGGGCAGCCAGAGGTTCGCCGAAAGCGTCACGCCGTCACGGGCCACGATGGAGACCCCGAGGCGCGTCTCCACGTCGTACCGCGGCGCGCTCGCCGGTCGCGCGGCCGAGCCGGCCGGATCGGGGGTGGGCGATATCATGGCCACCGAGTCTAGAGGGGGCGGCACGCGCTTCGGCGCCGGTGTTCGCGGCGTGCGACGATGCCGTCATGGATGACGAACCGGACCCGGGGAGCCAGGTCTCGACCGGCCCGTGGCTTCGTCACAGCCGACGCGTGGCCTACGAGAATGCCTGGATCACCATCTGGCACGACGAAGTGACCCGTCCCGATGGCGAGCCCGGCGTGTACGGCGTGGTCCATTTCGCGAACCTTGCCGTGGGGGTCCTGGCCGTGGACGACGACGACCGGGTCCTGCTGGTCGGGCAGCACCGGTATGCCCTCGACGCGTATTCCTGGGAGATCCCCGAAGGCGGCGTGCCGATCGGGGAGACCGCCCTCGAGGGAGCGCGGCGCGAGCTCCGCGAAGAAACGGGCATCGACGCATCGACCTGGCGTGAGCTTGCGCGCAGCCACCTGTCCAACTCGGTCTCGGATGAGGTCGCCGTGCTCTACCTGGCGACCGGGCTGACCGCCGGCGACGCGACGCCTGATGGCACCGAGGCCCTCGAGGTGCGCTGGTTGCCCTTTGACGAGGTGCTCCAGATGACGCTCGACGGCCGGATCACCGACGCCCTGACGGTCCTCGCCGTCCAGCGGGTCGCGCTCGATCGTTCGGGGCGGAACAGCGACCGATGAGCGACCTGCAGCTCCACGTCCTCCGCGTGTTCCTGGGGCCCGATGGCGGCGGGGGGAACTCGCTCGGCGTATTCCTTGACGGCGCTGAGATCCCGCCCGAGCGGCGGCTATCGGTGGCACAGGCGCTCGGGTTCAGCGAAACGGTCTTCGTCGATGCGGTCGACGGCGACACGGCCCGCATCGCGATCTTCACGCCGGGCAGGGAGCTGGCGTTCGCTGGGCACCCGACGGTCGGAACCTCGTGGCTCCTCACCGAGTTCGGTCGGAAGATCTGGACGCTCCATGTCCCGGCCGGCGACGTCGAGACGTGGCGCGATGGCGACCTGACCTGGATCCGGGCTCGGGCCGAGTGGGTCCACCCGATCGACGTTCGGGAGTATCCGAGCGTGGACAAGGTCGACGCCCTGCGTTCCGGCCAACCGGGCGACCCCGGACTGTATGCCTGGGCGTGGGAGGACGAATCCGCCGGCCGGCTTCGGAGCCGCTACTTCCCGACCGACATCGGGATCGTCGAGGACGAGGCGACAGGCGCGGCAGCGGTCGTGATGGGCGACCGGCTCGGCCGGCCGCTCACGATCCGCCAGGGCGTGGGTTCCGAGCTGCTGGTGCGCCCGGACCCGGCTGCGGGCACGGTCGATGTGGCGGGCCGCTGCCACCTCGACGCGATTCGGACCTTCGAGATCTAGCCTTTCCGTCCGGCGCGCCCTGCGGGTCCCGCCTTGCACGACACGATCGTGTGTGCCAACGTACCGCCACCCAAACGGGGATCGAGGCCGGGTTTCGGAGGTGGGCACCCTGCCAGAGGAGGATTCGATGCGATCGACCATGCGCGTTCGGGTTGCCCGGGTCCTGGGCGGCGGAGCACTCATCGCCGTGCTGCTCCTGCCTGCGGCGGCCCCGGCAACGGCGCAGGGCGAGCACGTCCTTCGCGTCGGCACCACGCAGGACCTCGACTCGATGAACCCCTGGCAGACGGCCCTCGTGGTCGGCTTCGAGGCGTTCACCCTCAACTACGACCTCCTCGTGAACTTCGGCTCGAACCTGGAGCCGGTTCCGGGGTTCGCGGAGTCGTGGACCCAGTCCGCCGATGGGCTGACCTGGACCTTCAAGATGCGCGACGGCATGCTCTGGTCCGACGGCCAGCCCGCGACGTCCGAGGACGCTCGCTGGACCCTGCAATTCGTGCTCGACGGGATCAACAGCGAGGACGGCTTCATCGGGCTCGGCTACCTCGACTACTACGTCGGCGACGCCGGGGTGACCGCCGTCGAGGCGCCCGATCCGACGACCCTGGTCGTGACCACGGACCGTCCGAACGACCAGATCCTTCGGACGTATGTGCCGATCCTCCCGAAGCACGTCTGGGAGGACGTGACGCTGGCCACGGTCGCCGACTTCCAGAACGAGCCGACCGTCATCGGATCCGGGCCGTACCAGGCCGTCGAATGGCAGACCGGCCAATTCGTCCGGTTCGCGAAGAACCCGAACTACTGGAAGGAATTCACCGGCGCCGACGAAGTCATCATCCAGATCTTCTCGAGCGCGGACACGATGGTCCAGGCCCTTCGCACCGGGCAGCTCGACTACGCCCACCAGGTCAACGCCGACCAGTTCGACGCCTTGGCCACGGAGGAGGGGATCGTCACCGTCCAGGCCAGCGCGAACGGGTTCACCGAATTCGGGTTCAACACCTACGGCACGGGCACCGGGAACACGATCCCGGGTGGTGGCCCGGGGTCACCGGCCCTGCTGGACCCGGCGTTCCGCGACGCGATCGGCTACGCCATCGACAAGGACCTGCTGGTCGAACGGGTGCTCGGCGGATATGGCACGGTCGGGACCACGCAGCTCCCGCCGTTCCAGACCCAGTACCACGTCGAGCCGACGACCCTGCGAACGTTCGACATCGAGCTGGCCAAGAGCAAGCTGGACGCGGCCGGCTACGCCCTCGATGGCAACAACGCCCGCCTCGACAAGGAGGGCAACCCGCTCAACCTCCGGCTCTTCATGCCGGATTCGGAGTCGACCTATCCCGCGGCTGCGCAATTCATCCAGGATTGGCTCGGCCAGCTCGGGATCGAGGTCTCGACCGAGGTCTTCGACAGCCAGACCCTGACCGACATCATGCTGCCGCCCGAAGCCGGCGACTACACCGCCGACTACGACCTGTTCATCTGGGGCTGGGGCGGCGACGTCGACCCGAACTCGCTGCTCAACATCTTCACCTGCGGGCAGATCGGCAGCACGAGCGACTCGCAATACTGCAACCCGGCCTACGACGAGCTCTTCGAGGCGCAGAACATCGCGACGAGCACCGAGGAGCGCCAGGGTCTGCTCGCCGAGATGCAGAACATCTTCTATGACGAGGCCCCATACCACGTCCTCTTCTACGATGCGACGCTGTCCGCGTATCGGACAGACCTGTTCGAAGGCTGGACGAACCAGCCGGTCGAGGACGGCGCTCCGCTCTTCGGGTATGGGTCGACCGGGTACACGCTCCTCTCACCCATCGGGGCGGAGCCGAGCGCGGCCCCGAGCGACGCTGCCGCCCCCAGTGGCGCAGCTGCCACACCGGCGCCCGCCCCGTCGGTGGATGCCGGCACCACCTCGGGCGTCAGCACCCCGATCCTTATCGGCATCGTCCTTGCGGTCGTTGCCGTGGTCGCCGTCCTGTTCGTCAGGCGCCGCCGGACTGCCGCGAGCGAAGAGGAGTAGGCGAAGACCGAAGGCCCTGAGCGACCATGGGTTCGGGGTACCTTGGCCGGAGGCTGATCCAGGCGTTCTTGACGATCGTCATGATCGTCCTGCTCAACTTCATCCTCTTCCGGATGATGCCCGGCTCGCCGGAGCGCGCGGCGCTGCGGATTCCCGGCGTCAGCCAGGAGGTCTTCGAGAACACCCGGGCACGGCTCGGACTCGACAAGCCGGTCTTCCCGGATCAGCTCGTCGCCTACATCACCTCGACGGCGCAGGGCGACCTGGGTTACTCGTACAAGTATCGTGGCCAGCCCGTCGCGGAGGTCATCGGCGCACGCGTCTGGCCGACCCTGATCCTGTTCGGCCTGGGCGAGGTCGTGGCGATCGTCGTCGGTCTCGCCCTCGGCGCCTATTCGGGCTGGAGACGCGGCGGCGCGATCGACTACGTCGGCAATGGGCTGTCCCTGATCCTGTATTCGATGCCGTACTTCCTCCTCGGGATGATCCTCCTGGTCGTCTTCGCGGTGGGCCTCGGGTGGTTCCCGGTGTCCGGGATGTTCACGCTCGGCCAGACGTACCCCTCGTTCGCCGACCAGCTCTTCGATTTCGGGTCGCACCTCATCCTGCCGCTGGCGACGGTGAGCCTCGGCCTGATCGGCCAGTACTCGATCCTGATGCGGTCCTCGGTGATCGAGACGCTCGGCGAGGACTACGTGACGACCGCCAGGGCCAAGGGCATCAGCGAGACGAGGGTCATGACCCGACACGCGATCCCCAACGCGATGCTCCCGACCGTGTCGTTGATCGCGATCAACCTGGGCTACCTGATCGCCGGAGCGATCACCGCGGAGGTGGTGTTCAACTGGCCAGGTCTGGGCACGTTGACCGTTGACGCCCTGACCGCACGCGACTACCCGGTGCTCCAGGGCGTCTTCCTGTTCCTGAGCATCTCGGTCGTGCTGGCCAACCTCGCGGCCGATGCGGTCTACGGGATGCTCGACCCACGAGTGAAGGCATGACGGCGCCGACCCTGACCGCCGGCCAGGTGCGCGGTCAGCGCCTCCGGCTGCGCATCCGGGGCTGGCGCGAGTTCCTGGGGCGGTTCGCCAAGCGCCGCGAAGGGCTTGTCGGTGCATCGATCATCATCTTCTTCGTCGTGCTGGCGATCGCGCCGCAGCTCATCGTGGGCCCGCTCGAAACGGCCACGACGGCCTCCGGCGATCGCCTTCGGGCTCCGACGGGCGTCCACGTGCTCGGCACGGATGAGCTCGGGCGTGACGTGCTCAACCTGACCGTCCACGGCACGCGCGTGTCGATGATCATCGGGGCGCTGGCGACAGTCGTGACCCTGTTCATCGGGGTCCTGATCGGGATCGTGTCCGGGTTCATCGGCGGACTCGTCGATTCGATCCTGATGCGCTTCACCGACTTCTTCCTGGTGCTTCCGACATTCGTGCTGGCCCTGATCCTGGCGCCCATCCTTCGCGAGATCATCGGCACCGACTCGGAGTTCTTCGGGATCCGGATCACCCTGTACGTCATCGTCATCGTCATCGGCCTGACGAGCTGGGCATCGACGGCGCGGATCGTGCGCGCCCAGACGTTGTCGATCAAGGAACGTGCGTTCGTGGATCGGGCCAGGGTCATCGGGGCCGGATCGGGGCACATCATGCGGCACCACATCCTGCCCAACACCCTGGGCCTGATCGTGGCCAACACGGTGCTGATCTTCGCGGGCGCGATCCTGACCGAGACGAGCCTGTCGTTCATCGGCCTGGGCGATCCGTTCCAGCCGTCGTGGGGGCAGCTGCTGGACGCGGCGCGGTCGGCCGGCGCCCCGGGCCTCGGAGCGTGGTGGTACTTCATGCCACCCGGTATCTGCATCGTGCTCGTGGTCCTGGCGTTCACGCTCGTCGGCGGGGCGCTCGACGATGTCCTCAATCCGCGGCTGCGGGCGCGTCGATGAGCGTCCCGATCCCGCCATCCCAGCGCCCCGGGGTCACGCCGCCGGACGTCGGGCTCGAGGAGCTCGAAACCGGGACGGAGGTCGCCGCCGAGCCCGATGCTCAAGCCGTAGCAGCCGCCGCCCTCGATGCCCTGCCCGACCGGCCGCTGGGTCGTCGCCAATGGCCCCTGCCGAAGGACGCCGACCCCAACGCCCCGTTGCTCGTCGTCGAGAACCTGCGCACGCATTTCACGCTGGAATCGGGCTCGGTCAAGGCGGTCGACGGCGTGTCGTTCACGCTCAATCACGGGGAAGCCCTCGGGATCGCCGGTGAGTCGGGCTGTGGCAAGACGACGACGGCACTCTCGCTCGTGCGCATCCTTCCGTCGAACGCACGCATCGTCGAGGGCAGCATCAAGCTGATGGGGATCGATCTCGTCCCCAAGAGCGACCGGGCGTTGCGCCGCTATCGGTGGCGTGAGATCAGCATCGTCTTCCAGGGTGCGATGAACGCGCTCAACCCGGTCCGTCGCGTCCGGGACCAGATCGCCGAACCGATCGAGGACCGGCTCGGGGAGTCGCAGAAGGCTGCCCGCAAACGAGCAGGCGACCTCCTGGAGCTCGTCGGGATCCCGCGCAAACGCGGTCGAGCCTATCCGCACGAGCTCTCGGGCGGGATGCGGCAGCGGGCAATGATCGCGATGGCCCTGGCCTGCGACCCGGCGATCGTGATCGGCGACGAGCCGACGACCGCCCTCGACGTGATGGTCCAGGCACAGATCCTCGAGCTGCTCGAATCCTTGCGTCAGAAGCTGGGTCTGTCGCTGATCCTGATCACCCACGACCTCTCGGTCATCGCCGAAACCTGCGATCGCGTGATGATCATGTACGCCGGCCGGGTCGCCGAGGAGGGCACCGTCCAGGAGGTCTTCCGCCGGCCGCGGCACCCGTACACGCAGAAGCTTCTGGCGGCGTTCCCGAACATCCACGCCGACCGCCGGACGCTCGACGTCATCCCGGGGTCGCCGCCCGACCTCCGGAACCCGCCACCCGGGTGCCGGTTCGCCCCGCGCTGCTCGTTCGCGATGAGCATCTGCACGGAGGTCGTGCCACCCGAGACGATGGCCGGCGGTGTCCGTGTGGCGTGCCACCTCTATCCCGACGGCAACGACGGAGTGCCGGTGACCGTGCCCAAACGAGTTGCCGCGGCCGCGGCTGGCTCCGTGGCGACCGCAGGGTCGGGCCAATGAGCGACGAGCTCGTCCGGCTGACCGGCCTCAAGGTCCATTTCCCGATCCGGATCGGGTTCCTCGACACCCTCCTGCGGCGCACGCGGGGCGTCGTCCGGGCCGTTGACGGAATCGACCTGTCGTTGGTGCGGGGCGAGGTTCTCGCCCTGGTCGGGGAGTCGGGGAGCGGCAAGACCACCACTGGCCGGGTCATCGTCAAGCTCACGCGCCAGACGGGTGGGACAGTCCAGTTCGAGGACCGGGACGTCAGCGACCTGTGGTCGGTCGGCGCCCTGCGTGGGTATCGCCGGCGCGTCCAGATGATCTTCCAGGACCCGTATGAGACGCTCAACCCCAAGCAGACGATCTTCGACTTCGTGGCCGAGCCCCTGGTCGTCAACGGCATCGGTCAGGCGCACGAGCGCGAGGGAAAGGTCCTCGCGGCGCTCGAGGCCGCCGGTCTTCGCCCGGGCAAGGACTTCGCCTTCCGGTTCCCGCACGAGCTGTCGGGCGGCCAGCGCCAGCGGGTTGTGATCGCGGGCGCCCTGGTCATGGACCCGGATGTCATCGTCGCCGACGAGCCGGTGTCCATGCTCGACGTCTCGATCCGTACCGAGCTCCTCCGGCTGATGCTCGACCTCCGCAAGGAACGCGGTCTCACCTACCTGTTCATCACCCATGACCTGTCCCTCGCCTGGGTCATCGCCGACCGGATCGCCGTCATGTATCTCGGCAAGATCATGGAGATCGGGCCGGCCGAGCGGGTCATCCGCCAGCCGCGGAACCCGTACACGCAGGCCCTCGTGTCCGTCTCGCCCTCACCGGATCCGCCCACACCGGGTCAGCGCGCCCGGCGCACGATCCTCGAAGGCGAGACGCCCGATGCCGCCCACGTCCCGACCGGCTGCCGGTTCCGGCCGCGCTGTCCGATGGCGTTCGATCGATGCGCGGTGGAGGAACCGCCGCTCTTCGACGTAGGCGGCGGCCAATCCGCGGCATGCTGGCTGGCCGAGCCCGGCCGGGCATTGCCTGTGGCACAGTGAGCCCCATGGAAGCCGTGTCGCCCGCCCAGATCGCCGACTTGCTCGCCGCCTCGACACGGGTCATCGTCGGCGAGATCGGGGCGCTCGGTGGCGAGAGCGGGTGGCGGCCCGAGCCGGGTGAGTGGAGCGCGAACGAGTGCGTCGGCCACCTGCTCGAAGCGGAGCGCCGAGGGTTCGCCGGGCGGATCCAGGAAATCCTCGCCGCCGACCCGGCGGGCGGCCCTCCCGCGCTGGCGACCTGGGATCCGCCGGCGGTCGCCGAGGCTCGCCAGGACCACCTTCGCCCAGGGTCGGAGCTTGCGGCCGAGTTCGAGACACTTCGATCCGCCAGTCTCGCGCTCGTCAGAGGCCTGCGCGCGGAAGATCTGGACCGCGTTGGGCAGCATATCCACGTCGGGCCGCTCCGCGTCGACGACATCCTCGCCGAATGGGTGCACCACGATCGCAATCACATCCGGCAGCTGCTGGCGGTCACGCAGGCACGAGTCTGGCCGCAGATGGGCAACGCCCGGCGGTTCAGCCTCGAGAACCTCTAGCCGGCGACGAGCCAACGGCCGGACCCGAGGGCCCGGCCGTCATGCCCGGAAATCGAGCCGCTCGGTCGCCTAGAAGTCGGCGTCCGACTCCGGGTCCGTCCAGGGGAACGGTCCGTTTCCGTTGACCCAGTACGTACCGCTGCCACGAAGCGTCGCGCGACCGTGACCGGCCGCGCGGAACCGCATCGCGTCGCTCTCGATGATCGTGACGAGGGTTCGGCCGGCGATCCGGTAGTGACCGGTCCGGTCCCCGAACCGGTAGCGCAGCGTTCCATTGGCCAGCCGCGTCCTGGAGATCCACCCGGTCACCCGGACGATCGATCCACGGTCGATGCCGCTGATCTCGAGCGTGCCGCCATCGAGCGAGCCAACCAGGAGATAGCTCCCGGCGAGCCGGGCGTGCCCGTCGCCCTTGGCAGCCAGGATGCCGCGTCCCGCAACCGTGGCGGCCGGTTGGGCCCCGGCTGGATCTTCGGCGGCGGCAACGCCCGGCGCGCCAAACAAGCCCGCGACGAGAACCACGGGCAGGATCAAGGCCCGGAGCCGGGCCGAGGTGAGGCTCATGGCAGCAACCCCATGTTCGCTGTCGAGCTCGATCCACCCGGCGGGTGGCGATCCTCGACACGACCACGGTCTGCGCCCTAGGTCAACGGCGGCCCGGTCCTGTGCAAGGCGAATGTCAAATGGGCTACGCCGCGGCGGCGGGCTCGCTGCTCGCCGCGCGGTAGATCAGCGCCGCGATCACGGCGCCGACGATGGGTGCCACGAGGTAGATCCAGAGCTTCGAGAGATCGCCCCCGAGGAGCGCTGGCCCGATGCTGCGGGCCGGGTTCACCGAGGCCCCCGTGAACGGCACGGCGGCGAAGTGGATGGCGACCAGCGTCAGCGGGATGGCCAGCGCCGCGAGGCTCGAGGCGTGCTTCGTGGACGCGAGGATCACCAGCAGGAAGATGGCGGTGAGGACCGTTTCGAGGATCAACGCCTGCATGTCGGTGAAGCCGGACCCTGGCGCGGTGATGGTGCCGGCGACCGCGGCCTGGCTCCACAGCACCAGGACCAGGGCCGCAGCCCCGATGGCGCCGATGACCTGCGCGACGATGTAGCCCGCGGCGTCGGCCGGGGTGGTGCGGCCGTCGATGACCATTGCGACCGTCACGGCCGGGTTGAAATGACCGCCCGAGATGTGGCCGAACGCGAAGATGGCGGCCAGGAGGCCAAGGCCAAACGCGAGCGGCACCACGACGAGCAACGGCGCTCCGGCGCCGACCGCGCCAACCGCCTGGACGCTCGTCAGGCCGATAGCGAAGAACAGGAACGTACCGAGCAGTTCGGCTAGGTAGGCACGCGTGTTCATGATCCCTCCTGGTGCGACCCTGGGCTGGGCGCCTCCACGATACCCACCTTGGTCCGCGCAGCGCGAATCAATAGCGCGTCGCGCCACGTCCGGCAGAGGACCTCGACGAGCTCGAGGCGGTTCGTCGCCTCGGCAGGATCGATGCCGACCGCGATGGCGCCGTGTCGCTCGAGGAGAACGGCAGTGGCCAACGGCTCGGGTGGTTCGGTGAGAGCGGCAGCCACCCGGCCGGCCAGCTCGACGCTGCCCGGGATCCCGTATGGCACCAGTGGGAGCCGCGGCAGCAGCATGGCCGTCTCCGGCAGGGTCGCCGGATCGGGCACCTCGCCCGCCACTGTCAGCGACATGGAGGCCGGCAGGTGGGCGTGGACGACGGCCGCGATATCGGGGCGTGCCTCGTGGACCGCGAGGTGGATCTCGAGGTCCGACGTTGGCGCCAGACCCGACGGCGACCGTCCCTCGCGATCGGCGTGGCCGATCCAGACCACCACCAGGTCCCCGGCTGCCAGCTCGTCCTTGCGAAGACCGGTGGGCGTCACTAGCAGGCGGTCGTGGTCGACACGGATCGACAGGTTGCCTTCGCCGGCGGCGATGAGCCCTCGGTCACCGAGACGCCGTCCGGCGCGGATCAGCGCCTCCGAGGCGCGAGCAAGGGTCGGCGAATCCACGTCGCAATCCTACGGCGGTCGCTTGAGCCGCCGCCGTCTACCATCGAGCCCATGGCCCAACCCTCCCGCGACGCCTCGTTGCTGGCGAATCGCGACTTCCGGGTCATGCTGTCGAGCCAGGGCGTCTCGTCGCTTGGGGACGCGGTCAGCTTCACCGCGCTGCCCTTGCTCGTCCTGGCGCTGACCGGGTCGGGGTTCGCGATGGGCATCGTCGGCGCCCTCCAGACGCTGCCCGATCTCGTGTTCGGGATGGTCGCAGGCGCCATCGCGGACCGGTCGGACCGCAAGCGGATGATGCTGCTCGCGGACATGGGTAGGGCGGTGCTCACGGCCCTGATCCCGATCTCCGTCGCCCTCAACGGGCCGACGATGGCCGTCATCCTGATCGTCGCCGCGCCGCTCAGCGTGCTGCGCGCGTTCTTCCTGGCGGGGTACACCTCGTCGGTCCCGGCGCTGGTAGGGCGAAGCCAGATCGCGCGGGCCAATTCCTACTTCGAGACCGTCTACTCGAGCGGCTACATCATCGGACCGGCCATCGCCGGCGTGCTGGCTACGACCATCGGCCCGGGTCCGACCCTGGCCATCGACGCCGTCTCCTTCGCCTTGTCCGGCCTGGGGCTGGCATTCGTCAAGCGGTCCATCGTGGCCCCTGTGGACCGGCCCCGCGAACCGTTGTTGACGGAGATCCGCCAGGGGATCGACTTCATCCTGGGTCATCCGGTGCTCCGTACCGCGATCCTCTATTGGGGCGCCACGGCGATCGTCACGGCGCCGCTCGTCACCGTTCTCGCGGTCCGGATCACCCGTGATCTCGGGTACGAGCCGTCCATCCTGGGGTTGCTTCTGACCGCCTTCGGGATCGGCACCGTCGGCGGCGCGTTGGTCACGGCACGCCTCGCGACGCGTCGGCATGTCGGGCTGGTCCTGCTCGGTGGCAATTTCGTGACCGCGGCGGCGCTTGTGATCGTTGCGATGACGGTCGACATCCCGCTCCTGCTCGGCATCTCGTTCGTGGCCGGGATCGCCCAGTCGATGGTCCTCGTCACCTACCTGACGCTCCGGACGGCGCTGTCCCCCGACGCCCTGCTCGGTCGTGTCGGCAGCACCGCGCGGACGATCTCGCTCGGCCTCCAGCCTGTCGGGCTGCTGGTGGGCGGCGCATTGATCGACCTGACCGGTGGGTCGGCCACGCTGGCCCTCATGGGCCTGGGCGTCGCGGCGATCAGCCTGGCGTTCCTCCCTGTCGCGGTCCTGCGACGGGCGTCACTCCCGACCCGATGAGCGCGTCCTTCAGGCGGCCTGGTCGAGGGTCGCGGCCGTGGGGTCGGCCGCAATCGGGATGACGATCGAGCAATGCTCGCATTCGAGCTCGGCGAACGTCGTCGCGTCGACCGCAGCCGGTTCGGCGCACCATGGACAGGCGAAGGTGACCATTTGATGTTGCTCCCACACGTGGCTGGATCCCCCGGATCCGTGTCAGACCCGTCTGGATCCGCTGCGCCGAACCTTCGAGGCCGTCCGTGACAGCTAGCGTGTCAAACCCGGCGATCGAGCTCGATGGCGTCATCAAGACGTACGGACGGACGACCGCGCTCGCTGGCCTGAGCCTGACGGTCGGCCGGGGCGAGCTCGTCGGTCTCCTCGGGCCAAACGGCGCCGGCAAGACGACCGCGATCAAGCTGCTGCTTGGTCTGGCGCGACCCACGTCCGGGTCCGGGCGCGTCCTGGGTGCGCCGCTGGGCAATCGGGCGGCGAGGGCCAGGATCGGCTACCTGCCGGAGCTCTTCCGCTATCAACCCTGGCTTCGGGCACGGGAGGTCCTGCATCTCCACACCGAGCTGGCCGGCGTTGCGCCATCGCGACGAGCCAGCGCCGTCGACCAGGCCCTCGACTGGGTCGGCCTGACCGGGCGCGCTGGCGACCCGGTGGCCGGGTTCTCGAAGGGGATGCAGCAGCGGCTCGGCCTGGGGGTCGCGCTCCTCGGTGAGCCGGACCTGATCCTCCTCGACGAGCCCACGTCCGCGCTCGACCCGATCGGCCGGACCGATGTCCGGGCGATCGTCCGCTCCGCCCGCGATCGAGGCGCGACGGTCGTCCTCAACTCGCACCTCCTGACCGAGGTGGAGCAGACCTGTGACTGGGTCGTGATCCTCCACGAGGGCCGCGCCGTGGCCTCCGGCCCGCTCGAGGACGTGGTTGCCGCAGGCGGGGTGAGGCTCCGGGTGACCGGGCTCGAGGGTGATGGGCGCCAAACCCTCGCCGCGTTTGGGCCAGTGCAGACCGACGGGGAGTGGCTCGTCATCCGGCCGCTCGACCGGGAGCGCATCCCGGACGTGGTCGCGAGCATCGTCGCCGCTGGCGGTCGGGTCCACGCGGTCGAGCCTGGACGTGGGTCACTCGAGGCCCGGTTCCTCGAGCTCGTGACCGGCTCGCCACCCCCGGCGCCACCCACGGATCAGGAGCCATCGTGATCATCCTGGCCCGCCTCACCGTGGGAGAGCTGATCCGCCGGCGCGTCGTGTGGGTCCTCGCGATCCTCTCCATCGTGTCGGTTGCGCTGGTGGGCTGGGGCCTGGAGCGCCTCGTCTCGATCTCGCGTGCAGAGGGTGTCGACGAGCTCCAGATCGCGATCGGCGTGTCGCAGATCCTGATCCTGATCGCGTTCATGTTCAGCTTCGTCCTGGCCATGACGGCAGCCTTCGTCGGGGCGCCGGCGATCGGTGGCGATCTCGAGTCCGGGGTAGCGCTCGCCATCCTTGCCCGGCCCATCCGTCGCGCCGAGGTTTTGGTCGGGCGCTGGCTCGGCTGCGCCATCGTGGTCGTGGCCTACACCATCCTGTCGGGTCTGCTGGCGATCGGGGTGGCCGTCCTGGTGTCGGGCTATGGGCCACCGGAGCCCTTCCTCGCGATCGGGTTCCTGGCAGGCCAGGCCCTCGTCCTGCTCACCCTGACCCTGGCGCTCGGGTCCGTCCTGCCCACGATCGCGGCCGGGGCAATCGCAGTCGTCGGGTTCGGGCTCGGCTGGATGGCCGGAGTGATGGCCGGTGTCGCGGCTGCGCTGGGGGTCGAGCTCCTCGGCCGCGTCGCTGAGGCAAGCCGCTGGGTCTTCCCGAGCGACGGCCTGTGGCGCGGCGTCATCTACGGGCTCGAGCCGCCGCTGGTCCTCCTGATCGCGGCCGACGAGGTACCGGAGCTCGCCAAGGCCAATCCGTTCTACGCGCCCTCGCCGCCGCCGCTGATCTTCGTGGTGTGGTCGGTGATCTGGATCGCGCTCGTCCTCGGCCTGGCTGCCTGGCGGTTCGAGCGTCGCGACCTGTGACGATCAGCGAGCATCCTGGCCTGGAGCGGCGTACCGGAAGCAGCCCGGGAGGTGGTCGTCCACGAGCCCGACGCTCTGCATGAACGCGTAGACGATCGTCGAGCCGACGAATCGGAACCCCCGCCGGCGCAGATCCGCCGACAGGGCGTCCGAGACCGGCGTGGTGGCCGGGATGTCGCCCGGTTGCGCGGTGGGAGGCAGTCGCGCTGGTGGTGGCGGCACGATGGTCGCCAGATACCGATCGAACGAGCCGTACTCATCGGCGGTTTCCAGGAAGGCAGCGGCCCCGTCGATCGTCGCATCGATCTTGGCCCGGTTGCGCACGATCCCCGCGTCAGCCATCAACCTGGCCCGGTCCGTGTCGTCAAACGCCGCCACACCCGCCGGATCGAACCCGAGGAACGCGACACGGAAGGCCTCCCGCTTGCGCAGGATCGTCGACCACGACAGGCCGGCCTGGAATGACTCCAGGATGAGGCGCTCGAACAGCTCGACGTCGTCGTGGACCGGGACGCCCCATTCGTCGTCGTGGTACGCGACCATCAGCAGGTCCGGGACCGGGCGATCCGCGCCGGCCCAGGCGCAGCGGCCCCGGCGTTCGATCATGCCGGCACGATAGCCGGTCTCAGGGGATGGGCGCGAGGTCGAGGAGCGTGCTCTTCAGGCTGGGGTCCCCGGCCGGCCGGCGGGCGTTGAACACGGCGCGGAACACCTCGCCGGACACTGTCCGGGTGCCGGCCGAGCCGATCAGGGTCACGCTGACCAGCCGGCCCGAGACGCCACGGTTCGACAGGTCCAGCGCGATCAGGTCGCCGACGTTGGTCCGCGGATCGGCGGCGAACACCGCCGAGAGCTCGATCCGCGCGTAGGTGCGTGTCGCCCACGTGGCGTACGGGGCCCGGGCGTCGTAGGCCGTGCCGTCCTCGGTCCGATCGGTCGAGCCGCGCAGGTAGCTGACCGGTTTGGCCGTGCGCTTGCCGCTGCCCGAGGTATAGACGTTCTCGTTCGATTCGGTTGCCCCGCCACCGGTCGAGTGGAACAGGGCGTTGGCGATCGTCGATCCGGTCGTCATCACCGTGCCGGCTGTGGTCGCGATGGCCGCATTGGTCGTCGCCTTCTCGGCCTTCACCCCTCGGTAGATCTGCGAGGTCGAGTCGTCGGGGACGTCGAAGTACGAGGTGGTGGGTCGCAACCGGCGCGCGGCATAGGAACGGGCGGCGACGGCCTGCGCCTGGAGCGCGGCTGCCGGCCACGTGGAGGGCATCTCGACCGGCACGACCCCGCCGAGGTACTCCTCGAGGCTCACGTCGTTGACGACGGAAACCCGGGTGGCCGAATGGATGACGACGCGGATCGAACCTCGGTACCAGTCGTAGGTCGTCGGCTTGGACCAGACCTGGAGGCGAGTCTCGGGGCCGGAGCCGCGAAGCGTGAAGCCGGCGGGAGCCGGCCCGTCGTACAGCGCGGAGGCATCCGCGGCGTCGACCTGGAGGCGCCAGGCCCCCGTGGCTGCGCCGGTCACCCCGAGTGACGGGGACAGGCGGAGGCGGGCGTTGGCCGGGAACTCCACGCCGATCCCGTCGACCGACCACGCGCCCATCCGCCCGTACAGGACGAGGGGCTTGGCGGCGGATGCCGCCCACTTGGACATGACCAGGACCCGGATCCTCGTCGCCGGGTCGATCGGAGCGAGGCTGACGCCCTGGTAGTAGTGGGCCAGGATCGTGGCGCTGTCCTGCCCAGCGAGCGCGCGGCCGCGGGCACCGTACTGAGACATGCCGACCCCATGCCCGTAGCCGCGACCGTAGAACGTCACGGTGTCGAGCAGCGACGTGGGCCCGGGGGCGACCGGCGGCGGCGGCGTCGGGGAGGGGCTGGCGATCGGCGTCGCGAGGGGATCCGGACTGGGCGACTCGGCCAGCGCGGCCGACGGAGCGATCACGGCCGACAGGGCCACGACCACCAGGAGCCCGGTCAGGCGGCCCGCGAGGGTCGCGTGTCGTGTCCTGGTCGACTCGATCCGGCGTCGGTGGTCCTTGGGCATTGTCCCTCGCAGAGAGTGGCTAGCGAGGATGCTGATGCGTTCCGTCGACGGCCATGGCCCGGGTGGGTCATGCGGTAGCCAGCCGAACGGCCCATCCCAAGGGTACGCTTGCGGGGTGAGCCTCCGCTGCTTCCTGGGTCACGGTGCGAGCGGGACCGCCGCGAGCATGGCCCCGTTCGTGGCCGGTCTGCGAGACCGGGGCGTGTCCGCCGTGGCCATCGACCTGCCCAAGCGCAAGGCGGAGGATGCCGTCCCGGCATTCCACGAGGTCGTTCCGTCGGCGATCGACGTGGCGGTCGGTGGTCACTCCTTCGGTGGTCGGGTCGCGAGCCTTGCCGCTGCCGAACCAGGGGCACCGTACGCCGGCCTCGTGCTGTTCAGCTACCCGCTCCACCCACCCGGCGCACCGGAACGGACCGAAGCCAGGGTTGCCCATTGGCCGGCGATCACCTGCCCGGTCCTGCTGCTGTCCGGGGAAGCGGACCCGTTTGCCCGGATCGCGCTCCTGCGATCAACGGTCCGCCTGTTGCCGAACCACGAGCTGGTGACGTACCCCCGGCTCGGCCATACGCTCAAGCCCGTGCTCGACGACGCGCTCGATCGGGCCGCGGCGTTCCTCAAGGGGTTGCCGGTCGCCTGAGAGCCGCCCAACGTGGGCTCGGCAGCTCGCCGATGGTCCCACTTGTCGGTGGTTGCGCCATCGTCGTATCCTGACCCACCCCCAGACGTCGGGCGGCATCGGTCGCCCGGCCAACCCGTTTCCTGTCGCCGCCGGAGTGCCCAGGCCGCGGCCCTCGGGGTCGTACCGTGCCTGCCCTCCCGGCTCGACAAGCCGCTGCCCGGTGTGCTCACCACGCCGGCCGTGGCAGGAAGGAGCCTCGATTGCGAGTCCATACCGGCCGCCGCCCGGCGGTTGCCGTCGCGTCCCTCGCGACGATCCTCCTGATCGGAATCGTGGGCCCCGCCCCGGCGATCGCCGCGGATCCTCCTGGTCTCGATCGGTTCATGAAAGCCGTGGCGCGAGTCGAATCCGGTGGTCGCCACACGGCGCGCAACGCGACATCCGGGGCATACGGCCGGTACCAGATCCTTCCCTCGAACTGGCGGGCCTGGGCCAAGCGCTACCTGGGCAACGCAAACGCCAAGCCGACCGCTGCCAACCAGGAGAAAGTGGCCCGCGCCAAGATGCGCTCGCTGTACCACTGGCTTGGCAGCTGGCGTCGCGTCTCGTACTGGTGGCTCACCGGCTCATCGCGCAAGTCGGCCTGGTCAAGGGCCGCGACCAACTACGTGACGCGGGTGATGGCCTACTTCGGCGGGCCCGACAAGGGCGAGGTGGCCCGGTCGGCGCTCCATCGCTACTCGGAACGGAGCAGCTCGATCGACTGGGCGGGCTCCTGGAAGCCCGCTCGCCATGGCGGCTACACCGGTGGGGCCGTTCGCTACGCGACCAGCGACGGCGCGACGGCGTCGATCACGTTCACCGGGAGCCGGATCGCCTGGTATGGCCCGGTCGGGCCAACCCGGGGCAAGGCCCGGATCCTGGTCGACGGGAAGGCGGTCAAGGTCGTCGACCTGAAGCGCGCAGGCTTCGAGGCCTCGACGGTCCTGTACAGCGTCTCGTGGAAGGCGGCCGGCCGGCACACGTTCGAGATCGAAGTGATCGAGACGCCGGGCCACAGACTCGTGGCGATCGACGAGCTGGTCGTCACCGAATAGGCGTCAGCGGGCCGCGATGACCTCGATCTCGATGGTGAAGTCGCGGGCGAGCGCGGACACCCCGACGGTTGCACGCGTCGGCATCTCCGACGGGAAGTGCTCGCGATAGATCGCGTTCATCGCCTCGAAGTCGTCGAAGTTGCGAAGGTACACGGTGGCCTTCACGACGTCACGGAACCCGAGCCCGGCCGCCTCGAGCAGCCTCCCGAGGTTGGCGAACATCTGACGCGTCTCGGCCTCGATCCCGCCCTTGACCGCGAACCGCTCGCCAGGGGCATTGCCGACCTGCCCCGCCACGAACACGAGCCCGTTCGCTTCGACGACGTGGCTGTACGGCAGGCTGCTGGGCTCGATCCCGGGCAGGTTGGGGATGCTCTTCGGCACGTGAAGGTCCTCCTGGCTGATGCTGGCCCTTCAGGGTAGCGGGCTGGGCGCTAGAAGCGGCGGCGCGCGGCCTCAACCGCTCGATCGGACCAGCTCGCCAGGTCCTCCGTGGCGGCGACTCCGGACGCGAGGACGGCACCCGCCTCGGCGTCGAGGCCCTTCCGCCAGCCACGCATGAGCAGACCGATGATCCATCCGAGATCGAGCTGGACGTCCCAGTCGCCGACGCTGCGCTCCATCGTCCGGAAGCTCGGCCCGGGTTCGGTCCCGAGCGCCGCCTGGACGGCCGCCGGAGGAAACGGCACGAGCGAATCGAATGGCCGAATCGGCCCGACCGGCGTACCGGCAACCGCCCGGACCGCGCGCAGGTAGCGGTCCATCACGGCCTCGGGCCGCTCCGGCAGAGCTCCGCTGTTCGAGACCAGCAACCATCCCAGCTCGACCGCTACGGGGGCCAGCGCGATCATCTGCCAGTCGATCAGGGCAACCCGATCCTCGCCGATAAACGCAACGTTGGAGAACTTCAGGTCGCCGTGGTTGACCGTGGCCGGCAGCCCTGCGAGCGCACCCAGCAGGGGTTGCGGATCCCGATCGAGCGCGGCGACGAGCTCCCGTGCCGCCGGCGACGCGAGGCGCTCGAATGCCGCCCAACCAGCGAGGAACCGTTCTCCGGCGGCCACGCCACCGGCGGCCAGCCGCGCGGCCGAGCGCGGGGAGAGCAGGAGGAGCCGCTCGCGCAGCGGGACGCTCGGCCATACGAAGACGGCCTCGTCTCGGTCTGCCACGGGCCATGGCATGGTGTGGAGGCGCGCCAGGGCTCCGATCACGCGGTCGACGGCGTCCCCGCTCAGCGGAGGCTCTCCGGCGGCCCGCTCCCAGCCGATCAACTCGTCGGTGAGGTCGGGCATCAGGATCCCGACCGACGTCCCGTCGGCGGCCGCCCCGTGATACGGCGCGACGAGCGGTTCTGCCAACGGCAGGGGCATCGCCGCCACGAACCCCTCGCGGAGCGCGTGGTCCCGCGTGGACCGGGCGATCCAGTCGGTGGCCCACGAGGTCCGTTTCAGGACGAACGCGCGTCCATCACGCGCTCGGACGAGTCGGGTCAGCGTCGCGCCGGACCACCCGTCGTTGGGGAACGGCTCTTCGGGGACGCCGCCCACCTCGTGGCGCTGGAGGAGGGCCGTGAGCGGCTCGCTGGTCCAGGCCCTCAGCATGGAGCCGGGACGTCGTCGGCTCCGTCGGGACCGCCGTCGAGGTAGACCACGTGAGAATCGGCACAGTTTCGCGTCAACACGACGACCAGCGGCTCGGTCTCGGAGGCATTGGCCTCGACGTGGACTTCGCCCGCCGGGATGTAGATGAAATCCCCGGCGGCCGCATCGAAGGCCTCGTCGAGCCCGGTTGGACCCCAGGTATACCGGGCGGTCCCCGACAGGATGTAGATCGACGTTTCGCAATCGCCATGGTGGTGGATCCGGGTGCGGTCGCCCGGGGCGGTCGAGACGATCGAGGAATACAGCCGCCGCGAGCCGACGGTTGGGGCGGAGATGGCGATCGACCGTTCCATGCCCGGATGCTGGCCGACCGACGTGTGGCGATCCGCGGGGCTGATCCGAGTGGCCATCGGCCGATGATACGAGCCGGGTACCATGCGCCGCGTGCCTCCCTGGACGCCCGATCCGGACCGCTTTCCTCGTGTGGCGCTTCTTGACGGGCCGTCGCCGCTCCAGCCGTTGCGGCGGTTTTCGGCGGCGCTCGGCGGTCGCGTCGAGATCTGGATCAAGCGCGAGGATCTCCTGCCCCTCGCCTTTGGCGGCAACAAGCTGCGAAACCTGGAGTTCCTGGTCGGTGCGGCGCTGGCGGAGGGCGCCGACGTCCTGGTGACGTCTGGCCGACGCTGGTCGAACCACGCGCGGCTGACGGCGGCGGCCGGGGCGCGGACGGGCCTGGCTGTCCACCTGGTCCTGTCCGGCCCGCCAACGGATCCGCCAAACCCGGGGCTCCGGCTGGACGTGCTGCTGGGCGCCACGGTCCACCAGACCGCCACGGATCGCCGCCAGGAGCGCGAAGCCCTCGTCGGGCGGGTCGTGTCCGACCTTCGTGACGCTGGGCGGAAGCCCTACGTGATCGGGGTCGGTGGCTCCGGAATGCCCGGCGTTCTCGGCCAGGTCCTGGCCGGCCTCGAGCTGGTGGACGGGGCGGCTGCGGCCGGGTTCGTGCCCGATGACGTGGTGGTCCCCTCGGCGACCGCCGGCACCCAGGCGGGCCTCCTCGCGGGTCTCGCGACCGCCCGGGTCGCCACGCGCGTGCACGGCATCGCCACGGCCCATGAGTCCGCCGAGCGCCGCGCGAAGATCCGGACACTGCTCGCCGAGCTGGCCGCCCTGCCCGGGATCGGGCCCGTCCCCGACGAGCGGATCCTCCTCGACGACAGCCAGGTCGGAGAGGACTACGGCGTCCCGACGGCAGCCGCCGCCGATGCTGCCTCCCTCCTCGCAACCACCGAAGGGATCCTGGTCGATCCGGTCTACACGGCCAAGGCGCTGGCCGGTCTGGTCGCGCTTGCTCGAAGCGGGCGGCTGGACGGCCGCAAGGTCGTGTTCTGGCATGCCGGGGGCACGCCCGGGCTGTTCGAACCCCTGCCGGCCGGCTGATCGGCCGGACGATCCGCGAAGGCTAGCGACCCGCCGAGCGCCAGGCGTCGCGCAGCTTCATGCGCCCGGAGGTCTGCAGGGCGGCACCCGCGTAGACCCGGCCGCCGACCACGAACAGGGCGTAGATCGCGGCAAGGGTCAGGCCGATCGACACGACGATCTCCCAGGGCGCGATGGCATCGAAGGCGGCCCGCAAGGGAACGACCATCGGTGCCGCCGGGGGCAGGAAGGTGGCGATCTGGGCGACCGTGCCGTCGGGATCGTCGACGACGGCAAAGATGGCCACGAAGTACGAGATCATCGCGATCATCGTGATCGGCGTGGACGCGTTCGACGCCTCCTCCATGCGCGATGCCAGCGCGCCAAGGAAGCCGAGTGCGGTCGAATACAGCGTGTACCCGAGGACGAACCACACGGCCAGCAGCACCACCGCGGCAGGCGTGGTCGTGGGCAGCGATAGCCGGTCGGTGGCGAGCGCCGCGGCTCCGCCGGCAACGACGAAGACCGCGAGCTGGACCAGACCGAGGACCCCGATCCCGAGGACCTTGCCCATCAGGAGGTCGCGCGGCCGGACGGTCGAGAGCACGACCTCCACGACCCGGCTCTGCTTCTCCTCCACGACACCGGTGAGCACCGTGAAGCCGAACGAGAAGATGCTCACGAGGATCAGGATCGTGCCGATGTTGGCCAGCAGGAACCGGGCCTCGTCGGCCTCGGTCTCCGGATCCAGCTCCGTCGCCGCCGGGGGCACCTGGGCGGCCGCGAGCGCGGCCCGGTCGACGTCGCTGTCGGCGAGGACGGCCTCCACGCGCAGACCGACCACCGCGCTGCCGATCACCGAATCGAGCAACGCGTTGCGATCCTCCTGGTAGAGCGTCTCGCCGGATCCCGACAGGTCTGCGGGCACGCTGACGGCGACCGCTACGTCCTCCGCCTCGAGCGCCCCGAGGGCGGCTGCCCGATCGGCGAACGAAACGATCTCGATGTCCTGCTGGGCCGCCACCGCGGTCGCCTGGATCGCTCCTGCGAGGCTCGCCGGCGCGGGTTCGATGATCCCGACCTTGGTGACGTCGTCCCCGCCGAACAGGAGGGTGGGGATGAGGAACGAGCCAATGACCAGGGCCGTGGTCAGGAGGACCGACAGGATGAACCCGCGGCTGCGCCCCCGCTCGATGATTTCTCGTTTGGCCACGAGCCAGACGCTCCGCCAGCGGCTCATCGAATGACCTCCGTCGATCCGGCGGCCGCTTCGGTCTGGCCGGGATCGCCCGGCGCGACAGCCTCCATGAACAGTTCCGAGAGCTTCGGCGGTTCATAGGCGAACCGGCGGACCTCGCCGGCAGCCTTGGCCCGCGCCAGCAGCCCATCGAGGTCGACCGAACGCTCCACCAGCAGCTTGACCCGTTCGCCCGATCGCTCGAGCACGGTGACATTGCCGCTCCCGTCCAGCCAGGAGCCGTCGGAGCCGACCACCTCGACTTCGAGGTGCTGGCGGCCCGAGGCGCGCTTCAGCTCGTCGATACTGCCCGAGGCCACGATCCGGCCGCGAGCAATGATCACGACGTCCTCGCAGATGTCCTCCACGAGGTCGAGCTGGTGGCTCGAGAAGACCACGCCGACACCCGCGGCCGTGCGGTCGCGGATCACATCGGTCATGGTCGCGATCCCGAGCGGGTCGAGCCCGGAGAAGGGCTCGTCGAGCACGAGGAGCTCCGGATCGTGGACCAGCGCCGTCGCCAGCTGGACCCGCTGCTGGTTGCCGTGCGACAGGTCCTCGAGCTTTGACGTTCGGCGGTCGAGGAGGCCCATCCGATCGAGCCAGAGGTCGGCGGCCTGGTTGGCGACGCGACCCGGCAATCCGTGCTGCTGCGCGAAGTAGCTGAGCTGTTCGGCGACGCGCATCCGCGGATACAGGCCGCGCTGTTCGGGCATGTAGCCGAAGCGGAGGCGGGCAACTCGGTCGACGGGCTTGCCGGCCCAGCGGACCTCGCCGCGATCCGGTCGCGCAAGCCCGAAGACGCAGCGCATCGTGGTCGTCTTGCCGGCGCCGTTCGGGCCGAGGAAGCCCACGATCCGGCCCGGCTGGGCGCTGAACGTCGCTCCGTCGAGGGCGACGACACTGCCGTAGCGTTTCGCGAGGTCGATGATCTCGAGCATCAGGCCCTCCCCGGTCCGTTCTTGTGTCCCGATCTCGACGCTGACAAATGCACCTCAGGCGCGCACTCGTCACGAGATCCAAGCTTGGCCCGCCGAGTTGCGCGCTCACCCACGCTCGCGAGGAGGTCGGAGGCATGACAAAGCCTGACAGACGTCCACAAAGCGAGCAATTGTCAGCAATCTGCTGACCAATGCCCGCCTGAGGAGCGGCTGGCGAAAACGCGGGCCTTCCTCGGAACGCCGAACGGCCCCGGCATCTGCCGGGGCCGTTCGCCGCGTAGTTGGGCCTGCGAGGGGTTATCCGGCGACGATCGATCCCTTCATGTCCGGGTGCACGTCGCACCGGAAGAAGTAGGTGCCGGCGGCGACCGCCGGGACCGTCTGGGTCTTCTGTGCGGGTCCATTGAAGATGTCCCCGACGAAGATCTTCGTCGACGCGCTCTCGTCGGTGTAGATCGCGACGTTGTGCGGGACGTTCTCCATGTTGTCGAAGAAGAGATCGAAGGCTTCGTCGGCGGGGACGTTGAGCTCGGTCTGGCCGAACTTCAGGTCCTTGGCCGTGACGACGACGGCATCTGCCGGCGGGGTGGCCGCGGGGACAGGAGTCCCCGACGAGCCGGAGCAGGCGGCCAACACGGCGGCCAGGCTGAGCAGGCCAAGGGTGAGGGTCAGGCGCTTCATGGCAGGCGGGCCTCCTGGCTAAAACGTGGACGAGTGGACTAGGCGCCGGCGCCGGCCGGGCCGCTGCGGCGAGTGACGAGCGAGGCGAACGCGGCGAGCTCGCGGCGCACGAGGGCGATCGGGTTGCCATCGTGGCGGGCAAAGTCGATCGCGAGCAGGACGATCAGGGCGATCTCGATGCCCTTCGCGATGTAGGCGGTCGAGAAGTACGGGCCCATGACGGCCCACGCGACGATGGCCGTGGCAGCGTAGCCGATCAGGCCGATTCGTACGATCCAGCGGAACCGAACCGCGATGGCGAGCGGCGCGATCATCGCCACGGCGGCGACGAGGTAGCCAAGCGCGTTCAGCGTGAACAGCAGCCCGCCGAGTGTGAAGTGGATGTACCCGGTCGCCAGGGTCAACGCCACGATGGCGGCGCGGACGACCATGTCGGACGGGCGAAGCGATACGCGGGAAGCGAACATCTGGCAGAACCCCTTTGCTGGCTGTCTGATTGGCTCTTGCCGGTGAACTGCCGGCTTCGAGTCGTATCGTCATTGAGGGAGACCCGGGTGACGGTGGGCATGTGACCGGGAGTTGGGTGGCCATGCGCCCTGCCACCGGTGGGACGGATGCCGGCGGGCAACCTGGTCAGATGACGACGTCGCCATGGACAAACGTCGATGCCGTCCCCTTCGGGCATCGTCGTATCCTCCTGCGGTGGCGACTCCGACCCGGCCGAGACGGACGAATGGCGCGAACGCCCCCGCCTCGATCGATGACGCGATTCCGGCCTCCGAGGTCGACCCCGATCCCGATGGGGGTCATGGCGACGTCCACGAGCTCCTGACCGCAGCCGTTGTCGAGGCCGCGCGCCTGCTCGACACGGACGGGGCGATGGTCTATCTCCTCGACCCGGTTTCCAACCGGTTGCGGTTCGCCCATGACGCGGGGATCGACAGCGAGCGAAGCCGCGAGTGGGTCCGCTCCATCGACCTGCCGATCGGCGTCGGGATGTTCGGGCGAGCCGTGGCCGAACGGACGACCGTGGTGACCGGCGACTATCTCAACGACCCGTCGTTCGATCATGCCGTGGAGCCGGACCGCGTCGTCCGCGACGTCGGTATCCGATCGATGGTCGTCGCGCCCCTGGTGGCCGGGGACGACGTGTTCGGTGCCCTGGGCACGTTCTCGAGCCGGGGCGACGCGTTCACCCGAGCCCAGATCGGCCTCGTCCGTGCCCTCGCCGACCACGCCGCCGCGGCGATGCGCAACGTGCGCCTGATCGAGGCCCTGGACGGGTCCCGCCGCGAGCTCGCCGATCGCGCCGACAGCGAACGATCGCTGCGCGAGATTGCGGCCCGCATCAGCGCGGCGACGGACCTCGCGGCCGTGCTCCAGCTCGGCGTCGACGAGGCTGCCCGCCTTCTCCACGCCGATGGCGCGAGGATCGATCTCATCGACCCACGCTCGGGGCTGCTGCGCTGGGCGTATGCCTCCGGTGCGGTTCGTCCCGACGACTCGGTCTGGCCGGACGACCCCGATGAGACCCTCGAGCAGGGTGTCTCGGGCCAGGCCGTGGTCCTGGCCCGCCCGTTCTGGACCGGCGACTACGCCAACGACCGGCGGTTCCCGCATGGCCATGGCGCCGACACGTACGTCGCCGCATCGGATGTCCGGTCGGTGATGGCCGCGCCGCTCATGGGCGAGACCGGCGCGTTTGGCGCGCTGACCATCTTCACGTCGCGACCCGACGCGTGGGGCGACGGGGATGCGCCGCTCCTCGGGGCGATCGCGGACCAGGCGGCGATCACGATCCGGACCACCCGCCTGATCGACGAGCTCGATCGATCGCGGGAGGCGCTCCGTCGCCGTGCTGACGCGGAGCAGGGTCTTCGCGAGATCGCGGCGCGGATCACCGTCCTGCGCGATCCGGGCGAGATCCTTCAGGACGTCGTGGCCCAGGCCGGCCGGCTGGTCAAGGCCGACGGTGTCATCCTCGACCTGCTCGATCCGGAATCGGGCAACCTGCACTGGGCCATGGACGACGGTCTGGGCGCGCAGTTCTCGGAGGAAGAACGCGCCAGCCTGTGGATCTCGGCCGGCGTGGGCGCCACGGGGACCGCAGTGGCCGAGGACCGCGTGATCCTCGTCGACGACGACCTGCCCGCCCAATTCCCGACCTCGCCCGAGTCGACGGCGTTCTACGACCGGACCGGTTTCCACTCGATGATCGCGGCTCCGATCACGGGCGAGGCCGGCCCGCTCGGTGTGATCGAGGTGTACTCGAAGCGACGAGCCGCCTTCACCCAGACCGATGCCGGCCTCGTGGGCGCCCTGGCGAGCCAGGCCGCCATTGCGATCACCAACGCGCGCCTGATCGAGGAGCTGGACCGGTCCAGGGCGGACCTCGCGCGCGCGGCCGACTCGGAGCGGACACTGCGCGAGATCGCGGCCCGGGTCACGGCCATGCGCGACAAGGGCGAGATCCTGCAGTCCGTCATCGACGCTTCGATCCGTCTCCTGGGCGCCTCCAGCGCGATCATCCACCTCCTCGGGGACGCCGAGACGGCTGAGGCCTGGGAGAGCCAGGAGACCGCCGCTCGGGTGACGGCCGCGGCGCGGCGCGACCCGAGCCTTGATCCGGATGCCGGCGTCTCGAGATGGGCGGTCCAGACCCGTCGCGCCGTATGGACGGGCGACTACCAGGACGACGATCGGTTCACCCATTCGCCGGTGCAGGACAACTTCATCCGCGAGGCCGGCATCCAGTCGGTCATGGCCGCCCCCCTGATGCACCGCGACCAGCCCGTCGGGGTCATCACCGTGGACTCGGACCGGGCGGACGCCTTTGACGACGACGACGCAGCGCTCCTGACCGCGCTCGCCGATCAGGCCGGGCTCGCGATTGCCAATGCCAGGTTGATCGAGGAGCTCGAGCGGTCACGAACGGAGATCGCGCGGACGGCCGACGCGGAACGCGCGCTCCGACAGATCGGGGCCCGGATCACCGCCATCCGTGAGCCCGGAGATCTCCTCCAGCGGATCGTCGACGAGGCGCGGCGGCTCCTGCGCGCCGATGGTGCCGTCATCGACGAGTTCGACCCAGCCGAGGGGGTGCTGGTCGCGGTGTACGACGCCGGCTTGTCGGAGACGCAGCGGACGTCGGTCCGGACCACCCGGCTCCGCCTCGGCGAGGGCCTCGCCGGCAAGGCGATGGCCGAGCGTCGCGTCATCGCCGCCGGCGACTACCTGGCTGGCGAGTTCGTCCACACCCAAGCCACGGACGACCTTGCCCGAACGACGGACATCGGGGGCCTCATTGTCGCACCGATCATCGGCGACGAGGGGCCCCTCGGCGCCATCGAGGTCTACAGCCGAGCGAAGCACGTTTTCGATTCGACGGATGAGGCCATCCTCGGGGGTCTGGCCGACCAGGCCGCCATCGCGATCACGAATGCCAGGCTGATCGAGGAGCTCGAACGCTCGCAGGCGGCCGTTGCACGCCGAGCCGAGACGGAGCGCGCCCTCCGCGACATCACGGCCAGGATCGCCGCGCTGCGCGAACCGGACATGATCCTGCGCCGGGTGGTCGAGGAGGCCCGACGCCTCCTCGGCAGCGATGGTGCGCACCTCACGCGGATGAGCGAGACCGGGACGTATCTCGTGCCCGTCGTCGTCGCGGGTTCGGCAGAGCCAGCCGACGATGGTTCGGCGGAACCAGCCGACCAGGGGTCAGCAGACGCCGACCAGGGCTGGCTCATGACCAAGCGGTTCCCGATCGGTGGCGGGATCAACGGTCTGGCCGCGGAGCTGGGCGAGCCGGTCTGGACGAACGACTACCTCGCGGACGCCCGGATTCCCCACGACGACGACGACGACGTCCTGGTGGCGCACCGCCTGGGGTTGTACGCGATGGCCGCGGCACCGCTCCAGGCCCCCGGCGGCGAGGTCATCGGCACACTCGCCGTTTCGTCTGCGACACCTCGGGATTTCTCGGCCGAGGAGCTCGACCTGCTCCAGGGCCTGGCCGATCAGGCGGCGATCGCGATCACCAATTCGACGCTGCTCACCCGCCTGACCGAATCCGAGGCGCGCTATCGCTACCTGATCGAGCGTGCTCCGGACGTGGTCTGGTCGATCGGCGCAGACGCCCGCCTCACATTCATCTCGGACGCCGTCGTGCGGCTGACCGGCCGGCGGCCCGAGGAGCTCCTCGGACAACACTTCGGGGCCCTCGTGCACGAGTCATCGCGGGACGTCGCCGAGTTCGACTGGACGACGGGCATGCAACGCGGGTCCCAGGAGGTGCGCGGCCGGGTCAATCTCGCCGGCGCGGACGGCCAACCGGTGCCGGCGGAGTTCATCGCCACGGCCCGGCTCGACGAGGCGGGACGCTTCCTCGGCGCCAACGGCTCCGTCCGCGACATGCGGGAACAGGTCCGTCTCGAGAACGAGTTGCGCGAATCCGAGGGTCGCTACCGGTTCTTGATCGACAACGCACCCGACGTCGTCTTCGCTACCGACAAGGACGGGCGCCTCACGTTCGTGTCCGACGCCCTGGAACGGATGGGCGGGTGGCGCCCCGATGAGGTCGTCGGTGAGCCCTACTCGAAGATCGTCGACGCGGCCAGCGCAGCCCCGGACGAGTCGCGATGGATCGCGCTCCGCGAGGAGCCCGCGGTGAAGCAGATCGCCCTGCAGAGCCTCAAGCGGCCGGACGGCGGCCTCGTCCCCGTGGAGATCAGCGCGATCGGCATCGTCGACGGGAACGGCGAGTTCGCCGGCATCCACGGGTCGGCGAGGGACATCAGCGAGCGAATCCGCCTCGAGCGGGAGCTGCGGCGGCAGGCCGGTGAGCTCGCCGCCGGCGAAGAGCGGGCACACCTTGCCCGTGAGCTGCACGACTCGGTCACCCAGGCACTGTTCTCGATGACCCTCGTCTCGCGTTCGGTGGAGATATTGCTCGACCGCGACGTGGAGACCGCCCGTGCTCACCTCGGCCAGCTCCGCGAGCTCCAGCGCGAAGCGCTCGCCGAGATGCGCGCGCTCATCTTCGAGCTGCGCCCCGGCAATCTCGAGCAGGAAGGCCTCACGCGGGCGCTCCGGACCCACACGTCGGCGTTGCAGGGACGGATCGGCCTTCCCGTGGTCGTGGAGAGCTCGCTCACGGAGCGGTTGCCACTCGTCATCGAGGAGGTGCTCTACCGGATCGCGCAGGAGGCTCTCCACAACGTCGTGAAACACGCCGGAGCTCGACAGGTCCGGGTCGAGCTCGACCGTCCGGGCTCGTCGGTCCGCCTCCGGGTCCAGGACGACGGCAAGGGCTTCGATCCGGCGACGGTCCCGGATGGCCATCTCGGTCTCACCGGCATGCGCGCGCGTGCGGACCGGATCGGGGCGACGTTCAGCTGCCGCAGCGAGCTGGGCAAGGGCACGACGGTCGAGGTCATCGTCCCGGAACCCGCAATCGCCGCCGCCGGGCTGGTGACGGGACCCGTCGATTCGAGCGCGATACGCGACGAATGACGATGTCGGTGCGGGCCAACCGTCGGTATCGACCGTCCGATCGGGGCCCGATCATCGCGGCATGCACGAAACCTCACCCGATAGACCGGGCCCGCTACGGGTCGTGGTGGTCGACGCCGACGATCTCGTTCGTCAGACCGTCGCCGCGCTCCTGGGCATCGGAGGGAAGGTAGAGGTCGTCGGCATCGCCGGCCAGTCCGGCCCGGCGACAGACATGGTCCTCAACGCGCTGCCAGACGTGGTCCTCGTGGATCCCCGGCTCCCGGATCTCGCCGGCGGGCTGGACTTCATTCGACGTCTCCACGACGTGGCCCCGGCGGTCAGGGTGCTGGTCGTGTGTTCGCCCGAGTTCCTCGAGGTCGCCGGGACCTCCGAGGGCGTCCACGGTTCCATGCGCAAGACCTTCCGGCCGGGTGACCTGACCGCCGCGATCGAGGCGGCCAGTCGATCAACGCTCACCTGAGTGAGGTCCGGGCTCCCTTTGCTAGACTCGAAGCCTGCTTCTCCAGGAGCCCATGTGACCACCCCCACCGAACCGACCCACATTCGCGTGCTCATCGTCGACGACCATTCCGTCGTCCGGATGGGGCTGCGCGTGTTCCTGGACCTCCAGCCCGACATCGAGGTCGTCGGCGAGGCGTCGGATGGCTCCGAAGGCGTTGCGATGGCGCGACGGCTGGAGCCCGATGTGATCCTGATGGACCTGCTCATGCCGAACATGGACGGGATCACCGCGATCGGCCGGATCAAGGCCGAGCGGCCCGAAACCGAGATCGTGACCATGACCTCCTTCATCGAGGAGGACAAGGTAACGGCCGCGCTCGAGGCCGGAGCATCCGGCTATGTCCTCAAGGACGCCGAGGCCGAGGAAGTGGCCGCGGCCGTTCGTGCGGCGTTCGCCGGGGAGGTCCACCTGGATCCCGCCGTGGCTCGACTCCTCGCCCAACGGATGCGCAACCGAAAGGCACCCGAGGATTCGCTCGCCGAACCCCTGACCGACCGTGAGAAGGACGTGCTGGGCCTCCTTGGGCAGGGGATGAGCAACAAGGAGATCGGCACCAGGCTGTTCATCACGGAGCGCACGGCCCGGACCTACGTCTCGAACATCCTTGGCAAGCTCGGCCTCGCGTCGCGAACCCAGGCGGCCCTGTACGCCGTCGAGCACAAGCTGGTCGAACCGGGCAAGTAAGCGGCGCCAGTCGCCCCATCGATCCGAGCCGGACGCCCACCGCTCCGCGACGCCCTACGGCGCTCCGCCTGACGGGCGCGCTCCGCGGCGGGCGCCCGGCGATCAGTTGACCTGGACGATCCGGTACTCGCGTGCGCCGGCTGGTGTCTTGACTTCGATCACGTCGCCCATGTCGCGGCCTACCAGCGCGCGCCCTACCGGGGACGATGACGAGATCCGCCCCGCGCCGGGATCTGATTCCGAGGCGCCCACGATCGTGTAGTCGATCGTTTCGCCCTCGATCTCGACCGTGACCTTCGAGCCCAGCCCGACCCGGGCGCCGCTCGCCGGTGCGTTGACGATGACGGCGGTCCGAAGCCGGGCCTCGATGGCCTGGACCCGACCTTCGAGGAACGACTGTTCCTCGCGTGCCGCGTGGTATTCCGAATTCTCTTTGAGGTCGCCGTGCTCCTTGGCCGTCCTGATCCGGGCAACCACTTCGCGTCGTTTGACCGTCGTCAGGTGATCGAGCTCGGCGCGGAGGCGCGCAGCCCCCTCCACGGTCATCCCCTCGGTGCCCGCTGCGAGAGCCTCGGGCGAGTCGGCCGCCGCGCCGGTCGCCGCAGCCGGCGCCTTGACCGCCGGTCGGGATACCCGGCGAGTGGGCCGCTTTGGTGGCGGCGGTTCGCCGCGGGCGCCTTCGGCGTCGCCATCCGGAAGCTCGACGATCGTCGTGGGTGGTGCCGGCGCCACGACGGGTTCGGCCAAGAGCGAGCCGCTCAGGCCGGTCGCCTTGCGTGGTCCGTCGCCTCGTCGCAGGTTGGCGAACGGCAACACCACCTCCTGGTCGAGCAGTCCGGCTCTCTCGTCGTCGCCAACGGCCGCCGCGAACGCGTCGAAGAGCGCGTCCTCGTATTCCTCGGTTGCCGTGGTCGTCGACCACCAGATCCGCGTCGTCTCGAGCGCGCGCAAGACCTTGAGCCAATGGGCGCCCGAGTGCGGACGTCGGTCGCCAAGGTCGGTCTTGGCCATGGCCGCGACGCGCCGAGCGATCGACACGTCGGTGCTCCCGACGTAGAGCACGGTCTGGCCTGGCAGCCAGAACGACGCGAGGCGGGCGGCGAGCGCTTTCGATGTCGGACGCTCGCCGTCAAGCCGCAGCGTGTCGACGCGCTCGATCCACTTGCCGACCCGGGTGAGCTCGATCGGCGGTGTCGCGAGCGGCGTCACGAGCTCCACGACGAAGACGCCGGGCCCTTGCGCGGCGATCGGTCGTCCCCACTGGCCGGGCCCGTCCGCGAGCAAGCCGACGGCTCGAAGCAGCTGGGGTGCGTCGACCGCGGGTCCGGAGGTCACCGGTGGATGGTACCCGCGTCGGCCTCGCGGTATGGTGCGGGCCACCGTGCGCCTTCCACCCGCCTTGAGCCGGCCACTCATCCGATCGTTCCTGGTCCTTGGCCTCGCGGTCGTGGCCGGCGCCGTGTGGTTCGGCCTGCTGCCGCTCCAGCCCCAGCCACCGGGACCCGTGGTCGTCGCAGCGCCAAGCGGGACGGCGACAGCGATGGCCAGCCCGGGTGGCTCGCCCGTCCCATCCGTGAGTCTGGCGCCCGCTCCGACCGCGACGCCCGAGCCATCGACCGCCCCGACGCCGGCTGCGTCGTCCACCCCTGCCCCATCGCCGACCCCGTCCCGTTCCGGCGCATCGCCCGCGGCTGGGCAGGCCACACCGCGGCCGCCCGGACCGTCGCCATTCTCGATCCGATCGGTGGTCGGTCCACCGACCAGCAACCCGGCGTCAGGCCCGGCCGCGGTTCGGATCGCGCTCTCCGGGCGCCTGGACTCGCTGCGCGAGACATACGGGCTGCCGGGGGTTTCCGCCGCGATCCTCTTTGCCGACGGAACGATGTGGCGTGGATCGAGCGGTCTGGCCGATGTCGAAACGGAACGGCCGGTCACGCGGGATACGCAGTTCGCTGTGGCCAGCATCTCCAAGACGTTTCTCGCCGCCCGGATCATGACCCTCATCGAGGCAGGCGACATCGGCCTGGACGATCCCGTGTCGACGTACCTGCCCGACCTCGGCCTCGACGACGGAGTCACCGTTCGCAGGCTCCTGGATCACACCAGCGGGTTGCATGACTACTTCTACGACCAGGACATCGACGAAGCGCTCCTGGCCGATCGAGCCCGGGTCTGGACGACCGACGACGTCCTTGGCTACGTCGGGAAGCCGTATTTCAGGCCCGGCAAGGGCTGGCAGTACTCGAACACCAACTACGTGATCCTGGGCCTCCTTGCCGAGCAGGTCGCGGGTGAGCCCCTGTCCACCCAGCTGCGCGACGCGTTCCTCGAGCCGCTGGGACTCGACCACACCCACTACCAGGGGTTCGAGGAACCGCGAGGCCCGCTCGCGAGCGCGTACCGGTTCAGCGGCCCGGACCTCGACGAATCGCCGATCCCGCTGGGCGATGGCACGGATGTCGTGCCGTTCACCTCGGTCGTGACGGCGGCCGGGAGCGCCGGTTCGCTGGCCTCGACCGCTGAGGATCTCGCCATCTGGGCGCGAGCCCTCTACGACGGCGAGGCGCTGACGCCGCGGAGCCGGCTGGCCATGGTCGCCGACGTCCAGGTCACGGCCCCGTTCGAGCCATCCATCCCGTACGGGCTCGGAGTACAGGCCGCGACGGTCGACGGGCGCCCGACGCTCGGCCACTCTGGCCGCCTCCTCGGCTCGCGGACCGTCGTTCGCTGGCTCCCTCGAGAGCGGGTCGCCATCGCGGTCCTGACCAACCAGAGCCGTTCGGATCCGAACCTGTTGGTTCGTGCCCTCTTGCGAGTGGCGCTCGGGGTCCCGGCGGACTGCGCGGCCTGCGTGCCGGGGGACTGACGGGACGGCGGCCGGTGCGGTGGGGAACCGCGTTGTGCGCCATCCGGTACGAGTTCCCGGCCTGGGTGGTACGGACGGGTCTTTCGCGACCCCAGGTGGCGGACCACACTGCGGTCTCGCCCGGAGAGGGTTCATGGCAATCCGTGTCGATGTCTACACGAACGGGGGGATGGCCAGCGGTCTCCTCGCTCGAGCCTGTCCGCTCCGCGAAGCGTTGTCCGCGGAGGATCGGCTGCAGGTCGACCAGAGCGTCTGGCAGGGCCTCGAGGATCTGGCGCCGCGCCCGGCCGGGACGGTCAACATCGCCACTGACGACATCCTCTTCGCCATCGCCGACGACGAACCGGATCCACCCGTCCACGCCGCCTGGCATCACGTGATCCTGGACTCGGGGCCATATACGCTCGAGGGCGAGCTGGCGACGATGCCCGGCTTCGATCCAGGTCGCTCGCTGGCACGCCCGAGCGGCGAGTTCGTGCTCCTGCGCGACGTACGCCTGTCCCTTCGAGGACATCCTGAGGCGGGTGTCTCGGTGGGGGAGCACGCCCTGATCAATCGGTACGCGGTCGAGGCAATCCGCGCGGATATCATGCTCGGGTTCTTCTTCCCCGGAGCCGCGATGGTCGTGTCGAGCCCATCGGCCGAGGTTGCGGTCGCCGAGCCGGTTGGTGGCGCGGCCTGAGGCTCGCGCCCGCTTCGAGCGGGGTCAGCGACCCCGGCTGCTCCCGGTCCCCGCGCGCCGGCGAACCGGCTTGTGGTGGGCATGGTGTTCGGAGCTCGTCCGGGCGTGGCCGGCGCGGGCGCCAAGGGGCCGCGGCTCGGTCTCGCGGTCGGGGATGAACCCGTCCTCTACCGTCCACGGGATCGCCGTGCGGAGCATCCGCTGGATGCCGCGGAGCAGGTCGGTCTCATCGATGCAGACCAGCGAGATGGCCTCGCCCGTCGCGCCGGCCCGGCCCGTGCGCCCGATCCGGTGGATGTAGTCCTGCGGGTTCCACGGAAGCTCGAAGTTGACGACCACCGGCAGGTCCTCGATGTCGAGCCCGCGAGCGGCCACGTCGGTCGCGACGAGGACCCGGATCTCGCCCGTCTTGAAGCCCTCCAGCGCCCGCGTCCGTTCCGGCTGTGACCGGTCCGAGTGGATCGCGACCGCGTCGATCCCTTCGCGATCGAGCCGGGCCGCGAGCCGGCTGGCTGCAAGCTTCGTCCGCGTGAACACCAGGACCTGACGCAGGTCCTCCTTGCGGATCAGGTGGGCAAGCAGCGCCTCCTTGCGATCCCGGTCGACCGGGTAGACCAGCTGGCGGACCGCCTCTGCCGCGGTGTCACGCGGGCTGACCTCGACCCGCGCCGGATCGTGCAGGATCGAACCCGACAGATTCCGGATGTCTTCCGAGAAGGTCGCCGAGAACAGCAGGTTCTGGCGCTTCGGCGGGAGAAGCTCGAGGATCCGGCGGATGTCCGGCAGGAAGCCCATGTCCAGCATCCGGTCCGCCTCGTCGAGCACGAGGATCTCGACCAGGCTGAGGTTGACCGTTCGCTGGCCGACGTGATCGAGCAGCCGGCCAGGCGTCGCGACCAGGATTTCGATACCCGCGCGGAGCGCCTTGATCTGCGGCTCGATCGGGATGCCGCCGTACACCACGGTCGAACGAAGCGGGACCGTCCGCCCATACGTCCGGACGCTGGCGTCAACCTGCATGGCGAGCTCGCGCGTGGGGACGAGGATCAGGACTCGAACGGGATGCCGGGCCGGCGAGAAGCTGGTGTTCGCGTGCTGGCGCATCCGGTCGAGGATCGGGAGCACGAACGCGGCAGTCTTGCCCGTTCCGGTCTGGGCGGCCGCGAGGAGGTCGCGACCCTGAAGGACCAGCGGAATGGCGTCTGCCTGGACCGGTGTCGGAGTGTGGTAACCCTCTTCGGCGACGGTCTGGAGAAGATCGGCCGACAGGCCGAGCGAGTCGAAAGTCAAATACGGCTCCTGCGTGTGCCCGTCGCCGGGCACAGGCCAGAGCGACGGCGGCCCCTGGGTTGGGCCGCCCGGAGCATAGCCGAAATGGGACGATCCCAAGCTGCCAGAGCCGTCTACGCCTCCACCACAACGTTGGACCGGGCTTTTGGGCCCAATGGCCCGTGACGAACGTCCGGCTCGACATCAGCGCAACCCGGCTGGCATACTCCCGATCCCAGGCAACCGCCCGATAGACAGGCCCAACCGAAGACGCCGCCCCCACGGCAAATTCCTGTCACCCGCCGGCTCACGCCGGCTGGCCGGCACATCGTCGAGCCCGTCCCGGCCCGACGGACACGGATCGGTCATCGCCCACCGTCTGTCCCGACGCCCCAGCGTCGTGTCGCGACCGATTCCGTCGTCTTGTCCCGCGCCCTGCCAAGGCGGCACCACCCACCGTCACCGCGCCCCAGTGCGGTGTTCCGGCGGAGAGGAGGCAAGAGAATTGCCGTTACCCGAACACGGCGCCCAGCGGGCGTCCTCCAAGCGGCCGATCCGCCTGATGGCGCTCAGCCTCGCGTTCGCCCTCGCGGCGTTCGGGGGTTTCGCAGCCGACCCGAGCCCCGCGGCGGCCGCGAGCATGAAGGTCGTGGTGGTCGTTGGCCCGGCTGGATCGAGCACCTCGAAGTACATCACCAGCGCAAAGCGCTACGCATCGCAAGCCCGCTCGTACGGCGCCAAGGTCGTCGAGATCTACAGCCCGAACGCCACCTGGAGCAAGGTGAAGTCGGCGGCCCAGGGCGCGAACGTCCTCATCTACCTCGGCCATGGGAATGGCTACCCGAGCCCGTACGGCGCGTTCAATCCCAAGAGCAAGGATGGCCTCGGGCTGAACTCATCGGCGGGCCACGGACACCACAACGTCAAGTATTTCGGCGAGTGGTACATCAAGACGTACATCAACCTCGCGCCGAACGCCGTGGTCATCCTCAACCGCCTGTGTTACGCGTCCGGTAACAACGAATGGGGCGCCGGGAACCCGACCAAGGCCGTCGCGATCAAGCGCGTTGACAACTTTGCAGCGGGCTTCCTGCGGGCGAACGCGAGGGCCGTGTTCGCCGAAGGAATCGACAGCGCGTCGTACATCCTGTCCGGGATCTTCAAGAGCGACCGAACGATCGGTGAGATCTTCCAGGGTGCGCCCAGCTGGACCGGCGCTCGAGACTTCCGGTTCAAGTCCGTCCGCACGCCGGGCTACACGGCCTGGATGGACCCATACGCCCCAAGCCGCTACTACCGATCGGTCGTCGGCAAGCTGACGCTCACCGCGGAGTCCGTCCGCGCCGGTTGATCCGCCGGCAGGTCCGGGAAACTCGTTGAGCCGCGACGCACCTGGCGTCGCGGCTCTTTTCGTTCCCGGCGAACTCATGTCGTCGCCGAGCGTGCCCACGCTAGTACCGGCATGCCTGGTGCTGCCCGAAAGAACGCGCCGTCGTGCTCGGCCGTGTTCGATAGCACCAGATTGGCGAACAAAGTGAAGCCGAAGTTTGACAAATAGAAAACGAACCTGCTATAACATGACTCATATCACCACAAGACACCATGAAGGACGAGTCATGAACCACCTGACGACCCTGTACGTGAACCAGGCGGACCGTGAGAGCCAGATCGCGGAAGACCTTCGGACTCGCCAGATCCTCCAGGTCGATCGTCAGCCCATGGCTGACACGACGCGACAAGCCGCGACGACGACGACGAAGGCCGCGACCCCCACGTCTCGCCCCGCCGCACTGCATGTCCGGGCGACCGGCCGGTAGGATCGATGCCCCACGACGTCATCTCCACCTGCCCGGTCTGCTCGAACGAGCTGGCCGTCACCCGCCTCCATTGCCGGAGCTGCGGGACGACCCTCGAAGGCGATTTCAGCGTTGGGCGGTTCGGGCGGCTCAACCGCGATCAGCTGACGCTCCTCGAAAGCTTCCTGCGATCACGCGGCAACCTGCGCGAGATGGAGCGGGAGCTCGGGATCA
Source organism: uncultured Chloroflexia bacterium (assembly GCA_963809045.1). Lineage (GTDB taxonomy): Bacteria > Chloroflexota > Limnocylindria > Limnocylindrales > CSP1-4 > SPCO01. The sequence continues at coordinate 701,556 of CAWEHW010000001.1, forward strand.
GCTATCCGACCGTTCGCTCCCGCGTTGAAGCGCTCGTCCGGGCGCTCGGCTTCGGTCCGCGACCTGACGCCGATGACGTCGACGAACCCGTGACCGAACCGGCCACCCCGCCGCGCACCCGCGCCGAGGTGCTCGAGGCGCTCGCGCGGCATGAACTGAGCGCCGAAGAGGCTGCCGCCGCGATCCGCTCGCTTGGGAGGACTGACCGATGAAGACCGCCGCCGGCTCCGACCTGGAGCACGCCATCGGCGCCGAGGGCCTGCTCGCGCTGCGCGTCCGGAGTGGCGACATTCGCATCAACGCGATCGATGGGGACGTCGTCCGGGTCCGCGATACGGACGATGGGCCGCTCGACGAGATGTTCGAGATCGAAGCGGCGACTGGCAGCCTGTCACTGTCCGCCGCCGGCCGGGGCATCGAGTTCATGTTCGGGACGCGAACCCGGCGCCGCGATCGCGGCGGCCACGCCCCCGATCTCGAGATCGATCTGCCCCGCGCTGCCACGCTCGTGCTCGAGGCCGTGAGCAGCGATGTCAAGGTCGACGGCCTCCTCGGCGACCAGCGGTATCGAACGACCTCGGGTGACGTGACGCTGCGCGCGGTCGCCGGCCACATCGACATCGAAGCGGTCTCGGGCGACATCGAGATCCAGGCGACGGGCGATGCCCATGTCGTGGCCCGTTCCGAGTCGGGTGACATCGAGCTCCGCGCCGCGACGCTCGCCCTGCTTCGGCTGACCACGACCAGCGGTGACCTGAAGGTCGCGGGACGGCTCGACGGTCCAGGACCGTTCGCCATCGAAACGGTCAGCGGTGACGGTCTCGTCGCCCCGGCCGGAGACCTCCGCATCGAGATGACCAGCATGACCGGCGATCTCCAATCCGAGATCGAGGGGCAGCACCATCACGACCACGGACGGCGTGGCCTGATCATCGGTACGAAGGGACCGCTCTTGACGTTCCAATCGATGTCCGGTGACCTCCGCGTGGTCCGGCCGGTCCTCGTCGAAGGTGCACGGACACCGCCTCGTCCCATCCCGGAGGCCCCAGTGTCAGGCCCTGTGCGCATCGCGGACACGCCACCCGTCAACGGGGCGATCGCCGCCGCCTACGACGATGCTCGATTGCGGATTCTCCGATCGCTCGAGCGCGGTGAGATCGATGTCGAGGAGGCCGGTCGCAGACTCGAGCAGCTCGATGCCGGCGACGCGATCGCTTCGAACGAGGACGCCCACGGCACCGTCGTCGACGAGCCGCCCAGCCGGCCGGGATCCGTCACGTGACGGACGAAGCATTCGAGCGGGTCCTGCGCCTCGTAAGCGACGGCCACCTCAGCGCCGAGGAAGCCGGCCCGATCCTCGACGCGCTCGCCAACCGGCCTCCGCGCCCGCCGGTCGCAGCCGGCGCCGCGCCTCAGGGAGGCTCGACGGACAGCCCGGGGAACGCGCTGCGGATCGAAGTCCGCGAAAGGGGCCGAACCGTGGTCAACCTCCGCGTGCCGCTGGCGCTCGGGCGGGCGGCGATCGGCCGCGTGCCCGGGATCTCGGACATGACGTCCGAGCGGGTCCGCGAAGCGATCGCGGCGGGGATCAAGGGCCCCATTGTCGAGGTCGCCGACGATGGCGACGGGGACGGCGTGAGGATTTCGATCGAATGAACGTGGCAGCCAGGGTCCACCGCCGCATGGTTTAGCGGCCGGTAAGCGGGGTTGGCTACCATGGCGGCATGCCAACCACATCGCTCCCATTCACCGGCGACGAGGCTGCCGATCGCCTGCTCGTCGAGGAGCCGCTCGCGTTGCTGATCGGCTTCGCCCTGGACCAGCAGGTCACCGTCCAGAAGGCATTCAGCGGCCCGGCTGAGCTCAAGCGACGCCTGGGCCATCTGGATGCGGCGAGGATCGCCGGCATGGATTCGGGCGACCTCGATGCCGTCTTCCGCGAACGACCGGCGTTGCATCGGTTCCCGGGCTCGATGGCTTCCAAGATCCAGGCGCTGTGCGCCGCGATCGCCCGCGATTTCGACAACGATCCGGCGAGTGTGTGGCGTGACGCCGTCGACGGCCGAAGCCTCGAATCGCGGCTGCTGAGCCTGCCGGGCATCGGGGAGATGAAGGCCAAGTCGCTGATCGCCGTGCTCGGCAACCGGTTCGACGTCCGGCCGCCGGGCTATGAGGCCGTCGCTCCGACCTGGCCGACGCTCGGTGACGTGGATTCGGCTGAAGCGCTCGCCACGTACCAGGCCGGCAAGCGGGCGCACAAGGCCGCCCTCCGCGAGGCTGCGGGCGGCTGAAGCGGGGTTCCTGGATTCCGTCTGTCGTCGCGCCCGGTCGATTCGTGCCTGTCGGGCTAGACTTGGACCCTTGACCGACTCGACTGACCACATCTCCACGCCTGCCAGCAAGAAACCTCGCCGGGCCCGCCGTTTCGTCCTTCCGGACACCCACCACGACGAGCGGACAGCCGAGCGAATCGTCGCCTTCCTCGACGGCCCGGCTCCCGCCGGCGGTCGTGGCGGGAAGGCGAAGCCGGAGGTCGACGGGCCGAAGCCGCCGAAGGAGCTCGATACCCGAGCGGACTGGACGGCCGCCTTCCGGCACGAGGCGTCGCGCCACTCCCGGTACGGGCGGCCGGCGTCCGTGCTGCTCCTCGAGATCGGCCGGACCCCGGATGCGCGGTCGAGGGACGCCGTGGCGCACGAGCTCGCGGCCCTGATTCGCGAACAGGCCCGATCGTCAGACCGCGCGGTTCGCCTCGGACCATCGAGCTTCCGGCTCCTCATGCCGGAGACGAGCGCACGAGCCGCCCGCCACCTCGGCGAGCGGCTCGAGAACGCGTTCCGCGCCGCCGGCAACGGCTCCAACCATCGCCCGGGTCTCCGGTACGAGGTAGCCGCGCCGACCCGAGGCGGCTCGCTCGAGGACGCCCTTGGCGAGGCGGAGCGCCGCGTCGCCCGCTGACTCCTAGTTGACGAGGGTCGAAACCAGGTGGTCGAGCTCCGCGGCAGGGTCCTCGCAGAAGCCGGTGTGCACGTCTGACGGCTGGATGATCGTGCTGGCCGGCGCGACGAGCCAGTGGAACCGTTCGGCGAGGCCGAGGGAGGCGATCGGCCCCGCGGCCGGATCGCCCGCCGCGATCCGTTCGATGGCTTCGAGATGCGGGCGCAGCACGGCCGGATCGAGATCCGGGGCAAACCCTGCGAGACGGGCCTCATCGAGGTGGATCCGGGCTCCGAGGAACCGGCGTGGCCGGCACAGCAGGATCACGCCGACGTTCAGCCGCTCCCCGCGCTCGACCCGCGGGACCACGCGCACCACCGAATACTGGAAGACGCTACGCGGCGCGGCGGGCACGCTCGGCCTCCTCGACAAAGGATCGCGGGGGCTCCAGGCGGTGGAGCAGGTAGCGCACGTACGCCGCCCGCTGCTCGACCGCCGTGCCGATCACAGGATCCGTGGGCAGCCATGCGTCGGGCAGGGCGTCGACGAGCGCGAGGAGCAGGGCGCGGTCGATCCGCGCAGCGTGACGCTCGTCGGCTGCCTCGATCGAGTCGGCGAATGGCAGCAGGACGTGGTCTCGGATGCGTTCGAACGGCCGGCGTGCGTGGTCGTCGGCGTCGCGCCAGGTGTGATGGATGTAGAGCGCGGCGCCGTGGTCGATCAGCCACAGGCGACCGTGCCACACGAGCAGGTTCGGGTTCTGGACGGTCCGATCCGGGTTGGTGACCAGCGCATCGAGCCACACGGTGTCGGCAGCGAACGCGGCGTCGATCGGCAGGCCCGGCGGCGCGGGCACGGCCGCGCGGTTGAACCCGAGCGCGCCGGGCAGGAAATCCATGCCGAGGTTGAGGCCACCGCTGGCCTGCACGAGGTCGTGGATCTCCTCGTCCGGTTCGGCATCCCCGAGCGACGCATCCACGTCGATCGCCACCAGGTCGGGAACCGGGAGCCCGATGGCGCGGGCCAGCTCGCCGGCGATCCATTCGGCGACGAGTGCCCGCGGGCCCTGCCCGGCGCCACGGAATTTCACGACGTAGAGACCGTCGTCGTCCGCCTCGACCAGACCCGGGAGCGAGCCGCCTTCCCGCAAGGGCGTGACATATCGCGTGGCGATCACCTGGCGCATCATCGGCGCAGCCTATCGCACGCGCCGGGCCGCCTAGCCGTTGGCGTACCGCGCGGCCACCTCGCGGGCCATCGTCGCCACGTCTGCCCGGATCTCGGGTGGCGAGACCACGTCGACCCATGGCCCGGCACTGAGCAGGACACCGGCTGCCTCCTCTGGCCAGTCGAGCCGCAGGCGAAGCCGCAGCCAACCCTCGGCGTCGTCCCCGGCAAGGTGTTCCGCGGCGTTCATCACGGTCCCGCCGACGGCCGCCCGCAACCGACCGACCCATTCGGGATGGACCCGGACGGTGACCTCCACGCGGGGCGCGTCGCGCTCGAACGCGGCGGCCGACTCGGCCCAGTAGGCAGCCAGGTCGAAATCGGCGGGGCGCTCGAAGCGATTGGAGGTCGGTTCGGTTGCCACGACGCGTGACACCCGGTAGGTCCGGATCTGGTCGTCGACCCTGGCGACCACGTACCAGATGCCGCCCTTGAGCACGACCCCGAGCGGTTCGAGGATTCGGCGAACCGGGCCGTCGCCGCGCTCGTAGTCGATCGCGATCCGCGTCCCGCTCCACACGGCATCGGACAACGCCCCGAGATGCGGGACGGGCTGGCTCGCATGGAACCAGTCGCCGGCGTCGAGATGGAACCGCTCCACGAGCCGGGATGCGCGGGCGCGCAGCTCGGGCGGCAACGAGGCAAGGACCTTGAGCTGGGCGGCCGCGACCACCGTTCCAAGGCCAAGCTCCGCCGCTGGACCCGGCAGGCCGGCGAGGAACAGCGCCTCGGCCTCCTCGGGCGTCATCCCCGTCAATCGCGTGCGATAGCCGTCGACCAGGCGGATCCCGCCATGAGGGCCGCGCTCGGCGTAGATCGGAACGCCCGATTCGCTGAGGGCGTCGACGTCGCGGTGGATGGTCCGCTCCGAGACCTCGAGCTCCTCGGCGAGCTCCGCGGCCGTCAGCTGGCCGCGGGTCTGCAGCAGGAGGAGAAGCGTAACGAGACGCGAGGCGCGCACGGCGAGAGTGTAGGGCTATTCCTGCCAGGAGTTGTCAGGTTTACTCGACGGCGGCGCCAAACGACAGAACGTCCAGGCGGTCGATCGACTCGTCGATGCGCGCCTCCGTGATCCTCCCAGACGCCACGAGCGTCTCGATCGTGGCGACGAGGTTCGCGGCCAGATCGGGAACGTAGTCCGTCTGGTTTGCGAACAGCAGCAGGTCGTTGCCGGCCTCGATTGCGAGCGCGACGGCTTCGTCCTGGCTGTAGCGCGACACGATGGCCTCGGCACCCAGGTCGTCCGTGATCACGGGTCCCGCCCAACCAAGCCGGCCCCGAAGCAGACCCTGGATCGAGGGCACGGACAGCGAGGCCGGCACGCCCGGATCGATCGTGTCGTTGACGATGTGCCCGGTCATTACGGCGTCCGGCAGGCCCAGGTTGATCAACGTCTCGAAGGGTTCGAGCTCGGATTCGGACCAGGTGTCGGTGACATCAACGCGATCGAAATCTGTGTTGGCGCTCGCGCTTCCGAGGCCCGGGAAATGTTTGATCGCCGCCCGGATCCCGATGTCGTGCAGCCCGTTGATCTCGGCCTCGGCCATGGCCGCCACGATGGTTGGATCGGCCGAGAAGCTGCGATCGAGCGCGCCGATCGCCGGGTTGGCCGGGTTGACGTTCACGTCGACGACGGGCGCGAGGTCGAGATCGATCCCCGCGCTGGACATGGTCATCGCCATGGCCCGGCCCGCTTTGAAGGCCTCCGCCGGGTCGTCCGTCGCCCCGATCTCGGCCTGCGATCGGGTGGCCGGGAACCCGCGGGCCGGCTTGAGCCGGGATACTCGCCCGCCTTCCTGATCGATCGCGATCAGCATGTGGGCGCCCGAAACCGAGCGCAGCGCGGCGGTCAGCGCCGCGACCTGTTCGGGTGACTCGATGTTCCGGGTCCCCGTGACCCGGTCCTGGTCGAACAGGATCACGCCACCCAGCCCGCCTTCGAGCGCGCGCGCGATCGGGTCGGCGGGCTCGATCGTGAAGCCCCGGAAGCCGACCATCAGCAACCTGGCGATCTTGCGTCGCAGGGCCGCCGTGTCGGCAGTCGGTGCCGGCGTCTCAGGTGGCGCCGTTTGGGGTTCGGTCGCGACCGGCGACGGCGTCGCACCGGCGGTCGGCGACGGCGACGCGGGGGATGGCGCGGTGGGCGTGACGGGTGTCCCGCAGGCGGCGAGTCCCGCGGCCACGGAACCGGCAGCCAGCCCGCGCAGGAGGGTCCGGCGAGAGATCCGCTCGGAGGACGTCATCGCCTCCCACCTTAGCGGAGGCGAGCGAAGCGCCGGTCAGATCTCGCTGTTGAACGTGTCACAGGCGGCCGGATCACCCGAGTCGTACCCGGTCCTGAACCACGCTTGCCGTTGTTCCGAGGACCCATGGGTCCACGAATTCAGGGTTGACCTGGCCCTGGGTCGCCTCCTGGATCCGGTCGTCGCCGACCGCGGCCGCCGCGTCGAGCGCATCGGCGATCTGAGCCTCGCTCAGCGGCTCGAGGTACCCGGTGGCAGCGGCGTGGTTCGCCCACACCCCGGCGAAGCAATCCGCCTGGAGCTCGACCCGAACCGCTCGGCTTTCGGCTCCCGAGTCGCCACCGCCAGACCCGAGCGTGCCGAGGAGGTCCTGGACGTGATGCCCGTACTCGTGGGCGATGACGTAGCCCTGGGCGAGCGACCCGCCCTGCGCGCCGAACCGGTCGCGCAGCTCACCGAAGAAGTCGAGGTCGATGTAGATCAGCTGGTCCGGCGGACAGTAGAACGGCCCGGTTGCCGCGCTAGCCGTGCCGCACCCGCTGGACGTCACCCCGGAGAACAGGACCGTGTCGGACGGCTGGTATGCCTCACCGGACGCCGTGAAGGTCTCCGTCCAGTACTGCTGGATGCTGTTGACGTAGCCGAGGATCCGGCAGTCGTCGCGTTCGTTGGCGTCGGCGCCGGTCTGGCAATCCGTCGCCAGCTGGCTGCTCTCGGGCCCCACGACAGCACCCGGCTGGAGCAACGGCCCAAGGTCATCGGGATTGCCGCCGAGGAGGGCGTAGACCAGCAGCAACGCGATCCCGAGACCACCGCCGCCGATCGCCAAACCGCCCCGGCCCCCGGGCATGCCACGGCGATCGCTGATCTGGCCCGGATCGAGCCTCGCATTGGGATTGAAGGACACGTGCTGACCTCGCGCTTGGAGTCGCTCGCATGGTACGGCCGGCGCCGCCCGCGCAGTCTGCCGATCCGTGAATCAAACCTCGCAGGCACGTTGCGAATTCCGTTGCGGTGCGGCTAGTTCAGCCTGGTCCCCGGTCCCTGGCTCCCCTGATCACGCAGGAACCGTTCGATGTCCGAGATGAGATCGCTGCCAGATGGCAGGCGTTGTTCGTCATAGAGCACTTCCAGTCGGTCCACGTAGCTCCGGGTCGTCTCATCGAGCCCGGTTGCCGTGTCGAGGCGTTCGCGAAGCTCGCGCGACTCGAGTTGCAGGGCAACCGCTTCGATCTCGGTGCCCAGATGGCTGCCCAGGGCTCGCAGCAGCTCGACCGCTGCCGTGGCGTACGGCCCGGAGACGTAGTGCGGCACCTGGGCGAAGTAGCCAAGGGCAGGGACGCCCGCCACGGACATCTCGAGCTCGAGGGCCGACACCAGTGCTGACGGCACACGCAGGACGCCGGCGGGTCCTGGCGTGACCTCGCCACGCAGGAGCCCGGGTGACGCCTCGGTCCCGAGGATGGGGACGGGCCGGGTGTGCGGAACGGCCGCCGGGATCGCGCCAAGGCTGATCCACTCGGCCACCCCGAGCGTGCGCGCGAGCTCGACTACGTCCGCGGTGAAGGCTCGCCACCGGTAGTCCGGTTCGGGTCCGACGAGGATGAGCACGTCTCGATCCCCAAGGCGGATGCGCCGAACGACGAGCTCGTGCCAGGTCAGGTCCGTCAACTTGCCATCGACGATCTTGAGCGGCGGCCGCCGCGCTCGATAGTCGAACAGGACGTCCGCGTCGAACCGCGCGACGACGGTTCCGTCCTCGACCAGGTGACCCAGCGCCGTGGTCGCCGCCGAGCCGGCGTCGACCCAGCCGTCGAAGGCGGCCACCATGGTTGGCGTGTTGAGTTTCCCCGGATCCGTCAGCGAGTACAGGCTCACGATCGAAGGATAGGCGACGTTTACGCCGGTGGCGGCTACACTCGCGGACGCACCAATCGTTGGTTCACCGAAAGGACGGAACGTGGCCAGGCATTCCAAGCACGAGCGCGAGCGTCGCGCCGCGGAAACGGAACGCGTCAAGCAGATCGAGGCGGCATGGCTGGGCAGCCTGCCCGCGGCCGCGGCCAAGCAATTCGCCAAATCGGTCGCCGCGGCGCGGGCCCGCGGGCCGCAGGAGAAGCGGCCTGACATGGCGCCCGGCACCGCACCTCGACCGCCGCGCCCGGGTCACGAGCCCAAGCCACCCAAGGACGAGCGCCCGCGACGGTCGTCGAACCGCGACTGATCGGCCGCGTGACGCGAGGGAATCCCATCTCCTCGCAGATGTGTCAGGTTCGTTGCAGTGGGTCAAAGGATCTGGCCAAGCGCGCAGGCACTCTCTAGACTGCGTCGACCGATCGTCCCGTCCGAGGATCCATGACCGCGACCGCGCCGCCGCCCGAACCGCTTTCGTCCGTGCCGAGCGAGACCGAGATCGATCTCGATCGACACCTGCTGGGCATGATTGCGGGCGGGCAGACCCAACGATCCCGAACGCGTGGGTCCGGCAACGGCCGCGACGCATCACGGGTCGCGCAGTACCGGCAATTGCTCGACGGCCTGGGTGTGGCCATGTACACCACCGACACCGCCGGGCGGATCACCTTCTTCAACGCGGCCGCGGTCGAGTTCTGGGCCCGTCGACCGGCCCTGGGTGAGGAATGGTGCGGCTCCCTCCGCCTGTTGCACACCAATGAGTCACCCATGCGCCATGACGAGTGCCCGATGGCAATGGCGCTCAAGGAGGAGCGCCCGGTTCGCGGCGGCGAGGCCATCGCGGTCCGCCCGGACGGCTCGAAGGTCCGGTTCCTTGCCTACCCGACGCCCCTGTTCGACGACGCGGGGCGGCTCACGGGCGCCGTGAACGTCCTCGTCGATGTCACCGAACGTCATCGTGCGGAGGAAGCGTCACGTGACGCGACGCGCGCCCTTGCCGCATCCAACGCGGTCAAGGACGAGTTCCTCGGGCTCGTGTCGCATGAGTTGAGGACGCCGGTCACGACGATCTACGGCAATGCGCGGCTGCTCCAGGGCCGTGGCGCGGACCTCTCCGAGGATGTCAAGGCGGCCATGCTGGCCGACCTCGTGTCCGACGCGGATCGCCTCCATGCGATCATCGAGAACCTGCTTCATTTGACCCGTCTGGGATCGGGCGTCGAGCTCGATCTGGAGCCGCAGGTCCTCGACCGGATCGTCGACCGGTGCGCGCGTTCATTCCGGGCGCGCGTGCCGGCGCGCGAGCTGACCCTGCGGATGACGACCCACGGCGCGGTGGTCGACGCGGACGAGACCTACCTGACCCTGCTCATCGAAAACCTGCTGGGCAACGCCCACAAGTACAGCCCGGCCGGGCAGCCGATCGAGGTCGAGGTGACCTCCGACGGGCTCGAGACCACCGTCCGATTCCTCGATCGCGGCATGGGCTTTGGCGAGACGCCGCCAGCGTCGCTCTTCGAACCATTCTTCCGGGCACCCGAGGCGCGCTTCGCGGCGAACGGGATCGGGATCGGGCTGGCCCTGTGCCAGCGGATCGTCACCGCGCTCGGCGGCCGGATCTGGGCCCTGCCCCGGGATGGCGGGGGCGCCGAGGTCGGGTTCGCCCTGCCGCAGACCGCCCCTGAAGCCTTGATCTGACGTCGCCGTCAACGGCGAGGAGGCCACCGGAGCGCCGGTTGGGCCGTGATCGACGGCAAGGCATCCCAGTCGGCCCGGGGTGGCGTGAACACGTCGATGACCGTCGCGCCAGCCGGCCCGGTGGAAACCTGGTGCGGCACGTTCGACGGAATGCGCCACGTACCACCTGGCCCGAGCTCCCGACGTTCGTCGCCGATCGTGAAGGTCAAGCTCCCCTCGATGACCATCCCGAGCTGTTCTGCTTCGTGCTGATGACCGGGGACGATGGCATTGGGTGTCAGCTCGACCAGGGCCATCGTGATCTGCTTGCCCCGGACGCTCCGAGCTCGAACCGCGTCGCCCCAGACGTCGATCACGGGCAGCTCTTCAATGTCAACGAGATTGCTCACGAGTTCCTCCTGTGTTCATGACAGAAATTGACATATATCGGCGCGATGATCGGGCCATCAGGACGCGACCAAGGGGTCGTGACGCTCGAGGAGCAGGGTTCATGTATCACGTGGTTTTTGCCCACATCATCCAGGCTGAACGAGAACGCGAGATCGAGGAAGCGATCCGGCGCCGCCAGCTCCTCCACCCGCTCGACGGAACGAGCGAGTCGACGGAGGCCAAGGATCATCGGTCCAGTGACGCGCGCGCGTTGACGCCGCGCGCACGCCCATCGGGGGGCTAGCTACCGTCGAAGCGTGGCGGCCAGCCAGCCCAGCTTCGCGACCTCGTGGAAGCCCTGGCCGCCTTCGTGGTCGTTGTACGGGTACTCGCGGATCTCCTTCGGGCCGCCGTAGTGGTTGAAGGCGGCATACACCGTGGACGGTGGACACGTTTCGTCCATCAGCCCCACCGAGAACAGGGCCGGCGCCCGGGCCGTTCGAGCAAGGGTGGCGGTATCGAAGTACGCGAGGGTGGTGAGCGCCCGCTCCGTGTGATCGCGGTGGGCCTTGAGGTAGCGCACGATCTCGCCATACGGGTTGGTGTCGACAAGCGTGATCGCCCGCCGGAAGTCCGTCAGGAATGGCACGTCGGTCATGACGGCCGAGAGATCGGGTACCAGGCCGGCGACGGCAAGGCTGATCCCGCCTCCCTGGCTGCCACCGGTTACGCCGACGCGTGATGCATCAACGCCGTCGAGCGTCCGAACCGCCTCGACCGCCCGGACGGCGTCGGTGAAGACGCGCCGGTAGAAATAGGTCACCGGGTCGAGAATCCCCTGGGTCATGAACCCCGGGTGATACGGCGCCCCGCCACCATCGGGATCGGCGGTGTCGCCAACAAACCAGCTCGAACCCTGGCCACGGGTGTCCATCACGAGATGCGCATAGCCGGCCGCCGCCCACAGCGCGCGTTCATGCGGAAGTCCCCGACCACCGCCGTACCCGAGGTATTCGACCATCGCGGGGAGCGGCCCGGTCCGCGCCGCGGGCAGGTGGAGCCAGGCCCGGATCGGGGACCCGCCAAACCCCGCGAACGTCACGTCGAACGTGTCGATCACCGCGAGCCCATTCTCGACCGGAGTGCACGTCACGCCCAGGTCGTGTACCCGAGCGTCCGCAAGCGTGGCCGTCCAGAACGCATCCAGGTCGTCCGGAATCGGCAGGTCCGGCGTGTACGCCCGCAGCGCTTCGAGTGGCAGATCGAACTGGGCCATGGACCGGGCTCCTTCCTGCTGACGACACCGGAAGGGTAGCGGCCTTGCCGGTCACGATGGGCCCGGTTCGCGGCGCTACGTCGCCTGCCTGCGGAGGATGTCGGCGGTCCGGTGGATCCAGTCCGGCACATCGGCCTGGTGGTACGGATGCTCCGAGGGCTCGATCTGGTCGAGGAACCGCTGGTAGACGACGGCCTGGCGGGCCGCGGCGATCGGCGCGAGGAGTTCGGATGCCCGATCCGGATCGGAGCCCGGCACGGCCCGACGCCACGCGGCGTGCCACCGCTCGCGAGCACCGTCCACTTCGGCCGGGTTGATCCGGCTGAGGAACGCTGGCTCGTCCAGGAGCGGATGCCCGATGCCACTGTCGCCCCAGTCGAGCAGGACCAGGCGCCCAGGCACTCCGCGGACATTGCCCGGGTGGAAATCGCCGTGCACGAGCGAGTCCGGGACACCCGCATCCGCGATCGACTCGAGACGTCGGGGAAGAGTTTCGACGAACGACTTCAGCGGCGCCCGATCATCCGGCTCGATCCACGGATCGGACCGGTCGAGGAGATCCGAGATGGCATCGGCGAGCGCACGATTGCGCCAGTCGGGCAGACCGAGCTCAAGCAGCTCCTGGATCCGATGGCTCCAGCGAGCCTGGAGATCGACGAGCCCATCGATCATCGTGAGGAGCTCAGCACCCTCTGCGTCGTAGCGATCCTCGCCGTCGATCCCGGCCAGGAGCATCCGTCCTCCATCGCGCCCGAGCAGCGTCGGCACAGCTTCGCCGCGAAGGTGCTCGATGAGGGCGCCCTCGTGCTCGAAGAAGAAAGGCACGACCTTGAGCCACGCCTCGCGTGGCCCCGACGCTTCGCCGGTTGGCAGCCGCCACAAGCTGGACAAATTCCACGTGCGGACCTGCTCGGCCGGACGGCTCCGCAAGGCACCGAGCTCGTCGAGGATGCGGTCGGCCCATGCGAGATCGGCCGCAGGCCCGCCCGGTCGGGCATAGGGCAGGCGACTGGGGTGGTCGGTCAGGATGCCATTCCAGGCCTCCAGCCCAAGAGCTTCGCGCCGAGATGCGACCGCCGCCGGATCCACTTCCACGAGATAGGTGACGGCCCCGCCGTGCGCCGACGGCAGCGCCGTGTCGAGAAGGCGAAGGACGATGACGTGAAGACCGAACCTCGCGCGTGCGCCGGCCACCACCGGCCCGGCCTCCTGCCACCACGGCGTTGCGACCGTGAACGGCGCCAGCTGCCCCAGGACGTCGCCGTTCGGCGCGACGAGCACAAGCGTGACCTCACGGGCCGGCATCGTCACGGCGTCAGATTCGATCCTGGGGCTATCGCATGGCCGGGCATCGGGTGAGGGTAGCGGCTGTGTGATACCAATCTGGCGTGAACCCACGGCTCTTTGGCATCGTCGCAGCCGAATCACCCGTTGTAGCGGTCCTGCGTCGCGGCCCGAGCGATTGGTCGCAGGTCGGTCGCTGGGATCCAGAGGCCGGGACATTCCAAGCGGGTTCGTGGATCCACGCCAAAATCAACGCTGGTTGCTCCCATGACCTGGCTAAACCAAACGATCCAGTGGACCAGGACTGGCGACGTCTACGCACCGTACGGCGCCAGGGTGGACGAGCATGTTCTGAAGCTTCGGCTCGGTGACTTCCCGGCCGAACCGCTGTACACCCGGCTGGTCGACGATGTCGAGGTGCTCAGTCTCGACTCGGTCTGGCCGTTCAGCTGGAAGGCCCCGATCGACCGGGTCAGGAACGCCGGGTGAGGCCCACGGCACGGACAGGCCGCCCCGTCCTGGTTGCCACCATGGCAGGCCTGCTCCTCGCCGCCTGTGCCGGCTCGTCCCCTCCGTCGCCATCCGCTTCGTTGCCCGAGACAGTCCGCACGATCGAATCGTCGACCCAGATGCACCTCGATGGCGTGGGCGTCGGCGTCGGGAACATCCACGAGGAGGCATACACGTCGGCGGACGGCACGTCGCACACGGGCCTGACCGCCGGCGTCTTCATCACCGTCGAAGACGACACCTCGCTCAACCAGAACATCCGGGTCCATCCCGGCCAGGAGCTCGAAGTCCCTGGCTACCGCCTGCATGTGGTCGCCGTCGAGCCGGACGCCATCCTCGTCGACGTGATCGAACGACCCGAATGACGGCCCGCCCGGGGCCGATCGCGACAAACTTGACGAGATCGCCCATCCTAGCGGGCAGATGACGATTGCCCCGCGACTGCTGCGCCGCCTCCTTGCTGCGGCGATCGCCGGGATCCTTCTGGTCCCGTCCACGACGAGTGCCGCGATCGTCCCAGGCAACATCGACGTTGCCCTCACCCCAGTCGCGAACGGACTCTCGGCTCCCCTGCTCGTGACCCACGCGGGCGACGGATCAAACCGGTTGTTCGTCGTGGAGCAGACGGGCAAGGTCAGGATCGTCAAGGGTGGCGACCTGCAGAGCGCGGCGTTCATCGACCTCTCGCGGTCCGTGTCCCGAGGTGGGGAGCAGGGCCTGCTGGGCCTGGCCTTCCACCCGAGCTTCGAGAGCAATCGCAAGCTCTACCTGAGCTACACGGACCTGACCGGCACCAGCGTGATCCGCGAGTACACGACGCTCGCCTCGAACCCCGATCGCGTCGATGGCACCAGTGGCCGGACGCTCCTGCGAGTCAAGCAGCCGTACGACAACCACAACGGCGGCCACATCGCCTTCGGCCTCGACGGCTACCTGTACATCGGCCTTGGCGATGGCGGCAGTGGCGGCGATCCGGGCAACCGTGCACAGAACCGGAACACCCTCCTGGGCAAGCTCCTGCGGATCGACGTCAACAAGCGGTCCGGCTCGCTGCCGTATGCGATCCCGTCGACGAACCCGTATGTCGGGCGGACCGGGCTCGACCAGATCTGGGCGTTCGGGCTGCGCAATCCGTGGCGGTTCTCGTTCGACCGGGCGACCGGCGACCTGTGGATCGGCGACGTTGGCCAGGGCTCGTGGGAGGAGGTCAATCGGTCCCTCGCGACGAGCAAGCGAAATGCCGGGCGCGCCGCCAATTTCGGCTGGCGGGTCATGGAAGGGGCGCATTGCTACATCCCCTCGAGCGGCTGCGTCCGCACCGGGAAGATCCTGCCGGTGACCGAATACAGCCACGGCGGCGGCCGCTGCTCGATCACGGGTGGACATGTCTACCGCGGCAAAACCCACCCCGATCTCGTCGGCGCGTACCTCTTCGCCGACTACTGCTCGGGCGAGATCTGGTTCATCGATCGAGGCGCGTCGCGCGGGGTCAGGGCGACCCTGGCGATCGACACGAGCTCGCAGATCACCTCATTCGGAGAGGACGAAGCCGGCGAGCTCTACGTCACCAGCGCCCAGGGAACGGTGTATCGGGTCAGCGACGGATGAGGCGTCCGTAGCGGACTACTTCCGGGCGGTCGCCCCGATCCGGTACTCCTCGGGATGGTCGGCGCGGTCCACGTCCGCGGTGCGAGCGATGAGGTCGAGGGTCTCCTCAACGGTTCGTCCGTTCTCGTCGGCGGCCCGCTTCACGTCCTCATACACGATGTTGTGCTCGCCCATTTCGAGATGGGCCTGCATACAGCCACAGGTCAGGCACATGGGAACACCTCCTGTGACAGTCATACGCAATCGCGCACTCCGGGAGCGCCATCCGGACCGGCCGATTCGTGTCAGCCGAATCGCAGTACGCTGAAGGCTGCCGACTCGACATCGTCCACGGAGGGCTCACGAGATGGGTGACAAGACACCGAAGCGTCCGCCGAAGCCGAAGAAGCCGAAGAAGCCGGCCGGCGCCTGACCGGTCGCGGGCGCCTGCCGCGCCCGCACGTATCCCGCATCCGGGCGGTCCTGCGCCGCCGCGACGCAATCGCGATTCGACGCGGTTCAGGAAGCGCGGCGAAGGAACTTGCCGGCGATCGTGCTCAGGATCTGCGGCTGTTGGCCGTGCTCGGGCGCGGTGCTGACCGGCGCGCGTTCGGCTACGCCAAACGGTGCCGAGAGCAGCGCTTCGGCGATCGCCCGCTCCTCCTCGGTCTGCTCGACCGCGATCGGGAGATCGTCGGGATCGAGCGGCAGCGCGGTCGGCGTGACTCGTTGGGGCGGTCGCGCGTACGCGGGTGCGCCATACAGGCGCGGGTGAGCGACGTGCTCCTCGTCGGGGTACATCCATGACCTCGAGATGATGGCTTTCGGCCGGATTGCCCGACCATCGATGATGACTACGAAACGAAACGGTACCCGCATCCGGTACGGACAGCCCATACGAATAACAGCCTATTGGCTACAAAAGTGTTGCCAGGATGCACATGGGTCCGCCACGGTCGGGTGGGAGGAATCGAACGACCCGGGCCGACTGACGACCCGGGTCGAATGATGTGCCGGGCGCTGGCCGGTCGATGACCGGTCAATGCCCTGCGGTGTTACCCGCGCTGGCTGCGGAAGCAGTCGCTGCAGTAGACGGGCTTGCCGCTGGTGGGGCGGAACGGGACCTGGGCTTCCTTGCCACAGGATGAGCACGTGGCCGCGAACATCTCGCGGGGACCGCGATCACGCTCGCCATACCCGCCCGAGCCGCCGCCGTAGCTGCCGGCGCCGCTGGAGTAGCCGCCACTGGAGTAGCCGCCGCTCGAGCTGTAGCCGCCGCTGCTGCCACCGTACGAGCTGCCACCGCCCTCAGCGTTGCGTGCGGCCTTGCGGCTCGCCCGGCAGCTGGGGCAACGGCGAGGCTCGGTGAAGCCACGCTGTGCGTAGAAGTCCTGCTCGGATGCGGTGAACACGAATTCCTGTCCACAGTCCGCACACGTCAGGTTCTTGTCGTTGTACATGAAAAACTCCTCTGATCGCCGACGCGATCCCTTCGTCGGGTTCCCGCGTCAGCCGTGAGAGGAGTCCGAGTTGCGTCGCGCTTCGATATCCGGCCACGATCGATTTCGCGTGGCAACCCAACAAGGATACCGGATCAGATCGAAAGAAGCTAGCCCACAAATGAATTCCGGCGCGGGCCCATCGTGCCCGCGCCCGAGCCCGTCGCCGAACAGCTGCCAATGACCGCGTTCCTGCAGGCTCCTGGGTTCGGTCCTAGGGCGTGGGCCGAGGCGCCAGGTGCGGCTGCAGGCGTGCGACGAGGTCCGATTTCGGCATCGCGCCCACGATCCGATCGACCACGTTCCCATCGCGCATGACCAGCATGGTCGGGATGCTCCGGGCGTCGTGGCGGAGGGCAAGTCCCTGGTTCTCGTCGACGTTGACCTTGACGACCTTGAGCCTGCCGGCCAGCTCGCGCGACAGCTCCTCGAGGATCGGGCCCACGAACCGGCACGGGCCGCACCACGGTGCCCAGAGGTCCACCACGACGGTCGGCGCGGCACGCGTCTCGACCTCGAACGTCGCCTCGTTGGCGTTGACCAGCCAGGGCAGCGGCTTGCCGCACGTGCCGCAATGGGGAGCCCCACGCGGACTTGGGGTGATCCGGTTCCGATTGCGGCAGTTCGTGCAGGTCAGGATCGAGATCGGCTGCGGCCCGCTCGACTGACCCGTGGATGCGTTCGTCGCCATGTCGAGGCCTATCCTAGGCCGATCGTCGAAGGAGCCAACCGCCCGTGACCCTCGCGCCGACCACACCGAAACCTGCCGGCGTGCTGTTCTTCGTCCACGGCGCCAACGAGACCTCCGAAGGGCTCGTCCGGAACGTCGCCCGGATCGAGGACCAGGTTCGCTCCCGGGGCTGGGATGTCCGCGTCGTCGCTCCCGAATGGCGCCGGGCGTCCGGCCTCCGGCTAGGGAACTGGCGAAAGGCGCTCCACCGTGGCCGGCGCCCCGCTCCGATGCCGATCCCAAGCCTCCGCGCCGGCTTCCGCCGGGAGGCCGTGCTCAAGCTCGTCACGAACTACTTCGAGGACCGGCGTGAATCGCTGATGGATGCGCTCGGCGCCCAGCTGCTCGCCGACGTGATCGGCTACCAGTTGCACCGCGAATCGATCCAGGCGGCGTTGCGGACCGAGCTGACGCGAGCGGCACGGGCTGCCGGCGACCGGCCGGTCCTGCCGGTCGCCCTCAGCCTTGGTGGGATCGCGCTCGTCGATCTGCTCGCCAGTTGGCCGGAGGCGCCGGTCGAGGCCTGCGTGACGGTCGGCTCCCAAGCGCCCTTGCTGTACACGTTCGACGCGATCCCGTCGATGCCATACGACGAAGCGAACCCGCCGCACCTGCCCGTCCCGTGGCTCAACATCTACGACAGCCGCGATTTCCTGTCGTTCGTGGCGGAGCCGTTGTTCCGGCGCTCGGATGGGCTGGCGAGCGTGGTCGACCTCCGGGTCAAGGGTGGCAAGGATTTCCCGCGGTCCCACAGCGGGTACTGGGAGCTCGCTGCCGTCTGGGACGCCATCGCCACGGCGTTCACCTGGCGGCGGACCCAGCCGATCACCGTCGGCGAGGCGCGAAAGCTCGGCTTCGAGGCACGGAAGGCGCCGGCGCGGTAACTCCGGACGCGGTTCGGGCCACGATCCGATCGGCGATGTACGCAGCATCCCGTCCGACGCCGCCCAGCAGCGACGACACGCCCGAGTAGAGGAACGGCAGCCCGACGACGTACAGGCCGGGCGCACGCGTGACCACGCCGCGCACGTGCTTCGGCCAGCCGTCGGCGCCAACGATCGAGGGCTCGACCCACGTCAAGGGATCCGGTTCGTATCCGGTGCACCAGACGACATTGGCCACGTCCAGCACCCGACCATCGGCCAGCAACGGGCGACCGTCGCGGACGCCGACGGTTCGGGCAAAAGCCCGTTCAATTCCAGCCGCCGTGAGATCGGCGGGCCAGATCCGCTCCAGCGGGCCGCCTCGCTCCAAAACGGACGCGCGGGCCTTTTCTTCGAACGGCGTGCCCGCCTTGACGATATGACTGAGGAAGAACCAAAACGGAGGATCGAAGATCCGGGCACCGAGGCTCCCGGGTCGAACCGGCATCGTTCCCGTGTCGCGCCCCGAGAGGATCGTGGCATGCTCGCGGGCGGCCGACACGGCGATCTCTGCGCCGGTGTTGCTTGCGCCGACGACCAGCACGGGACCCGGTTGCAGACCGGACGCGTCGCGGAACGCGCTCGCGTGCAGCTGGTTGATCGCCGGGTCCAGCTCGGCGGCGAACTCGGGCACCTTCGGTCGGGGGAAGGCTCCCGTGGCGATGACCACCTGCGACGCCTGGATCTGCCGGCCGCCGGCGTCGACGATCCAGCCCTCGTCCGGGTCTTGCGCGACCGGCGCGACATGATCGACACGCACACCGGTCTGAACCGGCAAGTGGAAGTGGGCCGCGTAGGTCTCCAGGTAGTCGGCCACGTCGTCCTTCGTCGGCAGGCTATCGGGCGGTGCCGGGAACGCCATCCCGGGCAACCCGTCGTAGCGTGCCGGGGTAAACAGGCGCAGACCTTCCCAGCGGTTGCGCCAGGACGTCCCGATCCGATCGGCCGCCTCGAGGATCGCGAACCGCTCGCCTCGGCGGGCGAGGTGATGACCTACCGCGAGTCCTGCCTGTCCGCCGCCGATGACGACGGCGTCGATCCGTTCGCGCTGCGTGGTGGACGTCATCCGTGATGCCTCCTGGGTATCGGAGGCGACCGGAGCGATCCGGTCGCCGGCATCGACGGTAGGGACTGTCCCTTGGCGGCGCATCGAGCGATCTGCCCAAATCGCGGGCGTACGGCATGAGTCGTTCTATGTATGGGTCCCTGCGAGACCGTGCTCGTACGCGTAGGCCGTCGCTGCCGACCGCGACGTGACGTCGAGCTTGGTGAAGATGTTCGCGACATGGCGCGCGACCGTCTTCTCGCTGATGACGAGTTCCGTGGCCACGGCACGGTTCGTCATACCCGTTGCCAGGAGGCGGAGGACTTCGAGCTCGCGGGAGGTCAGGCCACCGGCGTGACCCGTGCCGCTCGCGGACAGGGTGCTGAGCCGAGCGAGGTCGGGACGGGCACCCAGCTGCAGGAAGGTCTGGTGAGCGGCCTCGAACTCGATGGTCGCCATCTGGCCGTCGGCGAGCGCAACGTAGGCCAGGCCGATCAGGGCGCGGGTGCGGGCGACTTCGTACGGCGCGTCAACCGACCGCCAGCTCCGAAACGCCCGACGCAGCGCAGTCATGGCCGCCCTCGCATCGCCGGTCGCGAGCAGGACGGCACCCGTCGCGCGATCCGCCATCGCGGCCAGCAGCGGCGCCTTGAGGTCACCCGCGATCGAACGGAGTTCGGCGGCTGCCGCCTCTGCCGCCGACCGGTCGCCGGCCGCCAGCATGATCTCGACAGCCGCGTCGAGGACACGCGGTCGGAGCAGTGGATCGGGCGTTTCGTCGAGGCCGCGCCGAATAGTCGACACGGCCCGCCCGGGGTCGCCCTGCGCCAGCCTGAGAAGCGCCAGGCCGGGTTCGGGTCGGTAGCCGAACCCGGTCGCCTGCTCGTACGACGCCTCGGCAAGCACGAACTCACCGCGCAGCCGATGCAGCTCCGCGAGCTGGTACAGGGCTACGCCGGCCGCGGGATCCACCGGCGGGCGCGTCAGCCAGGCATGGGCCCGTCGTGCTTCGTCGGTGGCATCGCTCCACGAGCCGTGAAGGCGCAGGAGCTCTGCCCGGTTGATCAGGCACTGCCCGCGATAAGGAACCAGGTCGGGCTGGGAGACGCACCAACTTGTGAGCGCGTCGGTCCACTCCTGCGCGCGTCGCAGGTCGAACAGGCGCTGGCATGTCTCGATGACGGAGCAGTAGATGATGCCGACCACCATCGGCGATACCTCGTCCGCGGTTACGGCGACCATCGCCTCGTCCAGCGCCGCCATGCCGGGCGACATGTCGCCGAGGCGCACGAGCGCCTGGCCCTGCCCGAGGCGGGCGAAGGTGATCAGATCGGGATCGGCGAACCGCTCGGCGATTCGCGCGATCTCGACAAAGGTCGCCCGAGCCTCGGCGAACCGCCCTTCTTCCAGGTGCTCGAGCGCCGTTGGCAGCAGGACGTACCCATGCTCCACGGACTCGGCCTGCCCCTCGAGCAGTCTGCCGGCCCTGGTCAGCCAGCCGCTCGCCTGTGCGTGCTCGCCGCGGTCGAGTGAGGCGAACCCGATCCAGAACGCCATGCGCGACGCCCGGTTGACGGTGCGTTGCCTGACGGCTTCGTGGTGGGCACGGATCATGAACGCGAGGTCGTCGGTGCTGCCGATCAGGTACGCGGCGATGGCCAGGCGTTCCAGGTCCTGGAGCTCGAGCGGCTGCTCCCCGTCTGCGACCAGCAGGCCGTCGTATGCCGCCCGCCAGGCGTGTCGGTCGTAGTCCTCGCGCGCTCGAGCCAGCGTCCCGGCCGTGCCCATGGCCGAGAATCTACCCCCGGAGCGTGAACCAGATCGTCTTTTTCTGGGTGTACTGCTCGAAGGCCTCGAGGCCCTTGTCGCGGCCGCCGAAGCCCGACTCCTTGTAGCCACCGAACGGCGTCGTGATGTCGCCCTCCGAGTAGGCGTTCACGCCGACCGTGCCGGCGCGCAGGGCGCGGGCAACCCGGATGGCGGTGTCGAGATCGGTCGTGTAGAGACTGGCGGCGAGGCCGTAGCTCGTCTGGTTGGCCACGGCGACGGCCTCCTCCTCGGAATCGACCGGGATCGTGGAGATGACCGGGCCAAAGATCTCCTCGCGCGCCACGGTCATCTCGTTCCGAACGTCGTCGAGGATCGTCGGGGCGACGAAGTAGCCACCGGTCTCCTCGAGCGTCCGGCCGCCGCCGGCAACGACGCGGGCGCCCTCGGCGCGCCCCGTGGCGATGTAGCCGAGAACCTTGTCGAGATGCGGTCGCTCGATCATGGGCCCAAGCCGAGTCGCGGCATCCAGCGGATCGCCGACGGTCCAGGCCGGCAGCCCGGCGACGAGGCGCTGGAGCAGCGCGTCGTGCACGGACCGGTCGACGATCAGGCGCGAACCGCACGAGCAGTTCTCGCCCATGTTCATCAGCCCGGCGATGAGCACCTGCTCGGCCACCAGGTCGAGGTCGGGCGGATTGGCCAGCACGATCTGCGGGCTCTTGCCGCCGCACTCGAGGGTGATCTCCTTGAGGTTGCTCTCCGCGGCGTACTTGAGGAAATAGCGGCCGACTTCGGTGGAGCCCGTGAACGTGACCATGTCCACGTCCATGTGCCGCCCGAGCGCCTGGCCTGCCGTCTCGCCAAGACCCGGGACCACGTTGAGCACGCCGTCCGGCACGCCCGCCCCGGCCGCGATCTCGGCCATCCGGATCGTGCTCAGCGAGGTCAGCTCGGCCGGCTTGACGATGACGCTGTTCCCGGCCGCAAGCGCGGGGGCGACCTTCCAGGCCGCCATGAGCAATGGAAAATTCCACGGCACCACCGCGCCTACGACCCCGACGGGTTCCCGGACGATCAGCCCAAGGGCGTCCGGACCCGTCGGCGCGACGGCATCGAAGACCTTGTCGATCGCCTCCGCGAACCACCGGAACGTCTTGATCGTCTCCGGGACGTCTACGTCGCGGCAATCGGTGATCGGCTTGCCGGCCTCGATCGAGTCGAGCATCGCCAGCTCCTCGAGGTTGTCCTCGAGGGCGTCGGCGAACCGCAGGAGCGTCTCCTTGCGCTCGGCCGGGGAGCGGCGCGACCAGCGACCGTCATCGAACGCCCGGCGCGCCGCCCGAACGGCGGCGTCGATATCGGCGGCGTCGCCTGCCGCAACCTCGGCGAGCGGTTGGCCCGTTGCCGGGTTTTCGGTGACGAATCGTTCGCCGCTCCGGGCCGGTTGGAAGGCGCCGTCGATGAACGCGTCAGTGCGGAACGTTGGCTTCGCCGCGATCGCCATCGAGGACTCCTCAGTCGCGCATCAGGGTCGGAGGGGCTCGATGATAGTCGCCACCCCGTGACATGAATGGCCTGCGACCATATGGCGCACCATGATTGAGCTCCCGATCGAGGTCGCCCGCCGGTTCATCCTGGGCAAGCAGGGCCTGTGGCCCGGCCGCCGCTGGCAGGGCCTGCCCGGAACGGAGCAGGCGATGCGAGCCATCGAGCACCTCCAGCTCGATCCGCTGGTCGTGATCGCTCGTGCTCAGGACCTGATCCTCCACAGCCGGGTCATCGACTACCACCCCGACGACTGGGCGGAGCTGACGTACGGTCAGCGGAAGTTCTTCGACTGGGGCGGCTGGCTCGCGGTTCGGCCGATGGAGGAGCTGCCGTACTGGCGGGTCACGATGCAGCGCGAGATGGACCAGGCCCGCTGGGTCGAGGTGGCCCGCGAGCACGGCGCGGCCATCGCGGAGATGCGCGAGGTGCTGGCGGAACGGGGCGAGGTCAGCAACCGCGATTTCGCAATGGGGACCCGCCAGCGCATCGACAACTACCGCGGTCGGAAGGACAGTGCCCTCGCCCTGCACTACCTGTGGCGGATCGGGGACGCGATGGTGTCGCGGCGGGAACGGTTCGAGCGCGTCTATGCGTTGACCGAGCGCGTGGCCCCGCCCGAGTTCATCCGTGAACACGACCCAGCCGAGGCCGATGCGTTCCTCATGCTCAAGGAGGTGGCCTCCGAAGGGTTGACCGCGCTCCGCACCGTGGGCAACCACCTTCGGCGCCCGGTGTCGGCCGAGGAACTCGCCGCGTGGCGAGAGCGCACGATCGCGGACGGACAGATCATGGACGTGCGGGTCGAGGGATGGCGCGCGCCGCAGATCGCCCTGGCAGCGGATGTCCCGCTCCTGGAGGACCTCATCGCGGGCCGCGTGCCGGATGTCTGGGTCCCGCTCGAGACGACCACCGACGACGAGGCGACGTTCCTCTCGCCGCTCGATCCGGTCAGCGCGCGCGGCCGGGCCAAGCCCGTGTTCGGGTTCGAGTACGTCTGGGAGGTGTACAAGCCCGCACCGCAGCGACGGTGGGGGTACTACACCCTGCCGGTCCTGTGGGGCGATCGGCTCGTCGCGCGCTTTGACAGCAAGCTCGACCGGTCGAGCCGGACGCTCGTCATCCTCGGGCTGTGGCTGGAGGATGAGGGCGTGGCCCGGGATGCAGCGTTTGGTGAGGCGTTCGCCCGTGGAATGACTCGGTTCGCACGGTTCCTGGACGCGAAGGCTGTGGACGCATCGGCCGTCGGTCAGCCGGCTCTCCGGAAGCGGCTCACGACCTCACCACGGGGAGGGCGCAGGACCGCCACGTAGCGCGGAGCGATCTGGTCCTGGCCGGCGGTCGATTCCTTGCGTTGCCCGCAAGATTGCCCGGTCGGTTTGCGCGACATGCAACCACCGTCGTCGACCCGCGGCGATGATGTCAGGCGCGTCCTTGCCTTGCGTCAGCCGCAAGGCTGAACCGCACGATGGGCGAAACGGCGGATCAAATCGCGCCCAACGCAAGAACAGGGCGCCAATGCGGCCAGCCTCCGCTCGACGATGCCGTTGCTTGCATCCCATGCAACGCCATTACGTTGATTTGCGTGAGCCGCAAGCATTCGGCTCTCAGGGCCTGGGCGGCCTCGGATCGCGGCGCCGGGAGGCACAGCATGTAGTCCGACACCGTTTTCGACGAGCGGTCCAGAATGGACGAACCGACCTGGCCCGGGCGGCGAAAGGAACGGGAAATGCGCATCTTTGGCCGAAACCGCGACAACGAGACAACCACCAACCCCCCGACCGACGAGCAAGCGCTCGCGCGGTATCGCTACATGCTGTCGACCGCGCCCCCCGAGGAGATCGAACGCGCCCACGAGGAGGCCTTCGCGCAGCTCACGCCGGAGCAGCGACGCCAGGCCCTGCAGGCGCTTGCCGAGCACGTGCCGCCGAACGAGATCCGCGGCGACGATCCGGCCTCCTTGGCGCGGACGGCGACACGCGCGGAAATCCGCCAGCCAGGCACGATCGAACGGGCGTGGGGCGGAGGCGCGGCGGGCTTTGGGCTCGGAAGCTGGTTCCTGACGACCCTCGCGGCGAGCTTCATCGGGACCGCCATCGCCCAGTCGTTCTTTGACAGTGATCCGGGAGCCTCGGACGGCTCCTCGACCGCCGACGGCGACGCGACCGCGCAGGACGCGGGCTGGTCCGAAGGCGACACGAGCGCCGCCGATTCGAGCGGAGATCCTGGTGGCGACGGCGGGGACTTCGGCGGCGACTTTGGCGGCGGCGACTTTGGCGGCGGGGACTTCGGCGGCGGCGACTTCGGCGGGATCTGACCCGATCGGCCGCCGCTGGCTATACCGCGAGGACGGCCCGGTTCCGACCGCCTTCCTTGGCGGCATACAGGGCCGCGTCGGCGCGGGCAAACCATTCGTCATCGGTCTGTCCCAGGTCCGCGCCCGTGAGCAGCACGGCGCCAAGGCTGATCGTCGCGATTCCGTGGGGGACGTTCTCGGGGTGCTTGATGCAAAGGTCGGCGACCGTCTGCCGAAGCCGTTCGGCGATGCGGACGAGCGCCGCTTCGTCCAGCGTCTGGACGAGGACGAGGAACTCCTCGCCACCGAATCGGTAAATGCCCTCGTCGGCTCGGAGTGTCGCGCGAATGGCCGCGACCGTTTGGCGGAGAACGTCGTCGCCGGCGATGTGCCCGAAACCGTCGTTGATGAGCTTGAACCGATCGAGATCGATGGCGATGAGTCCATGGGTCGTGTCCTGTCGATTGATCCGGGATCGCATCGCCAGGAGGTCCTCGCCGAGCCGGATGCGGTTCGCCGCACCGGTCAATGGATCCGTGCGAGCGGTCGTCTCGAGCGCCTGGTGGACCCGGGCCAGCTCGTGCATGTCCGCGTCGGCCTTGCGTCGCAGCGACTGGATGTTCTGGAGCTGGCTGAAGTTGCGGATTTGCGCGCGCTGGAGCAGGACGTGGCCGGCGAGGCTGGCGAACAGCGCGATGAGCGCGACCACGATCAGGTCACCACGCTCGTCGGTCGACAACCCAACACCCGTGTCGAACGCGATGAACCCGAGCGCGATGGCCGCATAGACGATCAGCCAGCGAACGTGGGTCCGGGTCTGCCACGGCAGGATCAGTGCGATCAGGCCCGGGAAGACGAGGAGGTAGCCGACGCTCTCGACGGCGAGACCGGGCAGCACGATACCGGTGGTCGCGGTAGCGCCCGTCATCGCCAGCGTGACCACGAAGGCCGCCGGCTCCGGGTGGCGGCGAAGCGGCCCGGGCAGTGCCTTCCAACCGGCGAGCGCCAGGACGGCGACGCCACTGTTGAGGACGAGCAGGGCCAGGCTTTCCTTGAGATGCGGATCGAATACCACGATGCCGTCGAACGCTGCCGCCGCCGCGATGATCAGGAACCCGACCCGGCTCGCAGTCCGCGTTCGCTGTCGCTGGACCGCACGGAAGCGGCGGCTGGCCCCGACCGTGAAGTATTCGGAGCCACGGATTCGCTCCAGCAGGGCGTGAAGCGAGCCGAATGGGCCGGCGGGGCGATCGAGCCTGCGTGCGGTGGCCACGTGTCGGATGCGTCTTGTGCCTTGCATCGCTTGTCATCGTCCGCCTCGTGGAGCCAGGGATCGCCCCCTCGTTGGTCCGCCTCGGGACGGTACTTGTCGTGCGGTCCTGTTGGGTGCAGTCGAGTCCGATTCGCGCTCCCCACCTGACGAATCCGGCCCGATGGGCGACACTCGGGCCGTGCCAAGGGCCCGCGTGCTGTCTGTTCTGACGCTGACCGTCTCGCTGACGGTCGGGTGCGGCGCGACCGACGCCGACCGATCGTCCAAGCCGGCGACAGCAACACCCTCGGCGCCCGAACCCACGACGACATCTCCGGCACCCACGGCTTCGAGGACACCTCCTGCAGCTTCGGCGTCCGCGGCGGTCGGCGGGCCGGTCGTCGTCGACCTCCAGATCCAGGAGTTCGACGTTCCAGGCGGGTCCCACCCACACGACGTGTCGCCGGCGCCCGATGGGGGGGTCTGGTACACGGGCCAGCGAAACGGAACGCTCGGTCACCTCGATCCGGCAACGGGTGCGGTCCGCGAGATCCCGCTCGGCGCCGGGTCCGCGCCACACGGCGTGATCACGGGGCCGGACGGCGCCGCCTGGATCACGGATGGAGGTCTCAACGCCATCGTTCGCGTCGATCCCGAGACCGACGAGGTCCTGGCCTTTCCACTTCCCGGCAGCCGCGGGAACGCCAACCTGAACACGGCCGTCTTCGATCCCGACGGGATCCTCTGGTTCACGGGCCAGACCGGGATCTACGGCCGCCTGGACCCCGCGACCGGAGCCATGGACGTCTGGGACGCAC
This sequence comes from uncultured Chloroflexia bacterium, assembly GCA_963809045.1. GTDB lineage: Bacteria > Chloroflexota > Limnocylindria > Limnocylindrales > CSP1-4 > SPCO01. The sequence continues at coordinate 728,479 of CAWEHW010000001.1, forward strand.
CCGAAGGCCGCGGACCCTATGGCATCACGGCGACCCCGGACGGTGAGGTCTGGTACGCATCGCTGGCGGGCAGTCACATCGCACGGATCGATCCAACGGACGGCGCGGCAGACGTCGTGGAGCCCCCGACCGCGAACCAGGGGTCGCGACGCGTCTGGTCGGACTCGACGGGCCGGATCTGGGTCAGCGAGTGGGAGGCCGGGCAGGTCGCCGTGCATGACCCGGCCGCTGGGGAATGGCTCGAGCTGCGTCTTCCGGGCGACAACCCGATGGCCTACGCCGTGTACGTCGACGACCAGGACGTCGTGTGGCTGACGGATTTCGGCGGCAACGCGATCGTCCGCTTCGATCCCGTGACGGAGAGGTTCGATTCGATCTCCCTGCCCAGCGCGGACGCCGCGGTTCGCCAGCTCCTCGGACGCCCCGGCGAGATCTGGGGCGCCGAGTCGGCCGTGGACAAGCTGGTCCTCGTCACCAACGGTGCTGGCTGACGGGATCGATCACACTCGGTGGGCGCATGACTGACGACAAGAGGCCCAACGACGGCTCGGACGCGACGTCGAACCCGCCGACCGCGGCGCCCCACCCCCGCGCGGAACCTGCGCGCCGGGCACTTGAAGCGCTCGACGCCATCCGTGGAGGGGTGGTGTCGGCCGCGGAGTCGACCGTCGGCCGGGTCAGCCAGGCGATCGACGACGTGGAACGGTCATGGAGCGAGCGCCCGGGAGCGAGGGTCCGCCGCGTACGCCGGATGGGGGCCACCCGGCTGGTCTTCCTGCACGACGCCCATCCGGAGGCTCGACTCGCCCGACCGGTCCAGGTCGGCACGCGCACGATCGACGTGGACGAGGTCTGCGGGACCGCCGTTGGTGGTGGCGACCAGCGGGGAGGGGACTTTCTGCCGCTGAAGCCGTTCCGGGGTCGGAACTGGTCGGGCCGGTGGCAGCGGCTCCGGAAGGCGCAGGACCGGCTGGCCATCCTGCCGCCGATCGACGTGGTCAAGTACGACGGCTGCTACTGGGTCCTCGACGGCCACAACCGCGTCGCCCTGGCCCTGTACGCCGGACAGGTCGGGATCGATGCCACGATCGTCGAGCTCGTCCCGACCGGTGGAAGCCGCACCGAGCCGATCATGTCGCTCGCGGACTCGGCCGCCGATTCGCGATCGGTGCGGACCGCCGGGAGCGGCCATCGGCCGAGCAATGCGCTGTCCATCAACGATCCGGTCGTGCCCTCGACCCTCGAAGACGACGAATGACTCGCCGCCTGACCGTCGTCTGGCCCGACCAGCGGGCCTTCGATGGCCGGAACGGCGATCCGATCCGGCTCCTGGCCGTGTCCGACAGGGTGGACCCGGTCCTGGAACACGCGATCAACCGCGATCAGATCGGCCGTCTTGACGCCATCGTGGGGTGCGGCGATCTCGAGCCGGCCTACCTCGGGTTCCTCGGCGACGCATTCCAGGTCCCCGTGGCGTACGTCCGCGGCAACCACGATCGAGGTGGCCACTGGGCGGACACCGTCGGAAAGGCACCGACCCACCTCCGGAGCGGCCGGCTGGTCCAGCTCGGTGGCGTCACCGTCGCCGCGTTCGAGTGGCCCGGGCTCCGACCCGATCGGGCGGCACGCGACGAATGGACGGCATGGGGTGACGTGATCCGGGCCTGGCGGACTGTGCTCGTCCGGCGGGTGCTCGGCCGTACTTCCCCGGTGCTCGTGCTGAGCCACGCGCCACCGCGCGGCGTCGGCGACCACGCGGCCAATCGCTATCACCTCGGCTATGCGGCCTATCGCTGGTTGCTCGAGCACCTGCGGCCGCCACTCTGGCTGCACGGCCACGTCGATCCTGCATCGATCAACGCGTGGCAGACCAGCCTTGGGCCATCCATCGTGGCCAACGTGACCGGGTCGGTCGTCGTCGACCTGGTCCCACCGGGAGGTCCAACGCCATGAGAACCGAAGCAAACGAGCTCCGGCTCGTCATCCGCTGCGAGTCAACGGATGAGCGAAGGGCCCTCGAACAGGCCCTGCTCCGCGCGCAGGCAAGCGAGCTGACCGAGGTGCGCCGGCGTGAGACGCGGCTGGTCGCCGGCTATGGCGACGACGTGACGCGCGACTCGATGACCGGCGAGCTCGCGACGGCGAGCCTGCGCCGGACGATGCTCGATCGAGTCCTCGAAGCGCTGCGCAAGTCCCCCGGAGGCTGACGGTCGCCAGGCGGCAAGTGCACGCGGGTGGCGCGGTCGCCGTTCCGGTAGGGCTCGACGACCATGTAGATCACGTCGCGGGCGCCATCTCCACGCCCGCGGCACGCGCGTCGGCGGCGACCGCCTCGAGGGCTTCGTCGGTTTTCGTCGAGTTCCGGTCGATGCCCATCACCCGATCGATGCCGAGCTCACGGTAGGCACCCAGCAGGTCGACGCGCTGGGCCCCGGCCTTGACGAACGTTTCGGCCCAGATGTGCACCGAGATCGCGAGCGTCGCAGGGTCTCGACCGATTTCCTCGCACCGGCTCCGGATCACCGGCAGTGCTTCGGCGACATCGGACGGCGACATGCCGTCGACGTTGAGCTCGTCGGCGTGCTTCGCGGCAAGCCGCCACGTGACGTTCGGCCCGTTGCCGCCGACCATGATCGGGACGCGGGGCTTCTGGATGGGCTTCGGGACGTTCCGGGCGTCGCGGACGTGCGAGTACTCGCCCTCGGACGTTGCGTGCTCGTGCTTGTCGCCTGCGAGCATCGCCGTGATCACGCGCAGGTCATCGCCAAGCCTGGCCAGTCGCTCCTTGGTCTCGGGGAACCCGTACCCGTATGCGAGCCACTCGTCCCGCTTCCAGCCGGCGCCGATCCCGAGGTCCATCCGACCGGCACTGATCGAGTCCATCGTCGAGATCATCTTGGCCGTGAGTGCCGGATTGCGGAACGCGGTGCAGATGACGATGTGGCCAAGGCGGACGCGGCTCGTCAAAGCGGCAAGCGCCGAGAGCGACGTGAACGATTCGAACGTGATCTCGTCCGATGGTTTGGGAGTGGTGTGGAAGTGGTCGAACAGCCAGATCGACTCGAATCCAAGCCGATCAGCCTGGGTCGCCACGGCCGCCGTTCGGCGCCACGCCTCGAGCGGATCCCAGCCGTCGTAATCGCCGATCCACCCTTGGGGAACGATTGCCCCGATCTTCATCGTTGGCGACCTCCGGACGCTTCATGCATTCGAATTCTCAGCGCATATCGTCGCAGGGATGCGCCCAAGCTGTTCGGCGCCGCAACGGTGTCCAGGCGGATCCTCCTGATCCAGGCCCTGCCGGCGGCGATCCCGCTCGTCCTGGTCCTGCTCAGCGGCACCTAGCCTCCGTCGCAGGCGGGTCGATTCATCGATTCGGGGCATACTGCGGGACCGTGATGCCTGTCCACGCGTTCCGTCTCCGCCGGCCGCTCGCGTCACTCCTGGCCGTCGCCGTCCTCGCGATCGCGTGTGCTCCTGCGGCCGACCCAGGGGCTACCGCCTCCCGGGAGCCTTCCGCGGCCGGCCCCACGGCACCTTCGGTGGCCGTCGTGGATCCGACCCTCAATCCAACTCCGGCCGCGACCGGCGACGCGGTGACCGGCGGAGAGGCCACGGAGGCGCCCGAGGCCAACGCCACCGCGAACCCGACCGCGTCCCCGACGCCGGCGCCCGATCCGGACCCCACGCCGACCCCACAACCGGACCCAACACCCACCCCGCGGCCCGCCGCACCCGCCGCCGCAGATCCGTTCGCCTTGAACCTGTACCGCAAGGGCGATTTCGTGGCCCAGTACACGTTCGAGTGGTGTGTCGGGGCGAGCCTGCAGATGGCACTCAACATGTCGACCGACAAATCGCACACGAGCAAGGCGGACCAGCAGGAGCTCTGGGAGATGGCTCGTGACCGCAGCTTCAGCCCGTTCGGCGGCGCCAATCCGACCGGTTGGACGGCCGTGTTGAATGACGTCGGCATCGGGCCCTATGTCCTGGTCTCGATCCCGACCCTCGACGAGGCGCTCGACGTGGCGGCGAAGGCGATCCGGGCCACGGAACGACCGGTTGGCCTGGTCATGTGGCGCGGTCGTCACGCCTGGGTCATGAGTGGCTTCGAATCGACCGCGGACCCAGGGAAGTCCGAAGACTTCGACGTGACCGGGATCCGCGTGCAGGACCCGCTCTATCCGAACGGCAGCTCCGTCTGGGGACCGAGCCCCAGGCCAAACAGCCTCGTCTCGCCCGCAACGCTGGGCAAGCAGTTCGTGGTGCGCGACGTGAGCCGGAGCCGGGTCAACCTGGGCGTGCCGACCGGGTACCTCATGATCGTGCCGGTGGCCGCCGCGGCCTGATCTCAGGCGATCGGCGCTCCGGAACCGGTTGGCGCCTCGTGGCCCGCCAGCAGGGCCGTGACTCGGTCCGGTCCCATGGGCCCGCCCAGCAGGTAACCCTGCGCAGCATCGCAACCGGCGGCACGCAGCGCCGCGAGCTGGTGCTCCTCTTCGACTCCCTCAGCGATTACGTGCAGCCGCAGGGTGCGGCCAAGGCCGACGATCACGCCCGCGATCGTTTCCCCGTCCGAGGATTCCACGAGCTCGCTGATGAAGGACCGGTCGATCTTGAGGATGTCGACCGGGAGCTGGCGCAGGTAGCTCAGTGACGAGTGACCCGTCCCGAAGTCGTCGATGGCGATTCGAACACCGAGGGTTCGCACCGCGTCCAACGCAAGGACGGTGCGCTCGACGTCCTCCATCAGGCCGCTCTCGGTGATCTCGAGTACCAGGCGGTCGGGCGTCAGGCCTGAGCGACTGAGCACGGCCGTGACGTCTGCGACGAGTTGCGGATCCTGGAGCTGCCGCACGGAAATGTTCACGTAGACGGTCAGATCCGGGACCAGTGTTCGCCATTGCGCGGCCTGGCGGCAGGCGCGGTCCAGAACACGGCGCCCGATCCCGACGATGAGGTCGGTTTCCTCGGCGAGCGGGATGAACTCGAGGGGCGGCACCATCCCACGCTCGGGGTGCCGCCATCGAAGGAGGGCCTCCACGCCGCTGACGGCACCGGTCTTGAGATCGAGCACGGGCTGGTAGTCGATCGTGAGCTCGTCGCGTTCCACCGCGCCCTCGAGGTCGGTCTTGAGACGGAGGCGATTGAACGCGGCCTCGTGCATCCTCGGCTCGAAGACGGCATAGCGATCCTTGCCAGCGGCTTTCGCGACGTACATCGCGGTGTCGGCATCGCGAAGCAGATCGTCGTCCTCTTCGGAGCCCGGGTGGGCAACCGCGATCCCGATGCTGATCCGGATCGGCAGCGTGTGATCGCCGATCGCAAATGGGTCGCGCAACAAGCGCAGCACGCGATCGGCCAGGCGTGTCGCTTCCTCGATGGTGGCGCTTTCGACGAGGATCGCGAATTCGTCGCCACCCATCCGCGCGGCCGTGTCGTCGCCACGGAGAGCCCGGCGAATGCGCCGCCCGACCTCGGTCAGGAGGTGATCTCCGGCAGAGTGCCCAAGACTATCGTTCACCGTCTTGAAGTCGTCGATGTCGATGAACAAGACGGCCGGCGTCGGCCCGCCATGCGTCGCCGCTTCGCTCGCGTGCTCCAGGCGGCTCTTGAACAGGGATCGGTCCGCCAGCTGGGTCAGCGGATCGCTGAACGCTCGCTGCGACATGGACCAGCCCACCAGACTGATGACGCTCAGCGCCGTGAGGTAGGAGCCATGGATGAGCGCCCACACGATCGGCTGCTCCTGGCCGGCCGGGTGGTTGAATACCGATGCGGGATCGAGCAGTCCGACGATCAGGTGGTGCAGCACCACGTACCCAATTGACAGGATGAACGGGATCCAGTCCTGGTACAGCGCAAGCAGCGGCACGACCACGAAGAAGTGGAAATGCATCTCGATCGTGCCGTGGGACAGGTGCACAAGGACGGCCGACGCCGTGAGGAGGCTCAGGCTGGCCGCGATGGAGCGAAGCAATCGCCCGAGTCGTTGCTGCGTCGCTGCGACCGCAAAGATCGCGACCGGGCTGGCCTCACCGATCACGTGACCCAGGTCGTACCCTTGCCAGGCGCCAAACGCGACGACGGCCGGCGCATGGAGCAGGGCAAGGATCGTGATGACCCGGTGGCGTTGGAGCCAGATCTCGTCTGGCAGCAGCCGGCCGCGGGGCAGGACTCGACTGATCCGATCCGTCGAACGAGCGATCAGCCCGTCCGGGGGGCGACCCGTGCTCGGGCGTCGCCGATCCAATGGGAGGTCGGATGTCACGTCGGCGGGGGCGGATAGCGGGAGTTCGGTCGTCACAGATCCAAGGGTCGAGTGCGACTGCTGGGCTCGCAGATAGCACCCCACCCGCGGAGGCGTGTCTATAGGCCGAATGGGTGGGCAGTTCGAAGGAGCGCGCGTTGACCAACCAGGAATCCCGGGGTTCGATCATCCCTTTCGAGGAGCTCGAGCCGACCGAGCATTCACATGAATTCGTCGGCGCCGAACACGGTGACGTCCCGTTCTGCGTGATCCTGGTGCACTCGAAGCCCGGGATTGGACCCAAGCTGCACCGCCACCCCTACCCCGAGGTGTTCATTGTCGAGTCCGGCCAGGCGACGTTCCGGATCGGCGACGAGACGGCCATCGTTGAAGGCGGACACGTCGTGGTCAGCCCGTCTGGAGAAGCCCATGGCTTCACGAACACGGGAGCTGGAGAGCTGCGTCTCGTGGCGATCCACGGTGCCGGCCGGTTCGACACCGAGTGGCTTGCCGGCGACGATCCCGTCTGGAGGTCGAAGCCGAAAGGCTGATCAGACCACCGCGGCTCGAAGTCGAAGCAGACCATCGAAGATCGGCGCTGAAGCGGCGAGGGTGTGTTCGTCGTCACCGACCGAAGCCAGGCCGAGGATGATCGCTGCGAGGCCCGCGGCCTCCGGGGCGTCGTAGCGTTCGTCGCCGATGTCGGCCTCATGCACGATGCGGGCAATCCCCGCGAGATCCGGGTCCGCAAGCTGGTAGCGTCGGATCATCACCTCGAAGGTGCACTCGCCATCGTGGTGCGACAGATCCGCACCCGGGATCTCGAACGGGGTCGCGTCGGCCGGCACCTCCGACGGATCTCGGACGAACACGAACTCGGCCTCGGGGTCGATATATCGCCGGATCAGCCACGCGCAGGCCGCTCGATCGACCTTGCAACCGACGCGGGTTGCCCACCTCATGTCGTGATCTCCTCTCCAGTCAGGACCAGTCGTTCGATAGCCGCGGTAGCCGATGCCCCGGCGGCAACGCCGAAATAGTCTCGCGAGCGAACCCGCCGGAGCTCGGCGCGCAGCTGGCGAAGGCGCCGCCGCCGGGATGGCTCGTCCTCGTCGGCAACCCGCGCGGCGCGATCCGCGAGGGTGTCGTACTCGTCCGTCGAGGCTCGTCGGAATCGCTCGATCCAGCGCTCCTCCTGGACCTTGGTAGCCGCCTCGCCGAGCCAGACGCTGGCTTCGCCTCGGGCGTCTTCGATATCGCTGGCCAGCCACTCGATCTGTTCGTGTGTCTCAGCCGTCAGTGGCAGCGTCACGAACCCATCGCCGACCTGCGCAGCACCAAGGCGGCGGAGGCCCCGCCAGAGGGCGATCCGCGGTCGAGACGGTTCGCGCGGTAGTCGGTAAGCGAGGAGGACCCAGCGGCGCATTGCGGGCATGATAGTGTAACCGCGGTTACATCGCAACTGCTCAGACCGGAGACCATGGCATGCACCGCAACCGAGACTTCCTCCAGCTCTGGGCGGCGGACACGATCAGCAACGTGGGCGACGCGGTCAGCCTCGTCGCCATCCCATTGACGGCCATCCTGGCGCTGAATGCAGGGGCGCTCGAGATCGGCGCGCTCGGCGCGGCCCAGCTTCTGCCGATCGTCATCTTCGGATTGCCTGCGGGGGCCTGGGTCGATCGGGCACCGTCTCGCCGCCGGGTCATGATCGGCGCCGACCTGTGCCGCGGCGTCGTTCTCGCGACCGTGCCGCTGGCCTGGATCCTCGGCGTCCTGACGATGCCGCACCTGTTTGTGGTGGTCGCCGTGAATGCGGCCCTCGGGACATTCTTCGACGTGGCGGTCGCCTCATACCTGCCGATGCTGGTCGGGCGTGGTCAGCTGGTGGTCGCCAACTCGAGGCTCCAGTTGAGCCGGTCGGGAGCGCTGGTCCTCGGCCCGAGTACCGCCGCGATCCTTCTCCGTTTCCTTGCCGCGCCAATGGCCCTGGCCCTCGATGCGGCGAGTTTCGTGGCGTCGGCGTCGCTCATCGCCTTGTCGCCCGGGAGGGAACCGCTGCGCGCTGGGTCGGTGCCACCGATCCGAACTCGGGTAGAGCTCCGTGACGAACTCCTGGCCGGGGTCCGCCTTGCCTTTCGTGAGCCGCACCTCCGGGCGATCACCGCCACGGCGATGACCAACAACCTGTCCAGGTCGATCGCGATGGCCGTCGTGTTCCTGTTCCTTCTGCGTGAAGCGCATGTCGGCCCCGACGCCGTTGGTCTCGGTTTCGCCCTCGGAAACATCGGTTTCGTCGTCGGAGCCCTGGCGGCCTCACCGATGACTGCACGGCTTGGTACCGGACGTGCGATGCGGATTGCCGTCGGCATCTTCTGGCCGGGCATGCTCCTCCTGGGCCTGGCCCCAACCGCGCTCGCACTGCCCGTGTTCACGCTGATGGTGTTCCTGAATGGGTTCGGCATCGCCCTTCACAACATCAACCAGGTGAGCGTGCGGCAAGCGGTCACGCCCGACCACTTGCGAGCGCGGGTCACGGCAGCATCCCGGCTCCTGATCATGGGCGCGTTGCCCGCCGGGACGTTGATCGGCGGAGTACTGGGGACGACGATCGGACTCCAGAACACCATCCTGGTTTCGGCGGTCGGGCTGTTCATCGGCAGCCTGCCTTACTCGTTGTCGCGCATCGGATCCCTGCGCGGCCTACCGGCCGAGGCCGCGGTCTACATCTAGCGGGCGGGAGGCGCCCGCGGCCTACGTCAGCGACGCCGTGAACAGGTGCCACTCGCCGGGCACGTCACGCAGGCCGACCGCGCCGTGCGGCGCGAAGGCGAGGTCCGTGCCCGTGGCGAGGTCGCGGACGGTCTGGGTCACGATGATCTCGCGCGCGCCCGCCTCGGTGAGCGCCCGGGACGCGATGTGGACGCCGATCCCGCCGATGTCGTCGTCCCGCACCTCGACCTCCCCGGTGTGGATGGCCGTTCGCGTGTCGATGCCTTCGCGTGCGAGTGCCGCGCGGAGCGCGAACGCACACCGCAAGTGCCCGTGTCGGTGCATCGAACGTCGCGAGGATCCCGTCGCCCGTCGTCTTGACGAGCCTGCCATGCCATCGGCCAATCTCGGATTTGGCCACGGCGTCGTGGAGATCGAGCAAGCGCCGCCACTGCCGATCGCCGAGTTCGGCCGCCCGCCGCGTGGAGTTGACGATGTCGGTGAACAGGACCGTCGCGAGGATTCGGTTGGCGTCCTGTGTCGCCTGGAACGATCGGACCTGCTCCTCCGTCCACACGAATGACTCGGGATATGGTGGGAGCTCCGCCATCGGTTCGTAGGTCAAGAGGACGACACCGGAGGCGAACGTCCGCGATCCGACAAGGCGCATCGGCGCCGTCTCGATGTTGTCGCGGAAGAGGTGCTTGCCGCTCCCGAGGACGACCGGGAACAGCATGAGCCGGTACTGGTCCACCAGACCGAGGCTCATCAGGCTTGCGACGAGGTCCGCACTGCCGAACACCACGATGTCCGCACCGGGCTGGCCCTTCAGCTCGGTGACCGTCTTCGCAAGATCGGCGCCACGGATGACCGTCGTATTCGCCCACGTGGGCCCGACCATCGAGTCCGAGACGACGTACTTCGGCAGACCGTTCACCTGGTCCGCGAACCCGTCGTCGCTCTGCCTCGTTGGCCAGAAAGCCGCCCAGATCTGGTAGGTGGTTCGGCCCAGCAGGATGGCGCCGGCCGTCAGCATCTGGTCGAAGTTGTAGCGCTGGAAGTCCTCGTCGCTGTGGCGCAGCGCCCAGGCATTCCGGCCGGTCCGATGCTCCTCGGAGCCCGGAGCCTCCATGACGCCGTCGAGCGTCATGAACTCCACGACGACCAACCGTCTCATGGGCCTCCACCGACGCGGGTTTGGGCCCCAATGATGCCCGCGCGGGGGAGCCGGCGACGGGAGACGCCGCAGAAGGCCGGTTATGGCGCCGCGCGGAACATGAGGCCGGCCTGCCCCGCGTTGATGGTGAGCCTCCCGGCATCGATCGAGTACGCAACCGGACCCGACAGCACCGTGGTCATCGCGTTCTCGACCGTCATCGGATCGGCCTCGCAGGCCATCTTGGTGAGCATCATCGGGCCGAAGGTCAGCGAATCCGGCGTGACCTCGACGGTGCCGCCACCCTGGTTGCAGCCGGCCTGGAGCTCGACTCGTCCGGCGTCGATCCGGATGGAGGCGTTCACGCCCATCGGGATGCTCGAGACGGTGTCCCCGGCCGAGAGCCCATCGAGGATCCAGAGCGTGCCTTCGAGCGGCAGGTCGGGCGTGGCGACCTCCTCGTCGAGGAGCGTCAAGGTGATCGTTCCGTCCGTCAGGGTCAGCGTCGTGTCGGCGAGGGTGGCGGTCGCTCCGGCGCCCAGGAACCCCGCGAGCCACGCATCCTGTCGAGCGCGTTGCTCGTCGCAGCCCATGTCGGTGGTCGACAACTGCGCCGTGAGAAGGCGATCGCCTTCGATGGCGTAGCCACCGCCGATGGTGTTGCAGCCGGCGTTGGCGCTGAGGTTGCCATCGATGAAGGCCAGGCGGACCTGCGTGCCGGGCACGAGCTCGGCGCCCGCGATCGCGGTCGACAGGTACGTGTGGCCGTCGAGCGTCGCCGGCGATCCACTCGCGCCCCCTGCAGACGAACAGGCGGCGAGGGCAACCGCGGCGATCAGCAAGATGAGTCGGTTCATGGCGCAGGGACGATAGCCCGGCGCCCGCGGTTCCCGCAGCGCGATGGCGCGCGCTAGAGTCGCGGCGTGACCAGCCCTCCGAACCGATCCAGTCGCGCGCTCCTCGTGGCGGATCTCGGAGTCAAGCTGGCGACCGTCGGCCTCCTGCTGTGGGCTCTCCTGAACCCTGACCTGCCACAGTTCCAGGGCAAGGCGTTCACCGCGCGGGCGGTCATCTATCCGGCGATGCTGCTGCTGATCCCACTGGGTTGGTGGGTGTTTGCCAGCGGCCGGACGGTGAAGTTTCCGTTCGCCGCCGACATCCTGTTCGGGCTGCCATTCCTGCTCGACGTCATCGGCAACGCGCTGAACCTCTACGACACCATCGAGTGGTGGGACGACGCGAACCACCTCGTCAACTGGGGTCTGCATACCGCGGCGGTCGGCCTGCTCCTCCGCTACGGCGATTGGTCGATGTCGATCAGGATCGCGCTCGCGTTCGGGTACGCGGTCACGACCGCGGTCGTGTGGGAGCTCGCCGAGTTCGTGACGTTCATCCCGGACTCGCCGGAGGCCGCCACGGCATACGCCGACACGCTCCTCGATCTCGCCCTGGGCATGGTCGGTGGGTTCGTGGCGGCGGTTCTCACGAGCCGCATGCGGCACATTCGGGCAAGGTAGCCGGGCGTACGTTCCGAACCGACCTAGCCGCTCCGCAGGTAGGTCAGGACCGCAAGGACGCGACGATGATCCTCGGCGGCAGGTTCGAGACCGAGCTTGCTCAGGATGATCCGGACGTTGCCTTCGACGGTCTTCTCCGTGAGCACGAGTCGATCGGCGATCGCGGCATTCGAGCGTCCTTCGGCCATCAGCTCGAGGACCTGGCGCTCGCGCGGTGTCAGCTCGTCGAGCGGTCCGGGAGCCCGACCTCGCCCGAGCAGGGTCGAAACGACTTCGGGATCGACGACTGACCCACCCGCGCCGACCCGCTGCAGGGCCTCGACGAACTCGGCCAGATTGCCGACCCGATCCTTGAGCAGGTAGCCGACGCCCTGCGGTGTGTCGCGAAGCAGGCGCAAGACATGGCGGGTCTCGACGTTCTGCGACAGGATCAGGATCCCGACCGAAGGATGCGATTCGCGGATGCTGGCAGCGGCGTCGAGACCCTCCGTCGTGCGCGTCGGCGGCATCCGGACATCGACCACGGCGGCATCCGGTTGCGTGCTGGCGACCAGCGTCAGCAACCCGGTCGCATCGCCGGCCTGGCCGACCACCTCGATGCCCGCGGCGACGAGCGCGCTGGCCAGCGCCTCGCGGAACAGCACCGCGTCGTCGGCGAGGATTACGCGCACGGGATCTCTGCGCGAACGACCGTGCCGGCGCCGGGCGTGCTCGAGACCACGAGCGTGCCGCCGATGGCTGCCACGCGATCTGCGAGGCCGCGAAGACCGGAACCGGCCGCGGGATTGGCGCCACCGACCCCGTCGTCGGCAACCTGCACGGCGAGGACGCCGTCTCGTTGGTCGATCTCGAGCGTGACGGCGCTCGCTCGCGCGTACTTGACGACGTTGGTCAGCGCTTCTGCGACCACGTAGTACGCCGCGGCCTCGACCTCCGGACGGAACCGATCGGCCGGCACGCGAACGGTCACCGGCACCGGCGTTCGATCGGCGAGCGCCTCGACGGCAACAGCCAGGCCCTCCTCCGTCAACACCGTCGGGTGGAGCCCGCGGGCGAGCTCGCGAAGTTCGGCCAGGGCCAGCTCGAGCTCGCGACCGGCTCGGTCGAGGGACCCAGCGAGCGGTTCATTCGACGCACCGACCTGCCCGCGCGCCACCTGGAGTGCGAGCGCGAGCGTGACGAGGCGCTGCTGCGCGCCATCGTGGAGGTCCCGTTCGACACGGCGTCGCTCGGCGTCGCCCGCGACCACGATCCGGGCTCGCGAGGCCCGGACCTCCTCGAGCTGCGTGCGGACTTCGGCCGTCAGCCGCTCGTTCTCGATGGCGAGGCGGGTGGCCGCGGCCACGGAACGGACAAGCTCGGGTTGATCCGCGACTGCGGGGTCGTGGATGAGCACGGCGACGGTCGCTGCCGCCGCCTTCGAGTCGGGTCATCGCCCTGCGAGAATCCCCCTGCGCCGGCAACTCGACGTCCCGGCCCGATGCGTCGACGAACCGTTCCAGTTCCCGGCACCGAGTAGGCAACCTCGAGCGATGGATCGTGCAACGCCCGAGCGAGCACGTCCCGCAACAGCGGACGGTCGGGTCCTTCGCCCAGCTCGACGACGAGGTCCGCGACCGTGCCGCGCGCCAGCCTCGATCGCGCCACGCCATACGCGAAGCCGAGCGAGACGACCGTAATGGCCATGATGTTCAAGCCCTGCGCGAGGTCCCACACGAATGCCCGGTCCGCGAAGGAGTTGGTCGTGGCCCTGGCGCCGACCTGGATGACCACGCCAATCGCCAGCGCAAGGCCGCCGGCAAGGATTGGCGCCGCCACCCGCCGTGCGATGCCGTTTTCGGTCATCAGCCGGCGGACAATGAGGACTAGGACGACGACCGCCAGACCGGCCATCAGTACCGCGAAAACCGCATCGCCGTTGTCCCGAAGCGTGATGTCCCGGACATAGCGGTCGACCTCCGAGGCCTGGGTCAGGTCGTAGTCCGTGCTCCGCCGGCTGATGGCCAGCCGGAAGACGCTCCGCGCGGCCAGCATGACGAACCAGGCGCCCACGACGGCGCGGGCAGCTCGATGCGGCAGGCGGCCGGTTGGATACGCGAGCACCAGCCATGCCAGGAGGGCCAGGAAGTAGCCCTGGAACGCGTGCGCGAACACGCCAAGCCGTTCGTCGGTCGACGCACCATACGTCCCGACATACCAGGCGAACGCGACGGCGGTCATCAACGGCCCGACCAGGGTGTCCGGACGCCGATCCCAGGCGATCTGGGCCGCGATGAGGAACACGATGCCGGGAACGAAGTCGAACGCGATCCATGCGGCCGACCAGCCGCCGGTGAACCGCGTCCACTCCGCTCCGAGCCCCCACGCGACGCCGAGTACCAGGAGCCCGCGCCGAACCGGCAGCGGGACCGGTGCTTGCAGCGCCACGGCTCCGGTCATGGGCCTAGCCGGCGGGCTGCCACGGATGCGACTCCATCAGGATCGGCAGGATGGGGTCGGGCGGGTTGACGACCTTCAGGTTGAGTGCGCCGTCCTCGACCGTCCACGTGAAATCGACAACGTCGCCGGCAAAGTCACCCGGGAACGTCGTCGTCTGCCGGAATCCATCGGGACCGATCGCCGTCCAGGTGCCCTGGAAGACGGGCCAGCGGACGGGGATCTCCGACACCTGCGTGGTCGACCATGTCCCGTCGTCGGACATCACGAGCGTGATGTCGCCGGCGTTCTCGCCGAGCTCGCCTTCTCCCGTGACGCCACCTGCCCGCAGGTCGGCCTCGGTAATCGTCGTCGTCCACGAGCCGATTGGAAAGCCTTCCGGGAGCGACGCAATCGTCGGTGCCGCGCTGGTTGGGGCGGAGGGTGCCGCCGGCGTCGCGGAGCAGGCCGCGACCCACGCCGCGACGAAGATCATGGACCCGAGGGTGCGCAATGCTCGTGATGTCATCTGGGTGCCTCCGTTTCTCCTCGGAGGAGCGCGTGCAGCGTATCCCCCGAGAGGTGTGATTTGGTGATGAATCCGACGGCTCCGCTCCGGCCGATCCGTCGACCGTAGTCCGCAGCTTCGGCGGTCGAAACGAGGACCACGGCCGGTGGTCGGGGTCCGGCCAGGAGTCGACGCGCCACCTCGAAGCCGTTGATCCCGGGAAGCTGGACATCGAGGACGACGACGTCAGGCGCAACGCGCGCAGCGGCCACCAGCGCGCTCTCGCCATCGGCAGCCTCTCCGACGACGTCGAATCCGGATCCCGCCAGGACCGACCGGGCGAGCGTCCGGAAGGCGGCGTGATCGTCGACGATGAGGACCGAGGGGCGAGCCATGCCCGCATCGTCATGGACCGGCCCGTTCGCCGATACGGTGCCAGCACCTGGAGGTGACACCGCACAATCGAGTGCAGGCTCGGGAGACAGGCAATCCCAGGCGATCGACGCTTCCTGCACGTCCCGGACGAGCCGGGTCGATTGCCTGGAGGTCCCGGACATGCGTCGAAACCTGGTAGCCATCACCGGTCTGCTCGCAGCCCTGGCATTCGCAGGGCCCGTATCGGCCAACACGACCGAGCGGTTCTCTTTCGACGACGTCATCGTCGACGAGGCCACCTGTGGCGTCGTCCTCACGACGCAGGTCCATGGAGATGTGAGCGCTCACATTGCCAACGACGGAACCTGGCGGTTCAGCCAGATCAAGATCCGGTACTCGGGCGTGGCCGTGCGATCCGGCGACCGGCCGGACTATGCGGTTGCCCGCCCGGCAGAACATCCACGAACGGCCCGACGTGATCGCGACGAGCGGGCAGGGGACGTTCATTCGAGTTCCGGGCCATGGTGTCGTCCTGCACGACAACGGTCATCTCGTGTTCGACCCTGGTGATGGGTCCACCATCAAGGCGTCAGCCCACGTCGTCACGTTCGACGACCCGACGTTCGAAGCCAGGCTCGACGAGGCGCTCTGCAGCCTCTTCGACTAGCAACGGGCGGAGCGGCGGGCGCCAAGCGCTCACCGCTCTTCGATGGTTCCGGACCGTGCGGCGGGCGCTCAGCGCTCGCCGTACGTCGTTGGTCGGGGAGGCATTCCTGACACGACGTGGCAAGTTCTTCGGTTCCAATGGGCGAACCACCCGCCTGACCACCGAGGAGAACCATGGCATCCAGCGCCGCCGGCCTCGCCACGCCAACGATCGAACCCGGCTCGGCCGTTCACGACTTCGACTTCTATTGGGGGAAGTGGCGCGTCCATCACCGGCGGTTGAAGGAGCGCCTCGCCGGGAGCGACGAGTGGCAGGAATTCGAGGGGACATCAGAGGCGTGGCCGATCCTCGGCGGCGCCGGGAACATCGACGACAACGTGCTCGAGCTTCCGGCCGGGCACCTACCGGGCGATCTCGCTTCGAAGCTTCGATCCGACGACGGACATGTGGTCGATCTGGTGGCTGGATGGTCGCCACCCGGGCCAGCTCGATCCACCCGTGGTCGGCGGGTTCAAGGACGGGATCGGCACCTTCCAGTGCGACGACACACTCAACGGCAAGCCGATCGTCGTCCGGTTCATCTGGTCGAACATCACGCCGACGTCCACCCGCTGGGAGCAGTCGTTCTCACCGGACGGCGGCGAGACTGGGAAGTGAACTGGATCATGGAGTCGACCCGGGTCGAGTAGGGCGGCGACAGAATGGATCATCATTCGCGCATGGATCCCATCCCGCCGGACCTGTTCCTCGAGGGCTATTCGCCCGGGATCCGCCGGGCCGTCAACCGCCTGCGTGGCGTCGTCAAACGGGCCGTACCCGATGCCATCGAGCGCGTGCGGCCGGGCTGGCGCCTTATCGGGTACGACATCCCCGTCGGCAAGCGGACGAGGTACTTCGCGTTCGTATGGCCCGAGCCCGAGCACGCCCACATGGGTTGGGAACACGGCATCTGGATGGATGACCCGGCCGGCATCCTGCGCGGCGCCCACATCAACCTTCGGAAGGTGCGGTACGTCACGTACAAGCCTGGTGATCCCATCCCGGAAGCGACGCTCGTGGAGTACACGAAACACGCGGCCGGCCTGGCCGCGATGTCACGCGAGGAGCGGCTGGCGCGCGAGCTCGACCGCGACTGACCGCGGGTCGATGTCAGGCAGCTTCGGTCGACTGCCGTCGGATCATTCGCGGTCGGGCGACCCGCATCGTGATCCACGCGACGCCCACGAGGATCGTGATCGTCGGGGGCATCCACTCGCCCGCTGCGTAGAAAGCGATCAATCGACCGATCAGGAACGTCCAGCTGATCGCACCGATCGCGATGATGACATTTCGAGCCATGCGGTCCCCCCACCTGGCGCCAATCGCGCCTGCTACGTCCCCCGACGGCACAACCCGACCATAGCCGATCGTACTGGTGTGACAAGTCCCAAAAGTCCCAAATGGTTCTCGCGGGCACCACGTTTTGGCGCCGTGGCGCGGCGCGGGTCGCGGTCGAAGCCACCGGCTCAAAGCCAAGCTTGGCGTAGAACGCCCGCGAAGCTTCGATGTCCTTCACGTTGAGGCTGACGGAAAAGTTGCCGAGGTCCATCGACGGAGCTCCTTGGTGCGCGTCAGCCGGCGTTGAACCCGTCTGGGTCCATCGGGGTCATAAGTTGGAAGTAGTTGTCGTCCGGGTCGGCGAAGGTCGCGATCCATAAATCGGGGTAGCCCTCGAAGCTGTAGGGCTCCGCGATCACGATCGCGCCCGCAGCCTTCATCCGCTCGAACTCGCCCTTGACGTCGGCGGTCTCGACGTTCCAGATCAGCCGGCCGGGGTGGGCGTTCTTGCCGCCCACCTCGCTGTGCGCCCCAACCGACACGAAACCCGATCCAAGGGCCCAGCCCGTGTACCCGCCATCGGCCATCGCGGGTTCCCCGAACAGCTTCTTGTAGTACTCGACCAGGCGGTCGGGATCCGCTGAGCCAATGAGGATGCTGTTGAAGTTCATGTGCGCTCCTTCGTTTGCATCGGTCGAGCCTACCTGTCCCGACCAGGACGATGCTGACCCGATCCGCCGCGTTGTGACGGCGGTCCCATGGTGCGGCTACCTGGTGGTGTCGATCACGCAGAACCGGTTGCCCTCCGGATCCGCGAGGATCACGTAATCGGCATCAGCAGGTCGCTTGTCCCAGTGCACCTCCGTGGCGCCCAAACCGAGCAGGCGCTGGACTTCAGCGGCCTGATCGGCCGTGTACAGGTCGAGGTGGATCCGCGGCGGAACCTGTGCCGTCGAACGCACGCGATCCAGTGAAACGTTCGGTCCAACGCCGTCTCTTGGTCGGAGAAGGGCGAAGTCGTCGGCGTCTTCCTCGCGCGGCACGTAGTCGAGCGCGGCCGACCAGAACGCCACCTGGCGGGCAAGATCGTCGACCCGGATGACGATCGACCCAACACGCAGCACGCTATGACTCCGGCGCGTCGAGGAATGCCAAGGTAACGGCCCCGAAGAGCGGGGACATCGCCAGGTTGTAGTGCGTCAGGCCGGGGAGGATCGCGAGGGCGTGCCCGCCCGCCGGCCGGTCCTCGCCCATCCAGCCGGCATCACGCTGGCCCCCGCCGAGGAGCTCGAAGATCTCGACGTAGTGGCGCGGTGGGGCCATGTCCGCGTCGGCGGCCACGAACATCGTCGGGACCTTGAGACCTCGAACCTCTTCGGTGAAATCGAACGACGTCTTGAGCGCGACCGCGATCTTGTCGAGCAGACGCGGGAAGTCCTCCTTGCGTGGCGCGACGCGCATGTAGAGGTCGTGCATTGGGGTGCCCTTGAGCCCCTCGGCGACATGGGCGCCCATCTGCGCCTGGATCGCGAGCATCTCGGGGTAGATGGCATCGAAGCGGATGTGCGCGGACGCAGCCACGAGCTTCCCGATCAGGTCTGGGCGTTGGATGGCCGTATGGACCGCGACGCCGCCGCCCATCGAATAGCCGACGACGTCGGGCTTGTCGAGCCCGAGATGCTCGATCAGCGCGGCGATGTCGCCGGCCATCAGGTCGACGCGTAGCGGCCGATCGATGTCGGCCGTCCGGCCGTGACCCTGCAGGTCGACGGCGATGACCTGGTGGTTCGCGGCGAGCGCCGGCAGGTTCGGGCCGAACATCTCGCCCGACCCGAGCCCGCCATGAAGCAGGATCAACGGACGCCCGCTGCCGTGGGTTTCGTAGTACAGCCGGATGCCGTTGACATCGGCGTAGGCGCCGGCTGCCGGGGCGGCGGTCGGTGTGTCGGTGGCAGTCATTTGGATCTCCTCGAACGGCGCGGTTGCGTGCTTATCAGACGATGTATGGTCACCGAACTCATCGGTGCGGGCACTGAATCGTCCGGCGCGGTGACGGAGTGCAGGAGAGGCAGCCATGCCGAAGTTCATCACCTTCTTCTCATACACGAGCGAGTCGGCGAAGGCCATGATCAACAAGCCAAGCGACCGCTCCGTCGCGGTCCGCCAGCTCGTCGAATCCATGGGCGGGACGGTCGAGTCGTTCTACTGGATGCAGGGAAAGCACGACGGCTTCGTCATCAGCTCGTTGCCCGACGGCGCCTCGGGGGCGGCGATCTCACTCGCCGTCGCGTCGAGCGGGGCGGTCAGCGGCATCCAGTCGCACCAGCTCTTCGACCGCGACGAGCAGGCGGCCATCGTTGCCGCCGCCAAGAAGGCGACCTACAAGCCGCCAACCGGCTGAGCCTCATGGCGCTGTCGCCCCGACCGGCGGCCGCCACCATGTTCGCGAGAAGCCGGGTCGCCAGCGCATTCGCCTGCCTGGTGCTCCTGGGGGCATGTTCCGTGCCCGGTCCAGCCGATTCGGTCCCGAGCCCGGCCGGGGCCGGCTCCGTCGCGAGCCCGACGCCGCTTGAGACCGCCGAGGCCGAGGCGTCCGCCACGGCGCCACTCGAGTCGTTTCCGCCGGTCGAGCCGGGCGACCCGACAGCCGAACTCACCGGTCGCGCGGTGGAGGCCCTCGGCGGCGGCGAGATCGACGCAGTTATGCGGATCGGCGCCGAGGGGTTCCGTCTGCCTGAGGGTGAGCGGCTGTACGACGTCCATGGCGACCGCGTGCTCTCGGTTCGTGCGGACCCCGAGAGCGGCAGCGCGCGGCTGATCGTTCGCGACCTGGCCGGTGATGTGCTCTGGGAGATCGATGCCGGGATGCAGGTCCCGCAAACCGCCAGCATCCGTGGCGATGACGTGTATTTCGGCGGGATCGACTTCGGCGTGCTTGGCGACCCGGACAGCGCGCTGGACCGAGGCTCCTGGGTCGCGTATGGCGACGCTCGGCCTGAACCGATTGTGGCCGCGAGGAACGAGCTGGCGATCTACTCGGCGTTCGAGCGCAGCCCGGACGGACGGACCGTTGGCATCTGGCGCTGCGGGGAGGACGCCTGCACCACGACGCTCGTGCGACGTGGGTCGGACCCCGTCGAGATCCCGCAGCCCGGCCTCATCGCCCTGACGAACGAGGTCGCGCTCCTGATCGGCCGGTTCAGCGACGTGACCGCCTTCGCCGCGTCGGATGGCGCGGAGCTCTGGCGTGCCGAGACCACGGGTGTCTACTACGGTCGATATGCAACGACCGACGGCACCCGGATCGTGATCAGTTCGATCGAAGATGCCGGCGACAACGATGGGAATACCTCGGATCAGCTGCGGATCGAGGTCCTGGATGCGTTGACCGGAGCGGCTGAGCAGACCGTGCTCGTCCCCGTCGAGAGCAGCGTGTGGGTCGAGCCGTCGCTGTCGTCAGACCGCTACGTCGCGATCCTTGAGCGAGTCCTGCCGATCGCCGACGAGGGTCCGCACATCGTCCGGTTCGTTGATCTCGAAGCCGGCCGGCTCCTCGACCTCGAGCTGCTGCTGGGCGAGGTGCCCTGATCGGAACTCACCGTTCCGGTCACGACGCTGCGGACCTTCCGCGCCGCCCTCCTCAGGACCGGTCGAGTGCCACTCGAGCGCCGAGACCAATCAGGACCGTCCCGGTGAGCCATCGCATCATGCGGCGCGGCCCGGGTCGTGCCAGCGCATCGCCGAGGCGAGGTTTCTGCTCGCCTCCTTATCGCCGCTAGGTCCTCGTCCTGTCGCGGCGCGTCGCTTCATACGCCTCGAGTGCGCTCCGGATCTGCCGACGCTTGACTTCCGGGACGACCTCGACCAGGACCACCACGACGCCGCCGTCCACGGTCCGATAAGGCAAAGCCGAAACGTGTAGCAGGATCAGGTCCGCAAGGAATCCAAGTGGTTCGGCCGGTGTGCTCGACTTGAGCACATAGCCGGCAAGGTACGCAACGAACCCGAACACGAACGCGGCGGCCAGGATCTGATACAGGAGCCGCTGTCCGTACGCCTCCTCCCGCAACTCGGTGAGGTGTTTCTCAAACCATGCCCGAGCGTACGGATCGCTCAGCAAAGGCCCGATCTCATCGTCCGGCAGCGGTGTGGGCTGCGCCATGATCGACCTCCGATCCAGGAGTCGACGAGCCTGCCGAGCCGACCGGCGCCAGCTCGAATCTCGTCTTCGCATCATCGTATCGGCGGCGAGCAGAACGGACTCCCGCGGATCTCGTTCCGTCACCGAGCGGATCGCGGTGAACCGACCTCCGACGTCCGCGTTGGTGCACACTTGCGTCATGTCGCTGATCGATGACTACCTTGCCCGTACGCCGCGGTCGCGCGTGCTGTTCGAGCGTGCCACGGGTTCGCTTCCGGGCGGGTCCACCCGGACAACTGTTTACACGGCCCCGTACCCGCCCTACATCGAGTCCGGCGAAGGCCTGCGAATCACCGACGTCGACGGCAACGTCTACCGCGACTTCCTCGGCAACTACACGTCGCTGATCCTGGGGCACGCGCATCCGGCGGTCGTCTCGGCGGTCGAGGCGCAGGTCAGGCGCGGGTCTGCGTTCGCGGCCCCGACCGAGAACGAGATCGAGCTGGCCGAGGAGATCCGCCGGCGGGTCCCGTCCATCGAGCGGCTGCGCTTCACGAGCTCCGGCACCGAGGCGACGATGTTCGCGATCCGGGCGGCTCGTGCCTTCACCGGGCGAACGCTCATCGCCAAGTTCGAGGGGTCGTACCACGGCACGCATGACGCCGTGATGGCCGGCACGACCGGCGTGCCCGATGCCATGTCGGGGCTGGTCGTCGAGCTTCCATGGGGCGACCCGGACGGGGTCCAGAGTGCCCTGCGCGGTCGCGAAGGCGACCTGGCGGCCATCATCATCGAGCCGGTCCAGGGAGCCGGCGGCATTCGAGCGGCTGGTGCCGAGTTCCTCGGCTTCCTTCGATCGCTCACCGAGCGTCTGGGCGCGTTGCTCATCTTCGACGAGATCATCTCGTTCCGGGTGGCGCACGGCGGCGCCCAGGAGCGCTTCGGCGTGCGCCCCGACCTGACGAGCCTCGGCAAGATCATCGGCGGTGGCTACCCGCTCGCAGCCTTCGGCGGCCGGGCGGACGTCATGGAGATCTTCGATGCGCGTCGCTCGGGCGCCATCACGCACGGGGGCACGTTCAACGGCAATCCCGTCGGCGCGGCTGCCGGCCTGGCTACGCTGCGTCAGCTGACGCCCGATGCCTACGATCGGCTCGATCGGCTGGGGGAGCGGCTTCGCGCAAGCGTCGCGGCCACGATCGACGGCAACGGCCTCGACGCCCGAGTCGCTGCCGTTGGGTCACTCGTCCAGGTCTGGGCGGGGGACGGTGGGTCCGCCGTGGCGACCGGTGCCAGCAACGCCCAGGCGCTTTTCCTCGGTCTGCTGCTCGAAGGCTTCTACCTCGCCCCGCGCGGCATGGGCGCGATCCCCACGATCGCCACGGAAGCCGACGTCGACGACCTCGCCGCCGCGATCGGCCGGGTCCTGACGGCCGCCACGCCCGTGCCACAGGCCGTGGGCTGACGATCGCGCATCGCGTCGGAGCCGTCTGATGGCGTCGAACCGCAAGGTGATCATCACGTGTGCGGTCACGGGGTCGATCCACACGCCCACGATGTCGCCGCACCTGCCGATCACGCCGGCGGACATCGCGAGGCAGTCGATCGATGCGGCCGAGGCGGGTGCATCGATCCTGCATCTCCATGCGCGCGACCCGCGCGACGGCCGACCATCGCCGGACCCCGACATCTTCATGGAGTTCCTGCCGATGATCGCGGCGCAGACCGATGCCGTGATCAACATCACCACCGGCGGCGGTCACGGCATGACGCTCGAGGAGCGGCTGGCCGCGGCGATCGTGGCCCAGCCCGAGCTGTGCTCGCTCAACATGGGCTCGATGAACTTCGGCCTCTACCCCATGCTGGACCGCTACCCCAAGTGGCAATACGAGTGGGAGCCGCAGCACCTCGAGAACACTCGGGATTTCATCTTTCGCAACACGTTCGCGGACATCGAACGGGTGCTCCGCGACGTCGGCGAGGCGTTCGGGACGCGTTTCGAGTTCGAGTGCTACGACGTGGGCCACCTGTACAACCTCGCCCATTTTCTCGACCGCGGGCTGGTCAAGCCACCGCTCTTCGTCCAGACGATCTTCGGGATCCTCGGCGGGATCGGGGCCGATCCAGAACATCTCCTCCACATGCGGCGCACGGCGGACCACCTGTTCGGGGATGACCACGTCTGGTCCGTCCTGGCGGCCGGCCGGCACCAGATGGGCTACGTGACCATGGCCGCGATCCTCGGGGGGAACGTCCGGGTGGGGTTGGAGGACAGCCTCTACCTGCGGCGCGGGCAGCTCGCCGAGAGCAACGCCGCCCAGGTGCTCCAGATCCGCACGATCCTCGAGAACCTGTCGCTCGACGTCGCATCCCCGGCGGAAGCGCGGGAAATGCTCGGGCTCAAGGGCGCCGCGGCTGTCGCGTTCTGACCCGCGCTACGAGGACGATCTTGTCCCTATCGCCGACGAGGTACGTCGTCAACCGACCAAGCCCCTTGACGTCCGTTTCGCGGGGCTCGAACGCGTACCGATCGCCCAGCAGTTCCCTGGTTGGGGCGGCGACCTGGATCCGGCCCGGAACCCCCGACGACTCCATCCGGGATGCGAGGTTGACCGTCTCGCCCCACAGGTCGAACTGGAGCCGCTGCGCGCCGATCACGCCGGCGATGACCGGTCCACTCGCGACGCCCACCCGCATCTGCAGGTCGGCTCCCGTTCGGTCGCGCGTCGTCGCGACCGCCCCGATGAGCGCGTGCGCGAATTCGATGGCGGCAAAGGGGTGATCGTCGCGCGGATGCGGGGCGCCGGCGACCGCCATGTAGGCGTCGCCGATGGTCTTGATCTTCTCGAGACCATGCCGCGCGACCAGCTCGTCGAACGTCGTGAACAGGCCATCGAGAAGGTCGACCACTTCGTCGGGTGGCGTCCGCTGCGCCCAGGGAGTGAAGCCGACGATGTCGGCGAAGACGACCGACGTCGATGGATAGGCCTCGGCGATCCGACGCTCGCCGCGCCGGAGCCTCTTCGCGATCGAGGACGGGATCGCGTTGGTCAGCAGCTCCTCGACCTGTGCTTCCGCGGCTCGTCGCCGGACGTCCGTGTAGCGGAGCAGCAGGAAGACGATCGCAAGCGGAACGACGGTGTTCTCCACCAGGCCGACCAGCTGCAGGACGTACGGTGGCGGTCCGACAACATCGCGGATTGACGGGTCGAGCACGACCATCAACCCAACGAGCGCCAGGTAGGCGACGAACCACGGGGTCGCGCGGCGGGGTCCCAGGGCCATGATCGCGTACGCAGGCACGAGGAATCCCCACACGAGGCCCTGGCTCGATCCGGTCAGGCCGCCGCCGAAGAACGTGGCGACCGGGCTGAAGACCGCGCCCGCGCTGATGAGCGCCAGAACGTATCGATCGAACCGACCGGTCCGAGCGAGGACGACCAGATTGAGAACGCTGAAGGCGGACAGGCCGAACGCCAGCACCCAGCTCAGCGGCTGGCCGCCAGCCTGGAGGGGCATGGTGAGCGGCGCGAAGATCGTCAGGTATCCGGCGACCAAGCCGACTCGCTTGCGCAGGCGGGTGTCGTCGTCATCCTCGGGATCGTCGGCTAGCGCAATGAGCGGCCTCAAGGGGCTCCCTCGGGCGCCCGCCGACGGCCTGGGCTCCTTCACCTGCGGCTCGGCTTGTTCGGGCACGACGCTTCCCATTCTGGCGTACGCCACGGCCGGAAGGTATCAGCCACGCGAAACCGGCGATGGGCATCGACCAAGAATCAAGCGGGCGATGGTCGTCCGTCGCTTGCATACTCGCACTGCGAGTAGACTCATCGGATGGCACAACCGGTCTCGACCACGACGTATGCACTGCTCGGGTTGCTCGCGATCCGGTCGTGGACCGGCTACGAGCTGACGCAACAACTCAGGCGGAGTCTCCATTTCGTCTGGCCGTCGTCGGAGGGCCACCTCTACCGTGAGCAGACGCGCCTGATCGATCTCGGGTGGGCGAGCATGGGCCGCGAGCCCATCGGCAAGCGCCAGCGCAAGCGATACACGATCACGGAGGTGGGCCGCGCCGCCCTGCACGAGTGGCTCCGGACGGAGCCCGGGCCGCCGCGGCTCGAGATCGAAGGCCTGGTCCGGATGTTCTATGGCGACCAGGGCGACGTGGTGGACATGCTCCGATCCATGGAGGCCACCCGCCACCAGGCTCGCTCGATGCTCGACGAACTCGTCGGGTTTGCCGAGGAATACCTCGAGCCGGGAGGGCCGCTCGAGATTCTCGAGGGGGGCGGACCGCCTGTAAAGGCGAATGAACCGCGGACATTCCACGGTCGGCCGCTCTTCCCGGAACGCCTGCACGTCATTGCGCTCGTCCTCGAGGTGACGACCACGCTCCTCGTGGATCTGGACCGAGCACTCGAAACCACTGCAAAAGACGTCGTCACCTGGCCCTCCGCAACCGATGCGCAGAACGTGGCTGGGACGCGTGCTCGCCTGGAACGGATCCGGACGCGGCGCCCGCCAACGTCTGCGGGGTCTTGACATCTACTCGCAGTGCGAGTAGTCTCGCCGGAAATCAGGTACTCGCATTGCGAGTAACCAGCGCAGCAGGAGGACCGGACGATGCAGGCAACGATGGACCAGCTCCCGATCGAGCTGCAGGCGGGAGACCTGCGACTGCGGTACGCGGAATGGGGCCCGATGGCCGTTCGACACGCACGCGTCCCGGCGGGGACTGACATGACGCCCGTGCTGGAGGGCCTGCCCGGCGACCGATGCCCGAGCCCGCATTGGGGCATCGTGCTGGAGGGATCGATCCACCTCCTGCACAAGGACGGAGCGACCGAGACGACGCGGGCCGGCGAGCTCTACTACTGGCCGGCCGGCCACACCGCCTGGACAGACGAGGACGCAGTGTTCGTCGAATTCGGCCCTGTCGAGCCGATGCGCCAGTTTGGCCAACACGCTCGTCAGAAGGTGGGCGGTTGATGGCCGCCACCTCTGGCATCGGCACGTATCGGTGCACGGTGATCGACGTCGACGACCTGCAGGCCGGCTACCGGTTCTGGTCAGCGGTGACCGGCCTCGAGGTGATCGGGAGCTCGCCCGACGGTTGGCATGGCAGGTTCGGCTACCTCGGTCACCGCAACCCCTGGAAACACGAGTTCATCCTGCAGGTGGTTCGCAACCGCAAGGGCCATCCGGCGAACCGGGTTCACATCGACCTGACGCCGAACGAGGGCACGGACCGGGCGATCGAGCGGATCCTCGAGCTCGGGGGCACGCTCAAGAAGCCGCCCTCCCTCTATCCCCGGCCAGGCTCACACGGTGACGAGCTGCCGGAGCTTGACTGGGCGGTCATGCAGGACCCGTTCGGAAACGAGTTCTGCCTCGTGACCGCGCTGAGCGAGGAGGAAGGCCGGGCGGCGATGGACGCCTTCGCGCGTGGGGCATCGACGGACCACGAATTCCGCGTCGCCGCCGGCAAGTCGAGCAGGCCCGACTAGAGATCCCGGCGATCTGCTGGGCCCGCATCGGGGTTGCCTGAGCGCGGCTCCGGCTGGGGAGGCGCCTACTTGGGCTGGATCTCGCGGCGGTGATGGTCGACGTGTCCAGGCCACGGCGGAAGCCCTCGCGCCAGGTCGGCCAGATCGGCTCCCAATCCAGGTCGTGCTTCGCCTTCGCGTTCGACGATCCGCGGCCTTCGGTCATCATCGTCACCGCCACGTCGCCCGCGAGCAGGCGTCCGAGCCAGGCCGGGATGTGCAGCGGCTTCGGCGCCCCGAGCGCCTCGGCGATCGCCGGGATGAACTCGCGGGTTGGCGCCGGGTCGTCATCGACGATGTTGTAGACGCCGCGCCGGCCGCGCTCCAGGGCGGCAACCGTTCCACCGGCGGCGTCATCGACGTGCGTCGACGACACGATGCCCGCGCCGTTGCCGATGACCGGGAACATCCGCTTGCGGAGGATCTCGGCGAGCGTCTCCGACGAGCCCGGCCCGTAGAGGCCGCCGTAGCGAACGACGATCCCTTCGAGCGGCGCATCGAGGACGGCGCGCTCCAGGAACTTGATCGCGGCGAGCGTTTCGGTCTGTTCCTTGACGGGATGCGGATCGAGCGGATCGTCCTCCGTCTTGATCCACGAGCCCTCGCGGCTGTTGCTCCAGCCGGTGAAGCTCTGGGCGACGAACCGCTTCACGCCGCTCGCCCTGGCCGCCGCGAGGAGGTGCTCCGTGCCCTCCGTGCGGAGCCGGTTGGTCAGGGCAAACCAGCGATCGAAATGGCGGAAGTCGGGCGTGCCCGAAAGGGCCGTCATCTCGTGAATGATCGCATCCGGCTCCGCCCTGGCCACCGCCTCGCCGATTCCGGCGGCATCGAGCCCATCGACGACGACCGCCTCCGCGCCCATCGCCCGAACGGCTTCCTTCGACCGCTCGCTCGTTGTCGTCCCGGTGACCTGGTGGCCGCGTGCCACGAGCATCGGCACAAGCCGCCGCCCAACGGCGCCGTTGGCGCCTGCAACAAAGACCCGCATGGTTGGGCCTCCTTTCTCGTCTCTGCACCCAAGACGAG
>CAWEHW010000002.1:0-26672 GCA_963809045.1 uncultured Chloroflexia bacterium
GGCAACGACATCGGGGAGGATCGCAGTTGCAGCATCCACGAGGGTTGGGGCAGGAGGCATCAGCGTTGCTCGGTGTACAGCGCTTCGCGCCGGCTGAGCGTCTCAACGGATTAGGCATTGCCGTGAGGCTTTCACGCCACACCGGCAACGTTGACCTTGAAAGTAGGCGAGGATTGTGGCTCCGGAGGCGGGTTCGAGCCCCATAGGCCACCCGACCCCCCATTCAAGGAACCCGAAATACGATGCGTATGGCAGACATCAAGCCAGGGTGGATCGTCGTCGGCAATGATGGTCACCGAATCGGCGACGTTCGGGACGTGAGCCAGAACTACATCCTCACTACGACCGGCGGGCTGTCGAGCGACCTCTATGTTCCCGCGACAGCCGTTGCGAACGTCGAGCACGAGATCATCCACCTGTCGGTTCCACAGGCCGATGCCGCGAGGATGGGTTGGGAACAGCCTCCGCGCGACGACGACGCGCCGGCAACCCCCGACGAAGCGCACCGGCACGTTTGAGGCTGATCGAGGACACGACCCGTTTTGGAGCAGGCTCCTTAGCGGCCCAAGAGCTGGTCCACAGGTGCGAAGTCGTCCGTCAGCACGACGGCGGAGCCGACGAACGCCGCGACTTCTGCGGGTTCCGTGAGGACACCCGTTGCCGCTGCCTCGCCCCACGTCGCGATCGCCGTCAGCACGGTCGCCTCGTCGAGCGGTGTTTCGCTCGCCACGAGCACGAGGTTCCCGCCGCTCAGGCCTTCCAGCGTGGCCTCGCTGCTGATGATCGACACGAACGGGAAGCGTGTCGCGGCAGTAGCCGCTTCGGCCCTGAAGAAGGCGAGCGGCGGGTAGTCGATCAGGTTGGCGACATACGCGCCGCCCGGTCGGAGCACGCGCGACACCTCGTCGAGAAACGCGGTCGTCGTCAAGTGCCACGGCACCGCGAGGCCGCCGAACGCATCGCCGAAGACAAGGTCGTACGAGTCGGTTGGGAGCGCCCTAATGGATTGGCGGGCGTCCCCGAGTCGCACGTCGATCCGATTGGTTGGCTCATATCCCAGATCCGCGATCGCGACCTCGAGGATGCGCGGGTCGAGCTCCAGGACGACCTGTCGGGCGTCCGGATGGACCGCGTCGAGGTAGCGCGGGAACGTGAAGCCGCCGCCGCCGATGTGGAGCACGTCGAGGCCCGGCCCGCGGGCCGCCCGAAGGCTCGCCGTGGCGTCGGCGAAGCGGCGCAGGTAGCCAAACTCGAGGTTCGTCGGGTCTCCTAGGTCGACGGCGGCATGGGTCAGGTCGTCGAGGACGAGGACCCGGACGTCGGGGCGCGCTGGGTCGGTCCTGATCGCGATGCAGTAGTAGGCGCTCTCGGCGGTACACGGCGACGGGCTACTGGCAGCCAGCCCGCCCGCGAGGATCACCGCGGCGACGATCAGGGAGACGGGTCCCGGCCCTCGTTGCCGCAGGGCCAGGGTCAGGACGGCCCCGACGATCACCAGCCCGAACCCGGTCGCGATGATCAGGACGCGGGTCGGGAAGAGGCCCAGCAGGACGAAGCCTGTCAGGAATGTCCCGGTGATCGCACCAACCGTCCCGATCGCCGACAAGCGACCGACGATGGACCCGCTTGACGCGACATCGGTGAGCGTGCCCCGGACGAGCATCGGCGCGATGGCCGAGAGGACCGCGGCCGGGACCACGAACCCGGTGGTCGCCAGGACGACGATCGCCCCGAAACCATCACCCAGGCCGGCCCCGCCAATGACGCCGACGATCGGCACGGCGGCGATCGCGCTGCTCCCGCCGAGGATGAACGCCGGCCCGATGAGCGGCAACGGACCGAAGACGTCCGCGGCTCGACCGCCGAGCCACGCCCCGAGCGCGATGCCTGCCAGGATCGCGCCAATGATCCCGGTGTACGTCGTCAGCGAGACGCCGACATACGGCGCCAGGAGCCGGCCGGCGGCAATCTCGAGGACGAGGACGCTCGCGGCGGCGACGAAGGCCAGCACCGCGGCGACGACCGGTGAGAGCCGGCGGTCATTGCCCTCGTCACCCACCCTGCCAGGGACGTCTCGATCCTCCACCCGGGCATGGTAGGCGGCTGCTGATCCGCCCGCCGTGACCGACTGGATCTAGTGGACCAGGTCGAAGGCGCCCTCGGCGAGCAAGGTGTCGCCGCGCATGTAGCGCATCAGGTGACGCCCGTCGCCGCCGTGGAGATAGATCGACAGCTCCGCCCGACCCACGAGCCGGCGGGCGGCAGGATCGACCGGGATGTCCTCTCGCCAGTGCTCGAATTCGCGACCGTCTGGCAGCACCTGGATGATGAACATCCGCACGGTGGCGGCGTTGGCAGGCTGGATGAGGTCGGCGATCCAGAGGGCCGTCTGGCCCTCGCCAAATTGGCTGGCCGGTGTGGCGATCTCGCCATCGGCGCCAAGCGCGGTACCGAACCGGATCGCACCCGGCACGGTCGCCGGCGGGGTCGCCGTGGGACGCACCGTCGGACGAGGGGTGGCGGGCCGAGGCGTCGCGGGCCGAGGCGTCGGTCGCGGGGAGGGTGAGGCCGACGGCGTTGGCGCCGGACTCGACCCGGGCCCATCCGACGCAGACGGCGGAGGCGCCGACGGCGCGGTCGACGGTGAAGATGGCGGCAGCGGCGACGGACTGTCCAATGGCGATGCGGCAGGATCGGCGGGGTTCTCAAGCTCGGGTGGGGTGGCGGACGGCTCAGGCGGTGCGACCGAAGGAAGGTCCACCACGCCAATCGGCGGCAGCTCCTGGTCCGTACCGCCATGGGCGTCGCCACCGGCCGCGACGAACGCCGTCGTCGTCAGGAGAACCACGAGGAGCGCGCTCGATCCGATCACCATCACGGCGCCCGCCCTCGGAAGGGCCGGTCGAAGCCGCCGGCCGATGGCCCCCAGGTCCCACGCCAACACGATGATCAGGGCCACTTCCATGAGCCCGGCCGCGATATCGAGCGGGCCGGCAGGCTCCACGTGCCCATCTTCCGGACCGATCGGTAACCCGGCGGTTCGCGACGCGAGCCATACCGCCAGGGCGCCGGCATTGACGGCGATTGCGGCGATGGCAAGCCTCCGACGCGGCCCCTGGAGATACGCCACGGCCCAGCCCACCTGGAACCAGGCCAGCAACACGAAGGCAACGCCGTACGGCGGGTATTCCTCGAAGTGGGCGCCAATGACCGCGAAATGGATCGAGGCGGCGCCGACGGATAGTCCCGCCACGATCATCGACATCCATCGGCCAAACGGGACTGCGGCCTTCGGGAGCAACCCGCCGCGATCCGCGAGCATCGTGACGATCATCAGCGTGCCGAGGCCGCCGAGGAGGACGGCGACGGCGGTCGTCAGGAGGTCCGGGTCGAAAGCGAGCGTGACGGGCGCGATGTGGGCGAGCATGCGTACTTGACCCTACGCCTCCCGGAGCCTCCTCGGATGCCCGCGCGCGGCGTAGCATCGTCCGCCCGGCGTCAACCGGGGGTTGTGCGGAGGTTGCCGAGAGCCTACGATGCGGCCATCCCACGCAGCCCTCGTACGGGGCCCGTTCACGTCCGCTTCGGCGGCTGAATGCAAGGGCCCGCGAAGGGCGGCCGGGACTTGAGGAGGTCGCGATGGCGACTGTGACGTTCGAGAACGTCAACAAGAACTACGGTGATTTCCAGGCGGTCAAGGACCTCAACCTGGAGATCGGCGATGGCGAGTTCATGGTCCTGGTCGGACCGTCCGGGTGCGGCAAGACGACCAGCCTACGGATGATCGCCGGCCTCGAGGAGATCACCAGCGGCACGTTGCGGATCGGCGACCGGGTCGTCAACGACGTCCCACCGAAAGACCGCGATATCGCCATGGTCTTCCAGAGCTACGCGCTCTATCCCCACATGTCCGTGCGCGAAAACCTCGCGTTCGGGCTCAAGCTGCGCAAGGTGCCCAAGGCGGAGATCGAGCGCCGCGTCAATGAGACCGCGGAGACGATCCAGCTCGGCAAGCTGCTCGACCGCAAGCCAAAGGAGCTTTCCGGAGGCCAGCGCCAGCGCGTCGCCCTTGGTCGCGCGATCGTGCGGGAACCGGCGGTGTTCCTGATGGACGAACCACTGTCCAACCTCGACGCCAAACTGCGCGTCCAGACGCGCGCCGAGATCGCAAGGCTCCACCAGCGACTCAAGACGACTGTCGTGTACGTCACCCACGACCAGGTCGAGGCGATGACGATGGGCTCGCGGATCGCGGTCATGAACGACGGCTTGATGCAGCAGGTCGGCACGCCGCAGGTGCTGTACGACACGCCGATCAACCGGTTCGTGGCCGGGTTCATCGGCAGCCCGTCGATGAACTTCACCGAAGTCCACACCGAGGGTGCCGACGGCACCGCCAAGCTGGTGGGCGCGGCCGACTGGTCGATCCCGCTGCCGCCCCGTTACAAGGAGGCGTCGGCTCCGCGGGAGGGCAAGACGCTCATCGCCGGCTTCCGTCCTGAACACCTCGACATCGGCGAAGCCGGAAGCGGCGCCGGTTCGTTCCGCGCCCGCGCGGATGTCGTGGAATACCTCGGCAACGAGGAGCTCCTCCACGTCAACGCAGCCGGACAGGATGTCGTGGCGATCGTCGACTCGTCCCACCGCGTGCGGCCCGGCGACATCGTCAACCTCGTCCTGCCCCTCGAGAAGCTCCACCTCTTCGATGGCGAGTCCGGCATGACCCTCGCCCCTGACGTGGCGGTCGTCGCCTGACCGACCACCCGACGCACGGCAACCCGACGGCCCCGGAGGATCCCTCCGGGGCCGATCTCGTCGAGCGCGTCGTCGACTCGAAGGTGCTGCACCAGGGCCGCTACCTGACGTTCCGCATCGACACCATCGAGCGCGCCGACGGCTCCCGCAGCACGCGGGACATCGCAGGGCATCCCGGCGCTGTGGCAGTCCTGGCGATCGACGCCGAGGATCGGGTGCTGCTCGTCCGGCAATTCCGGGTGGCGGTGGGCGAGCTCCTGCTCGAGATCCCGGCCGGCACGCTCGACATCGGGGCGGACGGGGCGATCGAGGATCCGGACCTCGCCGCCCGCCGCGAGCTCGAGGAAGAGACGGGGATGCGCGCGGCGTCGTGGCGGAAGGTTGCCCGGTTCTACACCGCGCCCGGGTTCACCTCGGAGCTCATGCACCTGTATCTCGCCACGGGGCTCACGGCCGCCGACGGGGAGCGGCTCGGACCGGACGAGGACGAGCACCTGCTGCTTGAGCGGATGCCGGTGGCTGAGGCCATCGCGGCCGCGCATCGTGGGGCCTTCGCCGACGCCAAGTCACTCGTCGCCCTGCTCTGGCTGGGCCGGGAACGTGCCGGGCCCTAGGTCGAGGCCTGGTCGTCCTTCGGGCCAAGACGGGCGAGCGCGCCGCTGTACAGGGTGTTGTTCGGGCTGAGGGCCACCGCGAGTCGGAGGTGGGTCCGCGCCTGGTCGGTGCGACCCAGCCGCTTCAGGCTCTGACCGATCGCATAGTGGGCATAGTGCGAGGACGGCTCGATCTCCAGCAGCGCCTCGAAGGTGGCATGCGCCCGCTCCGTCTGGCCCGAATTGAAGTACGCCCGTCCCAGGGCCTCCAGGATCGAGCCCTTGGCCGGCTCCTGCTTGTCGGCGCGCTCGAGGACGATCGCGGCCTGCGCGAAATGGCGGCGCTCGAGCAGCGCCTGACCCCGCTGGAGGAGGTCGTATGCCGTTTCGCGTTCGCCGTCCGTGCGAGCGTCGCGGCTCACCCGGGCGCTCGTGCGGCTCGTGGGCATCGTGTGGCTCGTGCGCCTCGTGCGTCTCGTCCCGTTCACGCATGACCCGATGGTGGCACGGACGAGGGGAACCTGCCGCCACGGAGGTGCCGCCCCGCGACGATTCCATGCGCCCGGCACCATGGACGCGGCGCGATAAGCCCGGGTCCCTACCCCTCCCGATAGACCGACAGATCCACGCGCTGGAGTCGAGGCGAGTCGGTCAGGCCCGGGATACGGCCGCGCTTGGCGATGGGCTGACCGTCGATCTCCTTGATGTCGCCGGTGAAATCGATCGGGGTGGCGCCGCTGATGTACGACCCGACGGCGAACGAGTCGACCGGGGCGCCGGCATCCTTGAAGAACGCGATCCGTTCAGGGTTGAGACCGCCGGACACGGTGATCTTGACGTGATCGAAGCCGGCCTGATCGAGGCGGGCCCGGACCTCGTGCACCAGGTCCGGCGTCACCCGGCCACGCTCCGAGGGGGTGTCGAGCCGGACGCCGTACAGGCGATCGCCCAGTGCCTTGGCCACCCGCAACGCTTCCTCCGCCTCGTCCTTGAACGTGTCGACCAGGACGATCCTGGGCACGTCCGGCTCCACGTGCCGATCGAACGCCAGCGCCGCGTCGACGGTGTCGCCGAAGATCAGGACGAGCGAATGCGGCATGGTGCCGGTCGGGGCGAGGCCGGCAAGTCGCGCTCCCGCCGGCGTCGAGGCCCCGACACAACCACCCACGATCGCCGCGTAGTCGAGCACGTCCGCGATGTCCGGGTGGATGTGGCGGGCACCGAAGCTGATCACCGGGTTGGGTGCAGCCACCTCGACACAGGCGCGCGCCGCGGTGGCCCAGCCGGTCGATTGGGCGAGCATCCCGAGGAACGCCGTCTCGTACAGCCCGAACTGGCGGTAGCGCGCCCGGATCCGGAGGACGATCTCCTTGGGCGCGATCGTGTCGCCATCCTGGAGCGCCTCGATCTGCACCTCGTCGGGAGCCGCCGTCGCCAGCACGTGCCCGAGGAGGTTGCGCGCCTCGTCGATGCCGCACAGGACGCCGCCCTGACGGCTGAAGACCTCCATCGCGACGAGCGGATCCCGACCTTCCTTGGCGAGGATCGTCTCGGCGCGCACGAAATAGACGTCGGCCGAATCGCCCGACAGGATCTCGTGTGACGGTCGCGTCCGCGAGAGGCCCATCAGTCCGGATTTGCTCCCTTGCGTCCCTCGTCGCCGACCACCGATGGCGGTGGCGGATCCAGGGTGGCGGCGAGTGTAGCGTACGGGTCCCGTCCCACCCACCGTGCCGCGAACTGGCGCCGACGCCGTCGAATCCTTCGGATCCAGGCGATGAGCAGCGCGATTGCCAGGAGGGTCGCCAGGGTGAGGGCAACGATGCTGACGAGCCGGCCGCGACCCACGTCCTCGGCGCTGACCCAGACGATCGCCGCGGCCTCCGCGGCATCGTTCGAGCTCGCCAGGTCGCCGCTGGCGAACAGGTCCCGTGACCGGGCGAGATCCGCTTCGGGTGTCGTCTCCCACATGCCCAGGACCTGGAGCGGGTTGGGCTCGGCGGGCCGGGTCGCGACCGCGGCGTCGTACCGGGCGATCGCCTCGAGCTCCGCCGTGGCCTCCGCGGCAGCGACGTCGAAGCCGTCCGGGAGCGAGAAGGCATCCTCGAGGTTTGGTGGCGGGGTCAGCCCGGAAGAACGGGCGGCCGCCTCGATCTCCGCGCGCTGGCCGAGCACCGCCGTCGCGCGGTCGAGCAGCTCCGTGGCGGTGGTGAACTGCCACGCGCGCATCGCGTCCCGGACTGGTTTCGGGAGCTCCCAGTCCCCCGCCGCCACGACCACCTCGTCATACCGGGCCCGGGCCGCCAACCGGTCGTCCATCGGAGGGAGGTCGCTATCCCGGGCCACCCAGGCCCGCCATAGGTCGTCGTAGTCGTCGGTGTCGTGCGCCTCGAGCAGGTCCAGCAACCCGCGCCAATCGGGCGGTCCGTCGCCCGTCTCCGGCCCCGCCTCCAAGGCGGGCATCGGCTGGTAGGCGCCGATGCCCGCCGCAGCGTCCGCCCAGACTCGTTGCAGGACGGCGGCACCCGCCCGATCGCCGATTTCCTCGGCCAGGTGCAGCGAAGCCGCGTAGGCGTAGTCCTCGATGTCGGTCGACTCGCGCCCGATGGGCGCCCAGGCGTTGAGCGGGATGCCGATTTCCTCCAGCTCGGGCGTCAGCTCGTCGCCGACCGCCGGCACATCGAGCACTTCCGCGACCTGGAGTCCGTAGTACGAGGCGAACGCCTCGTTGGCCCAGCGGTCGGCGAGCAGCGCGCCGTTGAACCAGGCATGGGCGGCCTCGTGCAGGACCACGAAGTCCTCGGCGTAGTACGCCACCTCGATCAGGCCATCGCCGGGATCGAACAGCCCGGCGTAGCCCCCCGTTGACCGGCTGGCGGCCTCCTGGACCGTGAGCCCGCCGTCACGCGGCCAGCCCAGCCCGATCCGGAACGAGAGGAGCGGCAGCGCTTCTGCCACGAGATCGCCGACGCGCTGCGACCACTCCGGATCGTCCGGCCACGCCCGGATCTCGAGGTTCACGACGTCGTCCCGAACCGCTGCGTCGATCGATCGCTCGGAATAGGCGCCCGGCCGGTCGCCGACGAGGTAGGCGAAGAAGTCGAGCGGTTCGTCGAGCTCTGTGGTCTGGAAAATGACCTGTCCCTCGCCATCGGTCGTCGGTTCCGGGATCTCGCCGGCCTCGACATCGACCTCGAACCCGTCCGGGAAGACGACCTGGACGGTGCTCCCGGGCGTCTCATCGGTGGCGAACGCCCAGACCGGGAAGGAGACCAGCGTCTCGCCCACGCGCACGTCACGCGTCGGTTCGCCACCCGGATCGATCAGGTCGAACCGCAGCTGGTAGGTGGCGGACTTGCCGGCAAACAGGCGCTGCCCGAGGTCGAGCCGGAGCAACGTGTAATCCGCAGTCTTCTCCGAAACGTGGACCTCGGGGACGCCGGTCCCCTCCCAGCTGAGGTTGAAGTTCGCGGTATTGGGAAGGACGGCGAGGAAGCCACGATCGAAGAAGTACCGGCGAGTGACCGTGTCCTTGAGGTGGTTGGTGAGGACGAGGTTGAGGGTGATCCGGATGCGGTGCTGATCCGGCTGGACCTCGTACCGGGCATCGCTGACGATCGTGAGGTCCGGTGCCGCGCCACGGACCTCCGGCACGGTGGCAGGCGACGCCAGCAAGCCCACGGCAAGCATCAACGCCAACCCGAGACAGCCGGACCGCCGGACGACGCTCGAGATCATTCCTCCGTGACGCCCAGGAGCTCGGGCAACCGCGCCGCGAACCGATCGAGCAGGGCCAGGTTGCGCGACACCCGGTCACCCGGATCGGGCATGCGCCCGCCGATCCAGATCCATTGCTTCGATTCGTCCAGAAGCCGGTCGGCGATGCCGAGGATCCGGGCGATGGCCACGCCGAGCTCCTCGGCACTGGCGGCCTCGATCGGCACCTCGACCGCGAGCAGAGGCCGTTCGTCCTCGCTCACCGAGAACTTGGCGAACGGGAACTCGTCGTTCCAGCGCAAGAGCTTTCGGTATGACTTCCGGAACATGTCGTTGATCGGCGGCGCGTACTGGGCCCAGCAGATGATCGCGAGCTCCGGATCGAGGATGACCGTCACCCGGAGATCGAACCGACGACGGCCATCCAGGAGCAGGTCCCAGCTCGCGATGCCCTCGCGATCGGCACGTTCCGCGGGGGTCAGGCCAAGCTCAGCGAACCATCGCTCGACGTCAGCCGTTCGGACGATCGAGGGTGGCCTGACGGCGGGCGCCGATCGCGCGGCGGAGACGCCGGATTCGGCCGATGACATAGCCCGCGGAGTCTAGCGGAAGGGCCTCGACGCTGGGATCGGCGCATCCGCGCGGGCGCCTTCGGCTGCACCGCCCCAGCGTCGCGGCCAGCCGAGCGGCCTAGGCTTTTCCTCGCGTGCCGACCGCCGCCCGGGCGGTCTCATCCATGCCTGGCACGACGGCTGGTCTCGCGGTGACGCGCTTGCGCTTGCCGGATCCCGCCTCGACCGATTCGCCGCTGCGGATCACGCGACCAGCGAAATCGGACGTGCGGACATCGGCCGCCACTTTCACGTTCCGGCCGATCCTGACGCCGCGGGGCACGATGGCTCGCTTGCCCACGACGGTGATCCCCGTGTTCAGCCGGCCCGGCTCCTGCTTGTTCGGGCGGTCGTCATGCGGTCCGTCGCCGACGATCGCCCCGGGACCGATGACGACCTCCTTGTCGAGGATCGACCTGTCGACGACGGCACCGGAGCGGATCACCGAATCGAACATCACGATCGAATCGCGCACGACCGCCCCGACCTCGACCCGAACGCCCGGTGACAGGACCGAGTTGACGACCGTGCCGGCGATCTCGCAGCCATGGCTGATCAGGCTTCGGTGGACCTGCGCCGTCGGTCCGACCCTCGCCGGGGCGCGCTCTTCGGATCGGGTATGGATGACCCATTCCTTGTCGGACAGTTCGAGCTCGGGGTTGTCGTCGAGGAGCGCCATGTTGGCTTCCCAGTAGGACTGGATCGTGCCCACGTCCTGCCAGTAGCCGTTGTAGCGGTAGCCGTAGACCCGTGCCCCGGCTTCGAGCATCGCCGGGACGACGTTGCCGCCGAAGTCGATCCGCTCATCCGACAGCCAGCGGCGGAGCGACTTCTTCGAGAAGACGTAGACGCCCATCGACGCCAAATCGCTCTTGGGCTGCTTGGGCTTCTCCTGCCACTCCGTGACGCGGTCGTGGTCGTCGAGCGCGAGGATCCCCATCCGGGACGCTTCCGCGAGCGGGACGCGCCGGACGGCGATGGTCACGTCGGCCCGCCGACGCCGGTGCGCGGCGACGAACGGCTGGTAGTCCATCTTGTAGATGTGGTCGCCGGCGAGGACCAGGACGATGTCGCCCGGGGAGCGCTCGATGACGTTGAGGTTGCGCAGGACGGCATCCGCCGTGCCGCGATACCACTCCGCGAGGCGGCCGCGCGCGATGTAGGGCTGGAGCAGCTTGACGCCGCCGTTGTTCCGGTCGAGGTCCCACGGCCGTCCAAGCCCGATGTGGTCGTTGAGGGACCGTGGGTCGTACTGCGTCAGGACGATCACGTCGGTGATGCCCGAGTTCACGCAATTCGAGAGGGTGAAGTCGATGATCCGGTACTTCCCGCCAAACGGCACCGCAGGTTTGGCGCGCATCTGGGACAGGATCGACAGGCGTTCACCCTCTCCGCCGGCGAGGATGACCGCCATCGTCCGCTTCACGGCGTGATGCTAGCACGGGCCAATTCCGACGCCGTGAACGCCTGGTTATCGGGCGCTGACTTCGTCCTCCGCGAGGAACAGTCGAGGGTTCGGGAACGCGCCTTCGAGCTCGACCATCCAGTGGAGGTGGGCGCCCGTCGAGTTCCCGGTGTTGCCCTCGTAGCCCACGATGTCGCCGGCCTTGACCTCGTCGCCGACGTCGACCGGCCGCTTCGGGAGCATGTGGGCGTACCAGGTTCGGAACGTCTCCGAGTGGGCGACGATCACGATCCACGCCGGGTCGAGGCCATCGGCCCAGTTCCAGCCGACATACACCACGACCCCGTCGGCCGAGGCGAGGACGGGCGTGCCATAGGGCGCGACGAGGTCGATCCCGTTGTGGAAGTGCTCGCAGCCGTTGGCCGGCGCGTAGCCCTCGAACTGGCTGCAGCCGTATTCGCCGACGACCTGCCCCTCGTCCAGCGGCCAGCGCAGCGTCCCGGTGAACTCGGGCGGGATGTTCCCGCGTTCGATCTCCCGCTGGATGAGCTCGACGATCCGCTTCTCGAGCCGCTGCTGGTCGGCCTTCGCCTGGGCCACGATCCGGGCGGCGTTCGCCTTGTTCCGGGCGATCGCCGCGTACCGTGATTTCTGCTTTGCCAGCGCCGTTTCGGTCGCCTCTTCGAGGACCTTGAGATCGGCCTGCGCCTGCTCAAGCTCGGCCAGGCTCCGGTCGAGCTCGCGCTTCTGGGCAGCGGTGGCCTTGCGCATGTCGTTCGTCCGCGCCCGGGTGTCCTCGGTCGTCTGGTGCAGCGCGGCCAGCGTCTCCTGGTCCTGCGCGATCCGCCGCGCAAGGGCCTTGTCCTGCTCACCGACGTCGATCAGGTAGCTCATCTCCGAGATGAGGTCGGTGAACGACCCGCCCGACAGCACGGTCTCGAGCATGGACGTCCGATCCGCGTCATAGGCGGAGCGAACACGTTCGGACAGCATCGAACGACGATCCCGCAGCTCAGCCGCCTTGGCGTCCTCCTTCGCCTGGACCTCCACGAGCAGGGTGTCGAGGCTCTCGAGCTCGCCGACGAGTGACGCATACTCCGCCTGGACGGTCTCGATACGGCCCTGCATCGCCGTGATGTCGGCCCTCACC
The DNA here is from genome assembly GCA_963809045.1 of uncultured Chloroflexia bacterium. Taxonomy (GTDB): domain Bacteria; phylum Chloroflexota; class Limnocylindria; order Limnocylindrales; family CSP1-4; genus SPCO01. Next base: position 12,232 of record CAWEHW010000002.1, read on the forward strand.
GCCGTGAGGTCCGCGTTGATCCCACGGAGCGTCTTGGTGGTCTCGTCGATCTCGAGGGCGAGGCTTGCCTGCAGATCGTTCAACGCGGCGATCTGGGCCTTCTGCTCGTCGACGTCCTTCTTGAGCTGCGCCTGGCGTGCCTGGGCATCGCTCAGCTCGTCGCCGCTGGCGGAAGGTGCGTTCGCCGGTGCGCCGAGGAGGCCGATGGCCAGCAGGACCAGCAGAGGGATCGATCGGGCGGCGCGGCGGGGTCGCGGGGTCATCGGGCGAGCAGGCTCCGGGGTCGCGGGGATCGAAGGTATGAGTGACGGCGCAGACGTGTGACGGCGAGGCCCTGGACTCGGTGCTCGCGCGGTATGCGGGAGTCTACGGGATGGGTGCAAGAGGCGCGCCTGGGCCGATCGTCACGGTCCGGGGCAGTACCGGGTGGTCCCGCGCCACGAGCCGCGAGCAACCTCGGCGCCTAGAGGAACAACCTCGGGTTGACGAAGCTGCCCCGATACATGACCGCCCAGTGGAGATGGGCGCCCGTGGAATGCCCGGTGTTGCCCTCGTAGCCGATGATCTGCCCGGAACGGATCTTGCTCCCGGAGCGGATGCCACCCGGATAGCGCGGCAACATGTGCGCGTACCAGGTCTGCAGCGACGAGCTGTGGGCGATCACCACGATCCACGCCGGGTCGGCGCCGTCCGCGTAGTTCCAGCCGATGTACACGACCGTCCCGGCACCCGACGCGCGGACCGGCGTGCCATATGGCGCCACGACGTCGATCCCGCGGTGGAAGCCGCTGCAGCGCCCCACGCGCGGGTTCCAGCGGAACCCCGTGCACCCAAAGTTCTGGGTGACCGTCCCGTACATCGGCCAGCGCAGCGACCCGTTGTAGACGGACGGGATCCGGCCCTGGGCGGAGCGGCGGCGGATCAGGTCGGCGATGCGATTCTGGAGGCGTGTCTGCGCCGCCTGGGCCTTGGCCAGCGCCGTCCGGGCCGCCTTCTTGTCCTTCGACAATTCTGCGAAGTCGGCCTTCTGCCTGGCGAGGGCGGACCGGATCCGCTCCTCGAGCGCCTCCAGGCTGCGCTTGGCCGCCTGCAGTTCCGCGCGGCTTCGATCGAGCGAGCGTTTCTGCGCCGCGGTCGCCTGCCGCAGGTCGTTCGTCTGGGCACGGGTGTCCTCGACGGTCTGGTGGATCGCGGTGAGGGTCTCCTGGTCCCTCGCGATCCGCGTCGCGAGCGCCTTGTCCTGCTCGCCCACATCGATGAAGTAGCTCATCTCGGCCAGGACGTCGGTAAAGGTCCCGCCCGACAGGAACGACTCGAGGAGCGACGTTCGATCGGTGTCATAGGCGCTGCGCACCCGCTCCGCCAGGAGCTGCTTGCTCGCGGTGAGCTCCGCCCGCTTGGCCACCTCGCGAGCCTCGAGGTCGACCAGTTGCGCATCGAGCGCGGCCACCTGCCCCACGAGGTCCTCGTATTCGGCCTCGACCGCCTGGACCTGGAGCGCGACCCGCGTGATCTTCTTGCTCAGGGCCGCCTGGTCCGCGTTGAGCCCGCGGATCGCCCGGGCCGTGTCGGCGATCTCGTCCGAGAGCCCGGTCTGCAGCCGCTGGAGTCGCGCGATCTGGGCGCGCTGCTCGGTGGCGTCCTTCTTGATCCTGGCCTGGCGTGCACGGGCCTCACTCAGCTCGTCGCCAAAGGCCGACGGCGCAGCACCGGGCGAGCCGAAGATCCCGAAGATCAACGGGAGAAGAAGAAGGAGTGGTCCGATGCGGCGGCGGAGTCGACGGTGCCGGACCGGGGGTCCGGCGACAGTGGCCCAGCCGCTCACGGGCGACCCGGCCGCTTGGTCCCTATGGCGCAGCTCCCTGGCGATGTCATCGTGCGAGCGAACTCCGTGGGTCGGGACCAGTCCTGCTGGCCCGTCTGACGGTGTGGCCCGCCGGTGGATCGCCGTCCGAAGTGGGCACAGACTCGGGACGACACCGGCTTCCGCGCATTCTACCCGTCCAGTCCACCCCTATCGGACCAGGACCGCCCAGAGCGCGCCAATGATGAAGAACGGACCGAACGGGACGTAGGACCGGCGCCCGATGCGCCGCGCGGCCAGCAGCACGATCAGCACGATTCCCGAGAAGAGCAATCCGAAGATCACGCCGCCGAGCGCACGGCTTCCGCCGACGAGGAGCCCGACACCCGCCAGCAGCTTGACGTCGCCCAGCCCAAACGCGCCCTCGCCGAACGGGATCGACGGGAGGAACAACACGGCCGGGATCGCCACCGCGGCAATCAGGGCGGGCACGAGGTCCGTGCCGACCAGCGGATTGGAGCCGCTGAGCGCGTAGACGAGGGCGACCGGGATGACCGGCAGGGTCAGGACATCGGGCAGCAACCGCTGATCCAGGTCCGTCGCGAGCCCGATGATCAACGTGACGAACCACGCCCCGAACACGACCAGGGCCACGGGATCAGAGGCGTAGCGACCCGGGAGCAACCCGAAGGCGACAGCCCCGACGATGGCCGTGACGGCGGTGCGCCAATCAACCGGTCGGCCGGGTGGGTGCTCCTCGTCGTGCTCCGGCCAGCGCGTGGCGAACCGGTCGGCCGCGAGCCCGAGACCGAACCCCGCGATGCCCAGCAGGACGCTGAGTGGCTCCATCTAGGCTGGTCAGGGAGCCCGGCGGGCCGGCTGGCCGCTGCGCCGGTTACCCGGCCCGGGCGCCGGCAAGCGCCAGCTCGACCAGCGTGGCGTGGGAGACCCCGGTCGCCCCGCGCGGGGCGTAAGCCGTGGCCTTGCGGTAGTAGCCGGTGCCGGCGATGTCGAGGTGGACCCACGGCTTCGTGACGAACTCGCGGATGAACAGGCCACTCTTGACGAGGCTGCCCTCAGCGGAGCCGGAGTTCTGCAGGTCGCCGTACCAGCTCTCCATCTCCGACACGTAGTCCTCGATCAGCGGCAGCTGCCAGAGTCGTTCGCCAGCTCGCTCGGAGGCCGCCACCACCGAGTCGTAGAACGGCTGCGATGACCCGAACGCACCGGTGACCTGGTTGCCGAGGGCCCGCGAGACCGCCCCGGTCAGCGTGGCGATGTCGACCAGGTGGGTCGCCCCGATCCGTTCGGCGTAGGTGAGCGCATCGCCCAGGATCAGGCGGCCTTCGGCGTCGGTGTTGGTGATGTCCACCTTCTTGCCGTTCAACGCGGTCACGATGTCGCCCGGTCGGGTGGAATGTGGCCCGGGCATGTTCTCGACCGCCGGCGCAACCGCCAGGAGCGGCGTGCCGGGGGCGAGCCGCGCCACCGTGGCGATTGCCGCGATGACCGTGCAGGCGCCCGTTTTGTCCATCTTCATCTCTTCCATCCGCTCGGATGGCTTGATGCTGATGCCGCCCGAATCGAAGCAGACGCCCTTGCCCACGATGGCGAGGTGTCGATCCAGCGCGTCCCGCTCCCCCTCCTCGCCCGACCGGAGGAGGATCATCCTGGGCGGGTTGTCGCTGCCGCGCCCGACCGCCATGAACATGCCCATGCCGAGCTTGGTCGCCCGTTCGGGTTCGATGACGTCGATCCACAGGTCGTGTCGCTTGGCGATCGCCCGGGCCTCCTCCGCGAGGACCTCGGGGCTCACGTCGTTGGAGGCGCGGTTTGACAGCGTCCGCGCGAGACTCGAACCTTCGGCGATCACTTCGCCCCGCTCCGCCTCGCGCTGGAGGGCGGCAAGGTCGGCATCCGGGGCGACGAGGATCAGCTCGTCGACCACGGGCGGCCGGGCGTCGACATCATCCCGGTAGATCGTCCGCGGGTCGTAGGCGCCTTCGAGCATGCCCCGGGTCACCAGGCCGGCGGCCGCCGCAGCGCCGCCTTCGAGCTGGTCCGCCAGCGGCGACAGCCAGACGGCGAGACGCTTCACGGACCGGCCACCGAGACGGCGCTCGGCGGCCGCGGCGATCCGGACGATCACTTCGCGATCGAGCTTGCCCGGGTCGCCCATCGACACGAGCAGGATCCGCCCTGCGCGGACCTCTCCCGGTGCCGCCAGGGCGGTCGAATAGCGCTTGCCGGTCAGCTCGCCGAACGTGACGAGCGTCTGCAGCTCGCCGTTGGCGCGCCGGTCGAGCTCCCCCAGGGGCCCGTCGAAGGTTGGATCCCCGGCGACCGGGACGACCAGGACATCGGCCGGCACATCCCAGGGCTGGTCGTTGACGACACGAAGTTGCACGGGTACCGAGACCTCCGGGACTTGACCGCCGGACGGCGCCGACGAGTGTCGAAATCGATGGTGGCGGCCAGTGTAGCGGTGCTACCCCGGCGTGGGGTGCCCGTCCCAGCTCGTCTCGCCGGGTGCCGCTAGCCGGCCTCGATGGCCGCCGTCAGGCGGCCTCGCGCCTGCTCGATCGCGATCACGGCACCGGTCATCCCGCCCCGTCCGATCTCGGCCATGATCACCACCAGTCCCCGCGTATCGGGTGGGAGCTGCGCGCGCGCGGCCGCTTCTGCCGCGATCGCATCGCGGAGCGCCTGGGTCACCGTGTTGCCGACCCGCCCGTACTCGAGGTAGAGGTTGCGGAGCGCGACGTCGTACGCCTCGTTCCGGTCCAGCCATTCGTCGAGGACGGTCACGTCCACCGTGTTCGACAGCTGCGTTCGCAGGGCACGGGTAGCCAGGATCGTGGCGTCGGCCGCGTCGAGGTTGACGATCGCGTCCTCGTACCGTGCCGCGCGACCGAGTTCGGCGGCCGCGAGCACCTCGTCGTCATGCCGGGCGAGCAGCGAGCTGACCTGGATGGCCGCAACCGAGCCGGTTGACAGCCGGAACCAGGCGTCGCGGAGGCCTTCGGTCGCGTCCAGTGCCGCCGCCAGCGAGGCGTGCCGGGCCACGGGCTCATCCGATAGAAGCATCGCGGTGTCCGTTCGGGCGATGTACGGCACGTCCGCGAGGTGCAGGCGGAGGCTCGTTGTCTGGGCCGTGACGGCATCGAGCAGCGTGTCGCCCTCCGCGATGGCCGCCTCCACGGTCTCGGTCGCGGACCCGTTGAGCGCCGCCAGGGCACCCCGTGCCTGGACCCCGAGCGCCGCCACGGTATCGGCCAGTTCGACAAGACCGGCCGATGCCTCGTCCAGCGTGGCCTGGACCTCGCGGTCCTGGCTGAACGTCAGCTCCGGACGAGCGCCCATGACTGGCAGGTGGTCCGTGGCGCTGACCAGCCCGCCGGCTCCGAAGGCGATCGCCATCACGAGACCGACCCACAGGACCGCAGCGGCGACACGACGAACGATGGCCCTCGACACGGACCGCAGGGTAGCATCGGAGCCATGCCCGAACCGCTCGCCGGCCAGCCGTTGAAGCGCCTGATCCAGGCCATGCCCAAGGCCGAGCTCCATCTCCATCTCGATGGCTCGCTCCGGGTCGACACGGCCCTGGACCTCGCGCGCACGCGCGCGATCGATGCTCCCCGGGACTGGGCGGGCATGTCGTCTGCCCTCATCGCGCCGATGCCCTGCGCGGACCAGACGGAGCTGCTCCGTGCGTTCGACCTGCCGATCGCGCTGATGCAGGATGCCGAGGCGCTCGAACGGATCACCGCCGAGCTGGTGGTATCGAAGGCGGCCGACAACGTCCGCTACGTCGAAATTCGCTGGGGGCCGCTCCTCCACGTCGCCGGCGGGCTATCGCTGGCCGATGGGATCGCGGCCGTGTGCGCGGGGGCACGCGATGCCGCTGCCCGGACCGCTACCGTCGTGCGGCTGATCTGCACGGCCCTTCGCTCCCACGATCCGGCGGCCAACGTGGAGCTCGCGCGGACCGCGGCCCGGTTCCTCGACGAGGGCCTCACCGGCTGGGACCTCGCCGGCCCTGAGGCCGCGTTCCCGGATCCCCTGACCCATGCGGCCGCCTACGACGTGGCTCGCGAGGAGGGTCTTCGCATCACCGTGCACGCCGGGGAGGTGGGTGGCGCCGCACAGGTCGGGCAGGCGCTGGGCGTGAACCCGGAGCGGATCGCCCACGGCCTGACCGCGATCGAGGACCCGGAACTCTGCCAGGAGCTGATCGCCCGGGGCGTGACCCTGGACGTCTGCCCAACCTCGAACTGGCAGGCCGGCACCGTGCCGTCCGTCGCGGCACATCCCCTGGCCCGGCTGCATCGTGCGGGCGTGAGCGTGACGCTGAACACGGACGACACGACCGTCTCGGACATCACGCTGTCGGAGGAATACCTCAACGCCGTAGCGCAGATCGGCGTGACGCTGCCCGAGCTGTGGGCCCTCGATCGACACGCGCTCGAGGTCGCCTTCGCGGATGACGCGACGCTGGCCCCACTTCGCACCGAATTCGACGCCTGGGCGGCGGAGATCCCTGAGCTGGAGGCCACGCCAACCTGATCGCACCGCCTGCTACATTCCGACCGTGAACTGTCCGAGTTGCGGCACCCAGGGCGAACCGGGCCAGAAGTTCTGCGCGGAATGCGGCACCCGGCTGGCCACCGCCTGTCCGACCTGCGGCACCGCGGCTGCTCCGGGCGCCCGGTTCTGCATGGAGTGCGGAACCCGACTCGGAGGCGACGCGACGGCTGGCTCCGCGACGCCGGCGACACCGGCGCGGTCGGACACAGACTCTCCGGTCGCCGAACGCCGGCTCGTCTCGGTCCTCTTCGCCGACCTCGTCGGGTTCACGACCATCGCCGAGGGCCGCGACGCGGAAGCGGTTCGCGAGCTGCTCTCCCGCTACTTCGAACTGTCCCGCGACGTGATCGAGCGCTATGGCGGCACCGTCGAGAAGTTCATCGGCGACGCGGTCATGGCCGTATGGGGAGCCCCGATCGCCCACGAGGATGACGCCGAACGCGCCGTTCGGGCCGGGCTCGAGCTCGTCGATGCGGTGCGAGCCCTCGGACCGCAGATCCAGGCTCGAGCCGGAGTCCTGACCGGGGAGGCGGCCGTAACCATCGGCGCCCGCGACCAGGGCATGGTTGCGGGAGACCTCGTGAACACGGCCTCACGGCTCCAGAGCGTGGCGGCGCCGGGCACGGTGCTCGTCGGGGAGACCACCCATCGGGCGGCGTCGGGCTCGATCGCCTTCGAACGAGCCGATGACCAGATGCTCAAGGGCAAGGAGGCGCCGATCCCGGCCTGGGTGGCACGGCGGGTGGTCAGCCAGCGCAAGGGCCTCGGCCGATCCGATCGCCTCGAAGCCCCGTTCGTCGGCCGCGATGCGGAGCTGCGGCTTCTCAAGGACCTGTTCCACGCGACGGCGCGCGAGCAACGGGCCCGCCTCGTGTCGATCACCGGCCAGGCCGGAATCGGCAAGAGCCGCCTGGCATGGGAGTTCCTCAAGTACATCGACGGCGTGGTCGAGGGGGTGTGGTGGCACGACGGCCGCTCTCCCGCGTACGGCGACGGCGTCACGTTCTGGGCGCTCGGCGAGATGGTCCGATCGAGGGCGGGCCTCCTCGAGGTCGATGACGTCGACACCACCCGGGCCAAGGTCGCCGAGATGTTGACGACGCATGTCCCCGACGAGGCGGAACGTGGCTGGATCGAGCCGGCGATGCTCGCGCTCCTTGGCGCGGGCGATCCGCCGCCGGGCGGCCGCGAGGAGCTCTTCCGGGCATGGCGGACGTTCTTCGAGCGGATGAGTGCGACTGGCACCGTTGCACTCTTGTTCGAGGATCTGCATTGGGCCGACGCCGGCCTGCTCGACTTCGTCGACCACATGATCGAATGGAGCCGCGGCTTCCCGATCCTGATCATCACGCTCGCCCGACCGGAGCTCCTGGACCGGCGACCCGACTGGGGCGCCGGCCGGCGCAGCTTCCTTGCCCTGGGGTTGGACCCCCTGCCGCACGAGGCCATGCGCGAACTTCTTGCCGGCCTCGTGCCCGGACTCTCCGGGGCTGCGGCCCGATCCATCGTCGAGCGAGCCGATGGGATCCCGCTGTACGCCGTCGAGACCATTCGGATGCTCCTGGCGGATGGGCGCCTCCAAGACGTTGGCGACCACTACGAGCCGGTGGGCGAACTCGGCGAGCTGGCGGTGCCGGAGACGTTGCAGGCCCTGATCGCGGCCCGCCTCGATGGGCTCGATCCGGCCGACCGGGCGCTCCTCCAGGACGCGGCGGTGCTCGGTCAGTCATTCACACTGGCCGGTTTGGCGTCAGTCGCCGGTGAGGAGCCCGCCGCACTGGAAACGCGGCTGCGGGCGCTGTCGCGGCTCGAGTTGGTCGTCCAGGAGGTGGATCCACGCTCGCCGGAGCGGGGCATGTACGCGTTCGTCCAGGCCCTCATTCGAGAGGTTGCCTACGGAACCCTGGCCAAGCGAGACCGGCGGGCCCGCCATGTGGCAGCGGCGCGCTTCTTCGAGTCGCTCGGCGACCCCGAGCTCGCCGGCGCCCTTGCGGCCCACTACATCGCCGCCTATCGCGCCGCCCCCGAAGGTCCAGAAGGTGAGGCCGTCGCGGCGCAAGCTCGCATCTCGCTGGTGGCCGCGGCGGATCGGGCGCTTTCCCTGGGAGCCGCCAGCCAGGCGGTCGATTTCCTGCGACAAGGGCTGGAAGTCACGAGCGGTGATGGGGAACGGGCGGACCTCCTTGACCGGGCAGGCGAGGCGGCGACGACATCCGCGCGGAACGACCTCGCCGAGCCGCTGTTGCGGGAGGCGATCGCGATCCGGAGCCGTCTCCACGACCAGGTCGGCGTGACTCGCTCGGCCGGGCTCCTGGCGCGCGCGATGACGGATGGGCGGAAACGCGAAGCGGCGATCGACCTGCTCGCCCCGATCGTCGAGTCGCTCGGTTCCCTCGAGGACCACCCGGTCGGCATCGAGGCCATGCTGATCTACGGCCGCGCGCTGATGCTCACGAAGGCCTACGACCGCGCGAAGGAGTGGTGCGATCGGGCGCTTGCGGCCTCCGAACGGGCGGGCCTGGTAAAGGTCGCGGCAGAAGCCCTCGGAACCAAGGGCGTCATTGCGATGTACGGGGGACGACAGTGGGAAGCGAGGGCGCTGCTGGAGGGCTCGCGGCTCCTCGCCACGGAGCACAACCTGCCGGAGGTCGCGATGCGCGGCATGAACATGCTGGCCGCGACGGTTGCGCACGACGATCCGGCCGAAGCGCTCCGGCTGGAACGGGCCGCGATCGACCTGGCCCGCCAGCTCGGCCGGCGAAGCGCGGAAATGATCACCCTCGGAAACGCCGCAGAGGACGCCCGCCGGACCGGCGACTGGGCGTGGGCGATCGGCGAGTTGGATGCCGCCATCGAGCTAGACCTCGACGAGAGCACGCGGTTGTTGCTTCGATCCGCACGAGGCTTGTTCCGGGCGCTGCAGGGACGGCTGAGCAGCACCGAGCGGCATGATCTTCTCAAAGGGGTCTCCGAGCTCGAGGACGTCGATGTCACGGCGACTGCGGACGACCTGGAGGCGAACGCAGCTCTCGCTGCCGGCAACTTCCTCGCCGCGCACGACCTCGCCTTGCGCGTCGTAAGCGTCAGCGATCTCAACGCTCCGTACGCGCTGCCGCGCGGCGGGTACGCCGCCGTGCTCGCGGGTGACGCGACCGCAGCCCGATCAGCCTTGGCTCAGCTCGACGCGCTCGGCACGCGTGGACGCGCCGTCGATGCTGATCGCGCGGCGATCCGCGCGGGGATCGCTGCCATCGAGGGGGACAAGGCGACCGCTGGTGCGGGCTATCGCGTCGCCGTCGAAGCGTTTCGGGATCTCGGCCTGCCGTGGGACGAAGCACTCACGACGCTCAGCGCTGCCATCCGACTCGGCCCCGATGCACCCGGCATTCGCGAGTGGGTCCGGGCGGCTCGGGCCACATTCTCGCGTCTGGAAGCCGCGCCATTTCTCGAACTGCTCGACCACGCGACCGAGGTGACCCCGGCGAATGCGGAGGCTGCGACGCCTGCGGTACGCAGCCCGGATCCCGAAGGGATCGCGAGCCGGACCTAAGCCTCCAGTTCGAATCGAGCCAGCGCAACCGCGAGCTCCGCGGCATCGGCGGCAACCTCCGTGGGTTGCTCATCAGGCGCCAACGCGTCGACCTGGGCCCGTGTCGCCACGCCGGTGAGCATCAGGATACAGCGCGCCCCGACGGCCCTTGCCGCTGCGAGGTCCGAGCCGATCCCGTCGCCGATGACGATCGCCTCGGCTGGCTCGCGGCCGACGACGTGCGCGGCGGCTTCGAGCAGGTACGGGGCCGGCTTGCCGATGAACACCGGCGTGATGCCCGTCGTGGCTTCCACCGCAGCAACGATCGAGCCGGCACCCGGCTGCAAGCCCCGCTCGGTCGGGTAGATCGGGTCGCGATTGGTGGCGATGAAATGGGCGCCGGCCCGCACGCAGTCCGCCGCGACCATCAGCCTGAGGTACGTCAGGTTCGAAATCGAGACCCACGACGACGGCATCCGGACGCCCCGCGGCCGCGTAGCCGTCGATCCCTTCCTGGCTCACGCGGGTGGCCGCCGTGCCCGCACCCACGACGTCGTAACCCTCGTCGCGAAGCTCGCGCTCGAGCCCACCCGCGCCGAGCACCAGGACCCGCCGGATCCCAGGGTCGTGCTCCTTGAGGTAGACCGCGGTCGCACGTGCCGAGGAGACCACCGTCTCGGGTGTGACCGGCGCGCCCATCGCAGCGAGACGCGCCTGGTACTCCGTCCGGTAGTGGCGCGAATTGTTGGTCACGTAGACGACGTCGTCGCCACGGGCCGCGCGATCGGCAAGTACCGCGGCGACACCGGGAACGGGGTCGGCCCCGCGGTAGACAACGCCGTCGAGGTCGACCAGGAGGAGAAGGCTCACCGGCCGGATCGTAGCCGCGGAGGCCCTGCCGCGTACGATGCGCGGGATGCCTGCTCCGGACCGCAATCCACTCGCCAACACGTCTCGCCTGCTGATCGACGGGACGAACCTGCTCCACAGCCTGCAGCGGTCGGCCGGTGCCGCGCCGGCGGCGACGTTGATCGGGCGACTGCGCGGCGTGGTGCCGGCCACCGTCGCCATCGAGCTCGTGTTCGATGGACCCGCCGAACGCGGTCTGCGTGGCGAGCGGATCGCGGCCGGGACGTCGGTTCGCTACTCCGGGCCGCGCAGCGCCGATGCCGTGATCCTGTCCCTCGTCGACGAGACGCGTGCGGTGTACGGGCCGGACGGAACGGCCGAACTGCTGGTTGTCACCGACGATCGCGACCTCAAGTACGGCGCGCGGATGCGTGGCGCCCGGACGGCTGGATCCGCGTGGCTGCTCGGCCGGCTCGGTTCCGGGCGCCTGTCGTCCCCGTCGATCGGGAACCCTCGAGCTGCCCGCCCGGTGCCCGGGAGGTCGACGCCCGCCGAGTCCCAATCCGACGGCGATCCAACCGAGACGGACCGGGTCGGGTGGAGGCCCGGCCGCGGCGCGACGACCAAGCGCGGCAACCCGAAACGGGCTCCCCGGAGCGGTGGGGCTGGTAGGATGCGGCCGTGAATTTCGTCGAAGTCCTCGAAGGGATCTGGAACCAGATCCTCGACGTCATGTCCCTGTTCGTGATGCCGGACTGGGGTGGCCTGATCGGACTTCTGCCCATTCTCGTCCTCCTCGGTCTCGTTGGGCCGTTCATCACGTTCCTGGCGCTCGGGACGGTGATCTACCTGATCCGCAAGCCGCGGGTGAAGGTGTCGTTCGTGGAGGGCGCCCGCAGGGCCGAGATCGGTACGGACGGGGAGCCCATCTTCCCGGTCGGTCTGCCGTACTGCCGCCGGGACGCCCTCGTCTATCCGTCCGGGACCCATCTCTGCGACCAATGCAAGGACAAACTCGCCGTCACCTGCCCGATGTGCGGGCTCGGGCGCGCCGCGTTGATCGACACCTGCACGAACTGCGGCCTCGTCCTCAAGGTCAAGCCAAAGAACGTGGTCGTCACGGCGACCTCCGGCCCGAAGCCCGGCGGCGCGGCGGCGGCTTGAGGTCATGACCCGGCTGGCAACTCAGCGGCGTCCCGCCGCGTCCCAGGAGCGATGACCTTGGAAGCCCTGTCGTCCGGCCTGTTCTCGCTCGGTGTGGTCTTCGTCGCGCTCGGGTTCGCGGCCCATGTCGGGCATGCCGTGATGCTGGCCAACGGCCGGCGAACCGTCCCCGTCCTCGCCACGACGCAGCAGCCCGCCTACGCGGGCGTCGTGACCGGGTCGTTCGTGACGGCGCGTCTCCAGGCGGCATCCCAGGGACCACAGACCGCGGCCTCGCCAAGTCCCCTGTCGCGGGCGGCCCTCGGGCTGAGCCTTGCGGGGTGGCTGGCCCTCGGCGCTTCGCTGGCCGTTCGCGCCGTGATCGTCGGCCGGGGCCCGTGGGGCAACATGTTCGAGTTCAGCGTGGCGTTCGCATTCTCGATGATCGGTGGCTACCTCTTCCTGCAGCGCCGCTATGCGATCCGCTCGATCGGATTCCTGCCACTTGGCGTAGGGCTGGCAATGCTCCTCTACGCCGCGAGCCTTCCGTCCGAGATCAAGCCGCTCGTCCCCGCGCTCCAGAACGCGCCGCTCCTGACGATCCACGTCGGCATGGCGGTGCTCTCCTACGGAATCTTCGCGACCAGCTTCGCAGCCGGCGTCGCGTACCTCATCCAGGGCCAGAACGACCGGTTTGCCTGGCTTCCGTCGCACAAGGTCCTCGACGAAGCCGCCTACAGGGCGGTGATCATCGGGTTCCCGATCTTCGCCACGATGATCATCCTCGGGTCGTGGTGGGCCTCGATCGCCTGGTCGCGCTACTGGGGCTGGGACCCCAAGGAGACGGCGGCCCTCGTCACGTGGTTGATCTACGCGATCTACCTGCACGCCCGCAACCAGCGATCGTGGGCGGGGCGACCGGCGGCCCTCCTGCTGGTCGTCGGCTTCGGGATGGTGCTCGTCACGTACTCGGGCTCGCTCTGGTTCAGCGGCCTGCACGCCTACAGCGGGCTGTAGCGGCCGGACCGGAGGCGCGAACTTGGACCAGGGTGAGGGCATGAGCGACACCGCTCCCGGGGCGTTCATCCTGAAGCCGGGGGAGGGTCGATCGATCGATCTCGGCGGCTTCTCGATGTCCGTCAAGGTCACGCAGGACGACACCGACGGGGCGTTCACGCTCCTCGAAGCGCTGGAGCCGCCTGGGTTCGGTCCGCCACTGCACATCCATCGCAACGCCGCCGAAGCGTTCTATGTCCTCGAAGGCGAATACCACATCTTTCTCGCTGACCGAGAAGAGGCCTGCCCGGCCGGTTCGTTCATCTACATCCCCGCCGGACTCCCGCACGGGTTTCGCGTCGGCAACGCTACCAGCCGGAAGCTCAACCTCTACGCCCCGGCCGCGATGGTCGGCTACTTCGACGAGGTAGCGGCAGCGGTCAGCACTGGCGAGGTCGCCGACGACGCCCTGGCCGCCATCGCGAAGCGGTACGGGATGGACGTCATCGGACCGGTTCCCGATGGGTACGTCTAGCGCCGAAACCGAACCTCGGGGATCCGCCGTACCCTAGGTCGATGGCACTTCGCGAGTACCTCACCACCGAAGTCGGCGAAGACTGGGCCGACGGGATCATCAGCCGTCGCGAGGCCATCAGGCGCCTGGCCCTGCTCGGGCTGGCGAGCGGCGCGGCCGTTGCACTGCTCGAGGCCTGCGCCCCCGCGGCCGGTTCGGCAAGCCCCGGATTCTCGATGACACCCGGGCCTTCGACGTCCCCGCAGGCAGGCGCCACCGAGTCCGCCGCCGCGTCCTCTGAGCCGTCACCCGTGCCCTCGATCGCTGCTCCCGCCGACGGCGAGGCGATCACGTTCCCGGGACCGACCACCGAACTCCAGGGGTTCTTCGCGGCCGCGTCGAGTCCTCGTGGCGCGATGCTCGTGATCCACGAGAACCGCGGGCTGAGCGACCACATCCGGTCGGTCGCTGCCCGGCTCGCCGGCGATGGCTACGCGGCGCTGGCGATCGACCTCCTCTCCGAGGAAGGGGGCAGCGACACCCTCGCCCAGGGCGAGGTCCAGGCGGCACTGTCCAACGCCCCCACGGAACGCCTCGTCGGCGACATGAAGGCGGGCCTCGACGAGCTCGAGCGACGGGTTCCCGGGGCGAAGCTTGGTGCCACCGGGTTCTGCTTCGGCGGCGGCATGGTCTGGGCGCTGCTCGACGCCGGCGACGAGCGGCTCGCCGCGGCCATCCCCTTCTACGGCCCTGCCCCGGCCGCTCCGGATTTCTCGGGCAACAGTGCCGCGGTCCTCGGTGTTTACGCCGAGCAGGACGCCCGGGTCAACGCATCGATGGCGACCGCTGAAGCCGCCCTGGCGGCCGCGGGCCTCGACCACGAGATCAAGGTCTACCCGGGCGTCGACCACGCGTTCTTCAACGACACCGGCCAGCGCTACAACGCCGAACAGGCCGCGGTCGCGTACGCCGACGTCCTGGCCTGGCTGGGGCGCTACCTGGGCTGACGCGGCAAC
>CAWEHW010000003.1:0-45262 GCA_963809045.1 uncultured Chloroflexia bacterium
AAGTCACCCGGGAACGTCGTCGTCTGCCGGAATCCATCGGGACCGATCGCCGTCCAGGTGCCCTGGAAGACGGGCCAGCGGACGGGGGTCTCCGACACCTGCGTGGTCGACCATGTCCCGTCGTCGGACATCTCCAGCGTAATGTCGCCGGCGTTCTCGCCGAGCTCGCCTACTCCCGTGACACCACCTGCCCGCAGGTCGGCCTGGTAATCGTCGTCGTCCACGAGCCGATTGGAAAGCCTTCCGGGAGCGACGCAATCGTCGGTGCCGCGCTGGTTGGGGCGGAGGGTGCCGCCGGCGTCGCGGAGCAGGCCGCGACCCACGCCGCGACGAAGATCATGGACCCGAGGGTGCGCAATGCTCGTGATGTCATCTGGGTGCCTCCGTTTCTCCTCGGAGGAGCGCGTGCAGCGTATCCCCCGAGAGGTGTGATTTGGTGATGAATCCGACGGCTCCGCTCCGGCCGATCCGTCGACCGTAGTCCGCAGCTTCGGCGGTCGAAACGAGGACCACGGCGGGTGGTCGGGGTCCGGCCAGGAGTCGACGCGCCACCTCGAAGCCGTTGATCCCGGGAAGCTGGACATCGAGGACGACGACGTCAGGCGCAACGCGCGCAGCGGCCACCAGCGCGCTCTCGCCATCGGCAGCCTCTCCGACGACGTCGAATCCGGATCCCGCCAGGACCGACCGGGCGAGCGTCCGGAAGGCGGCGTGATCGTCGACGATGAGGACCGAGGGGCGAGCCATGCCCGCATCGTCATGACCGGCCCGTTCGCCGATACGGTGCCAGCACCTGGAGGTGACACCGCACAATCGAGTGCAGGCTCGGGAGACAGGCAATCCCAGGCGATCGACGCTTCCTGCACGTCCCGGACGAGCCGGGTCGATTGCCTGGAGGTCCCGGACATGCGTCGAAACCTGGTAGCCATCACCGGTCTGCTCGCAGCCCTGGCATTCGCAGGGCCCGTATCGGCCAACACGACCGAGCGGTTCTCTTTCGACGACGTCATCGTCGACGAGGCCACCTGTGGCGTCGTCCTCACGACGCAGGTCCATGGAGATGTGAGCGCTCACATTGCCAACGACGGAACCTGGCGGTTCAGCCAGATCAAGATCCGGTACTCGGGCGTGGCCGTGGATCCGGCGACCGGCCGGACTATGCGGTTGCCCGCCCGGCAGAACATCCACGAACGGCCCGACGTGATCGCGACGAGCGGGCAGGGGACGTTCATTCGAGTTCCGGGCCATGGTGTCGTCCTGCACGACAACGGTCATCTCGTGTTCGACCCTGGTGATGGGTCCACCATCAAGGCGTCAGCCCACGTCGTCACGTTCGACGACCCGACATTCGAAGCCAGGCTCGACGAGGCGCTCTGCAGCCTCTTCGACTAGCAACGGGCGGAGCGGCGGGCGCCAAGCGCTCACCGCTCTTCGATGGTTCCGGACCGTGCGGCGGGCGCTCAGCGCTCGCCGTACGTCGTTGGTCGGGGAGGCATTCCTGACACGACGTGGCAAGTTCTTCAGTTCCAATGGGCGAACCACCCGCCTGACCACCGAGGAGAACCATGGCATCCAGCGCCGCCGGCCTCGCCACGCCAACGATCGAACCCGGCTCGGCCGTTCACGACTTCGACTTCTATTGGGGGAAGTGGCGCGTCCATCACCGGCGGTTGAAGGAGCGCCTCGCCGGGAGCGACGAGTGGCAGTGAACTGGATCATGGAGTCGACCCGGGTCGAGTAGGGCGGCGACAGAATGGATCATCATTCGCGCATGGATCCCATCCCGCCGGACCTGTTCCTCGAGGGCTATTCGCCCGGGATCCGCCGGGCCGTCAACCGCCTGCGTGGCGTCGTCAAACGGGCCGTACCCGATGCCATCGAGCGCGTGCGGCCGGGCTGGCGCCTTATCGGGTACGACATCCCCGTCGGCAAGCGGACGAGGTACTTCGCGTTCGTATGGCCCGAGCCCGAGCACGCCCACATGGGTTGGGAACACGGCATCTGGATGGATGACCCGGCCGGCATCCTGCGCGGCGCCCACATCAACCTTCGGAAGGTGCGGTACGTCACGTACAAGCCTGGTGATCCCATCCCGGAAGCGACGCTCGTGGAGTACACGAAACACGCGGCCGGCCTGGCCGCGATGTCACGCGAGGAGCGGTTGGCGCGCGAGCTCGACCGCGACTGACCGCGGGTCGATGTCAGGCAGCTTCGGTCGACTGCCGTCGGATCATTCGCGGTCGGGCGACCCGCATCGTGACCCACGCGACGCCCACGAGGATCGTGATCGTCGGGGGCATCCACTCGCCCGCTGCGTAGAAAGCGATCAATCGACCGATCAGGAACGTCCAGCTGATCGCACCGATCGCGATGATGACATTTCGAGCCATGCGGTCCCCCCACCTGGCGCCAATCGGCGCCTGCTACGTCCCCCGACGGCACCACCCGACCATAGCCGATCGTACTGGTGTGACAAGTCCCAAAAGTCCCAAATGGTTCACGCGGGCACCACGTTTTGGCGCCGTGGCGCGGCGCGGGTCGCGGTCGAAGCCACCGGCTCGAAGCCGAGCTTGGCGTAGAACGCCCGCGAAGCTTCGATGTCCTTCACGTTGAGGCTGACGGAAAAGTTGCCGAGGTCCATCGACGGAGCTCCTTGGTGCGCGTCAGCCGGCGTTGAACCCGTCTGGGTCCATCGGGGTCATAAGTTGGAAGTAGTTGTCGTCCGGGTCGGCGAAGGTCGCGATCCATGAAATCGGGGTAGCCCTCGAAGCTGTAGGGCTCCGCGATCACGATCGCGCCCGCAGCCTTCATCCGCTCGAACTCGCCCTTGACGTCGGCGGTCTCGACGTTCCAGATCAGCCGGCCGGGGTGGGCGTTCTTGCCGCCCACCTCGCTGTGCGCCCCAACCGACACGAAACCCGATCCAAGGGCCCACCCCGTGTACCCGCCATCGGCCATCGCGGGTTCCCCGAACAGCTTCGTGTAGTACTCGACCAGGCGGTCGGGATCCGCTGAGCCAATGAGGATGCTGTTGAAGTTCATGTGCGCTCCTTCGTTTGCATCGGTCGAGCCTACCTGTCCCGACCAGGACGATGCTGACCCGATCCGCCGCGTTGTGACGGCGGTCCCATGGTGCGGCTACCTGGTGGTGTCGATCACGCAGAACCGGTTGCCCTCCGGATCCGCGAGGATCACGTAATCGGCATCAGCAGGTCGCTTGTCCCAGTGCACCTCCGTGGCGCCCAAACCGAGCAGGCGCTGGACTTCAGCGGCCTGATCGGCCGTGTACAGGTCGAGGTGGATCCGCGGCGGAACCTGTGCCGTCGAACGCACGCGATCCAGTGAAACGTTCGGTCCAACGCCGTCTCTTGGTCGGAGAAGGGCGAAGTCGTCGGCGTCTTCCTCGCGCGGCACGTAGTCGAGCGCGGCCGACCAGAACGCCACCTGGCGGGCAAGATCGTCGACCCGGATGACGATCGACCCAACACGCAGCACGCTATGACTCCGGCGCGTCGAGGAATGCCAAGGTAACGGCCCCGAAGAGCGGGGACATCGCCAGGTTGTAGTGCGTCAGGCCGGGGAGGATCGCGAGGGCGTGCCCGCCCGCCGGCCGGTCCTCGCCCATCCAGCCGGCATCACGCTGGCCCCCGCCGAGGAGCTCAAAGATCTCGACGTAGTGGCGCGGTGGGGCCATGTCCGCGTCGGCGGCCACGAACATCGTCGGGACCTTGAGACCTCGAACCTCTTCGGTGAAATCGAACGACGTCTTGAGCGCGACCGCGATCTTGTCGAGCAGACGCGGGAAGTCCTCCTTGCGTGGCGCGACGCGCATGTAGAGGTCGTGCATTGGGGTGCCCTTGAGCCCCTCGGCGACATGGGCGCCCATCTGCGCCTGGATCGCGAGCATCTCGGGGTAGATGGCATCGAAGCGGATGTGCGCGGACGCAGCCACGAGCTTCCCGATCAGGTCTGGGCGTTGGATGGCCGTATGGACCGCGACGCCGCCGCCCATCGAATAGCCGACGACGTCGGGCTTGTCGAGCCCGAGATGCTCGATCAGCGCGGCGATGTCGCCGGCCATCAGGTCGACGCGTAGCGGCCGATCGATGTCGGCCGTCCGGCCGTGACCCTGCAGGTCGACGGCGATGACCTGGTGGTTCGCGGCGAGCGCCGGCAGGTTCGGGCCGAACATCTCGCCCGACCCGAGCCCGCCATGAAGCAGGATCAACGGACGCCCGCTGCCGTGGGTTTCGTAGTACAGCCGGATGCCGTTGACATCGGCGTAGGCGCCGGCTGCCGGGGCGGCGGTCGGTGTGTCGGTGGCAGTCATTTGGATCTCCTCGAACGGCGCGGTTGCGTGCTTATCAGACGATGTATGGTCACCGAACTCATCGGTGCGGGCACTGAATCGTCCGGCGCGGTGACGGAGTGCAGGAGAGGCAGCCATGCCGAAGTTCATCACCTTCTTCTCATACACGAGCGAGTCGGCCAAGGCCATGATCAACAAGCCAAGCGACCGCTCCGTCGCGGTCCGCCAGCTCGTCGAATCCATGGGCGGGACGGTCGAGTCGTTCTACTGGATGCAGGGAAAGCACGACGGCTTCGTCATCAGCTCGTTGCCCGACGGCGCCTCGGGGGCGGCGATCTCACTCGCCGTCGCGTCGAGCGGGGCGGTCAGCGGCATCCAGTCGCACCAGCTCTTCGACCGCGACGAGCAGGCGGCCATCGTTGCCGCCGCCAAGAAGGCGACCTACAAGCCGCCAACCGGCTGAGCCTCATGGCGCTGTCGCCCCGACCGGCGGCCGCCACCATGTTCGCGAGAAGCCGGGTCGCCAGCGCATTCGCCTGCCTGGTGCTCCTGGGGGCATGTTCCGTGCCCGGTCCAGCCGATTCGGTCCCGAGCCCGGCCGGGGCCGGCTCCGTCGCGAGCCCGACGCCGCTTGAGACCGCCGAGGCCGAGGCGTCCGCCACGGCGCCACTCGAGTCGTTTCCGCCGGTCGAGCCGGGCGACCCGACAGCCGAACTCACCGGTCGCGCGGTGGAGGCCCTCGGCGGCGGCGAGATCGACGCAGTTATGCGGATCGGCGCCGAGGGGTTCCGTCTGCCTGAGGGTGAGCGGCTGTACGACGTCCATGGCGACCGCGTGCTCTCGGTTCGTGCGGACCCCGAGAGCGGCAGCGCGCGGCTGATCGTTCGCGACCTGGCCGGTGATGTGCTCTGGGAGATCGATGCCGGGATGCAGGTCCCGCAAACCGCCAGCATCCGTGGCGATGACGTGTATTTCGGCGGGATCGACTTCGGCGTGCTTGGCGACCCGGACAGCGCGCTGGACCGAGGCTCCTGGGTCGCGTATGGCGACGCTCGGCCTGAACCGATTGTGGCCGCGAGGAACGAGCTGGCGATCTACTCGGCGTTCGAGCGCAGCCCGGACGGACGGACCGTTGGCATCTGGCGCTGCGGGGAGGACGCCTGCACCACGACGCTCGTGCGACGTGGGTCGGACCCCGTCGAGATCCCGCAGCCCGGCCTCATCGCCCTGACGAACGAGGTCGCGCTCCTGATCGGCCGGTTCAGCGACGTGACCGCCTTCGCCGCGTCGGATGGCGCGGAGCTCTGGCGTGCCGAGACCACGGGTGTCTACTACGGTCGATATGCAACGACCGACGGCACCCGGATCGTGATCAGTTCGATCGAAGATGCCGGCGACAACGATGGGAATACCTCGGATCAGCTGCGGATCGAGGTCCTGGATGCGTTGACCGGAGCGGCTGAGCAGACCGTGCTCGTCCCCGTCGAGAGCAGCGTGTGGGTCGAGCCGTCGCTGTCGTCAGACCGCTACGTCGCGATCCTTGAGCGAGTCCTGCCGATCGCCGACGAGGGTCCGCACATCGTCCGGTTCGTTGATCTCGAAGCCGGCCGGCTCCTCGACCTCGAGCTGCTGCTGGGCGAGGTGCCCTGATCGGAACTCACCGTTCCGGTCACGACGCTGCGGACCTTCCGCGCCGCCCTCCTCAGGACCGGTCGAGTGCCACTCGAGCGCCGAGACCAATCAGGACCGTCCCGGTGAGCCATCGCATCATGCGGCGCGGCCCGGGTCGTGCCAGCGCATCGCCGAGGCGAGGTTTCTGCTCGCCTCCTTATCGCCGCTAGGTCCTCGTCCTGTCGCGGCGCGTCGCTTCATACGCCTCGAGT
The DNA here is from genome assembly GCA_963809045.1 of uncultured Chloroflexia bacterium. Lineage (GTDB taxonomy): Bacteria > Chloroflexota > Limnocylindria > Limnocylindrales > CSP1-4 > SPCO01. The sequence continues at coordinate 6,193 of CAWEHW010000003.1, forward strand.
GCGCTCCGGATCTGCCGACGCTTGACTTCCGGAACGACCTCGACCAACACCACCACGACGGCCGCCGTCCACAAGGCAAAGCCGAACGTGTAGAGCAAGTCCGCCAGGAATCCAAGCGGTTCAGCCGGTGTGCTCGACCTGAGCACATAGCCGGCAAGGTACGCAACGAACCCGAACACGAACGCGGCGGCCAGGATCCGATACAGGAGCCGCTGTCCGTACGCCTCCTCCCGCAATTCGGTGAGGTGCTTTTCGAACCATGACCCGAGCGTCACGGATCGCTTAGCAGGGGCCCGATCTCATCGTCCGGCAGCGGTGTGGGCTGCGCCATGATCGACCTCCGATCCAGGAGTCGACGAGCCTGCCGAGCCGACCGGCGCCAGCTCGAATCTCGTCTTCGCACCATCGTATCGGCGGCGAGCACAACGGACTCCCGCGGATCTCGTTCCGTCACCGAGCGGATCGCGGTGAACCGACCTCCGACGTCCGCGTTGGTGCACACTTGCGTCATGGCGCTGATCGATGACTACCTTGCCCGTACGCCGCGGTCGCGCGTGCTGTTCGAGCGTGCCACGGGTTCGCTTCCGGGCGGGTCCACCCGGACAACTGTTTACACGGCCCCGTACCCGCCCTACATCGAGTCCGGCGAAGGCCTGCGAATCACCGACGTCGACGGCAACGTCTACCGCGACTTTCTCGGCAACTACACGTCGCTGATCCTGGGGCACGCGCATCCTGCGGTCGTCTCGGCGGTCGAGGCGCAGGTCAGGCGCGGGTCTGCGTTCGCGGCCCCGACCGAGAACGAGATCGAGCTGGCCGAGGAGATCCGCCGGCGGGTCCCGTCCATCGAGCGGCTGCGCTTCACGAGCTCCGGCACCGAGGCGACGATGTTCGCGATCCGGGCGGCTCGTGCCTTCACCGGGCGACCGCTCATCGCCAAGTTCGAGGGGTCGTACCACGGCACGCATGACGCCGTGATGGCCGGCACGACCGGCGTGCCCGATGCCATGTCGGGGCTGGTCGTCGAGCTTCCATGGGGCGACCCGGACGGGGTCCAGAGTGCCCTGCGCGGTCGCGAAGGCGACCTGGCGGCCATCATCATCGAGCCGGTCCAGGGAGCCGGCGGCATTCGAGCAGCTGGTGCCGAGTTCCTCGGCTTCCTTCGATCGCTCACCGAGCGTCTGGGCGCGTTGCTCATCCTCGACGAGATCATCTCGTTCCGAGTGGCGCACGGCGGCGCCCAGGAGCGCTTCGGCGTGCGCCCCGACCTGACGAGCCTCGGCAAGATCATCGGCGGTGGCTACCCGCTCGCAGCCTTCGGCGGCCGGGCGGACGTCATGGAGATCTTCGATGCGCGTCGCTCGGGCGCCATCACGCACGGGGGCACGTTCAACGGCAATCCCGTCGGCGCGGCTGCCGGCCTGGCTACGCTGCGTCAGCTGACGCCCGATGCCTACGATCGGCTCGATCGGCTGGGGGAGCGGCTTCGCGCAAGCGTCGCGGCCACGATCGACGGCAACGGCCTCGACGCCCGAGTCGCTGCCGTTGGGTCACTCGTCCAGGTCTGGGCGGGGGACGGTGGGTCCGCCGTGGCGACCGGTGCCAGCAACGCCCAGGCGCTTTTCCTCGGTCTGCTGCTCGAAGGCTTCTACCTCGCGCCGCGCGGCATGGGCGCGATCCCCACGATCGCCACGGAAGCCGACGTCGACGACCTCGCCGCCGCGGTCGGCCGGGTCCTGACGGCCGCCACGCCCGTGCCACAGGCCGTGGGCTGACGATCGCGCATCGCGTCGGAGCCGTCTGATGGCGTCGAACCGCAAGGTGATCATCACGTGTGCGGTCACGGGGTCGATCCACACGCCCACGATGTCGCCACACCTGCCGATCACGCCCGCGGACATCGCGAGGCAGTCGATCGATGCGGCCGAGGCGGGTGCATCGATCCTGCACCTCCATGCACGCGACCCGCGCGATGGCCGGCCAACGCCGGACCCCGACATCTTCATGGAGTTCCTGCCGATGATCGCGGCGCAGACCGACGCCGTGATCAACATCACCACCGGCGGCGGTCACGGCATGACGCTCGAGGAGCGGCTGGCCGCGGCGATCGTGGCCCAGCCCGAGCTGTGCTCGCTCAACATGGGCTCGATGAACTTCGGCCTCTACCCCATGCTGGACCGCTACCCCAAGTGGCAATACGAGTGGGAGCCGCAGCACCTCGAGAACACTCGGGATTTCATCTTTCGCAACACGTTCGCGGACATCGAACGGGTGCTCCGCGACGTCGGCGAGGCGTTCGGGACGCGTTTCGAGTTCGAGTGCTACGACGTGGGCCACCTGTACAACCTCGCCCACTTTCTCGACCGCGGGCTGGTCAAGCCACCGCTCTTCGTCCAGACGATCTTCGGGATCCTCGGCGGGATCGGGGCCGATCCAGAACATCTCCTCCACATGCGGCGCACCGCGGACCACCTGTTCGGGGATGACCACGTCTGGTCCGTCCTGGCGGCCGGCCGGCACCAGATGGGCTACGTGACGATGGCCGCGATCCTCGGTGGGAACGTCCGGGTGGGCTTGGAGGACAGCCTCTACCTGCGGCGCGGGCAGCTCGCCGAGAGCAACGCCGCCCAGGTGCTCCAGATCCGCACGATCCTCGAGAACCTGTCGCTCGACGTCGCATCCCCGGCGGAAGCGCGGGAAATGCTCGGGCTCAAGGGCGCCGCGGACGTGGCGTTCTGACCCGCGCTACGAGGACGATCTTTCCCTTTCGCCGACGAGGAACGTGGTCAACCGACCAAGCCCCTTGACGTCCGTTTCGCGGGGCTCGAACGCGTACCGATCGCCCAGCAGCTCCCTGGTTGGGGCGGCGACGTGGATCCGGCCCGGAACCCCCGACGACTCCATCCGGGATGCGAGGTTGACCGTCTCGCCCCACAGGTCGAACTGGAGCCGCTGCGCACCGATCACGCCGGCGATGACCGGGCCGCTCGCGACGCCCACCCGCATCTGCAGGTCGGCTCCCGTTCGGTCGCGCGTCGTCGCGACCGCCCCGATGAGCGCGTGCGCGAATTCGATGGCGGCAAAGGGGTGATCGTCGCGCGGATGCGGGGCGCCGGCGACCGCCATGTAGGCGTCGCCGATGGTCTTGATCTTCTCGAGACCATGCCGCGCGACCAGCTCGTCGAACGTCGTGAACAGGCCATCGAGAAGGTCGACCACTTCGTCGGGTGGCGTCCGCTGCGCCCAGGGAGTGAAGCCGACGATGTCGGCGAAGACGACCGACGTCGATGGATAGGCCTCGGCGATCCGACGCTCGCCGCGCCGGAGCCTCTTCGCGATCGAGGACGGGATCGCGTTGGTCAGCAGCTCCTCGACCTGTGCTTCCGCGGCTCGTCGCCGGACGTCCGTGTAGCGGAGCAGCAGGAAGACGATCGCAAGCGGAACGACGGTGTTCTCCACCAGGCCGACCAGCTGCAGGACGTACGGTGGCGGTCCGACAACATCGCGGATTGACGGGTCGAGCACGACCATCAACCCAACGAGCGCCAGGTAGGCGACGAACCACGGGGTCGCGCGGCGGGGTCCCAGGGCCATGATCGCGTACGCAGGCACGAGGAATCCCCACACGAGGCCCTGGCTCGATCCGGTCAGGCCGCCGCCGAAGAACGTGGCGACCGGGCTGAAGACCGCGCCCGCGCTGATGAGCGCCAGAACGTATCGATCGAACCGACCGGTCCGAGCGAGGACCACCAGATTGAGAACGCTGAAGGCGGACAGGCCGAACGCCAGCACCCAGCTCAACGGCTGGCCGCCAGCCTGGAGGGGCATGGTGAGCGGCGCGAAGATCGTCAGGTATCCGGCGACCAAGCCGACTCGCTTGCGCAGGCGGGTGTCGTCGTCATCCTCGGGATCGTCGGCTAGCGCAATGAGCGGCCTCAAGGGGCTCCCTCGGGCGCCCGCCGACGGCCTGGGCTCCTTCACCTGCGGCTCGGCTTGTTCGGGCACGACGCTTCCCATTCTGGCGTACGCCACGGCCGGAAGGTATCCGCCACGCGAAACCGGCGATGGGCATCGACCAAGAATCAAGCGGGCGATCGGCCGTCCGTCGCTTGCATACTCGCACTGCGAGTAGACTCATCGGATGGCACAACCGGTCTCGACCACGACGTATGCACTGCTCGGGTTGCTCGCGATCCGGTCGTGGACCGGCTACGAGCTGACGCAACAACTCAGGCGGAGTCTCCATTTCGTCTGGCCGTCGTCGGAGGGCCACCTCTACCGTGAGCAGACGCGCCTGATCGATCTCGGGTGGGCGAGCATGGGCCGCGAGCCCATCGGCAAGCGACAACGCAAGCGATACACGATCACGGAGGTGGGCCGCGCCGCCCTGCACGAGTGGCTCCGGACGGAGCCCGGGCCGCCGCGGCTCGAGATCGAAGGCCTGGTCCGGATGTTCTACGGCGACCAGGGCGACGTGGTGGACATGCTCCGATCCATGGAGGCCACCCGCCGCCAGGCTCGCTCGATGCTCGACGAACTCGTCGGGTTTGCCGAGGAATACCTCGAGCCGGGAGGGCCGCTCGAGATTCTCGAGGGGGGCGGACCGCCTGTAAAGGCGAATGAACCGCGGACATTCCACGGTCGGCCGCTCTTCCCGGAACGCCTGCACGTCATTGCGCTCGTCCTCGAGGTGACGACCACGCTCCTCGTGGATCTGGACCGAGCACTCGAAACCACTGCAAAAGACGTCGTCACCTGGCGGTCCGCAACCGATGCGCAGAACGTGGCTGGGACGCGTGCTCGCCTGGAACGGATCCGGACGCGGCGCCCGCGAACGTCTGCGGGGTCTTGACATCTACTCGCAGTGCGAGTAGTCTCGCCGGAAATCAGGTACTCGCATTGCGAGTAACCAGCGCAGCAGGAGGACCGGACGATGCAGGCAACGATGGACCAGCTCCCGATCGAGCTGCAGGCGGGAGACCTGCGACTGCGGTACGCGGAATGGGGCCCGATGGCCGTTCGACACGCACGCGTCCCGGCGGGGACTGACATGACGCCCGTGCTGGAGGGCCTGCCCGGCGACCGATGCCCGAGCCCGCATTGGGGCATCGTGCTGGAGGGATCGATCCACCTCCTGCACAAGGACGGAGCGACCGAGACGACGCGGGCCGGCCAGCTCTACTACTGGCCGGCCGGCCACACCGCATGGACAGACGAGGACGCCGTGTTCGTCGAATTCGGCCCTGTCGAGCCGATGCGCCAGTTTGGCCAACACGCTCGTCAGAAGGTGGGCGGTTGATGGCCGCCACCTCTGGCATCGGCACGTATCGGTGCACGGTGATCGACGTCGACGACCTGCAGGCCGGCTACCGGTTCTGGTCAGCGGTGACCGGCCTCGAGGTGATCGGGAGCTCGCCCGACGGTTGGCATGGCAGGTTCGGCTACCTCGGTCACCGCAACCCCTGGAAACACGAGTTCATCCTGCAGGTGGTTCGCAACCGCAAGGGCCATCCGGCGAACCGGGTTCACATCGACCTGACGCCGAACGAGGGCACGGACCGGGCGATCGAGCGGATCCTCGAGCTCGGGGGCACGCTCAAGAAGCCGCCCTCCCTCTATCCCCGGCCAGGCTCACACGGTGACGAGCTGCCGGAGCTTGACTGGGCGGTCATGCAGGACCCGTTCGGAAACGAGTTCTGCCTCGTGACCGCGCTGAGCGAGGAGGAAGGCCGGGCGGCGATGGACGCCTTCGCGCGTGGGGCATCGACGGACCGCGAATTCCGCGTCGCCGCCGGCAAGTCGAGCCGGCGCGACTAGAGATCCCGACGGTCTGCTGGGCCCGCATCGGGGTTGCCTGAGCGCGGCTCCGGCTGGGGAGGCGCCTACTTGGGCTGGATCTCGCGGCGGTGATGGTCGACGTGTCCAGGCCACGGCGGAAGCCCTCGCGCCAGCTCGGCCAGATCGGCTCCCAACCCAGCTCGCGCTTCGCCTTCGCGTTCGACGATCCGCGGCCTTCGGTCATCATCGTGACCGCGACGTCGCCCGCGAGCAGGCGTCCGAGCCAGGCCGGGATGTGCAGCGGCTTCGGCGCCCCGAGCGCCTCGGCGATCGCCGGGATGAACTCGCGGGATGGCGCCGGGTCGTCGTCGACGATGTTGTAGACGCCGCGCCGGCCGCGCTCCAGGGCGGCAACCGTTCCGCCGGCCGCGTCATCGACGTGCGTCGACGACACGATGCCCGCGCCGTTGCCGATGACCGGGAACATCCGCTTGCGGAGGATCTCGGCGAGCGTCTCCGACGAGCCCGGCCCGTAGAGGCCGCCGTAGCGAACGACGATCCCTTCGAGCGGCGCATCGAGGACGGCGCGCTCCAGGAACTTGATCGCCGCGAGCGTTTCGGTCTGTTCCTTGACGGGATGCGGATCGAGCGGATCGTCCTCCGTCTTGATCCACGAGCCCTCGCGGCTGTTGCTCCAGCCGGTGAAGCTCTGGGCGACGAACCGCTTCACGCCGCTCGCCCTGGCCGCCGCGAGGAGGTGCTCCGTGCCCTCCGTGCGGAGCCGGTTGGTCAGGGCAAACCAGCGATCGAAATGGCGGAAGTCGGGCGTGCCCGAAAGGGCCGTCATCTCGTGAATGATCGCATCCGGCTCCGCCCTGGCCACCGCCTCGCCGATCCCGGCGGCATCGAGCCCATCGACGACGACCGCCTCCGCGCCCATCGCCCGAACGGCTTCCTTCGACCGCTCGCTCGTCGTCGTCCCGGTGACCTGGTGGCCGCGTGCCACGAGCATCGGCACAAGCCGCCGCCCAACGGCGCCGTTGGCGCCTGCAACAAAGACCCGCATGGTTGGGCCTCCTTTCTCGTCTCTGCACCCAAGACGAGACGGGGCCCCGCGATGTGAAAGGGTCGAAGCTGCACCGGGACGCCTGGGGACCGCGGACCCTTCGACGACCTCCGGCCGGCATTGATGCTAGCGACATCGTTCGGCCGCCGGCCCGAATGGACCGACGGCCACTCCTACCCCTTGACGACACCTAGCGGTGTCAGCCGCTTGGTCGGCCGCACAAGCGTTGCGGAGGCGGCCATCACGCTTTCGATGTCCTTGTAGGCGAATGCGGCCTCCTCGTTGACCCTCTTCGGGTCACCGGAGTGGAGGGCGATGCCCAGCGTCCCCATCTCGGCAATAGACTTCGGCTGACGTCTTTGCCTTACGTGCGGCGCTCCGGCTCATCGCCCGACCGGCACCGTGCTGGCAGGTCGAGAACGACTCGGGGTTGCCGAGCCCTTCGCCGACATACGACGCGGTGCCCATCGACCCCGGGATCAAGACCATCTCACCGGCTCGAGCACGAACCGCGCCCTTGCGGTGGACGATGCCGTTCGTCCCGAAGTGGTTCTCCCAGGCGGCGTAGTTGTGGTGGACGTCCACCAGCCGCTCCATCCGCCCGACCGACGTGAATGCCCAGAGAGCCTCCTCAACCACGTCAAGCATCCGCGACCGGTTTACCTCAGCGAAACGAAGTGCGAATCCCATCGCCGACCAGTAGGCGTCGAACTCAGGCGTGTCTGCGGGAAGATATGCAAGCTCGTCGTGCGGCAGGCTGAACCCTCGCGCCGTGCTCATTGCCAATGCCTCCCGGTGGTAGTGGTCGCAGATGGACTTGCCTAGCGCCCGCGAACCCGAGTGAAGCATCACAAATATGTCGCCTGCGGTATCCCGCTGCAGCTCGATGAAGTGGTTCCCGCCACCCAACGTGCCGAGTTGCCACAACCCTCGTTCCAGCCAGATCTCGTCAACCGAGGAAGGTATCGGACATTTAAATCGCAGCCTCGGCGGTGTCGCGGGGTATCGGGTCAGGCAATGTCTCGAAGCCCACAGGAACGCGGTTCGCGACATAGTCGATCACACGCTCAGCTTTCGCCTGGCCCCATCGCTTCCACCGACAGATCCGTCTTTAGTAGGGCAACGCCGCAGCCGATGTCGACGCCAATCGCGTATGGCACCACTGCAGCATCGGCAAACAGGACGCCGCCGATCGGCATGCCATAGCCCGCATGAGCGTCTGGCATCAGTGCGATATGTTCGAGTGCGAACGGCAGCCTCGCCAGTCGATCAGCTTGCTCGATAACCTCCCGTCCGGCGTCTCGGGCCCAACTCTTGATCGGGACACCGACTTCTTGGGTGACCTGGGGTAGCGCGGAGAACTTTGCATGCAACGGCCGCTTCCCGGAATTACCTGTAGGCATGAAGGTCTCGTCCGTTACCAGTTCGAAGCGAGCAGAACTCAAGGCAGGTCTCAAAAACCCTTCGATGCCAAGGGGTTGGTGCCACGCGCAACCCTGAACTGGTTCTCACGACGTGCCTTCGGAGATCAGATCTAGCCCACGCCCCAGCTTGTTGCCCAGCGGATCTGCTGAAGGTGTGGGTTCAGCATTTCTCGGTACTGGGAACTTGCGATCTGACGCATCACGTCCGAGGCTGGGCCGTAGATCGATGCGAGCATGCACAGCAATAAGCCCACGTCGCTCTTCACGTCGAGGGGTACCGCGAGCTTGTACTGAGGAATCCATTGAGGCGTCGGGAGGGCATGGGTTCCGTTGCCGAGTTCGATGATCTGCTGAAGATGAAAGAATGCATGCTCGCCACCGATGTCAGGTGACTCAAATCTGTATCCCAGTCCCACCACAGAGTTATCGACGTCGTTCATGAGGAACATGCCTAGGCGTAGGCCTAGTCGCTTTGGATCCGCGAACCGATAGCTCACGGTCAAGATCGGGACTGCCCAGGCTCGAGTTTCGCAGGGCCGCAGGAAGATAAATCCGCCCCATGCATGCAACTCGCCTGCCTCGGGACTCGCTTTAATGACTGCGTCTATTTCTTCCTCAGTACATCGTCGGAACTGGTTAGCCTCAAGGAAGCGATAGATAGTCGTTAGCTCGGGCCTGAGGTCAGCTTCCCTGTTCCACGCGGCCTCGCGGAGCGCTAGATCTCTTAAGATGCGGATTAGGAGCCCGTCGTCTGCATCCACGGCGGCTATCGCAACGACAAACGGCTCATGGGCCGAAGTTCGACCCGGTTCATGGGCTCCTTGTAGACCTCGCCGCCTTGCGAATCTGGATCGACAATAAACCGCCGAACGTAGTCGCCAGCCACGTCCGCGACGAATTCGCGTGTCGACGTGGGATCCACAAAGCGAGAGACGTCCTCGCAAAAGAGGAACGGGCTTGGCCTAGCCACGAATGGCTGGGCTACCTCCGGGATGTCCTTGTCCTCGCGCAGTGCGCCCCAGTACCAAACGTCTCGCGACAGGAATCTGCTTAGGGAGTAGTGGTGGCGCCGAATCCGCTCGGCGTCTAAGCCTGAAGCATCACCAGCGTGTGCGGCCTCATTCCATGCCTCGACGTCTTCAGCGCTTCCGATCAAGAGACTCGGAAACCGACTGATCAAGTGAGGAGCATCTACGAGAACATCCTGGGAACTTATGACATCGAACTCGAGCCATCTGCGAAGCCGGGCCGCGGCCACCCTCGCCACAGCTCGATCCTCAACCAGAATGTCCTTTCGGCGAAGCCCAGTGGGTCCGTGCGCCACAAACTCGCGCACCGTGACGGCTGCAGGGGCCGAGCTAGCCTCGATCAGGGACCTTACGCTCCGGCTGAGTTGGGCCGCCTCGAGCTCCAGAACCGATAGGAGCGGCAAATCGAGGGCTTCCTGCAGGTAGTCCACGAATCCGTCGAATGAGCCAACCGCGTTCGGTACGACTGGCCATTGCCATGGCCGGAACCCTGAAACCTCTTCACTCCACAGTCCTCGGTTGCCTACATGGCGGCTGCCAAGGACGATATCGGCGAAGGATTCTGTTTCGCCTCGAAGGGTGAGATCAAAATAGGATTCCGAAACGGCGTTGAGCAAGATGATGAAACGAACAGATGAATACGATCGGGCCAGGTAGCTAACGGCCTCACCTGTAAGGGTCCCGAAATCGCTTATGGGTGCGAGGTCATAGTCGATGATGAGGACGTCCGCACCGTCGAACCTCAATTCACCATCAGGCCGTGGTGCATTGTCCCGCGCCGCAATCCGACGTTCCTCGAGAAGCCGAAGGGAGTCTAAGAGCTCAGGATTGGGGACCTCGACAACGTCGACATCCGTCGCTGTGCCAGCGACTGCCTTTGCCCACGCGCGACGAAATGCGTCTTCGTCGTCTACGACGAGAACTCGAAGACTCATTCGTCAGACCTCCACGCAAATTGGAAACAGGTGGCGAACGGTGGAGTTGGCTGGACAAATTGCACCCGAACACGCCGCGTCCGCGCGACGATTCGAACAATTGTCAAGCCAAGACCGCTGCCCCCAAGGCCCAGGTAGCGTCTTTCGGGCGTGAGGTCGAGCCGGCGAACAAACGGTTGAAACAACTCATCCGAATCCTCAATGTCAAGGCCGACTCCCGTGTCTTGGACGACCAACATCGTTTCCGCGGTAGAGTGATCGGTCGCTATTTCGACCACCCGGGTCGTCGCATCCAAGGTCGCATTTGCGGCATTGAGAAGGACGTTCTGAAGCATCGCGAACCACTCCGCCATCGTCGCCGCGGGCAACAGGGTTGCCGAGCCGACTCCAGCGTATTCGTACGAAACCCCAGGCGTGAGGCTCCGGATCGCGTCAACAACTTGCCTGACCACAACCCTAGCCTCAAGGCGGCTAATTGCGGTCGCAGTCTCCGTTTCCATTAACGGGGCGAACAAACGACGAGAGTCTCGTATCCGCGTGGTCCAACTGCGGATTTCGCGAGCAACATCGGCAGGCGACAGGCTCTCGTCAGATGCCTCGAGGTTCTCGGCGATTAGGTCGAGGCTCCGTAAGTGTTTCCGGACCTCGTGCTCGATAGCCAGTGCCGATATGCCGGCTGTTGCCAACGCACCAAGCAGGCCGGTCTGTCTCTCAAGGATTTCTGAACTTGCCCGGGTCGCCCGTTCGATCCCTCGAACTTCGGTCTTGAGCCGCTGATACACGACCTTAGGAATTTCGGATCGGTATCGTTCGATTGCGGCATCAGCGCGCCTCGTCTTTTCGGACAACGGCTCGGTATCGCGCTTCACCTCAACTCGGTTGAGCTCGCGCGATGCCTCCTGCATCGCGTAGTAGTCGATCGCCCACCGCACGATATATCGCAGGCTCTGGTAGGACGAGTTGTCGACGAGCCGATCTCTAGAGACCTGGATTGAGAGTGCATCCGCCTGGGCGATCTCGGACGTTTTTCGTCGCTCAAGCGCAGTGTTCACATTGACGACACCGTACAGACGCGAGTTTGTAGGAAGGAAATTCAGGCCCTCCTGAACCTGTAGGTCGTCGGGGAGCAGTCGAGATCTCGACAGCCGATGTGAATGGTCTATTTCGATCTGAAGCCAGTCGGCCTCCGGGCCGTAGTAAGGCAGGTGAAAGCCCGAGTCGTATACGTGGACGCCCCCAAACCGCCTTAGATAGTCGCGGGCTTCCTCTACCTGAACTCCCAAAGGCTGACGACCAGCGAGACGGAAAACTCGTACCTCGAAGTCGGCTTCGTGCAGCCCGCATGTCGGGAGCTCGTAGGAGACCTCGCGCCGTGAGCCATCCGTGAAATTGAGTTCAAGATCGACCACGCAATCACTGCTGTTCTCGAATCTCAGTCGTCCTCTAATGCGCGCCTCCCACAACTCTAGGATCGCCCGCATTTGCGCGTGAATCGATCCAGCGTTTCCTTTGGAAGGCCCGACAAACGGACTTCGAAGTTGCTCCCTGAGCGATCTGTCCCGCCTTGAAACGGCGGTTGGAGCGGCCAGATCTCGCGTGCGAGCTGCTCAAGGTTCTCCGACGTCCAGGCCTGCTGGAGGTCGGAAAGCACCAGAAGGGTGCCACTCCGCGCCCCATTGGCGAATTGGGTCTCTGGCTCGATCAATTCGTAATCAACCGTCGCTTCTGTCAGGTCACCTGCTGACGCAGCCTCGCGCCAATTCAGTCGCGCTACCAGTTCCTGGCCTCCAGGCGGGCGTGTCCGCAGCTCAATGCGAGACGCGAGAAACTGCGCCGCCAACCGGCCAATTCCCTTTGATCCTGTCAGGGGTCTCTGAAATCCTGGTGAGAACGCCTTACCTTGCTTGTGCGGCGACCCAACACGCATCCAGTAGTCGCGGAAGGCATCAAAGGTCATCCCATGACCATCGTCGGAGACGATGAGCTTCACGGTCGGGGTGGTGAGATCGAACCTAACGTCTACGACTCGAGCGTCTGCGTCATAGCTGTTCTTGATCAGCTCGCTGAGCGCAATGTGAGGTCGCCCAACCAACCGTTCGCCAAGTTCACGGAGCAGGGCAGCGTCGACGGTGAACTTTAGGTGAGGCATTCTGCCATCAAATGCTGCCTGACTCGAACGATTTCAGAAACGACATGGCACGGGTCTTCATGCGACCAGTACCTTCTGACGCTCCACCCGTAGGCCGCAGCGTCGGCCACTACGGCGATGTCTCGAGCAGCGTTCGAGGCCAGCTTCTCATCCCACCAACGGGCATTAGATTTAGGGCGCGTCCCGTGCATCGGACAGCGATGCCAGAAGCAACCATCAACATAAATGCCAAGCCGTTCCCTTGGGAATGCAATGTCGGCTCGTGACCGCGTTCCCGGCACGGGATAGTCAACCCGATACCTCTGACCTAGGCCGAACAACAGCGCCCTTATGCGTACTTCGGCAACCGTACCCGTTTGACGAACACGCCTCATCCGAGCGCTTACAGCATTTCGATTAGGGCTCGACTCGCTGTCGATCACAGGAGCATCGGCAGTAACTCTTTGCCAACTGCCGCATTGAACAAGGGAGGAGCAGCATTGCCGATCACTTCCGCCAGCCTAGTTCTTGTCACCGTCTGCGGGAACATGAAGGAGTCAGGAAAGGTCTGCAGTCGAGCAGCCTCATGTGGTGTGAGGACTCGCGGCTGCAGCGGGTGAACGTGGCGGCCTTGGCCCATTGAACCGAAGCCGCTGGTGATCGTTTGTGCCGGCCTATCCCAAGCCAGACGTCCGTACATCGAGACGTAACTGTGGTCGCCTCGGTGACATGGAGGTCGCATGTAGTTGGGAAGCTCGTACGCGTCATTTGCGAGAAGCCACGTTGCGCGGTCGACATTCTGCGTTGACATGCGACTTGGAGAGTCAAACGGGGAGGCTCCCGCAATAGGGACGAGATCTCCGATAGCCCAACTCACGGTCCTTGGTAGGTGGCCCGACCACCTGAGGATCGCCTCCTCCACCGGATCCCGTCGGTCCACCTGGCGGTCAAGAGCTACCACGACAAACCGCTTTCTCCGTTGTGGCACGCCTAGCCGAGACATGTCCACGGTCTTGGCAAGTACGTGATAGCCGATCGCCCGCAGGTGTCCGAGCGTCGCGGCGACGGCGCCTGTGGCATCGCGCTCAACGCCGGGTACATTCTCGATGAGGACGGCGCGTGGACGGAGGACCTCGGCGGCGCGCGCCATTCGCGTATAGAGACGGTTACGTGTGTCGCGATGCCTGGTTCGATTGTTGAGGCTCGAAAAACCTTGGCAAGGCGGCCCGCCGACAAGCAGATCGATGCCGCCATGAGCGTCGCGGATCTTTCGCTCGCTGCTCAGGAATCGAGACCCGAGCGCGCCCCCGAATGTTTCCTCTACGCGCCCAATCACAAGGTGCTCAGGTGCGAGATTCTGATCTAGTGTTCGCGCCGTACCTTCGTCGGACTCTATCGCAAGCTCAACTGAGAGTTGCGCGCCTAGCTCCGTGGCCGCGCGCGCCAATCCCAAGCTGAGACCACCGCCTCCAGCGAACAAGTCGGCGCTTCGCAGCTTCGGTCCTTGCGTGGATCCGCCTGGAACTCGGCACTTGAGCCACGCTGAGTCGGAGGAACATTGTTCGCATGAGCAGTCAGCGACGAGCGCTGCCACACGCGGTGCTCAGCTGCAGCCGGAGGTTGAGCCGCAGTTGAGGCACTTGTAGCAGCTGCCGTTGCGGATCATGATCGAGCCGCAGTCGGCGCAGCTTGGGGCGTCGGCCTGGGTCTGGAAGGACACTTTCGCGCCGCCCAGGTTCAGGGTGATGGGTGCGCGCGCCGCCGCCGTTCCCGTTGGCGACTGACTTGCCGTTGCCGTTCGCGGCGTGACCGTTTGCAGCGGCAGCGTGGCCGTTGGTCGCGATGACCTTCAGCTCGCCGACGACCGGGCCGAGCCTCGGCGGGTTCGGCGGCGACGGCGGTCGCCTTCGGTGCGTCGGATTCGGTCGGTCTTCGGCTCGATGGTCTTCGCCGAAGGCTCCTCGACCGGGGTTGAGGCGATGGGCTCGGCGATCGCTTCGGCCACGGTGGTCGAGACGGCTCCGAACGCCGGCGGCGTCGTCGGAGTCCGACGACGGTCCGTGGCTGCAGCCCGAGGTTCTCCTTCTCCTGGTCGGAGAGGAACCGCGAGCCGAGCCAGCGGAAGATGTAGTCCACGATCGACTTGGCGATCGGGATCTCCTGGTTGCCGGTGAAGCCGCTCGGCTCGAACCGGACGTGGGCGAACTTGTTGACCAGGTCGCGCAGCGGCACGCCGTACTGGAGCGAGACCGAGATGGTCGTCGCCAGGGTGTCCATCAGCCCGGAGACCGTGGAGCCTTCCTTGGCCATCTTGAGGAAGATCTCGCCCGGCTGGCCGTCCGGGTACATGCCGACGGTGATGTAGCCCTCGTGGCCGGCGATGTCGAACTTGTGCGTGATCGCGGTTCGCTCGGCCGGCAGGCGGCGTCGATGCGGGAGGGCGGCCTCCGCCTGGGCTCGAACGAGCTGCTTGCGAAGCTTCTCGAGCTCCTCGGTGTCGGCGGCGCTCAGCGACGGCCTCGCCGTCCTTCTTCTTGCCGGTGCTGAGCGGCTGGCTGCGCTTGCTGTTGTCGCGATAGACCGCGATCGCCTTGAGGCCGAGCTTCCAGCCCTCGAGGTAGACGCGCTCGATCTCTTCGGCCGTGGCGGCTTCGGGCATGTTGACGGTCTTGCTGATCGCGCCCGAGATGAACGGCTGGATCGCGCCCATCATCCGGACGTGGCCCATGTAGTGGATGGACCGCTCGCCGTTGGCCGGCTTGAACGCGCAGTCGAAGACCGGCAGGTGCTGTGGCTTGAGGTGCGGGGCGCCCTCGATCGTCTCGTGCTCGGTCAGGTAGGCGAGGATCTCGTCGACCTCTTCGGCGCCATAGCCGAGCTTGCGCAGGGCCGACGGGACGGTCTGGTTGACGATCTTGAGGAAGCCCTCGCCGACGAGCTTCTTGTACTTGATCAGGGCGATGTCCGGCTCGACCCCGGTCGTATCGCAATCCATCATGAACGCGATCGTGCCGGTGGGCGCGAGGACGGTGACCTGGGCGTTGCGATAGCCGTTCGCCTCGCCGAGCTCGAGCGCCTCGTCGTAGACGACCTTGGCGGCCTCGAGCACGTCCTTGGGGACGCCGGCGGTCGGGATCTGGTAGGCGGCGTCGCGGTGCTTGCGGATGACCCGCAGGAACGGCGCGCGGTTCTCGTCGTACGCGACGAACGGGCCGCCGTGGTCGCGGGCGATGACGCTCGACTGGCGATAGGCCTCGCCGTGCATGATCGCGGTCAGGGCGGCGGCGAAGTTGCGGCCCTCGTCGGAGTCGTAGGCGAGGCCGCGTGACATGAGCAGCGCGCCGAGGTTGGCGTAGCCGAGGCCGAGCGGTCGGAACTTGTGGGAGTTCTCCTCGATCCTGCGGCGTCGGGTAGGACGCGTTGTCGACGAGGATCTCCTGGGCGGTCAGCGTCACCTTGGCCGCGAACCGGTAGGCCTCGACGTCGAACTCGCCGCTCTTGTCGACGAACTTCATCAGGTTGAGGCTGCGCCAGGTTGCAGGCGGTGTCGTTGAGGAACATGTACTCGGAGCACGGGTTGGACGCGTGGATCCGGTCCGTGTTGGCCGAGGTGTGCCAGTCGTTGATCGTCGTGTCGTACTGGATGCCCGGGTCGCCGCAGAGGTGGGCGGCCTCGGCCATCTTGCGGAAGATGTCCTTGGCCTTGTAGGTCTCCATCGGCGCGCCACCGACGACGGCGTGGGTCGTCCAGTCCTTGTCGTCGACGACGGCCTGCATGAACTCGTCGGTCACGCGGACGGAGTGGTTGGCGTTCTGGAAGAAGACGCTGCCGTAGGCCTCGCCGGTGAAGCAGGGGTCGTAGCCGGCCTCGATCAGGGCCCAGGCCTTCTGCTCCTCGTGGGCCTTCGAATCGATGAACTCGAGGACGTCCGGGTGGCCGGCATCGAGGATGACCATCTTGGCCGCGCGGCGGGTCTTGCCGCCCGACTTGACCACGCCGGCGAAGGCGTCGTAGCCCTTCATGAAGCTGACCGGGCCGCTGAGCGGTGCCGCCGCCGGCCATCTTCTCCTTGGAGGAGCGGATGGTGGAGAGGTTGCTGCCGGCGCCCGAGCCGAACTTGAAGAGCATGGCCTCGGTCTTGGCCAGGTCCATGATCGAGGACATGGTGTCCTCGACCGAGTTGATGAAGCAGGCGCTGCACTGGGGCTTCTGCTCGATCCCGACGTTGAACCAGACCGGCGAGTTGAACGCCATCTTCTGGTGGACCAGGAGGTGGGTCAGCTCGGCCTGGAAGGTCTGGAGGTCCGCGTCCGTGGCGAAGTAGTGCTGGGTCTCGGCCCAGGCGGTGATCGTGTTGACGACGCGGTCGATCAGCTGGCGGACGGAGGTCTCGCGCTCCGGGGTGCCGAGGTGGCCGCGGAAGTACTTGCTGACGACGACGTTGGTGGCGAGCTGGCTCCAGAAGTCGGGGACCTCGACGTCCTTCTGCTCGAAGACGGACTTGCCGGTCTCGTTGGCGATGCCCGCGGTCCGGTACTCCCAGGTGATCTCGTCATAGGGATGGACGCCCGGGCGGGTCCAGCGACGCTCGAAGGTCAGGCCGCGAGTGGGGGAGCCGTCCGGGTTCTTGCCGGCGAAGCTCGCGCCGTAGGGGCCGGTCAGGTGGGAGGGGGCTGGTTGCGCCTTCGCGGCACTCGCTGCGGCCGCCGTCGCGGATCGCTTGCCCTTCGCCACGGCCGTCACTTCACTCGCTGCTCGTGCCATCTGCCTCGCTCCTCACGCGTGGGTCTGATCAGTGGAAGTCGTTAGCTGCCACCAAACGTGTCGTCGGTGTTCCGAGAGACGTTGGGGGCCGCGCCTCGGGCCGACGGATGCAGTCGGCGGAGGGGCGTGTTGGGCGGTCTCGGTCAATCAGGCGACCAGACGATCGTACGCCTCGGGCATGGGGTAGTCAAGCCCAAAACCACAAGATGTAGTGGTTGCGATTGGGTACGCTGCGCTAGATGTGGTGGTTTGGGCAATCCACGCTCAGCGGCGGTTCATCCACGCTCAGGGCGGGGATGTCCACGACGCTTGGCGGCTCGTCCACCGACGCGGCCAGGGTTGTCCACCGCGGATCGAGGGGTTGTCCACAAGCCACGTTTCGAACAAGTGTACTGTTTGCGGTGTCGGTTGTGGTGCGGTCCGGGGCGGTAATAGGTACTTGTCCCAGTTGGCTGGAGCGTGCCCGACCGGGTATTTCTAGTCGGCAAGAATCTGACCGGGGAGATCTGTTCCGCATGCTCGGCAACCGGCATCAACACCGGGTCGAAATCGCAGGATCGCTCGAGCGACTCCGCAACGACCTACGCATCGAACTCGACCAGACGGCCACGATGTCCTTCATTCGCCGTGTGACCGGTCGTCCATTCGAGCTCGTCGATCGGCGACCCTTCCCGCCGGATCTGACGGGCGAGGAGATCGCGTATCGCATCCGGCTGCCTGGTGCCACGACGCGGCCAGTCGCCCGGCCCGTTGAGGCTGTCGAGCGCACCGAGGCGCCGGTCCTCACCGCGGTCGCAGCTTCGGTCGCGGCACCCGTCGCGGCCGTCGCGTCCTTCGACGAGCCGGTGATCGCGTCCGGCCTGCCGCCGGTCGAGCCAGTTGCGACGCGGGTCCTCGCGGCGGTCCCCGGGCCGGTCGAACCTGTCGTAACCCGGGTCGCCTCGGCGCCGCTGCAGCCGGTCCGGCCGCAGACGAATCGGCGCCCGGAGGCCAGGGACCCCTTCGATCGAGCGCGGCTCCTCCGCGATTCCGCCGCGACGCTTGCCGGCCTTGCCGGCGTGGCCGTGCTCGTTCTCGCGCTGTGGCCGATGTCCGTCGGTCGAGTGCTCGATGCGACCGGGACGCCCGGTCCAAACGTCGCGATCCTGGCGCCAGGTGCGACGGAGAGCGCGACCGACGAAGCGGCGCCGGCGGCATCGTCGGCTGGCGTGGCGTCGCCGGGTCCGTCGATCGCGCCCGGGGCAGCTCCGACGGATGAGCCCGCCGCCACGGTCACCCCGGGCACGGTGAATCGCCCGGCCAACAACCCTCCCCGGACGAACCAGCCGGTCCCTCGCGCCACCCAACCTGCCGCGGTTGGAGCGCCGCGCACTCCGGCGCCGCCCGCGCCCGACGGCAAAGCCCGCCGCGCCCTCGCCGACCCTGGGCCCTCCGGCCACGCCGCCGGTCGTCGTTCCGAACCCGACCTACGGGCCGGGACCCACGTCGACACCGGTCGCGGCGCCCACTCCCACGCCGACGCCCACGCCCGAGCCGACGCCGGAACCCACCCCGGAGCCGACGCCCACGCCCGAGCCCACCCCCGAACCGACTCCTGAACCAACGCCGGAACCGACGCCCGAGCCCACGCCGGAACCCACCCCGGAGCCGCCAGCCGAGCTCTAGGTGAAGCGGGCGTGCCGTTGTGCGAGGGCACGAAGGCGGGACCGCTGTCGGTCGAGGTGGGTCGCGCGGGATCCTGGGGCCAGACTTTCATCTTGGGCAAATTTGCCTGTTCGGCCACCACGCTCTTGTCAAACGTGTGCACCTGGACCGGTAGTCGGGGATTCAGTGCCGCGGAGGGCCACGCGAGGAAGCCGCTCACGCTCGCTCGCCCGTCGCTCGCAGGCCAAAGTGAGCCGATCCGGCTGCCTAAGAGTCCAGGGGCGCAAATCTGGCAACGCCTCCGGCAACGACTCCGGCAACGACAACGGGCAACGACTCTGGCAACGACTCCGGTAACGGCTCCGGCACACGACTCCGGCAACGACTCCGGCAACGACGGGCGAGGCGGCCACGCGACCCTCGCAGGTGGCTCCGAGATGAGCACCCACGGCCAGACTGCGGGGATGGACGACCAACGTCTCGGGACGGTCATCAGGCTGGTTCGGCAGCGGCGCCACTGGCGTCAGGCCGATCTAGCCGCGCGCGCCAACGTCTCAGGGCCGTTCGTGTCCCGCCTCGAACGGGGTCATGTCGGGCCGCAGACGCTCGATCGTATTCGCGCGGTGGCAGCGGCACTCGAAATCCGAATTGACCTGATGCCGCGGTGGCGAGCCGGCGACCTCGACCGACTGCTCAGTGCCCGTCACTCAGCCCTTCACGAGTCCGTTGCGCGCCGGATCCGAGCGACGTACCCGGCATGGGTCCTCGCGCCGGAGGTCACCTTCGCCGTCTACGCGGAACGCGGAGTGGTCGACATCCTCGCGTGGCACCCAGGCCGGCGAGCGGTACTGGTGATCGAGCTCAAGACGGAGATCGTCGATGTCAATGAGCTGCTCGCCACCCTGGACAAGAAGCGGCGGCTGGCCAAACAGGTCGCAAAGGCTCGAGGCTGGGACGCGCTCACGGCATCGGCCTGGCTCATCGTGGCCGATTCGAGCACGAGTCGCCGTCGCGTCGAGACGCACTCCGCGATGCTCAAAGGCGCGTTGCCGGAAGGCGGCGCAAGGCTGCGCGAGTGGCTGCGAGACCCGACAGTTCCGGTTGCCGGCATGTCGTTCTGGAGTGAGCGCGGCGAATCCCGCAGGCAGTCGGGCATCCGCCGGGTGCGACCGAAGTAGTCCCGTCGCCCGGTGCGCCCACGCGTCGCCCGGTGCGCCCATGCGTCGCCTGGTGCGCCCACGCGCCACCCGTCGCGCGTGGCGCGGATCCGACGGGTTGCGACGCCGCGAGGGCGTGCTAGTGTCGCGGCGGGGACGCTCCAAGGTAGGGAGGCAGCAAGATGTCGACCCGCGCGCGCGTGACGAGCCTGGCGGTCGTAGCCGCCGTTCTGATGACACTCGCAGCGCCGGCGGGCGCCGCGGCTGCCCAGGCGAAGTGGACCGTGATGGTCTACATGTCGGGCGACAACAACCTCGAGAGCTACATCGTCAAGGACCTCGAGCTCGAGCTGGCGGCCCTCGGTTCGACCGCCAACGTGCAGGTCACCGCCCTTGCCGATCGCGGCCCCGGCTACGACAAGAGCCGAGGCGACTGGCAGACCACGAAGCTCTTCCACCCGACCCAGGGCATGATCGCGGATGCCGCCGGGGCCGTCGCCGACTGGGGCGAGCGGAACATGGGCGACCCGGCGACCCTCCGCGACTTCGTCACCTGGTCGAAGACGAACTACCCGGCGGACCACTACGCCCTCTACTTCTGGGGCCACGGCTGGGGCTGGCATCCGGACTGGACGATGGAGGACGACACGCCCGGCGGCGACGGCCTGAACCCGAACGAGGTCAAATCGGTCCAGGCGCAACTCGGCTTCATCGATGTCGTCGGCTACGACGCCTGCAACATGGCCCAGATCGAGATCATGTCGCTGTGGGCCGGCAAGGCCACGGCGCTCACGGGCTCGCAGGAGTTCGTGAACATGGATGGCATCGAGTACGACGTCGTCCTGAACCAGCTCAACGGGAACCCGAACATGACCGCCGACCAGCTTGCGATCGCCACGAGCCAGAGCACGATCTTCGAGGTCACGTGGTCGGCGGTGGCCGTCGACTCTCGCTACAACGCGCTGCGGACGGCCGTCAACGATTGGTCGATCGCGCTGAAGAACGCCGTGCCGACGCAGAAGGCCAAGATCATCAAGGGGTTCACCAACGCGAAGAGCTTCTGGCAGGCCCCGACCGACAAGGACCTGTACGACCTGGCCAAGCAGATCAACGCCCAGGTCACCGACAACAACGTGAAGGCCAAGGGCACGGCCGTCATGAACGCCTTCAACGGCGTCGTGCTGCACAACCGGTTCACCGGCAGCAAATACAACATGGTCCGCGGGATCACGATCACGGGCATCACCCGGCCGGTCGAGAAGAACGCGGACTGGACGTACTACCACACGCTCGACTTCGCCCAGACCACGGGCTGGGACGAGTTCGAGGATCTGCTGGCCCAGTAGGTCGCATCGGGATGGCGGGGCGTCATCGTCCCGCCACATTCCCGGCGTAGAGTTCCCGCATGAGCGAAACGAGGACCGAACCAACCAAGACCGAGCCCACCGCGAAAACCGATGCCGAGTGGCGGGCCGAGTTGACTCCTGAGCAGTACCGCGTCCTGCGCGAGAAGGGCACCGAGCGTGCCTTCAGCGGCGAGCTGTGGGACGAGCATCGACCGGGCGTCTATCGGTGCGCCGGGTGCGGCACAGAGCTGTTCCGTTCGGATCACAAGTTCGAATCCGGGACCGGCTGGCCGAGCTTCTTCACGCCGGCGGATCCCGCGGCAGTCGCGACCGAGACGGACAAGTCGTTCTTCATGACTCGAACCGAGGCGCTCTGCGCGACATGCGGCGGGCACCTCGGGCACGTCTTCGATGACGGCCCGAACCCGACGGGTCTCCGTTACTGCATCAACTCGGCGGCGCTGAAGCTCGATCCGAAGGAGTAGCGGGCCCACGCGCGCGCCCATAGGGCCGGCACATGCGCCCGAGGGCCCGTGCGGGCGCCGAGCGATCGCGCGCGCCTTCGCCCGGGCGTTGATTCACGCGTGAGATGTCGGCGCGCGTCAGAGGAGGATGCCCGGCGGCCATCCGCCGTACCGTAGCGTCGATGAACGAACGGCCGGATCCGGACGACGACACGGACCTGCCGCGCCGATCACCCGTCGTCGAAACCACGCTCGCCGTCGCGATCGCGGCCGCCAAGACGGCCACCGTAGCCTGTGCGGTCTACGCGCTCCTCAACGCCGACTCGCCGAAGTTGCGCGGCAAGGGGATCCGGACCCGCGCGGTCGGGTACGTCGGCGGACTGCTGCTCGTTCCCGCGATCTGGAGCCTGATCCCGAACCGGGGCCGGTATCCGAGGGCGCTCGACCTGGCAGTGACGATCCCGCTCCTCCTCGATGCCGGCGGGAACGCGCTCGGCAAGTACCAGGAGGCGCACGTCGACGATCTCGTCCACGTCGCCAACGCCGCGATCGTCAGCGGCGTCGTGGGCGCACTCGCCGCACCGAACGTCGACGAGCGCTGGCAGGCGGCCGCGATCGGGGCTGGCGTCGCGGTGGCCGGTGCCACGGCCTGGGAGTTGATGGAGTACGGCGCGCTGCAGCTCGGGGCCGATGGGATGGACCTCACGTACGAGGACACGATGGCCGACCTCGCCGAGGGCTTCGTGGGCGCGGTCATCGGTTCGCTGTTCACGCTGACGCGCGTGCCGCGCTCGAGGGCCGAACGGGATCGTCGCGGCTGGCGCGAGCCGCTCGGGTTGCGCCAGCAGCCGATGCGATGACCGACGGATGGCCGCCTCGCTGCGCCTGACGTACGTCGGTCATGCGACCGTCCTCATCGAGCTCGACGGCGTCCGGATCCTGACCGACCCGATCCTTCGTGGACGCGTCGGGGCGCTCCGGCGGCGCGGCCCGACCCCATCGCGCGGCGAGCTGGATCCGATCGATGCCGTCGTCATCTCCCATGCCCACCCCGACCACTTCGATCTCGCGTCGCTGCGCACGCTCTCGGGCGATCCCCTGGTGATCGCACCGAATGGGCTCGGCCGGCGGGCGGGCCGGGCGACGACCAGGGTCCACGAGGTGACCGTCGGCGACCAGGTTCGTGTCGGCGACGTCTCGATCACGGCGATCTCCGCGCGCCATGCCCGCTGGCCGCTCGAGCGCACTGTTCGGCCCCTCGGCTACCTGATCGAAGGCTCGACACGCGTGTACTTCGCCGGTGACACCGCTCGGTTTGCGGGCATGTCGCGCCTCGCCGGGCGGGTCGATGTCGCCCTGCTCCCGATCGGTCGATGGGGACCACCCGTTGGCCCGAAGCGACTTACGCCGCGCACGGCGGTCGCGGCGGCACGGCAGGTGGGCGCGAAGGTGGCCATTCCGATCCATTGGGGGACGCTCTATGTCCCTGGGTTCGAAGGCGGGCGCTGGGGATGGGGCTCGGTCAACGCCGCCGCAGCGTTCGAGCGCGAGGGCGCTGACGCCCCGGAGGTCGAGGTGATCGTCCTGCAGCCAGGCGAGGGACGAGAGATCGAGGTCTAACCGTCTGCTTCGGGAAACGGTTGGCCGATGGTCAGCGTGAGGCCCAGGCGTGCGACCCGGATCGGTCCGGTAAAGGAAGTCTCGGCAGCGCGGGTCGCCGCGGCTCGGTCCGCGCCCGGTGGGAGGTGGGTCAGGAGCAGCCCGCCGACGCCGGCCTCGGCCGCCTGCCGTCCAGAATCCCGGGCACTCGAAAGGGTCTCGAGCGAGTCCGGTGGGACGACATCGATGAACGTCGCCTCCGCGAGGAGCACGTCCGCACCTTGCGCCAGCTCAACGAGCCTGGGATCGGGTGCGGCGTCGCCCGTGTAGACGAGGGCAACCCCACCGGCGTCCAACCGGATGCCGACATTGGGGCGCGAGTGGGGCAGCGACCGCGTCGAGACCTCGAATGGACCGACCGCAAACGGAGTGCCGGGCGTGATGTCATGGAGGGCAAACGCGCGATCGAGCATGCCGGGCCGATCCAGCGCCAGGACCGCATCGAGCGCCCCCGGCAGGGCATGGATCGGCAGCGCGGAGGCCGGTGGCTCGTCTGGGACACGATCCCGCAGCGCTCGCGCGCGCAGGAGCGGGTTCAGGTCCGCGCAATGGTCGGGGTGTCCGTGGCTCACGAGGACCGCGTCCACGTCATCGGCCGCCATCGATCGAAGCAACTGCGGGAGCACGGCGTAGCCGGGGTCGACGAGGAGGCGGAATCCGTCCTGCTCGACCAGGTAGCCGCTACAGGCTTCGCCCGCCGCGGGCCAGACACCGCAGCCACCCAGTACGGTGAGTTTCACAAGGGAAGGCTAGCGCGCTTCGGCGGAACCCTTCGAGAAGGTCGTCTCCTTCACGACCTTGCCGGCGCGGTCGTAGGTCCGCCACGTCCCGATCTGCTTGCCGCGATCGAACCCGCCCGTGCGCATCCGCGAGCCGTCCGCACGGTAGAACGTCCACTCGCCGTGCATCTCGCCCTCTAGATAGGCGCCTCGGAACTTGACGTTCCCGTTGGGGTAGTGGGCGATCCCGGCGGTGCCTTCGGACGGTTCCGGCATGGATCCGAGTATGCCAGCCGGCCCGGAGCGTGAACGAAGCCGCCGCCGGCATTGGCCAGCGGCGGCATTCGATTTCGATACGCGGGCCGCGCTTGCTAGCTCTCGAGCTGGCAGCGCATCGAGCCGGCAGGGAACCGGGCGTTGTGCAGGTTCACGTAGTACAGGCTGGGGTTCGCGACGATGTCGGCGAGCAGTGCCGGAGCGGCCGTAACGCAGCCCTCGATCCGGCCCTTCGACTCGAGTTCGTCATGCCGCGGGTCGGCCGGGTCTTCGCGGAGCTCAAAGAAGCCGACGACGATCCCACCGTTGGTCGCGGCATCGCCGGCATGGATGTGCCCGCGGTTCGGCGTTCCGGTGTCCTTGACCTTGATGTCGAAGCAGACTTCGCCGGCGGCCGCATTGATCCAGACCTTGGCCTTGCCCGTGCCGTCCGGGTCGGCCGCCTGCAATTCCTGCGCGCCGGTCAGGTTGGCGGTGAACCTGACTGAGCCGTCATTTGCCGACGCCACGCTCGCACCGCTGAACAGCGTGATGGCGATGGCCAGACCAAGGACGCGTTTCGCTCCAGTTCGCATGAGGACGCTCTCCCTTCGTACCCCGGCTTCGTCTGCCCGGCAGGAGCCGGTACATGGACCTACGTCTTCGACGCCGGGTCGGATCGCGGTGCCCATTCGAAGGCGGCCGCCATTGGGGGTTGACGAGCCTGCTCCAGGATGCGATAGTGAACCACATGGTTCAGTTTAGTGCGCAGCGAGTCGACACATCCTTTGCCGCCCTGTCCGATGCGACACGGCGTGGCGTTCTTGAACGGCTCGCACGGGAAGACGCCTCGATCACCCAGCTCGCCCACACGTTCCAGATGACCCTGACCGGCATGAAGAAGCACGTCAGCGTGCTGGAGCATGCGGGGCTCGTGGTCACCGAGAAGGTCGGGCGGGTGCGAACCTGCCGGCTGGGTGCCAGCCGGCTCGAACAAGAGGCCGCGTGGATCGAGCGTTACCGGCAGCGCTGGGCCGCCCGTTTCGACGAGTTGGACAAGGTCGTCGAGGAATTGACACAGAAGGAGAAGGACATTGGCCGCAAGAAATGAAACTCCTGTCGCCGGGAGCGACACCACGGTCGACCGGCGTTCCGAGCGCGAGCTTGTCGTCACGAGAGTCTTCGACGGTCCGGCCCGGATCGTGTTCGAAGCCTGGACCAAGCCTGAACTGCTGATGCGCTGGTGGGCGCCGAAGTCGTTCGGTATCACCTTCCTGTCGTGCGAGGCCGACGTCCGGCCCGGCGGCACCTACAGGTTCGTGTTCGCCCATCCACAGTCCGAAGAGCCGGTGGCCTTCGTCGGCCGCTACATCGAAGTGGAGCCCCACTCAAGGCTGGTGTGGACGAACGAAGAAAGCGGCGACGGCTTCGCCACCACCGTCACCTTCGAGGAAAGGGACGGCAAGACCCATCTCATGCTGCATGACCTCTATCCGTCCAAACAGGCTCTGGACGAGGCCATCGCCTCCGAGAGCATCAGCGGTTATCCCGAACAGTTCACCGCGCTGGACGCTCTGCTCAAGAGCCTCAACTAGGCGCCGAACGCCTGGCGGAGCCTCAGCGTTCCGCCAGGCCGCGGCATCAACTCCAGTTCGAGCCAGGGTTGCCCTGGATCGCCCCAGACATCTTTGTCCAACCTATGGACAAAGTGTCGACGACTGGCTAGGATCCACTTTGTCAACTCACTGGGCAAAGTCCGGACGGGCCCGAAACGGGCCACGAAACGGGCGATCGAGAGGGCCGGTGAGGGGCGGAGAGGGACCAGCCGCACCGTGGCACGCACCGAGTTCCCGGCCAAGGCGACCCACGCGCAGACGCGCGCCCACAACGCGAGCCTGGTCCTGCGCGCGCTGTACGACCTTGGCCCGATCAGCCGCGCCGATGTCGCCCGCCTGACGGGCCTGACCCGCACCTCGGTCGGGGAGCTCGTCGCCGAGCTGACCGCCGAGGGCCTGGCCGAAGAAGTCGGCCGCGGCCCATCCACTGGTGGCAAGGCGCCGACGCTGGTCTCGCTGATCGACGACGCGCGACACATGGTCACCCTCGATCTCGGCGAGCGAACCTTCACCGCCGCGCTCCTCAACCTTCGGGGCGAGATCCGCCGGCGGATCACCCGCGACCTCGACGGCGCCGACGGGGACGCCGCAGTGGCCGTGGTCCACGACCTGATCGACCAGCTCCTTGCCGGCCCGCACAGCCCAATCCTGGGCATCGGCGTGGGAACGCCGGGCATCGTCGACGGCGACGGAACCATCCGCTGGGCGGTCAACCTGTCGTGGACGGACCTCCCCCTCGGAACGCGCCTTTCCGACCATTACGGGCTGCCGACGGTCGTCGCCAACGACAGCCGGGCGGCAGCCTTCGCGACGTTCCTGTTCGAGGGCGACGAGCGACCGGACAACCTCATCGCGATCAAGATCGGCCATGGCATCGGCGCAGGGCTGGTGCTCAACGGCGAGCTGTTCGGTGGCGACGGGTTCGGGGCCGGCGAGATCGGCCACATCGTCGTGGAGCCCGACGGCGCGCCCTGCCATTGCGGCAAGTTCGGCTGTCTCGAGACCGTGGCCAGCGTGCCGGCGATCCTGCGCAGCGCCTTCTTCCTGGCGGCGGAACGCGGGACGCGCATCCCCCAGAGCATCGAAGCGATCGCCGAATCCGCCGCCGCGGGTGACGAGCTCGCCCTTGGCGTCGTGCGGTCCGCGGGTCGCGCGCTTGGCACGGCCGTTGCCAGCCTGACCGGCGCCCTCGATGTCCGCCGGATCGTCGTCCTGGGCAGTGCCACGGTCCTCGGCGAGCCGTGGCTCGAGGCGATCCGGGACGAGGCCCAGCGACGGACCCTGGCCACGCTCGCCCGCGAGACCGAGGTCGTCAATGGCGGCCCGGCAGACGACGCCGTCCTGCTCGGCACGTGCGCGCTGCTGCTGACCCGCGAGCTCGGGCTGACGGTGCGTCGATGACGACCGAACGGCAACTCCTCCATGCGACCACCTCCGTGGTGAGCACCGCGACTGGCCCGACCTCCACCGGGCCGCTCCTGGTCGGCGTCGACGTCGGCGGGACGAAGATCGCGGTGCTCATCACCACCCCCGACGGCACCATCCTCGGTCGCGCGACCCGGGCCTCCTCGGCGGGCGACCAGGATGGTGCTGCCGAGGCGATCGCCACGACCGTCGAGACGGCACTTGCCGAGGCCGGCGCGGACGTCCGCAACGTGGCGGTGATCGGCGTCGGCGTGCCGGGCCGGGTGGATCCGCGTACGGGCAACGTCACGATCGCCGTCAACCTCGGCTGGACGGACCTCGCCCTGCGCGATGCGCTCGAGGCCCGGCTGGGCCGGCCCTGCGTCATCGAAAACGACGCCCGCGCCGCCGCGGTGGGCCTCCATCGTCGCCGGGTCCTCGGTGGCGCGGACGACATCGCCTATCTCGCCGTGGGCACGGGCATCGCCGCCGGGCGTCGTCCTCGACGGCCGGCTCCACCGAGGGGCCCGCGGTCTCGCCGGGGAGATCGGCCACGCCATCGCCGACGCCGCCGGTCCGGTCTGCACCTGCGGCCAGCGCGGCTGCCTCGAGGCGCTCGTGTCCGGTCCCTCGATCGCCCGACGGGCGGCAATCGCCCTGGCCGCCGACGCCCTGGCCGCCGACGCCGCCGACGGAGCGAGGCTCGGCACCGTCGCCCGCTCGAGCCTCGCCGGGATCCCGGCGAACGAGCTCACGGCCGTCGACGTCTACGACGCGGCGTCGGCGGGTGACGCGCTCGCCAGCGACCTGGTCGAGGAGGTCGGCCGCCAGCTGGCCTGGGCGATCCACCTGCTGGTCATGACCTACGACGTCGACCGGGTCGTGCTCGGCGGCGGCGTCTCTCATGCCGGCGACACGTTCATGGCACCGATCCAGCGCGAGCTCGATCGCCTCCGGGCCGCTTCGCCGATCGCCGGCGAGCTGCTCCCGGCGGGCGTCGTCGAGCCGCTGCCGGTGGGTGCCGATGCCGGCGTCCTCGGCGCGGTCGCGATCGCGCAGCAGGCGCTGCTCGACGACGGCCGTCCTGGCAACGCACCGATCTGGGAGGAGGTGCGTCACGCCTGATCGCTACTGGCGACCCAGCGAAGCCGCGCGCACGAGCGCGCCGGCACCACAACCCAGAGGGGAACAAGGAGGAGCAATGAAGCACAGTCGGACGATCACCCTGGCCATCGCGGCCATCCTGGCGGTGGCGGCGTGCGCCGCCCCGGCGGCACCGAGCGCAGCGCCGCCCCAGTCGGCCGCGCCCGCATCCGCTGCCGCGCCGGCCAGCGAAGCCCCGGCATCGGCGGCAGCGCCCGCCGGCCCGAACGCCGAGCTCACCGCCGCCCTCGCCGGCGAATACACGGGCACGACGGTCGACGTCTTCGCCCAGTGGATCGACGCCGAAGGCCAGGCCTTCGACGACAGCCTCAAGTCGTTCCGCGATGCCACCGGCATCAACGTCGTCTATTCCGGTATCACCAACTACGAGACCGTCCTCAACGTCCGCGTTGACGGCGGTGTCGCACCTGACGTGGCCCAGCTCGCCCAGGCCGGCCTGATGAAGTCGTTCCAGGCGGACGGCAAGCTCATCGAGCTCGGCAACGGGATCCTCGATCCCGCAACGATCGCGGCCGACTACAGCCCGGGCTTCGTGGACGCGGGTTCGGTCGACGGCAAGCTCTACGGCCTGTACTACAAGCAGGACCTCAAGTCGATCGTCTGGTATCCCGTGGCAGCCTTCGAGTCGGCCGGCTACGCCGTTCCGACGACGTGGGACGAGCTCGTCGCGCTGAGCGACCAGATCGTTGCCGACGGCAGCAACCCCTGGTGCACCACGATCGAGCACGGCGACGCCTCCGGCTGGGTCGCAACCGACTGGATCGAGGATGTCCTCCTCCGGACGGCCCCCACCGACACCTATGACAAGTGGATCACCCACGAGATCCCGTTCAACGACCCTGCGGTCGTCAATGCGGCCAATATCGTCGGGCAGATGTTCTTCACCGAGGGCTACACCTACGGCGGCAACACCCGGATCAACGCGACGTGGGTCGGCGACTCGCAGACCCCGATGTTCGACGAGGCCGGCCCCAAGTGCTGGATGCACAAGCAGGCTGCCTGGATCCCGGACTTCTGGCCGAAGGACGGGGACGGCACCGCGCTGTTCAAGCCGGGCGTCGACAGCTCCTTCTTCTACTTCCCCGCCATCGACGAGCAGTACGGCAATCCCGTCCTCGGCGGTAGCGACATGTTCGTAGCGTTCAACGACCGCCCCGAGGTTCGGGCGTTCGTCCAGTGGCTGTCCACGGTCGACGCGGTCACGGAGCGAGTCGCCACCGGCGGCTTCCTGGCGGCCAACAACGCCGTTCCCGCGGACACGTACACGAGCTACCCGATGTCCGGGTTGGCCGAGATCGCGCGCAACGCAACGGTGTCCCGAGGCGACGCCTCGGACTCGATGATCAAGGACGTCGGCCAGGGCACGTTCTGGAAGGGGATGGTCAAGTGGATCTCGCAGAACGGCGAGGGCACGCAGGCCATCTTCGACGAGATCGAGGCCAGCTGGCCGTAACCGGTTCAGACATTCGAGTCGGGCGTCGGCTGGGCACGGCCGGCGACCCGACCCGACCCTGATCTGGGAAGGACCTGATGATCGGAGCCAACGCCATCAAGCGACCGACCGGCGACCTCGCCGGTCGGTTCGTTCGCGTCGTCGCTGCGCTGACGGCGCTCGCACTCATCTGGGTCGGGCTGGACATCATCCGTGACCCCGACGGACCAGCCCGACTCTTCACCTCGTTCTACGACCTCATCGGGCAGACCTCGACCGCGGACGCGATCCGCGACCGTGGCCTGGACCCGCTGCAGTCGAAGCTCAGCGTCATGGCCATCGCCCTCGTCATCGGGACGGCCGGCGTGTGGTTGCTGTTCATCGGGTTGAACGGCGCGGTGGACCTGCTGGGTCCATGGAGCGAGCACGTCCGGCCGTACGTGTTCATCGGGCCGGCGATCGCGATGCTCGCGGTCTTCCTGATCGGGCCGGCGGCCCTGACCATCCTCGCGAGCGCCACGGAGGACGGCGGTCTCGTCGCGAACTGGGAGTTCGTCCTGACGTCGCCCGAGATGTGGCTGGCCTTCCGCAACAACATCGTGTGGCTGGTGCTGGGCACCGGTGGCAGCGTGGTCATCGGCCTCCTGGTCGCGACCCTCGTCGACCGGGTCAAGCGCGAGGCCCTGGCCAAGACGTTCGTCTTCCTGCCGCTGGCGATCAGCATGGTCGGCGCGTCCGTCATCTGGCGGTTCGTCTACGCGTGGCAGCCGGAGGGCGAGCCGCAGATCGGGTCGGTCAACGCGGCCTGGACGGCGCTCGGCAACGAACCGGTGCCCTGGCTGCAGGTCGCGCCGCTCAACACGCTCGCACTCATCGTGATCATGATCTGGCTGCAGACCGGCTTCGCCATGGTCGTGCTGTCGGCGGCGTTGAAGGGAGTCCCCAGCGAGGTCATCGAAGCGGCACGGATGGACGGCGCGGGCGAGGCCTCGGTCTTCTTACGGATCGTCGTGCCGATGATCCGCGGCACGCTCATCGCGGTTGCCACGACCGTCGCCATCGCGATCCTCAAGGTCTTCGACATCGTCTACGTGACGACGGGCGGTCGGTTCGATACCGAGGTCCTGGCGAACCGGATGTTCTCGGAGATGTTCATCTTCCGGAACTTCGGGGTGGCCAGCGCCATCGCGACGATCCTGTTCATCGCGGTCATCCCGATCATGATCGTGAACATCCGGAACCTGCGCCGACAGGGGATCGGGTCATGACCCCGTGGCGGCGGCTGGGGGTCGCGCCGTGACGGCGAGCGTCGTGGAAGCCGAGGCGGTCGTGCCGATCCGGCGACCACGCCGGACCCGGATCCTGGAGCGCACGTTCGTCCGGGTCGCCGTGGTCGTGATCGCGGTGGTCTGGTCGCTGCCGACCATGGGGCTCCTGATCAGCTCGTTCCGTTCCAACGCGGACATCCGATCGACCGGCTGGTGGGAAGCGTTGCTGCACCCGTTCGAAGCCGCCCAGTGGACGGCCGCGAACTACGCCGCCGTCCTGGGCGCCAACGGGCTCGGGACCGCGTTCGTCAACTCGCTCGTGGTCACGATCCCGGCCGTGGTCATCCCGATCACCATGGCCGCCTTCGCCGCGTACGCGTTCGCGTGGATGCGCTTCCCCGGCCGGCGGCTGCTGTTCGCCATCGTCGTCGCGATGCTGGTCGTGCCGATCCAGATGTCGCTGGTCCCGGTCCTGCGGCTCTACGCCGGGCTGGACCTCAACGGCACGTTCCTCGGGGTCTGGCTGGCGCACACCGGGTTCGGGCTGCCGCTGGCGATCTTCCTGCTGTACAACTACATCAGCCAGCTGCCGGGCGACCTGTTCGAGTCGGCCGCGATCGACGGCGCCTCGCACTTCCAGATCTTCCGCGAGCTCGTCGTGCCGCTGTCCGTGCCTGCCCTGGCCTCATTCGCGATCTTCCAGTTCCTGTGGGTCTGGAACGACCTGCTGGTCGCGCTGGTCTACCTCGGGACGGAATCGTCCGTGGGGACATTGCCCGCGCGGCTGAACGAGCTGGTCGGCACGAAGGGCGAGTCCTGGCACCTCCTGACCGCGGGGGCGTTCGTGACGATGATCGTGCCCCTCACCGTGTTCCTGCTGCTCCAGCGGTACTTCGTCCGGGGGCTGATCGCGGGTTCGGTCAAGGGGTGACGTCGCGGCGCCCAGCGGAAGACGAGATCCTCGGCCGGGTGATGATCGCGTTCGAGGGTGACCGGCTCCCCGATTGGGTGGAGCGGCGGTTGGCTGACGCGCCCGTCGCCGGGATGACGGTGTTCCGACATCACAACGTGCGCTCGCCCGGTCAGGTTCGCGAGCTCACCGAGGCGTTCCAGCGCGCTGGCCTCGCGTGGCGCGGCAGCCGGGGCGCCGCTCCTCGTCGCGGCCGACCAGGAAGGCGGCCAGCTCCAGGCCCTCGGCGAGGGCCCAACCGCGTTCGCCGGGAACATGGCGCTTGGCGCGGCCGCAGACATGAACCTGACCGAACGCGTGGGCGCGGCGATCGGCCGTGAAGCGCGAGCGATGGGCATCAACGTCGTCTACGCGCCGGCCCTCGACCTCGCGTCCGAACCTGCCAACACGGCGCTCGGGATTCGAGCGTTTGGCGACGATCCGGCGGCCGTGGCCGGTCAAGGCGCCGCGATGATCCGGGGGCTCCATGACGCCGGCGTTGCGGCCGCCGCGAAACACTTCCCGGGGCTCGGAGCGGTTCGCGAGGACACCCATTTCGGGCTGGGATCCGTCGATGCGGATCGCACGACGCTCGACGCGACATCGCTCGTCCCGTTCCGGGCCGCCATCGCCGCGGGCATCCAGCTGGTCATGTCGGCCCATATCTCCGTGCCGGCCCTGACTGGCGACAGGACCCAGCCGGCGACGCTGTCTCGGCGCGTGATGCGCGGCCTGCTCCGGGACGATCTCGGATTTGGCGGGGTCACGATCAGCGACGCGCTCGACATGCACGCCCTCGCCCAGGGCGCCGAGCAAGGGGCGCAGATCGAGGCGGCCGTCCTGGCCGGCGTGGACCTGCTGTTATGCGCCGCGGACCGCGACGCCCTGCAACGGATCGAAGCCTCGCTGGTGGCATCAGTCGCGCGCGGAGCCTTCGACGCCGCCGAGCTGACGGCTTCGCGCGGGCGTGTGTCGGCGCTGCGCACCTGGCTGGGCAAGGCGGGGGTCCAGCCCGACCTGTCGATCGTCGGGAGCGCCGAGCACCGGGGCCTGTCCCGCGAGCTGGCCGAGCGGTCCATCACGCTGGTCCGGGCTTGGTCGGACGGGACGATGTCACCGCGGATCTCGGCAGATGCGAGGATCCTCGCGATCATGCCGACACCCACCGACCTGACCCCGGCGGACACGTCCTCGACGGTTGCGGCGGGTCTCGCTCGTGCGTTGCGGACGCGGTTCGCGTCCGTCGAAGAGGCCGTGGTCGGCGTTGCGCCCACCGACGCCGAGATCGCGGCCCTCCGGGAGCGCGCCGCCGCCTTCGATGCCATCGTCGTCGGCACGATCGACGCGATCCGCCAGCCAGCCCAGATCGAGCTGGTGCGGGCCGTCGTCGCGAGCGGGCGACCCATCGTTGCGGTGGCGCTCAGGACGCCCTGGGACGTGGCGCTCTATCCGGCCGACGCCGCAGCAGTCTGCACGTACTCGATCCTGCCCGATTCGCTCGAAGCGCTCGCGGCGGCGCTCGCGGGTGCGGTCCCGTTCGCGGGGCGGCTCCCGGTGCCGGTCCCGGGGTTGGCGAGCCAGGCGGGTCTCGGCGTCTCCGTCGCCACGCTGCCCTCCGCCGGCGGCGCCACGTGACCCTGCGCGACGAGATCCTCGAACAACCCGACGTCGCCGAACGGCTCCTCGACCGACAAGGAGACGCCATCGAGGCGATCGCGGCGTCCATCCGCGAACGCCCCGTTCGACACGTGGTGATCGCGGCCCGCGGGACGTCGGATCATGCGGCGCTGTATGCGCAATACGTGCTCGGCATCCGCCACGGCCTGACCGTGGCGCTTGGGACGCCCTCCATCGTGTCGCTCTATGGTGCCGACCCCGACGTGGCCGACTCGCTCGTCATCGGGATCAGCCAGTCCGGCGCATCGCCCGACATCGTGGCGGTGCTGGCCGCGGCACGATCCCAGGGCGCTGCGACGGTGGCGATCACCAACGAGCCCGATTCGGCGCTTGCGGCGGCCGCGGATCGAACGATCGACCTCGGGGCCGGCCCGGAACGGGCGATCGCCGCGACCAAGACCTACACGACCGAGCTGCTCGCGATCGCGGCGCTCTCGGCGGCGCTGGCGGGCGACCCGGACGATGTCGCGGCGGTCTCGGCATTGCCCGACACGCTCGCCAGGGCATTGGCCGTCGAACCCGAGATCGAACGGATCGCGCTGGCGCAGGCTTCGATCGACCGCGCCCTCGTGATCGCCAGGGGCTTCGAGTACGCCACGGCCCGCGAATGGGCACTCAAGCTCAAGGAGCTCGCGCGTGTGTTCGCCGACCCGTATTCGTCGGCGGACTTCCAGCACGGGCCGGTGACCCTGGTCGAGCCGCGCGTGCCGGTCCTGGCCGTGGTTCGTGCCGGCCCGCCGCAAGCGGACCTGATCGCGCTGCTTCGGCGTCTCCGGGAAGACCTCGACGCGGAGCTCATGGTGCTCTCGGATCGCCCGGAGGCACTCGAGTTGGCGACCTGGCCGGTCCCCCTGCCGGCGGGGACACCCGAATGGCTCGGTCCCATCGTGTCCATCGTGCCGGGTCAACTGCACGCAATGCACCTGACCGCGGCGCGTGGGCTGGACGCAGAACGTCCGCGCCACCTCAGCAAGGTGACGCGGACGACCTGAGCGGCCTGGTCGAGGCGGGAGCTACGGCCCTCCGGTGCCGACGTGCCTGACGCTGCCCGGAGCGATCTGAGAGCCGGAGCCACCGACGCCGATCGTCGACCCGTCGCCTCGCTCGCCGCGGCGGAGCTCGACGTAGATCGGATCGACGAACTTGGTTGCGGCAACGCCGCGCTCTCCGCGGCGGAAGTCGACGTACACGGGATCGCCGAACTCGACCGGTGCCGCCGCGCCAGTCGTCCGGGTCGAAGGAGCGACGAGTGATGCCCACGCCGCCGCGAAGGCGATGACCGCGACGATGACAGCCACGATCACGATGTCGGCTGGGCCCCGTGTGGTCTTGAGCGGCGCTGCGTGTCCGGCGAGCTGCGTTGTCAGGTTCATGTCCAGACCTCCAGTCATTGCCGCCCTTGGTTGGGTGGCTTGTCCTGAAGGCGTGACATCTGACTGAACGGTCGTGCAGACCGATGGAACGGCCGTGGCTGCTGACCAGGCTCGAGCGGCCCGTATGATGCGGTTCTGGACGGAGCGAGGATGACGCTACAGACCGAAACGACGCTGATCGGTCGCGATCGCGAGCTTCGAGAGCTGGTCGAGGCGCTCGATGACACGGCTTCCGGTCGAGGCAGCCTGATCCTGATCGGCGGCGAGCCCGGGATCGGCAAGAGCCGCCTGGCAGATGAGCTGGCAACGGTCGCCCGCGAACGGGGCCACCTGGTCTTGTGGGGTCGCGGCTGGGAGGACGCCGGCGCCCCGCCGTACTGGCCATGGGTCCAGGCGATGCGCGGTTACCTGCGCGCGTCGAGCGACGACGAGATCAGGGAGCACGTTGGGGCTGGTGCGGTCGACGTGGCCCAAATGGTGCCGGACCTGCGCGGACGCCTCACGGATGTGCCGCCGTCGCCGGACTTCAGTACGGAATCGGCTCGCTTCCAGTTGTTCGATTCGACCGCGACGCTCCTGCGCAACGCCGCTCGCACCCGGCCGATCGTGATCGTCCTTGATGACCTGCATTCGGCTGACATCCCATCCTTGCTCTTCCTGCGGTTCCTCGCGAGCCAGCTCAGGGACATGCGCGTCCTCCTGGTGGGGACGTATCGCGATGTCGCGCTCAGCCCGGAACATCCCCTGACATCCGCGATCGAGGAGATGTCCAGGGAGCGCGTCACGCGCTTGATCCACCTCGCCGGGTTGCCTGCCGAGGCCGTCGGGGCGTATCTCGGCGCAGCGGCCAATCTGACTCCGAGCGACCAGCTGGTGGCCGGCGTGTGGCGAGCCACGGGTGGCAACCCGCTGTTCGTCGGGGAGGCGCTCCGCCTGCTGGCAGCCGAAGGCCGGCTTGGCGACTTCGCGGACGTTCCATCGTTGCGCGTGACGATTCCTGCCGGGGTCAGGGCGGTGATCGCCCGGCGGATCGGACACCTCAACGAGGCGACAATCGACGCACTTCGCCTGGGTGCCGTTCTCGGCCCCGAGTTCAGCGTCGATCTCCTGCGCCGGATCGCGGACAACGAGGTTGGCGATCCGCTCGACCTCGTCGACGAGGCCGTCCAAGCAGGGCTCCTTCTGCCCGTCTCGGGAACGATTGATCGCTACCGGTTCTCGCATGACCTGGTGCGGGAAACGCTCTACGCCGACCTGGCGGCCGGGCGTCGGGTGCGCCTCCACCAGCGCATCGCCGATACGCTCGATGACGCGGCCTCGGCGGAATCGCATCTGGCCGAGCTTGCCTACCACTACGCCCAGGCGGCCCAGGGAGCCAAGGGAAACCTGACACCCGGTGACCTCAGCCGGGTTGGTCCCAAGGCGATCGAATACGCGCGGCGCGCCGGTGACGCAGCCGCGCGATCGTTGGCGTACGAGGAGGCGGTCCGGCTCTACCGGATGGCGCTTGCCGTGCTCGATCTCAACCTGCCCGACCAGGACACGCGAGCCGAGACGTTGCTCGCCCTGGGGGAGGTCCATGCGCGAGCCGGAGACCTCGAGGGTGGGCGTGCCGCATTCCTCGGGGCCGCTGAGATCGCTCGGGAGACCGGCAATGGGCAACAGCTGGCTCGCGCAGCGCTCGGCTACGGGGGACGCCACATCTGGGCACGGGCAGGCCGCGACACCCACCAGATCCCGCTGCTTCAAGACGCCCTGAAACTGCTCGCCGACCGTGACGAGCCGCTGCGGGTCCGCTTGCTGGGTCGGCTCGCCTGCGCGTGGCGGAGCGCTCCGGAACGACAGCGCGAGAGTGAGGCGCTCGGTCGCGAGGCGGTTGAGATCGCCCGAGCCCGGGGTGATCTCGCGACGTTGAGCTATGCGCTGTCGGCCAACCTGCAGGCAACCTGGTGGCCGGACAATCCGGCCGGGCGACGCTCGATCGCACAGGAGATGGTCCGGATCGCCGAGACCCTGGGCGACGGCGAGCGCCTCGCGGATGCCCACGAGGTCCTGTGCCACGCGCTCATGGAGATCGGCGACATTGCTGCGGCGCGCACGGAGTTGTCCAACCTGGGCCGGGTTGTCCGGGAATTTCGACAGCCAACGTTGCTGTGGCTCGAGCTTGCTTCCGCGTCCGAGATCGCGTTGCTCGAGGGTGACTTCGGTGCTGCCGAAGACCTGACCAACAAGGAGGCCGCCTGGGATCGTCCGGTGACGGCCGCCGCCGACGACCTCTCGTCTGCACGATTCCACCGGTTCCTGCTGCGGCGCGAGCAGGGTCGGCTGGCCGAGGAGGAGGCGACGGTTCGGCAGTCCGCGAGTGAGCTTCCGTGGTATCCGATCCATCGCGCTGCCCTTGCGTGCCTCCTCTGCGATCTCGGGCGTCCTGCCGAAGCACGGGCCGTCTTCGACGCCCTCGCCGCGAACGAATTCGCGGCCATGTACCGCGACAGCGAGTGGCTTGTCGAGACGAGCCTCGTGAGCGACGCCTGCGCCATGCTCGGCGACACGGAAGCGGCCGCGACGCTCTATGCGCAGCTGGTGCCGTTTGCCGGACGGCACGCCGTCGGGCACCCGGAGGGCAGCGTCGGGGCCGTCGACCGATACCTCGGGTTGCTCGCGGCAACGCTGGGCCGCCTGGACGATGCAGTACGGCACCTCACCGCCGCCATCGAGGTCAATGAGCGGATGGGCGCGCATCCATGGACGGCACATAGCCGGCATGACCTCGCCGAGGTGCTGCGGCGGCGTGACGCGGGAGGTGATCGGGCCGAGGCAACGCGACTTGATCGTATGGCGGCCGAGGCGGCGACCGCGCTTGGCATGGCTCTTGCGGGTCGAATCGCTCCTGAGGTGGTTTCGAGTCCGGAGCCGATGACCACCGGGCCGGTGACTGCCGCGTCCCTGCGCCGCGAAGGGGAGTACTGGAGCATCGAGTTCGACCGCGAGGTGCTTCGCGTTCGTGATTCGAAGGGCATGCGCCATCTCGCACGCCTGCTCAGGTCTCCTGGCCAGGAAGTCCACGTCCTCGAGCTCGCCCAGCTCGACGGTGCGGCGCCGGCGGCGTCGACGCAGGCGTCGCCACGCTCTGGCCGTGACGAGGCCGGCGCTGATGCGTTTGGCGACCTTGGGCCTGTGCTTGATTCGGAAGCCAAGGCGGCCTATCGCGAGCGATTGGACAGCATTCGCGAGGACCTGGCGGAGGCCGAAGCATGGAACGACCCTGAACGCGTGTTCCGCTTGCAGGCCGAGGAACGCGCCATCACGCGCGAGCTCGCCGGGGCTCTTGGCCTTGGAGGACGCGACCGGCCGGCTGCCTCGTCGACTGAGCGTGCGAGGCTCAGCGTTACGCGCGCGCTCCGCAGTGCGCTCGCCCGCATCGGCGACCAGGACCAGCCGCTGGGACACCATTTCGACGCGACGATTCGGACGGGAATCTTCTGTTCGTACGTTCCTGATCCAAGGGCGCCGATGACCTGGCACGTCCAGGAACCCGGCCCCTGATCGTCGGCCGGTGCGCCCGTCCACCGGAATCGCAGATCCGTTCCGGCCCGCCCGACGAATTCTGGCGGTCGAAGGTCGTCGATGGGTCGCAGACGTGGCTTGCTGAGGGTGGGGACGCGGCCGCCGCTGCCGGCGGCGTGCCGGTTCCTGGGGATGCGGCTGCGAATCCGCGGGGCGGTCGGGGAGTCGGGCTCGAGGGGGAGTGGCCGGCGTTCATGACGTGGCTCCGGCGCGGGCGCCGGACCATCACGGACCGGGTTGCCGTGGAGCCGG
>CAWEHW010000004.1:0-2336287 GCA_963809045.1 uncultured Chloroflexia bacterium
CCTTCCGCAGAAATTCGGGGTCGACAAGCGTAGGGCCCACCTCTCCGATCGAATCAGAAACGGGGAGCTGACGCGCCAGGAGGCACTCGCGGACGTCGCCGAACCCTTGTATGAGCCGGAAGAGCTACGGGCGGAGAGCGATTACGTGCGAAAGAAGCTCGGTTTCGACGGGCAAGAGCGGGACGCGATCATGGCTACACCACCGCGCTCTCATCGGGAGTT
The DNA here is from genome assembly GCA_963809045.1 of uncultured Chloroflexia bacterium. Taxonomy (GTDB): domain Bacteria; phylum Chloroflexota; class Limnocylindria; order Limnocylindrales; family CSP1-4; genus SPCO01. The sequence goes on from CAWEHW010000004.1 coordinate 223, forward strand.
CGCCTCCGACCGCAGGTTTGCCGCGCCGATCCTCCTCGCCCTTCGCGCGATGCGACGGGGTCGGCGACTCATTCGTGGAGCTGAACGCCCGGGCTGAATAGTTCTGCACGAGTCTTATATGACGGGTAGGTAATCAACACGGCGCGATGCCGGCCGTGGAAGACAAACATGCTTCCCGCAGCTGCCGCTGACGTACGCGCCACCATCCCGCACGGCTGCTACGAGGTCAGCAGTTGTGGCGGCGCCACCACAGGCAACCACGGGGATGTCTACCTGGCTCGTGACGGATCTGACGAGGTCGATGTCGAACCCTGCCATCGAGCCATCGCGATCAATCGAATTGACGAAGATCTCCCCCGCGCCGAGCTTAGCTAGCTCCGGCGCGTGCGTTCGAACATCTATGCCAGTCGCACGTGTACCGCCGTGCGTCACGACCTGATGGTTCCCATTCGGATATGCCTTCGCATCGATCGACACAACGAGAGTCGAACTTCCAAGCCGCTCGGCGATATGCGCGACTCGGCCGGATCGTCCATCGCGGTGTTGACAATGACCTTTCGACGCCGAGCTGGATCAGCCGCGTGGCGGTCGCAAGGTCCCGCACCCACCCCCGTACGCCAGAGGCATGAAGGCCTCACTCACGATCGCCTATTGCGGCCTCGTCCGCCGGCCGGCCTTCGCGAGTCGCCGGGATGTCGAGGACTAGGAGTTCGTCAACCTGCTTGTCGTTGAAGATTCGAACGGCGTTGATGGGGTCGCCAACATAGCGGGGGTCACCGAAGCGGACGGTCTTCACCAGCCCTCCGTTTGCGAGCAAAAGCACGGGATGACCCGAGGAATCACGAGACGGAAATCGGAGGAACGCCGATAAACGTCATCGCCGAACACGTGGCTCTTCTCCGGGTGGAACTGCGTCCCGAGCAGGTTGCCGCGATGGATCGCTGCGACGAACGGGTATCCGTACGTCGCCGTCGCAGCGACGTCGTAGGGTCGTGACAGACGAGGTGATAGGCGTGCGAGAAGTAGAAGCGCGGCTCCTCGCCGCCGAGTCGAACAGCGGACTCGGCCAGGGGTTCGACGACCTCCCATCCCATGTGCGGCACAGGCAAACGCCACTCAACCGGAATCGAGAACCTCCGGACATCCGCATCGAGCCACCCGAGCCACGGCGCGACCCTCTTCGCTCGAGCGGCCATCAGTTGCATTCCGAGGCATACACCAAGCACCGGCTTCCGGTCGAGGACGGCTCAGTCAGGACTTGACCAGTCCCAGCTCCTCCAGACGCTCCGTCGCCCCATCGAAGCCGCCGATCCCCGCGAGCACGAGCCGGTCCGCAGCGACGATCTCGACGGGATCGGCCGTCCTAACACTGGCCGCTCCGATCTTCGAAGCATGTTCTGAACAGACCCGAGATTTCCCATCCCGTGGTCGATGATCGCGATCATGATTGTTCCTTGCTGCCATTCAGGCAGTTTCAGCGGCGGTCTGGCGACGGAGCGACAAGATACCCGATGACGAATTGACGCCCAAGATCTCGGCGGGGAGTCGCCGCATGAGACGCGCCTTTGTCACCGGTCACTCTGGGTTCACCGGGCGTCACCTGACGAACCACCTCCGGTCTGAGGGCTTTTCGGTCTCAGGTTTTGGCCGATCCGACGGCGGCGACATACGCGATGGGGACCGAGTCAGCGCAGCGCTGCGACCTTCGCCCTACGTCGTCTTTCATCTCGCCGGGGCGACCAAGACCACGGAGATTGACGATCTCTACTCAAGGAACGCGGTGGGTACCGCCACCCTTCTTGAAGCCGTTCGCCATCTGGACGCCCCTCCTGTGGTCGTCATTGCCAAGTTCAAGCGCCGTCTATGGCGCCGCGATCGGGGCAGCGGGTCACCGAGGCGGTTCGGCCGCATCCGCTGACTCAATATGGTGCGCCCTAGCTCGCCATGGAGATGGTCGCCCAAAGGTACGCACGCGCCTACAAACTCCGAGTCATATGCAGCCGCGCCTTCAACCTGATTGGCCCAGGTCTCCCGAACACGCTCCGGCGTGCGGGAGCGTTCGTCGACGCGATCGTCCGCATCGAACAATCGGTATCGAAGGATCCAATCCGAACCTGAAACCTGGCATCGTTGCGAGACTTCACGGATGTGCGCGATGTGGTCCGCGCGTATGTCCTGCTCGCCAAGCGAGGCCGCCCTGGCTCTTCGTACAACGTATGCTCGGGTCGAGGGTTGTCATTGGAATACTGCCTGCAAGTCCTGCTCAGGGAGGCTCGCGCGCCGATCCAGGTGGAATTCGATCCATCTAGGGTGCAGAGCCAAGACGTTCCGAGTCAGGTAGGGGACAGCAGCCGCCTTAGGGCTCTGACTGGCTGGGTGTCGTCGATCACGGTGGAACAATCGCTCTTGGATACGCTCGAGTATCGAAGGCAGGAGGCCGGAGTTTGAAGGCCATCGTCCTGGCTGGCGGAAAGGGCCCACGACTGGCCCCATACACAACCGTCTTTCCGAAGCCGCTGATGCCGATCGGGGATAGGCCAATCCTCGACATCGTTCTGCGGCAGCTGGCCGCAGGGAGGATTCTACGACGTAACTCTGGCCGTGGGTCACCTAGCGGAACTGATCATGGCCTACTGCGGAGATGGTTCTCGATCTGGAGTGAACCTTTCGTATTCGCGCGAGGAACAGCCCCTTGGGACTGCTGGTCCCATTGCAGCTATCCCTGGCGCAGCGGAATGATTCCTTGTGATGAACGGCGACCTCCTCACGACGATGGACTACCGTGCACTTCTTGCCTTCCACGTCTCGCGAGGTCACCTCGCAACCGTCGCCACGTTTCCTCGAGACGTGACCATCGACCTCGGTGTAATCGAGGCTGATGAGCATGATCGGGTTATCAACTACCTCGAGAAGCCGAGTTTTCAGTACACAGTGAGCACCGGGCGTGTACATGTTCGAACCGGCGATCCTCGAACACATTCCACGGGGACGGAGATTTGACCTACCAGACCTGATTTTGAGTCTTATTCAACAGAGGCTGAGTGTTGGTCGGTTTCAGGCAAGTGGCTACTGGCTCGACATACCCCGGCACGACGACTACGCCGAAGCCGTGGATTTGTTTCATGCGCACGAGCGAGAGTTCCTGCCAAATGAGGCTCGTTCATTCAACGCAGTGAGCGGAGATCCAACAGGCGCTGAGTAAACTGCTGATATGCCGACAAGGCGTCATACTTTGCTTTCCAGACCCTCCGACTACCTTCCCGCTTCTTCCTGGCTAGGCGCGGGTCGTCGATAAAGGAGAGGATCGCCTCGGCAATTTCGCCCGACGTTGGATTCTCTGCGACGAGCAGCCCGTCTCAGCCGTCACGATCTCTGGATTTCCCGCCAACGGACGTGGCGATCACCGGGATCCCGCAGCTGACTGCCTCCATCACGGCGACCGGCGTGCCTTCCGAGATCGACGCATTGATGAACACATCGATCGGTTTGCTGCGGTAGAAATCCATGAGTGCCCGTAGTCCCGGGTAGCCGGGCAAAGACGCCTTGGCATTCGGCGGCAGCGCCGTCTTAGCTTGGCGCTCGACCTCCTCCTTTAGCTCGCCATCGCCAAAGTGGTGCCATTCAAACTCGATTTCTGGCCCCTGCTGGGCCGCAGCCGCAACAGCGGTGAGAATCAGGTAGACACGCTTAACGGGAACCACCATCGAGCAGGACACAACGCTGTACCGCCCGGCTGCGGACTGAGATGCGAGGAAGCCGGGGTCCGTCACACCGAGACGTGCCACCTCGCATCGATCCGCAAACCACGGGTACCTGTCGGTCGCAGAGTTCACGCCCAGATCGGATCCGGGAGCAGGCGGTCTAGCCAAGTGAGTGCGAACTGTCGACACGGGAGGTATGGAGGGTCATGCCTCTCGGCGTACAGGTCGGCGCCGTCGGCTGAGAGACCGCGACCAGCTCCGGCAAGTCCATTTTGAGAAGGGCGAGGCCAATTGTCGTGTGGTCAAACCAGAATGAATAGGCCACGGACGAACTCGGCGACACGTTCTCTCGCCGCCAGAACTGCCTTAACCAATGTCGTGTCAACTCGGACTTGGCGGCCACGAGGAGAAGTGATCTCCGACCCACGGGGCTCTCCCAGCAGAGATGGTCGGGCCACGATGTCACGCCAGAACAGATGCGAGGTAAGGCCTCGAGCAACCAGTCTTGCCTTGCTGGTTTTCGCCAGGATCCTCGCCAAACCCTCGTTGACCTCAACCCCGGCTGGAACATGCGCCCGGCTTCCGCCGAGGTCGGAGGGGATCAAGACCACGCGTTCGAAGGACGCGCTCAGAACCGGCAACTCTGGCTCCAGGAAGGTGTCTTCGACCGCGCTACTGAACGGATAGGACGCTGTGAAAACGAGCAGGGTAGGGCGGGTCATGGTGCCGTCGGCGGGATCGGGCATCTGCGTAAGATAGCCAACGGACTCGGCGAGCCACACAGCCGTCGCCGGCGTCTGCGCCTAGTGTTGGAGAAAGCTGCAGGCGTGACCGCACTCGAAGGCAAGAAGGTCCTTGTCACCGGCGCAGATGGCTTCATTGGCAGCCACCTAACCGAGCGACTGGTGGCAGAGGGCGCCGACGTGCGCGCGCTTTGCCTCTACAACAGCCAAGGCTCCCGGGGTTGGTTGGACGAGGCCGCCGCAGACATAAGTGATCAACTTGACGTTGTACTTGGGGACATCCGCGACGAGCGACTAATGCGAGATGCTTGTCGAGGGGTAGAGGTCGTATTTCACTTGGCCGCGTTGGTATCGATTCCGTACAGCTATGTGGCACCAGCGTCCTTCGTCGACACGAACGTCCGCGGGACACTCAACGTGCTCGAGGCTTCGCGAGATGCCGGTTGCTCTCGCGTCATTCAGACATCGACAAGCGAGGTGTATGGCACACCCGACACAATTCCTATTCGTGAGGATCATCCGCTAAAGGGCCAGTCGCCATACAGTGCTTCGAAGATTGCCGCCGACAAGCTGTGCGAAGCCTACGCGGCATCCTTTGATTTGCCGGTCATCGTCCTGCGCCCATTCAACACATACGGGCCACGGCAATCGGCGCGGGCCGTGCTCATCACCATCCTCACGCAACTGATCGCTCGCAAGGAGCGAACTTCGCTCGGAAGCCTGACGCCCCGCCGGGACTTTACGTATGTGACCGATACCGTCGATGCGTTCGTTCGTGCGGCCACCTCAAGGGCCGAACCCGGGGAGGTCATCCAACTGGGGACGGGCCGGGCGTACTCGGTAGGGGACGTTTTCGAAATTGCGTGTCGGGTGTTGGGCGTGCAAGCGGAAATAGAGGTGGCGCCTGGGAGGATCAGACCCTCAAAGAGCGAGGTGCAGGTGCTCCTTTCGGATCCAGGACGAGCTGAGGAGCGCCTCGGATGGAAAGCTCAGACCCCCTTCGAGGTCGGCCTGGAAAAGACCGCGGTCTGGCTGCGCGAGTGGATGCATCGCTACAAAACAGATGTCTACAGTGTCTAGTCCTGCCCTCCGGCCCTGTAGCTATAGCCAAGCGAGTTTTGGGTCGCCCGGCCGGCGTAACGCTGTCCCGTCCCAGTAGTCGGCGCGCGTGATCGGCGAGTCGGTCCGGGACGGCCCTGATCAGCCCACGGGGATCGGTCCCAGGATTGCCGGCGCCGTCCTGGCAACTTCCCTCAGCCAAGTCGTGGTGATCGTCCTGGCCTTCGGCACATCGATCGCCCAAGCACGACTGCTGGGCGCCGACGGGCGCGGCGACTTAGCGCGGTTCGTGAATGCCGGTGCTCTCGTGGCGCTGTATTTCGGCTTAGGAATCGGATCCGCCATCACCTATTTCCTGGCAGCAGGTGCCGCTCAGCCCCGTGCATTGCTCAGGTCGTTGGCGCCCGTTTTCGTAGCGACCGTGCTAGCGGTTCCGGTCTGTCTCGGAAATCGTGGCCCTTACGCCGCTGGCCAGATTTCTCCCACATGAACTCTCGATTGCGTGGAGCATCCTTGCGTTAACGATCTTCTTCGGGCTGAGTCAGGCTGGCAGTTGGCTAACAGCCGTCCTGGCAGCACGAGGCGACTTCGCTCCGATCAACCTCAGTTCGGTGATGATGGCGATCGTCGCTGCGATCGCGTCCGTCGGACTTCTCGGGTTGCTCCGAGTTGGGCCACATCTGCAACGATCGTCGCCTTGCTGGTTGGCCTCGAGGCTCTGCGCTGAGCTGCGCTTGCTTTACCTCTCGTCCGTTCCATCGGAAGGCCCGCGGACCGTTCAAACCCGTTCGCAAATGTTCAGGCCACCGCTAGGGTCACGTTCGCTCAACTGTGGCGATATTCGGCGTTGACCTTCGTTGGGGACGCAATGCAGTTCCTTACTTATCGATTTGACATGTGGGTCATCGATGCCTACCACGGGGCTGCCGAACTGGGGAGGTACGCGCTAGCCGTTTCCTTGGCGCAACTCGTCTGGATCGTGCCCACCGCGGTGGCGCGAGTGCTATTCCCGTACGCCGCGATGATGGAAAGAGTGGACGGTTCGCTCCTTGCATGGCGTGCTGCTCGCGTGGCCCTGGCGGTGAGCGGACTCGTCGCGATTGTTGGCTGGATCGGGAGCGAGCTATTCCTCACCACGTTGTTTGGTGAGGACTTTGCGGATGTGCCCTTGCTGCTGGGCGTTCTGCTGCTCGGCGTCGTCCCGTATTCAGTGGCGAAGGTTCTCGGAACGTACCTTGCTGGGACCAACGCAGTAGGAGTCAACGTCGCTGCCAGCGCCTTGGTTCTCGCCGTCACAGTAGGAATCGATCTACTGCTCATCCCCACCACGGGAGCAATGGGAGCGGCGTGGGCGACAGCACTTTCGTACGTCCTATACACCTGTGCATTGCTCGCAATCTTCTTACGACGGCATCCGCTGACCTCGCGGGCGTTGTTTTCGGGATGGCGACTGAAGTAGGCCTGGTCCGAGAGCGGACCTACGATGTCTCCCTTGGGATGCGGTAGACAGCCATTGCATAGCCGCTGATATAGGGGCCGTTGAACCGGCGAACGAATCCGAAGACGCTATGAACAGCCCAGGACATTCCCGCGGCGACGGCGAACGGGATCATGGTTCGTAGCCCCCTCGTTTCGCGGCGCTTGAAGATGAGTGGCTCGAAGCCTCCCACGTAACCCTTGAACACCACCTCGAGAGAGAACGGCTCTTCGAATTCGGCCCATAAATCAATATCCATTGCGCCGATTTCATGCGCCGCGTAGAGGGTGGCGAGGCGTTGCATGAACCAGCCATGCACCCCTCGAAAGTTGGGCACGCCGAGAACGAGGTAGCCGCCAGGTCTGACGAGACGCACGTGTCGCTCCACAACCGGGGTTCTGTCCTTGAAGTGCTCAATCAGTCCGAGGGAGTACACGACGTCGAAACGTGGGAGATGAACCGCGTCGTCGAAGATGTCGGCTTCGATGACATCGCCGTCGATGTCAAGCAAGCTGAAGTTCTCGACGGTCTTCCGGCAACCAATGCGCGAATAGTCGATGCAGGTCACGCGGTAGCCGAGGTTCCTATGAACGTAAGCCAGGTACTGGCCGGGTGACCCCCCGAGTTCGGCGGCGGTCAGGCTCGCATCGTGTGGGAGGTTCCGATCGAACACGGCGAGGATCGCGTTTCCGTAGGTATTGCCCGGTTCTCGCCTGACTTCGGCCGGGAGCGGAAACGCTTGCCAGTAAGCGTCCCAGAACGAATCCTCTGTGAGGGCGTCCTGACCGTCATCTAGCGTCCTGGTTGTTTCTCTAGGCACCAAACCACCGCCTCAGTTCCGCCGACGAAACTCGTCGATTGGCAAGGATTCGGCGTCGACGGTCGCGATGTGATCGAAGATTCCGGAACACCCAGACCACGCCAGGCAGGCTCGTTCGTTCAATGGTCAAGCATGCGCCAATCACGAGGGCGTCTCGGACGAGACTGCGAAGACCGAAAGCGCGCAACCAGCCCTTGTCCGCGTGGTGGATCCGAAGAAGGAACCGGTTCTTGACGGAGTGGCGGTTGATGGCAGCCGACAGTGAGCGACGTCGCTCGGGAGTGACGTGGCGCAGGTGGTGCCCGATAGCGCTCGGTTCATAGAGGGCCCGGTATCCGTATCCCCGCATGCGCCAGGCAAGGTCCGCATCCTCGCGGTACGCGAAGAAGTCTTCGTCGAAGATCTCGCCGTCGACCTTTCCGTCCTCGAGAACCGCCTTGCGCAAGAGCACCGCGGCACCCGAGATGCCGAAGACGTCTTCGGCCTCGTTGAATTGGCCAACGTCACGCTCTCCGGCTCCCCGGTCGAAATGACGCCCGTCACGAGTCATGCGGATGCCCGTCGAATCGATGATGTCGGTCGGCGTTACGTTCGGAACCGCTGGCTCGAAGCAGTTTTGGACCAACCGCGTACACCGCCTCTGGTGCCCCGTTCATCGCGTCGTGGAGTCGACCGACCATGCTCGGAGCCACTCGAACATCCGGGTTCAGCAGTAGGACGGACGGCGAGGTAGCCACCTCGATCGCGCGGTTCATGCCCGCCGCAAAGCCGACATTCTGATCCGATCGGATGACTTTGATCGGGAACGGAGCGCCATTCGCGAAGGCCTCGACGATCGCCGCGCTCTGGTCAGCCGAGGCGTTATCGAGCACGACGAGCTCCGATGGGCCCGGATCGGATGCGACCAGCGCAGCCAATGACACCGGCAACACGTCGGCTGAGTTCCAGGTCACCATCAGTACGGACGTATCGACGCGGCCGCTCACGCGGTTCCCCCTCGGCGGATCCCGATCTCTTCAAGGAACCCCAACCGCGTTGCCTCCTTGCCAGCGATGTCCAGCCGTTGGATCGACTCTCGAGTTACCCGGGTTCCCCGGGATTGGTCGACGAACGCCTCGATCTCGGTCAGAGACTCATCCACGCCGCTTGGACGATTGGGAATCCGAAGCAGGAATGGGAATGCGCCAGGGAAGTCCGTGTCGTCGTACCCAATGATGGTATGGATGCCCGCGGGCCAGGTATTCACGAACCTTGAGCGGCGAGGCTTCGTTCAGGTGATTGCGGTACAACGCCAGAGAGCCGATCGCCAAATCGGCATGCTCGACAAATGGAGCGTAGGCATCGGGCGCAGTTGGCCGTGGAACGTCATGTTCGACGGGGCGTCGACGATCTCGCTTGCGCTTGGGCCTACGACATCAACATTCCAGGCGGGAAACGCCTTCGCCAGATCCCCGGCGTGCTGGAGGCCATGCCATGGGGATTTTGGGTGTCCGACAAAGAGCAGGTTCGGATGGTCATTTTGCGGAGCCGCAACTGGCGGAAATGCCCTGAGGTCGATCCCATTCCCGATCACGATGCCTGGCTTGCGGAAGGACGCGAAGCTCGGCGAAAAGGCCAGTTCTCGGGTCACGAAGACAAGGCCGGCCGTTGCTCGGAGCAACAACGAGCGTGATACCCGGCCATACGCATATCGCCACCAAGACGTGAGCTTGAACTCTGGTAGGTCGTCGGCATTCACCTCGATCACGGTCGGATAGGCCATCGCGATTGCCAAGAACCCGGGGTAGACGAGGCCATGCCTCGCGTAAACAACGTCAGGCTTCCATCGTCGCAGCGTGGAGCTAAGGCGTTCGCGCGCGACGAGCGACAACAGGGGCCGCGACGGGAGTATTACTACTTGCTTCGTTTGCGGTATCGCTTTCCAGTCAGCGGCACCCTCGCTGTCCGTCGCTCACGAACAGGCCAACCTTCGGGTACCGCGACGTGACCATTCCGTGACGTGCTCGCGAACCTTGCGGTAGATGGTGCCTGTTCTCCGCGACCGCCGGCGAAAGTGCGGGAGGAGATCAAGGCGATTCGCACAGTCACAGAGTAGCCGGCGGCGCTATGCGACGATGGGCTTGTGGTCGACGGCTCGACCGCGCGGCCCAGCGCGCGCCGGCTCGACCGAGCTAGAGGCGCCGACTTCGCTTTTGTCGCCGCGCTTCTTGTGGCAGGCGCGGCACTCGTCGTCATTGGCCGGGGGTTGACCTTCTCGACACTGGGCGACGAGTGGACCTTCATTCAAACGCGTTCGCTGAGTGATCTCGCAACGTGGTTCCCGCCGCACAACGAGCATTGGACAACAGCGTTTGTGATCGTCTTCCGGACCATGTTTGAGACGATCGGGTTTCAGTCGTACGTGCCCTACTTGATCGTCCTGGGCGGCGCTCCATGCGGTCCGGGTGACGGGCGTCTACGTCCTGGCACGAACCCAAACCGCGCCTTGGATAGCCCTCGCGCTCGTTCGTTCCATTCACCCTCTTCGGGGCCGGCTGGGAAAACGTGCTCCTCTTCTTCCAGGCTTCCTGCTGATGGCCCTCGCCGCTGGGTTGTGGGCTCTGGTGGCGCTCCGCCGGGCACCGAGACGGGATGCGCTCGTCGCGGCGATCCTGCTGCTCATCTCCGTGATGTCAGTCTGGCCGCCGGTGTCCTGTTCCTGGTGGTCGCCGCGGTCGAATTGATCGTCCGGCGCCTCAGACATCTCGCCGCCGTCTTGCCCGCTGCGATCGCGTACATGTATTGGTACGCCTTCGTCGGTGCTCAAACCGTGAGTGGGCAGTCAATCCAAGCCCTGAAACCCTTGCGATCGCGGGCTTCATGGCCTGGAGCTCCTCCACGCGATCGCCGCTCTTCCTGGAGGCGGCGTGGGACTGGCCTCGCCGGGACGTTCCTGCTGCTTGTTGCAGCGGCGTTTCCGACGATCGAAGGACGACCTCCAACATTAAGGCTCCAGTCGGTCCTCGGCCCCTGCCCTGGGGCTCCTCGCGGGGTTCCTCCTGGTCGCGATCGGTCGGCGCCACCTGGGACCGGAGGCGGCTGCACACGGCCGATACCTCTACGTATGGGCGACGTCATGTTGCCGCTGGCTGCCGCGTTGATTGGACGGCCCACATTCGCTCCTTATCCGGGCGTGGACGCTACGTTGGGCGGATCGCGGCGTGGTCTCCTGCTCGTCGACTTCAGCCTCGTCGGCAACATCGTGCAACTTCGCCGGGCGCACAGGTTGCCCAGGCTCGCTCCCACGCCCTTCGAGCCATCGTCGCCCGCGAGGTCGGCCCGCTCAGAGCGGAAATTCAGCAACGCGATCGGTGTTCTTCGTCCCGCCGCCCTCGTGCCTGGCTGCGCTAGTAGAGCGGTACGGGGATCCGACTACGGATATTTGGTTCCCCGGCCTCGTGCCGGAACCGGACCTACGCCTGCTGGCCGACGCGCGCGCCGCGTTGTTGGGGAAGGATTCGCCCTTGCCGGCTACCGACGTTGAATGCTCACCCGCCGATCTCGCCGGCCTTCGTTAGAGAGACAGGTGCGTATCGCGATCGTCGGGACCCGCGGCATTCCCGCCGCGTACGGCGGCTTCGAAACCCTGGCCTGGGAGCTCTCGTCGCGCCTTGCTGCACGCGGCCACGAGGTCACCGTCTACTGCCGGCGGGGCCGAACCGACGAGTCGATCGCCGTTCCGCCCGGCGTCAGGCGGCGCTTTCTGCCCTACCTGCCCGGGAAGTACTTCGAGACGGTCAGCCACTCGGCGCTGTCGGCGGTCGATAGCGTCGCTCCGCGGGTACGACGCCATGTGGGTGGGCAACGCCGCCAATGCGGTCTTCTGCGGCATCCCGCGGGTCCGGGGCACCCGAGTCGTGCTCAACGTGGATGGCATCGAGCGCCAGCGCAAGAAGTGGGGCCTCGCGGGTCGCGCCTGGTACGCGCTGGGCGAACGGTTCGCCCTCCATTTCCCCACGGCGATCGTGTCCGATGCCGACGTGATCCGCGACTACTACCTGGAGCGGTATCGGAAGCCGTCGGCGGTGATCGCGTATGGGGCTCCGTTGCTCGATCGAGAGCCTGCGCCGGACCTCCCTCGCCACGGCTGGAGGGGCATCGAAGCCGGACGCTACATCCTCTATGTCAGCCGCCTCGAGCCCGAGAACCAGGCGGACCTCGTGATCCGCGCCTATCGAGCGTGCCCGGTGACATCCCGCTGCTGATCGTCGGTGACGCGCCTTACGCACCGGAGTTCAAACGGCAGCTCACCGAGCTCGCCGAGAGCGACCGCGGGTTCGCCTGACGGGTGGCATCTATGGCGACGGCTATCGCGACCTGCAGCGCGGCGCGCTCGCCTACATCCAGGCGACCTCCGTTGGCGGCACCCACCCCGCCCTGATCGAGGCGATGGGCGCCGGCAACCTGGTGCTGGCATTCCGGACCCCCGAGAACGTCGAGGTTACGGCCGGTACGGCGCTCCTGTTCGCCGACGAAGGTGAGCTCGCAAGCAACTCGGCCGTGTGTCGCGCCCTGATCCCCGAGTCGACCGTTTGCGGCGGGCTCGCGCGCGCGCTAAAGCCACTATTCCTGGGACGCGGTCACGACCCAGTACGAGGAACTGTGGCGGCGCCTCGGCGCGCGCGACACGACGATGGAGCGCGACGCCGCCGCACCGGGCGAAACGGACCTGGCCGCGAAGCGAGATCACCACGAGCATCCCCGAGGTGTCACGGGGAGGCGATGGGTTCGGTTGTGACTGGCGCCACCACCGGCCAACTGCATGCTTTGGTGCGCCGTCGTAACCGTCGCCATTCACGGCCATGCGGTGAGCTCAGGGTGAAGTCGGCTACGACGCTGGCTGTTCGCCGAGTTGGGTCGGCATTTCCTCGAGACAGGTCAGCCTTACTACCCGAGCACTCCACCGGGACCCTATCATCTCGAGCGGCCACTGTCAACCAGTCGTACCCGCCGGTTGCGCTCTATCTGCGTCGTCCCGACGTCGGCTCCTCCCGCTGCCGCTCTACCTGGATCGTGCCACTACGCAGTCATAGCCGCATCGCTCTACCGGCTTCGGCCGGCTCGGTGGACATGGCCATTCCTGGCTCTCGGCTCGTGTGTCGCCGTTCGACACTCCCGTCGTCCCAATCGCCATCGTATACGGCAGCACACTCCTGTGGACGTTGGCCGCCCTGTACGCTGCCACCGCATTCCGACCGGGCATTGCGTGGGCCGTCGTATTCAAGCCGAACGCGTTACCCTTGGCGCTGCCGTTCGCCCTGCGGTCATGGCGCGGGTTCGTCGGCACGGTCCTGTTATCTGCGGTTCTGCTGCCGCTTTGGTTCGACTGGATCACGGTCATCAGGAACGCCCAACACGCCGACCCGTTGCGTTACTTCGTGGCGGCCTGGCCTGCGCTGGCCACGCCTCTCGTTGCTCGGCTGGGCCAAATTGATCACGAAGGCCGTCAGAGGGTTCCAGTTCCCGCCACAACCACGCTAGGCCATTCGTACCGGTCAATCCGGTCGGAACCCGATGCTACGCTGCGTCGCGGTGCGTATTCCCCTGCTGCTCTACGGGCTCGCGTTCGCGGTCCGCGCGATCCTGATGGTCCAGTTCCCGGACCCGGCCTACCCCGATTCCTTCTATTACGTCGACGTGGCGCGAGCGCTCGCCGCCGGCCACGGTCTGAACGTCGACTTCATCTGGATCTTCGCCGAGGTCGGCGGCCGGTTGCCGGTCGATGCGGTCTTGCCCGTCCCGTCCAATGCTCACTGGCTCCCGCTGGCGTCGTTCATCCAGGCGCCATTCGTCGCGGTCATGGGCCCGACGGCCTTCGCGTCGGCGCTTCCGATGGTCATCATCGGTTCGCTCGCGGCCCCGCTGACCTGGGCGATCGCCCGGGACGTCGGGGCATCGAGGACGGTCCAGCTCGGCGCCGGCGTGCTCGGGGCGATCCCGGCGACGGGCGCCGTGTTCATGGCCCAGCCCGAGAACTTCGCGATCTTCCAGCCGCTCGTGGCCGCGACGCTGTGGCTGGCGGCTCGCGGCCTGCGCGGTGACACACGTGCGTACGTCGCGGCCGGCCTGCTCGTCGGCGTCGCCTCGATTGCGCGGAACGATGCGTACCTCCTCGGCCTGGCGGTCGGTCTCGTGTTCGTGATCGATCGCATTCGTGCCTGGCGGGCTGGCCGGCGACCGACGCTGCCCTTCATGGCCGCCGTCGGCTGTCTCGGCCTGTTCCTGCTCGTCGTTGGACCCTGGTGGTATCGCCAGCTGGCGGTCTTCGGCTCGATCTCGCCGACGGCCTCATCCGGTACCGCCCTCTGGCTGACCTCGTACTCGCAGTGGAACAGCATCACCGCCGATACGTCGTTCGAGGCCTTCATGGCACAGGGCCTCGGCGGCATCGTCTCGAGCCGGCTGCTGGGGTTCGTCGCGGCCGCCGCCAACTTCGCCGTCGTCATCGGCTCCGTGGTGCTGGTGCCGTTCATCCTCTGGGGCGGCTGGCTCCGGCGGGGCTCGAACGACTTCCTGCCGTGGTTCCTCTACGTCCTGATCATGTTCGCCGGGGCGACGCTGATCTTCCCGTTGCACGTGCCCGGTGGCGCGTTCATCCACTCCGCCGTCGGGCATGGCGCCGCACGCCTATATCCTGGCCCTTGAAGGCGTGGCGGCCCTCGTGCTGGCCATCGCGCGCCGGCGGCCGGCCTGGCGCCCGCCGGTCGCGATCCCGGTCTTCACCTGGGCGGTGGTCGGCCTCGTCGTGGCATCCGCGGCGTTCTACGCGCAGGTCATCCACCGCGTCTGGGACACCGATCGCGTCCCTCGGACGGCGCTGGCGGTGGAGCTCGATCGGCTGGCGGTATCGCCGACGGATCGACTGATGACGGTCGATGCGGCGGGCTTCAAGTACTTCACCGGCCGCCCCGGCGTGGTCTCGCCAAACGACTCGCTCGACACGATCCGGGGCGTGGCCGACGCCTACGGCATCCGCTGGCTGGTCCTCGAACGGAGCGGGATCGTGGATGCGCTGCGACCGGTCCTGATCGACGACGAGCGGCCGTCCTGGATCGGGCCGGCCGCATTCACGATCCCTGCGTCCAGCGGCGGACCGGCGACGCTCGTCCTGTATCCCGTGTGCTTCGATCCCGCCGACGCCCGCTGCTCCCCCGAGGAGACCGCCAGCCGATGAGCCGGCGCGAGGCGATCCTGACCGCGGCGCTGCTGTTCGCGGTCGCGCTGGCGGTTCGGGTGTTCGTCGCCGGTCAGATCGTCTTCCCGAAGCCGGAGGACTCCGCCTACTACATCGGCGTGGCCCGGAACCTGCTCGAAGGTCGTGGCCTGGTGTCCGATGCCCTCTGGAGCTTCCAGACCGAGCCCTTGATCGTCCCGCGCGCCGCGTTCGAGATCTGGCTGCCGCTGCCGACATTCCTCGCCGCGATCCCGATGGCGTTCGCCGGGACAACCTTCGCGGCCGGCCAGGTCTCGTCCGTCCTGGTTGGGTCGCTCGTCCCGGTCCTGGCGTGGAGGCTGGCCGCAGATGTCGCGGAGGAACGCGCCATGCCGCCGGGTCGTGCTCGGTCCCTCGCGATCGGCACCGGGTTGACCACCGCCGTCTACCTGCCGTTGCTCCTCGCCGCGCACGGTCCCCGACTCGACGGCGCCGTTCGCAGTGCTCGTGCTGGCGGCATGCCTGCTGATGACGAGGCTCGTGCGGGAAACACGTGGCGCCGGGTTGACGGATCCGCGTCTCCTGGCCCTTGGGCTCGTCCTGGGCCTGAGCGCCCTGACCCGCAACGAGGCCGTGTGGCTGGCCCTGGTCTGGGCCGCGCTCGCCTGGTTCACGACGACCGGTACGCGTTCCGAGCGGCTCCGGCTGATCGGCGTCCCGGCTGCGGTGGCGCTCGTCGTCTTCGTTCCGTGGGCCGTCCGGAACACGCTCGAGTTCGGCAGCCCGCTGCCCGGCCAGGCGGCCACCAATGCCCTCTACCTGACCGGGTACGACGTCTTCGCCTGGAGCGACCCGCCGACGCTGGCGCGGCACCTCGCGCAGGGTCCCGCCTGGCTCATCGGGCTCCGGATCCAGGGCGTGTTGCACAACCTGGTCAGCGTGCTCATCTACCTGGGCCTGCCGATCTCGGTGATCGGCGTCATCGCGCTTCCGTGGCAGGGCCGCGGGCCGGCGCTCCGACCGCTCCTCTGGCTCAGCGCTCATCCTGTTCTGGTTCACGGGTCTGCGTCTTTCCCGCGGCGACCCAGTGGGGGACATTCCTGCATGCCGCCGGTCCCGTCCACGTGCTGGTCATCCTGGCGGCGTTGCTGGGGCTGGATGCCCTGATCGCCTGGGTCGGGCAACGGCGGGGCTGGACGCGCCCGGTCGCCTGGCTGGGACCGGCGCTCGGCATATTCGGCGCAGCGCTCTTTGCGCTCGCGCTGCTGCCGGCCTTCGCGGCGGGTTCGGTCCAGTCCGAGCGCCAGTACGAGGAGCTCGCTGCGCGGATGCGGGCCGCCGGCCTGGCAACCGGTCCGGGCTCTGCGCCGGTCATCACCAACGTCCCGGTCTGGATTGCCGAAACGCAGCGCACCCCGACGTTGGCGCTGCCGTACGAGCCGCCGGAGGACGTCCTGGACCTCGCGCGGGCGTTCCCCGGGACGCATCTGGTCGTCCTCGTGGACGTCGACGGTCCGCATTGGCCGGACGACCTGGCCGCCGGCGCGCCGGGTGCCGAATGCTTCCGCGAACTGGACCTGGGACCGGGACCGCCGGGCGAAGCCGATCCCCTCGAAACGACACACGTCTATGAGATCGTCTGCCCGTGATTGGCGCCCCCTATACTCCGAAGTCGATGGAGCCCTCACGCTCGGGGTCGGATGTTCGCGACAGTCGATTCGACGGCCTGCAGGCTGAGGCCTCGGCAGCGGTCGGCTACAGCGCCAACACGCTGAAAAGCGTCCGCGAGCGGTACCACCAGGCGTACCTCGAATCCCTCGGGCGAGTGGCAATCCTTGCGCGACCAGCTGCTCGTGGCGGATCGGGCGCCGCGCGATCCTCGGCCCCGCACGGCGTCGAACACCGCGTCCGACGCTGAGGCGGCGGAGGCGGCCGAAGCGGGTGCCGGCGACGCGCAGCGGCGCGCCCTCCGTACCGATGTCGATCACCTGACGACCGAGCTCGGCGAGCACCAGGCCGAGCTGGCCAAGCTCGAGCTGGCCGAACGGACGCTCGAACGGACCTGGCTCTTCCTCGAGCGTGGCGACGCCACCCTGGTCAACGACACGACCGAGGTGGCGACGAGCGGCGATCTCAAGATGCGGATCCTCGAGGCCCAGGAAGCCGAGCGATCGCACCTGGGCCAGGAGATCCACGATGGTCCCGCGCAGGCGCTCGCCAATGCGATCTTCCAGGTCGAGTACCTCGAACGGCTGATGGACACGGACACCAAGCAGGCGCACGCCGAGCTCAGCCTGCTGCGCGAGCTGCTGCGTCGCGAGCTGGGGGCCATCCGGGCCTTCATCACCCAGCTCCGGCCCGCGACGGTGGACGAGCTCGGGCTCGAGGGTGCGATCGAGGAATCGCTGGACCACCTGAAGGCCCTTTCGGGGCTCAAGGCCGCGACGGACCTCGAGGCCGACGCGAGCCGCCTCAGCAGCACCCAGCGAACGGTCGTGCTGCGCGTGGCCCAGGAAGCCCTGCAGAATGTGCGCAAACACGCCGGCGCGCACAACGTGAACGTGGCAACCCGGCTGGAGGACCATACGTGGGTGCTCGAGGTCCGCGATGATGGTCGTGGTTTCGACATCGGGGTGGTCGCGGCCCGCGGCCGTCGAAACTTCGGGTTGCAGTTCATGCGTGAACGAGCGGAGTTGATCGGGGCGCAATTGGACGTACGATCACGCCCGGACGGCGGCACCGTTGTCCGGCTGGCGATCCCGACGGGGTCGGGGACGGGAGCAGAGGAGAGCAGATGAGTGCCATGGACTACGGTGGGCCCGACCGCCGGCGCGGCGCGACTGACCGCAAGGCCGCCGATGAGATCACCAGGATCCTCGTCGTCGACGATCACGCTCTCTTCCGGATGGGGATCGCCAACATCCTCGGCCAGCAGCCGGACTTCGAGATCGTGGCCGAGGCCGAGGACTCTCGAAGCGCCGTCGATCGCGCGCTGGAGACATCGCCCAACATCATCCTGATGGACCTCTCGCTGCCGTCGCCCGGCGGCATCGAGACGACGCAACGGATCAAGCGCGAGCTGCCATCGGTCGCGATCATCGTGCTTGCCGTCAGCGAGGACGAGGACGCCCTGTTCGACGCGATCAAGGCCGGCGCCGCGGCATTCATCCTCAAGGACGTGGGTCCGGACGACCTCGTCACGATCATCCGGCGGGTCGTGGCCGGCGAGTACCTGATCAACGACAAGGTCTTCTCGAAGCCGGCCGTCGCGTCTCGCGTCCTCAAGGAGTTCCGCGAGCTCGCGGTCTACGGCCAGGACGCCGCACCGATCTTCGCGCCCCTGTCACCGCGTGAGGTGGAGATCCTCGACAACATCGCCCAGGGGATGACCAACAAGCAGGTCGCCTATGCGTTGTCGATCAGCGAGCAGACCGTCAAGAACCACATGAGCTCCATCCTCCGCAAGCTGTCGGTCAACGATCGAACCCAGGCCGTCGTCTACGCGATGCGCCAGGGCTGGATCAGGATGCCGGAAGACTGATCGCCCGAACCGCATGACGGATCCCGCGACCACCGAGCCGACCGCTCCGGCCAACCTCTCCGACCTGTCCGCGCTCATGGCGGAGGAGGCCGTCCGCCTCGACAAGGAGCTCGGCGAGGTCGAGTTGCTCATCTCGCAGGCCCGGGCCGAGGCGACGCGGCACGAAACGCGTCGTGCGGCAGCCGCCGAGAAGCTCGCGACCGTCCTGGCCGCTGCACCCGCCGGCGAGCCGGCACCCGACACGATCGAGGTGAACGCGCAGCTCGTCCTGCAGACCCAGCGCGCCGCGCTGATGGAGTCGCAGGTCGACGTGCTCGAAGGCAAGCAGCGGGCCCTGAGCCGCTTCCGCGCGGCCGTGGCCACCTATGTCGAGGCGCTCGACGCCCTGCCTGACACGCCAGCCGACCCGGGGTCGCGACCCGCCAAGGTCAGCCGCAAGGCGGCCGCGACCGGTGGCGCGGCGGAGGCCATCGGATCCCTGCCGCCGGAGGTCTCGCGCCTCCTCCTGAGTGCCCAGGAAGACATGCGTCGCGAGATCGCCCGGCAGATGCACGACGGCCCGGCCCAGAGCCTGACCAACATCGTCCTCCAGGCACAGATCGTCGAGCGCCTGGTGGGCAAGGACCCGGCGCGCGCGATCCAGGAGGTCGACCAGCTGGTGGCCATGGTCCAGCAGACGCTTGATGCCACGAAGACGTTCATCTTCGACGTTCGCCCCATGGTCCTGGACGACCTCGGTCTCGTCCCGACCCTGCGCCGGGTGGCCCGGGATCGCGGCCGGCGGGCGGGGGTGGCGATCGAGTTCGAGTCGCTCGGCCAGGACCGGCGCCTGCCGATGGACCTCGAGAGCGGGCTGTTCCGGCTGCTCGACGAGGC
Organism: uncultured Chloroflexia bacterium; assembly: GCA_963809045.1. Taxonomy (GTDB): domain Bacteria; phylum Chloroflexota; class Limnocylindria; order Limnocylindrales; family CSP1-4; genus SPCO01. The sequence continues at coordinate 19,632 of CAWEHW010000004.1, forward strand.
CCTGGCCGGCTACCTCGAAGCCAGGGCCGAACGCGTCTCGCTCAAGGTTGACTGGGCGGCCGATCAGCTCAGCGCAGTCATGGCGGCGACGCGCTCGGTCGCGACCGCGGCCCCCGAGGTCGTGCCGGACGCCAAGGCCGCCAAGGAGCTGCCGCCGGCGCTGGCGGCGATGATGGAGGAGCGTCGAGCCGACGCCCGGACCGCCGCGGAGAGCGCCCAACGCGACTCGATCGTGACCCTGCCGCCGATGACCTGGCGCGAGGTCCAGAGCCGCGCGGCCACGCTCGGTCTCGATGTCGAGCTCTCGCCGGACGGTGACGAGCTCCACCTGCTCGCCGAGCTGCCGACGGCCAGCCCTGACGCGTGATGCGCGGGAGGCTGTCGTCTCGCGGAAGGCTTGCGTCCAGCGGTCAGGGGATCGTGGAATATGGTCTCATCCTGGCGCTCACCGCGGCCCTGACGACCCTCATCCTCGGCGTATTCGGGGGGACGCTCGCGGACGTCCTGACGGCCATCGGGGGGGCCATCGACGCGGCTACGGGTGGGAATTGACGCCCGGTTGACGCCCGGTTGCCGCCTCTCGGATCGGTACCATCGTGCTACTGGCAGGGGTCTTGACCTGTCCCTATAGTGGGCGGGCCCTCAATCTCGGGGGTTGAGTACTCATCCAGGAGGCTACCGCATGGCCCTGTTCACGGACCTGTACCTGAAGATCGTCAGGCTCGCTGAAGCGCGACGACGAAGGCCAGGGTCTCGCCGAATACGCGCTGATCCTCGCCCTCATCGCGATCGTCGCGATCATCGCCCTCATCTTCCTGGGCAACCAGGTCAGCAGGCACCCTCAGCACGGTCGGCGAAGTCGATCTAGTTTCGACACTCGACAGGCTGTAGGCCGAACCGCCGGATCCTCGGGGAACCGGCGGTTCGTCGTTTTGTCGGCGCAACGGCGTTCAGCGCTGCGACGCTTGACAGGAGGCCACCTGCCTCTTAGGGTGGCGCTCCCCACGGGTTTGCCCGTGAGATCCGACGGAAAGGAGGTGCCAACTACATGTCTCAGCTTCTTGCTCTTATCTCGTCTTTCCGCAGTGACGACGAAGGCCAGGGTCTCGCCGAGTACGCGCTGATCCTCGCGCTCATCGCGATCGTCGCGATCATTGCCCTCATCTTCCTGGGCAACCAGGTCAGCGGAACCCTCAGCACGGTCGGCAAGTCGATCTAACTGTTCGTTCAGCATCAGACGAAGCCGTCGACCGTTGGCCGGCGGCTTCGTGATTTACAAGCGTCCCCACGCGTCGGGTAGCCAATCGACCTATTGACACCGACGGTGCCAAACGTACGGTGGCGGCACACCGCACCGATTGAAAGGAGGTGAACCACAGTGACGCCGCTCGCACGACTGTCCGAGCTCGATCGAACGTCTCGATCGAACGAGGACGGTCAGGGTCTCGCCGAATACGCTCTCATCCTCGCGCTTATCGCCATCGTCGCCATCATCGCCCTCATCTTCCTGGGCAGCCAGGTCAGCGACAAGCTGCTCTGTCGTCGGTAACCTCCATCTAGGTAGGTCTGCCTACTAGGCAGGTTGTCCACAGAGTCTCAACAATGGCCCGCTGGTCGTCGCAGACCGGCGGGCCATTCGATTGGGACGACCTTGCAGGGAACCTTTCCGCACGCAGCGTTTCCTGCCGTTTCCTCCTAATGGTCCTAGCCCTTTGGTATAGTCGCGCGGCTTTTGGGCGGTGCTAGAGTGGTGCCACCTGTCACATCGCCTCGGGGAGATGAACTTTGAAGCGTTCTAATCGGCTGGTCTTGTTGGTCGGCGTGTTCCTGGCCATCGTTGCCTTCGTAGGCATCCTTCTGTTGCTCCAGGCACCCGCGACGTCGGACGGCACCCCTCCGGTTCCGACCGAAGGACCCGTCGTGGTCGCCTCGGCCGACATCCCGCTGTCGACCCGAATCCGGGCCGACCAGGTCGAGATCAAGGTCGTCCCCGTGGCCGGCATCAGCGCCGGTGCGTTCTCGGACGTGTCCCAGGTGATCGGGCAGGTTGCCCGCCAGCCGGTGACCGCCGGCGGCCAGATCACGGAGACCACGCTGACCGGTGGCGCAACGGGCGCCATTCTCGATATCGACACGCCAGCCGGCCTGCGCGCGATCGCCATTCGCGTCGACCAGACGAGCGGCGTCGGCACGGTCATCAAGACCGGTGACTACGTCGATGCGCTGATCGCCCTGACCGAGGAGCAGTTCGCGTCGATCACGCCGGATCCCGTGAACCCCGACGGCGTGCTGGTCGTGAACCCAGGACCCAAGGGCGCCACCGTCAAGCTCGTCCTCCAGGGCATGCAGGTGCTCGGCACGCTGCTTCCCCCGGCTCCGCCACCCCCCACCACGGCCGAGGGCCAGCCAGTGGCCACCGCGGCCCCGGGCACCGTCCTCAATGAGCAGCAGGAGCTGGTGATCCTCGCGGTCACCGCCCAGCAGGCCGAGGTCATCCGGTACGGCCAGACGATGGCCAACCCGCTGATCACGCTGTCCCTGGTCCTGCGCTCGGCCGACGACTTCATCGATCCGGTCACGGGTGAGCCCGTTCCGCCGGTCATCGCCCAGACGTCCGGCATCACCCTCCAGGAACTGATCGACACGTTCGGCGTCCTGCCGCCGACCATCGCCGTCCCGGTCGTCCCAGAACTTCCGCAGTAAGCGACGCAACCGCTGACGACGGGTTCCCCGCATAGCGGCAGCCCGTCGTCTCCCATCCCAGCGAACCACAAGGACCCAACCAGAGCGAGATGGCCGATCAGATCCGTGTCCTCGTCGTTGATGACATCCCGGAGACCCGCGATCACCTGACGAAGCTCCTCGGTTTCGAGGCAGACATCGAGGTGATCGGCTCCGCGGCGTCCGGGCGCGAAGCCATCCAGATGGCCACCAAGCTCCGCCCGGATGTCGTCCTGATGGACATCAACATGCCGGACATGGACGGGATCGCGGCCACCGAGCAGCTCTCCACCAGCGCACCCGGGACGGCCGTCGTGATGATGTCCGTCCAGGGGGAAGCGGACTACCTGCGGCGGTCCATGCTGGCCGGCGCACGCGAGTTCCTGGTCAAGCCCTTCAGCAGCGACGAGCTGACCGCCTCCATCCGACAGGTGAGCTCTCGCGAGCGGGAGAAGGCCAGCCGGATCGGGGTCGCCACGCCGATCTCCACGAACGGGACCGGACCGGGCGACGACGACGGCGGCCAGGTCGTGGCGGTGTTCAGCCCAAAGGGCGGCGTCGGTCGCACGACACTCGCGGTCAACCTGGCGGTCGCGGCCGCCACGGAGCTTGGCAAGCGGGTCGTCGTCATGGACGGCTCGTTCCAGTTCGGCGACGTGGGCGTCCTGTTCAACCTCAATCCCAAGAGCAATTCGATTGCCGATCTGATCCCCGTCATCGAACAGGGCGAGATCGACTCGATCGACACGTTCGTCCAGGTCCACAGCTCCGGTGTCCGGGTGCTTCTCGCCCCGCCGTCTCCGGAGATGGCCGAGATGATCACCACGGCCGGTGTCAAGCAGGTGCTGGAAGTGCTCCGGCACAACTACGACCTCGTGGTCGTCGACTGCACCGCCTTCTTCAACGACACCACGCTGGCCATCCTGGATGCTGCCGACATCATCCTCACGATGCTGAGCCTCGAGATCACGAGCATCAAGAACATGCGCCTCTTCCTGGAGGTCGCGGAACAGCTCGGCTACGAGTCCGGCAAGGTTCGGCTGGTCCTCAACCGCGCCGATTCGACGCTCGGCATCCGGGTGACGGACGTCGAGAACTCGATCGGCCGGAAGGTGGACGAGACGATCGTCAGCGACGGCCGAAGCGTCGTCTACGCACTCAATCGGGGTATCCCGTTCTTCGTGTCCAATCGGGAGGCGCAGGTGTCACAGGACGTCCTCCGCCTGGCCCGATCCGTCGTCGGCCCCGCGCGCGTGGGTGTTCCAGCGGGTCCCGCTGGCCCCGACCAGGGCAAGCCCAATCAGAAGAAGTCCTTATTCGCATGGCGATGATCGTCGTTCATAGTGCCCCGACGGGGCGAGAAGGGGTGTAATCCATGTCCCTGTTGAAGCGGATCGAGAGCGCTCGACCAGGATCCACGGCTCCGGCGCCCGGTGCGCCGGGGGGCGACAACCTGCCGGCCGTGCCGGGTGGACCGCCCGGCGTCCCGACCTCGCCGCGGCTCCAGAGCCAGGCGCCGGTCCGGGAATCGTTCCGGGACGTCAAGTTCCGCATCCAGAACCGGGTCATCCAGGACCTGGACCCCAAGCTCGACCTGTCGAACCAGGTCGAGGTGCGGCGCCAGATCGAGGAGATCTTCGGCAAGGTCATCGACGAGGAAGGCCTCGCCCTGACCCGTGCCGAGCGGGTCCGGATGCTGGAGCAGATCACCGACGAGATCATCGGTCTCGGTCCGTTGGAGCCGCTCCTTCGCGACGAGTCGATCACGGAAGTCATGGTCAACGGCCCACGCCAGGTCTACATCGAACGATCCGGCAAGCTCGAGCTGACCAACGTCGTCTTCCAGAACGATGACCACGTCATGCGGATCATCGACCGGATCATCGCCCCGATCGGCCGCCGCGTGGACGAGTCCTCGCCGATGGTCGACGCCCGACTGACCGACGGCTCCCGCGTCAACGCCATCATCCCGCCCCTGTCGTTGGTGGGGCCTGTCATCACCATCCGCAAGTTCTCGGCGTCTCCGTTCACCACGGAAGACCTGATCCGCTTCGGCACCGCGACGCCGGAGATGTTCGAGTTCCTGCGAGCATGCGTCGAGGCCCGCCTCAACCTGTTCGTGTCCGGCGGCACGGGCTCCGGCAAGACCACGACGCTCAACGTCCTCTCCTCGTTCATCCCGAACGACGAGCGGATCGTCACGATCGAGGACGCCGCCGAACTCCAGCTCCGCCAGGAGCACGTGGTCACGCTGGAATCCCGCCCACCGAACATCGAAGGCAAGGGCGCGATCCCGATCCGCGAGCTCGTCCGCAACGCCCTGCGCATGCGGCCCGACCGGATCATCGTCGGGGAGTGCCGTTCCGGCGAGGCGCTGGACATGCTCCAGGCCATGAACACCGGCCACGACGGCTCGATGTCGACCGGCCACGCCAACAGCCCGCGCGACATGCTCTCGCGCCTCGAGACGATGGTCCTGATGGCCGGCGTCGACCTCCCGCTTCGCGCCATCCGCGAGCAGGTGGCCTCGGCGGTCGACCTGATCGTCCAGCAGAGCCGCCTCAAGGACGGCACCCGGCGGATCGTCAACATCACCGAGGTCCAGGGCATGGAAGGCGACGTCATCGTCATGCAGGACGTCTTCGTCTTCGAGCAGACCGGCATCCTCGAGGGCAAGATCCAGGGTCGCCTCAAGCCGACCGGGATCCGGCCCAAGTTCGTGGAGAAGTTCGAGGTCATGGGGATCAACCTCCCGCCCGGCCTGTTCGGCTTCACCTACTAGAGTCCGGGGAGGAGCGCGCGAATGCCTGACCTGGCGCCAACACCGCTTATCGTTGCGGGTCTCTTCGCCCTGGCCATCGTGGTCATCGCGGTGGGAATCGCGATGTCCGGGCGGTCGGGCATCTCTGACCGCCTCGAGAGATACGCATCGGCCAAGCCCCAGAGCTGGTGCGGCCGGCGCGAAGGGTCAGGGCGGTGTCGCCGAGCTGATCGCCAAGAGCGAGGCGCTCGCCAGCCTGAACAAGGCCGTTGAAGGGCGCGACTTCTGGGCGAACATCGCACGGGACATCGCTCGCGCAGACCTCCACCTCAAGCCATCCGAGTTCCTCGCCATCTGGGCGGGGTCGATCATCGGCGTACCGCTGCTGTTGCTGTTCCTGTCGGCCTTTGTCCCGACGCTGCGCAACCCGCTGGTCCTGCTGATCGGCATCGTCGTCGGGTTCTTCCTGCCACGGATCTGGCTCGCCCGGCGCCGCAACGGACGTCTTGGCGCGTTCAACAAGCAGCTGCCGGACACGATCACGCTGATCGCCAACGCGCTGCGCGCCGGATCGTCGTTCCTCCAGGCGATCGAGCTTGTCGTCCGCGAGACCCGTCCGCCGATCTCGATCGAGTTCGCCCGCGTCATCCGCGAGGTCAACCTGGGCCTGCCGTTCGAACAGGCGCTGGAGAACATGGTCCGCCGCGTGCGGTCCGACGACCTCGAGCTGATGGCCACCGCCATCTCCATCCAGCACCAGGTTGGTGGCAACCTCGCCGAGATCCTCGACTCGATTGCCTACACGATCCGCGAGCGGATCCGGATCAAGGGCGAGATCAGGACCCTCACCGCACAGCAGCGCCTGTCGGGCTACGTGGTCGCCGGTCTGCCCATCTTCCTCGCCGGCTTCCTGTTCGTGGGGGCCCCCGGCTTCATGGATCCGATGTTCGATGCGCGCGCCAGCATCATCGGTCTTCCTGCTGGAGTGATCATTTTGGCCGTCGGCGGCGTAATGATGTTTATCGGGTTCATGGTGATCCGCAAGATCGTGGACATCGAGGTCTAGCTCCCAATGCCAGTACTGCCAATCATCATCGCCGCTATCGCCGCTGGCGCCGTCCTGTTCATCGTCTTCGCGTTGACCAGCAGCGCACCAGTCGACCCGGTCCAGGCCCGCCTGACCCAGCTCGGGACCATGCAGGCCAAGAACCTCGAGGAGCTGGAGCTCCAGGCGCCGTTCATGGAACGGACCATCCGACCGCTCGTCGGCGCGCCTCTCGGGCTCCGTCGCTCGGGTGACCAGCTCGTCGTTCACGGAACGCACCGAGAAACGCCTTGCCCTGGCCGGCAACCCAGGCGATATGCGGGTTGCCGACTGGCTTGGGATCAAGGCGGTCGGCACGATCGTCGGCGCGATCCTGTTCTTCTTCCTGTTCGTCGTCGTCGGCGTAATCGCCCTGCCCGTCCCCCTGAATTTCGGCATGGCCCTGGTCGGCGCGCTTGTTTGGCTACACCATCCCGGAGTTCTGGCTCGGTGGCCGCGTTCGCAAGCGACAGCACGCCATCCTGCTCATGATCCCGGACGCCCTGGACCTGCTGACGATCTCCGTCCGGGCCGGTCTCGGCTTCGACGCCGCGCTTGGCAAGGTCGTCGAGAAGCTCCCCGGACCGTTGTCGGAAGAGTTCCGCCGGGCGCTGGCCGAGGTCCGCGTCGGCAAGCAGCGCCGCGAGGCCCTGCGCGACATCGTGGCGCGGACCGAGGTCGGGCCGCTGACCAACTTCATCGGCGCGATCATCCAGGCCGAGCAACTCGGTGTGTCGATCTCCAAGGTGCTCCAGGTCCAGTCCGAGCAGCTCCGCATCGAGCGCCGCCAGCGAGCCGAGGAACAGGCCGCCAAGGCGCCGATCAAGATGCTGTTCCCGCTGGTCGGCTGCATCTTCCCGTCGCTGTTCATCGTCATCCTCGGGCCGGCCCTGATCCTCATCGTCCTGAACCTCTAGCCGGGCGGCTTCGCCCGCTCGATGAGTCCGATGGCTGGGTTGCGCGCGGCCCGGAACGTGACGCGCGGCACGCACCTCGCGACGCGGCTGGAGACGGCCGACGGGCTGTGGGCCCGGTTCATGGGCCTGATGGGCCGAGCCACGCTCGAGCCTGATGCGGGCCTCTGGCTGCCGGGCAACGGGATCCACATGATGTTCATGCGCTTCCCGATCGACGCGGTATTCGTCGGCAAGCCCGACGCCACGGCCGGCGGCACACATCCCGTCCTGTCCGTCCATCGCGGATTGCGTGCGTGGACGGGACTCGTTCCGCTCGTCCGGGGAGCGTTCGGCGTCCTGGAGCTGCCGGTCGGCACGATCGATCGGAGCGGGACGGTCGTCGGCGATCTCATCGTGATGGAGGCCGCGCCGGGCAGTTGACCCTCGCTCGGCCCAGCTCCGGTGGTGCGGCCGCCAGCCTCGCCACCCCGGCCGGCACCGACTGCAGAGCCGCCAGCCCCAATCAAGTCCCGGTGAAGGCGACGGCGCCATGATCGACCCGTGGCCATCCTGCGGAGTCTCTCCGGCGTCGCCTCGGCCGCCCTTGACCTGGCGTTCCCGGCGTCCTGCGCCGGGTGTGGACTCGAAGGTGAGCCCCTGTGCGCCGGATGCCGCCCGGCGCTGGACGCGCGACTCGAGCTTCGAGGCGGGACACCGATCGGCTTGCCCGCGGACCTCCCATTCCCGTTGCTCCAGCTGGAGTGGTGCGCCCCGTTCGGGGGACCCGTGCGCGGTGCCCTCCACCAGCTCAAGTACGCCGGCGAGCGACGCCTGGCCGTGCCGCTCGGCGAGGCCGTCGCCCGCCGATGGAGCCGCGTTGGCGTCGGCGCCAGGGTGGTCGTGCCCGTGCCCGTCCATGCCGACCGCGAGCGCCAGCGCGGCTACGACCAGGCGGCCCTGATCGGCGAGGTCGCCGCGGCGCGGCTGGGCCTGCCATTCGTCCGCGCCCTCGAACGTCACCGGGCAACGACCGCGCAGTTCGAGCTGGACCGGGATCAGCGATCCGACAACGTGGGCGGGGCGTTCCGCATCCGGTCCGGCGCCAGCGGCTCCGACGTCGGCCGTTCGGGCGTCGTCGGTCAGTGGGTGCTGCTCGTCGACGACGTGACGACCACCGGCGCGACGCTGGCGGCCTGCGCCGAGGCACTCGAGGCGGCGGGTGCCGTCGCCGTCTCGGCGATCACCGTCGCTCGCGAGCGCTAGCGCTAGCGCGAGCCCGGCCGAGCCCGAGCCCGCCGACATTCACTCGTCCTGACAATTCCCCTTGGGAAATGGCGGCGGGGAACCTGGCCTGGCGGGCGAACCTGGCTTGGCGGGCGAGCCGTCCGCGGGCGGGGCCCTCCGTAGCGCCGGTGAAGCCGGCCGCGCCGCGGGAACCACGCGCTCGGGACCAACGAGGCTATTCCCCAAGGGGCATCGTCGGAGCAAGTGGTTTCGAGCGGCCCCGATCGCGCCCGACGAATCCAGCGCGGTCGGCGCCCAGCACTCGGCGCCGACGCGCTCGGCGCCCCGCGTTCGGGCCCGCCGAGCCCGCTGAGCGCCACGCGCTCGAGGCCCGCGAGCGCTCGGCCTGGGTCCGAAAGGCTCGATCGGCGCCCGCGGCTATACTCGAAACAGAGGGCCGACGGCCTGGAGGTGACGCGTGAAGACGATCGTCAGAGGCAAGAACGTCGAGGTCCCCGACCGGGTTCGCGACTACGCGGAACGCAAGTTCCGCCGGCTCGAGCGCATGCTGGACGACCGCTCGGACGCCGTCGTCGAGCTCTCCAACGAGCAGCATCGGAGCGCCTCGGATGCGCACATCGCCGAGGTCACGCTCGTGATCGACGGGCAGACCCTAAGGAGTCACGCTGCGGGCGCGAGCTACCAGGCGGCCCTCGACGAAGTGGTCGACAAGGTCGAACGCCAAACCGTGGACCACCGCGAGAAGCCGCGTCTCCGAGCGCGGCCGCTCGAGGAGCAGCAGATCCTCCGCCGGATCGCCGACGGGACGCCGGGACCCGCGCGCGAGCGTCGGATCGTCAAGACCAAGCGCTTCGCGATCGAGCCGATGTTCGAAGAGGACGCGATCAGCCAGATGGAGGAGCTCGGCCACCGGTTCTTCATCTTCGTCAGCGCCGAAACCGAGCAGATCGCCATCGTCTACCAGCGCGACGACGGGGATTTCGGCGTGATCGAGCCGGTGATCGGCGGTGGTTACACGAAGGGTCGAGGCCGCCGAGACGGCCGAGCCTGACCCGAGGCGCCGGCGACGCACCACGCGGGCCCGGACGAGCCGGGCCGCATCGTACGATGCCCCGAATGCATCCCGGATCTCGCCGAATCGGTGCTCACCTGCCCCTCGGCGGCGGCATGGTCAAGGCGGTCGAACGAGCGCACGAGATCGGGGCCGACGCGCTCCAGGTATTCGCCGACAACCCCACCGCATGGCGTCGACGGACCGAGCCACCACGAGAGCTTCCGGCGTTTCGAGCGCGCCTCGTCAAGCACGACATCGGGCCGATCGCGATCCACGCCCCCTACCTGATCAACCTCGCCGGCCCCGAGGAGCCGTTCTTTGGGCGCTCGGTCGAGGTCCTGGCCCATGACCTGCGCGCGGCTCCGGGCTTCGTTGCCCGGTTCTTCAACGTCCACATCGGGTCGCACCTCGGTGCCGGCATCCCGGCCGGCGTCCAGCGCTTGGCCGAAGGCCTTCGGCTGGCGTTCGCCGAGATCGATTTCGTCCCGGGCATGCCGATGGTCGTGCTGGAGAACTCGGCCGGCAGCGGGTTCGGGCTCGGCACGAACGTGTCCGAGCTCGCGGAGATCGCGGAGGCCGTCGCGGCCCGCGGCATCCCCGACGATCGGATCGGGTTCTGCCTCGACGCGGCCCACGCCTGGGCGGCCGGTATCGACCTTTGCCGGCCCGACGCAATCGATGCGTTTCTGGCGGATTTCGATGCGCGGATCGGCATCGAACGGCTGGTCATGATCCACCTCAACGATTCGAAGTCGGAGCGCGGATCCCGCCTCGATCGTCACGAGCACGTGGGCGCCGGTCGGATCGGGGCGACCGGCCTCGCCCACCTGTTGACCCATCCGTTGCTCGATCACGTGGCGTACTACCTCGAGACCCCGGGCATGGACGAGGGCTACGACGCCGTGAACGTGGCCCGCGCCCGTGACCTGGCGGCGGGTCGCGCGCTCGAGGAGCTGCCGCCCGAGGCCTTCACCGTGCGCGGCAGCCGAAGCCGCACAGGTCCAACGCCGGGCCCGGCGGAATGAGCGAGCCACGGCAGGGCTCGCCGGGCGACGGCCGGGGCAGCGGGGGCGGTGCACAGGGCGACGGGGGCGGCGTGCGAGACCGCGTCGAGCCCGGTCGCGTCGTGCCCGGTCGCGTCGTGCCCGGACCCCTCGCATCGATCCTCGTGCCGCTCGGCCTCATCGCCGTGGCCGCCGCGCTCCGGCTACCCGATCTCGCCACTCGCGGCACGTGGGACGGCGACCAGGGACACGACATGCTCATGCTTCGAGGGTTGGTTCGCGACGGCGTCATCCCGCTGCTCGGACCACCGACCTCGATCGGCGACGTCCACCATGGCGCGCTCTACTACTACCTCCTCGCGCCCGCCGCGGCGCTGACCGGTGGCGACTCGCCACTCGCCGTGGTCTTTCTGATCGCCCTTGCCGGGATCGCCGCCGTCGTCGTGACGTGGTGGCTGGCGCGATCGATCGCGGGTCCCGTCGCGGGCCTCGTTGCCGGGCTCGCGATGGCGATCTCCCCTGCCTCAATCGACGAATCGACGTTCATCTGGAACCCGAACCTCATCGGGCTGTCGAGTGCGATCGCCCTTGCCGGCGCGTGGCATGCGTGGCGCACCCGTCGCGGACGCTGGTGGCTCCTGGCCGCGGCCGGCACGGCGGTGACGATGCAGTGTCACGTCCTGGGTGTGACGCTGCTGCCGATCGTGGGTGCCCTGTTCGTGGCAGACCTGCGGCGCCGTCCGGGCGGCTCCGAGCGGCAAGCCCTGGCCCGCGTCGGGCTCGGCGGGCTGGGGCTGATCGCGCTCAGCTTCCTCCCGCTTGTCGTCCACGAGCTCACGACGAACTTCGCGGAGGTGCAGGCGGCCCTCGCGTACATCCGTTCGGGTGGCGACGCGGTTGCCGACGGACCGGTCGACCGATTCCTGGTCATCGGCACCCGGGTGGTCTCGTGGCCCCTGGTCGGCCTGATCGTGGATGGCACCGCAGCGGCCGTGATCTCGCTGGTGGCGGTCGTCTCGATCGCCGTCTGGCGTTCCGTCTGGGGTTCCGGCGAAGAACGGGTGGCTGCCCGCTGGCTGGGTCTCGGGCTGCTCTGGACGGCGGTTGCCCTGACGTTCCTGGCTCCCAGCCTGGCTGTCGTCATTCGCGGCCTGCCGAACGACCACTACCACGCCTTCGCGGATCCGATGGTGTTCGTGCTGGTCGGCGTGGCTGCTGCGGCGTTGTGGCGGCCCGTCGCGACCGTGCCGAGCGCCCGTTCCGTGGCTCGTCACCTCACCCCCGGCCGGCTGCTGGCGGCGGTTGGCGTCGGGGCGATCGTTGCCTGGGCCGGGACGCACGTCCCTGCCCCGGTGCATCCCGACGGTGGGTACCCCGCGGCCCAGGTTGCGGCGGAGCGGATCGAAACCGTGGCGGGCCCCGGCGCCATCGACCTCCGCTCGCAGCCGATCTTCAAGTCGATCGAGGCCTACGCGTATCCGCTAGTGCTCGGCGGCCGCGAGCTTGGTGCGTGGCGCGGACATCGGGGTCGCGACGCTGGTCCGCGAGGATGCCGATCCCGCAGCCCCGAGCCACCATCGTCATCATCTGCGATCGGCTGTTCGAGGTCGTGATCGGCGCGCCGTGTGGTGGTGGTGCGGAGGAGATGCTGGTGCCGGCAGGCTCGGCCGAGCTGCTCGACCGGTTCGATGCGGCTCCGGGCCGGCTCATCTCGATCTACCGATCGGGGCAGTAGACCGTCGGCCTCGCAGCGACTGCTTGCATGTGGTGGAAGCAACGTCGCGACCGCCCGCGGCTGGTCTGGATTCGCGTCGCGTGCTTGCGCCTGGCGCAAACCTCGGCGCGAGTGGCGCCAGGAGCACCCGGAATCCACTGGCCGTTTGCGGTCCACGCAAGCATCGGACATACGTGTCGCGTCGAGCGACGTTGCTTCCCTGTGGCGCAAGCGCATGTCCAGGTATTGCCCGTGGTGCAAGCGCTGACCAGAATCAGCCGTGGTGCAAGCGTTGACCGAATCAGCCGGCGGCGCACCAGCCGGCGGCGCACAGCCGGCGGCGCATCAGCCGGCGGCGCACGGAGGCTGGCGCCACGATCAGCAGAACCGCCGGAATCGCGAACGCCGGCGCCCCAAACGCCGGCGTTCGCTGTTCCCCTGACTCGAGCCGGGAGGGCGGACCCGAGTCGTGATGTGTGCTGGCTAGTAGCGCCCCGGTTCCCGGGTCGTCGAACGAGCGACGGGGCGGATCGTGTGCATCGTTGCCGTGCCGTTGCGGAGCGCACCGGCGGCGGTTCGGGTGTCGGGCATCGAGCGGGCCATCGAGCGATCGCCGCCGCCACGTTCGGGGTTCCCGGTTGGGTTCTCGGTCGGCTGGAACGATCGACCGTACCGGCGCATCCGGACGGCGAGGTAGTACTCCATGATCTGGCGGACCTGCGCCTCGCTCAACAGCTCGTCCGCGCGAAGCGCGTACTCGACGCGAGCGGTCGGATTGGTGCTGGCACCGGTCGCGACCAGGCCCAGGTACTGCGTGGTGTCGGCGTCTTCACGGAGTTCGCGGAGGCCGCGGGCAAGCTTGGTGGCCGTGCCCAACGATGGCATCCGATCACCCCGGATCAGACGGGAGATCGTGGAGTGATCCACCCCCGACTGCTGGGCGAGCTGGCGCTGCGACATCTTCTTGGCCTTGAGTTGTGTTCTCAGCCAGTCGTTGAACGCTCTGCCGTTCTGGGTCGTCATGTGAACCTGGGCGCTCCCTGGGATTGAGCAGCGATGGGTCATGCGCTGACCTCACTATCCCCGGGGCGTCGAAAGACCTGTATCACCCGTTGGTACCGCTCCCGAAGGCATCCGAGGGTCCTCCCCCTGGCGCGGTTCGGTGTGGTTAGGCGTGGTCGATCGAGGGCGTGCGCGGACGCAACGCCCTGACCAAGGTACGGCTCGAATGGCCTGGCGGACTAGGCGGACGTTGGCTCGCCCGGACGCACCGCGTTCCTGAGGCCTCGCGGCTTCGACGACACGAGGTACCCGATCGTGCCCAGCACGATGATCGAGAACACGCTGATCACTCGATCCAGCAGGGCGATCGCCGTGGCTTCGGCCAGCGGGATGCGATAGGCCACCGTCAACACGCCAACGATGCCCGCCTCAACGATGCCCAGCCCGGCCGGGCTGAGCGGGACCGCGGTCAGCAACGACCCGATCAGCGCCACGAACACCGCCCCCGAGAGGCCCATCTGGACGTCCGTGAAGCCGAACGCCTGGATGACCAGGAACAGTCGAACCGCCTCGGTCATCCAGATCGTCCCGGTCAGGAAGCCCAGCAAGGGAAGCTGCCGGACCGCGATGGCCCCGAACACGCCCTCCTCGAAGCGGTCGTAGAACTCGACGACCTTGGGCGGGAACGGCAGCGCGACGAGGATCCTGCGGCCGAAGTTCCGCAGCGTGAACAAGCCGATCCCGAGCCCTGCCACGACGACAAGGCCGATCGCGAAGATCAGCTGGATCGCCGGCGGCAGACCGTCGCGGAAACTCCAGTACCCCGCGGCGATGCCGAGCACGGCGATCGCGACGAGGTCCATGACCCGTTCGATGAACACGGTCCCGAAGGTGCGGCTCAGCGACGCGGCCGTATTGATCTTGAGCAGGTACGCCCGGTAGACGTCACCGAGCTTGGCCGGCACCACGCAGTTGACCAACCAGGAGAGGAAGATGATCTCGGTCGAGTCCCTCGTGGTCACGCGGGTGCCAGTGCCACGCAGCAACACCGCCCAGCGCAGGCCGCGGAGCGGGAAGCCGGCATAGAACACGAGGAACGCCAGGGCCACGAGTCGGACGTCGGCTTCGGCGATGAGCCCCGGGACCCGGCCGAGCTGCTCGCCGTTGAGCATCACGAAGCCGGCGATGACCGCCAGCGGGATCAGGATCGAGATGATCGTCCGTGGCTGGCGGAGACGCCGGGTCAGCGAAAGCTGGTCCGCCTCATCCACCGGTTCGTACGGTCCGCCGTCCCGGTCGTCCTCGACCGGGTCGATCGGGTCGCTCATCGGCCGTCGCCTCGATCGCCGGCCGCCGCGGGGCGGCCGGCCGGTTCGACCCGGCGGTTGCCTCGACTCCGCTGCACGGCCTTGGCGACCGGCGTCCAGGCTCGGATCACCAGGCTCGCCCGGCCGGGCACGATTTCCGCGAGGTTCGCCAGCGCGGCGAGAAGACCGCTGGCCGTCGATGGGTCGCCTTCCAGCTTCGTGTACGCCACGCCGATCTCGAGGATCGAATGCGCATCCGAGACGGCCACGCCCGGGATCCCGCGTTCGATCGCGAACTCCGCTGCCCGCTGGTTCCCCTGCCCGATGACGCGCGCGTTGTGACGCTCGACCCAGTCGACCCGATCGCTCAGCACCGCCAGTCGCTCGTCGCGCAGCAGGGAGCCACGTAACCCGTCGAATGGGTGCGGAATGCCCACGAGCCCGCCCTGCTCGCGCGCCGCGTCAATCGTCTCGGCGGCGGACAGCCCAGGCGGGATGGGCCGGTCGAGGAACAGGCAGATGAGGTCGCCATCGGCCGTCTTGACCTCTTCGCCGACGATCACGGTGAGCTCGGCGGGTGCGAGCTCGCGCGCTTCGAGCGCGCCGTCGATCCGATCGTGGTCGGTGATGGCCAGGTGGGTGAGCCCGCGTTCTGTCGCTGCCTTGACGACAGCGCCGGGCGCCGACAAACAATCGAAGCTCGCCCGAGTGTGGCAATGCAGGTCAACGAAGGCGTGCATCAAGAGCGAGTTGCGGCGGGGTGTGGACGCGTCCGCGGGTGGCGCCGGGCGGGGCGTCGCAGAGCGAGCGTCAGGCGCAGCGCCGTAGCGAGCGGCGGCGGCGTCCCGTCCGGTGACAGGTCCAGTGGATGTGGCGGCACATCAAACCTGTTGCACGAGCGACTTCTTGAAGAAGTCGAAGTGTTCCAGGGCCAGGCCCGTGCCGAGCGCGACGCAGTTCAATGGGTTCTCGGCGACGTGGCATGGGACACCGGTCACCTGGGTCAGCAGCTTGTCGATGTTCCGGAGGAGTGCGCCGCCACCGGACATGACCATGCCCTTGTCGATGATGTCCGACGACAGCTCCGGTGGCGTCTGCTCCAGGACCGAGCGAACCGCGGCAACGAGTTGCTGGAGGGGGGCTTCGATCGCCTCCATGACCTCGCTGCTGGTGATCGGGATCGTCCGCGGGAGACCGGCGATGAGGTCGCGGCCGCGAACCTCCATCGTGAGCTCGCGCTCCAGGGGGAGCGCCGTCCCGATCTGGATCTTGACTTCCTCCGCCGTTCGCTCGCCGACCATCAGGTTGTACTTCTTGCGGATGTACGTCGCGATCGCGTCGTCGAACCGATTGCCACCGACGCGCAGGCTCTTCGACACGACGATCCCGCCGAGTGCGATGACCGCGATCTCGCTGGTCCCGCCGCCGATGTCGATGATCATGTTCCCGGACGGCCCGCTGATCGGGACGTTGGCGCCGATCGCCGCCGCGAGCGGCTCCTCGATCAGGTAGGCATCCTTCGCCCCGGCCTTCAGCGCGGCGTCGCGGACGGCCCGCTTCTCGACGCTGGTGACGCCGGCGGGCACCGAGATCATCACGTCCGGCTTGGTGAACCCGAAGGACCCCTTGCGGACCTTGCCGATGAAGTGGCTCAGCATCGCCTCGGTGATCACGTAGTCCGCGATCACCCCGTCCTTCATCGGCCGGATGGCGTGGATGTTGCCGGGGGTCCGCCCGATCATCTCGCGAGCCTCCTCGCCAACCGCCACGATCCGGTTGTCGTCGGAGACGGCCACCACGCTGGGTTCGGTGATGACGATGCCCTTGCCCTTGACGTAGACGAGGACGTTGGCCGTGCCAAGGTCGATACCGATTTTCATGAGCTGGTGTCAGCCGTCCCTTCCGCCGTGCGCGAAATGCTCGCCCCGAGATCGCGGAACTTCCGCTCGATGTTCTCATAGCCCCGGTGGACGTGGTGCGCGCCGTGGATCGTGGTCGTGCCTTCGGCCGCGAGCGCGGCGAGGATCAGCGACGCTCCGGCTCGCAGGTCGCCTATCTCGACCTCGGTCCCGACGAGCTTGGATGGACCGTCGATCGTCGCGTGGTTCGGGTCCAGGACCTCCACGTTCGCACCCATCCGGCGGATCTCCGTCAACCACTCGAGGCGGTCCTCGAAGACGGCTTCGTGGACGTGCGACGTGCCGTTGGCCTGCGACAGCAGGACGGCCGTGGGGGGCTGGAGGTCCGTGGCCAGGCCCGGATACGGAGCCGTCATGATGTCGCACGCCTTGTAGCCACCGTCGCGAAGGGCACTCCCGTCGACCTCGATGGTGTCGCCGTGACAGGACACCTCCACGCCGACCCTGCCGACGGTCTCGAGGAAGGCTCCGAGGTGGTCGCAGGGCGCGTTGTTGAGCGTGATCTTGCCGCCGGTCACGGCCGCGGCCACGATGAACGTGCCGGTTTCGATCCGGTCAGGAACGACCTGATGGTCGGCGCCGCGGAGGCGCTTCTGGCCGAGGATCTCGATCGTGTCGGGCTTGGTCCGCTGGACCGAAGCGCCCATCGACTGCAGGAATTCGATCAGGTCGTCGACCTCTGGTTCCTGGGCGGCCGGCTGGATGACCGTCTTACCCTCGGCGAGGGTAGCGGCGAGCATCGCGTTCTCCGTGCCCATCACGGACACGAACGGGAACCGCACGGTCCCCCCGCGGAGCCGTCCGGGCGATCTTGCGAAGTAGTAGCCGTTGCGGTAGTCGATCTCTGCGCCGAGCGCCCGCATCGCCTCGACGTGGAGGTCGACCGGCCGCCGGCCGATCCGGTCGCCGCCCGGGTTGCTGATGATGACCCGCCCGAAGCGGGCGAGCAGCGGACCGAGGAGGATGAAGCTGGCCCGCATCTTGGCCGCCGCCTCGAGGGGCACGAACAGCCAGTCGACGTCGCCCGAGGCGATCTCGTAGACGTTGTCCGCCGGGTGATCGACCACGATCCCAAGGTCCCGAAGGGTGTCGGCCATGACCCGCACGTCTTCGATCTCCGGGACGTTGGTCAGCCGGCAGCGTTCCCCGGTGAGCGTCGCGGCGGCAAAGAGCTTGAGCGCGGCGTTCTTGGCGCCGCTGATCGAGACGGTCCCTTCGAGTGGCTCGCCACCCTCGACGCGAAACAGCTCCCGAGCGACCGGCTCCGGGCGGTATTCCCAGTGGAACGGCTTGGCGTCAGCCACGGTCAACCGCGGTGCCGCGGACCCTCGCGATGTCGGCGCTCGGCCACGCGGATCCGCAACAGGGCCTGCTGGAGCGCGGCGCGGGCTGCCGAGAGATCCACGGCCTCGGCGCGGCCCGCGCCTTCGAGGGCCTGCTCCGCCTCGCGCCGGGCCTGCTGGGCCTTCTCGAGGTCGATCTCACTGGCCATGTCGGCGGTCTCGGCCATCACCACGACCTTGTCAGGCCGAACCTGGAGGAACCCGCCCACGATGGCAAACGACTCCGTCTCGCCCCCCTTGCGAATCCGCAGCTCCCCAACCCCCAACATCGAAACCAGGGGTGCGTGATGCGGCAGAACCCCCAACTCCCCCTCGATGCCTGGCAGCGTCACGGCGTCAACGGTGTCCGAATACGCCAACCGCTCAGGCGTAACAATCTCCAGCAAGAGTGGCATTAGGCCTCCGTGAGGACGTGACGCGCACGGGCGCCGGCCGCCCACCGCTGCACGCGCCCTACGGCGCTACGCCTAACGGGCGCGCTCCTCGGCGGGCGTCCGCCGCCCTTCACATCAGGACCCCAGCTTCGCTGCATTTTCTCGAACGTCATCGAGCGTGCCTGCGAGGAAGAACGCCTGCTCCGGAAGTGTGTCCGTCTTGCCGTCGAGGATCTCCTTGAACGAGGCGACGGTGTCCTTGATGTTCACGTACTTGCCCGAGCGCCCCGTGAAGACTTCTGCAACGAAGAACGGCTGGCTCATGAACCGCTGGAGACGTCGTGCGCGCGCGACCGTCGACTTGTCCTCCTCGGACAGCTCGTCGATGCCCAGGATCGCGATGATGTCCTGGAGGTCGCGGTAGCGCTGGAGCACACGCTGTGTCTCGCGCGCGACGTCGTAATGCTCCTGGCCGACGACCAGCGGATCGAGGACGCGCGAGGTCGAGGTCAGCGGGTCCACCGCCGGGTAGATGCCGAGCTCCGCGATGCTACCGCTCGAGGCGGATCGTCGAGTCGAGGTGGGCGAACGTCGTGGCCGGTGCCGGGTCCGTGTAGTCGTCCGCCGGCACGAACACGGCCTGGAGGGACGTGATCGAACCATCGCGGGTCGAGGTGATCCGCTCCTGGAGGCCAGCCATCTCCGTCGCCAGGTTTGGCTGGTAGCCGACCGCGGACGGCATGCGGCCAAGGAGCGCCGACACCTCGGAGCCCGCCTGGGTGAACCGGAAGATGTTGTCGATGAAGAGGAGCACGTCGCGGTGCTCCACGTCGCGGAAGTACTCGGCCATGGTCAGGCCGGTCAGGCCGACCCGCTGGCGGGCGCCCGGCGGCTCGTTCATCTGGCCGAACACGAAGGCCGTCTTGGCGATGACGCCAGACTCGGTCATCTCGTGGATCAGGTCGTTGCCTTCGCGGCTCCGCTCGCCGACGCCGGCGAACACGGACACGCCGGCGTGCTCCTGGGCCACGTTCCGGATCAGCTCCTGGATGATGACCGTCTTGCCGACGCCCGCGCCGCCGAAGATCCCGATCTTGCCGCCCTTCTTGAACGGGCAGATCAGGTCGATGACCTTGAGGCCGGTCTCGAAGACCTCGACCTCGGTGGACTGCTGGTCGAACGCGGGTGCGCCGCGGTGGATCGGCAGGTAGGTGTCCGCCTTGACGGCCGGACCGCCGTCGATCGGATGGCCCAGGACGTCGAACACGCGACCGAGGGTCACCTCGCCGACTGGCACGCTGATCGGCGCACCAGTGTCCTTGGCGTCAACGCCACGGGCGAGGCCGTCCGTGGTGGTCATCGCGACCGCGCGCACCCAGTTGTTGCCGAGGTGCTGCTGGACCTCGGCCACGAGCGGGTCCTGGCCCTTCCGCTCGATCTCGACGGCGTTGTAGATCGCGGGGAGCTCGCCGGCCGGGAATTCGATGTCGACGACGGGTCCGGTGATCTGGATGACCCGGCCCGTCGCGGTGGTGGCGGTCGCCATGGTTGTCTGGCCTCCTGCGTCCTTCAGCGTCAGCGTGCGTTTGCGCCGGACGCGATTTCGATCATTTCGCGGGTGATATTCGCCTGGCGGACCTTGTTGTACGAGAGCGTCAGGTCCTCGATCAGCTCCTCGGCGTTCTCGGTGGCGTTCTTCATGGCGACCATCCGGCTCGATTCCTCGCTCGCCTTTGCCTCGAGGACCGCCTGGAAGAGACGCGTCGCGACATAGCGCGGGAGGAGCTGCTCGAGCACAGCGGATGCGCTGGGTTCGAAGATGAACTGGTTGCCGGGAATCCCCTCCGTGTCCTCTGACTCCGGGATCGGCAGGATCGTGACGAGCGTCGGCCGCTGGACCAGGGTCGAGACCCAGTGGCTGTAGACGATGTCGACGCGGCCGTACTTCTCCGCGAGGAAGTCGTCCGTGATCAGCCGGGCGAGCGGCAGGACGTCGGCAAAGCTCGGTCGGTCGCCGAACGTCGCGAAGTGGGCCTCGATCGGCACGCCGGTTCGGCGCATCGCGTCACGTCCCTTGCGACCGACGGTGATGACGGTCAGGTCACCCTTGTGCTCGATGATGTCGCGGGCGATGAACCGCACGATGTTCGTGTTCAACGGCCCCGACAACGGCCGGTCCGTCGTGATCAGCACGATCAGGCGTTTGCCGCCTTCGCGTTCGGCGAGGAGCGGGTGGTCGTCGCCGCCGAGGACGGCCGCGAGATCGGCGAGCACCTCGTCCAGCTTCTCGCTATACGGGCGCGAGGCGAGCGTTGCGTCCTGGGCGCGCTTCAGCTTCGAAGCAGCCACGAACTGCATCGCGCGGGTGATCTGTTTGATATTCCGGACGGAGCCGATTCTCCGCCGAATATCTCGCTGGGACGCCATCTAGGCGGGAACCTGGCCCAAGCCGATACCACTCATGCGCCAGCCTCGGGCTTGTCCTCGGCGGCGGGCGCCGCAGGGGCGGCGGCGGGGGCAGCAGGTGCGGCGGGGGCAGGAGCCGCCGAAGCCGGCTTCCTGGCCGGTTCGTCCACGAGGAAGCTCTCGCGGAACGCGTCGACCGCCTTGTCGAGGGCTGCCGCGAGCTCGTCGGTGATGCCCGCCTTGCCGCCCTCCAGGTCGGTCAGGACCTGCGGGTGCTCGGTCTCGAGGAAGCGATAGAACTGGCTCTCGAATTCGCGAACGCGCGGCGTCGGGACGTCGTCCAGCTTGCCGGTCGTAGCGACGTACAGGATCGCGACCTGCTTCTCGACGCCCAGCGGCTGGTACTGCGGCTGCTTCACGATCTCCGACAGCTTCTCGCCGCGTGTCAGCTGGTCCCGGGTCGCCTTGTCCAGGTCCGAGGCGAACTGCGCGAACGCCGCGAGGGCGCGGTACTGCGCGAGGTCCAGCTTGAGCGGTCCGGCGACCTTCTTCATCGCCTTGGTCTGCGCCGCCGAACCCACCCGGGACACGGAGATGCCGATGTTCAGCGCGGGCCGCTGGCCGGCGTTGAACAGGTCCGTCTCGAGGAAGATCTGCCCGTCCGTGATCGAGATGATGTTGGTCGGGATGTAGGCGGACACGTCGCCGGCCTGTGTCTCGACGATCGGCAGGGCCGTCAGCGACCCGCCCCCTTCCTTCTCGCTCATCCGGGCGGCCCGCTCGAGCAGCCGGCTGTGGAGGTAGAAGACGTCGCCTGGATAGGCTTCGCGGCCGGGCGGTCGGCGGAGCAGCAGCGACATCTCGCGGTATGCCCAGGCGTGCTTGCTCAGGTCGTCGTAGACCAGGAGTGCGTCCTTGATGACGCCCTGTCCCGGGACCTCGACGCCGTTCTCCATGACCTCCTCGCCCATCGCCACGCCCGAATACGGGGCGAGGTACTGGAGCGGGGCGGGATCCTCGGCGCCGGCCACGACCACGATCGTGTGCTCCATCGCGCCGTACTGCTCGAGGATCGCGACGGTGTTGGCGACCGTGGACAGCTTCTGGCCGATCGCGACGTAGATGCAGACCAGGCCCTTGCCCTTCTGGTTGATGATCGTGTCGAGAGCGATGGCGGTCTTGCCGGTCTGGCGGTCGCCGATGATCAGCTCGCGCTGGCCCCGGCCGATCGGGATCAGCGCATCGATCGCCTTGATGCCGGTCTGGACCGGTGTGTCCACGGACTGGCGGACGATGACGCCCGGCGCGATCCGCTCGACGGGCCGCGTCGCCTTCGAGGCGATCGGACCCTTGTCGTCGACCGGGCGACCAAGCGGGTCGACGACCCGCCCGAGCAGGGCGGCGCCGACGGGGACCTCGACCACGCGACCCGTGGTCTTGACCGTGTCGCCTTCCTTGATCGCGTTCGCGTTGCCGAGGATGACCGCGCCGACCGTCTCCTCCTCGAGGTTGAGGGCCATGCCCATCAACCCACCTGGGAACTCGAGCAGCTCGGAGGACAGCGCCCCCGACAGGCCGTAGATCTGGGCGATCCCGTCGCCGACCTCGACCACGGTGCCGACGCTGCGGGTCTCGACTCCCGAGTCGAACGCGTCGATCGCGGACTTGATGATGCTCGTGATCTCGTCGGAACGAATGGCCATCGGTCTCAGATCTCCTAGAGGGCGCCCGAAACGAGCTGATTCCGCAGACGCTCGAGGCGGCTTCGGACGCTTCCGTCGATCAGGCGATCGCCGACCCGCACGACCAGGCCACCCAGCAGGCTGGGATCGACCTGGACGTCGAGCTCGACGCGACCGCCCGTGTATTCCTCGAGACGGCGCGCGAGCGCCGCCACTTCATCCTTGGTGAGCGGCGACGCGCTCGTGGCGGTCGCCTGGGTGATGCCCTTGCGCTCGTTGTCGAGGCGCCGGAACTCGGCGGCCAGCTTGGGCAGCTCCTGGATCCGGCCGCGACGGAGCATCAGGCCGACCAGGTTGAGCGTCTTGCGCCCGACGAGCTTCCCGAACGTCTGCTCCGCGGTCGCGATTCGGGTTTCGAGCGGGATGGACGGGTTCGCGAGCGCACGGCCCACGCGTTCCTCGCCGACGATCGCCGCGGCGGCGTCCAGACCCTCCCGCCACGCGTCGATCTCGTTGTCGCGCAGGGCGACCTCGAATGCCGCTTCGGCATACCGGCGCGCGGCCGACTCACGACGAGCCATCAGTCGGACGAGCCCCGGACGGCCGAGCCCTCGAGGAACTCCTCCACGAGGCGTCGCTCGCGATCGCTCGTCATGGTTTCGCCGACCACGCGGCCGGCGGCCTGCAGGGCCAGATCGGCGACCTCCGCGCGGACGTCGGAGATGGCGCGGGCCTTCTCAGCCTCGATCTCGGCGGCGGTTCGCTGCCGCAGCCGCTCGAGCTCTTCCTTCGTCGCGGCGATGTCCGCGTCGCGGGTCTCCTGGGCGACCTTCTGGGCGCGCGCCAGGATGTCGTTTGCTTCACGCCGGGCCTCGGTGAGGGTCGCGACGCGTTCGGATTCGGCGTTCTCGCGGTCACTCCGGGCTTGTTCGGCGTCCTTGAGCCCCTGCTCGATCCGGGCCTTGCGATCGGCCAGCATCCGCGACACCGGCTTGAACGCGAACGTCCAGATGATCGCCAGGAACAGGAGGAAGTTGGTCGCCGCAATGACGACCTGGAACAGGTTGACCTGGAAGAGGGCTTCGGCCTCACCTTCCGTGGTCAGCTGGACGACCTCGCGCCCGAACCCGGTCGCGATGGCCAATAGATCCACGCTGTCGTCTCCGTGCCGGGCCGGTTACGCCGGCTGGATGAAGATCGCGAGCAGACCGACGACGATCGCCAGCACGCCGAGACCTTCGGCGAACGCGGCAAGGATGATCGCGAGGCCACGGATCTGGCCGGCGGCATCAGGGTTGCGACCGATGGCGGTATTGGACAGGCCGGCAAGGATGCCGATGCCGATGCCGGGGCCGATGACCCCAAGAGCGGCGAGGCCGGCGCCGATGTATTCCATGTTCTGACTTCCTCCTACTCCCCGAGCGATCGCCTCGGGATCATTGGGACCTTGGATGACGGCGCCCGATGGCGCCTAGTGGGCCGGTTGGAGCCCCGGTGCTGAACCGTGGGCGGGCTCGCCAGCCGGTTCGGCGTGGGCCTCCTCGTCGTGGTGGCCCTCGATGGCGAGGGTGATGAAGATCAGGGTGAGCACGCTGAAGATCAGCGCCTGGATGGCGTTGAGCATGAGCTCAAGGCTCAGCAGCGCCAGCGGGAAGATGGCAATCGTCAGGGACGTGATGACGCCCAGCGCGACCTCGCCGCCATAGATGTTGCCGAAGAGCCGCATGGACAACGTGACGGGCTTGACGAACTCGAGCATCAGCTCGATGAGGCCGACGAACAGGCCGATGATCCCCGCGCCGATCCCCTTGCGGAACTCGCCGAGCGGGATGAACTTCCCCAGGTACCCGCGAAGGCCGAGGGCACGGACGCCTTCGACGTGGAAGATCACGAAGCTGATCAGGGCCATGCCGATGGTGATGTTGACGTCGCTCGACGGTGCGCGAAGCTGCGGGATCTTACCGACGGGCGGGACGAGCCCGATCCAGTTGTTGAACAGGATCAGCAGGAAGAACGCGGCGAAGATGGGGATGTACGGACGTGCCTTTTGGCCCGCGATCCCCACGCCAAAGTCGCTGAGGAACTCGTAGAACCATTCGAACAGGTTCTGGCCACCGCCCGGGATGAGCTTGCTGCCGCGCACCATGAGGATGGACCCGACCAGGACGAGCGCCATCACGATCCACATGGTCAGGATCGTGTTGCTGATGACGGGATCGAAGACCATCAGCGCGGTGGGATCGGCGTGCGAATCCGGCGCGAGGTCGATCACGGCATGCGGCGCCGGGAACTCCAGGCCACTCTCGATCAGGCACACCGGAAGCGGACAGGGATCGCCCGGCACACCGTCGCGCGGGAATGGCGGGACCAGGATGAAGGCGGCGATGTCGAGCGCGATGACCGCCACGATGAGGACCAGGAATTCGGGATCGGAGACCGCGGCCCGACGTCGACTCGGGTCGATCCCCCGACGTCGCGGGCGCGGGTGCTGGGCCGGTAGGTTCGGCGACCACGTCGGTCGCGACCTGCTCGCTCGACACGCTGCCTCCGCTGCCTCCACACACAGGAGCGCGGCCTGACGCCGCGCTCGGTTCCGTCAACCCGGCTCGATCTGGCCGGTTATTCGATCGTCCTGAGGAACTTGCTGACCAGTCGGTAGATCATCAGCGTTCCGGTTCCGGCGCCGGCGAAGAAGCCGATGAGCACGAAGACCGGGTTGGTTCCGAGTTGCCCGTCGACCCAGTAGCCGCCGAGCACGCCGATCAGGGTCGTCACCAGGAGTGAGAGGCCGATTTCCGAGAAGAGGACGGCGTACGCCGCACCTCTGCCGGGCTCGATCATGGCTGACCTGACAAGGCCCCGGGAGTATAGCAGCCCAACCGCAACCTAGAGGTCCGGAGCGAGGCCAACGACCGTCTTTCCGGCGCTCACCCGCCGGCATGCGCGGCCGTTTCGGGCTATGGCGTCGGCGTAGGTGATGGCTCGGTTGCCGTCGCGCCCGTGGGTTCCGGACTCGCAGCTCCCAGCGCCCGTGGACTCTCCAGGACAACCGGTGGGGTTGCCGTTGCGTTCAGGACCTCGCCGTCGGGAGGCGGCGGAGCGACGGCGATCGCGATGAGCACGACCGCTGAGACCGCGACCAATGTAGCCGCCGTGTCCCGGATCAGCCGTCGCCGGGGCTCCGAAAGCTCGATGATGCGCGCCGGCTGCGGCCCGAGGACGTCGGGTTCGCGGACGGGCACCACCGCCGGCGTGTCGATGCGCTGCGCCGCGATCCTTGCGGGAAACGCGACGGGCGGCGCTGGCCGATGGATCGGCTCGGGCGTCCGAACCGGGTTGAGGCGGGGGGTCGGTGCGGGCGGGCCGACCGTTGCGGGCGGGTTGACCGGTTCGGGCGGGTTGACCGGTTCGGGCGGCCTGACTGGTTCGGGCGGCCTGACCGGTTCGCGTGGCAGCACCCTGATCGCGCCAAGGCGCTCGCCGATGCTCGTGTGGGGCTCCGCCGCGCCAGCGCCGATGCGCCGGGCGATCTCCCTGGCGGTGAGCTCTCCCAGGTTGCGTTCCTGGCTCATCAGGCGGCGATGCTAGCACCAGGACGCCTACGACCCGAACGGCCCGGGTCAACTAATGGCGCTGGCTGTCACCGTCGGTCGGCTCGTAGGCCTCGGCTTCGAGCTCATCAGGTCGCCCGAAGTCACCGCGGATCGGCAGGAACAGGACGAGCCCCGCGGCGATGAACACGACCAGGAACGTGTAGAGCAACGAGGCGCCGGTGAGGATGAGGGCGAGCACGGCCAGGGCGGCGCACACGCCATAGATGACCAGCACGGTCTGCCGGTGCGAGAGGCCGAGGTCGAGCAGGCGGTGATGGATGTGCTGGCGGTCCGGTGTGAACGGCGACCGGCGCTGCGACAGGCGGCGAACGATGATCCAGAACGTATCGATGATCGGGACACCGAGGACCAGAAGCGCCACCGCGACCTTGGCGGTCCCCAGGATCGACAGGACCGCGAGCGTGTACCCGACGAACTGGACGCCGCTCGTCCCACTGAAGATCTTCGCCGGGTGGAAGTTCCAGCGCAGGAACCCGAGGAGGGCGCCTGCGAGCACGAAGCAGAGGATCCCGATGAGTGGCTGGTTGACCCGCGTCGAGAGGCTGATCAGCCCGAGGGTCACGGCGGCGATGATCGCCACGCCGGTCGACAACCCGTCCAGGCCGTCGATCCAGTTGATGCTGTTGATCATCCCGACGATCCAGAAGACCGTGAACCCGATGGCGATCGGCGGGGCGAAGGTGATGATCCCGGGCCCGAACGGGTCGTTGACGATGTCGATCTGGATGCCGAGGACGACCGCCCCCATGGCCAGCGCGATCTGGCCGAGGAACTGCCAGCGCGCCCGCAGGTCGAACAGGTCGTCAAGCGCCCCGAGTGCAGCGGCGATCGCTCCCCCGAGCAGGAGCGCGGCGACCCCGAGTGGATGCAGCGACGGCGGGACGGCGATCAGGTCGGCGAACTCGTTGACGATCAGGAACCCGCCGGCCACCGCGAGGAACGAGGCCGCCACCACCAGGCCACCGCTCCGCGGGACCGGTTTGAGGTTCACGCGCCGAGCCCCGGGCCGATCCACGATCCGGCGCAGGAGCAGGAACCGCCTGAGCTGCGGGGTGAGTACGAACGAAACCAGGGCGGCCGCCACGAAGACGGCGATGATCGGCCCGATCGCGGTGCCGATCCCCGGGATGAGGGTCACGCGGCGGGCAGGCCCGGGACCGGGAAGTGCGACACCATCGAACGGACGTCGGCGGCGAGTCTGGCCTGGACGGACGGATCGTCCCGATGCTGGATCGCCTCGATGATCATTCGGCCCACCGCCCGCATCTCGTCCGGGCCAAAGCCGCGGGACGTCGCGGCCGGGGTACCGATCCGGATCCCGGAGGCGGTGTTCGGGGGCAGGGTGTCGAACGGGATGGCGTTCTTGTTGACGGTGATCCCGATCTCGTCGAGGAGGTGCTCGGCCTCCTTGCCGGTCACCCCGAGCGGGGTGACATCCACGAGCATCAAGTGGTTGTCCGTGCCACCGGACACGACCCGGGCGCCCAGCCCGGCCAGCGTCTCGGCCATGACCCGGGCGTTCTCGACCGTCCGTCGCTGATCCTCGCGGAAGGCCTCGCCCTCGGCCAGCTTGAACGCGACGGCCTTGCCGGCGATCACGTGCATCAGCGGCCCGCCCTGGGTGCCCGGGAACACGTTGCGATCGACCGACGCGGCCAGCGAGCCCTCGGCGGCGCCGCCCTTGACCGCCGGGTAACTGGCCGGGTCGACCGATGAGGGCAGGTTGCGACGGCTGAAGATCAGGCCGCCGCGGGGGCCACGGAGCGTCTTGTGGGTCGTGCTCGTCACCAGGTCCGCGTGCGGAAATGGACTGGCATGGACGCCCGCGGCGACGAGGCCCGCGATGTGGGCCATGTCGATGAACAGGAGAGCACCCACGGAGCGGGCGATCTCCGCCATCCGATCGAAATCCCAGGATCGCGAGTAGGCGGAGGCTCCACCGACGATCAGCCTCGGCCTGACCTCCGTGGCTTGTTTCGCCATGGCGTCGTAGTCGATCCGTTCCGTGTCCTGGCGGACGCCGTAGGCGTGGACCTCATAGAGCCGACCGGAGAAGTTGAGCGCCATCCCGTGAGTCAGGTGGCCGCCGTGGGCCAGGTTCATGCCCAGAATCCGGTCGCCCGGCTGGATCACGCTGAAATACGCAGCCATGTTCGCCTGCGCTCCGGAATGTGGCTGCACGTTGACGTGCTCGGACCCCGGGAACAGCGCGAGCGCCCGGTCCTGCGCCAGGCGCTCCGCCACGTCGACGAACTCGCAGCCACCGTAGTAGCGCTTGCCGGGCAGGCCCTCGGCGTACTTGTTTGTCAGCCAGGAGCCCTGCGCCTCCATGACTGCCGCCGACACGTAGTTCTCGCTGGCGATCAGCTCGATCTTGTCGTGCTGGCGCCGGCGCTCGTCGAGCATCGCCGCCCAGAGGACCGGGTCAACGTCGGCGATCGTTTCGAGCGCCAGACCCGTCGGGGGCGTCATGGTCATGTGGTCGCCGACTCCTTCCTGCCGCTCGAGCGCCCGCTCCCTCCGCCGGCGCGCCCGTCGGCTATCTTCCCACGAACGGGACCGCCTACGACACGGCCCGCTCGATCGACCGGAGGCACCCGATGGCCGCGGCCTGGCTCGATGGCGATGCATTGGCGCAGCTCGAAACGCCTGTGGTGCTGGTCGACCTCGACCGCGTCGACGCGAACATCCAACGGATGGCGGCCTTCATGGGAGCCCGCGGCATCGCGCTGCGGCCGCACGCCAAGACGCACAAGAGCGTGGCGGTCGCGCGGCGACAGCTCGCGGCCGGAGCGATCGGGCTGACGGTCGCGACCATCGGCGAAGCCGAGGTCTTCGCGGCCAACGCGGTCGAGGATCTGTTCATCGCCTACCCGGTCGTCGCCGCCGCGACCAAGGCTGCGCGGATCGCCCGACTGGCCGGGGCATGCCGGTTGTCCGTGGGCGTCGACTCGATCGAAGGCGCGACGATTCTCGCCGGCGCGCTCCGTGGGAGCCCTGGGGCATCGGTCCTCATCGAGATCGACGCGGGCGGCGCCCGAACCGGCGTGTCACCGGCGGCCGCCGGAGCGCTCGCTCGTACCGTCTCCGACCTGGGGTTGTCCGTCACCGGGGTCTTCACGCACGCCGGGCACTCCTACGCGGGTCCCGACCGTCGATCCCTCGCCGCCGACGACGAAGTCGCCGGCCTGGCCGTGGCGGCAAACGCCATGCGCGCAGCTGGCATCGAGCCGGCCGTCGTCAGCGCCGGGTCGACGCCAACGGCCGTGCTGTCCGCCCGGCTGCCCGTGACGGAGGAGCGACCCGGGACGTACGTCTTCGGCGATCGGCAGCAACGTGCTCTTGCCGGCGAAGCGGCCGATTCCCTCGAGTCGATCGCCCTCGTCGTGGCGGCGACGGTCGTCAGCCACGGGACCCGCGGCGGGTTCCTCGTGGATGCCGGTGCCAAGGCCCTGGCCAAGGACGTCGCGCCGTTCCTCGTCGGACACGGCAGCGTCCTGGGATATCCGGACGCCGTCCTGACCCGGCTCAACGACCACCACGGGACTGCGGAGGTACCGGCCGGCTCACCGCGTCCCCGCATCGGCGAGGTCGTGCTCATCGTCCCCAACCATGCGTGCCCGGTGGTCAACCTCGTCGACGAGATGCTCGTCGTCAAGGGCGGGCAGCTCGTGGACCGCTGGCCGGTGGACGCCCGTGGCCGGAACAGCTGAAGGCCGCGTCATGAAGGTCACCAGCCTCGACCACATCGTCCTGGCGGTCGACGACGTGGAGCGGACGCGCGGCTTCTACGAGCGCGTCCTGGGCATGGAATCGCGGGAAGAGCGACCCGGCAAATGGTCTCTCCATTTCGGCGCGAACAAGATCAGCCTGCAGGACGCTCGTGCCTCGCCGAGCATCGCGCGTGACACGGTTCCAGGCAGCGGCAACTTCTGCCTCCTGACGGACACGCCGATCGCGGATGTCGTGGCCCACCTCGCGCGCGAAGGAGTTGCGATCGTCGACGGGCCCGGCGAGCGAGCCGGAGCCACGGGGTCGATCCTGTCGGTCTACTTCAAGGACCCGGACGGGAACCTGGTCGAACTGAGCAACCGGCTCGTCTCACCGCCACCCGTAACGGGCTGACCTCAGGACGAGAGCTCGTGCCGGACGCCGGCGGCATCCAGGATCTCGATCACCCGTTCGAGCGGAACGGCCCCGACTCGCAACACGAGCGGCACGTCACCGGTGCAGTCCACGACGGTGGAGGCCGGTCCGCCGTGCGCCTGGCCTCCGTCGAGGATCAAGTCGATCGCATCGCCGAGCTGCGCCTGGATCTCGAGCGCATCGCGTGCCTCTGGGACACCCGAAACGTTGGCCGACGTCGTGGGCAGTGGCCCGACACCGCCGGCAAGCGCTCTCGGTGTCGCGTGGTCCGGCACGCGGAGCCCGATCGTGGTGGTCCCCGCGGTCAGGACCGCCGGCAGCGGGACGTCCGGCCGCTGTGGCACGACCACGGTCAGCCCGCCCGGCCAGCAGGCGGCCCCCAGCGCGGTGGCCGCGGGGGTCATTGCCCCGATCTGCGGCGCCTGGTCGACGCTCTCGAGCAGCAGCATGATCCCCTTGTCCGGGGGCCGGCGCTTGACCTCGAAGAGCCGTTCGATGCCGCCCGCGGTCTCGAGCGCAACCGCGATGCCGTAGACGGTATCGGTAGGCAGCGCGACGACCCCGCCGGCTCGCAGGACGTCGATGGCTGCTGCCCGGCCGGCCGTGTCGTCGGCGACGATCCGGGCGGTCATGCCGTCCGGCGCTCGGGCTCGGGCGAAGCCTCCGCGACGGCCTCCGCCTGGTCGGCCGCGGTGGTGGCCTCCGGCTGCGACTGACCGGCTTCGCCGGGCCCCGCCGTCAGGTCGGCGCCGTTTCGCGCTGCGTCGCGCGCCGCGTCGGCCTCCTCGGTCATGCGATCCGACGCCGCCTGCGCCGCCGCCGGTCGGGCCAGCACCAGCCCCTCGATCATGCGGGCGACACCCTCGTCCTCGAGGGGCGGGGCGATGTACCGGGCGA
Organism: uncultured Chloroflexia bacterium; assembly: GCA_963809045.1. Classification (GTDB taxonomy): domain Bacteria; phylum Chloroflexota; class Limnocylindria; order Limnocylindrales; family CSP1-4; genus SPCO01. The sequence continues at coordinate 50,801 of CAWEHW010000004.1, forward strand.
CCGCGCGGACGGCGGCCGGAGCGCTCGGCATCGCGGCGCCGTGACCGACCTCGCCGAGCATCTCGAAGTCGTTCCACTGGTCGCCCATGGCGAGGGTCGCGCCAAGCTGCACCCCGAGACGGCGGGCAAGCCACCGGACGGCACGTCCCTTGGACACCCCCGGCGCGACGAACTCCAGGAACTTCGGGTGGCTGATCGTCACGTCCGCCGCGCCCAGGAACCGCTCGCGCGCGAGCGGCGCCACCTCGGTCGGGACGGGCGGCTCGGCGACCGCCAGCACCTTCGTGACCGGGTGGTCGATCGAGGTGGCGAGATCGGTCACGAGCTCGGCGCGCGCGCCCATGAACGCGCTGTAGTCGTCGGCGTTCGGATCGTCCGCCTGGAGGATGAACCGCTCGAGGTGGTTGACGTGGGGATCGAGGCCGTGCGCCCTGGCCCACGCCACGATCTCGCCGGCGACGTCCGCCCGGATCGGCCGGTGGTACAGGAGCTTGCCCAACCGGGTCGATCCCGGATCCGGCATGGCCCTGATCAGCCCGCCCTGGTAGCCGACGACCGGCCCGACCAGTTCGAGCTCGCGCGCAAATCGCATCGCGCTCGACACCATCCGCCCCGTCACGATGCACACCACGACGCCTCGGGCCAGCGCCGCTGCCACGGCCTTCTTCGTGTCGGGGCCGATGATCAGGTCGTCGCCGATCAGCGTTCCATCGATGTCGAGCGCGACCAGCTCGATGGGCAGGATGGGTTGCGGAGCGAGGGGGTTGGGCACCCGGAGATGATGCCCGACCGGCCGCCGGAGCGCCCGGACCGCGCGGGTCAGCCTCGCGAGATCGCCGCGACCCGCGGCAGGCCGGCCAGGTCGAGCTCGACGACGCCCGTCCAGCCGGGCATGAGCCGTGCGCAGCGCTCGACGATCAGCTCGCCCTGGTCCGCCCCGATCTCGAGGAACGCCAGGCCGTCGGGCGCGAGTGCGGCCGGCAACTGCGCGAGCAGGCGTTCGATCACCGCGAGACCATCGGCACCGCCGTCCAGAGCTGCCACCGGCTCGAAGGACGCGGCGATCGGCAGACGCGGCAAGGCGTCCGTCCTGACGTACGGCAGGTTGGCAAGCACGAGGTCAAACGGGCCGGAGACGTCGCCGGCCAGGTCCGAACGCGCGAAGCTGACCGCATCGCCGACGGCATGCGCCACGGCGTTCTCGCGTGCGAGGTCGAGCGCCTCATCCGATGCATCGACGGCCAGGATCGCGGCAGTGTCGAGCGCACCAAGCCGGCGCAACGAAACCGCGAGCGTAATCGCGATGGCGCCACTCCCCGTCCCAACGTCCAGGATCCGGATTGGTGGGTCGACGGCCTTGCGGATCCCGAGCCGTCGCCTGACCTCGGCCTCCGCGAGCTCGACGAGCCGTTCCGTTTCCGGGCGAGGGATCAGGGCTCGTGCGTCAACGGCGAATGCGAGCCCGTAGAACTCCTTGATCCCGCGGATGTAGGCCACCGGCTCGCCGGACGCGCGGCGCGCGATGCCGGCTCGATAGTGCGTGGCGGCATCGGCCCCGACGGGTGCCTCGGGGTGGGCAAGGATCACTGTGCGGCCGACGCCGATCGCGTCGCCGAGCAGGAGCTCGGCATCGAGCCGCGCCGTCTCGGAGCCGGCCGTTCGAAGGCGTTCGACGCCTTCGTTGAGGAGCTGGGACGTCGTCTCGCCTGGTTCCCCGGCCACGGATCCGATCTCGTCAGCTAGACCGGGACGGCTTCGGTCAACGTCGAGAGGCGGTCCGCCTGGTCGGCCATCTGGAGCGCGTCGATCAGGTCGTCGAGGTCGCCGTCCATGACCCCGGGCAGGTTGTGGATCGTCTTGCCGATCCGGTGGTCGGTCACACGGTCCTGCGGGAAGTTGTAGGTCCGGATCTTGTCCGACCGATCGCCCGACCCGACCATCGAACGCCGGGCCGCCGAGTCCGCCTCGCGCTGCTTCTGCAGCTCGAGGTCGTAGAGGCGCGAGCGGAGCACGGACAGCGCCTTGGCCTTGTTCTTGTGCTGGCTCTTCTCGTCCTGGATCTCGACGACCAGGCCGGTCGGCAGGTGGGTGATCCGCACGGCCGAGTCCGTCGTGTTGACTGACTGTCCGCCAGGCCCGGACGAGCGCTTGACGTCGATCCGAAGGTCCCGCTCCTCGTCGATCTCGATCTCCACGTCATCGACTTCGGGGAGCACGATCACGGTGGCCGTCGACGTGTGGATGCGGCCCGACGATTCGGTGGCCGGAATCCGCTGGACACGATGGACGCCGCCCTCGAACTTGAGGCGGCTGTACGCGCCGTTGCCCTGGACCTGCACGATCGCTTCCTTGATCCCCCCGATCCCCGTCTCGTTGAGGCTCATCAAGTCGGGCTTGAACCGGTGGCGCTCCGCGTACCGGTGGTACATCCGGTACAGCTCGGCCGCGAACAGGGCCGCCTCCTCGCCGCCGGCTCCGGCGCGGATCTCGAGGATGACGTCGCGGTCGTCGTTCGGGTCACGGGGCAGCAGCAGGACCTTGAGCTCCTCGAGCAGGCGGGTTTCGTCGACCTCGAGACGGTCGATCTCCTCGCGGGCCATCGCGCGCAACTCGTCGTCGGATTCGGCGGAGCCGCGGAGCTCGCGAGCGCCTGCTAGCTCAGTCCGGGTCGCCTCGAGGCGGCGGAAGGCTTCGACCGCGGGTTCGAGGCGCGCAAGCTCCTGGCCGAGGCGTCGCAGCTCGGACGGGTTGGTCGAGGTTTCCGGGAGCGCCAGCTCGGCCTGGAGGTCGTCGTATTGGCGTGCGACCTCCGCCAGCTTGTCGTCGAGGCCGCTCACCGGCCGAAGTCGCTCACGACCCGACGTCGCTCACCGGCCGGTGGCTCACGACCCGATGGGCGGGTCGACCGTCGGTGGGACTGACGCTGAGGTCGACGTCGTCCCGCTCGACGCGGCCGCGGCGGCGGTCGCCGGGAGGTCGAGCACGAGCGGCTCGCGGGGAAAGTCGCCCGAACCGGCCGGGACCGTCTCGCCGTCGGCCTCGAGCGCCTGCTCCATGGAGACGATCGCGACTTCGATCATGTCGTCTGTTGGCTGCTTGGTCGTGATCATCTGGACGAGCAGACCCGGGTACAGCAGGACCTTGACCAGCGGATTCGAACGGTTGCGCGCGCCGAACCGGAGGATCTCGTAGCCGAGCGACGCGATGACCGGGATCAATACGACGCGGCTGCCGATCATGACCAGCGGCTCCTGTCGGCCGACCAGGGAGAACGCGATGATCGACAGCAGGATCACGACGACGAGGAATTCCGTGCCGCAGCGCTGGTGCGCGGTTGGGTACTTGCGGACCTCGCTCACGGTCAGCGGATCGCCGGCCTCCAGGGCGTGGATCGTCATGTGCTCGGCGCCGTGGTACTGGAATACCCGGGCGATGTCCGGCGCGCGACCGATCAACGCCAGGTAGCCGAGGAAGATGCCGACGCGCACGAGGCCCTCGACGAAGTGCTGGATCAGGCCATTCTCGACGTTCGCGGTGGTCACGGACGCCACCAGCAACGGCAGCAGGAAGAAGATGCCGATGCCGGCGACCAGCGTGATCAGGAGCATCAGGATCACGGAGCCCTTGCCGAGCTCGACCCCTTCCTCACGCGCCTGGACGTTGGCGCTCCGGATCAACCAGCGCGTCCCGACGACGAGCGTCTCGTACAGGACGACGAGGCCACGAACGAACGGCCACTTGGACCAGCGAGTTCCATGGAACCCGGAATCCAGCCGCTCAGTGGCGTAGACGATGTGGCCTTCGGGATGGCGGAGGGCGACGGCGATCGCATCGCGGCCGCGCATCAGGACGCCCTCGATCAGGGCCTGGCCGCCATAGGTGAACGTGGGCATGTGGGGCAGTCTAGCGGGTGCGGTCACTGGGACCCTTCGGGCGCCCGGTCACGGGCACCCCTCGGGCGCCTGCCGCCGTTCCCGGGCTAGCTCCTGACCTGGCGCTCCAGGCGCTTCTGGAAGCGCTCGACCTGACCGGCCGTGTCGATGATGTTCTGCGTGCCGGTGAAGAACGGGTGGCAGTTGGCGCAGACGTCGACGCGCAGCTCGGCGCGGGTCGAGCCAACGGTCCATTCCCGGCCACAAGATCCGCAGTGGACCTTCGCCTGGTGGTACTTGGGGTGGATATCGGGCTTCACGTGTGGTTCTCCTCCGACGCCGTCCGTGCCGGGCCATCGCCCAGCCGGTGGTCGCCGGCTCTAGGGTGCGTGAGTCAGGCGGGTGTCGCGGCCGGAGCTTCGGTCGCTTCCGCGGCTTCGACCCGGATCCGCTTCTTGGTTTTCGTCGCGTGTTCGAACTTGACCTTGCCGGTCACGGTCGCGAAGACGGTGTAGTCCTTGCCCAGACCCGTTCCCGGGCCGGAAAGGAAGGTCATCCCGCGCTGGCGGACGATGATGGAGCCGGCGCTGACGAGCTGGCCATCGCCGGCCTTGACGCCGAGTCGCTGGCCGACGCTGTCGCGGCCGTTCTTGACGCTGCCGCCGGCCTTCTTGTGTGCCATGTCGTCTACCCGTCCTTCTTCGGTGCGCGGGTGCGCTTCGAGGCGTCAGCCTTGGCCGGCGCGTCGGCCTTGGCGGCCTTCGATGGGCTCGCCTTCGCGGGCTTCGAGGTCTCGGCCTTGGCGGCCGAGGAGGCCTTGGCGGTCGTCGATGCCTTCGCCTTGGGTTCGGTCTTGGTGGCGGTCTTGGCGGGAGCCGCCTTGGCCGGAGCTGCCTTGGCCTTCGCGGAAGCGGCGGGCTTTGCCGGCGCGGCGGGCTTTGCCGGCGCGGCCTTGGCCTTGGTTTCGGCGGTCTCCGGCTCGGTCGCGGCCTTGGCCTTGGTTTCGGCCTTGGCCTTCGCGGGTGCCTTCACCGGGGCGTCCGCGCCGGCGGCGAGCTTCGCGGCCAGCTCGGCGTCCTTGGCAGCCTGCGTGACGGCCGCTTCCTCGAGTCGCTGGCGCTCGGTCTTGGCGTCGTCCTGGGCCTTCTTGACGCTCTTCGCCGCGCTCTTGCCATCGAGCGTGATGTCGCTGATCCGGAGGACGGTCAGCTCCTGGCGGTGACCCTTCTTGACGCGGCTGCGCGCCTTGGGTCGGTACTTGAACGAGATCAGCTTCTCCCCGCGGATCTGGCGCACGACCTCGGCGCTGACCGCGGCATCCTCGAGGAGCGGGCGTCCGATCGACGACGTGTCGCCATCGGCGACGAGCAGGACGCGATCGAGCACGATCGTCTTGCCAGGCTCGACGTCGAGGAGCTCGACCTGGAGCTCGGTACCCACCTCGACGCGGTATTGCTTTCCGCCGGTCTCGATGACTGCGTACATGGATCCTCAGGATGTTCGTGGCGCCCGCGCGCGGGCGACCATTTGACGGACAGGGAGACGCGCACGGCAGGGCCGAGCGCAGAACGCGCAGTGTACGACTCTGAGCACGAAACGGTCAATCGCGGGACACGCGGGCCGGTGATTTCGTTGGTGTGAGATGCTCCCGGCGGGTCCGAGGCCGATGCCTGTTGGCAAGTAGGCTACACCGGCTTCAAACGCCACCAAGCCTCACTGACACTAGCCGGTCTGTATACAGGAGGGGACGGCCGGCCCCTGCCAGAAGGCTACCGGCGATGTCTAGCCCGGTCACACCCGCCTACTCAACAGCCGTCAGTGACTTGTCGGCCAGCTCAGCGACCTCGGCCTTGGCGGCCTCTATCCAGCGGTGATCCCGATGCGGACGTCGTTCGACGCCGTTGCCGGCCCGCTTCTCCCAATCGCACAGGCCGCATCCCTTGTGACGTTGGCCCTTGTGTGACTTCTCCTTCATGCGTAACCATCGGACGGACGGCAGGTGATCCGTCAACGCCTCCTGGGTAAGGCGGCCAATCTGGGCGGGCAATGGCCCCGGTCGCGTGACCGAGGCCATCGACTCGTCCGGGTTCGCTACGGCGTGATCCCGTGGCTCGCGAGGAATGCGAGGTCGTCCGGCTGGTCGAGCCGGTAGGCGCCGCCCTTGCCACCGCAGTTCGGGCTCTGGCCCCATGAGGTGACGGCGACGACCAGGTTCGAGCTCGTGTTGTCGAATGTCGGTCCACCCGAGTCACCGAAGCAGGTCCCACCGGTCTTCGTGTTGTTCGACAGCACGATGTACGTGTCCCGGGGGTTGCCATGGAGGCTGTTGAGCTTGGGTTCCGACTTCAGCCGGGTGTCGCCTCCGGATTCCTTCTTGCCCTGGATCCGCTCCGTGCCGTACCCGACGGTCTCGAAGCGCTGCTCGTTGCGCGACTGGGAGGCATACCGATCGAGGTAGTCGAGGCCGGCGATCCGGCCATACGTCGGCAGGTTGACGGGGACATCGAGAACGACGATGCCCGCATCGAACAGGAAGAAGGCGTTGTCGTCGTACTCCGGATGCGGATAGGACGTCCCGCGCGACCAGAACGGGCTGTCCTCGAGGAACGTGGAGCGATCGATGTACCGCTGCGGGTTCTCGTCGGCCTCGTAATCCGCCGTCTCCGGCCAGCCTTCGAAGTGAGCTTCCTCGCTGAAGTCGACCCAGACGTCATTGCCGCCGACGCCGCCCTCGGCTGCCGTCGTCGCCTCGCCGCCATTCGTGGTCGACACGCCGTTCTCGCCGATCCCGAACGTGCAATGGCCGGCGGTGACGATGACCGTCGGGCTTACAAGGGTGCCGGTGCAGCTGAACCAGCCTCCCGGGTCCTCGAAGAAGGCGCTCTCGGCATCAGGCACGTAGAACAGCAGTTGTCCGACGTAGGGGTGCTCGCCGTCGTCGGGTACGCCATTCGTGATGGCCGACACGGGCGCCGCTAGGGTGATCGCGGCGAGCAGGGACGCGAGGACAGACAGCTTTCTGCGCATGGTTCTCCTCCGGGCTCGCAGAGCCCAACACCACCCCGGAACGGGGATGGTACGCGGGCGAGGACGATCTGGCCGTCGAGTGGCGCCCGCGTGCACCGGGTTCCCACGCGATGCCCCCTGGCGGGTCCCTGAGCGATCGCCAAACCGGTTTCTGCCAAACTCCCGCCGGGCGGTCGCTAGTCCACGAGGCGACGCGGTCACTATCCAGTGCGCTGCATCGTCATGCAGGCTCCGCGCTGGCGGGACACGCTTGCGAGTCGTCTTGGTGCATGTTCATGCGTGCATGGGTCCAGGACGAGAGTCGGACTTCGCCCAAACGATCGTGGGGCGGGAAATTGTCAAAAGCTCGGGCCGGGCGCTCGAGGCCAGCTGGTCGGGCGAGGCGCTCGAGGCGAGCTGGAAGGATCCGTCCGCGCCCGGCGCGGAGCGACGCGGCGCGTCGCCCGAGCTACCCGGGTTCGCCCTCGATCGTCGCCTTGCGAGACGCGGCACGCTCTCCGCTGATCCAGCGCCAGCCTTCGTCCCAGTAGTCCACCGAGTCGCGCCGCCGTCCGATCTCGTCGGCCTTCGCTTCCCAGGCCCTCAGCCAGTACTCGGCATCCAGGAGGCCGATCCGCTCCTGGTGCACCAGGCGATTGAAGAGCCCGGCGCGCACGGCCTCATACGAGCGCGCGGGATCGCCATGGCCGTCCATGGGATTGATCCTACGAACCACCGTCGAGGAAATTGTTCCGGTTGCCGTCGGGACTTGGCCACAGGCGCGACATGACCGGGCGGCGCTCAATGGGTGACGTTGCCCTCGCCCTGTTGCTGGACGCTCGCCTGTTGCGCGACCGCGTCGGCGACGCCCTGGGCGAGCGCGCGCGCCAGGGCCGGGCTCATTCGCACCCGGGCGACGATCTCCCCGGCGTCGACGTGCGGACCCGGCTCCAGGCTCGGTTGGGAGAGCTGGAAGGTCAGCGTCACCCCGAACGGGCTGATGCTGACGGCGAAGCCGTCGGTATAGAGGTCCGGGTAGTCGGCCATCTCGTCTCCTCGTCCGCTGACGCCTCAGGCAGTCTCGTCGGCCACGATCAGGCGCTCCCGAACGATGCCACGAACCTCGAGCTCGCGCCCCAACTCGTCACCGAGCGCGGCAACGACCTCATCGGGGCGCCCGATGCCCAGCTCGGGGTGGATCCGCGCGCGGATCCACAGGACGGTCGGAGGACCCGGCTCCGCGACGGCGACATCGGCCAGTAACGGGCGGAGGTCGTACGCCACCTGCGAGTCGCCTCGAGCACGAACGCGTGGCAAGGCCTGGGCAGACAGGAGTGACGCGCCCGCGCGAGCGAGGGCTTCAGGATCGATGTCCCCACCGAGCTCGATCCGATACTCGGCGGCGCTGACCCGACCGGCGAGCGGAGGCGCGCCCACCCACACGTCGAACACCTCGACGAGTCGCCAGCCTTCGGGCAACCCGCCGTCGAGTGCTTCGCGCATACGCCACAGCGGGACCGGCTCTGCCATGAAGAGGTCGACCAGCTCGCGCTCGGCGGCGATTCCCATCGGCAGCGACGCGCCGAACGCGACCCGGCCGTGCGCCCGACCCACGGGTCGGTGGATGGGCAGACCCGTGGCTTCGATCGCCAGCTCCCAGGCGTCGGACAGGTCGCGGCCCGCGAGGCGAGGTGCGTCGGCAGACCGGGCCACGACCAGCCGCCAGCGCTGCCGCGGAGGTGCCACGGGCTCGCTCGACGGGCCGCTGGGCGGCGCTGAGCGGGGGTCCACGTCTGCTAGTCTGCGGCACGATGGACGAGCCCGCCCAGCCGGCTCAGGACGGCCCCGTTTCGACTCCAGAAACCCAGGTGGCCGAGGATCCTGCCATCGCGGCGGCTCGATGGGCCGCGTCCCTTCCGCCGCCACCGTTCGTGGATCCGGCGGGCGGACTGGGGATGGGGCGGTTCGCTCCGCTGTCACCACGGGTCGCGATCCTGCTCGCGGGCGTAGCGGTCCTCGCGTTGCTGCTATCGATGGCCGCCGACAGCGTCCGTCCGTTCATCGTCGGCTTGCTGTTCGTCTACCTGCTTGATCCGCCCGTTCGCTGGCTCGTCCGGCTTCGGGTGCCACGCACTCTTGCGATCCTGATCGTCTACGTGGCCGTGGTCTTCGTGATCATCCAGTTCTTCGCCATCACCCTGACCCCCCTGCTCCGCGAGCTCATCCAGTTCATCGAGGACCTGCCCACGCTCGTCGAGGACCTGGACGCGCAACTCCAGCAACTCGGTGAGTTCTACGCCCAGGTCCAGATCCCCGATGCGATCCGGGACTGGATCGACGGGCTGCTGGCGAGCATCGGGCAGGAAGGCGGGGTCGGCGCCGGGACGATCGACTTCGGCCTCCTCCTGCCGGTCCTGACCGGCGCCACCAGCCTGATCGGCCTGCTGTTCGGCTACCTGATCCTTCCGGTCTGGGTGGCCTACCTGCTCAAGGACCGCGTTGCGCTGATGGTCGCGTTCGATCGCGCGATCCCGTCGACGTGGCGCTTCGACGTCTGGGCGGTGATCAAGACCGCGGAGCGCGTATTCGGCCAATGGGTCCGTGGTCAGATCATCCTGGGGCTGTCGGTCGCTGTCCTGACCTACGTGAGCCTGCTGATCGCGAGCGAGCTGATCGACCCGATCTTCGGTCGGTACGCGATCCTGCTGTCGGTGATCGCCGGCGTCCTCGAGCTCGTGCCGATCATCGGACCGATCATCGCGGCCATCCCCGCGGTGCTGCTGGCGGCCACGGTTGGGCCAAGCACGATCGTCGCGGCGCTCGTGCTCTACACCCTCATCCAGCAGGTCGAGAACAACTTCCTGGTGCCCAAGATCCAGGGCGATGCGGTGGAGCTTCACCCGGCCGTTGTCATGTTCGCGATCATCGTCGGCGGTTCGCTCGCCGGGTTGCTGGGAGCGATCCTCGCGCTCCCGGTGACCGCCGCGGTGCGAGACGTCATCCGCTATTTGTTCCGGCGCCTGAGCCCGGACGAGCCCGAGGCGCTCGTAGCCTCGCTTCGAAGCATCGGACTGAAGCCCGACAATGCCTGAGCCGATCGACGCCTACAAGGTGCTCCAGGTCGACCCCGAGGCCGAGGCCGAGGTGATCAAGGCGGCCTATCGTCGATTGGCGCGCAAGTACCACCCGGACCTGGCGTTCGGGCCGGAGGCGGCGTCCCGGATGACGGCGATCAACGAAGCGTGGCGCCTGATCGGCGAGCCGGGGGCGCGTGCGGCCTACGACCAGGCGCGGGTGTCGGGCGGGGGAAGCCGGCTGAGCCGTGGCGCTCCGTCGGACGGGTCGGCCGCGGGCGTGGCTCGGCCCGCCGCGGTCGATCCATCGATGACCACGCGTGAGCGGCCGCCCGAGACCGTGTCGCGCGACTGGACCCCGGGACGCTCCACCCAGGGTGGTGGCTACGAGGAGTCGATGCGGGCCGCGGACGGTCTCGGGGCTGCCGGGCCGCCCCCGGGCAATCCGTCGGGGAGCGTCCTCACCTTCGGTCGCTACAACGGCTGGTCGCTCGGTGAGATCGCGCGCCGCGACCTCGAGTACGTGGAGTGGCTCGACCGGATGCCGATCGGCCGGGCGTATCGCGAGGAAATCGACGGAATCCTGCGTGCCACCGGTCGGCGGCAGTCGGCAGAGACTGAATCGACCGAGCGACGAGGCCTCTTCCGCCGCCGTTGAGGGTCAGATCAGGTAGCGCGCGTACACGTAAACGGAAGCCATGGCCATCGACACGAACGCCACGGCCAACCCGTACCCGAGGAATGCCCGGAACGTGATCGGGTGACCGGCGCGTCCGGCCATGTTGGCCACGACGACGTTTGCCGAGGCGCCGACGATCGTCGCGTTGCCGCCCAGACACGCGCCCAGCGCGAGCGACCACCACAGAGGCTCGATCGGCAGCCCCGCCGCACCAAGCTGGTGCACCACGGGGATCATGGTGGCCGTGTACGGGATGTTGTCGACGATACCGGACGCAACCCCGGACAACCAGAGCAATCCGATCGAAGTGACCGTGGGATCGCCACCGGTGACATCGAACAGCGCCGTGGCCAGCCCCTCGATGATGCCGACGTGCACCACGGCCTCCACGAGCATGAATAGCCCTACGAAGAAGAACAGCGTGGGCCATTCGAGCTCACGCAAAACTTCCTCCACATCGAGCCGCGAAAGCAGAAGAAGGATGGCCGCGGCAAGCAACGCGATGCTTCCAGGCTCAAGACCCAAGGGCGTCGCCACCAGGAAGCCAACCAGGGTGGCCGCGATGACCGTGAGACTCGTCCGAAGGAGACCCGTGTTGCTCAGCACCTCGCGTTCGTCGAGCGCGAGGACGGCGTCTCGCACGTCTGCGTGAACCTGGAGGTCCCTACCGAACATGAACCGGGTCATGACGAGGTAGACCAGGAGAATCGCGAGCGAAATCGGGCCGAGATTGGTCAAGAACTCGAGAAATCCCAAGCCGGACGCGGACCCGATGAGGATGTTGGGCGGATCGCCGATCAGGGTCGCCGTCCCGCCGATGTTGGAGGCCAACACTTCGCTCATCAGGAAGGGGAGTGGCGAGACGCGAAGGACCGTCGCGATGTAGAGCGTGACCGGAGCGAGCAGGACTACCGTCGTCACGTTGTCAAGAAAGGCCGATAGCACCGCGCAGACCACGCTGAGCACGAGCAGCAGTCGAAAAGGATCCCCGCCTGCCACCTTGACGGCCAGGATCGCCAGCCATTGGAAGAACCCAGTTCGCCGGAGAATGGTCGCCAGGACCATCATCCCCGCAAGCAGGAAAATGACATTGAGGTCGATCGCCGCGAACGCCTCTTCCTGATGGATGATCCCCAGAATTACCACGCTCGTGCCGCCGAGCAGTGCGGCAATCGTCTTGTCGACGCGATCAGTGGCGATCACTGCGTATGTGGCGACGAAGATCAACGCGGTGAGCGCGAAGTCAAGCTCCATCCGCTATCCGGAGCCCTTTTGGCCTTCTGACTCCAGCGCATCCACGTACACCAGGACCAGCTCGAGCAGATCCAAATACCCCGTCGGGCGGCCATCGGTATCGACCACGTAGAGGCCGGACAGGCGGCGCTGATGCATGCGCCGGAAGGCCTGGTCGATGGTGGCCTCCGGGGCAATGGTCGCGGGTTCGATCATTGCGTCTCGTGCGACGCGCGCCTCGACCGCATGTCCGAATCGCGCCACGTCCCCCGCATCGGAAATATCGCTCAGCAGCGCCTCCGGAGCGACTCGTGAGACGACCGATTCCGCCAACCGCAGGATCGGAAGGACGCCGACCAATTTCCCCTCTTCGTCCACGATCCCAATCAGTCGTGTTTGAGGCTGGTTGGTCGATCGATGCATCACCGAGAGCAGGTCGTCCCCGCCCTCGACCAGGAGCATCTCGATCGCCAATCGCTTCTGGCACGCGGACACCGGCATGTGCCGGGTAAGGCTAAAGCGCCCGGTCACCCACTCCGCTCGCCGTCGGCCGCCACCACCGACGACGTCCGGCCAGGTCGACCGGCGTCCCTCGACTCGCTCCGCGATCTGCTTGCTGTCGCAGCTCCGTACACGAGGGCCATAGTACGCCCAGGCTACCAGGCGGCGCGCGTTTGCCGAATGTTGATGCTCTGCAGGATCCCGAGACCGGCCGCCATGCTCACCAGGGACGCGCCGCCATGCGTCACGAAGGGCAGCGGGATCCCGGTGATCGGCATCACGCCGAGGACCATGCCCACGTTCACGACGAGCTGGAACAGGATCATCGAAGCCACGCCGGCCGCGAACAGCGTGCCGAACGTGTCCTTCGACCGCCACCCGGCCACGAGCACTCGCCACAACAACAGGACGAACAGGAGGAAGAGCACGACGCCGCCGACGAACCCGAGCTCCTCGGCGAGGGTGGCGAACACGAAGTCGGTGGCCTGGACGGGCAGGAAGTCGCCCTGGGTCTGCGTCCCGTTGGTCAGGCCCTTGCCGAACGGCCCGCCCGATCCGACGGCGATCTGCGCCTGGTAGAGCTGGTAGCCGGCACCCTGGACGTCAGGGTTGGCATCGAGGAACGAGGACAGCCTTGCCTTCTGGTAGTCACGCAGGAGGTAGGTCCAGGCGATCGGGACCATCGCTACCACGCCGGCCCCGAGCACCGCGAGCCAGCGCAGGCTCGCGCCGGACATCCAGAGCATCCCGGCGAGGATCCCGCCGAACACGAGCGACGTCCCGAGGTCGGGCTGGAGCATCACCAGCGCGAGCGGCGGTCCCACGAGCACGCATGCGCCAAGGAGCGAGGGGAACGAATCGAGCGACCGGGACCGCGACGTCAGGTAGTTCGCGAGCACGACGATCATCAGGATCTTGGCGATCTCGCTGAACTGGAACGTCAGCGGCCCGATCACGACCCACCGAGCCGACCCACCGACCCCGCTCCCCACCAGCAAGGTGAGCACGAGCAGGCCCAGCTGCAGGCCGTAGATCGGCCACGCCAGCGTCTTGAGCCAGTGATAGTCGAAGGTCGTGGCGACGACGAACACGACCCCGGCGATCGCCGCCCACATCAGGCCGCGGCTGAACGTCGTCCCGGCCTCGAGCGGCACGGACCCGTCCTCCACGCTGTTCGTGTACGCCATCACGAGGCCGACGGCCACCAGCAGCGCGGCGTAGGTGGTGAGCTGGAGGTCGAATGCGCGCCACGCCGCCCCGACGGACTTGGCGGCCCAGTCCGTCACGCGTGCCGGTTGTGCTCGAATGACACCCATCAGTTGCTCTGGTAGAAGTTGCCGCGCTCCAGCAGGTCGGGCAGGCGGTAGTCCTGCTCGATGCCGTAGTGCTGCTGCAGGTAGTACTTGACGATCTCGGTGGCCACGTTGCCCTTGGTTCGCGAGTCATAGGCGAAGGCGAGGACCACGAGCTCCGAGTCCGTGTCGTCGAACGAGCCGCCCTCCGCGTCCTTGGGCACGAAACCCACGAACCAGGAGTGGAAGGGGAGGCGCCCTTGCGAGTCCCGCGTCCCGAATTCGGCGGTGCCGGACTTGCCGGCAACCCTGATCGGCAGCTCGACGAGGTTGTACGTGTGCCGCAGCTCGACCACCGACCGAGCGGCGTTCCGCATGGTCTCCAGAACGCTGGCGTCGACGTCCATTTCGTGCAGCACCTTGGGCTCGAACGGCCGCGTCACCTCACCATCCGGGCCGACGATGTCGTGGACGATCTGTGGCTGGTACAGCGTCCCGCCATTGGCCAGCGCCGCATACGCATTGACCAGCTGGATCGGGGTCACGACGTCATAGCCCTGGCCGATGCCCGCCTGGTAGGTCTCGCCCGGGAAGATGGGTTCGCCCAGCGCGTCCTGCTTCCACTGGTTGGTCGGGACGATCCCGACGACCTCGCCGGGGAGATCGATCCCGGTGCGGCTCCCAAAGCCGTACTGCTTCGCCCAGTACCCGAGCCGGTCGATCCCGAGCATCCCGGCGACCTGGAAGAAGTACGTGTCGCTCGAGTGGCCGAACCCGCAGTAGATGTTGCAGGGACCGAACCCGCGCCGGTTCCAGTCGTAGAACTTGGTCGACCCGAGCGTGAGGTAGCTCTGGGTCGTGAGCTCGGTGCGCGCGGAGATCTTCCGATCCGCGAGTCCGCCCGTGCCCGTCACGAGCTTGTATGTCGAGCCGGGTGGGTAGTGCGCCTGGGTCGCGTGGTTCAGGAGGGGCTTGTCGGGGTCCTCGGCGAGCGCCTGGTACTCGGTATTGCTGATCCCGTGGGCAAACAGGTTGTTGTCGTAGGTCGGGAGACTGACCAGAGCGACCACCTCGCCCGTCTGGGGGTTCATGACGATAACAACGCCACGTTTGAGCCCGACCTCGGCCATCGCCCATTTGAGCGCCGTTTCGGCGTACTTCTGCTCCTTCGTGTCGATCGTCAAGTTCAACGAGCTGCCCGGGCTGGCCTCACTGATGGTCTGGAGCACCTGCGTCTTGCGGCCCGTCGCGTCCCGCTCAACGCTCTCCGCACCGTACGTGCCCCGCAACTCCGTCTCGTACTGGGCCTCGAGCCCGGTCTTACCGAGCAGATCGTCCGGGAGGTACCCGAGCGGCCGGAGGTCGGGGAGCTGCTCGGCCGAGACCGGCCCGGTGTAGCCGAGGAGCTGAGACATCAGCGCCCCGTAGGTGTACTCCCGGCGTGCCTCGACGGCGATCTCGACTCCCGGCAGGTCGAAATCGGCCTCGGCGATCAGCAACGCCGTGGCCTCGTCGACGTCCCCGGCGATTCGCACGAGGTCGAAGTTGGATCCAGGGTTCGAGTCGATCGTGGCGTTGATCTCGGCAGCGTCGACGTCAAGCAGGGCTGCGAGACGCTCGACGACCTGCGGTCGCAGCTCTTGGGGAAGGTCGGCGGGACGGACCTTGATGGCGAACGTGGGAACGTTGGTGACGAGCGCGCGGCCGAGCCGGTCGTAGATCAGCCCGCGCGGTGACGGAACGGCTTCGAGGACGGTGCGGTTGCGCGTCGACAGCGTGGCGAACCGGCCGCCGTCAATGATCTGCAGGTAGAACAAGCGTGCCGTGAGGCCGCTCACGGCCAGCAGGACGATCACGCCGAACGCGATGAACCGCGACAGGCGGCGGATCGGGCGGGGTCGAGCGTCGAGGTAGGTCGTCACCAGTCGACCCGTTCCTCCTCGGTTCGCCGGTCGTGGATCAGGATCGCCAGCGGTCCGACGAGCACGGCGAGGACCGCGTCATAGACGGCGCCCGGCAGCGTCGCTGCGGCCGGGTCGGCCACCGGGATCGTGGCGCGAAGTGCGTTGAAGGTCACGAACAGGGTCATCGAATACAACAAGCTCAGGACAAGCGTGGCTGGAACGGTGACGACGGGGCGGAGGCGAGTGGCGATCCGGCTGACGACGAATGCCAGGCCGACGCAGAGAAGCAGTGCGAAGGCCGTGGATCCAAGCGGCCGCTGTGCGAGGACATCGAGAACGAGGCCTCCAACGAAGCCCCAGGCGAGACCGGCCTCGAGGCCGAGCGCGATCGTGACGATGACGCCCAGGATGAGCACGAAGTGTGGCTGGGTTGTGCCAACCCGCAGGTACGGGCCGACGCTTAGTTCGAACAAGGCCGCCGCCGTCGCGCCGACCGCCGCGAGCAGCAGGGTCATCGATCGACTCGATCCTCGGCGAGCTGGCCAAAGGTCTGCGACCGCCGACACGGCGCCTCTGTGACGATCGAACGGCGGAGACGTCATGGCGAAGTATCCCACGAGCCCCTGATCGGGGCAATGAGTGAGATGTACCGGGATGTTGCGCCTGTTTCACGTGAAACTCGGACGTCGCAGAAGACAGTCCTTTGGGGCGATTGCTTCACGTGAAACACGGATCGGGGCGCCAGCCCGCGAATACGCACGTGATAAGCGGCCCTCGCCACACTCGGGACGTGCCTGCGAGGGGTCCACCCGCCCGGAATGGTAGAATTCATCTTCGTGAGAGCGTTCCGGGCAGGGCACTGAGTGGGTCAGACGATCGCCTGCGCAAACCAGAAAGGCGGCGTCGGAAAGACCACGACGGTTGTCAATCTCGGCAGTTACCTCGCCCTCGCGGGCGAACGGGTGCTCATCATCGATCTCGATCCCCAGGGCAACGCCACGAGTGGCCTGGGCTTTGATCGGGCCACGATCGACAAGTCCATCTATGACGCCATCGTCGATGACGCTGACGTCCGCGAATTGATCGTCGCCGGTCCGGTAGACGGGCTGGATGTCGTGCCCTCGGCAATCGAGCTCGCAGGCGCCGAACTGGAGCTCGCGCCCGTTGAAGGTCGTGAGCGCCGGCTCGGACGCAAGCTCTCCACGATCGCCACCGACTACGACTACGTGCTCATCGACTGCCCACCCGCCCTCGGCCTGCTCACCGTCAACGCCCTGACCGCCGCCAACTCCGTCCTGATCCCGCTCCAATGCGAGTACTACGCCCTGGAAGGACTCACCCAGCTGCTTGCGACGCTCGATCTCGTCCGCGACCACCTCAACCCGAACCTGTCGGTTGCGGGGATCGTGCTGACCATGTTCGATGGCCGGACGAACCTGTCGGCCGACGTGGCTGCCGAAGCACGCCGCCATATGGGCGGGCTCGTGTTCGACACGATCGTGCCTCGGTCGGTGCGGCTGTCCGAAGCGCCAAGTCATGGCCTGCCGATCCAGCGCTACTCGCCAGACTCACCCGGCGCGATAGCCTATGCGGCTCTCGCCGACGAGCTGCGTCGGCGTCACGGTCGCACCACGACGGGGCTCGACGTCCAGCGAGAGGCGGTGACGGCATCATGAGCGACGACGCCGAGCGCCCCAACCGAACCGAACGCTCGCCCGGCCTCGGTCGCGGTCTGGGTGCCCTGATCCCGCCACGCGGCGGCGGGCATGCCAGCGCGGTCGAGATCGCGATCTCGAGGATCAGCCCGAACCCGTATCAGCCCCGCAAGCGGTTCACCCCCGACGACCTGGCGTCGCTGCGCGCGAGCATCGCCGCGCACGGCGTCCTGCAGCCAATCCTCGTGTCGGAGACTCCGACCGGCTACCAGCTGGTGGCCGGTGAGCGCCGCCTGCGCGCGGCCCAGGCGGCGGGCCTCGATCGCATCCCCGCCGTGATCCGGCAGCTGGTCGATCGCGATCAGCTCGAGCTCGCACTCGTCGAGAACCTCCAACGTGCCGACCTCGATGCGATCGAAACAGCTGATGCCTATCGCCAACTTATCAACCGCTTCGGGCTGAGCCAGGACGACGTCGCGAATCGCGTCGGACGGGCTCGCTCGACCGTGGCCAACACGCTGCGGCTCCTGGATCTGGCGCCCGATGTCCAGGCCGCAGTCGCCGACGGGCGCCTCACGGAAGGCCACGGCCGGGCCTTGGGCGGCTTGCCGACCGAGCACCAGGCGCGGGTGCTCGACTCCGTCATCGGCCAGGAATTGTCGGTACGACAGACCGAGGAGCTCGTTCGACGGCTGCGCCAACCCAAACCCACACCCGAAGTCGCTCCTGCTCGTCCCGCGGATGCAGAGATCGAGCGGGTCGAAGAGGAGCTGCGCCGCGCGCTCGGCACCAAGGTCAGCCTCGCGCGATCGAGGCGCGGCGGCCGCATCGTGATCGAGTACTACAGCGACGAAGACCTGGAGCGCCTGTACGAACGCCTGACCGGAGGAACCGCGTGACCGAAGACGCCATCCGTTCGACCACGCCATCCAACGCTGGGGGTCGCGGCACGACGCCACCCGAAGCTGGCGGTCGTGGCACGACCCCATCGCCCGGGGCTGGGGGTCGTGGCAAGCGAGCGCGATCGGGGGCATCGGACTACACCGCCGCGAGCATCCAGGTCCTCGAAGGCCTCGAAGCCGTCCGGCGGCGACCGGGCATGTACATCGGGTCGACCGACGAACGGGGCCTGCATCACCTCGTCTGGGAAGTGGTCGACAACTCGATCGACGAGGCGATGGCCGGTCAGGCCAAGGTCATCAAGGTGACCATCAAGGCCGATGGGGTCGTGATCGTCGAGGACGACGGCCGCGGCATCCCCGTCGGCAAGCATTCGACGGGCAAGGACGCGCTCGAAGTCGTCCACACGGTGCTCCACGCCGGCGGCAAGTTCGGTGGTGGCGGCTACAAGGTCTCCGGCGGCCTCCACGGGGTCGGCGTGAGCGTGGTGAACGCCCTGTCCTCGTGGATGCGGGTCGAATCCGCACGAGATGGTCACATCTGGACCCAGGAATACGAGCGCGGGAAGCCAAAGGCGTCGGTGAAGAAGCTCGGCCCGCAGGGGAGCCGGCGTGGCACGACAACCTGGTTCCAGGCCGACGCCGAGATGTTCGAGACGACGGAGTACTCGTTCGAGCTGATCAGCCAGCGCCTGCGGGAGTCGGCCTACCTGACCAAGGGCGTGTGGATCACGCTGATCGACGAGCGCAAGGACCGCGAGCGGTCGTTCTACTTCGAGGGGGGCCTGCAGTCCTTCGTCCGGCATCTCAACCGGAACAAGGAGGTCCTCCACTCGCGCCCGATCTATGTCGAACGCCGGGAGGGTGCAACAGCGGTCGAGGTCGCGCTGCAGTACAACGACGCCTACACGGAGAACGTGCTCGCGTTCGCCAACAACATCAACACCGTAGACGGCGGGAGCCACGTCACGGGCTTCCGTGCCGCGTTGACGAGCTCTCTCAACGACTGGGCCCGCCGCGCGGCCGTGCTCAAGGACAGCGATACGAACCTGTCTGGTGACGACGTCCGCGAGGGCCTAACGGCGGTGATCAGCGTCAAGCTGACGGATCCCCAGTTCGAGGGGCAGACCAAGGCGAAGCTCGGCAACGCCGAGGTCAAGGGCCAGGTCCAGGCCGCCGTCTCGGACAGTCTGGGCCAGTACCTGGACGAGAACCCGGCCGACGGTCGGCGGATCATCGAGAAATGCCTCACCGCGGCGCGGGCTCGCGAGGCGGCTCGCAAGGCACGCGACCTCGTGCTGCGCAAGGGCGCACTCGAAGGCATGTCGCTGCCGGGCAAGCTCGCCGACTGCCAGGAGAGGGACCCTGCCCGCAGCGAGATCTACCTCGTCGAGGGCGACTCGGCGGGTGGCTCGGCCAAGGCCGGTCGTGACCGGCGTTTCCAGGCGATCCTGCCGATGTTCGGCAAGATGCTCAACGTCGAGAAGGCGCGTCTCGACAAGGTCCTGTCCAGCGAAAAGATCCGGCCGCTGATTATCGCCCTGGGTGGCGGCATCGGCGAAGGGTTCGACCTGGCCAAGATCCGCTACCACCGGATCATCCTGATGAGCGATGCCGACGTCGACGGCGCCCACATCCGGACCCTGCTCCTCACGTTCTTCTATCGCCACATGCCCTCTGTGATAGAGGCTGGGTACCTGTACATCGCCCAGCCGCCGCTATACCGGATCAGCACGGGCAAGGTGACCCGCTATGCCCAGACCGAGAACGAACGCGACCGGATCATCAAGGAGTTCAACGTCAAGAACCTGTCCGTGCAGCGGTTCAAGGGCCTCGGCGAGATGAACGCCGATCAGCTCTGGGAGACGACGATGAACCCGGAGACCCGGACCCTCCTCCAGGTCGACAGCGAGAACGCGGCTGCGGCCGATGACATCTTCACGATGCTCATGGGCGAGAAGGTGGGACCACGCAAGGACTTCATCAAGGCCGAGGCCCGGAAGGTTCAGAACCTTGACATCTGAGGTCGCGCGACCTTCGCAGCCGGCCATCGCGAGCGATCGCATCGCATTCGAGTTTGCCGAGCACAACTGCTTCGCCTGCGGAACCCTGAACACGCACGGCCTGGGCCTCGTCTTGCATCTCGAGCCGCAGCGCTGCTGGACCGAGCTCGAGCTCGACCGGCGGTTCGAGGGTTGGGAAGGGATCGCCCACGGGGGAATCACGACGACCATCCTCGACGAGGTGATGGCCTGGTCCCTCGTCGAGAGCGACAACTGGGGCGTCACCGCACGGCTGGCGGTCGAGTTCCGCCGCCCTGTGCCGATCCAGGCGCCGATCCGCGCCGAGGGCTGGATCACGAAGGCGAGGCGGCGCATCGTCGATACCGCGGCACGGATCGTCGACGTGGGGTCCGGCACGGAGCTGGCCGCCGCCACCGGGGTTTATGTCGCTGCCGACGACGCCCGAAAGCTGGCGATCCAGGAGCGATACGGGTTCCGGCGGCTCGACGGCGCCGTCGCGGGCGGGCGCCCGTGACCCCAGCCACCGCCACAGCGCCCGCGACCAGTCCGACGACGGAGCGAGCCGTCGCGTTCGTCGCCGAACGGCGCGAGCGTGCCGAGGCCATCGGGCGATCGCTGGCGGAGTTCACGAACGATCCGGACGGCTTCGCAGCCGCTCTCCAGCGTGGTTGGGCTGCGCTGGCCGATCCCGAGTACCTCGAGGGGCAGCATCGGGTGGCGCCCGGGCTCGGCGCCGTTCACGGGGTCCGGTGGCCCCTCCTCGCGGCCGTGGAACGCGGATTTCGAGCGGTCACGCGCAAGGAACGACCGACGCCGCTGCTGTTCATTGCCGATCGCCTGTTTCACGAAACGGAGCTCGAGAATCGCTGGTTCGCGTTCGGGCTGCTCGACCGGACCCTCGACGCCGAGACCGAGCGCACGTGGCAGCTGCTCAGGCGCGCGGCTCGCGAAGCCGACGACTGGATCACGGTCGACTCGCTGGCGCACCCCTATGGCCGAGGCGTTGCACGGGAGGCCTATCGCTGGGCCGAGCTCGAACAGCTCGTGTACAGCCCGTCGCGTTGGGAGCGGCGGCTTGTCGGCTCGACGATCGCGACAATGACCCACGGGGGACGGCGAACCGGTCGGGACCCGGACCTTCCCGGCGCGCGCACTCGGCCTCCTCGATCAGCTCATGGGCGACGCGGAGCCCGACGTCCAGAAGGCGTTGTCGTGGGCGTATCGATCGCTGGCTCCGCTCGACTCGGAGGCCACGACGGAAGCACTCCGGGCACAGACCGAGCTCGCCGCGACCACGGCCGATGGCCATCGTGCCTGGGTCGTCCGCGATTCGCTGTCCAAGCTGGACCCTGCCGTCGCCGGCGACCTTCGCGAGCGCCTCGCCGGGATCCGCAAGCGTCCCGGCGCCGAGTCAACGTCGACCGCGGCCGACACCTCGGCCCGGTTCGGCGAGCTGCCGGACCCGACCGTCTACCCAGAACCGCCGCTGGCCTGATCCGACCAGGAGTGACCGACCGTGACTGACGACCAGGGCAATACCCGGATGATCCGCATCGAGGACGAGATGCGGGTCAGCTACCTCGACTACGCGATGAGCGTGATCGTGTCGCGTGCCCTGCCCGACGTCCGCGACGGTCTCAAGCCGGTCCACCGCCGGATCCTTTTTGCGATGGGCGAGATGGGCCTGTCGGCCACGAGCTCGTTCCGCAAATGCGCCGCGATCGTCGGCGAGGTGATGGGCAAGTACCACCCCCACGGCGACGTGGCCCTGTACGACGCGCTGGTGCGTCTCGCGCAGGACTTCTCGATGCGCTACCCGCTCGTCGATGGCCAGGGCAACTTCGGCTCGGTCGACGGCGACGGCGCGGCCGCGATGCGTTACACGGAGGCGCGGCTCACGGCGATCGCCGGCGAGATGCTCGCCGACATCGACAAGGAGACCGTCGACTTCGTCGACAACTACGACGGGACGCAGAAGCAGCCGTCCGTCCTCCCGTCGAAGATCCCGAACCTGCTCGTCAACGGGAGCTCCGGCATCGCGGTCGGCATGGCGACCAATATCCCGCCGCATCACCTCGGCGAGATCGCCGACGCGACGATCGCGCTGGTCGACGACCCCGAGCTGACCTCCGATGACCTGTGCAAGTACGTCACCGGGCCGGACTTCCCGACTGGGGGGACGATCTTCCGTTACGAGAAGCAGCGCAACCTGCTGAGCGGGGAGTGGGAGACGGTCGACGCCATCCGGCTGATGTACGCCCACGGCCGAGGCCGGGTGGTCATGCGCGCCCAGGTTGCGTTCGAGGACGTCAAGGGCGACCGGATTGCGATCATCGTCACCGAGCTGCCGTACCAGGTGAACAAGGCCAGCCTGCTCGAGAAGATCGCCGAGCTGGTGAAGGACAAGCGGATCGACGGGATCGGCGACCTGCGCGACGAGTCAGATCGCGACGGGATGCGCATCTACATCGAGCTCAAGCGCGACGCCAACCCGCACAAGGTGCTGAACAACCTGTTCAAGCACACGCCGATGCAGCTCGCGTTCAACATGAACATGCTGGCGCTCGTCGACGGCCAGCCACAGACACTCCCGCTCCGCAGCGTCCTCGTCCACTGGCTCGAGCACCGCCGCGAGATCATCCGGCGCCGGACCGAGTTCGATCTCGGCAAGGCGCGCGCCCGGGCGCACATCCTCGAAGGGCTCAAGATCGCCCTCGACAACCTCGACGCGGTCATCAAGACGATCCGCGACTCCGCCGACGTTGACCTCGCCCGGTCGAACCTGATGAGCCGGTTCGACCTGTCCGAGCTCCAGGCCCAGGCCATCCTCGACATGCGGCTGGCCCGCCTCGCCGCCCTCGAGCGCAAGAAGATCGAGGACGAGTACCTGGCGATCATCCAGTTGATCGCGGAGCTCGAAGACATCCTCGCCAACCCGGCCCGCGTCAGCGGGATCATCAAGGACGAGCTGGCCGAGCTCAAGAAGAAGTACGCCGGCGAGCGCCGGACCCGCGTCGCGGACGACGCCAGCCGCGAGATGACGGACGAGGACCTCATCGCCGACGAGGACGTCGTGGTCACGATCTCCGGCCGCGGCTACATCAAGCGGCAGCCCGTGGCGACCTACCGGCGGCAACACCGGGGCGGCAAGGGGATCATCGGCCACGTCACCCGCGAGGAGGACGCCGTCGAGCATCTCCTCGTGGCCAACACGCACCACTGGGCGCTGTTCTTCACGAACCGGGGACGCGTGTTCAGCGCCAAGGTCCACGCCATCCCGGATGCGAGCCGCCAGGCGAAGGGGATGGCGATCATCAACCTGCCGGGCGTCCAGGTCGACTCGGGCGAGGTCCCGATGGCCACGATCACGCTGCCGGACTTCAAGGCCGGCTCGTACCTCGTCCTCGCGACCCGCAAGGGGATCATCAAGAAGACGCCGCTCGAGCAGTTCGAGCGCGTTCGCTCGACCGGCATCCGGGCGATCACGATCGACGCGGATGACGAGCTCGCCTGGGTCGACGTCTCGACCGGCTCGGATGACGTGATCATCGCGACCGCCAAGGGCAAGCTGGCCAGGTTCTCGGAGTCCGAGGTCCGGGCGATGGGCCGCGACGCCGCGGGGGTCATCGGGATCCGCCTCGCACGCCTGGGTGATTCGGTCGTCGGCATGAGCGTCGTCCAGCCCGAGAGCGACCTGCTCGTCCTGTCCGAGACCGGCTACGGCAAGCGTGTGCCGCTCACGGAATTCCGTCGCAAGCACCGCGGCGGCCAGGGCGTCGGCCTGATCGCCCTCGAGGGTCGCAAGACCGGCGACGTCGCCGCCGTGCAGCAGGTCACCGACGAGGACGAGGAGCTGATGCTGATCAGCGCGGGCGGCCAGGTGATCCGCACCGAGACGAACACGATCAACCGCTACTCGTCTGCCGCGCGCGGCGTCATCGTGATGCGGCTCGCTGAAGGCGACCGCGTCGTCGCCATCGCGGCCTTCCGCGCGGGACTTGCGGAGCAGGACGGCATGGGCGACGATGGCGCCCCAGGAACGGACGGTGCGGGACCGGCCGGACCCCAGGGTGGCGGATGACGGCCAATTCGGCGTTCGGCGGACGGGAGGCGGCACGCTTGTACGCGGACCAGTTCGAGATCTACCACGGCAACTCGAACCCGGGCCTCGCCCGCAAGATCTGTCGCTACCTTGGCGTCGAGCCGGGTCGGGCCGAGGTGTTCCAGTTCGCGAACGAGAACATCTTCGTCAAGATCCTCGAGAACGTCCGCGAGAAGGACGTCTTCCTCGTCCAGCCGACGAGCCACCCGGTCAACCAGTCGATCATGGAGCTGTTGATCCTGATCGACGCGTTCAAGCGAGCCAGCGCCGGCCGGATTACCGCGGTCATCCCGTTCTACGCCTATGGCCGGTCCGACAAGAAGGACCAGCCGCGCGTCCCGATCACCGCCCGCCTGATCGCGGACATGATCACCGTCGCCGGCGCCGACCGCGTGCTCACGATGGACCTCCACCAGGGCCAGATCCAGGGGTTCTTCAACATCCCGGTGGACGAGCTGACCGCCGTCCACATGCTCTCGAACTACTGGCGCCACAAGCACATCGAGGACCCGGTCGTGGTGACCGACCTCGGCTTCGCCAAGCGCGCCCGAACGTTCGCCGAGTTCCTCGACGCACCCCTCGCGATCATCGAGAAGCGACGCGTAGGCAACCTAGACCGGGCCGAGCTGATGAACGTCATCGGCGACGTCCGCGGCAAGCGCGCGATCATCGTCGACGACGAGATCGACACCGCGGGCACGCTCGTGGAGATCGTCCGGGCCCTGGAGCGCGAAGGCGTGACCGAGATCTACGCGTGCGCCACCCACGGGGTCCTGAGCGACCCGGCCGTGGACCGGCTTGCCGCGTCCAGCCTTCGCGAGGTCGTCCTCACCGACTCCGTCCCGCTGCCGGAGCGCAAGCGCCTCCCCAAGATCACGACGTTGTCCGTCGCGCCACTCATCGGCGAGGCGATCAAGCGGATCCATCGCGGCGAATCAGTGGGCGCCCTGTTCTCCAGCGAGGTCTCGCTGACCCAGGAGATGCTCCTCTGGGAGGACGGCGCCGAAGGCACGATCGACACGCGTCGCGACGACGAGGAGGCGGGCGATTCGGAGCCTCCACTGGGCGCCCTCGCGGCCTCGTCGCCGCTGGCCAACCGATGACGCTCAAGCTTCACCGGCCCGACGGCCAGGGCGGCCTCGAACCGGAGCCGGCGCCGGACCCGAACTGGCGCGGCCAGTTGCAGTCGCCGCGCTGGGGCAGCTCGCTCTCCCGAAACCGGCTGCCGGACCTCAAGAACCCGGAGATGAACCCGACGTCGACATTGATGTCGGTCCTGTTCTGGCTTGGACTCGGGTTCGCGACCTTCGTGATCCTGTTGCTGGGATACGGAACGGGGTTCTGGGGCTAGTCGAGCCAGACCCGGTCCTGGTTGTCGGGATCGTCGATCGGTGACGAGATGAACAGGACCTGGGGCGCGTCCTCGAACTGACCGCCGTGCGGCGTGTTGGCCGGGATCACCCAGACGTCGCCCTTCTTGACCGGCCGGGTCACCCCACCGACGGTCACGGACCCGGTTCCGGCCAGCACATACCCGATCTCGTCGTGGGTCTCGTGGATGTGCGTCCGGAACGCGCCCGGGTGACCCTGGAACACGAACACGCTGGACTGCGATCCGTGGCCGAGGTAGGTCCGCTTGAAGACGTCCGCGTCGGTCAGCTTGTCCGCATCGACCGCCGCCGCGACATCGACCACGTCGATCCTGGTCAGATGGGACAGGTCCGGACCCTCGGCGCCGGATGCTGGCTTGTCGTGATGACTCAACGGTGATCCTCCTTCTGGCGATCGCGCCGCGCGACCGCGGCCTCGAACAGGAAGTGGTAGACCTCGGTGTGGCGTTTGGCCTCCCAGACGTCGTCGCCCCAGATGTACGCGCCGTGATCGGCGACCACCACGGCAAACGCCCCGGCAAACCGGGGATCGGCGAGCGCTGTCGTGAGCTGCTCCACCAGCTCGCCTTCGCGTGGCGTGTTCCGGATCACCGGCACGAGGTGGACGTCGCGATTGGCCACGCCGCGGATGCCCTTGAGCATCTCCAGGTCGCGGATCGCAACGTGGTCGGCATCGGTCCCGGCCACGAGGTCGCCGGCGAGGACGGCCGACAGGGCGTGCGAATGCACGACGCTTCGTGCGCCGCGCTCGCGTGCCGCGAGGCAGAAGATCTGGTTGCACTCGCTCGGTCGCAGGTCGGGATCGGACGGCGTGCTCCGGACCCGGCCATCGGCTGGATCCACCGTGAAGAAGTCATCGGTCCGGACGCGCTCCTTGTGCACGCCGGTCGGCGCCAGCAGCAGGCCGCCGCCATCGGCCGGCCCGCAGATCCCACCGCCGGTGCCCGATACCCAGCCCTTCGTGTAGAAGACGCCAAGGAGCTCGACCAGGAGCTGTCGCGTCGCACGTTCGGCGTCACTCATCGAGCCATCTTCGCGGACGGCACCGCGCCGCCGCAAGGCCCGCTCGATCGGGGTCCAACGTGAGTCGCCCTATACTTCACCGGCTATGCGTTTTCTGAGCAAGTTCGTCGACTCAAACGACCGAGAGGTCAAACGGATCCAGCCGCTGGTCGAGGCGACCAACGCCCTCGAAGCCGAATTCGAGGCCATGTCGGAGGCTGACATCCGCGCCGCCTTCGCCGAGCTGCGAGCCGAGGCGCTCGAGGCCGCAGAGCCCGACGAACCGTCCGAGGACGAGCTCCACCACCCCGATCTAGAACGCCGTCGCGAGCTCCGCAGGGAGCGGCGCCGGCGCGAGAACGCGCGTCTCCAGCGTGCCCTCGACGAAGCCCTGCCCGAGGTCTTCGCGATGACTCGCGAAGCCATGAAGCGAACCCTCGGGATGCGCCATTTCGACGTGCAGCTGATCGGCGGCGCGGTGCTCCACCAGGGAAAGATCGCGGAGATGCGGACCGGCGAGGGCAAGACGCTGGTCGCCCCGCTCGCCGCCGTCCTGAACTCGCTTGGCGGCCGCGGGGTCCACGTCGTCACGGTCAACGACTACCTCGCCCGCCGCGACCCGCAGTGGATGGGCCCGATCTACCACTTCCTGGGCGTCAGCGTCGGGATGATCACCCACGATTCCTCGTACGTGTTCGAGCCCGGCTATCCGACCAGCGACGAGCGACTGGTCAACCTGCGCCCGGTCCAGCGCGCCGAGGCGTATGCCGCCGACGTGACGTACGGCACCAACAACGAATTCGGGTTCGACTACCTGCGCGACAACATGGTCCTGGAGCTCAACCAACGCGTCCAGCGCCAGCGCAGCTTCGCGATCGTCGACGAGGTGGACAACATCCTCATCGACGAAGCGCGGACGCCCTTGATCATCAGCGGCCAGGCCGAGGAGTCGGCGGACCTCTACTTCACCTTCGCCCGTCTGGTGCCACGGCTCAAGGAGCGACCGGAAGGCGAGGAGGAAGGTGGCGATTACGCCATCGACCTCAAGGACAAGGCCGTCTCGTCGACCGAGGAAGGCATCTCCAAGATGGAGGGCTGGCTGGGCGTCGAGAACATGTACGACGCCGATCCGCGGCTCGCCCGGCACTTCGAGCAGGCGCTCCGCGCCCATGCCCTGTACAAGCGCGACCGCGACTACATCGTCAAGGACGGCGAGATCGTGATCGTCGATGAGTTCACCGGTCGCCAGATGCCCGGCCGGCGCTGGAGCGAGGGGCTCCACCAGGCGGTCGAGGCCAAGGAGGGCCTGCGCGTCCAGCGCGAGAGCGTGACGATGGCCACGATCACGTTCCAGAACTACTTCCGGCTCTACGACAAGCTGTCCGGCATGACCGGCACGGCGATGACCGAGGCGGAGGAGTTCCACAAGATCTACCAGCTCGAGGTCGTCGCGGTGCCGACCCACCGCGAGATGATCCGCGAGGATGACGCCGACCTCGTCTTCCGCGACGAGAAGGCCAAGTTCAACGCGCTGATCGACGAGATCGTCGAGATGCAGGAGGCCGGCCGGCCGGTCCTCGTCGGCACGATCACCGTCGAGAAGTCCGAGATGCTCTCCACGATGCTCAAGCGCCAGGGCATCAAGCACGAGGTGCTCAACGCCAAGTTCCACGAGAAGGAGTCCGGCATCGTCGCCCAGGCTGGGCGAACCGGGGCCGTAACGATCGCCACCAACATGGCCGGCCGCGGGACGGACATCCTGCTCGGTGGCAACCCGGCCGGGCTCGCGTCGGAGAACCTCCACAAGCGTGGCCTGAACCCCGCCGAGGTCGACAAGGACACCTACGCGGCCGCCCTCGCCGAGGCCAGGATCGTCACGGAGGAGGATCACGAGCGGGTCGTGAGCGTGGGCGGGCTCCACATCATCGGCACGGAACGCCACGACTCCCGCCGGATCGACAACCAGCTCCGTGGCCGCGCCGGTCGCCAGGGCGACCCCGGTTCGTCGCGCTTCTACCTGTCCCTCGAGGACGACCTCATGAAGCGCTTTGCGAGCGAGCGCGTCACCGGCCTGATGGAGCGTCTTGGCCTGGAAGACGACGTGGCGATCGAGTCGCGCCTGGTGTCGCGGACAATCGAGTCGGCCCAGAGCCGCGTCGAAGGCTTCAACTTCGACATGCGCAAGCGGGTGGTCGAATTCGACGACGTCATCAACAAGCAGCGGGAAACGATCTACGCGGAGCGCGACAAGGTCCTCCACAACGAGGATCTGACCGAGACCGTGCAGGCGTTCCTCGACGACGAGGTGGAGTCGCTCATTGACTCCCACCTGGTCGGCGACGCCCCGGACGACTGGAACCTCGAAGGCCTGTCGCACGCCCTCGTGGCGATGGGGATCACCGGTGCCGGCACGACCGCGGATGAGCTTTGGGAAGCTGGCAGCCGCGAGGCGATCGCCGAGCAGGTGCGCAAGCTCACGGACGACCGGCTCGAGGCCCGCATTGCCGAGGTCGGCGAGGACGACTGGTCCATGGTCGAGCGACTGGTGCTGATCCGAACGATCGATTCGCTCTGGGTGGAGCACCTCACCGAGGTCGACGACATGCGGCGCGGGATCGGGCTGCGCGGGTATGCGCAGCAGGATCCGCTCAACGAGTTCCGGCGTGAGGCGTTCAGGCTGTACGAAGAGCTCCGCGGGCTCATCCGCCACGGCGTAGCGGCCTCGATCTTCCGGGTAACCGTCACCCGTGGACCGGGCCCGTCGGGGAATGGCGCAGACCCGGCCGTTGGCGCCGCGCTCGCTCGCGGTGCCGCCTCGCTCGCCCGGGGCGTGGCGCCGGGCACCACCACGTCCGCCACGAGCGGCGGCGCTCCCGTCGCGGTAGCCGCGGGCGGCGGCAGCTCCACGGTCCTCAGTGGGGGATCGGCGGCGGGGCCGATGGCGAAGCCCATGCGGGAGTCGCTCGGCGACACGGTGCTCTCCGGCCCGGCCGGCGGACCGGCCGGCGGCCAGGCAGCCGGCGGAGCGAGGCCCGGGTACACGCCGACCGGCGCCCGGATCGGGCGCAACGATCCGTGCTGGTGCGGTTCGGGAGTGAAGTACAAGAAGTGCCACGGGCGCTGACAGGCCCGTGCGGCGCGATCTGATCAGGCTTGCCGGGGCGGCCTGCCTCGGCATCGTCCTGGTGGGTGGATACGCGACGTACCGGATCTGGTCGCAGGGCCAGAGTGACGAGGAACGCCCGGCGGACGCCATCGTCGTGATGGGCGCGGCGCAGTATGACGGCCGCCCCTCCCCGGTCTTTGCGGCGCGCCTCGACCACGCCGTGG
Organism: uncultured Chloroflexia bacterium; assembly: GCA_963809045.1. Classification (GTDB taxonomy): domain Bacteria; phylum Chloroflexota; class Limnocylindria; order Limnocylindrales; family CSP1-4; genus SPCO01. The sequence continues at coordinate 80,765 of CAWEHW010000004.1, forward strand.
CCCTCTACTTCGCCGGGGTCGCGCCGCGCCTCGTGGTCACCGGGGGCAAGGCCGAAGGCGACCGAACCACCGAAGCGGACGCCGGCCGCGCCTTCGCTGTCGCCCTCGGCGTCCCGCCCGAGGACATCCTGGTCGAGGACCAGAGCCGGACGACGCTCGAATCCGTCCGGGCGGTTTCGGGGTTGCTGGCCGCCAACGACGCCCACAGCGCCGTGTTCGTCTCGGACCGGCCGCACATGCTGCGGGTCCTGCGGATGGCCTCGGACGTCGGGATCGTCGGCTGGGGCTCCCCGACCCGCACGAGCCCGATCGAACACGACCTCGCCGGCCAGATCGACGCCACCGTCCACGAGCTCGGCGCCCTCGCCTACTACTTCCTGACCGGCGCGCCAACGTAATTCTTCCGCCTCAGGTCCCGCGGCGCCAGTGGGCGTCCAAGGCGAAGGCGCCGAAGGAGGACCGGAGCGAGCGCACTGCAGAGTGCGTGAGCGAGGACCGCAGACGGCAACGCACGCCTTGGGCGCCCGCGCGCCGAGATTACCCTCTTGGCGTTGGGGGGTTGGACTCGTATACTGTGCCAAAACCCGCCGTTCTGGGCCGCCCGAGCCCCCGGCCAGTCACAGCGCCCAAGCCCCGTTCACCCTGCCCCGCACAGAGAGAGGGAGTCCGTGAAGCAGGCCGAGGAAGCATCGTTCGTCGATCTCATCGCCTGTGAGCGTGACTGTCGGAGCTGCAGTTATGCCGCGGCCCTTGATTGCGACGGCAACTGCGGCGTCTGTCCCCACAACGGCTACTGTCCCTGCGTGAACCCCGTCGTCGCCCGAAGCAAGACGGCCCTGCGACTCATCGAGCTGCGGCCAATCCTGCTCCAGGATCTGCGGGTCCGGAACTAGGTGGACGCGTCCACCATCCGCGACCTGGCCGAACGGATCCGGTCGACCTCGGGGCATCTTTGACCTCGAGACCAAGGCCGCTCGCGTCGCCGAGCTGGAGGCACTGACCCAGGCAACCGGGTTCTGGGAGGACAGCCGTGCCGCCCAGAAGGTCATGCGCGAGGCGGACGGACTCCGCGGAGACCTGACGACGTGGGGCGACCTCGGCACCCGGGCCGACGACCTGCTCGCCGCGGTCGAACTGCTCTCAGAGGCCCCCGACGCCGAGCTGGAAGCCGAGCTCGATCGGGACGCCGCGTCGCTCGAGACCGACTACACCCGCGAACGAACGGCCTTGCTGTTCTCCGGCGAGTACGACGATCGCCCCGCGCTCCTGTCGATCAGCGCCGGCGCGGGCGGGACCGAGGCGACCGACTGGACCGAGATGCTGCTGCGAATGTACCTGCGCTGGTCCGAACGGCACCGCTTCCCGACCGAGATCCTCGACCAGCAGGAGGGCGAGCAGGCCGGTCTCAAGAGCGTCACCGTCGCGGTCAACGGCCGGCGGGCCTATGGCTGGCTGCGCGCCGAACGTGGCGTTCACCGGCTCGTCAGGATCAGCCCGTTCGACTCGCAGAACCGACGGCAGACGACCTTTGCGCTCGTCGAGGTGCTCCCGGAGGCGGATGAGGACGTCGAGATCGAGCTCGATTGGGACCAGATCCGCGTCGACACGTTCCGCTCGCAGGGTGCCGGCGGCCAGCACGTCAACAAGACCGACTCGGCGGTCCGCTTGACCCACCTCCCGACCGGGATCGTCGCCCAGAGCCAGAACGAGCGATCGCAGACCCAGAACAAGGAGATGGCGATCAAGGTGCTCAAGGCCCGCCTCCTGGAACAGGCACTTGAGGAGAAGGAGGCGGAGGTCCGAAAGCTGAAGGGCGAGCACGTCGAGGCGGGCTGGGGGAACCAGATCCGGAGCTACGTCCTGCACCCGTACCAGATGGTCAAGGACCTGCGGACCGGGCACGAGACCGGCAACACCTCGTCCGTGCTCGACGGCGACCTGGACGGGTTCATGCAGGCCGAGCTGGAGCGGGCGCTCGGCGACGAGGCCGTCGCGTCGTGAGCGTCCCCGCGGGGACGGCAGCGCACGCCGGCGAATTGACCTATCGACCCGTCCGGGCCGACGAGATCGAGACCTGCGCCGGGATCTGGCGGACGTCGATCAACGACTACATCGTCCGCCTCGCCCAGGCCGAGATCCCGCCCGAGCTGAACCCGATCGTCCGGCTGTTCACGCACCTCCAGTCGACCGACCCGGAACGGTTCGTCGTCGCCACCGAGCGCGACGGCACAAGCGGCTCGGTCGGCGATCGCGTCGTCGCCTTTGCTTCCGCGGTGTCGCGGGAGCGGGTCTGGTATCTCTCGATGCTGTTCGTGCTGCCCGAGCACCAGGGCCGCGGCGTCGGTCGCGAGCTGCTCGGCAGGGTGCTGCCGACTGACCCGGGCGTCGCCCGAGCCACCGCCACCGACAGCGCACAGCCGATCTCGAACGCCCTGTACGCCACCTACGGCATCGTCCCGAGGATGCCCTTGCTCGACCTGTCGGGGTTGCCCGAGCGGCCCGAGGCGTTCGGGTCGCTGCCGTCGGGTGTCGTGCCGGTTGCCTTCGACACGATCGCGGCCGGTCCCCCGGACGGTCCGGGCCACCGCAAGCTGGTGGACGCCATCGACGCGCTGGACCGCGAGCTGCTCGGCGCCAGCCATCCCGAGGATCATCGGTTCCTGCGATCGGAGAACCGGTCCGGCTGGCTCTATCACGGTCCCGACGGCACGCCACTGGGCTACGGATACGCAGGAGAGAGCGGTCGCCTCGGGCCGGTGGCCGTGCGGGACGAGGCCCTGCTTGCGCCGATCCTCGGTCACCTCACCTCGGCGGTCGTGCCGCGAGGCGCCTTCGCCACCTGGATCGGCGGCGCGGCCGATCGGGCGGTCGTGGCCGCACTGGGCGCCGGCTTTCGCCTCGATCGCTTTCCCGTCCTCGTCTGCTGGGATCGGCCGTTCGCCGACTTCGCCCGCTACCTCCCGATCAGCCCGGGGCTGCTCTGACAAACGGCGGCGCACATCGTGCGCATGAACCGAGAATCCGGGGCGGCCGGCCCCAGGAGTGTTTGCCGCTCGATCGAACCCGGTGGTAGCCTCCCTGCGTGATCTCCTCGCTGTGCCCGCGGACGGAGACCCCGGAGCCGCCGCGCGGCGAACGGATGTCCAGGCCTTGACCGCGGAGCCGACCTTGATCACAGCCACACCACCGACCACGACCCGCTCAATTCGCGATCGCGTCCTCGGCCGCCACGGGGACCAGGGATCGCCGGATCGCGCGGTGCTCGTCCTGCACGACGTGACGATGCGCTACCCCAATGGGAAGCTCGCGCTGCGTGACGTCGACCTGGTCATCCCGGAAGCGGATTTCGTGTTCCTCGTGGGCCCGTCGGGGGCCGGCAAGTCGACCTTGATCAAGCTGCTGATCCGCGACGAGGTGGCGACCCGGGGCGAGGTGGTCCTCGATGGGCAGGACCTCGCACGCATCTCGCGACGCGAGGTCCCGCGGATACGCCGGAAGATCGGGATCATCTTCCAGGACTTCAAGCTGCTGCCATCGAAGACGGTCTGGGAGAACGTGGCGTTCGCACTCGAGGTCACGGGAACGCATCGGCGCAAGATCGCACCGGCGGTGGATCGGGTGCTGGCACTGGTCGGGCTGACCGCGCAGGCGCAACAGGTCCCGTCGCAGCTCTCGGGTGGCGAGCAGCAACGAACCGCCATCGCTCGCGCGCTCGTCCACGACCCGCGCCTGATCATCGCGGACGAACCGACCGGCAACCTGGACCCCCTGATCAGCTGGGAGATCCTCCAGCTCCTCCTGCGGATCAACGAGCTGGGGGTCACGGTGATGATGGCCACCCACAACGCCGAGGTCGTGACCGCGCTTCGCCGGCGGGTCGTGGCGCTCGAGGAAGGCCGCGTCATCCGTGACGAGGTCGGTGGCGCGTACCACCGCGAGGACTGAGCGTTGTTCTCGTTCATCCTCTTCAGCCTGAGCCGGGCCTGGCAGGGCTTCTGGCGGAACGCGCTGATGAGCCTCGCGGCGACCGCCACGATGGTCCTGATGCTCCTTCTCCTGGCCGGGTTCTGGATCATCCAGACGGGTCTCCTGGCCGGCCTCGAGTTCACCGAGCAGAAGGTCGAGGTCGTCGGGTACCTCCACTCGAACGCCCAGCCGAGCCAGATCGAGGCGCTCCAGACCCGCCTCGAACAGATGCCCGAGGTGGCGTCGGTCGCCTACGTGACGCGCGAGGACGCGCTGGAGCGGTTCCGTGACTCGATGACCGCGCAGGGTCGGGAGGACCTCACTCGGTACCTCGACTCCAACCCGCTCTACGCCAGCCTCGAGATCAAGCTCGTCGATCCGACCAACGTCCGGGCGGTCGGTGACGCCCTGCGCGCCGATTCGAACATCCGCAACGTGATCAACATCGAGGACCTGGTCCAGCGCGTGCTGACCGTCACGAACATCCTCCGGACGGCGGGCACAGTGGTGCTGGTCGTGGTCGGGATCATCGTCCTGTTCATCATCGTCAACACGATCCGCCTCGCGGTCGTGGCCCGCGCCGAGGAGATCGAGATCATGCGTCTCGTCGGCGCCTCGGATGCGTTCATCCGCTGGCCGTTCGTGTTCGAAGGGGCGTTCGTGGGGTTGCTCGGGGCGCTGCTCGCGCTCGGCGTCCTCGTGGCGGTGGCCGAGCCGATCAGCGGGTTCATGGTCGACTTCTTCCGGGTCCTGCCACTCCAGTTCGGCACGCTCACGCGAGACCTCCTCGTCCTGGTGCTGGGAGCGGGCATCGGGCTCGGTGTGCTCGGATCCTGGGTTTCCGTGAGGACGTACCTCATCCGCTGACTGGGTGGTGCGTCCACGCACCACCCCGGGATCGCATTCGAAGACGTTCCGTGTACCCTTGTCGGCGCTCGCCCGTCACCGAGCTCCGCCGAACCGTCACGGCAACCGACACGCCACAGGTCGACCAGGTCCAGACGCCATGACAACCGCAGATCCCGAGCCAGTCCTGGGTCTCGACCTGCCCCTGCCCCCGACCACCCCACCGGCGGTCCAGGTGAGCCGTCGGATGAAGGCCCTTCCGCTCTCGATCGCGGTCGTCGTCATCCTGGGCGGTTCGGCCCTGTTCATGTCCGGCTACTCCATGGGTCGCCAGTCCGCGGTTCAGCCGGGCACACCCGCGTTCCAGGAGAACGCGTTCGTGCCGTTCTGGGATACGTACGACACGATCAACGATCGGTACGCCGGCGGCGACGTCGATCAGGAGGCGCTGATCCAGGGCGCGATCCGGGGCATGATCGAGGCGCTCGGCGACCCGTTCTCGGCCTACATGACCTCGGAGGAGTACCGCGAGAGCCTGCAGGGGATCAGTGGCCAGTTCGAGGGGATCGGGGCGGAAATCGCGACGCACGCCAGTGATGGCTCGGAGGGCTGCGCCCCGCTTGGGCCGGATTGCCGGCTGGTGATCACCGGGTCCGTGGACGGCTCGCCCGCGATGCTTGCCGGCCTGGTCGCCGGCGACGAGGTGCATCAGGCAGACGGCGTGTCGTTCGACGGCCTCAGCGTCGACACGGCGCGCGACCGGATCCGCGGCCCGAAGGGCTCGACCGTGACCCTGACGATCGTCCGGGGCGGCGGGGCGCCCTTCGATGTCGCGATCGTCCGCGACATCGTCCAATCCGAGGAGATCGAGAGCCGGGTGCTTGGCGACGGCGCCATCGGCTACGTGAGGCTGGACGGCTTCTCGGATGCCGCCGCCGACCAGCTCAGGGACGCGTTCGCCGCGCACGTCGACGAGGGCCGGACGGGCCTGATCCTGGATCTGCGCGGCAACCCCGGCGGCTACGTCACCGCGGCGCGATCGATTGCCAGCCAGTTCATCGGGTCCGGCGTGCTGTTCTGGGAGCAGGACGCTTCGGGCGAGCAGATCGCCACCGATGCGCAGCCCGGTGGCGTGGCGACCGGTGCCGACCTGCGGATCATCGCGCTGATCGACGGCGGGACTGCGTCGGCCAGCGAGATCGTCGCGGCCGCGCTCCAGGAGACGGGTCGCGCGACGCTGGTCGGCCAGACGTCGTATGGCAAGGGCACCGTCCAGCAGTGGCAGGAGCTCTCCGGCGAGGGCGGCGCGTTCCGACTCACCGTGGCCCGCTGGCTGACGCCGCAGAAGCACTGGATCCACGAGGTCGGCGTCGTGCCGGATGTCGTCGTAGATCTCCCGGATACGCTGCCGGCCGGCGAGGACCCGACGCTCGACAAGGCCCTCGAGCTGCTCGACGCGACGGCCGTCCGCCCTGGCCTAAGGGCTGCCGCCTGACCGTCCCGGAACGGGGGCGGTCAGTCAGGCGGCCGTCGGGGTCGGGTCCAACGGAGCACCAGGGCGAGCACTGCGAACACGACCGCCCCGACAGCCGCGTACAACCCGAGGGCCAGGTCGCGGTTGATCGCGGCAAGCAGTGCCAGACCGGCCGCTACCAGGGTGAAACGCCAGACCAGGTCGTCGCGCGAACCCACACGGCAACGATACCTTCGGCCCAATCCGTCTGACGCTCTTGCGCTCCCATGGCGAATCGCGTACGGTTTCGCGGAACGAAAGGAGGTGATGTGCAGTGATAGATAGCAATCGTAGCTGCACCACCTCGCAGGAGATGGCCGTCTAGTCGGACACCCTGTGGGTGGGTAAGCAACCCGGACGCCGGCCCGCATCGGGCCGGCGTTCGTGCGCCTTGACCCGGAGCCCGTTCCCAAGGAGTGCCCGATGCGCGACGAGGAAACCGTCGCCCTCAACCGAAGAGCCCGCCACGAATTCACGATCGACGAGACGTTCGAGGCGGGGATCGTGCTGACCGGCACGGAGATCAAGTCGATTCGCGCCGGCAAGGCCAACCTGTCCGACGCCTACGCGCGCATCGAACGCGGCGAGGCGTGGCTCATCGGTGCCCACATCGCCCCCTTTGAGGGCGGCAACCGGTACAACCACGAGCCCAAGCGCATCCGCAAGCTCCTCCTCCGACGCTCCGAGATCGACGAGCTCATCGGCCGAACGAAAGCCAAGGGCCAGACGATCGTGCCGCTCCGGCTGTACATCAGCCCCAAGGGCCGGGCCAAGCTCGAGCTCGCGCTGGCGCGCGGCAAGCAACTCCACGATCGGCGGCGCGACATCGCGGACCGGGAGTCGCGCCGCGACATCGCCCGTGAGATGGCCGACGCCGCGCGCGGCCGATGAGGACGACACGTCCGCGCCGCCGATGACTGACATCCCGGATCGACTGCGTCTCGGGCCGGTCATCGAGGCGGTCGATGCCCATGCCGCCGGTGAGCCCGGCCGGGTGATCGTCGGCGGCGTCGAAAACGTTCCCGGCGAGACGATGTTCGACAAGATGACCTGGCTCCAGGCCAACGGTGACGACCTGCGCCTGCGGATGCTCCGGGAGCCTCGGGGCTACCCGGCGGCCAACTGCAACCTGATCCTGCCGTCGACCAACCCGGCAGCCGACGCCGGCTACGTGATCATGGAGCAGGTCGAGTACCCGGGGATGTCGGGGACCAACACGATGTGCGTCGTGACCGTCCTCCTCGAGACGGGCCGGCTGCCGATGACCGAACCTGTCACCGAACTGACCCTCGAGTCACCGGCGGGCCTGATCCGGGTGACAGCCGAGTGCGCCGGGGGCAAGGTCCGTGGCGTCACGTTCCGCAACGTGCCGGCCTTTGCCACGCACCTCGACACCCCGGTCGAGGTGCCCCAACTCGGGACCGTGACCGTCGACGTCGCGTACGGCGGCATGTTCTACGCCATCGCCCAGGCCGAGGCGTTCGGGCTGCGTCTCACGCCGGACGAGGGCGCCGACATCGTCCGGATCACCGAGATGATCAAGGCGGCCGCTGCCGAGCAGCTCCCGGTCGTCCACCCGGAGCAGCCGGGTTTCGCCGGGATCACCATCGCCCAGCTGTCGGGACCGCCGCACGATCAGGCCAACGACATGCGCAACGTGGTCACCGTCTCGACCGGCAAGCTGGACTGGTCGAAGCCTTCGACCTGGACGGGCGCCATCGACCGATCGCCGTGCGGCACGGGCACATCCGCCCGGATGGCGGTGCTCCATGCCAAGGGCCGCCTGGCGGTGGGCGACACGTTCCGCCATGAAGGGATTCTCGGAACGGTCTTCACGGGACGGGTACTGGAGGAGACCACGCTCGGGACGTACCGGGCGATCGTGCCGTCAATCACGGGTCAGGCCTGGATCACCGGATTTGCGAGCTATGTCGTCGACCCGAGCGATCCGTTCCCGGACGGCTACACGGTCGGCGACATCTGGTAGCCCCCGCTCCTACCGAAGCCAGTAGCGCTGGTTCATCGGCAACACCGCCACTGGGTCAACGACGAGCGCGCGGCCGTGAAGGCTGACGCTGCCGTCGACTGGGTCGATGTCGATCGGTGCCGTCGCCCGGTTCCGGGCCAGGCTGGCCCGGGTGAGGCCTCGCGTTCCGTGCACCGGAATGATCGCGCGGCCCAGACCTTCCAGGCGTTCGCGCGCCGAGCGATCCGCTGACGCGCGCTCGGACACGAACGTCACTGACAGGGATGCCGCCGCGCTGCCGGAGCCGCCCCAGTCGGGCCGGAACCGCGTCGGCTCGGCCCGTTCCGCGGATGCGTTGCCGTCGCCAAGCGGCGCCCACGCGGCCATACCGCCCTTGAGCACCAGCTCGGGCTTGACGCCGAAATAGGCGGGCTTCCAGAGGACGATGTCCGCCAGGCGGCCGGCCGTGAGCGAGCCCACGTGCTCCGAAAGCCCGTGTGTGATCGCCGGCTCGATCGTGACCTTGGCCAGGTAGCGCAACACGCGATCCGTCGCGTCGAACGGGTCGTCGGGCTCTGGAGACAAACCGTCATGGTCCAGGCCGGCCCGCGATCCCCGCCAGGCACGCATGACATGAGCGAGCTGCATCGCCCGACGGATGGTCTCCATGATCCGGCCCATGCCCTGGGAATCCGAGTTGATGATCCCGATCGCACCGAGCTCGTGGAGCGGCCCCTCCGCCGCCATCGTCGCCGGGTGGATCCGCTCACGGATGAGCTCGATATCGCCCGGAACCGCGAGGGACGCCCCGTGGTTGAGCGCGATCATCGGGAGCGCCTCGGGCACCGCATTGACCCCGTACGGCACGGTTGGCGTGGTCGACGAGCAGAGCACGTTCGCCTCGCGGACCAGTCCCAGCAGGTCGGGCAGGTGGCCACCGCCTGTCCCTTCGACGTGATAGGCGTGGACCGTCCGGCCGGCGATCGCCGCGATCGTGTCCTCGAGCTCGGCTGCCTCATGCAGGCCGTCCGTGTGGAGCGAGACGGAGACGTCGTGGGCGTCGGCGAACCGGAGAACGTGGTCGATCAGCTCCGGGTATGACCCGTAGTCCTCGTGGATCTTGAACCCGCAGGCTCCCGCATCGATAAGAGCTTCGAGCGGGCCGTCGTCCTCGAACCGCGCGCCCGCCTGCAACCCGACGTTGACCGGCCATTCACCCAGGCCGAGGAGCGTTCGCTCCATCGCCCACGGCGGCTCCTCGAAGCCGGCCGTGATCAGCGTGGTCACGCCGCCCGAGAGCGCGGCCGGCAGGAGCTCCGGGCTGATCGCGTGGACGTGGCTGTCGACGGCGCCCGGCGTCGCGATCAGGCCATAGCCCATGATCGGCTGCGTGTGCGGGCCGATCGGCAGGTCGATGCCGTCGCTAATGGCGCCACTTCCGGCGCGGCCGACCCCGACGATGCGACCGTCCTTGATCCCGATGTCGGCCTTGACGGCGCCGACGATCGGATCGAGCACGAGCGCTCCACAGATGACGACGTCGAGCTCGCTCGGTCCCGGCCGGCTCTGGACGCCGCGCGGTCGGATGGTCTTGGCGTATCCCCAGATCGGTTCATCACCGGGCGCCTGGCGGTCCTCGGTCACCCTGACCCACAGATCGGTGTCGGCCAGCCTCACCCGGTCGCCCGCACCAGGGCCGTAGCGAGCGAGGCGCTCGTCCGCGGAGAGGCGGGTCACGAGCGGGCTCCGTCAGCGCCGCCTTCAGTGCCGTCATCCCCGCCCGCGCCCGCGAACCGGACGAGTTGGACGGTCCGTGTCTCGCCCGGTGCCCAGCGCTCCGTGGCGCCCGCCGGCAAGTTGAGCCGGTAACCCCGTGCCGATGCCCGATCGAAGACGAGCCGGCGATTGACGCGATGGAACGGGTAGTGCGAGGAGACCCGGATCACGCGCTGCGAATCGCTCCGGACGAGGAGTGTGAGGGTCTCGCGTGAAGGCTCGCGGTCCTCCTCGATGGCATCTGGAGCCACTCGGATCGCACCCGGCCCGTCACCGGACGACGGCCGGTCGCCACCCAGCGGATCGACGATGAGAACCAGCCTGGTCCCATCGCCCATCAGGACCTCGAGATGGACCTCGTCGACGAGCTCGCGCACGCCCGGGAGCACTTCCTCGAACGCGACGGCCGTCCGTCCGGCCGCCTCGACATCCTCGTAGCTCGCTCCGGCCCGCGCCGCCTCGAGCATCGCGTCACAGATGAGGGCGATGGCCTCGGGGGCGTTCAGCAGGAGCCCGGCGGAACGATGGCGCCGTGCCAGCTCGGCCGCCGAAAAGATGAGGAGGCGTTCCTCTTCCCACGGCGTCAGGCGCATGCGGGCATCGTAGCGAAGGCCCCGGTCGCGTCGCGTTCGCGACGGACGTCGTCGCGTTGCGATTTGCCCCGGATGAGGGTGGTTCCCCCGTCCTCGGGAGGAGGTTCGGCCGCCAGCGATCCTAGCAGGCGCGGTGGCGGGCGGTTTGCGTCGCGGCTAGGAGGATTCTTCCGGAAACTGGATCGTTCCTGTAATGCCGTAGCCCTGACACTCGCGAGATGCCGGAGGATGACGTTTGCGCCCCATCCTGCTCGTGAACCCGCGAACGGACTCCGAGTTTGCGGCCGCGGCACGCCAGCTGCTCGAAGCCGGCCCGGAGGACGATCCGGTTGCCCTCGAGACACGGCTCCGGGAGCGCTACCCGACCGCGACCGTACACGTGCGATCCCTGTCGAACGAACCGTCCGTCGTCTGGTACCTGTACCGCGACGGTCACTGGACCCGCTGACCGGTTCCTGGAACCGAACATCTGGTCACAATCGAGGCGGTGCGATATACTTGATGGTCCGAGCCGGTACTCGGACCTGTGGGGATGTGTGGTTTCGACAGGGCCCAGCTACCGGGGAGCGCGAGTCGAGGATGCTGCTCAGGCCTCGTTAATCAGGCAGCAAAACGAAGTACCTGGCAACCGCCAGTCGACTCTCGCCCTCGCTGCTTAGGCAGTAAGGTGAGCGTGGAAGCTACCTCCGCTCCGCGGGTAGTGGAAGCGTCATTCAGCGGAGCTGCGATCCGGACGACTGCCGCGTAGTCCGGAGTCAAGCCCGATCTAGGGACACGTGACTGGACCGCTCGGCAGGGTGCCGATGCCCGTTCGGGCGGTCGACGACAAACCATCGGACACGCTCGTAGTGGTCTCCGGCGAAGGGTTCTGGACGGGGAGTTCGACTCTCCCCCATCTCCACCAATCACGCCACACAAGCACACCTCGACCTGTCTGTCGAACGACGTTCTGATTGGCCATCGGCCATCTGTCTAGTCGACACGGGCGGGCCTTGCGAGGCTCGGCATCAGCGCGAAGCGGAACCTGCAGCCCGCGATAGGCGGCAGCTATTGCCCGCCTGACACAACTCGTCAAGCGCAGCCCGCTGAATCAAATTCGCAATTGGTGCCCCTATCGTTCGCATCCCTCGGACTGGTGTCGGCCCCTTAGGGGTCCGCGTGCCCCTAGGCCGAGGTCTCCCTTCCACCTCTCTGCTACGTGGCGCGGCTGCTTTGCGATGCGGTGGACAGCCTGCGCAAGCGAGATTTACCCCACGCCGGGGATCGCGAAAGGACGTCCCCATGTACGAAGACTGCGCTTGCCCAGATTGCCTCTGTTACCGGGCCACGAGATATCGGGACGGGATTTGCATGTCCTGCCGGAAGACCAAACATCCAGGCGATCCACGACCGGCAGGTCGAGTTGCTCCCGCCGCACCCAGGCGACTCAACGTTTTCCGGCAAGCGGCTTCGGCAAGCCGCCAAGCTGGATAGGCGGCCCAGAGGGCACGCATCGCCGCCGGCCCGAATGTGCGTTGTACTCGCGCCATCACGATAGAACGCCGCCTGGGTGTGCGTGGTTTGAGTTTGAGCCCGGCGAGCGGGTGGCGATGGACTTAGGCCCGCGGATGAGCGGGCGTTACGCGGAGGCCAGGTCCATCGCCCGCTCTGGGGTGCTCTCCGCGAGCTCGTAGCCGCACGTCGGACAGGCGAAGGTGAGGACGCGCCGTATCCAACCGTCCCTGGGAACTTCAGCGGTCGAGACCAGTTTCATCTCCACCCATTGGTCAGAGTGCAGATGGTCGAACGGCAGGACGGCGGCGGGATCGGTCATCCGGCGATCGCGCATCTCTGACATCGGGCGCTCCCAAGGATTTGAAGGAGCCCCCGACAGCCGCCACCCGGGCTTGGTTTCGGGCCGGGCCAGAGTGGCTCCTAATGTCGAAAACGGACGAGCCCGTCGGCTGTTAGGTTGCGTCACGTACTTGCGCCATGGCCGACCCTGCGGTCACCTCGGATGCGTTTCGGGCCCTTGGTCAGCCGCGAGCCGGGTAGGAGCGGCCGTGTCGACCCCACGCCTCGATCCCACGGGCCGGAGATAGATCGCCAAGACACCAACCAGGTATGCGAAGTGGACGGCAAGCGTCAACACCTCCGGACGCGACGAGTAGCCAAAAAGAGCTCGCAGGAGTTGCCCGACAATCAGAGTGACTCCGCCCGGGGCTCCGTCGATCGCTTCGTGCGGCAAGACGCCGCTCAAGTCGAAGGCGCGGCCGGCTCCCAATACCTCGAGCCCGTAGAACTCGGCCACTTCAATGAGCTCATGGATGCCGTGGCTCAATAAACCAGCGGCGATGAAGATGAGCGCTATGCCCGTCCAGCGAAAGAACGACGCGAGGTTGATCCTGCGGGTGCCGCGGTAGAAGCCATAACCGAGCAGCACCGCGATCAACAGGCCGACGATTGCCCCGGCTCCGGTGGACAGGGCACCGTTCTCCGACGAGGTCGCCTGCCCGACAAGGAAGAGTGATGTTTCGATGCCTTCGCGAATAACAGCAGTGAAAGCGAGGAGCGCGAGGCCCCAGGCAGTGCTATCGGTCAGAGCCCTGTCAACGGCCGCTTGGAGCTCGCCCTTGACGCTCGCCGCGTTTCGCCGCATCCAGAAGAGCATCCACGTGACAACGGCTGCGGCCAGCAGCATGGCCGCTCCCTCGAAAAGCATTTCGTATGGCTCTGGAAAACCACGAAGCGTCAGAAAAAGGACGATCGCCAAACCGAGGCTGACCGCTACGGCGGCGCCAGTTCCGACCCAAATGCGGCCGTAGTACCGCGCGTTGCCGGTCTTCGCCAAATATGCGAGCACAATGCTGACGATCAGGGCAGCCTCGACGCCCTCGCGAAGTCCCGTCAGCAGCCCACTTGAAAACGAGCCGAAGTCCACGCGCCTGCCTCCTGGGACTTTGAAGAGAGCGCGAACTTACCCGTTCGGCGATACGTTCGTCAAGGCACCTTGCGGTCTCGGCTAAAGGGTGCCTGTTGCATAAAGTCGAACCGCGCAATCGTTCGCCGCACCCGCGTAAGCGGACTAGTACGCTCTAGGTAGCACCAAGAGAGCCGGCCCAGGGCAACCGGTCAGGCCGCCGGGGTCTTCGCCGCCTTTAGCTTGGGCATCGGGACTGACACGGCCATGCTGGCGACTGTCGCGGCACCTGCGGGTCGCCCCAGAAAGAAGCCTTGGCCGTACCGACAACCGAGGTCGCGGAGCGCCCGCCATTGCTCGATGGTTTCGATGCCTTCTCCGGTCGCACCGATGCCGAGCGCGCTGGCGAACGACACGGCTGCTGAAACGATGGCCGTTTCCTCACGCTGCTGGCCAAGCGACGCCACAAAGGAGCGATCGATCTTGAGACCATCGATGGGCAGCCGGCGGAACGAGCCAAGAGACGAGTATCCGGTCCCAAAGTCGTCGATGGTCACCCGGACGCCGAGCTTCCGAAGTTCGACAAGGCGCTCGATCGCCCCCGGGTCCTCGAGCGCGAGCCCCTCGGTGAGTTCGATCCGCAGAGCTTCCGGTTCGAGCCCGGCACCTTCCAATGACTCGATGACATCGCCGACCAGCTCGGGCCGCAGCAGCTCGCGGGGCGACATGTTGACCGACACTCCGATGGCCGCGAAATCCGGGCGCAATCGACGCCAATCGCTCAAGTCCTGGCAGGCTCGCGCTAGCACGAGCTTGCCGATCGGGACGATCAGGCCGGTCTGTTCGGCGATGGGAATGAAATCGTTGGGTCCCACGAGACCGCGTTCGGGATGCTGCCAGCGGACCAGTGCCTCCAGCTCGGTGACCATCCCAGTAGCGAGTTCAACGATCGGTTGGTAATGGACGATCAGCTCGTCCTCCTGGATCGCCCGCCGCAGCTCGGTTTCGAGCTCGAGCCGATGCCACGCCTTCTGGTCCATCGTCGGGTCGAAGGTCACGTGGCGCCCCTTGCCCATACCCTTCGCCTCGTACAGGGCCGTGTCCGCGCTCCGGAGCAGGTCATCAGGATCCTTGGCCGCGGTGTCCCCGAGGACGATACCGATGCTGGCGCCGATCACGACGTCATGACCTTCGATATGGAATGGCGAGGCGAGCGACGAAAGGATGCGGTCGGCCACGATCCGTGCCTCGCTCGCGTCCTCGAGGTTCTCAAGCAACACCGTGAACTCGTCACCCCCGAGCCGAGCGGCGGTATCGCCTGGCCTGATGGCGTCGGCAATCCGGCCACCCGCGGCGACCAGAAGGAGGTCGCCTATCCGGTGCCCGAGCGTGTCGTTGATTAGCTTGAACTCATCGAGGTCGATGAAGAGCACGGCGGTCCGGGTGCCTACGGGGCCGGCAATTGGCCGGGCCGCTCGCCGAAGCGCATGGTCTAGTCGGTCTCGGAAAAGCGCTCGATTGGGCATGCCAGTTAGCGAGTCGTGGAGCGCTTGGTGGGCGAGCTCCTCCTCGAGCCGCTTCAAGTTCGAGATGTCTCGCCCGATGACTGACGCCCCGCCAGCGCTCCCGGTCGTACCCGGCAGCGGCGAATAGGTCAGCGACAGGTCGACCCGAACACCCGCCTCGTCGACCACATCGACCTCGTAGTGCTCGACGGGCTCGCCGCGTTCGACTGTTTCGAGGTGCTTTGCCACCTCCTCCCGATGGCGAGACCCAAATAGGTCGGCAAGAGGCTGTCCGCGCGTGAGACCGCCGATGCGTGAGAATGTCCGCTCGGCGGCACGGTTCCAGGTCGCGATCCGGCCACCGGGGTCGACCGACAGGATCGCATCCTCAGCTGACTCGACAATCGAAGCGAGCACGGTGCTCGACTGAACAGCGGCGGCGAGGCTCCGATTGGTTGTCGATAGCCGCCGGGTGAAAGCGGCCGCGAACAGGATCATCAGCACGGCCAGTGGGCCAACCGTGACAAGCAGATCGACCTGGCCCGTGCGGACGGCGGCGAACAGTTCTGCCTCTGGGCTTGCGGTCACGAGGAACGCCTCGTCGCTGAGGATCGGATATGCGGCGAACCGCATCGTGCCCTGGTCGGACGTGAAGCTGCCGGCGTTCACCTGGCCCTGCGTGATCGCGTCGATGGCTGCGATCCAATCGTCGGAGCCCAGCGCGCTTGCAGGCGGGAACTCGCTGGTTGCCTCGTCGGTGGGAAGCCCAGCCGCTGCCCTGAACTCGGCGATACGCGGATGCGTCAGCAGGTGTCCGGTCCGATCGAGGGTGAATGAATAGCCGGTGCGCCCAAACGGCTCCGCGATGGCTTCGCCCATGGCGGCGATCGGCAGCTCAAAATGCAGGAGCCCTGTGATCACGTCGGATCGGATGATCGGGGTTGCCAGGCCGAGAACCCAGCGGTTTGAGTCGGGCGAAACGTAGGCCATCGTCCGATAGGCAGTGTCGTCGGCAAGGCCCAGGGTGGGCGCGAACGCCGGGTTGCCGACACTCTCGTCCGGCGAAAGGTCCGCTACCGCGGCAACTTGGCCGCCGTTGTAGCGCGCAACCTCCAGCCCATCCCGACGGATCAGGCAGATTTCGTCGACCGCATAGCGCTGGCCCATATAGGTGATCGCCGTTTCGACCCGCAGCCGCTCGGCCGTTAGGACGGCCCCGGTGCCGCTCGCGAGTGCATCCGCAAAAACGACATTGCGGCTTGCGAGGCGAAGATCTGTAGTGGCGCTCCCGACGACACCGTCGATCGATCGGGCGTCCTCGGCCGCATGACGATCCAGATCAGTGAGTGCTTCACGCGTGGTCTCGTCGCTGAGCCGAAGGACGACCAAGGAGCCTGCCAGCAAAGCGATTGCGGCGATAGTGGCGACCAAAACTGTCACTGGTCGAGCCCGGGCGGTCTCGAGTAGTGACCGGAGTGTTGCTCGGCTGATAGGCGCGGTCATGCGCAGACGCTGCACGCGAGCTAGACAACATGCCCTCCCCCATACGTACCGGACCCTACCTATTTGGTCCGGGCGCGTGCCGCGAAGTCGCGTTCTCGCGTGATTGGTCGCGTCGCCCTTGTTGGGAGCAGCCGTAAACAGCGGCGACGGGACTCGTGGCTTTTCGCATTGCCGGGCCCTATCCGTACAACCGCCTGGATCGGCCTGACCGCAACTGGTAGCGGGTGTCTGAGGCGGTCTACGAAGACGACCGCATTCCAGCGAGATGTCTCGTCGAGCATCGCCACCGACGGAACGATCAGCCCGTCGCTGCCATGCGGCTCACGGACCCTCTTTGCGAATGAACGGCAGCGCTCAGGGTCAAGAAACCAGCGCGGGTCATCGGCCACGCCCAGCCTGGAGCGCACGTCGTCGCGACGAAGGTCGATGGCGGCATCGAGCCTGAGATCAACCGACCACACGTGCGCATCGGGCGCGTGGTGACTCGGGGCGTGCCTCGCGAACTCGGCGAGCGCGACCCCAAGGTCGCTTGCGAGGTAAATGGTCGGCTCGCCAGGCGCGCTCCACCGATTTCCATCGGTGGTCGTCATCATCTCTGGGTCAAGCTTTTGTACGGCCGGCCCCGCGTAATACGCGGTCTCGACGAGCCCGGTCGTCAGGCCGTCCAGATCGATCAAGGTCAGCCCTCCACACTATTCGTCCGCGCTTGCGGGCAACAGGTTTGGTCTCCCCTCGCGCCTTGACCTACGCCTGGAAACCGCCCGAGGCTCAGGAGGCGGAAGGCGATACCTCAACGGCCGGGGGCGAGTTCGGAGTAGACGCGGACGGTGATGGGTCGGTCGGTGCAGGACTCTGGATCTGCGTATCGGGAGTGGACGCGCCGGATGGCGCGCAGGCCACCAACGCAAGACCGATGGCGACGGTTAGAACGATGCGCTTCATGGTTTGATCTCCTCTCGTGAAGGGTCGAGATGGAAGAGGAGTCCCTCCCGGCAGGGCGATCGTGTTGACCGATCGGCCGTGTCCCTCAGGAAGGGCTCCTCTTGGCGCGGAAGGTAACGACGCCGCCCATCACCGATCCATGACCGGGACTCCTGAGTGCGCTACGGGCACGTCGCAGTCACAAGGCGACGACCTTACGGAACACAGCAGCATCCGCCGACGACGGGCCGCCACTCAGCTCACTCCAGCAGGCGGTGACAACATCGCCCAACGCACAGATCGTCGGCGCTTGACAAACTCAGCGCGGGCGTCGTCCGGATCCCCCGCCGGATGGCGCCCAACGAGGCCCGCTCCGATCTTGCCGCGACGATCACGCCGCGTCGTGGCCAGCGTCGGCGGGAGTCGCTCGATGTCGGAACTAACGCCAGCGTCCGCTAGTGCGAAGGCGCCCTGTCAGGGGTGGGAGCCGGTTCCGTTGGTTCGAGAACCGCTCTCATACGGGGACTCCGCCAGGATGTCTACGATGAAACTGCGGGCGGTCGCAGAGGAGGCGCGCTTGTGGGTAGATCGCCCCACGCGTCTCGCTGCTCGCGCTACGAGCGCGGTGCGCCGGCGACCTCCAGCTCCCGCGACTCGGGGGATGCCGGCTCGTCCACATCCGTGGCGTCCGGCTCGTCCGGCGTTTCTGTGACGGGATGGCGCTGCGCGTCGGCAGCCTGCTGCCGCAGCGTGAGCCGCGGATCCCACACGTCAAAACCCCAAGGGGTCGGTCGTTCTGTCCTCATGACAACGCTCCCCGAACACAACCCTTGGTCGCGCCAATTGGAAAGGCTGCGTCGCCAAGGCCTCGCTGAAGTATCGGAGATCGAGCGCCGAAGCGCGTTGCAACTCCATTGCAAGCGCGTAACAAGTTCGGCCCACGGTGCTCATCGGGGCGCCATGCGGGCTCACGTCGGTGACAACCAGCCACCTTCAAAGCCGGCGCGGCGCAGTCCGTCGACGAGATACGGGCACCGTTTCATCAGGCTCCAGACCGTTCCCGCGAGGTAGTTCTCGATCATCAGCACGATCGGTCCCTGCTCGATCCCGTAGTAGCCGAGTGAGTGCCAGCCCTCGCCGGAGGCATCCCTGAACGTCGGATTGAGGCTGCACTTGAAGCCGTACTTGCTCATCAGCCCTGGGTACGTCCGGTCGATGTGCGCGATCGTGGGCAGGACGATCTCGGGGGCGAATGGCAACGAGGCGATCGCCGCCCACGGGGCGATCGTGCCGTCGTCGGGGCCGTACGGAATCCCTCGAGCCCGGTAATCGAAGAAGCGCCGCGGTCGGCCCCCGATCCGGCGGCTGGCCGGGCCCGGACCATCACTGGCGGTGAGGCCCCAGGCGAACTCGCCATAGCCCTCGAAGCCTTTTGGGTTGCGCATGGCGTACTGCTGCTGGGCCAGCGTCGCGAGGCGGCTGTTCTCGAAGTAGTCGGTGTCGCGCTCGCGCATGTACGCGTCCCGGATCCCGCGAAAGTCGATCCAGGCGTGCGACAACTGGTGGATGAACAGCGGTCCTGCGTAGAGGAGCTCGCGACCGTAGAGCTTCTTCCAGCGGTAGCTCAGCGTCGATGCTCGATAGCTGTCCTCGGGGAGCGGGTGGGTCGGCGAGCCGAGGCCCAGGACGTAGAGCAGATGCGCTTCGTTGTAGCCCTCCCACCGGTACCGCAGGAACCCGCGCTCCGGGGTCCACCCGTGGGCGACCGTGAGGCCGCCGTTCTGTGCCCACTGCCAGTCGACACGCCGATATAGCGCGTCCACCACGCTTCGCAGCTCCCGCTCAGCCGCCAATTCGCGGTCGAAGTAGCTTGCCGCGACGAGGGCCCCGGCCAGGAGGAACGTCGTATCGATCGTGGACAGCTCGGACTTCCAGGTACGGCGCCCGGTCTCGACATCCAGGAAGTGATAGAAGAAGCCCTTGTGGCCGGTCGCGTCTCGTCCTTCACCCTGCGGGCTGTCCCAGAGGAACCTGACGGTCGTCAGGACCCGCTCGACGGCATCGGATCGGCTGAGGAACCCGCGTTCTGCGCCGACGGCGTAGGCGGCGAGTGCGAACCCGACCGCGGCGATGCTCGACGGAGCTCCCTCGCGCGTGCTGTCCGGCACAAGGCCGTTGCGTGGATTGGTCTCCTCGAGGAAGTACGCGAACGTGTCGCGCTGGAGCTTGGCGAGATCGACGTCGCCCATGACGATCAGGGTGCGGCTGGCGTCGGCTCCGGCTCAGGGGTTGGCTCGGGCGTGGCCTCGACCGGAGGATCCGGCGAAACCTGCGGCTGGGATGCCGGCGCGACGGCCTTCGGGCCCTTGCCCACGAGCACGATCCCGGTGATCCGAGCGTAGTTCGAGTAGTACGTCTTCTGGCGAAGGATCGAGCCGTCGGCGTCGTAGACGGTCACGGTTCGCCAGACCTGCTTGCCGTCCACCGGGAACTCGATGCGCTTGCGCACGCCGGCTGCCAGCGTGTGGGTCGCCTGGGTCGAGTCGCTCGCTTGCCGGACATTCTTGACCACGGGAGCGCCGATGACCACGTTCCGCCCGCTCGGGACGCTGTACAGCTCGAACTTGACGTACCCGCGATTGCCTTCCTTGATCTTGTAGCCGCGGATCAGGACCGGGTAGTCGGTGTCATTCGTCCAAGACATGGTCTGGACGGAGCCCGAGGCACTGATGAACACCGTGGCATCGAGGCCGAGCGGGTAGCGGTCGATGTAGTAGTAATGGTTGCGCCGCGCGCCCATCTCGAACCCACCACGGAGCGCGGCGTTGAACAGGGTCGTGGAGCAGGAGCAGATCCCGCCGGCGAGGGCGCCCTGTGGCTCAGTCCGGCCGTTGATGATCGCTCCGCCGTCGCGATAGCCACGCGCACGGGTGACCGGACCGATGGCATCCCAGAAATCGAAGGTCTCGTGCGGCCCCACGACATAGCCGTCGATCTCGAGGGCAGGGATCCAGATGTTCGCGCCGAACCCGTTCTTCTCGCTGATCGGGAAATAGGTCTGCCATTCGGAGATCTTGACCATCAGCGGGGCGGCGGCCTCGGCCTGCGCGGTCGTCAGGGCGGGCGCGGTGACGGCCATGACCGGCACGATGTCGGTCGTCTCCGCACCGTCCTTGCGCGAGGCGAACAGGTCCTGGATCTGGGCGACGGTCGCAGGAACGTCGACCTTGTAGCCGTCCTTGCTGGGGATGATCTCGGTGACGAGCCCGCTGATCGTGACGAACGTGGCGTTGACGGGGTCGCGGTCGATCTTCTTGGCGAGGGCCTCGACGACGCCGGTCAGGGGTGTCGTGTCCATCACCGGCTCGTAGACGCCGGCCGGGGTCTTGTGGAACGACACCCAGGTGCGCAGCTCCGCGTCGTCGATCGCCAGCTTCTCGTCGCCGACGACCAGGGTGATGTGGTTGGCCATCCGGTCCGCGGCGAGTTTCGCGGCGAAGGCCTCGGTTCGGTCGATGTCGGGCTCGACCGTGACCGAGGTGAGGTCCAGGCGGACCTCCGCCGGGCCGTCCAGGCGAGCGAGATCGGTCGTTGCGGCTGCGATCAGGGCGGAGGCGTCCGCCTCACGACCTGTCGAGCCCGGGACGACGTTGAACGTCAGCTGTCGATCCGGGACCACGGTCCAGTCGACCGGCGCGATCCTGAGGTCCTCACCCATCGTGGTCAGCCTTGTGGCGACCTCGTCCGCATCGAAGGTCACGGTTGGCTCCAGCGCCACGCCACGCATCGCCGTCCGGACGTCGGCGATCATCCGATCCAGCGGCGAGCCCCGGCGGCCCACGGCCATGGCGGCGTCCAGCAGGGCTTCGACCGCGGGCGCACGGCCGATCTCCGCATAGGTGATGACCTGCTCGCCATCGGGCCCGGCGACCACGATCCGCCCGTCGGACAACGATCCGTAGACGCGGGACAGCTCGGCTCGCGCGGCGTCGGGTGTGAGGCCGGACATGTCGACCGAGCCGACGCTCACGCCGGGCAGGACCTTGCCCGCGTAGAGCTGGTCGTAGGCGTACAGTCCACCCAGCCCGAGGAGCAGTGCGATTGCGAGCCCCAGGATGGCGGCCAGGCCGAACCGGAACCAGGGCGAGGGTCGACCTGGTTCGGTGGTGGCTTCGAGCGCCTCAGTGGTCGCGGTCATCGATCGGCCGTCATCCTAGCAGTCGCACATAGCACATCCGTCAAGGGCGGACACGCGAATGCGACGCTCCCCCTTGCAGGTGCGTGACGGCCGACCCGTTCAGCCGGCGCTTCGAGGCACCAGGACGACCCGCCGGTTGGGCTCCTCGCCGATCGACTGGGTGGCCACGGCCGGGTGATCGCGCAACGACATGTGGATCCAGCGACGCTCGAGTGCCGACATCGGCTCGAGCTGGAGCATCTTGCCGGTCTCCACCACGCGCGCCGCGGCGCGGTCGGCGAGCTCGCGGAGCTGCCGTTCGCGGCGGCCGCGGTAGTCCTCCACGTCGACGAGGACCCGGGTCCAGGCACCCATCTCCTTGGACAACATCAGGTTGACCAGGTGCTGCAGCGCCGAGAGCCGCTCGCCCTTGCGCCCGATCAGGGCACCCAGGGCCTCCTTCTCGTCGCCCTCAGCGACGACGTTGAGGCGGCTCGTCTCGCCCGTCTCGACTTCGACCTGCACCTCGAACCCGAGGTGCCCCATCAGCCGCTCCAGGATCGCCTTGCCGGCCGCGAGCGCCTCGGGCGACGCCTCCGAAGCCTCGAGGTCGGCTCGTTCGGCGGCCAGCGAGCCACGTGCGGCGGCCACCTCCGCGGCTTCCGAGGCGGACAGGTCGGCCGAACCGCCACGGGATGGCGGGCGGCCGCGGTCGTCGCGGCGGGGCGGGCGGTCATCACGGCGCGGCGGGCGGTCGTCCCGACGGGGGGGACGATCGCCAAAGCCTCGATCGTCGCGCCGAGGGCCGGCATCGCGCGGTCGATCGTCGCGCCGAGGCCCTCGATCGGGCGCTCGTTCCGGGCCACGGTCGGGGCCGCGGTCAGGGCCGCGGTCCGGGCCGCGGTCGTCTCGACGGGGCGGGCGGTCGCCGTACGGTCGATCCTCGCGCGGGCGGTCGTCACGGGGCCGAGGCGGAGGTGGCGGAAGCGGGACGGCCGCGGCGGCCTCGCGCTTGGGTGCGGCGCCACCGAGCGCGGCGCGGGGCGCGGCGACGATCCGGGCGGGTTCGGCGCCCATCCCGAGCACCCCTCGGCTGCCCGGCGTGAGGATCTCGAAATCGAGGTCGTTGAGCTCGGCGCCGAAGGCCTCGCGCGCCAGGCGCAAGGCTTCCTCGACCGTCTTGCCCGTGAATTCTCGGTATTCACTCATCAGCGTCGTCTCCCTCGTCGGCCCTGACGGCCCCGCTCGCGGGGGCGGATCGTCGAAGAGGCCGTCGTCTTCTTGTCGGCGTCCGTGAGGATCGCCGCACGTTTGCCCGGCTCGGGTGGTGGTGGCATGGAAACCGGGAAGCGGGGCGAATGGGCTGCCGCGAAACCCGGGGTCCAGCCGAACAGCGGGAACATGCTGCCCCAGCCAACGATCAGATACTGCTGAACGATCTGGAAGAGCGTAGCCACGATCCAGTAAATGAACAGACCGGCCGGCAGGAAGCCGCCGTAGACCACCGAGATCAGCGGCAGGAACAGCATCATCTGCCGCTGGATCCGGGTGTTGGGGTCGTCATCGCCGGTTGAGGCCGGGAGCATCATCCGCGACTGGACCAGCTGGAGGATCGCCGAGATGATGGCCAGGATGCTCAAGCCGAGCACAAAACCGCCGAACCCGATGTCGAAGAATGTGGACGGCTTGCTCACGTCGAGATTGCCCAGCTGCGGGATCACGGTGTCGATGCAGGGCCGGAGCGGGTCGATGGCGCCCGTCACCTTGTCGACGTTTATGCACACCAGATCGACGACCTGGACCCCGAACACGTTGAGCATCGCTCGCGGATCCTGGTTGGTCAGCCCGTTCTGGATGACCCAGTAGATGATCAGCAGCAGCGGCATCGACAGCAGCAGGGGCAGGCATCCGGCGAGCGGGTTGATGCCGCGTTCCTTGAACAGCTCCTGCTGGGCAAGCCGGGCCTTCATCGCGTCGCCCTTGTAGCGGCGCTGGATCTCCTTGATCTCCGGCTGGAGCAGCTGCATCCGGCGCTGCGAGACCAGCTGCTTGCGGAACAACGGGATGACAATGATCCGAACGACCAGGGTCAGGACGACGATCGCCCAGCCGATGGCGGCCGGAACGCCAAGGCCCTCGAGGAAGACGTACACCGCGACCAGGACGATGAACATCGCCTGGAAGATCGGGGTAAACGCCCAGGACAGGAGGCTGATCGGGTCCGCCCCGGGGTTCGCCGCGGTGAGCGGCGGCTGCGGGGTCGGCGTCGGGGTCGGCGCACCCGAGGCGCCCGGCGCCGCGCCGCCGGCACAGGCCGCCAGAACGAGCGCCAGCGCGATGAGAAGAACGAGCGGAACGACCCGGCCCCAGGCCGACCGACTGGATGTCACGTGCTTGGGGCCTCGTTAGCGGACGGGGTCATACCCACCTGGGTTCCAGGGATGGCAGCGGGCGATGCGCCGGGCTCCCATCCAGCTTCCCTTCAGCAGACCGTACTTCTCGATCGCCTGTTCCGTGTAGTGCGAGCAGGTCGGCTCGAACCGGCAGCTCGGCGGCAGCCATGCGAACACGAACCGGTAGAGCTTGATGAACCCGATCCCGATCCGTTTCAACCAGCCGAACCTCCGAGTGCGCCGCCCCTGGCGAGGGTCCGACGCAACGCCCCGACCATCGCGTCATGGTCGGCCGCGACGATCGACGGCCGGGCAATGATGAGGACGTCCCAGCCAGGCTGGAACGAGGGCGCCATCACCCTGAGCGCCTCGCGGATCCGGCGACGGACACGATTGCGAACCACCGCGCCGCCGAGGTTTCGGCCGGTCGACAGTCCGAAGCGGGTCGTCTCGAGATCGGTCCGCCGAAACCGGGCGGTCAGGAACGGATGGGACCGGGAGGTCCCGCTTCCCTGGAACGCCGCGAAGTCCTGCGGGCGGGAAAGCATCACGAGCCGCGGCGTGGTCGAGCCGCGCCCGATGGTCAGGCCGTCAGCCGTTTTCGTCCGCGAGCGCGACGAGTGGCCAGGACCCGCCGGCCGCCGGCCGATCGCATCCGGGCGCGAAAGCCGTGCTCTTTTGCGCGGTGGCGCTTCTTGGGCTGATAGGTCTGCTTCATCGGGACTGTTCGGGATCCTCTCCATCCGGCCTCGGGGACGGTCTGTCACTTTCCCCTGAAGGCACGCAAACGCGCCTGGCGCCCGAAAGCGCACGGCGCGTCGTCGTCCGGCGGATGATATGACGGGCCTATAGGGGTGTCAAACGAAGAGCCGCGTGAACGGTCGGTCAGGACCTTCGTTTACATACTCCCTGGGAGTATCGCAGAATCGCCTTGCGAGCCCCCGCCGGCCGGTGCTATCCTCTCCGGGCCCTCGACGCCGGAGACGTACGCGGGAGTCCCAGAAAGCCCGGTTCGGTGGCCTCGGGACGCGTCGACCGGTGCCCCATTGCCGGCACATCCGACGCGTGAGGAACAGGCCCCCGACCCCAGCTTCCGTGGTCAAGGTCACCCATCTACCGTCAACCACAACCACAGGGTCCAATCGACGAATGGACGCGAAGCAGGTCTGGCGAGCCGCACTGGGAGAGCTGCAGGTCTCGCTCTCACCGGCCAATTACGAGACGTGGCTGCGCGACACGCTGCTCGTCGACGTCGATGAGCAGCGGTTCCGGATCGCCGTCCCGAATGGCTTCGCGAAGGACTGGCTTGAGTCCCGCTATCGCTCGCTGATCAGCCAGACGCTCGCCCGCATCGTGGGCTACAGCGTCCAGGTCGAGTTCGTCATCGGGACCACGCCGGACGTTGCCGCCGAAGAGCCCTCGAACGGGATCGCCGAGTCGATGGCCGCCGGACCGGCCCGTCCATCGCCCCAGGTCCGCGTGGAGCCGACGAGGGTCGGCGGCGAGGGCGGGACGACCTACCTCAACCCGCGTTACACCTTCTCGAACTTCATCGTCGGCTCGGCGAACCGCCTGGCGCACGCCGCGAGCCTGTCGGTCGCCGAACGGCCGGGTCATGCCTACAACCCGCTCTTCCTGTACGGCGGCGTGGGTCTCGGCAAGACCCACCTGATGCATGCCATCGGCAACCAGGTGATCGCCAAGTTCCCACGCAAGCGCGTCGTGTATGCGACCAGCGAGAAGTTCACGAACGAGTTCATCACGTCCATCCAGCAGGGCAAGATCGACGAGTTCCGCGGGCGCTATCGGCGGATCGACCTGCTGCTGATCGACGACATCCAGTTCATCGCGGACAAGGAACGGACGCAGGAAGAGTTCTTCCACACGTTCAATGCGATCCACGAGGACGGCAAGCAGATCGTCCTGTCCTCGGACCGGCCGCCCAAGGCGATCCTGACGCTCGAGGAGCGGCTGCGGAGCCGGTTCGAGTGGGGGCTCATCGCCGACCTCACGGCGCCGGATCTCGAGACCCGCATCGCGATCCTGCGCGCGAAGGCGGAGGAAGGGGCCGTGCCGATCACGTCGGACGTGATCGAGTTCATCGCCCGCAAGGTGGTCAGCAACATCCGCGAGCTCGAAGGCGCCCTCAACCGGATGGTCGCCTACGCCAGCATGGGCGCCATGCCGATCGGCATCGAGCTCGCCCAGGCCGTCCTGTCGAACGTGCTCTACAACCCGAAGAAGCGACAGGTCACCCCCGAACGGATCGCCAAGGTCGTGGCGGACTACTACAGCGTCCCGATCGACGTCCTCCAGGGCCAGAAGCGGGACAAGGCCATCGTCGTCCCGCGCCAGATCGCGATGTTCCTGATGCGGGCGGAGACGGACGTATCACTTCTCCGGATCGGTGCCGAGCTCGGCGGCCGGGACCACTCCACGGTCCTCCACGCCTGCGACAAGATCACCCGCGAAGTCGCGATCAACGACGAGCTGCGACGCGAGATCGCGGCGGTCCGGGAGCTGATCTACGCCGACTGATACGGCCCCTGGTGTGGACAAGGGGCCCGAATCCGTGGACAAGGGTGCGACCCTGTGGACATCCTCGGCGTCTGCGGCCCGGTTCCCGGCCCCGGTGGTGGACGAGATGGGCCGTTCCCGGGAGACGCGACGCACCGGCCAGGCGTTCGTCCACGGTCTCTCGCCACGGACACCCACCGCGCGGGTCGGGCCATCCACCAGGGGCCGGCAGCCGTCCACGGCGGAATCGTTCTCGCCGACGAGAGCGTCTCCACCGAGTCCACACCATGATGACGGTGATGACGGAGTGAGAAGATAGAGGGAAGATACCAACGACCCGACGGGCAATCCGGCCCGGGGTCGATCAGGCGCCCAACCCGCGATCCTTTGCCGCGACGCGCGGCCACCTGAGCGACTAGCGTGGAGTGCCCGACGTGAAACTCTCGGTCATGCAGGAGAACCTGGCGCGCGGTCTGTCCGTGGTCAGTCGTGCGGTTTCGAACCGGAGCACGCTGCCGGTGCTGGCCAACGTTCTCCTCAAGACCGAGGATGCCGGGCTCAAGCTGACGGCGACGAACCTCGAGATCGGGATCACCTACTGGGTGCCCGGCAAGATCGAGTCCGACGGTGCGACGACCATCCCGGCCAAGCTCCTGACCGACCTGGTCAACTCGCTGCCGGCCACCGATCCGATCCACCTCTCGCTCATGGGCGGCGACACCCTGCACCTCAAGGCCGGCCGATTCGAGACGAACATCAAGGGCATCGATGCGGACGAGTTCCCGGCGATCGGGGCCGCCGGCGAACGACCCACCACCCGGATCGCCCAGAATGTCCTGCGACGAGCGCTCGCCGAGACGGCATTCGCCGCGGCGAGCGATGAGGCGCGGCCGATCCTGACCGGCGTGCTGGCGAAGTTCGAAGGCGACCAGGTGACCCTCGCGGCGGCCGACAACTACCGCATTGCGGTCAAGACGATCCCGATCCTCGACGCGGTGCCGGAGACCAGCGTGGTCATCCCGGCGCGCGCGCTGAACGAGCTCGCCCGCGTCCTCGCCGACGTCGACGACCCGGTCGAGATCGTGCTGGCCGGCGGGCGGAACCAGATCCTGTTCCACCTCGACGGGATCGACCTGGTCAGCCGCCTGATCGACGGGCAGTTCCCCAACTACCAGCAGATCGTGCCGACGAGCCACTCGACGCGGGCCGTGCTCGACCGCGAGGAGCTCCTGCGCGCCGTCCGTCCGGCTGCCCTGATCGCTCACGAGTCGGCGAACATCGTCAAGCTCCAGATCGGGGCCGATGGGGATCCCGGGATCACGGTCAGCGCCAGCGCCGAGGTCGGCGACCACGTCGGCCAGGTGGAGGCTGCCGTGGAGGGCGACGGGACGACGATCGCGTTCAACGCGCGGTATCTCGCCGACGTCCTGACCAACGTGGCGGCCGACCAGTTCGCCCTCGAGCTCAACGGGCCGCTGTCGCCGGGCGTCTTCAAGCCGATCGGTGACGACCGCTACATCCACGTGGTCATGCCCGTCCGGACCACGTCCTGAACCCGTAGACCGGAGGCCGGTCCGGCGGCCGGATCGGACGAACCTGCTCGCGACCATCAGCCTGCTCGACTTTCGGGGGTACGCCACGCTCGACGTGGCGTTCGGTCCTGGTCCGCACCTGATCTGGGGCCCCAATGCCGCCGGCAAGACCAGCCTGCTCGAAGCGGTCGTGCTGCTGGCGTGGGCCCGGTCGCATCGCACGAGCGCCGACGGGGAGCTGATCCGGTGGGGCACCGATCTCGCGAGGATCGAAGGGCAAGTGGGTCGCGACACGCTGGAGGTCGCCGTCGTCCGCGCCGGCACGACCGGGTCGGCCGGGCGCAAGCGGATCCGGGTGAACGGTCTCGGGCGGCGGGCCTCGAGCCTCGGACCGCTGTTGCGCGTGGTCGTGTTCGCCCCGGAGGACATGCTGCTGATCGCCGGCTCGCCATCGCTCCGCCGCGCCGTGATCGACCAGCTGGCAGCCGCCGGATCGCCGGCCTACGCGGATGCCCTGGCCACGTACGGGCGGACGCTCCAGCAGCGAAACGGCCTGCTTCGGGCCATCCGCGAGGACGGCGCGTCCCGCGACGAGCTTCGGTTCTGGGACGGAGCCTTCCTCGATGCCGGCGGGGCCATCGTGGCCGAACGCCGCCGCCTGCTCGAGGTGATCGCCGGGCCCCTCGCCGCGGCGCATGCCGAGATCGCCCCGGACGAGGCCGCCGAGGCCACGCTGACGCTCGCGTACGCGACGAACGCCCCGCCACTCCCCGGGGAGTCGCCGCGGGATGCGCTGGCACGTCGCCTGGTCGAGACCGCCGAAAAGGAGGTCTGGAACGGGTCGACGCTGATCGGCCCGCATCGCGATGACCTGGTGTTCGAGCTGGCCGGTCGCGACCTCGCGAGCTTCGCTTCGCGGGGCCAGCAGCGAACCGCGATCCTCGCGCTGAAGCTGGCCGAGCTCGATGTCCTGACGGCGATGGACGGCCGGGCGCCGCTGCTCCTGCTCGACGACGTCTTCTCCGAGCTGGATCCGGAGCGGCGGTCGCACCTCGTCCGCCGGATCGCGGCGCTCCCGCAGGCCTTCATCACCACGACCACGCTCGACGACCTCGATCAGGAGCTGCGTGCGATCGCCACCGCCTGGGAAGTGTCTGCGACGCAAACGGGGGCCATCCTCGTGGGCGCGGGGCAGGGCCTGTGGTCATCGGGGAGCGTCGCGCGTTGACCACGCGCCGGCGACCGATGGTCCGTCTCGGCGAGCTGATGCCCGACGCGGCCCGCGCCCTCGGCCTCGAGGAGGAGTTGCGCCTGTCGCGGGCCATGGCGACCTTCGAGGCCCTGGTTGCAGAACGTGTCCCGGCCGCCGCGGGCTCCTGCCGGGTGATCCGCATCGAGGGCTTCAGCCTGGTGGTGGAGGCCGACGCCCCGATCGTCGCGCAGGAGCTGCGGCTGCGGGGATCGGAGCTCCTCGCCGCCTTCGCGGCCACCCCGGGAGGCGTGGGCGCCCGCGAGCTCCGGGTCCACGTCCGGCCCGCAGGGCGCCGCGTATAATCCGCGACACCTGCCAGCCATCTGAGGGCAAGCGACCCAGGTCGCCCGTCGACCGTATCGCCGCCCGATCATCTCGCGTCGCCACCCACTCGCGGCCCGGCATCGCCGGGATTCGCCCGATCACGAGAGGCCCGGATGGCCGTCCGACTCCAGCTCAAACTCGGAATCGTTGCCGAGCACGACCGATTACCCGACTCGCCTGACACGCTCATCGTCGTCGAGCCGAGCGTTGGTTCGGTCGCGCGCTCGAAGGGCCACCTCTACCTCCTCGTGACGTCGCGCGTCGTTTCGCGCCATGCGCTGGAGGCGACGCGCCTGGCAGCCGAGACGATCCGGAACGAGTACTACTACGACGAATCGGCCGGGATCCGGGTCTGCCTCCAGAAGGCCATCAGCACGGCCAACAAGCGCCTCTCGCACCAGGCCGACCGCCTCGGCCTGAAGGCCTCGGGCGGCAACGGCCCGATCGGCGTCGGGGTCGCGGTCGTCCGCGGCAACGAGATGTATGTCGCGACCGTGGGTCCGGCCGAGGCCTATCTCATCCGCCAGGCACGGCTGTCGACGTTGCCGGACCCGCATCGCGAGCGCGGGCTGCCCTCGGCCGATCTCGAGCCGGACGTCTGGCGAGGCGAGGTGTCGGTCGGGGACTCGCTCGTCCTGGTGTCGCCGAACATGATCTCGAAGCTCGGCGCGGACGAGCTCAAGGACGCGATGCTCACGCTCCATCCGCAGTCTGCCATGGAGCATCTCCACCATCGTTTCGTGGCCGCCGATGGCTCGGGGAGCGACGGCGCCATCGCCTTCGAGGCGACCGAAGTCTCCTCGACGGCGCGTGGCCGGACGCTGGTACCGGTCCGGCCCTCGGCGCCGCTCGCCGGGGCACCCGACCGATCGCCGATCCCGCTTGCCGACAACGTCCAGGCGGCCGGCGTCGCCGTCAGTGCCGCCGCCGGGAACGCCCGGATCGCCGCGGGAGGCGCCGTGGAGCGGATCGTCGCCTGGGCCCAGAACCTCATGCCGCAGCGGAAGCCGACCTATCGTCGGGTGACCCCACTCGCGTCGCGCCGCGAGACCCAGCGACGGGCTGCGCTGGCGGTCCTGGCGCTCGTGGTGGTCATCGGGGGTCTCGGGATCGGTGTGTACGCGTTCGGCGGCACCGGGTCGCCCGAGGACGCGATCAGCTCCGTGAACCTCGGGCAACGAGCCCTTGAGGCGGCACGCGATGACCTCGCCAAGGTCCGCGGACCGGGGATCGACCTGGTCGCGGACGATCCGGACCAGGCCCTCGAGCTCCTGACCCACGCCTACCAACAGATCGAGATCGCCGAGTCGGCGAACGTCTCGGCCGCCGTCGTCGGGCCGTTGCGGCAGCAGGCGGTCGCCGCCCTCGACCGGTTGTACGGGGTCACCCCGGTCGAAAGTGAGACCCTCTTCACGTTCACCCCGGAAGAGGGCGGCGATCCGGTCGAGCTTCGGTCGATGACCCGCGGGCCGGACGGGATGCCGTACGTCATCGATCGGACGACGCGGGCCGTCTACCGGGTGGACCTCCGCGCGCGCCGGGCGACGATCGTCGCCCGGGTTGGCATGGAGCAGGGCGGGGCGACGTTCTCGAACGCCCGCTACCTCGGGGTGGGCGGCCCGGATCTGCTGATCCTCGACGCCAAGAACGTCCTGTGGCGGTGGCGTCCGGCGGACGACGAGGGGAGCGGGACGTTGACCCGGGTCAACGTCCAGGGCTCGACGTCATGGGGTGACGACATCACGGGGTTCAACACGTTCATCCGGGATGCCTCGCGCGGCCTGTACAACCTCTACGTCACCGACCCCTCGGAGCAGCAGATCCGTGCCTACTCTCCCGCCGCGGACGGCAGCGGATTCCCGGCGGCCCCCACGGCCTGGCTGGCCACCGCGCGCGACCTGACGCGGATGGGCTCGACCTTTGTCGACGGAGACTTCTTCGCGATCGACGGCGGCGCCGTCGTCCGGTTCGTGTCCGGCAAGGACGACGGCTGGGATCCTGGCGCCCCGCAGGACGCGCTGCTTCGGCCGGCGCCCGCCTACACGCTGGTCGCCGGGGCGGGCGAACGCCGAGTCGGGAACGTGTACGCCTTCGACAAGCCGAACGCCCGGATCATCGCCCTCGACAAGACCGACGGGTCGTATCGCGGGCAATACCGATTGGCCGGCGGCGCCGAGGACTGGGCGGACCTCCGTTCGATGTACGTCATCGCCGGGATCGAGGAAGCGCCGCCGACCGTCGTCTGGCTGTCAGCGAATGCCATCCACCAGGCGGTCCTCGAGGCGGTGCCCGACGTCGCCCCCGAAGCCACGCCGCCGGCGAGTCCCAGTGCGGCGACCGACGCGAGTGCCGAGCCAAGTCCGGCGCCCTGATCGGGCGTCGTGATCCCGCTCCGGGACGCCAACCCGACACGCCGGCCGGCGCTGGTGACCCTCGCCATCGTGATCGCCTGCGGCGTGGCGTTCGGCTGGGAGCTCGGTCTCCAGTCGAGCGGCCAGACGGCCTTCGAGGCGGCGATCACGGACTGGGGCGTGGTCCCCGGCGAGCTCACCGCAGCCTGGGGCAGGGGCGATTTCCTCTCGGGTGAGAGCCTGACGCTGCTGAGCAGCCAGTTCCTGCACGGCGGCTGGCTGCACCTGCTCGGCAACCTCCTCTACCTATGGATCTTCGGGAACAACGTCGAGGATCGGATGGGTCGCCTCGGCTTCCTGCTCTTCTACCTGACCGGCGGCGTGCTCGCGGCGCTGGCCCAGGTCGCCATCGACCCGGAGTCCCCGATCCCGACGATCGGCGCGTCCGGCGCGATCGCCGCGACCCTTGGCGCCTACCTCGTCTTCTACCCGGGCGCCCGCGTGACGTCGCTCGTCTTCCTCGGGTTCTTCTACCAGCTCGTCAAGATTCCCGCCGCGATCGTGCTGGTGCTCTGGTTCGGCCTGCAGTTGATCGACGGGATCGGGTCGCTGGGAGCCACGCAGAGCGGTGGCGTCGCGTTCTTTGCGCACATCGGCGGGTTCGTGTACGGAGCGGTCGTGGCGTGGATCCTGAACGCCCTGGGAGGCGGGAGGCAGGCGTCACCGATGGGCGTGGGATAATCCCGGCATGGACGACGAGCTGGTCGAGATGACGGTCGAGAGCGTCCGAGTCCACATGCTCTCGAGCCGACACGTCGTGATTCTCAAGCAGCTGGACCGCGACCGGTATCTCCCGATCTGGATCGGGCCATGGGAAGCGAGCTCGATCGCCATGAAGCTTCAGGGCCTGACTCCCGAACGTCCGCTGACCCACGACCTGTTCGCGACCACGCTCGATGAGCTCGGCGCGGTGATCGGCCGGGTGGTGATCTCCGAGCTGGCCGAAGAGACCTTCCACGCCACGATCTCGTTCGAGCGGGACGGCCGGACGATCGAGGTGGACGCCCGACCGTCCGATGCGCTCGCGCTCGCCGTCCGCGCCGGGATCCGGATCTACGCGTCGGTGGCTGTGCTCGACCAGGCGGCCCTGGGTGCCGACGGGGGCCTGGCGGAGGAGGGTACGGAGGGTTCGCCCCTCGAATCGATCGGCGAGGGTGTCGTGGACCCGCGGCTGGACATGTTCCGTGACTTCGTCAATTCCCTGGAAGCCCCACCGGAGGAGGGCCGCACGAGCTAGCGGGATCACGCGCGGCGCCGCCGCCCCGCGCTGCCGGCCCGCGCTGCCGGCCCGCAGCTACTCCCCGAGGATCGGGCCGCCTCGCCGCAGCGCAGCCCGGGTGTTGACCCACATCCGCAGCCGGAGGCGCCAGAAGTCGCGCACCGCCCGGAAGACCACCTGGGGCTTCGCACCGGTCGCCGAGCCGGCCGTACGGGGGTAGTGCGGGACGCCGACCTCGGCCACCCGTCGGCCGGCCGCCTGGAGCTTGATCAGGAGCTCAGCGGAGAAGAATGCGCCGCCCGATTCGACGCGAAGGCCGTCGAGCGAGTCGCGACGGACGAGCTTGCACGCACAGTCGACGTCGGTCACGCGCAGGCCGAAGAAGATCCGGTTGGCCAGCCGGTATGCCCGAGCGTAGAGCGTCCGGATGAGCGGGTCGGCGCGCTTGATCCGGTAGCCGACCACGACGTCCGGGGCATCGGGTGCCGCCAGCCGCTCGATGAGCCGCCCGACATCCTCGACCTTGAACTGGCGGTCACCGTCGGTGAACGCGATCAGCTCGTACCGCGCGGCCGCGAACCCCGATCGCAGCGCCGCGCCATACCCGAGATTGACGGGATGGCGGACGAGGCGAACGACGTCCGGATGATCGTCGGCGAGGGCCTGGGCGATCGACGCCGTAGCGTCGCGGGACCCGTCGTCGACGGCGATGATCTCGAACGTGTCGGCGAGCCCGGGCAGCGTGGCGAGGGCCTCGGTCACGAGGCCAGCCAGGTTGGCCTCCTCGTTGTGGGCGGGAAAGAAGTAGGACAGCCGCGGAACGCGGGCCAACGAGTCCGCTCGTGACGGCGCCGTCATGACGCGTCTCGCAGCCGGACGACGCGCGCCAGCGATCGGGCGTCGGTCCCGTCGATCGGGGCCAGCTCGTATCGATCGGCCAGGAGCTCGATCTCCGTGGGATCGTCCCGGATCACGTAGACCGGCTCGCGTCCGAGGTGTGCGTCGATCACGTCGATGAAGTCTCCAAGTCCCTGGTCGAGGCGGGTGCGGTCGTCGACGATGACGAGGTCAGGACGTCGTCCTTCCACCCGCTGCGCATACCATAGCGGCGTCGAGTAGCTCCACCAGCTCACGACCACCGCGCCGGGCTCCATGACGGCGAGCGCACGATCCACCCAGCGCGCAGCGGTGTCGTCGTGCCGCATGTCGATGCCGGCGTATCGCCCGGGAATCGCGATCAGGCTCGGTGCCACGATCGCCACCGCCAGGCCCGCGGCCACCAGTGTGGATGGCGTGCTGACTCCAGGGTTGGGCCCTGATCGTTCGGCGCGACCGGTCATGTCGTCGAAAAGCCGGCCGACCCACTCGGCAACGGTGCCGGCGAGGATCGCGAGCCACGTCCACGCCATCAACGCCGGTCCGAGGTAGTACCGCCCGATGTCGGCGTTCTCGTAGGACGCGGCAAAGAACCAGGTGATGAGCACCGCGCTCCCGGTCAGCCGTGCATACGCCGGCCGGCGGCGGACCACCGCCGCGAACGCGACCGGAAGCAGGACGGCCAGCGGGCCGAACTGGGCAACGGTCCGATCGATCAGCACCCCGACCTTGCCCGGCAGGTCGGCGAGCGGCGCGACCACGCTCCCGCGGAACTGTTCGCCGAGGACGATGTACCAGAACCCTTCCCACGTCTCCGGACGCCCATAGACCAGCGACGCGCGGAACGGGCCTGCCCGGAGCGGGAGCTCGAGATAGACGAGGACCACCGTCGCAGCGCATGCGACGACCACGAGGCGCACGAGGCGCCGCTTGGCGCGGATGTCGGGTACCACCGCGCGCACGAACAGGAATACCGGCAAGACGAGAAGGAGGGTCAGGAGATGGTTGCCGACCGACAGCCCGAACACGATCGCGGCGGCGACGAGGTAGCGGTCGCTCGGCGACCCCGGCGGGGCCGCCAGCTCCGGCGATCCGTGCGATCCCAAAGATCCCGGCGACGCGGCCACCCTGGGCGACCCGCTCGCGCGGTGTTCCCAGGCCACCAGCAGGCGGAGCAGGATCGCGACCAGCGCCAGGTGGAGGGCATGGGTTTCGGCATGGGTCCCGATCGACCAGGCGATCGGAGTCAGCGCGAGGCCGAGGCCCGCCGCGACGCCCAGGAGCGTCGAGCGCGTGAGGGCCCGAACGAGATCGACCGTGACACCCGCCGCGACGGCGAGGCATAAGCCGGACAGCAGGTTCATGCGGAACGCGGGGTCGCCGAACGGCTGGAGCACGACCGACGCCAGCCAGCCAAGGAGCACCCAGGTCGGGAAGCCGGCCGGGTGGCCCGTCCCCATCAACGGGCCGACCGCCTGCAGTTCCGCGGTGTCCCAGAAGGCGAGCCCGGGCAACATCGCCGATCGCGCCGCCGCGAAGGCGGTCGTGGCAACCAGGGCGATCGCCGCCACCCGCGCCAGCGATCGACCCGTGACCCACCCGAGAGCCCGGCTCACCACCCGAGCAGCCGGCTCCATAGGACGCCCCACAGGTTGATCGCGATCGACACGACCAGCGCGGCTGCGGCCAGCGGCAGCCCCCACGCATGGCGCCGGGCGAGCCGTTCGGTCCCGAGCGCCACGAGCAGCAACCCGAACGGCGCAACATCGTTGCTGAACCGGTAACCGAACTGGACCCAGCCCTGGCTGAAGTGCATCAGGTTGACGACCGAGACGGCGACGATCGCGAAGATCGCGCCGATGACCAGCCGGCTCCTGCGCTCCGCTCGAAGGACGGGGATCGCGAGGAGCCAGGCCGGGCTCGTTAGGAGAACGCTCATCCCCGTGTCCCGCGGCACGGCCAGCGGGCAGTCGACGTCGAAGAGCCCGCGTGCCACCCCGGGCTCGAGGCAGACCAACTCGGGCCGGAGGGCGATGCTGTTCGGAAGCGCCGTCGGCAGGACGTCCGGCAGGCCGAACAGGGCGATGCCGAGGTTCTGAGGGATGTACCGCGGGTCCTCGACGGACCACTCCGGGTGATAGCCGAGGGTCGGGTATCCGAGCGCTTCGAGGGTATAGAGATAGTCGTATGCGGGGTGGAACACGTGGCCGGTCGTGACGACGTTGTAGATCACCAGCGCCAGGATCGGGACAGCAGCTCCGAGTCCCGCCGACCAGCTCCGTCGCCACCAGTGCCCGCCTGACCCGACGAGAGCGAGGAACGGTGCGCCGAACACGACCGTGAGGCGCGCCGTGCAGGCGAGCCCGAACAGGAAGCCGGCGACGAACTGGCGGGTGTCCACGGCGAGGAGGTGGCGCAGGGACGAGGCGCGTCCATCGAAGGGCGTTCGTGGCCCCGCCACGGACGCGTCGACGCCTTCATCCGGGTCGGCGGCACCGGGATCGGCGCCGACGGCGATCCCGATCGCCAGGAGCATCAGCCCGACTGCCACGATGTGGGCTTGGTACCAGGTCGTGGTGACCTGGGCCGTGAACCAGAACACGGTGCCAAAAGCCAGGAAGACCGTCGTGACGGCGCGGATCACCGGCCGGACCGGGAGCCGGCCGAGCATCCACCAGCAGATGGCGACATCCACCGCGGCCAGGATCGTGAAGATCGCCTGATCGTCCGTGGCGAGACCCCAGAGCGCGACAAACGGCACGAGCACGAGCGCCGGGAG
The DNA here is from genome assembly GCA_963809045.1 of uncultured Chloroflexia bacterium. Classification (GTDB taxonomy): domain Bacteria; phylum Chloroflexota; class Limnocylindria; order Limnocylindrales; family CSP1-4; genus SPCO01. The sequence continues at coordinate 117,733 of CAWEHW010000004.1, forward strand.
CGGCGGGAAGGGCAGGAGCCCGCGGGGGACGCCGTCGCTCGTCACGATCGGCAGCACGTCCTGGAAGTACGCATTGCCCGAGACGCCGTCCACGCCCTCGACCGGGTAGCGGATCGCGACCTGACCCTCGAGGAACGCGGCCGCCTGCCACACGAAATGGTCGTAGTAGCGATCGACCCGCGTGGCGGAGTACAGGGCGAGCGCCGCGAGGGCAAGCCCCAACCCCGCCGCAACGGCCACCCAGGCGGCGAGCTTCGGGTCCGGCCAACGGCTGGCCCAGGGGTCCGACAACACGCCCTGTGCTAGGCTCCGGTTCACCTTCCGCGCTCATGCATGGAGCTACGTTTCCCGGTGATTGGCCCCGCATTCGGAGGGCCCGTGCGAGGCTCAGGAGCGCCACTGCGGGCGACCGGGACGCGGGACACCGTCGGCGCACTCCTCGCGGTACTCGCCCTCGGGCTTGCCCTCCGACTCATCATCGCATACCTGCTCCCAGGTTCCGGCTTCCGGACCGACCTCGACGCGTTCGACTACTGGGCGCGAAACCTGGCGGCGCAAGGCCCCTACGGCTTCTACGATCGGCCGTTCTTCCACGACTACACGCCCGGTTACCTGTACGCGCTCTGGTTCGTGGGCTGGATCGTGACGACGTTCCACCTCGAGAACCTCGGCGACACGATCCCGATATTCCAGGCCCTCGGCCTCAAGGCCTTCCCGATCCTGGCGGACCTCGCGATCGGCTGGCTCGTCCACTCCATGATCCGGGAGCTGGGAGGCGGGCGCCGGGTCGCGCTCCTGGCCGCGGCGGTTGCCGTCCTGAACCCAGTCTCGTGGTTCGACAGCGTGGTCTGGGGCCAGGTGGACTCGGTGGGCGTCGTGTTCATGCTGCTGGGGCTGCGGGAGCTCTGGCGGGATCGACCCGAGCGGGCGGCGGTCTGGACGGTGGTCGCGGCCATCATCAAGCCGCAGCTGGCCATCCTGGTCCCCCTCGTGGCGGTGGTGACCATCCGGCGGGCGCTCTGGCCCGACGGCGGCGGGGGCGATCCGGCACGCACCGGGCGGCCCATCCGGATCCTGACCACGGGCCTGGCCGGGTTCCTGACCGCCGTCCTGCTGTGCCTGCCGTTCGGGCTCTCCGTCATCCAGTTGACCGCCGAGCCGCCGTTCATCCGCTCTGGCTTGATCGAGCAGGTCGCGGTCGCGGCGGGCGGCTACCCGTACCTCACGGTCAACGCCTACAACCCGTGGGCACTCGTGCCATCCGATCTGGGCCTCAGCCTGGCCAACTCCTTCCAGTGGGTCTGCGACTTCGACGGGTCGACCTCACCGAGCACCGAGGGCTCCAATTACTGCGCGTTTGGCAGTGCCTTGCTCGGACCGATCCCGACCGTGCTGATCGGCTCCGCGCTGCTTCTCGCTTCGATACTGGCCGTCCTGTGGCTCGTGGCCAGGCGGCCCGACCGGGTCACGATGCTGGTAGGCCTGACCGTGATCGCTCTCGCGTTCTATGTCGTGCCGACACGGGTCCACGAGCGCTACATCTATCCGTTCTTTGCCCTCGCCCTGATCCTCGCCGCCGCCTCGCCACGGTGGCGCATCGCGTACGTCGCCCTGTCCGCCGGCTTCCTCGCCAACCTGTACGCGATCCTCGTCACGTATCCCGACAACCCATCGATCGCCGACTGGTTCGGGATCGGGCCGGCGTTGCTCTCGGAGCCCGCGATCGCGGTCGTCGCCATCGCCTACGCAACCGTGTTCGTCTGGGCGTTCATCGGCCTCGTGCGCGACGTCCTGCGCCGGGGGCAACCGGCGGTGCTCTTCGTGCCGGAGGCGGGCGAGGCCATCGATTCCGGGGGGAGGAGACGGACCCTCGATGAGGGCGCCGGCGAGGGCGCGGGCGGGGGTGCCAGCGAGTCGGCGCTCGAGCTCGAGCTCGAGCTCGCGTCGACTCCGCCCGTCGCGCCCTCGGGGATCAGACCCTCGGGCCGCGCGGCATCCGCCCGCCTGCCGGCCTGGTCGCCAAGGCCATCGTTCGCGGAGCTCGGGATCGTTGGCTGGCTCCGTTCCCGCCTTGGAACGCCACCCATTCGCCCGGATCGCACCGCCTCGCTTCGGCGCGAGCCCGGGGGACGCCTGGACAGGTTCGACCTGTGGCTGCTGATCGGGCTCGTCGTGGCCACCCTGCTGCTGCGCACGTTCCGCCTCGCGGAGCCGTACCAGATGCACTTCGACGAGGTCTACCACGCCAGGACCGCGACGGAATTCCTCCAGGACTGGCGCTACGACATCGACCACAACATCTACGAATGGACCCACCCACACCTCGCCAAGTACGCGATGGCCGGCGGGCTGGTCCTGTGGGGCGGCGACCACGTGCGGTCGACGAGCGGGCTCGGCGTTCCCGTTCGAGCGGCAGTGATCGAACCGCGCCGGGCGTCGGCGGGCGCACGCGACGGACGAACCGACGAGCGGCTGCATGTCGCGACGGGCACGGAGGTCCGGACGTTCGACCTCAGGACGCGCGCCATGCGCTCCGCCGTCCAGGCCCCGGGCGTGAGTGCGCTTGCCTACGACCCGGTCGCGCACCGGCTGATCCTTGGCTTCGACGACGGGCGGATCGCCACGCTCGACGCCACGACCCTCGGCGTCGCCGGCATCGACATCGGCGTCGAGCCGGTCGACCTGGCGGTGGTCGACCACCCGGTCGAGCGGCTGCTCGTCGCCGAGGATGCCATGACGATCGTGGCGGCAGGTGCCGAACGTCTCAGCCTGGTGGACCTGGCGGGCGACGGTGTGATCGCGACCCAGGAGTTGCCCGGGATCGTCGACCTGGCGTCCGGCGGTGCCGGGCCTGCCCTCGTCGCGACGTTGGCGGAGGTCGTCGACCGCCCCGCGATTGCGACACGGCTGGCCGAGCTCCTCGGGGGGCTTGCCGCCAACTACGAGGCAGCCCTGAACGACCCGCTCGCCGGACCCACGGTCGTCCTCGGAAGCGCGGGGACCGGGGACGTCCGGATAGCCGTGGCGGAGGCGATCGCGGACGGGTCGCTGCCCGGTCTGGCCATCGAGGACATCAACCGGATCGCGGTGGCCACCTCCGACGGCCTGACGTTCCTGGATGCTGCACGCGGGGCGGTGACCGACACCATCGCGCTCACCGGCGGCGCCCACGGCCTGGCCACCGTCACCGGCCTCGACGATCCAAAGCTGTACGTGACCGCCGGTGACCCGGGCGCCCCCGAATACGTCGTCGTGGCCATCGGTGGCGAAAGCGCCAAGGAAGCGCCGGTCAACCTGGGGAGCCATCCGCTGCCCGGCCCCGGCACAAGCGTGCTCTGGGACGAGTCGAGCCGGCAGGTCCATATCCTCGGACAGGTGCCAGGTTCGACTGGCTCCGATGGCGACCCATGGACCGTTTACGTCGTCGAGCCACACGGCAACGCGGTCTACGCCGACGCTCGATTGCCCGCCGAAGCAAGACCCATCGCCTGGGCCGCGAACATCGAGCGCGCCTATCCGTCCGATGACCCCCAGCGACTGTTCGTGTTCGACTCGGCCGGCGCCACCTCTGAGATCGACATCGGCTCGCATGCCTTCGCCTGGCGCCTGCCTGGGGTGATCGCCGGGGCTCTGACGGCCGGCCTGCTGTACCTGCTCGCCCGGATCCTGTTCCAGCGCCGCCTCGTGGCCGCCCTTGTGGGGTTGTTCGTGCTGGCCGACGGGATGTTCCTGGTCCAGTCGCGGATCGGCATGAACGACGTCTATGTGGGGCTGTTCATCGTCGCCGCGTACACGCTCTTTGCCGCCCTGTGGACCGGCTGGTGGCGCGGCCGGCGGGCCTTCTGGCTGGCCATGCCGGCGATCGGCGTCCTGCTCGGACTCGCCCTCGCCAGCAAGTGGGTCGCGGCTTACGCGATCGGCGCCCTGCTGCTCCTGATCCTGGTCCGCAGCGCCCTCGGGCGGGTGCTGGCCATCATGGGCCTGATCGCGATCACGAGCGTGCTTGGGTACATCGCGATCAGCGTCCCCGAGGGCGCGGGGTTCGGCAACCTGACCTTCCTGCTGGTCATGGTCGCGCTCACGCTCGTTGCCGTGGTGACGGCGGTCATGCACCCGGTGCGGTGGTCGAGGACCGAGCTGCGCGCAGCGGTGATCGCCCCGGCCGCGGCGGGCGGCGTGGTCCTGGTCGCCGCGGCCATCTCCGGCCGGCTTGGCGCCCCGGTGCCCATCGGACCGTTCGCACTCACGCCGGCGATCGTCGCGCTCGAGCTCGGGCTTGTCTCGATCGCGATCGCCCTGGTGTTCGGACTGGCCGGGCGCTGGGGTTTCGGGCCGCTGGCGTCACCCTCGTCGCCCGACGATCCGATCGGCCTGCTCGATCCGCCGGCGCCGCCGGCCGAAGGGTGGCTCCGACCAGGCGCGGGGTTCGGCATCCCGATGGCGTGGATGGCGATCTGCCTGATCGCCTTGCCGCTGGTGGTCTATGTCCTGTCGTACCTGCCATGGGCCGCAATCGACAGTCACCAGCTCGTGACCGGCTGGCCCGCCGATCACAACGGTCAGACCCTGGTCGACCTGACCGCGCAGATGTACGGCTACCACAACACCCTCGCGGAGCCCCATGCGGCGTCCTCGCCCTGGTGGGCCTGGCCGCTGGACCTCAAGCCGGTGTGGTTCTACCAGGAGGGCATGGCGGCGGGCTCGTCCGCCTCGATCTACGACGCCGGCAACCTGGTCATCTGGTGGCTGGGGGCGGCGGCGATGGCGTTTGTCGCGGTGATGGCGTTCCGACGCCGGAGCCTCGCCCTCGGGCTCATCGCGATCGGGTTCGCCGCGCAATGGATCCCGTGGGCCCGCATCGACCGGGCGGCGTTCCAGTACCACTACTACACGGCGCTCCCATTCGTCGTGCTCGGTCTCGCCTACTTCGTCGCCGAGCTGTGGCACGGCGCATCGCGGCGGACGTGGCTGTTCGCTCGGGTCGTGGCGGCGCTGGCGGTCCTCGGGCCGGCCCTGATGTGGACGCTCTCCCGGCCGCTCTGCGGGTTCGTCAACGTCCTGGCCGTCAACCCGGGATCACAGGCCTGCCCGGCGCTCATCCCGAACCTCGTGGTCACCTGGCGGACCGGGGCGCTCACGCTCGTCGTAGGGGTCGGGGTGGTCGTGCTCCTGCTCCGCTTCCTCGATTTCGGCGGCGGCCCATGGCGGATCGGCAGGTTCGGTCAGGCCGGGGCGCTCGGATCCCTCATCGGAACCGGTCTCGCCGTGGTAGTGGGGCTCATCGTCGCCTCGCTCCTGCCCGATTCGCCCATCCTGGGCCTGACCTCCATCCCGGTCGAACCGATCGCCATCGTCGTGGCGCTGCCCCTCGCCTACCTGGCAGCCCAGGTGCTGGCGGCGACCGATCCGCGCCGCTTCGTGGCCGGGATCCTGGTCGCGGTCGTCGGCTGGTTCATGGTCCTCTACCCGAACGTCGCCGCCCTGCCGCTGCCCGCGGCGATCGTCAATGCCTACCAGGGCATCGTGCCGACCTACCTCTACGCGTTCCAGTTCCCGGTGAGCACCGTGAATCGGAACGTCAACACGCCGCTCTTCACGCCCACGCTGGCGATCCTCGCGGTGTGCGCTCGCCGTGGCCTGCCTGGTCGTCGCCTACTCGGCCTGGGTCTGGAGGCTGACGCTGGCCGACTCGATGGCCTCGACCGAGCCGTCTTCGGCCGGTGGAGCGTCATCTGACGATGACGGCGACGGCCTGGCGCGGACCGGCGGCGCCTGAGGGACCTGCGCATGGTAGTCCGCCGGCAGCGAGCCCGTGGCGGCCAGGCGGCGGATGACGAACCCGTAGTAGTCCTCGACCCGGGCAGCTACACGGGGCCAGCTGAACTGCTCCGCGCGGACCCGGCCGGCCGTGCTCATCTGGGTACGAAGGTCGGCGTCGCCCAGCAGTCGTGCGATGGCCTTCGCCAGCTGTTTCGGTTCGTGCGGCGGGACCAGCAGCCCCTCGCGGTCGCGCCGGACGACACCCTTGTAGCCGTGGATGTCCGAGGCGACCACCGGGGCCCCGGCCGCCATCGCTTCGAGCAGGACGATCCCGAACGACTCGCCGCCGGTCGCCGGCGACGCGTACACGTCCACGGTGCGGAAGAGCTGCGCCTTCTCGGCGTCCGAGACCCGGCCCAGAAATTCGACCTCCTGCAGGCCACGGGTGGCGACGTAGCGGCGCGCCTCGCGCTCCTGCGGACCCGAGCCAACGATCAACAGGCGGTTGCCCGACCCGGTCCGTCGCAGGATCCGATGCGCCTTGAGCAGATCGAGCACGCCCTTGCGGGGTTCGAGCCGCCCGACGAACAACACGTTTGGCACGCCGTCTTGCCACCGGGCGATCGGCACGGCGCTCGCGAACCGAGGCACGTCCACCCCGTTCGGGATGACCTTGTAGTCGCCGGGGAAGAACCGATCGATGAAGTGACGAGCGGCCGCGCTGACCGCAATCCGGCCATGCAACCGGCGCGCATAGCCACCCATCACCCGGCTGCCGAGCTCGTAGGACGGCGAGAACCCCGCGTAGGCGTGGAACGTCGCGACGTTGACGCTGCGTGATTCGCGCAACAGGAACAGCGACAGGAACGGCACGAACGGCTCGTGGAAGTGGAGCAGGTCGAACCGTTCGCGCTCGACCAGATCGCGGACCTGCCCGATGTAGCGCGGCGAGAACGTCAGCGTGCCCATCGAGCCGTTGGCCGGCATGCTGAACCCGACGCCGATGCGGAGGATGTCGCCCTCCGACGCTCGCTGCGGTCCGTGGCTGGCGGTGATGATCCGGACGTCGTGGCCGCGGACCCGGAGGTTCTCGTAGAGAAACCGGACGTGCTGGGCGACGCCACCGGACTCCGGATAGATGTACGGACAGACGAGACCGATCTTCATGCGACACCGTCATCCGGGTCGGGCCTGAGCGCGGTCGGCTCGAACCGGGGCGGCCGGAGGCGTCCGCCCGGGTAGCCATGGTCTCGCCCAGTGCCGTCCCGCCGGAGCCGGCCGCGGACCTCGTCTCGCGCGTCCCGGCTCCGCTTTCGGAGCTGCTGGCCGAACGTCCCGAGCTGTCCGGCGGTCGCATGGAAGCTGCCGCCGTGCTCGGTCGTGCGCATCTCGATGGCGCGGCGAACGTCGGCCGCGGTGCGACCCGGGAACGTGGTCCAGCCCGTCCCGATCGCCTCGAGGGCATGCGAATCGCTGTTGCCGACATGCGCGAGACGCTGGGCGTCGGCGAACCGGACCACCCGGGCATGCCACGGCTTGCCGAGCGACGTCGGGTTGAACGTTTCGATTGCGTCGGGGTGCACGGCGCCATCCGGATCGTCGATCAGCCGGCGGAGGACCCAGCCCTGGGCACACAGCGGATAGGGCACCAGCGGGTGGGCGGGGATGGCCAGGCCGCCGGCGTCATGGACCGCGGCAATCGTCGAGCGCAGCGACTTGTACGGCCGGATCGGGCGATCGATGAACAACGCGAGGAGGTGCCCGCCCAGCGTCGTGACCTCTTCGCCGACGACGACCTCGGCGCGGAGTCCGCGGTCGGCGGCCATCGCCTGGGCCGCGACGGCGGCATCGATCCGTTCGTGGTCCGTGATCGCGATCACGCTGAGATCGGTCTGTCGCTCGACGTGATCGAGGATCTGGGCGACCGTGGCCGTCCCGTCGCTCGCCACGGAATGGATGTGGAGGTCGGCGCGGCCGTGTGGCGCGGCATCTGTCGTCACGTCGCCGCCTCCGGCATCGGCACCGCCGCGACGCCGGTCTCCAGGTCTGGCCAGATCGGGAAGAACACGGCCCACCATTGCTCGGGCGCCGCGGCCACGATCCGCTCGAACGCGGCTGCGAGACCCGCCATGGCCGCGGTCACCCGCTCACGGCGCGTGCCCTCCGACGGCACGGCGACGGGGTCGAGGCGGCCCACGTACCGCCCGATGCCCGTTCGACGGACGCCGGCCACGTACAACGGGGCGCCGCTCTCGACCGCGAGCATCGCCGGGCCAAGCGGAAGCGTCGCCGGGGCGCCGAACAGGGTGACCGGGAGCCCTCCGCCGGTGAGATCACGATCCCCGACGAGACCGACCGAGGTGCCGTCGCTCAGCGCGGCGAGGAGCTCACGACGGGCTTCGCGCAACCCGACGATCCGGACCCCAGCCGCACCGCGCGTCCGGACGAACCAGGCCTGGAGGGCAGCATCTCCGACGGTTTCCATGGGGGCGACGGCCCCGCCGACCCTTGACGCCAGGAACAACGCCGGGATTTCGATCGCACCGAAGTGGAGGCCCACGAAGATCACGGCCCGGCCACCCGCGAAGGCCTGGTCGACGGTCTCGGGCGTCTCGATCACCAAGCGGGCGTCGAGGTCGCCGGCCCGCAGCGCGGGCGTCCTCGCGACCTCGAGGTAGTACCGCGCCTGGTGCCGGAAGGAGGCCCGGACCAGCAGCTCGAGCGCCTTCGGATTGTGGGCGGCGACCCGGGCGGCCGCGGACCCTCGCCCATCCGCCGCAAGCGCCTCGCAGACCCGCCGCAGGTTCCGCCGGGCCTGCGCGGCTCGCGACGGGGCCGCGCGATACCAGGCCTCGCCGGCCGCGTCGGCCAGCTTCGTCAACGGCCCTTCGGGCAAGTGGCAGGCGAGCCAGGAAGCAGCGATGAGGGCGCGGGTGCGAACCGTCACGCCGGTGCGCTCGCCCGTGCGGCGTCGGCTTCGTCGCGGGGGAGGCCGCGACCGGGGCCGGGGTCCGATCGGCCTGCCAGCATCACGCCGGCGCGCCGTTCCAGATCCTCGGCCTCCGCGACGCTCGCCGGCCAGATCGGCTTGAAGCTGTACCACTGCTCGGGTGCGGTCGCGATCGTTGCCGCCAGCGCGTCTGCCATCGCCTGCGTGGCGCGCTGGAGCTCGGCCGGACTGTCCGGAGGGACGTCGATCGGTGGCGCCCAGGTGACCGCAAAGCCACGACCCGGGACACGCCGGATGGCGATCGGCAGGATCCGGGATCCGGTCTTGGCCGCCAACGTCGCAGGTCCCGCCGGCAGCGTCGTCCACGCTCCGAAGAGCTGGACCGGGATCCCGTCGCTGCGGTACCCCCAGTCGACCAGCAGTGCGAGCATGTCGCGACGCCGGAGGACGCCGAAGATCTCGCGCAGGTTGCGCCAGGCGATGACCCTGACGCCCCACGATTCGCGCTGCTGGCGGAGCAGCTCATAGAGCTCGGGGAACGACGAATCGTCGGCCACGACGCTGATCGGCATGCCGTGGTGGGCAATCCCGGCGGCGACCGCCTCGTTGTTGCCGACATGGCCCACCGCGAAGATCAACCCGCCGCCGTTGGGCGCCGCGCGCCAGAGACGTTTGATCTCGTCCGCGTCCATGTCGCTGGCCAGCAGCCCGACCTCCTCGGGCGTCATGGACGGCAGGCGCATCAACTCGACGAGGTAGCGGCCGTATTCGCGGTAGGCGCGGAGCGCCATCCGCCGGACGGCCGGGTCATCCGGCGCAAGCCCCAGGACGTGGCCGAAGTTCTGGTTCGACCACCGCCGCTTGGCTGGCCATAGCAGGTACGAGAGCTGCGAGAAGCGCCCGATGACCGCGCGGGCAGGCGCCGGCGGCAGGACGCCGAGCAGCCAGCTCGTGGCCTTGTAGCCGGCGACGGCCGTTCGCTCGATCAGCCGGAGGCCACCCGGACGCGTGCTGGCCGGGCCTCGTCGGTGGGGCGCCTCGAGTCGACGATCTGGCGGGGTCACCTGGCGGCGGTGGCCACCTTGGCCTTGGTGCCGGCCATGCGCTTGAGGGCGCGTTTGGCCGGCGCTTCGGTGCCCACGAGCGTCTCGCTGTCCTCACCCCGGATGAACGCCTCCACCCGGTTGAACGCGATGTCGTCGTGGATCTGCTGGGGCGGGCTCTTCATGAAGTAGCTCGATGGCGCAACGAGCGTGCCCGTCAGGCCGCGATCGAGACCGAGCTTGAGGCAGCGGATCGCGTCGGTGATCACGCCGGCGCTGTTGGGGCTGTCCCAGACCTCCAGCTTGAGCTCCGCGTTGAGCGGCACATCGCCATAGGTGGTGCCCTCCATCCGGATGTAGCACCACTTGCGGTCGAGCAGCCACGGCACGTGGTCGCTCGGGCCAACGTGGACGTCGTCCGGGTCCATGTCGTAGTCGAGCATGGAGGTGACGGCATTGGTCTTGCTGATCTTCTTGGACTCGAGGCGTTCGCGCTCGAGCATGTTCAGGAAGTCCGTGTTGCCGCCGAAGTTGAGCTGGTAGGTCCGGTCGAGGCGCACGCCTCGATCCATGAACAGCCGGGTCAGGACGCGATGGCTGATCGTGGCGCCGACCTGGCTCTTGATGTCGTCACCGATGACCGGGAGGCCCGCCTCCGCGAAGCGGCGCTGCCAGTACGGCTCGCGACCGATGAACACCGGGATGGCGTTGATGAAGCCGACGCCCGCCTGGAGGGCCTGCTCGACGTACCACTTGGTGGCCTGCTCGCTGCCGACCGGCAGGTACGAGACCATGACGTCGACTTCGCGCTCCTTGAGGATGCCCACGATGTCGGCCGTGGGGCCGGGCGCCTTCTCGATGATCTCGCTGAGGTACTTGCCCAGGCCGTCGTGCGTCATCCCGCGCTCGACCTTCACGCCGGTTGGCGCGACCTGCTGGAAGACGTAGGTGTTGTTCGGCTTCGTGTAGATCGCTTCGGACAGGTCCTTGCCGACCTTGTTCTTGTCGATGTCGAAGGCGGCCACGAACTCGATGTCGCGGACGTGGTAGCCGCCGAGGTCGACGTGCATCAGGCCCGGGACGAAGTCGTCCTTCTTGGCGTTCTCGTAGTAGTAGCGGCCCTGGACGAGGCTGCTGGCGCAGTTCCCGACGCCGACGATGGCGACCCGGATCTTGCCGTCCTTCCGGCGGCCCGCACCGGCCCAGGTGTTCGACGGCGTCGCGCCGTTCTTGCCGTTGCTCCCGTTCTTGCTCACGTCGTTCTCTCCTGCTCCGGTACTAGGTCGACTGCTGTTTGGCTTGATCGCGGACGTGGAGGATCCGCTGGACGGTGGTGAGGAGGGAGCCGAGTGTGATGACCGTGAGAGCGATTCCAAGGCTGCCGCCTTGAGGGAAGTCGCAGACCCCGGCGCACGCAGCATTCGGTGGGGGTACTTCGTAGATCGGACCGGTCGCGAGGATCAGCCCGAGGCTGAGGATGACGAGGCGGACCTCTCGCGGCATGATCCCGATCGCGGCCATCCCCGTGCCCGCCGTAAAGCCGAGGCCTTCCGATTTCGACCTCGTGTAGCTGACCATGAACGCCGAGCCCATCGCCGCGGCCGCCAGGATCGAGCCCTCCCGGAACCCCGCAAAGGCCGTCCCGACCACGATGCCAACGTAGACGATCAACTCACCGGCGCGATCAAACACCGAGTCCATGAAAGCGCCCAGGTTGCTCACCTTGCCTGTCGCTCGGGCGAGCGTGCCGTCGAACATGTCGAAGATGCCCCCGAACAGGACGACCACGCCGCCGGCCAGCCAGAGTTGCTGCGAAATCAGCACGGCGCCGACGACGGTAATCGCGAAGCCGATCAGCGTGAGCGCGTCAGGGGTCAGCCCTAGCCGGCCCATCCCGAGCGCGATTGGTTCGAAGGCCTTCTTGATCCTGGTGCGGGAGTCATTCGAGATCGCCATCGGTCAGGTGGTGGCCACGCCGAGGACCGCCCGTTCATGGGCGGCGAACTCGTCGAAGGCTTCGGATCGGAGGCTGCAGACCGTCTCTCGGCCGTTGCGCGTGGTGATCACCACCCCGGCCGCACGCAGCCGGCCCACATGCCATGACACGAGCGGCTGCGAAAGGCCCACGTGGGCCGTCAGCTCGGCCACGGTGGCGGCACCGCTCGCGAGACGGCGGACGATCCGGAGGCGGTTCACGTCGGCCATCGCCTTGTGGAACACGCGCAGCTGGCGCAGTTCCTCGGGCTGGGAGATGGCGGCAGCAAGGGTGCTGCGGACGCGGGCGCGAGAGGGGGACAGGGTCGACGACTCCGCTTCGGACGTGGTCGCATCAACCACGGTTTATATCAACCGTCGTTGATGCTAGGCATGGTCCAGGACGTTGTCAAGGCTAGCTCGCCGTGGAGCCGGCGCGCCGCTCTGCCAGATGTGCGCCCCGGGACCGTTAGAAGGGACCGCGCCCGCGAATTGAAAGCACCCGAGGCTTGATCGGCGCCATTCGAGCGTGGGCGAGGCATCGTGGCACCTCGATTCGGTCGAGAAGCGGCGAGTTTCCTGCCTAACGGACCAGGCGCGCAAGTTTGGCAAGAGTTGGCGCGCGGCAGGACAGGTCTGCACCCATGGTGTGTGTTGGCCGGGGCGGCACGACCCATCCCTCCTACACTCCCACGATGGATCGACGCGCCGCGATCGTGCTCCTGATCGTCTTCGGGACTGGCGTGTTCCTCGCCGGTCTCGAGCTGATGATCACCGCGGTTGCGCTGCCGTCCATCCTCGTGGACCTCGCCGACCCCACGGGCGCGTCGGCCTGGATCGAGCTCCGCAAGGCCAGCTGGATCATCAACGGCTACCTGCTGGTCTACATCGTCTCGATGCCGCTCGCCGGCCGGCTGGCGGATCTCTGGGGCGCCAGGCGGTTGTTCTTCGGTGCCCTCGTCGTGTTCGTGGTGGGCTCGGCGCTGGCCGGCGCGGCCCAGGACCTCGACCAGCTGATCGCGGCCCGGCTCATCCAGGGCGCCGGCGGCGGCGTCCTGGTCCCGGTTGGGACGGCGGCCGCCTCGCACCTGTTCGGCGGCGTCGCGCGCCCGAGGGCACTCGGCGTGATCGGCGCACTCACCTTCCTGGGCATGGCAGCCGGGCCCGTCGCGGGCGCCGCGATCCTGAGCACGATCCACGCCGATGCCGCACTGGGACTCACCGGCAGCGATCCGGGCAATCCGCTCGTGGCGGCCCTCGTGCCCGCCTGGCGCTGGGTGTTCTACCTCAACGTCCCGATCGGGATCGTGGCGCTCGTGCTCGCATGGGCGGCCTCGCCGGGCTGGGAGACGCCGCGCCGGGCGGGCCGGATCGACGTGATCGGCGCCTTCTGGTTCGCGGTCGCCCTGGTCGCGCTCCTCGTCGGCCTCACCCTCGTGGGATCGCGCGACATCGCCGGGATCGCCACCGATCCGGGCCTCGTCACCGCTGCGCTCCTGGCGTTGGCCTCCGTCGCCACGGTGATCACCGTGGTGCGCGGGCTGCGTGTGGCCGACCCGTTCCTCGACCCGCGCCTGTTCCGGAGCATCACCTTCAGCTCGGCCGCGCTCGTTTCCCTGCTGACCGGGTACGGCTTTGCGACCGCGATCATCGGCGGGGCCGTATTCGTGGACCGCGTGGTCTACGGGGGTCCGGACGAGCAACGGTTGGCGCTCGGCGCCCTCGCCGGGGCGACCGCCCTGGGGGCGCTCGCCTCGGGGTTCATCGTCCGCATCGTCTCGCTCCGCCTGGTGACGCTGGTGGGCCTGGCACTCAGCATCGCGGCATTGCTCGTGATGGCGTCGTGGCAAGCGACGGTCCAGATCGATGCGGTCGCCGCCGCACTCGGCGCTTACGGGTTTGGCTTCGGCCTGACGGTCACGCCCCGATCCACTGCCGCGGTCGAGGCGGCGGGGCGGCGCGCTTTTGGTGTCGCCTCCGCCGTCGTGACCGTCGCGCGAATGATCGGGATGGCAGTGGGCCTCGCGATCCTCACTGCGTACGGCTCGACCACGATCGACCGCCTCGCCGACGAGGTCTACGCCACGCCGGGGGCCTACCTCGAGATCATCCCCGCGGAGCTGCGCGATCGCCCGTTGCGTGATCCGTTCGTGGTCCAGGCCCTCGAGGAATGGGCGTCGCGCGAAGCGGCCTCGATCATGGTCGGCCTGTTCGTGGTCGCCGCGGTGGTGACCGCGCTGGCGGTGCCGCCGTCTCTGGCGCTCGGTGGCCGGGCAGGTACGCAGACGCGTATGCTGGGCCGCGGTCCGGCCTCGACTGACGCGATCAACACGATCGGCGCGAACGGATCCCATGCCGGAGGACGCGACGCCGATGGCCTCGAGCCACCAGAACCCGGGCTCGCCCTCTGACCCACGGGTCCCGGTGCACGGTGGCCCGCTAGTCCATCATCGAGCGGCGAAACGAGCCGGGACGCCCGGGGCCATCCGGGTCGTCGCCGTCGTCGGCGGTGAGCTCCGCGACAGCGTGGGCGACGCAGCCATCGCCGACCTGTCGGGCCTCCTCGCCGAGCCCGAGGCGGCCATCTGGGTGGACCTGACCTCGCCGACCCAGGACCTGGCCCTGCGGGTCGGTGGCGCGCTCGACCTGCACCCGCTGATCATCGAGGACGTCCTCGAGGGCAACCAGCGCGCCAAGATCGAGACGACCGAGGGCGTCATCCACGTCGTCCTGTTCAACCTGATCTACGGCGAGCGCGTCGTCGCGTCCGAGCTCGACTTCGTGCTGGGCCGGAAGTTCCTGCTGACGGTTCACGATGCGGAGTGGGATCCGCGGGCCTCGAACCACCTGCGCTCCGGCGTGGAGCCCGTGCTGCGGCACGGACCGGACCACCTGCTCTGGGCGCTGGCGGACAGCGTCGTGGATGGCTATTTCCCGTTCGCGGACCGGCTTGGGGACGCCATCGACGAGGTGCAGGACGAGGTCGTGAGGACTTCGAGCGGCGACACCGTCGAGCGCCTCTTCTACCTCAAGCGCGAGCTGATCGAGGTCCGCCGGGCGATCAGCCCGGTCCGCGAGGTCTTCAACCAGCTGACCAACCGCGATACCTCGATGATCGACGACGAGGAGATCCTCTACTTCCGGGATATCTACGACCACGTGATCCGGCTGACCGACGAGCTCGACAACCATCGCGAGCTCGCCGCCGCGACCCTGGACGTCTATCTCACCCAGGTCAACAACAACCTGTCAGTGATCATGAAGCGGTTGACCGGCGTGACCGTGATCGTCGCCGGCGTGGGAGCGATCGCTGGGATCTTCGGGATGAGTGAGGCGGTCTCGGCGTTCGCTGGCGCCGAAGGTCCCGGCTTCTGGATCGTCACGGTCCTGTCGATCGTGCTGGCCGCGGTGGCGGCGATCGTCCTGCGGCGGATCGACTGGATCTAGGGCCGCCCGCGGAGGATCAGGAAGGCGGCCGCTCCCGGCTCACGAGCCGGGCAATCAACGCGAGCATCCGGGCCGCATCGAACGGCGTCTCGAGAATGACGTCGGCGGCCGCGCGAACATCCTCGGGCATCCCGTGCGGGCCGGTGACACCGACGGCCAGGCAGTCGATCCGGCCGGCTTCCCGCGCTTCACGAAGGACGGTGAACGCGTCGGCGTCGCTGCTGTCGTCGCCGAACGTGACGACCGTCGACGGGACGAGGGCTGCGAGCAGGCGTTCCATCGATTCCCGCTTGCCGCCCGCGGCGCGCGGCCGCAGGTCGACCACGAGGCGGCCCCGGTAGTGCGCCAGGTCATGGCCGGGCAGTTCGCGGTCGACCGTGGCGACCGCCGCCTCGACGGCGGCCCGGGCGGCCACGCGGTCGTCGGCCTGGCGAACGTGGAACGCCACGGACGGACCCTTGCGCTCGACGAACAGCCAGGTCGGGTGCCCGAGGACCTCCGGCACGCGTGACGCGAGGCGGGCGGCAGGCTCCACCGCGGCTTCGTGGCCAGGCTGGAACGCGACAGTCAGGCGTTCGGGGCGGCCACGGCGCGGATAGCGCCCGTTCTGGAGTCCGTGATCGCCCAGGTAGTCGATCCCGCCGACGCGAACCCGAGCCGCGACGTCGGTGACGGTGCGGCCGGTGAGGACGGCGACGGCCAGGCGGTCCGGACGCGTCGCGGCCAGCCCGGCCAGTCGGCGCAGCGCGATGCGTGCGAGCGGCACGATCCTCGTGGCTGCCGGATCGCGCGACCCTTCAGCCAGCGTGCCATCGAAGTCGGACACCACCAGGAGCCGGCCGGGTCGAGCCACGAGCGCGTTCAGCCTCTCGACCGGCCCGTCGGCGGGTTTGGCGGTCAAGGTCGTACGTCGACCTCGGGCAGGATGGTCTGCAGCCCTGAAGCCATGACGTCCGGGCCGATCCCGCCGAGGGATCCGTCCCGGACGACCCCCTCCGTGTCGATCCAGAAGTGGACGGGCAAGGCAAGCGCGTCCCACGCCTCCGACACGCTCCCGTCGCCATCCAGGCCAAGCGGGAACGTCGCCGAGAGCCCCTGCGCGAACGCCGCGACCAGGCCTTCTTCTTCCTTGACGTCGATCGCGAGGACCACCAGGCCGTCGTCCGCGTACCGTGCGGCAAAGCCATTCATCAAGGGGAATTCGTCCTGGCATGGCGGGCACCAGG
This sequence comes from uncultured Chloroflexia bacterium, assembly GCA_963809045.1. GTDB lineage: Bacteria > Chloroflexota > Limnocylindria > Limnocylindrales > CSP1-4 > SPCO01. The sequence goes on from CAWEHW010000004.1 coordinate 134,133, forward strand.
TGGCCATGAAGTTCACCCAGACGGGTTTGCCGCGCAACGCCGCGAGATCGATCGTCCCGCCTCCGACCTGCGGGACGACGAGCGGTGGCGCGGCCTCGCCGACGTGGAACAAGCCCGATCCCGACGTTGGCTCCGGTGAGGCGCTCGCCGGGGCCGACGCGGGAGCCGCTGACGGCGAAGGACCCGGTTCGGGTGAGTTGCTGGGCGTCGAAGCCGGGGGCGGATCGGTCGGCGCGGCGGCGTCCGGTTCCGGGATGAACGCGACGATGCCCGCCAGCAGGGCCACCGCGGTGGTGACGCCGACGAGCAGCCCGGCGACGATCGACGATCGGGGCCCCAAGCGTGACACTCGCGCGAGGGTACCAGTACCTGCGGCGGGGGGCGGTCCCGGGGACCCGCTGCTACCATGCCGCTCCCATGGCCGACCTGGCGAACCAGATCCGCATTCGCCTCCTGCCGGCGCTCCTGACAGCGCTCGGTGTCGCCGCCCTCGCGGGCGGAGCGTTGTCGCTGACCAGCACCGTCGTCGCGGAACCCCTTCCGAGCGCGTCGCCGACCGTTCGCCCGTCGGCGGAGCCGACCGCCACACCGCTGATCACCCTCCCACCGCTCCCGACGGAGGCCCCTGCTTCGAGCAGCCCATCGCCGCCCGCTGACCGCGTCGCGACGAGGGTTCGGGTCGCCGCTCTCGACATCGATCTGCCGATCGTCCTCCAGCCCGCGACGGCCGACGCCTACCCCTGGTGCGACGTCGCGATGTATATCCAGGAGCTCGGGCACCCGGGCCAGGGCCGGGCGATCTACCTGTACGCCCATGCCCGGGAAGGGATGTTCCTGCCCATCCTGGACGCTTCCCTTGTCCAGAACGGGCGGTCCATGCTCGGGATGGTGGTCGAGGTGTGGTCGAGCGACGACCAGCGTTTCCTGTACGAGATCACCGAGGTGCGCCGGCACCAGCTCGACCTCGACGATGCGCTCGCCGCGGACTCCGAGGAGCTGTGGCTCCAGACGTCCGAAGGCCCGCGTGGCACGCCTGGCAAGACCCAGGTGATCGCCCAGCCGATCTCCCAGGAGCCGGCCGATCCGGCCGACGCCCACCCCGAGGCGAACCCCGTCGACTGCAGCTGAAACGCCCGTCGGGCCGAGGCATACTGCGCGCACGCGGAGGTGACCCACAGTCCGAGGGAGGGACCCGGCATGCGCAAACCACCGACCCTGCTACTTGCCATCGCCGGCGTCGTCATCGCCGTCGCCGTCGTCGTGGCTATTGCCAGCTCTGGCGGTAGCGGTCAGGCCGGCACCGCGCCTTCCCCCGGTGCATCGAGCGCTGCCGTCGTGCCAGAGGCCCTGTGGCCCGCCCCGCCCGATCCGATGGAACGGACCGTCGCCGCCGGATTGGTGCCGGAGCAGCAGGAGCACACGACCAATCACGTCCACGCTCACCTGGACGTCTTCGTGGATGGCCGCCCGATCCTCGTTCCCGCGGGCATCGGGATCGACACCGAGAACCCCGATGTGCGCCGGTTCGAGGAGTCTGACGGTTCGGTCTCGTACGGCGGCATCGAGCTCTGCGCCGTCGCGTGCATCTCGCCCCTTCACACGCATTACCCGACCGGCATCCTCCATACCGAGTCCGCGACCCCCGAGCCGAACACGCTCGGCCAGTTCTTCACCGAGTGGGGCCTCGATCTAAGCGACACCTGCGTCGGGGAGTTCTGCGGCCCGGAGCCGATCGCGATTTACGTCAACGGCGAGCCCTTCGATGGGGACCCTCGCGCGATCGAGCTGACCGACCAGAAGGAGATCGCGATCGTCATCGGGTCCCCACCTGCGGTGATCCCGTCGACTGCTGATTTCACGAAGGAGTAGGCGGGAGCCCAAGGGGCCGCCGACGCAGGCACGCGGCCTGAGGGTGAGGGACGTCAGCCGGGGATGATCGCCTGCGCCGCCTGGCCGGCCGCGTCGAGGAGGGCCGACGGGAAGAAGCCCAGGAGGATCGTCAGGGCCGATGCGGCGGCAAGTCCGCTCCACAGCAACGCCCCGTGGCGCAGTGCCGGGGTTTCGGTCGCCGATTCGCGCATGAACATGTAGACCACGACGCGCAGGTAGTAGAACGCGGCCGCGGCGGCGTTGAGGACCACGATCACCGCGAGGATCGTCAGCGGCCCACCGGCCTGGACGGCCGAGATGATGATGTTCGCCTTGGCGAAGAAACCGGCCGTCGGCGGGATGCCGGTCAACGACAGCAGGAACAGGGTCATCAGGATGCCCAGGACCGGTTCGCGGCGGCCGAGCCCGGCGAACGTCGCCAGGGACGACGTGACGCCCGTTCGTTTCTGCAGGGCCGCGACGACGGCGAACGCTCCGAGGTTCATGAACGCGTACGCGGCGCCGTAGAACAGGAGCGCTTCGAGGCCGCCGAGACGACCTTCCGGGTCTCCCGCCCACGCGGCCAGTCCAACCAGCATGTAGCCGGTATGGGCAATCGAGCTGTACGCGAGCATCCGCTTGACGTTGTCCTGGGTCAGCGCGACGAGGTTCCCGAGGGTCATCGTCGCTGCCGCGAGGACGACCATCACCGGGAGCCACCACTCGGCCAGCGGCGCGAGCGCTTCGACGAACAGGCGCAGGATCAGGGCGAACGCGCCGACCTTCGGCAGGACGGACAGGTAGCCCGTGATCGGGGTCGGTGAGCCCTGGTACGCGTCGGGCGTCCAGTAGTGGAAGGGAACGGCGGCGATCTTGAACGCGACGCCGGTCGTCATGAACGCGAGGCCCATGGCCAGTCCCGGCGACAGCGGCGCCGCTCCCCCGACGATCCCCGCGAGCGCCGTCGCGACGTCGTCCACGCGGGTCGAGCCGGTCAGGCCCCACACGAACGCCAGGCCGAACAGGAAGATCGCCGAGCTGAACGACCCGAGCAGGAAGTACTTGATGGCGCCTTCGGTCGAGTAGCCGTCGGTCTTGTGGAACCCGGCCAGGAGGTAGCCGGGCAGGACCATCAGCTCGAGGCCGAGGAAGAGGATCAGAAGGTCCGTGCTCGCGGCGATCAGCATGGCGCCCGTCATCGCGAACAGCAGCACGGTGGCGAATTCGGCCACCGGCAGCCCACGCGGCACGAGGTAGTCCGGCCCGAACACGATCGTCATCGCGATGATGACGATGAACAGCACATCGAGGAAGGTGGTCAGGGCGTCGACGGTGTATGCGTCGCCGAATGCGCTGGCCGGGTTGAGGCCGACCACCAGGGTCAACGCCGCCGTGACGCCGAGGCCGATGAGCGAGGTCGCGACGGCCACCGCGGACCGCCCCGGTGCGGCCAGGTCGACGATCAGGACGGCCACGGCCGTCAGGATCCCGGCGACCAGCGGGCTGATCGTGACGAAGTCCTGCCAGCTCAACTTGCCGGCCTCGCATCCGGTTCCAGGCCGGTCGTCGAATCGGCGCTCGGGCGCGCGATGGTCCAGCCGATCCGGGCGACGATCCCGACTACGGCCAGGGCGATCAGCCCGATCACGACCGGGTCTGGCACCGCGATCGGGCCCGTCACGCGGACCGCGTCGAGCGTCTCCCGGACCGTGCCCCCGAAGACGTTGAGGAGCAGTCCGGGCTGCAGCCCGAAGATCACGACCAGCCCGCCAAGCGGAGCGAGGGTCAGGATCTCCACGGGTTCGATATCGGTCAGGTGGCCGCCCAGGCCATTCAGGAAGTCGGATACTTCGCCAAAGACGATCCGGCCATACATGAACAGCAGGTAGCCCGCGGCCAGGATCATCACGAACGTGGCGATCGCCGCCGCGTACGGGTTCGCGGCGAACGTCCCGACGAGGACGAGGAACTCCCCGACGAACCCGGACAGGCCGGGGAGGCCGGCTGACGCAAACACGAAGAACCCGAAGATCGCGGCATAGACCGGGGTCCGCGCCGACAGGCCGCCCATCTTGGCGATCGTTCGATCGTGGGTCCGTTCGTAGATGACGCCCACGAGGAGGAACAGGGCGCCGGTGATCAGCCCGTGGTTGATCATCTGGAGCACGGCTCCCTGCATGCCCTGGTCCGTGAAGACGAAGATGCCGAGGGTCACGAAGCCCATGTGGCTGACCGACGAGTAGGCGACCAGGCGCTTGAGGTCCGGCTGCACCATCGCCACGATCGCGCCGTAGATGATCGCGATCAGGGACAGGACGATGATCGCCGGCGCGAAGGTCTGCGCCGCGGCCGGGAAGAGCGGGATCGCGAACCGGATGAACCCGTAGGCGCCCAGCTTGAGCATGACGGCGGCCAGGATGACGGAGCCCGCGGTCGGCGCCTCGGTGTGGGCGTCGGGCAGCCAGGTATGGAACGGGAACATCGGGACCTTGATGGCGAACGCCAGGAAGAAGGCCAGGAACGCGCCGATCTGGAGCGCATCGGCGAACCCGCCGGTACCGGCGTAGCCCCGTAACGCCTCGAAATCGAACGCCCCCACCCACGAGCCGCCGTGACCGGCCTGGTAGGCGTAGGCGGTCGCGAGGATGGCGACCAGCATCAGCAGGGAGCCGACCAGCGTGTACAGGACGAACTTGATCGTCGCGTAGATCCGGTTCGCGCCGCCCCAGATCCCGATGATCAGGTACATCGGGACGAGGACGACCTCCCAGAAGATGTAGAAAAGGAACGTGTCGAGCGCCAGGAAGACGCCCGTCATCCCGACCTCGAGGATCAGGAACGAGATCATGTATTCCTTGATCCGGGTCTGGATCGGCTTCCAGCTGGCGAGGATGGAGATCCACGACAGCGTGGTGGTCAGGACGACCAGCAGCACGGCGAGACCGTCCGCACCGAGCTTGTACTGGATGCCGAAGATCGGGATCCAGTCGACCGTCTCGACGTACTGGAAGCCAGGACGATCCGGCAGGTAGCCGATCAGGAGCAGCAGCGAGAAGACCCAGGTCGCCAGCGCGAACCCGAGCGCGATCGGCCGCGCCGCGGCCGCCGATGCGGCCCCGACAACGATCGCCCCGACGAGTGGCAGGAAGACGATGACCGTCAGCAGCGGGATGCTCGTCACGTCCATGTCAGCGGCCCGCGAGCACGAGGTACGACCCGGCCATCACGATCAGGCCGAGCGCGATGCCCAGCGCGTAGTTCTGGACGCGGCCGGTCTGCACCTGGCGCAGGCCTCGTCCTGATTGCAACGTCGCGCGGCCCAGGGCGTTGACCGTGCCGTCGACGACCTCGCGATCGAACCACCACATCGCCGCCGCGATCCTCCCGCCGATGACGATGAACAGCAGATGGTAAAGGTCGTCGAACCACCACTTGTTGAGGGACGCCCGGTACAGGAATGGCACGCGGGCGGTCAGCTCGCGAACCCGCTCGGGCCGGGCGCCGATCCGGATCGTGCCGAGCTGTGCGCCGAAGAGCCGCCACGCGATGGCAATGCCGACCACGGCGACCGTGACACTGGCCAGGATCAGCACGCCGTCGATGCCGGCGATGTTGAAGGCGGCTGGCTCGTGGTGGAGGAGCTCCTGGCCCTCCTCGAAGACGGGGTGGAGCCAGGTATGGATCGTGCTGGCCCCGAACGGCAGACCGAGCAGCATGCCCAGCAGCACGGACGGGATCGCCAGCAAGATCAACGGCACCGTCATGACCCGCGGCGACTCGTGGATCTTGTCCCAGATCTCCTTCGGTCCGCGGAAGGCGCCCCAGAACGTGAGGCCCATCAACCGGAACATGTAGAAGGCCGTGAGCAGCGCGACGAAGATGCCAACGGCCCACACCCACTGGAACCCGAGCTTGAAGGATTCGCCAAGGATCTCGTCCTTCGAGAAGAACCCGGCTAGCGGCGGGATGCCCGCGATGGCGAGCGAGCCGATCAGCATCGTCGCGTAGGTGATCGGGATCTTCGAGGAGAGGCCTCCCATCCGGCGCATGTCCTGCTCCTCGTGGACCGCATGGATCACGGAGCCCGAGCCAAGGAACAGGAGGCCCTTGAAGAAGCCGTGGGTCATCAGGTGGAAGATGGCCGCGGTCCAGGCGCCGACACCCAGCGCCGCGAACATGTAGCCGAGCTGGCTCAACGTGGAATAGGCCAGGACCCGCTTGATGTCCGTCTGGGTCATCGCGATCGACGCCGCGAGGATGGCCGTGAAGATGCCGATCGCCGCGACGACCACGAGGGCCTCGGGCGCGTGGGCGAAGATCGGGTTCGTCCGGGCGACGAGATAGACGCCGGCGTTGACCATCGTGGCCGCGTGGATGAGGGCGGATACCGGCGTCGGGCCCTCCATGGCGTCGGGCAACCAGACGTGCAGCGGGAACTGGGCGCTCTTGCCCATCGCCCCGGCGAAAATCAGGAGCGAGATGATCAGGATCGTCGTCGTGTCGAGCTCGCCGATCCGTTCGATGACCTCGCGGATGTCGAGTGTCCCGAGGCTGACGAAGATGAGCATGATCCCGAGCGCGAACCCGACGTCGCCGACCCGGTTGACGATGAACGCCTTCTTCGCGGCCAGGGCCGCAGATCGTTTGCGATACCAGAACCCGATCAGGAGGTAGCTGGACAGGCCCACCAGCTCCCAGGCCACGAAGACCACGAGGAAGTTGTCCGCGAGGACCAGCAGCAGCATCGAGAACATGAACAGGTTCAGGTAGGCGAAGAACCGCCAATACCCAGGGTCGTGGCTCATGTAGCCGACCGAATACACGTGGACGAGCAGGCCGATCGTCGTCACCACGATCAGCAGGCAGGCGGTCAGGTTGTCGATGAAGAACCCGACCTCCACCACGAACTCGCCGGCCGGGATCCACTCGAACAGATGGACGCCGTAGCCGTGTTCGCCGAAGGGCTCGGCACCGGTCAGCGACGAGAACGCGGCCCCCGACGCGATCACCCAGGCGACGAAGACGGCCCCGACCGGGATCCAGTGCGCCTGCTTCCCGAGGCGTCGCCCGATCGCCGCGGTCATCACGAACCCCGCCAGCGGCAGGATCGCGATCAGCGGGATCAGCGTGTCCCAGCTCATCTCGTCATGCCTCGCGCGCCGTCGGTCCCACGGCGCGCCGGGCTGCACGCCTCTGAACGCTCATTGGGACATCGCGTCGTATTCGTCGACCAGCGGCGTCTTCTTGTTGCGGAAGATCGCGATGACGATCGCCAGGCCGACGGTTGCCTCGGCGGCGGCCACCGCGATGACCATCAAGGCGATGACCGAACCCTGCGCTCCGAGCGCCGGGACGAACGCGCCGAAGGCCACGATCGCGAGATTGACCCCGTTGAGCATCAGCTCGATCGACATGAGCATGCTGATGGCGTTACGCCTCGCCAGGAACCCGAACGAGCCGATCGCGAAGAGCAGCCCGGACAGGATCAGATAGGCATCGAGGCTGTTGCTCACGATGGCCCGCCCGGCTCGCGCTTGGCGAGGAAGACGCCGCCGATCACCGCGGCGAGCAGGAGCACGCTGACGATCTCGAATGGCAGGACGAAGTCGTTGAACAGCACCTGGGACATGGCGTCCGTGGCCACGCGGATCCGCTCCGGGACCTCACCCCAGTCCGTCGCCCCGATCGCGAGGGCGATGACCACCGCGATCACGATCGACGAGATCGCGGCCGGGACCGCCTGCGTCTGGAACACGAGGCGGCTCGGGGCCGCCTTGGTCTGGGTGAGCATGATCGCGAACAGGATCAGGACGCTGATCGCGCCGATGTAGACGATGACCTGTGCGGCAGCGATGAGCGGCGCCCCGAGCACGACGTAGATCCCGGCCAGAGCCCCAAACGAGACCATCATGGCCAGCCCGCAGCGGATGATGTCGCGCATCGTCACGACCAGGAGCGCCGCCCCGAGCATCACCGCGGCGAGGATCCAGAAGAGCGCGTCCTCCCAGTCCTGGCCGAGGAGCACGATCATGATCCCGGCGATTCCGGTGACCGCGCCCATGACGGCGAGGGCGATGAGGATCGGGACGAGCCGGCGGGCCACTCCCGCTACTCGTGATGCGTTGTCGCGACGGCGCTGCCGCCGTGGGCGTGGCCATCGCCGTGGGCGTGACCATGACCGTTCCCGTTGCCGCCCTGGAGCCCGTTGATCGTGGGCGGCAGGACCGGCAGCATCCGGGCGGTGTCGAAGAAGCGGCCTTCCGCGGCGGCACGTGTCGCCCAATCTCGTTCGCGGCGGATGTACGTGACCTCGGTCTCGCGGTCGACGGCGGCAATCGCCATCAGGTCGATCATGGGGCTCTCGCGACTCGTGTCGGCGAGCTCGATGTCGGCTCCGTCGCGGAGCGCGTCGTACGGGCACGCATCCACGCAGATCCCGCACAGGATGCAGCGGCTCTCGTCGACTTCGTATTTCTGGAGAATGCGGGGCTTGGGCATGAGCGCCCCGGTCGGGCACGTCTCGGCGCACCGTCCGCACGACACGCACGGCGTGTCGTTGAGGCTCATGTCGAGTGGCGTCGTCACCAGGGTGTCGAACCCGATCCGCATGAAGTCGTAGCACGCGGCGCCGACGACCTCCGCGCAGACCTGGGCGCACCGCCCGCAGTCGATGCAGCGTGACGGCTCGCGGAGGATGAACGCGTGGCTGTCGTCGCGGATGTAGTCGTGGTTGGCCCCCGTGAACCGGTTCTCGGTGACGCTTCGGTACCCGGCGCCGTGGTTGAACTGCGGCTCGAGCGTCTGGAGCGTCGTGCCGTATTCGATCCCGAGGCGCCGCAGGTCGCAGAACCCGATGGCCTCGCAGGTGCACTGCAGGCAGCGCGTCGACTCCGCGACCGCCGCCTCGGGCGTGTACGGCAGCTCGTATTCGATGTAGCTCCGGTTGCGCTCCTCGGCCTCGAGGGGCGTCATCCGATAGCGCGCCTCCTTGACCTCGCTCGTGAACGGCACGATCGAGAGGAACTCCGGCTGCGGTTCGGCGAGCGTCTGGCGGGTTCGGATCGCCTCGAGGTCCATCCCCTTGAGGAAGGCATCGACGGCGTAGGCTGAACGGCGACCTTCCGCGATCGCCTCGACCACCGTGGCCGCGCCGATGCGCACGTCACCGGAGCCGAAGACACCGGGACGGCCGGTCGCGAAGGTGACGGAATCGGCCTTGAGGCGCTTCTGCTTGGTGGCTTCGGGTCCTTCCGACCCGGGTCCGATCCATGACAGGTCCGGGCCTTGCCCGATCGCCAGCAGGACGCGGTCGCACGGGATCGTGAATTCCGTGCCGGGCGCCGGTTCCGGGCGTCGCCGGCCAGATGCGTCGGGGGCGCCGAGTGCCATCCGGATGAACTCGACGCCGGTGACGTTGCCCTTCTCGTCCGTGACGACGCGGATCGGACCGGCCTGGAAGATGGCGGTGACGCCCTCCTCGATCGCCTCGTGGACCTCGTTGGCCGCGGGCATGTCCTTCATGTCGCGGCGGTAGACCAGGGTCACTTCCTTGGCGCCCTGGCGGACGGACGTCCGGGAGCAGTCCATCGACGTGAACCCGCCACCGATGACGACGACCCGCTTGCCGGCGTGCTCGGGGTACGGTAGGCCGAGCGTGGCGGTCCGAAGGTACTCGAGGCCGTCGATGCATTCGGCGGCATCCTCGCCGGGGATCCCCAGCTTGTTCGTGTCGTAGCAGCCGATGGCCACCACGACCGCATCGAAGCCCTGGTTGGTCAGGTCGTCGAGGCCGTAGTCACGACCGAGCTCGGCGTTGCAGACGATCTTGCCGCCGAGACGGGTGATCGACTCGTACTCGGCCTCGAGGACCTCCACCTTTGGCAGGCGGTACTGCGGGATGCCGTAGCGAAGCATCCCGCCCGGGGCCGCATCGCGTTCGTAGACGGTGACGTCGTGACCCGACAGGAGCAGGTAGAAGGCTGCCGCCATCCCGGCCGGCCCGGACCCGATCACCGCCGCGCGCCGGCCGGTGGGCGCCTGGCGCTCGAATGGCAGCGGCGGATCCACGCCGTCGTCCAGCATGGCCTTGAGGACCTGGTCGCCGGCGTAGCGGTGGCTGTCGCGGATGGCGATCGCCTCGTCCACCTCGTCCCGCCGGCAGTGCTCCTCGCAGGGCGCCGGGCACACGCGACCCAGCACGCTTGGGAACGGGATCGTCCGCTTGAAGATCCGGGCCGACTCGCGCCAGTCAGCCTCGGCGTTCGCCTTGAGGAAGCCCGGGATGTCGATGTGGCTGGGGCACTTGTTCTGGCATGGCGGGAGGCAGTAGGCGTTGTGATCCGAGAAGATCAGCTCGAGGTTGGTCGTCCGAAGTCGCCGGATCTCCTCGGTCTGGGTCTGGACCTTCATCTCCGGTTCGCAGACCCGCGAACACGAGATCGGCGGGTGCTCCTCGCCCTCGACCTCGACGACGCACATCCGGCAGGCTCCGAACCCCGGCAGCTTGGGTTCGTAGCACAGCGTCGGGATCTCGATCCCGTTGTCGCGACAGACCTCGAGGATGGTCTGGCCTTCGAAGCCCTCGACGACGCGCCCGTCGACCTCGATCCGGATCCGCGGCGACGACTGCGGGCGCTGCGGAGCCTGGGTGTCGAGGAGCCGCTCGGCAAGCGATTCCGGCTCGGTCGCGGCGGCGGCTGGTTCGGGGCGCACGATCAGGTCGGTCATGTCGTCCTATGAGGCCACACTGGCCGCGGCTGGTGGGCCCAGCCCAGCCACCGCGATTGGGTGACAGACGCCGGCTGGGCAGGAGCTGCGGAGGAGGTGATCGTCGAGCTCGGAGCGGAAGTATCGCATTCCGCTGGCCAGCGGGAAGGTCGTCAGCCGCTCGTGGTCGCACAGTGCAGAGGCGACGATGTCCTCCGACAGGTCGGTTAGGAGCGTCATGTCGGTCGGCCGGGGCCGCCCGTCGATTACACGGTCCGCGATCTCGACCAGGCGCCGGGTGCCGATCCGGCAGGGGATCGTCTTGCCGCACGCCTCGCCGGCACAGAACCTGGTCAGGAGGCGGGCCAGGTCCACGACGCAAGCCCGGTCGTCAGCGACGACAACCGCACCGGATCCGACATGCGCGCCGGCCTCGCGGAGTGGCTCGAAGTCGTATGGCGTGTCGAGGAGCTCCTGCGGGAGGAGCCCGCCCGACGGTCCGCCGACGAGGACGGCCTTGACGGAACGGCCGCTCGGCAGCTTGCCGGCCAGCCCCACGATCTCGCGCAACGGCGTCCCGAGCGGCACCTCGGCGATGCCGTCCCCGGCGGGAGTCCGGACCTGGAGGAGGATCGTGCCGCGCGCCTTGCCCACGCCCGTGGCGGCAAACCGATCCGCGCCGTTGCGGACGATCCACGGCACGGTCGCCAGCGTCTGGACGTTGTTGACGACCGTCGGCATGTCGTTGCAGGCCGCGCTCGGCGGGATGTGGCGGCCGCTGCTCGGGCTGCCCACGCTTGCCTTCGAGCGCCTTGAGGAGGACCGTCTCCTCGCCCAGCATGTACGCGCCCTGGACGGGTCGGACGGCGATCGTCAGGTCGTGGCCGGAGCCGAGGACATCGAACCCGATGAAGCCCGCCTCCTCGGCCGCGGCGATGGCCGCCTCCAGACGGCGAACGGTCTCGGTCGCCTCGGCCCGGACGGCGATGATCGCTTCGGTGGCCCCGATGGCGAACGCCGCGATCGCGGTTCCCTCGACGACGGCGAACGGGTCCTGCTCCATGAGGTAGCGGTCGGTGCCGGCGGACGGATCGGCGCCATAGCCGTTGGCCACGACGTAGCGGCGGGGTGCCTCGGTGGCGGCGGCCGTCCGCCACTTGTCGGCGGTTGGGTACCCGCTGCCGCCCAGACCACGGAGGCCCGACGCGGCGATCGTGGCGATCGTCCCGGTCGGACCGAGGTCGCGGACGGACCGCCGCAGGCCATCGAAGGCTCCAGCCCGGACCGCGGCGTCGAGATCGGTGGGGTCCTTGGCCGACGCTCGTTCCAGCAGGATGGTCGGCCAGCTGGACGGCGTCTTGAGGAGGTCCGGCATCAGGCTCGTGCCTGCTTTCCGCCGCCGGTTGCCCCACCGCCGGCACCGCCGAGCGAGGCATCCAGGGCGGCGAGGAACGATGCCTCCGATGGCCGATGCGCGTCGACGGCGGCGACCTGGTCGGTCGCCGTGGGAGGCTCGAACCGCAGGTGGGCGTAAAAGCTCGCCGTTCCATAGATCATCGCGTACCAGGCGCCGGTCAGATTGCTGATCCGCTTGAGCGCGGCAATCGGCAGGTAGCCGAAGGCGGCCTGGGTGGCCTCGAGGATCTGGAGCATGTGCGCCGGGTCGCGATCGAACTCGTCGAGGATCGCGTCGACCCTGGTGACGTCGATCGCCGCGAATGGGAGGTAGGCGGGATCCGGGACGGTCCGGCCCGAGCGCCGGAGAGCCGACTCCTCGCGACGCTCGCCGTACGTCTCCGGGGGACCCCAATGGACGTGGTACCGCCCCCGCGTGTCCATGCCGCCCATGTCGATGCACTCGATCGGACAGGCCTGCGCGCACTGGAAGCAGGTCTCGCACTTGAGGGTGCCCCACTCGTCGTAGAGCAGCTGCAACCGGCCGCGGAACTTGTGCGGCGGATCTCGGCGGTCCTCCGGGTACATCACCGTGACCTTGGGCTCGAAGAAGCGGCGCAGGGTCAGGGCCATGCCCTTGGCGATGCCGAGACCCGGGATCAGGCTCATCGGCCTACCACAACGATCGCGGCGGCCGTCACGAACAGGTTGAGCAGGGAGGCGGGGAGCAGCCACTTCCAGGCGAAGTCCATCAGCTGGTCGATCCGGACCCGCGGCAGCGTCCCGCGCATCCACACGAAGGTGAACACGAACGCATACGTCTTGCCCATGAACCACAGGACGCCGGCCACCCAGTCGAGGCCGATGAACAGGCCCGCGAAGACCAGCGCACCCAGGAAGAGGTTGGCCAGCACGAACCCGCCGAGGAGCGCCTGCCATGACTTGATCCGCGAGCTCGCGATCCAGAACGGGATGGAGAAGACGATGGTCAGGACGAGTGGCACGATCGCCACCAGCAGCAGGAGCCCGATCCCGAGGCCGCCAGGGTCCAGCGACAGCTCGATCGGCCACGGCCACGGGAACGGCGCGTTCCAGCCACCGAAGAACAGCGTGACCGTCAGCGCCGAGATGATGAAGACGTTGACGTATTCGGCGAAGAAGAAGAACCCGAACCGCATGCCCGAGTACTCCGTCGCGAACCCGGCGACGATCTCCGAGTCAGCCTCCGTGAGGTCGAACGGCGTTCGGTTGGCCTCCGCGGTCGCGGCAATGAAGAAGATCAGGACGCCCAGGGGCTGCTGGAACACGTACCAGTCGGTGAACCAGCCGGACTGGTTGAGCACGATCTGGTTGAGGCTCATGGTTCCGGCAAGGAGGATCAGCCCGACGACCGACAGGGTCAGCGGGATCTCGTAGCTGATGACCTGGGCCGCCGACCGCAGCCCGCCAAGCAGCGAGTACTTGTTGTAGCTCGACCAGCCGGCCATCAGCAGCCCGACGACCGACAACCCGCCGACCGCGAAGAAGTAGAGCAGGCCGATGTTGAAGTCCTGGCCGTACAGGCCGGGCGCGAACGGGATGACCAGCAGGGTCATCACCGAGGCCAGGTAGGTCACCACCGGCGCCCAGGTGAAGACCAGCGGATCGGCGCCCGTCGGGGTGAAGTCTTCCTTCATCAGGACCTTGAGTCCGTGGACCACCGACAGGAGCGATCCGAACGGCCCGACCCGGTCCGGCCCGATCCGGAGGTTCATCAGGGCGATGATCTTCATCTCCATGTAGATGATCAGGAATGCCGTCGGGATGGTCATCAGCAGGATGATCGTGGCGGCCAGCACGAACCGGACGATCGGCAGCTGGGCGACGAGGATGTCGAGGATCGGCTGGCCCAGGATCACGATCACGGCGACGAGCCCGACGGTCGCCGCCAGGAGAATCGGGATGGCCGTGAAGATGACCTTCCCGGGAAGGGTCAGCCGGTTCCAGGACCGGGCGATGACGGTCACTTGTCCACGCCGCCCATGATCGGGTCCAGTGACGCCATGATCGCCATGGTGTCGGCGATCAGGTTGCCGGGCGTCATCACGCCGACGGCCTGGAGGTGGATGAACGACGGGTCGTGGATCCGCATCCGGAACGGCTGGTCCGTGCCGTCGCTGATGGCATAGGTCGAGAGCTGACCTCGGGGCCCCTCAACCGCGGCGTAGGCGCGACCTGGGCGTGGTCGCAGGAGCCGGGGAAGCTTCGCCATCACCGGGCCATCGGGCATCTGGTGGAGGCACTGGTCGATGATCCGGAGGCTCTGCTTGATCTCGTCCATGCGGAGGAGGTAGCGCGCGAGGCAGTCGCCTTCGGTCCGCGTCGGGATGTCGAACTCGAGTTCGGGGAAGACGCTGTACGGGTGCGCTCGCCGGACGTCGAACGGCACACCCGTGGCCCGCAGGTTTGGTCCGGTCATGACCATGCGGAGCGCCGTCTTCGAATCGATCCGGCCGAGGCCGCGCATGCGCCGGACGAAGATCTCGTTCTCGTTCAGCAGCGCATTGCCCGAGTCGATCTGCTCGGTCGCGCGGCTCATCCAGTCGCCGAGGCGGCTCATGAACTCGTGGTTGAGGTCGCCGTTGACGCCACCGATCCGGAAGTAGTTGAACAACATCCGCTGACCGGTCAGCGCCGAGAGCATGTCGACGATGTCGTCGCGCTCGATGAACGACCACAGGATCGGTGTCAGGCCACCCAGGTCCAGCGCCATCCAGCCCAGGAACAGCGCGTGGCTCGCGACGCGGTTGAGCTCGGACGACAGGACCCGGATGTATTCCGCGCGTCGCGGCACCTGGACGTCCATCAGCTTCTCGAACGCCATCACCGGGGACCACTCGGTGAACAGCGAGCTCACGTACTCGAGCGGATCCGTGTAGCAGATCGCCTGGTGGTAGTCGGCGTTCTCGCACAGCTTCTCGACGCCGCGATGCAGGTAGCCGAGAACCGGGTCGAGATCGACCACCTTCTCGCCGTCGAGCTTGAGGACCACCCGCAGCACGCCGTGCGTGGACGGATGTTGCGGCCCCATGTTGATGAACATCTGCCCGTCGCCGAGCGTGTAGAACTCGGCTTCGCGCTCCGTCCGGGGCGGGTACGGCGGCACGGGCTCGAAGACACCCAGGTCGCGGTCGAGCGTCACCCGCGGGTCATCGGCCGGCATCGTCGGCGTGGTCATCGTCGCTCGCCCTCGCTCAGGCCGTCGTCTGGCGCACGAGCGCCTTCGACGGGGCGTTGGCCGGCGTGTGCGTCCGCTCCATCGGGCGCACACCCGCTCCGGGCGACCGCGCCGCGTCATCGGCCAGGTAGAAATCCTTGCGCAACGGGAAGCTCTGGTAATCGGGCGGCATGTAGATCCGGCGCAGGTCCCGGTTGCCTTCGAACGTGATGCCGAACATGTCGTACGCCTCGCGTTCCATCCACTCGGCGCCCTTCCACAGGTAGGTCAGCGACGGCACCCGTGGATCGTCGCGCGAGAGTCCATCCGCGACCACCCGCAGCCAGTCCGACGTCGTCTCGCTCCAGAGGTGGTAGACCACCTGCATCACCGAGCCCGTGTCGACGCCGGCCAGATCGCTCAGGAACTCGAACCCGAACTCCGGCTCGTCGTGCAACGCAGTGATGACCGCGACGACGTCACCCGCGCCGATCCGGATCTCGGTCTCGTCGTGGCGCTGGCGGATGGGGCCGGTCAGCTGCTCGCCGAAGCGGGCCTCCAGCCGGGCCTTGAAGCGTCGATCCAAACCCCTAGACCTCCTGGGGGACCGTGGGGCCGATGGCTCGCTCCGGCCAGTGGCCGCGTCGATCCTTGACCAGCTGCTGGAGCTTCATCATCCCGTAGATCAGCCCCTCCGGCCGAGGCGGGCAGCCCGGGACGTAGACGTCAACCGGCATCACCCGGTCGATCCCCTCGACCGTGGAGTAGCTCCGCTTGTAGCGACCGCCCGAGCACGTGCAGTCCCCGAGGGCGACGCACCACTTCGGTTCGGGCATCTGCTCCCACAGGCGGACCAGGGGTCCGGCCATCTTCGTCGTCAGCGTCCCGGCCACGATCAGGACGTCCGCCTGGCGTGGGCTCGCCCGGAACGGGAACATGCCCCAGCGATCCATGTCGTTCTTGGACGTGGCCGTCGACATCATCTCGATTGCGCAGCACGCCAGCCCGGACAGGAGCGGCCACAGGCTGTTCATCCGGATCAGGTCGAGGACGTAGTCGGCCTTCGTCGGGATGACATCGAGGACGCCGCCCCAGCGGCCGTCGTCGCGGCGACCTAGGCCACTCGCTTCGTACTCGCGCAGATGGGTGATGTCGGTCGGGCGGCCACCGTCGTAGGCCTCCGGGTCGGCCGCCTGCCACAGCATGTTCTGGACGACGATGGGGGCGACGATCGCGTCGCTGGGACGCGTGGCCGGGAGGGCCGGCTGCGCCGACACGTCCGAACCGACCCCGGTAGCGTCGTCCGGGCCCGTGCCCAGGTTGCCGGTTGCCGCCGGATCCGATTTCAGTGCCACGAGAGAGCCCCCTTCCGCCAGGCATAGGCAAGACCCAGCAGCAGGATCACGACGAAGATGGACATGCTGACCAGTCCGCCCAGGAGCAGGTCGCGGAACGCGATCGCCCACAGGTAGATGAACACGACTTCGATGTCGAACGCGACGAACAGCAGGGCGTAGATGTAGAACGACAGCCCGAAGCGACCGTGGGTGTCGCCGTAGGTGTCGATCCCCGACTCGTAGGGCAGGCCCTTGTGTTCGTCGCCGCGGTTCCGATGGGAGACCAGCCAGGCGGCGCCGATCGTCAGGAACACGAACGACACCCCGGCGAAGGCGAACCCCAGGACGTACCAGATGCCGGTCAATCGAACTCCCTTCGAGCGATCCTCGCCCGGGCGCCCAACCGGCTCGACGGAACCCGCGGAGCACCACGACACGCTCCGAGCGAGCGCATCTCCCCGCGAACAATTCTAGCAGTGGGAGGTGGGACGGGCGACGAGCCGCAAGGGCACCCGAGCGTCAGGAGGGACCCGCGCCGAGCGCGCGTGCAGGATCGCGAGCCCCTCCGAGCCGGGTCGAGCCCGACCGATGTGAGCGTGACGGGCGGGCCCAAGCACCGGCAATAGGTCGATGGCCGTAGTCAGAGCCGGTACGCGAACCCGCCGAGTGGCGGCCCATCCGGCCAGGCACGCCCGAAGCCCATCACCCGGAACCGGCCCGTGGCCATGGGATCGAGCAGGCGCATCAGCGCGGATCGGAGCGCCAGGTAGGTCTCCATGGTCGTGCCTGGGTCGGCCTGGATCGCCTGGAGGAGGTCCTGCGTGCCCAGCCCGACCAGGAACTCGGCCTGGGTCGTCGTCCCGAGGTGGGTCAGGCCGGCCCGCGCCGCCCCGCGCTCCACGGCCGTGACATCCACGTGGGCGGTCAGGTCCTGCCTTCCCACGTGCCGGTACGGGTCGTCGTGCACCCGTTGCTTCACGTAGGCACGGAGCGTCCCATCGCGCCGCCGCACCGGGTCGTAGAGCTCGGCGGCGACATGGCCGTAGTCGATCAGCAGCACAACCCCGCGCTCCAGGCCGGCAGCCGCGCCGGTGACCCAGTCGTCGACCGCCAGGCAGACCTCGGCTCGCTGCCCATCCACGAGCGTGACACCCTCGGCCGCCAGGCGCGCGGCCAGCGCCGGGGTCGACGGCGCGCGTTCGATGTCGACGAACTGCCCATCGAGCGATCCGGTCAGGATCTCGAGCAGATGCCCGTCCCGGGACACGACCCGATGCGTCGGCAACGCGTCCAGGACCTCGTTCGCCACGACCGCCCCGACGATCGGTCGGCCGCTCGCGCCAGGGTCGACGAGCACGGCCTGGCGTCCCAGGGCACCCAGGCGTGCGGCGATCGTCTCGAGTCGGCGAGGCTCGATCTCGATGGGGTCGTAACGCAGCGCGTCCTCGAGCCCGGTCCGATCGAGCGTGAGCCGGTCGAGGATGGCCACGATCAGCGCTCCGGTCCCGGCGCCATGCTCGCGGAGCACGAACGGATCGGGCCGCCCGAGCCGTTCCCAGACCTCGGTAAGGCCGCGAGCGAGCGCCGCACCAAAGATCGGATGTGTCTCCGGCGCGGTCAGGAAGTCGCCGTCCCGTCCGGGCCGCGCGGTCGCCGCCCGGTAGTACCCGCCGGCCGGGTCGTAGAGCGCGAGCTCCATGAACCGGGCGAAGGTGATCGGCCCGTCGCGTTCGATCTCGTCGAGGATCCGCTCGGCGAGGGCCTCATCACGACCGACCGCGGCCAGGTCGGGCGCCGGATCGCGTCGAAGACCCGGGCTCAGCTCCACGGCATCGGTGGCGTGCGGCCGCGTCCCACCACGAGCCTGGTGCCCGGACCGACGAGCGAATGTCCCCCCAGGAGGATCGGCATGGATGCCCTGAGCGCCGACGCGGTCAGCTCGCGCAGCCAGGGGTCGCGGATCCGATCGGGCAGCAGGAGATCGGAGGCAAAACGGTCCTCGGGTCCCGGCCAGGCGATCTCCTCCGCACCCAGGCGGTGCGCGAGCAGGACCCGCGTGTCGACGATGGCGGCGTCGCCGAGCCGGCCGAGGACCTCGCCCAGGGCACCCGGACCTTCGCGATCGAGGACCGCCCCGAGCACGGACGCCGGCGCCCGCACCGCCCTGTGGCTGCCTGAGACGTCGCGTTCGCCGTGTGGCTCGGGCGACTGGGCGAGGCGCGAGGCCGCCCGCAGGCCACGCTCCTCGACGATCGCCCGCACCCGTGCGGCCGCGCCCCGCTCGAGCCAGGTAAGCGCCGCTGCCGAGACACGTCCGGCCATCACGAGCTCCGCCCGCCGATCGGCCGCGACGGACCGGACCGCGTCGATCCGCTCGCGTACCGCGGTCAAGTTCGTTGGAGCGGCTTCCGACAGACCCAGCAGCACGAGGTCCAGCGGACCATCGATGTCGAACCCGAGACGCCATCGGCGCCGCAGGTCCCTGACCGTGAACCCGGCGACCTCCGCCAGCCAGCGGGGCAGCGCGTTGTCCGCCGGCAGCTCCGGCAGGTCCATCAGCGCCTCGGCGCACCCGAGCGCCACCACGTCGGCCGAGTATCGGTTGTTCGTGAGGGCGACACGGGCGTCAACCGCCGCCGTCGCCACGAGCTCGCGGTAATCCCGGCGGTCCGCCAGCGGGATGGCGCCCGAACCGAGGACCACGAGCCCGGCCGGTCTCTCCGTACCGACGATGTCGCGGATCCGGGCACCGAAGGTTGTATCGTCGGGCGGCCCGCCGACGATGGCGACATCCGCGGCACCCGCCTCCAGGAACCGGGTTCGATGATGGTCGGCCAATGCCGTGCGGGCCTCGGCGACCCAGCGTTCGAGCGGTCCGGCGCCGGGTCCAGGGTGCGGGTGCAGGATTCGAACGGCGACCGGGCGACTGGCCATGGGGTCCGAGTCTAGCCGCCGACACGTGTGAGGTAGCCGTGAGCAGCCGCCGGGTCCGCGCCTACATCGGTATGGGTGCCAACGTCGGCGACTCGGCCACGACGCTCGCCTCCGCCGTCGGGGCGCTTGCAGATCTCCCCGGATCCCGACTTCGCGGCGTCTCTCGTCTCTATGCGACGAGACCCGTGGGCGTCACGGACCAAGCCGACTTCCACAACGCGGTCGTGGCCCTCGAGGTGCGCGCAGACCAGGATCCGGCCGCCGGCGCGATCGCGCTGCTCGGCCAGCTGAAAGGCCTCGAACGGTCCTTCGGACGGCTGGAGCGGCAGCGGTGGGGTCCGCGTGAGCTCGACCTGGACCTGCTCCTGTTCGGTCGCGCCCGCCTGTCCGTCGAGCGTCCGCCGGAGGCCCGATCCCTCGACGCCGACCCCACCCCTGCAGCGACGCCCATGCTCCTGGTGGTGCCCCACCCATCGGCCGCCGAGCGACTGTTCGTGCTGGCACCCCTCGCCGACCTGGCTCCGGGACTCGTTCCGCCCGGGTGGGGTCAGTCGGTGGAACGTGCCCGGCGTCGACAGGCCGACGTCGAAAGCCGGGACGCGGTCCGAGTCGTCGGTTCGTGGGACCCGCGCTCGGGACGTTGGAAGCCCGCTTAGCCCAGGTAGCGCGTCGAAAGCTCCGTTTCGACGGCTTCCCCCGCGGGTCCCCGGACCACCCGATACGCACGGGCGCCCGGGCGGGAGGCGACCGCCTCGACCAGCTCGCTCCCATCGAAGACCAGCGCGCAGCCGTCGTCTGCGGCGAGGCCGTCCGGGAGCTCGCCGGACCCGACCAATCGCTGGAAGGTCGGCCTTCGGGCCGCTTCCCCGTCGTAGTGCGGCGAGTGACTACCGCGCACCAGCCCGAGCCCGTCGTTCAGCGCGGCCAGCGGCCCGAACGAGTCGGTCGTCGACGCCTCGAACCAGCAGTTCGAACCCGCCGAGATCCCCGAGAGGACGACGCCGGCCTCCCACGCTCGCTTCAGGCCCCGATCCACGCCGTGGACCCGCCAGATCGCGAGCATGTTCGCGGTGTTGCCACCGCCGACGTAGATGGCGTCCTGGTCGAGCAGGAATGCGTCCATGTCGCCCACCTTGCGGTTGAAGAGGGCCAGGTGCGTCGCCTCGGATCGGCGGGCAAAGGCGGCATAGAAGCTCGCGATGTAGCTCTCCGAGTCGCCGCTCGCCGTCCCGATGAAGCAGAGGCGCGGCCGGTCCCGACCACGCTGCGCACGCGCCAGCTCGAGCACGTGATCGTCGAGCAGGGGAACGTCCGGCTCCATCGAGAAGCCGCCGCCGCCCATGGCCACGATCGTCCGCTTCAACTCGCCCATGATCCCCTGATGCTACGCTCAGACAACCAGCCCCTGCCCACCACGGAGACCCCAGTGACGACCAAGATCGGCTACGCCGCGATGCTCGAGCAGTTCCACCCGACCGACCTGCTCGACTATTGTGCGGCGGCCGAGGATGCCGGGTTCTCGGCCGGGTTCATGGTCAGCGAACACTTCCATCCGTGGACGCCGCAGCAGGGCCAGAGCGCCTTCGCCTGGTCGTTCATGGGGGCGCTCGGGACGCGGACGACGCTGCCGTTCGGGACTGCGGTGACGTGCCCGGGGTTCCGCTACCACCCGGCGGTGATCGCCCATGCCGCGGCCACCCTGGGCGCCATGTTCCCGGGCCGGTTCTGGCTCGGGCTGGGCGCCGGCGAGGCCCTCAACGAGCACATCCTGGGCGGTGAGTGGCCGGAGGCCAACGTCCGCAGCGCGATGCTGTTCGAGGCCATCGAGGTCATCAACAAGCTGTTCACGGGCAATGTCGTGAAGCACCGCGGCGAGCACTTCAAGCTCGAGAGCGCGAAGCTCTACACGCGCCCGGAGACGCCGGTGCCGATCTACGTGGCAACGGCCGGCCCGGTGAACGCCAAGCGAACCGGCAAGTTCGCCGACGGGATGATCACCGTGGGCGCCGCGGACGAGAAGATCGGGATGCTCTGGGAGAAGTTCGACGAGGGTGCCCGCGAGGCCGGCAAGGACCCGGCCGGCAAGCCCAAGATGCTCCAGATCCACCTGTCGTGGGACCGCACCGACGACCTGGCCATGGACAACGCGCTGCGCGAGTGGCCGAACGGCGGGATGGCGTTCCCCAAGCAGGACATCAAGAACCCCGAGGACTTCGCGCTGATGGCGAAGCTCGTTCGCCCGGAGCATTTCACCAACCGATGTGAGGTCGCCTCCAGCCTCGCGATGCAGACCGAGAACATCCAGCACTACGTCGACATGGGCTTCGACGAGATCCATCTCCACAACGTCGGCCGGAACCAGAAGGAATTCATCGAGGCCTTCGGTCGCGAGGTGCTGCCGAACCTGCGCCTTGGCTAGGACGGTCTCCGAGGGCGAAGCCGACGCCCTGGCGCGCGACGCCGGCGACCCCCTGCGCGGTCACCGCGATCGGTTCGTCCTTCCGACCGGTCCCGACGGTGACCCACGGATCTACCTGGCGGGGCAGTCGCTCGGACTCCAGCCGAAGACCGCACGAGCCGCGATCGAGGCGGAGCTGGAGGCGTGGGGACGACTGGGCGTCGACGCCTGGTTCGACTCCGCGCGGCCCTGGTTCACGCTCACCGAGCGGCTCCGGGAGCCCATGGCCCGTCTGGTCGGGGCCAGCCCGTCCGAGGTGGCGGTCCTCAACGCCCTGACCGTCAACATCCACGTGCTGCTGGCGTCGTTCTTTCGACCGGAAGGCCGGCGGCGACGGATCCTCGCGGACGGCCCGCTGTTCCCGTCCGACCGCTTCGCCCTTGCGAGTCACCTGAAGCAACGGGGGCTGAATCCAGCGGCTGACCTCATCGTGGTCGAGCCCGCGGCCGGGTCCGCGGTCGTTCGCACGGCCGACCTCGAAGCGGCCATCCGCGACAACGGCGATCAGCTCGCCCTGGTCTGGCTCGCCGGCGTCAATTTCGCGACCGGGCAGGCGCACGAGATCGAGCGGCTCACCGCAGCCGGACGATTGGCCGGGGCCATCGTGGGCTGGGATCTGGCCCACGCGGTCGGCAACGTCGAGCTGGCCCTCCACGATTGGGGCGTCGACTTCGCGGCCTGGTGCACCTACAAGTACCTGAACGGCGGCCCGGGGTCGGTCGGCGCGATCTTCGTCCATGACCGGCACGGTCAGGATGCGTCGATGCCCAGATTGGGTGGCTGGTGGGGCATCGATCCCGACCGGCGGTTCGACATGGTCGACGCGTTCGAGCCGGCATTGGGCGCCGGTGGGTGGGAATCGTCGACGCCGTCGGTGCTGGCCCTGGCCCCGCTCGCGGCGTCCCTGGCAATCTTCGATGAGGTCGGGATGCCCGCCCTCCGATCGAGGTCGGTCGCGCTGACCGGCTTCCTGGCAGGCCTGCTCGCGGACCTCGGCATCGACCTGATCACGCCGTCGGATCCGGCGGCTCGTGGCGCGCAGCTCTCGCTTCGATTCGATGATGCGGAGACCGTCCTCGACGAGCTGGCGGCACGGGGCGTGGTGGCCGACTACCGAGCGCCCGACATCATCCGGGTGGCCCCGGTCCCGCTGTACAACACATACGACGAGGCGTGGCGGTTCGCGCAGGTCCTTCGGGACGTCAGGGTGGGGTAGCCGGCGCGAACGACCCACGGTCACGGATTGGCAGAAGGCCCACCAGGTCGTACACTCGGGCCGGCGTCTCCCACGCCTGACCTCCAGACCGGATCCCCACGCGACCCGGCGATGCGGAGGTAAAGGGGATCCGGATCCTCGGGACGACTGGTCTGATCGTCCGATCGGCTGGCGCGGTGTGGCGTGGGTGCGCGCGCCGGCCGTGACGGAGATCGACCGATGACCACCCGCAAGGGATTCAAGCGTCTCGTCCGCGCCCGCGCCGCGAAGACCGGCGAGGGCTACGCCACCGCGCGCCGCGTCCTCCTCGGGGAGACCGGACCGAGCGGTCCGCCACCGAGCGACGACCCGTCGGCCGGCCGGCGGGCCATCCACCCCGACACCGCGTCGATGGCCACCGTGCTCGCGGCTCGGGGCGTCGTTTCGCCGGTAACGGGCCGGCCACTGAGCGAGGCGCTCCTGCTCGTAGCCGGTGGCGGACTCGGAGCCGGCTACATCCTCTGGGAATTCGAATCCCGCAAGGGCGCCCTGCTGACCCTCGGCTTCCGGAACCAGTGGCAGTATCCAGGGATCCCCGGCTGGTTCGGCAAGACCGCCGAGCGGCTGGACGTACCGGCCGTCCTTCACGAGGCGACCGGTGCCCGGAAAGCCCGCGAGGCGCTCGACACAGCGCTCGCCGACGGCAGCTCGGTCGTCGTGACTGTCGACCAGCAATCGCTCGGCCTGTGGGGCTTGCCGCCCGAGCTGTCGGGCTACGGCGGCTATCCGGTCGTCGTCACCGGGAGGACCGGCGACGATGCGTACCTGGTGGACGACCGCGGCGCTTCGCCGTTCATCGTGCCGGCGGATGTGATGGCCGCCGCTCGGGGCCGCAGCCCCTCGTATCGCCATCGGCTCATCGAGCTTCGACCCCGACCCGGACCGCTTCCGGCCGACCGACTCCGCGATGCCCTCACGGCGGGCCTGGCCGACCAGGTCGACCACCTGGCAGCACGGTCCGATTCGTTCTCCCTGCCCGCCTGGCGGAAATGGAGCCGGCTCATGACCGACCGCCGGAACGACAAGGGATGGCCCTGCGTCTTTCCCGCCGGTCGCGGCCTATTCGACGCGCTCGTCTCGATGGTCGAGCAGGTCGATGACGGCGTGGGTGCGTGGGGCGGCCACCTCCGCGATCTGTACGCCGACGGTCTCGAGGAGGCCGCCGTTATCCTCGACCGACCGGCACTCCTGCAGGCAGCTGGGGCGTGGCGCGCCAGCGCCGACCTGTGGCAGGAGCTCGCAGACGCGGCCGTCCCGACGCATGTCGATGGCGCCGCCGACGCGGTCGAGCTGGCCGAGGAGCTCCACGACGCCGTGATGCGTGGCGAGCCCGGCAGGGCGCAGGCACGTACGGCCGCCGACGGCCTGTGGACGATCCGCGATCGGTATGCCGGCGACTGGCCCCTGGCCGAGGCCGAGACAGACACCCTGCTGGCCGATCTCGGTCGGCGTCTCGCGGCGATCCATGCCGCCGAACAGACGGCCCTTGACGCGACGGGCCGGGCGATCGGTCGCTAGGTGCCCACCCTGGGGCGACTTACAACCGGACCCTTGGTGGGCTGTCCCGGTCGAACATGTGCACCGTGTCGACGAACCGGACCTGCTTGGTCTGGTACGCCATGACCAGCGAATGGGTTCGCGCGCCGCCGCCAAAGAACTTGACCCCAGTCAGCAGGTCGCCGGCGGTCACTCCGGTTGCCGCGAACACGATGTTCTCGCCCGGCGCCAGGTCGTCGGTCAGGTAGACACGGTCTTCGTCACCGTGCCCCATCCGGGCGCCGCGTTCGCGCTCCTCGGGGTTCCGGTACCGGAACCGAGCCTGGATCTCGCCACCGAGGCAACGCAGCGCCGCGGCCGTGATGACCCCTTCCGGGGCCCCACCGATGCCCATGACCGCATGAACGCCCGTGCCAGACACGGCACAGGAGATGGCGGCCGAGAGATCGCCGTCGCCGATGAGCTTGATCCGGGCGCCTGCCCCGCGAACTTCGGCGATCAGGCCGTCATGACGCGGTCGCTCGAGGATGACCACCGTGATGTCGCTGATCTTCCGCCCAAGGGCCTCGGCGATCCGCCCGAGGTTCTCGCTCGGCGTCTCGCGGATGTCGACTTTGCCGGCGACGACCGGCCCGACGCACAGCTTCTCCATGTAGGTGTCCGGGGCATGGGTGAGCCCGCCGGACTCAGAAGCCGCCAGGACCGTGATCGCACCCGCCTGGCCGTGGGCCACGAGGTTCGTGCCCTCGAGCGGGTCCACGGCGATGTCGATTGCCGGCACGTCCGTTCGCCCAGCCGACGACCGGCCGACGCGCTCGCCGATGTACAGCATCGGCGCCTCGTCGCGCTCGCCCTCGCCGATGACGATCCGGCCGTCGAACTCGATCTCCTCCATGGTCCGGCGCATGGCCTCGGTGGCGGCGGCGTCGGCCTCATCCCGTGCGCCACGACCCATGAACCGCGCCGAATCGATGGCGGCCGCCTCGGTCACCCGGATCATCTCGAGCGCTAGCAGCTGCTCCATGGGTCAGTGACGGAAGTGACGTCGGCCGGTGAACACCATCGCCATATGATGGCGATCGGCAACCTCGATGGCCATCTCGTCCCGGATCGAGCCGCCGGGTTGGATGATCGCCGTCACGCCGGCGCCCGCCGCGGCCTGGATCCCGTCGGGAAACGGGAAGTAGGCATCGGATGCCATCACCGCCAGCTTCGCTCTGTCTCCGGCGCGACGAACCGCGATCTCGACGGACACGAGGCGACTCGCCTGCCCGGCGCCGATGCCCACCGTGGCCCCATTGCGGGCGAGGATGACCGCGTTCGACCGGACGTGGCGGACGGCTCGCCAGGCGAAGAGCATGTCCGTCAGCTCTTCGAGCGTCGGCCGCCGCGTCGTGACCACCTGGAGCTGACCCCGATCGAGGCCGAGCTCGTCCTGCGTCTCGACCAGCAGCCCGCCGGCGATCCGCTTGAAGTCGAGGCTGGCGATGCCGTAGTCGCGCATGCCCTCGGTCGGGTCGGGTGGCACGGCGAGGAGCTCCAGCCCGGGCTTGCCACGGAGAATCCCGAGCGCCGACTGGCTGAAGCCCGGGGCAACCACGGCCTCGTAGGAGTTGGCCGCGATTTCCCGGGCCGTCGCCCCGTCCAGCTCGCGGTTCACGGCGACGATCCCGCCGAAGGCCGCGACGGGATCGGTCTCGACGGCCTTTCGGTAGGCCTCCACGAGCTCATCGTTGGACGCGAGA
Source organism: uncultured Chloroflexia bacterium (assembly GCA_963809045.1). Taxonomy (GTDB): domain Bacteria; phylum Chloroflexota; class Limnocylindria; order Limnocylindrales; family CSP1-4; genus SPCO01. The sequence continues at coordinate 160,525 of CAWEHW010000004.1, forward strand.
CCCACCGGATCGGTGTGCTTGACGATCGCCACGGTCGGGGCGGTGTAGTCAATCGCGATCCGGTAGGCCGCATCGAGATCGAGCAGGTTGTTGAACGACGGCAGGTCGCCCTGGAGCCGCGCCGCGTCAGCGACGGTCCCGCTTCGGTGGGTCGTCTCGCGATAGACCGCGGCCCGTTGATGCGGGTTCTCGCCGTACCGCAGGTCGCCGACCTTCTCGAGCACGATCGCGAGCCGGGTCGGGAAGGTGTTGCCGGAGATCTGGTTGAGGTAGGCGGCGATCTCGGCGTGATAGGCGGCGACGGTGCTGAAGGCCTCCGCGGCCAGGCGCGCCCGCGTTTCCGGGCTGACCAGCCCGTGGTCGCGGATCTCCTGCGTGAGGACGGGGTAGTGCGCCGGGTCGGATGCGGCCGCGACGCCGGCCGAGTTGCGAGCCGCGGCCCCCAGCAGTGCCGCTCCGCCCACGTCGATCATCTCGATCGCTTCCTCGATACCCACGAGCTTCGCTCCGATGGCCGGGGCGAATGGCTTGACGTTGACGATCACGAGGTCGATCAACCCGATCCCCTGGGCCTTCAGCTCGTCCATCTGCGTCTGAACGTCGCGGCGCGCGAGGATCCCGGCGTACACCGCGTGATGGAACGTCTTGATCTGGCCGCCCACGCTCGACGGGGTCTGGGTCAGCTCGGAGACCGAGGCGACCTCGATGCCGTCGGCTGCCAGGAACTCGCGCGTGCCGTCGGTTGCGAACACTTCGACCCCGAGATCCAGGAGGTCGCGGGCAAGGGTCGCGATCCCGTCTCGGTTCGCCACGGACAGCAGGGCTCGCACCCGGGGCATCCTCCCGTTCGCCTCGAAGCCGCGTCAGTTCGGGGCAATCCGTCCGCGTCCCCGATCGGTGCGCCGGCGCCCCAAGGTTTCGGCCGAGTATACCGCCTGACATGGCATACTCCCGCCACCAAACCACACAACGTCGAGAGGTTTGAGCGTGACGCTCGCCCCCTGGGATTACCTGTTCCTGTCCTTCAATCACGCGAACTTCCCGGACCTGTTCCACCCCACGTGGATCGCGTCGGCGGTGCTGCTCGTGGCCCTCTCCGTGCTGTACTGGTCCCGCACTCGCGCCCTGCGAAAGCACCCGCCGTACCTCGACCTGTGGGAATGGCTGTGGTGGACCGGCCTGATCACGTTCGGGCTGCTGGTCGTCGAATCGCTGTTCGTCTTCGACCTGTTCCTGGTCCTCGTCACGGAGCTCATCGGGATCGCGACGCTGGTCTGGATCCGATTCCGGCGATTCCCGCCGATCCTCGCCGCCCACGAGGCCCGGCTCGCCCGGGAGCGGTACTTCACCAAGCAGAAGTTCGCCGATCCCGAAGCCACGATCCGGCGGCGCGGTAGCCGGCGCACCCAGCGCCGGCGGCGCTGAGCCGCCACCGCCCAGGGTGCCCATCGAGATCCGGCGGTTTGGCGTCGGGCACCGGCGTCCCGACGGTCCGGCCGGCTCGGTCGGGCTGACCGGCCAGGTCCTCCACTCCGACGGGCGCGGCATCATCGCGGAGCTCGCGTTCGCCCGGAACGCGCGGATCGAACCCCATACCAACCCGAACACGATCTACTTCATCGTGATCGAGGGTGGCGGCTGGGTCGGCGTCGGCGACGAGCGGACCCGGATCGCCGCCGGCGAGGCGGCTGTCTGGCCGGCCGACCTCCTCCACTCCGCGTGGACCGAGCATTCTGAGATGCGGGCGTTCGTGGTGGAGCTCGCCGGTGCCGATGACGGTGGGGCGGTCCTCGGCCAGGCCCGGGAGCTCAGCGCGGACGGACGATCGACCGTGACGCGTGGCGTAGGCGCGCTTGCGCCCCGGGCGCCCGATCCGGCCCGCCGCGAACCCGCCGATGGCGAGCCCGCATAGGCGGACCGGATCGCGAAGCGCTTTTCGGCGCGCGGCGTGACCTACTGGCCCAGCTCATCGACGGACTCGAGGAAGTCCAGGAATTCGTGCACCTGGTCGGTCTGGGGCAGGTCGTCCGAGGCCTCGAAGGCGACGTCGACGACGTCGTCAAGGTTGAAGCCCTCGGCGTACGGGCTCTCGCGCAGGACCTCGGCCGTGGCGGCGACGACGGCATCGAGCTGGAACGTCGACCCAGTCGACTGGAACGATCGCGCGATGTCGTCCGTGACCACGTCCCAGGTCAGCCTCGACTCGTCCTGGGCCCCAGGCTCCGTCCAGCGCAGGCGGACGACGCCCAGGCTGCCCGCGTCGACCAAATCGTCGCGGAGGCGGATCACGTACAGCGCGGTGACGCTGTGACCGGCACCGATGGCACCGGCCTGGACTTCGGGGTCGCGGAACTCGTCGTCCTCGATCGCCCGGTTCTCATAGCCAAGGAGGCGGTACTCGGCGACGACATCCGGATCAAACGTGACCTGGACCTTGGCATCGAAGGCCACGGTCTGGAGGGTCCCGGTGAGACCCTCGCGGAAGAGCTGGCGTGCCTCGTCGAGCGAGTTGACGTAGGCGTAGAACCCGTCGCCCCGGTCGGCCAGCTGCTCGAGCAGGGCGTCGTTGTAGTTGCCCATGCCGACACCGATCGCCACGAGATCGATCCCGGCTGCGGCATCCTCGCTGATCCTGCGCAGGATCCCGTCCGCGTCGGTGAGGCCGACGTTGGCCACGCCATCGGAGGCGAGGATGATCCGGTTGATCTCCCCTTCGTCGAGGCTCTCTCGAGCGAGCTCGTAGCCGAGCCGCAGCCCTGCCTCGAGGTTGGTCGAGCCACCCGGCTGCAACCTGTCGATCGCCTCGAGGATGTGGTCCTCGTCGGTCGCCCGTGTCGGGTCAAGCACGATCCGGGCGTCCTGGCCGAACGTCACGATCGCGATCGAATCGCCCTGGCCAAGGCTGAGCACGAGCCTCCGGAGCGAATCCTTGACGAGCTCGAGGCGGCTCTCTCGGCCCATGGAGCCCGAGGTGTCAATGACGAACGTCAGGGCCGCGTCGGGCCGGGCTCGTTCCGATGACTCACGCGCCTTGATCCCGATTCGAAGCAGAAGCTCTGAATCGTCGACGAACGGCGACGGGCCGCCATCGACCAGGACCGCGAAGGTGTCGTCGTCGGGTGCCGGATACGCCTGGTCGAACGCGTTGACCCATTCCTCGACGCGAACGCTGGCCGGATCGGGAAGGTTGCCGTCTGCCACGAAGCGACGGGCGATCGTGTAGGAGGCGGTATCGACGTCCATCGCGAACGTCGAGTCGCGGTCGTCGTCGGTGTCGGTGATCGGGTTGATCCCGGGGTCGTCGAACGTGACCCCGTCATAGGGCGACGCAGCGGGACGTGGCGGCGCGGTCTGGTCGTGGTGTTGTTGATCGGGCTGCGACCCGTAGCCACCGGTCGAAGCGGCCCCGCCACAGGCGCCACCCATCAGGGCGACCGCAACCAGGGAAAGGAGCAGCTTGCGCATGGCGCAACCTCCCTGCAGGGAGCCGGAGCTCCCGGCCGACGTAGGCGGGGCCAGCAACGTGGATCCCGCAGGTCCCGGGGTCGGCGCCACGAGTGCGCCGTCGGGCCGCCGCGTTGACGCGCGGAGCGAACCGTTGGTTCCGTCTACCTCGTCAGGACGGCACCCAGCTGGCTCAGGACCCTGGCGGTGGCGCCCCAGACCATCAGGCCGTCAACCCGGTAGGCGCCGTAGCGGAGCGGCCAGCCACGAATGGTCGCCTCGACGATCTCGATCGGGGCGTCCGGCAGGAAGGAGGCGACCCCGGGCTCGATGATGCGGACCACCTCGTCCGGCGACGCGACGAGCACCGGGCGGACGTTCCGCAAGGGCGAGGACCGGCGTCACCTCGTAGTTGCTGACCGGGATCCAGAACCGTTCGAGCTGGCCGATGACCCGCACGCCTGCGGCAACAGGGTCGAGGGCGACCTCCTCGGCGGCTTCGCGCAACGCGGTGGCTGCGAGGTCGGCGTCGCCGGGTTCGGCCCGGCCACCCGGGAAGCTCACTTCGCCGCTGTGGTGACCGTCGCGGGTCACCCGCTCCGTCAGGACCACGCGCGCGTCGCCGGATTCATCCGGGAAGAGCAACACGAGGACTGCCGCGGGCCGGCTGGACGCGGTCTGGGCGGGAAATGTGGGCCGCGTCCCTGCCGCCGCCCCCGTCAGCGTCGGGATCACGGTCGCAGCAGGCGCCGGCAACGTCGCCGGCAGCGCGGCGAGCCGGTCGGCGAGGATCGCGAAGCGCACGCTCAGCCGGCTCGAGGCAACAGGGCGGCCTAGTTCACCAGCTCGCCGTCGTCGCGTTTCCGCTCGGTCGGCGGGAGGTCGAATGGGTTGCCCTTGCGCCCAGCCCCGGCCCCGACCGGCGTCCCCTCATCGGAACCGGCACGGCGCCGGGCATCGCGCCGTGAGCCGCCCTCGCTGACGACGGTCCCGCCCTTGCTCGAGAACACGATCGTCCCCGACGCGAGGTCGGCATCGGCCGTGATCTGGTCGCCCGGCTTGAACTCGCCGGACACGAGCGCCCGGGCCAGCGGGTTCTCCACGACCCGCTGAATGGTCCGCTTCAGCGGCCGGGCGCCGTAGGCAGGATCGGTGCCCTCGCGGACGACGAGCGCCTTGGCGGCCGCCGTCAGCTCGAGGGTCAGGTCCTGCGCCTCAAGCCGCGAGCCGAGGTCTGTCAGCAGCAGCTCGACGATCTGCTCCAGGTCGGCGCCGGTGAGCGCGTGGAACACGATCACCTCGTCCACCCGGTTCAGGAATTCCGGCCGGAAGTGGGCGCTCAGGGTCTCGGTGACCTCGCGCTTCATGGCCTCGTACGCCGCGTCGCCGGCGCGGGCGCCGGTCGCCGCGATCGCGGCACTCCCGATGTTGCTGGTCATGATCACGACCGTGTTCTTGAAGTCGACCGTCCGGCCCTGGCTGTCGGTCAGACGCCCATCCTCGAGGACCTGCAGCAGGACGTTGAACACGTCCGGATGGGCCTTCTCGATCTCGTCGAGCAGGACCACCTGGTACGGCCGCCGGCGGACAGCCTCGGTGAGCTGACCACCCTCGTCGAACCCGACGTAGCCGGGTGGCGCGCCGATCAGCCGCGAAACCGCGAACCGCTCCATGTACTCGCTCATGTCGATGCGCGTCATCGAGTTCTCGTCGTCGAACAGGAACGCCGCGAGCGCCCGGGCAAGCTCCGTCTTGCCGACCCCGGTCGGGCCGAGGAACATGAACGAGCCGATCGGGCGTTTCGGGTCCTTCAGCCCGGCGCGTGCGCGTCGGACCGCATCAGAGACGGCCGCGATCGCCTCGTCCTGGCCGACGACCCGCTCGTGGAGGCGTTCCTCCATCGTAATGAGCTTGGCGGTCTCGCCCTCCATCAGGCGGCTGACCGGGATGCCTGTCCAGGCGCCGACGATCCCGGCGATGTCGTCTGCCGTGACCTCCTCCTTGAGGAGTGAGCCTGGGCCCTGGAGCGTCGTCAGGACGGTTTCCTGTTCGGTCAGGCGATCCATCAGCTCCTTCTGGGTGCCGTACTTGAGCTGCGCGGCCGTGCCATAGTCCGCCTCCCGCTCGGCCTGCTCGATGCGCACCTGGAGCTGCTCGAGCTCGGACTTGGTCGCCCGGATCGCTGCGATTGCCGTCTTCTCGGCCTCCCAGCGCTGCTTCAACCCGCCACCCTGCTCCTCGAGGTCGGCGAGCTCCTTTTCGAGCGCCTCCAGGCGAGCCTTTGAGGCGTCGTCCGTTTCCTTGCGGAGCGCCTCGCGCTCGATCTCGAGCTGGATGCGCCGGCGTTCGAGCTCGTCGAGCTCCACCGGCATCGAATCGATCTCCATCCGGAGACGTGACGCGGCCTCGTCGACGAGATCGATCGCCTTGTCCGGCAGGAACCGGTCGGTGATGTAGCGATCGGCCAGGGTGGCGGCGGCGACCAGCGCGGAGTCCGTGATCCGGACGCCGTGGTGGACCTCGTAGCGTTCCCGCAGCCCCCGGAGGATGCTGATCGACTCCTCGACGGTCGGCTGGTCGACGAGCACCGGCTGGAAGCGCCGCTCCAGCGCGGCGTCCTTCTCGATGTGCTTGCGGTACTCGTCGAGCGTCGTCGCGCCGATGGTGTGCAGCTCCCCCCGGGCGAGCATCGGCTTGAGCAGGTTGGAGGCGTCCATCGCGCCCTCGGCCGCGCCCGCTCCGACGACGGTGTGGAGCTCGTCGATGAACAGGATGACCTGGCCCTCGGCGTCCTTGATCTCCTTGAGGACGGCCTTCAGACGTTCCTCGAACTCGCCACGGAACTTCGCCCCTGCGATCAACGCACCCAGGTCGAGCGAGATGACCCGCTTGTCCTTGAGGCCTTCCGGGACATCGCCCCGGACGATCCGCTGGGCGAGCCCTTCGGCGATGGCCGTCTTCCCGACACCGGGCTCGCCGATCAGCACGGGGTTGTTCTTGGTGCGCCTCGAGAGGACCTGGATGACGCGGCGAATCTCGTCGTCCCGGCCGATCACCGGATCGAGCCTCCCGGCGCGCGCTTCGGCCGTCAGGTCTCGACCGTACTTCTCGAGCGCGGCGTACGTCCCCTCCGGGTTGGGGGAGGTCACGCGCTGGCCGCCACGCACGCTCTGGAGTGCCTGCAGGATCGCCTCCCGGCCTGCGGCGTGTTGCTCGAGCAATGCCTGGCCGTCGCCGCCGACCTCGGCGATGCCGAGGAGCAGGTGCTCCGTCGACACGTATTCGTCGCCGAGCCGCTTCGCTTCCGCCTCGGCCGACTCGATGACGCGTCGGGCGCGTGGGTCGAGGGCCAGCGAGCCGCCCTGGATGCGGGCGCGCCGGGCGAGGATCGCGGCCAGCTCCCCGCGGAACCCGGGCAGGTCCACGCCAAGGCGCCGGAGGGTTTCGGCCGGGACGCTGTCGTCCGGCTCGACGAGTGCCGAGAGGATGTGCTCGGCGTCGAGAACCGGGCTGTCGAGTCTCTGGGCGGTGGCCTGGGCGGCGACGATCGCTTCCTGGGCCTTCTGGGTGAAGCGTTCGAGTTGCATGTCGTTCTCTCTCGATGCGGTTCGCGCTCAGCGCGGGCTGGCTTGGTTCACGATGTCGAAGAGTTGCCGGGCAGCGTCCCGTGCCTCGTCCGACAGGTCGGTTGGCAGGATCACCTTGGCTCGTGCGTACAGGTCGCCGTGGCCGCTGGCCTTGAACCGGGGCATGCCCTGTCCGGTCAGCCGGAAGCTGCGCCCGCTCTGCGTCCCGGGCGGGATCTTGAGCAGGACGCCGCCCTTCAAGGTGTCGACCTTGACCTCGGCGCCCAGGAGCGCCTCTTCGAGCGTCAGCGGTAGCTCCCGCTCGAGGTCGGCGCCGCGTCGGGTGAAGCGGGCGTCCGGCAGCTGGCGGACGACCACGAACAGGTCGCCGCCACCGGGCGCCTTGCCCGTCAGGCGGATCCTCGTTCCGGTGTCGGCCCCGGGCGGGATCGTCACCTCGAGCCGCTTGCCCTCGATGTCGACGACGCGCGTCGTGCCCCGATAGGCTTCCTGCAGGCTGATGTCGGCGTGAGCCTCCGCCGCCTGGAGCGGCGCTTGCCTGGCTCGTCCTCGGCCGGCCGCGGCATCCGGGGCACCGGTCGCGTAACCTCCGAGACCCATCCCGGCCAGGATGTCCTCGAAACCGGGACCGCCGGTCGGGCGGGTCCCGCGCCCGGGGCCCTGGCTCGTCCGGACGGATTCGGCGCCACCGTCCTCGCCGAAGAACACGCGGAAGAAGTCCGAGAACTCGCCTGGGTCGCCGCTCGTGCGGAATTCGTAACGCACGTTGCCACTCGGGCCGCCGTAGGCGGCGAAGGGCCCGCCTCCGGCCGATCCGGTTGCGGCGCGCGCTCGGCTGATCTGCTCCCAGTTCGCCCCCAGCTCGTCGTACTGCTTGCGCTTGCCGGGATCGCCGAGGACCTCGTTGGCCTCGTTGACCTCCTTGAACCGTCGCTCGGCGACGTTGTCACCCGGCTTGGCATCCGGGTGGTGCTGGCGGGCAAGCTTCCGGAAGGCCTTCTTGATCTCGGCCTGGGACGCCGTCTTGGGAACTCCCAGGACGGCGTAGTAGTCCTTGTAGTCCATGCCCGGCATGGACGCGCTGCCCGCCACGGACGGCCTCGCGCTCCGTCAGCCTCCCCGCACGACGACCGGCGGTTGATCGGTCGGCGGGAAGTTGGTTCGGCGAACCCGTGCCTGCGGCTCGGGTTCCGGATCGAGCGGGTCCGTGCCCTTGACCACCTTGGGCGCCTCGGGGGAGAGCGCCTTCGGCTTGCGCCGGAGGGCCGCCTCCAGGACCTGGTCCATCGAATCGACCAGGATCAGCTTCATCGACTTGCGGATCTCATCGGGGATGTCCCGCAGGTCCTTCTCGTTTTTGTGGGGCAGGATCACGCTCTTGGCCCCCGACAGGTGGGCGGCCAGGATCTTGCTCTTGAGCCCGCCGATCGGGAGGACCCGACCCCGGAGGGTGATCTCGCCGGTCATGGCGACGTCCTTGCGGACCGGGATGTTGGTCAGCGCGCTGACGATGGCGGTGGCCATCGTGATCCCCGCCGACGGCCCGTCCTTGGGGATCGCACCCGCCGGAACGTGGATATGGAGGGTGTTCTTCTCGAAGGTCTCGCGTGGGATGCCGAGCTCCTGGGCGTGTGCCCGGGTCCACGACAGGCCGGCGCGAGCCGACTCACGCATCACCTCACCGAGCTGGCCGGTCAGGATGAAGTCCTCGCGGCCCTCCATCCGGGTGACCTCGATCGCGACGACGTCGCCGCCGACCTCGGTCACGACGAGACCCGTCGCGGCCCCGGTCTGATCCTCGGATTCCAGCTCGCCGTACTCGAACCGCTGCGGGCCGAGCAGGTCGACGAGCTTCTTGACGTCGACGACGGTCTTGCGCTTGCGACCCTCGGCGACCTGCCGGGCGACCTTGCGCATGACGTTGGCCAGCTCGCGCTCGAGGTTCCGGACGCCGGCCTCGTGCGTGTACGAGCGGACGAGCTCCGTCATGGCCTCATCCGTCATCACGAAGTGCTTGTCCTTGAGACCGTGGTTGGTCATCTGCTTCGGGATCAGGAACCGCTTGCCGATCTCGATCTTCTCCTGCTCGGTGTAGCCGGGCAGCTGGACGATCTCCATCCGGTCACGGAGGGCCGGCGGGATCGGGTCGAGGAGGTTGGCGGTCGCGACGAAGAGCGTCTTGCTGAGGTCGAATGGCACCTCGAGGTAGTTGTCCTGGAAGCTGTTGTTCTGCTCGGGGTCGAGGACCTCGAGCAACGCCGAGCTCGGGTCACCGCGGAAGTCCATCCCGATCTTGTCGACCTCGTCGAGCATGAACACGGGGTTGTTCGAGCCCGCGGTCTTGATGCTCTGGATGATCCGGCCAGGCAGCGCGCCGATGTAGGTGCGCCGGTGGCCGCGGATCTCGGCCTCGTCGTGGATGCCTCCGAGGCTCATCCGGACGAACTTGCGACCCATCGCCCGGGCGATGCTCTTGCCCAGGCTGGTCTTGCCCACGCCGGGAGGCCCGACGAAGGCCAGGATCGGGCTGCGGATCTCGTCCGCCAGGGTCCGGACCGCGAGGTACTCGAGGATCCGTTCCTTGATCTTGTCCAGGCCGTAGTGGTCCTCGTTGAGGATCCGGGCGGCTTCCTTGATATCGAGCTGGTCGTCCGTGGAGACGTTCCAGGGCAGGCCGATCAGCCAGTCGACGTACGTCCGGATGACGCCGACCTCGGGCGACGCGGAGGGGATCCGGCTCATCCGGTCGACCTCCTTGATCGCGCGGGTCTTGATCTCGTCGGGCATACCCGCCGCTTCGACCTTGTCGCGGAGCTCGTTGATCTCGGCCTGCTGCGGATCGTCCTCGCCCAGCTCACGCTGGATCGCCTTGAGCTGCTCGCGCAGGATGTATTCGCGCTGCGTCTTGTCCATCTCGGACTTGACTTCGGACTGGATCCGGCCCTTGAGCTCGAGGATCTCGACCTGGTGCGCCAGAAAGTTCGAAACGAGCTTGAGCCGTTCGACGACGTCGATCGTCTCCAGCAGCTCCTGCCGCTGTTCCGTGGTCATGTCCGGGCTGTAGGCGACCATGTCGGCCAGCAGGCCCGGCTCGCTGATGTTTCGAGCCGCGACCGCTGCCTCCGGCGGGACCGGGGCGCCGCTGGCGACGTACTGCTCGATCTGCGCCTGGACTGTGCGCATCAGTGCCTGGATCTCGAGACCCTCGGGGACCTCGTCGGGCAGCTCCTCGATGGACGCGCGAAGGTACGGGTCCGTGGTCGTGAAGCCGTGAACGCGGAGCCGGCCCTGGCCCTGGACGATCGCGCGGACCGTCCCGTCCTGGAGCTGCACGACCTGCGCGATCTTGGCCAGCGTGCCGATCGAATAGAGCTCGGCGGGGTCGTCGATGTCCTCCTGCTCGGCCTGGCGCTGGGTCACGAGCGCGATCGGTCCACCCTCGGCGACGGCGGCGTTGAGCGCGGCGACGCTCTTCTCGCGGCCGACCTGGAGCGGGACGATCATCTCCGGGAAGATGACCGTCTCCCGGAGCGCGACGAGCGGCAGCTCGCGCCGGGTTGCGTCTGTCTTTGACTGATTGCCGACCGGGGTGGACGGTCGCTTGGCCATCGGAGTCTCCTAGGTGCTTGGATTCGCCGCAGGGTCCTTGGCGGGGGCGTTCGCAGCCTCCGCTTCGGCCGTCCCTTCGGCATACAGGGCTTCAAGAATTCGAGCGCCAAGGCGCTCTTCGAGCTCGAACAGGATCCTGATCCCGGCGAGGTTGACGCCTCGATCACGGGTCAGGTGACGGATCCAGGTAAGGCGCCGGATGTCGTTCTCGCTATAGAGCCGGATGTTGGTTGGCGTCCGGGCCGGGCAGAGCAGCCCTTCGTCCTCATAGATCCGAAGGGTCCGCGGGTGTGCGCTCACGAGCATCGCCGCCACGCTGATGACGTAGACGGGTTGCTCGGGATCGCGTTCCAGCCGGCCGGATGCCATGGTCGGATGCTAGAACCTTGACAATGACGTTGTCAAGAGTGTTGCCGATCCTAAACACTTCGGATCGTTCTGTGCCCGCGGGGGATCCATGGCGATGGGATGGTGCCACCGCGGCCAGTGGCAGCCCGTGATCGGGCATTGCCAGGCGTCGACGGCCTCCGGTGGTGGCCCGTTACCCGTTGCCACGCGTTGCCTGGCGTTGCCGGGCGTTGCCAGCCTCCGGTGGTGGCCCGTTACCCGTTGCCACGCGTTGCCTGGCGTTGCCGGGCGTTCGCGGCCTCCGGTGATGGCCCGTTACCCGGCTTGCCTGGCGTTGCCGGGCGTTGCCAACCTCCGGTGATCGCCCAGTTATGAACGCCATTCTTATGTCCCCGACATCGAACCGCTCAAGGCACGCCCGACGCGTTCTCCCTAGCACGAAACGGCCGTCTGCACGCTTGATCCCGGCCCGGTCGAAGCCTTACGGCCTCCGAAGCCGCGTTTCTAAGACTGGGGTGCATATCCGGGACGACACGCCCGTGACCGAGCCGAGAGGGCTTGCGACGAGCCGAGCCGACGAGCGAGCGGAGAGCCGACGCGACGACCGCAGGGGCGAGCCGAGCCGCGATCTGGGCCGCCGCCCGCCGCGAGCTGGACCGCCGCCGGCCGCCGCGGCCGGCCGCCCGCCCGCCGCGAGCCGAGCCGCGATCTGTGCCGCCGCCCGCCGCGTGCTGGACCGCCGCCCGCCGACCCCCGCCGCCGCCGCCGCCGCGCCGCCGCCGCCCGCCGCGAGCCGCCCGCGTGCCGACGAGCGTTACGCCTCAGCCGGGATGGTCTCGCCGATCAGCTGCCCGTGGAGAAGCTCCTGGCATTCCTGCTTGCCGATCGCGATGACCTTGTCGCCCTCGAGCATGATCGTGTCCGGTCGAAGCGGGGTCGCGACGCCATCCCGGATCACGGCGAACAGCGAACAGCCGTCGGGGATCGCCAGGTCCCGCGGCGCACGGCCGATGGCGGGTGAGCCCGCCTGCAGGTGGGCCTCGATCAGCTCGAGCTCGCCTTCCCCGAGAGCGGCGAGGTGGAGCAGCTCGTGAACCGGGATGTCCTGCTCGATCGAGCCGAGGATCATCCGGGTCGGGCTGATCAGCTCGTCGACACCGAGATGGCGGAAGAGCGATTCGTTCTTCGGGTTGTTGACTCGCGCAATCGTCCGCGGGACGTCGAAGTGATGCTTGGCCATCTGGCAGATGACGAGGTTGTCCTCGTCGTCGCCGGTCACGGCCGCAACGACGTCGGCGCGGTTGCAGCCGGCCTCCCCGAGATACTTGCCTTCGCAGCCGTCGCGGGCGATCACGATCGAACCGATCTCGTCGGCGATCTGCGACGCGCGCGCTGGATCCTTCTCCATGAGGGCGACCTCATGGCCGGACTCGATGAGCTCCTTGGCCAGGTAATACCCGACCTTCCCGCCACCGACGACCAGGACGAACATGGCTCAGGCCTCCTTGGTCGCGGTCGCGGCCGGGGTCGCCGGCACGAAACCGGCCGACGCGGCCGGGGTCGACGGCGCGGAATTGGCCGACGCGGCCGGCGTGGAACCGGCCGGCCCGGACCCGGCCGGCCTGGACGTCGCCGAAGCGGCTGGCGCAGCTGTGGCGGGGTGCTCGTGATGGTCGCCCCCGTCGTGATGCCCGGTCGGCGGCTCCAGGCCGGCCAGCCCGGACAGCGGCAGCTCGAGGTACGAATCGATGGCGTCGACCATCAGCCCGGTCCGGCACAGCGTCGCGATGCCGAGCTCGGCGTACGCCGAGGCCCGAACCGGGTCGTTGATCTTGGCGATGACCCGCGGCACCTCGAACGCTTCGGCACCAAGCTGCGCGGCCATCACGTTGCGGTTGTCACCCTCGGTCAGGGCGAGAAAGACATCGGCGCCTTCGGCTCCGGCTCGGCGGAGGACGTCCTCGTCCGTGCCGTCGCCCCGGATCGCCTTTCCGCCGAAAGTCGACGGGAGCCGGTCGAATGCCGAGGTTGAGCTGTCGAGCACGATCACCTCGTGACCGGCCCGGTCGTATTGGTCTGCCGCGGATGCGCCGACCCGGCCGCACCCGACGATGACGATCTTCACCTTGTTTCCTCGCTGATGGGATCCCGCACGACCCAGACCGCCGATGGTGCGTTCTGGAGGATGTAGGGGATCGTCCGGCCGATGGCGAACTCGCCACCAAAACGCTTGCGGTACGGAAGGCCCACTACCAGGAGGTCGGCGCCACGTTCGACAGATTCGTCGACGATGGCGGCGCCCACGTCGCGCGCCTGGAGCAACACCGGCTCGAGCGTGACCTTCGATTCCTCGGCGATCTGCTCGGCGACGTCGAGGACGTGCTGGACCTCCTCGGATCGACCGGCCACATCGGCATCGAGAGGGAGCGTCCAGTCGATCTCGAGGACGTGGACCGCGATCAGCTCAGCCTTGGTCAGGCGAGCCTGGCTGGCCACGAGGCGGACGATCCGGTCGTCGCTCGAGCCGCCATTCAGGGCGATGACGGCCCGGCGGAATGCCGGAGCCTCGGTATCTGACATGCTCGATCACGATACCACCGGCCCGTGGACCGGTCGCTGGGTTGGCATGGTGGTGGTGCGCGATCGCACCGAGCCAGTCGGCGGCAGGTGGCACCACAGGGAGGACCGGCATCAGCCAGCCCGGGCGCGCCATCGACCCATGCCCCACGCGCGCCGAGCCCGAACGTCAGTGGCCTCGCCGGTATGGGACGTCGGCGATGACCGTGTGCTCGCGTCCGACGAGCGCGGACTTCATGCGATTGGCCGTCTGGTTGTAGAGCAGGCGGTCCCACCAATGCCGGGCCACGTACTCGGGCAGGACGACGATGGTCAACGGCGCCTCCTTGTCGGGTGGCCACGCCTGATCGAGGATGTCGAGATAGGCCACGACCGGCGAGATGACCGCCCGGAAGGGCGACTCCACGATCACCAGGGGCACATCCGGCAGCTGGCGCTCCCAACGCTCTCGAAGGGCGTCGGCGGCCTCCAGGTCGTCGGTGACGTAGACGGCGCGCAGGTCCCGCGCGAGCGCGCGCCCGAAGTTCACGGCCTGGACGACGGCCCGGTTGATCCCGTTGACCGGGATGATCACCCGCTGCTCGCGATGAGGGCCGGGCAGGAGACCGTCCTCGCGCACCTTGAGCTCCGCCTCCTGGAGGTCGTACTGGCGGCGGATGAAGGACATCAACGCCGACCAGGATCGGGATGAGGACCAGGACGAGCCAGGCGCCGTCGAAGAACTTGACCGCAGTGACGACTACCGCGACGATCGCGGTCAGGATCGCGCCAAACGCGTTGATCGAGAGGCGTTTCTGCCAGCCCGCCGATCGCTCCCGCAGCCAGTGCCGGATCATGCCGGTCTGGCTGATCGTGAAGTCGATGAACACGCCAACCGCGTACAGCGGGATCAGGGCGTGGGTGCTGCCCTCGAAGTAGATGATCAGACCCGCGGCCAGGGCGGCCAGGATCACGATCCCGTACGAATAGGCGAGCCGGTCACCACGCAACGCGAATTGGCGCGGCATATGGCCGTCCCCGGCGAGGATCGCCAGCAGGCGTGGGAACGCATTGAAGCTGGTGTTCGCGGCGAGGAACAGGAGCAGCGCCGTGAAGGCCTGGAAGAGGTAGAACGGAACTCCGTCGCCAAACACCTGCTGGGCGACCTGCGAGATCACGGTGATCTTGACCGGATGCTCGATCGCGGCGATCCCGAAGTTCACCGCGAGGAACGTGATCCCGATGAACAGGACGCCGAGCAAGCCGGCCATGACGGCCAGGGTGGTCGCCGCGTTCTTCGCCTCGGGCGGTTGGAATGCCGGGACGCCCGTGGCGATCGCCTCGGTGCCGGTCAGCGCCACGGCGCCGGCCGCAAACGCTCGCAGGACGAGGATCGCGGTCAGCGGTTCGACCGTGCCCTCGATCTGCTCCTGGAGCTCGGGACCGTAGCTCGCGCCCTCCCCCAGCACGACGATCCGGAACACGCCGACCGCGATCATGAGTAGCGCCGAGCCCACGAACAGGTAGGTCGGGACGGCAAAGATGTTGCCCGCTTCGCGCAGGCCACGAAGGTTGCCGAGGGTGATGAGCGCGATGGCCACGACCCCGATCACGACCCGTTCGTCGTACAGGAAGGGGAATGCCGACGTGATCTGCTCGACGGCCGATGAGGTCGAGACGGCCACCGTCATGACGTAGTCGATCATCAACGCCGAGGCGGCGACCAGCGACACGGTCCGACCGATGTTCTTGCGCGAGACGGAGTAGGACCCGCCACCGCCCGGATAGGCGATGCAGATCTGGCGATAGCTGACCGCGACCGCGATCAGCAGGACCGCGATGGCGATGCTGATCTCGAGACCGAAGGCCATGGCGGCCGCGCCTCCCAGGATCAGGACGCGCAGGATCTCCTCGGTCGCGTAGGCGGATGAACTGATGGCATCCGAGCTGAAGATGGCGAGGGCCTTCTTCTTCGAGAGGCGCTCGCCGAGCTCGTCCTCGCTGGCCAGCGGGCGACCGACGAAGAAGCCCCGGATCGTCGCCCACAGCCGACCGGTCGGCGTGGTCGGTGCGCTGGCCGCCTCCCGGGCGGTCAGCTGGCCTTTGCCCGTGTACCGGAAGTAGGGCGCGTGGGGACGGTCGACTCGGACCCTGCGGTCGCCCGGCTTCCGGCCCTGGAGGGGCCGCCGGCCGCCGATCACCTCATGCCTCAGTAACCATGTCGGAGGCGCTCGCTGAGCCGGAGCGGAAGGCCTGCCGCACGCATCTGGGCCCGGACCGCATCGATGTCGTACGGCACGCGGTGCCAGTGCGCCCGGCGCGCCTCCAGATCCAGGAGCAGGTAGCTCGACCGCGGGTCGCCGTCACGCGGCTGCCCGACACTCCCCGGGTTGAGCAGGAGCCGCGGGCCGTCGAGCCCCAGCTCGGTGGCGGCGTCCTCGCCCGGCGAGAACCGCCCCACCTCGTCACCGTCGAGGCTGAACGCGATGGGGACATGGGTGTGCCCGTTGAGGCCATGGTCGGTGGCGATCGCCATGAGGTTGTCGCGGGCGGCTCCGGTCGTGGTGACGTACTCCCAGGTCGGATCGAGCGGGCTCCCGTGCGCCAGCGTGAAGCCGGCCTCCTCCCGCCGGAGCGGCAGCTCACGCAGCCAGGCGACCGACGACGCACCGACCGTCCGCCGCGTCCATTCCATCGCAGCCCGGGCGTCGGCGTTGAACCAGTCGATCTCGTTGCCGCCGGTCGCGGCCGAGTCGTGGTTGCCACGAACGCCGACGGCGTTCACGCCGGCGAGCCGTTCGACCACGGCGTCGGGCTCAGGGCCGTACCCCACGATGTCGCCGAGATGCCAGATCGCATCGACCGATCCGGCATGACCCAGCACGGCGTCGAGGGCGAACAGGTTGGCATGGACATCCGAGATGACCGCGATCCGCATGGACGCCCAATCTACCAGTCGGCCGCCGCAGCGGGAGCCGGGACCCCGCGTCCGGCGCGGTGCCCTGAACGCGCGTCGGGAGCGGCCTGCGCGGTCTGTCGACGGCACGCCTCGATGGGTTCGCGTACCGACCGTCCACGCGGCGCCGCTCCCGGCGTCAATCGTCTCGCACCGCAGGCGCGGCTTCGGTCTTCCCCGATCCGTCCGGTTCGTGGCCGAGTCTCCTCGTACCCCTCGCGGACCGCGTTACCCTCGGGTCGGCCCCAGTGCGGATGCCGGACGGTAAGGGTCCAGCCCGTGGCGCGTCAACCGGGTTTTTCCACCATCTGCCCGGCCGGCTCGAATTGGTGGAAAACCAACCCCGTCAGCCCAGGGGGCTGACGCTGTCTGCCCAGCGGGCAGTCGCCGTCAGCCGGCGCGGGCGCTTCGGATCGGCCGGCCGAGGGTCCGGCGGACCACGTCGATGACCTCGTCGACGTACGCATCGGCCTTGCCTTGCTCGGCGGCGGTCCGGACACATCCCCCGACATGGTCCTCCAGCACCAGGATCGACAGCGAATCGACCGCGGCGCGCAGGGCGGCGGTCTGCTGCAGGATGTCGACGCAGTACTCCTCGCGGTCGATCATCCGGGCGATCCCGCGAACCTGGCCCTCCATGCGGGACAGGCGCCGGATGAGCTGGGCCTTGTCCTTGGAGTAGCTATGGCGGAAGTGGCTCGGGTCGGGCGGGGCAGCCGGACGGCGCCCCTCGGTCGGGCTCATCGGCATTCGAGCTCCTCGAGACGGGCGCCTGGTCGACGCCTCTGCCTTCCATCATACTCCCTGGGGGTATCTCGAGTCCCGCTCGTCATCGCCCGGGGCCGCGCTCCGGTAGACTGGCGGCCGATGGCCCCTCGCGATCATCCAGGCCAAGCACCGGTCGGCGCTCGACGCACCGCCTGGGGATGGATCGCCGACCGGTGACGACACCGTTCGCGCATGCCAGCGAGGCGGAGATGTCGCGGATCCTCGACTTCTACGCGGTCCGCTGGGAGTACGAGCCGCACACCTTCCCGATCCTGTGGAACCTCGACGGCGACGTGGTCGAGAGCTTCGCTCCGGACTTCTACCTCCCGGATCTCGACCTCTACCTGGAGATGACCACGCTCCGCCAGAAGCTCGTGCGCAAGAAGAACCGGAAGCTGCGACGGCTTCGCGAGCTCTACCCGGATCTCAACGTGAAGCTGTTCTACGCCCGGGACTTCCGGGCCCTGATGCTCAAGTACGGCCGGCTGGCGCTGGTCGACGGCCTGTCCGGCACACTCGGCCATGTCGCCGACCCGCACGGCACGCTCGAGCCGGCAGCACCCGTTCCCGAGCTGCCGACCGAAACTGACGCCTCGGTCGTGCCACCGTCCGGTCGATCCGCTCGCCGCCGCCGCCGCGCCAAGTCCGAGCCATCCGGCGCGAGCGTCGATGAAAGGGTCAGCCAGACATGACCGAGACCGCGACCATCCATGACGATGTCGCCGAAGTCTTGCTGACTGAGGACGAGATCGCGGCAAAGGTCCGGGAGCTGGGCGCTCGGATCAGCGTCGACTACGCCGGTCGCGAGCTGACCCTGGTCTCCGTCCTCAAGGGATCGCTGCCGTTCATGGCCGACCTGATGCGGGCGATCGAGGTCCCAGTGCGGATCGACCTCATGGAGGTCAGCTCGTATGGCGGGGCGAGCACCGAATCGTCGGGCCTGGTCCGGATTCTCAAGGACCTGTCGGCGAGCATCGTCGGTCGCGACGTCCTGATCGTGGAGGACATCATCGACACGGGCCTGACGCTCAACTACCTGATCCGCTATCTCCGGGGCAAGGGTCCGTCGTCACTGCGGATCTGCACCTTGCTCGACAAGCCCGCGCGGCGGCTCGTGGAGATCAACGTCGACTACACCGGGTTCACGATCCCGGACCAGTTCGTCGTCGGGTATGGGCTGGATTACGGCGAGTTGTACCGGAACCTGCGGTACGTGGGCGTCCTGCGCCCGGAGGTCTACTCCGGGGCGATCGCCGAGTGACGATGCACCGCCGGCCGCTTGGTCGCGGGCGATCGCTCGCGGCCCTGGCGGCGCCCTTCCTGGTGGTCGGCTGCATCCTGCCGTGGTGGCAGGTGGGCGGGACGCCGGGCATCCCCGTCGAGTCGGGTAATGGGTTCGCCGGCGCCGCCATCGTGGTCTTCCTGGTGGGCGTCGCGTCGATCGCCCTCGTGGCGTTGCCGTACGCCGCCGGCGATCGCCCGGTCGGCATCGATCGCTGGCTGTCGTTCGGGTTCCTCGCCCTGGCCGGCTGGATCGGCCTCGCCTGGCGGGTCGCGGAGCTCGCGCTGATCGGCGCGTTCCAGTTCCACGAGCCAGCCCAGATCCTGACCAACGGCCCGGGCGTCTGGCTGGCGGCGCTCGGGCTGGTCGTCCTGTCGCGAGCCGTCTACGAGATGGCCGGCGAACCGATCCGCCGCTGACGCTCGGGGAGGGTCAGCGCCCCTCCGGATCGGCTGGCCCGGTTCGCGGTCGCAGCTCCACATCGACGGCAAACCATCGTTCCCGGCCTGTGGCCTCGCGATGGCGGAAGACGTACTCGCCGTCCGCCCAGATCGCACCGTCGTCGAGGGCCGGGGGCAGGTAGAGGCTGCCGAACGAGGCCCCGGCGCCGGTTGCCCGCGTTGCGGTCAGCTCGAGTGCCTCGGGACCTGCGGCCAGGCGCCTCCAGGCATCGATCGTGGCCACACCCTGCGGCCGTTCCGAGCCGATCACGGGTGCGCACCAGCCGAGCTCCTCGACGCCTTCCGATGAGATGGGGAAGACCGGGATGGCCGGGTCGTCCGGGTCCGTGGCCCTGGCGATCGGATCGATCGCCCGCCAGACACGGATGGTCTGGTCGCGCCAGCGCTCGATCGTGGCGACCCGCCACGAAAACGGGTCGAGACAGAACTGGGCCACGAGCGGGCCCGCCGAATCGGGCCGGAGGGTTGGCAGGGGCGTTGGACCGGGCTCGATCGAGCTCCCGCCCACGGGCGCGAGGGCATCGACGAGGGGCTGTGCGGGCGCTTCGCCCGCCCAGGGCTTGAGGAACGCGACTCCGAGAGCCATGACCGTTGCCGCAAGCCACAGCCCAATGGGTGGCCGTGCTGACTCGAGCTTGGTGGGCACAAACGTGCGTTCGCGGGGCCGGCCGCCTGGCGGCGCGTCGAGTCGCGCATCGTCGCGGCCCATGGCGTCGGTCGGCCTACTCCTCTCCGAGGTAGGCTTTGCGGACCGATTCGTTCTGCTTGATGTCCTCGGCCGGCCCGGTGAGCACCACACGGCCGGTCTGGAGGACGTACGCCCGATGCGCGATCGACAAGGCCTGGAGGGCGTTCTGCTCGACGAGCAGCACCGTGGTCCCCTGCTCATTGATCTCGCGGATCTTCTGGAAGACCTGCTGGACGAGGATCGGGGCAAGCCCCAGCGACGGCTCGTCGAGGAGCAGCACCCGCGGCTCGGACATCAGCGCCCGTCCGATGGCCAGCATCTGCTGCTCGCCGCCGGACAGCGTGCCGCCGAGCTGGTTCGTCCGTTCGCGTAGCCTGGGAAACAGGTCCATCACCCGGTCGATGTCGGGAGCGACGGTCTTCTGGTCCCGGGTGAAGGCACCCATGTACAGGTTCTCGAGGACAGTCATCCGGGAGAAGATCCGGCGGCCCTCGGGTGCGTGGCCAATCCCGTCGCGGACGAGGTGGTGCGCCGCCCGATGTGAGATGTCCTTCCCCTCGAACCTGACGGTGCCCTTTCGGGGATGGAGCAGCCCACTGATCGTCTTGAGGGTGGTCGTCTTGCCGGCGCCGTTGGCGCCGATCAGGGTGACGATCTCTCCCCGGTCCACGGTGAGGTTGATCCCCTGCAGCGCGTGGATATTGCCGTAATACGTGTTGACATCATCGAGGACGAGCATCGGCTCGATCGACCTTCCGAGCGTGTCGGCTACGGCCGCCGCAGTCATACGGCGGGAGCTCCCAGGTAGGCTTCGATGACCTTCGGATCGCGCCGGACTTCGTCTGGCGTCCCCTCGGCGATCTTCTCGCCGTGGTCGAGCACGGTCACCCGATCACTGATCCCCATGACGACCCGCATGTCATGTTCGATGAGGAGGATCGTGAGCCCCAGATCCCGCCGAAGCCGGCCGATCAGGGCCGTGAGCTGCTGGGTCTCGCGGGGGTTCATCCCGGCAGTGGGCTCGTCGAGGAGCAGCAGGGTCGGGTCCGAGCCGAGCGCCCGGGCGATCTCCAGGCGACGCTGGTCTCCGTACGGGAGGTTCTTCGCGAGCTGATCGTCGACGCCCTTGAGTCCCACGAGCTCGAGGAGCTCGCGCGCGCGGACACGCGCCGAGACCTCTTCATGGCGATCGGTCGGCGTCGACAGGAGGGCATCGAGCCAGCTCGCCTTGAGCCGGGAATGCATCCCTACCAGCACGTTCTCGATCGCCGTCATGTTCGGGAAGAGGCGGATGTTCTGGAACGTCCGGCCCAGCCCGGCGACGACCATGTCGTTCGGGCGGGCGCTGCGGAAGATCCCGATCCGTACGAGCATCCGCTGGTACCACGGCGGGCGCGCGACGCCTGTCACGAGCACGGTGAGGAGCGCGACGACCGTCGCGAACAGCCCGACTATGAGCACTACCTCGGCCGCACCGGTGCTCGCGAGAAACACGGTGATCAGGCCGACGACGGCGCCGGGCGCCAGCCACAGGACTGGCTCGAGCCAGGCCCGTTTGGGACGTGCGATCTTCGTCTCGCCCTTGAACTTGATCTGGCCCGACGTCGGGTCGTAGATCCCGGCGATGATGTTGAAGAACGTTGTCTTGCCGGCGCCGTTGGGACCGATCAGGCTGACGATCGAGTTCTCCGGGATGTCGAAGTCGACGCTGTTGACGGCGACGAGCCCACCGAATCGCTTGGTCACGTGTTCGGCACGAAGGATCTCGGTCATCGGGTCGTGTCCTGGGCATCTTCGAGGACGCTCGCGCCGAACTCATCGCCGGAGTCCGCGCTTTCACCAAGCTCGTCGGCGATGTGCAGCTCCCGCCGCCGGCGCTGACTCGGGAACAGGCCCTCGGGCCGGAACAGCATCATCAGCACCAGCGCGACGCCGTACAGCAGGAACTGGTAGTCCGTGAAGTTGATTTCCGAGATCAGTGGCACGTGGAACGCTTCGAAGATCGAATTGAGCTGCTTCAGCATCACCGACTGGATCAGGTACACGATCAGGGCCCCGGCGGCCACGCCCCAGATATTGCCCATCCCGCCAAGGATGACCATTGCCAGCACGGTGAAAGACACGGTGAAGTAGAACTGGTCGGGCGACACGATGGTCAGCTTCGAGGCGCTGAAGACACCGGCCAGGCCGGCCGTCGTCGCGCCAAGCGCGAACGCCAGCAGCTTGGTGATGACGGTGTTGATCCCGTTGGCGGCGGCCGCCAACTCATCCTCGCGGATGGCGTTCCACGCTCGGCCAACGCGAGAGTCCTGCAGCCGATACAGCAGGACCATCGCGATGGTCACGATGCCGAGCATCAGGCCGAAGTACGCAAACGGCGACAGGGCAGAAAACGTCCCGAGCAGGGGCAACGGCTCGGGTCGAAAGATCCCGCTGATCCCGTTCGTCCCCTCCGTCCAGGGTTCCAGGTTGAGGAAGACGATCGGGACGATCTCCCCGAACCCCAGGGTCATGATCGCCAGGTAGTCGCCACGTAGGCGGAGCGTCGGAGCTCCCAGGGCGATTCCGAAGACGGCGGCCACCGTCGCGCCCACGAACAACATCGGAAGGAACGGCAGGTCTGTACCGGAGTAGGGCGAGTTCGAGTACGCGTACGTGTAGGCGCCGATGGCGAAGAATGCGGCATAGCCAAGGTCGAGCAAACCGGCCAGCCCGATAACGACGTTCAGGCCCATCGCCAGGAGGACGAGCACACCCGCGTTGGCGAAGGAGTCGAACCACGCCTGCTCGCGCTGGATGAACGACAGCGGCGGGAGCTTCGGGAGGATGATCATCAACAGCGCGACGATGACCATGGAGATGATGATCGTGGTCGAGCGATGGTTCTCCGCGAAGTCACGGATGCGCTCGCGGGGCGCCTTGGGTCCGCTGAGAGCCCGGCCGGCCGCCGTCATGCGCGATCCCCTGAAGCTTGGCCGAGGATGCCCGTTGGCTTGAAGATCAGCACGAACGTCAGGATCATGAACACCAGGAATTCCGACCAGCGCGAATAGCCGAGCGACGACGCGAAATTCTCGATGAACCCGATGATGAATCCGCCCAGCAAGGCCCCGGTGATGTTGCCGATCCCGCCGAGGACCGCGGCCGTGAAGGCCTTTAGGCCGGAGTTGAAGCCAAGGTCGAACCGGACGAACCCGAACCGAAGGCCCCACACCACGCCGGCCGCGGCGGCGAGCATGCCGCCGAGCAGGAAGGTGAGCGCGATCGTCTGGTTGGCATCCACGCCCATCAGTGCCGATGCTTCCCGGTCCTGCGCGGTCGCACGCATGGCGCGGCCCAAACGTGACCGGCTGATGAAGGCCTGGAGCAGGAGCATCAGGCCGAGGGCCAGGGAGAAGATGAAGATCGACAGGACCGAGATGGATGCGCCACCAAAGGGAATTTGCCACTGGAGGGGGAATACCTGCGGCGCAGCCCGGTCACCCGATCCGGCAAGCTGGAGGGCGACGTTCTGGAGGATGAACGAGACGCCGATGGCTGTGATCAGGGGCGCCAACTTGGGGGCATTGCGAAGGGGGCGGTAGACGGTCCGTTCGATGCCGACGTTGATCAGGGCGACGATCGGCATTGTGAACAAGAGGGCCCCGGCGAGCAGGAAGATCAGCAGCGGCACGTCCGTAACCCCGCCGGTCTGGCCCATGATCCCGCCGATGAACACGACGGACAGGAACGCCCCGAGCATGAAGATGTCGCCATGGGCGAAGTTGATGAGCTCGATGATCCCGTAGACCATCGTGTAGCCGAGTGCAATCAGCGCGTAGATGGCACCGATGGACAGGGCGTTGACTGTCTGCTGCAGCGCTACCGGGAGGCCAGCTTCGAGTGGGATGCCCGACACGAAGTAGAGAGCGATCCACAAGACGACCAAGTAGACCGCGACCGCGCCGACGGCCATGGCGGTGATTCGCGCGCCCCTGATCAGCCCACCGGAAGCAGCCCCGGGTGAAGCGTAGGCGGTCACGTTGCGGTCCTCAGGGTTCGGGACTCAGTGGCCATCGATGGGTATCGAGAGGCCGGGAACCCATCGGATCCCCGGCCTCGTAGTTACGGACGATTACTGGGCGTAGTCGACCTGGGTTTCGAACTTCCATTCGCCTTTGCCGTTCGCGCCGGCTGGATCAACCGAGTAGATCGAGACGATCTTTTGGCTGGTGTCGCCGTTCGCGTCGAACGCGAGGTCGCCGAGGATGGTCTTGTACGTCACATCGGTTGCCGTTGCAGAGACGCGCAGCGCCTCCCGGAGGCCGGCCATGTCGGCCGGGCTTGTTGCCGCGGCGCGAGCGAGTGCGTCGATCACAACCTGAGCACAGGCGTAACCGAGGCCGGCGTAGCCTGTCGCGTCGATCCCGTATTCGGCCTTGTAGTCCGCGTCGAACTGGGCCTTGCCGGGGAACTCGCCGATGCCGGCGAGCGTGCTGTACGAGTTGTTGGCGGCTGTGGCGGCGAGGTTGAGGAACGAGTCCACGGTTTCGCCGTTGCCGTCGTTGATGCCGTCAGGACCGACGTACGGGATGTCGCCCAGGCCGACCTGTGCAGCGGCGAGCAGGATGCGCGCGCCACCAGTGGCGGTGACGCCGCCGAAGTAGATGGCCTGCGGGTTGAGCGCCTTGGCGGCGGTCATGATCGAAACGTAGTCCTGGGTCGTCTTCGGGGCTGCGTCGTGCTTGACGACAGTGCCGCCGCGGGCGACGAAGTCGGCCTCGAAGGCGTCGGCGACGCCCTTCCCGAAGGTCTCGGTGTCGTCGATGATGTAGACCGAGGTCTTCTTGAGCACGTCGTAGATGTACTGCGACGCGGCCGGGCCCTGGATGTCGTCCGTGGTCGTCACCCGGATGTAATTGTTCGGCTTGGTCCGGATCTCCGCGGCGGGTGCA
The DNA here is from genome assembly GCA_963809045.1 of uncultured Chloroflexia bacterium. GTDB lineage: Bacteria > Chloroflexota > Limnocylindria > Limnocylindrales > CSP1-4 > SPCO01. Next base: position 185,158 of record CAWEHW010000004.1, read on the forward strand.
CCTTTGGTCAGGTCCGGGTTGGTGTTGGCCGGTGAGCACTGGAGCAGTCCGGCTTCATTCGAGATCGGGATCTGTGCCTTGCCGACGCTCGAGTTCAGTGGGCCGATCACGGCCACCACATCGGGCTCGCCCACGATCTTGGTCATGTTGTTGGCGCCGGTCTGCGGGTCGTGCGCGCCGTTGAGCGCGTCGTCGAAGACGACCGAATCGGGGATCTCGATGGCATACCCACCGGCTGCCCCGCCGGCTTGCTTCACGGCGAGCCGGATGCCGTTCACGATCGGCTGCGACGCCGCGAGCTCGCTGCCCTGGAGCGGGAGCTCGATGGCGATCTTGACGGTGCCCATTGCGGCGTCACCGCCACCGGCGCTCGGCGCAGTCGTCGCGCCGGGGGTGCTGCACGCCGCGAACGCCAGAATGCTGACGGCCGCGAGCGCACTGACCTTGTGCAGTTTCATTCAGTCTCCTCCAAATATTGGGCCATCCGGCGGTCCCGGAGCGGCCATCGGTCGGCGCCACCCCAGTGCCCCAGCCCGACGCCACAGAGCCCATTCGATCGCCCGGCGCCCGCTGGCTCGACCGTCCACGACGGAACCCTCCCAGGGCGTCGATGGGGCCGAAATCGGTGCGTGACGGACGATGCGATGGGTCCGGGCTCGGGCGGCGCGCAGGTGGCCGCCGAAGCGATGACGTATATTAGGCATCGGCGACCTGAATGCAATACCGGTCGGCCGCATCCTTCAGCGCGTCGCGAGCGCCCGTCGTTCGCCGCCGACGCTGGATCGCGGGCCCCGGTGTCCATCTCGGTCGAGCCCCGGTCGAGGACCATGGTCGCCAACCCTGCGAGGTTGGACCCGTCGGCGTGGAATACCTGGTCCGAGTGGCCCGTGTCACCGATATCGATCGTTTCGTGGCGTTGTGCGACGCCTCGATGCGTCCCGATCGCGGCGACAGCCCGCTCGGAGCAGCCGATCTGCTCCGCCAGCTGGTCTACCTTCCGCAGGCAAGCATCTTCGTCGCGGAAGCCCGCCGAGTCGTCGTCGGGGGAGCGATTCTGGCACTCCGGCCATCCGTCCGCGCGGGTGGCTACGTCGGGGCGATCGATCTGCTGGTCGTCGACCCGGCGTACGATGTCGAACGGATCAGCGACGCGCTCCTCGAGGAGCTGCTGCGATCCGCAAGCAACAAGGGCTGCACCGTCGTGGAGGCCGTCCCACCGGACGACCCTGCGGCACTCACGCGCTGGCAACGGCTGGGCTTCGCCCCGACCGGCCCGCGCATCCAACGAACCGTGACCGCGGCGGGAGTCGCCGCGCGAGCCTCGAGATGAACAACCCGGCCGAGCTGCGCGAGCGCGCCGGCCTGAGGGCAAGTACAACCTAAGGAGTCAATGTGGGCAAGAACGTCGCCGTCTTCGTGGACGTGGCGAACATCTTTTACGCGGCCAAGGCCGCAGGCGTGGACATCGATTACGTCACGCTCCTCAAGTCGGCCACGGCCGGGCGAGACCTCGTCCGGGCGTACGCCTATACCGGTCTCGATCCGGACAACGAGAACCAGCGCAACTTCCATGACTTCCTGCGCCGGAGCAACTACAAGGTCGTCAGCAAGGACATCCGCAAGTACGGCGACGGCAAGGTCAAAGCCAACCTCGACATCGAGCTCGTCGTCGACATGATGAAAACCGCCCGGAACCTCGACATCGCGATCGTCGTGTCGGGCGATGGCGACTTCGCTCCCGCGATCCGCGCCGTGCAGGAGCAGGGCGTCCGCGTGGAGGTCATCAGCTTCCGCGGCAACACCAGCTCGGACCTGATCGACGTTGCCGACCAGTTCACGGACATCGTCCAGCTGGCGCGGGTCGAGAAGGGGTCGCGCTCGGGCCGGCGAGTGGCCGAGGACGACGCCGATCTGTCGATGACGGAGGTCCCGGACAAGCTGACCGAGGGCTCCGGCACTGGGCGCGGCGGTCGCGGCCGGGGCCGCGGTCGGACCACCCAGGAAGAGCCGATCGCCATCGGTCGCGGACGCGGACGCGGGCGGACCGCGGTGGAGGCTCCCGCAGCGGCCGTTTCCGCGGCCGGGGCCGCGGGCCTCGTCGCCCTGCCGGGCGAGCGACTGTCCCGTTCCGCGGGCGCGTTGAGCGAGGCGGACCTGGCCTCGGCCGAGGTGTTCACGCTGGACGATGCCCCCGATGGGGACGTCGCCGCTGAGCCGGCTGGCCTCGATGGTCAGATGGACGATGGCGAGCCGCGACGCCGGCGGCGTCGTGGCGGGCGGGGACGCGGGCGGGGACGCGGCCGTCCCGAGGAGTTGGAGGGGCAGTCCGAAGCGCCGCCTCGCGAGGTCCAGGAACCCGTCGCAAGCCTGGATGCGGAGGAAGAGGAGGAGGACCTCGAGATCGCCCCGGCGAGGCGCGCCCCGCGCTCAACGCCGTTCGGCTCGGTCTGGGATTCGCAGCTGGGGACCCCGACCTCGGCACCTGCAGCTTCGCTCACCCCGCTTTCGCCGGTCGGTGATGACGAGGACTTCGACGAACCGGAGATCCCCGAGTACCTGATCGCCGAGCAGCGCCGCGGTGCCAACCGCGGGCCCAACCGCGGCGCTCGCGGCGGTCGATCGGCCTACCAGTCGGCCATGGAACGCGAGCGGTACGGCCGCGGCGGCGCCCCGGGCGGCGGTGGCGGTGGTGGCGGCTCTCGCGGTGGCAGCGGCGGCGGTCGCGGGATCAACCGCTATCCGGACGTCAGCGCCCGACCTCGGCCCTCCGAGGCTCCGCGCCCCGACCGTGGCTACGGACGGACGGAGCGAGCGCCCATGGCCCCGCGCAACTCGAGCGAGCCATGGAGTGACGTCCCGCCGGAGCTCGAGGCGCTGCTCCGGGCGCAGGTCGCCCAGAAGCCGGTGGCGGCCGGCACTCGCCCCGGCTCGGATCGTCCACCGCAGGGCACGGATGCCGGGTCGGCTGTCGAGCCGGACGACACGGAGCCCGTAGCGACGGTGGCTTCGAAGCCGCGCGCGACGCGGAAGCCGAGCGGTCGGAGCCGTGCTGCAGCAGCCATCGACAGCGCCGGCACGGGCGAGGATGTCGGCACGGCCGATGCCCTCGCACCCGCCGAAGGCCTCGCGCCCCCGAAGCGCCGAACGACGAGGACGCCGAAGGCCGCTGCGACGTCGGTCCAGGCCGACGCTCCGGTCGAGGCCGAAACGGCGGCGCCGGCAACCAAGCTACGGGCGGCACGCAAGGCGTCGGTGAAGGCAACCGCGGCGTCCACGGCGACGACGGCCGACGTGGGATCCGACGCGACCGACGCCGAGGTCGGTGCTGCCGCGCCGAAGCGACGCGCGACGCGGAAGGCAGCGACGCCCAAGACCGCCTGACCGGCGATGGACGGGGCGAAGACCCGCGGACAACCCGTCGCGCTCGAAGCGATCGAGGCGATGATCCGCGGGCGGGCGCCACACGCGATCCTGCTCACCGGTCCGGATGGGGTTGGCAAGACCACGCTCGCGCTCGACCTCGCCGCGGGGTTGCTGTGTGAGGCGGACCCCGAGCGCCGTCCCTGCCGCACGTGCCGTGGCTGCCGCATGGTCGATCACGGCGGGCACCCGGACCTCCATCGCCTGGGACCGGTGGGTCCAGGCCGGCAAGTCGTCATCGGGGGCCCCGATGCCAGGTATCGAGGGATCCGCGACCTGATCGCCGAGCTGGCGCTCATGCCCGTGGAAGGTCGCGCACGGGTGGCGATCGTGGACGGCGCCGACCGGATGAACGAGGACGCCCAGTCGGCGCTGCTCAAGACGCTCGAGGAGCCGCCGGCAGGCGTGGTCATCGTCCTGTGCGCCGACCAGGAGACGCGCCTGCTGCCCACGGTCCGGTCGCGTTGCGCCCGCGTCCGCCTCGGGCTCGTCGGGTCGCGGGACATCGAGGCGATCGTCGGTGACCACGACCTGGCCGATCCGCCGCTGGCCGCCCGTCTCGGGCGACTGGCCGCCGGCCGGCCCGGGCTGGCCCTGGCCTACGCGCGCGCTCCTGACGCCGTCCTGATCCGGGCCGAGCTGAGTCGAATCCTGCTCGATCTCACCGCGGCCGGGGCCGCGGCGCGCCTGGCTGCGGTCCGCGCCGCCATCCCGCGGGCCCTCGCACTGCTCGGGGCGCTGGCGGGTGCCGACGACGGGCGGGCAAGTGAACGCGCCACGCGTCGGCGCGGCAAGGCCACCCGGCCGAGCGCCTCAGCCGCGACCGCACCGGCCGAGGCCGCCATCGATGAAGCCTCGGATGACGGCACGGCCGACGAGGCTGGTGACACGCGCGGGCGCTCCGTGCCCGCCCCGGAGCGGCGGCAGGCCGCCGAGATCCTCGTCGGCCTGTGGGCCGACGTGGCGAGGGACCTCGCGCTCGTCGAAGCCGGCGGGGGACGTTCGGTTCGGGATCCGGTGTTGCTGGAGGAGCTCGCCGCCACGGCGGCGACGGTCGATCGCGCCGCCATTGCGACCTTCCTGGACCGAACTGCAAGGAGCGCCGAGCTGCTGGCGGCCAACGTCTCGCCTGAATTGCTCCTGGACTCCCTGGCGCTTGCCTGGCCGCGCGCTCGCGCGGCCTGAGGTCCGGTGTCGACGACCGGCCAACCAGGGGCCGAGCCCGCGCGGATCGACGCGCGGGTGACCGGACGGGTCCACGGGGTCGGGTTCCGATACTTCGTCCTTAGAGAGGCGCAGGCGCTCGGTCTCGTGGGCTGGGTGGCCAACGTGGCCGACGGCTCGGTCCGATGTGTCGCCGAGGGCGATCGGCCGGCGTTGGACGAGCTCGTTCGCCGGCTCAACGACGGTCCGCCGGCGTCGATCGTGGACAACGTGAGCGTCGCCTGGATGCCCGCCCTGGGCTCCTTCGAGTTGTTCGGGGTCCGGAGCGGCACGCACTCGGGCGACTGACGGTCCCAAACGGACCCCGCAGAACAGGACTGGTGGGCTATTCCGATTCACCAGGCGGTGGCCCAACCTTCCCAACATGGACCCCAAGACTGCCGCGGAGGAGCTGCCCGAGCTCTACCGCGCCCTCCTGGACCGGATCGCCCAGATCGACGCGGCAGGGCAGCGCCCGCTCGGTTACCGGATCCGGGCCGAAGCGACCCGGATCTATTCGCGAGCCTGGGACGATCGCGCTCGCCGCGGCCTCGAGAACCTGCTTCGCCAGACCGCGGAGAAGGGCTCCGTCCGGCCGCAACTCCATCGGGGCTCGAACCGTCGGAGCGCCCCCGTCGCCTGACGGCGCCCGACGCGGGCCACGCGTACCCTAGGGCCGTGCCCGAGAACGTCCAGACCGTCATCGATCGCGCGCTCGAGGCCTACGCGTCGCTCGCCGAGCTCGGCGAGGAGGTCGACGACGAGTGGTCCTATGTCAACGACCTCGCGGACGCGTGGCGCCAGCGCCTCACCGACGTGGTGAACCAACGCGGTGCGGATCCCCTCCCCGATACGGTCGGCGCCGCCGTCGACCGGGCCTCGACCGAGGCGTCCCTGATCGTGGACCCGCACCGGGCCATCGACTGGCTGTCGACCTACCCGCAGATCGTGCTGATCGCCCTGGGCGAGACCCCGTGAGGTTCCAGGACGCGGCGCGCGACGCTCGGGCGGTGGTCTACGCGGGCATCCAGGCGGATCCGTTGGTCGCCAGGGCAGCCGCGCTCCTCGCCGACGCGACGCCTGCCCAGCGCGTCCTGGCGAGGGCGGTCATGAACGGCGAGACCACCGACCCCGACGCCTGGCGCGCAACGTTCCCGAGCCTGTTCGGACCGGCGGCTTCGGACGAGGCAGCCGGCGTGACCTCCGAGGCCATCCTGGCGGCCTCGCTGGCGGTCGCCGAACGGGGCGAACAGGTCCGCAGCCAGGTCCGCGGCGCCATCGTCGAGGAGCTGACGGCCACGCTGCTCGCCCGTCGCGTAGGTGAAGCCGCCGTCCGTCGCGAACGGCGCGTCCTGTTCGACGGCGTTCGCGCCGAAATCCACCCGTACGACGTGACGGTGGAATCCGCGTCGCCCGAGGTCTACGACTGCAAGTGGGGCGCACGAGGGATCAACGCGGACGTGCTCCACCAGCTGGACGACGCCCGCGAGCATGCCGCCGACGAGGACGAACGACTCGCCGTGACCCTGGTCGTATTCGATGCGGCCTTCTCCTGCTCCGTCCGGCTGGCGGCCCAGACGGCGCCCCATGGATCCACGGCGATCGTGTCGCTCGAGACGCTCGACCTCCTCGCCGAATCCGGGAGCTGACATGGCTCGCGAACCGGACACGTGTTCCGCGCCGTTCCGGGTTCGATTCGACGAGGCGGGCGCCGACGGCCTGCTCCGAACGTCGGTCCTCCTGCGTTATGCGCAGGACGTCGCCTGGCTCCACTCGGCGAGCCGCGGCTTCGACCGCGCGTGGTACGCCGAACGCGGGCTGACCTGGCTCGTCCGCACGGCCGAGGTCGCCGTCGACGCGCCGATCGCCGTCGGCTCGGAGCTCGTCGGGACCACCCAGGTCGTCGGCTGGCGTCGCGTCTGGGCGCGACGGCGGACGGACTTCCGCGACGCGGGCGGCGCGGTCGCGTCATCGGTCCAGATCGACTGGGTGCTGCTCGACGCCCGCGGCGCTCCGACGCGCATCCCGGCCGAGTTCGAGCCGGTCTTCGGAGCGCCCACCGGACCGTTCGGCCTCGCACGGGTCGACGTCGGCGATCCCCCGGGCGACGCTAGTCGCTCGACGATCGCTGTCCGGCCCCACGAGCTCGACCCGATGGCCCATGTCAACAACGCCGTCTACGCGGACTGGCTCGAGGAGGCGGTGATCGGGGCCGGCGATCCGGAGGCTGCCCGCCGGCTTCCGAGGCTGGCCCGCCTCGAGTACGCCGCGGCTGCCGACGCCGGCGCCGTGCTGGCGGCCGATGCCTGGCTCGTGGCGGGCGGTTGGTCCTTCCGACTGCGCGACGACGCCGGCCTGGACCTGCTCCGCGCGAGGCTCGAACCCGCAGCGACGTAGTCCCAACGAGCGGAGAACCAAGGTCATGCCCGAAGTGGGCTCTTTCGGGTCATGCGCGCGGGACCTTTCGCCGGTAGGCTCGTGTCAAGCGCGCGCCGGGAGGAGATGATCGATGGCCGAGGATCGCTCGCAGTCAACGGCACCCCAGCTCGCCACGATCCGGATCGTGCTCGTCGAACCCCGCGCCCTTGTCGGCATCGGGATCCGAGGCGTCATCGACAACGAGCCGGACATGGAGGTCGTGGCCGAGGTTCGATCGGCGGACGAAGCGCTGGCGATCGTCGAGGACAACGCGCCCGACGTCCTGGTCCTCGACATCGAGCTGCACGAACCGTTGATCAACGCAGCCACGCGACGACTCACCCAGGAGACGCCGACGTCCGCGATCGTCGTCGTCGGTCGCGAGGACGACGACGCGAGCATCCTGGAGGCGATCGAGCTCGGGGCGACCGGTCACGTCGCATCCATCGCCGAACCCGAGGAACTGGTCGCCGTCATCCGCCGCGTCGCCGACGGACAGGACCCGCTCAAGGACGAGGTCATCGGCCGGCCGGACCTGATCGACCGGATCATGGAGGGGTTCCGCGAGAGCTTCCGGCGCGCGGACGAACCGCCCAACATCCCGTTGACGCCACGCGAGCTCGACATCCTCCGCCACGTCGCCGCCGGCATGCGCAATCGCGAGGTCGGAGATCTCCTCGAGGTCAGCGAGCAGACCGTCAAGAATCACCTGTCCAGCATCCTGCACAAGCTTGGCGTGCCCAATCGGACCCACGCCGTGACGTTCGCGGTCCGCCAGGGCTGGCTGACCCTCGAAGCGCCGGCGGGAGGCGAGGAGCGGATGTCGACCGAACAGCCGACAGCCGTGACGGCCACCCCGCACGGCGAGGCTTGATTCACTCCGTCGACGCGTTTTCCCGGATCCAGCCGTTTGACGAACGTCCACTCGTCCTGGTCGTCGAGGACGACCTCGGCAACCGTGCGCTCCTGGCGCGCCTCCTCGAGCGCGAGGGCTACCGGACGGTCAGCGCAAGCGATCGCGCGCTCGTCCCACTGTTCGTGATGGAGATCGAGCGGGACCGGGAGGTGATCCTGGCCGACCTGCCGCCATCGGCGCTGCTGCCCACCGCGTAGGTCGCGCGATCCCGTGCCGTCGGCGCGGAGGCCCTACTATCCACCTGTGACCCAACCGACGCGTGGCAGCGGGCTTGCCCTCGCGACGCGCGGCCTCGAGAAGAAGTACGGGTCCCGCGTGGCGCTCGCCGGCCTCGAGCTGTCCGTCCCGAACGGCGTGGTCTACGGGTTCCTCGGCCCCAACGGCGCTGGCAAAACCACCACGATGCGGCTGCTGACCGGTCTGATCCGGGCCGACGCGGGCACGATCGAGCTCCTTGGCCGCCCCTTCGGCGGGCGCGATCGGCGCCGTCTGTTCGATGTCGGGGCCCTCGTCGAATCACCGTCCTTCTATCCGTACCTGTCGGGCCGGGAGAACCTTCGCGCGCTTGCGGCGACCGGTGCGCACGTGCCGAAAAGCCGGATCGAGGAGCTGCTCGACCTGGTCGGCCTTCGCGATCGGGCCCGCGACAAGGTGCAGAACTATTCGCTGGGCATGAAGCAGCGGCTCGGGATCGCGGGGGCGCTGCTCAGCGATCCGACGTTGCTCCTGCTGGACGAACCGGCCAACGGCCTCGACCCGGCCGGGATCGCGGCGATGCGCGCGACCCTGCGCCACCTTGCGTCGACAGGCAAGACCGTGTTCATCTCGAGCCACATCCTCGGCGAGGTCCAGCAGATGGCCGACGTGGTCGGGATCGTCGCCTCGGGCCGGCTCGTGCGCGAAGGTCCGATGGACCAGCTCCTGCTGAGCGAAAGCGTGGTCCGCGTTCGGGTGACAGTCGCCGAAGCCGGAGCCGCCATGGGCATCCTCGAGCAGCTGGCGCCGGATGGCGTGACCCGGACGAGCGAGGACGGTGCCTCGCTGTCGGTCCGGGTTGAACCTGATCGCGCCGCCGAGGTCAATCGGGCGCTGGCGTCCGCCGGCATCTACGCGTCTCGGCTGGAAACGGGAAGCGACCTCGAGTCGCTCTTCCTGTCACTCACCGGTGGACCACAGGAGGCCGGCGGCGAAGGCACGTTCTTCGGCCTCGCCGGCGCAACGGTCCCGCCCGGCGCTCCGGGTGTGCCGGGCGGTCCGACGGAGTGGCGCGGCGACGGAGGCACGCCATGAGGCTGCTCGTCGCCGACCTGCGGAAGCTGACCCGCCGTCCCGCGTCGCTGATCAGCATGGCACTCCTGGTTGGTCTGCTCGGGTTGATCTTCATCGGGGTCGGGGCGACGGCACGACAGGTCCCCGACGACGAAGGTGGCGCCGCCGCGCTGTTGGTGGTCACGTTCCCCGGGGCGTACTCGGTCATCGTCACGCTCATCCTCCAGCTCGGAGGGCTGATTGCCGTCGTGTATGGGGCGGCGATCGCCGGCTCCGAGTGGAACTGGGGCACGCTCAAGACCGCGGTCGCGCGTGGCGAGAGTCGCAGCCGCTATCAGCTCTCGATGTTCGCGGCCATCGCGCTGTTGATCGCCGTCGGGCTGGCGCTCGCGTTCGTCGCGCTCGTGATCATCGCCCTGCTGGCAGCCCAGATCGCCGGGGTCTCGACGACCGGCGTCACCGATGCGGACGCGCTGGGACGGCTCCCCGAACAGCTCGGCCGCGTCTGGGTGGCGGCCACGGAGCAGGCCGCCGTCGGCTTCGCAGTCGCAACCCTGGCGCGAAGCCAGTTGGCCGGTATCGGTGCCGGGATCGGCCTCTTCATCGGCGAGGGGATCGCATCCATCTTCCTTGGCGACTTCGTGCTGTACCTCCCCTTCAACTCGGCGGGCGCCGTCCTCCCTCCGCTGGGCGGGTTCGGTGGGGGCGGCGGAGGCGGCGGCGGCTTGGTGAACCAACTGGGCCCGGATACCGCGCTGCTCGTCGTCGCCGCCTGGCTGGTCGGGTCGATTGCCGTCGCCTCACTGTTCACCGAGCGAGCCGAGATCACCGGCTGAGTCAGCCGACCACGCGCCCCAGCGCCTGGCGGACATCCTCGCGGGCCCCGTCGTCAAGGGTCGCACCGGCGCGCCGGCAAAAGGCCGAGCCGATCACGCCTCGAAGTCGCCAGACCTCTTTCCTGGCAGCCAGGCTGTACGGCGGAAACGCCTCCAGGCGCATCAACGGCAGGAGCTGCTCCCACTTCCGCGTTGCTTCCTCGGGGTCCGTCGGATAGGTCCGGAGGATCGACACGAGGCGTCCGGGCAACGCGAAGCCCGTCATCACGCCGGCGGCACCGGCGCGCAGCTCGTCGATCAGGAACAACCCACCCAGACCCCCGACCAGCGCGAGCCCAGGGTTGGAGCGACAGAGGCCGGCGATCGTGACGCTCGTCGGCGCTGCTTCAGCCTTGACCCCGACCACGAGCGGGTGGGCCGCGGCAACGAGGGCGATGTCCTCCACGGTCAGCGTGACACCCGACGCGGGCGGGTAGTCCTGGATGACGATCGGCAAGTCGCCCGCCTCGGCAGCCGTCACCGCGTCGTCGAGCCCGAGCGAGCGTGACGGGCTGACCATCACGGCCGCGACGCCGGCCTGGCTCGCAGCGCGAGCGTGGCTGGTGACGTCCTCGGCACGATCGCCGGTCACCCCGACCACGACCGGCAACGACACGGCCGCGTCGGCGATGCATGCCAGGACCTCGACGCGCTCGGCCTCGGTCAGCTCGGCGGCTTCGCCCATCACGCCGAGCGCCGTGTACCCGGCCGCGCCCTCGTCCCGGGCGGCACGGACGAGGGCGGCAATGCCCGCGAAATCCAGTCCGCCATCGTCCCGGAACGCGGTCGGCAGCACGCTGAACAGGCCACGCAGTTGGAATGCGGCGGTCAAGGCAGGCTCCGGATCATCCCGCCATCGACCGGGAGGATGACCCCGTCGAGATACGACGCCCCCGGCGACAGGAGGAAGGCGACGACCCGGCCCAGCTCGTCGGGATCGCCGTACCGGCCCAACGGGATGCGGGCCTCGGCCTGCGCCTGGACGGCCTCGACGGTCGCGCCCGACTCGGCGGCCCGTGCCTCATCGAGACTCCGGACCCGCTCCGTCTTGAAGCGGCCGGGTGCGACGCCGTTGATCCGGATCGGGGCGATTTCCGTGACCAGGCTCTTGATCAGCCCGGCCAGGCCTGGGCGAAGGACGTTCGAGGTCACGAGGGCCGGAATAGGCTCACGGACGGACGACGACAGGATCACGACGATCGCCGGATCGCGCCCATCGCGCAGATATGGCAGCGCCTCCCGGATCAGCCGGAGCGTGCTATAGAGGGTGCCCTCGACGGCACGCTGCCAGGTGGCCTCGTCCACGGCGGAAAATGCGCCACCCGGCGGCCCGCCCGTGTTGACGACGAGACCGTCAAGGCCACCCAGCGCTTCCACGGCGGCCGCGACGGCAGCGGCCGGGCCACCCGGCTCCGAGAGGTCGACGGCGATCGGGGTCATCCCGGCGCTCGCGCCCCCAGATGGTGCGCGAGACGCCCCGCCGACGCGAGCTCCCTCGGCGACGAGCGCCCGAGCCACGGCGGCCCCCAGCCCGCGACTCGCGCCGCCCACCAGGAACCGTCGGCCGGCCAGATCCAGATCCATCCGTCCCCTCCTGGCCGTCAGGTCGCGCTGCGATTGCGGTCGATCGATCCGCCACTGGCTCCGGCAGCGGTCCGGAGCCTGGCCTTCGGCTCGTCGAGCGTGAGGTTGGCAGTCCAGCTGAGATGCTCTCGCATGGCCTCTCGCGCCAGCTCCGGGTCGCCGGCCTGGATCGCGTCGAGCACACGGCGATGGCCCCGTTGTGAGTCGATCGGGCCGTCGGGACGTCGCTCAAGGCTGATCGTCCGGCCGAAGCGGAGGACCGGCCCGATCATCTCGATCAGCCTGGTCAGCAGGTGGTTGTCGGTGGCCGCCAGCAGTGCGGCGTGGAACGCGATGTCCGCGTCCGTGAATCGCTCGATGTCGCCGATGCTCGCCTCCATTCGATCGTAGAGCGCGGTCATGGTGGCGATGTCGTCGTCCGTGGCGCGGGCGGCCGCCAGCCCCGACGCCCCCGTCTCGATCAGGCGGCGCAGCTCGAGCAGCTCCAGCAGGAAGTCGTCGACGGCCCCCACCTCGCTCCGCGCGGCCAGCAAGTCGGGCGAGAACTGGTTCCAGTCGTCCTCGGGGGTCACGCGCGTCGAGCGGCCCTGCCGGCTCTCGACCAGCCCCAGGACCGCCAGCTCCTTGACCGCTTCGCGCACGACGGGCCGGCTGACGTCGAACTGCGAAGCCAGATCGTCCTCGGATGGGAGCGCGTTGCCCGGCGGGATCTCACCGCGGAGGATGCTGGTCAGCAGGGCGCGGCTGATCCGCTTGGACAGCGTCTGGCTGGTGAGTGAGTCGAAGCGCCGGAGCGGTTGCGGCTCGGGCGACTGGTCCACCGATCCATGGTGCCAGTCCACAGCTTGTTAGACAAGTTGCGAACCGCCCGATCGCGGTAGCCTAGGCCCATGTCCCCAGCCCGGACGGCGCCGGCGGTGTTCGAACCGGTGCCGGCCCCCGATCTCGACAAGACCCACGATCCTGGGCCGACCGGCGCCGCGCGACGCATCGAAGCCCTCCCCGAGGATGTCGCGGCGGAGCCGTTGCACCCCGCGACGGGTGGTTCGATCCGGATCGGTACCGCGTCGTGGACGGACCCGACGATGACTGCGCGCGGCGTCTTCTACCCGGACACCGCCGACTCAGCCGAGGAGCGGCTTGGCTACTACGCCAGCCGGTTTCCGATCGTCGAGGTCGACGCCACCTATTACGCCCTGCCCGCGAAGCGAACCGCCGAGCTCTGGGTGGAGCGGACGCCACCCGACTTCACGTTCGACATCAAGGCGCATGCGCTGATGACCGGTCAGCCGACCGAGACGAAACGACTCCCGAAGGACCTCCGAGCCGCCCTGCCCGAGGAGCTTGCCGAGAAGTCCCGGATCTATGCCAAGGACCTGCCGGACGACCTCCGCGACCAGGTCTGGAGCTGGTTCATCGACGGCCTCGAGCCGCTTCGCGAGGCCGGCCAGCTCGGCTCGATCCTCCTGCAGTACCCGCGCTGGTTCTTCACCAGCTCGGAGAACCGCGACACGATCGAGGAGGCCACCGGTCGCCTGCGCGACGCCGGGCTGCGCGGCGCGGTCGAGTTCCGGAGTGCCAGCTGGTTCAACGACAAGAACATCGACCGGACACTCAACTTCCTCGGCGACCGGAAGATCCCGCTGGTCGTCGTGGACGGTCCGCAAGGGTTCAAGTCGAGCGTGCCGGCCGTGATCGCGGCTCCATCGCCCGAGCTCGCGATCATCCGGTTCCATGGCCGCCGAAGCGCGACCTGGGAAGCCAAGGGTGTCCAGACCGTGGAGCGCTTCCGGTACCTGTACGACACCGACGAGCTCACCGACTGGGCGCCCCGCGTCCGGGAGCTGGCGGCCCAGGCCACCGACACGCACGTCCTGTTCAACAACTGCTACGCCAACTACGGGGCGTCCAACGCGCTCGAGCTCGCGCAGCTCCTTCTCGACCTCCAGGCCGGCCAAGGGGACTAGCGCACCGCCTGGACGATCGCTGGTTGGACCGGCCTGTTGGCGACCAGGCGCCAGAGCTCCAGGGCGGCCATGACCGCCGTGATCGCCATGGCGATGCCAAGTGAGATGCCGACCCATCGGTTGATCTCGGCCACCAGCTGCTCGACCTTCGGCGTAGCGCTCCCCGGGTTCGCCAGGGCGACCCACTGGCCGGTGTTCAGCGACATCGCGAAGATCGCCAGCAACCCGACGTCGCACGCGGCCCGCACCGCGGACCGGAAGCGAACCAGGCGTGGGCGAAGGAAGGTGATGACCGGGCCAAGGGCCGAGACGAACGTGACGGCCACGACCGGCAGCCAGAACGTTTCCCAGCCAGGACCCGATCGCAAGCCTTCGATGACAACCGGCGGCCGGACCCAGGCGAGCCACACGAGCGTGATCGCGCCGATGGCGAACTCGCTGACCGACGTCCGCCGTGGGACGTCCCGCACGACCTTCTTGCCGACCAGGCCGTCGGCGACACGATCGATGATCGACCGGTGCGGGTCCCGGACCGTGATGGGTGCCCGGCCGACGGATTGCGCCCATTCCTCGTCGATCGCGTGTTCCGCGGCGACGAAGATCCCGGTGATGACGCCGAACTGGATGACGGCCGCCAGCGCGATGGTGGAGGCGAAGGAGCCCACGGGCTGGCCGCCGGCCAACACGATCGCGGCCACGACAATCACCGCGAGGGTGATCGAAAGCGAGACCGCCAGGACCTGCGTGTACGCCGGGAAGAGCGCGGGACCGACGAGTTGCCGGCCGAAGCTGAAGGATCCCTGCTCCGGCCGATATCGGGCCGCGACGAGGAGGGGGTTGCCGTGCGCCTTGAGGATGGCCTCCTGCTCGTCGTCGGTCAGCGACCGGCCGAGGGCACCCTCGCGATCCTCGATCTGTGCCCGAAGGTTCTCCTCGAGCTCCCGGACGATGTCGTCGGCCTGGTCGCCCTGCAGGTGCGCCTTGATGTCGCTGAGATAGCGTTCGAGGGGTGGCATGGGTCCTCTCCTACAGGATTCGGTCAAGTGATTCGTTGATCTGCTGCCACTCGCGGCGGAGGCGGTCGAGCATCACCTCGCCGTCCGCCGAGAGGCGGTAGAACCGTTTGTTTCGGCGCTCCTCCTCGCGCCATTCGCTGACGAGGAGCCCTTGGCTCTCGAGCCGGCGGAGGAGCGGGTAGAGGGTGTTCTCCTCGATGTCCAGGCCTGCATCCGCGAGCGCCTTGCGGAGCGCGTAGCCGTAGTGCTCCGCGCGGAGCTGGGCCAGGACCGCCACGATGACGCTGCCCCGCCGGAGCTCCAGGCGGAGGTTCTCGAAGAGGTCGCTGCTGGGATCGATGTTCGGACTCCCCGTATGGCGTACAACGTGTATAACACAGTGTGTACCACACAGTAGCAGCCGGTCAAGACCGGATCGCCCGTGCTCGTTGAGGTGCGCCGGGGTCAGCCCGCGAGCGCCGACCACTCACGAGCAAGCATCGCGAACACGAGCTCGTCCGTCCACTCGCCCCTGACCCACTCGTTCCCGATCAAGTGCGCCTCCCGGCGCATGCCGAGGCGTTCCATGACCCGGGCGGAGGCCGTGTTGCGCGCGTCGCAGCTAGATCAGCCGCCGCCGTCGCTCCAGGCCGTGTAGCGCGGCGGCCAGTCGCGGGCGCTCGCCCGTTCGCCGAGGATGGCGTGGTCAACCTCGAATTCGAACAGCCGATAGCTGTCGTCGACCTCGAAGTACCAGGCCGCGGCGATGCCGGCGCGAGCCGTCACGTCGTCGATCGGGCGAGCCCGGCCGCGGACGATGAATTCGTTCGGCACGTCGGGATCGTGATGCGCGTGGAGCGCGTACCGGCCGTCGTCGGCGAGATCCCTCGCCTTGGGCGAATCCAGGATGATGAACGCCACCAGTCGGTCGGCCGTGATCGCCACGGAGATCGGATGGATCCTCGGCAGGCCGGCGCCCCGCACCGTCGCCAGGAGACCGCCGCCCTTGTCGGTGCGGTAGATGAGTCGGCGACCAGCTGCAGCGATCTCCGGCGCCCGTTCGGCGAACTCGGCCCAGGTTGCCATCGAACCTCCACGTCTCCGTTTACCACGGGATGGTGATCTGGCGCCCGCCTCGCCGACAGGTCCAGTGCCGCTCGATCGAACGGGACCAGATCCCCAGGCACAGCCAGAACGGACCGCGGCGTTCGTATCATCGTCCGATGGAGGGATCCAGTCGGAGGCCAGGAGAGACCGGCCACGTGTCCGCGCCGGCTCTGTCGTTCCACGTCCCGATGACCGGTCGAGATCCGGCAGAGCCCCACCGCGCCTCGACGCCGCTCGAGCTGCTCTTCGACCTCTGTTTCGTCGTCGCCGTGGCCCAGGCGGCGGGCGCTCTGCACCACGACCTCGTCGACGGGGAGGTCGGCCATGGCGTCCTGAGCTACCTGGTCGTGTTCTTCACGATCTGGTGGCCGTGGATGAACTTCACCTGGTTCGCATCCGCGTATGACACCGACGACGTCGCGTACCGGCTCCTGACCTTCGTCCAGATCGCGGGGGTCCTCATCGTCACGGCGGGGATCCCGACCGCCTTCGAGGACCTCGACTTCGGGATCATGGTCTTCGGCTATGTCGTCATGCGGATTGCGCTCGTCGGGCAATGGTTGCGAGCTGCCCGAGAGGATCCCGCGCGGCGTGCGACGACTCTGCGGTTCGCGATCGGGATCGCGGTTCTCCAGGCCGGCTGGGCGCTGCGGCTCGGACTCGGCGACCCGTGGGGGTCCGTCGTCTTCATCGGGCTCGGGCTCGCCGAGCTCGCCATCCCGATCTGGGCTGAACGGCCAGGACGGGTCACGCCCTGGCACCCGGGGCACATCGCCGAGCGCTACGGCCTGTTCACGATCATCGTCCTCGGGGAATGCATCCTGGCTGCCTCGACGGCGATCCAGCTCGCCCTGGTCGAAGGTGGCGTCTCGGCCGATCTCATCGGCGTGGCCGTTGGCGGCCTCGTCCTCGTATTCAGCCTGTGGTGGGCGTATTTCAAGCATCCCCGGCGCGTCGATCGCGCGCAGCCGATGGAGTACGTCTTCGCCTGGGGCTACGGCCACTACCTCGTCTTCGGTGCCCTCGCCGCGATCGGAGCGGGACTGCAGGTCGCGGCGGACGCGACGCATGAGGTGACCCCGATCGGCGCCCAGGGGGTCGCCCTGTCGATTGCCGTCCCGCTGGTCATCTACCTCGGGACGACCTGGCTCCTCCACGCGAGACGATCGGAGATCCGACGAGCGAGTCCCGTCGGCGTCGCCATCATCCTCATCACCGGGATCGCCCTGGCCACGCCCGCGCTTGGGGTGTCGCTCGCGATCGTCGGCATGGGCCTCGCGGTGGCGTGGCTTGTCGCGGTCAACGTGGCGCGAATGCGCGACGACGCCGACGGTCGAGATCAGAGCGTGATCCCGTACTTCGCCTTGAGGTCGTCCGTCCAGTCGTCGAGGATCGTCAGCCCGAATTCCTCGGCGAGCGCCTTGTACCGCTGCGTCCACTCCGGGCCGTGCTCCATGAGCACCGGCGCAATCTGCTCGAAGTAGCGCTCCAGACCGCCGGGCGCCACGACCTCCAGGATCCGGGCCGGCTCATCGGCCACGTTCCACATCGCGTGCGGGATCGAGCGTGGCTTGACGAGCCAGCTCCCTGTCAGGAGCTCCTCGGTGGTCCGGTCGCCCTGGCGGACGCCGATGGTCCCCGCAAGGACCAGCGAAAACTCGTCCTCACGGGAGTGGATGTGGGGCTTGATCAGCGTCTTCGGCGGGATCGTGACCTCGAGCATCGACACGGCGCCGCCTGAGTCGTCCCCTCCGACGCCGTATCGGAAGAGCACGTCGTACAGCTGGATTCGGTGGGCTTCATCCGCGCGGACGACCTTCGGATCCACGTCACCTCCAAGACAGACGCGGTGCGGCGCGCTGGGGAGCGGCGCCCGGACCGGAATCGTACGGGATCACCCGGGGCGAACGCCGACGAGTTGGCCGACCACCGCCGCGAGCGCCACGATGACGATCGGCGGCACCCGCCCGGTGAGCAGCACGCCGAGGGCCACGGCGACGATCACGACGTCCACCGGTCCCGACACCGCGCTCGTCCAGATCGGGGTGTAGAGCGCCGCCAGCAGGAGCCCGACCACGGCCGCGTTGGTCCCGCCAAGGGCTTGTCGAAATGGCCTCGAAGCGCGCAGCCAGTCCCAGATGGGCAGCGCCCCGAACACGAGAAGGAACGAGGGCACGAAGATCGCGACCAGCGCTAGCGTCCCGCCGATCAGGCCGTTCGGCGCCGGTCCCGCGACCGCTCCGAGGTAGGCCGCAACGGTGAACAGGGGACCCGGGACCGCCTGCGCGGCGCCGTAGCCGGCGAGGAACTCGTCGTTCGTGACCCAACCCGGATCCACGACGCTGGCGTGCAGGAGCGGGAGCACGACGTGCCCACCACCGAACACGAGCGACCCGGCGCGAAAGAAGCTGTCGATGAGCGCGACCGGCTGGCCGTCCAGCGCCCGGGCCACGGGCAGCCCGAGCAGCAACACGACGAACGCGACGAGGGCGACCGTACCGACGCGCCGCGAAACCGGGCTCGGTTGGGCTCCTGCGGGGGCGTCGCTGGGGCGGCGGAGCCAGAGCCACCCCAGGGCCGCGCCTCCTGCAATGATCGCGATCTGGGCCAGAGGCGTGATCCAGACCAGCGCGATCGCCGCGGCCACAACGGCCACGATCCGGCTCGGCCAGTCGGGAGTGAGCCGCCGAGCCATGAGATAGACCGCCTGCGCGACGACGGCCACTGCCGCGAGCTTCAGGCCGTGGATCCAGCCGGCCGTCGAGAGGTCAACCGTCGTCGTGAGCCATCCGAAGGCCAGCAGCGCGACGGCCGACGGAAGCGTGAACCCGAGCCATGCGACGAGGCCGCCCAGCATCCCCGCCCGTCGCGTGCCGATGGCGATCCCGAGCTGGCTGCTGGCCGGTCCTGGCAGGAAGTGGCAGAGCGCGACGAGATCGGCGAACGCGGCCTCGTCGAGCCACCGCCGCCGCTCGACGTATTCGCGGTGGAAGTAGCCGATGTGCGCGATCGGCCCGCCGAACGATGTCAGCCCAAGCCGGAGCGCCGCCCCGAACACCTCGACGACCGAACCACGGGGACGCACCTCAGCGCGCGGTGATCGTCGCGTCGATCGGTGGGACGGCCGCCTTCACCTCGTCAGGCTACAGGTCCCGATGCGATGGACGTGGCCGGAACACTTAGCGCGACCAGTCGTCCGAGTAGGACGACCGTGAGTCGACGCCGTAGACCTGGGCCAGGAGTCCGACCACCAGGAGGGCTCCGATCATCACGAACGCTGCGAACAGGCCTTCCATCGTCGTGTCTCCTTGACTGCTGACTTGGTGTCGCTTGAGGGATCGTCGCCGATTACTGGTTATCTGATGAGATCCGGTCCCGATCGCAGCAGGAGTACCAGTTTCGCCTGGACCCGCCGCGCGTAGCCCTCCGCCGATGAGTTCCCCGACCGATCGCCGTCTATACCAGTGGCGCCGGCGAACTCGACATGTCGTTTCGCTGGCGCCTCCGAGCCTCATCCGCTCGGAGACCGCGAAAGGAGCTCCCCTGTGGTTGCGCCCGAAGGGTCGACACGCGCCACCGTCCGGGCCAAGCGACCAGCGCACGACCCATCGACGATCGAACTGACGATCGCCGGCCGGATCGACCGCACCGATGCCGCCCGCTTTGGTCGCGAGGTGCGCAGCCTCCTCGACGACGGGGGCGCCGCCCGGATCGTGTGCGACATTGGGTCCGTGAGCCAGTCGGATGTGGCGGTCGTCGACGCGTTGTGCCGGATGCGCCTCGCGGCCCGACGCCGTGGCAGTCAGCTGGTGGTGCGGAACGCCTCGCGACCCCTGCTCGACCTCATCGACCTGATCGGTCTGACCGGCATCCTGCCGGTCGCCGACTCACGCGGCGAGGTCGACGGGCAGCCCGAAGAGCGGGAACATCCGCTCCGTGTCGAGGAAGAACGTGATCCCGCTGATCCGACCGCCTGACACTTCGAGGACCTGGAGCGACCAGGGCACGTAGCCCTCGCCGGCCGGGTTGGGCTTGTACTGGCCGAACGCCGGGGAGCCGTTGGCCATCATCGGCACCAGCCGCGATCCCTGGCACCCGATCCCGGGGCCAAGACACCAGGCCACGATGTCCCGGTGGGTCTGCAGCCACAGTTCGTACGGCGGCATGTTCCAGCTCGCGTCCTCGTGCAACAGTGAGGTCAGCATCTCCATGTCGTAGCGCTCGAAGGCTTCCACGTATCGATCGAGCAAAACGCGCTGGTCGTCGTCCATCGGCTGGGGCGCCGACGACGCATCGAGCTCCTTGGCGGCAAGTGTCGCTCTCGCTCGCTGGAGGGCGCTGTTGACCGACGCCACGGAGGTGTCGAGCAGCTCGGCGACCTCGCTCGCCTGCCACTGCAGGACCTCCCGCAGGATGAGCACGGCGCGCTGGCGAGGCGGAAGATACTGGAGGGCGGCCACGAACGCCAGCCGGATCGATTCGCGCAGGACCGAGACATCGGCTGGATCGCCACCGACAGGCACCACCCGCGCGTCCGGGACGGGTTCGACCCAGTGGCCGTCGGGCAGCGCGGCGCCAAGGGCATGATCGGCGGTGAGGGCAGGTCCGAGATCCATCGGTCGGGCGCGTCGCTGGCGGCTCGAGAGCATGTCGAGGCAGACGTTGGTGGCGATCCGGTAGAGCCACGAGCGCAGGGCCGATCGACCCTCGAACCGATCGAGCGACCGCCAGGCTCGAATGAACGTCTCCTGGACCGCGTCCTCCGCCTCGAATGCCGACCCGAGCATCCGGTACGCGTAGCCGGTCAGCTCCGCCCGGTATTGCTCCAGGCTGGCTTCGGTCACGTCCGGTCGACCGGTCGGGCCCGTCGGGGGCGAGGATGCCGGGTTTGCGACTTCAGTCATGCAGGGGACGCTCCTCTCCGCCGCGCTAACCGCGCGGAGAATGCTCTTGAGGGCGTCGATGATACCGCCGACCGCGGTGACGCCGGTCAGGTGCCCGCGAGCTGCTCGATCACCGGCGCGAGACTGCGGACATCCGTGTCATCGAACCAGCCGACGAGGTACGAATTGATCCCCCAGCGCTCGCGCGCCCGACGCAACTTCTCGACGAGGTCGGACACGCTGCCGATGAGGGAGTACGGCGACTCGAGGATGTCGCGGGGGTCGATGGTCAGGCCGGTCCGCGCCTCATGCTGGCGAGCCACCTCCGCCGCCGCCTTCAGTGGTTCGCTGGTGATCGTCACCTTGCCGAGGAGGCGCAGGACGCTGAGATCGAGCTGTTCGAACCGCCCGCCTGCCGCGTCGCGCACCCAGCCGGTACGCATGTCCATCCTGGCCGGGAACGCGTCGGGCAGCGAGTCACGGTCCTGGCGGAGGTCGAGTCCGACGATGTCGGCCTCTCGGGCGGCGACCCGCAGGACGCGCTCGCGCGTGCCGCCGATCAGGAACGGCGGTGGTCGCTGCGCCGGCTTCGGCTGACCATCGAGGTCCGTGATCGTGTAGTGCCGCCCGGCGAAGCTGAACGCGCCGTCGGCAAACAGCCCGCGCAGAACGGTCACCGCCTCGAGCATGCGCTCGATCCGCACACCCGGCGGGTCGAAGGCGATCCCGATGGCTGCATACTCGGGTTCGTTCCAGCCTGCGCCGATCCCGACCACGAGCCGCCCAGCGCTGACCAGGTCGAGCGTGGCCAGGTCCTGGGCCAGCACCGCCGGGTGCCGCAGGTCGTTGTTGAACACCAGCGGGCAGAGCCGGAGCCGATCCGTGGCCATCGCGACGGCCGTCAGCACGGGGATCGGCGCCAGCTGCGGGGCCAGGTGATCGTGGATCGTCAAGTGGCTGAAGCCGACCGACTCGGCAATTCGCGCGCCCTCGACGACGGCGTGTGGGTCGGCGACACCGCGCGTCCCGATCATGAACTGGAATGGCCGCATCGGACCATCTTCGCGGATCGCGCGGGTGGGGCGCCCTGCCCCCGGGTCAGCCGCGCAGGTCGCGCCGGGCGAACCCCCAGGTCCCAATGGCGATGCCGCCAACGGCGAGCACGACGGCGGCGACGATCCCACCGGCGTCCCACACACCGACCATCGGCTGGCCGAAATGCGACGTCAGCGCCAGCTGGCGGACAGGATCCGGCAAGCCGAGGAGCGGCCCCAGGAGCTGCACGAACCAGGTGAGGATGACGATGAGCACGACCCCGGTCGTGGCGAACCGCGTCCCGAGGACGCCTCCGATCGCCAGGCCGATGCCGGTCAGCGCCGCAGCGTACAGTCCAAGGACGAGCGAACCCACGAGCGGGGTCGTCACGTCGCTGTCCGTGGTCGCAACCCCGAGCCCGATTCCGGCCGCGGTTAGCGCCACGAAGATCCCGACGTTGACGAGCATGCCGACGCCACCGGCGATCGCCCACCGCGCACGGCTGAGCGGTGTCGCCATGACCATCTCAAGCCGTCCCGACGTCTCGTCCGATGCCCAACTGCTGACGAAGGTCGCGGCAGCGAGGCCGGCGAGGATCACCCCGAACTCCACGAACAGAAGCTGGAGGAATCCACCAGCCGAGGCGTAGTCGACCCCCGGGAAGACCGTCGACAGGATCTCGATGAACTGTGGCGAGTCCCCCAATTGATCCATGAAACCCTGTGCCGCGCCCCCGAGGGCGAGGCCGAAGAACCCGACTCCAACCCCCCAGGCAATCGACGCGCCGAGATTGACGCTGATCGAACGGCCAATCGGCCCTCCGAGCCCGAGCAGCGCCCGCGGCATCGATGGCATGGGCAGGGCCGTCGTGACGCCGATGTCGCGCCGGACGAATGCTTCGATGCCGATCGCGAGCAGGACCACGGTCACGATTGCCACGAGGACGACCGAGGCCCAGTCGTACTGGCCGGCAAGGGCGACGTGGTCATAGGTCCAGCCCCACCAGGTGAGATTTGCGAATGCGGCGAGCTCGGGCACGGGGCCCCGGTAGCCGTTCAGGATGAAGCCGGCGAACGTGACAAACCCGGCGATCCCGGCGGCGGCCCCGCGGCCGACGAACGGGGCAAGCGCGAAGGCCAGGGCCCCCGCGACAAGTGCCAGTAACCCGAGCCAAGCCGCGTAGCCAAACGCGGACAGGACGCTGATCTCGTCGCCCGGGAGCGCCGCGAACGATGCGCCGGCGAAGGCGATCGAGGCGAACCCGACGAGGACGGCCAGCCCGAGCATGAGGACATGACCCGACAGCTTCTCGAGCGCCAGGCGCCGCCTGGATCGGCCCGACGCCGCGACGAACTCCAGGCTGCCTCGCTGCGTCTCGCCCGCGAGGGTGCCCGACAGGGCGAGGATCGACCACAGGCTGACGACGAGCGGGAAGAAGACGCCGTACTTGTACTGGAGGTAGCCGCCCAGCGTCCCGACGTTGACGATCTGCCCGGCCATCCCCTGGAGGATGGGCGGGACGGCATGGACGAGGTTCTCGAGCTCGACGCGCGACTGCGGTGTGTCGAACTCGGCGGTGATCGCCCGGCTGACGCCGATGAACACGAGCGCGAGCACGCCGGCCGTGACGAACATCGCCCGGCGCGAATCGCGCACCGTTTTCCCGAAGGTGCTCCCGAAGCCGTAGACCCGGCTCAAGGGTGACGGCGAGATGGCTGCCGCCTTGCCGATCGCGCTCATGGCTGGCCTGACGCCACCGCGTCCTTGCCGTACTCCGCCAGGAAGGTCTCCTCGAGCGACGGTTCGCGGCTCACGAAGTCGGCCAGCTCATATCGCGCCGCCGCCCGGACGACCGGGGTGATGCTCCCGGCGACTCGCATGCGAAGGATGTGGTCTTCGGCGACGACCTCGGACACGCCGGGCAGCGAACGGAACTCGTCCACCGGAACCTTGTCCGTGAACACGAGCTCGACCTGGTGGTGTGCGAGATCGCGCAGAGCCTCGGTGCGGTCGACCCGGGCCAGGCGGCCATCGCGGATGATCGCCACGCGGTTACAGGTCTTCTCGACCTCGGACAGGATGTGGGACGAAAGGAAGACCGTTCGACCTTCCGCCTTCGCCTCGCGGATGATCTCGTAGAAGACCTGCTGGATGAGCGGGTCGAGGCCGGAGGTGGGTTCGTCGAGGAGGAGCAAGTCCGGTCGATGTTGCAGGGCGATGATCAGCCCGATCTTCTGCTTGTTGCCCTTGGAGTACTCGCGAAAACGCCGTGACGGGTCGACGTCCAGCCGGGCGATCAGGTCCTGCTGGTAGAGGCGTTCGACACCACCACGCAGATTGGCGAAGTAGTCGAGCGTCTGGCCTCCGGTGAGCTTGTCGTACAGCGAGAACTCGCCGGGCAGGTAGCCGAGGCGCCGGTGGATCGCGACCGGGTCGACGGTCGTCTCGATCCCGAAGATCCGGGCGCGCCCGCTCGTCGGCCGGATGTGGTCGAGGAGCGTCCGGATCGTCGTGGTCTTGCCGGCCCCGTTGGGCCCGAGGAACCCGAAGGCCTCGCCTTCCTCGACCTCGAGGTCGATGTCGACGATCCCGCGGTGCGAGCCATAGGACTTGGTGAGCTTTTCGATCTGGATGGCGGCGGTCATGGATGTTCCTTCCTGTACGTCTGCGACCAGCGCTGCCAATCGCGGATGACCGAGCTGTTGGTGAACCTGATCGAGCCCGGCGATGCCTCGAGGATCCGCTCGAATGCTTCCGTATAGGCGGCCAGCCTGACCTCGAGTTGTTCGAGCGAGATCGACCCGTCATCGAGCGCGAGGAACAGGCCAGTGACGTCTTCACCCATGCCCTGGAAGAGCGAGACCAGGACCCGGCCGGTCGATTCGGGGGACGTCACATGGAAGACACCCTCGCGCACGCCCTGCCGGACGATGGCGGTCATCAGCGGTTCGAGACGGGCGACCAGGCCCCGGCGGAAGTGCTCGCGCAGGACCGCGTTGTCGTCGGACAGCCACGTCCGCATGAACCCGAGGATCAGATCCTTGTGTTCGGCCTTGTACTGGGCCAGGTCGCCGAAGAACCCCTCGAACTTCTCGGTCGCGGACCGGTCGGATCCCGCGATCTGGGGGCTGAAGCGATCCATGCCGACGTCCACCATCCGTTCGATGATCGCCTCGAGCAGGGCGGCCTTGGAGTCGAAGTAGTGGTAGAACGCACCCTTTGACGCACCGACCTCGGCCAGCACGTCCTGGATGCTGACCTTGTCGTAGCCCTTGGCCTGGATCATCCGCTCCGCGACGTCAATGAACGCGTCACGGCGGACCGCATGCGCCTCAGGATTGATCGTCCGTGCCATCGATGCCCATTAATAGACCGACCGTCGGTCTATCATACCCCGAAGGTCAAGAGGGCGAGTGCCGTCGGCCGTCGTTCCGCTTGACAGCACCTGCCGGAACACCGTACGAATCGCGCATGGCGCCTCGTCTCGGCGCCCAACTCCCGCGATCCTCCGCCCGGGATCCGATGAGGGAGCAAAGGGGAGCGCGACTCCTCCGAGACGCGGTCAACCGTTGTCGATGGCTCGATCGCGGCCGGTCCGGCGGGCGGAGCGGGGCAGGCACGCGCGACCGAGGATGTCGACATGACCACCCAATCCGATTTCAAGGCTCGGGTCCGTGAGCGGATGAGCCGGACGGGCGAGCGCTATGCCGCCGCGCGTGCGGTCCTGATCGCCCAGGCCCTTCCCCGTCCACCCGCTCCGACGACCCACGTCCAGCTGCTGCCCGGCTACGAGCGTGTCGGGGGCATCCATGCCGAGTCGGCCGCGCTGGCCAACGTCCTTCGGCAGGCCGGCGTCGTGGCGCCACACACTGGCCGGCCATTCGAGGAGTCGTTCCTCTTCGGACTCGCCGGCGGGATCGGCTTCATGTACTTCGCGTTCGAGTACGCCAATACGCTGCCGATGCTCACAGTCACGCTCCGGAGCGACTCGTACCCGGACGCCTTCGTGCGCCGCGGTCTCGAGCGCTCGGGTGCGACGCTGGAATGGCACGAGACCGGCTCGGCGACCGTCGCCGCCCGCCACCTCGACCAGGCGTTGGCGGCCGGGCAGGCCCCGATCTGCGTGACCGACCTGTGCAGCCTGCCGTGGTACGGCATGCCGATCGAGTACCGCGGGTTCACGCCCCACTATGTTGCTGTCTGCGGCCGCAGCGACGGAATGGTGGCCCTCGACGATCGCGCAGCGCTGCCGCTGCTCATCGACGAGCGTGCCTTTGCCGAGGCCCGCGCGAGTGTGCGCAAGGGCCGGCATCGACTGGTGACGGTCGCGTCTGCCGGCAGCCAGGGCAACGTCAAGGAGATCGTCGTCGAGGCGGTCCGGGCGACGGCCCGCGGCTTTCACGAAGCTCCGCATGCCGGCTTCGGTTCGAACTTCGGGCTGCGTGGGCTGGAGAAGTGGGCTCGGCTCATCGCCGATCCGCGGAATCCCAAGGGCTGGGCTCGGCTCCTCGCGGACGACCGGTCGCTGGCGACCGCCCTGACCCGGATGTACGAAGGGATCGAAGTCGAGTTCACCGCCCCCGCCGGCGGCAGGCCGCTCTACGCGGCGTTCCTCGACGAAGCCGCGGACGCGGCGGACCGTCCCGCCCTCCACGGCGTCGCCGACGCCTACCGGATGGCCGGCGAGCAATGGAGTGCCTTCGCACGTGCCGCGCTGCCGGAGGCCGAGCCGACGCTCGACGCCATCCGGCAACGGGTCGACCAGCGCACCGAGAACCTCGACACGCTGGGCGACACCGCGGCCGAGCCAAACCGGGACGCTCGTGCGGAGGTCGATGCGTTGCAGGGTGCATTCGCACCGTCCCCGGACGTGCGCCAGGGCATCCTGGCCGAGCTCGCGGCGCGGGCGACGGAGCTCGTCAGGGTGGAGCGGCAAGCCCTCGAAGCCCTCCAGGCAGCCGTGCGCTGACCCGGGAGGCGGAATCAACGGACGCCGGCGCTCCACGTGCCGGCGTCCTGGTCGACCGCGGGTGCCGAGGTCAGCTGGCCTTCGGTTCCCGGTTGTAGAGCCGCATGGACCACAGGTACCCGACAACGGTGATCGCCACGCACCAGCCGACCGCCAGCACCCACCGGTCCCCGATCGGTGTCCCCAGCAGGAGTCCGCGGAGCGTCTCCATGATCGGGGTGAACGGCTGGTTGTCCGCGAAGATCCGGAGGGCATCCGGCATCGAGTCGGTTGGGACGAACCCGCTGCCGAGGAGCGGCAACAACGTCAGCGGGAGCGGGAGGTTGCTCGCCGATTCGACGCTCTTCGTGACCAGCCCGAGCCCGACGCTCAGCCAGGTGATCGCCAGGGCCACGAACGTCAGGAGGCCTGCGGCCAGAACCCATTCCGCCGGGCCGGTGGTCGGGCGGAACCCGATCACGATGCCCACCACGAACACGATCACGACCGCCAGCATCGTCTGGATGACCTGGGCGATGACGTGGGCAACGAGGACCGAGCTGCGCGAGATGGCCATCGTCCGGAACCGGGCGATGATCCCCTCGTTCATGTCCATCGCGACCGCGATGGCCGTGCTCGTGGCTGCGCCGGCGACCGTGATCGCGAGGATCCCGGGCATCACGTAGGCGACGTAGTCGTCCCGGGTCCCGGACCCACCGAGGCCTGCACCGAGCGTTCCCCCGAACACGAAGACGAAGAGGAGAAGGAACACGACCGGCATGCCGGCGATGTAGAAGATCATCGGATACCGGCGCATCCGGCGAAGGTTTCGACGCAGCATCGTGGCCGAATCGGCCATGACGTAGGTGGCGGCAGTCATCGTACGGACACCTTTTCGCTTTCCGAGTGGCTGGTGAGCGACAGGAAGACGTCGTCGAGATCCGGCGTCTGGACCGAGAGCCCCGAGACGTCGATCGCCTCGGCTTCGAGGGTGTCCAGCAAGGCCCGCAGTTGGCGGACGTCGCCGTTGCCCGGGACCTGGAGCGAGAGCGTTTCGTCGTCGCGCGTTGTGCTGCCCAGGCGAACCGCCGCTCGCGCGAGCTCGTCGGCATCGGTGAATGCGAGGCGGATATGGCCGCCCGGAACCAGGCGCTTCAGCTCGGCCGGCGTCCCTTCGGCCACGATGGATCCGTGGTCCAGGACAGCGATCCGATGGGCCAGCCGGTCGGCTTCCTCGAGGTACTGCGTCGTCAGGAAGATCGTGACGCCGGTCGCCACGAGCTCCCGGACGATGTCCCACATGACCCGGCGACTCCGAGGGTCGAGGCCGGCGGTGGGCTCGTCCAGGAAGATGATCCGCGGGTCGCCGACCAGGGTCATCGCGAGGTCGAGACGGCGCCGCATCCCGCCTGAGTACGTCGCAATCGGCTTGCCGGCGGCCTCGACGAGATCGAAGCGCTCGAGCAGCTCGGCAACCCGGCGGGGCCCCTCGCGCTTGCCGAGATGCCTGAGGTCTGCCATGAGCCGGAGGTTCTCCTCGCCCGTCAGGAGGTTGTCCACCGCCGAGAACTGCCCGGTGACCCCGATTGCCGCGCGGACGCCGTCGGGGTTCTTCCCGACGTCGTGACCCGCGACATGGACCTCGCCACCGTCGGCGGCGATCAACGTCGAGAGGATCTGGACGGTGGTCGTCTTGCCGGCGCCGTTCGGTCCGAGCAGGGCGAAGACGGTGCCTTCGGCCACCTCGAGGTCGATGCCGTCGAGGACGAGGAGCTTGCCGTACGACTTGCGCAGCCCGACCGCGTGGACGGCCGCTTGCGTCTGGATGGCGGTCATCGCGCACCACCCAGCTCGGCGGCCAGGTGCTGCCGGAGCTCAGACCTCGAGGTCCTCCAGGGGTGGCTGCTGGCCCATGCTGGCGACCATGTCGTAGAGCGGTGGCGGGACCTTCGGTCGGAGTTCTTCGAGGGTTTCGACCACCTCGAGGGTCGCTTCGGGTGTCGTGTGCCCGTAGCTGATGTTGCCGATACCGAGGTAGCCCCGCCAGCCGGCCGGCTTGCCATCGGCGTCGACGACCGTGTAGTCGGGCGTCCGCTCGACGTGGAGGACGTACTTGCCCGTCCGGCCACGATAGACACGGAAGGTCTCGACGCGCTGTGGACTGGTGCTGAGCCACTCACCGAAAAGAACGCCGACGAACCGGACCTTCCGGCCCTTGCCCAACCCGACGCGAACGGTGATCTCGTCGAAACCCTCCCGGCGGCCCTCCTGGACTTCGACGTAGCGGCGGATGGCCGTCGCGATGGCGGCCGAGAGGTTGTCTCCGGCCAGCTCCTGGGCTCGCTGGAAAAGGGGTAGGTCTCCATCGGAGACGTAGATGGTCTTGTTCGGCACGTGGACATCGTAACTCCTATGCGATGGACTCTCCATACGTAGGAGTATACGTATATCAATCGGAGGCGCAAGCCCCTTGGATCAGTGGCCGATGAGGCTCTCCTGCCGCGCCTTCTCGAGCCCGTCCAGGATCAGGTCCAACCCGTATTCGAACTCGTCGCCGTAGTCGTAGCCCGGTTTCATGACGTGTTCCAAAAGGATCTCGACCATGTTCGGGTAGTCGTTGGCGGGGAAGGGCTGGAGCATCGCCTCCGCCACCTCGGCGACGTCATCCGAGCCGAACGGAAGGTTCATCTTGGTCAGCGCGAAGCCGTAGATGTAGCTGTCCAGGACCGAGTACGCGTGAGCGGCCATCGGGACGCTGAACCCGCCCGCGCGAAGGCTGCCGAGCACCGCGTCGTGGTGCCGCAGGGTGGCCGGGCCGGGGTTGGTCCGCGACTCCATGATCCCGATCGCCCACCGATGGCGAAGCAGGACGTCGCGTAATGACATGGCGCGCTGGCGCATCGCCGTTCGCCACTCGCCGCCGCTCAGCGGCAGGCCGACTTCGCCAAAGACGATGTCGACCATCGCATCGATCAGGTCGTCCTTGTTGGCGACGTGGCGATAGAGCGCCATCGGGGCGACCTCGAGGACCTCGGCCAGCTTGCGCATGGTGAGTGCCTCCAGCCCGCCGGAATCGGCCGCCGCAAGAGCGGCGCGTTGGACCCGCTCCCTGGTCAGCCGGCTTCGGGGCGCCACGCCGTGGAAGGTTCCTGATGCCATCTGGGTGGTCCTCATGCCCTGCGCGGGTCAACGCCAGATTGAGTCTTGACAGCGTACAACGTACACGTTAGCGTACGCCGTACACACCAGAGCGTACATCGTACGCACGAGTCGTGCAACAGAAAGGCAAGACCATGCAGGCAATCGTGCAGGACCGATACGGATCCACCGAGGTCCTCGAGGAACGCGAGATCGAGACGCCCACCATCGGCGACACCGATGTGCTGGTTCGCGTTCGGGCCGCCGGCGTCAACCCGGCCGACTGGGCGGTCATGAGCGGCCTTCCCTACATCGCGCGGCCGGTTTACGGGCTCCGCCGGCCGAAGAACCCGGTCCGGGGCACCGATGTCGCGGGCGTCGTCGAAGCCGTGGGCGCCGGTGTCACGCGGTTCAAGCCGGGCGATGACGTCTTCGGGTGGGCCGACGGCTCGTATGCCGAGTTCGCTGCGGCACCGCAGGACAAGCTGGCGGCCAAGCCGGTCAACCTCAGCTTCGAGGAGGCCGCGGCGGTCCCGATGGCCGGGCTCGTCGCACTCCAGGCGCTCCGCGACCACGCCAAGCTGCAGCCGGGGCAGAGGATCCTGGTGAACGGGGCTTCGGGCGGGATCGGCACCTTCGCCGTCCAGATCGCCAAGACGCTCGGTGCTGAGGTCATCGGCGTCACCAGTACCGCGAACCTCGATCTCGTCCGATCGATCGGCGCCGACGTCGTCATCGACTACACGCACGAGGACTTCACCCGCAACGGCCAGCACTACGACGTCGTTCTCGACAACGTCTCGAACCATTCACTGGCAGACCTGCGTGGCACCCTGACCGAAACCGGCATGCTCATCCCGAATGGTGGCCGGTTCGACAAGCGCTGGCTTGCCAGCGGAGGCCGGATCCTCCATGGGGCCCTGATGTTCCGGTTCGGGACCCAGGCCCTCGGGAACTTCCTCATGTCCACGAAGCACGACGACCTGGTCGCGCTCAAGGACCTGATCGAAGCCGGCAAGGTCAAGCCCGTGATGGACCGCGCGTTCCCGTTGAGCGCCACGGCCGAGGCCATTGACCACGTCGGACGCGGGCATGCTCGCGGGAAAGTCGCGATCAGCGTTCGCGACGTCTCGATCACCAGTGAGCGGCCTCTGGCACGCGTCGCCTGATCCCCGAACGACTCCGAACCGTCAACCCATTCGAACTGAGGACAACATGCACAAGACAACCGTTTCCAGGCTTTTCCTCGGTGGCGCGCTGGCCGTCATCGCCGGCGCCGTCCTGACCATCGCCGCCATCTGGATCGCGATCGCGAACGACGTGTTCGTCATGAACGGTCCGGACATCGTCGGGCTCAATGGCAGTCCGCTGGGGTGGTCCCTGCTCGTCATCGCCTTCGCCGGCGCACTCGCGGTGACCGCCGGGTTCGTCGTCGGCTTCGTGTCGTGGGTCGGAGCCCTGCTGAACACCGCGAGGTTGGCACGCAAGACCTGGTTCATCGGCTTGCTGCTGCTCGGGATCTTCAATCTCGGCGTCCTCGCCATGATCGCCTACGTCCTGGCCGGGCCGGACGGCGAGACCGGGTCCGCCGTGGGAGGCGCACGGGTCACCGTGCCCAGCCCCGCCTGACGCGGTTCCTGGATCGCACGAGCGCCGGCGAACGCCGGCGCCCGTCTGGGTCTAGCGTTCCGTCAGGGCCAGCCGCGCGCTCAGCGCGACAAACGACACGGCGAACACGCGCCGCATCCACGTCATGGCCCGTGGTCGCGAGATCAGGTGCTTCCGCATCGCGGCCGCGAACACGCCGTACACGACGAAGACGGCGAACGTCACGGCCATGAAGACCCCGCTCAGGCCCAGCATCAGGACCAGGCCGTCGCCGGCCCCGGTGGGCACGAACTGTGGGAGGAATGCGAAGAAGAAGATGGTCAGCTTCGGGTTCAGGATGTTGATGAGGACGCCGTTGCGGATCACGCTCCACGCGGAGCGCGGCGATCGGTCCTCGTCGACGGCAAGCGCACCATCCTCGCGGAGCGTCGACCAGGCCAGGTAGACCAGGTACGCCACGCCGGCGTACTTGAGGATGTCGAACGCGAGCGCGCTCGAATGCAGCAGTGCGGCGAGGCCGGTGATCGCGGCGACCATGTGCGGCACGATGCCGAGCGTGCAGCCGATCGCCGCGATCACGCTGGCACGGGCGCCGCGCGAGAGACCCGCGGCGAGCGTATAGAGGACACCGGTGCCCGGCGTCGCGACGACGATGAAGGTCGTCAGGAGGAATTCAGGGCTCATACCATCTCCGGACTGCTCAACTCGGAGTATGCGTCGTGGCGCTCGACCTCGACCCGCCGGGAACGGCAACATGTGACTAGGCTCGGCGGCGACGCCGATCGGTAGACGAGGTCCAAGCGGCATGGTCCGGCAGGGCAACGGAGGATGAACCAAACTCGACGGGCGGGCCCGCGATCCCTGCTCCGTCGCTCGGTCGCCCCGGGTTCCGACGGCCTGATCGTGTCGATCGATCCGTCGTCTGCCGGCTGGGAGTTTATCGAGCTCGACGTGTACCGCCTCGGAGCCGGCCAGCGGGTCGCCCGAGACGCTGACGATCAGGAACGGCTCGTCCTGGTCCTCGAGGGTCGCGCGACGGTCCGGTCGGGCGATCTCGACTTCGGCGACGTGGGCTCACGCGAGACCGTGTTCGACGGCCCGCCGCCGCCGGTCATCCTCGTGGCGCCGGGGCGATCGCTCATGCTGGCCGCCGTGACCGACGCCCTCGTCGCGATCGCCGCCGCGCCCGGCGGTCCCGTGCGGCGCACGGCGCTGGTCGTGCCCGACGAGATCCTCGTGGAAGCGCGCGGTTCGGGGCGGACGGCCCGCCGGGTGCATCACCTCCTGCCACCGGACGCCGACGCCGGCCGGCTGATCGCGTTCGAGGTGTTCACGCCCGGCGGCAACTGGTCGAGCTATCCGCCGCACAAGCACGACACGGAGGATCCGCCCAGGGAGGCCCGGCTCGAAGAGGTCTACTTCTATCGCTTCGCGACGCCCGGTGGGTTCGCGTTGCAGCGTGTCTACACCCCCGACGGGGAGCTCGACGAAACGGTCGCCCCCGGCGACGGAGACGTGGTCCTCGTGCCGGCGGGCTACCATCCGGTGAGCGCCGCAGCCGGGTACGACTGCTACTACCTGAACGTGATGGCCGGCCCGTACCGCGCCTGGAACTTCACCGTGGATCCGGACCACGCCTGGCTCATGGACTGGGATTCGCAGGCACCCCGCGCCACGTCCCCGGAGGAACCGGATTGACCGCCATCGCCGTCGACAGCCCGCTCCTCCGGATGACCCGCACCACACGGACCGACTATTGGAACAATTCGTGCGCGGTCGATGAGCTTGCCTATGCCGTGGAGCGAGGGGCCACGGGCGCGACCTCGAACCCCGTGATCGTCGGCGAGGTCATGAAGAAGGAGGCGGCACGTTGGGTGCCCCGCGTCCGCGCCATCGCCGCGGAGCACCCGACCTGGTCAGAGGTCGAGATCACGTGGGCGCTGATCGAGGAGATGGGGGTCAGCGGCGCCGCCATCCTCGCCCCGGTCTTTGCGCGCGAGGGCGGACGGAAGGGCCGCCTGTCGCTCCAGACGAACCCCGCCAATTACCGCGATGCCGACCGGATGACGGAGCAGGGCGTCAGGTTCAGCCAGCTCGCCCCGAACATCCAGGTCAAGTTCCCGACCACGGCGGCCGGCCTCGTGGCCATCGAGGAGGCGACCGCACGAGGGGTGGTCATCAACGCCACGGTCGCGTTCACGGTCGCCCAGGCGATCGCGGTGGGCGACGCGGTGGAGCGCGGCCTGCGACGGTACGAGGCGGACGGCGGGGACGGCAGCCAGTTCAGTCCCGTGTGCTCGCTGTTGATCGGCCGGCTCGACGACTGGGTGAAGGTCCTCGTGGAACGCGATGACATCGCGCTCGATCCCTCCGCCGCGAACTGGGCGGGGATCGCGGTCTTCAAGCGCGCGTATGCCGCGTACCAGGACCGAGGCTACCGGACCCGGCTCCTCGCGGGGGCCTACCGTCACCGGCTGCACTGGACCGAGCTGGTCGGCGGTGACGTGGTGCTGACCATGCCCCATGCCTGGCAGGTCCGCTTCAACGGGAGCGGCATCGAGCCGGTGGAGCGGATCGACGTGCCGGTCGAACCGGCGATCGTGGACGAGCTGCTGCGCCGGGTTCCGGACTTCGAACGAGCCCACGAGCCGGATGGTCTCGCCATCGACGCATTCGAGTCGTTCGGCCCGACGGTGCGGACCCTGCGCGGGTTCGTGACCGGCTACCACGATCTCCAGGCCGCCGTTCGCGACATCGTGCTGCCCAATCCAGACGTTCTCGGCGCCTGAGCCGGTGACTGACGCAGTTCGGCTCACGACGGCACAGGCGCTCGTCCGCTGGATCGTCGCACAGCGATCCGAACTGCTGGACGGGAGCGACGTCCCTCTGTTCGCCGGCGCGTTCGCCATCTTCGGGCACGGCAACGTGCTCGGCCTGGGAACGGCGCTGCACGACGTGCGCGATCGACTGCCCACCTGGCGCGGCAACGCCGAAGAGGGCATGGCCCTGGCAGCCGTCGGTTACGCCAAGGCCATGGATCGCCGGCAGGTGATGATCGCGACCTCGTCGATCGGACCCGGCGCCCTCAACATGGTCACCGCCGCCGGGGTCGCCCATGCGAACCGGATCCCGGTCCTGCTCCTCCCCGGTGACACGTTCCAGGGCCGGGCGTCGGACCCGGTGCTCCAGCAGGTCGAGTCATTTGGCGACGCGACGGTCACGGTCAACGATGCATTCCGGCCGGTCGCCCGCTACTTCGATCGGATCACGCGCCCGGAACAGCTCATGGCGACGCTGCCACAGGTCGCTCGCGTCCTCACCGATCCGGCCGACACCGGACCCGTGGTCCTCGCGCTTCCCCAGGATGTGCAGGTCGAGACGTTCGACTTCCCGGTCGCGATGTTCGCGCAGCGGGTCAACCGCGTTCCCAGGCCGCGGCCGGATGAGCAGGCCCTCGAGGGGGCCGCGCGTATCGCCCGTCCGGCGCGGCGGCCAATGATCATCGTCGGCGGGGGCGTTCGGTATTCGGGCGCAGGCCAGGCGGTGCTCGCGTTCGCCGAACGACACGGGATCCCGCTTGCCGACACCCCGGCCGGCCGCACCCTGGTGCCACACGGCCATCCGCTGTATGCCGGCCCGCTCGGGATCGTCGGGTCACGGTCCGCGAACCGGCTCGCCGCCGAGGCGGACCTCGTGATCGCGATCGGGACGCGTCTCCAGGACTTCACGACGTCGTCATGGACGCTCTTCGCGGACGATGCGCGTCTCGTGTCGATCAACGCGGCGCGATTCGACGCGGTCAAACATGCTGGGCACGCGCTCGTGGGCGATGCGCGCGTGACCGTCGAGGCCTTCGACGCTGCGCTCAAGGGCTGGTCGGGCGACGCGTCCTGGTCGGCGCGTCCGCCGGTCGAACGAGGGTCGTGGGACGACGACATCACGGAGCTGCGGGCCACGCCAGGTGCGGATGGACGCCTGACCTACGCCCAGGTGGTCGGAGCGGTCAACGAGCTGAGCGGGCCGGAGGACTACATCGTGACCGCGGCCGGCGGCATGCCCGGTGAACTGCATGGCGGCTGGCGCGTGGAGACCCCCGGCGTCCCGAGGTCGACCGCCGGCGCGACCATGGATCTCGAGTACGGGTTCTCGTGTATGGGCTACGAGATCTCCGGCGCGTGGGGAGCGGCGATCGCCCGGTCGGCGACTCATCCGGAGGGTCTCGTGACGGCCCTCCTCGGTGACGGCTCGTACCTCATGTTGAACGTTGACTTGTTCTCCGCCGCGCTCGCGGGTCACCCGTTCGTCGCCGTCGTCTGCGACAACGGCGGGTTCGCGGTGATCCATCGTCTCCAGACCGGCCAGGGCGCCACCGGGTTCAACAACCAGTTCGAGGATGCGACCGGGCCGGGCGCCCGCGAACGCCCGGTCCGAGTCGACATTGCCGCGCATGCCCAAGCACTCGGATGTGGCGTCGAGGACGTCCCCGTCGAAGCGACGCTCCGCGAATTTCGGGCCGCGTACGCACGTGCACGCGAGACGGCGCGGGCGACGCAACGGCCGGTCGTCGTCGTGTGCCGGACCGATCCGGCGGCATGGACCGAGTCGGGCACGTGGTGGGAAGTCGGCGTGCCCGCCGACCTGTCGGGACGTGCCGCGTTCGATCGATCGAAGCCGCGCCAGGTTCGATGGCTGGCTCCACCTGAAGGTTGAGGACGCCATGAGCTCGCCCACGATCCGATCGGTCTACGTCATGTGGCCCCAATACAACCGGCGGTTGCGTGACGTCATCGGCGCGATGTCGCCTGAGCAGCTCGCGATCCGCCCGTCGCCGGACGGATGGCCGATCTGGGCGACCGTCGGCCACACCGCCGGGATGCGGGTCTACTGGCTATGCGACGTCATCGGCGAGGGCGGTGCGGAAACCACGCCGTTCGCGGATGCCGCGAACAACGGCTGGGAGGACGACCTGGACCACCCGCGAAGCGCCGGCGAGCTCGTCGAGGCCCTGGACGCAACGTGGGCGTTGATCGATCCGTGCCTGGACCGATGGACCATCGACATGCTGGCCGACGAGTTCCGTCGCACGTCCAGCGGAACCGTCCAGGTCCACACCCGCGGCTCGATCCTCCAGCGGCTGTTCAGCCACGAGGCGTACCACTGCGGCGAGCTCTCGCAGACGCTCGGGATCCACGGCCTGCCACAGATCGACCTCTGGGCAGCCGACTAGTGCCGCAGATCGTGGACGGGACCGGATCGTGACCAGCCCTCGCCTGGATCTGACGCGCGCCCAGGTCCTTGCCCATCGACGGACGGTTGGGGCGCTCGACCAACGGTTGCCGCCCGGCCCCGACTCGCTCCGCCGAGCCGCATGGGCAGGCCTGCAGGACAGCATGCCTCGCGCGGCACTCCTCTCGATCCACGCTCGGGTGACGGACACGGTCCCGTCTGCCTGGGAGGACCCATCGCTCGTGCAGCTCTGGGGGCCGCGGTTCAGCACCTATGTCGTGCCGGCGCGGGATCACTGGGTCTTCTCCCTGGGGCGATACCCGGATGACGCTCGCGGGCGACGCGTCGCCGACGAGATGGCCGCGTCGATGCAGGCCGTGCTCGGCGATCGGACGATGCGCGACCGCGACGTCGCGGAGGCCCTCGGTGTCGGCAACGGCATTCGCTACGCCGGCCCGACCGGCACGATCCTGATCCGGTGGGAGGGCGCCCGGGCGCCGACCATCTGGGCCGTTCCCCGCCCCGACGTCGATCCCGGCGTTGCCCGCCTGGAGCTCGCCCGCCGCTACCTGCACGTGTTCGGACCGGCGACGGCCGAAGGCTTCGCGACATGGGCGGGGATCGGCGCAGGGGGAGGGCGTGCCGCGTTTGCGGCAGTGGCCGAGGAGCTGGTGGCCGTGAAGACGCCCA
This sequence comes from uncultured Chloroflexia bacterium, assembly GCA_963809045.1. GTDB lineage: Bacteria > Chloroflexota > Limnocylindria > Limnocylindrales > CSP1-4 > SPCO01. The sequence goes on from CAWEHW010000004.1 coordinate 222,440, forward strand.
TCGGCGATGCATGGATCCTCGATGACGACGAAGCGTCGTTCCGAGCCCCCATCGGGCCGACCGCCGCCGCCCGGCTGCTACCCAGCGGCGACGCGTTCTTCCTCCTCCAGGGTCCCGACCGTGAGCTCCTGCTGGCGGATCCCCGCGATCGCGACCGGCTGTGGACGTCGCGGGTCTGGCCAGGGGCGGTCCTGGTCGAAGGCGACGTGGTCGGAACGTGGCGCCGGGCGGGCGCAGACTTGACGATCGAGACCTTCCGCCCGCTCCCGGGTGCGGAACGTGCGGCGGTCGAGGCGGAGGCAGGGTCGCTGCCGCTGCCCGGACTGACGCGCTCGATCCGCGTTCGCTGGTAGCGTTTCCCCGTGAGCCGGGATGTCGAAGACTTGAACCGGCGCCTGCTTCGCGCCCGTGATGCGATGGACCGCTCCTACGCCGAGCCGCTGGACGTGCGCGCCGTGGCCGCGGTGGCGTTCATCTCCGAGGCGCACTTCAGCCGCACCTTCCGGGCCGTGTTCGGGGAGACGCCAAACCGCTATCTGCAGCGGCGGCGGGTTGAGCGCTCCATGTTCCTGCTGCGCGAAACCGATCGGAGCGTCACCGACATCTGTCTCGACGTTGGCTTCACCAGCCTGGGGACCTTCAGCCGCATGTTCCGGGAGATCGTCGGCGAGACGCCGTCCGTGTACCGCACGGGGCACGGCCCGATCATCGCGCCCAACTGCATCCAGATGGCGGCCACCAGGCCGCGCGTCGCGGCGGGTGATCCGGCGCGATCGAGCAGTTTTGGAGAAGCCATCGCGCCGGTCGCTTCCTACCATGGGGGTCGCCCCATCAAGACACGAAGCGGAGAAGACAACCGATGCTCACCGACCTGAACGTCGTCACCGTCTACGTCCTCGACAAGGACGAGGCCCTCGACTTCTACGTCAACAAGCTGGGACTCGAGGTCGGCAACGACTTCAAGCAGGGCGCCTACCGTTGGCTGACGGTTCGTCTGCCCGGCGTCCCGGGACCCGAGGTCTCACTCGAAGAGCCCGGGCCGCCCCTGCACGACGAGGCTACGGGGAACCAGATCCGCGAGCTGGTAACCAAGGGCGCCATGAACGGCCTCGTATTCAAGACGGACGATGTCCGGGGCCTGTTCGAGACCCTCAAGGCACGCGGCGTCACGGACTTCACCCAGGAGCCCACGGACCACTTCTACGGGACGGACATGGGTATCCGGGACCCCTTCGGCAACGCCATCCGGATCCTCCAGCAGGGCAAGGTCAAGCCGGGGAAGGTTGCCCAGGAGGCGACCGCATGACCGTTCGCCCGGCGACCGCGTGACGGGCAGTCAACGGCGCACCGACGCGCCGCACGCTGCCGACAGCCATGACCTGATCCGAGTGCACGGCGCGCGCGAGAACAACCTCAAGGACATCACCGTCGACATCCCGAAGCGCCGGCTGACCGTGTTCACCGGCGTCTCCGGCTCTGGCAAGAGCTCCCTGGTCTTCGGCACGATCGCTGCCGAGTCCCAGAGGATGATCAACGAGACCTACAGCGCGTTCGTGCAGGGCTTCATGCCCACGCTGGCGCGTCCGGACGTCGACGTGCTCGATGGGCTGACGACGGCGATCATCGTCGACCAGGAGCGGATGGGCGCGAACATCCGCTCGACCGTCGGCACCGCCACCGACGCCAACGCGATGTTGCGGATCCTCTTCAGCCGGCTGGGCCAGCCGCACATCGGCTCACCGCAGGCGTTCTCGTTCAACATCCCGTCGGTCACGGGGACCGGCGTGGCCACCGTCGAGCGGGCAGCCAGCAAGACGGTCGAACGCGAGTTCACGCTGCTCGGCGGCATGTGCCCACGGTGCGACGGCACCGGCAGCGTGACCGACATCGACCTGACCCAGCTGTACGACGAATCGAAGTCCCTCGCAGAGGGGGCGATCACGGTCCCCGGCTACACCGCGGATGGCTGGGTCGTGCGCATCTTCTCGGCGTCCGGGCTCGATCCGGACAAGCCGATCCGCGACTATAGCCAGAAGGAGCTGGACCTGTTCCTCCGCCAGGAGGCGACCAAGGTCAAGGTCGACAACCTCAACCTGACCTACGAGGGCCTGATCCCCAAGGTCCAGAAGTCGATGCTCTCCAAGGACCGGGAGGCGATGCAGCCGCATATCCGGGCGTTCGTCGACCGGGCGGTCACCTACACCCGGTGTCCCGAATGTGGCGGCACCCGCCTCAGCGCCGCGGCTCGATCGTCGAAGATCCGGGACATCAGCATCGCCGACGCCTGCGCGATGCAGATCAGCGACCTGGCGGCCTGGGTCCGCGACCTAGACGAGCCGTCGGTCGCGCCACTGCTCGGCAATTTGCGCCACCTGCTCGATTCGTTCGTGGAGATCGGGCTCGGCTACCTCTCGCTGGACCGGCCGGCCGGCACGCTGTCCGGCGGTGAGGCGCAGCGCACCAAGATGATCCGGCACCTCGGTTCGTCGCTCACCGACATCACGTACGTCTTCGACGAGCCGACGATCGGCCTCCATCCCCACGACATCCAGCGGATGAACGAGCTGCTCCTTCGCTTGCGGGACAAGGGCAACACGGTGCTCGTCGTCGAGCACAAGCCCGAGGCGATCGCGATCGCCGACCACGTCGTCGACCTGGGACCCGGCGCGGGCACGGCCGGTGGCGAGGTCGTGTTCGAGGGCACGTTCGACGAGCTGCGAGCAAGCGGCACGATCACCGGGCGGCACCTCGACGACCGGGCATCGCCGAAGGCGTCGATCCGCGCGCCATCTGGCGCGATGGAAGTGCGCGGCGCCGGCGCCAACAACCTCCAGGATGTCGACGTCGACATCCCGCTCGGGGTGCTGGTCGTGGTGACCGGCGTGGCCGGGTCGGGCAAGAGCTCCCTCATCCACGGCTCCGTGGCGGGTCGCGACGGCGTGGTTGCCATCGACCAGGGGGCGATCCGCGGCTCACGCCGGAGCAACCCGGCGACCTACACGGGGCTGCTCGACCCGATCCGGACGGCGTTCGCGAAGGCGAATGGCGTGAAGGCGGCGCTGTTCAGCGCCAACTCCGAAGGCGCCTGCCCCGCCTGCAAGGGCGCCGGCGTCATTTACACCGAGCTCGGCTTCATGGACACGGTTTCGACGCCGTGCGAGGAGTGCGAAGGCAAGCGCTTCCAGGCCTCCGTGTTGGAGTACAAGTTCGGCGGCCGCGACATCAGCGAGGTGCTCGCGATGCCGGTGACCGAAGCCGAGGCGTTCTTCCGCGCCGGCGATGCGCGGACGCCGGCCGCGCATGCCATCCTCGGCCGGCTCGCCGACGTCGGGCTGGGTTACATCAGTCTCGGCCAGCCGCTCACGACCCTGTCCGGGGGCGAGCGACAGCGACTCAAGCTGGCCACCGCGATGGCGGACAAGGGCGATGTCTACGTCCTCGATGAGCCGACCAGCGGCCTCCACCTGGCCGATGTCGCGCAGCTGCTCGGCCTGCTCGACCGGCTCGTCGACTCGGGCAAGTCCGTCATCGTCATCGAGCACCACCAGGCGGTCATGGCGCATGCCGACTGGATCATCGACCTCGGCCCGGGCGCCGGCCACGACGGGGGGCGGATCGTGTTCGAGGGCACGCCTGCCGACCTGATCGGCACCCGCTCAACGCTTACCGGGGAGCACCTCGCGGCCTACGTCGGCGCCTGACCGAGGGTCCCGGGCAACCGCGCCGCGGCTAAATCCGGGGTCAGTCGTCGGGCATCACTCGGCGCTGACCGATCACGGCTTCGCTTCCGGGAAATGCCAGCGTCCCCGCGGCCACCCACCACTCGAACACGTCATAGGCGAGCCGCCCGGCCTGGACGGAGGGATCGAGATCGCTCAGGCGACGAGCCTCGTCGAGACTGCACGAGAAGATGGAGAGGCCCCGAAACGACACGTCCGACTGCTCCCCGAGCGGGCCGTTCGCGACCAGCACGCCGTCGCGGCGCAGCCCCGCCCGGTAGGCGAGGTGCCGGGATTGCAGCGCGTCGAGCTCCTCTTCCGGGAACTCCGGCGCGTTCGGTGGGCGGCGCAGGAGCACCAGCGTGTACACGTCGAACGCGTCGGGGATGTTCGGATCGCGCGGCATCCCCGAACGATAAACGAGACCCACCACGCTGTACGTTGCTGATGGCCCGGGGCCCGCAAGCCACCGTCCGTTCCGCCCTGGTTGAGGGGTGTCAGACGATCACGCGCGCCGGGCGTTCGTCGGGTGGCCAGACATCCGGCGCGGGACTCCAGGTCGAGCTCCGTGTCGCCTTCACCCGCGGCCGGAATGGTGGAAGTGGCGCGCCCGACAGGTGTCGGGCGCGCGCTAGCAACCTACGTCGTCCCGATCGAGGGCCGCGATGAGTGGCTGGCCGCGGCTCGGCGGCTCGCATGAGGAAACGCGCTCCGGCTCGCGCCACGGACCGGCGGTGGCGACAGAAGAGACACGGAAAGGGCGACCCGCAGAGCCTTGGAAACCGCGGACTGAACACTGACGTCTAGGTCGACATAATCTTGAAAGACCCGTCCGCCTGGAGGATTGCGTGCTGGCAATGGTTACGGCTTTCCGACCGGCGACTGCGCACCGATCCGGCCGACTGCCTCGCCGGCCGTCACGCGGCCGGATCCTGGCGCTTGTCATCCTCGCTGCCGGGCTGAGCGCGGCCTCGATCGGTTCGTCCACCTTTGCCTATCTGAGGCTTCCGGGCGTCACCGGTTCGAATAGCGTGGGTCGAGTCGAGGCGCTTCTGACGGACAACGGGCGGTCGGACCCGCAGTCGGCGACCAGGGACCACAGGCGCGTGCCCCTCACGGTTTGGTACCCCGCAGCGAGCGACGAGTCGCCGATCGTGCCGTACGTGCCGGAGCTGTCGACAATCGCGGCCGGTCTGGAGGCAAGCGGCGAACTCAGCGCGATCCAGGTGGCCGGTCTTGGGCTGGTGACCGCCAATGCCCACGCTGGTGCCGCCGTCGCGAGCCTGGACGCGACGTACCCCGTCGTCCTCCTTTCGCCTGGCAACGCGACGAACGTCGTCTTCTACAGCGCCCTCGCCGAAGACCTGGCCAGCCATGGCTACGTTGTGATCGGCGTTGATCACCCCTATCAGTCTGCGGCAGTGGACATCGGCACCGGCGTCGCCGTGTACGCAGGCGATGGACCGCCGGGCGCGGCTGTCGCGGCCAAGATCGAGGAACGGGTCGCCGATATCCGCTTCGTGCTCGACCGGCTGGTTGCGGACACGGCTGGCCTGTCGCGTCTTCAGGGCCGCCTCGATCTTGCGCATGTGGCCGTGGTCGGCCACTCCAATGGCGGTATCGCGGCCGTCGAAGCATGTCGGGTCGACTTTCGGCTGTCGGCATGTGTGAACATCGACGGGCAGGCGGCGGGAGGGCCGTTCTCGGCAGCGGCGCCTCCGACAGCCCCCCGGACGCCGTTCCTGTTCCTGACGAAGGAGACCACCCTCCATCCGGCCCTTGAAGCCGTATTTGAGGCCGCCCCGCGCGACGCATATCGGGTCGTGGTGCCAGCCGCTGCCCATGGCGACTTCGCCGACGGAGCTCGATTCGAGCCGCGAGCCCTGCCGGTCGACGGCACGGCCGACGCGGTACTGACGATCGAACGCGGCTTCACTCTTGCGTTCCTCGACCACGAGCTTCGCGGTGCCCCCGAGTCGCGATTTGCATCTGTTGCTGCATCGACGAACGTGAGCGTCATGGTCTATCCGCTTGGCGACCCAGATCGGATTCGCGGGCCGCTCCCCTCGTCGTCTCCGAGCAGCTGATCGATTCGCGCCCGAACCCTGGCTGAAACAGCCACGGGCTCCTACGCGGCCTGGAACCAGGGCGACGTCGCGCATCCCAACACGAAGATCCCCACGATCGCGGCCGCGGTCGCCTCGCCCGGGCCGGGTCTTCGACCTCGAATCGTACGCGTCGTGCCGCGCGCCACAACACCGATTGCTATTGCGCGCATGCCGCCTGCGGCCGAGGATGGGCTGCGTGGCGACCTCGACGGGCACGGCCTGCGAATTCCGGGTGCTCGGGCCAGTGGACGCCGTGCGCGCCGGGCAGCCGGTCCGGCTGGGTGGCCGACAACAACGATGGCTCCTCGCCCTGCTCCTTGTCGAGCCAGGGCGAGCGATCTCGAGCGATCGGCTGATCGACGAGCTCTGGCAAGGCGAGCCCCCACGGGGCGCAGGAGGCACGCTCCGCGTCTACGTCTCTCGGCTGCGCTCGGCGCTCGGTGAGAACACGCTCATGGCGCGGCCTCCCGGCTACGTGCTCGACATCGAGGCTGAGCTGGTCGACGCGTGGCGGTTCGAACGGCTCTACCGCGAAGGGCGCGATGCATTCGCTCGTGGCGCTGCCGGGTTCGCGGCGGATCGCCTGGGAGCTGCACTCGCGCTGTGGCACGGCCCGGCGTTCGCGGACGTTCGTGACAGCGGCGTCGTCGCGGACGAGGCTCGTCGGCTGGACGAGCTTCGCCTCGTCGCCCTCGAGGAGAGAATCGATGCGGAGCTGTCGCTCGGCCGTCAAGCGTCGCTCGTCGCCGAGTTGGAGCGACTCGTCGCAGAGCATCCGCACCGCGAGCGCCTCTGGCGCCAGCTCGTGCTCGCGCTCTACCACTCCCAGCGTCAGGTCGAGGCGCTCGCAGCATACCGCCGCGCACGCACGCTCCTGTCTGAGGAGTTCGGTCTCGACCCGAGCGAGGGACTGCAAGCTCTCGAACTCGCCGTACTCCGCCAGGAGCTCGTGCCCGCGGCCTCGGCCGTGGAGCGTCACAATCTTCCGGCGCCACTTACGAGTTTCGTCGGCCGCGAGCACGAGCTCGACGACATTGCGGAGCTCCTGCGCACTCAACGCCTCGTCACGCTGACCGGTCTGGGTGGGGCGGGCAAGACCCGACTCGCCCTCGAAGCGGCCACCCGGCAAATCGGTGCGTGGACCGGTGGCGTCTGGCTCGTGGACCTTACGGCGCACGCAGACCCGCGCACGACAGCGAGCGCAGTCGCCGGTGTGCTCGGCGTCCGCGAACGACCGGACGTGTCCTCTCTCAACGGCCTCGTCGAGCACCTCCGGAACGAAGAGCTTTTGATCCTTCTCGACAACTGCGAGCACCTTGCGAGCGCGTGTGGCGAGCTGGTGCACGAAATTCTCCGCGCCTCCCCATCCGTTCGCGTGCTGGCAACGAGCCGGATCCCACTCGGCGCGCCGGGCGAGGTCGACTACGCGGTCGATCCCCTGCCGACGCCGACCGATGATCTTTCCGCCGACGAGGTAGCCCGGTTCGCGTCGGTCCGCCTTTTTCTCGAGCGCGGGCGCGCCGTACGGCGCGATCTCGCTGCGATGGCGACCGACATGACGACCGTGGCCCGGATCTGCCGTGAGCTCGACGGCCTGCCTCTCGCGATCGAGCTGGCCGCCGCGCGGGCCAAGGCGCTCTCTGTCGATGACATCGCCGGCCGTCTCGACGACCGCTTCCGCTTTCTGCGCTCGTGGCGCAGGTTGGCCGCTCCACGACACCAGACGCTCCGGGCGACGATCGACTGGAGCTACGAGCTGCTCGAGGCGAACGAGCGTGAGCTGCTGGCAGCTCTTTCCGTCTTCGCGGGGGGATTCACTCTCAACTCTGTCGCCGCGATCTGCGCAGACGGCGACCTTGCGCGCGCCGAAGAGCTCGTCAGCAGGCTCGTCGAATCGTCGCTCGTCGTCGCGGGGACGCGGAACGGCGCAACGCGGTACCGACTCCTGGAGACGATCCGCGAGTACGCGGCGGAGCGACTCGACTCGCCAAGCGAACGCGACGAGCTCCACCGCTCACACGCCGAGCACTTCCTCGAGGTCGTGCAGAACGCACCCATCGAGGACCCCGCAGGCAAGGTCGAAGCGCTCGCGATCCGCGATCAGGAGCGCGACAACGTCCACGCGGCGATGCGCTGGACACTCGCGACCGGCAGTGACCTGGCGGTGCCGCTGGGCGCCGCCCTCTGGCGGTACTGGGTGATCCGCGGCTACCGCCGGCAGGGCCTCGATTGGCTCGAGCAGGCGCTGACCGTCCCGACGAGCGCGCCGTCGTCGCCTCGTGCCGACGCGCTGGCTGGGGCGGCCCTCTTGTCCCGGCTGCTCGGTGATTTCGCACGCGCAGGGCGTTTCGCCCAGGAGGGCGTCGCGCTCGGCCGTATGGTCGGGCCGCCCATTGCTCTGACAGCGTCGCTAAACGTTCTGACGACGCTCGCGGCGCGTGCCGGCGACTTCGACCGCGCCCGGGGATACTGCGACCAGTCTGTGGCCGTTGCACACGCTGCGGGCGATGCGCGGCTGGAAGCTATCGCTCTCTTCATTCTCGCCGAGGGCTTCCTCCACGGCGGACGGTATGCAGACGCCCGTGATGTAGGCGGTCGCGCGCAGGGCCTCGCCCGAACCGTAGGCGACACGGAAGTCATCGCGGTCATCCTGGCACGTCTTGGAATCACCGCCGCGCACGAGCGCAGGCTGGACGAGGCCTCGGACCACCTCGTGGAGGCGGTGGAGCTCGCCCGGGCCCTCGGCTTCCCGGAGACTGCCGCCTGGTGCTGCGAAGGGCTCGCTCTCGTGGCCGCCGAGCTGGGCGACGTCGTTCGCGCGGCCCGCCTGCTTGGAGCGGGCGAGTCGCTTCGGCGCGCCGGTGGGGGCGTCGTCCAGCCTGCGGAGGCAGCTGCTCGCGAGGCGGCCTTGACGGCGATCAACCTGGCGCTACCCGCGGAGCAGGTGCATGCGGCGCTCGAGGCCGGCCGCGGTCTCAGCCTCGATGACGCGGTGACCGAGGCGATCGGAGCCCCGCGCGCGATGTAACCGCTTTGCAACGCGCGTGTCTCATCGTCTCACTTCGTGGAGCCGATTCGTCGCGAAGCAAGATCTGCTTTGGCCGCCGCTCTTGAGCGCGGCGATAAAGCTGCGGCGGGCGCCTGCTACGCCGACGATGCGCAGCTCCTGACACCGACCGCAGGATTGATCCAGGGCCGAAAGGCGATCGAGGAGTACTGGGGCACGGGCATCGCCCTGGGCCTGTCCTCGGTGAGCTTCGAGGCGCGGCGCGTCGAGCGGTTGGGCGCACGGCGGGTCGAGATCGGGCGCTATCGCGTCACGGTCGAGACCGAGCCCAGGGACGCGAGGTTCGAGCGCGGCACGTACCTCGTGCTCCACCGACAAGCCGTCGACGGCACGTGGCAACGGGCTGTCGACGTCCTCGAGCCCGACGAGTCACACGGCTCGTCACCACAGCCACAAGGAGTAGGGAAATGAAGACTGCAAAGGTTCTCGCGCTCACCCTCTTGGGTCTGCTGACGCTCACTGGACCCGCAATGGCCGGACAAGCTACGGAGGCAGGGCCGGTCCCCTTCAAGGGGACATTGGAGGGCCGCCACATCAGCAGGACACCCCTCGCCCCGCCCTTCGCGTTCGACCGGTTCCAAACCGAAGGACAGGCGACTCAGCTCGGACGGTTCGAGCTGGTGATCGAGGCCACCGTGAACTTCGGGTCCCGGCCCGTGACGGGAGCCGGGACGTATACGTTCACCGCCGCGAACGGTGACCGACTCGTGGCCGACCAGACCGGGACCTCGGCGCTACTCCGACCTGGCGTCGTGTTGATCACGGAACTTGCCATCATCGACCCGGACCGTTCGACGGGCCGATTCGCCGGGGCAGAAGGGACGTTCACCGTTGAACGCCTCGCAGACGCCGCCACCGGCGTGGGCGGCATGACCGTCGGTACGTTTGAGGGGACGATCTCCCGTCCGGGCTAGCAAACGCTGAAAGCATCCACGAGCGCATGTCGGTCGCGAGCCCCGCGATCGTGGGTGTCCGGCTGACTGCGGCGGCCTTCGCGCACGGATTGGCGCCGGCGCTGCCCGAAAAGGTTGTAATGGCGCGCCCGACAGGATTTCGAACCTGCGACCTTCGGCTCCGGAGGCCGACGCTCTATCCACTGAGCTACAGGCGCGCGGCACTCGATGATACCCGCCGAGCGCGGCTAGACCTTCGGCTTCTGGTTTGAAGGTCTAGGTGACCACCCCGTCTCGCACGGATCGAGGGCCACAACGCATTTGGAGCGTCAAACTCCGGACGCTGTCTCTCCCGTAAGAATGGACCCGATGGATGGCCATGCCCGACCCGGATCGGCCGGGCTTCCACCGCGACCGACTCCGCGTCAAGACACCCGACCGTCGACTGGCGGGGTGATGCGGTGCGCGATCGCCGCCGCGTCACGGCGGCTCGGGGCGTCGAGCTTTCGCAAGATGTTCGAGACATGCACGCTTGCGGTCTTCACGCTGATCACGAGCGTGTCGGCGATCTCCCGGTTCGTATAACCTCGGCCGACGAGCGTCAGGACCTCCGCCTCTCGCGCCGTCAGCCCCAGCTGCTGCGTGGCCTGGCGCTCCGACAGCGATGGTGTATCACGCGGTCGCAGGTCGAGCCGGGCGCGTTCCGCGAGCAGCGTTAGCTCATGCAGGAGGGGTCGAGCTTGAAGCTTCTCGGCGACGGCAGTCGCCGCCCGCAACGGTACGCTCGCATTGATCCGTGAGGCGCCTGCGGCGACGAGCGCTTCCCCCTGACGCAAGCGGCAATAGGCCGCCAACGCCGGGCGTTCGCGCTCGTCCCACATCGCCGCTACGGTCGACCAGGCCTCCGCCCGAGATGATGCCTGCGCCCGCTCGTGCTCGGCCTCGGCCAACGCCAACCAGGCAGCAGCGTTCGGCGTGATGTCCGCCGCATCTCTGGCGGCGCGCCGAGCCGCCAGGATCCACACCTGGGCTTGGGCGATCGCACGATCAAGCTCATCCCGGTCCCGTCGGGCGCGGGCGAGCGCTGCGAGCTCGGCACAAGCGCGCAGCCCGAGAGCGCAGAGTTGGACGCGGATGAACGCTGCCTCGCGAGAGCGCGCCCGCGACAGACCATCGCGGACGGCTCTGTCGGCATCCAGCCAACGGTGTTCCCACAGGGCGAGCTCCGTCGCCACGAGATCGAAGGACTCGCCACCGTGGGCGATCCTCTTCGCCATCCGAGGCCGAGCTGCAGCGAGATGTACATGCGCGTCGTCGAACTGGCCACGGCCGACTTCGAGCTCCGCGCGGTGGACGAGCCGCAGGTGTGGCCAGTTCATCGTGGCGGCTCGGACCGCCGCCCCGCTCACGCTCTCGGCTTGATCCCACTCGCCTAGCGCTACGAGCGCGTCGATGTAGTTCGTGACCAAACCTGTGTCGTCGATCCCGAAGGGAGCGAGACGTTCGAGCGCCTCCGCGGCCACTTGGGCCGCTTCACGGGTCCGGCCGAGCATCGTCAGGACATCGGTGAGCCATACGTTCACACGCTGCAGATCTGTAGGGCCACCATGGTCCTCGGCGATCCGCAGAGCAGACCTCAGATTGGTAACGCCCTCCTCGCCGCGTCCGAGATAGGCCAGGTCGAGGCCGAGCATCGCGCGGGCGACGAGCTCGGCGCGTCGTGCATCAACGTCGCGCGCGAGCGCCAGGGCGCGTTCCGCGACCGCCAGGGACTCCTCGTGGCGCCACATGAGCATCAACCGGTTGGCAAGCGAGGCGAGCAGATCCGCGCGCTGCGCCGATGGTGGGTCAGTTGGCATCATCTCGACCGCGCGCCGCGTAGCCGCGAGACCAGCCTCGCCTTCGCCCGCTGCGGCCAGGTACGCACCAAGGCGATCGTGCGCACGGGACGCACGGACTGGGTCGACCGTACCGATCAGGTCGACTGCCTGCCGACCAAGTCCAACAGCACGTAGCGCGGCGCCAGTCGTGCTCGCGAGCCCCGCCGCCCACGAGGTGAGCTCGGCCAGATCGAATCCAGCACGGGCCGCCGCACCCGGCACGGCATCCCACAGTGACAGCGCCCGCTCGAGATGGGCGAGCGCCTCGGCGAGACCAAACGCAGCCTCGGCCTCGCTCGCGGCCTCGATTGACGCCGTGAACGCTTCGGTGGCGCGGCCTGCAGCAGCCCAATGGGCCGCGAGCGCTGTGGCCGGTGCCCCGGCGCGTGCGAGTTGATCGGCAATTCGAGCGTGATACTCCTCTGCCTCGCCGGGCAAGATCGTCGCGTGGACCGCTTCGGCTAGCAATGCATGGCGGAAGCGGAAGGTGCCCGTCGCCTGGTCAGCCAGGAGCACGCCATGATCGACCGCTGCGCGGAGCGACTCTCGGATGTTGCCTTCTGGCAGGCCGGCGACGGCCCGGAGGAGCGCGTAATCGACTTCGCGACCAGCCGAGGCCGCCACACGCAGAACGCTCAGCGCCGCTCGATCGAGACGCGCGATGCGCTGAAGCAGCAGGTCGCGCAAGCTGCGCGGGAGCGTGGCGCCGTCGGGCCCAGCGGCGTCGAAGAGTTCCTCCGCGAAGAACGGGTTGCCCTCAGAGCGGGCGAAGATCGTGTCCGTCAGGGCCGCTGGCACCGCTCCATCACCACGGGCGTTGAGCATCGTTGCCAGCTCGTCACGGCTGAGTGGCTCCAGGTCGAGCACGACCGCTGATGCGGAGTGACGAACGTTCTCCCTGAGCCGCCCCATCCGCTCATCCAACCCCTGATTCTCGGCTCGGTACGTGACGACGAACAGAATCCGGCTCGTCTCGAGGTTTTGGGCGAGGAAGACGACCAGGTCAAGCGTCAAATCATCGGCCCAGTGGAGATCTTCGAGCACCACCACCTGGGGCCGTTCATCCGAGCGCTTTGTCAGGAGTGCGAGCACCTGCTCGAACACCCGCCGCTGTGAGACTTCGGGACTTTCGGCCATCCACGGCAGCACCTGGACATGCGGCCTGAGCGCATCGGTAAACGGCTGGAACGGTAGCTCGGTACCGACGAGATCGACGCAGCGGCCGAGCATCACGTTGAGCCCGTCCTCGCGGAGATGCGCTACGAACTCGCTCACGAGCCGTGTTTTGCCGATCCCGGCCTCACCGGCGATCAGGGCGATCGACCCGACCCCGCCGCGCGCCCGCTCGAGCGCCTGCCCGAGCAGATCGAGCTCGCGAAGGCGTCCGATGAATGCGCCCTTGTCCCGAACGTTCATCGCCTCAGTATCCCGCCGCCCCAACCGAAATAGGGCGGTCATACGCCAAAGATAAGGCGCCATGCCTGATGCGCCGGCACCCCTCCTCGGCCACGATCCGGTGATGCAACCGATCAAACAGAACTGCCGGAGGCAAAGCGCATGAGAGGATTTCGAATCGCGAACCTTGGGCCGCGTGACCGACCGTACCCGGTGGCGGTCGTGGTAGCGATGACGCTGCTCTCGATTGCCTTGATCGTCGGCTGGAGCCCGGTTCTGGCGGCTTCCGGCTCGGCTAACAGCGGTGCAACGATCACCGGATCGTTCAATGACGACTGCCGTGACTTCACGGCGACGTCGAGCAAAGACATGTCGCACGTCGAGATCCACTTCTCCGACGCTCGTGTGGTCAAGGATGAAACGGTCGGCAGTCGTGACTACGAAATCGACGGCGCCGCTGGCGATGAGATCCACGTCGCTATCGTCAAGGCGGGAACGACGCGTCAATCCTTCACGTGCCAAGCGGTGAACGACCCGCCGACAGCGGTTCTCGAGATCAGGACGCCCCGGCTGGTGGACTGCCAGCTCAACGACGAGGCCTTTCCGTTATGCCTTGGATCGGCCGAGCGGACCGAATGGTCACGGCCCACCGGCGGCATCGTCGGGTTCGCCTTCGAGGCCCCGTTTCCGGCGTTTACGTTCACCTTCCGGGGCACTAGCAGCAGCGACCCGGACAACGACATCGTCAGCTGGTCGATCGACTTCGCTGATAGCACGTCGACGATCGGCAACTGGCTTGCTCAGCCTCCGAGTGAGATCACTCACGTCTACGCCGGATTTGATGTGCTCAGCGAATTACCTGCCGTGACCTTGACTGTTATGGACGCAGCTGGCCAGAGCGACATGGACACGATCACCTTGGCGGTCGTCGACATTACGCCCGACTGAGAGGAGAGCGGAGATGAAGCGAGCTGGAATCGAGTATCCCGATCGCGCCGAGCAATCTCGTGAAGTGAGCGGTGTGGTCACGTCGTCAGACGGCATGGCGATCCACTACGGGATCGAGGGGACCGGCGACCCCGCGCTGGTCTTCGTTCATGGTTGGTCGTGCGATCGTTCGTACTGGGCTGGTCAGATCCGCGCCTTTGCTCCTCGACACCGGGTGGTCACGTTGGACCTCGCCGGCCACGGCGAGTCGAGCGGCGGTCGCGATTCCTGGACGATGGCCAGCTTCGGTGGCGACGTCGCCGCCGTCGTCGATCACCTCGGCCTCGATGACGTCGTCCTGATCGGTCACTCGATGGGCGGCGACGCCATCGTCGAAGCGGCCCTGGCGTTGGCCGGCCGAGTCCGCGGCATCGTCTGGGTCGACACATACGTCTCGCTCGATGGGCTGCGTAGCAATGCGGATGTCGCAGCGTTCATGGAGCCGTTCCTAAAGGATTTCGTCGCCTCGACCCAGGGGCTGGTGCGTCAGATGTTCCCATCTGGGGCCGACCCTGGACTCGTCGACCGGGTCGCAAGCCATATGTCATCGGCGCCGCCGGCAATCGCGCTCGACGTCCTGCGACACGCGATCAGCAATGGCCAACGGATCGTGGACCGTCTGCCGGACCTGAATGTGCCGACGGTGGCGATCAATGCGGACTTCCGCCCGACCGATGCTGCCTCGTTGTCCGGGCATGGGGTTCGCCCTGTGCTGATGTCAGGCGTCGGCCATTTCCTGATGATGGAGGATCCCGACCAGTTCAACTGGGTCCTCGCAAACGTGATTCGAGATCTGGCCTGACGCGCAGTCCGCGTGCGGTCCATCGCCGACGCCTCGGAAACAGATATCGAGATCGCCTCGGTGACAAATCCGGGCCGGGATCCTGTTCCATACCGGCCCCCGGGCGTTCGCGCTGGCCGAGCGAGTGACGGCTGTCCCGATCTCGGCTCTGTGGGCCTCGGCGTAGAGCGTAAAACTGCACCCGTTTCGCTCGGGGTCCCATTCGCGTGGCCACAACGCTCAGGCGGTCAGGCTCCGGAGGCCGACGCTCTATCCACTGAGCTACAGGCGCGGACCGCGATGATACCCGCTGAGCGCGCCTGGACCTTCGGCGTCCGGTTCGACTTCTCCGCGATGGAACGATTACGTCGTCGGCGGACTCATGATGATGAGCGCGGCCACCCGGCCGCGGCTAAGGCGGGTGCCGATGCAGCGAGACCTCGTGATTCGCGCCAGGAGCGGCGATCATGACGCCTTCTCGACCCTTGCTGCGGGCGCCGTTGATCGACTCCATCGCACCGCCTGGCTGATCCTCCGCAGCGACGATGCGGCCGACGCCGTCCAGGAGTCGCTCCTCGCGGCATGGCTACACATCGCCGTAGTCCGTGACCCGGACCGGTTCGATGCGTGGCTCAATCGCCTGCTGGTCCACGCGTGCTATCGGCTGGCGAAGCGGGCGAGGCGCCACGAGGTCTCTGCGCGATGCAGGCCCGCGCTCTGAGTGGCCTGTCATGGGAGCGCCCGGTGGGCTGATCGGACGTTGCGTTGAGCGCCCCGGGTTGGCTCGCCCGCCAGCGTCGATGGCCAGACGGCGTTCTGCGCCGAGGTCGCCTTCTGTCCGTAGCGGGGAGCCGCGCCGGCGCCGTGGCCGCCTGAGGCCAGCCGCCGGTGCGTGCACGCCACGCGCTCGCGCAAGGGTTCGAGCGGCAACGTTGCCCATCAGCACCTCAGGATCGACTAGTGGTGGCGGAACGCACCACTTTGTTGACGATGGCGTCGCGGACGGGGCATCACCGATTGCGTTTGGCCGGTCGGGCACCTACGTTTCGATGAAGCGATAGTCGGCACGAGAGGCCCCGCCGACGACGCGACCGGGCCGTCTGTTTACGCGGGACGTCGTGCTGATGCTTCGGTTCCGCGCGCCTCAGCCAGGACGCGCTGAGTGCCGCGCAAGTCCCAGCGTGAGGGTCGATCGACGCGGGCAGAAAGGCGCCAACCTCAAGTCCCACGGGCAGTCCCTGGTCGAGTTCGCCATCGTCTTTCCGCTGTTCGTCCTCCTCCTGCTCGGCCTCGTCGAGTTCGGGTTCTTGTTCAACGCGACGCTGGCCGTGAACTTTGCTTCGAGAAACGCTTCGATGACCGCGGCCGTCGCCGGCGCGAACACGTGGAGCGACTGCAAGGTGCTCGAAGGGATCGAGGCCGACCTTGCGCCGCCACTGAACCGCGCGCTGATCCAGAACGTTGCAATCTTCCGGACGGACCGGGCAGGCAACCCGATCAGCCCACCGGCCCAGAACGTGTGGACGCGAAGCGGTTCGACGTCCTGCACCGGCCCCAATGGTGCGGCCTTCACCATCCCCTATGCCCTCGGGGTATCGCCGGACGACACCTACCCGCCGACCACGCTGGCGCGCTGCGACCAGCTGAGCGGCTGCGAGCGCGAAATCAGCCCCGGTCCGCCACCGGTGCTTGCCTACGTCCCGCTCAATTCGATCGGCGTTCGGATCCTGTATCGCTACCAGTTCCACACGCCCCTGCGCAACCTGATCGGCTTTCTCCCCGGGGCCTCGACAGGCTACTTCGACATCTCCTGGTCGAACGTCATGCGCATGGAGCCGATCCTGTGAAACCGGGGGTCCGACCCCGAAGGTTCTCAGGCCGAAGCTCCGGCCAACGCGGACAGGGCCTCTTCGAGTTCACTCTGGTCGTCCCGATCTTCCTGCTGATCATCGTGGGCATGCTCGAGTTCGGCTTCGCGTTCAACCACAACATGACGCTCGAGTTCGCCACGCGAGAAGGCGCCCGTGCCGGCGCCGCCATGGCCGATGGAACCGTCAAGGATGCGCAGTGCAGTGGGGCGGTCCTGACCCCGGCGAATGTGGATCCCCTCGTGATCGCGGCGGTCCAACGCGTCCTGACGTCGCCGGGATCGATGGTCGAGATGACCCAGGTGTCGGAAGTCAGGATCTACGAAGTTCGGAACGACGGGACCGTCAGTGGACTTGGAAACGTGTGGCGGTACCGGCCCGGGGACCCGGCGAACCCGGCGGTCCCCTGCCTGTCGCCGGCCCAGCCGCTCGAGTTCTTTGAAGCGTCGGCGAGCTGGCCCGCCGCCAGCCGGACGCTGACCAGCGGGACCCCTCCCGTGTGGAGTCCTGACTCCATCGGCGTGAGCATCACCTACACCTACCAGTTCAGGACACCGCTTGGCGGGCTGATGCGGTTGATCGGGGGTGGCGGCTTCTCGAGCCTGCAGATCACCGACAGGACCGTCATGGCCATCCAGCCAACGTCGTAGCGAGAGATGTGACATGGGAGACGGCGCGAGGATCGAACGGCCAGACGACGACGGCAACGTGGCGCCCACGACCCGCCCGGACCGTCCAGGCCGTCCAGCTCGGCGCTCGTCCGGCCAGGTCCTGCCCATCTTCGTCGGATCGCTCGCGTTGCTCCTGGGCATGGCCGCCGTCGTCATCGACGTTGCCTGGTACTGGTCGAACACGGTCAAGGTCCAACGGGCGGCCGACGCTGCGGCGCTCGCGGGTGCGGTGTGGTTGCCCGCCAATGTCACGACGGCCTACAGCGTGGCCCTGACGGAGGCGCAGAAGAACGGCTTCGTCACCGGCGGGAGCGTGACGGTCACGCCGATCCAGGACTCGCTCGCGGTCGCGGGCGGCGGTGGGAACCCCCGCCAGCTCAACGTGACAGTCAGCGCGCCGGTGGGCACCTTCTTCGCGCGGATCTTCGGGATCGACTCGATCGTCGCGACGCGCGTCGCCAAGGCGGAGTACGTGCAGCCAGTCCCCATGGGCAGTCCGCTCAGCTACTACGGCGTGTTTCGGAACTGCAAGGTCAGCGGCTCGAGCATCGCCTGCTCGGATTTGCCGAGCGCGGCGGCGACCGGTACGCCGCCCCTGCCGACCCTCGCTTCGCAGGGGTTCTTCGGTGCGATCGAGGGCCAGGGCTCGAACCGCTCCACGGGCGATGCCTTCGCGCCCGCTTATAACGCCAGACCCACGCCGAACATCCAGTACGACCCGAACGGCTACGACTACCAGGTCGAGATACCAGCGGCGGGTGGCGCGGTGTGGATCTATGACCCGACGTTCTGTGCCACCACTTCCGGCCCGGGAGGAGGGCACCTGGGAGCCGGCGATCACTGGTTCGATGGAGAGAACGCCATCCCCGTGTCGACGTACTTCCGGCTGTGGGACACGAGCGGCACGGCGTTCACGACGACCGATGACGTGCTCGTCTCGAGCTCGGGCAACACGTTCGCAAACGAATTCCAGGTCGACAAGAGTCCGGCCTATGCGTCGGCCTCCGCCGCCGGCGGACTCAACAACGACTTCAAGGACGGGACCGACCCGAATTGGAGCAGCGCAGCGGACTGCCGGGCGCATGTCGCTCACAACAAATGGTGGCAGCTCGCAAGCAGCCTCGTGGCCGGAACCTACCGGCTGCAGGTGACCACGACCGACCCCGCCAACCCGACCGCCAATCAGAACCAGATGTTCGAGAACATGTGGTCGCTCCAGGTGGTTGGCGGCGGCAGCCCACGGATTTACGGCTCCGGTCGGATGGTGTCCTACGCCAATATCCAGAGCGGCGACCAGATGTTCTACCTGGCGCAGATCGACCGTCGCTCGGGTGCCGGCAAGACCCTGCAGATCGACCTCTTCGATCCCGGCGACACCGCAGCCCCGACCTGGCTCCAGATCCTCAGCCCGGACGGCAACACGTACACACCCGTCCGGTTCAACTACACGGCGGATACGAACGCCACCCCCGGCCATACAACGGGAACGAACGTCACCTGCATCCAGACGCGTGGAGGGACCGGTTCCATGCCGCCCGTAGGGTGTCCGAGCGATCCGACGACGAGCCCACCCGAGTTCTACCAGAACTCCTGGATCCGGATCACCATTCCGCTCTCGCTGAGTTATGGCTCGAGCGGGCTGACCCCGCCAGGGGAACCGGCGGCGGGCTGGTGGAAGATCAAGTACACCGTCAACAAGGGCAACGACACGACGACCTGGATGGTCAGCCTCCGCGGCAACCCGGTCCACCTTGTCCCGTAACCGAGACTGAGGTCGGCATCCACCGAATGGTGGACGCCGGGTTCCACCGGATCGACCACGGCCGCGTGGACGGGTGACGGATGTGCCGGACGCGTTGCATCCGCGAACCTTGTCGGCATGAACATCATCCAAGTTGCCGACCTCAAGAAACGCTATGGCGACCGCTCCGCGGTCGAGGGAGTGTCGTTCTTCGTCGAGGAGGGCGAGATCTTCGGGATCATGGGTCCCAATGGCGCAGGCAAGACCACCACGGTGGAATCCATCGCCGGCCTGCGACGCCCGGAATCCCGGTGATCGCCCTCGTGCTCCCAGCTCCGGACGCCCGCGCCGGACGCCTTGAGCGACCGCGAGCTGGAGGTCCTCACCCTGGTCGCCCAGGGTGAAACAAATCGCGGCGCGGCAGCCCGTCGGCGGCCTACGAGCGTGGGGTGCTGACGAGGCGTTCCGATTAGGGCCGCTACGGAACGACGCGATAGGCGATATGGGTCGCGCCATCGGTTTCACTGACGCCCGCCTGTTCGAGCTCGACGCGCTCGGGAAGCTGGTCGAACAGCCGTCGCCCACCACCGAGCAGGACGTTGATGAGGTGGATCCGGATCTCGTCGACGAGGCCGGCAGCGAGGTACTGCTGATCGAGGTTGGCGCCCATTAACCCGATCCGCTTGTCGCCGGCCGCCTCCCGGGCCTTGACGAGAGCCTGCTCGATCCCGTCGGTGACGACCGTGAACACCGGACTCGCCGGTTCGAACGCTCGGTGGGTGACCACGAAACAGGGCACGTCGCCCAACGGGCCCTGGCCGCCCCACTCCTGGATCGAGTTGTCGTAGGACCGGCGGCCCATGATCACGGCGCCCGTTTCCTCGAGCAGGTTGCCGTACACCTTCTCGAACACCGAAGGGTCGTCGAACGCCCAGTTGTGGAGGCGCATCCCGTCTTCGCCAAGGCCTTGTCCGGGGACGTCGTTTGGCGCGGCGATGTACCCGTCCAGCGACATGCTCATGTCGATCACCACGGTGCTCATGTCCGGGTCTCCTTCATGTGCGACAGCACCACCATACAACAGAATGGTTGTATCCACGCCCGGTGGAGGCGCTCAGTCGGTCGCGCCCACCGGCTCGGCGGCGACGCCTTCGGGCTGCGCGGGCCTGGCGGGCACGCTGCGCAGGGCCGCCGCGGTCAGGATCGCCGTCGCGATCGCCAGGACCACGGATGCCGCGGCCACGAAATGGATCGCGTCGACGAACGCCACCTGTGCCGCCGCGACCAGGGCCGTCCCGAGGGCCTCGGGCAGTCCCTCAGCGACCGCGAGCGCCCCACCGAGCGTGTCCCGGGCGGCTTCGACTGCCTCGGCAGGGATCCCCGGCGGGAGCGACTCGGCGACCTCGGTGCGATACACGGCGGTACCGACGCTGCCGAGGATCGCGATCCCAAGGGCGCCACCGAGCTCGCCGCTCGTCTCGGACATGCCCGTCGCGGCCCCGGCCTGCTCCGGCGGGGCGCTGCCCACGATCAGCTCGGTCGCCAGGGTGATCACCGGAGCAAGCCCGAGCGAGATGACGATGGACGCGACAACGATCAGCAGGATGCCCATCGCCGGATCGAGGCCAAGGCCGAGCAGCGTCGCCGTCCCGACGGCGGCGATCGTCATCCCGGCGCCCATGATCACCGACGGGCGGAAGCGATGGATGATCTTCGGGGCGGCCACCGACCCGACGACGAAGCCGATGGCCGAGGGGAGTGACCAGATGGCCGCCTCGATCGGCGACAGGCCCAGGACGAGCTGGAGGTACTGGGCAATGAACAGGAAGTAGCCGACGACGACGAAGATGCCGAGCAGGTAGGTCCCGAGCGATGCCGTGAACGCGCGGATCCGGAACAGGCGGACGTCGATGATCGGCGACTCGAGCCGAAGCTGGCGCCGCACGAACGCGAACCCGACTACGAGACCGGCGACGATCGACAGGACGGGCACGGTCGAGATGCCGTCCTGGGCGATCTGCTTCAACCCGAACACCACGCTGAGGATCGCGAGGAGCGACATCGCGGCGCTGACGATGTCCAGCCGGCGAGCGTTCGGATCCTTGTACTCGGGCAGGGTCCGCGGGCCGAGGATCAGCAGGAGCCCCATGACCGGAACGCCGATCAGGAAGACTGAGCCCCACCAGAAGAATTCGAGCAGGATCCCGCCGATGACGGGCCCTACCGCGCCGCCGGCGGAGTAGGCCGCGATCCAGAACCCGATCGCCGTCGTTCGCTGCTTTTCGTCGAGGAACATGGTGAAGATCAGCGAGAGGGTCGAGGGCGCGACGGTCGCGCCGGCGATGCCCATGATGGCTCGGCTCGCGATGAGCATCTCCGAGCTCGTCGAGAAGGCCGCGAGGAGCGAGGCAAGCGCGAACCCAGCGGCACCGCCCAGCAGGAGCTTCCGGCGGCCGATGCGATCCCCGAGCGTCCCCATCGTGATGAGAAGGCCTGCGACCAGGAAGCCGTAGATGTCGATGATCCAGAGGAGTTGCACGCTCGACGGCTGGAGCTCCGCGCTGATCCGCGGAATGGCCAGGTTGAGCACGGTCAGGTCCATCGCGTAGACCAGCGCAGCCAGGGTGAGCACGGCCAGACCGACCCATTCCCGCCGCGTCGCCCGTGGCGGTACGACGTATTCCAGTGGTGTCGGTTGCATGCTTGACGCTCCTTCCTGACGGCCCCGTGCCGTTGTCGATAGCAAGACCGCCAAAGGCCCGATGGCTCATCGGTCGGCTCCCGGAAGCGGGGTTGACAGACCTATTGTACAACCGTATGGTTGTATGCATGCAGATCGCCCCGCCGGACTTCGACCGGATGTTTGGTGCCCTCGCGGACCGAACCCGCCGCGACATTGTCCGCCGGGCGATCGACGGCGAAGAAGGCGTCGCCGAGCTAGCCAGCCACTACGCCATGAGCTTCGCGGCCGTGCAGAAGCACGTCGCGATCCTCGAGCGTGCCGGGCTGGTCACCAAGGTCCGGATCGGTCGCCGCAAGGTGGTCCGCACCAACCGCGAAGGGCTCCGTGTCGCGCGTCGGCTGCTCGACCAGTACGAAGAGCTCTGGCGAGGGAGAGTGGAGCGCATGGATGCGCTCGTCGATGAAGCAAAGGAGATCGATCGATGACCGTGACCTCTGTCCGCAAGGACGCCCAGGCCCTGACCATGACCGTGGAAGCCGAGTTCGCGGCATCGCCCGAGCGGGTCTGGCAGCTGTGGGCCGATCCGCGCCAGCTCGAGCGCTGGTGGGGCCCGCCAACCTATCCCGCGACCTTCACCAAGCATGCCCTCGCGCCGGGCAGCCGGGTCGAGTACCACATGACCGGGCCCGAGGGCGACCAGCCGAAGGGGTTCTGGGACATCGTCGAGGTCGATCCACCGAACGGCCTGGCGTTCCGTGACGGCTTCGCCAACGACGACGGCTCGCCAAACACCGATATGCCGCAGAACACGGCTCGTGTGCGGATCGAGGAGATCGGCGCCGGCCGAACAAGAATGTCCGTGGAGACCGCCTTCCCGAGCACCGAGGCGATGGAGCAGGTCCTGGCCATGGGCATGGAAGAGGGCCTGACCCAGGCGATCGGCCAGATCGACGCGATCCTTGCCGAGGATGCCGTGGGCATCGGGTGAACCCGTGCGCGAACCGCGCGCTCGAACCCGTGCCGATGAGATTGGCTCACGCAACCGGTCTATGAGGTACAAGCACCTCGAGAGGAGACGACAATGACGACGACGATGACCGAGCCGACGACCCAGACCCTGGACGTTCCCGGCGCGACCCTGACCTATGACATCCGGCGCAACGACCAGACCACAGAGCCGCCGCTCTTCCTCATCGGCGCGCCAGCCGGTGCGGCCGGCTATCCGACCCTCGCCGGACACTTCGCCGATCGCACGGTGATCACGTACGACCCGCGCGGGACTGAGCGCAGCACCGCCCATGATCCCGCCGCACCGATTACCCCCGAGACTGCGGCCGAGGATCTCCACGCGATCGTCATGGCGATCGGTGGCCCGGTCGACGTGTTTGCGAGCAGCGGCGGCGCCGTGAACGGGCTCGCCTGGGTTGCGACATACCCAAAGGACGTCCGGACGCTGGTGGCCCATGAGCCGCCCCTCGCGTCGCAGGTCCCAGATCGCGAGCACGCGCTCGCCGCGACGCGGGCGATGCACGAGACCTACATGCAGAGCGGCTTCGGCCCGGCGATGGCCCAGTTCATCGCCGTCGTCAGCCACCAGGGCCTGTTCACCGCCGAGATCGCCGCGGCACCGCCGCCGGACCCACGAATGTTCGGCATGCCGACGGAGGACGACGGCAATCGCACGGACCTGATGTTCGCCCACCAGATGCGATGGCTTGTCAGCTACGAGCCCGACTACGACGCGCTCCTCCGCGCATCGACCCGGATCGTGCTTGGCGCCGGCGTCGAGTCCGAAGGGCTACTCGCGAGCCGTGGTGCCTTCGCGGTCGCCGAACGACTCGGCACGGAAGTGGTCATGTTTCCCGGCGACCATGGGGCGTTCATGGGCGGCGAGTATGGCCAGCCATCCGGCGAGCACGAGGCGTTCGCCGCGAAGCTTCGCGAGGTGCTCGCAACCGCGTCCTGAAACGGACCGATCTCACCGAAACCCGGCCTGCCCGGCAGGCCGGGTTTCCGTTTGTCCCGTGCGTCCGAAATACATTCTTGACTTATATAAGTCACGCCTTGTAGTATCGCCGACATGAACGCGTTCGACGTGCTCGGGGACCCTGTCCGACGACGGATCCTCCAGCTGCTCGCCCACGGGGAGCTGACCTCGGGAGCGATCACCGCGATCGTCCAGGCCGAGTTCGGGATCACGCAGCCGGCAGTGTCGCAGCACCTCAAGGTGTTGCGGGACAGCGGGTTCGCGACGGTCCGGCCCGATGGCACGCGCCGGCTCTACGCCGTCGACGCGGAGCCGTTGCACGAGCTGGATGACTGGCTCGCCCCGTTCCGCCAGTTCCTGGACCAGCGGCTCGATTCGCTCGCGACCGAGCTCGCCCGCGGCAAGCGGGAACGCCGCGTCCGTGCCAATAGCAAGGACGACAAGGAGACAGACCGATGATGGACATCGTTCGAGAGATCGAGGCGGTGCAGCGTGAGACCGGCCACGGACGGATCGCCGCCGGGGAGGGCCGCACGATCCGCCTCCGCCGGACCTACGACGCTCCGATCGACGACGTATGGGACGCCCTGACCAGCCCGGAGCGGATCGGGCGCTGGTTCCTGCCGGTCAGCGGCGACTACCGGCTCGGCGGGACGTACCAGTTCGAAGGCAATGCCAGCGGCAAGATCGTGGCCTGCGAGCGGCCGCACCGGCTGAAGGTGACGTGGGTCTATGGCGAGCCCGCGAGCGATGCGGACATCTCGGAGCTCGAGGTGCGGCTGTCGGCCGCCGGCGACGAGTCGACGGTCTTCGAGCTCGAACACGTCGCGATCGTCCCGGACGACCGCTGGGCCGAATACGGCCCAGGCGCCGTCGGGATCGGCTGGGACCAGGGCTTGCTCGGGCTCTCGCGCCACCTCCGCGGAGAATCGATGGACGACGCGGAGGCCTGGCAGCTCTCTCACGAGGGACGAGCGTTCGCGACCCGCAGCAGCGCGGCGTGGGGAGCCGCAAATGTGACGTCCGGTGCCGATCCCGACACCTCGGCGCGCGGCGTCGCGAACTCGACGGCCTTCTACGCGCCCGAACCCGACGTGTCCTGAGCGTCGTCCTCGTCCGGAGTCGCCTGTATCGTCCGTGGCGTGAGGCTGCGATCCGCAGCTCGCCTGCCGGCACCGACCCGATCCCACTCGGGCCGGCCCATCGAATGAGGTTCAACGCATGAACGACCGGATGAGCCCGCGGCAATTCCAGGAAACCGAAGGCGTCGAGGATTGGCGCATCGTAGGTGACGGGGCCTGCGCCCATTTCCGGACCGGTTCATTCACCGCGAGTACGAGCTTCGTCGAGGCGCTCGGCGCGCTGGACGGCGTCGACGAGCATCCGCCGGCGGTGGACGTCCGGGACGACGGCGTCACGGTCCGGCTGGTCACGATTGCGGCCGACTACATGGGCATGAGCGAGCGCGATGTCCACATCGCGCGGCAGGTCTCGGCGGCCGCGAAGAGCCTCGGCCTCGCCTCGGACCCATCCGTCGTCCAGTCTGTCCTGGTCATCCCGGGCGCGACGGACATCACCAAGGTCATGCCGTTCTGGCAGGCCATCCTCGACTACCGGGCGCGCGTGGACAGCCCCGACGAGGATCTCGTCGACCCTCGCGATCGCGGACCCGCATTCTGGTTCGAGACCATGGAGGAACCGCGACCCGACGGTGGGGGCGCGATCCACATCGCGGTCTGGGTGCCGTCCGAGCAGGCAGAGGCAAGGGTGGCAGCCGCACTGGCGGCCGGGGGCCGAATGGTGCGGGACACGTATGCGCCCGCCTGGTGGACGCTGGCCGACGCGGCCGGCAACGAGGCTGACGTCGCCACGATCCAGGGCCGCAGCTGACGGGCTGCGCCGAGCTCACCCGTCCCGAAGGCGAGCCCGTTCCGGCGTCAGTTCGGCGATGCTGCGGACGCCGAGGAGTCGCATCGTCCGGATGAGCTCCGTTCGGAGCAGGTCGCCGGCGCGCTGGGCACCGCGTTCGCCGCCGGCCATCAGCCCGTAGAGGTAGGCCCGCCCGACCAGGCACGCGCGCGCGCCCATCGCGACGGCCGCCACGACGTCTCCACCCGAGAGGATTCCACCGTCGACGTAGACCTCCGCCCGGTCGCCGACCGCCCCGGCGATGGCGGGGAGTTGTTCGAGCGGCGTGGGTGCGCGGTCGAGCTGCCGTCCGCCATGGTTCGAGATCACGATCGCGTCCGCTCCGGCATCCACGACGACGCGGGCATCGGCCGCGGTCTGGATGCCCTTGATGACGATTGGCCCCGACCATGCATCGCGCAGCCAGGCGAGGTCGGCCACGGTGATCGTCGGATCGAATACCCGATTGATCAGGTCCGCGACCGTCCCCTCGGTCTCGGTGAAGGCCGCGAACCGCAGGGGCTCGGTGGTCAGCAGATTGAGCCACCAACCCGGATGAAGCCCGATGTCGAACAACGTCCGGACGGACAGCATCGGCGGGATCGTGAACCCGTTGTGCACGTCGCGGAGCCGGGCCCCGGCGACGGGCGTGTCGACGGTCAGGATGAGCGCCGTGAAGCCGGCGGCTTGGGCGCGGCGGACGAGCTCGACGCCGGCATCGCGGTCGTTCCAGAGATACAGCTGGAACCACTTGTCCGTGCCGGGGGCGGCCGCCGCGACGTCCTCCGGCGACGTCGTCCCGAGCGTCGACAGCGCATAGGGAATGCCCAGCCGCCCGGCGACCCGCGCGACTGCGGGCTCGCCCTCGTGGTTCATCAGCCGGGTGAAGCCGGTCGGGGCGAACACGATCGGCAGCGCCGAGTGGCGCCCAAGGATCGTCGTCGACGGGTCCACCGCCGACACGTCCTGCAGGACGCTCGGGACGAACTCGACCCGGGCATAGGCCTCGCGCGAGCGCCGCAGGCTCGTCTCGCTCTCGGCCGCGCCGTCCGTGTAGTCGAACACGGCCCGTGGGACATGCCGGCGTGCGACCGACCGGAGATCCCAGATCGTCGCGGCAGCCGCCAGCCGGCGGTCCGTCGGGTTGAGCCGGAGCGGTCCGGTCCGGAGGTACGGCCGTAGCTCCGACCACCGCGGCAGGCGACGGCGAACATTTGGCGCGCGCGTTGATCGCTCTCCCATCGGACGTGTGTCATCCCCGGTGTCGTCAGTCATTGAGCGCCTGGGAACGGAGGCTGGGCTCGTATCTCCTGAGCGGTTGCGAGGCTCGCACAAGGGCACGAAGCGATTCGAGGGTCCCCGCCGCCAGCCCGATGCTTCTAGCCTGGATCAGGATATTGCCCAGGGCGGTCGCTTCGAAAGGTCCCGCGACCACCGGCCTACCACAGGCATCGGCGGTCAGCTGGCAAAGGAGTTCGTTCCTCGCCCCGCCGCCGACCACATGGACCACCTTTGCATCGTGTCGCGCCAGCTTCGAAGCATCGCCAATCGCCCGGGCGAACGCCGACGCGAGGCTATCGAGGATGCAGCGAACCATCGCGGCCTTGGAGGCAGGTCGCGGTTGGGCCGTCTGGTCACAGGCGGATTCGATGCGCTCTGCCATGTCACCAGGGGGCAGGAACACTGGGTCATCCGGGTTGATCACGGGACCACCCGATGGCGCCGCTGCGGCTTCACGAAGCAGCCGGTCCAGTTCCTGCGGTTCGCCGGCGCGCTCCCAGCTTCGGAGGGTTTCCTGGAGGAGCCAAAGACCCATGACGTTTCGAAGGTACCGAACCCGGCCGTCTACGCCTGCCTCGTTCGTGAAGTTTGCGATCCGGCTAGCCTCGGTGAGGATCGGCCGCTCGAGCTCCAGCCCGGCGAGGCCCCACGTTCCGGAAGAAACGTAGGCGAAGTCGTCCGTCTCAGCAGGTACGGCCACGACTGCCGAGGCGGTGTCATGCGATCCCACAGCCGTCACGACGGCGTCCACGGGCAGCGCGGCATCACTCGCTACTGTCGAGAGGAGCCGGCCAACCGTTTGTCCGGGCTCGGCCAGCGGTGCGAAGAGCGACACCGGTAGTCCAAGTGTTGCGATAAGACTGTCCGCCCAGTGGCGCGACCTGGCATCCAGCAGCCCCGTCGTCGATGCATTCGTCGTCTCAGCAGCTCGAACCCCCGTCATCCAGAACGCCAGGAGGTCCGGCAGGAGGAGCAGCGTTTCCGTCGTCGCGAACGGTCGACGCTGCTGCGCGGCAGCCAGCTGGTACAGCGTGTTGAAAGGTAGAACCTGGAGCCCGTTCGTCGCATACAAGTGCTCCGGAGAAGCGATCCCGTGCACGAGCTCCATCCCGCGGCGATGCCGGGCGTCTCGGTAGTGGACGGGATCACCGAGCAATTCGCCGGAGGCATCGACGACGCCATAGTCGACGCCCCAGGTGTCGATGCCAACCGTCTGAAGCGGGCCGGCCGTCGCATTGGCCCTCCGCAGCCCCGTCAGGACCTCACGGAACAAACGGCCGATGTCGGTATAGAGGCCGTCTGGGTCGACGACGGGATCGTTGGCGAACCGATGGATCTCCTCGAACCTGACGACGCCCGGACCCACGTGGCCCACGACCACTCGCCCACTCGAGGCCCCCAGGTCGACCGCCGCAATGGCGCCGGAGCTCACCGCAGGAACGCCGCGGCGACCCCCGCGTCAACCGGGATGAGCAGCCCGGTGGTCTGGCTCAGGTCACCGCCGGTGAGGGCGAACACGGCAGCTGCCACGTGCTCGGGCAAAACTTCCCGCTTCAGAAGCGTGCGCTGCGCGTAGAACTCACCCAGCTTGTCCTCGGGGATTCCGTAGACCCGCGCCCGATCAGCACCCCAGCCCTTGGCGAAGATCCCCGACCCGCGCACCACGCCGTCTGGGTTCACTCCGTTCACCCGGATCCCGAACTCGCCAAGCTCAGCCGCAAGGAGCCGGACCTGATGCGCCTGGTCGGCCTTGGCGGCCCCGTAGGCGACATTGTTTGGCCCCGCGAAGAGCGCGTTCTTGCTCACGATGTAGACGATATCGCCCCCGAGGTCCTGCTCGATCATGACCCGCGCGGCTTCGCGACTTACGAGGAAGGACCCACGCGCCATGACGTCGTGTTGGAGGTCCCAGTCCTCGACTGACGTCTCCAAAAGTGGCTTGGACATCGACAGCCCGGCATTGTTGACCACGAGATCCAGCCCGCCGAAGGCCAGGACGGTGGCACGGATGGCGGCGGCAACCTGGCTCTCGTCGGTGACGTCCGCCCGGACACCGATCGCAAGATCCGATCCTCCAAGCTCCTCGGCCACGGCGTTCGCGCTCTCGCCGTCGATGTCGGCTACGACCACGCAGGCGCCCTCCGCGGCGAGGCGGTGGGCGATCGCGCGGCCGATCCCCGAGCCACCGCCAGTCACGAACGCGATCCGCGCGGCAAGCGGCCTTGGCTTGGGCAGCCGGGCGAGCTTCGCTTCCTCGAGCGTCCAGTATTCGATCCCGAACTTCTCCGACTCGGGGATCGGGGCGTAGGTCGAGATGGCTTCCGCTCCGCGCATGACGTTGATCGCATTGACATAGAACTCGCCGGCTACCCGCGCGGTTCGGGCGCTCGGCCCGAAGCTGAACATCCCGATCCCGGGCACCAGCACGATCGCCGGATCCGCCCCGCGCATGGGTGGGCTGTCCGGCGAGGCGTGTCGGTCGTAGTACGCGCGATAGTCCTCGCGATAGGCCGCATGAAGCTCCCGCAACCGGTCGGCGGCCTCCTCAATCGCTACGCCGGGTGCCAGGTCCAGAACCATTGGCCGGATCTTCGTTCGCAGGAAATGGTCAGGACAGGATGTGCCAAGGGCGGCGAGGCGGGGATGCTCCGTGCGGCCGAGGAAGTCGAGCACGATTTCGCTATCGGTGTAGCGGCCTACCTGCGGATGGTCCGTCGAGACGAGGCTACGGATCGTCGGGAGGAGCAACGCTGCCCTCGCGTGCCGGTCGGCTGCAGGCAATGGGCCATATTCGGGCCGGATCGCGCCAAACGACTGTGGCCGGCCGTGATCGGCGATGTAACGCTCGGCCATGTCGATGATCTGCCGCGAGTTTCGCTCGCATGCGTCCGACGAATCGCCCCAGGCGGTGATGCCGTGACCGCCGAGGATCACGCCGATCGCCTCGGGTTGGTCACGGCTGATGGCTGCGATGTCGAGCCCGAGCTGGAACCCTGGGCGCCGCCACGGAATCCATGCCACGCGTCCCTCGAATGCAGTCCGGGTGAGGGCCTCGCCGTCGGCCGCGGTAGCGAACGCGACCCCGGCGTCCGGATGGAGATGATCGACATGGGCGGACTCGATCAGCCCATGCATCGCTGTGTCGATCGACGGGGCGGCCCCGCCCCGGCCGTGGAGGCAGTGGTCGAGCGCCGCGACCATGTCGTCTTCGCGGTCGCGTCCCTCGTACACGTCCACCAGATCCCGCAATCGATCCAGCCGAAGCACGGCAAGACCCGCCGGACTGAGCGTGCCGAGATCGCCGCCCGACCCCTTGAGCCACATCAGGTCCACGGGCCGTCCGGTCACCGGATCGATCCCCGTGCCCTTGGCCGAGGTATTGCCACCGCCGTAGTTCGTGACCTGGGGATCCGCGCCCAGGCGGTGCGACCGTTCGAGCAATTCCTGCACAGGGTCGCCGACGCGAATGCTCATGCGCCCCAACCCGCCTGCTGACCGCCGACTCTCTCGGCGGCGATCTGCTTGCCGTACCCCGACCTCGCGTACGCCGCCATGGGGTTCGGATCAAGACCCATCTCTGAACGGATGTCGGCGAGCAGCGGGCGCACATCCGTGTTGTACGCATCCATGAGGACCGCGTTCGCTCGAAGCACGTCGCCATCCCGCTGCGCCGCGCCCAGCTCCCATCGATCGACCAGGAGCGCCTTGGCCGTCGCCTCCTGGACGTTCATGACGCTCCTGATCTGGGCCGGGATCTTCGGCTCGATGTTGTGGCACTGATCGAGCATGAACACCACATCGGTACCGTCCGCGAGGGCGCCGGCGCCCACGACTTCGTGGAGGATCCTGAACAGCTGGAACGGATCAGCCGCCCCGACCATCAGGTCATCGTCAGCGTAGAACCTCGAGTTGAAGTCGAAGGCGCCGAGTCGCCCCGCACGCAGGAGTACGGCCACGATGAACTCGATGTTGGTCCCTGGTGCGTGGTGCCCGGTGTCGATGACCACCTTGGCTTTCTCGCCGAGCGCCATGCAGTGGAGCAGCGCCGTTCCCCAGTCAGGCACGTCGGTCGTGTAGAAGGACGGCTCGAACAGCTTGTACTCGAGGACGAGCCGTTGATCGGATCCGAGTCGCTGGTAGACAACCGCGAGCGACTCTGCAAGGCGGTCCTGGCGGGCCCGGATGTCGTCCTGTCCGGGGTAGTTCGTGCCGTCGGCGAACCACAGCTTCAGGTCGCGGGAGCCGGTCGCGTCCATGACGTCCACACACTCGAGCAGGTGATCCACCGCTTTCTGTCGGACGGCAGGATCCGGGTGGCACACGCTCCCAAGCCGGTAATCGTCGTCCTGGAACGTGTTGGAGTTGATTGTTCCAAGCGCGACGCCCAGCTCCTGGGCATGTGTCTTGAGCGCCCCGTAGTCGTCGACCTTGTCCCACGGGATGTGCAGGGCAACCGTCGGCGCCACGCCCGTGAACCGATGGACCTCGGCGGCGTCGGCGACCTTCTCGAAGGGGTTGCGCGGCACCCCAGGTTGGGCGAACACCTTGAACCGGGTCCCAGAGTTGCCAAACGCCCATGACGGCAGCTCGATTCGCTGCGACTTGAGCGATGCCGGCGTGGGGGCAGCGTCCCGCGCGATCACCGTCGCGTTCGCTTCCCGCGGGCGCACGACCGCTCGTTCATCACGGCAAACATACAGGCCGGAGGCGCATCACCGGAGTGGAGGAGCCGCACCGTCGATGCGCCTCCGACCTCGTGCGAATGCAGCCTACCCGCACGGGGTGTCGAAGTCCCTCAGCGTCAAGCGCATGCGTCACCCGATGAGCGTGCCATAAGTTTCGATTGCTTTCAATATCGTTCTTGACATTGCGTCTCGTGGTGTCTACCGTGCCAATCCGAAACGATCCGCACCCACCCAAGCAACCTGGGAGAGCTGCAACGATGGAGCGCCCGGAACCCGGTGGCGAGGTGTTCGCGCGGGAACGCCAGCAGACCATCGCGCGGCTGATCGAGGAACACGGGCGGGCGCGGGTAGTCGACCTGGCGCAGCAGTTCGGCGTCTCCGCCGTCACCATCCGCAAGGACCTGTTGGTGCTCGAGACCGAGGGACGTGTCAACCGCGCCCATGGCGGAGCGATCGCCCTGGAGAGCCACCATCCCGAGAGCGCCTTCGAGGTCCGTGAGCGGCTGAACCGCGACGCCAAGGACATCATCGGGCGAGCGGCGGCAGCGATGGTCGTGGATGGCGAAAGCATCGCGTTCGATGCGAGCACTACGGCACTCGCGGTTGCCCGACACCTCAAGGCCCGTGTGGGCTGGGCCCAGCTCACGGTGATCACCAACGGGTTGCGGATCGCCACCGAACTCGCGGGCCATCCGGGGATCACAGTGGTCATGCCCGGCGGCTTTGTGCGTCGCGAGGCGCTGTCGTTGGTTGGGCAGCTCGGCGACGGCGTATTCCAGAAGGTAAACGTCCAGAAGGCATTTCTGGGTGCCGCGGGTTTCTCGCTCGAGGCCGGCATGAGCGACGCCACGGAGGAGGAGGCGCAGATCAAGCGCTTCATGGCCAGTGCGGCCCGAGAGGTGATCGCGATCGTCGACAGCTCCAAGTGGGGTCGCGCAGCGTTCGCCACCTTCTGCCGGACAGAAGACGTGACCTCGGTGGTCTCGGACGACCAGGTCCCTGATCCCATGACCGAAGCGCTCCGCACCATGGGCGTTGACGTGCGCCTCGTTCGGTCGGAACCCGATGCCGATGCGGTCGGAGCAAATGCGCTGCCAAGCGTGCGTGGGGGTGTTAGCTCGTGAGCGCTGGGAGGAGAGCCCTACTGCTCCCCTGGCAGTAGGAAGGAGGTACGGACGGAAGTTGCGCGAGCCGCATGTCGATAACCGGCTCGAATGAGTGTTTCGAAAGAAGACCGACTCGCCCATGGGCTCATGGGCGAGGGTTTGAGGAGGAAGACATGCATTCGACAGCGGCAAGGCGAGGGTTGATCCTGGTCCTGCTCACGGCATTCGTGGTGGGCGCTTGTTCTGGAGGAGGCGCCGCGACGACGGCTCCTACGCCTGCGAGCGCGGCGCCGACTACTGCGGCAACCGCTGCACCGACCGAGGCTCCGGCGACGGCCGCGGCGGTCACCCTGACCTACCTGATCGACGACACCCAGGCCACACAGGCACAGGCCCAGGCCCTGGTCGATGCCTACGTGGCCCTGAACCCGAACGTAACCATCGAGATCGAGACGCGCCCCGGCGGAACCGAGGGCGACAACATCGTCAAGACCCGGCTGGCAACCGGCGAGATGACTGACATCTTCTGGTACAACTCGGGCTCGTTGCTCCAGGCGCTGAACCCGAGCGAAACACTCGTCGACCTGTCGGGGGAAGCGTTTATCGCCAACATCTCCGAGACGTTCCTCCCGACCGTGTCCCAGGGCGACGGGATCTTCGGGGCACCCAGCGGCACGGCCATGGGCGGCGGGATCCTCTACAACAAGAAGATCTACACCGACCTCGGGCTCAGCGTCCCCAGATCATGGGAGGAGTTCGCAGCCAACAACGAGGCGATCAAGGCTGCCGGCATTGCCCCGATCGGCGCCACCTACAAGGACACCTGGACGTCCCAGCTGTTCGTGCTGGCGGACTATTACAACGTGCAGACAGCTCTGCCGACCTTCGCCGAGGACTACACAGCCAACAAGATCAAGTACGCGAACACACCTGCCGCCCTGGCCGGGTTCAAGCGCCTGCAGGATGGGTTCGATAGAGGTTGGTACCAGGAAGACTTCGGCGCCGCCACGTTCGACGACGGGTTGAACATGCTCGCCGAAGGGGCGATCGCCCACTACCCGATGCTGACGTTCGCCTTGTCCACGATCGCCGAGAACCATCCCGATGCCATCAACGACATCGGGTTCTTCGGACAGCCCGGAGACGACGCGGCTACCCACGGATCGACGATCTGGATGCCGGCCGCCACGTACATCGCGAATACGAGCGAGAACATCGACGCGGCAAAGGCGTTCCTGGCGTTCATCGGTTCTGTTGAGGGCGCGGACGCGCTCACGGCTGCCGTTCCGCCGACTGGACCATACGTCATCAAGGGGGCGTCGCTTCCAGCCGACGCACTGCCCGCCGTATTGGACATTCAGACCTATGTCGACAGCGGCGCCAACAGCCCCGCATTGGAGTTCCTGTCGCCCGTCAAGGGACCGTCGCTCGAGCAGATCACGGTTGCCGTCGGGTCAGGCCTCAATACCGCCGAGGAGGGAGCAGCCCTCTACGATCAGGACGTGGAGAAGCAAGCGAAGCAGCTCGGTTTGCCGGGCTGGTGAGCGACGTCACGGACGCTCTCCCTCGCGAGAACGTCCACGGGGCCGGCCGGACGCGGCCGGCCCCTGACGACCTGTCACGGGAGCGGGGGGAGGCCCCGCGGGTCGAGCGGCCATCACTCCACCCATCAATCGAACGCAGCTATCCCTACTGGTTCTATTTGCCGGCGGCGATCGTCTTCGGTGTTCTTTTTGTCATCCCGACCGTTCTTGCCTTCTACTTCAGCCTGACGCGCTGGACGCTCTTCGATGCCGAGTTCATCGGCCTCGACAATTTCATTCAGTTCTTCAGGGAGCCCGCGCTCACGAGCGGCCTGCGCAATACGATCGTCTATGCCGTCGTGACCAGCGGCCTGAAGGTGGTCATCGGTCTCCTGCTCGCCACGCTCTTGACGACCCGGCTCCGCTTTCGAAACCTGCTGCGCTCGATCGTGTTCTTTCCAGTCCTTCTCAGCACGGTCGCGGTCGGCATCACGTTCGCGATGCTGATGCATCCATCCAAGGGCCTGATCAACAAGGCTCTCGAAGCGATCGGCATCGACGGGCCGTCGTGGCTTTCGGATCCTTCGATTGCCCTGCTTTCCGTGGCGTTCGTGGACGTATGGAAGGGCGTCGGGATCGCACTGGTGATCTTCATCGCCGGGATCGTGTCGATCCCGGAGGAGTACACCGACGCGATCAAGCTCGAAGGCGGCGCCTGGGCGCGGTTTCGGCACATCATCGTCCCGCTCAGCAGGAACGCCACCTTCACGGTCATCCTCCTGTCGTTCATCGGCGGGTTGCGGACATTTGACCTGATCTGGACGATGACCCGCGGGGGCCCGGGGTTCAGCACCGACGTGATCACATCCACGATCTACAAGCAGTACCAAGCCGGCTTCTATGGGCTTGCCACTGCCGGCAATGTGATCCTGTTCATTGGCGTCACGGCGATCGTGTTCCCGCTGATGCGCTTCTTCTCCCGACGGGAGCTCGAGCTGTGAACGCGTTGCGGTTCATCCGCTCGGTCTGGCTCGACATTGCTGCGCTTGGCATCGCGGTCGTCGTATTCATCGTGCCATTCGCCTTCATCGTGATCACGTCTGCGAAGACGCAGGCGGAGGCCTCCCGACTCGACTTCACCTGGCCGGCCAACTGGCAGCTGATCGAGAACCTGCAGGAGGTCGTGAGCACCCGAAACGAGCTCGTGCTTACCGCGCTGCGGAACAGCCTCGTCCTGACGATCGGATCGGTGATCCTGATCGTCCTGCTGTCGGCGATGGTCGGGTTCATGCTCCAGCGACGACGAGACCGTGTTGGGTCACTCGTCAGCGCGTTCATGCTGGCCGGCTTGATCATCCCCCCGGCCATCGTGCCGACGATCTTCGTCCTGCAGGAGCTCGGCCTGTTCAAGACGCTTCTCGGCCTGATCCTGGTCGAGGTGGCGTTCGTGATGCCGTTCGCGGTCCTGATCTTCCGAGCGTTCGTATCGGCGATTCCACGGGAACTCGATGAGGCCGCGATCATGGATGGCGCGTCGCCGTTCACCCTGTTCTTCCGGGTGATCCTTCCCCTTCTGCGGCCCGCGATCATCACGGTGGTCGTCGTGTCGTCGGTTGCGATCTACAACGACTTCGTGAACCCGCTCTACTTCCTGCCTGGCAACGAGAACGCGACGGCCCAGCTGACCCTGTTCAACTTCCAGAGTCAGTTCAACACCCGTTGGAACCTCCTCTTCGCGGACGTCCTGTTGATCACGATTCCGCCATTGATCATGTTCATCTTCTTCCAGCGCCAACTCGTTGCGGGCCAGACCTCCGGCGCCGTGAAAGGATGAGCGGCAGCAAATCGCGTGGCAGGGTCGTCGTCCGTGACCTTCGCACCCAGCTTCCTTCGACGGTCCTTGCGTTCGGTCGCGACCGGCCGCGGTTGAGCTGGCGGGTCGAGACCGAGGATCTCGGACTGTCGCAGCTCGGCTACGAGGTCGAAGCAGCAGCATCGGACAACGAGTTCGATTCGCCTCTGGCGGTCACTGGCGAAGTACGCGATGGGCGGCAAGTTGGGGTGGAGGCACCCGGCCCGCCACTTGAAAGCCGGGAGGAGCGGTGCTTTCGAGTCCGAATCCTGACCCAGTCGGGATGGTCCCCGTGGAGCGATCCGGCGAGGATCGAGGCAGGTCTGCTCCGACCCGCTGACTGGGTCGCAGCGGCTATCACGCTGCCCGTCGATCCCGGTGTCGAGCAACCATCGCCTGCCCCACTGCTCCGTCGGGCGTTCACGCTCGCCGGGAGAATCCGTCGAGCCCGGTTGCACGTGACTGCGCTCGGGTTGCACCGGGTCACGATCAATGGGTTGCCTGTGTCAGAGGATGTCCTCGCGCCCGGCTGGACCCCGTATCGAGAGCGACTTCTGTCCGACACCTACGACGTCACATCCCTGCTCGCGCCAG
The DNA here is from genome assembly GCA_963809045.1 of uncultured Chloroflexia bacterium. Lineage (GTDB taxonomy): Bacteria > Chloroflexota > Limnocylindria > Limnocylindrales > CSP1-4 > SPCO01. The sequence goes on from CAWEHW010000004.1 coordinate 259,169, forward strand.
GCGAGAACGTGATCGGCGCCGTCCTCGGAGATGGCTGGTATCGCGGTCGCCTGGGATGGGATCCGGGGCGAGACCGCGGGCACTACGGTCGTGACGTTGCGCTGATCGCTCAGCTGGAGATGGACCTCGAGGATGGCTCGCGGGCGATCATCGCCACCGATCAGTCGTGGGAAACCGCGACGGGCGCGATCAGGTCGGCAGACCTCTATGACGGGGCAACGATCGACCTGCGGCAGCACCCCGACGCATGGGACCTGCCGACGTTCGATTCGCGCGGCTGGACGAAGGCCCGGGTCATCCCATTCGATCGTCGCGTCATCGAGCCCAGGATGGCTCCCCCAGTCAGGCCGATCGCGGAGTACAACGTCGCGAAGTCAGGCGCGGACGCCGGCCGCGTCATGCTGGACACGGGTCAGAACCTCGCCGGGTTCGTTCGGCTGACGGTGCAAGGCGTTCGCGGCGACCACGTGACCGTGCGGCACGCCGAGGTTCTCGAGCCGGATGGATCGCTCCACACGCGCTCGCTGAGATCCGCCCGAGCCACGGACGAGTACGTGTTGGCGAACGACCAGCCGACCATCCTGGAACCGCCGTTCACCTTCCACGGGTTTCGCTACGCGCTCGTGGAGTCCACCGCCGAGGTCCTCGACGCGACGGTCGTCGCCATCAGCTCCGCCAACGCACGCCGTGGCTGGTTCGAATGCTCCGACCCCGCCCTGAACCGACTGCACGAGAACGTGGTGTGGTCCCAGCTGGGCAACTTCGTCTCGCTCCCAACGGATTGCCCTCAACGGGACGAGCGGCTCGGCTGGACGGGTGACGCCCAGGCCTTCGCGGCCACGGCGTCCACGCTGTTCGACTCGAGCGCTTTCTGGTTGAGCTGGCTGCGCGACCTGGCGCTGGAGCAGGACGACGAACTCGGCGTGCCCAGCGTCGTCCCGGACGTCGTTCTGAGCGGTGAGATGCGCTATGGCCGAGCCGGCTGGGCAGACGCCGCCACGATCGTCCCGTGGTCGGTGTACGAGTCGTATGGCGATTCGGCCGTGCTCGTCGACCAATTCGACAGCATGCGCCGATGGGTGGACGCGCTGAACCGACGACGTGGTGACGACGGACTCCTTGAGCCCGGCGGACAGTTTGGTGATTGGCTGGATCCGGACGCACCCGGCGATCGGCCCTGGGAAGCCAAGGCCGACTCTGAGTACCTCGCAAACGCCTTCTTCGCACACAGTGCCCACCTGCTCGCGGATGCGGCGCAGATCGTTGAGGAGCCAGACCTCAGTCACGCGTATCGCGCCCTCGCTGGAGACGTGGCGATGCGCACCTGGGCACGATGGGCTGACCACGCGCAGTCCAATCAGACGGGCTGTGCCGTTGCCTTGGCGTTACGCATCGCTCCAGATACCGACCGCCCGCGCGTGGCGACTGCACTCGCTCAGCTGGTGCGGGCGGCCGGAGGACGCGTGGCGACAGGGTTCCTGGGTACGCCACTCGTCCTGCCAGCCTTGTCCGAGGCCGGCTATTTCGATGAGTGCTACCTCATGCTCCTTCGGCGCGAGCCACCGTCATGGCTATACCAGGTCGATCGAGGTGCGACGACCGTATGGGAGCGTTGGGATGCGATCCAGGCCGACGGATCAATCCACCCCGGACGCATGGCACCAAACCCGGTCGACCCCAACGCGCGAGAGGGCCACATGCTGTCGTTCAACCACTACGCTTACGGGGCCGTCATCGATTGGGTTTATCGTCACCTCGCCGGCCTCGCCCTCGATCGCTCGGCGCCCGGTTACCGCCACGTGGCGTTCGGGCCGCGACCGGTCAACGGCATCACGACGGCCCGCGCGAAGGTCGAGAGCGCCTACGGGATCGTGGGGATCGAGTGGCGTTTGGCTGGCGATGTGTTCACGGCGGACGTCGAGGTCCCATTCGGGGCGTCGGCCACGTTCGATCCACCTGTGTCCGACGAATCCGAGGTCCTGCTGGACGGCGTTGCAGTGCCATCCAATCCACCCTTTGCGATCTCGGCCGGGCGCCATATCGTGACCGTGCGCCGTCCTGCCGTCGCAGTCGGACACTCGTAAGGGTTGACGATCAGCCTCTCGGGTCCCGGGCCCTTCCGAGCGCGAGATAGCGATCCCGTACGCCCTTGTCCAGCTTCTCGATCGCGTACCGGAGCATCACCCGCGGCATCGTGGCGGCATGCGCATCCAGGAAGCCCAGGAGACGCGGCTCGTCGCGTTTGCCCGCTTCGCGCAGCATCCAGCCGACCGCCTTGTGGACGAGGTCCTCCTTGTCGCCGAGGAGCAGGTCCGTGATCCGGTAGGTGTCATCCAGGTCGCCGCGCCGGATGAACGCGACCGTGCTGAGGATGGCAGTCCGCCGCTCCATCGGGGCCTTCGAAGCAGCCAGCGTGTAGAGGACGTCGCGCGGTTTGTCCGCGAGCCACTCGCCGACGACCCAGATCGCGCTCCGATCGACGAGATCCCAGGTGTTGATCCGGTCGTGGCGGCGGATGTAGAGGTCGAACAGCGCCCCCTTCTGGTCGACGGGCGTCTTCCGGTCCCGAGCCTGCCAGTCCATGATGCTGACGGCGCCCACGCGGATCTCGTGGACCGAACTCTCGAGCAGCACCTCGATCTCGCCGAGCGACATGCCCATGCACGCCTTCGCGAGGGTGAAGATCTGGCCCATCCCGATGCCGCCGTCTGGCGCTCGAAGGGCCTCGAGCTTCTCGATGAACTGGGCAGCCGTGGGTTCCACCCGCTCATCCTGTCATGCCCGGGAAACTACGATGAGGCCGAGAAGCGAGCACTGCCCCGGAGTGTCATGAACCGCTCCGACTCGAGCCGATCGAACGGGCCGCAGTCAGTCCGAGATGGGGGTCCAGTAGGCAACCAATTGGTCGGCGAGCTCCCGCGGCCGGCTGAGGTTCACGCAGTGGCCGCTGTCGATCTCGTCTGGCGTGATCCCGAGGCGATCGCGCGCCAGCTTGCGCATCCAGGTGGCCGGCAGCAATCGGTCGTTCCGGCAGAGCAGGACGCGGGTCGGAACATCGGGCCAGGTCTCGAGCGGCCAGGGCTGGCGGTACGCGCGATCGGACGGATAGTCGCTGGCTCGCCGCATCGCCTCCGCCGCCAGCCCGGGCTCGACATCGTGGTAGTAGGTCTCGCTGTCGTCCATGCCGTCGGTGCCGGCCGCGCTCTGCGCTCCGGTCTGGCCGGAATTGGCCCACCAGTCCATCGGCGGTTCACCTGGTGAGGGGATCATCGGGGCGACCAGGACAAGCAGGTCGGCGGGGACACGGTCACACACGAGGGGCGCCGTGAACGCGCCAAACGAATGACCGACGACCACGAGGTTCGTCCGGTCGCCGATGGCGCGTTTCACTGCCTCCGCGTACGTCTCGAGGTCCGCCGACTCGTCATCCGCGGGCAGGTCAACGGCGACGGCGTCGTGCCCGCGGTCGCGCAGCTCGTCGGCGACCAGGTGCCAGCTCCAGGCACCGTCGCCGGCCGCTGGGATCAGGACAAACGTGGCAGGCATAGCGGCGCCTCACATCTTGCTGTGGGTATCGATGGCCTCCCGGGCATTCGGGATCTGGAACAGGGCGTCCCGGAGCGCGCCGCACACGCCGCGTTGACGGACGAGGTCGGGATGATCGGGTTCGGCCACTCGCGTGGCGACCATCGCCAGGTTGATCTGCTCGCGGTGGAGCTTCTTGAGGGCTGTTTCCGCAGCCTTGCCGGCCGCGCGCCGGACGGCTTTGCGAAGGCGTCGGCGTGACCGGGGGTCCATCAGTGTCTGGAGCTCGGCAGCCTCCAGCCCGGCCCGCCCAACCTCGCGCTCCAGGGCGATCCCGAGCCAGCGGTGTTCTCGTCGCCGGGCAAGGCGCACCGCCAACGCGAGGAAGATCAGGAAGGGCAGCCCCTTGATCGTCGTGGCCACGAGGACCGGCAGCTCCGCCCAGAACCACGGAGAGTTCCAGAAGAAGTGGGCGGCGACCGCCGTCGCCAACAGCCCGGCAGCCACGGCCAGCCGACGGGGGAATGGGACGTCGTGCCGACGGGTGACGAAGTACGCGAACCCAACCCCCGCGATGGCCGTGTAGAGCACGTGCCCGTAGAGCCCGGACGCGATCACGCGAACCCAGAAGCCTTCGAGGACGCCGCCGACGCTTCCCCCGAACGTGTCCATGAAGTAGTACACGTCCTCGAACACCGAGAAGCCCAGCCCGATCATCGCCCCGAACACGACGCCGTCCATCAGGTCGTCGATCTCCCGGCGTGCGATCAGGTAGATCACGACCAGCCCCAGGTACTTGTAGGTCTCCTCGATCACCGGCGCGGTCAAGGCCGCGCCCCACTGGGACGCGAATTCCGGCCCGGCGACCTGGCTGATCACCTCGGCCCAGACGACGTTGCCGACGCTCGAGAAGACCAGCGCGATCACGCCGCCCCACAGGAAGGCACCGATGACGAGCGACTTCGGCTCTCGTTCGTAGAGGTCGAGCCGGCGAGTGATCACGACGACCGGGACGATGTAGAACGTCAGCAGCACCCAGGACAGCACCCAGCCGACGGGCGAGAACGTCAGGTAGATCAGCTGCTCGTAGGCGAGGGCGATCCCGGCCAGGACGAGCAGGCCCATGAACAGCCAGAACGCCGGCTTCCTCGGTTGCCAGAGCCCTGTCTGGAACCCCCAGCCAGGCTGATGGCGAACCGCGGGCGGCACGACGGTCGGGGTCACGAGAACGTCGTCCCCGCCAGCATCTGGCGGATTTCATCGAGCACGAGACGCAGCTCGCCCTCGCCCGCCCAGGCATCGAACACGACGATCTTCCCGCCGCCGGCTACGACCGTGAGCTCACCTTCGACCGGGTACTCGACCTCGGGAAAGACGCCGCCGTACGAGGCGCGGACCCCGACGATCCCGGGCGCCGTCTCGACGGCCTCGCGCACGCCCGTGGACAGCTGCGTCTCCGGATCGCCTTCCCAGCCTTCGAACGTGGCCTCCAGGACCTCGGCCGGGTCGGCTGCGACCGTCAAGACCTCGATGACGAGGCTGGCGCTCCCCTGGCTGAGGAGGATCGCGCTACCGTCCTCGGACCGTGAGACAAACTCCCACCCGCGGAGTGGCTGGATCGTGACCGGCGCGGACACCTCGACGCGGGGCAACGGGTCGTTTTCGACCGCCGCGAACGCGACTGCGCCCGAGAAGGCGATCGCGAACATGAGGACCGCGACGATGAACGTCGGGAGGCAACCGCGCGGCTCCCTCAGCGCCCTCGGCACATCCCGGTTGTCGTCGCGTGTTGCGTACTGCGCCCAGACGGACGGCGACGGTTGTGGCTCGGCTCCGGACACGGCACCGAGCATACTTGGCGGCGAATGGTCGGAGGGTGAGGTGGACCCGCTGCGTTTCACGGGCGTGATCCGCTTCGCCGCGTGGATGTCGGCGACGACGCGGCGATCGCGATCACCCGCGTGGGCCGCGACTGACCTCCGTTAACGTCCCAATTCGGCCGTTGCGAGACGGAGCGCTGATTGCGTAAACCCCGGCCCGTTTGCGGTCGAGATCCTCGAGGTCGGTGGTCGTCCGGACTTCGAAGGTCTCGAGCTCTGTGAGGTCATCGGTCGGCAGGTAGCGCCGCCCTGGATCGCCGATGAACACGTCGATCCGGTTGTCTCGGGCGCGTTGCAGCCACGGCAGAACCCGCTCGGCGAGCCGGGCGTCGTACCAGCAGTCTCCAGCCAGGATGACGTCCGCCTCGGGCGGGTCCTCGTCGAGGACGTCCCGGTTCACGACGGACACGCGGCATCCGTTGGCTCGCGCGTTGAGCTCGATCGCCGCCGCCGCGAACGGATCGATATCGGCTCCGGCGACCGATGACGCCCCCGCTCGCATCGCGGCGATCGCGCACAGCCCGGAGCCCGATCCGAAATCGAAGACGCGACGCCCGGCGACGGACTCCGGGTGCGCCTTCAGGTACCGGCCGATCGCCAGCCCGCCGCCCCAGGCGAACGCCCAGTAGGGAAGTGCGGCATCGGGGTCGTCGGTCTCGACCTGGACGGCGCGCCAGAGCGCCAGGACGTCGTCGGCTTGATGCAGGCGGATGCCGTCGAGCCCCGCAACCGGTCCGGGGCGCGTGTTACGAAGGACGAAGGACCGCGGGGAGGATGCCACCCACGGACTCTACTGCCCGGGGCGCGCGCTAGGTCAGGATCGCTCCGCCCGTCGTCGCCAGGCGCTGAAGATGCGTGCCGCACAGAGGCTCGGCAACCGCTCCATCTGGGGTCCGGAGCGCGAACCAACCCCTTCGCCGGCACTGTCCCGAGCCGGCCCGATCGGCGGTCACGGCGCAACACGTCGCGGCCCGGGTCATCGCGGCCCGGCCGTCGTGGTGGGCCGCCGGAGACCCGCCGGCGGGGATGCTTCGAGCGGTCGATCGCGAGGTGTCCCCTCGAACGTCCTCCATCGCACAAGCTTCCCGGCCCCGGTTCGCGTCGCCAAGGCCCTGGCGGGCCCATCCCCGAGGGCCGATCGGGCCAATCAGCGTGGCCGCCCCTCGCGCAGGGCATCGATCGACTTGGCGATCCGACGCTGACGCGTCTCGTCCGTCTTCGCGCCATCGATCTGGTAGGTGTGCCAGCTCTGGTTGCTGTACGACAGGGCGTCGAAGGTGCGGCGAGCGGCAGGCTCGGCGTCGAGCGCCGCCGCCAGGTCGGGTGGCACGTCGATGGTTCGCGGCGCGGTGTCCAGCTCGATATCGACGTCGACCTCGTCGCCGCCCGCCACCCCGGCACCCGCACGATGCTCGGCACTGACGCCGACCATGAAGTCGCCACCCATGACCGCGATGCTGCTCCGGTAGGTGAAGCCGTTGATGGTCACGGTCACCTTGGGCCGCTTGCCTGCCCCGAGTGCCTCGACCACCTCCTCCGGAACGCGGATGCCGGTTGCCGTCTTGTCGCTCTGCAGGATCGTGGTGCGGAAACGCATCGCAGTCATCCTCAACGTGTTGGTCGTGTCCACAATGGCACGCCGGTCGAGGCGTCGCGGCGCAGCCGGCGGACGGCCGCGACGCGGGGTTGATTCAGCGCTGCAACGCCGCGGGGCTGGCCACCGGCAGGCCCGATCCACACGCGCTGCCATCGTCCGGGGGTGGCGATCTTCGGTTCCGTGTTTGCCCTGCTCGGACGATTCGCCGGCCGGGTCCTGAATAGCGCGCTCGGCTGGGCCACGCTCCTGCTGTTCGGCAAGGTGGAGGGGCGCAACCAGTCCGTGCTGCTGGTCATCGCCCTCGGGTCCCTGGTCTGGGTCCTGGCGATCGTCGGGGTGTTGATCCCGGACGTGGGGACGTTCCTCCTGGCATTCGTCCCGGTGCCGGACTTCATCGACGAGAACGTGGTCAGGCTGGCGATGGTCGGTGTCGTCGTGGTCATCCCGCTGCTCATCGGCGCGGCCGCCCTGTTCATCGCCGATCCCGTGGCACGACCACAGCGCCTCAACCTTGCCGGTGGGGTGCTGCGCGGTTACCCGTTCACCCTCGTCCTCGCGATCACGATCCTCGTCCTGGGTGCCGTGTCGGTCGTCCGCAAGGTCCGCAGCCTGGCGAAGCGCTGGGAGGATGCGCACGTGCCCATGATCGTCAAGCCGAACGGGTACGACACGGTCCTCGCCGACCTCGAGGGCGTGCTTCGACGGGCTGGCTTGCCGGTGGAGCCGAGGCCGGCGCCGAGTGTCGTGTCGCTGCCGCCCAGGTTGCTCGATGCGGTCGCGGGTCGCGCCCTCGGGGCGCTCGTGCCGGACAAGCTGATGCTCCTCCACGCCCCGGATGTCGAGGTGCTGGTCTACCCCTCCGATGTTGCGATCAGCGGGTCTCGCGGCGCGGTCGCACGGGCACGAGCGGCGATCGCCGCTCAGTTGACGAGATCGCCGGCGTACATGACGGCCAGTGCCGAGGCGCAACGGATCGAGGACGAGGTCCAGGCGCTGGCGGAAGGCTCCGCTCGGCGCGGAGCAGCCGACTGGTCAGCGCTTCGGGAGCGGCTTGCCGACATCGACCGGCGGCTCGTGACCTTGACCGTTCCCTTCGACGAATGGGAGACGGTCTATCGCGAGCGTCTTCAGGTGGAACGGGACGCTCTCATTCGCCAGCTCGGGGGAATCGCGGTCGTGGACGAAGGCGCCGGCGAGCTCATGCCGGACGCGGCCCGTCCAGGCTCAGTCGAATGGGCCGTCGCCGCCGTCGGACTCGCGCTCCTGGCCGCCGACGTGCTGCTGCTGGTGCGATCGCGATCAACGACACATCGTCGGCCGTAGGCGACGTCCGTCGCTCCAAGCGACTGCCCCGGGCGCCTGGGCCGCCAAGCGAGGGAATAGGTCGATCGGACTGCCGCCGCTTGCGCTCCTCGCCGTGCGCCGGACATGAAAACGCGCCGTTCGAAGTCTTTACGTCCGAACGACGCTTGAACAATCTGACTGGCGAGAGCCCACCGGGGCGTCACTGATTTCGCATCGGCCGTTGCATCCACGTTGCAGTCGATCTGGCGTAAAGCAGGCCGCTGGCCGGACTGTTTTGTCAGATTTCCGCCCCACGGTCGCTAGTCGAGGATTTTCCGCCCAAACCCCGCTCAGAAGCCGCCAGGAGATGGCACGCGAGCGTGAGATCGAGCCGGCAGGCCGGGACCGAAGGGCCAAGAGGCGACTAGCGATCTCCGGGCGAGAATCGGTCAAATTTCCGTGTCATCCGTTGCCACGTTTCCGTGGGGCGGGAATTTGCCAAGGTTCTCGACGCGCAACACAGGCTGCAACCGGCTGGCTGAGCACGGAGGTGCAACCGACTGGGCTGGCACGGAGGTGCGACCGACTAGGCTGGCACGGAGGTGCAAACCGACTGGCGGCCGGCCCCGATTTCAAGTCCCGGAAATGCCGAAGCGGCTCCCGAAGGAGCCGCTTCGATGCTGTCCCGGTAAAGGTGCCCGCCAAGGCGAACACTTCTGCCGCGCGTCAAGAGCATCTATCACGTCGGCTGCACCGACTACCCTGACCCTACCTACCCATGACCTTGTCGCTGGGGCAGCGTGGCTGTTTGAGCAGCATCAATATCCTACCTGAGATAGGGCCGTTTTCCAAGGGTTTTGGCACGTCTCAGTGTGTAAATTCCTTAACCTTCGTTGTCGTCGTGGACCGTCACAGACGTCATGGCGACCGGATCGGAGGGCAGGTCGCGGCTGTCGCGCGGGGCGCCGACGATCTTGTCGACGACGTCCATGCCACGGGTGACCTGCCCGAACAGCGTGTAGTTCTTGGGCAGCTTGCCGGTCAGGTCCTGGTGGCAGATGAAGAACTGGCTGCCGTTCGTGTTCGGCCCGGCATTGGCCATGGCGAGGGCGCCGCGGACGTAGTCCCCCTGGACCGTTTCGTCCTCGAACTTGTACCCGGGGCCGCCCGTCCCGACCCGACCTCGCTCCAGCGATCCCTTCTTGCCGTACTGCCCGTCACCGGCCTGGGCGACGAACCCCGGAATCACCCGATGGAACACGACGTCGTCGTAGAACCCCTTTCGGGCGAGATCGACGAAGTTGCCGGCTGCCTTCGGGGCGCTCTGGTCGTACAGCTCGATCTCGATATCACCAAGGTCGGTTGTGATGGTGGCGCGGGTCATCGGCAGACTCCTCCTGGCTGGACGGTTGGGCTCACGGGTTGCTGACGGTGACCCTGGTCATGACCACGGGGTTCGTCGGCAGCTCGGCATCGGCGGCCGCAGCGATGGCATCGACGGCGTCCATACCGGACGACACGGTCCCGACGATCTGGTAGGTGTTGGCTGACGCCAGGGAGGACCGCGCCTCGTCGGACAGGACGATGAAGAACTGGGAGCCGACGGAGTTGGGCAGGCTGGTCCGGGCCATCGCCACCGTGCCGCGGCTGTAGGCCGCCGTGACCGGTTCGTCCTGGATCTCGTAGCCGGGTCCACCGGTGCCGGTCCCCGTTGGGTCACCGCCCTGGATCACGAACGTCGGCACGACGCGATGAAAGACCACGCCGTCGTAATAGCCGCACCCGGCCAGAGCGACGAAGTTGCCCGCAGCGATCGGCGACAGGTCGGCCTCGATCGTGATCGCGATCGGGCCCATGGCCGTGTCGATCGTGACGGTCCGGGTCTCCCCGGCAGGGAGTGGCTCGGGCTGGCTGGTGGGACAGGCGGCCGGACCGGCCGAGCCCGCGGAAGTCGGCACCGGCGTCGCTCCCCCGGCGCTCGAACAGGCGGCGAGAAGGAGGCAGGCGACGGCCGCGAGCGCGGGACGGAACCCGGCCGACGCGGCGCGCGACCCGGCCGACGCGGCGCGCGACCCGGCCACGCGGCGCGCGACCCGGCCGACGCGGCGCGCGACCCGTTCGCTCGGTGACGGACGGCAGGAATCATGCGGCGGCCTCCAGGGCTGCGGGGAAATCGATGGCCCCGGAGAACAGGGCTTCTCCGAGGATGACGCCGCTGACGCCGGTATCGCGAATGCGGCGCAGGCCGTCGAGGTCTCGTACCCCACCGGCCGCGATGAAGTCCGCATCGTACGTCCGAATCAGTTCGCGGGTCCGGTCCAGGTCGGGTTCGGCACCGCCGTGACTCAACACGAAGCGTGCGACGCCGGCACCGACAAGCTCGCCGACGAGACCGATGAGGGTTGGCGGCGCGCTTCGCTGCCAGGGGAACGCGGCGAGTCGCTCCGGTCGTGGATCGAGGCCGACCGCAAGCCAGTCCCCAGCCACCTCGAGGCACGCTCGCAGCTCGGCCGGCCGATCCGCGATGGCCGTGGTCATCACGATCCGGGTTGCGCCGGCCGCGAAGGCCAGGCGGATCGCATCGGCGGACTCCACGCCGCCGGCCAGCTGTAGTGGCACCGCCACCGTGGCGGCAATCGACCCCACCGCCTCGAGATTGGCCGGTGCTGCCAGGCGCGCGCCGTCGAAGTCGACCAAGTGGACGAGCTTCGCGCCCAACGCCACGAACCGCTCGGCGATCCGGTCCGGTCGATCCGTGGGAGCGCCGATGCCGGCCGCCGCGCCCGGCCAGTACACGAGGCGCGACCGCCCACCCTCGAGATCGATCGCCGGGATGACGTGCACGATCGCGTCAGGCGCGTTCGGCGAGGAGGCGGCGCTGGAAGCTGATCGGGATCGAGCCGTTCTGCAGCAGGGTGTCGTGGAAGGCCTTGATGCTGAAGGCATCGCCAAGACGGCGCTGCTCGTCGGCACGGAGACCCAGGAGCAGCGTCCGGCCCAGGAGGTACGACAAGGGATAGGTCGGGCGGTACGTGTACCACTGGGCCTCGGCGTGCGCGTTCGGTCGCTCGAAGTTCGTGTGCGCGACGATGAAGTCCGTCGCTTCATCAACCGACATCTCGCCCCGGTGCATCCGGACGTCGAGGATGATCCGGCACGCCCGCCAGATCGCGTCCGTGTGCATGATCAGCCGGAAGCGCGGGTCGGCATCGAACCCGTGCTCGCGCATCATCAGTTCCGAGTACATCCCCCAACCCTCGACGAACTCGGGTGCGTCCGCGAGCAGGCGGGTCAGCGACGGGTGCCGCCGCGCGGTGTCCAGCTGGAGGTGATGGCCGGGATAGGCCTCGTGGATGCTGGTGTTGCTGATCGAGGCGTAGTTGTGCTCGCGCACCGCATCGGGTTCGCCGTCGACCGAGGGGGTGACGACGTAAATGCCCTTGGGGTCGGCGTCGAAGGCGGCCGGCGAGAAGTACGCCGCGAACGGCAGGACCTTCCGGAGGTACTCGGGCGTCGCGACCACGTCGATGCGCTCGTCCTCGGGCACGGTGATCAGGTCGTGGTCGATGAGGTGCTGACGTGACCGCAGCATCGACGAGCGATAGGCCTCGAGCGCTTCGTCGAAGGTCGTCGGGTGATCGGACTTGACGCGGTCGATGACGACCAATTCCTCGACGTCCGGATCGATCTCGCGCGCCGCCGCCGCCCGGCCGGCGAGCTCCTCGTGGAGGCGTTCCCAGCCAAGTGCGAGGATCGCGTCGGCGTCGAGGCCATCGAACGCCCGGAGCCCGACCATCGCGTCGTGACGCTCACGGCCGATCGCCCAGTCGTCGGTCCCGTTTGCCAGCGTGCCCTCGACCCAGCTCGAGTACAGGTCGATCGCGATCTTGGCGGTCTGCGCGGCGCGTTCGAGGCGTCGCTGGTCCACGGTCTCGAGGACACCGGCCCCCGCCGACACCAGCTCGTCGAGGAACACGGGCAGGTCGGCTGCCGAGTCGACCTCGATCTGCTGCCAGCGCCGCACCTGGGGCACGGTTGCCCGGGTCTTCGCCTCCTCGAGGTAGGTGCCGACGGCTTCCAGCCGTCCAGCGATCGCAGTGAGACGCTCGGCAAGAGGCGCGTGGTCACGCGCGAAGAGCAGGAACAGGCTGTCCCCGACATGGTCGATCGCGAACGACCGACGCTCCCAGATCCGGAGGACGTCGGTATCGAAGATCGTCCGCTGCAGGTTATGGATCTCCAGGTCGCGCTCGAACCGGGCGGTCGTGGACAGGCCGGCCGGGTCGATGGCTTCGATCTCGGTCAGGTGTGCGCGCTCATCCGCGAGCTCTGTCAGCACCTGCTCGCGGCTGCCGTCGCCCAGCACGTCGTCGTCATCGTGCAGGCCGATGGCCGTCGCGAACACCGGGTTGTCCCGGACGAGGCGGACAAACCGGTCTTCGACAAGGTCGTAGAGCGCGTCGTCAAGCGGCCCGCGATCGGCGGCGGGCGCCGGTCGTGGCAGGGTACGCGGGACAAGTGGTTCGGTCGTCAAAGGACCTCCGGAGCGCGCCGAATCAGGCGCTGGCGACCAGTGACCCGCTCTCGACGGGCTGTGGGCTCGTGTCGGCAAGAGCCGCCCGCGTGGCGTCGATCGTCGTCTCGATGTCATCCACGGTGATGCCGTAGTGCGTCACCGCACGAACCTGGCCGTGGGGATATTCGACCATCAGCACGTTGCGTGCCCGGAGCGCGTCGAGGAACGCTGCGCGATCACGCGCGACCTTGAACAGCACGAAGTTCGTGCGGACCCGGGCGGGATCGAGCGGTCCGGTGCCTGGCTGGGCCGTCCCACCGGCAGATCCGATCCCGTCCAGTTCGCTGAGCGCCTCCGCGAGCCTGCGTGCGTTGGCGTGGTCCTCGGCGAGGCGTTCGATCGTGCCATCCGGGCCGTCGGACAAGGCGACCAGGCCCGCAGCGGCGAGGATTCCCACCTGGCGCATGCCACCGCCGACCATCTTTCGTGCGCGACGCGCACGCCAGATGAGATCGCGCGGACCAACCACGAGCGAGCCGACCGGACAGGCCAGCCCCTTCGAGAGGCAGAACGTCACGGTGTCGGCCGGCGCGGCAAGGTCCGTGGCGCGAACGCCGAGCGCCACGACGGCGTTCCAGAACCGGGCGCCGTCGATATGCAGCGGGACGCCATGCGCGCGGGCGATGGCGGCGACCTCGCGCGTGTACTCGAGCGTCAGTGGCTGCCCCATCGAGTGGGCATGCGTGTTCTCGATGGTGACGAGCCCGCTGATCGGCTCGTGCGCATCGTCAGGATCGCGGAAGGCTGCGTCGATCGCCGCGGGATCCATGGTCCCGTCCGGGCGGTCCTCGAGCGAGCGGATGCTGGTGCCGACGATGACCGCATGCCCGGCAGCTTCGTCGAGGACGACGTGGTGCTCGCGCCCGGCGATCGTCTCCTGCCCCCGGTTGAGGTGCGCGAGCTGGGCGACCAGGTTGCCCATCGTGCCCGAGGCCACGAAGAGACCGGCTTCCTTGCCGAGCAGCTCGGCCGCGCGTTCCTCGAGCGCGATCACGGTCGGGTCGTCGCCGAAGACATCGTCGCCAACCTCGGCGTCGGCCATGGCCCGACGCATCCGTGGCGTGGGCCTGGTGACGGTATCGCTCCGCAGATCGATCAGTGACATGGGCCGCGAGTATAGGTGAGCGACGTCGTGGATCCGGTCAGCGGTTGCCCAGCTCGGGCCAGCCGTCCGTGCGTGGTTCTCGCGGCGATGCCCATGGGATGCATCAGTCGCGGGGGGACGCGCCGGCCGCGCCCCAACCGGCCCGCGACCGGCCCGCGACACCCGCGACCGCCCCGCGGGTGTTCGATGCATTCGGTTTGCATCGACGAAGGGCGAACGCGTCCGATCAGCAGTTTCGGAGAAGCCACATCCGGGACCGGTCCGTAGCATGGGTGGCCACCGATCCAGCACTGCAAGGGAGAAGAATCGTGCCCGACACACAGAAGACGGCCAAGAGCTCCGGCGCCGGCACCAAGACGTCCAAGGTCTTCTCCGCTGAGGAGCGCGCCGCGATCCAGGAGCGTGCCCGTGAGATGAAGGCAGCCGGGCGCAGTGGCGCAAAGGCCGGCAAGGTCGACGACGAGGCCGCCGCCCTCGCGAAGATCGCCGAGATGCCTGCGGCGGATCGCGCCCTGGCCGAGCGGATCCACGCCATCGTCAAGGCCGCCGCGCCCAGCCTCGCCCCCAAGACCTGGTATGGCATGCCGGCCTACGCCAAGGACGGCAAGCTCGTCTGCTTCTTCACGCCCGCCGTCAAGTTCAAGTCGCGCTATGCGACGTTCGGCTTCGAAGAGAACGCGAACCTCGATGACGGGACGATGTGGCCGACCTCGTGGGCGATCACCAAGTTGACCGCCGCCGACGAGAAGCGGATCACGGAGCTCGTGAAGAAGGCGGTCAGCTGAAGGCGGCGGTCAGCTGACGACCGCGCCGGCGATCCACCTCGTCCTGGGCACCTCCTTCGGGCGACAAGCCGAGGCGCCTCTGGTATGCTCCGCCATCGCCACAACTGGACCCGTGGTGTAGCGGCCCAACATGCCAGCCTGTCACGCTGGAGATCGCCGGTTCGAATCCGGTCGGGTCCGCCACAGACCGCTTTTTCCTACGCCCCGTCCGCCCGCCCGGACGGGGCGTTCCTCGTTCCCGTGACCGTCGATCCGGCCTTCAGACCCTCTGGCACAATCTCGAGGTGAACGTGCGCCCGCTCCTGGCCGCACTTGGCGTCTTCGCCGTCGCCGTCGTCCTGACCGGGCTCATCGTGCTGGCCGTGCCATTGCCGACCGCACGCGACCAGGTCCCGCCGCTGACACCGTCGCAGGGCCCGGCGACGGACGCGGCTGGCGCCTCGGGGGGTCCCTCGACGTCCGGTGCATCGGCGGTCCCGTCGGCGCCGGCCGTCGCATCATCGTCACCGACGCCGGCCACCGTGGACGTGGCGATCGTCCCGGTGACGGACTTCCGCGCACCCGCGTCGGCCACGGGCTGGACCGAGGTCCGGGCCGTGCTGGACGGAACGAGCGACCGGTACGAGGCGCTCGAGCTCGTCCGATCCGAAGCAGATGCCATCCTGGCCGAGCTCGGCGAGACTCGACCGGCCGATCCGACCCGGCTGATCCTGGCAACGAACGCGGCATCGCTCACCAGGGACCTGGCCGCGAACCGGAAGCGACTCGCGTTCATCCGGGCCGATGCCGTCACGCCTGCCGTCCGGGCCCTCGCGTGGGGCAGGACGACGCTGTTCGGCGTCGGGCGCGTTGACGATCTCGAGGCGTGGCCGCTCAACGCCAGGTTCCCCGCCGGGACGAAGGGGGAGGCGTTCGACCCTGAGGCAACCTGGACCCTGTTCGCGGGCGGCGACATCATGCTCGACCGCGGCGTGCACAAGACGCTGGTCATCGAAGGCAAGGGCGCCGACTTCCCGTTCGATGGCGGCACGGCCGATATCACCAGTCGCTACTGCTGCTCGACGTTTGGCTGGGAGCTGCCGCGCGTTCGGCGGACGGGCCACGCGGGTGTCGTCCGGGACCTCATCGAGGGGGCGGACCTGGCTATCGCCAACTTCGAGAACCCTGCCCCGGACAACCATCGCTACCACACGCGCGGCACGGTCTTCTCCGCGGACCCGAGGTTGATCGAAGGACTCGCCGACGTCGGGATCGACTACGTATCACTCGCCAACAACCACATCCGCGACGCGGGTGCGGCAGGCCTCATCCAGACCATCGAGAACATCACGAAACAGAAAATCGCCGTGTCCGGCGCGGGCAAGGACCTTGCCGCCGCCCGCAAGCCCGCGATGCTGGAGGCGGGCGGCATGACGGTCGCCGTTCTGGCCTACGACGCGATCGCGGGCTACTACCACGCGACGGCGGACAAGACGGGCAGCGCACCCTTGACGGCGTCGATCGTCCGCGCGGACATCAAGGCGGCACGGAATGCCGGTGCCGACCTGGTCATCGTCTTCCCGCACTGGGGCACCGAATACCGCTCGAAGCCGTTTGCCGCGCAGCAGCGGCTGGCGCGGATGATCGTCGACTCGGGCGCTGACATGGTGATCGGCAACCACGCCCATTGGGCGGCGGCGATGGAGGTCTACGAGGGCAAGCCGATCTGGTACGCGCTCGGCAACTTCGTGTTCGACCAGACCTGGTCGGAACCGACGATGGAGGGGATCACCCTCGAGCTGACCTTCGACGGCGCTGAGCTGGTCCAGGCACGGATGCGACCGCACATCATCCTTGACCGCGCCCAACCAAACTTCCTGGATCCCGCCGGTGACGGCAGGGTCGTCATGGGCCAGGTCTATTCCGCCTCCAAGGGCCTCCTGCCCTGGTGAGGGCGGGGGCGCCGGCGTGGCGGGAACGCCCCGTGCGGTTGGCGTCGTCGGGCGGCCACCGCGGCCGCCACCGCCACCCTCCTAGGTGATCCCGGCGAACAGGTCCGTTTCCGGTGTGGCCGTCTCGACCCGTGACTCGCGCAGGATGTAGGCCTCCCTGGCCCAGCCGTCCCGCCAGCCCTCCAGCCCCATCGCAAAGAACGGGAAGTCGTGGGCAAGCTGGGTGACGTGTTCGTGCATCGCGCGCCACTTCGCCTCGAGGGGCGCGCCGGATGTCTCGACCCAGGTCGTCACCGCTTCGTCCGGCACGAGCATCTTCGCCGCGTAGGCCTCCATCTCGACGATCTGTTCGGGCGTGGCGTCATCGGGCGGCGCCCATGGGTTCTTCTGGCCGTTCTCGGCCATGACCGCCGCCATCCGCTCGCGGACCGAGGCGGGGATCGCCTGCTCGTACAGCTTCGAGGGCGCCCACGGGGCCAGGCCGCCGTCCTCGACCGACGGCCCCGACCCACCGTGATCCGGAGCGAGCTGCTCGGGATACCAGGCCGGGTCGCCGGCCCGCGCAAAGCCGCGGACCGCCACGTCGTGTGTCCGGATGTGGTCGGGATGGCCGTACCCGCCGAAGTCGTTGTAGGTCGTGATGACGTCGGGCTGGTATCGGCGGATCAGCCAGACCAGGCGTCCCGCGGCCTCGTCCAGGTCGGCGCGCCAGAACGACCGCGGATCGTGGTTGCCGGGCCGGCCCATCATGTCCGAGTCGTGGAAGCCAAGGTTCTCCCACTCGGTGACCCCGAGCTGGGCCATGGCCCGCTCGAGCTCGGCGGCGCGCAGCTCGCCCAGCCGTCGATGGTTCTCGGGCGTGTCCAGGTCGGGCACGACGATCTCGCCCATCTCCCCGCGCGTGCACGTCACGAGGACGACGCGATGCCCGGCTTCGACAGCCTTGGCCATCGTGCCGCCCGTCCCGATCGATTCGTCGTCGGGGTGGGCATGGACGGTCATCAGGGTGGGTCGGTGACCCGCTTGGTCCCGCGTCATGGTCCCGGGATGCTACCGCAGGCCCGTACTATCAGGCGATGTCGAGCCAGCCGGGCTGGTAGCACGCTCGCGTCCATGATCGATCGAATACCGCGCCGCTTCCGATTCGGCTTCGCGCGAGCGGATGAAGCCGCCGTCGAGCCTGGCGACCGCCCCGAGCACGTGCCCTTCATCGCCTACGGCGAAGACTGCATCGTGACCGGCCACACGATCCTCGACTCCGATCGGCTGACCGACATGCTGAACCTCCATGATGAGTACGACCTCGCTGACGTGACGGTCGAGCGGTTCGACGACGGAGAGCCCATCGAGATCGCTGAGATCTCCGTCGCGCGCGACGAGATCATCCTGGTGCAGGCCACCGGCCCGCGCGGCGACGAGTTGCGACGCCACCGAACCATGCCCCAACACCTCGCGCTCCAGATGGGCCCCTACAAGGTCCGGGGTTTCTTCCACGCCCTGCCGGGCGCCGACCCCGTCGTCGCGCTTCGCCGTCGAAAGACGATGGTGCCGCTGACCGACGCCCGCATCCAGTACACGATCCGCGGCGAGCAGCGCGAGACACCGGTCGATACGGTGATCGTGAACCGCGACCAGATCGACTGGGTCCAGGAACTCATGCCCACGGCGAAGGAATTCCCCAAGGCTCCCGCGCCGGCGCGTCTTGTCACCAAACCAGCACGGCGAGCAGCCGCGAGCTGACTTTCGGGCCATGCCCCGAATGGGACCCTGGCGACAACCCAGGTGCCAAAGGTCACCACCTCCGAGCCACCGGTACTTGTAGGCGGCTGTACAGCGGGCCGATCCGGGCGGACCATCCAGCCATGATCGAAAGCTTCGGACGTCGCCTCCGCGTCGTCTTCGGTCGCTCCGCCGCCACCGCCGAACCGATCGACGATCGCCCCGGGCCTGATGTCCGCCCGACCCAGCAGATCGAGTTCGTGGCCTACGGCGAGGACTGCATCCTGTCCGGCGTGGTCAGGATGGAAGCGGACCGGCTCACCGACATGCTCAACGACCACGACGAGTATCTCCTCGTCGACGTGCTGGTCGAAGGGCTGTCGGAGCAACGGGCCGTCGAGGTCAGGGAAGTGCTCGTTCGGCGCGACGAGCTGGTCCTGGTGCATGCGGCCGGGCCGCGCGGCAACCAGGAACGGCGGCGCCGGACGCGCTCCCATCCGGTGGCGATCCAGGCCGGGCCTTACCACCTCCGCGGCTACCTCCACGCTCTGCCCGGCGCCGATCCGTTGCAGGCGATCCGTCGGCGGACGGCCATGGTGCCGCTGACAGATGCCTGGATCGAATTTCCGTCGATCGCCGGTCGCGAGCGCCGCCGGGTCGGAACTGTCGTCGTGAACCGCGAGCAGATCGACTGGATCGTGCCCGCGATCGACGAGGAGGTCGAGATGCCCGACCTGCCGTTGAGCGCCGACAAGGGCCGGCTCGTCAAGGATTTTACCGGGGCCCTGTTCGAAGGCTCCTGATCACATTCCGCCGCCGGGGTGCGGCTACCATCCGGGGTGGTGACGCGATCAACCACCCCGGATGCCGCTGTTCCTGAGCCATCGCCGGCCGGCCCGCTGGCCGGACTTCGCGTCGTGGACTGCTCGACGGTCCTGGCCGGGCCGTACTGCACGATGCTCCTCGGCGACCTCGGCGCCGACGTCGTCAAGGTGGAACCTCCCGAAGGCGATGCCACGCGCGGCTGGGGCCCGCCATGGGTCGGGTCGGAAGCGGACGGCACGCGGACAGCGGCCTACTACCTGGCGATCAACCGGAACAAGCGGAGCATCCGGGTGGACCTCAAGACATCGGATGGTGTCGCGGTCCTTGGGCGGCTCCTCGGGCGCGCCGACGTCTTGATCGAGAACCATCGCGCGGGTGGATTCGGGCGCCTCGGGTTCGACGACGACACCCTTCGGCGGCTCAACCCGGGTCTGGTGCACCTCGGGATCACCGGTTTCGGGCCGGACGGGCCGGCCAGCGCACAGCCCGGGTATGACTTCGTGATCCAGGCCATGAGCGGGCTCATGTCGATCACCGGGGACCCCGAGGCGGACGGTGGCCAACCGACCAAGGTCGGCGTGGCGATCAGCGACGTGGTGACCGGCATGCTCGGCGCGGTTGCCGTGCTGGCCGCGCTGCTGGACCGAGAGCAGCACGCGCCGGTCGCCGGGGTCCGCGGTCAGAAGATCGACATCTCGTTGTTCGGTGCGACCCTGGCCAGCCTGGTCAATCAGGCCCAGAACACGTTCGTCGAAGGCCGGTCACCGGAACGCCTGGGCAATGCGCACCCCAACATCGTCCCGTACGAGACCTTCCAGACCGCAGATGACCCGATCGCCGTGGCCGTGGGCTCAGAGCGACAGTGGCAGCGGTTCTGCGAGGTGCTCGAACACCCGGAGCTCGCCACGGACCCTCGCTTCGCCTCGAACGGCAGCCGGGTGATCCATCGATCGGCGCTGCGGACCATCCTCGTCGCCCGGTTCCGTGAGCGGAGGGCGGCCGTATGGCTCGAAGGGCTCGCCGCGGCCTCCATCCCATGCGGACCGATCAACACGATCGCCGACGCCTTCGCGACCGACGCAGCCGTCGCGCTGGGCATGACCGTCGACCAGGCACACCCGGCCTGGGGCGTGATCCGGCAAGTCGGGATCCCGTTCCGGCTGTCGGCCACGCCGGCCTCGATCAGGACGCCGCCACCGGCGCTCGGCGAGCACACCGACGAAGTCCTCGCGGAGATCGGTTACGCCGCGCTCGAGATCGCGGCCCTTCGCGAACGCCGGGTGGTCTGAGTCAGCCCGCGGAGTCGGGGACCAGGCTCCGAAGGTAGACCGCGACGCCCTCGAAGATGGACGCCCGGATCGCGGGGTGAGCGTCGATCAGGGAGTTGAAGCCCTGGTGGGTGATGACCATCAGCTTCGTTGGCCCCTCGGTCACCGCAGTCGCGGTCCGCGGGCTCTCGCTGAGGAGCGCAACTTCACCGAGGTAGTCGCCGGGCCCTAGCGTTCTGAGGGTCTTGCCATTCCGTTCGATCCGGACGTTGCCCTCGATGATCATGAAGAACTCGCGAGCGATGTCGCCCTGGCGCATCAGGGTGTAGCCGTCCCCGACGTCGACCTCGTCGGCCAACCGGCTGATCAGGTCGAGTGGCTCCGCCTTGCATTGGGTGAACAACGGCACTCGCCGCAACAGGTCTCGCTTCGGATCCGCCACTGGTGCCTCCCGGCGACCGCGGCGACGCACTCGCGTCGCGACGCGGCCATTACACCACGCTCGAGTGCAGGCGTGCACGAACCCCGCCGGGGTGTCCCGGACCCGCTGCTAGACTCGGCTGAGGACTGGCCAGACAGGCAGGCGGACCGTGGAGGCGACCTCGATGACCGACGCACGCGAGCGCTGGGCGCTGATCCTGGGCGGATCGTCCGGGATGGGCCAGGCGACGGCTATCACGCTCGCGAAGGCCGGCTACAGGATCTGCGGGATCCACCTCGATTTCCGCGCAGCCCTGGCGCATGTCGAAGAGGTCAAGGCCGAGATCGCCGCGGCCGGGTCGGAGGCGCTCTACATCAACATGAACGCCGCCGACGACGAGAAGCGGGCGGCAGCCCTGGCAGCGCTGCGCGAGCGGTTCGATCGCTCGGAGGCGGAGGGACGCCACCCCTATGTCAGGGTCGTGATGCATTCGCTCGCGTTCGGATCTCTCGTCCCGTTCCTGAGCGACGACCCGAAAGGCGCGGTCGACCGCAAGAAGATGGAGATGACCCAGGACGTGATGGCCAACAGCCTCGTCTACTGGGTCCAGGATCTGTATCGCGGCGGGTTCCTCGAGCAGGGTTCGAAGGTCTACGCGATGACGTCGGAGGGATCGTCACGCGTCGTCCCGTCGTACGGCGTCGTCTCGTCGGCCAAGGCTGCGCTCGAGTCGCACATCCGCCAGCTCGCGATGGAGCTCGCCCAGTCCGGCAAGGGGATCACGGCGAATACGATCCGGGCCGGCGTGACCATGACCCCAGCCCTCATGAAGATCCCCGAGCACGACATGATCATCGCCTCGGCCACGAAGCGGAACCCGACCGGGCGGATGACCACCCCGCAGGACGTCGCCAACGCGATCCTGGCGCTCTCCGGCGACGGCACGGACTTCATCAACGGCGAGGTCATTGGCGTCGACGGCGGCGAATTCATCACCGGGTCCTGACGATGTGGATGCCCGCACCCGGGTGATTGGTCGGGTCATCGTCGTGGGGTCGGTCAACATCGACCTCGTCGTCACCGTCGCGGAGCTGCCCCGACCGGGCGAGACCGTGATCGGCGGCCGGTTTGCCCGCCATCACGGCGGGAAGGGTGGCAACCAGGCCGTCGCCGCGGCCAGGCTGGGCGTCGCGACGGCGTTTGTCGGAGCGGTCGGTGGTGACGCGTTTGGGCACGAAGCGACGGCCGCGCTGGCTGCTGAGATGGTCGACCTTCGCGGCCTCGTCACGCTCGAACGCGAGGTCACAGGGGTGGCGCTGATCCAGGTCGCCGAGGACGGGGAGAACAGCATCGCCGTGGCCAGCGGTGCCAACGCGGCACTGACGGTTGGGCACGTCCGGTCCGCGCTGGAGATCCTCGGCCCTCGCGAGGAAGACGTCGTCCTGGTCGGGCACGAGATCCCCACGGCGGTCACGCGCGAGGCGCTTCGCCTCGGCCGGCGCGCCGGTGCGACGACGATCCTCAACCCGGCGCCCGCGGGCGACCTGTCGACGAAGATCCTCGCGCTCGCCGACGTGCTGACGCCCAACCGCGGCGAGCTCGCGGTCCTGGCCGGCGACGACCGACCGTCCGCGGGCCCGGTCGCCGCCGCGGTGCTAGGGCACGCGCCGAAGCGCGCCATCCTCGTCAGCCTGGGAGCGGATGGCGCCCTCCTCGTCCAGTCGACCGGCACGACGCCCCTACGAGCGCCGGCCGTCGAAGCGGTCGACACGGTCGGGGCCGGCGACACGCTGAACGGCGCGCTCGCAGCGGGTCTCGCAGCGGGCTCGCCGCTGCTGGATGCCGCCCGGCGTGCCGTCGCGGCGGCGTCCCTGGCGGTGACGCGCGCGGGCGCGCGCGAAGGCATGCCGACCGCCGCGGAGCTCGAGGCGTTCCTGGGTTAGTGGATCTCCCCCGCCGCGACCGAGAACAGGTAGATCGCGACGACGCCGACGAACGTGCCGATGACGACCCACCTCGACCGGTCCGAGCGATGCGCCTCCGGCAGGAGCTCGGCGGCACCGACGTACAGGAAGAACCCGGCAAAGACCGCGAGCATCACGCCGAGGACATCGTCCGGGACGGTGATGACGAGCCCGAGGAGCACCCCGAGCACCGGTGCCACGGCCACCACCGTGACCCACTGATAGGCCTCGCGGACGGGTGTCCGGCTGGCCAGGAGCATGCTCACGACCGAGATGCCATCGCTGAAGCGATGCACGATCACGACGACCGCGATCACCAGGCCCAGACCGCCGCCGACCGCCAGCCCGGCCGCGAGCGCCACGCCATCCAGCAAGCTGTGGAGGCTCATCCCGCTCGCCCCGATCAGGCCCACGTGCCGGTGCGCCGCGTCGCCGTGGTCGAGCTCGGCCGCGGCCTCGTGTCCGACATGGACGGCCGTCAGCTTCTCGATCCCGTAGAACGCGAGGAAGCCGATCGCGGTCGCCAACATGACCGTGTCCAACGAGCCGCCAACCAGCTCGGCCGCCTCGGGGATCAGGTCGAAGAACGCGGCCCCGATCCGGATTCCGGCTCCCACCGCGATGATCAGCCCCACGTGGCGCATGGCGCGCAAGGCGACGACACCGCCGGCGAAGGCCGACAGGAACGCGCCGGCGGACACCAGGATCGCGATCAGCGGCACGTCACGCCGATGCCGTCGTGGGGCGTGGCTGGCTCGCGAGACAGGCGGGACAGAGCCCGAAGAGCTCGAGCCGGTGTTCGTCCACCCGATAGCCGGTCCGGCGGGCGATCTCGCCGACGACGACCCGGAGGCCCGCGTCGTCGATCTCGCTGGTTCGGCCGCATTGCGAACACACCACGTGGTGGTGATGGGCCCGTTGGCATACGACATAGGCGTGCTCGCCGGACGGCAGGTCGAGACGCTCCACTGCTCCAAGCTCTTCGAGGACTTCCAGCGTCCGGAAGACCGTCGCCCGGCCGACGCCGAGTCGACGCGATCGGGCTTCGGCGAGGAGGTCGCCCGCGGTGAAGTGGGCGTCCCGGTTGGCGATCAGCGCCGCGACACGCCGGCGCGGCTCGGTCAGGCGATATCCGGCGCGGTCGAGGATCGTGACGATCGGGCTGGTGTCCACACCGGGAGCCTATCACAGTTGAGACTGTGTCTCAACAAGGACGCTTTCAGGGCTGCGTGCCGGGCAGTGCCGCATATCCGGTCAGCTCGACGTACGCGTCGCCACCAAGCGCCGCCGCCCCGCGCATCGCGCGGACGACCTGGGAGCCTTCCCAGTAGACGACACCCGTCGTGGCCCGCGTGTCGAGCTCCTGGGCGGCCACCGCCGGTCTGAGCTCGATCCGGAGCTGCTCGGCCGGGATGTCGATCGTCCAGCCCGCCGGGTATTCGGCGCCGGTCGCCGGGCTGGTCCAGGTAGCGTCGACCGTGACCGTGAATGCATCGCGGGCCAGGTGGCGGGTGCTACCGTCCGCCTCGACCAGCGTTCCGTAGACCAGCGGATAGCTGCCATCCGTGTCACGGACGAGCGACAGCGTCAGGTCCGTCCCGTCGTCGAGGTTGACGGCGAACCAGTCCCAGCCGCCGCCACCGACCGAGATGAAGTCACCCCATTGGTGGTCGAACCACGCGGTGCCCTCGACGGCGAGCGCCTCACCATCGAGCGTGAGCGTCCCCGTCGCCCTCATCGAGGTCCGCGAGTAGTAGTAGGAGCCCCCGGCCGCCCCGAAGTCGATCCAGCCATCGCCGTCGTGAAACGCGGCGGGTTTCGTCGTCTGCAGGCGGAGGTCCAGCCCGAGGCCTCCCGGCGAGCCGGCGCCGATCGCCTCGTCCGACGACATCGTCGCCGTGAGCCGGTCTTCGCCATCGGACCCGATCATCGTCCAGGAAGGGCGAACGACAGCCGACGGCGCCGTCGGATCGAACCCGGTGATCGCAAGGTCGAACCCGGTCGGTGTCCCGTCAGCGGCGCGTGGCGAGCGGTCGACACCGGGCCCGACCTCGAGTCGCTGGCCGTACAGGAAACGGTCACCGCCCTCGTCGGTGATCGCGAGGTGGGAGACCCACGAGGTGGGGAAGGCCCCGCGCTCCGCGCGGAAGATCACGTATTCGAAGCCGTATCGATCACCGTCGACGGACCGCACGTGGCCGGTGTAGTACCACCATTCGGTCAGGCGATCGTGCGGTCCGTCGTCGCGTGGAAGGTCGATCGGAATGGGGTCCTCGATGAGCGGCGGCGGCACCGTCGCCGGCGGCCGCGACGGCAGGGGGGCGGTCGGGTTGGCGAGGATCGGACCGCCGGAGCAGGCGGCCACGGAGCTCGCCGCGACCACGACGAGGGCGATCAGCCGTCGACGAGCGCCGATCATCGGCCCGGTTCCCCTTCGGACGCGGGCGCCGGCAGCCGGTCGGCCATGAGCCGCTCGAGCGACGCCGGCAGCCACCAGTTCCACCGGCCCAGGAGCCGCATGGTCGCCGGCACCAGCAAGGCCCGGATCACGGTCGCATCCAGGGCAATGGCGATGGCCATGCCGATCCCGAGCGCCTTGATCAGGACGATGTCGGCGAAGGCAAAGGAGCTGGCGACGACCACCACCACGAGCGCCGCCGAGGTCACGATGCGCCCGCTCCGTTCGAGGCCCCGGGCGACGGCCTCGACGTTGTCCTTCGTCTTGTCCCAGACCTCCTTGGTCCTGGTGAGGATGAACACCTCGTAGTCCATGGACAGGCCGAACAGCACGCAGAACAGGATCACGGGCTGCGTGGTCTCGACGAACCCAACCGGCTGGAAGCCCAGGATGGCCGACAGGTTGCCGTCCTGGAAGATCCAGACCATGGCCCCGAAGCTGGCCACGATCGACAGCGTGTTCATGACCAGGGCCTTGGCCGGCAGGATGACCGACCGCAGCAGGACGAACAGCACGAGATACGTCGAGATCACGATGAAGACCGCCGTCCTCGGGAAATCGGCGCGGACCCGGTCGACGACATCCGCGACATCGGCCGCTCCGCCGCCGACGAGGACGCTCGCCCCGGCCGGCGGCGCGAGCGAACCGCCCGGGTCACGAAGGTCGGCCACCAGCGCCTTGCCCTCCTCGCGGT
Organism: uncultured Chloroflexia bacterium; assembly: GCA_963809045.1. GTDB lineage: Bacteria > Chloroflexota > Limnocylindria > Limnocylindrales > CSP1-4 > SPCO01. The sequence continues at coordinate 285,201 of CAWEHW010000004.1, forward strand.
TCGGGCCGTACGGGGTGTAGAGCGTGAACGCGGTCAGGTCGCCTCGCGTGGTCGCCGCCAGCGTCACCAGGGTGTAGCGGTCGGGTGGCCCGCCTGGGTTGCCATAGAGGAGCTGGTACTGCTCCAACGCAAGGCGGGGATCGAGGTCGACCAGGCTTTCGACACGAGCGACTCGCGGATCGGCGGCGAGCCGGCGCGAGTAGTCGTACAGGGCCGCGAGGTTGGATCGGGCTTGTCGCCGGCCCGTCGGTGCGGATCGCGATCACGATCGGTGCGAACTCACCCTCCCCGAACTCCGCCTGCAGGCGATCGAAGGCCGCGCGAGATGGCACCGACGGCGGCAGGATCGACGAGTCAGGCGCGTTGAATCGAACGTGGAGGAACGGTGACCCGAGCAGCAGGATCACCGCCAGCGTGGGGATGAGGACCGTGACTGGCCGGCGCATCACCGCGCGGGCAAGGCGCGACCAGGCACCTTCGCTCGACGGCCGGGCGGACACCCGCCTGACGGCAAGCCGGTCGATCCGCGTCCCGACGATCGCGAGGACCGCCGGGAGCAACGTGAGCGCGGACGCCACCGCGAGGCCGACGACGATCGCCCCGGCGATCCCCACCGACCGCAGGATCATGAATTCGAAGAGCACGAGGCCGAGCAGACCCAGGAGGACGGTCAACCCGCTGAAGAAGACCGCACGGCCGGCGGTCGCGACCGTCGCGTGCACCGCCTCCGCGACGCGGTCGGGATGGTCGGGTCGCAGCGCCAGCTCCTCGCGGAAGCGGCTGGTCAACAGCAGGGAGTAGTCGACGCCAAGCCCTAGACCGAGGAGGGTCGCGAGGTTGAGCACGAAGATGCTCATCGGCGTAACCGACGCGACGACGAAAATGCAGGCGAGGGCGACGATCACCGCCGCGCCACCGACGATGAGCGGAACCCCGGCCGCCACGACCGAGCCGAAGACGACCAGGAGCGTCAGCGCCGCCAGCGGCAGCGAGATGAGCTCGGATCGCTGGAGGTCCGCCTCCGACACCGTCTGGACGTCGCCGTAGAACGCCGGGCCGCCGGCCAGCTCGACCTCCAGGCCGGGGACGTCGCGGAGCCGGTCGCGAAGGATGGGTAGAGCCTCGGGCGAGGCGTCGGCCGGCAGGTCGAGGAACACGATGTCGTAGGCCGTGTGGCGATCGGCCGAGACCTGCCGGGGTGCGATCAGGTGCGTGACCACGCGTGCGACGTGCGGGGCGCTCGCGACATCACGGATGGCTTCGGCGGCTGCCGCTTCGAACGCCGGCGTGCCCGCCTCGAGCGTCGGGCTGCTCAGCACGACCACGAGTGCTGACGGCGGGACGCCGAGCTCCGACTCGAGCAGCGTCTTGGCCCTGGCCGATTCGAGGTCGTCGAGGATGAAGCCGCCGGCGCTCAGCTGGCCCGGCACCTGCGGGGCGATGGGAATGGCGACCAGCAGGATGGCCAGCCATGCCCCGATGACCCACCACGCGCGGCGCACGACGAACCGGCCAAGTCGATCAAAAGGGTTCATGACGGCCAGCCCATCCTACCGACGCCGGGCATTCGGGGCTGCTAGCATCCGGTCGTGCAGCTGTTCCTGATCGCCTTCCAGCAGCCGATCCCGTTCGGGATCTCTGCGGGCATCGTGATCCTGATGATCTACATCATCCAGCGATCGGCGATGACCGCGGAGGGCGGCAGCAACTGGGTCCGCAAGATCACCAACCCGAACGCGAAATTCCTGTTCGCGTTCCTGTTCATCGCCTGGGCCGTGGTCTTCGGGATCGGGCTCCAGCTCGTACCGCACACCGGGGCGAACTCGCCCTACGGCGGGATCGGGCTGATCGCCCTCTTCTCGGGCTTCTTCATCATGATGGGCTTCCTCTGGGCAGTGATCGGGGAGTAGCCGCGCCCGCTGGCTGCCAGGTCTGGCTGGCCCGGGCTCGAGGTCCGATCGCGGCGCCCGGTCCAGTGCGACGGTCTCGGGCCGCTATGACGCTTGTCAACGTTGACAGACCTGCGCCCGTGGACCGTTAGGCAAGACGTCCCGCGCCCCGATCCGAGCCTCGAGCGTGGGGACGGCGCCGGTTGCTACGACGGCGCAGATTTGACCGGTCCCGGCGCTCGTTCTCTGCCTAAGAGTCCAGGCACGCACGTTTGGCGAGTCGGTCCGGCCAGGCCCGCTGCTCCGAAGCCATCCCCGCATCCGCGGCCGTGACAAATTCCCGTGGCACTGTCACCAGGCACGGATTCCGGCGACTCCCAACCCGCAACGAACCGGTCGGTCGCGAGAAGACCGAGGACCTTCGGCCTACTGGACGCCCGTCACGCCGTGGCTCTATCATGCCGCGACATGCAGAGTGCATACAGTTTATGCAGGCTTGTCGCGTATTCCGGAGGCCACCCCTAGCGTGGATGCCCAGGAGATCAGGACCGCGGTCGCACACCAGGCCGCTGCCCGGGCTGCAGCCGAGACGCCATTCGTGAACCTCGCCGACCCGGCGCGGGCGCTCGCGGCCGATGGCACGCCCGCAGTCAGTCGCCGGGCCCCGATCTTCGAGGATGTCCCGGACGCGCAATGGAACGACTGGCGTTGGCAGCTCAGCCACCGGGTCAACGATCTCGAGGAGATCGAGAAGATCCTCGAGCTCACGGACGACGAGCGCGAGGGGCTGTCGGCCCCTGACAAGTTCCGCGTCGACATCACGCCGTACTTCATCAGCCTGATCGATCCGAAGAACCCCGACGACCCGATCCGCAAGCAGGTCATTCCCCTCGGCCGTGAGCAGCAGGCCTTCACGGCCATGATGGAGGACTCGCTCGCGGAGGACCGTCATTCGCCGGTTCCGGGTCTCGTCCATCGCTACCCGGACCGTGTCCTGATGCTGGTGACCACGCAGTGCGCGAGCTACTGCCGCTACTGCACCCGGTCACGGATCGTCGGCGACCCGACCCAGAACTTCAACAGCCGGGATCACGAGGCCCAGCTCGAGTACCTCCGTCGGACGCCGCAGGTCCGTGACGTCCTGATCTCCGGCGGGGACGGCCTGACGCTTGCGCCGAAGCTGTTCGAGAAGATCCTCCGTGGGCTTCGGGAGATCCCGCACATCGAGATCATCCGGATCGGCTCCCGCGTGCCGGTGTTCCTGCCCCAACGGATCGACGACGAGCTGTGCGAGGTGCTGGAGAAGTACCACCCGCTCTGGATCAACCTCCATTTCAACCACCCGAACGAGATCACGCCCGAGGTCAGCCGGGCGGTCGACAAGCTCACCAGGGCCGGCCTGCCGGTGGGCAACCAGAGCGTCCTCCTCGCGGGTGTCAACGACTGCGTGCACATCCAGCGGGCGCTCGTCCACAAGCTGGTGGCCAACCGGATCCGTCCCTACTACCTCTACCAGTGCGACCTGGTCGAGGGTTCCGGCCACTTCCGGACGCCGGTGGGCAAGGGGCTCGAGATCATGGAGGGCCTGCGCGGCCACACGTCGGGCTACGCCGTCCCGACCTACGTGATCGATGCGCCCGGCGGTGGCGGCAAGATCCCGGTGATGCCGAACTACCTGATCAGCTACTCCGACCACAAGATCGTGCTCCGCAACTACGAGGGCTACATCACCACGTACGAGGAGCCGCCGACCTACGACCGCCACGACGAATCGGCGTGCGCGTACTGCCAGCACCAGCGCTCGGAGCCAGGCCAGTCCGGCGTCCTCGGCCTGCTCGAAGGCGAGCGGATGTGGATCGAGCCGAAAGGCTTCAGCGAGGTCCACACCCGCGGCAACACAGAAGCCCACCGTCTCCAGGACCCGTCGAAGTGGGTGCCGTTCGGCGTGGGCGCCATCGAGGGCTCCGCCGGGCCCGCGCTACGGGTGCTCGAGCCCGGCGAGGTGACGACCAAGCCCGCATACGGTCCCGGTGAGGAACCCCGACCCCGCGAGGGCGAGCCAACCGCGTCGGCCCACGGAGAGCTCCTCTAGGCGGTCGCCGCCAGGACACGGCGTTCCGACCCGCGTGTCGCGGGCGCGTCGGATACGCTCCGCCGATGCGCCGAACGATCTTCTACGGCTGGGTGGTCGTCGCGGTCACCGCGATCGTGGTGATCGTCGTTTCAGGCGTGCGAGCCGCGCCGGGAGCGTTCCTGCTGTCGATGACGCAGGAACCGGGATGGAGCACCGCCTCCGTCTCCTTCGCGGCGGCGGTCGGCTTCGTGGTGTTCGGTCTGGCCGGTCCGGTGAGCGGCTGGCTCATGGGCCGGATCGGTGTCAAGAACGTCGTCCTGGCGAGCCTGCTGATCACGAGCGTTGCCTCGATCGCGTCGAGCTTCGTGCGCGAAATCTGGCAACTGACCCTGTTGTTCGGCCTCCTGTCCGGGTTCGGAACGGGGCTCGTTGCCTCCGTGCTCGCCCCGACCGTCGCGACGCGCTGGTTCCACCGTCGGCGTGGTCTCGTCACCGGGATCCTCGGGGCCAGCACCAGCACCGGGCAGCTGATCTTCTTCCCGCTGTTGACGACCGTGGCGGTCGTGGCCGGCTGGCGCACGGGCGCAAGCCTGCTCGGCATCCTCACCCTGGTCCTGATCCTGCCGGTCCTGCTCTGGATCCGTGATGACCCGGCCCACGTGGGCGTCCGCCCGCTCGGCGTGTCCGAGGGTGAGATTGCGCCAGTCCAGGCGTCGGATCGTGGGGTCATGCGCCGGGCCATCCGGACGTCCGACTTCTGGTTCCTCGCAGGGACCTTCTTCGTGTGCGGCGCGACCTCGAACGGCCTCGTGGGCCAGCACTTCATCCCGCACGCGGTCGACCACGGCTTCACCCAGGTTGCCGCCGGCACGGCGCTCGCGGTCATGGGGGTCTTCAACTTCATCGGCACGATCGCCAGCGGGTGGCTGACGGATCGCTGGGATCCCCGCCGCCTCCTCCTCGTCTACTACACCTTCCGCGGCGCCAGCCTGCTGTTCCTGCCCCTCATCCACGACACGATGACCATCGCCATCTTCGCGATCCTGTTTGGCCTCGACTACATCGCGACCGTGCCACCGACCGTGGCCCTCGTCGCGGATCGGTTCGGGCGGCAGAACGTCGGCGTCGTCTACGGCTGGATCTTTGCCGCGCACATGCTTGGCGCGGCGATCGCCGCCTGGGTTGCCGGGGTCGTGCGGGAGAGCGTGGGCGATTACGCGGCCGCGTTCGTGGCCGCGGGCTGGATCGCGATCATCGCCGGGTTCGCGGCGCTGGGCATCCGGCGGGCAGGGCCCGGCGCCCCGTCCGAACCCGTCCCTGCGGTGGCCGCTTGATGGCGAAGAAGCGACGGCCGGTCGGCCACGTCATCGGCGGCATCGTCGCCGGCATCGAACAGCAGATCTTCCGGACGACGCCGCCGGCCAATGAGCTCGTCGCCAAGGGCACACCGCTCCGATCCGTCGCGGCCGCCGGCGGCGGCACGATCTCGGTGCGCATGCCGGGTGACCCCGACCCGACGGCGTCAGAGCCCGGGCCCCGCCTCCTCACCCTGAGCGCGGATGGGGTCGAGGTCGTGGTGGACCTCGAGGCCGGGGGACGGCTTGCGTCATTCGTCGTGGCGGGCCGCGAGCTCCTGGTGACCGAGGGCGCGAGCCCGATCGCGTGGGGTTCGTTCCCGATGGTCCCCTACGCCGGGAGAGTCCGGAACGGCTGGTTCGAGTTCGGCGGGCGACGCCGGGACCTTCCGATGAAGCTGCCACCGCACGCGATTCACGGCACGGTCCTGGACCGCCCGTGGGAGCGCCTCGACGACCGGACGATCACGACGGAGCTCGGGCCGGACTGGCCGTTTGGGGGTCGAGCCGTCCAGTGGTTCGACCTGGGGGCCGGGCGATTCACCAGCCGCCTCGAGCTGCACGCGGACGAGCCGATGCCCGCCTCGGTCGGGTGGCATCCGTGGTTCCGGCGCCGGCCGGGGCCGGCTTCCAGCGGCGAGCCCATGACCGGCGCGGAGCCGGGCGAGCTCGAGCTCGAGTTCGATGCCGGCGCGATGTACCGCCGCGACGACGACGGGATCACCACGGGCGACCTGCTCGTCCCGCCCCCGCCCGGTCCGTGGGACGACTGTTTCACCGACGTGCTCCGGTCTCCCGTCCTGCGGTGGCCGGGCTTCCTCGAGCTGACCATCGAGTCCGACTGCCCCGATTGGGTCGTCTATACGGTTCCGACCGAGGCGCTCTGCGTCGAACCGCAGACCGCGCCGCCGAACGCGCTCAACATGGGGGCGACGATCGTCGAACCGGGACAGCCGTTGATCGCCGAGATGACCTGGACCTGGCGCTCGCTCAGCTAGCGGGGATCGTGGCCGAAGCCACCGCGGTGAGGGCCCGTGCAAGCTGGGGATCGGTCAGCTCGCCGGCCTGGGCCGGCGTCATCGTTCGAAGGTCGTCCGGGATGAGCGGCCGGACATCGTCCGCGCGCTCGACCACGACGTCGGGCACGATCCCCTCGTGCCAGATGCGGCGTCCATTTGGCGTCAGCCACTCGGTCGTCCCGACCCGGAGCGCCGACCCGTCGGCGAGCGGGAACTCTCCGAGGACCGTGCCGGTGCCGAAGGTCGTCTCGCCGATCAGCTGGCCTCGCCCGGCGTCCTGGAGGGCGCCCGACACGATCTCGGCCGAGCTCGCCGTGGACCGGTCGATGAGCACGACCAGGGGTACGTCCGTTGCGACACCGCCGTCGGTCACGGGATGCGTCGTCTCGTCGCCCTTCGCGTTGCGCTCGACATAGACCGTGCCACTTGCCAGGAACTGGCTCGCCACGCCGATTGCCTCGGTGACGAAGCCACCCGGGTTCCCGCGGAGGTCGAGGATCACGCGGTCGGCCCCTGCGGCCCGGATCTCCTGGAGTGCGGCCTTCAGGTCATCCGCCGCGCCCTTCGAGAACTGCTCGAGGCGGAGCATCGCCGTCCTGGAGTCCGGGGACCATCGCCCAGGACACCGTTTCGACGGCCACCTCGGCGCGTTCGATGTCGACCGTCAACTCGGGGCCGTCCACGCCACGCTGGATGGTGACCTGCACGCTCGTTCCGGCCTCGCCGCGGATCGCGGATGCGATCTCGTCCAGGTCCCGGTCCACCGTGGGCTGACCATCGACCGCGACGAAGATGTCGCCCGGGCGCAGGTCGGCAGCTTCGGCCGGACTGCCGCGAAAGACACCGACGATCAACGGGCGCCCGTCCTCCGCCGCGTCGATCCGGACGCCGATGCCGACATAGGAGCCGGACAGCTCCTCGGCGCGCTCCGCGAGCTCATCCGGGGTCAGGAAGGAGGTGTGTCCTGTGTCGCCCACGGCATCCGTGAGTCCTTCGATCGCGGCATAGGCGAGCGCCGTGTCATCGAGCTCCTCGGCGCCGACGTAGTCGTCGTGGAGGATCCCCCAGGCGTCACGGATCAGGTCGAAGGCGTCGCCCGTGGCGGGATCGGTCGGGCTCGGAGTCGACCCGTCGCTGACGCCCACCGCGGGCGACGCGAAGCGACCGACCCCGATCCCGACACCAAACGTCAACACGAGCGCCAGGCCCGTGGCCAATCGACGGATTGCCAGCCCGCCTCCACGACCGGCCGCCGGAGATCGCCAGGCCTGGGAGGGTCCGTTGGCGAACGAGTTCGCGTCGGGTGGCCGGGCATCGGTGGTCGGTTCGGTCGGGATCGGATCGTGGTCCATCGTTGGCATCGTGCTCGCGTCGCGCTGACGGATGCCCGATCCCTCGGATCGGGGCCGGACGCATGATCCGGCGACCGAAGCATGCCCGACAAGGGTTGCGAGCGTGTGATCCAGTCGATGAAGGTTCGTTCGCAACCCGAGGTCGCCGCCGCGACGGTGGTGTCCCTGGGCGGCTGGTGGTAGGCTTGAGGTAATCCCCACTGACCAAGTCGGAGATGACCGACCCTGTGATCGATGCCTCCGTCCCCGCCATCGGTCTTCCACCGTTGCGTCCGGCGCCGGCGGGTCTTCCGGACCCACAGATCCACCCGCCGACCATCGCTGAGACCGGCGATCCCTTCGCGTCCGTCCGGGTAATCGACCTGCTGGCACGGATCGAGCGCGGCAACCCGGTTCGACTGGCCGACATCGTCGAGCGCCTGAACGCCACGTATCTCGATTGGCTGTTCAGCCAGTCCGTCGTGGCGGACGTCGTCCTTCAGCTCCAGGCGAACTGGATGGCCGACTACCGCAACGCCTCGGGGATCGTGCTCGAGGACGGGCGGTATGGTGCCGCCGTCACGATCGAGGACTCGAGCCGGGTCGATCCCTGGATCGTCCGTCAGGCCAAACGGGCGGCTGGGTCCTGTACCGAGCGGCTGACCGAGTTCAGCCGGCGCGACCGACCGTCGTCCGGCGACTGAGCACGGAGCCGCGAACCCTATCCCGTCCACCAGGTGATCAGGAATCCACAGGAGGGACCCCGAACATGAGCACCACCGGTTATGCGAGGGAAAACGTCCTCGTCGACAGTGACTGGGCCCTGCAGCATCTCGATGACCCGAAGGTCCGCTTCGTCGAAGTCGACGTCGACACGACCGCCTACGAGCAGAGTCATATCCCCGGAGCGGTTGGCTGGAACTGGACCAGCCAGCTGTCGGACGGTATCCGGCGCGACATCTCGTCCCGCGAGGACTTCTCGAAGCTCCTGTCGGACTCGGGGATCGGACCGGACACCACCATCGCGCTCTACGGCGACAACAACAACTGGTTTGCCGCCTGGGCGTACTGGCAGCTCAAGCTGTACGGCCACAAGGACGTGCGGATCATCAACGGAGGGCGCAAGTACTGGCTCGACAACGGCCTCAAGCTCGACGTCGACGTTCCGTCGTACGGAGCGACCGGCTACCTGCTGCCGGAGGCCGACTTCAGCCTCAGGGCCTTCCGCGACGACATCCTGCCGCGTCTTGGCGACACGAGCCTCGCGCTCGTTGACGTCCGGAGCCCGGCCGAGTTCAACGGCGAGATCATCGCGCCCCCGGGCATGAGCGAAACCGCCCAACGAGCCGGTCACATCCCGGGCGCCGCGTCGATCCCGTGGGCCCAGACCGTCCGCGAGGACGGCACGTTCAAGAGCGCCGAGGAGCTCGCGTCGCTGTACGAGGCCAAGGGGGTCACGCCCGACAAGGACGTCATCGCCTACTGCCGGATCGGCGAGCGTTCCAGCCACAGCTGGTTCGTGCTCCACGAGTTGCTCGGCTACAACCGCGTCCGCAACTACGACGGCAGCTGGACCGAATACGGCAGCCTGATCGGCGTCCCGATCGAGAAGCCGGTGCCCGTCGCCGCGGGTTGACGACGAGCGGCCGACCAGACCGTCGACCGTGGGCCACCACGGTCGCATCCCGGCCCGGATGTACAGGCTGAGCGCGCGGCGGTCGCCCGTGCTGGCGGTCATCCGGTCGGGCGCCCCGTCGAGGAGCTGGTCGAGAATCGCGCGACCGGCACCTGCCTCCCGGCGTTCCGGGTGGACGAACAGGTCGGTCAGCCATCGCGCCGGGTGTTCGTCGACCCCGGCTTCGATCGCTGCACCGAAGCCGACGACGCTGCCATCCCGGCCCATCGCCACCGTGGTCGTCGCGCGCTGCACCAGGTGCTCCAGGTATGGCCAGCCGGGGACGTCCGGCCAGCCGATGGGCTCGTTGCTGGCATCGAGGATGGCGGCCATTGCCGGGATATCCGCGGGGGTCGCCGGGCGGACTCGCATGACCCGATCGTAGCCCGCCGTATCATCGGCGGGTGATCCCTACCTCCCGCTCCGGCGCCCCGCTTCGCCTCCGACGGCTCCCTGACCGGATCGCGGCGACTCGTGCCATCGATGCCGCCGAGGCGTTCCGCGACCTGCCCGGCCTGGCGCTCCTCGAAAGCGCTCGACCGGGCCGCAACGCGCGATGGACCTATCTGACCGCCGATCCGGTCGCGGTTCTCGAGTCGCCCGCGGCCGGTCCGGACCCCTTCGCCGTCGCACGACACCTGGTTGCCCGTCTCGACCGCACCCCGATCGTGCCGGCCGACGCGCCGCCGTTCCTCGGTGGTCTCGTCGGGTTCCTCGGGTACGACCTCGGCGCGATCTTCGAGCGGCTGCCGGCCATCGCCCCGGCGGACCAGGACCTGCCGCCACTCCGGCTGGCCCTCCACGACTGGGTCGTGGCGTGGGATCGACGGACCGGGCATGCCTGGCTCGGGGGTCGAGCGCTCGACGGCGACGGCCGTCGCCTGGCGGCACGGCTCGACGATGTCCATGCCCGGCTGACCTTGCCCGCCCGGCGAACGGCTGACGTCGGATCGACGGCGTCAGACTCAGGACGGGAAGCGATGGTGTTCCGTTCCGGGCTCGATCGCACGGCCTTCGAGGCGGGCGTCGAACGCGTCCGCGACCACGTCGCACGCGGTGACATCTACCAGGCCAACCTGACCCGGCGGCTCGAGACGGCGTTCGACGGCGATCCGTGGCCGCTCTACCGGCGTCTCCGCACCGGCGACCCCTCGCTCTTCTCGGCCTACCTGGACCTCGGGCCGGGCCAGTTGACCGGACGACCCCGCGCGATCCTGTCGGCATCCCCCGAGCCGTTCCTGTCCGTCGACGCCGGCGGCGCCGTGAGCACCGATCCGATCAAGGGCACCCGACCGCGCGGACGCGACCGCGCGGAGGACCGGGCACTGGCCTGCGAGCTGCTCGGCAGCGACAAGGACCGGGCCGAGAACGTGATGATCGTCGACGTGCTCCGCAACGACCTCGGCCGTGTCTGTCGCCCGGGGAGTGTCCGGGTGCCGCGTCTCTGCCGGCTCGAGCGAACCGCCGCCGTGCAGCACCTCGTCTCGACCGTCACGGGTGTCCTCGCCGACGGTCGCGACGCATTCGACCTGCTCGCGGCGTCGTTTCCTGGCGGCTCGATCACCGGCGCTCCCAAGATCCGGGCGATGGAGATCCTCGAGCGCCTGGAAGTCGTTCGTCGCGGGCCGTACACCGGGATGCTCGGCTGGATCGGGCCGGACGGGGCCATGCAGAGCTCGATCCTGATCCGGACATTCGTCGCCGACGGGCGCCGGCTGACGCTCCACGTCGGGGGCGGGATCACCTGGAAGAGCGAACCCGCCGCCGAGTGGGACGAAACGGTGGTCAAGGCGAGCGGCCCGCTCGGCGCGATCGGTGCGGTGGAGGCCGGGTGAGCTTGCCAGGGCACGTCTGGGTGAATGGTCGCCTGCTGCCGGCGGACGGCGTGCACGTGTCCGCGTTCGATCGCGGGTTCATGCTCGGAGACGGGATCTTCGAGACCTTGCGGGCGCGGGGCGGCCACCCGACCGAGCTCGCCGAACACATCGCGCGCCTCCGTCGGTCCGCGGTCGGGCTGGACATCGCGCTGCCCGACGACATCGAGCGGCAACTCACCGTCGGCATCGCGGACCTCCTTGCGGCCGACCGGTTTGATGGGCCGGACGGTGACGTGTCCCTGCGGATCACGGTGTCGCGCGGCGTCTTCCAGGGCCGCGGCCTCCTGCCCCCGGACGAGCAGGTGCGACCCACGATCGCGATCCAGGCCTGGCCGGTCGTGCCGACACCCGCCGGTCATCTCGACGGGGGCCTCCACCTGATCGCCTCGGCCGTGCGTCGCGATCCCGCCAGCCCGCTGGCCACGCTCAAGACGGTGTCACGCGCGGACTACGTGTTTGCCCGGCTGGAAGCTCGCCGCGCGGGAGCCGACGACGCCTTGTTCCTGACCATCGACCGCTACCTGTCGGAAGGGACGTCGGCGAACATCTTCATGGTCCGCCGCGCTCCGGACGACGTGGTGGAGCTCGCCACGCCTTCGCTCGACTGCGCGATCCTCCCCGGCACCACCCGGTCATGGCTGCTGGCGTGGGGCGCGAGGGTCGGGCTTCGGCCAGTCGAGGCCAGACTCGATCCATCCGAGCTCGCCGCTGCCGAGGAGGCGTTCCTGTCGTCGAGCGTGGCCGGCGTCCTTCCGGTGACGCGCTTCGAGGGTGAGGCCATCGGCACCGGCGTACCCGGCCCGTGGACGCGGCGTGCGCGGGCCGATCGCGAGGCGATGATCCGCGGCGAGACACCCGAGTGACCCGCGACGAGCTGATCGGCGCGACGCGCCAGCTGGTCGACGAAGGCGACCGGCTCCAGGAGGACCCGTCGCTCGGCGGTCTCCAGGTGTGGCTCCAGCGGTCCGACGACCTGCTGGCGACGGCCTGGGGGAGCATGGACCGATACCACCTGGCGTGGCTCATGGTCGGGAAGCCCAAGGGGATCGTCCGTGGACGGGCGATGACGGCCGACGAGGAGGCGACCTATGTCCGGGAGGTCGCCGAGCAGAAGACGGCCGCCCTGCGAATGAGCCTCGACGCCATCGAGCGCCAGCAGATGCCCTTCGTCGGCGAGTCCGGCGGGCTGGGCGCCGGAGGCGGTGCTGGTGCCGGTGCCGCGGCCGCCGACCGACCCGTCGACCGGGCGCCGGACCGCGCCGGCCTGCCGCCTGACCCGGGCCTGACCGAGCGCCTCGCCGACGCGCGCCGCAGGGCAGAGGAGCATCTCGATCACCAGGCCCCCCGCGCGCCCCGTCCCGACCGGATGAAGCGGTGACGGCCATCTCAAGCGCACCGACGCCCGGTTCGCCCGTCCCGGCCGTGGGCGGCACCCGAACCGTCCCTGCGCCCGATCCGATCGCGCGCGACTACCTGCTTCTGGGCCTCCGCCTCGACCAGAGGATCCCGGGTCTCGTCGATGGGTACTTCGGCCCGGCCGACCTCAAGGCCCAGGTCGACATGGAACAGCCGAGGCCCGTGGCGTGCCTCCGCGACGACGCGGCCGAGCTGCGGGCGCGCCTGCCGGCCGAGGTGGAGGCGCGCGATCGTCGTGCGTGGCTCGATGCGCAGCTGGTGGCGCTCGAGACACAGGCGGCCGGGCTGGTCGGCGAAGCGCTGCCGTACCTCGAGTATGTCGAGCGGTGCTTCGCCTACGCGCCGCCGCGCCGGGCGGACGCCGAGTTCGAGGCGGCGGCGGCCGCACTCGATGGGCTGCTGCCCGGGGGTGGGTCGCTGACCGAACGGATCGATGCATGGGACGCGCAGTTCGTCATCGATCGCGACCGCCTGGAACTCGTCGCCGCATGGCTCGCCGAGCGATTACGAGCGCGCGCTGCCACGTTGTTCGGCTTGCCCGACGGGGAGAGCCTCCGGATTTCGCTCGTGACCGGCCAGCCATGGTCGGCCTACAACTGGTACGACGGGGGTCGCCGGTCGCGGGTCGACCTCAACACGGACCTCCCGAACCGGGCGCCTGAGCTCATCAACCTGATGGCCCACGAGGCGTATCCCGGTCACCATCTCGAACACGCCTGGAAGGAGGCAGACCTGGTCGACCGGGCGGGTCGCCTGGAGGCCTCCATCCTCCTGATCAACACGCCGGAGTGCCTGATCAGCGAAGGCCTCGCCAACCTGGGGCGCTCGTTCGCCGTCCCCGCCGCCGATCACCCCGACCTGCTCGTGGAGCTCTTCGAGCGCGCCGGTCTCGCCATCGGCGGCGACCCAACCGCGGCACGCGAGGCCGCGGAGCGGTCCATCGCCCTCGCTGCACACCGCAAGGCGCTTTCGGCGATCCGTGGCAACGCGGCCATCCACCGCCACGCCGACGGCTGGACGCACGACGAGGTCGCCACGTACCTCCAGGACATCGGGCGGTTGACGGCTCCGGAGGCGGCCAAGCGTCTCGAGTTCATCGAGCATTCGCTCTGGCGGACGTACGTCTTTGTCTACGCCGAGGGCGAGGCGCTCCTCGTGAACTGGTTGGCGGCCGTCCCGGAACCGGAGCAGGTGGCGCGATTTGGACGGCTCCTGCACGAGCAGTTGACGCCCGACGCGGTCAGAGTTCCCGGCTGAAGACCGTCCGATCGTCGCCTTCACCGTCGTAGTCGGCGAACGCCGGCGTCCCGTACAGGCGCTGGGTTCCAGGACCCGCATCGGGCACGAAGCCCATCGCCCGATGGAATCCGACCGACACGTGATTGGCCGGCCACGTGATGGCCATGACCCGCCGCACGCCGCGTGCCCGTACGTCGTCGAAGAACCGCTCGTAGAGGGCCCGACCAAGTCCCTGCTTCCGCAGGTTCGGGCTCGCGGCGACCATGTGGATGTAGGCCTGGTCCGGATGGTCCGGGCTGACGAACCCGACGAGGAACCCGACCACCTGGCCCTGCGCATCCTCGGCGATCCACGACGTGCCGGTGAAGTGCTGGAGCCAGAACCGTGGCAGGAGGTGGCGCATCCGCCGTCCGCCCCACCAATCGTCGACGTGACGGCTCAGGCGGCTGTGGTCGTCGTCCACCGGCCGGCGGAACCGGACGTCCTCGATGTGCGGGTCCTGGCTCATCGGGCTGTAGCTGCCGCCGCGATCCAGGCAATCGCAAGCTGGGCCGGAATGAGCAGCCCAAACGTCTCCGCGAGGTAGTCCACCGGTCCCAGGACGCCACCTTCAGCCCGGGCGAACAGCCATAGGCCGAGCTGGCCGACGATCACCGCTCCGGTTGCCAGTCCGAGCGCGAGCCGCACGCGTCGCCGCCGATCGAGATGGGATCGTCCGCCGATCCGGAGGCCCATCGCAATGCCCCAGCCGGTAGCCGCCGCGACGACCAGCAGGCCGGCCGAAATGGCGAGCACGCCGCCGAGGACGGTCGTGACGACGGCGCCGACGACCGCGGTCGCGATGCCCCACGTCACGGCTCGCGTGGCCGACGCGGCGTCGTCGGCGTTCGGAAGCTCCACCTCCGGCGTCCGGTAGCGGTCCGAGGGCGGGTGGGGGAGGCGCCGCTCGCCCGGCGCCTGGGCGCCCGAAGCCGTGGTCGGCGGGTTGGGTGGCGGCTGCGTCACCGAGCCATCCTAGCGGGCGCGGTTGTCAGGGCGCGGTCGCCCGTCACGGCGCGGTCGGCACTCGTGGCGTCGTCGTGGCGTCGCCCGTGGCGCCACGCTAGACTCAGCCATCGTGAGCCACCCGAGTCTCGGCCTGCCACCCCGCGACCTGACCGCAGGACTGCCCGCGGCCGCGGCGCGCATCCAGTCGAATGCGCCCAGGCTTGCCGCACGGGCCCTGGCCGTCGCGATGGACCGCGATCCCTCGATCCGCGAGCGGCACGACGAGGCGGCCCAGCGGCACCTGCTCCATGGGGCGGCCCTCCTCGCCGAGCGCGTGGCGCTGGCGCTGGCGTCCGGTGACACGTCGCCGACGAGCGAGTACGCCGACTGGACGACGATCGTGTACCGGCGCAAGAAGATCCCGATGGACGATCTCGTCGCCCTCTGCGAGGGCCTGCGCGCGGCCGTGCCGAGCGTCCTCGCGCCCGGCGAGCTGCCCGCTGCATCGGCCGCGCTGGACGCGGCGATCGAGGTGTATCGCTGGCACCGCCGCCTGGCCGGGGACGCACGCAAGAAGAACGCGTTCCTCCAGTTCATCTACAAGGGCGGCTGACTTGACGATCAAATGGGTGCAGCAGGACCCACTGGTCATGAACGGCGAGCCGTTCTGTTACAACTCCAGGCTCACGGTCCGCCAGCTGCTCGAGCTCCGCTCGAACGGGTATGACCTGACCCGGATCCTGACGGACCACCCCGAGCTGCGTGTCGTTGGGGTGGCCGCCGCGTTCACGTACGCCGCCGCGCACCCGGAGCGCTATGCCGACTTCATCGAGGACGATGGCTCGTTGACGGGCCCGGGGTATACCGAAGCGGAAGCGGCCATCCTCCCCGAGCAGTACCGGGTTGAGGGCGTCGTGATCCGACCGATGCAGGGGGCTCGCTGACGCTCGGTTAACGTCAGGTGCGCGCCGAGGGAGTGCGCTTGCCGGCCATTGGGGCAATTTCGGCGCAATTTCAGCGCGAATTCGGGCTGGTGGTACGCTCATATGACGCACCCGGAGACCTCATGACCGACACGACGACAGAAACCCAGACACCGACCGCCGCCCCCGTCGCCGAGCCGGCTGCCTTTGATCCCGAGCGGCGGGCCACCGAGCTCGCCATCCTCGACGCCCTTCGCGCCGTGGTGGACCCCGAGATCGGCATGAACGTGGTCGAGCTGGCGTTGATCAAGCAGATCCTGCTTGGCCCCGACTCGACCGAGATCAAGATGATCCTGACCACGCCCTTCTGCCCGTACGCCGGGTCGATGATCGCGCAGGTCAAGGAGCAGACGGAGTCGGTCGTCGAACACGAAGTCAAAGTCACGTTGCTGGCCGAGCGGTGGGATCCGCGCGACGCCGGCTTGATGTGGTAATCGAAACGATCAAGGAGATCGAGGACCCATGAACCAGAGCCAGTTCCCCGGCCAGTACGCGTCGCCGTCGACGCTCGGGGTCAAACCGGACGCCCGATTGCAGACGGCGTTCCTCACCCAGGCCTTCGTCTGGATGTTCGTGGGCCTGCTGGTCACGGCCGGCGTTGCCGCGGTTGCCCAGGGGAACCAGCAACTCATCGACTTCGCGGCCGGCAACTTCTTCATCCTGATCATCGCGCAGCTCGGGCTGGTGCTCGGGATCAGCGCCCTGATCAACCGGATGAGCGCAACGCTCGCGCTCGGACTGTTCTTCGTGTATGCCGCGTCGCTCGGCCTCACGATCGGCTTGATCGTCAGCGCCTACACGACCGCGTCGGTGGCCACGGCCTTCCTGTCAGCTTCGGCGATGTTTGGCGCGGCCGCGCTCTACGGCGCGACCACGAAGCGCTCGCTCGCCGGTCTCGGCGGGATCCTGTTCATGGGCCTGATCGGGATCGTCGTCGCGTCCGTGCTGAACATCTTCCTGAACAACGGCATGTTGTCCTGGGTGATCTCGGTGGTGGGCGTCGTGATCTTCACGGCCCTCACCGCGTATGACGTCCAGCGGATCCAGTCCGGCGATCTCGCCGCCCGGACCGGGTCGATGGAGAAGGCCGCCGTGATCGGCGCGCTCCACCTGTACCTGGACTTCATCAACCTGTTCCTGTTCATGCTCCGGCTCTTCGGCAACCGCGACTAGGCGGTTCATCGCAGCCGGGTCTTCGGGCCCGGCGGATCAGCGGGCCCGGCGGATCAGCGGTCGCGGCGCGGCGTGCGGCGCGGCGGGCGTGGGCGCCCGCCTGGGCGGCACGGAGCTGGCGGGCCCTGTTGGTCGCGTCCGCGTGGCCTCGCCGCGGGCCAGTGCTTGCCAAATTCCCGCCCCACGAACGTTAGGCAGGCGCTCGTGTCGAACTACGCCTGCGGCGTGCATGAGCATGCAGGTCACCCCCTGCACGGTGAATTGATATCCGGCCGGAACGGATGAAGATGCGTCGGGGCGGCCCAGTCGCGCATCATTCGTTGGCCACCGTTCGCGCCACGCAAATCTGACAAGAAGCCGGGCCCGGGCCGGTTCCATGGACCGCCGCGGCCAGGACCGCCGCGGCCAGGACCGCCGCGGCCAGGACCGCCGCGGCCAGGACCGCCGCGGCAAGGACCGCCGCGGCAAGGACCGCCCCGGCCAGAACCGCGGCCACGCCCCGCCGGAAGCCGGCCCCGAACTATGCGACGGCCTTCCGGGCCGCCCTCCCGGCAAGTCGCCGGGTCCGTTGTCGAGCCGGCTTCGCGGCACCGAGGGCCGGCTCCGTAGCGGCACTCCGGCCCGCCTCCGCCGCCTTGCGAGCCTCGACGACCGTCGTCGGCTTGGCCCGCGTCGCGGCACGCGACCGCCGCGCCGTCAGCAGCCGGCCGGCTTCGGCCGCGGGCAGTGGTCTTGAGAACAGGAATCCCTGGCCGACATCGCAGCCCATGCGCCGGAGCTGGTCGAACTGCGCCTCGGTCTCGATGCCTTCGGCGACGATCCCGATGTGCAGCCCGTGGGCGAGGGCGATGACCGCCTCGACAATGGACCGATCGGTCGCACCGTCGATCCCCGCCACGAACGTCCGGTCGATCTTGATCGTGTCCAGCGGCAGGTGTTTGAGGTACGACAGCGACGAGTAACCCGTCCCGAAGTCGTCCAGCACCAGCCTGACGCCGATGTCGCGGAGCTGACGCAGTGTCTGGATCCCGACGTCGGTCTGGTCCATCAGGACGCTCTCGGTGATCTCGATCTCGAGTCCGGACGGTTCGAGGCCGGTCTCGGCGAGGATCTCCTGGACCTGCTCCACGAGCTCCGGCTGCGCGAACTGCCGGGCCGAAAGGTTGACGGACATGAACAGCGCGGGACCGTCTGGTCGCGCGTCCCGCCAGGCCCGTGCCTGACGGCAGGCGCGTTCGAGGACCCACCGGCCAAGCGGCAGGATCAGCCCGGTCTCCTCGGCGAGGGGGACGAAGGACAGTGGCGGGATCAGGCCGCGAACCGGGTGCTCCCAGCGCACGAGCGCTTCGAAGCCGACGATCCGGTCGGTCGCGAGGGCGATCAGCGGCTGGTAGTGGAGCCGCAGCTCGCCGCGCTCGATGCCGCGGCGGAGGTCGTTCTCGAGGTCGATCCGCTCGATCGTCTGGAGCGACATCGACGGTTCGAACAGCGCGTGTCGTTTGGCCGGATCGGCCTTCGCCTGGACCATCGCGATCTCGGCTTCGCGGAGCATCTCTTCTGGCGTTGCGCGCCCCACTCGCCCGAGCGAGATCCCGAGCGACGCGCTCATGAACCACTCGCGGTCGCCCATCGCGAATGGCGTTCGCAGCTCAGCCGCGATCCGGTCCGCGATGCGGTGCGCCTCGGCGGCGTCGGCGACCTCCTCGAGCAGGAGCCCGAACTCGTCGCCACCAAAGCGGGCCACCGTGTCGCCGGGCCGCAGGCAGGACACGAGGCGCTGGCCGACGGCCACGAGGAGGCGGTCGCCGACGGTATGTCCGACCGTTTCGTTGATGACCTTGAACCGGTCTATGTCGAGCAGGATGACGCCCACGGAACCCGGCCCATCAGGACGTGACGAGGCGAGCGCGTGCGCGATCCGGTCGGTCAGCAGCTCGCGGTTGGGCAGGCCCGTGGTCTGGTCGTACATGGCACCCCGCTGCGCCTCGTCGATGAGGCGCGCGTTGTCGAGGGCAATCGAGGCGAGCTGGGCGAAGCTCGTGAGCGTGCTGACGTCACGCGGCCCCCAGCCGCGCTGCGAGCGTCCTGATGCGAGCCCGAGGACGCCGACGACCCGGCCGTTCGAGGTCAGCGGCACGCCCACGATCGATTGGAACGTTCCTTTCGGCACGGAGCTGACGCGCTCGCTCCACGCGTCGTAGTTGTCGATGGCGAGGGGCCGCGCGGTCCGGTAGACCTGCCCCGCCAGGCCCTCCCCGATCGGGAGTCGATACCCGATGTTGTCCGCGTAGTAGCCCTTGCCGTGACGGAGGACGAGGACCTCTCCGGCGGGATCGACGAGATCGAGGAAACCGTGTGGCGTACCCAGCAGGGCAGTTGCCCGGAGCAGGATCGTCTCGAGCAGCTCGTCCTGGTCGTGGTCATGGCGACCGAGCAGGGCCATCGCCGTCTCGTCGAGGGCCCGCAGGTAGGGATCTGCGCGGGTCTCGTCCGAACGGAGCGACAGGCTGGCGGGTTTTGCCTGGTACATCGCGCGGTCGGCCACCCCGACCAGCGCGTCCTTCGTGACGCCGTCATCGGGATGACACGCCACCCCCACGCTGATCGTGACCGGCGGTCCGTCGATCGTGGAGGACAGGTCGGCCACGGCCCGCCGGATGCGTTCGGCTACGTCATGTGCGGCATGGCGGTCGGCCCCCGGAAGGATCGCGGCGAACTCGTCGCCGCCATACCGGTACAGCCGATCGCCGTCGCGCGTGGCGGCGGCGAATGCCTTCGCGATCGAGGCCAGGAGCGCGTCACCGGCAGGATGCCCGCACGCGTCGTTGAATGCCTTGAACGCGTCAAGGTCGAGCATCAGGATCGAGAACGGCAGCGCGGCGTTGGCGACGGCCTCTCCGAGCTCCCGCTGGAACGAACCGTGGTTGCGCAGCCCGGTCAACGCGTCCTGCTCGGCCCGGACCCGGACCGCGCCGTGGATCTCCGCGTTGTGCAGCGCGATCGAGGCCTGGCCGGCGAACAGTTGCGTGAGCTCGAATTCGTTGGCGGAGAACGCGGCCTCGGCCTCGCCCATCCGCCCGATGTTGAGGGTGCCGATCGTGTCGCCGTCGATCAGCAGCGGGACGACGATCATCGCCTCCGGTTCGAACGGGGTGCCCGGGACCTGGACCGAACGGGGGTCGAGGTGCGCCTCGTTCGACAGGACCGCCTCGCCGTGGTCGATCACCCAACCCGAGACGCCGACGCCGAGCGGGCTCTCGTAGGCGAGGATGAGGTCGGCGAACCGGTCGCGGGCGATGACGGCGCGCCGGACGCCGGCCTCCCGATCGGCCCTGTAAACGGTCAGGGAGTCGTACGGGACGATGGCCTTGAGCGAGTCCGCGATGAGGTCGAGGACGCCGGCCGGTTCGAGGGTCGAGAGCAGGCGCTCGTTGACCTCCAGGAGCCGGCGCTGTCCATCGAGCTGGTGTTCGAGCTCGCGCTGCTGTCGCTGGAGCCGCTCCATGTTCGTCGCGTTCACGATCGCGTGCGCCGCATAGCCGGCAAGGATCGTCAGGGTGGTTTCGTCGTCGTCGTTGAACCGGTCGAGACCGTCCTTCGATACGACGAGGACGCCGTGGACGGTTCCCTCGTAGGTCATCGGCACGAGGAGCGCCGATGCCGGTTCACCCGAGGACTCGAGGCTGATGCAACGAGGGTCGTCGAGGGCGTTGCTCAGGCGGATCGTCTCGCCGTGCTCTGCCACCCAGCCGGTCAGCCCTTCACCGAGCGGCACCCGGAGGCGGGCGACGTCGGAGATGGATGCGTCGCCGGCGCTGCCCTGGAAGGCGATCGGCTCGCACCAGCCGGTGTCCCGATCGACGCGATAGACGCGGATGGTGTCGTATTCGACCAACTGGCGCGTCTCGGCCACGATGGTCTGGGCGATCCCTTGTACGTCCTGCAGGTGGCTGAGCCGCCCGGCGAGCTCCGAGATGACGCGCAGGCGGGACGCGAGCGTTCGTGTGGACGTCGCCAGTCGCGCGTTGCTGATGGCCGTGGCGAGGTGGTCGGCGAACGCCCGGGCAAGGTCGGTTTCCTCGCCGGTCCAGCCATAGTCGCTGTGGTGGTAGAGGACCAGCAGCCCAAGCGGCTCGTCGTGGAACACGATCGGGACGTAGCAGATCGTCCGGATGCCGGCCCGGCGGTAGATCGCGGCCACGGCCGGCAGGGTCTGGCCAAGGTTGCCGCGCATGACCCGGACCCGATGCTCGCGCATCGCCTTCATGCCGGCGGTCGGCGCCTCGCGTGGCAGCGTCGCGATGATCTCGAGGACCTCGCGCGACAGCCCACGCTGGGCGGCCAGCTTGAGGGGCGTCGGCGAACCGTCGTACATCCAGAGCCCGGCCTCGTCGACCCCGAACAGGGTGAACGACTCGTCGATGACGTCGCGGAACAGCGCGTCGAGGTCGTGACGGCCACTGACCTCGGCGGCAAATCGACGGAGCGCATCCGCGCGAGATGACCGGTCGACGGCCGGTGCCGGTGGTGGGGCGGTGGGTCGGCGCCGCTGCTGCGCTGAGGCCATGGGTCGGCGCAATGCTCCTGATGGCAGAGTTGCCGGGCACCTCCACGAGGAGGATCGATCTCCCGCTAACGGTAGGTGCGCCCGCGCCCCGCCGCGATAGCCCATCGGTACCAACGCGTCTCGGCGGTGGGGCATGGTGCGGTCCGGTTGAGTCAGTCCGGACGGTGGCGATCAGGCTGACAGGAGGTCCTCGATCGAGGGCAGGAGCACGTCCGCCGCGGGTCCAAGGTGCCCCTCGTCGCCGATGCCCGAGAGGACGCCGATGACCCGTTTCGCCCCGGCGTCCCGGGCCATCTCGAGGTCGGCGAGCGAATCCCCCAGCACGGCCGTCCGGCCGGGCTCGACGCGCAGGGCCTCGCAGATGGCCAGGAGCATCCGGGGGTCGGGTTTCACGCCCACGCCATCGTCACCGCACGCCATGGCGGCCACCGCATCGCGAACACCGAGTGCCCGCAGGGTGGCGTCGGTTGGCGCCCGATCGTCGGTCGTCGCGATGGCGATCGTTCGACCGCTCGATCGGAGCGCGCCGAACAGCGCGGGCAGGTCGGCCAGTGGCCTGGCGGTGGCCACCGGGTCGGGAACGAACCACGCCGCGTCTACCGCGCGGCGCGCCGCCGCCACGCTGGGACACCAGCGCCGGATCACGGCCGCGACGACCTCTCGGATCTCGGCCATCGTGGCGATGGCGAGCGGCGCGCCGGCGAGGACGCGGCCCGTTGACGGGTCGAAGCCGATCGTCGCGAACACGTCACCCGCGACCGGTCGCCGAGTCGCGCCGTCGAGGCGTTTCCCGAGCTCGAGAGCCCAGCCGCCCCACATCGCGTGGAAATCCAGCAGGGTCCCGTCCTTGTCGAAGACGACGAGGTTGACGTCTTCGAGGATGGGGTGGAGGCGGCGCCCCGTCACGCCTCCGCGACGACGTCGACGGCGGGAGCTGGCCCCGCGCCAACGACGAGGCAGGCCTCCGGCGGAAACGAGATCGTCACGGCCTCACCAACCGCCGGTGGTGTCAGGTGCGGATCGTTGAACGTGTCGAGCGAGATGGCCGCATCCGCACCGATGTGGACCCGGATGCGGACGATCGACCCGAGGAAGCTGGTGTCCTCGATCGTGCCGCGAAACCGGTTCGCGCCGCCTCCCTCGCCCAGCTCGATGCTCTCCGGGCGCAGCGCGAGCGTCACGGTCCCGCCATCGCCCGCCACGGTGACCGGCTTCGCTGCCGTGACATCCTGCCCGGCGACGGACAGGCGGCCGGTGCTCGCCTCGACGACCTTGGCCACCACGAGGTTGAGCGTGCCGACGAACGACGCGACGAACGGGGTCGCCGGGAAGTTGTAGATCTCGAACGGCGTGCCGATCTGCTCGATCCGGCCCTCGCTCATGACCACGACGCGGTCGGACAGCGACAGGGCCTCCTCCTGGTCGTGGGTGACGTAGACGGTCGTGATCCCGAGCTGGCGCTGGATCGACCGGATCTCCTTCCGGAGCGCGACACGGATCTTGGCGTCGAGCGCGGACAGGGGCTCGTCGAGCAGCAGGACCTGCGGTTCGAGGGCCAGCGCACGCGCCAGCGCCACGCGCTGCTGCTGGCCGCCGGACAGCTGGTACGGGTAGCGGCCGCCGCGTCCCTCGAGGTGGATGAGCTCGAGCAGCTCCTCGACTCGCTGCTGGATCTGGTACGCGGCCGCTTCCGCACCTTGCAGGCCGAAGCCGATGTTGTCGGCCACCGTCATGTTCGGGAAGAGGGCGTAGGACTGGAAGACCATGCCGACATTCCGCCGGTTCGGCGGCTGCCGCGTGATGTCCTTGCCGTCGACGACGATCGTGCCCGCCGTCGGGTGCTCGAAGCCGGCGATCATCCGAAGCGTCGTCGTCTTGCCGCAGCCGGACGGGCCGAGGAACGACACGAACTCGCCCTCGGTCGGCCGCCAGGTCGAAGTCCTCGACGGCGGCGACGTCGCCGAAGTACTTCTGGACGCCGGTGAGCTCGAGGAATGTCATCGATCCCTCTCGGTTCGTGGAACGTCCGTGCTCATCTGGCGCCCGCCACCTGGACCCGCGTCCTCGCCCCGCGACCGAGGAACGCGATGAGGCCCATGGCCAGCCAGGTCAGGCCGAAGCTGATCAGCGACACGGCGGCGGGTGTGTATGGCGCGTTGCGGCCGAGCAGCGAAAGGTACGGTCCGAACGCCTGCTGGCGGCCCAGGAACTGGGCGATCGTGTACTCGCCGATGACGATCGCCAGGGTCAGGAACGCCCCCGAGAGGAGCGCGGTCCGAAGGTTCGGAAAGATGACCCGCCACAGGATCCGGAACCAGCCCGCACCAAGGCTCTGGGCCGCCTCGGTCAGCGTCCGGACATCGATCGCGGCGAGGCCCGTGTCCACGGCGCGGTACATGTACGGGAACGACAGGACCACGTAGGCGCCGACAGCATGAGATCGCTGACCGCCGCTGATCGGCCGTCAGCTGCAGCGGCCGGCTCGAGTAGATCCGGATCAACCCGAAGACGAGGATCGACCGGCGGGATGACGAACGGCATCAGCGTCACGAACTCGACGACGGGGCGCAGGCGCGGCACCTTGAGCCGGACCCAGTACGCGGTCGGGACGATGATCGCGAGGCTGACGACGATCGTGATCACGCCGATCGTGAACGAGTAGACGAGCCCGCCGACGAAGCCCGGGTCGGCGAGCACCTGCCGGTAGGCGAGGAACGATGTCGGGCCGCGTCCTGATCGAATGGATGAAGGTCGCCGACCAGGGGCAGGATGAAATAGAGCGCCCCGAGGATGAACACGATCCACGCCCACGGGGCGCCGGTCCGGCGCCGTTCCCGGCGAGCCGCCAGGGTGACGGCCTGCGACGCGTGCTGCGTTGGCGATTCGTCGGAGACATCGCTGGCTCGCTCATCCGCGGAGCCACCGTTCGGATCGACGCTGGAGCACCGAGTACAGCGCGATCGACATGCCCATGATCGCGACCATGCCCATGGCCGCGGCATACCCCAGCCCCGGGTTGTGGAGCACGTCGCCGCGGATCTGCGAGCTGATGACGAGGGTGATGATGTTCAGCGATGCCGCCGGTCAGCTGGTAGGCGGTCGCCTGGGCTCCGAACGAGTTTCCGAAGAGCAGGATCATCGCCCCCAGGATCGATGGGGCGAGGATCGGCAACGCGACGTAGCGCCAGTACTGGAACGCCGACGCGCCGGCGTTCTCGGCGGCCTCGCGCCACTCGCGCCGGAGGCCGTCGAGGGCCGGGGCGATGATCAGGATCATCAGCGGGAACTGGAAGTACATGTAGACGATCTCCAGCCCGAGCTTGGTCGTGAGCGAAGCCCGCGTGGCAGTGTCGATCCCGATGTCACGCAGCAGGACGGTCACAAAGCCGAGCGTGCCGAGCGTGAAGATGAAGGCCAGGGCTAGCGGGACGCCGGCGAAGTTCGAGGCGACGCCGGAGAAGGTCATCAGCGCGGTGCGCAGGAAGTGCGGCAGGCCGCCGAGGATGACGGCGGCGGCCAGCAGGAACCCGAAGATCCCGCCACCGATCGCCGTGACCAGGCTGATCTCGATGCTGGTGGCGAACGCGCCCGGGATGATCCCCGTCGAGAGGTCAGCGTAGTTCTGGAGGCTGACCGCCCCGTCGCTCGTGAGGAAGCTGCCGACCACCAGGTAGGCGACCGGCAGGAACAGGAACGCGAATGCGAAGAGGAAGAAGGGCAGCAGACCCAGCCAGGCCAGGCCGATGCCGCGTGAAGCCCGGCGCGCCGTCGGCGTGCCGGGCTCCCCGGTTGTCGTGGCCGCTGCCACGCGCGTTACGACCTGGTCGTCGAGCAGCCTACTCGGTGACGTTCGCCCCGACGACCGTATCCCACTGTTCGGTGATCACGGTCTTGGCGGCATCGAGCTGGGCGATCGTCGGGAAGACGGCTCCCGCGACGTCGGGCAGCTTGGCCAGCTGGTCTGCCGGGACGAGGTTCTTGGCGACCAGGTCCGGGTACCGGATCGGGTGGCAATAGCCCTTCAGCCAGACGTTCTGGCCCTCGTCCGAGTAGAGGAACTCCTGCCACAGCTTTGCGGCGTTCGGATGCGGGGCGTACGCGCTGATCGCCTGGACATAGACCCCGGCGAACCGGCCGGACTTGGGCACGACGACTTCGATCGCGGGCCCGCCGCTGGCAGCCGTGGTGTCGCGGTTGGACAGCGCGTTGTAGGTCCAGCGGATCGTGATCGGCGTCTCACCGGCGGCAACCGTGGCGGCTGTCGCGATGATCGGCACGAAGTTGCCGGCATCGTTGAGCTGCTTGAAGAACTCGAGACCGGGGGCCGCGTCGTCGAGTGAGCCGCCGTTGGCGAGCGCGGCCGCGTGAACCGCCTGGATGGCCTGGTTGGACGTCCGTGGATCGCCGGCCAGGGCGACCTGGCCCTCGTACTCGGGCTTGAGCAGGTCAGCCCAGTCCTGCGGCACGTTGGCCACGACGGCCGTGTTCACCTCGAAGGCAAGCACGCCGTAGTAGTCGCCGTACCAGGCGCCGTCCGCGTCCTTGGCCTCAGCAGGAATGGTGTCCCAGGTCGCGACCTTGTAGGGGGCGAGAATGCCCTCGTCCTTCGAGGTGGGGCCGAACGCCAGACCGACGTCGATGACGTCGGGCGCCTGGTCGCCGGGATTGTCCTTGTTGGCCTTGATGGCTTCGATCTCGTCGCCGGAACCCGCGTTCGGGTCCAGCTCGTTCACCGGAATCCCCGTTCGCTCTGTAAAGGTCGAGATCGACTCGCCGTAGTTGCACCAGTCGTGCGGCAGCGCGATCGTCGTGAGCTTGCCCTCGGCCTTGGCGGCGTCGAGCAGGGCTTGATCGGGCGCAAACGGCGCATACGCCGCGCCGGGCGCGGCCGACGGGGCCGTGCTGGCACCCGGCGAAGAACATGCGGCAATCACGATCGCGACGATGGCCATCAGCCCTGCGACGCGCGTGATGCTTCGATGGGTAGACAAGGTCCGTCCTCCTGCGTGTGCTCACTACCGAATGCGCCTTGGCGCCGCTCGCGGGGACCTCCTCATCCCCTGGGGACCGACCACCCGATCACGTCCGTCGAGCCGTGTGGCGGACGTCTGGGTCGGCAGCGTTGCCTGCCCGTGCATTGCACAGCCCGCGGGGGCGCGAGTCAAGAGGATTTGGCAATTCAGTTAACGCGGTGTCGTCGGCGTGTTCGTTTCGACGATGCGGACCGGCCACGACATCGTTCGGGCGTTCCGCCCGGCGCGCCCCGCCCCGGGTCATGGTCTTGTGGCGCGATTTCCGGGGCCTATACTCCCGCCACTGTGCGCCGGATCCCTCCGGCGCCGGTCGTGGGTCGGAGGGACCGGTCGATGACCGCAGGTGCAGGCGTCGAGGGCGACGCCCGGACGCTCGCGGATCCGCTCGCCGAGTCGTTGCGCGTCGTGGAGGCCGCCGACGCTCGCGGCCTCGTCGTTCGACTCATGGGCGGCATGGCCATTCGGGCGCACGCCCCAGGCTGGACGGCCCGGACTCGACGCACCGAGGTCGACCTCGATTTCGTGACCACCTCGCGGGATCGCCCGGCCTTCTTCCAGCTCCTCGAGGTCGAGGGGTACACGCCGGATCGGCAGCACAACGCCCTGTTCGGTCGGAAGCAGGGCTACTTCATGGACGTGCCGCGGAAACGGCCGGTGGACGTGCTGGTCGACACGCTGGAGATGTGCCACCGCCTCGAGTTCACCGATCGCCTCGCCTTGTCCACGCCCACCCTCCCGGTTGCCGACCTGCTCCTGTCGAAGCTCCAGGTAGTGAAGATCAACCGCAAGGATGTCCTCGACGCGCTCGTCCTGCTGGCCGAGCACCCCCTGCGCGACGACGACGGGGCGCGAACTTCGACCGACGGCGAGGGTGCGATCAACCTCGCCAGGATCATGTCGGTCACGTCGAATGACTGGGGCTGGTGGCGGACTGTCACGGGCAACCTGGACAGGCTTGCCCAGTACCTCGCGACCGATGTCCAGGAGGGCGATCTCGACATCGGGCGTCCGACCCGGCACGATCCGGCAACCCAGGTCCGGTTGCTCCGCGACGCGATCGATGGCGCCCCCAAGTCGAGTCGCTGGCGGCTCCGGGCGCGGGTCGGCGACCGCGTCTCCTGGTACAACGAGCCGGAAGAGATGGGTCACGCGCTGTGAGGATCTTCTTCGCGACGGACATCCACGGGTCCGACGTCTGCTGGCGCAAGTTCCTGAACGCGGGCAAGTTCCACAAGGCCGACGTCCTCGTGATGGGCGGCGACATGACCGGCAAGGCCATGGTCCCGATCGTGGCCAACGGTGGGTCCTGGGAGCTGACCCTGCAGGAACAGCGGCATGTCCTCGCGACGGAGGACGAGCTGGCGGCCATGGAGAAGCGCATCTCGGATCGCGGCTACTACCCCGTGCGACTGTCGCGCGAGGAGGTGGACGCCTGGTCCGCGGATGCCGAAGCCGTGGACACCCGCTTCCGGCAGGAGATGCTGCGCTCGGTGGAGCGATGGCTGGCCCTCGCCGACGAGCGGTTGAAGGGGAGCGGCATCCGCTGCATCGTCTCGCCGGCCAACGACGACATCTTCGAGATCGACCCGCTGATCGAGGCCGCGACCCTCGTCGAGCTCGGGGAGAGCAACGCCATCGACCTCGACGGGTTCAGTCTCGTCTCGACCGGTTGGGCCAACCCGACGCCGTGGAACACGTTCCGCGAGCTACCCGAAGACCAGCTCCGGGCACGCATCGATGGACTCGTCGCCGAGGTAGCCGATCCGCGCCGGGCGATCTTCAACTTCCACGCGCCGCCGTATGCGCTCGAACCTCGATTCGGCGCCGAAGCTCGACGCCGAGATGAAGTACGTGTCGGGCGGCCAGGCCCTGGTCCCGGTTGGATCGCACGCGGTCCGTGACTCGATCCTGGCATACGGACCAGCGCTCTCGCTCCACGGGCACATCCACGAGGGGCGTGGCGCCGTGAAGATCGGGCGCACGCTCGCCGTCAATCCCGGAAGCAGCTATGAGGACGGTGTGCTGCAGGCAGCGATCGTCGATCTCGACTCGAAGAAAGGCGAGGTGAAGCGCTACCTACTGATCAACGGCTAGCGCCCGGCGCCTCGGACGCCCATCCGAGCGTTGGCCGCTCCGCGCGCTGGCTCACGCACCTCAGGGTGCGCTCGCTCTCGTGCTCGCGTCCGCCTTCGGCTGGACGCCCGATCCACCGGGCCTGGGGGAGGGAATGAAGGAGGGAATCATGGCATCCGTTTCGAGGGAATCTCCAGCACTCTTCCTGCGTAACGCGACGGGCCTGGTCAAGGGCTGGTCCGGGTTCGACGCGTTCACCTACTCGTTCATGGCGGTCAACCTCGTCACGCTCGGCATGTTCTACAGCCTGGCCGTCTTCGCGTATGTCCCGGGTGCCTCGCCGGTGCTGTCCATCGTGCTCGCGGCGGTGGCGGTGACGTTCCTGGCCGTGGCCTATGCCGGGCTGGTCGCGGTGATGCCGCGAGCCGGCGGCGACTACGTCTGGCAAAGCCGGATCCTCGATGGGATCCCGGGGATCGTCACGGGGGCCGTGCTTGGCGGCGTGGCCGCGTATCTCGTCGCGCAGGCGGCGGCTCTGGACGGCACGGTGCAGCTGGTCGCCGGCGTCGCCGGCCTGGTTGGCGGCGGCCTGATCGGCCGGCTCAGGGGCGGCATCGGGTTCGTGCTCGCGGCCACGGGATGGTGGTTCATCCTCGCGATGTGGGCGCCGATCTACGGCGCCATCCTCAAGCTCGAGTTCTTCCAGCCGCTGGCCGCATTGCTCGGGTCGGCCGATGGCGTCAGCTTCTTCGGCTCCGATAACGGCACGCTCGTCGTGTCGATCATCGTGATCATCCTGACGGCCGGGCTGGTCGCGCTGGGGATGGCCGGTTACGCCCGCATCCAGCGCTGGTGCCTCTACGCCGGCCTCGTCGGGTTCGCAATCATGGCCGTGCTCATGCTCGTGTCGTCGCAGGCCGACTTCCAGGCAGCCTTCGATCGTGCCTCGTCGTCCCTGTTCGGGGTGACCGGCGCGTACGAGAAGACGATCGCGGACGCGGCCGTGAACGACGCGTTCACCGGATCGCTCGATCCGCTGGCGATGGGCGACAACTTCGGCGACACCCTGACCGCGACCCTCGCGATGATCCCGTTCATGCTGTTCTGGATCCTCTACCCGAACTGGGGCTCCACCCTGTACGGCGAGGTTCGGGGATCGGGTGACTTCAACAAGGTCCTCCGCGGCATGCTCGGCGGGATCTGGGTCACCGCGATCCTCGCGATCGTGTTCGTCCTGCTCGCCGCCAAGACATTCGGGTGGCTGTTCTTCAACGCCACCAACGTCAACTTCATCAACTGGTTCTATGGCTACACGACGACGGATCCGACCGTGCCGATCTGGAGCTACCCGCCGTTGCTCGTGTCGTACCTCATCGACAACACGATCTTCCAGATCGCGATGGTCGTCCTGTTCGCAGCATGGTTCCTCGGCTGGTCGGGCACGCTTTTCCTCTCATCGACGCGAATGATCTTCGCGGCGGCATTCGACCGGGTCCTGCCCGAGAGCGCCGCGCGCGTCACCGAGGGCCGGGGCGTGCCAGTCGTGGCGCTCCTCTACATCATGATCCCGGCGGTGATCGTGTCGATCGCCTACTCGTACTCCGCCGACGTCCGGGCGTTGACGCTCGACGCGACGCTGGTCATCGCGATCACCTTCCTGGGCAGTACCGTGGCCGCCACGATCCTGCCGTGGTACAAGCCGCGGATCTTCGACAACTCACCGGTGGCCCACCTCAAGCTGCTCATCAGCGGCTCCGGGTTGATCATCTCGATCATCCTCGCGTGGACCATCTGGCGATGGCTCGTCGATCCGCTCTACGGGATCGGCGTCGGGAACACGAACTCGATCATGTTCCTCGGCGCCCTGTACGGGCTCGGCGCCCTGGTCTACGTCGCGGCGCGGCTCTATCGCCGCTCGCAAGGTGTGGACCTGGACGCGATCCACGGGGAGATCCCCGCGGAATAGGCTCAGCTCGCAGCTACGACGAAGGCCGGTGGACCCTCCGCCGGCCTTCTCGAATTCAATGCCCGAGTCGGCGCGGGTCAGCCCTCGAACCAGCCGGTTGGGGCGGGGGCCAGGTTCTGCCAGATGTGCTTGGTCTCGCGGTATTCGTCGAGGCCGCTCGGGCCGAGCTCACGGCCGATCCCCGACTGCTTGTAGCCGCCCCATTCCGCCTGGGGCAGGTAGGTGTTGTAGTCGTTGATCCAGATCGTCCCGTGGCGGAGTCTGGCGGCCACGCGCTGCGCGCGACCGGCATCGGCCGTCCAGACCGCACCCGCCAGCCCGTAGGTCGTGTCGTTGCCGAGCTCGATCGCCTCGTCCTCGGTGGTGAACCGTTCGACGGTCAGGACCGGCCCGAAGATTTCCTCGCGGATGACCGTCATGTCGCGGCGACAGTCGGCGAGAACCGTCGGCCGGTAATAGAAGCCGGCCGCGAGCCCGGGGTCGGTCGGGATCGAGCCGCCGGCCACCAGCCGCGCACCCTCGGCAACGCCCAACTCGACGTACCGCGCGACCTTGGCTCGATGGGCGGCGGAGATGAGCGCGCCGGTCTCGGTCGCCGGATCCGTGCCGGCACCCAGGCGGATCCGTTCGGCACGATGGCCGACTGCCTCGACGAAACGGTCGTAGATCGCGTCCTGGACGATCGCCCGGCATCCCGCGGAGCAGACCTGTCCGGAGTGCGTGAACGCGGCGGTCAGGGCGTTGTCGACGACGGTCTCGAAGTCCGCGTCCGCGAACACGATGTTCGGGCTCTTGCCGCCAAGCTCCAGGGCGACACGCTTGACATTGCCGGCCGCCCCGCGCATCAGCGCGCGGGCCGCGTCAAGGCCGCCGGTCAGGGAGATGAGGTCTACGTCGGGGCTGTCCGCGAGCGCCTGGCCGACGCGCTCGCCCGCCCCGAGCACCAGATTGACGACACCGGCCGGGACGCCCGCTTCCTCGATCAGCCTCGTCAGGTGGATCGCCGACAGCGGCGTCAGGCTGGCGGGCTTCATGACCACGGTGTTCCCCGCCGCGAGCGCCGGCGCCACCTTCCAGCTCAGCTGGAGGAGCGGATAGTTCCACGGTGCGATCAGGGCGCACACGCCGACCGGCTCGCGGACGATCCGGCTCAAGGCGTTCGTGCTCCCCGTGTCGACCAGCCGGCCCGCGTCCTTGTCGGCAAGATCGGCGTAGTAGCGGAAAACGCGCGCGACATCCGTCATGTCCCAGCGGCTCTCGCGCATCGACTTGCCGGTGTTCAGGGTCTCGAGGCGCGCCATCTCCTCGAGGTCGCGATCGATCAGCGTTGCGACGCCGTCCAGGAGTGCGGCTCGTTCGGACGTCGGAGTTCGCGACCAGTCGGTCCGATCGAACGCACGGCGCGCCGCGGCAATGGCCGCCAGGACCTGGTCGTCGGTAGCGACGTCGACCTCGGTGACGACGGTCGCGTCGGACGGATTCACCACCGAGCTGCACTGCCCGTCGGCGGATGGGACCCACTGACCGTCGATGAACAGGCTGGGCACGGCTGATTTTGCTCCTGTCTTCGGCGCGGTGAGGATGGTTCGCGCCCTCGAGGCCGTCAAGGAGCCGTTCCGGCCACCGTTCCCGGCTACGAGCGCCCGTTCCCGGCTACGCGCCGCGCGCCCCGCAACCGGCGGCGCGCGCTAGGATTTCGCCCACCCCGGGCGACGGGGCCGCGGGCACCGGCGGCGTCGAGCGTCGAAGGCATTCACCGACTGGAGGACGGCACCGGCATGAGCACGCTTCCCGACCGGGCGAACGTCGTCGTCATCGGCGCCGGGATCGTCGGCAGCAGCATGGTCTACCACCTTGCCAAGGCGGGCTGGCGCGACATCGTGCTGATCGAAAAGGGCCCCCTCCCGAACCCGGGCGGCTCCACCGGCCACGCCTCCAACTTCATCTTCCTGACGGATCACGCCAAGGAGATGGCCGCGTTCACGATCGACAGCGCGCGCCAGTACCAGGAACTCGGGGTCTTCAGTGAAACGGGCGGCATCGAGGTTGCCCGGACCCCGGAGCGGATGGAGGAGCTCAAGCGGCGCATGGCGTCGTCCCTCTCCTGGGGCGTCGAAGGCACCCGGTTGCTCACCCCGGCCGAGGTCAAGGCGATGGTCCCGTTCATCGACGAGACGGTGATCCTCGGTGGCTTCTACACGCCGGGCGTCGGTGTGGTGGACTCGCTCCAGGCCGGGACCTTGATGCGCCAGGCCGCCCAGGAGATGGGCGCGCTCACGATCGCGGCGGGCGTCGAGGTGACCGGGGTCGACGTCGAGGCGGGCCGGGTTCGGCGCGTCCATACCGACGCCGGAACCGTCGCGGCGGAGGTGGTCGTCATCGCCTGCGGGATCTGGAGCCCGCGGATCGCGCGGATGGCCGGCGCATCGATCCCGCTTCAGCCGGCGGTCCACCAGATGATCGACATTGGCCCTGTGCCTCGCTTCGCGCACGCCAAGGCCGAGGTGGAATACCCGATCGTCCGCGACATGGACACCAACATGTACGAACGCCAGCATGGGAGCGGCTTCGAGATCGGCTCGTACGCCCACCGGGCGATCCTCATGGAAGCCGACGACATCCCGTCGATCGCGGCATCCGCGCTCTCGCCGACGATGCTCCCGTTCACGGCGGAGGACTTCGACCCGCAGCTCGAAGACGCCCTGGAGCTGTTCCCCGAGATCGTCGGTGACGAATCGGTTGGGCAGAAGCTCGCGATCAACGGGCTGCTGTCGCTCACCCCGGACGGCAACCCGATCATTGGGGAGACACCGGAGGTCAAGGGGCTCTGGTCCGTTGCCGCCATCTGGATCAAGGAGGCACCCGGGATCGCTCGCGCCGTTGTCGAGTGGATGACCCACGGCACGCCCGAGATCGACCCGCACGGCTCGGACATCGCCCGGTTCTACGAGCACCACAAGACGCCCCAGCACATCGCCGCCCGGACGACCGAGGGCTACAACAAGACGTACGGCATCGTCCACCCGATGGAGCAGTGGGCGTCGAACCGGCCGATCCGCCGGTCGCCAGCGTACGAGCGGCACGTCGAGCTTGGCGCGGAGTTCTTCGAGGCGGCGGGTTGGGAGCGGCCGTTCTGGTACGGCACGAACGAGGCGCTCCTCGGCGAGTTCGGCGATCGGGTGATGCGCCGTGAAGCGGAGTGGGAGTCGCGCTGGTGGTCACCGATCATCAACGCCGAACACCTCGCGATGCGCGACCGCGCGGGCCTCGTCGACCTTTCGGCGTTCGCGCTGTTCGACGTCACCGGTCCGGGCGCCCTGGCCGCGCTCGAGCGGTTGTGCGTCAACAAGGTGGATGTCCCGGTCGGGCGAACCGTCTACACCCCGTTGCTCAACGCGGCCGGGGGCATCCTCGCGGACCTCACGATCATGCGCCTGGGTCACGACCGGTTCCGGGTCGTGACCGGCGGCGGGATGGGCATGCGGGACCGGAAGATCTTCCAGGACGCGATGCCGGCCGATGGCTCGGCGCAGCTCCACGACGTCACGAACGCATACACGACGTTCGGGCTGTGGGGCCCACGAGCGCGCGACATCCTGGGCGAGGCGTCGGATGGCCGGTCGGACATCGGTCACACCGGGTTCCCGTTCCTCTCGACGAAGGATGTCGACATCGACAGCGTTCGGACGCTCGCGTCCCGGATCAGTTACGTGGGCGAGCTCGGCTGGGAGATCTACGTGCCCATCGAGCAAGGTCTTCGGGTCTGGGACGCGCTTTGGCGCGCCGGCAAGCCGCATGGCATGGCGCCCGTGGGGATCGGCACCTACGCCGTCACTTCGCGGCTCGAGAAGGGCTATCGAGCACACGGTGCCGAGCTGGAGCTCGACTTCAGCCTCGTCGATGCCGGGATGGCCCGGCCTACGATGAAGGACGCCGACTTCGTCGGCCGCGAGGCCTATGAGCGTCAGCGTTCTGCGCCGCCGACGGCTGTCCTGTGCACGCTGACCGTTGACGACCCGACGTCGTC
The DNA here is from genome assembly GCA_963809045.1 of uncultured Chloroflexia bacterium. GTDB lineage: Bacteria > Chloroflexota > Limnocylindria > Limnocylindrales > CSP1-4 > SPCO01. Next base: position 319,885 of record CAWEHW010000004.1, read on the forward strand.
GAGTGGCGTCAAGCGGTACATGCTCGGGCGGGAGCCGATCCTGTCCCCCGACGGTGCGCCCCTCGTCGACGGGAAGGGCCGCCGCTCGTACGTGACCAGCGCCGGATCGGGGCCGTCGGTTGGGAAGCACCTGCTGATGAGCTACCTGCCACCGGACCAGGCGGTCGTCGGCAACCAGCTCCTCGTCGAGTACTTCGGCGAGCGGTACGCGGTGACCGTCGCGGTTGCCGGCTCGACGCCGCTGTTCGATCCCGAAAACACCCGAATCCGGAGCTGACGGGCACCGTGAACATCCTCGTCTGCGTCAAGCGTGTGCCGGCCACGGGTGGCCGGATCAACCTGACAGCCGACGGGCAGGAGATCGACACGCGGTTCCTCGGCTTCACCGTGAGCCCACACGAGGAATGCGCCGTCGAGGAGGCCGTCCGGATCGTGGAGGCGGAGGGCGGATCGTCGACGGTCCTGACGCTGGGCCCGGAGGCCGCCGAAGAGCAGCTCCGCGACGCCATGGCCCTCGGGATTGAGCGTGCGGTCCTGCTCGAGACCGACGGCCGCGAATTCGACCCGATCGCGACGGCGAATGCGATCGTCGAAGCTATTCGCGCACAGGAAGCGGCGAACGGCCAGTTCGATCTCGTGCTGTTCGGGAACGAGGCCGCGGACACGGGTGACTTCCAGGTGGGCATCCGGGTAGCGGTGGCGCTGGACCGGCCGGTCGTCACGGGGATCAAGTCGCTGGCCGTGTCTGGGGCGCGGGCGGCAGCTCGTCGAGAGGCGGCCGGCGGTGGATGGGAGACCTACGACGTGCCGCTCCCCGCCGTCCTGTCGGTCAAGGAAGGGCTCAACCTGCCGCGCTATCCGTCGGTTCCAGGCCGGCTGCGGGCGAAGCGCAAGGAGGTCGAGCGGCTGGAGCCGGCCTGGTCCTCGAACGGCACGCGAAAGATCGGTCTGCGTCTCCCCGAGGAGCAGGGCACGCCCGTGGAGATCCTCGGCAACGGCCCGGAGGCGGCCGCGACCGTCGTGGACCTGTTGCAGCGTATCGGGGTGCTCGCGAAATGACCGGCGTCCTGGTGTTCGTCGAGCACACCGGCGGCGAGCCGGATCGACTCTCGCGCGAGGCGCTGGCGTTCGCGGCGCGTCTCTGTGGGACGGTCGGCGGCGACGCCGAGGCCATGCTGTTCGGGCCGGGCGCTGAAGGTGCGGCGCAGCGCCTCCTGGGCGACGGCGTTCGAGCCGCTCACGTGGTCGATGACGACCGACTGTCCGCCTACGCTCCGGCAGCGTGGGGAGCGGCGCTCGCCGAGCTGATCGAAGCCCGACACCCGGGCGCCGTGGTCGCCGGCGGCAGCGACCGGGGCAACGAGGTGCTCGCGCATGCCGCGGCTCGATCGTCCAGGCCGATGGTCGCCAACGTAGTCGACGTGACAGTCGGGCATCCCTGGCGCCTGACTCGGCAGCGCTGGGCCGGGAGCCTGCTCGAGGACGCCGAGCTCGAGAGCGACGTTCCCTTGTTGACCGTCGCTCCACATGTCGTGGCGGTCGCGGCGGGCGCCACGAGGGGCGAGGCGGTCTCGATCGCACGGTTCGAGCCGTCGATCGACGCCCGCGACCTGGTCGGCCAGATGACCGGCCACGAAGCCCCGGAAGCGGGGGGTGTCTCCCTGGTCGACGCCAAGGTCGTCATCGGTGGTGGCCGTGGGGTCGGCAGCGCCGAGGCGTTTGCGACGCTCCAGGAACTCGCTGACCTCCTGGGCGGGGCGGTCGGTGGCTCGCGCGTCGTGACCAGCGCCGGCTGGCGTCCCCACAGCGACCAGATCGGCCAGACGGGGCTGCGCATTGCACCCGACCTGTACGTGGCTTGCGGGATCAGCGGCGCGATCCAGCACATCGTCGGCTGCAAAGCTGCCAAGCGGATCCTGGCGATCAACAAGGACGCGGACTCGCCGATCATGGGGGTCGCGGATTACGCGGTGATCGGCGACCTGCACCAGATCATCCCGGCGATCTCCGCCGAGATCCGTCGGCGAGCCGTAGGCGGCTGACCTCAGCATCGCCGACCGCGCCGCTTGCGCCGGAAGTCACTTCAGGTGACGATTTCCCTCGGGCGATATTTCCGGGCCTGCCGTGGATCGAGAGCTCGTGCCCGCGTTCGTGGCGGGTGCTGCCCATTCCCCAAGGGAAATCGTCGCCGGATGTGGTTCTGGGCCGCCGAATGGCCTCGACCTCGACGTGGCGACCTAGACGCGCTCGAGTGGCTCCAATGGCTTGCGGTTGCCGAATGTCGGGAGCGTGCCCGCAGGCTGCGATGCCCATGCCGCAGCATTGGCGATCACACGTCGGACGTCGGCGTTGAAGAACGTCGGGTATTCCTCGTGCCCCGGCCGGAAGTAGAAGACCCGGCCGCGACCCCGCTGGTAGCAGCAGCCCGAGCGGAAGACCTCGCCGCCCGAAAACCAGCTGACAAAGACGAGTCGATCCGGTGCCGGAATGTCGAAATGTTCGCCATACATCTCTTCGTGCTCGATCAGGAACGACTCGCCCAGCCCCTCGGCGATCGGGATGCGACGGATCCACGACCCAGATGCGTTCGTGTTCCCCGGCTTCGCGCCACTTGAGATTGCAGGTCGTGCCCATGAGCCGCTGGAAAATCCTCGAAAAGTGACCCGAATGCAGGACGATCAACCCCATCCCTTCGAGGACGCGCTGCTGGACGCGGTCGACGACCGCATCGGTCACCTCTCCGTGCGCGACGTGACCCCACCATGTCAGCACGTCCGTCGCGGCGAGGACCGCGTCGGTCAGCCCGTGCTCAGGCTCGTCGAGCGTTGCGGTTCGCACCTCGAAGCCACCCTCGCGCAGGCCGTCCGCGATGGCCGTGTGGATCCCATTCGGGTAGATGGCGCCGACTGGTTCGTCGGATCGCTCCTGGCGATACTCGTTCCAGACGGTGACCCGGGTCATCCGGCGACTCGCAATGGCGACGCACCGGCGATGCGATCGGCGCGATCGGCGCCCGGGATGGTGACGACGGCGCCACCGCGTGCCGTCGATTCGCGGATCGCATCCCATAGATGCGCCATCCGGAGGCCTACTTCGGGTGGGCTCGGGTTGGCCGTCTGCCCTGATCTGACGTTGAGGAACTGCTCCCAGATCGGCATCGGCGACACCGAGCGCACCTTTCGGAGCTGGCCCGACCCGGCTCGCTGGATCTCCAGCACTTCGCCCCAGATCCCGGTGCGCAGGATCGCCTTTGTCGTGAAGACGCGAATGTCCGAATGGCACGACGGGATGGCGCTCCCGCACGCGTTCATGGTCACCAGGGCGCCCGACGCGAGGCGACCCATGACCACCGCGCGGATGTCGACCGGGCGACCGTCGTTCTCGAGCCATGCGCTGACCTGGGCGAATTCCTCGCCGGCGAGATCGGAGACCGTGTTGAGCATGTGGGCGCCGGTGTCGAACAGGAAGCCGCCACCTGACAGGGCTGGATCCTGGCGCCACGTCCCTTCGGTGAGCGTCGCCCAGTCCTGCCACGCAACCGCATTGACGTTGAGGATCGGTCCCAGCTCTCCCGATCGGAGGCGTCGCGATGCCTCCCGGACCTGCGGCGAGAGGCTGCCCTGGAACGCCACGACGAGCAGCCGGCCGGTCCGGTCGCGCGTGGCGATCAGCTGCGTGGCTTCCTCGGCGGTCATCACCATCGGCTTCTCGAGCAGGACGTCCAGCCCGGCTTCAAGCGCAGCCTTCGCCTGCGCGAAATGGAACGCGTGGGGCGTGATGATGACCACGGCGTCGAGCTTGCCCGCGTACGTCCCGATGAACCGCCGCCAGTCGGGTTCGTTCGGCGGCACCGGCAGGCCGTGGCGGTCGAAGAGCTCCGCCGCTTCCGCGTATGCGGCGGGTGATGGCTCGCACAGGGCCACGACCTCCGTGTCGCTCCGCCGGAGCATGTCGCCGAGGTGGACACGGGCCATGACTCCCACGCCGACGAAGCCGACCCGTATCCGTGCCAATTCGGACATGCGCCGATCACCCTCCCCAACATCGAATGCAGCGCGGCTCGCGCTGTCGGGGAGACGCTACCGCACCCCTGGTCGACGTGTGCTGAGGCCCCGGATAGAGCCGTCGAATGCTCGCGCGGACGTCACGACGGCAGGGACGCGATCCAACCCTCCTGTGTCGGGACTTGGCTGACAAGGTAGTCGCGCGATGCCATGACGTCGCGCCGTGGTCCGCTCAGGTCCGCGACGAGCTTGCCGTCGCGCTTGAGAATCGCGCCGTTGACCATGACCGTCTTGACGTTCGAGATGTCGGCCGCACAGACCACCGCGCCCACGGGATCGATGATCGGCGCGACGTTGACTGCCGTGCCGTCGATGATCACGAGGTCGGCCTTCTTGCCGGGCGTGATCGAACCCGTCCGATCGGCGATCCCGGCAACCTTGGCCCCGTCGAGCGTGGCCCAACGAAGGACCTGGCGAGCCGTGATCAGGTCGTCAGTGGCCACGTTGCCGTCGAGCTCCTCGTCCCACGAAGCCTGGTGCCGTCGGCCGCGCTCCGAGGCGAAGATCGCGTGCATCTGGGTGAACTGGTCCGACGACGCGGTCGTCGCCACGTCGGAGCTGAGCCCGACCGGGATGCCGAGCCGCTCGGCGGTCTGCGCGGGCGCCCAGCCGTGGCCCATCTGGAGCTCGATCTGTGGCGCGAGGGAGACGTTTCCTCCGGAGTCGCGAACCATCAGCCATTCGTCGTCGAGCAGGTGCGAGGAGTGGATGTACGTCGTGTTGGGATAGAGCAGGCCCATGTCCTTGAGGCCGCGGAGCTGCATCTTGGTGTAGCCGAACCGGTCCATCGCGACGTGGACCGTGATATTGATCCCCAGCTCCTTGGCGAGCTCCCACTCGTATCGCACGACATCCTGCTTGCAGAAGTTCGTGCCACGCGTGGCCAGTGCCATGGTGATCAGGCCCTGGTCGTCGCTCAGGTACTGCTTGCGGATGCGGCGCGCCTGTTCACCATCGATCGTCTCAACGCTGCCACCCCAGTCCGGCCCGAACCACCAGACCTGGAGCGAGGTGTTCGGGAACCCAAACGCGAAGACCGATCGGATGCCGGTCTCCTGGAGTCCATTCACCGCGGCGTCGGCGTGGTCCGGCGTGTTCATGATGTGCGACCAGTCGACGAGCGTCGTGATCCCCGCGTTGATGCACTCGAGGGCTCCCCATGCGTTCGCGGCATGGACGTCTTCAGGGCGGTACTTCGGCGCGAACTGGTCGAGAATCGCGCCGAAGTAGGTGAGCAGCGCGTAGTCGGGGGCGCACGTTCGGATCGACGTCTCCCACGTGTGCCGATGGGTATCGATGAATCCCGGGATGACGATGTCGCCGGTGGCGTCGATGACCTTGGCGCCCGCGGCCTCCAGGCCATGACCGACCGACACGATCCGATCGTCCTCGACGAGGATGTCGGCGCCTGACATTTCGCCGAGACCCGGGTCCTGGGTCAGGACGATGCCGTTCTTGATCAGGGTCCGCTCGCTCATGACTGCCTCCTCCGCATGGGTTCGCTCCACGGCATTTCGGTAGGTCTGGCGGGCATCCACGCCCGCGTCGTCGTGTCAGGCAGGTCGGCCCTCCTCCATTCGAGCACGCTCTCGGAGGTGGACGGCTACGGCCGAGAAGTCGCGACCGCCCCGCCCGCCGACGGATGCCGCCGCGATCGCCTCGAGGTTTGTCGTCGCCTGCGGGATCGGCACGCCAACCTCTCGGGCGAGGTCGGCGATGAGCCGCAGGTCCTTCGCGGCGAGGTCCAGGGCGAATGCCACGGGTGTCGACTCAGGGTCAAGAAATGCCGCTCGCTTGTACCCGACGAATGGCGCACCGGCGGCGCTCGCGGTCAGCACGTCATAGGCGAGCGCGCTATCGATGCCCGCCGCCTCGGCCAGGACGAGCCCTTCCGCCAGCGCCTGGTTGAGGCCGAAGATCAGGGCGTTGACGGCCAGCTTCATGGCCGCGCCACTCCCGAGCGGACCCATGTGGATGACCGTCTTCGCGAGTGCGTCGAGGACGGGTCGAGCGATGTCGAGATGCGTTGCCTCTCCGCCGACCATGATCGTCAGGCTGCCGCTCTCGGCCAGGGCGACACTGCCGGAGACCGGCGCATCGAGGAGCCCGGCCCCGGCCGCCCGGGCCTCGGCCTCGAAACCGCGCATGGTCGAGGGTGGCACGGTCGACGAATCGGCCAAGACGTTGCCCGGCCGCGCTCCCGCGAGCAATCCATCCGGACCGCGGTAGACGTCTTCGACCGCGCGTCCATCGGCGAGCATGGAAACGCAGACGTCGGCCTCGGCCGCCACGTCGGCAGGCCGCGCGACTGCACGCCCGCCAAGTTCCTTCGCTACGGCCTCGGCGGCATCGGGGGTCCGGTTCCAGCAGACCACGTCGAACCCGGCCGCGGCCAGCGAGCGGGCCATCGACCCACCCATCCTGCCGATGCCGAGGACACCGACCGCGGTCACTACTTCGCTTCCTCGAGCCGCCGCTGCACCGTCCCCATGATGCGATCGACCGACGGGATGGCGAGGTCCTCGAGTGCCGCCGCCGATGGCAGGGGGATGTGCGGGGTGGTGATCCGGACGATCGGCGCATCGAGGCTGTAGAAGCCCTCGTCGGCAATCAGCGACGCCACCTCGGCGCCCCATCCGCACAGCCGCGGGTTCTCCTCGACCGTGAACAACCGACTGGTCTTCGAGACCGACGCGAGGATCGTCTGCATGTCGAGTGGTACGAGGCATCGCAGGTCGATGACCTCGGCCGAGATGCCGTGATCGGCGGCGAGCCGATCAGCAGCTTCGACCGCTCGCGGGACCATCGCGGCAAGCGCCACGATGGTCACATCCGACCCTTCACGGAGGACGGCGGCCTGCCCAAGCGGCACCACGTGCTCCCCGTCGGGGACCTCCCCCTTCAATGCGAACAGTGCCTTGTGCTCGCAGAAGACGACCGGGTCCGGGTCGCGAATGGCGGCGGCCAGCAACCCGACGACGTCCGCGGGCGTGGATGGCGCGACGACCTTGAGTCCGGGGATCGCCATGGCCCAATTCTCGACACTCTGGCTGTGTTGCGCGCCAAATCGCAGGCCCGCTCCGTTCGCGGTTCGGAGGACCAGTGGCAGGGACACCTGGCCGTCGGTCATGTAGCGGGTCTTGGCGATCTGGTTTGCGACCATGTCCCAGGCGACCGCAAAGAAGTCGGAGAACATCAGCTCGGCGATCGGGCGGAGGCCGGTCATCGCCGCGCCCATGGCCGCACCCACGATCGCCTGTTCGCTGATCGGCGTGTCACGGACGCGCTCCGGCCCGAACTTGTCGAGGAGGCCTTCCGTCAGCTTGAACACGCCGCCGGCCGCGCCGATGTCCTCGCCGATCAGGACCACGCTGGGGTCGCGCTCCATCTCCTGGGCGATCCCGGCTGCGATGGCTCCGCGGTAGGTCAGTTCCGCCATGCGGAGCCTCCGTCGTTCCAGACCTGGGTCTCGAGGACGGCGTCGGCGGGCTCGGGTGCAGCCCGAGCCTCTGCTTCGGCCGTCGCGACCGCGTCACGCGCCGCGGCATCCAGAGCAGCGAGATCGGACTCGCCGACACCCTCGGCGAGGAGCTTCGCCCGATACGTGGGCAACGGGTCCCGCGCCTTCCACGCGGCGACCTCGTCGTCCGGCCGGTATTTCCCGGGATCGGCCCTGGAGTGGCCGCCGTGACGGTAGGTCAACGCCTCGATGAGCGACGGCCCGCCGCCCGACCGCGCGAGGTCGACCGCCATGCCCGCGACGCGATGGACCGCTTCGACGTCGTTGCCGTCGACCAGGATCGATTCGAGGCCGTAGGCCGACGCGCGATCTGCGGCTGGATGCTCGACGGCGGTCACGTCCCGGATCGGCGTGTACTCCATGTACTGGTTGTTCTCGCAGACGAATACGACCGGCGCCTTCCAGACCGCGGCCATGTTGAGTGCCTCGTGGAACGCGCCGATGTTCGTCGTCCCGTCGCCGAAGAAGCACACCGCGACTTGTCCTGACTTGCGGTACTGCGCCGACCAGGCGGCGCCAAGCGCGATCGGCAAATGGGCGCCGACGATCGCGTACGACCCCATCGCGCCATGGTCGACGCTGGTCAGGTGCATCGACCCACCCTTCCCACCCATCAGCCCGGTCGCCCGCCCGAACAGCTCGGCGAAGATGGGGCCCATCGGCACGCCACGAGCGAGCGTGTGGTTGTGCCCGCGGTAGGTGCAGAACGTGTAGTCGTCGTCACGCATCGCCGCCGCGACTCCGGCAGCCACGGCCTCCTGGCCGATGCCGAGATGGGTGGTGCCGCGAACCAGGCCCTCGAAGAACAGCTCCTGCGCGCGCGTCTCGAACAGCCGGCACTCGACCATGACCCGGTACATCCGGAGCTGGGTCGCGCGGTCGATCCGGGGCGGGGCGGTGGCCACGACAGGCTCCAGCTACCGGTTAGTAGGCGTTCGCCACGAAGAGCTCGTCCGACGGGAAGCGAGTGATGACGCGTGGTCCGTCGGCCGTCACGACGACTTCTTCTTCGATCCGGGCGGCGGAATAGCCGTCCTTGGCGGGGCAATACGTCTCGAGGGCGATGACCATGCCCTCCTTGATCTCGACCGGGTGGTCCAGCGAGTTGAGGCGGCTGATGATCGGTCGCTCGTGCAGGAACAGCCCCACGCTATGACCGAACTGGAGGCCGAATGACTCCATCTCGTTCGCGAAGCCGAATTCCTCGGCCTTGGGCCATGCGCTCGCCACCTTGTCGGTGGTCATGCCCGGGCGCATCAGATCGATCGACGCGTCGATCCACTCCCGTGCGCGCTTGTAGGCGTCTCGCTGCGCGTCACTCGCCTTGCCGACGACGAACGTCCGGTAGTAGCAGGTCTTGTAGCCGACGTACGTGTGGATGATGTCGAAGAACGCCTGGTCGCCCGGACGGATAAGGCGATCACTGAAGACGTGCGGATGCGGGCTGCAGCGCTCGCCCGAGACCGCGTTGATGTTGTCGACGTGCTCGGAGCCCTGATCGAACAGGTACTTCGTGACGTTGGCCACGAGCTGGTTCTCGCGAATGCCAGGCTTGAGCTGTTCGGCGATGAGCTGATAGGCGCCGTCGACCATGGCACAGGCGGTGTTGAGCAGGACGATCTCGTCGATGGACTTGACTTCCCGGGCGTCCAGCATGACTTGCTGCGCGTCGCGGACGATCAGGCCCTCCATCTCGAGAGCGGCCAGCATCGGCGGCTCGACGATGTCGACGCCCACCGGCATGTCGGCGGCGCCCTCGGCCTCGAGGATGCCGCGGATCTCGCGCGCGGCACGGCGGAAGAGGCCGGCGTCCGGGGCGACGGCACCACGCAACCCGACCATGCCGGCGTGGATGTTCTCGGTTCGCAGCCAGGGGCAGTTGAGCCGGTGGTGCTTCGCAGCGGAGCCGAAGTCCCAGATGTGTGGCTCGCCGCCGCGGGAGAGCAGGGCATACCGCGTCATCTTGTCGCGTGCCCATTCGCCGATATGGGTGCTCGTCACGTAGCGGATGTTGTTGAAGTCGAAGAGCAACAGCGCGCCGACGTCGGACGCCGCGAGGGCGTCCTTCGCTCGCTGGGTGCGGTACGCCCTGAGACGCTCCGGGTTGACCCGCTCCTCCCAATCGACCATCTGCGCACCGGGGGAGGGGATCTGGCCGGTGGCGAGCGACGGACGGGTCGCGGCTTCGACGACGCTCACGGAGGCGCCCTCCTCGGTTGGGTGGCGGAAGTGGCCTGCGGTACCGTTCACTAATGCTACACAGTGGACGAGGCTGCGCAAGCGGTGGTCACGTGTGCAGGTAGCATGACCGAAACACGGATCCGGAGGTTGGCTTGGCTCGCGAGCGGCGAAACGGATGGCCCGAGCCCGAATACGCGACGATGGGCGACCGGCTTCGACAAGCCCGCGCCGCTCGCGGCCTGAGCCTGCGCCGTCTGGCCGAGGTTCTCGGCGTCTCGCCAAGCCTCATCTCGCAGGTCGAGACGGGGCGCGCCAAACCATCGGTCAACACCCTGTACGCCCTCGCCACCGAGCTTGGGATCTCGCTCGACACCCTGCTGTTCATGGATACCGAACCGCCGTCCCGGGAGCCAGCCGACGAGTCCCCGGGCGAGGTGTTCGAGGCGGTGCTGCCGCACGATCCCGTGCAGCGAGCGGCGTCACGCCCCAGCATTCGGCTCGGCTCGGGTGTCGTGTGGGAGCGCCTCACGAGCGAATCGATCCGGAACGTCGACTTCCTCCACGTGACCTACGAAGTGGGCGGCGAATCCAGCCCGGCCGACGCGTTCCAGCGACACTCCGGCCAGGAATGGGGGTACGTCCTGAGCGGTGCCCTGACTGTGCGGATCGGGTTCGACGAATTCGTGCTCCAGCCCGGCGATGCGATCAGCTTCGATTCGGCGACGCCGCATCGGCTGGTCAATGCGGGTGACGTCCCGGCGCGCGCGGTCTGGTTCGTGCTCGGCCGGCGATCGGCCGACGTCGCGAGACGCTAGCGGAGCGACTTCTCGCCGCCGGGCAGGCACCCGGCGATCAACACCTCGCAACAACCTGCAATCTCACTTGACAATGCGTTCATTGACTTTGCACACTCCACCGCATCGTGGCGCGGCGCACGCCCTGGAGGAGGAGTCATGCACGCTGGTCAGAGACCCGGTCGCGAGCACAAGCGAATCTTGGGAATCGCAGCGGCGATCCCATTGATCCTGGCGGGCTGCGGATCGGCCGCCGCCCCTTCATCCGCACCCGCGAGCGCCCCGCCCGCGAGTACCGCGGCGGAGCCAAGCGCAGCTCCACCCTCGGCAGCGCCCGAGGAGACGCTCGAGCTCGCCTACATCTCATTTGCCGTCGCCAACAGCTACGACGCGCCGATGCTCGCCGCCGCCAGGGCGTCCGCCACCGCCGGGAATGCCAACCTGACCGTCTTCGATGGCAACCTCAACCCGGCCACCCAGACCCAGCAGCTCCAGGACGCGATCGCGTCCGGCAAGTACGACGGAATCATGCTCCAGCCGGTGTACGGCCCGGCCCTCGTCCCGGGGGCTGAGGCGGCCATCGCGGCAGGGATCGCCATCGGCAACATCGACCAGATCCTCGGCGCCGACAACACCACCGCCAATTCCCAGGTCGAGGGCCAGCTCGTCAACGTCGTCTTCGTCCCGAGCGAGCTCGGCCGAAAGATCGGCGAGCTCGTCGTGACCGCGTGCGCGGATGCCAACCCGTGCAATGTCGGCTACATCTGGTCGGTCAAGGCTGCCGCCCTGGACGCCACTCTCAAGGAGGCCTTCGATGAGGCCACCTCGGTCAACCCGAACATCAAGATCGTGGCGGAGGGGGAATCGTTCTACACGACTCCCCTCGGCCTGAAGGCCGCCCAGGACATGCTCGCTGCCCATCCGGACATCACCGTGATCACCGGCGCAGACCAGGCGATCACTGGTGCCGTTCAGGCCGTCGCGGACGCGGGCCTCAAGGACAGTGTCAAGCTCGTCGGTTATGGAGGCGGCGCCATCGCCTTCCAGGGCATCGCCAGCGGCGAGCGCTTCGGAACGGTGATGCAGGCGCCTGCCACTGAAGGCGGACTGGGCGTCCAGCTGTTCATCGACGCCATCCGATCCGGCACGCCGGCGCCCGGGATCGATGTCCTTGCCGACCTGCCCGACGGGGGCGTCGTCACCAAGGACAACGTTGACGGGTTCCTGACGCTCGCGGAGTGGCCCGGCTGAGATCACCCTCCTCCGCTCGGTTCATGACGCTCGAAAGGATCCACCTGGATATCCGGGGGATCGGGAAATCCTTCGGCGGTACTCGAGCGCTGCACGAAGTGTCCGTGCCGATCAGGACCGGCTCCGTTCATGCCTTCGTGGGCGAGAACGGAGCCGGCAAGTCGACGCTCGGCAAGATCGTTGCCGGCGTGTTTCCGCCCGACGAGGGCGAGCTCATCCTGAACGAGGAACCGGTTGGCTTCCGATCACCACGGGAAGCTCTGGACCGGGGCATCGCGCTCGTCGCCCAGGAAGTTGCCGTCGTCCCGCAGCGGACGGTCGCGGAGAACGTGTTCCTGGGGGCCGAGCCTCGACAATTCGGATTCGTCCGTCGTCGGCTGCTGCTCGAACGGTTCGAGCGCGTCGTTGCAGACGCCGGGTTCGAGATCCCGGCCGGTGCGAGAGTTGGCGCGCTGTCGCTCGCGAAGCAGCAGCAGGTCGAGATCCTGCGCGCACTCGCGCGCGACGCCGAGCTGATCGTCTTCGACGAACCCACCGCCGCGCTTTCCGCGGCCGAGATCCAGCGGTTCCACGAGATCGTTCGTCGCCTATCGGCGGGCGGCCGGACGGTCATTCTCGTCTCGCACTTCCTGAACGAGGTTCTCGACCTCGCCGACACGATCACCATCCTGCGCGATGGCCAGGTGGTTCGGACGTGCTCCAGCGCCGACGAGACAGAGGACACGTTGATGGCGGCAATGCTCGGCCGATCCGTCGGCCGGACATACCCTTCCAAGCAGCTCGCCGCCGCCGACGCCCCGGTCGCGCTGGCGGTACGGGACCTGTCCGCGTCGGGCGTCTCGGACGCGACGCTCGCCATCCGCGCGGGCGAGATCGTCGGGATCGCGGGGCTCGTCGGAGCGGGCCGATCGGAACTCGCCAGGGCCATCTTTGGCGCGATCCCGGCCACCGCGGCCGAACTTCGAGCTGGGTCGATCACGCTCCGAGGCACACCGGTTGGGTCCATCAGGGCGGGCGTCGCGATGATCCCCGAGTCACGCAAGGACGATGGCCTGATGCTTCGGCGCCCGGTCCGGGAGAACGTCAGCCTTGCCAGCCTCCGGCGGTTCGCTCGGTCAGGGTTCATCCACCGGCGCGCCGAGTCGGCCGGTGTGGCTGACTCGCTGCATCGCGTCGCGGCTGAGGGAGGGCTCGAAGCGCCACCGACCACCTTGTCCGGCGGCAACCAGCAAAAGCTCCTGTTTGCCCGGGCGCTGCTCGCACGACCCGCCGTCCTGATCGCCGACGATCCCACGCGGGGCGTGGACGTCGGGGCCAAGCGCGATCTCTATCAGCTCATCGTCGAGCTCGCCGCCAACGGCGTTGCCATCCTCCTGATCTCGAACGAGGTGGAGGAGATCCTCGGGCTCGCCCACCGCGTCCTCGTGATGCGCGCGGGACGGATCGTCGCCGAGCTATCGGGCGACCAGATGACCGAGGAGGCGATCATGGCGGCAGCCTTCGGCAAGCGCCTGGCGGCGGTCTCGTGATGGGCGCGGCGTGACAGGGCCGGCGGCGCTCGAATCGGCCGCGACAGCGCGGAATTGGCTAGGGCGTGCTCGCTGGGCGGTCGGCCGCGGCGGAATCCTGATCCCGTTCGTGATCGTGTTCGTGGTCCTCGCGCTGATCAGCCCGCCGTTTCTTCGATTCCAGAACCTCGCCAACATCCTCGACCAGCAGTCCGGGATCATCATCGTCGCGGTAGCCGGCACCCTGGTGCTGATCGCCGGCGGAATCGACCTGTCCGTCGGCGCCCTGTACGGGCTGGCCGGAGCCACGGCTGCCCAGCTCGCCGTTTCCTTCGGGCCACCGGTCGGGATCCTCGCCGCGCTTTCCGTGGGTCTGGCCGTCGGCGTCGCCAACGGTGTCGTGGTCACGAAATTCCGGATCAATCCCCTGATCGGAACGCTGGCCATGTCGTTCGTGGTCGGTGGCATCGGCGCCATCGCCACGCAAGGCAACCTCATCGTGGTGCTCGACCACCCGGAGTTCCAGACATTCGCCTCGACCCGGATCCTGGGGATCACGAGTGCGGCCTGGATGATGATCGGATTGGCCATCGCGGGGGTGATCCTCCTCAGCCGCACCACCTTCGGGCGGTACGTCTACGCGACGGGTGGCAATGCCGAGGCGGCGAGACTGGGCGGCGTCCGGATCGACACGATTCGCATCGCCACTTACGCGCTGAGCGGGATGGCCGCGGCGCTGGCTGGAACGATCGACGCGTCAAGGACGCTGAGCGCGCAGGCGTCGGCCGGGAGCTTCCTGACGTTCACCGTCTTGACCGGGATCATCGTGGGCGGGACGAGCATCCTTGGCGGCGAGGGATCGGTCCACCGCACCGTCGTGGGATGCTTGTTCGTGGCCCTTGTGGCAAACGGGTTCAACCTGCTCGGGTTCGATCCGTTCTATCAGCAGGTGACGCTTGGCGTGATCCTCTTGCTCGCCGTTGGAACGGATGCCTGGTCCCGCCGCTTCGACTGAACCGTCGGATCCGTTCGCACGAGCAAGGCAGACAGGGAGTCCAGCTTGACGAGTTACGTGGGTCGGGTCGATTGGTCGTTCACCGACGCCCTCGGGGGGACCACCGCCACATCGTCCGGACTCGGCCGGCGGGTCGTCGTGGGCCCCGACCAGGGAGCGATCCACACAGAGCTCGCCGTGGGTGCCCTGGCGCCCGGTGGATGGCTCGCCCCGCACGTGCACTCGTTCGAGGAGGCGCTCTACGTGCTCGAGGGCGAGCTCATCCTCGAGCTGGATCGACGGGTGCATCGGCTGGTTCGGGGCGACTACGCGGCGATGCCGGTGGGGCTGCGCCACACCCTGGCCAATGCCGCAGGCGCGCCGGTTCGGTGGCTGTCGGTCAACACGCCACAACGGCTCGGGCTCGACGCCGGTCGCAAGGACACGTTCTTCGAATCGCCAGCGGACGTCGCAGCGCTCGACGCGTCGGCGACCCGCCCGCCCTTCGGCGACCCGACGCTACGGCTGGTCGGCCACTACGACGGGACGCCGCCCCAGGCGGACGCCCTGCGGGTCAAGGACCAGGCGCGCGGCCGCGCCCCGGCCGGGATGGACACAGCCCTGCTGGCCTACAGCGGGATCTCGGTGAGGATGCTCGTCGATCGCAATTTCGGCGCAGACCTCGTGACCATGTTCACGGTCGACTACGAGATCGGTGGCGCCGCCCAGGCCCACGATCATCCGTTCGAGGAGACGTATTTCTTCCTCGAGGGCGAGATGCGAAGGCGAGATCGATGGCGCGACGTATCAGTTCGGACCGGGCGATATCGTGTTCGCCGGGGTGGGCAGCGTCCACGGGTTCTACAACGTGGGCA
This sequence comes from uncultured Chloroflexia bacterium, assembly GCA_963809045.1. Lineage (GTDB taxonomy): Bacteria > Chloroflexota > Limnocylindria > Limnocylindrales > CSP1-4 > SPCO01. The sequence goes on from CAWEHW010000004.1 coordinate 335,072, forward strand.
CGGAACGGGTGCGCTGGATCGAGACGCAGGCGCCGCAACCGCCGGCTCGCCATGCCTACCGATGGTCCGCGAGTTGGAAGCGATACGAGGAGGAACACTGATGTCGGACGAAGGTGCAGTCGGTCGTCGTCGGCGGCACGCGCGGGATCGGCCTCGAGATCGCTCGACACTTCGCGGAGACGGGCCACAAGGTCGTGGTGACCGGCCGGACGCCGCAAACGTCGATGCGGCGGTCGCTGCGCTCGAAGGGCACGTGACCGGCCTGGCGTTCGACCTCGCGAGGCCTGAGACGATCGCGCCCGCCCTGGCGGATGTGGGCCCCGTCCGACACCTGGTCGTGGTCGCCATCGACCGGGACGACAACACGATCAAGGAGTACGACATCGGCTGGGCTGCCCGCCTCACGGTGCTCAAGCTCGTCGGATACGCAGAGGTCGTGCACACCCTGCTCGACCGGCTTGACGATACGTCCTCGATCGTCCTGTTCGGTGGCCAGGCCAAGGATCTTCCGTATCCCGGGTCGACGACCGTGAGCTCGGTGAACGGCGGCGTCGAGGGGTTTGACCCGCTCGCTCGTCCACCAGCTCAAGCCGATCCGGGTCAACTGCATCCATCCGGGGATCGTCGGCGACAGCCCGTACTGGAAGGACCGGCAGGCTGCCCTGGAGGCGACCCGGGAACGAACGCCGATAGGCCGCACGGTCACCATGGCCGAGATTGTCTCGGCGACGGTCTTCCTGCTCGAGAACACGGCGATGAATGGCGTGTATCTCAAGGTCGACGGCGGCATCCACGCGACCTGAGCGCGGAGCGAGTCGGGGCACTCTGGCCACGCCCGGGGCTTTGGCACCCACCGCGGAGGCCCCGCTATGAGGCCCCTGGTGCGTGTCCGGCGATCATTGCGTGGGCGGCATGATCGATCTGGTGACGGCATCCCTCACGGTCGATCCGGGCACGTCGCCTCGCACGGTGACGGCATCGGGCCCAACCAGAACCCAGCGAGTCCGCCCTTCCAGACGCTTCTTGTCCGCCTCGATGTAGTCGATGATCTTGTCGACAGGGACGTCGAGCGGCGCTTGACCCAGGCCGATCCTGGCGAGCAGTCAATTCGCGCGTGCGGCGATCGGGACGGGCGTGATACCCATCGCCAGCCCGATGTCGAGTGCGGCTCGAAGCCCGTAGGCAACCGCTTCACCATGGCGCAGCCGGTACCCGGTCGCGGCCTCGAGTGCGTGGCTCAACGTGTGGCCGAGGTTCAGCGCGATCCGCACGCCCGCCGTGTCGTCCTCGTCAAGGAGGACCAGCCTGCGCTTCGCAAGGGCACAACGCTCGATGAGTTCGAGTAGATCCGAGGCGCTCGGCCAGCGTTCCGCCGCGTCGGTGGGCAGACGGGATTCGAGGAGAGAGAGGATCGCCTCGTTGCCGAGGAGGCCGTACTTGACCGCTTCGGCGAGTGAGGCGCGCCTGTCGGCCGGCAATTCGTCAGCCACGAGCTCGGTATCGAGGATGGTGGCGATGGGCTGGTGGATCGCACCAAGCAGGTTGCGACCGACGCCGGGCAAGTTCACGCCGCCCTTGCCGCCAATGCTCGTGTCGATCATGCCCAGCGTCGTGACCGGGATCGCCACGAGTGGAACGCCGCGCAACCAAACGGCTGCCGCAAATGTCGCCGCCTCGAGGAGGACGTCATCGCCCAGAGCGACCACTGGGTGCATTCGTTCCAGGTGCAGGTCGGCGAGCCTGCGGAACAAGGGCTCCAGGTGGCCGAGCAGCTTGGCCAATTCGCCGGCCGGCAGCTCCTCCACGTCCACCGGGATACGGGCCGTGGAACGCACGACCTCCGCGGCACGGTCGGCAGGACCGCGACTCGAGGCCGCAGTGATGACCACACATCGGCGCGCGCCCAGGCGTCGAAGGACGTGCCCAAGGCTCGTCCCGAGGACTCCCTCCCCGAGCTCGATCAGGCCACCGTGAACGTCCGCTCGCAGGACGAGCGTGCCTGATGTCACCGGCTCGGCCAAGACCGGTTCGGCCAGCTCGATCGTGGCGGAGATCGAGCCCGAACCATCGATCCGTTCGCCCGCGTTGTAGAACGGCATGTAGGTGGCCAGGTGGCTGGGGATGAACCGACGGATGTCGCCTTCGATGCCGACATCCTCTCGTCTTGCACCCCGAAGCCGCTCGATCAGCTGTTCGGCCGGAACGTCCAGCCAGATGACCTTCCGGCCGCTGTAGAGACGAGCCCGAGTTGCCGGGTCTGACACGATGCGATCGGCTGCGATGACCCGGCGCAGGGCAGGCGTGGGGTCCGGCACGATGGCTGAGCGCAGGCCCGAGATCACGTCCGTCAGTCGACCGGGCGGTCCCGTGAGGTCGACGAAGCCCGCTCCATGGCGCTCTGCGAGGGCTCTGCCGACGGTCCGGGCGCCACATCCGGGAGCGCCGATCAAGACGGTTTCCATGGCACAACTATGCCGCCTCGCGGTTCACGAATGAACGAGGACTCGCATCGCAAGTGCTCCGCGGGACTTCACGCTTGTGGCCTATTGACCCGCTCGGATTGTCCCGTATTATAGGCCGGTGTCCAGCTCTATGGGACGCTGTTACCGGAGAATGGGACGAAATCGCGCTCAGGCGCAAATGCATCGTGGCACCGCGGCCCGCCCCAAGGGCCCGACTCCTTCCCGTCGCATCACCCTCGTGATGCAGGCCATCCGCAACGCCGTTCGAGCAGTCGGCAACGCAACCAAGGAGGAGATCATGAGCACCCGAGAACGCAGGCTCGTACTTCCGCTGGCGGCGGTCTTGCTGGTCGCCGCATGCGGCGGCGGAGGCACCAGCCCCAGCACCTCAAGTGCGGCCTCCGAAGCCGCGCCCACACAGGCGGCGGCGAGCGCCGAACCGACGGAGGCCCCAGCCACGCAAGCTGCGGTCGAGCTTGTCCTGGCGCACAGCTACCAGGAAGCACAGCCGCAGGCGCGTTGTGGCGCGCAGGTCATCAAGACCGAGGCTGAAGCGGCCGGTGTAGGGCTGACGATCAACATCTTCGGAGCCAGCGAGCTGGGCGGGGATGCCGATCGGATCCAGTCGGTCATCGCTGGCGACATTGACCTTGATATCCAGGGCGCTTCCGCATTGAGTGCGGTGTACGCCCCCATGAGCGCGGTCGATGGCGCCTTCGTCTTCGACGACAGTGACCACATGTACAACTTCTTCTCGACCGAGGCATCGGACGCGCTGAAGCAAGGATTCTTCGATGCGACTGGCGTCACCATTCTTGGTGGCTGGAACACCGGAGCCCGCCAGTTCACCGCCAACAAGGCGATTCGCACACCCGACGATCTCCAGGGCCTGCGCATGCGTTTCCCGCCCTCGCCACAGTTCCTGATGAATGCGGCGGCCATGGGTGCCGACCCGGTCGAGGTCGCGTTCGAGGAGCTCTACCTGGCCCTTCAGCAGGGGACGGTTGACGGGCAGGAGAACCCGCTCGTCAATATCGACGCCATCAACCTGGACGAAGTACAGGACTTCGTGAGCCTGTCCAGCCACCAGTTGAGCTCCAATCTGGTGGTCGTGGGCGCAGTCTGGAATGAACTGAGCGCTGCGCAGCAGGAAGCCCTGTCTGCCGCGGTCGCGAAGGCCATGGTCGATGAGCCGGCATGCGTCGTCGAGGCCGAGGAGACGATCCTTGCCGGCTTCCGTGAAAGTGGTTCCATGGAGATCGTCGAGGACGTCGATCGCGACGCGTTCCGGACGAGGGCCGAACCGTACCTGCGGGAGCAGTTCACCCCTGAGCAGGTGGCCGTGCTCGACGCCATCCGATCAGCAGCCGAATAGTCCTCCACCGGGTTGGTGCCCGGTCGGGACCGGGCACCAACACCGGTCCTTGCATTGAGTACGCTGCACCCAGGACGCGCGCCGTCGCGTGTCGGGAAGGAGTGTGGGCTGCCCATGGCCCGGGAGATCGGCCCGATGCGCCATCCGGGTAACGGACTGGCCGAGACCGAGGTAGAGGCCAACGCTCTGGGCCCCGAGTCCGTCACGGGCGAGGAGGCGAACCCCGAACTGCTCCCCCAGCGTGAGCCCTTCCGTACTGCCTTCCACACCATCGGGCTGATCGAGCAGGCAATCGGCACGCTGCTCCTCGTCGCCATCCTGTTCCTGGTGCTGACCCAGGTTGCACAGCGGTACATCCCGGGCCAGGGTTGGCCCTGGACTGGCGAAGTCGCCCGCTACTCCATGGTCTGGGTCGCGTTCGTGTTGTCCGGGTACCTCGTGGCACATGACCGCCACATCGCGATCCACCTCGTCGATTACGTGCTAAGCGGGCGCGGGCTGGCCCTGATCAAGCTGCTCGTCAACGCGGTGATCCTGGTGACGTGTCTGGGGATGATGTACGCCACGTACGACCTGATCGCCAGCGACATCGGGCAGGTGACCGCGGCCGCCGAACTCCCGCTCAAATGGGTCAATGTCCCCGTTCTCATCGGGTTCGCCCTCTCGGCGACACGAGCCGCGCTGGCTATCGTCGTGGCCGATCTTCCCGCGCTGCTGAATGGCGAGGGTGCCCGGTCATGAACCTCGGACTCCTGTTGATCGTTATCTTCCTCCTCTTCCTCCTTCGCGTCCCGATGGCCTTCGCGATCCTAGGGCCCTCGATCGCGTACCTCGTGATGGAGGACTACTCCCTCGGCCTCGCGGTCCGCCTCGTCATGGCCGGGATCAACAGCTGGCCGCTGCTTGCCGTGCCCCTGTTCATCCTGGTGGGCATCGTCGCGACGCGGACGGAGATCGCCGACCGCCTGTACGACGCGGCGGTCCTGCTTCTCGGGCCACTCCGGGCCGGGCTTGCGTACGTGAATATCGGAGTCAGTCTCGGGTTCTCATGGATGAGCGGCGCGGCTCTCGCTGATGCTGCCGGCATCGGCTCGGTCGAGGTCGGTCACATGCGCAAGAAGGGGTACCCGGCCGAATTCGCCGTCGGACTCAGCGCGAGTTCAGCCCTTATCAGCCCAATCATGCCGCCGAGCATCCCCGCCGTGGTGTACGCATCGGTCGCCGCGGTCTCCACAGGTGCCCTGTTCGCCGCGGCAGTGCTGCCTGCCATCCTCATGACCGTAGCGTTGACAATCACGGTCTTCCTCTGGGCACGACGACGGCCCGACCTCGTCGGGGAGCCGTCAACTGGCAAGCAGTTCGGCGGGCTGTCGTCCGTGCGTTGCCGCCAATGGGAGCCCCTGCGTTGATCCTCGGAGGGATCCTGGGTGGGTTCTTCACGCCGACCGAAGCGGCGGGGATCGGCGCGCTCTACATGCTCGTGCTGGCACTGACGTATCGCACGGTGACCCTTCGCCAACTGGGCAACATCTTCCGCGACACGGCGTCGATCACGGCTCAGATCATGCTCATCATCGGCGCGTCCAGCCTGTTGAGCTGGATCCTGGCCAGGGAGCAGGTGCCGCAAGCAGTGGCTCAGGCGCTCCTTGGGATGACCAGCGACCCGTTGGTCTTCCTGCTGATCGTCAACCTGGTGCTCGTCTTCCTCGGCATGATCCTGGAGCCGACCTCAGCGCTGCTGATCGTAACTCCCATCCTTCTGCCTGTTGCCGTTCAGTTCGGCGTCGACCCGCTCCAGTTTGGCTCGATCGTGATCTTCACCCTCATGCTTGGTCTGCTCACGCCGCCCATGGGTGGTGTCTGCTTCGTCCTGAGCTCCGTCACGGGCATCCCGGTCGAGCGTGTCTTCAAGGGCGCCCTGTTCTTTATGCCAGCGCTTCTGCTCATACTCGTCCTCATCACGTATGTGCCAGCGATAACACTGTGGCTACCCAACGCCCTCGGACTAGGCTGACGCGCCCGCCGGTATGGGTCCTTCCCGGCGCTGGCTGGCTGCGAGGGCCGCATGTCAGTCCTTGAGAAAGCAAGCGACCTGATCGACTGCCTGGGGCAGGCGGGCGGGCCGGTGACATTGGCGTATGTCAGGTCGGCCCTCGACATGCCGAAGTCGTCGACACACCGGATGCTGAGCGAGCTGGCCGTCCTGGGCATCGTGCGGCGAACCGAGGATGGCCGCTATTCGCTGGGCCCACGTTTGCTGTACTGGGGCGAGGCTGCGGCCGAGACGTTCAACCTCCGCTCAATTGCTGAGCCGGCCATGCGCCGGCTACGCGACGCGATCGGGGAGAGCGTTCACCTGTACATTCGCGAGAACGACGCCAGGATCTGCATCGCAGCCGTTGAGGCGCGACATGAGCTGCGCCCGTTCATTCAGCTCGGGCGCCCACTTCCACTCCGCGCCGGAGCCGCCGGCAAGGTGCTGCTGGCCTTCGCCGGCGAGGAGGTCCAGCGCCTGGAACTGCGACGCGCGAGGGCGGACAGCGAGCTGCCAAACGCTCCCGGAGCGCGGCTCGCGGGGGCAACTGGAGCAGATCCGTGCAGACCGATGGGCGACCTCGGTCGGCGAGCGTGAGGATGGTGTCGCGGCCGTCGCAGCGCCGGTTCAGGACTCCCGGGCCCGGGTCGTGGCCGCCCTTTGTATCTCGGGTCCCACGACACGCCTGACCACCCAACGCCTCGGCGAGATGCTCGAGCCGCTCCAGGAATGCGCAGCGGAGATCAGCCGGTTGCTCCGCCGAGGTTGATCGTGCTCCCAGCGGGGCTGCCGGTCCACCCAAGCCCTCGAGTGACCTCGCCAGCAGCCATTGTCAGGACATCGCGGACGGCTTCGAGGCGCTCCGCCGTGAGGCGAGTGCTGGGCCCGGAAACTGACAGCGCGGCCACCACGTCGCCGGCATGGTTCCGGATCGGAACGGCGGCCGCAGCCAGGCCTTCCTCGCGCTCGCCGAATGACATGGACCACTCTGTTTCGATGCACGCATCGAGCTGCCTCCTGAGCTCGTCAACCGCGGGCGCTCGGGGCGACACAGGCGCACTGGCGGCCCGCCGCAGCTCGGTTCGGCGCGTTGCGGGATCGGCGAAGGCGAGCAGCAGCTTTCCGGAGGCGCCCACCGAAAGCGGCAGAGGCTTTCCGATCTCCGTGAAGTGACGGAGCTCATAGCTCCCTTCCACGGCCGCGACGCAAACACGGGTATCGCGCTGTCGAACGTACAGGTGCACGCTTTCGCCGACCGTGTCGCGGAGGCGCACCATGGCCGGCTGCGCGATCCGGACAATGTCACTCGACCCACTGGCCGCCTCCCCCCAGCGCACCAGGCGGGGACCCGGGACGTACGTCGTGGTGCCAATCCGGAGGAGCAGCCCTAGGTGGACGAGCTCCGACAGGAGTCGGTGGATGGACGACCGGGGTTGACCAAGGCGTTGGGCGATGCTGGTCAGTGTCGCGGGTTCGGGCAATTCCGCGACAACATCCAGGATGAGCGTGACCTTCTCAAGAACCGACAAATCCTGGAGCCTCCTGGACTCAGGTCATGCCTGATCGCTGCCGATGCTCGTCAGAATGGCCCACGACTCAATCCACGGCGGTGCCGTAGAACGCACCGAACAGCTCCTGTTCGCTTGGCCGATCCTCGGCGATTGGACGGCTGACCCAGGTCACGTTCATGTAGTGCTTCAAGTGGATGTTCTCCGACGTGATGTTGCCGCCCCACGTCCCGCAGCCAAGGCTCGAAGTCATCGGCATCCCATTGTCGAAGGCACCCGCATTCGCCTTCGACTGGGGCTGCCGGACCATGATCCGGCTAACCGGAGCGGTCCGGGCAAGCTCGTCGATGTGGTCGTCGTTGAACGAATAGATGCCGCAGGAGTGGCCCTTCCCACCGACCTCATAGACGGCCCTGACCATGTCGAGCGCGTTTTCGAAGCCTTCGTACCGGAACATCGAGAGCACAACCCCAAGCTTTTCGGAGCTGAAGACGTTGTGGCGCCCGATCTCGGTCTGTTCGACGATGAAGAACTTGCGGTCGGGCGCGACCTCGAAGCCGGCCCGCTCGGCGATCTTCTGTGCGGAGATCGCTATCGTGTCGGGCGTTCGGTGACCTTCGTCGTCCCAGAGGGCTGCGCGGAGGAGCTCGATCTCAGCCGCGCTGGCCAGGCGCCCGCCCTCCTCGATGAGGTTCGCTCGGAGGGCATCGTAGATTGACGTCTCGACAATCAAGTTGCCGTCCGCAGAACAGCCCGAGCCGAAATCGGAGGTCTTGCTCATGCGCGTGTTCCGCGCAGCTTCCGCCACGTGAGCCGTCTCATCGATGACCATCGTCGAGTTTCCGGCCCCGACACCGAACGCGGGCGTGCCGGAGCTGTAGGCGGCTCTGACCATGTCGCGGCCGCCGGTTGCCTGGACGAGGTCCGCTTTGGACATCAGGTACTGCGCTGCCGGGATGCTCGGTCGAGCCATGCACTGCAGGAGGTCCACGGGCGCGCCTTCGCGCGCGAGCGCGCGCCGCATGATCTCGACCGTCTCCATGGTCGTTCGCCTGCTACGCGGGTGCGGTGAGAAGACAACGGCGTCGCGACACTTGAGCGCGAACATCCCCACCCCGGGTGGCGTGAGCTCAGGGTTGGTGGTCGGCACGAGCGAGGCGATGACCCCGACTGGCTTTGCGTACTTGACGATACCCCTGTCGGGTAGCTCTTCGATGACCCCGACGCTCTTTTGTCGCAGCACGTCGCGAAGAATGCCCATGACCTTGAAACGCTTGCCGACGCGGCTCTCGGGATCACCGATCCCGCTCTCCTCCACGCCCATGTGGGCCAGCCGGGTGAACGTCGTCTCGTTGGCCACGGCCCACGCGACGGCCTGGCAGAGGCGGTCAACCTCCTCCTGCGTCGCATCCTCGAACGCGCGCAGGGCCGCTCGGCCACGAGCGATCAGCTCGTCGACGTGTCCGGTCTCCTCCGGGGTGATTGGTCGACTCGCCATCGATCTCTCCAGCGCTCCGTCGCGCCCCGTGGGGACGACCGAAACGAGCGGCAATTGTTCCACTATTTCGTATGCAAGAGCCACAATCCGGGAACGCGACCTTGAGCGTAGGTCTGCATCCCGGTCAGTGTCAAGCCAGCGGGTCGAGCACTTGACACCATCGCTGAAGGCAGTCTACGTTTCTGCTACGCGGACGCCATAGTCCGGTATGCGGAACGAATCTGACGCCAGAACTTCGACGCTACGATTGCGACGCCTGGGAGTGATGCCATGAGGGCGACCGTAGCCGACCACATCGCGAAGTTCCTGGTCGACCGGGGCGTCGAGCGGGTCTTCGGCCTGTGTGGCCACACGAACATCTCGTTGCTCGCTGCGTTCGAACGCCTTGGGGCTCCCCAGTTCACGACGACCCGCCATGAGCAGGTCGCGGCCCATGCGGCGGACGGGTATGCCCGCGCCTCCGGCCGGCCTGGCGTGGTGCTCGTCCATGTGGGACCAGGCATGACCAATGCGGTGACGGGTGTCGCAACGGCGGCCTTCGACTCGATCCCAATGGTTGTGATTGCCGGTGACGTCCCGTCGTACTACGAGGGCCGTGGACCGCATCAGGAGTTCAATCACCGTCGTGACGCGGATCAGGTGTCGGTCTACGAGCCATTCGTCAAGCGTGCCTGGCGAGTCCGGCGCACCGATCAGGTGCCGCGGATTCTCGCCCGCGCCTGGGACACAGCGCTTGCCGGCCGGCCGGGCCCGGTCCTGGTCTCAGTCTCGATGGACATCCTTGCCGACGTCCTGGAAGCGGATGTCGTCCCAGCCTCACCCGTAGCCAGACCGACGCTCAGCCCATCGACCGCAAGCGCGATCGCGGACGAGCTCCGCGCCGCCAGGCGACCGTTCCTGCTCGCCGGGGGCGGCACGCGACAGGCCGCGCCTCAGGTTCGACAGTTGGCAGAGCTGACCGGCGCGCCCGTGGCGCACACGCTGATGGGCACCGGAGTACTCCCGCCCGACCACCCACAACTCCTCGGAATGGTTGGATTCTGGGGATCGCCGAGCGCCAACCGGCTCGCCGCGGAGGCGGACGTCATCGTCGCGCTTGGGACGCGGTTCCCGGAGACCGACAGCAGCAGCTGGGAGCCCGGCGTCACGTTCCGTATACCGCCGACCCGGCTCATCCACATCGACCTGGACCCGTACGAACCGGGCCGAAACTACCCTGCTGCCATTGCGGCGACGGCAGACGCCGGACTGGCCCTCGAGGCGATCGCCCTGGCCTATGGCGACTCAACCAATGATCGCGGCTACGACTGGGCGCGCCTCCGAGAAGAGCGTGAGGCGTTCCTTGCCCCAAGCCGTGCCAACGCGTCCTCGGATGCGTTTCCGCTGCTCCCGGAGCGCATCCTGGCAGACGTCCGGCGTGCCATGCCCAACGCGATTCTCGTGACCGATGTCGGCTGGAACAAGAATGGCGTGGCCCAGCAGTATCCGGTCGATACGCCTGACTCGTTCCTGACGCCGGGAGGTTTCTCGACCATGGGGTTTGGCCCGTCGGCGGTGCTCGGTGTCGTGGCAGCCGGTACCGGCCGCCCGGCCATCGCCCTTGTCGGGGACGGCGCGTTCGGCTCCAACCCCAGTGTTGTCGCCACCGCCGTCGAGATGGGCATCGCGGCGGTATGGGTCGTGATGAACAACGCCGCGTTCGGAACCATCGCGGGCCTTGAACGCAAGCACTATGGATCCGCCTATGGCTGCGAGTTCGAAGCCGGCGGTCGACCGTACTCGCCCGATTTCGCGGCGATCGCGCGCGCCTGCGGCGCCGACGGCGTCTCCATCGAGACCCCCGATCAACTCGAGCCTGCGCTGCAAGCTGCCTGCAGGTCCGGCCGACCGACGGTCATCGACGTGCCGATGCGGAACACGCCCGTCATGACGCCCGGTGAATGGGACATCGAGCGCATCTACCAGGTCGCCCAATGACCAGGGCTCACGAGGGTGTGGGTGCGGGGCAGGCAGCTCGGCCCGCGGCCTGGTCCACGCGGATCACCGCGACAACGGACGAGCAGGTATTCGTCCGTGGTGTCGCGCTGGACGTTGCCATCGGTCGGGAGGCATTCCCCGCGATGGTCCTGCGTCTATGGCGTGGCGAGCCTGCGACCGATGTTGAGGCGGATCTGATGGGCGCGTGCATGGTGGCCGCCATCGATCACGGACCCTTGGCTCCATCCGCACTCGTCGTGCGCACGATAGCGTCTACCCGGGCCACCGCCGATGAGCGCTCTTGCCGGCGGCATCCTCTCCTTCGGCGAGCTACACGGCGCCGTCGTTACCCGGGCCATGCGGATCGTCGCCTCGGCACCGCTCGACGGCAACCTGGACAACTGGGCCGACATGGTCTTCGAGGCCGAACGCGCAGCTGGTCGACGTGTCCCGGGGATCGGCCATCGCTGGCACGAGCGCGACCTCCGTTCAGAGCGGCTTCTCGACGTTGCGACAGCTTTCGCCGGCGGCAGGCAGGCAGCCGCGATGCGGGCCCTGGCGGATCGCGTCGCTGGGCACGTGGAGCACCCTGTCGCCGTGAACGTCGACGGAGCCCTGGCGGTTGCCCTCACGGCCCTCCGGCTCGATCCCGAGTACGGCGACTTCCTGTTCGCGATCGCAAGGAGTTTCGGCCTGGCAGCCCACATCGTGGAGGAACGGGCGCGCGAGCGTCCGATGCGGATGATCGACCCCACCGCTGCGCTCTATGACGGCATCCCTGTTCCCGACCCGACGCGTGAGGAGACGAACCGATGAAGGTCCAGGTGATCTCGCCATTCGATGAGGCCGAGCAGATCTGGATCGGTCTGGAGCAGCCGGGGATGCGCCGCAAGGTGTTCCGGTTCGTATCACCCGAGACCGGTTCCGAGGAATTCATGGCGGGCATCACCATCTTCGAGCCGGGCGAGTCCAGCTCTTATCACATTCACCCGGAGTCGGAAGAGATCAATCTCGTGCTATCGGGCTCCGGCCTCGTAGTTTCCGAGGGCGAGGAAGTGCCGTTCGGACCAGGTCATGCCATGTGGGTCCCGAAGAACGTCCACCACCAGCACAAGAACACCGGCACGGAGCCACTCAAGCTGCTATGGATCTACACGCCTCAAGCCGAATTGCCCACGACCTGACCTCGTTGCGTCGGTCCGTACGCCACGCGGGCTTCCGGCCCGTTCGGCCATGAGTGGCGCCACGTAGATGGCCATGTCCGACCTTTCGGAACGCGAACCCACGCGCTCGGCGCCGACAACGTTGGCCCCTGGGCCGCTCGCCGACGTTCGAGTCCTCGAGCTGGGGACGCTGATTGCTGGACCCTTGGCCGGCCGCTGGCTCGCCGATTTTGGTGCGGAGGTCATCAAGATTGAGCACCCCAGCCAGGGGGACCCATTGCGCAAGTGGGGCATGACCTGGGACGGGACCGATTCGCTGTGGCACCTCGTGCAATCGCGGGGCAAGCAATCCGTCGCTGCCGACCTCCACGACCCCGGCGATCAAGCGCTCGTGCGCCAGCTGGCGGCGGAGAGCGACATCCTCATCGAGAACTTCCGCCCCGGCCGATTGGAGGGATGGGGCCTAGGACCAGACGACCTGATGCGTGAAAATCCTGGTTTGATCGTGGTGAGGATCTCGGGCTACGGTCAGACCGGCCCGCTCCGAGAGCAGCCGGGTTTCGGCACCATCGCGGAGGCGGCTGGTGGGCTCCGATACATCACCGGTGAACCCGATCGCCCGCCGACCCGGGTCGGCCTCAGTCTTGGAGACTCGATTGCCTCGATGCACGCGCTGGTCGGCGCCCTGATCGCCCTACATGAGCGTCACACCTCGGGCCGTGGCCAGGTCGTTGACGTCGCGCTCACCGAAGCCCTGTTCACGATGCTGGAAGGGATCCTGCCCGAATACGGGTACCTGGGCGTCGTCCGCGAGCGGACCGGCAACATCGCCCACAGCTCTGCGCCGACGAACACCTACGAGTGCGCCGACGGGCAGCTCGTCTGCATCGCGGCCAACAGCACCAAACTCTTCATCGATCTCTTCCGTGCCATCGGCCGCGACGACGGTGCCGAAGATCCCGCGCTTCGTAGCAATGCCGGGAGGGTTCTGCACGCGGACGCGCTCGACAAGGCCATCGCCTCGTGGACTCGGACGCACACGGCTGACGACGTGGTGAAACTGCTTCGCGAGCGCCAGATCCCGGTCAGTCGCATCAACAGCATCGCCGACATCGTTGCCGACCCCCAGTTCCGGGCGCGTGACATGATCGTGTCCGTTGAGGACGAGCGCCTCGAGAAGCCGCTCCTTGTCCCGGGGATCGTCCCCAAGTTGTCGCGGACACCGGGCAGAGTGCCCCATCTCGCTCGGCCGCTCGGAGCCGACACCGATGCGGTCCGGCAACGACTCGAGCTGCGTCGACGAGCCGCTGAGGCCACCGGTCTGGGGGCCCGCGAGCACGGCGGTGCGTCCAGGACGACCATTCGCCGTCCCGTTGATTGACCCGCCTGCCAATCGCCCACGCGGGCACGGCTCCCAGGTGATGCCGGTCCAGACGTTTCTGGGTCCACGGGATCCCGCCGAGCTTGGCATGACGCTCATCCACGAGCACGTGTTCGTCCGCACTCCCGAGCTCGACGTCAACTTCCCGCATCCGGAATGGGATGAGGCGGCGGCGGTTGAGCGAGCCGTGACGGGCTTCACTGCCCTTCATGCGCTTGGTGTGCGGACGGTGGTGGACCTGACCGTCCTGGGTCTTGGACGCGACGTCCGGCTGGTCGCCCGGGTTGCCGATCAGGTTCCGATCAACCTGGTCGCGTCGACCGGGTATTACACGGGGAGTGGCCTCGCTCTCGACCTGCAGTTCCGCGGTCCCGGCCGCCTGATTGACGGCCCCGACCCGCTGATCGAGTACTTCATTGGGGACATCGAGAACGGGATTGCGGGGACCAACGTCCGAGCAGGCATGCTCAAGATCATGACCTCCCAGGACGGCATCTCCGAGGACGTCGCCCGGGTGATGGCCGCCGCTGCCGTCGCCCACCAGCAGACCGGCGTTTCGATCACCACTCACTCACATCCCGGCACGCGGAACGGTCTCGATCAGCAGGCGTTCCTTCGAGAGCGTGGCATTCCGCTCGAACGGGTGATCATCGGCCATTCGGGCGACACCGAAGACCTGGCTTACCTGCGCGAGTTGATGGACAACGGGTCCACGATCGGCATGGACAGGTTCGGCATGGAGCACGTCATGCCGGACGACCGTCGCGTCCGCACCGTTCTCGCTCTGTTGGAACTCGGGTACGCCGACCGGATGGTGCTGTCACACGATGCCGCCTTCTTCAGTCGGGTAACGCCACCTTCGTGGCGGGCGCAATCCGCCCCGAACTGGCAGATGGAGAACATCTCGCGCCGCATCCTGCCCATGCTGCGTCGGTCGGGGGCTTCGGAGGAGGACCTTCACCAGATGCTCGTCAGCAACCCCATGAGACTCCTCACCCCCGTGCGGTCCACAGCGAGCGCGGCCTGAATGGCGCGAGATGGGAGGGCTCGGCCGTGAGGGCTGCCGTGCTGGTGCGTCCCGGGGCTATCGAGATCGACGACGTGCCGGAGCCCGAGGTGGGGCCAAACGACGTCAGGATCACAGTCGGCGGCGTAGGGCTGTGCGGATCCGACCTCAGCGTCTTCAGCGGCCGCTGGAGCGCGCCCAGCTACCCATGGATCATGGGCCACGAGGCCTTCGGCATCGTGGAGGATGTTGGTCGGCAGGTGCCAGCATCTCGCGTGGGGGAGACGGTGGTGATCGAACCCAACGCGGCATGTTTCCAGTGCCCGCAATGTGAGCGAGGCCGAACGTCTGCCTGCATCCAGCGCCAGTCCCTCGGGATGAACCGCCCGGGAGCCCTCGCCGAAAAGCTGGTCTTGCCGAGCGAATTCGCCTGGCGGATTGAGGGCCAAGCGGGCAGGGACCTCGTGTGTGTGGAGCCGCTGGCCGTGGTCGAATCAGCACTCCGCCGCCTGGGGACACCGATCCCGCCATCCGCGCTGGTTGTCGCCGTTGGACCGCAGGGACTGTTGATGTGCCTCGCGATGTCCCGGCGCGGTGTTCGCGTGTTTGCCCTAGACGTGAACCACGACCGGCGTGGCGTTCGCGACAAGCCTCGGTGCCGAAGTGATTTCCGACGAGACGGACAGGACGTCGATTTGACCTGGTCGTCGATACCGTGGGCACGCCGGCCTCGATGGAGACCGCGATGAACCAGACAGAGATCGGCGGGACTCTGCTCGTCCTTGGCTTTGACAGCCGACCATTCGAACTGTCGTCGCAGGCGCTTGTTCGACGCGGGATTTCAATCCGTGGGTCGTTGACCTACGACCATCCGGGCGACTTCCGGACGGTTCTGGAGCTCCTTAAGGCAGGCCACATTTCGCCTGGCCAGGTCGTGAGCACGGAGTTTCCTCTCGACGATGCGCAGCAGGCGTTTGAGACGAGCGGATCCGCTCCCGGCAAGACCTGGATAAGCGTTTCCGGGTGATCAGCCTTTACCAAATCCGGCAGCGGCTGCCGATGCCGACACCGCGGCCCGCAGCCCGAGGAGGTAGCTGTCGACGCCGAACCCGCTGATCTGACCGCGGACGACTCGGCTGTGAATACCGAGTTGTGGCGGAACGGTTCCGCGCGTGGACATTGGACATGTGCACTTCCACGATCGGGACGGCCAGGATCGCGAGCGCGTCGCGGATGCCGTAGCTGTAGTGCGTCCAGGCGCCCGCGTTGATTACGACCGCACCGGTGCCATCGGTATGTCCCAGGTGGATGCGCTGCACACATCGCACCTTCGTCGTTGGTCTGGAACGTCTCGATTTCGACTCCGAGTTGCGATGCGAGCGTGGTCAGCTGCGCGTCAATCTCGTGCCAGCGTGATCGTCCCGTACGTTTCCGGGTCTCGCCGCCCGAACATGTTGAGGTTGACGCCATGCAGGACCAGGACCTTCATCGGGGCATCCCTTGCGGCTCGAGCAGGCGATTGTGATGGGTGCTCATCATCGGACATCGCCCCGCTGACGTGCTGGACCCGACCAGTGCCGATGGGCGACGATCAGATCCACCCGGGCGACGTCGCTCGGCGTGGGCTCCGATCATGCCTCGCTGACGGACTGCGCGACCCGTCCGTGATCCAGATCCGTCCGCGCGGCCCGCAGAAGTGCGATGGCGCCCTCGATCCGCTCGATGACCGCCGTGTAGTCGGCGGCCGTCACAACCTGATCGCCGTACTCGTCAAGGCGCGCGCTGAGGAGGGCAACGTCGGCGGTGATGTGGTTGACGACGTTCATGACGTCGACCTCATGGACGTAACGGCGACCAGCGTGCTCCACTCGTGCGTACCCAGCTTCGTCCAGCCAACGAGCGAAGTAGTTGAGGGCCGACTCCCCGGAGCGCGCCGCAAACGGGTAGTCCTCCTCGCCGGGTTCCCAGTCGATGCCGGGGGCTCCATCGCGAAGAGCTCCATCGACGCCATCCTCGGCGGACGAATGAGAACCCGACGGGCGGTTGACCATGTTGCGAGGAGTCTAGCAATCGGGAGCGGTGGCGGATGCCGCGTGCGCTGGGTTAGGCCTGCCGGAGGCTGCCGGCGATCTGTGCCGCGGTCGCCACGACGCGTTCCGCGACGCCGGCTTCGGTCCCGCCAACCGGAAACCGATACGACGGGCCGTGCAGATGCACCGCCGCGACGACCTCGCCCGATGCATCCGCGATCGGGGCGGCGACCGAGCTGATCCCTCGATCGAACTCCTCGCGCGCCCAAGCGAAGCCGTCTCGGCGCACCTCGCGCAGGCGTTCGCGCAAGGCGACCGGGTCGACGATGGTCAGGTCGGTGAACCGCTCGAGCGGGCGCTCCAGGTAGCGCTCCAACCCCGCGGCAGGACGGAACGCGAGCAGCACCTGGCCCGAAGAGACGGCGTGCATCGGGATCCGCGATCCGGTCCAGTCACGCACCGAGACCGGGTTGGGCGTGTCGACCTGCTCGACGTAGTGGACGAGGTCGCCGTCGGGCACGGACAGCCCGGCCGCCTCGCCGACGCCGGCCGACAACTCGGCAAGCGATGGGCGGGCGAGCCGCGCCAGGGAACGCGTCGGCAGGACACCGGCGGCGAGCGTTGCCAACCGGCCGCCGAGCCGGTAACGCGTGTCGCCGGGGACCTGCTCGACGACGCCTTCGCGGGCGAGCGAGGCCAGCAGTCGCGCGGCCGTCGATTTCGGTAGGCTCGATCGCTCGGCGACCTCGGTCACCCCGATCGGGCCGTCGGCAAGGGTGCCGAGCACGGCGAAGGCTCGCTCGATGGACTGGACTCTGGACATCAGGCCTTTGCTCGGATAGATTCTCGGTCCACGTGGTTCCATCATACGGCACGGTTCCGCATCGTGGAACCGCCCGCCAGGAGTCGCCAGCATGGCCCAGGACGAGTACGCCGAGATCGATCTCGCAGCGCTGTCCGACGACGAGCTCACCGAGCAGATGCACAACGACCTCTACGACGGCATGGCCGCGGAGATCGTCGAAGGCACAAACATCCTGCTGGGTCGCGGCTGGTCGGCGTCGAGGGTTCTCGACGATGCTCTCGTGGCCGGCATGAAGATCGTGGGCATCGACTTCCGCGACGGGATCCTGTTCGTGCCCGAGGTCCTGCTGGCCGCCAACGCCATGAAGGCCGGAATGGCGATCCTCCGCCCACTTCTCGCGGAAACTGGCGCCGAACCCGTCGGCAAGGTCGTCATCGGCACGGTCAAGGGCGACATCCACGACATCGGCAAGAACCTCGTCGGGATGATGCTCGAGGGCGCCGGGTTCGAAGTCTTCGACCTCGGAATCAACACCGACGCCGACAAGTTCATCGCCGCGCTCGAGCTGCACAAGCCGGACATCCTCGGCATGTCGGCCCTGCTGACGACGACTATGCCGTACATGAAGGTCGTCATCCAGACGTTGCGCGACCGCGGGATCCGGGACGACTACATCGTGCTCGTGGGCGGAGCGCCCTTGAACGAGGAGTTCGGGGCCGCCGTCGGGGCCGACGCCTACTGCCGGGACGCCGGCGTCGCCGCCGAGACCGCCCGACGCCTCATCGACGAGCGTCGAGCCAGTGCGGCCTGAACGGGCCTATTCGCCGGCTGCCCGCGCGTCCGACGCGCCAGATCCGTCGCGTGTCCTGGTCATCGGCTGTGGTGCGCTCGCACGCGAGCTCGTCGCGGTCATCGACCAGGCAGGCCTGACCAACGTGGACCTGACCTGCCTTCCCGCGACGCTGCATAACCGCCCAGGCGGGATCCCCGCCGCCGTGCGGGCGAAGATCCGCGCCGCCCGGCCGCGCTACGAGAAGATCTTCATCGCCTACGCAGATTGCGGAACCGGCGGGCTGCTTGACGTCGCGCTCGCCGACGAAGGCGTGGAGCGCCTCCCGGGCGCCCACTGCTACGAGTTCTTCTCGGGCGCTCGCGACTTCGCCGCGATGACCGATGACGACCCGGCCACCTTCTTCCTGACCGATTTCCTCGCCCGCAACTTCGATCGGCTGGTCATTGTCGGGCTCGGCCTCGACCGACATCCAGAGCTGCTGTCGACCTACTTCGGCAACTACCACCGCCTCGTCTACCTGGCCCAGACGGACGACCCGGCGCTCGTCGCGGCCGCCCGCCGTGCCGCGCGACGCCTCGGGCTGGCATTCGAGCTGCGCAGGACGGGGTATGGCGATCTTGCGACGTCCATCGCAGTCGCATCCGAAGCAGGGCGCGAGCGTCGTTCAACGGACATCGCGGCGCTTGCGGCAGGCGCACGAATCGTCGCCGGGACGTCACCGGGTGCCCCGAAAACGTTCAAATCCTTGCACCGAGTGAACCGTCAGGATCTCGCCCCCACCTTGACGGCCCAAGTCGTGCGGTCGACGCAACGCCAGAATCGTGAGGAGCGGTCGAGGGGATCATCCGTGCGTCCGATGCACGGCCGACCGAGGAACGTGCAGCCCGTGCACGAAATTGACGCAACGGCGGCGGAGACCGCCTGATGGGCACCCTGTCGATCATCTGGTGGCGCGACATCCCGGCCCAGGTCGTCGCCAAGGACGCCCGCCGATCCAGCAAGGTCGTCCTCCACCCCCGGTTCCAGGTCGCGATCGACAAGGCAGCGAACCGGGCGGGCAAACGCGCATACAACGACTACATCGGCGAATGGCGGAAGACCCAGGAGCGGTGCGACGACGATCTCGAGGCGGTGGCGCGAGCCGAGTCTGCTCGCCTCGAGGCCGAGTACACCAAGCACCGACTCGCCGAGCTGATCCAGTCGGGTGGCATCGCGGGAGGTCCGGTTCTCCCGCCCGCAACGTCCGAGACGTCGCCGACATGACCGACACCGTCCTCAGCTCCGCGACCCGCGAGGTGGTCATCGGGTTCGAGCGGCCGTTCGTGATCATCGGCGAGCGGATCAACCCGACCGGGCGCAAGGCCCTTGCCGAGGAGATGAAGAGCGGCGATTTCAGCCGCGTCGAGCGCGACGTGCTCGCCCAGGTGGCCGCCGGCGCTCACATGCTGGACGTAAACGCCGGCATCCCGCTCAGCGATGAGCCGGCCATCCTCGCGAAGACGATCCAGCTGGTCCAGAGCCTGACGGACCTGCCGCTGTCGATCGACTCGTCGATCGTCGAAGCGCTCGAGGCCGGGCTCGCGGTCTACCAGGGCAAGCCGCTCGTCAACTCGGTCACCGGCGAAGAGGAGCGTCTCGAACGCGTCCTGCCGCTCGTCCGCAAGTACGGCGCGGCGGTCGTGGCCATCAGCAACGACGACACCGGGATCAGCGAGGACCCCGACGTCCGATTCGCGGTCGCGAAGCGGATCGTGGAACGCGCCTCCGACCACGGCATTCCGGCCTCGGACATCGTGGTCGACCCCTTGGTGATGCCCATCGGCGCGCTGTCGAATGCCGGGCGCCAAGTGTTCTCGATCGTCCGGCGCCTTCGCGAAGAGCTCAAGGTCAACACGACCTGTGGCGCCTCCAATGTCAGCTTCGGTCTGCCCCATCGAGAGGGGATCAATGCCGCCTTCCTGCCGATGGCGATTGCCAGCGGCATGACCTCGGCGATCACCAACCCGCTCATGCCTGAGGTCAAGGCCTGCGTGATGGCAGCCGACGTGCTGATGGGCCACGATCCCGATTGCGGCCGGTGGATCCTCGCCCACCGAACCCCGACGCCCGAGGGCGAGGTCAGCCGGCGGCGGGTCAACCGCCGCTCCGTCGCGCCCGTCGGCTGAGGCGGGGTTCGTGCCTCCAGCGGCCGGCCAGGCGACCAACCCCGACGACCACCTGGTCGTCTTCACGCCATCGGGCCGACGCGGCCGCACCAGGTCCGGGACGACCGTGCTCGATGCCGCTCGTTCGCTCGGCGTCGACATCGACGCGGTCTGCGCGTCCCGCGGGATCTGCGGTCGATGCCAGATCACGCAGGGACTCGGGACGTTCACCAAGCACGGGATCACCTCGGCCGAGGGGAACCTGGCGCCGGAAGGCTCCCTCGAAGCCACCTATCGGGCCGAATCGGGCATGGCGTCCGATCGCCGGTTGTCGTGCACCGCCGAGGTGCGGGGCGACGTCCTGATCGATGTGCCACCGGAGAGCCAGGTCCACCGCCAGGTCGTCCGCAAGGGCCTCGACGTCCGCGACTTCACGGTCGACCCGGTCGTTCGGCTGCACTACGTCGAGGTGACGCACGCCGGAGCTGGCGTCGCCCACCGGCGACCTCGGCCGGCTCTTCGACGCACTCGAACGCGAGTGGGGCCTGACCGGCCTCGCAGCCGACCTGTCGGTCATTCGAACGCTCCAGCCGGCCCTCGAAGCCGGCAGGTACGGGGTCACCGTGGCGGTCCATCGCGGCCGGCAGGTGATCGGCGTCTGGCCCGGACTGCATGAACGGCCGTTGGGCGTGGCCATCGACATCGGCTCGACGACGATCGCCGGTCACCTGGTCGACCTGTCCGACGGGGCCGTACTCGCCAGCAACGGCGTCATGAACCCGCAGATCCGGTTCGGCGAGGACCTCATGAGCCGCGTGTCGTACGCGATGATGCATCCCGAGGGTGCGGGCGAGATGACCACGGCAGTCCGCAAGGCGCTCGACGGGCTCATCGCGACGCTCGCGATGCGGGCCGGGATCAAGCGGGTCCAGATCCTGGAGCTCGCGATCGTCGGCAACCCGATCATGCATCACCTGCTGCTGGGCATCGATCCCACGCCGCTCGGCGGAGCGCCGTTCGCGCTGGCCACGGATCAGGCCGTCGAGATCACGGCGACGGAGCTCGGCCTCATCGCCCATCCCGGGGCACGGGTGTACGTGCTGCCGTGCATCGCCGGCCACGTCGGGGCGGACACCGCGGGGGTGATCCTGTCCGAGGAGCCACATCGCGCCGACCGCCTGACCCTCGTGGTGGACGTCGGGACGAATGCGGAGATCGTGCTTGGCGACCGACGGCGGCTCCTCGCTGCCTCGAGCCCGACGGGTCCCGCCTTCGAGGGTGCCCAGATCAGCGGGGGCCAGCGCGCCGCGCCCGGCGCGATCGAACGGGTTCGAATCGACCGCGAAACGCTCGAGCCGCGGTTCAGGGTGATCGGCATCGACGCCTGGTCGGACGACCCGGCGTTTGCCGCGGCGCTCGGTGATGACTCGAAGGCCGGCGGCGACTCGAAGGCCGGCAGCGGGTCGAAGGCCGGCAGCGGGTCGAAGGCCGCCGAGGCCTCCGCGATCACCGGGATCACCGGCATCTGCGGGTCGGGGATCATCGAGGTCGTGGCGGAGCTCTTCCTCGCGGGCGTCGTCACCGCCGACGGCGTGATCGACGGGTCCCTCGCGGCTCGAACGCCCAGGATCGTGCCGGACGGCCGGACGTTCAGCTACGTCCTGCACGATCCAGGCGAGACGGGAGGAACCGGGCCGCGGATCGCGATCACGCAGAACGACGTTCGCGCCATCCAGCTGGCCAAGGCTGCGCTCTACGCGGGCGTCCGGTTGCTGATGGACAAGCTCGAGGTCGAGGTGGTGGACGAGATCCGCCTGGCCGGGGCGTTCGGCAGCCAGATCGACCCGACGCACGCGATGATCCTGGGCCTCGTCCCCGATTGCGACCTGGCCAGCGTCCGCTCTGCCGGCAACGCGGCCGGGACGGGTGCCCTGATCGCCTTGCTGTCGGGCGCGGCGCGCACCGAGATCGAGGGAGTGGTCCGTATGGTCGAGAAAGTCGAGACCGCCGTCGAGCCGCGCTTCCAGGAGCATTTCGTGGATGCCATGGCCTTCCCGCACAAGACCGCCACCTTCCCGAATCTGGGTCGCGTCGTCGCCTTGCCCGAACGACCGAGCGATGCGACGGGCACGACCGGCCGGGCTGCCGCCGAAGCCCGCACTGAACGTCGGCGGAGACGCGCCGTTGCCGCTGCCAGCAGGGAGAGCCGCTGATGGACGAGACCCCAAGGCACCGAACCGGCGGCCGCGCCGCCCGCCAGGCGGCTCGCCTCGCGGCGCATGCGGAACATGTCCCGTTCCTGACCCGCAAGCTGGCTCCGGTCGAGGTCCTCGACGAGGAGGGCCTCGCGCAGATCGAGCACAACGCCGACACGATCCTCCAGGAGGTCGGTCTCGAGTTCAGGGGCAACGCCGACGCCCTTCGGCTGTTCCGCGAGGCCGGGGCGGACGTCCAAGGTGAGCGGGTTCGATTCCCGCGCGGCATGTGCCGGCAGATCATCCAGGCGACCGCCCCGCGCCAGTTCACCCAGTTCGCGCGGAACGAGGCCCGCAACGTCGAGATCGGCGGGGCCCACACGGTCTTTGCGCCGAACTACGGCTCGCCCTTCGTTCGCGACCTCGACAACGGGCGCCGCTACGGCACGATCGAGGACTTCCGCAACTTCGTGAAGCTCGCCTATGCGTCGCCGTACATGCACCACTCGGGCGGAACGGTCTGCGAGCCGGTCGACGTGCCGGTCAACAAGCGGCACCTGGACATGGTCTATTCGCACATCCGCTACAGCGACAAGCCATTCATGGGATCGGTCACGGCGCCGGAGCGCGCACGTGACACCGTCGAGATGGCCCGGATCACCTTCGGCGCCGAGTACCTCGAAACGCATCCCGTGGTCCTGAGCCTGATCAACGCCAACTCCCCGCTCGTCTGGGACGGAGTGATGCTCGGGGCGGCGCAGGCCTACGCGGAGGCCAACCAGGCCACGCTCCTGACGCCGTTCATCCTTGCCGGGGCGATGGCGCCGGTGACCGTGGCCGGGTCCGCCACGCAAACCCTCGCCGAGGCGCTCGGCGGCATGGCGTTCGTCCAGCTCGTGCGCCCCGGCGCGCCGGTCGTGCTCGGGTCCTTCGCGAGCTCGATGTCGATGCAATCGGGAGCGCCCACCTTCGGGACGCCGGAGCCGGCGCTCGTGCTCTACGTCATGGCCGCGTTGGCGCGGCGACTCGGCGTCCCGTTCCGTTCGGGCGGGTCGTTGTGCGCGTCCAAGATCGCCGACGCCCAGGCGGCGTACGAGTCGGCGGCGACCCTCCAGCCGACCATCCTCGCCGGGGTCAACTTCGTGCTCCACGCGGCCGGCTGGCTCGAGGGCGGGCTCGCTGTCGGGTACGAGAAGTTCGTCCTCGACGCCGATCAGTGCGGGATGATGGCCGTGCTGATCAACGGCGTGGACATGACGGACAACGGCCAGGCGCTGGACGCGATCCTGGCGAATCCGCCGGGCCAGCACTACCTCGGCAACGCCCACACGCTGGCCAATTTCGAGAGCGCGTTCTACCGCTCGACCATCGCCGACAACAACAGCTATGAGCAGTGGCAGGAGGACGGCTCGCTCGACGCCAACCAGCGAGCCAACCGCATCTGGAAGAAGACGCTGGCGGACTACGAGGCGCCGCCGATCGATCCCGGGATCGACGAAGGGCTGCTCGAGTTCATCGCGAAGCGAAAGGCCTCGATGCCCGACTCCGAGGTGTAGCCGTGCTCTTCCGGCGCCGACGCTCGCTCTCGGATGCACAGGCCGATGCACTTGCACGTGTCCTGCAGGCGCCGACGTTCGAGCTGATCCCGCTCAAGCACTCGATGGACCAGGCGGCGCTGCTGCCCGCCGGATCGACGGTGTCCGTCACCGCGTCTCCCGCGAAAGGGATCGAAGCCACGATTGCGCTGTGTGAGCAGCTGCAGGCGCACGGTTTCCGGGCCGTGCCGCACGTCTCGGCCCGGATGGTGCGCGACCGCGCCCACCTCGCCGACCTGATCGGCTGGCTCGAAGCCGCCGGGGTCGATCGCGCGTTCGTCGTGGGTGGCGATGCGAAGGAACCCGGCAGGTATCCGGACGGACTGTCCCTGTTGCGCGAGATGGCCGAGATCGGGCACCCGCTGAGCGAGATCGGGATCCCCGGCTACCCGCAGGGGCACGCGTTCATCGCGGACGCACCGCTCCTGGAGGCGCTGCGCGCCAAGGCCGAGTTCGCGAGCTACATCACCACCCAGCTGTGCTTCGATCCTGCGGCCATCTCGAGCTGGATCAGCGCTCGTCGGGCGGAAGGGATCGCCCTGCCGGTTCATGTCGGGCTGCCCGGCGTCGCCGAGCCGCAGAAGCTCCTGACGATTGCCGCGCGGATCGGTGTCGCCGACACCCATCGGTTCCTGGTCAAGAACGTCCGGTTCGTCACCCGGCTGATCCGCTCGGGTGGCTTCTACCGGCCCGATGGCCTGCTCGAGGGCCTGGCGGTGCCGGCCGCCGATCCCTCGATGGGGATAAGCGGGCTCCACATCTACACGTTCAATGCCGTCGAGGCGACGGAGAATTGGCGACGGTCGACGCTGGCAGCTCTTGCGCGCCACGATCGAGATCGAGCCCTGGTGGCCACCCGGCAGTGACCACGCGCGATCTCGCAACGGGATCGGCGCCGGGCACGGCCGAGGGCACGTGGTCGGACATCCCGGTGACACCGGTCGTGCCGGTGGTTGCCGGCACGCCGTCCGCGATGGTGCGGGCCTGAGCCAGGCCGAGCTTCGATCCGCGGCAGTCCGAATTACACGGCCCGCTCCAGCGTCACGGACGCTCGAGCCCGTGGGCCTCCAGGAGCCGATCGTCGCTCAGCAACGCGTCGGTTGGGCCATCCGCGACGACGTGGCCGTCATCGACGACGATCGTCCGCGGAAAGACCTCGGCAACCAGACGCATGTCGTGCGTCGAGACAAGCATCGTCTGCGGCAATCGCCGCAGCACGTGGATCAACTCGCGGCGCCCGCGTGGATCCAGCCCGGCCGAGGGCTCATCGAAGACCAGGACCTGCGGATCCATGGCCAGGACGGTCGCGAGCGCGACGCGCTTGCGCTGACCGAGACTCATGCGATGCGGCATCCGTCGTTCGAAGCCTGCCATCCCGACCGAGGCTAGGGCGCGTTCCACCCGGTCATGGATCTCCGACTCTTCGACGCCCATGTGCAACGGTCCGAAGGCGACATCCTCGAAGACCGTCGGGCTGAACAGCTGGTCGTCGGGATCCTGGAACACCAGGCCGACCTGCGCCCTGATCCGCCGCACCGTCGACCGATCGACGACCGTGCCTCCAACGCGGACCGTGCCGTGCGTGGGCTCGAGAATGCCGTTGAGCTGCAGGAGGAGCGTGCTCTTTCCTGCCCCATTCGGTCCGACGATGGCGACCTTCTCGCCGGCCCCGATCGAGAGATCGACGCCGCGGAGCGCTTCGAAGCCATCGGGATACCGAAAATGGAGATGCTCGATCTCGATCGTGGCGCCGGGCTCGAGATCCCGATCAGCCCTCGAGGCTTGATGCTCGTGGTCGTGGCCGACCCCGTCGTCGTGTCGATGGGCGTGGACATGACTGTCGTCTGGCGCCCTATCGGTCGGCAGTTGTCGCGGTTCGACGGCTTGCCCTCGATCCATCAGCGCGGGAGCCAGAAATGCCCAGCCGCGACGAGTGCCAGGCATGTACCGGCGACGGCCGCGATCGAGGCGTATTCCATCGGCGCGAGGGAGCGACTGTGCATGTGTCGAAACTCGCCTTCGAAGCCGCGAGCCTGCATCGCTGCATAGATTCGCTCGCTGCGCTCGTATGAGCGCAGGAAGAGCGATCCGACCATCGATCCGGTCACGCGAACCCGCCACGAGATCGATCCACCTCCGCGGCCATCCCGATCGGCCGAGCGGGATGCGCGCGCTCTTGCCATCCGCGTCGCTTCGTCCGTCAGGACGCTGAGGTATCGGTACATGAAGCTGATGATCGCGACCATGATCCTCGGGAGCCGAAGCTGCCGGAGCCCGTCCACGAGGTCATGGAACGGCGTGGTGAAGGCCAACAGCAGCGCGGCCTGAACGCTGATCCAGCTCTTGAGGGCGATCGTCGAGAACATCCGAAGGCCCTCTCCGCTCACGGTCAAGGTGACCGGTCCCAGGGCGAAGCTGCCGAGCGGATCCTCTGGCCGCGTAAACACGAGGGGGAGGGCGGCGAGCAGGAATGGAGCGGCGAGAAACGCGCGGCGAGCCGGGTGGAGCATGCCGACATGGGCGAGGCCGGCAGCGCCAACGACCACGAGCCACGCCACGCCGAGCGCGACGAAGGCGCCGATTGGCAGGAGGCTGACGGCGACGATGAACAGGACCGTCGCGACGAACTTGACCCGGGCGTCGGCGCGGTGAAGCAGACTCTCGCGCTGGATGTACCGGTCGAGATTCAGGGTCGCTGATCCTGGCGGCGGCGCCGGGCGAGCAGGCGCCCGAGGAGCGTCATCAGCCCGAAGACGATGAGGATTCCGATCAGCCCCGCGAGGATGGTCGACGGGTTGCCGTCGATACCAGGCACGGTGTAGTCCGGGATGATCGAGTACACCGCGTCACGCGCGGATTGGAGGAACCCGTTGTCCTCGGCCACTCGCTCGAGGCCATCTGGATCGGGCGACGCCAGCGGGGCGAGGATCACCACCATCAAGGCGGCGATCGCCAGCCCGGCGACCCACCAGTAGCGCGAGAGACCAGGGCGTCGCGATGGCCGGTGAAGGTCGTCGTTCATGAGTCGTACCCCCCTAGGCCGTCGCTGGACGGGCATCGCGCAGCCGGAGCAAATCGGCCCGGGTCACCCGGATGAAACCGAGTGCCGCCATCGTGATGGCGGCCTCGCCGATGCCGATGAGGACATGGACCCCGACCATCGCGGGCAGGGCGATCGAGATCGGGGTCGTTCCACTCAAGGCGAGTTGAGCAGCCATCGACACGGCCCCAACGACCACGGCGATCCAGGCGGCGATCCCGGCCGCGGGGATCCTGGCCTTCTCCTCGCCGCCGAGGATCCTTGTCAGGGCGCGGTACACGTAGAAGCCGCCAAGCGTTCCGATGATGCCCATGTTGAAGATGTTGGCGCCCATCACCACCAGACCGCCGTCCTGGAAGACCAGCGCCTGAACCGCGACCACGCAGGCCATCACGAGCGTCCCGGCCCACGGACCCAGCAAGACAGCTGCCAAGACGCCGCCGAGCAAGTGTCCGGACGTGCCCCCGATCACCTGGAAATTGAACATCTGGGCCGCGAAGATGAAGGCCGCCGTCACGCCCAGCAGCGGGACCGCGCGCTCGTCCAGCGTCTGGTTCGTCCGTCGCACCGCCACTGCAAGCGCGATCAGCGTGACCGCCCACATGACGGCCGCGATCGCCACCGTCAGAAACCCGTCAGGGGCGTGCAGCAGGGGTGGAGTCGGGGTAGGCCCAATGCCGGGCCCGATCAGGGCGGCGAGCATGCGTTCCTCCTCTCGGGGCTGTCCTTGTCAATGCTAATCGCTTTGGTCCACTACTGCAACGTCATGCAATAGGAAGGTCACGCAGTTATACTTCGTTCGATGGCCACCGTTGGATCAGTCACCGAGCCGAATACCGCCGAGGTCCGCGAGTACCTGCGGGCGCGCGGGCTGCGCTGGACACCACAACGCCGGCTGATCCTGGACGTGCTCGCCCAAACCAATGGCCACGTGACCGGAAGTGAGCTGGTCGAACGCTGTCGGGCGATCGACTCGGCGACCACGCCATCGACGGTCTACCGGACGTTGCGAGTCCTCGAAGAGTTGGGCGTGGTACGGCATGCCCATGGCCGGGACGGGCGCGAAGAGTTCCATGTTCGACCAGGGTCCGACCACGGGCATCTTCACTGCGCCCACTGCGGAGCGAGTTGGGAGATCGCATCGGAGGACGCGGAAGCGACGGTTGAGTCATTCCAGCGCCGCTGGGGGTTCGAGGTCGACCTCAGCCACCTGACCGTCGTCGGCCGTTGTGCGGCGTGCCGATCGGGCGAGTCCGCGTCGACCCACTAGGCGAATGGACACGTAAGACGTGCCCACTCCACCCTGATTGACGCTCCGGAACCGCGCCTCTAGACTCAATCCCGACGAAATCACTCGGGATTGAGGATCGTTCCCTGACCCTTCCGACGACCACGCCCCCACGTCCCGCCTTCCACGGCAGCGGCGCCATCGCCTTCAGCACGAAGGGCGAGTACGGCGTCCGTTTGATGGTCCAGCTTGGACGTCATTACGGCACCGGTCCGGCTTCGCTGGCGGAGATCGCGGCCGAGGAAGACCTGCCGCGTGCGTACCTGGAGCAGCTTGTCGTCAACCTGCGAGAGGCCGGCCTCGTCATCAGCACCCGTGGCGCCCACGGTGGCTACGAGCTGGGCCGGCACCCGGCCGAGATCACGATGACCGAGGTCCTTCGGGCCCTCGAGGGACCCATTGCGCCGATGCTCTGCGCCAGCGATGACCCCGAGCACGCGACGGTGTGCGACCGCTCATCCCGGTGCACCGTCAACCTCCTCTGGGTTCGCGTGCGCGACGCCGTCGCCGGCGCCCTCGATTCGATGACCCTCGCGGACCTCGTGCCACTCCGGGTCCCGGAGACCCAGATCCCGACAACGCTTCAGCCAAGATCCACCCACGGAGCCATGACCACCTCGTGACCAATCCATCCGCCACTTCCGATCAGCTCGTCATCCGCGGTCTCCGCGTCGCACCGCTCGCCCACCCCGAGAACGAGATCCTCCAGGGGATCGACCTGACCGTCGGCAAGGGCGAGGTCCACGCGATCATGGGTCCCAACGGGTCGGGCAAGACCACCCTCGCCTACGCGCTGATGGGCCACCCTGCGTATGTCGTCACGGGAGGCGAGGTGTTCTGGCAGGGCCGGGACATCCTCAAGCTCTCGCCCGACAAGCGCGCCCGCCTCGGCCTCTTTCTCGCCTTCCAGTACCCGACCGCAATCCCCGGCCTGAGCGTTGCGAGCTTCATCCGCTCGGCGTTGAACGCCAAGCTCCAGGGCATCGACAAGAACCCTGACGTCGACCCGACCGACCCGATGCGCGGCGGCATCTCCATGCGCGACTTCCGCAACAAGATGCGCGAGAAGATGGCCTTGCTGCGGATGGATGAAGGCTTCGCGTCGCGGTACGTCAACGAAGGGTTCTCGGGCGGCGAGAAGAAGCGGCTCGAGATGCTCCAGATGGCCGTCCTGGAGCCCGAGATGGCGATCCTCGACGAGACCGACTCGGGGCTCGACATCGACGCCTTGCGCATCGTCGCCGAGGGCGTCAACGCCATGCTCAACCCGAACCTCGGCGTCCTGCTGATCACCCACTACCAGCGCCTGCTCAACTACATCACGCCGGACGTCGTCCACGTCCTCGCCGAAGGTCGGATCGTCAAGTCCGGCGGCAAGGACCTGGCGATCCGCCTCGAGGACGAGGGCTACGGACCGATCCTTCGTGAGGCGGGCCTGGCGCCCGACCTGCCCGACGAAGCCTTGAAAGTTCCGCTCGCGCCAGCGGGCGCCGAGCTGGAGCCCGTGGAGGCCGCCCGCTAGCCGGGCTCGATGCTTCGATGACGCTGACATCCGAGCCCAAGGCCGAGCGAGCGGACGCTTCCGCCGCGTCCTTCGACCCGCACGTCGTCCGGCGCGACTTCCCGATCCTCGAGCAGGAGATCAACGGTCACCCGCTCGTCTACCTCGACTCGGCGTCGTCGTCGCAGAAGCCGCGCGTCGTGATCGATGCCGTCGCCGACTACTACCGGGAGTACAACGCCAACGTCCATCGCGGGATCTACACGATCGGCGAAAAGGCGACGGCGGAGTACGAGAAGGCGCGAGCCAGGGTGGCCGGCTTCATCAACGCGCCCGACAGCCACGAGGTGGTGTTCACCCGGAACGCGACCGAGGCGATCAACCTCGTCTCGTATTCCTGGGGCCGCCGGAACATCGACCGCGGCGACGCGATCGTCCTGACCGAGATGGAGCACCACGCCAACCTGGTCCCGTGGCAGCTCCTCGTCCAGGAGAAGGACGGTGACCTCGAGTTCATCCCGATCACCGACGACGGGATCCTCCGCCTCGACGTCTTCGAGGTGCTGCTGCGCCTGAAGCCCAAGCTGGTCGCCTTCACCCACGTCTCGAACACCCTTGGCACGATCAACCCGGTCCGCGAGATGACCGAGATGGCGCACGCGGCAGGGGCGCTCGTGCTGATCGATGGCGCCCAGGCCGTTCCGCACGTGCCGGTCGACGTCCAGGCGCTCGGCTGCGACTTCTACGCGTTCAGCGGGCACAAGATGCTTGCGCCGATGGGCTCGGGCGCCTTGTGGGCGCGACGCGAGCTGCTCGAGGCG
This sequence comes from uncultured Chloroflexia bacterium, assembly GCA_963809045.1. Lineage (GTDB taxonomy): Bacteria > Chloroflexota > Limnocylindria > Limnocylindrales > CSP1-4 > SPCO01. The sequence continues at coordinate 365,689 of CAWEHW010000004.1, forward strand.
ATGCCGCCATTCCTGGCCGGCGGGGAGATGATCCGCGAGGTCCACCTCCGGCGCTCCGAGTTCAACGAGATCCCCTGGAAGTTCGAGGCGGGAACACCGGCCGTCGGTGATGCGATCGGACTGGGCGTAGCCGCGGAGTACCTTGGGGCACTCGGGATGTCCGCCGTTCGCGAGCATGAACGGGAGCTCGTGGCGTACGCCCTCGACATTCTTCAGGGCCAGGTCCCCGGGATCGAGCTCTATGGCCCGCTCGACCCGGACCTTCGCGGCGGCGTCGTCCCGTTCAACCTGCCGGGCATCCACCCGCACGATGTCGCCCAGGTCCTGGACCGCTTCGGGATCGCCGTCCGGGCCGGCCACCACTGCACCATGCCGCTCCACGAGCGCCTGGACCTGGCGGCAACGGCGAGGGCCAGCTTCAACGTCTACTCGACGCGCGAAGACATCGACGCGCTGGCCGCCGGTCTCATCGAGGTCCAACGGGTCTTCAACGTCTAGCCCGGTCAGCCGGCGCCGGCTTCGATCCGAACACGCTCAACGACGGGACCTGGCAGCGGCTGCAGCCCCGGGACTGAGGGGTCAGGGCTCGTCGGGGACCTCGTCGTCGTCGGGCTTGGAAGTGCGCGGGAGCGGACATGCGGTCGATTACCGCTGTTCGCGTCCTACACCCCGAACAGTCCGCCGAGGCCCTCGTCGATGGCCCGCTCGATCTCTTCCTCCCACCCAACACCCAGGACCAGGACCTCGCTCACACCGCCGCAATCGAGCGACTCGTGCCCGGTGAACCGGAGCCGGACCGAATCGCCGAACGTCCCGGGCGGAAACGTCACGAGCACGTTGGGGTCGGGTGAGCCTTCAAGCGATTGGGACACGGAGTCCACGACGCTGCCACCGAACATGACGTCGACGTCGACCTGATCGAACCCGAAGCCGGTCCGGAACGCCTCCGTCGCGTTCTCCTCGTTGCCCCCGACCAGGATCGCTTCGATCTCGACGGGGCCGTCCACCGACCACGTGTACTCGGTCACGGTCGACGTGGTGTGCGGCCCCTTCGAGAACCACGAGGTCGTCGTGTCGAGGTCAACCGCCAGCCGCGCCGGGAAGTTTGGGTCGACCGAGTTCGAGCTGATGGCGCCGATCGCCGTCAGGTCTGATGGGAAGAACGGCTCGCGCGCGACAGGTTCACCCGAACCTGGTCCCGGGAGCGTCGTCGCAGCAGGTTCGGTGGGTGCTGCTGAGACGGGCTCGGACGGTGCCGCGCTGGCGCTCGGTGGCGCGCTCGAGAGAATGGCCACGGCGTCGGTGCCGTCGGACCCGGGCGGCAGACCGAACAGCTCGCCCGTCCCGAGATCGACGACTGGAATCTGCGCCAACGGGGCGGTCGCCGGCGCGATGACCTCGACCTTCTCGGGTGCAAACGCAGGCCAGGCCGAGCCGACATACGATGGCTGGACGGGTGCCGGGATTGGCTCGAGGAGCGGGTTGCCGCATCGGCATCGAGCTCGCGGGACGCCGCGGTCGTCAACCAGCACGGCGGTCCCGGCCTGAAGCACCGACTGACGAGCATCGGCAACGCCATCCCGGAAGCCGTGGTTGGTCACCCTGGTGTCCCGGTTCAGCGCAACCGGCGTCAGGCCACCGACGTAGTCGCGGATCGTCGACGGCGCGATGCCATGGACGGCGGCCCAGGCGGCGGCCTTGTCGGGGTTCTGATCGAGGAATGTGATCAGCTGCTCCTTGTCGCACTCGGCGTTGTTCCTGGTACCGCCATACAGGCCGACCGTGCCGCCTGGGATCGTGCGGACGGCGATCACCGCGCTGGCCGCGGCGGATGGCGCATCCGTGACCCCTGCTGCGGACGAGGCGGTTGGTCCGACGCTTGTCGATGGCGACAGGTCAGCCGATGGCACCGGTGAGGCCGACGCCGTCGCGACCGACGGCGTGAACGGATCCGGGCCGGTCGCCGCCGCGGGTTCCAGGAAGATCTCGCCCGGTCCGGCGGCCGTGCTCGGTTCGGGCTCCCCCGACGCCAGGCGCATGACGAGCAATGCGACCGTCAGGATCCCGCCGAGCGCGCTGACGAGTGCGAGCAGCCAGCTCGGCAGGGAACGGCGACCCTTGGGCCCGGGCGCTGGAGAGCTGATGGTCACGGGACCGGGCGGGACCGGGGTGGTTGTCGGCGTGACGGAGGGCGGTGGAGCCGAAGCCAGGGCGGGCGGCGCGGCCAAGGGGCCGGGTGGTGGCCCGGCTGGCGGCCCGGCGGGCGGCCCGGCCGGTGGTCCGGATGGTGGGCGCCCCGGAGCCGGTGCAGGTGGTGACGCTGCCGGCGGCCCGGACGGGGGTGGACCCGGCGGGGGCCGGACGGGGGAGACCCGGCGGCGGGCCGGACGGTGGTGGTCCCGGCGGCGGTCCGGCTGGAGGCCCGCTCATGGCGTGGGGCACTGGGCTTGCCGATCGCCGTAGAAGCGTCGTCGTTCGCCGTAGTGGTCGAACGCCAGGATGTCATTGGCGGTCCGAGCCGCGTTCTGGATCTGTGCCGCCATCGCTGCCATCTCCCCGTAGATCTTGCTACAGCGCTCGCCGTCCGTGACCTGCCTGGCGTCCAGTTGCTGCCTCAGGCGGACTTCGACGAAGCTGAGCTCGTTATATCGCTGCCTGACTTCCCGATCCGACCCCGACACCGTCCTTCCCCTGATCGTGCGGTTCGGACTCAACTCCTGCGCGGCTTTCACATCCGCGTCGTACCGGCCAAGGCTTCCCCGGTCGAGCGCCAGGACCGCCCGGGACGTCCGGTACGTCCAGTCCGTGGGTCTGGACTCGATCGCCTTGTCCATCTTCGACATGTCGCCGCTCGTCCGCCCTTCGTTCATGAGCGCGTCCGCCTGGTTCACCTTGTCGATGGTCGCGAGGGCACCGACCGCCGCGGTCACCTCGTTGCCGTCGCCTATGCCAAACGTTCCGCCGATCGTGCTCCCCAGATTGTTGAACGCCCAGTCGGCCATGAAGTCACGCACGAACGCCTCGTCGCCTTCCTCGCAGCCGGCAACGAGAACGGCGATCAGAAGGAGCACACCGCCAAGCCCCGCACGCCGTCTCATTGGCCGGTCATCCCGCCGAGGACCGCACCCAGGTCAACGCGCCCATCGAGCGATCGGCTGAACGTCTCGAGGTCGTCCTGGCCGCTGGCGACGCGGGTTATCGCGGACACGGATGCCGTGAGGACCCCCAGGCTCTGGCCCGTCCCATCGCGATAGTCGACTGCCACCCGGGTAATGCCCAGGTCCTGCGCCCGACCGTCGGCGAGGCGCACGAACATTTCGACCAGCCCGGGCCGATTCGCCGCGGTTGGGAAGGTGAAGCCGGCGGATGTGTCCAGCACGGCGTAGGCGATCACGGAGTCGCCCTCGCGCATCGGCAGGAGGTGGAGGCTCATCCCGGTCGTGTCGATCCCCGATGCCTCGATCGAGGCCATCAGCTCTCGGGCACCCTCGCGGTCCGGCGTGTCCGCGAGGAGGGTTTCCGCGGTTGGGAGGAGCCCGAGCTGTTGTGGGATACGCAGGATCAACGCCCCGCTGGCGATCACGATGCCGACCACGAAGAAGAGCGTCATCAGACAGCCGCGGAACAGGCAGCCTCGACCGCGCGCGGGCGACGCGGTCACGGCACGTCCGGCACGAGGAGGCGGCCGTCGACCCAAGCCTCCCAGTCGTTCGAGAACGCGACGTGTGCCCAGCCGTCGGGCCGCTCCTCGATCAGCATGACGTCGAGACCGCCGGCCAGCGAATGCTCAGGCGGCAGCGCGCCGTCGGGTCGTGTCCAGGCAGCGATGCCGGCTGCGGGTACACGATGGGTCGGCGTATAGCGCCGGGCCGTTGGCATCTGCGTCTGCGGCGTTGGCGCCTCCACGTGGGTCTCCATCGTGAACGGCAGGAGTTGCAGGGTCCCGACCGGAAGCCGCTGCGCCCACGCCGCACCGTCCCACAGCCACCATGTCGAGCCGTCGTAGCACCACGTCCAGCCAGCTTCGTCTCGCAGCGTGAGCTCACGAAGCGTCTCCGGCAGCTGGTCGGGCGGGTACTCGTCCTCGGCCAGCACCTCGCCGAGGCGCCGCGCCCGCGCCTCCCAGTCCGCGGGCGCGATGCCCGGACCGTCCCTTGGCACGAGCTGGAGCGTGACCGGTACCAGCGTCGGCATGTTCGACACGGTGTCGGTCATGTCGTCCTCGCCCCGCCGGCAGCCACGGGTCCCGCCGGCGCCGCGGGGCCTGCCGGCGTGGGCGGGGCCGCCGCCGCTTGCTGCTGCTTGATGCAGTCGTCCAGGGCCTGGCGGAGCGTCGTGGCGCGGCCATGCTCCTTGTCCGCCTCGGCGGAGATCGCGGTGTAGCCCGTCCGCAAGAGCTCGATGTTCGCGAATCCCTTGCGGAGGATCGTGACGATCTCCTCGGGTGACTGGCCGACCCCGAACACGAGCTCACCGAACACGCGGAAGGGCCAGCGCACGATCCGGCCGATCGCCCAGCCTTGTTCCGCGCCCTCCGGGATCCGCGGAACGGCGCCCACGTCGATCGATTCCGCGTTCCGCCGCAGGTTGTCGAGCGCATCCTGCGCCAGCATCTCGTCGAATTTGGCTCGTTCCAGGCGTCGCGCGAGATGGTCCGCGTCGGTGAACTCGTCCATCTTGGCCGCCGCCCGCGCCTCGAGCAGATCGCTGGCGGCCTTGTCCGCGGCGGCCTTGTACCGGAGGACATCGGCCTCCGTCACCTCTTCCAGTTGATCGAGCTGGGTCGCGGCGTCGCGAAGTTGGGCCGACGTGCGGTCTCGATCGGCGAGCAGCTCCTTCCAGCCGGGCTGGTCGTCCAGGTCCTTGAGCTGCTTGCGGGTCGCCTCGACCTTCTGCTTCGCCTCGCCGATCTCGCGCGCGTGCTCCAGCTCGGCCGAGGCGAGCCGCTCTGCCGCTTCGGCGCGCAACTCCTTGAGCCGTTCGATCTTGGCGAGCCGGTCCTTGCCCAGCGGCAATTTCTTGCCGCCGGGTCCCATCGTCGCCGAGTCGTCGATCTTCCTGATTGCGGCATCGAAGCCGGCCACTTCCTCCTTGAGCGGGGCAGCGGCCTTCGCCGCCCAGGCTTCGAGGCCTTCGACCCTGTCCTGGAGCTGGATGGCGGCACGTTGGAGCGGGGCCCGCACCTCGGCACCCTTGGCGATCAACCGGCCCTGCTTCTTGGCCAGCTCGTCCAGGTCGGCCCATTGCTTGCGGGCGGCCGTCGCCTTCGGCAGATCCGTCAGCGCCGCCTCGAGCTTGTTGAACCAGTAGGTCTGCAGGTCCCGCGCGTTCCGGACCGCGGTGCTGTTCTCGATCATCTCGTCGATCTTCGAGCTGAGCACCGCCACCTCGTCGGCAATGATCTTGACCCGGGTGCGGGCAACCTCGAGCGCCTCGTTGGCCAGCTGGAGCGCCTGGGCCATCTTCGGGCCGATCTTGGAAGGCGGCTTCCAGTTGTCAATCTGTTGCCGCGGCGCCGTGCCACGCGGTCGGCCCAGTGATTGCGCGAGATCGCCCACGGCGCCGCCGATCACCGAACCAACCTCGAAGCCGACGACCATGTTCGCCTTGATGATGTTGTTGGCGTGGATGATCTCGGCTCGATGCAGTTGCTCGGACAGGCTCTGCGTGGCATCGCGAAGGGTTCCGAGACGTTCGCGACTGTCCTCGTAACTCTGCTTCGCTCCTGAACACGCATCCGGCACCTGGCCGACGTTCGAGGACGGTCGCGGAGTCCCTGGCTTGCGGCGCCAGATGAGCCTCGCACCACCGATGACGATGATGACCCCGCCGGTGCCCACGATGATCGGGATCAACGGCGGGCCGCCGCCGACGCCGCCGGTGCCCGCCAACGGGACCTCTGGGATTGGGCAACCCGCGGCTCCCCGGTGGCGGTTGGCCAACACCCGGGCGACGATCTCGGCGTCATCGACGCCGTATCGCTTGGCCTCCTCGACACTGCCACGCTCGTTGGTGAGGACGACGATCGTCGCGAACACCTGCTGGTTGAGCAGGCGCCATTCCTTTTCCTGGAGGCCGAACTCGACACCCGGAAAGAACGACGAGAAAACGCCGTCCGATTGCGGGTTGTCTGGATTGCGCGCCAGCCTGCCTTCCTCGGTGATCAACATCCCGGGAGGCGCGCCCGATGGTGTGGTCACGTTGTCGCGATTGCCGAGCACGCTGGCGTAACGCTCGCTGGCGTCCTCCGGCGTGCAGTGATACTCGATGGTGATCGCCGTCCCAGACTGCCCGGAGGCCCGGTCGATTCGGTAGTTGCACAGGAACTGCGGGCCGGGCGCCGTCGACGATGCCTCGGCGATGACGTTCCAGCCAGTCGGCTCGGTGACGTCGCAGATCGTCGCGGCGCTTGCCGACGGGGCCGCCGATGCGAGCCAGAGGGCACTGAGAATCGCCAGACCCAGGAATCGGAGCGCGCTGAACCGGCGGTCCCGTGGCTGCGCGCTCGGACGGTCCCTGCGGATCACGTGACGGCCCCACCCTCAGATCGTTCACCCGCCGATCTGGGCGGGATCATCGCAGCGCGCGTGGGCTGTGTCCATGGCATTTTGCGCGGCCTCGGCGCAATCCCGACCTCGCTGGTCGGGATTGGCGTCTCGCGGTACACTCGGGAATCGATGGACGACCTGTACCGCGACTACATCCTCGAGCACTACCGGCGGCCCCATAACTTCGGGGTCGTCGAGGATGCCGATGCCTCGTACGAGGGCGCCAACCCGCTGTGTGGCGACCGGATCACCCTGATGGTCGGCGTAAAGGACGGCATCGTCGATCGCGTCGGGTTCACCGGGCGTGGCTGTGCGATCAGCCAGGCGAGTGCGTCGCTCCTGACCGACGAGATCAAGGGCAAGCCCATCGGCGAGGTCAGCGCCTTCCGTGCGGACGACCTGCTCGATCTCCTCGGCATCGAGATCAGCCCGGCGCGCCTCAAGTGCGCGATGCTCAGCCACGACAGCCTGCAGCACGTCCTGGCCGACCTCGGCGTGGCCGATCCGACGAACAAGACCCCAAGCCCTGCGGAGGCCGGCGCGTGAGCCCGATCCTCTCCGCCGCCCGGATTGAGCGCCGCTGCAGGTGTCGTCGGCCGGCCTGAGCCGGCGCGTCGTGCGGATCCGTCCGCAACACCCCTTCACCGCCCTGGCGCCATCAAGGCGGCCAGCCTGTCGAACCACCGGAGCCCCTACGCCCATGCCAAAGTCCTACGCCGACCTCCTCCGCGAGGCTCGCGCGCAAATCAAGGAAGTCACGCCACAGGAGGTCGATGCCCTGCCCCAGGGTGCCGCGACGATCGTCGATGTCCGCGAAGCCTCCGAATGGGACCAGGGCCACCTGCCGGGCGCCCATCATGTCTCGAAGAGCTACGTCGAGCAGCAGATCGAAGCCGTCGCTCCCGACCGTGACGCACCGGTGATCCTCTACTGCGCCGGCGGTGTGCGGTCCCTGTTCGCCGGACAGACGCTGGCCGAGATGGGTTATACGAACGTGGCCTCGATGTCGGGCGGGTTCCAGGCCTGGAAGAGCGCCGGGCTCGGGTTCGAGACGCCCGTCACCCTGAGCCAGGAACAGAAGCTCCGCTACAGCCGCCACCTGCTGATCCCCGAAGTCGGCGCCGCAGGCCAGGCCAGGCTCCTCGGGTCGAAGGCGCTGCTGATCGGTGCGGGCGGGCTGGGCTCGCCGGCCTCGCTCTACCTGGCGGCCGCCGGGGTCGGCACGATCGGGATCGTCGACTTCGACGTCGTCGACGTCAGCAACCTCCAGCGCCAGATCCTCCATACGACCGATCGGGTGGGGGAGCGCAAGACCGAATCCGCGCGGCGCTCGATCAACGCGCTCAACCCGGAGATCAACGTGGTCGCGCACGAGGAGATGCTCGTCGCCGGGAACGTCGAGCGAATCATCAAGGGCTACGACGTCATCCTCGACGGCACCGACACGTTCGAGACCCGGTACATCCTCAATGACGCCGCCGTTGCCGCGGGCATCCCGGTGATCCACGCGAGCGTCTTCCGGTTCGAGGGCCAGCTGACCACCTTCATCCCCTACGAGGGACCGTGCTATCGCTGCCTCTACCCGACCCCGCCACCACCAGAGCTCGCTCCGGGCTGCTCGGTGGCCGGCGTGCTGGGCGTCGTGCCCGGGATCCTCGGCCTCCTCCAGGCGAACGAAGCCCTGAAAGTGCTCCTCGGGATCGGCCAGACGCTGGCCGGCCGGCTGTTGCTGTTCGATGCCCTCGAGACCGAGTTCACCGAGCTGAAGCTCCGCCGGGATCCGAACTGCCCTGTTTGCTCGACCGAGGCCGTCGCTGCACGCGCCGAAGGGCGCGCGCTGGACCTCGCAAACATCGGTGAGGACGCACCCTTCCTGATGACCATGACTGGCGCAGCCGGAAAGGTCTCGCCGGAGGCGCGGGCGTGAGCACGGTGTTCATCCCCGCGGTGCTTCGATCGGCGGTGGGCGGCGTCAAGTCGCTCGAGCTCGAAGGCGACTCGATCCGGGGGGTCGTCGACGCGCTCGTCGCCCGGCATCCGTCGCTCGGGTCGCAGCTCCTGACCGACCAGGGCGACCTCAACCGGTTCGTCAACGTGTACGTCAACGGGCAGGACGTCCGCTATCTCGCGGGTCTCGACACGCCGGTAGCGCCCGCCGATGAGGTCAGGCTTTTGCCGGCGATGGCCGGAGGCTGAGGCCCATGTCCGTGCCAGCCCTGCGAGCCATCGAGCCCGACGACGGCGGCGCGGAGCCGCATCCACATCCGCATCTCCACGATCACGACGACGCACCCAGGCACGGCGGGCGGTTCGAGAACATCCTCGATGCGATCGGGTACACGCCGCTGGTCGAGATCCCGCGGATGTCGCCGAACCCGCGCGTGCGCATCTTCGCCAAGCTCGAGATGCTCAACCCCACGGGTTCCGTCAAGGATCGGGTCGCCAAGTACCTGATCGAGGACCTCGAGCAACGCGGTCTGCTCCACGACGACTCGATCATCCTCGAGCCGACGTCGGGCAACACCGGCATCGCGCTGGCCATGATCGGCCGGCGCAAGGGCTACCGCGTCGCCCTGGTCATGCCGGACAACGTGACCAATGAACGGCGACAGATGGCGGCACTGTTCGGCGCCGAGGTGATCGACTCACCCGGCGCGCTGGGCAGCAACGGCGCGATCGCACTCGCCAAGCACCTCGTCGCGAAGGACGCGCGGTTCGTGATGCCGTACCAGTACGGCAACCAGGCAAACCCGCAGGCGCATTACGAGACGACCGGGCCCGAGATCCTCGCCGACTGCCCGGAGATCGACGTGTTCGTTGCCGGTCTGGGGACGGCGGGGACGCTGATGGGCGTGTCGCGCTACTTGCGCGAGCACAAGCCGGGCGTGCGCGTGGTCGCCGCCGAGCCCATGCCCGGAGAGCTGGTCCAGGGACTGCGGTCGCTGGACGAGGGGTTCATCCCGGAGGTCCTCGACCCGTCGCTGATCGACTCGAAGCTCCTGGTCTCGAACCGCGACGCCATCGCGGCCTTGCGCGACCTGGTGTTCCGTGAGGGGATCTTCGGAGGCCCGTCGTGCGGCGCGGTGCTCGTGGCCGCCGCGCGGGTCGCCCAGGAGATGGATCGCGGCACGATCGTGGCGCTCCTCCCCGACGGCGGCTGGAAGTACCTGTCGGCCGGCACGTTCTCGACCAATCTCGACGAGATGGAAGAGGCGCTCGAGGGTGGCGTCAACTGGTGGTGATGCTCTGGCTGCGGAGCTCGCCCTGCTGGTGCCCAGTTGGCGGATGGTGACTTCAGCTGCTGGTGAGTCCGTGCCGCAGCCGTGTCCCGTGCATCCCCAACGCCCAACCCCGGCGGGCTCCCACCCGTGAGCGCCTCCGAGCCAAACCACCAGGGCGCGGGGACCGTCGATCTCCCGCCTGCCATCCGAGCTCAGATCATCGCTCTCGCTCGGGCGGAATACCCCAACGAGATGTGCGCCCTGATCGTCGGTGACCGGGCGGCAGCGGACGGTGGGCGCGCCACGCGGTTCGAGCCCACCCGGAACAAGGCCGCGTCGCCATACCGATATGAGATCGACCCCGAGGATCTGCTTCGGCTGACGATCGCCACCGACGACGCCGACGAAGTGTTCTGGGCGATCGTCCATTCCCATACGCACAGCCCGGCCGTGCCGTCGCCGACGGATGTCGGCCTCGCGTTCTACCCCGACGCGCTGTACATCCTGGTGTCCCTGTCGGACACGGAGGCCGACCCGGCGACCGGTGATCCGGGTGTTCGCGCCTGGCGGATCGTCGATGGGCAGGTGTCCGAGGTGGCTGTTTCGTCCTGATCGGGCCCGCCCGGCTGGCCGTGCTACGGACGGCGGGGCCGAGCCATGGGACGGCGCGCGAGACCTACGGACAGATCAGGCCGTCCTCGGGGATGGTCAGCTCCAGGAGATAGGCATCGATGGCCTCCTGGACGCACACGCTCTCGCTGTAGCCGGTGTGGCCTTCGCGCCTCGTTGGTCACGAGGACGCCGGACTCGAGCTGCTTCGCGAGCGCCTGCGACCAGTGATAGGGCGTCGCCGGGTCCCCGGTCGTGCCGACCACCACGATCGGTGGCGCGCCGGCTGCCTTGACCGCGTGGGGCATGCCCTGCGCGGGAACCGCCCAGAAGGCGCAGATCAGGTCGTTGTAGGCGACGAACTCGCCAAAGCGCGGCGCCGAATCCTCGAGACCGTCCGCCCAGCCCGTGAACGCCGTGGGATCGGTCGGTGCGGGGAAATCGAGGCAAATGTTCGCGACGTACGCATCCTGCAGGTTCGAGTAGGAACCGTTCGCCTTTCGGCCGCGGAACGGGTCCGAGATCGCCAGCATCAGCGAGCCGTCGCCCTGGCTGGCCTGCGCGAGCGCCGTGGCGAGGATCGGCCAGAAGGACTCCGAGTAGAGGGCAGCGAGCACGGCACTCCATGCGAGGCCTGGGCCGATCAGCCTCGGGTCGCTGAGGCGGAGGGCTCGGATCGGCTTGCGGTCAATCGCCGCCATGAGCGCATCGAACGCCTCCGCGGACTCGCCGCCCTCGTAGAACGGGCATGTTGCCCTGGACGAGCAGTCGTCGAGGAAGCGGCTGAGGGCACCCTCGAATGCCTTCGCCTGGTCGGTCCGCAGGGTTTCGAGGTCGATCGACGGGTCGATGGCGCCGTCCAGCGCCAGCGCCCTGATTCGGTCGGGGAAGAGCTCCGCATAGCGCGACCCGATGAGCGTCCCGTAGCTGAATCCAAGGTAGGTGAGCTCGTCGTCGCCGACCGCCGAGCGGAGCAGGTCGAGATCGCGCGCCACCGCATCGGTCGACAGGTACGCCAGCGTGCTGTCGTTCCGCCGAGCGCAGGCTTCCGCGTACGCCCGGGCCGCGTCGACCAGCTCGGTGAATTCCGCCTCGTCGTCGGGGTTCGGGTCGAGCGCCGCATGGCCGTCGAGGTTGTCGATGCAGCGGATCGCGGTGCTGGTGTTCACGCCCCGCGGATCGAACCCGATGATGTCGAACCGTTCGCGCAGGCCGTCCGAAAGGCTCGAGACGCCGTTACGCACGAAGTCGACTCCGGACGCTCCGGGGCCGCCCGGATTGACCAGCAGCGAACCGATCCGCTCGCCCGGTACCGTTGCCGCCGACCGGATCAGCGAGATGTTCAGGTATCCATCGGACGGCGCGGCGTAGTCGCGTGGCACCCGGACCTCGGCGCAGCTGAACCCGGAGCCACAGTCCGTCCAGCGGGCCGGACGTACGGATGGCTCGGGGATGGGCGTCGGCGTGGCGTCGATCGTGGGCCGCGGGGTGCTCGCGACGGGTGGCACTGTGGCGTCGGCCGTCGTTCCAGCCGGCGTGGCCGATGGATCCGGGGCGGCACATGCCCCCAGGAGCACGGCGACCAGCGCCAAGGTCAAGCCTCGGAACAGGCGATCGCTGGTCCCCCACATGAGCGGCAGGATACCCGGGGCTCGTCGCCGGTCCGTATGACCCGATGGGACCATCCTCGCCCGGCTACGTGCCGGCAGCCGCAAGCGCTTCCACGAGCGACGCCTCGGTCGGCGTAGCGCCCAGCCCGAGGCGGGCGCCAACCCTGGCCGCCAGCGGCGGCTCGAGGTACGTCGACGCGAGGGTCGGCCAGGCGTCCTCGGCGAAGACCTCGGCAGGACTGCCGTCGAGCACCACGCGCCCGGCGCCCATCACCACGACGCGCCGGAACGTCTCCGCGACGAATCGCATGTCGTGGCTGATGGCGATCACGGTGCGGCCCGCCGCGGCGATCGATTCGATGACGCCCTGGATCCGGGCGACGCCTCGTGCGTCCTGGCCGGTCGTTGGTTCATCGAGCACCACGACGGGCGTGTCCATCGCCAACACCGATGCGAGCGTCAGCAGCTTGCGCCGCGAGAACCCGAGGTCGTACGGGTTCGCGTCGGCAAACGCCTCGAGCCCGACGGCGGCGAGAGCCGCGGTTGCAGCCTCGGCCACCACGGTCGATGCACGCCCGAGGATCCGCGGACCGAATTCCACTTCCGCGCGGACCCTACCGGCAAAGACCTGGCGGTCGGGGTTCTGGAACACGATGCCCACCGTTGCGGCCAACGACGCGACGCGCATCGCCGCGATGTCGACGCCGTCGTGGAGGACCCGTCCCTCGGATGGCCGGAGGAGACCGTCCAGCTGCCGGACCAGCGTCGACTTGCCGCTCCCGTTCTGGCCGACGATCGCGACGACCTCGCCGGTGGACACGCTCAGATCGACCTCCGAGAGGGCTCGTGTCCCATCCGGGTAGACGAAGCCGACCGCCCTCGAGCGCCAGGCGCGTCACCGGGTGGCCCCGACCAGGCTCGGATCCAGGCCGCGAGCCGCGAACATCCGCCCGAGCCGGATGCGCGACGGTGGCTCCACGCCCCATTCCCCGAGGCGGGCGTCGGCGAGCACGTCGTCCGAAGCCCCGTCGAGGGCGATCCGTCCACCGTCGAGGACGAGCACGCGGCTGCACAACCCGTCCAGCAGGTCGGTCTTGTGCTCGACGATGAGCATCGCCGTTCCGGTCGACGCGAGCCCACGCAGGGCCTCGCCGACCAGGCGAGTCCCTTCCGGGTCGAGCTGCGCCGTGGGTTCGTCCAGGACAAGGTGGCCCGGTCGCATCGCCAGGAGCGACGCGATGACCACCAGCTGAGCCTGTCCGCCGGACAACCGCCGTGGCTCCCGTTCGGAGAGGTGTTCGATCCCCAGCATCGACAGTGCCGCGTTCGTACGCTCCACCGTCTCGCGCGCCGGCAGACCGAGGTTCATCGGGCCGAGCGCGACCTCCTCGAACACGGAGCCGGTCACGCCCGAGAGCTGGGTGGCAGGGTTCTGGAACCCGATCCCGACGCGTGTCGAGAACTCGTGGAGTGGCTTGCCGGCCATGTTCGTGTCGTCGATCGCCAGCGTACCCGTGAGGGCCCCGCCGATTGAACCCGGCGCGAGCCCCGACGCAACCAGGCAGAGCGTCGACTTGCCCGACTCGTTGGCTCCGACCACGCCCACGATCTCGCCGTCGGCGAGCGTGAGATCCACGTCGGCGAGGACCGGCGTCGCGTACCCCGCGTAGCGGTAGCCGACGCCAGACAGCTCGAGCATCGTCAGATTCGGCCGGTGAGTCGTGCGGCGGCGATCGCCACGAGCAAGGCGAGCAGGCCCCAGCGGAGCCAGCGCTGGGCGGGCGAATCGGCCATCGCCCAGAGCAGGTTCCGACGCCCGGGCCGGCTGAAGGCGCGGGACTCGAGGGCGAGGCTGCGCTCCTCGACGTCGGTCAGGGCGCTGATGATCACGGGTCCAACGAGGGGCAGGATCCCGCGAAGCCGGGCCCGGAAGCTCCCTTCGGTGTCGAGACCACGCGCCCGCTGGCTCTCCCCGATGATCGCGGCACGCTCCACCAGGGCCGGTACGGCTTCGATGGTTGCCACGGCGACGAACGCGATCCGCGGCGACACGCCCCGCCGCTCCAGATCGAACACGAACGCGCGCGGATCCGTGGTCAGCACGAACAGCCCGATCGACAGCGAGATGGCCACCAGGCGGACCAGGGTCTGGGCCGCAAAGTCGACGCCCTCGACGGTCGCATCAAACGGCCCGATGACGAAGAGCACGGTCGTGCCGGCCCGGGTGAAGACGCTGACCAGGACCACCGAGATGGCGATCGGCAGGGTCAGGAGCAGGGAGACCCGGGTCAGCTGACCGAGCACACCGGCACGCGCAGCCAGGAGGACCATGATGACGTCGACCGCGATCGGTCCGGCATACCCACCCGCCGCGAACGCGCCGATCGAGCCGACGGTTGCGATGATCGCCTTGGTCAGCGGGTTGAGCCGGTGATACGGGCTCGGGGTCGGCGGCACGAGCCGCCGGATTCGTTCGAGGTCAGCCGGCTCGAGATCGTCGGCGAGGATCACCCCCGCCGACGGGGACAGCGCTACGCCTGCTCCAGGCCGACTGCCTTCTCGCCTTGCGGGAAGCGTGCCACGAACCGCCGGGACAACGTCTGGAGGATCAAGAACGCGACGAGGAAGGTGATCGTCTTGTCAATCGGGTCGGACAGCAGGCCCTGCTGGGTCACCGCGGTGATCAGGTCGGAGCCGGCCTGCTGGAACGCCGCGACCAGCAGATCCGTGCCGGACCCCGTCACGCCACCGAACACGTAGGCGGCGATCGGTGCGGAGATGAGCGCCGACACCACCCCGCAGATGGCCCCTCCGGCAATGACATAGGCGACGCCCGCATCGCGACGGATGAACAACAGTCCGAGGAAGCCCAGGATGGCGCCGATCACGACGATCGCGACCACCCAGCCGAGGATCTGGAACAGGATGCTCTGATCGCCCTCGGGGTTGAAGAACTCGAAGGCTGCCGTGTAGTAGCGAGTGACCGTGTAGAACGCCAGGGCGCCGATGATCACGAGGGCGATGAGGGCCGCCTGGACGAGCTGCGGGCCGGAGGAGTTCGGGCGGCTCCGGAACCAGCCGATCTGGGCGACGATGCCGGAGAAGAACCCGATCCACGCCGCGACGATGAAGAATGGACCGGCGAAGTCACTGTGGAACGGCGCCGGCAGGACGTACTGCCAGATGAGGTTCGTCAGGACGCCGGTGACGAGGCCGGGGATCGGCCCCGCGAGCACGCCGACGAGGACGGTACCGATCGAGTCGAGGTAGATCGGCACCTTGAGGACGGCCGCCACCGTCTGGCCGAGCACGATGTTGATGGCGATGGCGATCGGGATCAGCACGATCGTCCGGGTGTCGAACCGGCCCCAACTCATCTGACGCCTCCTGTCATCCGGCCGGCGAATGCCGGCCGCTCCCTCTCCACGCTTAGCCTGACACGTCCGGGTGGTCCGCCGCCAGCCCTCCGATCCGTTCGACAAGGCGGTTCATGAACTCCGGAATGTCGGCGGTGACGACGACGTCGAGGTTTGGCGGCTTGCCGGTCAGCTTCCGCCGATCGGCGACGGTCATCCCGGTCGTCAGCTCGCCCCGCGTCTCGACATCGACGAAGATCGGCTCCGTGGTGACGAGACTGCGATCCAGCGCGGCCGCGACCGCCAGCGGATCATGGATGAAGGCGCCGTAGAAGCCGTCGTACTGGGCATGGAACTCCATGTAGAAGCGGAGGGCGTCGGCGACGTAGCGCACGATCGGGTTGCCGGCCACGGACCGCGTGGCGAGCATCGGGATCCTCGCCGCGGCCAAGCGCGATCGAGTCGTCCGGCGTGCTCCCCGCCCGCCGCGCGAGGCGGACGACGTCGTCGGGCAGGACGCGCGCCTGTTCGGTGATGTCCAGGCCCAGCGCCATCGGTCGCGGGATCGATGGATCCGCCGCGATGGCTGCGCTCCACGCGCGGAAGACGATGGCGGCGGCTTCCGGATCGCAATGGACGTTCCATTCGGTGGTCGGCGTCGTGTTGCCGGACACGCCATACGCGCCACCCATCAGCACGTAGCCCTTGAGCAACCGCGGGAGCGTCGGGTCACGCATCACGGCCAGGGCAAGGTTCGTGAGCGGTCCCAGGGTGATCAGGGTGATCTCGCCCGGCCGGTGGTGGGCTTCCTCGAGGATCAGGTCCACGCCGTGGCGATCGGACATCGCCCGGCTCGGCGGTGGCAGCTCCGCGTGCCCGAGACCCTGCGGGCCGTGGGTCTCAGGCGTCGTCTCCAGGGCACGGATGAGGGGGATCTCGCGCCCGAGCGCGACCTCCACGTCAGTCCGTCCCGCCAGCTCGAGGATCGCCCGCGTGTTGATCGCGACCTGCCGGGCATCGATGTTGCCCGAGACGCAGGTAACGGCCACCAGCTCGACGGCGGGCGAACCCGCCGCGTACAGGAGCGCGAGACTGTCGTCGATGCCCGTGTCGACGTCGAGGATGACGGCGGTAGGGTCGGTCATGGCCATCGGGATGCTACCGGAGTGCCTCAAGGATTCGTTCGACGGCCACGCGGGGTCGGATGGCGTCGACGTCGATGACGACCGGGTCGAGCGACGCGAACAACGGGTCGCGGCGCGCCGCCTGCTCGGTCAGGAACTGGATCGGCGAATCACCGAACTCGGGGCGGTGCTTGTCGGAGGACGCGAACCGGCGCGCCAGCACCTCGGGTGAGGCGCGCAGCCAGACGACGGCCACATCCGATGCCGTCAGGGCGTCGCGGCATTCGGGGACGTCAACGGTACTGGCGGCCGCGCTGATCACGTTGGGCTTTGGGTCAGCGAGGGCGTCGCGCAGGTGCTCGGCCTCGAGCCGGTGCATCGCATCGACCCCGTCACGTTCGCCCAGTTGCCGGACGGTCAGCCCCGTCGTGGCTTCGATATCGCGGTCGGAGTCACGCCACGGCCGATGCAGGTGCCCGGCCAGCCGGCGACCCACCTCGGTCTTGCCGGCGCCCATCAACCCGACCACGACGATGTGCCGCGGCATCTCCGGCTGGTCTCCCACACCGACAGCCTAGCGGCCGGCCGTGCCGCCTACACTTTGCGCATGAGTGATGCCAAACCACCCTTGGTCGGAATCGTCGCGGGCAGCCGATCGGACTTCCCGGTCATGGAGGCCGCGATCAAGGTTCTCGAGGAGCTCGAGATCCCCGCCGAGTTCCGTGTCCTGTCCGCGCATCGAACACCCGATCGCCTGTTGCAGTACGCGGAAGCCGCGCCCGGTCGTGGCATCCGGGTGATCATTGCAGGAGCGGGTGGGGCGGCCCACCTGCCGGGCGTCATCGCCGCCAAGGTGCTCCTTCCCGTGATCGGTGTTCCCATCCCGACCGAACACCTTCGCGGCATGGATTCGCTGTTGTCGATCGTGCAGATGCCGCGCGGCATCCCGGTGGCGACCGTGGCGATCGGCAATGCCGCCAATGCCGGCTTGCTGGCTGCGGAGATCCTGGCTCTCTCGGACGACGGGCTGCGTGCGCGGCTCGTGGCCTGGCGCGAGCGATTGGCCCAGGCGGTGCTCGACGACCCGTCAAATCAGGACGGCTGAGCCCCGCGCGCGATCACTTCGCTCGACGATTTCCCTTGGGGCATAGCCCGAAGGCTCTCCGACGCCCCTATTCCCCAAGGGGCATCGTCGCGGAGAGTGGTTCCCGGTGCTCGCGCAGGTGGAACGCCAGGTCCACTCCGGTCTTGAGCGCGATCAGGATCAACAGCGGCCCGAGCTGAGCGCCGGTGATCGCCACCGCGAATGCTCCGAAGATGATCGTCAGGTGGAGGATCACCACCCGGCCGTATGGGGCACCCATCAGCTGGGTCGCGGTCACCCGCCGTTGTTCTCCACGACGGATGAAGTTGAACAGGTACGAGACCCCGTGGCTGATGAACAGGCCGATCCCGGCGATCGCGACGTTGGCGACGTTCGGACCGGCAAGGGCGGTGTTCGGCGTGATGGCCGGATCCAGCTCGCCCACGCTCCCGCCAAACGGGACGAACGTTGGCAGCGTCAGCACGAAGATGCCGTGCACCAGCCAGAACATGCCGTAGTGCATGACGAAGAAGGGGATGACCCCCAGCTTGCCAAGCCCTGAGACCGCCGCCATCTTGAGGACGTTGTAGAAGCCGACGATCCCGTTCTCGAGCCAGTAGATGGTCAGGATCGTCCAGATGCTCCAGCCAAACCACAGGACCCCGACGAGGGGCACGAGGTTCGCCAGCACCAGGGCGACGACGGCGCCCACCGATGAGCTGACCCGGTACCAGGCGAGCAAACGCTCCACGCGGCGATGCTAGCGGCTGCCGGCGCCGAGCGCCGCCAGGCCAATAGTTCCACCGCGGCAATCGGACCGCCGCCGGCGCCGCGAGCGGCGCCCCAGTTATGCCTCGCCGGTCGCCGTTGCTCCGCCGACGCTGACGGTGTGCTCCTCGGCACCCCGCACGAGCCTGACCTCGAACGGCGGCTCGACCGCGCCGAGTGCGGCAAACAGGTCGTCCGCATCCGTGATCGGTCGGCCCGCGGCTTCGACGAGCAGGTCACCGGCCTCGATGCCGGCACCGGCGGCAAGACTGCCATCTTCGACGCCGCGTACGAGGACACCGTCACGCTCCGGCAGCCCCACCGACCGGCGCATCCGCCGCGCGATGTGCGAGGGCGCGACGGCGACGCCCAGTCGCGCTCGCTTCGGTGTTTCGCCGCGACCCAGGGCATCCACCCGGCCGCGAAGCCCCGCGTTTGCGGGGAGGGCGAGGTAGAACCCTTCGCCGATCCGGTTGGTGTTCAGGCCGACGAGTCGACCCTGCCCGTCCAGCAGCGCGCCACCGGACGACCCGGGGGCGAGCGGGGCGGTGTGCTCGACGCTGCCTTCGATGCGCCGGCCGCCGGGTCCCCGGAACGCGCGGGCGATCGCCGACACGAGTCCGAACGTAATGCGCGAGCCGCCACCGTGGCTTGCGCCGGCGCCGAAGACGGCGCTCCCGATCGCGAGCAAATCGCCATCACCCCATTCGAGCGGGGCGGCGGATCCGGTGTCCACCGAGATGACCGCGAGATCGCCGTCGGCATCGACGCCGGCGAGATCGCCGACGAGGCGCCGCCCGTCGGCGAACGTGACGGTGACCTGATCGCCACGGAGGTTGTGGGCGTTGGTCAGGACCTTGCCGGCGGCGAGGACGATGCCGGAGCCGCGGGTGCCGCGGCCGATCCCGACGATGGATGGACCCACCCGCTCGGAGATCGAGGCGACGGCGGTCTGGAGGTCTTCGATGGCTGTCATGGCGTCCTTCGGTTCTCAGTGGTGTTGCGGGGAGGCATACACTTGTAACTTGCAATCTACTACTGACTACGAGTCGTGACAAGCCCTCAACCCGCCCCTACCATCGATGGCATGCCGGACCCCGCGGCGGCACCCCATCCCCACGCGCTCCGTGCCCCGACGCCGCTCGAAGCCGCCCTCGAGCGCGTTGGGGATCGCTGGAGCCTGCTCCTGGTCGAGGCGCTCCTCGATGGTGGCCGTCGGTTCAACGAGCTGGCCGAAGCCCTCCCGGCGATCGCTCCCAACATCCTCAGCGAGCGCCTCCGTCGGCTGGAACGCGAACGGATCGTGGTGGCGACCCCCTACCAGCAGCGGCCGCCACGGATGTCGTACTCGCTGACCGGAGACGGGCGAGAGCTTGCCTCGGCGCTGCGGCTCCTCGCCGATTGGGGCGCTCGCCGCTCCGAGCGACCCGAACCCCTCCACCACGAGCTGTGCGGCACAGCCCTCGAGACGCGTTGGTGGTGCCCCACCTGCACGGTCACCGTGGCCGATCCCGGAGCGAGGGAGACGCGCTCCGTCTGATCGAGGGCGCGTCGCTACACTCGATCGATGGATGACGAGCGCTGGGAGCCCGGCATGCCGATCCTGGATCGCCAGGCCGCTGCCAGCGACCGAGCAACATCAGCGCTGCCACCGAGCCTGCAGGGCCTCCCGGCCCGCTCGGTACCGGAAGTGGCGCCCACGCCGCTCCAGCCCTACTACGTCTACCTGAGCGTGATCGTCCTGATCTGCGGGGCGATCGCGATCACGGCCCTCGAGCTCGGGGCACCGTTGTCGAGCTGGCTGGTCAAGGTGTGCGCCATCGTGGCGGCGCCGCTACTGGTCGTGACCACCGCGGACGCGATCGTCCGGATCTGGCGGTCGGCCTGGGCGTGGATGCCCGTCAACCCTGGGCGTGGCGCGTTCCGGCTTGCCTGGGTCATGGTCAGCGTGGTTGGGCTCGGTGCGCTCGTTGCGGCGTCGATCGTGGTCATCGTCGCGTGAACGACCGCCCGGCCCGCCCGGCCACGCCCGGCGATCGAGGGCCCGATGCACGATCCACGGACATCGCCTCCGGTGGCGGCGTGCCCGGTTGGCTCGCGGCGTCACTCAACTTCTGTTCGCGGTGCGGCAGCTCGCTCGAATTCGGCGCGGTCGACGGCGAGGATCGCCATCGCCTGGCGTGCCGGTCGTGTGGCTACATCTCGTACGTCAATCCGCGGCTCGTCGTGACCACCATTCCCGTGACCGACACCGGCGAAGTCGTCCTCCTGCGACGGGGGATCGAACCGGGCCGTGGTTGGTGGGCCCAGCCTGGCGGCTTCCTGGAGGTCGACGAAACGGTCACCGAGGGCGCGATGCGCGAGACGCTCGAAGAGACCGGGCTGATCGTCGAGCCAGGCGAGATCGTCGGTCTCTACTCGCGGCTGGAGGCGGCGGTTGTCGTCCTCGCGATCGAATCGCGGATCGTCGGCGGCGAGTTCCGCCTGAACCCCGAGGCCCTCGAGATCCAGGCGTTCCAGCCCGACGCGATCCCGTGGCCGGGGATCGCGTTCAACACCACGCACTGGGCCCTCCACGACTGGGTCCGGAGCCGGCACCCGAACATCGAGCCAGACGCACGGCAACGATCGGAGTAGCGGTGGGGTCCGGCAACGAGCAGATGGTGGCGTTCATCCGTGCCATGCACGAGGCGCATGCCGTGCTCGGAACGCGCAGCGGGGGATCCGTCCGTCGTGACGATGGCCTCTTGATGGTCGCTGGCCCCCACCCGAACGCCTTGATCGCGAACACGGCGCTCCGAACCAACCTGGCTCTCGCGCCCGCTTCGGTGCTTGCGAGGACTCAGGCGCACTACGGCGCGATGGGCTGGCAATTCGACCTCGCCACCTTCGCGGTGCAGGACCGCGACCTGGACGAGGCCGCGGCGGCAGCCGGCTGGAGCCGCAACATCGACCTGCCGTGCATGGTCGTTGGCGCTCCCGTCGGCGAGACGCCACCCCCGGACGGCGTCTCGATCCGCCGCGCCACGCCCGACGGCGACCAGCTGGTCGTCGGCCGGATCGTGGCCGAGTGCTTCGCTGACACGCCCGCCCAGGTCGACGGCATGCGGGCGATGTTTGCCGAGCCGGCACTGATCGCCGAACATGGCTGGCCGTTCGTCATCGCGTCCGTCGCAGGCGAGGACGTCGCCGCGGCGGCGTCGTTCGTCCGTGGAGACGTCGGGGTGCTCGGGTTCGTCGCGACGCTTCCCGCCTATCGGCGGCAGGGGATCGGTGCATTCGTGAGTCGGGTCGGCACCAACGCCGCCTTTCGTGCCGGAGCACGGTTCGTGGGGCTGCAGGCCTCGCCGGGGGGCCGCCCCGTGTATGAAGCCCTCGGGTACGTCACCGTAGGCGACTCGACGATCTGGGCGCCGCCGGACGCCTGAGCCGTGGGTCTCAGCCGTCCGAGAACACGATCCCGCCGACGAGTCCGTCGTCGCCAAGCGTCGGTCGCTCGATTGGACCGAGCCGGAACGGGCGCAGCACGGCGCCAAGCCTCTGACCGTCGCGATCGAATGCCACCACTCGTACCGCCATCGGCGCCATCACACGCGGATCGGGGATGCCGAAACGGACGAGGAAATGGCCTTGCCGATCGATCGGCCGGACCGTCGCCTCCTGGACCGGATACCAGTCGGTTTCGAGGCTGACCCGGAGCGCTGCGGCATCCGCCCGGAAGAATCCCTGCACGATGATCTCCGGCGCGGTGATCGTCGGATCGCCCTCGGCCGGGCTCGTCAGGACGATGACCTCGGCGGGTGCGGGTCTCGCGGGATCTGCGCGGTGCGGCCCGGTCACGGCCGGCGGCAGCGAGGCCATCGGGCTCGGCGCCGTCGCCATCGTTGGCCCACTCGGCGCAGCCGTTTCCGTGAGCCGCCCGACAACCGCAACGCCGGCGATCCCGACCAGCCCGAATACCCACGCGGCCATGACCGCTCGCGTGCGAGCACCAGAGCCTCGTC
Source organism: uncultured Chloroflexia bacterium (assembly GCA_963809045.1). Classification (GTDB taxonomy): domain Bacteria; phylum Chloroflexota; class Limnocylindria; order Limnocylindrales; family CSP1-4; genus SPCO01. The sequence goes on from CAWEHW010000004.1 coordinate 388,013, forward strand.
GAACACGAACGGGCTCGAAGGTCGCTGCCGTCAGTGCCTGCAGGTCGGGCTCGGCGCGATCCACCATGCCGCGAGCGTCCGCTAGCTCAGGTCGATGTAGACGTTCTTGGTCTCGGTATAGAGGTCCAGCGCGGCCATCCCGAGCTCCCGGCCGATCCCTGACATCTTGTAGCCACCGAAGGGCGCCTCGGAGTGGACGGAGCTGTTCGAATTGACGCTGATCACACCGCACTGGAGCGCCTTCGCGGCGCGCAGCGCCTTGCCGATGTCGCGGCTCCAGATCGAGCCGGAGAGGCCGTACGGCGTCGCGTTGGCCAGGCGAAGGGCTTCCTCCTCCGTGTCGAACGCGATGATCGACACGACCGGGCCGAAAATCTCCTCGCGAGCAATCCGCATGTCGTTCGACACGCCGTCGAAGACCGTCGGCATCAGGAACGCGCCCGCGGCAAGGGACGGATCGTCGGGTGCGTCGCCACCGAGCACGAGCTCGGCGCCCTCGGCGCGCCCCGCCTCGATGTACTCGCGGACCCGATCCCGCTGCTTCTGGCTGACGAGGCAGCCCATCTCGGTCGCATCGTCGGCAGGATTGCCGACCTTCACCTTGCGGGTGGCCGCGGCGAACAGCTCGACCACGCGATCGTGGACGGACCGTTCGACGAGGATCCGGCTCCGGGCGCAGCAGTCCTGCCCGGCATTGTCGAAGACCGAATAGGGCGACTCCCGCGCGAACTTCTCGAGGTCGGCGTCGGCGAAGACGATGTTCGGGCTCTTGCCCCCCAGTTCGAGGGAGATCTTCTTCACGTTGCCTGATGCCAGCCGCATGATCTCCTGGCCGGTGGCGGTCTCACCGGTGAACGCGACCTTGCCGATCCCCGGATGGGCCGCGATCGACGCTCCGGCGGTGCCTCCTGGCCCGGTCACGACGTTGAGGACGCCGGGCGGTATGCCGGCCTCCAGCGCCAGCTCGCCGAGCCGGATCGCGGTCAGGGGGGAGTAGCTCGCGGGCTTGAGGATCGCGGTGTTGCCGGCCGCCAGGGCCGGCGCCACCTTCCATGAGGCCATGTAGAGCGGGAAGTTCCAGGGAACGATCAGCCCGACGACGCCGATTGGCTCCCGCAAGGTAAGGTCGAGGCCCGGCTTGGAGACCGGGATCGTCTGGCCGAAGATCTTGTTGGCGGCGCCCGCGTAGTAGTCGAAGACGAGACTCGTCCCGACCACCTCGCCGCGCGAACTGGTGATGGGCTTCCCCACGTTCCGGGTCTCGAGCTGGGCCAGCGCTTCGGTGTTGGCCTTGATCAGGGAGGCGAGCTTCGAGAGGCTTCGACCTCGCTTGCCGGCTGCCCAATTCGCCCAGCCCTTGGGATCGTCGAACGCGGCCTGCGCGGCGGCAACGGCCCGGTCGACGTCTTCCCGGCCGCCCAGCGGCGCGCTGGCAATGACCTCGCCGGTCGCCGGGTTCGTCACGTCGAATGTCTGGCCGTCGGCAGCGTCGACGGTCTCCCCGCCGATCACCATGCGTGCCATGGTCGGCGTCGTGGTCGCCGACGAAGGCGCCTTGTCGAGCGGTTGTGATTCGGTCGTCATGGTCCGTCGATCATACGCTCGAACCGGTCGTGGGCCGCCGGCGCAAGCCGTGTGTCAGCGGTGCCGGTACGGGTCTTCAGCCCCGATCGCGACCGTAAACGTCCCGGCGCAGGCCGCTCACGATGCCGTTGAGCTCGGGACCCGAGACACCCATCCGCTGGAGCGCGTGGCGGGCGAGCTCGAACCCGGCTTCGGCATCAGGGTCAGCGACGCGGCCGACGCCCACCTCGCGAAGGATGTCGACCTGCCGCTTGCCCCGCGCCCGGGTGCCGATCGAGAGTCGCGGGTTGATCCTGAGCGCCCGTTCCGCGGCAAGCCTCGCGGTCAACGGGTCTCCGACCGCGATGATCACGATGCGCGCCCGCTCGAGATCGAGCCGTTTGAGGATGGCCGGGTTGGCGGCATCCCCGAAGATCGTGACCGCACCGAGTTGCTCGACCGCCTCAAGACGCCGAGCGTCGCGATCGACGACGACGCAGCGGAAGCCGCGCTGCCTGACGGCCCGGGTCACGACCTGGCCGATCCGCCCGGCACCCAGCACCACGACCGTCGGCCGGCGAGCCTCGTCGTCGGGATCGATCGCCCGCTCCGTCCGTGACCGCGCGCCGACGCCCATCCGGGCCGGCGCTCGGGCGACCGGGGCTTCGATCGCGGTCTCGACAACGGCCACGGCGTCGGCGTGCGCCGCTCCGAGCTCGACCGCCCGGTCGGCACGTCGTTCAGATCGCATGGCGAGGCGCTGGGCAACCTCTCTCGCGACTGACGTGAGGAGGATGGAGACGACGGCCGTCCCGAGGATCAGGTTGTAGGCACGCGCATCCAGGATCCCGAGGTCCAGCCCGTCCTCGGCCAGGATGAAGCTGAACTCCCCGACCTGCGCGAGCCCGCCACCGAGCAGCAGCGCCGAACGGATGGGCAACCCGGCCATCCGTCCGAAGACCGCAATCGCCCCGCCCTTGACCACGACGGCGATCGCGACGAGCAGGCCGATCAACAACGCGTCGGCGACGAGGGCCGTCGGGTTCACCAACATGCCCACGGACACGAAGAAGAGCACGGCGAACAGGTCCCGGAACGGCGTCACCTCGGCTGCCGCCTGGTGCGACAGGTCCGACTCGGAGACGACGATGCCGGCCACGAACGCTCCGAGCGCCAGCGACAGACCGAAGATGGCGCTCGAGACGAATGCCGTGAGCAGCGCGGTTGCGAAGACCGACAGCAGGAACAGCTCGCTCGAGCCCGAGCGAGCGATCGAGCGGAACAGCCAGGGAAGCAGGCGGGTCCCCAGGACATACGCCAGCGCCAGGAACAGGGCCGCCTTGATCAGCGCGATGGCCAGTGGCAGCAACGCATCGCCACCGGCGAGTGACGGGAGGGCGACGATGAACACGATCGTGGCGATGTCCTGCACGATCGACCAGCCGATCGCCGCGCGGCCGTGGAGGCTGTCGATCTCGCCGCTGTCGATCAACCCCTTGAGGACGACGAGGGTGGACGAGATCGACAGGCAGGCTCCGACCACGAAGGCGGCCGTCGATCCCGAGCCCAGGCCGAGCATGAGCGCCATTCCGGTGGCGACGATCAGGACGACCTGGGCAACGCCGCCCGGCAGCGCAACCCGAGCGACCTGGCGCAACTCATGGATCGAAAACTCGACGCCCAGCGCGAACAACAGGAGCACGACCCCGACGTCCGCCAGTGCCGAGATCTGCTCGACATCGCCGACGAAACCCGGCGTGAACGGGCCGATGACCACGCCCGCGAGCAGGTACCCGACGATCGCGGGCTGGCGAAGGCGCACCGCGATCGCGCCACCCAGGAGTGCCGCGGCAACCGCGCCGCCAAGCCCGAGGATGAACTCGAGCTGTTCGGTCAGGGCGAGGGCGGGGAGCTCCGGCAGGTCGAACATTGGCGGCTGGTCAGGGAGGTCCAGTCACCAACGTCGTCCCTCACGCCCTGGAATCGGGCGGAGCGGCAATCAGCAGGGTTGGCGGAGCGGGCCGAGCGACCTCCGTCGAGCGTTCCATCGCGACGATCGCTGCGCCGATGATCCCGGCGTCATTGCGCAATGCGGCCGCGACGACCGGGCAGCGGACCGTGAGGCGAGGGATGAACCGCTCGGGCGCCTTGCTGACGCCGCCACCCAGGATCATCAGGTTCGGCCACATCAGCTTGTCGATCCGGTCGAGATGCTCGTCGAGGTCCTGCGACCACGCCTTCCACGACAGGCCGCGCCGGACGCGGGCTGCCGCGGCCGACCGTCGCTCCGCGGCGCGACCGCGGATCTCCATCTGGCCGAACTCGGTGTTCGGGACGAGGACGCCATCAATGAACACACCGGAACCGACGCCGGTCCCGAGGGTCAGGAAGATGACCACACCCGGCTGGTCGCGACCCACCCCGAACCGCATCTCCGCGATCCCGGCCGCGTCGGCATCATTGACGATGCTGACCGGGCGAGCTGTCACCTTGCGCAGGCGCTCCACGACGGGGAACCCGATCCAGCCCGCGTCGATGTTGGCTGCCGATTTGAGCGTGTCGTCGAGGGTGACCCCTGGGAGCCCCACGCCGACGGGCGTGGCAGTGCTCAGGCCGCTCGCCTTCGCGAGGCGCTTGACCATCCGGCCGATCGAGGCGATGACGGCCTCCGGCGTGGCGGGGCTCGGCGTCGCCACGCGCAGTCGATCCGAACGGAACCGCCCAGCTTCCACGTCGACGACGGCCGCCTTGATCCCGCTGCCGCCGACATCCACGCCGATGGCGATCCGGCCGCTTGCCACGTCCGTGGTGACCTCCGCTGTCAACCCGGTCTCCCGCTCAGAAGTAGTTCACGGTGATGCCGCCGTCCACGACCAGCGACGCGCCATTCGTCCAGCGTGACTCATCCGAGGCGAGATAGATCGCCAGCTGCACGATCTCCTCGGGTTTCCCAAATCGGCCCGTCGGGTTGCGCGCCAGGCGAAGCTGCTTCGCGGCTTCGTCCTTGACCAGCCAGTCCATGAGGAGCGGTGTCTCGACTGGCCCTGGGCAGATGGCATTCGTCCGGATGCCATTGGGTCCGAACTGCACGGCGAGGCTGCGCGTCAACGAAAGGACCGCGCCCTTCGAAGCCGTGTAGGCATCCTGCGGCACGCTGCAACCGAGGATCGCGACGAAGCTCGCGATGTTGATGATCGAACCGCCGCCCGCCGCGATCATCGCGGGGACCGCGTACTTGCAACCCAGGAAGACACCGCGGACGTTGACGGCCATGACCGCATCCCAGGTCGCGACGTCGGTGTCGGTGACGGAGTGGTCCGCTTCGGGCATCACGCCGGCGTTGTTGTAGAGGCAGTCCAGCCGCCCGTACGTCGCGACGGCATGATCGACCATCGCCTTCGCGTCGGCTTCGCTCGACACGTCCGTTCGGACAAAGGTCGCGTCACCACCGGCCGCGCGAACGAGCTCGACGGTTTCCGTCCCGGCCCCTTCGCCGTACTCGGCAACCACGACCTTCGCGCCCTGCGCGGCGAACAACTGGGCCGCGACCCGACCCATGCCGCCACCGGCGCCGGTGATGATCGTGACCTTGCCATCGAGTCGCATCGAATCCCTCTCTCCGCCGCTCGGCCGCCGCCGCTGTGACCGTCAGAGTAACGTCCGCCAAAGCAGGTCGCGCGACGTCCGGCTGCCAGGTTCGGGCGATACTTGGCGCGAGCAGCGCCGTCCGAAGGAGCAGGCATGTCGACAACCGAGGACCTCGTCGCCGCCGTGAACGCCGGCGATGCGGAGCAGGTCGCGGCCCTCGTCACCGGGGACCCGGGGCTCGCCTCGACGAAGGACGGTGACGGCGTTTCGGTGCTCATGCTCGCCCGGTATCGGTCGAACCGGGCCGTCACCGATGCGCTGCTCGCCGCAGACCCCGAGCTCGACGTGTTCGAGGCCGCGGCGCTCGGCTACCTCGATCGGCTTCGCGAACGGCTCGACGACGACCCATCCAGCATCGGGGCGCTCTCGGCTGATGGGTACACGGCGCTGCATTTCGCGGCCTTCTTCGCCAAGCCCGAAGCGGCGCGGATCCTTCTCGAGGCGGGAGCGCCTGTCGACGTGGCGGCAGCGAACGAGACGCGAGTCCAGCCATTGCATAGCGCGGCGGCCGGGCGAGAGTCCGATATCTGTCGCCTGCTGCTGGCCGCCGGTGCCGACGTCGATGCCCGCCAGGCGGGCGGGTTCACGCCGCTCCACGCAGCCGCCCAGAACGGCGATCCCGTGATGGTCGAGCTCTTGCTGTCGGCTGGCGCCGATCCAGGGCTCACCACCGACACCGGCAAGACTGCCGCCGATCTGGCCGACGAGGCGGCCCACCCGGACGTGGCGACCCGGCTCCGCGGGGTAGCCGCGGGGTAGCCGCTTGCGAGTGGCCGTCGACGGTTTGCGAGCCGTGAGGCCGGCTTGGCGAGGCGCGCGAGGCCTGAGGCACGGTTTGCAAGAGGCCCCTCGGCGGTTTGCGCCGCGCGAGGCCGCTTTGCGAACCGCGCGAGCGTCGGGAGCGGCCGGTTTGTGCCAAATGCACCTCAGGTGAGCATTGGTCAGGCCAGGGAGCTCGCTGGGTCCCGATCCCACGCTCAGCGGCGGCCCACGTGCGTGCCAGATCCCACACGAGCCGCACATTTGACCGGGTTTCGTTGACGAGTGCTCGCCTGGGGAGCATCTGACAGGGATCGCTCGGCCGCACCCCGTGACGCGGGCCGGAGCAGGCCGCTGGGGTTCGGCCGGCTGGGTTCGGCCGGCTCGTCAGCCTCGCTCGAGGTAGCGCTCGCGGTCCCAGGGGTGGACCATCGAGTCGTACGTCTCCTGCTCCACCCGGGCCGCGTTGAGATAGTGGTCGACGACCTCCTGCCCGAGGATCTCGACGGCCGCCTCCGAGCGTTCCAGCTCCCAGATGGCCTCGTACAGTGCCCTGGGCATTCGCTGGACACCCGTCGCGAGGTACCCGTTCCCCTTGAACTCGTCGTCGAGCGGTAGCTCGTGCTCGATCCCGTACAGCCCGGCGCCCATCATCGCGGCATAGGTCAGGTAGGCGTTCATGTCGCCGCCGGGGAACCGGTCCTCCACGTGCAAGGCCGGCCCGCGACCGACGAGCCGGAACCCGGTCGTGCGGTTGTCGCGACCCCATACGACGTTGACCGGCGCCCAGGACAACGAGGCGTATCGCTTGTACGAGTTGATGAACGGCGCGATGAACACGGCCAGCTCCCGGGACAGCTTCATCATCCCGGCGACGAAATGCTGGCCGACCTCCGACAGCCCATACGGGCCGGCGTTGGCGCCATCGGCGGCGTGCATCAGTGGCACGTCCCTTTTCGCGTCCCAGAGGCTCATGTGCAGGTGCCCGGAGGATCCGGTCCAGCGATGGTCCGGCTTGGCCATGAACGTGATGCCCCAGCCGTTGAGGTACGCGATCTCCTTGGCCCCGTGCTTGAAGACCACGCTCCGATCCGCCGAGGTGAGGACGTGGTCGTACCGGATGTTGACCTCGTGCTGGCCGTTTGCTGCCTCGCCCTTGCTGAACTCGATCGGCACGTCCGCGGCGGTCATCTGGTTGCGCAGGAGCCGGTGAAGCGGCTCGGCCTTGGTGGCCTGGAGCAGGTGGTAGTCCTCGTTGTAGTGACCGAAGGCGCGCGGGACGGGCCAGCCACGCTCGGCGAGCTCCTCCCATGAGTCCTTGAGCACGTAGAACTCGAATTCCGAGCCGGCCTTGAGCGTGTAGCCGAGCTTGGCGGCGCGGGCCACCTGGTGCTTGAGGATGGTTCGTGGGGCGATCGGGATCTCCTGGCCCGTCTCTTCGTCGACCGCGTCGGCCAGGACCATGGCGGTCCCGGGCAGCCAGGGCAGGACCCGCAGCTGGTCCCAGATCGGCTCGGCGACCCAGTCGCCATAGCCGGTCTCCCAGTTCATCAGCTTGTAGCCATCGGGCGTGGTCATCTCCATGTCCGTGCCCAGGAGGTACGTGCAGAAGTGGGCCCCGTGCGCGATCACGCCGTCGAGGAACGCCTGGCCCTGGACCCGTTTGCCCATCAGCCGGCCCTGCATGTCCGTGATGGCGACCACGATCGTGTCGATCTGGCCATCACGGACCATCTCTTCAAGCTCGATCAACCGGTGGTGCTTCGCCGGGTGCGCCTGGTCGTGCTCGTGATCCCTCATCGGTGTCTCCGGGTCGGTGTCTGTCGCGGGATGGAACGAGGGCCGACCAGGTGAACCGGGCCGGCCCTCGAAGGTTCGTGGCGCCGAAGCGTCAGGCGGGCGCGACCTCCTCCGCCGCACGAGCAAACTCGCGCTCGATCTCGGTCAGCTCGGCCGCGTCGCCCATGGATCGTGGACCCTTGAACGTCCGGCGAGCCCATCCGAAGTAGTACACCACCAGGAACGCCACGGTGATCGCCATGAATGGCCAGCTGATGTTCCCGGATGTCGGGAAGCTGAACAGCACCATCAGGACGACGACCCAGAAGATGGCCACCCAGGCGATCGGCTTCGACCAGCGGCCGAGGCTCCAGACTCGCTCTTCGAGCCACTCCTTCGTGGTCACGCCCAGGTAGATACAGATCCCGTAGGCCGCGTACAGGAAGATCGTGCTCACGGCCGTGACGATCACGATGGCGGTTCCGCCACCCACGATCCCGGCAGCCACGGTAAACAGCCAGGAGACCACCACGATGCCGGTCAGCGCGTTCGCCGGGGTCCGGTACTTGTGCGAGACCCGCTTGAGCCAGCCCGCGCCGGGCAGGCCGTCGTCACGGCTGAACGCATACAGCATCCGGCCGGCGGAGGCCACCGACGACAAGCCACAGAAGGCCATCGCGATCGCGATGCCGGCAGCCAGGATGTCGCCCAGCTGGCCCAGGTTGTACTCGAGGATCGCGATCACGGCCACGCCACCGCCGAAGTAGTACTGGCTCGCGGCCGGCAGCGTCGAGTCGTCCAGCGTCGCCGGGAAGAGCGCCGACAGGTCGGGCAGGTGGGTCGAGAGCGCGAACAGGAAGATGAACCCGACCACCGCCGACACCGCCACTGACAGGAAGAGCCCCCAGGCGCTCGCGATGCGCGCGCCGACGGTCTCCTCGGCCACGTGCGCGGATGCGTCGTACCCGGTGTAGGTCCAGTTGGCCTGCAGGAGCGAGAAGAAGAAGGCAAGGATGATCGGGTAGCTGATCGCCGGACCGTATTCCAGGTTCACGAACCCGAGGTTGTTGTTCCAGCTCCCCGCCGTGTCGAGCGGTTGGACCGCGAAGAGAGTCAGCCCGGATTCGTCCGGCTTGCCGGCGAGGAAGACCAGGATCACCACCGCCGCGACGATGACGATGTGCCACCAGACCGAGACCTGGTTGAGCAACGCCACGAGGTTGATGCCTGCGATGTTCATCCCGAGCTCGACGAGCATGAGGATGCCCATGGTCACGATTTGTCCCGTCAGGAAGCTGATCCCGAGGACCGCGGTCGTGTTGTCGTACGTGATCCCGAGGTTGGCCAGGATGGGCGTGACGATCGTCGCGTTGAGAAATGCTGCGGCCGCGAAATTGATGCCGGCGACGATCGCGAACTGGCCGATCAGGTTGAGCCAGGCGGTCCACCAGCCCCAATTCTTGTTCTTCATCCGGCTCGCCCAGTAGTACAGGCCGCCGGCCGTCGGGTAGGCCGATGCGATCTCGGCCATCGAGGCGGCGATGGCGAGCACGAACACGGTGATCAGGGGCCAGCCGATCATGACCGCGGCGGTGCCCGCCCAGGCGAGGCCGTAGTCGTAGAGGATGACCGCGCCGGTCAGGATCGAGATGATGCTGAAGCTGATCGCGAAGTTGCTGAAGCCGCCCATCGAGCGGAACAGCTCCTGCGCGTAGCCCAGCTTGTGCAGGTCGGCGAGGTCGTTCTGGATCGTCTCTTCGCGTGAACGAGCCTGGGTCATCGATGTCCTCCCTCAGACGGCCATGGGCCGCCTGGCGGCGGTCCGGCCGACCGGTTCCCTCCAGATCCGGTCCTGGGCGGCGGCTGCTCCCGATCGGGGCGCCGCGCGCGAACGCTGGGACGGTGCGGGTGATGACGTTGCAGACGGGACAGCCGTTGAGCCGCTGGCCCTCCTTTCCGCGCATCCACGGGCGCCGGGTCGGCTGGCGCGCACGATGGCGCGGCTCCGGGGGCCCGAACGATGGCGGGACTATACGCGCTGGACCAGACAGCCGGAAGGCTTCCGGTCAGTAGAGCATCGTTGTCCCGGAGGGGAAGACAAACTCCAACGCGGAGGGCGGCAGCGCCGCGTCGGGGACGAAGTCCACCACGTCGGCCTGGCGCGTGATCCGGCCACCGATCGACTCGACGAATCGGAGGATGACGCCCGTCTCGCGATCGACTGCGAGCGAGATGTGGTAGTCGGGTCGATCGGCGACCATCTCGGTCGTCCGGGGATGATCGCACTCGACCAGCACGGCCTCGCGCCCGATGACCTCGGCAGAACCCGTGATCGTGACCCTGCCCGTCGACAGGACGTTCTGGCACAGGCCCGCCGGGTGGACGAACGTGTCCGGCAACGTCTCCATGGGCAGCGCGGTCAGCGGCTCGTAGACCTTGGACGTGCCGGGGATGTCGGGATCGCCGAGACCGCGCGGGCGGTTCCGGATTGGTCGCTGCGTCCCGAGTCGATGGGCCGCGGCGTAGGTCCGGACCAGGTCACCGTCCGAGATCCAGATCTCGTATGCGGCCTTCCCGGTATGACCCTCGCGCGTCGTCGTCACCTTCGAGTGACCCGGATGACGGATGGCCACGTCGAGCGTCACGCGGTCCTCACCCCGCGCCGTCTGGGCGCGTTCCACGATCCGCATCCGGAGCGTCGCGAAGCGAAGCTCCGCGTCCCGCATGAACTCGAACAGGTCCTCGGCAGCCGGCACGGTGCCCGGTAGCGCCACGACGGACGGGCGCCGCCGCCCATCCGCCAGGGCAACGGTGGACGCGGCACGATCCCATGGCCGTATGGAAGTCATCGCGCCGGATTGTACCTACCCCTTGACGCCGCGTGACGATCGGCATATATATCGTGACACGTTATATCGAGACGCGATCTATAGGTGTCCCGGGTTGCAGTGGAGCAAATCGGATGAGCGACGGCATGCTAGAGCTTGGACGGTTTGCCGAGCCGTCCCTGTACATCCTCGTCTCGCTGAGCGACGGCCCGAAACATGGCTACGCGATCATGACGGACGTCGAAGATATCTCCGGCGTGCCACTCGGGCCAGGAACGCTCTACGGGGCGCTGGCCCGTCTCGAGCGACGCGGGTTGATCGAAGCGCTCGAGCCGGAGGATCGGCGCCGTCCGTATCGGTTGACCGGGCTGGGGACCACGACGTTGCGAACCCAGCTGGATGGCTTGACCACGTTCGCCCGAACCGGGCTCAAGCGACTCGGCGGGACGACCCGGTGAGCCGGTTGATGGATGCCACGCCGTTCCGCCCGTTGACGTGAGGTCAGCCCGATGGATCGCGGGATTGCACCACAAACTCCGATCGAGGGCTTGAGCGGGCCGGTCCTTCGAGCGCGCCGGGCCGTCCAGACCGAAGGTTTCTCGCGTCGCACCCTGCTGCGTCGAGCGACGGGAGCCGGGATCGGTCTCGTGCTTCTCGAGGCGATCGGTGGGACGATCGCGTTTGCCTGGTCCGCGGTTGCCGGCGTGGGAGGCAAGGTCAAGGTCGGGACCCTGGCCGAGCTCATCGCCACCAACCCCGGGATCCCGATCGCGGACGGCTTCCCGGTCTACGTCGGTGATGCGCGCGCGTTCGTCATCCTCGTGGATCCCGCGCGCGGTGGGTGGCAGCCCGGTGTCGATGTGACGGGCGAGGGCACGACGCTCAACGTACGGGCCCTCTCGCAGGTTTGCCCGCACCTTGGATGCCGACCCAACCCGTGCCTCGAGGACTACTGGTTCCACTGCCCGTGCCACCAATCCCGGTATGACCGCCTCGGGATCAAGCCTGCCGGCGTGCGCTTTGGACCGGCCGATCGCGGCATGGATCGCCTGGCTGTCGAAGTGGGCGCAGATGGCGTCCTGACCATCGATACCGGGCGGGTCACGCTGGGTCCACTACCAGTCGCACTCGGCCAGCCAGGGGTGTTGCTGCCGCGAGTGGCGAACGGCTGCACGTGACCGCTCTGCTGCGGCTCTACCCGAAGGCGTGGCGCGCTCGGTATGGCGACGAGATGGAGGCGCTGCTCGAGTCGCGACGCCCCGGCTTGCGCGAACGTGTGGACCTCCTCCGTGGCGCGCTCGATGCGTGGCTCCATCCCGCCGCGCCGTCCCGGGTCCCGGCCGTCTCGGCCCTGATCGGTGGCGGCCTCTGGACGATCACGGCCGCAGCCGTGAACACGCAGCGGATGCCGCCCGATTGGCCCGGGTACATCGCCGAGGTGCTCCCGGTCGCCACCGTTGCAGCGGTGAGCCTGTTCATCGCCACCGTCGGATGCGCGCTCCGGGCGAACGGTCGCGGCCGGCGCCCTGGCCACGTCGCTCTTGCGCTTGCGGTCGTCGGTCACGTGGCCTGGATCGGAGCGCTGGTCCTGACGGCAACGCTGGGGCTCGCGAGCCCGCTGCTTGCCGCAGGACAGGGTCTGGCGATGCTCGGGGCGGCGCTCGTCGGAACGGTCCTCGTCAGGCTCGGCGATGGCCCGGTCGGCTTGCTCCTGCTCACGGGATCCGCGGCGATGCTGGTCCCATGGACGGTGACCTGGTTCGTGACCGGAGCCACGTGGAGCGCGATCGGCTGGCTGCTGCTCGTCGAACGGGCCAGGGACCCGGGCACCGGCTGGCGCGTGACCTGAACCTGCCCCGACTCAGCCGCCGCCACCCCCGCCAGAACCGAGCCCGGGCTCGGTCATGGATGCCGGATCCAGCAACCGATCGAGTTCCGCCGCGTCGAGACCGCGCTCGAGGGCCAGCTCGCGGATCGTGCGGCCAGATTTGAAGGCATCCTTCGCGAGCTTGGCGGCTTCGTCGTATCCGATCACCGGCGCGAGCGCGGTTGCGAGCATCAGGCCCTGCTCCACCAGCTGCGGGCCCCGCTCGGTCGCAGTCAGGCCCTCGATGCACCGCGCGCTGAAGTTGGCCGCCCCAGCACCGAGCAGGTCGATCGATTCGAGCATCGCCGCGGCGGTCACCGGCAGCATCACGTTGAGCTCGAGGAAGCTCCCGGTCTGGGCGAAGGCGATCGTGGCGTCGTTGCCGACGACCCGCGCGACGACCATCGTCAGGCTCTCCACGATCACCGGGTTCACCTTGCCGGGCATGATGCTGGAACCCGGCTGCGTCTCCGGCAACGCGATCTCGGCGAGACCGGCGCGCGGACCCATCCCCATCAGCCGGACGTCCGACGCGATCTTCCACAGGCTCAACGCGACGGTCCGGATGGCCCCGTGGGCCGCGATGGGAGCATCCAGCGTCGCCTGGGCATGGAAATGGTTGCCAGCCTCGCGGACGGCGAGCGCCGTCAACGTCGAGAGCCTCGCGCAGGCACGGAACGCGTACTGCGGATGGGCGTTGATCCCGGTCCCCACCGCCGTTCCGCCGAGCGGCACGGCGAGCAGCTCGGCCTGGGCCGCGCGGGCTCGCCGAAGCGACTCCTCCACCTGGCCGGCGTAGCCCCGGAATTCCTGACCGAGGCGGATCGGGGTCGCGTCCTGGAGATGGGTGCGACCCGTCTTGACGACCGGCCAGAGCTCCTGCTCCTTCGCGACGAGCGCGGTGTGGAGTCGCTCGAGACCCGGGAGCAGCGCCTCCTCGATGGCCATCGCGCTCGCGAGCTGGAGTGCTGTCGGGATCACGTCGTTCGAGCTCTGGCAGCGGTTGACGTCGTCGTTCGGATGAACGGTCCGGCCGGCCAGCCGGGCGCTGGCCAGGCTGGCGACGACCTCGTTCATGTTCGTGTTCGTGGAGGTGCCGGAGCCGGTCTGGTAGATGTCGATCGGGAACTGGTCGTCGTGCGCCCCGTTGGCGACCTCCGTGGCAGCCTCGGCGATCGCGGCCGCGACGTCCGCGTCGAGCAACCCCAGGGCGGCATTCGTCTCCGCCGCGGCGACCTTCACCAGCGCGAGCGCTCGGATGAACCGACGCGGGAACCGCTGGCCCGAGATCGGGAAGTTGAGCACCGCTCGCTGGGTGGACGCGCCGTAGCGGGCGTCTGCCGGGACCTCCACCTCGCCCATCGAATCGCGCGCGATGCGCGTGGCCGGGCGGGCAGAATCGGTCATGGCCAGATTGTAGGCGTCCGTCCTCGTCGGGCGACCGCACGCCGCGTCGATGATCGGGCGGCAAGCGCGGGCGAATCCGGATCGCGCCTACACTCGGCGGCGATGAAGGTGATGACTTCGATCGAGTCCGACGTCTTCCGCCAGGTCATGGGTCATTTCGTCACGGGCGTGACCGTCGTGACCGCGCTCGATGGCGACCAGCCGTTCGGGATCACCGTGAATGCGTTGAGCTCCGTGTCGCTCAAGCCCGCCCTCGTCATGGTCGCGCTCGATCGTCGCCGGTTCCTCACGCCGATCGTCCGCGCGGCCGGTCAGTACGCCGTCAATGTCCTCGCGGAGGACCAGCAGGCCCTGTCCGACTGTTTCGCGGGTGCGCCAGTGGTGCCCGGCCGGGAGGCGTTCTGCGGGGCCGCATGGCACCCGGGGAGTCTCGGGCTGCCGCTGCTCGATGGTGCGATCGCGACGCTCGAATGCACGGTCGTCGAGACGTTCTCGGCCGGCGACCACGACCTGTTCATCGGCCGTGTCGAGACCCTCGCGAGCGAACCCGGCCATCCGATGCCGCTGCTCTACTACCGGCGCCGCTACCTGCGCATCGAACGCGGCACCACCGCCGAGGTCGAGGGCAAGCCCGAGCGGTAGCATCCCCGAAGACCGACCACTGGCCGAGCCCGGCGACAGCACGAGGTACCCGATGACCACATTGCTCGCCCTCTACCGACGGCCGGATGACGGACCGGACGCACTCGCCACGTTCGAACGTCGGTATGCGGCCGAGCACTTGCCGCTGGTCGCCGGCACCCCAGGCCTCCGCGCCACCCGCGTTCAGCGGGTCGTGACCGCCCTTGGCGGCGAAACCGACCTCGTTCTCGCGACCACGATGGAGTTCGATGATCGGGCCAGCCTTGACGCCGGCCTCGCGTCCGATGCCATGCGCGCCGCGGGACGCAACCTGCGCGAGATCGCACCCGGACTGGCTACGTTGCTCGTGCTCGAGGATGCGCTCGAGATGAGTGCCGCGGCTTCCCCGGCAGTGGATACTGTCGGCACCACCGCCGAGGACGCTTCGTGACGATGACCGCCCCGCTGCAGGATCGCGCGACACAGGGCCAGGACGAGGTTCGGACCTTGATCCGGGTGGCCTATCCGGCTGGCGCCCCGCCGTCCGCCGCGCCGTCGACCAGCTTGCCGGGCGTCGCCCTGGTCACGCTCGACCGACCCGAGGCGCTCAACGCGTTGAGCTTCGACCTGCTCGATGCCCTCGCAGATGCCCTCGACGCGCTGGACGCCGATGGCAGCTGCCGGGCGATCGTCCTCACCGGATCGGGTCGCGCGTTCGCGGCCGGCGCCGACATCGTCGAGCTCGCCCCCCAGACGTACGGGTCGCTTCGCGACGGCCATCGGTTCGACGTCTGGGATCGACTGGCGGCCATCGGCTTGCCGGTCATCGCGGCCGTCCGCGGGGTCGCGCTGGGTGGTGGCTGCGAGCTCGCGATGACCTGCGACATGATCGTTGCCGCCGAGGACGCGCGGTTTGGCCAGCCGGAGATCCGCCTCGGCGTCATGCCGGGGGCCGGCGGGACACAACGCCTGACCCGGGCGATCGGGAAGGCGCGGGCGATGGAGATGATCCTGACCGGCGAGCCGATCGATGCCCGTTTGGCGCTCGCCCTGGGCCTGGTCAACCGGGTCGTCCCGGCCGAGGCCACGGTCGACGCTGCCCTCGAGCTGGCCGCCCGGATCGCCTCGATGCCGCCGGTCGCCGTTCGGGCCGCCAAGGCCGCCGTCCGGGGAGCCCACGAGAACGCGCTCGCGGCCGGCCTGGCCGCCGAGCGGGACACGTTCTTCCGGCTGTTTGACACCGCCGACCAGGGCGAGGGGATGGCGGCCTTCACCGAGAAACGAAGCCCGACCTGGTCGGGACGCTGACGCAGGATTCGAGGAGGGACGACCGGATGGAGAGGGATCTAGGCGGAAGCGACGTCGGGCTCGATATCGAGCGCGACCTTGGCGATGCGCCGCCGGCGACCCTTCGCGACAGCGCGCCCGACTACCTCGCGCCCATCGACGCGAGTGCCCCTGTCAGCGGTCACGTGCCGCCACCCGAATCCCATACCGCGATCGCCGATGCCCCTGAACACGATTGGGGCATCGCCAGCAAGCTCGTATTCCCCGCCTTCAGGCCGGTCGGCACCCTTGGCCTTTCCGTCGAAGCATTCGACCGCGACAACATGACCGGTCGCAGCGCCCAGAGCCACGCACAGCCCCTGCTCGACCAGGGTCCCGCGGAGCTGCCCGTCGTCTACACGATGGACGCCGGCGGCTTCGACATCGTGGTCAACGGCGACCATCTCCTGTCATGGGGCGTGGAGCCGTCCGCGATCCAGGATGCCGCGCTGGCCAACCTGGCCGCCTGGGCAGCCGGGGCCGCGTGGGTGGCCGAGACGTCCGGTGAACGGGTCCTCCTCTCCTCGCAGACCGGCGACGGCTGGGATGCCGCGAGACTGCTCCTGCCCGAGACCGTCGAACACCTCACTCGGGAACTGGCCCCGCACGGGCGGATCCTCATCGGGATCCCGGAGCGGCACCTCCTGACCGCCGGCTCGCTCCGCCCCGACGACCAGGAATTCGCCGTGCTCTTCGCCGACTTCATCGTGGAAGCGTCGGGCGGCGCGGATGAGCCGATCGACCGACGCGTCTTCGAGCTCGTCGACGGACGCCTGGTCGAGTTCGTCGGGCCCGACACCGCGTCCTGATGGGCGGGGAGCGGCCGCCCCGTTCGTTCACCACGATCCAGGTCGACGTCGCCGAGGCGATCGCGACCGTCACCCTCAACCGGCCCGACGTGCTCAACGCGCTGACCGTCGCGATGAAGACCGAGCTCCTCGAAGCACTTCGCGCGATCGGCCGCGACCGCTCTGTCAGGGCCGTGGTGCTGACCGGTGCCGGGCGAGCGTTCTGTGCCGGCCAGGACCTCAAGGAGCGTCTCGAGCCGGACGCCGCTCCGCTTGCCGTTGAATTGCGCGAGCGCTACAACCCGATCATCCGCGCGATGCGCGGGCTGGACCAGCCGATCGTCGGCGCGATCAACGGCGTGGCGGCCGGCGCCGGAGCCTCCCTGGCGTTCGCCTGCGACATTCGACTGGCAGCCGAGACCGCGAGTTTCGTGCTGGCGTTCGGGCGGATCGGGCTGGTCCCCGACAGCGGCGCGACGTGGCTCCTGCCGCGCTTGGTCGGACCGTCCAAGGCAGCCGAGTTGGCCCTCCTTGGCTCCACGCTGTCCGCTGCCGATGCCGAGCGATTCGGCCTCGTCGCGCAGGTGGTCGCGGACGAGGCGCTCGCGTCCGAAGCACGCGCGACGGCTGCCCGCCTCGCCGAGCTTGCGCCGCAGGCCCTGGCCCACACCAAACGAGCGCTGGAGCGGAGCTGGTCGGTCGGCCTCGACGACGCGCTCGAGGACGAGGCCTATCGGCAGGGCATCGCCGGCGCCACCCACGATCACGCCGAAGGTCTCGCAGCGTTCCTCGAGAAACGGCCGCCGCGCTTCACCGGGGACTGACGCGCGGAGGAGGCTTGACCCGTGTCTCGGGCCCACCGTATCCTTCCCGCCTAACGATCGTTAGTTAGGGGAGGCGGATTCGACGTGGTCGAAACGACCCGGCGTCAGGCGATCGAGGACGCGGCGAGCGCGCTCTTCCACGAGCACGGCTATTCGGGGACAAGCGTCCGCGACATCGCCCGCGCCGTGGACATCCAGGGCGCCAGCCTCTACGCGCACGTGACCTCCAAGCAGGACGTCCTGTGGTCGATCGTCGAGAACACGGCGTCACGGTTCGAGGCGGCGGTCGAGGAGATCGAAGCCGCCGATCCCGGCGCCGTGACGTTCGGCCGCGGCGTCTACCTCATCGCGTTCGTCCGGGCGCACGTCGCCGTCGTGACCGAGGACATCGAGCGAGCGAGCGTGTTCGTCCACGAATGGCGGGCGCTCCAGGGTCATCGACGGGACGAGATCGTCCGACGACGCGATGCGTACGAGCAGCGCCTCCGCTCGGTCATCGCCGACGGCGTGGGGACCGGGGCGTTCCATGCGGTCGATCCCGTGGCCACCGCGGCCTACATCCTGACCGCACTCAATGGCCTCGTCGACCTGGTACAAGCCGGGCGGACGGTTGTCGACCCGGGCCATCGCCGACGCATACGCCGACCTGTCCCTCCGGGCCGTGCAGGCGGCCAGGATGCCGTCATGACCGATCCGCTGGCGCTCGAGCCAATCCTCGGGCCGAACGACCGAGGCCGCCCGGCATTCAACGACGACCTGCCCCACGACGAGCGGTTCGCGTTGTTCGAGGCGCACGTCACGGGTGGCGGCAAGGTCGAGGCGACCGACTGGATGCCCGACGAGTACCGGACGGCCGTCCTTCGCTTCGTCGAGATGCACGCCAACAGCGAGCTCATGGGCGTCCTGCCCGAGCGCGAGTGGCTGATGCGGGCCCCGACCCTCCGCCGCAAGCTCGCGCTCACGGCCAAGGTCCAGGACGAGGTCGGGCATGCCCAGCTCCTCTACCGCGTGGCCGAGGACCTGGGCAAACCGCGCGAGGCGATGTTCGACGACCTGCTGGCCGGCAAGACCAAGTTCCACAACGTCTTCCACTACCCGACGACGGGCTGGGCGGACGTCGGGATGATCGCCTGGCTGGTGGACGCGGCTGCGATCGTCGCTCAGCAGGCGCTGCGCGACAGCAGCTACGCGCCATACGCGCGGACGATGCGCAAGATCTGCTGGGAGGAATCGGTCCACATCATGCATGGGCGCGATGTCGTGGTCACGATGGTCACGGGCTCGACGTCGCAGCGGGCCGCGATCCAGGACGCCCTCGAGCGCTGGTGGGGGCCGTTGATGCAGATGCACGGGCCGCGCTCGCCGCGCGAGAAGGACCGTGACCTGCATTGGCGGATCAAGGCGAAGACGTCGGAGGAGCTCCGCCAGGAGTTCCTGACGATCTACGTCCCCCGGATCCGAGAGCTCGGGTTGGTCATCCCCGATCCCGCGCTCGAGCTGGACGACAGCACGGCGACGTGGCGCTACACGGAGCCCGATTGGGACGAGCTCCGTCGGGTGGTCACGAACCATGGCCCCATGTCGGAAGCCCGTTTGCAGTTCCGTCGCGACGCCCGCGAGGAGACCCGCTGGGTGCGCGACGCGATCCTGGCGGCACCCCGGGCGGCATGACCATGGCGGCCAACCCGGAGCTCGAACCCTGGGAGGTGTTCCGGCAGGAGAAGGACGGCGGGCCGATGCAGCATGGCGGCAGCGTCATGGCGCCCGACGCGGACCTCGCCACCCACTACGCGCGCGAACTGTTCGGACGGCGCCAGGAGAGCGTCCGGTTGTGGATCGTGCGACGGGCGGACGTCGTCGATCTCGCTGACCCCGACCTGTTGCAGCCGCCGCTCGATCGGTCGTTCAAGAAGCCCGGCGGATACGTGATGCGCGACAAGCTGGCGGCCGCGCGAAAGGCGTCCGGTCAGGCGAAACCAAAGGCTCGTTCGCGGTGACCGTGGCCACGCTCCCGACCGTGGCGCTGGGCGGGTTGCTTCGCTCCATGGCCGACGACGACTTCGTCATCGGCTTCAGCGATTCGGAGTGGACCGGGATCGCACCGCTCCTCGAGGAGGACGTCGCGATGAGCTCGCTCGCCCAGGACGAGCTGGGCCACGCAGCGGCGCTGTACGAGCTGCTCGGCGAGCTGACAGCCACCGATGCGGACGTCCTGGCCTACGACCGTCAGCCCGCCGACTACCGCCACTGCCGGCTGCTCGACCATGGGCGCGGGGACTGGGCGATGACCATCGCGCGCCGGTTCCTGTACGACACGGCCGACGGTGTCCGGCTGGATGCGCTCGTGGGCGGCACATGGCCGCCGCTGGCCGACCTGGTCGGCAAGCTGGTCCGCGAAGAGCGCTATCACGTCATGCATGCCACGGTCTGGCTCGACCGGCTCGCCGAGGGCGGCAAGGACGCCCGATCTCGTCTGCTGGCGGCGCTCACGACGCTCGGGCCGGACGCGGCGACCGTGTTTTCGCCACTCCCCGACGAGGCGGCGTTGGTCGAGGGCGGGATCCTGGCTGCGTCGATGACCGAGCTCGAGCACCGATGGCGGAGCGCGATCGAGCCGCAGCTCGCCGCCCTGGACCTGCCGCTCCCGCCACCGGGGCACGACATGGAACGCGGCCGGCTGGACCACGGAGCCCCGTTCACCTGGTTGTGGGGCGAGTTCAACACCGTCCGTCGCGCGGAACCCGGAGCCACGTGGTGAGCGAGGGGATGGTCCATCGATCGATTGCCCTCGCCAGGGCTGGCGCGAGCCCGGCGCCGCCCGTGTCGCCAGCCCGCCGAACGTTGTCCGTGGCAGATGTCCGGGCCGCCCTGGCGGACGTGCCCGACCCCGAGATCCCCGTCGTCTCAGTCGTCGATCTCGGCATGGTCGAGGACGTGACGATCGGGTCAGCCGGGATCGGCGTGACGCTCCTGCCGACGTTCATCGGCTGCCCGGCTCTCGACCTCATTCGGACCGCCGTCGAGGCGCGCCTTGGATGGTTCGACGTGCCCGTGACGGTCAACTTCGACTATCGCGTGCCATGGACGTCCGACCGGATCACGCCCGCAGGTCGCGAGAAGCTGCGCGCATCCGGGTTTGCCCCACCCACACCGGCGCAGCCCGGCATCAACCTCCTCGTCCAGCTCGGAACGCCGGTGCCCTGCCCCAGTTGCGGATCGCGTCGAACCGTCCTCGAGAACGCCTTCGGGCCCACCCGGTGCCGGGCGATCTACCACTGCACGGCCTGCCGCCAACCGTTCGAGACGTTCAAGACGATCTGACCGTGGGTTTGGTATCTGGTGGCCCCGGTGTCGTCGGCGTCGTGGGAGCGGGGACGATGGGCGCCGGGATCGCCCAGCTCGCCCTCGAGCATGGGCACGAAGTCGTTCTCCACGATGTGGACGATGCCGCCATCGAGCGCGGCCGGGTTCGAGTACGCGACGGCCTCGCTCGGCGAGCCCTCAGGCTGGACCTCGACGGCGACAGCATCGAGGCGTGGGTCTCCGGGAGGCTGGAAGGCCTCCGGGATGCGCACTCGCTGGACGCGATCGGCGCGGAGGCCGCGATCGTGATCGAAGCCGCGCTCGAAGACCTCGACCTCAAGCAGAGCGTCTTCCGGGCGCTCGATGCAGCGACGCCCGGCGACGTGATCCTTGCGACCAACACCAGCGCGCTCTCCGTGACCGCCATCGCAACGGCAACCACGCAGCCGTCGCGCGTGATCGGACTGCACTTCTTCAACCCTGCGCCGGTCATGCCCTTGGTCGAGGTCGTCGTCCCGCCAGCTGCCGACGACGCGATCGTCGAGCGCGCGTTCGAGCTCGTGGAGCGCTGGGGAAAGACGCCGGTTCGCTGCGCGGACACACCCGGCTTCATCGTCAACCGGGTCAACCGGCCGTTCACCATCGAGGCGTTGCGGATCCTCGAGGCTGGCCAGGCGACGATCGAGGAGATCGACGCGGCCATGCGTGCCGGTGGGTTCCCGATGGGTCCGTTCGAGCTGATGGACTTCATCGGCCTGGACGTGAACCTCGCGGCGGCCGTCGCCGTCTGGGACGGCCTCGGCCAACCCGACCGGCTCAGACCGTCCGCGATCCAGCGCGAGCTGGTCGCAGGCGGCGACCTCGGCCGGAAATCAGGCCGAGGCTTCTACGTCCACGACGGGGCTCCGCCCAAGCCGCGACCGGATGTCGGGCCGGTGAAGGCGGCGGGTGGGGGCTCGATGGAGGCCGGTGCGATCCTCCGGCGCATCCGCGAGGCGATCGACGACGAAGCGGCACGGGCGGTCGACGACGGAGTCGCGACCGCGTCCGACATCGACCTCGCGCTGCGCCTGGGGGCCGGGCATCCCGAGCGCTAGGACGAAGTCGGCGCGAATCAGTCAATGACCCGGTCGAGGCAGCGTCCCGACCGGGTCCTTCGTTGCCTGAAGGTCAGTCGCCGAGCACGCCGCAGATGGCGCCGAGCTGGTCCGGGTCATGCTGGCCGCCGAGCGGTGTGACCGTTTGGTTGCCGGCCGCGTCGATCTCGATCATGGTCCGTCCGACGTCCGCGTAGACACGGCCCTGCCCCGGGATCGAGAACGACTGGACATTGCCGATGATGATCACGAGGACGCTGCCATCGTCGAAGTACGTGGCTCGATCGATGCCGACATCCCTGGCTCGGATGTCGCCGTTCTCGCTCCACCAGTGCACGCTCAGGGCGTAGTTGTTGACCTCGCGGACGGGGTTGCCGCTGGCGTCCGTGAACGTCCGGAAGATGACGTGGCCCGTGACGTGGGCGTTCACCTCTGCCCCACAGGCCTGACTCAAGAACGGGTCGACGAACGCGTCGTCGACGCTTTGCTTGTCCCGGTCCGGTTTTCCCGCACTTGCGGGGCTGGCGACCAGGACGGCGCCAAGCACGCCCATGCCGATGACGCGAACGATGCGTCGCACGATCGGACCTCCTCGGGCGGGCCCGGTGTCTCCGGCGATCGGGCCGCCGGATCGGCACACGACGAGCCGCCCTCTCGCCCCCAGGGGCCAGGGGACGCGAATATAGTGTGGTTTGGGGCGGTTGGCCACGGTCTGGTGCAGTCGCTGGTGCGATGGCGCACCGGAGGTCGTCCACTCGTCACGCCTACAATCGACCCGTGACTCGAGATCTCCACCGCCCGCTCCGGGAAGCCTGGATCGTGGAGGCCGTCCGAACGCCGATCGGGCGCTACGGCGGCGCGCTGGCCAACGTTCGACCGGACGACCTGGCGGCGGCCGTGCTCCGCGCCGTGGTCGATCGGTCCGGGATCGACCCGGCGCTCATCGAGGACGTCATCCTCGGTTGTGCCAACCAGGCCGGCGAAGACAACCGCAACGTTGCGCGGATGGCCGTCCTGCTCGCCCGGCTTCCGGTCGAGGTTGCCGGACAGACCGTCAATCGCCTGTGCGGCAGTGGGCTCCAGGCGATCAACACGGCGGCCCATGCGATTGCCGCCGGCGATGGCGATGTCTTCATCGGTGGCGGCGTCGAATCGATGACCCGGGCGCCCTACGTGATGGCCAAGCCCGAGGCTGCCTGGGACCGCGGAGCTCGCGAGCTCCAGGACACGACGCTCGGCTGGCGGTTCCTCAACCCGAAGCTCGCAGAGATGCATTACCCGTATTCGATGGGCGAGACCGCGGAGAACGTCGCCGAGCGCTGGGAGGTCGGTCGGGATCTGCAGGACGCGTTCGCCCTGGCGTCACAGCAGAAGGCCATCGCTGCGATCGAGGCGGGACGCTTCGACGACCAGATCGTGCCGATCACCGTCCCGCAACGGAAAGGCGAACCCCAGATCGTCACACGCGACGAGCACCCGAGGGCCGATACGACGTCCCACGCCCTGGGCCGCCTGCGCCCCGCCTTCCGGGACGGCGGCACGGTGACCGCGGGTAACGCATCGGGGATCAACGATGGGGCCTCGGCGGTCCTGCTGGTGGAGGCGGGCCGTGCACGGGAGCTCGGTCTCCGGCCCATGGCCAGGGTGATCTCGACCGCGGTCGCCGGCGTCGACCCTGCCGTCATGGGTGTCGGTCCCGTTCCGGCGACCCGCAAGGCACTCGACCGGGCGGGGATCACCGTGGCCGACCTGGATCTGGTCGAGCTGAATGAGGCCTTCGCGTCGCAGTCGGTCGTGTGCGTCAACGAGCTGGGCCTCGACCCCGGCAAGGTCAACGTCAACGGCGGTGCGATCGCGCTTGGCCACCCGCTCGGGATGAGCGGCGGCCGCCTGATCACGATGCTTGCCCACGAGCTGCGCCGAACCGGCGGCCGCTACGGTCTTGCGACGATGTGCATCGGCGTGGGGCAGGGGATCGCCACCGTCATCGAGCGGATCGATGCCTGAGGGGAGGCCAGCCATGGATCGACCCGCGGACGAAGGCTCCATCACGGTCAGCGGCACGGGTCGCGTCGCGGTCGCTCCGGATGTCGCCGATCTCCAGCTGGGCGTCTCGATCGTGCGCCGGACGGTTGCGATCGCGCGGGCCGAGGCCGCGACCACCATGGCGGCCATCCTCGCAGCGGTCGATGCCGCCGGGGTCCCGCGCCAGGATGTCCGGACAACGACGCTGTCCGTGCAGCCGCGTTACGACTACCGGGACAACAGGCCGCCGACCCTGACCGGCTACGAGCTGACCAACGGCGCGTCCATCGCGATCCGCGACCTGGCTCGCCTGGGAGAGGTCATCGACGGGACGCTCGAGGCAGGGGCCACCAGCATGGATCGGCTCGCCTTCCGCGTCGCCGATCCCGAACCGGCCGAACGCCAGGCGCGCGTGCTGGCGATGGCCATGGCTCGGTCTCGTGCCGACGTGCTCGCGGAGTCGGCGGGCCTGTCGATCGTTGGCGTATCCGACGTCGTCGAAGGCGGCGCAGCCCCGCCGCCATGGCCCCGCATGAAGGCCGAGCGGATGATGGTCGCGGCGGATGCCGCGACGCCGGTCGAGGCCGGCGAAACCGAGGTCACGGTCACGGTGACCGTGACTTTTCGGACGCGCCAGGGGTCAGACCAGGGCGGCTGAGCCCTCCACCTCGCCGTTGTAGGCGGCGAGAAAGACGCGCAAACCCTCGTCGGCCTCGCGTTCGAGCTCTGCCCGCGTCACGCGCTCCGCGTAGCCAGGGTCGAACAGCGCCTTGTCGATCGCCGTCCCGAGGACGAGATAGGCGAGGTGGTTGGCGGCCTGACCAGGATCCTCCACGTGGAGCAGCCCTCGCGCCGCGAGCTGTCCCAGTCCCGCTGCGAGCGTGTCGATGACACGCTCAGGAGCTCGCCGATAGTACGTCATGGCCAGCTCGGGGAAGCGTACGGCTTCGGCAAGGACGAGTCGGCGGAGCTGGATGACCGGCGGTTGGATCACCGCAGCGATGTGGCGATGGACGATCGGGGGCATGTCCTGGTCGACGTTCCGTACGGCTTCGAACATGCGGGTCAAATCGGTCACGAGCTCGTCGACCCGTCCAACGATGCTGAGGACGGTCTCGGTCAGAAGCTGTTGCTTGCTGCCGAAATGCTTGTAGACGGTCTGCTTGGACACCGAAGCCGCCGCAGCGATCTCGTCCATGCTGGCGAGCTCGTAGCCGTGCCGGAGGAAGACCATTGTCGCGGCCTGGGTGATCGCCGATCGCTTGTGGGCCGACCGAGGCGGGACCGGCTTGTCCGGGGATCGAAGCTGCTCCACGTCGGCCTCCCACTGACCACCCAAGATTGATCGATGGTACAGTACTGGACGGTCTAGTTCTCAACGGGCCCGACACAGCGATTCACGAAGGGAGACGAACGATGACCGACCAGACGACGACACTAGTCGACCAGTCGACGCCACCAGCCGACCTCAGGACCCTCGATGCACTCGTCGGGACCTGGGCGATCTCGGGCGACGCGGCAGGGACGACCCGATATGAATGGATGGAGGGAGGGTGGTTCCTCCTGCAGCATGTCGACCTCGACCAGGGAGGCCAGTCATCCCATGGCCTCGAGGTCATCGGGCATCTCCGACCGTACGGCGAAGAGCCGAGCGCCGATATTCGCTCCCGGTTCTACTCGGGTTCGGGGGAGACGCTCGACTACACCTACGAGGTGGACGGCGGCGTCCTGACCATCTGGTTCGGTGAGCGAGGATCACCCGCCTACTATCGGGGGACGTTCAGTGCCGACGGGAACTCGTGCAATGGCGCCTGGGTCTATCCGGGCGGAGGCGGCTACGAGTCGAACATGACCAGGGTGCGATGACCTCGGCACACGGGTTTTCGGCGCAGGTGCTTGTCGAAACCCGTTGCCTTGCGTACGATGGATGAAACCGGCGTCCCTCGCTCATCCCACGCATTCATCGTTCCGGAGGTCCAAGCCAGATGATCGACCAGCAGCCGACGGTCGTCTCCCTCACTGATGCCGCGGTCGTCAAGCTCCAGGAGCTGACGAAAGAGGAGACGAACCCGCAGATCGGTCTGCGCGTCTATGTCTACTCGGGTGGCTGCTCCGGGTTCCGGTACGGGATGATGCTCGAGGACGCTCCGACACCCGAGGATCGCGTGCTCGACGCCAACGGCATCCGCGTCTACGTCGATGGGCAGAGCGTCGATCTCCTCAAGGGTGCCCAGATCGACTACGTGGACACCCTGATGGGTGCCGGCTTCACCGTGAACAACCCCAATGCTGTCGCGGCCTGTGGCTGCGGCTCGAGCTTCCGGACGGCCGACGATGGCGGCGCGCCCAAGGGTTGCGCCCACTGACGAGGGCGTCCACCGGCGACCGGCGAGTCGCCAGAACCATCCGCCGCTGAGGAGCCGCCGGGCAACCGGCGGCTTCACGATTCGTGTCGCCCGCGCACGACCTTTGGTGACCGGCCCCCGGACCCCTGACCCATGGGTCGACTGGCAAGCGGATGTAACCCTGTCCAGCACGGACCGCCTTGGTCCACACCAGCAAACGGATGCCGTGCCAACCACTCGATCGTCGCTCCCACGCCTGTCGCCCGCCGTGATCTACATCGCGATCGGCGTCGCGTTCATCGCGCTGCACCAGTCGCTGGAGCTCGGCAGCACGATCCAGAGCCTGACCTACGACATCGTCGGCGGCTCGGCCGTCGCCGTGGCGCTGTTCGGCGCCTTGCGGAACGGCCCCGATCGACGCCTTCCGTGGATCCTGATGGCCGCCGGGCAGGCCTCGTTCGTCGCCGGTGACCTGCTTTGGAACTACTTCACCCTCATCGGCGAGGAACCGTTCCCGTCGCTCGCAGATGTGCTCTACCTCGGTGGGTACCCGTTCATCGCCCTCGGCCTGTTCCTGCTGATCCGACGGCGGCTCGGCGACGGCGACCGGGGCGGCATTCTCGATGCGGCGATCCTGACGACGGGTGCGGCGATCCTGTCATGGACCTTCCTCATGCGACCCGTCGTCGCCGATACCGAACTCGACATGCTCTCGCTTTCGATCAGCCTCGCTTACCCGATCACCGACATCATCCTGATCGGCGTCGCGATGGGCCTCCTGACGACGCCCGGCGCCCGGACCATGTCCTTCGTGTTGCTCGGGAGCAGCCTTGCCACGCTGGTCGTTGCCGACATGATCTACGCCATCCAGACCCTGGAAGGCACGTACGTGAGCGGGAGCCTGCTCGACACCCTTTACATGGTCTCCTACATCCTGTTCGGGTCATCGGCGCTGGATCCCTCCATGCGTCGCCTGACGGACCCGCACCCGGTCGCCGTGACCTGGCTCGGCCCGATCCGTCTCCTCGGCCTGGCCGCGGCGATGCTGACCGGGCCAGCCCTACTGGCGATGGGCCCCGATGCCGGCAGCGGCCTCCAGGTCGTGGCTGCCGGGGCCGCCCTGCTGTCACTCCTCGTGCTTGCTCGACTCGTCGGCCTCGTCGGCCTGCTCGAGCGGGACGTGGCCAAGCGACGCGCGCTCGAGGCGCAACTCAGCTTCCAGGCCTTCCACGATCCCCTGACCGGCTTGACGAACCGACGACGGTTCATGGAGGCGACCGCGACGGCGCTGGCCGAACGCTCGAAGCCGGGCTCGGTTGCCGCCCTCTTCCTCGATCTCGACGACTTCAAGACCATCAACGACACCCTCGGCCACGGCGCAGGCGATGAAGCCCTGGTCGCCGTCTCCGATCGCCTCCGGTCCGTCCTGCGAGGCACGGACCTGGCCGCGCGCCTCGGCGGCGACGAGTTCGGGGTCCTGCTGCGCGATCTCCCCGACGAGACGCGGGCCGTCGAGGTCGCCGAGCGCCTTCTTGCCGCGCTCAACGAGCCCCTGCCCATCGCGGACGTGTACGTGGAGGTTGGGGCGAGCATCGGGATCGCCGTCGACGCCCCGTCGATGCAGTCGGTCGACGACCTGCTCGGCGATGCCGACATCGCGATGTACCGCGCCAAGGCGCAGGGCAAGGGTCGCTACCACGTCTTCCGGGAGTCCGACCCGGCGGCTCGTGCCGAGCGGGACCAGACCTGGGTGGAACGCGGACCGACGGTCCGCCGCCGTGAACCGCTCCGCCTCTCCGAGCCGCGCCTGGAACCGCGGGCAGGCTAGACTCGTCGGAACGGCATCCGGGCGCCGTTCGGTCCATCTCCGCACTGCGAACACGAGTCCATGGAGATCCCGCTCTTCCCCCTGCACACGGTCCTGTGCCCCGGCATCGTGGTCCCGCTCCACATCTTCGAGGAGCGGTATCGGGCCTTGACCCGGCACTGCCTCGAGACCGGTGCGCCGTTCGGGATCGTCCTGATCCGCGAGGGGCGTGAGGTTGGAGCCAGCCGCACGCTCGCCCGCGTGGGCGCCCTCGTGGAGATCCGGTCTGCGGGCCGCTATCCCGACGGCCGCTATGACCTGATGGCGGCAGCCACCGGGCGGTTTGCGATCGACTCGGTGGACCTGGCGCGAGCGCCGTACCTCGTCGCGGATGTCACCCCCCTCGAGGACGAGGTCGGCGACGAACAGCGTGCCGAGCGATTGGCGGCGTCCGCGATTCGCCGGTTCGTCCGATACCTCGAGCTGATGCGGATCCGCGATGGCGAGACGGGGGAGGCGCTCGATATCCGGGTGGAGCTGGACTCGTCCGCAGTCGATGAGATCGACGCCGATGAGCTGTCCGGCGTCAGCGCGTCCGGCGAGCTCGGCGACGATCGCGACGACAGCGAAGACGATGATGAAGCGACGACGACCAGCCTGACGATCCCGGACGACCCGACGGTCCTGTCCTACCTGCTGTCGGGGATCGTCCAGGTGGAGCTCCCGCGACGGCAGCGCCTCCTCGAAGCGGCGACCACGGTGGCTCGTCTCGAGGAGCTGATCAGGCTCCTCGATCGCGAAGTCCTGCTGCTGAACCGCCGGCTCCGTCTCCTGACGATCGACGCCCGGTCACTGGACGGCCAGCGCCGGAGCTAAGAGCGAGTTCGGAGGTTCGCGTGTGATCTGAAGTTCGCTCGCGACCCGCGGGTTCGCTCGCGATCACTCGCTGAAGCGCTCTTCCTTCCAGGGATCGGCGTCGTTGTGGTAGCCGTAGCGCTCCCAGAAGCCGAGCTGGTCGTGGTCGAGGAATTCGAGCCCGCGGATCCACTTGCTGCTCTTCCAGAAGTAGCGCTTGGGGACGAGCAACCGGAGCGGATACCCGTGCTCGAGCTCCAGGGGTTCGCCGCCGAACGTGTCGGCGAGGAGCACGTCGTCGTCGTCCAGCACGGACAGCGGCAGGTTGGCCGTGTAGCCCTGCTCCGCGTGCGACACGACGTGCGTCGCCGACGATCGAACCCCGGCCATCTCCAGGATGGCCTGGATCGGGACACCCTCCCAGGTCGTGTCGAGCTTCGACCAGCGCGTGACGCAGTGGATGTCCGTGCTCACCGTCTTGCGAGGCAACGCCTTGAACTGGTCCCATGTGAGCGTGAACGGCGAGTCGACCTCGCCCCAGACCCGGAAATCCCAGGTCGCGATGTCGATCCGCGGAACGGACCCGTAGTGGAGGACCGGGAACTTCTCGGTCTTGTACTGACCGGGCGGGATCCGGGCCGCGACCGCGGGGTCCTTGGGATCGTTGCCAAAGAGACGTTCGAACATGCAGGGACCTCGATGCTGACCGGCCTATCGTCCCACGACCGTGTGACGGCGGTGTTTCGCGATTCGTCGACTGGTGTGCGCGCTGCGGTACGCTGCCGCACGTGGATTCGCCAGCGCCCGCCAAGCTGAGCGGCACGGCGGCCGGCGAGCCGCCGCCGCAGGTCGTGATCGTGATGCCGGCCTACAACGCCGCCCGGACCCTCGAGCGGACGTACGCGGACATCCCGCACCACCTCGTCCACCGGATCATCCTGGTGGACGACGTGTCCCGCGACGAGACGGTCGAGATCGCGAGTCAGCTCGGTCTCGACGTCATCATCCACAGCCAGAACCGCGGCTACGGCGGCAACCAGAAGACCTGCTACGACGCTGCCCTGCTCGCCGGCGCGGACATCGTGGTCATGCTCCACCCCGACTACCAGTACGACGCGACGAGGATCCCGGCCCTGATCGGGCCGATCGCCGACGGGACCCGCGACCTGATGCTCGGCAGCCGCTTCCTGGGTGATCCCCTGGCCGGGGGCATGCCCCGCTGGAAGTACGTCAGCAACCGCTTCCTGACCGAGGTCGAGAACCTCGCGTTCGGGCTCCGCCTGTCGGAGTACCACACCGGCCTGCGAGCCTACAGCCGGCATCTCCTGGAGACCGTGCCCTATCAGCTCAACTCGGATGACTTCGTGTTCGACCAGGAGCTGATCGCCCAGGTCGTTGCCGCCGGCATGACCGGGCGGATCGGCGAGATCGCGGTTCCGACCCGGTACTTCGACGAGGCCTCATCGGTCGGTCTCAAGCGCAGCGTGGTGTACGGCCTCTCGACCCTCCGGGTGGTCGCCCGGTTTCTCCTCCACCGAGTCGGGCTCCGCCGATCGCCAAAGCTCGTCGCGCGCCGCCGCGCGGACT
Source organism: uncultured Chloroflexia bacterium (assembly GCA_963809045.1). Classification (GTDB taxonomy): domain Bacteria; phylum Chloroflexota; class Limnocylindria; order Limnocylindrales; family CSP1-4; genus SPCO01. Next base: position 418,442 of record CAWEHW010000004.1, read on the forward strand.
GATCCCTGGAATCGACGAACCCCCGGCGGGACCGGGGGTTCGCAGCGAGCGGTCTGGTTGGAAGCTAGAGCAGTCCCTGGGCCGTCAGCCACGCGGTGGCCACTTCGGCGACGTCCTTCTGGTCGACGGCCACCTCGACGCCGAGCTTGGTCAGCTCCTCGGTGGTCATCTTGGCCGATGCCGCGTCAAGCAGCGCGCGGAATGACGCCTCGTCCACCTTGGCCAGGTAGTCGTTGCGAACGATCGGCGCGATGTTCTCGGCCGGCTGCGTGTCCTTGTCGTCCTCGAGGACGACGAAGCCGAACTGGGCGATGGCAGGCTGTGTCGAGCACAGCTCGGCCACGTCGATGGCGCCGCCGTTGAGAGCCTCGGCGATCGGTGCGTCGCAGGCCGCCAGCGGCGTGACATCGAGCGTCGCGATGTCGATGCCGTAGGCGTCCTTGAGCGCGCCGCCACACAGCGCGTTGTCGGCGCACTCGGGCGGGAGACCCCATTTGAGATCACCGGCGACGGCGGTCAGGTCGCTGATCTTGGTAAGGCTCTGTTCGGTGGCCGTGTCGCTCCGGACGACGAACGCATTCGTGTCCTCGCCGGGGGTGTAGGCCAGCACGCTGATCCCGCCACCCTTGTCCGCGAGCACCCCACCCAGCGCCTCGGCGTTCGCCGCAGGATCGCCGGTCGGGAGCGCCGGGTCGTAGAACCCGAGACCCGAGCCGATGTATTCGGGCTTGAGGTCGATCTGGCCGCTTTCGAGGGCGGCACTGGTCACGTCACGGGCTCCAAGCCCGAGGTTGCGTTCGACGGTGTAACCGGCGTTCTCGAGGACCTGGGCGTAGATCTCGCCCATCAGCTTGGCCTCGTAGAAGCCGTCGGAACCGATCTTGATTGGGGCCGCAGGGGCCGATGGAGCAGTCGAGCCGCCACCACCCGTCGAGCAGGCGCTGAGCAGCACCAGCATCGACGCCCCGATGGCAAGCACGCGGGCCATCCGCATGGGTCCATTCCTCCTATGTGCCCGCGCCGGGCCGGCGACGGTCGGCCGACTATACCAGCGGACCCCGGACAGCCCATGACAACATCATGTCAAGGCCGTTGCAGTTCGCTCAGGCGGCTCCGGATGCGGGCGCCTGCGGTGTCTCGGCGAGCTGCCGGAAGGGACGCCCTGGGCTTGCCTGCGCGCGCAAGCCGGTCGACGTCAGTCGGCGCTGGACGACGGCGAGGACGAGCTCGGTGAGCAGGGCAAGACCGGCCACGAGCACCACGCCGGCAACCAGGCGATCGAAGTCCCGGCGGGCGATCCCGTCGATCAGGTACCGGCCGAGACCGCCGTACCCGAACACGGCCCCAAGCGTGGCCGTAGCCACCACCTGCACGGCGGCCGTCCGGATTCCGCCGACGATGATCGGGAGGCCGAGCGGGATCTCCACCGTGCGCAGGACCTCGCCCTCGCGCATCCCCATGCCGCGGGCGGCCTCGATCAGGTCGCGGTCGACCTCTCGCAGCGCCGCGTAGGTGTTCACCAGGACCGGGGGGATCGCCAGCAGGGTCATGGCCAGGAACGTCGGGATGATCGCGAGGCCGTATTCGGGTGAGACCGACAGCGAGATCGGCAGGATCATCGCCATCACGGCGTAGGACGGGACCGCGCGACCCACGTTGGCCAGGTTGATCGCGATGAACGCGTGCCTGCCCGTGTGCCCGATCCACAGGCCGATCGGGATGGCGATCAGGCACGCGATGACGACGGCAGCCGCCGAGATCGAGATGTGCTCCAGCAGGCGCGTCGGGATGCCATCCGCCCCGGTCCAGTTCGCCGGGTCCGCCAACCAGCCAACCGCGCTCACGAGATCCACGTCAGGCCGTGCCCACGGCCGTGCGGGCCCTCGCGCGCGACCAGGGCGTCAACAGGCGCTGGACCACCACGAATGCGGCGTCCGCGCCGAACGCGAGGACGAGGGACAGCACCGCCCCGACGTAGACCTTGGTCGGGAAGAAGGTCTGGATGCCTTCCTTGATGAACAGCCCGAGGCCACCGAAGTTGTCGCCGATCAGGGACACGATCATGACCAACCCGATCGTCGACACGCTCGCCAGGCGGACGCCGGTGATGATCAACGGGACCGCAAGCGGGAGCTCGATCGTGCGGAGGCGGCGCCGGCGGGTGAACCCCATCCCGTCCGCGGCCTCGATGACCTCGCGTGGCACCGCGTCGAACCCGGCGACGATGTTCCTGATGAAGATGAGCAGCGTGTACAGGACCAGCGGGATCTCGGCGGTCAGCAGGCTCAGGCCCGTGATCGGGACGAGGATGGCGAACATCGCCAGCGACGGGATGGTGTAGAGGACACCGGAGATGCCGGTCACGAGCCCGTACAACCGCCGGTACCGGACGACGAGCAACGAGAGCCCGAACGCGATCACGAACCCGACGGCCACCGCGATGGCTGCCAGCCAGAGGTGCTGGACCGTCCGGAACCCGATGTCGTCGAGATGCTCGACGATCCATGTCCAGTCGACGAGCGGCCGGTCGCTCACCGGGTCACCTCGATCGGGACCTCGCCGGGCCCGCCGTCGCTCCCGGCGCTCCCGGCGAGGGCAGCCTCATCGATCGGCACCTCATCACCGGGGAACGGCTCCGTCGGCACGACGTGGTCGCCGCTGCGCATCCGCTCGGCGATCATGTCCGCGGTCACGATCCCGACGAACGCGCCATGACGGTCCACGACGATCCCGTTCTGGACGTCGGAGTCGAGCAGCAATGACAGCGCGTCCTTGAGGGTGGCGCGTCGATTGAGCAGCGGCGACATCGGGGTGGCCATGTCCTCGGTCAGCTGCCCGGTCGTGGGCACCTCTTCGCGCCGGATCCAGCCAAGCGGTCGTCGCCCGACATCGAGGAGCAGGAGGTAGGGCAGCGCATCGTCGATGCGCCCGCGGGCTCCGCCGGCCTCCTCGCCGACCTGCGCGGTCACGACCGGCTGCGGCTCGAGGTCGCCCACACGGCTCAGCGACAGGCGCTTGAGGCCACGATCGGCACCGACGAACCGGGCCACGAAGTCATCGGCGGGCGCCGCCAGGATCTCTGACGGCGGGCCGTACTGGGCGAGGTGGCCGCCGACCTTCATGACGGCGACGACGTCGCCCATCTTGATCGCCTCGTCGATGTCGTGGGTGACGAACAGGATCGTCTTGGCCAGCTCCTCCTGGAGGCGGAGGAACTCGTTCTGGAGCCGGTCACGGACGATCGGGTCCACGGCACCGAATGGCTCGTCCATGAGCATGACCGGGGGATCCGCCGCGAGCGCCCGGGCCACGCCAACCCGCTGGCGCTCCCCACCGGAGAGCTGGCTCGGGTAGCGGTTCCGGTAGCGCGCCGGATCGAGCCCGACCAGCTCGAGCAGCTCGTCCGCCCGCTCCCGGCGACGTGTCGCGGCCCAGCCGAGGAGCCGGGGCACGACGACCACGTTCTCGCCGATGGTCTGGTGCGGGAAGAGGCCCACCTGCTGGATGACGTACCCGATCCCGCGCCGGAGCTCGGTCACGTCGCGCGTCGCGGTATCGACGCCATCGAGGAGGATCTTTCCGGCGGAAGGCTCGATCAGCCGGTTGACCATCTTGAGGGACGTGGTCTTGCCGCAGCCGGATGGCCCGACCAGCACGCAGATCTTGCCGGCAGGGACCTCGAGCGACAGGTCGTTGACCGCGCCGGGCGTGCCCTTGGCGCGCGCGTCGTACTGCTTCGAGACGTGCACGAATTCGACGGTCGCGCCCGGCGCGCGCTGGCTCGATCCGGTCATCCCGGAACCCTAGCCGACTGCGGGCCGGTGGCCAACCCCCGAAGGATCAGGCGGCGTCCACGAGTGGCTTGACCTCGCCGATCAGCCGTTCGAAGGTTTCGGCATCGAACGGCGCAGGTTGCTCGGAGATGACCGTCCGGAACCCCAGGGCGACGTACGGCCGGAGCCGGTCGGCGATCTGCTCCGGCGTTCCGTTCCAGAACGACGAGTCGTGCTCGACGCGACTCATGGGCGCCCGGTTGAACTCGATCGCTGCCTTCCAGACCCGGACCGCCTCCGCTTCGGTATCCCGGATCGTGGCCTTGATCCCGAGCGTCATGTCGATCTCGGCGATGTCGCGGCCGACCTCGTCGCAGTGGCGCCGCAGGACGTCCACCTTGTGGGCCATCTCCTCGACCCGCGCCACCGCGTTCCACATGTCGGCGTAGCGGGCGACCGTCCGAAGCGTCTTCTGTTCCCCGGCTCCCCCGATCATGATCGGGAGGCGCGCCTGGATCGGCTGGGGGTACTGGCGGAGATCGTCGAAGGCGTAATGGCTGCCGGCCGGGCTCGTCACCGACTTGCCGTCCAGGAGGTCGCGCATCGCCGCCACCGACTCGTCCATCCAGTCCAGCCGCTGCCCGATGCTCGCCCCGAACTCGATCCCGTGCGCACGGTGCTCCAGCTCCATCCACGCACCGCCGACGCCCAGGATCGCCCGGCCGTGGCTGATGTGATCCAGGGTGGCCGCCATCTTGGCGACGACCCCGGGATTGCGGAACGGATTGGCGCCGACGAGCAGGCCGAGCCTCGTCCGCTCCGTGGCCATTGCCCATGCCGACAGCATCGTCCAGCCTTCGAGGATCGGCTGGTCCGAGGCCCCCACGATGGCGTACAGGTGGTCCCAGGTCCAGAGGTGGTCGTAGCCCAGGCGGTCGACGAGCCGGGCGCTTTCGAGATAGTCGTCCCAGGTCGCGGCCTGGCTCCAGAGCAGGATCCCGAGCTTGAGATCGGTCATCGGGTCAGGGCCTCCCGAGGTGGTGGGGAAGCCAGAGTGTACGAGCGCGCCTACGATCGATCTCGTACGGCACGTCAGGCCCGGTCCAGCTCCCGGTCGATCGCGCGGAGGATGAACCGGGCCGCCTCCGCGCTCTTGCCGCCGAGCTTCTGGTCATCCTCCTGCTCGAGTGCGCGCATCAGATCGCCGAGGAAGAGGTCGATCGACGGCGTCCGTTCGAGCGAGCCGTCTGCGAATGCGGCCTCGAGGCGGGCGACGGCCGCGCGCGCGTTGTCCACGGTGTGGCCCTTCGCCTCGATCAGCGCCCGGACGTCCGCCCTGGCCTCATCGGCCGCAATGCCGTCCGTGGTCACAGGACGCGGCGGAGGAAGCGCCTGGGGGAGGATGGTGAGCCGGCCGCAACCGGCACCGGATCACCGATCCCGCCGACCATCCCGTCCGCGCGGACCTCGCGAGCGTTCGTCTCGCGGATTCGGCGCCAATCGGACTCGAGGATGCTCATCGCGAGCTCGTCCCACCAGCGACCGTCGCGCCAGATCGACTCACGGGACCGCCCCTCGACGACGAACCCGACGCGCCGATAGGCACGAATGGCCCGTTCATTGAACTCGAATACGAACAGGGCGATCCGGTGCAAGCCGAGCGTCCCGAACGCGTGATCGATCATCAGCTGGGTCGCCTCGGTGCCGTAGCCGCGGCCCCACGCATCCGACTCGCCGATCGTGATGTGGTACAGCGCAGAGCCGTTCTCGCCATCGAGCTGGCTAAAGGCGCAGGTCCCGATCAGCCGGCCGGTCGCGCGCTCGTGGACTGCCATGGCGAGCGCGTCCGGGCCCACCACGCGGGCCGCGAAGAAGCGCTCGATCTCCTCCGGGCGCATCGGCGTCTGCTGGTACCGGGCCAGCCGGGCGATCTCCGGGTCGGCGTACCATCGGCGGAAGGCCGCGACGTTCTGCGGGACGTGGCGACGCAGGGTCACCAGCCTGCCCGTCAGGACTTCCCGAAACCAGTTCCGCTGCGCCATTTCCGGCACGGTATACCATCCTCGCCATGCGTCGCTGGAGCGATCTGGCCGAGCGCCTGGCGGCGACGACCAGGACGTCCGAGAAGACGGCCCTCCTCGCCGCCTACCTGCGGACCCTCACCCCCGACGAGCTGCCGATCGCGGCCATCTTCCTGACGGGGCGTCCGTTCGCGGAAGCGGACCAGCGAGCCGCGGGTCTCGGGTGGTCCGCGATCGCCACGACGGTGACCGAGTTGGCGGGCGTCCCACGCTCGGCGCTCGGCGAGGCCTACGATCGATCGTCCGACCTCGGTGTTGCCGTGGCGGACGTCCTGTCAGCCGCCGGTCATCACCCGCCGGCCGAGGCGAGCCCGACGCTGCTCGACGTCTCGGCGGCGTTCACGACGATCGAAGCTGCCTCCGGTGCGGCCCGGAAGTCCGCCATCCTGCGCGAGCTCCTCGAGCGCTCGGACCCGCTCACCGCGAAGTACGTGGTCAAGGTCATCGGCGGCGACCTGCGAATCGGGCTGCGGGAAGGCCTCGTCGACGCGGCGATCGCGCGTGCGTTCGAGCGCCCGCTCGACGAGGTCAAGTGGGCCGGCATGCTCGTGGGCGACGCGGGCCGGCTCGCCATCCTGGCCCGCGACGACGCCCTCGCCAGCGCGTCCCTGGTGCTCTTCCACCCGCTCAAGTTCATGCTCGCGTCCCCGGCCGAGGACGCCGCCGAGATCATCGCCCGCCTCGGGCCCGAGGTCTGGGTCGAGGACAAGTACGACGGGATCCGCGCCCAGCTCCACAAGCAGGGCGACGAGATCAGGATCTACTCGCGCGATCTCCACGACATCAGCTCGGGCTACCCGGAGATCGTGGAGGCCGCCCGAGTGCTGGGCTGGGACGGCATCCTCGACGGCGAAATCCTGGGCTGGCGCGACGGTGTCGTGCTGCCGTTTATCTCGCTGCAGACGCGGCTCGGCCGCAAGACGCCGTCCGAGGCCATCCTCGCCGACGTGCCGGTCATCTACGTCGCCTTCGACGCTTTGGCGATCGGCGCCGGAGGCGGCGCGCCCGTCGAACCGCTGTTGCGTGAACCCCTCCGCGGCCGCCGCGCGAGGCTCGACGCGCTCGATCTTCCGGTGGCGATCAGCGGCGGGCGTTTCGCTCGCTCCCACCTGGCGGTCGCCGCGGACGACGACGCGCTCGAAGCCGCCTTCCTCGACAGCCGGGCACGCCGCAACGAGGGCTTGATGGTCAAGGATCCCGAGAGCATCTACGTGCCCGGTCGCCGAGGGCTCGGCTGGCTCAAGATGAAGAAGGCCCTGGCGACCATCGATTGCGTCGTGGTCGGCGTCGAAGTCGGTCACGGGAAGCGCCATGGCGTCCTCAGCGACTACACGTTCGCGGTAAGGGACATCGCGGCGGATCGGCTGGTCAACATCGGCAAGGCGTACAGCGGGCTGACCGATGCCGAGATCGCCGAGATGACCCGTTGGTTCGAGGCCCACACGATCGCCCGGTTCGGGCGCTATCGCCAGGTGGAGCCGACGATCGTGGTCGAGATCGCGTTCGACGTCATCGTCCGTTCGACCCGGCACGCATCGGGGTTTGCGCTGCGGTTCCCTCGCATCGTCCGGATCCGGGACGACAAGACCGCGGACGAGATCGACACGGTCGCCACCGTCACCGCCCTGTTCGAAGGCCTGCAGCACGGCGCCGAATATCTGGTGACCGCCGGCGCCAGGAAGACCGCGTCGACCGTCGATTGACGGTACCCGGCGCCCAACGGCCGGGTATGCTTGCCGCGTGTTCGCTGGAATCGGGGGCGAGCTGCGACCCACCGCCATCACCCTCGTCACCGACAACTTTGTCGTGCGTGGCACGTTCGTGACGCGCCATCGGCGGATCACCGACATGCTCAACACCGCCGAGCACGACTTCCTGGTGCTCGAGCAGGCGACCTTCGATGAGTTCGGCGCGACCGGCGTGGTCATGCAGACCGATTTCGCCCAGGTGAACCTCGGAGCGGTGTTGTTCGGCGTCGCCGATGAACCCGTCGAGGCGACACCCGAGCTGCGCATCCCCAAGGTGTCCGAGCGGGCCCTGATCTCGATCCCGCCGTTCACCGTGACGGGCCACATCCACGTCATGGCCGGCCGCGACCTGCGCGCGGCCCTCGACGAGCTCCAGGGCCGCTTCATCCCGGTAACGGAGGCGACCTACTGGTCGGATCGTGTGGGTGAGGCCCGAACCGAGGCCCTGATCGTCGCGGTCAACCACAACCGCGCCCAGATCCTGGCCCCGCACCGTGAAGTCGATCCGTGGGCCGGCCTCGACCGCACCGGTGGCAGCGCGTCGGCAGGCGCCGCGGACGCGGCGTCATCTGGCTCGGGTCCTTCGGCGACGTCGGCCCCTCGACCGCCCGACCCCGCCTGGCCGGAGGTCGATCGCCCCACCTAGCCCGTCCGGCCCGCAGGACCTAGACGAGCGCGCGGCAGCGCGGTTCAGGCGATGGCGTCACCGATCGACGGGCAGATCCAACCTGTTGCCCCATTCGGCCCAGCCGCCGTCATACACGGACACGTCGTCGTGACCCAGCAGGGTCAGGACGAATGCCAGCTTGGCCGCCGCCACGCCCGAACCGTCGTAGCAGACCATCCGCCGTCCGCGGCTGACATTGCCCGCATGAAGCAGCGCGCGAAGCTGCGTCCCGTCGCGCAACCGTTGGCTGCCGGGCTCACTGGTCGCCCCGACAGGGACGTTGAGGGCGCCGGGAATATGCCCCAACCGCTTGGTGTTGCCCTCGAAGCCCTTGTATTCCGACGGCGCCCGAGCGTCGAGGAGCGTGACATCCGGCGCCCCGAGCAGGCCCCGCACGTCCGCCGTCGTGAGTCGCGTGCGGTTCGGACCGCGGACCGTGAAGCCGGACGGCACGGGCGTGACCTCGGCGTTCGAGATCGCACGGCCCTCGGCAAGCCAGGCCGGGTAGCCGCCGTCGAGGATCCGGACCGACTCCAGGCCGTACGCGCGGAGACTCCACCACGTCCGAGCCGCGAACACCGATTGCGAGTCGTCGTACACCACGACGGTCGTCCCGTCGGAGATCCCCACCCGCTCCGCGACTGCTGCAATCCGCTCCGGGTTGGCGAGGACGATCGCCTCGCCGTCAGTGGCATCCTCGGTCAGTTCCGCTCGCCAGTCGATCAGGACCGCCCCGGGAATGTGGCCGACCGCGTGCGCAGCCGGAGCGCTGCCATCCGGCCGCCACCTCGCATCCAGCACGCGGAGCCCCGGCCGCCCGAGCTGTTCGGCCAGCCACTCCGTGGTGGCCAGGATCTCCGGTCGGGCCAGCCCAGTCATCGTCGGTATCATACGGCCGTGGTCGCCCCGTTCCTTCCCGACCCGGAGAAGTTTGCGGCGATCAGGGAGGCGCTCCCGGCCCTGGCGGCAGGGATCTACCTCAACACCGGATCCGTCGGACCGCTCCCGGCGGAGACAGCCGCGGCGATGACCGAAATCGCCGCCCGGGAGCGCGACGTCGGCCGTGCGGACCTCGGCTGGATCGGCGAGCTCCCCATGCGGATGGCCGAGGCGCGCGCCGGCGTTGCGGCGATCCTCGGCACGGATGTCGACGCCGTGGCCCTGACCCATTCGACCACGGACGCGATGAACGCCGGTACCCTCGCGCTCGACTGGACCTCGGGTGGCCGGATCGTGACGAGTCGCTCGGAGCACCCGGGCCTGCTGGGCCCGCTCTACGCCCTGCGCGATCGACATCGAGGCGGGGTGGAGCTCGTCTTCGTCGATGCCGGCGCCGACGGCGATGAGGCGAGCGCCATCGCGGCGTTCGACGCCGCAATCACGCCCGGGACACGTCTCGTCGCGATCTCACACGTCCTGTGGACGACGGGGGCGGTCATGCCCGTGGCCGCGATCGCCGAAATCGCCCACGCCCGCGGCGCCCTCCTGAGCCTCGATGGCGCGCAGGCAGCTGGAGCCATTCCGTTCAGGTTCGACGAGACGGGCGCCGATCTCTATGCCGTCTCCGCCCAGAAGTGGCTGCTCGGCCCCGAAGGCATGGGCGCCCTCGTGGTCGCCCCGTCGATCTCCGAGCGGCTTCGACCGGCACTGGGCGGGAACTACAGCTTCGAGCGGAACGACAGCGCAGGCAACGCCGAGTGGTGGCCCGACGCCCGTCGATTCGAGGCGTCCAACTACCACCGGCCCTCGGTTGTGGGGATGGCCCGGTCGATCGGCTGGCTGTCGATGTACGTGGGGCTCGAATACCTCTACCGGACCGGCACGGCCAAAGCCCTCGCCACGGCCAGGCGGTTGGCGACGATCCCGGGGGTCACCGTCCTGACGCCGACCGACCGCATGGCAACGCTAGTCACGTTCCGGATTGCGGGCTGGACCGCTGAGGCGGCGCTCGAGGAGCTCGGTGCCAGGGTCTTCGCGATCGCGAGGACGATCGCGAGTCTCGATGCGCTGCGGATCAGCGTCGGCTTCTTCAGCTCCGACGACGAGCTCGAGCGGTTCGCCGGAGCGGTCGAGCTGCTGGCCGGGCACACGCCCGAGACGCTCCCACCACGCCGCCTCACCATCCTCACCGATCGGTGATCGCGCCATGGGCCCTGAGGTCGTGAACCAAACGCCACCCCGACGGTCGTGGGTTGAAGTCCGCTGGCGCCAGTTCCGGCACGCGCCGCGGCCGATCGTACGGGCCGTCGCGACCAGCCTGTCCGTGGCGATCGTGCTGGCGATCGCCTACCTGGCGTACGACCTGGCGCTCAGCCGCGGCATGGCCTTACCCGGAGGTGACCTGCGAACCCTCGCGATCGCGGGATACGTCGTGACGGTGCTGGTTGCCGGCAGTGTGATCACCTGGCTGGTCGTCCCCCAGCCGACCGGCTCCGGGTCGGTCGCCCGACGGAGCGCGTGGAGCGCCGCGCTTGGGTTCTTCGCGGCCGTCCCGATCGCCTATCTCGTCATGGTCGTGGCCGTCCAGGTCATCCGGCCGCTCCTCGGATCGTGAACGGGCGCGGTGCGCTTGCGGATGGGTCTGGCCTTGACAGGTCGTCTCGGGTTACTCTCCAGTCATCCATTCTTCGGCATGGTCGGGTATCCGGTCATTCCGCAACGGTTCTCGAGGTCCGCGCGTGTCCATCGATGAACGGCCAGTAGCCCTACCAAAGCTGTACGGCGCCCCGGCATACGCCAGGCCGCCGATCAAGGCACAGCCAACGCCTCGCCCATTCGATCCGGATCAGCTGCCGATCCAGGCGCACCAGACGGAGGACGAGCGTGAGTACGCCGCGCGTCTCCCGGCCCACGCCTATGGGTCAGACGAGAACCAGGATGACGGCGCGCCGGATGCCAACGCCGCTAGACCATTCGGTTTGCGCCCGCGGCTGTTGAACCTTCGGTCGATAGCCGGACGGTTGCTCGGCAACGACTGAGGCCCCTTTGGGGGAGTAGCTCAATCGGTTAGAGCGGCGGGCTTATATCCCGCTGGTTCCAGGTTCGAGTCCTGGCTCCCCTACCAACTCCGGCGCTGGATAGCGCCGTGCATGCCCGTCTGGCGCGTCAATGCCAGGAGCCGAGACCGGCGACCGGCGGTGAGCGTCCGCTGCCGCGGCAACGAGGCGATCCAGGCCGCGATCTGGTTGGTGCTGATGACTGCGCAGGTAGGCGAGCGCTGGAGCATCCGGTCGCTCACCACGAGGGCGGCGTAGACGCGGACCACGAATTCGAGGTCGGCACTGGCCAGCCAGCGACGAACCCGCTCGGCATCGCGCATCGCGGCGTCCAATGGGTCGTCCACGGGCTCCCAGCCGTCCGCGGATCGAGCTTCCCAACCCGCCGAACCAGGCCGCACGCGCCGAGCCGGCGGGAGTTCGTGGATGACCGCGACGCCAAACGAGCCGATGACAATCTCGGGGACCGGCCGTCCCTCTCGCGGGACGACGTTGCTGGCCACGGCCAGCTCGTCGGACGGTGCCCCGAGGGCACGAGCCGCCGGTCCACCGCCGATGTCTCGCCGCTTGATCGTGGCAACGATGGCGGCGAGGCGAGTGGTTCCCGCAGCGAGCAGCGCTCCGCCGGCGATCAACGAAAACGACCAGACGCCGAAGCCGATGGCCACCGATCCACGACCGGGCGCCGATGCCGGGACCAGCTGGGAAACGACAGGCGTCGCGATCGTCAGGTAGGCCATCGCCAGGCCCGCGTCGACGAGCAGGAAGCCGAGGACGGTGGGGCCGATGAGACGTCCGATGGGGATCGAGGCTCGGGGTGCCGCAGTGAGTGTCATCGCCGCGTACCTTCGCGCATCGCGCGGTCATCGGCCAATGAGTCAACCGGGTGGCTGGCTCCAGCCGGTTGGGCCACGACCCCACCCGGACTGCACCTAACCCAACCGACTGGTGATGGGACGCACCGCGAACTTGCCGGTTGAATGTCGGGTGCGCCGTTAGGGGTAACGGCCCCGGACCCCCGTACCATTGTTGGGCGTCGTCACCCGGCCCATTCTCGCCCTTGAACCGGGCCCCAACCGTCCCGGTCGAGGAGGCGCTGAAGGGTGCTCGCGATCGGACATCGGACGGGGAAACGCGGCGCGTGGCCGTGGTTCACGGCCATCGCGGGCTCCGCGATCCTGGTCGCCTCCCTTGCCCTGCCCGTCATGGCCGCGCCGAATCACCTGTTCGACGCCGACGTCACGCCTCGAACGGGCACGGCCGGCACCACGATCGTCGCCGCCGTCTGGTACCACAGCAACGACGGCGCACCCGCGGAATGGGTCCGGGTTGTCGTTGGCGGCGTGACGCACACCATGTCCGCCCAACCCGGTGGCGACTGGAAGGATGGTGTCGAGTTCCGCTGGTCCGGAACTGCCTCGACTGGCGTCAACACGGTCGTCTTCACCTCGCTCGGAAAGCACGACCAGTTCCTCTCGACGCTCCCGGGTGGGATCGTGACGATCGCACCGGCCCCAACGCCGACGCCGGCTCCGACCCCACAGCCTACGCCAGCCCCGACACCAGCTCCCACGCCAGCCCCGACGCCGGCGCCAACTCCGGCGCCAACGCCCGCTCCCACGCCGGTTCCAACGCCGAAGCCCACCGCGACTCCGAAGCCCACCGCGACTCCGACGCCCCACGCGACCCCGACCCCGACCCCGACGCCTCACGCAACGCCGACGCCCAAGCCCGCGACGACCCCGACACCGGCCACGCCCACGCCGACTCCAGGTTCGACGGCCGACCCCAGGTTCGACAGCCACCCCAGGTTCGAGCGCGACACCGGGTTCAAGCACGACCCCGGGGCAGACGCCGCCTTCGAGCCAGGGTGGATCGCCGCCATTCATCCCGCCAGGAGGCGGTTCGAGCCGGCCAGGTTCGCCCACAGGATCCAACGATCCGGGGGCCTCGCCTACCGATTCGGGAACCGGCTCCTCCGGTCCTGACGCACCCGGCGACGGGTCTGCGACACCAGGCCAGCCGGATCCCGGTGCCGGACCGGTGACCGCCGTGGGCGGTTCGACGAACGGCCCGGGCGGCGGCTCCACGGACGGCTCTTCCAGTGGCTCCACCGACGGCTCGAAGGACGGCTCCGGCCAGGGCGGCGAGCCCGGCGGGCCAGCCAACCGTCCTGCCGGCGGTTCGACCAGCGGCAACGCGGCATCCAGTGGCCACGCCACCTGGGGTCCCCTTGCGAGCACGCTCTCCGCCCTCGGGATCGACACGCCGGCCTTCGGCTGGATGAGCGTCGGGCCGACGCTCGTCACCACCACTGGCACGGTTGCCATGGCCATGGCCTTCGGGCTGTTCGGGAAGCGTCGCCGCGACGGCGAGCCGCCCGCCCCCGACGCGGAGCTGGCCGCGGCCGCCGCCGTCGGCGCCGGGATCGCCGCCATTGCCCTCCCGCCCGAGAGTGACATCGAAGCCGCCGAGGCCATGATGCCGCGCTGGCGCCGGCCCTCACTAATGCAGGCCCGCAAGGCCGATCCGATCCGGGACTACATCCCCGCGGCCAGGCTGACCTTCGATCAAGGACTGGTGGGTCCAATCGATGGCCACGAACGCCGGTTCATCCGCTATCGGGTGGTCCGGATGCTGGACACCCCCGACGAGCTGCGCGGCAGCGAGATCGGCTATCTCGACCGTGGCGACGAGGTCCAGCTCCTGCAGAAGTACGGCGCCTACTGGCTCGTCCTGTGCCCGGACGGTCGCCAGGGCTGGGTCCATAACATGACCCTCGGCGAAGTCGTCGAGGAGCAGGTCCAGCCCGATCGGCCGGTGGCCACGATGCCGCTCGCCGCCGAGACGTGGACGATGGGCGAGGCCGACGACGACACGGACGTTCTCGAGGCCTACCTCGAGTCGCGCCGACGAGAAGCCTGACGCTTCGGCTGCTCCTTGCGCAGCACCAGGACGTGCTGGTGAACGATGTTTGGGACGAACGTCCGCGGGTAGCCGTACGGCCGTAGCCGGGTCCCGGCCTGGTACCAGATCAAGTCTCCCTTGGGCACAAAACCCGCCGTCGCGGCCCGCGCAGCAAGGTCGGAACCGGTGAACAGGTAGCGCCCGCCCTGGTACGCGTCGCGAACGATCACCACCATGTAGCGGCCCTCGCGCAGGACCCGACGAAGCTCTCGGAACGCCGTCTCCATGCGCTCGAGGAATGCCGGGTAGTCGACGGCATTGGCCAGGTCGTCCGTTGAGGTCGTGATCATCGCGTAGTCGGTTCGACGGTTTGCGTGGGCCTCCGCCAGGCGTCCCCCGGCCATCGTCATCGGCAACTGCAGGTTGTACGGCGGGTCGGTCGCGACGAGGTCGACCGACTCGGCCGGCATGGCGGGCAGCAGTGCCAGCGCGTCGCCGGTCCGCAGCTCCAGGCCAGCCGGCGCGAAGCCGCGTGGTCCACCGGGGTCGGTCGCGCCAAGGTCGGCCAGCTCCGGACCGAGTCCGTCCCGCTCCGCCGACAGATCCCGGACCACCCGCTCGTAGACGGCGACCCAGCGCGGATCGAGCTCGATACCAATGGCGCGGCGCGGGCCACGCGAGATCGCCGCGCCCAGGAGCGTTCCCCCGACGCCGGCGAACGGATCCAGGACGGTTTCGTCAGTTCGGCTGAAAAACTCGATGAGCCGTGCCATCAACCGGGGCGGCTTGTTCGCCCCATGCGCCTTGCGCGCGGCGTGGCCGAGCTCCGAGGGGTAGGCCGTCGTCAGCAGCGATTTTGTGAAGTAAAGCCACTCCTCGCCCGGCAGCTCGTTGAGGGTATTGGCGGGGTGGGGGAGCCGCCGGCCGTCCGTCATCGGATGAGCCTACCTGACCAAGCGGCGACCCCTGACGGTCCCCTGGGCGACCCTTGCCGGTCGCCGGAGCGCCCCTTGACGGTCGCCGCCGTTGGCCCTGCCGGCCGCTCCAGCTGAAACGCAACGCGTTCCAGCTTCGGACCACCCGTAGAATGCGGCCATGCCCGGCAGGTACACGAGCGCGCGGTTCGTGGGACGCGATGAGGCATTTGCGCGGCTGGCCGCTGCGTTGGATGACGCCGCCCGCGGCCGGGCGCGCTCCATGCTGATCGGCGGGTCGGCTGGAGTCGGGGTCACCCGGCTCCTCGATGAGGCGGTCGACCGGATGGCCTCGCTGGCCAAGCCCCTCACGATCCTCCGCGCGGGTGCCTGGCCCGGTGGGTTCGACGAACCATACGGTCCCCTGATCCGCGCGATCGGGCCGACCCTCCGGTCGCTGCCACCCGAGGACCTGGCCCCACGCCTTGGGCCTGCGGCCTCGGAGGTCCTGCGTCTCCTGCCGGACATCGGCCCGCGACTCGAGGAGGCCGGCCTGCCGCCGGCCCGTGAATCCATCACCACGGCCCCCGAACGGCGCCAGGCTCGAACGCTGGAGGGAATCCTGGGGTTACTGGGACGCCTTGGCGAACACCAGCCCGTCGTCCTGATCCTCGAGGACCTGCACCGAGCCGACGCAGCGACCCGCGCCCTTGTCACATTCCTGGCACGGATCGCCCGGTCGCAGCGGCTGGCGATCATCGTCAGCCACCAACCCGACATGGTGAATCGCGATGACCCGTGGGCGGCCGATGTCGCCGCGATCACCACCGCGCCTCGGCCGACCGAGCAATGGACCCTCCCGCCACTCGATCGCGACGAGCTCGCCGCCCTCATCGAAGGCATCGAAGGCGAGCGGGCCTCGGCCAGCCTGCTCCTCCTTGTCGCGGAACGGTCGGGCGGCATGCCCCTCGTCGCCGAGGAGCTGCTCGCTGCCCGCCACGAGCTGCCCCACGCATCGCTGACGGGCTCCTTCGAGGACCTCGTGATGGCGCGGCTGGCCGCCCGTTCGCTCGAATGCCGGCGCATCCTGCGCCTGATCGCCGGTGCCGGACGGCCGCTCAGCCCGGCGCAGGTCGCGGGTGCGGCTGCGGCGTTCGAGGCCGAAATCGACCCGGCCCGCGCCGAGAACCGCCAGCGGTCCCCGTCACGGCGACGGGGTCATGGGTGCCGACTTGCTGGCCGGTCGCGCCGAAGCCCTCGAATTCGGGTTCACGGTCGAGATCGACGGGGCGATCGCGATCCGCCACGAGTTGATCGGGCGGGCTGTCGAGCGCGACCTGCTGCCGATGGCCCGCGCCCGCTATCACGCAGCGCTGGCGAGGGGTCTCGGCGGCCCGCCGTCGGCGATCGCCCGTCACTGGCTGGTCGCGAGCGATCCGAATTCCGCCCGGCTGGCCGCGGTGGAGGCGGCCGGAGTCGCATCGGCTCGTCACGCCGCCGCGGACGAGCTGCAAGCCCTCGAGATGGCGCTGGCGATCCCGGAGGATCCGGAGACCCGTGTCGTCCGGCCCTGGGCCGACCGGCCGATCTGGGACCGTATCGGACTGCAGGTGCGAGCCTCGGAGGCAGCGTTCGCGATCGGCCAGACCGCTCGCTCGACTGCCTACCTCGAGGTTGCCATCGGCGCGCTGGATACGCGCGGCGATCGCGTCCGTCTCGGCCTCCTTCACGAGCGGCTGGCCGGCGTTCGACGAGCGGCCGGTGATCCGGCGGCGGCCATGACCGCGGCCCGTCGCGCGGTTGACCTGGTGCCGCGCGAGCCGACCCCGGCCCGGGCTCGCGTGCTGGCTTCGCTGGCCCAGCTGAGCATGCTCGACGGCATCTTCTCGGACGGTCAGCGGACCGCCCGGGAGGCAATCGAAGTGGCGCGCGCGTGCGAACCCGTGGCCCGGCAGCTCGAGATCCACGCCATGACCACGCTCGGCGTCGCAATGGCGTGGGGCAGCGATCCGAGCGCCGCCATCGAGCTCCTCCGCGAAGCCGAACGTGGAGCCCGCGAGCTCGACGATCAGGATGCGCTCTTCCGGGTCCGTGCCAACCTGACGACTGTCCTCGACCTCGTCGCGCGGCGAGCCGAGGCGGTCGACGTCGCCTACGAAGGGATCGAGGACGCACGGCGGACCGGGCTCGAGGCCGTGTACGGGAACTTCCTGGCGGGGAACGCCGGCGAATCGTTGTTCCTGCTCGGTCGATGGGAGGAGGCGCGCGCATTGTGCACGCGGGCGCTCGGCTGGCTGCCGGTCGGCGTGGTCTACCTCCTCTCGACGCTCCAGCTGGCAGTCGTCGAGATCGAGATGAACGGCGGCGAGGAGGCGGCCCGGTTGCTCGGCCAGGTCGTGCTCGAGTTCGACTCGGCGCGCGAGCCGCAGCTGGCCGGCCCGTACTACCTCGCGGCCGCGTCGTTCGCCCTCTGGCGCGCCGACATCTCGGACGCCAGCCGGTCGGTCGATCACGGCTGGGCGGCGCTGCGGGCGACCGAGGAGTGGGTCCTCGTGGCACGCATGGCGGCGATGGTTGCCCAGGTGGATTCCGCGGTCGCCGTCGAGGCCCGGGACCGGCGCCAGCTCGCCCCGCTCGCTGCGGCGCGCCAGCGCACGTCGGAGGTCCTGCGGGCCGCGGCCGAGATCGTGAAGGCCGGCGGCGCGCCCGCTTCGACCGGGTCACGCCAGGTGGCCGAAGCATCGCTGGCGACGGCGCGCGGCTACCAGCGGCGCCTCGAGGGCGATGACGATGCCGCCGTGTGGGGGCGAGTGGCCGAGGCGTGGGCCGCGCTTGATGCGCCGTACGACGTGGCGCTCGCGCGATGGCGTCAGGCCGAGGCGACCCTGGGCTCGGGCGCCGGCCGGACCGGCCGAAGCGATGCCCGGACGCCCCTGCTCGCCGCCGTCGAGGCAGCCGTCCGCCTCGGGGCGCGACCGCTCCTGCGGGAACTCCGGGAGCTCGCCGGGCGCGCCCGGATCACCCTCCCCGAATCCGTGGACGAATTCATGGCCGACGAGCCGAAGGCACCGATCGCCGTCGCCGTCGCGCCCGAGACCAATGGCACCCACCCGGAAGAGGTCCCGCAGCGATCCGACCTGGTGCTCGCAGTCGCCGGGGATTCGCGCCCCCCGACGCCACGCACCGACACGTTCGGGTTGAGCAGTCGCGAGCGCGAGGTCCTGGCCCTCGTGGCGCAGGGCCGGACAAACCGCGAAATCGGTGAGCGCCTGTTCATCAGCCAGAAGACGGTCGGCGTCCACGTCGGCAACATCCTGTCCAAGCTCGCCGTCTCAGGCCGGGTCGAAGCCGCCGCCGTCGCCATCCGCCTGGGCCTGACCGAGAACCGCTAGGTCGCGCCTGGTCCGGCCACGACCTGACGCGCCCGACTGTGCCCGGACCGTGCGCTGCTGATGGACAGATCTGTGACGGCTTTTCGCCCGGCGGTCATCTGGCAAGTCGGAGCCATCTTCCGCCACGGATTTCCGCCCCAGGACCCTTGGGCGAGGATCATGCCCGGAATCCACGGCTTGCCGTTTCCGCCACGCTCAAGGCCACGGCCGAATCGTGTCTCCGGAGGCCAGATCCCCGCCTAACGGCCCGGGCGCTAAAATTGTGTCAAGGATCGCCGGCGCGCTTGCCACATAGACCCTCGCGACATGGGGCCGCCGGGCCAGATGGGGGCCCGCCGCGCCGGGCCAGATAGGGCCCGCCGCGCCGCACAACCGGCATCGCAGACACGAAAAGACCCGGAGGGAGGGCTCCGGGTCTTCTCGCTATCGAGGCTCGTCTCGTCCGGATGGGCTCCGCGCGAGACGTCGATGTTGTTGGTGGGCTAGCGCCACTTGGCTCCGGCGGCGAGGGACAGGGCAATCGCCACGAGCGGGCCGATGGTGACGGCGAGGCGCCAGGCTCGGGTGATGAGGTCGTTGCTCATTTGGTGGGCTCCGATCTGAACGGTTCGACAGGACCACCACTCCTGAATGAGGTGGAACCCGAGACTAGACCCGATCTGTCCACGAGCAACCGACCCTTTGGTACTGGTACTCCTCCCCCAGGGGTACCAGTGGATACCCCGGACCACCCAAGACCGCTCGGCCGCGACAGCCGCGGCGCGGGCAGGGTAGATTCGAACGGCTACCCCGATCGCGGACTCCCGCGCCCAAATCTGAGGTCCCAAATAGATGCGGCTTCAACGCCTCGTGATCCTCGCGTCACTGACCGTGCTCGCCGCGGCCTCGCTTGCCGCGTGCGCGTCGGCCAACCCGGGCTGGACCTATCAGCCGGCGCCATCGATCACGGCGGCACCGAGCGGCGAACCCTCCGCGGAGCCGAGCGCCAGCGCCGACACCGGAGCGATCGCAATCACCGCCGTCGCGCTGGCGTTCGAGCAGACCGAGGTCACCGCCCCGGCCGGTGAGCCGTTCCAGATCGCATTCGCCAACAACGACGCCGGCACGCCTCACAACGTCGCCATCCACCGCGACGGCGCGACCGGGGATGAGGTGTTCCAGGGGGATATCTTTCCCGGCGTGGCGACCATGACCTACGACGTTCCGGCGCTCGATGCGGGCACGTATGCGTTCATCTGCACCGTGCATCCAACGATGGTCGGTACGCTCACGGCCGAATAAGTCCCTGCTGATGACGCCGGCGGGCGAACAGCTCTGCTACACGGACGCCTACCTCCAGTCTGTCGAGGCGCGAGTCGCGGCCGTGGAGTCAGGTGAGGGCAGCCTGATCGTCCTCGATCGGACCGTGTTCTATCCGGGCGGCGGCGGTCAGCCGTCGGACCGCGGCTCGATCGTGCGAGCCGAGGACGGTCGGTCGTGGACGGTCCGCGCCTCGCGGAAAATCGGTGGCGAGATCGTCCACGAGCTGGAGCCCGGCGAGGCCGATCCGCCTGCCGTCGGGGACCTCGTCCGCGTCGACCTGGAATGGGCGCGGCGCCTCGCCCTCATGCGCACCCACACCGCGCTCCACGCGTTGTGCGGGGTCGTCTGGCGCGATTACGGCGCCCAGGTGACCGGAGGGAACATGGAGCCTGGGTCCGGGCGGATGGACTTCGAGTTCGAGCGAATGTCCGGCGACCTTGTCGACGCGATCGAGGCGGCGGTCAACGTGGAGCTCGCCGCGGCGCGCGACGTCAAGGTCAACGTGCTGCCGCGCGACGAAGCGTTCGCGATCCCGGACCTGATCCGCACCAAGATCAACCTGCTTCCCGAAGGCATCGACGAGATCCGGACGATCGAGATTGTCGGCCTCGACCTCCAGGCGGACGGCGGCACCCATGTCGCCAACACCCGCGAGGTCGGCGGCATCCGGGTCCTCGGCTACGAATTGAAGGGCCGGATCAACAAGCGGATCAGGATCGAGCTGGTCGACCCTCCCGTCGTCGCCTGATGGCCGACGATCAACATGCGCCGGACACCGCGGCGATCGCCTCGCTCGCCGGGAGCGGCCTCGACGTCAGGGTCGTGCGGACCGTTCGCGCCGGGAGCGCCGCCGAAAGCGCACAGCTCCAGGGGATCGAGCTCGGGGCCCTCCTGCGGACGATCGTTGTGCGCCGCGGCGAGGACGACTACCTGTTCGTGCTGGTGCCGGCCGACCGCCGCTTCGACTGGGGCAAGCTCCGGGCGCACCTCGGCGTTCGCCGGCTGACGCTCCCGGATGCCGAAGAGGCCCGCGAGGTCACCGGCTACGAGCGCTACACCATCACGCCGTTTGGGGCCACGCGGGCGTGGCCGGTCATCCTCGACGAGTCCGCGACGCAGTTCGATCGCGTGTCCGTTGGCGGCGGGGCGTTCGGGGTGAATCTCCACCTCGGCCCGGCAGACCTGGTTCGTCGCCTGGACGCCGCCGTCGTTGACGTTTCGGCGGAAGGCGAGGCATCGGGCGCAGGGTAGACTCGGCGTCCCATGACCGAACTGAACGAGCAGCTCGAGCTGGCAGCGCGGCTCATCGTCGCCGCCGTGCTCGGCGCGTTGATCGGCCTCGAACGCGAACGACGATCCCATCCGGCTGGCATGCGTACCCATCTCCTGGTGTCCGTGGGTTCGGCGGCGTTCACCGTTCTCTCGATCGAATACTTCCTCGCACCCGGCGCCGATCCGGGCCGGATCGCCGCCCAGATCGTCACCGGCATCGGCTTCCTGGGGGCCGGGGCCATCCTCAAGGACCGCGGCTCGATCAAGGGCCTGACGACAGCCGCAAGCCTGTGGGTCGTGGCCGCGATCGGGATGGCATCGGGTGCCGGAGCCTGGGGTGTGGCGGTTGCCACGACCCTGATCGTCCTGATCTCCCTCTGGCCGCTCCAGGTCATCGAACGGCGATTGTTCCCGGAAGCGGACGACTCCCTGGACGACTGATAATCCCGGGACCGCCGGCCGGGTCGACTGGCGGCGGGGTCGGCGCGTGTGGCACGATCCGTCCTCGATGCCAAAGGTCGCCATGCCGGTGCTGGCCAGCCCCCTGATCCGCCGAGTCGTCTGGCACGTTCGCCGAGTGGGCGGCCAGCTCGACCGCCGGTTCTTCCTGTCGCTGGCCGAAGGAATCGTGATCTTCGTGGCGATCACGGCCGTGTCGATCACGCTGCTCGAGAAGCCGTGGACGCTGGAATCGACGTTCAATTCGTTCAACTGGGGGATTGCCACGGTCCTGGGCCAGGGCGATCCGGGGTTCGTGACCTCGCCCGGCGGCAGGGTGATCAGCTGGTTGCTGATCCTGTTCGGGGTCGCCATGCTCGGAATGATCACCGGAGCGCTCGTCGCTCTGGTGATCGACTTCCTGCTCAAGGAGGGCCAGGGATTGGGTGCATCGGGCTATCGGGACCACATCGTCGTGTGCGGCTGGAATGCCACCGCCCGGGACCTGATCGGTGAGCTCCGTGGCGATGACTACAAGATCAAGGTCGTGGTCCTGAACGATTCGGACAAGAACCCGGCCGGCAACGGGGTCTACTTCGTTCGCGGGGACCCGACGAACGCCGAGGATCTTGGCCGGGCCGGGATCGAGGACGCGTCCGCCGCGCTGGTCTTTCCGTCCGACGGCTCCGATGACGCCGACATGCGCTCCATCCTGACCGTGATGGCGATCGAGTCGGTCGCGCCGGATGTCCGCACGGTGGCGGAGGTCAACAACCCGCGCCACGAGGCACATTTCCGGCGGGCCGACGTGGACGAACTGCTGGTCACGTCAAAGATCGCATCGCACCTGCTGGCCCGATCCGCGCTCTATCCGGGGCTGTCCGCCCTGGTCACCGACATCGTCTCGGGTGGCGAGGGCTCCGAGCTCTATCGGATCACCCTACCCACGGAGTACATCGGCCTCAACATCGATGCGCTGTCGGCCCGTCTGCGAAGCGACCACAAGGCCACGTTGCTGTCGGTCAATCGCGGCGGGCACGCGTTCGTGAACCCGCCAACCGATTTCGTCCTCGAACCCGGTGACGACGCGATCGTGGTCGCCCAATCGCTCGGCACGCTGGCGCCGCTCAAGCTGAGCGACATGCTGTCCGCGGCATCGACCAAGACCGCGGCGGTGGCCCCCAGCGCCTGAGACGTGCATCGGCTCAGACCTGGCAACCAAAAGGGATAACAAGACAGAGCTGCAGGCGGCCGCGGAAGCTCGTAGTCGTCCGAGCCAACCACGTCGAACCTGTAATTGAACGCGCGGGCCATGCTGTCTCTCATTAGTCTCGGATAGCGCCCCCGAGTGGCGCACCGAGGAGCGCCGGACGTGGATCGCGATCTGGTCGAGCGAGCCAAGAACGGGGACCGGGAGGCATTCGCCATCCTGGCCCGTTCGCGGAGTGATCGACTGTTCGGGATCGCGCACCGGATCCTTCGAGACATCGGCCGATCCGAGGATGCCGTCCAGCAGACGCTGGTGATCGCCTGGCGTGAGTTGCCACGGCTCCGCGATCCGGACCGGTTCGAAGCCTGGATCAACCGGCTGCTCGTGAACGCGTGCTATCTCGAGGCGCGCCGAGCCCGCCAATGGAGCGCAAACGTCAGACTCATGCCGACCGAGGGGCCGGCTGCGCGGGATGACACGCTTTCGATCGCCGATCGTGACCAGCTGGAGCGCGGCTTCCGCCGGCTTCCTCCGGAGCAGCGGGCGATCCTCGTCCTTCGCCATTACCTCGGGCTGGAACCTGCCGAGATTGCCGAAACGCTCGGCATTCCGGTCGGGACGGCCCGATCGCGCCTGCACTATGCCCACCGCGCGATGCGCGCCGCCCTTGAGGCGGTCGAGCGCTCCGTCGCGGTCGGAGGAGGGAGCCGCCGATGACCACCCAACGTGATCTCGATCGGGCCCTCGACGCCTTCTTCGCCCGGGGTGCCGACGAGGTGGCCGACCGGGTCATCGACGACGCCCTGCTGACCATCGACCACACCCCTCAGCGGCGCGTCCTGGGCGTGCCGTGGAGGCCCACCGTCATGCCTTCGCTCGCTCGGCTCGCGGTTGCCGCGGCCGCGATCGTCGTCGTTGCCGGGGGAGCGCTCTATCTACTCGCGCCGGGAAACCAGACCGTCGGCGGACCGTCCGCCGCCCCCTCACCATCCGCAGCGGCGCCTTCGCCAACCGCCACGGCGCCCTCAGCCTCACCGTCAGCACAAGCGAGCGTCGCGCCATCGCAGCCGCTCGCGTGGGAAACCTACGAGTCCGCGCGGTTCGCGTACAGGATGGAGGTGCCGGTCGGCTGGACGCATTCCAACCCGACCGACGACCTCCCGGACCACGTGTTCCCGGGTGAAGAGGTCCAGTACGCCGATCGCTGGGCTGAGCCCGTCGACCGGCTCCCCTACCTCATCATCGCGGTCATCGACCCGGTACCCGAAGCCGACAGCGCATGGCTCGAGCGCGCTGTGGCGGGGTTGATCGCGGACTGTGACGCCGCTGACCCGGTCACCGTTTCCGTCGCAGGTACGACCGGGGAGCGTCGACGAGCCACCTGCGTGGATGGTCTCGCCACCGAGATCGTGTTCTTCAGGCAGGGCGTAGGTTCCATTGACCGCATCTTCATGATCGACAGCCGCGCCGCCCCCACGGACGCCGCCCTCGCGAGCGAGATCCTCGATCACGTCCTCGCGACGTTCACCTTGACCAGTCCGACTTAGGTCGTCATCGAGGCCATCGACGCGGCGCGGCCGGCCGTGGAGTGGGCCTCGATCTCGTTCGAGCCATCACAAGGCACATCAGAAAGGAATCACCATGATCCCGAGACCTCGCTTACTCGCCGTTTCAGTCGTCGCCATCGCAGTCCTACTCACGCCCGCCGGCGCGGCAGCAGCCGCACCAGAGACGGCGAGCGGCACCATGACCACTACATCAGCGACCTTCAACAGCGTCCGATTCGCGGGAGGCAACACCATCGTCAACCTGACCGCGACGGTCCTGTACACCGGAACCTTCAGCGGGACATCAGTCCTGCACGGAACCCTCACCTTCCACCCCAATGGGACCGCCAACTTCCACGATATCGAAACCTTCACCGGGACAGTGAACGGCGTGCCTGGCACGGTGACCTTCAATCTCAATGGCTCATCGGACCCAGAGCTCAACGTGCGGGGAACCGCCGTCGTGGTCGGGGCGACCGGCGAGCTCGCTGGCATGCACGGGGTTCTCAGGCAGTCGGCCGTCGTGATCGACACGGCGGTTGGCCCCGTCGGAACGTACAACGGAAAGATCAAGCTGGCTGACGGCTGAGCCAGGCAGGCCGACAACAATCACCTGGACCGGGAGTCGCACCCGACGCGACTCTCGGCCCGGTGGCACCAGCACGGATCGGAACCGCGGCCCTGGCCGTGGTTTCGCCGGCGCCGTAAACGGCGGCAGCCGCCATAGCCTCGCTCAGGCCCAGGCCGCAGGGTGGACTGCGATCCGCTGATCCTCATCGGGGCCACAACGACCGCTCGCCCCGTTCACTCCTTAGCGATCGACAACGCCCTCACGAGAGTGCGAGAGGAGTTTGCCATGCCATTTGTTCTCGTTCATCAGGGTCCAACGCTTGCCCAGGAGCGCCATCAGCAAGCCGTGATGAAGGTCACGAGCGGTAACAGCCGCCTGGAAATTCTGGTCCTCACGGCCGTCCTGGGACTGTCGGTCGCCGCCTGCACCGGGCAGGCATCGAGGACAGCGTCTCCACCACCGGCAACCGTGGCCCCGGCGCCAACATCTCCTGCCCCGACCATCGCCCCGACGACCGCGCCCACGAAGGCACCTGCGTCGACGCCAGCCCTGCCCGCTCCCGCCGAGCTCCAGGGACGATGGCGGGCCGAGATCGAGGCCGCTCCCGCGCTACTTACCTTCACGGCGACGAACTACACGATCAATTGGCGGGGCGTCGGCAATGGGCGAATCGAAGTGGAAGGGGACGAGATCACGTTCTCGGGCAGCCGCGAGTGCCCAGGCAGTGGCACCTACCAATGGTCGATCGAGGGCGACACGCTGCACCTCGAGCCGGTCGGGACGGACCCGTGCCCCTTCCGAGCCGAATGGGCGAGGAAGGGGCCATACACGCGCTATGACTGATCACCTCTCGCGATTCCTGCCGAGGACTACAAGGCGGAGATGGCCGTGATGGTTGCGGGGCGACCGAACGTCCTCGCGGCTGGAGCGCTCGCCGGCTACAGCGCCTTGACCGCCGCCGTGAGCTGGGCCAGGCCCTCCTTGGCGTCGGCGAAGAGCATCCCGGTCTTGGGGTTCGTGTACAGCTCGTTGTCGATCCCGGCGTAGCCGCGACCCATCGACCGCTTGATGACCACGATGGACTTGGCGTGGTCGACGTCGAGGATCGGCATGCCGGAGACGGGCGAGCCGGGCCGTCGCGCGGCCGGGTTGGTCACGTCGTTGGCGCCCACCACGAGCGCCACGTCGGCCCGGTCGAACTCGGGGTTGATCTCCTCCATCTCCTTGAGCTGGGGGTACGGCACGTTGGCCTCGGCGAGGAGGACATTCATGTGCCCCGGCATCCGCCCGGCGACCGGATGGATGGCGTATTTGACGTCCACCCCGCGCGCCTCGAGGAGTTCGGCCAGCTCGCGGACGGCGTGCTGCGCCTGGGCGACCGCCAGGCCGTACCCCGGCACCACGATGACGTGCTGGGCATACGCGAGCTGGATCGCCACGTCGTCCGCGCCGATCGACCGGACAGACCCGCCCACGCCCGCCTCGGTCGCGACCCCTTCGCCGCCACCAAAGCCGCCGATCATGATGTTCAGGACGGACCGGTTCATGGCGTCGGCCATGAGCTTGGTCAGGATCGCGCCCGAGGCACCCACCAGGGCACCGGCGATGATCAGCACGTCGTTCCCGAGGACGAACCCGGCCATCGCGACGGCCGTGCCGGTGAACGAGTTGAGAAGCGAGATCACGACCGGCATGTCGGCCCCGCCGATCGGCAGGACCATGGTGACGCCGAAGATCAGCGCCGCCGTGAGGATGAGCAGCATGACCGGGACACTGAGGTTGCCGGCCCACAGGTAGGCCGCGCCGATGACCGTCACCGCGGCGAGCGCGATCGTCACGATCCGGCCACCCGGGATCAGGATCGGCTTGCCTGCGATAAGCCCCTGCAGCTTGCCGGACGCGATCAGCGAGCCGGTGAACGTGATGCTGCCGATGACGATGTCGAGGACCGTCGCGACGTTGATCTGTGGCGACGGGGCGGCCGTGAGGCCGAGGTAGTCGTCGATCGCGATCAAGGCGGCCGCCCCGCCGCCGACCGCGTTGAACAACGACACCAGCTGGGGCATCGCCGTCATCTTCACAGTCCGGGCGCTGTACAGGCCGGCCCCGCCGCCGATGACGATGCCGACGACGATGATCAGCCAGCCGACGCTGTTGAACTCCGCATCGCTCGGCCGGGCAAGCAGGAACACGGCCGTCGCGACGATCGCGATGACCATCCCGCCGGCCGACAGCAGGTTGCCGTTTCGGGCGGTGGCCGGCGAGTTCATCCGCATCAGCCCGAGGACGAAGGCGGAGGCGCCGGCCAGCCAGGCGAGGCGGACGAGGATGGAGATCGTCTCGAAGTCCATCTCAGCTCTCCGCCTGCTCGGCCGGTTTCGGCGCGGTGGGCTTCTTCCTGAACATCTGGAGCATCCGGTCGGTCACGACGTAACCACCGACGACGTTCATCGTCGCGAACGCAACGGCCACCAGGGAGAGGACCTGGCTGACCAGGTCGTGCGCCTCGATGGCGATGAACATCGAACCGACGAGGACGATCCCGTGGATCGAGTTGGCGCCCGACATGAGCGGGGTGTGGAGCGTCGCGGGGACCTTGCTGATCACGGCGAACCCGACGAGGATCGCCAGGACGAAGACGGTCAGGGCGGAGAGCAGTTCGGGGCTCACGCGGTTCCTCCGGATCCGGCCGCGGGTGCCGGCTCGAGCAGCTTCCTCACGGGCTCGGACACCACCGCGCCGTCGTGGGTGATGACCGTCGACTTGGTGACTTCGTCCTCGAAGTCGAGGTTGAGGTTGCCGTCCTTGACCATGCCCAGCAGCAGCGCGGAGATGTTCCGGGCATAGAACGCGGAGGCGCCCGCCGGCATCGACGCCGGCAGGTTCTCCGGCGCGATGATCGTCACGCCGTTTGGCGATTCGACGGTCTTGCCGGCTTCACTCAACTCGCAGTTCCCGCCGAGCGCGGAGGCCGCCATGTCGACGATCACCGAGCCCGACTTCATCCGCCCGACGGCGTCGGCCGTCACGAGCAGTGGGGGCTTGCGACCCGGCACCTGGGCCGTCGTGATGACCACGTCCATTCCGCCGATCACCTCGTTGAGCTCCGCCTGCTGCGCCGCCCGCTCCTCGGCCGTCAGCTCGCGAGCGTAGCCACCCGCACCGGTGGCATCGATCGTGGTCTTGAGCTTGACGAACTGGGCGCCAAGGGATTCGGCCTGTTCCCGCGTTTCCGGTCGAACGTCGTAGGCCTTGACCACCGCCCCGAGCCGCCGCGCCGTGCCGATCGCCTGGAGCCCGGCGACGCCGATCCCAAGGATCAGGACGTTGGCGGGTTTCGCGGTCCCCGCAGCGGTCGTGAGGAGCGGAAAGTAGCGGCCGTAGGCATTGGCCGCCAGCAGGACGGCCTTGTAGCCACCGACGTTGGCCTGCGAGCTCAACGCGTCCATGGTCTGCGCCCGGGACAGCGTCCGCGGGATCGCGTCGAGACTGATCGCCGTGACGCCGTGCTTCGCCAACGCAGCCGCCGTCTTTGGATCGATGAGCGGAGCGAGGAATCCGACGACCGCCTGCCCGGCCCGCATCACGCTGATCTCGGACTCGGACGGCTTCGTGACTCGGAGGATCACGTCGGACTGGCCGTAGAGGTCGACGGCGGAGACGACCGTAGCGCCGGCATCCGCGAACGCGGAGTCGGGGATCGCAGAACCGGCCCCGGCGCCTGACTCGACCAGGACGTCGAGCCCGGCCGCGGTCAACTTGCCGAGCACTTCGGGTACCAGGGCGACGCGCCGCTCACCGGGCGCAGTCTCCTTGGCGACACCGACCTTCATGGCACCACCTGACTCATGGGCTGGGGAGCCGCGGCCGACGGGCTCGCGGGGGACACTTGGGGTCGGCCGACAGGATAGCGCCTGCGCGACCCTCGTTGCGCCCGAGGTGAGGTTGCGATTCGGGTCCGGCCGGCCGGTGCGGACCCTGGTCGCGCCGGTCACCGCCCGGTCAGGAGCCTCACGATCAGGATGGCGCCCTGCTCCGGTCCGATCACCTCCGCGTCATGCGGCACCGTGCCGTCCCAGCGCACATAGTCACCAGGACCAGCATCGATCACGTGGTCGCCCTGAGTCAGGCGCCACCGGCCGCGCATGACGAGGTGATGCTCGTCCCCCGCGTGCGCGTGCGCGCCCGTCCGCGTGCCGGTTTCGGCCACGACCTCGATGATCGACAAGTCACGCGATGCCTTGCCGTCGACGAATTCAACTCTCCCCGTGTCGCCCAGCTGAACGGCACGGTCCCCCGCGCGGACGACCTGTGGAGCGGGAACGTCATCGATCAGGAACCAGGCGATGGGGACGTCGAGCGCATCCCCGATCGACGCCAGGCAGGTCAGCGAGGGTGAGGCCTTGTCGTTCTCGATCTGCGACAGGTAGCCGACGTTCAGGCCGCTCCGCTCTGCCACCGTCGCAAGCGTCAGGCCGCGTTCGCGGCGCCAGCGCTTGACCTGGGGCCCGACTGCCGGCCTACGACGCTCCTCCACGTTCATGTTTGCTCCTGTAAAACAAGTATTGACAGCAGGCCAAGTCGGCCGTATGGTTGTGCTTACAACAAAGTTTGCTTGGTTAGAGCAAAGTCGTCAAATCAGGGAGAACCAACCCATGAACGTTGCCATCATCGGTGCCGGAAACGTCGGCCGAGCGCTCGCCACCGCATTCACGCGCTCGGGGCACAGCGTCGCCATCACGTCGCGCGACCCGGTCGAGGCGACCGCTGTGGCATCGGCCACGGGTGCTCGCGTCGCCGCTTCCAACGGCGCAGCCGCGAAGATCGCCGACGTCGTCATTCTCGCCATCCCCTTCGACAACGCGGAAGACGTGGCCAAGGAGATCCGCGGGGTTGTCGACGGCAAGCCGGTCGTCGACGTCAGCAACCGGATGTCGTTCGGCCCCACCGGACCAGCGATTGACGCCGGCCCGTCGAATGCCGAGCGCCTCGTGACATGGCTGCCGGACGCCAGGGTGGTCAAGGCGCTCAATACCGTGTTCGCGTCAAACCAGGACGACCCGATCGTCGAAGGGATCCAGCTCGACGGGTTCGTCGCCTCAGACGACGCGGCCGCAAAAGCCACCGTCCTGGAGCTCGTGGCGTCCATCGGGCTCCGCCCGATCGACGCGGGGCCGCTCAGCCGCGCCCAGCAGCTGGAGCAGCTCGCGTTCCTGAACATCGCCCTCAATGCCACGAATGGTTGGAGCTGGGAGAGCGGCTGGAAGCTCGCCGGGGCTCCCGCAACGGACCCGCGGATCACCCGCAATGCCGCCTGACGCGGCCTCCGGAGACGTCGCGCGATCGATGACGGACACTGTCGGCATGTCGATCCCCGTCGCCCGCCTCAACCACGCCGTCCTCTTCGTCCGGGATGCCCCGCGGGCCGCGGAGTTCTACGGCCGGGTCTTCGGGTTCGAGGAAGTGGGCCGGGAGTTCGGCGGCCAGGCGGTATTCATGCGAGCTCGCGGGGGCGACAACCACCACGACCTCGGGTTGTTCTCGGTCGGTCCGGACGCTGCCCGGCCAGCTCGAGGATCTGTCGGGCTGTACCACCTGGCGTGGGAGGTCCCGACCATCGACGACCTGGCCGAAGCCTCCCGGATCCTGTCCGAGGCCGGCGCCCTCGGCGGCGCGTCCGATCACGGCGTGTCGAAGTCGCTCTACGGGTCGGATCCCGACGGCAACGAGTTCGAGATCATGTGGCGCGTGCCGCGCGAGGCCTGGGGCGACTACGAGCATCACGGAGCCGTGATGCCGCTCGACATCGATACGGAGCTCCGCCGCTGGGGCGCAGAGGGTGCCGCTGGGGCGTGAGCCCGCCGTCGCACGACGCGGCCCGATGATGGCGAAGCCCCAGCGCCTGTCACCGACCCGGGGGAATTCAGATCGTTCACTGAGGCTTCGACGGGAGCATGCGGCCCGTCGCGGCGTCGATCAAGGCCGGTCCGCAGGACGAGGTGCCTCGGCGCACCGACGGGGCTGCCGCGAACGATGGCGGCTGGGACGGTCGCGCGCATCGAGACGATCCGTCGCAAGTGAAGTACAGGTTGAAATCGGGCCAGGACCCAATTACGGTGGCGGAACCATGAAACGGAGACTGCTGATGGGCGCAGCCACCGCGACTGCCGCGATGGCGGCGCTTGCCGGACCTGTCGCCGCGCACGGCGACCACGACGCGCGCCCGCTCGCACGGCACCTCGAGGCCGGGCCGTACATCATCTCGCTCTGGCAGGTGTATCCGGACGTCGGCGACGCGATGACACCGCACCTGATCGTCATGTTCGACGGCGGAGCGGCGGTACCCGCGGGGGCCGATGTCACCGTGGCGATGAACGCGCTACCGATGGAGGTCCTGCCATCGACCACCACGGCAAACGGATGGGAAACCACGGTGGGTGTCGCCGAGGGGGACGTGCTGACGGTCACGATCTCCGACGGCAGCCAGGCGTGGGCACTCGACCCGGTGGTCGTTCCCCCACCCCCCACCTCGATGCTCCCCATGCAGGAGCTGATCTACATCTCGATCGCCCTGACCGTCGCCACCGCCTTGTGGATGGTACGGCGGACCGCCCGAGCATGGCGTAGACCCGCGGTCAGACCAATCTGAGCAATCGGCCACCGAAAGCGAGGGTACGCCGTTGGCACATTTGACGGCCGCAACGAAGCAGAGCTTCCTCGAGAAGCTCAACGGACAGTGGCACGAGCGAGCGCTGTGGATCTACCTGGGCATCGTCATCCTCCATTGGGCGGAGCACCTCTTCCAGGCCGCCCAGATCTGGATCCTCGGAATGCCTCGCCCCGAAGCGCTGGGCGCGCTCGGGTACGTGTTCCCATGGCTGGTCAAGTCCGAGGTGATGCATTTCACCTACGCGGTCCTGATGTTCGCCGGCCTGGTCATGCTTCGACCCGGGTTCCGGGGCACGGCCAAGAACTGGTGGACCGCGTCCCTGGTCATCCAGGGCTGGCACCTGGTGGAGCATTCCGTGCTTCAGCTGCAGGCGATCGCGGGTCAGAACATGTTCGGGTCGCCCGTCCCAACCAGCTTCGTGCAGGTGTTCGTCCCTCGCCCTGAGCTCCACCTGCTCTACAACCTGGTCGTCTTCGTCCCGATGATCGTCGCGATGTGGCTGCACACCCGTCCCAACCAGGCGGCGGTGAACCAGTGCACGTGCGCCGAGGCACCGATCCGGGTGGCGCAGCTGGCCTGACTGGTCTGTTCGGACGCTAACCCGCGTTCAAGCGCGAGCGTCGATGGGATAGCCCGCCGCGCGTGAGCGCGCCATGGCTTCGTCGAGCCGGGCCAGGTACGGCGCGGCCTGCAGTCGAACGAGGATCTCGCGGGCCGCATCGGCGGCCGCGCGGACCTCCGGGTCCGCCGGATCGAGCAAGGTCGCCATATCGACACCGCAGAGCGCCTCGTCCCAGACGAGACCGAGGTCTCGCCATTCCCGGAGGGCGTCGCGGTAGAGGGCCAGCGCGTCTGAGGATCGGCTCTCCAGGGCGGCGATCCCCGCCCGGATCGTCGTCCGGCCAGCCTCGATCGCCGGACCGTGGACGCCGAATTCGTCGAGGGCGGCGAGGTCGGCACGGGCGGCGTCCACATCGCCAAGCCAGAGAGCGGCTCGCGCGCGCTGTTCCATGGCGGCGGTCTGGTTCGTCGAGGAGATCTCGGCAAGCCGGCTCAACGCAGCGCGCGCATCGGTCAGGTGCCCCCGCCCGAAGGCGTCGTATGCCTTGGCGATGTATAGGCTCGTCAGAAGGATCGCGTCGGTGGCCATTCCGATGTTTGTCGTCAGTTCTGCGAGATCGTCGCTCGCGTCCCCACGCATCGAGCGGATAGCCACCAGTGTCCCAACCAACACGATCCGATCCGAAGCTTCGATGTCTTCGGCGAGCGCAGCCTCCAGCTCGGCAAGCGCCCACGGCCAGTCTCCGGTGCGGATGGCGGCCTCCGTCCCGTTGGCAAGCAGCGTTGCCGCGGGACTCCGCTCGCCGAGCTGACGTGCGAGCGCGAGTCCCGAGATGACGCTCTCCAAAGCGGCCCGCGGGTTGCGGCTGATATCGACTGCGGAGTGATTGATCAGAGCGCGGAGGAGCGTCCTGTTCAGGCCGTTGGCCTCGGCGAGCGCCTGGCCGCCCCGGATGAGAGAGAGTCCTTCCGTGACACGGCTAAGCGATGCTAGCGACGCCCCCTTCGTCAGCAAAGTGTCCGCGACAATCGCCACGAGGTCCGCGCGTTCGGCAGCTTCCAGGACAGGATCGGCGACCTCGATCGCACGTCGCTGTTGATCCTCGAGCATGAGGGCACGCGCGAGCTGACCGCCCAGAGCGATCACCGAGGGATCGGCTGTCAGGTCGCCGAACTCGAGGCCTGCCGGCTCGAGGATCGCCAGTGCCTCGGGGCCGCGGTGGGCGGCAAGGAGCGCCCGCCCGAGGGCCGCCGTGGCACCCGCGATCGCCGAACGATCGCCGACCGCCCGTTGCGCGTCCAGAGCGGCCCGAAGGTGGCGTTCGGAGGTGTCGTGGCGGCCGGCCGCCGAGGCGGCTGTGCCGGCCCGTTCGAGCAGCTCGGCCCGGTCAGCCGGATCATGGGTGACGCCCAGCCCTTGCTCAAGGAGCACGAGGGCCTGCTCGTGGGAACCGAGAAGCGCAGCTCGCTCGGCGGCCGCCCGGAGGGAGATTCGGGCCTGGGCGCCGAGCGCCTCCGCCTCCGGCCCATCGGCTGCATTGTCCCGAGCGGCGAGGTAGTGGCCCGCAAGGGCCGCCGCAATCTCGTCGGTCTCGAGCGATTCGAAGTACCGGGCCGCAGCGAGGTGGCGGATCTTGCGATCTCGCTTCGCCAGGGTGTTGTAGGCGACCTCGCGGATGAGCGCTTGCACGAAGGCATACTGGCCCCGGCCCGGGCTCCGCGGGTCCGTCTCGAGGGCGAACAGCTCTCGCCGCACAAGCGCCCGGAGCCGAGCCTCGAGGCCGCTCTCGTCGATCCCGGACACTGCCGCGAGCCCGGCCGGTGTGAAGCTCTGGCCGAGGACGGCGGCATCGAGCACGAGACTGCGGTCGGCCGGTTCGAGGCCGTCGAGCCTTGCGGCGATCAGGGCCGTCAACGTCTCGGGGACGGCCAGGGTCGCGAGGTCTCCGGTCGGCACATAGGTTCCGTCCCCGGACGCCGTGAGCCGGCCTTCCGCGACCAACATCCGGACCGTCTCGACCGCGTACAGAGGGATACCCTCGGCGCGAGCGATGACCACCCGGACGGCGGCCTCGGGGAGGCCCGGGACGAGCCCGGCGAGGAGGGACCGCATGGCCGGCTCGGACAGCGGCTCCAGGTACAGGCTCGTGAAGTTGCGCCGCCCCGTGCCCCAATCCGGGCGTCGGTCGATGAGCTCCGGCCGGGCCAGGGTCACGATGTACAGCGGGATGACCCGGCTCCACTCGAGCAGGTGGTCGATGAAGTCGAGCGTGCCGGCGTCCGCCCAGTGGAGATCCTCGAAGACGAGAACCACGGGCGCGGTGGCGGCGAGGCGCTCAAAAAAGGTTCGCCAGGCGCCGAAGAGCTGGTCGGCACTCGTGCCCGTCTGGACCCCGAGGAGCGACAGCAGCGCCGGCTCGATCCACCGGCGCTCGGCCTCGTCGGTGACGTGCTCGGCGACCATCGCGGCGACCTTGGCCCTCGTCGTCCGCTCATCGTCGGTCTCGGCCAGGCCAGCGCGGCCGCGGATCATCTCGCCGAGAGCCCAGAAGGTGATCCCCTCCCCATAGGCCGGCGAGCGGCCCCGATGCCACCAGACCAACCCGACGATCCCGTCAAGGTATTTCTCGAACTCCCAGATGAGTCGCGTCTTGCCGATGCCGCCGATCCCGGTGATGCTGACCAGCCGGGTCCGGCGCTCGCGGGCGGTCGAGTGGAAGAGGTCCTTGATAAGCCGCAGCTCGTCGTCGCGGCCGACAAACGGGGCCTCGAGGGTGTCGGACCGGCCGCGACCGCCGCGTTCGGCGACGACGCGCAGCGCTCGGAAGGCCGGGACCGGGGCAACCTTGCCCTTCAGCGTGTGCTCGCCGGCGGGTTCGAATGCGATCGCCGACGAGGCAGCTCGGTGGGTCGACTCGCCAACCAGGACGGTGCCGGGCGCTGCGACCGACTGCAACCGGGCGGCGGTGTTCACCAGATCGCCGGCCACCATCCCCTGGTTCGAGGCCCCGATCGTCACCGCAGCCTCCCCGGTCAACACGCCCGCTCGGGCGTTGATCCCCGGACCGACCGACCGGACGACGTCAACGAGCTCGAGCCCGGCCCGCACGGCCCGCTCGGCGTCATCCTCGCGTGCGGTCGGGGTTCCCCACACGGCCATCACGGCATCGCCGATGAACTTCTCGACCACGCCGCCGTAGCGCGTGATCACCTCGGTCGCGACTTCGAAGTAGCGCGTCAGCATCTCCCGGACTTCTTCGCTGTCACGTTCTTCGGCGAACGGCGTGAAGCCGACGAGATCCGCGAACAGGATCGAGACGAGGCGGCGCTCCGAGGTCGTGCCCTGGGCATTCGCCGTGACCGGCGCGAGCCCGGACGACGCGAGCGGGTTCGAGGACGGAGGACCGCCCGCGGCCGCTGGTGCTCCGGTCTGCGGCAATGCCGATCCGCACTCGCCGCAGAAGCGTTCTCCCGCCTCGAACGGGCTGCCACAGGCCGGGCACCCCAGGGCGAGCGGCGCACCGCACGACGCGCAGAACTTCCGACCCGGCCGGTTCTCGGTGCCGCAGGATCCGCAGAGCATGACGACGCGACCTCCGGTTGGTTCCGCGGCGGAAGTGTAGCGAAGCCGAGGCGCCCCGAACCAGTCATCAAGGGCGCGGTGGACCGCACCCGGGGACCGCGCTCGCCGCGCCGCGGCTCAGCTGGAACGACCACGGCCCCGAGGCGATCGTCCGGGGAGCCGCGGCTTCGTGAAGGCGCCGCTTCGATCCGCCTGATCGAGCCTATCGCCCTGGGGTGGATGCGCGACCGAGCGCCGTGCCCAGCCAGATCGACCAGGTAGCGTTGCTACGACTCGAGTGGAATCCATCACGTCTCGCTCGCGGTTTGTCGGCCGGCTCCACCCGTCCCGGCCATGAACCGAGGTCGGTCGAGCAGGAGCACCAGCACGGCAATCGCGCCGAGCAGTGGCCCGGAGACCATTGGCGGCGGCGGGGGCTGGCTTGGATCCACCCCGTACACCCCGTAGAGACCGAGGACGGCAAACGACCAGGCCGGGAGCGACCACATTGCATACCAGGCCCAACGCAATCCGGCCCGGTACGGAACAAGAAGGATCGTCGTCAGCAGCACGCCCATGAACGTGAGCGCGAGGCCCTGGGCCCTGGACGCGAAGTCATACAGGCGGTAACCGGCTTCGCTTTGGGCCCTGAGCTCGTCAAGCGTGAGCCCGGACAGCCCCGACGTGATCCCCGGATCGACCGTGATCCCACCGAGCAGGTCCCCGATCCCGAACACGCCGATCAGGACGCCAAAGGCGACCAGGTACCACCACGCCCGACGTCGCAGCATGCGCATGAGAGTCGTCAGACGACCAGGACCCGCCGGGCCCGATCGGTCCGCCGGCTCACGCCGCGCCACCTGTCGTCGGGCCTGAGGCGACCGGGTGGGGCCCTCTCCAGGCGAGCCAGCCCAGGACGAGCGTCGTGACGAGCAGCAAGACGCCGTTCACAGGGTGGAGGGCGGCGATCGCCGGGTTGTCGTCACGGAACAGGATGAGGACCGACTGGAGGGCCATCTGGACGAGGGTCAGGCCGGCCAGGCCGATCAGCCGGCGGGGCATCCGTCCGACCGCGGCGACGATCAGGAGGACGAGACTCAGCCAGCCGAAGAGGTAACCGAAGTTGCGATGGGTGATGAAGGCGCTGGCCGAGTCGAACACGCCGAGGCCGGCCAGGAAGACCTGGACGACGATGCAGCCGGCAAAGAGCCAGGCGGCCAGGGCAAGGACGGTCCAGGCGGTAGGGCGGGTGGTCATGCGTGAGGTTCTCCAAGCCGGCGGGCGACGCACCCGCCGCTTGATCCTCCCGGTCGACCGTCCTCGTCGTCATGGGGCCGGTGTCCCGATCGGCCCGGGACACGCGGCTCAGCTCGCCGGCCGCTCCCCGCCCAGGCCTGCCTCGCGGGCCCGGACGACCGCCTCGGCCCGGTCCCGGACCTGCATCTTGCTGAAGATGTTCGAGACGTGGTTCCGGACCGTCTTCGGGGAGATGACGAGGCGGTCGACGATCTGCTGGTTCGACATCCCCCGGGCGATCAGCTCGAGGACCTCGCGCTCTCGGTCGGTGAGCTCCGGGAAGGCCGGCAGCGGCGCGGTCGGCGTGGAGGCGAAGTAGGCCATCAGGCGACGGGCCACGTTCGGCCCGAAGATCGCCTCGCCGGCGGCGACCGCCCGGATCGCCCGGCCGAGCTCGAGCCGGTCGGCGCCCTTCAGAAGGTAGCCGCGGGCCCCCGCCCGGAGGGCATCGAAGACCGCCGCGTCGTCGTCGGCCATCGTCAGGACGAGGACGGCGATGTGCGGGCTGGCGTCGACGATCCGGCGGGTCGCCGCGATCCCGTCGAGACCGGGCATGCTCAGGTCCATCAGGACGACGTCCGGCTGGAGGCCCATCGCGAGCTCGACCGCGGCAGTGCCCGTCTCGGCCTCGCCAACGAGGGCCAGGCCGGGCTGGGCGCCGAGCAGCGCGCCGAGGCCGGATCGGAACGCCGGGTGATCGTCGGCGACGAGGATCCGGATCGGCTCGTCGGCCGGGACACCGCTCACGGGGCGGCCGGCCGCGGCTCGGCGAGGAGCGGCAGGCGGGCGATCACCCGGGTGCCGCCCCCGGGTCGGGGCTCGAGCCGGAACTCCCCGCCGAGCTCGGCGGCCCGCTCGTGCATCGACGACAGTCCGACACCCGTGCCGCGATCCGCACCAAGCCCCCGCCCGTCGTCCTCGACGACGAGCGTCAGGTCTGCCCCGCCGCGAAGACGCAGGCTGCAACGGGCCGCGCCGGCATGGCGGACGGCGTTCGTCATCGCCTCGGTCCCGATCCGGTAGGCCGCCACCTCGACGGCGGCCGGCAGCTCGGGAAGCGGACCGTCGGCCGCGACGTCGAGGGTCGGAGCACCAGGTGAGTCGAGCCGGTCGGCCGCGAGCCGGAGGGCCCCGACCAGGCCGACCTCGTCGATCGCCGGTGGTCGCAGCCCGTCGACCAGTCGGCGGACGTCGCCGACCGCCGTGGCGACCTCGGCCTGAAGCTCGGCCAGCAGCCGCGCGGCCGCCTCCGCATCGTCGGCCAAGCGGGTCTCGGCCGCCCCGGCCCGCATCCCGATCGCGGCGAGGGCCGGACCGAGCCCGTCGTGGAGGTCCCGCCTGAGCCGCCGCCGCTCCTCCTCCCTGGCGGCCACGAGGCGCTCCCGGGAGGCGCGCAGGTCCTCGGTCAGGAGGGCCGCATGCGCCGCAACCCCGACCTGCCGGCCGAGATCGTCGAGCAACCGCAGGTCCGAGGGCGACAGCGGGTCGCCCGGGCCGCGCGGTGCGACGATGAGCCGCCCGATCGGAGCCGAGCCGTAGGTGAGCGCCCGCTCGAGGACCTCGGTCGACCGGATGCCCCGCTCGGCGACGAGCTGGCCGCTGTCTCCGGCCCCGAGCTCGAGGCCGACGTACGGCAGCCGCAGGGCGTCGCCGATCGCGTCGACCACGACCCGTGGCATCGACGCCGGATCAACCGTCAGTTCCAGCCGCTCACCAAGCCGGCGGATCGCCCGGACCGGGTCGTCGCGGTCGCCATAGACGAGACGGGTTGCGGCGCGGTGGAGGACGTCCCGCAGCGGCAGGGCCGCGAGAGCCGCCACGCCGGTCGCCAGGAGCGAGGTCGCGAAGGTGCTCGACGTCCCAAGCACCGCCCCGAGGATGCCCGCCGCAACCGCGTAGACCGCCACGACGAGGACCGTAAGGCCGCCGTAGATGACTGAGCGACGGACGACGACATCGAGGTCGAACGCCCGGTGACGGAGGATCGCGGTCGCGATGACGATCGGGAACGGCAGGCCGGTGATCGCGGCGATCGTCCACGGCAGGAGCGGCGGGTAGCCGAGGCTCTCCGGGATCACCCAGATGATCAGGTCGGTGACGATGATCAGGCCGAAGACCACCCCCACGCCGCGCAGGAGTCGCCGCTCGACCGGGTCGGCCCGTCTCCAGCGGACGGCGAGGATCAGCGGGCTGGCGATGAACGCCGCGATCGTCGGCAGGAGCGACAGCGGCCCCCAGGTCCCGATCCAGGCGAGGTGATCCGGCGTGGCGACGCGGGTTATCAGGAGCGCCGCGCCGTACCCCGGGAGGATCGCCAGGTACGGAACGAGACGCAGGACGGGACGACGCACGATCGCTGACACCGGACGCGGGAAGACGAGGGCGAAGTCGATCAGGCCGGCCCACAGGAGGAGATAGACGGCGATCAGGCCGAGCTGGATCGGGACGAGCTGGCCGGTCACCGCGTCGAGCGGGTCGTTGCCGAGAAGGAACGGGACCGTGCTGCCCGCGGCCCCGACCCCCGCCACGAGCAAGGCTCCCGCGGCCGGGACGCCTGGTCGGACCGAGAAGACGACCGCCCCCAACACGAGCATCGCGGCAACGAAACTGAGCGTTCCCCACGCCCCGAGAAGGACCGCGGCGGCCGGCACGGCGACGAGCGGGACGTCGACGGGGAACGGCTGGCCGTCGCGTCGGATGTCGAAGCGAACGACGTCGCCGATCGCGGAGGCGGTCTCGAGACGGTCCACCGCAACCAGCCAGTCGGCGATCGAGCGGCCGTCGATCGCGGTCACGACGTCGCCGTCGCGAAGCGGCGTCCTCATGCTGGCGATGGTCGTGAGCTCGAACCCGTCGGCCGGATAGGGTCCCGGCGCGATCACCGTGCCGCTGGACGGCGCCTGGATCCGGGCCATGGTGAGACCGATCGACAGGATGACCGCGGCGACGCTCGTCACGAGCACGATCCGCGCGGCCCATCGACCCTCGCCCACTCGGCCTGCCCTCCGCTCCGTCACCGGCCCGTGGGGCCGGGACCGCAGTGTAGCCGCGTCGCCTCGGCGCTCTCCCACGCCACCTCGACTAGCGCAGGCCCGACCGAGCGACCACGAGGAGGAGCAGCCGGAGCGGCAGAGCCGCCAGGAGGAACGGGAAGGCGAAACCGAGAGCGAACACGACGGTGCCCGGTGTCATCGCTGCCCCCAGCCAGGCGCCGCGCCGCCGACCCCGCCACAGCAAGGCACCGGCGAGCACGTCGAGGAGGCAGACGACGACGAACGCCCAGGCGACGCTGTTGAACCCCGTTGGGCCGAGCTGATCGAAGAACGGCCCGGCGTGCGAGCGGAAGCCGAACGGGGTCATCGGCAGCTCGCCGGTCCGCCGAACGTGATCGATGACAAGTGGCGTCGGGATGCCAAAGGCGAGAGCCGGAAGGATGAACGCGAGGGCGGCCCAACGCGCCGCCCGCCGCGGCCGGACGCCCTCGGAAGTCGCCGTTGTCATCGGATGTATCGCCCGACGGCCATCGTCAGGCCGGCCAGGAGGAGCAGCGGCACGTCGATCCGCATCGCCAGCTGCATTCGCCGATCGGCCCGGGCCAGTCGCTCGCGCTGGACCGCGTCCGGCTCCAGGCCCGACGCCGCCAGCTCGCGCTGGACCGAGGTCTGCTCGGCGACGCTCGGCCCGATAAGGATGAAGCCGCCGATGAGGGAGGCAATCCCGGCCAGGCCGCCGATCGTGAACGTCAGGCCACTCGGCGAGGTGATCCAGGCGACGTCGAGCCCGTTCGAGGCGCGCCAGTAGAGGGCAATTCCGCAAAGGACGGTGACCATTCCGACGATCGGAAAGAAGACACCCAACCGGCGCCGGGTCATGAGGTGGTCCATGAACGGCTGAGCTCGCTTCCCGAGGGCGGCCGCCGTCGGGTCGAGGAAGAACGAGCTGATGACCGCGCCGCCGAACCAGATCATCGCCCCGCCGACGTGGCCGATCCGGAGCAGGATGAGAAGTGGGTCCATGCCGGGCCTCCGTGGCGCGCCGATCTCGGCGTCTCGTCGGCCACCCTACTGACGCGGCGTCCCGCCGTCATGGGACCGCGGTCCCGATTTCCGGAAGGCGAAGTCGTTCGCCGGCGCCGTGCGCGCCTCCATGGCGTGCCGCGTGCGGTACACCCTCAAACGAACGGCCCCCGGATCGTTGCCGGAGGCCCTTCTTCTTGTTTTCAGCTCTATGGCCCGCCCGGAGGGATTCGAGCGCGCGGTGCAAACCTTTCATGTCGAAGGTGTTGACGAGCTGATCGAGGCTCTTCGAGCCGCATGATTGAGGGGTCGCCGAAGGCCCGCGCCGGCGGGCCATCGGCTTGATGCGGGGGACGTGGAGCGTCGCGCCCGCCCTACTCTTCGCCCTCCGCGAACTCGGAACCGTCACCTTCGTCGGGAACGAGGTCGACTCCGTGCGGTCGGGTCGGATAGGCAAGCGTCTGCACGACCAGGTTTCCGGCCTTGTGGTCGATGACCGCCACGCCTGGATTGGATCCGCCTTCGTAGGCAGCGAACGTGTACCGGCCGTTGTGCGACGTCCACTGGTGCCCCGCGATCGAGGTCAAGTCGGCGACCGGGCCGAGTGTGACGAGCTCGTACTCGAAGGTACGTGCGTCCACGACCGCCAGCCGTGCGGGTGCGGCTCGGAGCCCGACCGTCAACTGCTTCTTGTTGGCCGAGAGCTGCAACGTGTCCGGCAGAGGAAGGCTGAGCACGTCCGTGTAGGTCTGGCTCTCCAGATCGATCACGCTCAGCCAGTTCGCGGTTCGGCGGCTGACGTAGGCGGTCTGACTGTCGCGCACCACGAGTTCGTGCGCGCCGGGCACGGTCATTGTCCAGAATACGACGCCCGTCCTGGGATCGAGGGCGATGACCTCATTCGAGGTATCGCTTGCGACGTAGATGGTCGTCCCGTCCTTCGAGAAGGCGGCGGCATGCGCCCGTCCGTTGGCGGCGGCGGGGTTGATGTCCCACGGACCCAGGAGCGCGTCTGTCGTGGTGTCAACGACGGCGACGGTGTCCGTCCCGTACAAGCCAAAGGCCACCAGCGTGCCGTCGGGGCTGACGTGAACGTGGTGCGGCCGGGAGAGTGGCGCCAGGAAGATTTGATTCAAGATGACGCCCGTTGCGGGGTCGACAATGGCGATGGCTGGGTTCGGCGTCGCGAACTCCTCGGCGACGTAGAGCTTGCCGTTGGCGTAGGCGAGATCCCCGGGCTGCGAGTTCGGCGCCATAGTCACCGTGGTCACGACGTCGCCTGTGGTCGCGTTGTAGGCGCGGATCGTATGGGCACCGCGGTTCGCTACCCAGATGGTTCCGTGGATGTTGGTGAGCCGAGTCGGCGGACCCGCGTCCGCCACCGTCGCGGCGAGACCAGTGCCGCCGATGCCGATCAGGCCGGCAAAGAGGAATGCCGTGATGGCGCGGCCGTGCGTACGCTTCGGGCTTGCATTCATGGTTCGATCTCCTCGACTTCAACGATGCGGGCGAAACTCAGGCTGGCGAGGCGGCAGGCTCGTTCAACGCCCTCGAGGACACCCTCGAAGTGCACGAAGCTCGTTTCCTCATCCGGGATGAACGTCGAGCCGAGATAGACGAGCGGGGTACCACCGGTGTGAACGGTCGCAACGGCGTCGGCCAGTCGTTGCTCCGCGGAGCGGAGCTCGGCGCGAGTGATCCCGGGCAGGTAACGCTCGACGAGGTACCGCCGGGCCAGGTGATCGCCCATATCGCCGACGCTAGGACGCAGGCCAGCCGTACCAACCGGGGATATCCCCGGACCTCGCGGACTGGAGGGTCGGTCAGCGGTCCTCGATCATGCCGCGTGTCGCCAGCTCAGTCCGGGAGCGAACGCCGAGCTTTCGATAGATCCGCGTGAGGTTCCACTCGACGGTCTTCGGGCTGAGGTGGAGGGCGTCCGCGACCTCGCGGTTCGTCCGGCCCACCCGAACGAGATTCACGATTTCGCTCTCGGTGGGGGAGAGTCGTCCGCTCGTGTCCCCACTTGAAGACGCGCCACGACCGCCGATGCGGCCCGCCTCCTGCCGCGCTCGATCGGCCCAAACCGGCGCCGGGAGCCGCTCGAAGAT
This sequence comes from uncultured Chloroflexia bacterium, assembly GCA_963809045.1. Taxonomy (GTDB): domain Bacteria; phylum Chloroflexota; class Limnocylindria; order Limnocylindrales; family CSP1-4; genus SPCO01. Next base: position 461,476 of record CAWEHW010000004.1, read on the forward strand.
GGCGAGGGCTTTCGCGAGCGTTTCGGCCGCGTCCCGCTTTCGATGCAGACGCCGCCGGACCGAGCCGAGCGCCAGGAGCGAGCGCCCGAGATCCAGCGGCCGCCCGATGTTCTGGCCAACCGTCGCGGCCTCGATCAGGAGTGACTCCGCCCTGGCCAGATCCTCGCGGCCGGCGGCGACGGCCGCCCTGGCGCGAAGGGTCATGGCGATCGCCCAGGCGGAGCCGAGGCGTCGGGCGTTCGGTTCGGTGGCATCGACGAGCTGCTCCGCCTCGTCCAGGCGACCGAGCGCAGCCAGTGCCTCTGCTCCGTCGGTGACCTGCGGAGCGGGCTGACCGAGCCCGACCGGCAGAATCCGCGCGATGGCCGGCTCGAGCCAGTGCCACGCCGCGGCTGCGTCGTCGCTCGAAAGCTCGATGACACCAAGCGCCGCACGCGGCATCCGCCCACCGCGGCCGATCCGATCTGCCAGCTCGAGCGCGCGGACGCCGAGCTCGCGGCCCTCGTCGATGGCACCCAGGCCACCCCGAACGAATGCGAGTGCGGAGAGTGCCAGGACCTCGGTCGCTTCGCGGCCGGCCAGTGTGGCCACCTCGAGCGCTTCGTTGGCGACGCGCTCCGCTTGCTCCCAGTGACCCATGTCGTACTCGACTGCGGCGAGGATGGAGAGCGGGTACGACACGGCCATGTCGCCCTTGGACCTCGCCCGGTCGCACAGCCGCTCGAGCATTGCTCGCCCTGGCTCGGGATCGTCGGCGTCGACCAGCATCTCGGTATAGGCGATCGACGCGCCGCCATCCTCGTCCACCCGCACCGTTCCCCCGGCCTCTTCGAGAGCCACAGCCCGGGCCATCAGATCATCGGGGGCGCCGCGGCCGGTTCGATAGAGGACGTTGGCGAGGAGCGCCAACGTGTGGGCCAGAATTTCGCGATCACCGACCCGCTCCGCGAGTTCAACGGCAGACCTTGCGACCCGCTCGACCTCATCGATCCCCAGCACGAGCCACGTCGGGAAACGGGCCAGCTCCGACAGGATCCGGGCGCGAAGCCGAAGGTCGTCGCCAGCCTCTCGTTCGGCCGCGCGCAGGAGGCCGACGGACCGTTCGAAGTCCTCGGTTTGAGCGATCACGCCAAGTCGGAGGAGGACTTCGGCGCGGTCCGGGCCGGCGGGAAGCGACTCGCGCATGCGGTCGAGGAGTTCCCTTGCGCGCTCGGCATCGCCCGCCTCGAATGCCGCTTCTGCCACCGCCAGCGTTCGGCGGTGGATCGCCGTGGCATCGCCAACCGGCGTCGCCGCAAGCGCTAGCTCGAGCAGCGTGAGGGCCTGATCTCCCGCTCCGCGCCCGGTCGCGTTCGATGCGGCCAGGTCGAGGTCCGCGGCGACCCCTTCGTCGGGATCAGGCGCTGCCCGCGCTAGGTGATACGCGCGTAGACCTGGGTCGCCAGCCTCTTCAGCGATCCTGGCTTGGACCGCTTGCCGGCGCGACGGTAAAGCCCGTGCCTCGTGGATGGCGCCCAGGAGCGGGTGGCTGAACCGCAACGCCGCGCCTTCAAACTCGACGATCCCTGCGGCCATCGCTTCGTCAAGCTGTGCGTCCAGCAGCCCCGGCTCCTCCACTACCCGAGCAAGAGCGGGTACGGTGGGCCGAGGGAGAGCGGCAAGGAACAGAAGCATCCGTTGCGCTCCCGGCGTCACGGCACCGAGGCGTCCGCCGACGAGCTCCTCCAGATCGTGCGGGACCGGCAGCGCGTCGCCAGCGAGACGTCGGGCACCGACGGCGGCGAACGCCTGGGCCAGTTGGATGGCATAGAACGGGTTTCCGCCTGACACTTCGTGGATCCGAAGCAATGTCGGTCGGTGGAGGGCGAGTCCGGTGCGGGCACGGATCAGTTCGTGCAACGAGGCCACGGACAACGGCCCGAGCGTGTGACGCGTCGTGAGGTCGGCGTCGAGACCCTGGAGCACTAGGTCAGCGGCTTCCGATCCCTGGTTACGGCCTTTGTCGGCTCGAATGGCAAGAAGTACGGCCACATGGTCGCGATCCAGCCGACGACAAACGAATCCAAGCAACCGCGCGGTCGGCAGATCCAGCCATTGCAGGTCGTCGACGGCGATCAGGATCGAAGTTTTGCGAGCGAGCAGTCGGACGAGTGACAGGAGGCCGGCTGCGAGAACCTGTCCGTCGACGACGTCGTCGGCCGGTCCGCCGTCGCGGGCGACACTGGCCTTCGCTCGCAGCATCGCGATCTCCAGCGCGTCGCGTTGGATGCGGGGAAGCGTGGCAAAGGCCTCGTTCGGGACGTCGCGGAGCAGATCGGCCAGGCCGCCGAATTCGAACGAAGCGTCCGGAGCCGCGGGCCTTGCGATGTGCGTTTGAATGCCGCGCTGCTCGGCCAGCATCAGACCGTGGCGCCAGAGCCGCGTCTTTCCGATGCCGGGCGACCCCAAGAGGATGAGGGCGGCCATTCCAACCGAAGCTCCATCGAGGAGAGCCTCGATCGCGCGGACCTCAGGACGGCGCCCGATTGGCGCTCCAGACAAGGGGTCCAGGGGCGTAGTCAGACTTGCGCGGTGAACGTTGGCTGGTCGGGGCACAAGGCTGGCCCGCTATGTCGATCCGTCCCCACGCATTATGGCCCGCCCGGAGGGATTCGAACCCCCGACCTACTGATCCGAAGTCAGTCGCTCTATCCACTGAGCTACGGGCGGACGATTTGCGCTCAGCCACAGCCGATGACTGAACGATGGGCCGGTTTCCGCTCGACTACGGCGGTCGCAGCCGTTGGATGGTAATCCCGTCGCCGGCCAGTCGTCCTATTGCATTCGACGGAGCACCCCATGGCCGGTGATCCATAGGTACCTTCGGCCTATGTTGCCGCGCCGCGCCGCCGAATACGGTCTCTGGGGCACCCACCACGCAGATGTGAGGCCAATCATTGTTCGGAACGCGCATCCGACCCGCCCGTCCCATCCTCCTGTTCATCGTCTACGGCATCTTTCTCGTGATCGTGGGCGTGACTGCGACTGCCCAGACGGTCCTTGTCTCACTGAACTACTCCACGTCGAGCCTGCAGACCATCGTCGGCAGCGACGCGGGGACAGTCCGGACATTCGTGAACGGCTACCTTCGCCCAGCGGATCTCGCCGGAGCGGCGCCGCTTGACCGCGTCACCACGATCGAACGCGGCCTGGCAGGGCTTGTACGTCAGGGCGAGCTGTTGCGCATCGAGGTCCGCGACCCAGATGGGATCGTCCGGTTCACGAGCGACGGGAGCGGGAGGAACCAGGCTGCCCCACGCTCAGCCGCCTTCGAGGCGGCTCGTAGCGGGACGGTCGACGCGGCGTTCGTCTCCAACGAAGCCGAATACGTCGGCGCTCCGCTCGCTGCGGAGGGCCTGCTCCGCGAATACTTCCCACTCCTCGACGCCGATGGCGCGCCGCAGGGCGTGGTCGCCATCTGGCGAGACGCCGGTCCCATCATTGCCACGCTCGACAACGTTCGCACGCAAGTGGTCGTCGTCACGATCTCGGCCGCCCTGCTCGCGGGAGTCTTCCTGTACCTGATCTTCCGCTCCGCCCAGGGTCGCATCACTCGTCAAACGGCACAGATCCTGGAGTCATCTCGTCGCGATCCGTTGACCGGAGTCCTGAACCACGGCGCCCTAGTCGGCGAGCTTGCGCTAACGATTGAGACTGTCCGTGGCGAGTCCACCTCGATCGGTGTCGCCCTCTTCGACGTCGACAACTTCAAGCTAATGAATGACACGCACGGACACGAAGCTGGCGATCTCGTCCTCGGGCTCCTCGCCCGCCATCTCGCCGACCGCCTGCCCACAGGCGTCACCTTTGGCCGGTACGGTCCCGATGAGTTCCTCGCGATCGCTCCGGGGACCTCCGGAGCCGACCTGGTTCCTGCCATCGAGGAGGTGCAGCGGCAGCTCGTGGGCGAGAGCCTCGGGTTCGGCGAGACGGAGCGCCTGCCCGTATCCGTCAGTGTTGGCGTGGCCACGTTCCCAGAGGACGCGACATCGGTCACGGAGTTGCTTTCTTCCGTGGCGGTTGTCCTGGCGGAGGCCAAGGCAAGCGGCGGGGATTCCATTCGGCTCGCCGGACGCGCGCCGGAACAGACGCCCGAGGCGCGCAGCTTCGATACCCTTCAGGGTTTGGTTCTGGCCGTCGACACCAAGGATCGATACACCAAGCGGCACAGCGAAGATGTCGCCAGATACGCCGCCTTCCTCGCCCATCGGCTGGGCCTGGACGAGGACTTCGTGCGCACGATCAATCGCGCCGGGTTGCTGCATGACGTGGGCAAGATCGGCATCCCGGACGCCATCTTGCGCAAGCCCGGGCGGCTGACCAGTGACGAGAGTGAGATCGTCAAGCAGCACGTTGCACTGGGCGACTCGATCGTCCGAAACGTCGCAGACACGGACACCATTCGCGCCGGCATTCGCCACCATCACGAACGGTGGGACGGGCGAGGCTATCTGGAGGCCCTGTCCGGGAATGACATTCCGCTGATCGCCCGGATTCTCGCGGTTGGCGATGCGTTTTCCGCGATGACCACGACCCGGCCGTACCGGAAGGCGCTGCCGCTCGATGAAGCCCTGCGCCGCCTCGGCGACGCCGCCGGAACGCAACTGGACGAAGGGCTCGTTTCCGTGTTCATTCGAGGCATCGAGAGCTCCCCGGACGCGCCGCTGCCTGGCCGAGACGCCCCTGGACAGGTGCTCTGGAGTCCGGCCCGGATCGTGGCGTGACTGAACGACGCGGCGTCCGAACGGCGGCTGCCGGCCTCCTGGTGGTGTGCCTCGCGCTGGTTCCATCGACGGTACTGGGGGCAAGGCTCTGGACGGCCGCTCCGTCTCCTACATCGTTTGACGCCGGGACGATGGTCGACATCGACATCACGGTCCAAAACGTCGGTGGCAACGGAGGGGGCGATGAGATCGCCTGCGTAAGCCTCGACATCCCCGATGCGTTCGTGCTGGCTGGCGCCTCCGTGATTTCGGTCAAGGGTCTGACGTCCCCCGCAGTCCACGGTTGGACGACGTTGACGACGGTTGTCGCCGGCGGTGCAAAGGTGACCTTCAAGGAAGCAACCGACTCCAATCCGTTGGTTGGACTTCCATCCGGCGACCAGGCGGTCTTTCGTGTGAGTGGCTCCGCGGCGGCGGCGGGAGGGCTGATTTGGGATGCGTCCGCGTTCGACAAGCCAGGCGGCGGCAGCAATCCTGACTGCGGGTCAGGTGACTTCTCTACTCTACCGATCGTCTTGACCGCGACCAACGGAACGCCGACGCCGACACCCACACCTACGCCTACTCCGACACCTACGCCTACTCCGACCCCGACCCCGACACCGACACCGACACCGACACCTACACCAACTCCAACGCCAACGCCAACGCCAACGCCGACACCCACACCTACGCCTACTCCGACCCCGACGCCGACGCCGACACCCACGCCTACTCCGACCCCGACGCCGACACCTACGCCTACCCCGACCCCGACCCCGACACCGACACCGACACCGACACCGACACCTACACCAACTCCAACTCCAACTCCAACTCCAACTCCGACACCGACACCTGCGCCTCCTCCAACGCCGACCCCGGCCCCGACGCCTGCGCCGACGCCAGCGCCTATCCCTACCCCAGCGCCCACGCTCGCGCCTACTCCCGTTCCCACCCCGATGCCGTCTACTTCGCCGGCACCATCTCCTGCGGCGACGCCCGGGCCAACACCTGGCGCGACCCCGACACCTCCGCCCAGCGGGATTGCGTCACCCACTCCGCCAACAACACCGATCCGTGAGCCCGCGCTCGACCCGGGCCCGGCATCGGTGCCCGATCGGGAACCGGTGCCGGATCCTCCTCAAGGCCCCACGCCGACACCCGTAGCGACACCAACACCGGGCCCGAGCCCCACACCCGATCCGACGCCGACGCCAACCCCCTGGCCGGCCACGACGCCGCGAGCGCCCCTCCCACCTGCCGATCCGCCCACGATCGAAGAGCATTTCAAGGTACCGATCGGGGGGAGCGCGACACAGCCAGTCGACTTGGGCGACATCGGCTTGGCCGCAGCCAGCTTGGGTAGCCTTGGTGCGTTCCTCTGGGCGGTGCCCGGCTTGGCGCTTTCCGTTCCGGGTCTTCTGGTCGTCGCCGCAATCCTGGCTCAGGCGGCGGGGGGAGTGGCCTGGATCCCGGTCGCACGCCGCAAGATCGGCGGTTTCGGCCTCCGGGGTAGCGGACCCTCCAGCACGCCTCCACGAGGCTGAGGCTCGGAGTAGAGGTCCGAGGGGTCCGAAGGAGCTTACTCCGTTGGACCCCGAAGCCATCGGCGTACGCCCACTGGGCCTCCGCTTCGGTCCTCTCGACGCGGTCATGCTCAGGCTTCAGCTTCGGTGGCCGTTTGGGCTAGTCGCGACCGCCGTCTTGATATCCGGGGGAGACGCCGACACGTTGCCATTTCCTCGCTACTGGAGCGAACGGCCCCGCCGGCTTCCCGTCGCGATCAGGGATCATCCACCGACCCTGCAGTGTTGGTGGTCGACGGGGGCCGTACCATGTCCTCGTGCCCTACCAGCGCGAAGCAGTGATAGTCCTGGAGATGTGGCGGGCTGTCGAACGCGTCTTGGCCTCAATCACGCCCCGCAGTGATGAAGAGGAAGAGCTACAAGCTGAGGCATCGAGACTGCGCGACGAGTACCAACGGTTGGTCGCTTTGGCCCGCGAACAACATAGGCCGGAGCCCCCGCCATTCCCGGGAGACTAAGGCCGGGCCCGACCGGCCGAACGGCTCTCGTCGTGCCTAGCGCTTGGGCCGACTAAAAGCGAACGCGCTCTGGCGGGTCGATGACGACCTTGATCCTCAAGGGCCGTGTGCGCGATCACGTGGACGTTCATTGCGGCAGTGACAACAGCGGATAACTGGACAGCAAGAACCCCACCCGCAGGAACGAACCTACATCCGTGGGGTTCAGATAATCCGAAGTCAGTCGCTCTAATCCACTGAGCTACGGGCGGACGCCGCGGATGAAACCGCGTCGCCCGCCCGTCGCCGTATGACGAGGGTTGGAGGTCAGGACGCTCGGCGAGCGGCCCTGACGGCTCCGAACAACAGGATCCCGAGCATCAGAGTGCCGATGATCCCTGCCCCAATGGGCGCCGCGTCAGCACCTGGGCCGCCCGATGCGGCCGCGAGTGACAGCCGGTCGGCGGTCGGCGTTGGAGTGGGGGTTGGTGTGGGTGTCGGCGTAGGCGTTGGCGTGGGAGTGGGGGTCGGTGTCGGCGCGGGAGTTGGCGTGGGGGTCGGTGTCGGCGTCGGCGTGGGAGTGGGGGTCGGTGTCGGCGTCGGTGTAGGCGTCGGCGTTGGGGTCGGCGTGGGGGTCGGCGTGGGCGTAGGGGTCGGGGTCGGGGTTGGAGTAGGCGTAGGGGTCGGGGTAGGCGTAGGGGTCGGGGTTGGCGGGGTCGGGTAGGCGTAGGGGTCGGGGTTGGAGTAGGCGTCGCACTCGGAGTCGGCGTCGGCGTTGGAACCGGCGTCGGTGTGGGGGTCACGCCGCACTGGGCCAGACCTGTGACGCCGACCTGGTCCCCGTGGCGAGCGTGCGCGGCCGCGGCTGGCGCAGCAACCCGGATGAATACGACGGGGTTCGTGGCACTGCCTGTCTCGTGGCAGACTCCAACCTTCGGTTGGCCCGCAAACACCGGCAGGGCGGCTGCGATGAGCAGCGATGCAGCAACGACGGTCAGAACGATGAGCGCCGCGCCACGACGGAGAAACTGGGACATGGGTCTCCCTCTTGGCTAGGTCCCGGCGGAGCGTCCATCTTCGCAGCGATGGCCGGACCGACCAACCCCGAGAGGTTGCCTTCGGCTTGCAGGCGCGTTACAGGCACCTATCAGTGGCAGGTGCCGCTGCCCGTATCCGTGAATGTCCTGCCCGCGACTGGCACGAACTGCCAGCTGTAGCTCCCGGCCGAGAGGGTGAACTTGATGACGCCATTGCTCGAGCTGTTGCGGACCTCACTGTTGGCCTTGGTCGTGCCAAGGCTCCGCAGGCCGACGCCACCCGTCCCGACCACGAACTGCCGGATGCCACCCGCCGGGTCCGGCGCGGCTGCCGGCGTCTGGGGCGCGAACCGTTCGTAGTTGTGATCGTGGCCGTTGATGACCACTTCGGCACCGGCCTGGTAGAGGGCGTCCCAGAACGGCGCCACCTCCCCGTCGTTGCCGTGCTGGCCCGAGGTGAAGCGCGGGTGGTGCCAATAGGCGAGAACGCACGTTCGTGGATTGGCTGCCAGGTCCGCCCGGAGCCACTGCTCCTGGGCCCCGCCGGCTTCGCAGCCCACCACGAAGCAGTTCGAGTCGAGCGAGTAGATGCGCCACGTCCCCAGGTCGTAGGCGTACCAGTTGGTGCCCGCAGGCCGGGCGCGCGGCCCGAAGTAGTTCAGGTAGCCCTGGGCACCGGGCGTTTGATACTCGTGGTTCCCGGGGGACGGCCAGGTCCGGTCGGCGAACTGCCCCCAGGTCGGGTCGTAGCATTCGGCAAAGTCCGCGTCGCTGCCTGCGTCGTAGGCGTTGTCGCCCGCCGTGAACACCGTTCCCGCTATGCCGTTGATGATGTTGGCCGTCGCCGTGTCGCCGGTCGGGCCGCATGACGCGATGTCACCGGCTCCGACCAGGACCGCCGATTCTCCGGCCGGCCCGGGCGTGGGTGTCGGCGTCGGCGTTGGTGTTGCGACTGGCGGGGGCGTCGGGGCAGGTGTTGGCGTCGGGTTGGAGGTCGGTGGCGTGACGCCCGACACCGGCGTCAGGACGACGAAGGCGTCGAGGTCGATCCTTGGATGACCGTTGGAGCCCGCCACGCGGATCTCCACGGTCCGGCGCCCCGAGCTTGTCCAGGTCTTGCTGAAGACCATCACCCGGGCGGCGGTGCTCGAGCTGAAGGTGTCGACGTTGCCGGCGAACACCCCGTTGACGTAGACCTGGGCCGCGCCCCGGACCGGGCTTCGCGCGCTGATCCAGGCCACGCCGTTCCCGGTGAAGGTGAAGCGAGCGATGCCACCGGTGGTTCGTGTGGACCGCGCGGCACCGCCGTCGTACGACGGGGACGTCGTCCGGCTCCACGTACCCTTGACGAACGTCAACGCGCGGGTCGACTCCTGCGTCACGGCGAGCTTGAATGAGCCGGCCTGGCGCCAGGCGCCGACGTTCCCGGCCATGTCGACCGCGCGGACCTGGAACTGATAGGTGTGGTTCCGCGGCAAGGACAAGGTGGTGCTGCGCGACGCCGGTGACGACTTGGGCATCGTTGCCCACGCCTTTCCGTCGACGCTTCGCTGGAGCTCGTAGGACGCCACTCCGGAACCGCTGTCGCTCGCCGCGTTCCAGGCGACCAACACCGGAACGGTGGAGGCAAGGGCGCGCCCGACCGGCAGCGTGACCCTCGGTGGTTGGGCGACCGGAGCGGTTTCATCGACCAGGACGGTGATGTTCGCGGCGCCGCTCACCCCGTTGGCGCTCGCGATGACCTGGCCCGTGCCGGGCGTTGTCGCCACGAAATGCCCGGCCGCATCGATCGTTCCGAGCGCCGGTGAGACGGACCACGCCAACTGGCCGCCGCCAAGCGGCACCGGGTTGTAGGCCGAGTCCATCCCACTCGCCGTGAAGTCCAGCGCCGCGTTTCGATAGACCGTGCGGGTCCCGGGTTGGACGTTCAATGTCGCGAGCGGCCCGGTCGGTGCATTGCTGATGACCTGGATGCTGTTGGTGACCGCGCGCTCGGATCCATCGGATGGCCGGTTGACCAGGACCGCGCCGTTCGTGCCGGCACGGCGAATGGCGAGGCTGGTCGACCCGCCGCCGTCCAGGTTCAGGGCAACGATTGCGCCACGGGACAACATCAGCTCTGCGAGCTCGGGGAGTCGAACACCGGCGCTCCAACCGGGCTGGCGTCCATCCACCGTCGCGAGAATGAGCCGGTTGTCGGCGGTGATCCCGATCGCGCTGCGCGGGTGGATCTCGTCTGCACTGGCGGGCCGTGGCGAGATGCTCGTGACACCGTCGCGCACGATCCACTCCCGTCCGCCGACCGCGTGCTGGATCGACTCCCATCCGGCCGTGACCGTGGATGCGAAGCTGACGGTCTCACCGGGGATGAGCCCGACGAGGGGGGATGTCGCCGGCACGGTCAGGACGACCGTACCCGGATCGATCGGCCCGCCCCCTTCCGCGGGCCGGGTCTGCGACACGATCCCGGTCCACCCTCCGGACGTGCGCAGCGGCAGGGCGAGGCCGCCGATCAGGATGTCCACGCCCGAGGCCGCGGTGCTCGTCCGGCTGCCGAATTGTGAGGTGTATAGGACCGCCTCGCCCGGACGCCGCAGCTGGTTGACGCGGTTGATGACATGCTGGATCCCGAGGCTCGTCGTCAGCGTGACCGCGACCAGGGGCGACCCGATAACCGGCCTGCCGTCGGCCCCGACACCGAACGTCGGCCGCCCAGCCGGTCCGGCCGTGATCAACTCTCCTGCCTCGACATGGAGGCCGTTGGGCGCGTGCTCCATGTCGTTGGAGAACCCGGCCCACACGTCGCCGTTGATGGCGGCCACCACTCGGTGACCGTCCACCGAGTGGTTCTGCGCCTGGCTGCTGGTGCGCTCGAGTCCGGCCACCCGGCCATTCGACAGGGCCGACTCGAAGGTGATGACCGGATTGCCGATCTCGACCTCGACGATGTTGACCGCCTGGCTCCCGGTGCTCGTGACGATCCGTCCCTGGTCGAACTGGACCCCGGGGGCCACCGGTTCGCGATTGGCGGACGTGTACGCGCTGACGACCGCGGCATTGGTCGGCGTGGGGTTGACGATGCCCAGCGGCGCGGTCGTCAGGATGAGCGCGAGAGCGAAGGTCGGGGCGGCTAGGGGCCTCGGCGGCTTCGGCATGGATGGATCTCGTGCTGAGTCGCGTGGGTCGCTGGGTGACGGCGGCGGGCGTTGCCTATGGTACGCCGGGTCGTGCCATTGGGTGTGGTGGTCGACGGCGAACGCAGCGCGCTCGGCGCAGCCGCCGCCGGGAAGGCCCTAGGCCGCCGAGCCGGGCGCTCCGCTCGATGCGCGATCGGCGGCCAGCCGCGCCATCGCCGCCAGATGGGCTGGGTGTCGTGCCGCAGCAGCCGCCGATGATCGTCGCGCCTGCCGCGAGCATGGCCGAAGCGGCCAGCGCCATCGTCGCAGGGTCGGACCGATACACGGCTTGCATGTCGATGAGCTCGGGCATGCCGGCGTTGGACTTCCCGACGAGGACGGCGTCCGGGGCCGCGGCGTGCATCCGCTCGATCACGGCCAGCAGCTCGTCCGGCCCATTCCCGCAGTTGCCGCCGATCGCATCGGCGCCCCACGCGGACAGGGCCGCGACGGCCTGCTCCGGCGAGACACCCATCATGGTGTGGCCCCGGGTGTCAAAGGTCATCGTCGTGATCAGCGGGATCGCCGGCGCCACCCCCCGGACGCCTTCGATGGCGGCACGGATCTCCATCAGGTCCGACATCGTCTCGATCCAGATCAGGTCCACGCCACCCGCGACAAGACCGGTGGCCTGCTCGGCGAACGTGTCGACCGCGTCGGCATAGGCGAGGGTGCCGGTCGGCTCCATGATCGCGCCGGTCGGCCCGATGTCGCCGGCCACGAGCGCGCTGCCGCCCGCGGCATCGACCTCACCGCGCAGCAACAAGGCGGCCGTCTGGTTGAGCTCAACGACCCGGTTCTCCAGGTTGTGCAGCCCAAGGCGGAGCCGGTTCCCGCCAAAGGTGTTCGTCATCAGGATCCGGGAGCCCGCCTCGAGGTAGGCCCGGTGGATCCGCCGCACGACATCCGGATGGCTGAGGTTCCAGACCTCCGGGGGATCGCCAAACTGGAGGCCCGCGGCGAAGAGCATCGTGCCCATCGCGCCGTCGGCGAGGACCAGGCCGCCATCGGCCAGGAGCGCCGTCCATCGCTCGCGGCGACCGCCGGGATCCGGCATCTCATGGGCGGACTGGACCGGGAACACGAGCGGCTCGAACGCCATCGGATCCGGGCGTTCCCCTCGTGCGGGCCGTCTTGGACGCGTCATCGGCCGACTATACCGCGGCGGCGCTACCAGTCCGGATCCACCTGGCCGGCAAGCCAGGACGCGGGTTCGACCCGCGGCCGGATCAGGACCGCCGAGCCGCCGCGGATGGCGACCTCGGCCGGGATCGGGTGCGACAGGAACAACGGCATGGACTCCGTGAACCCGTAGGCACCGACATCGAGGATCGCCACGAGCTCCCCAACCTCCGGCACCGTCATCACGGCCGTCTGGCTGAACACGTCCAGGCCGGAGCAGAGCGGTCCGGCCACGGTCACCGGTTGCATCCTGGGCTGGCCGCCGGGATCCGACCGACCACTCAACGACCGCACTCGGTGCTCCTGGCCGACCAGGGCCGGGCGCAGGACGTGATGGACGCCGCCATCGAGGATGACCACCGTCGCGCCGTTGACCGTCTTGCGATCGACGACCCTCGCGACGTACGCGCCCGATTGGCCCACCAGGAAGCGACCGGGCTCCAGCAGCAGCCGCGCGCCGGCAAGCATCGGGTCCTGGGCCCACGCCTCGGTGATCTGGGTGAGTCCCGTACCCAGCCTGCGAAGGTCGAGCGATTCCTCGTGGGCCTCATACGGGATCCCGAGACCGCCCCCGGCATCGACGAGCCGAAGGGTCGTCCCGGCCGCGAGGGCGAGGCGGCGGGCGACATGGACGGTGGCCCGGATATGGTCGAGCAGCGCCCCGGCATCGAGGACGTTCGACGCGCCGAAGGCGTGGAGCCCCAGGAACTCGAGGTGGGGGGACCGGCCAGCCGAGACGGCTGCTTCGAGCAGGTCCGCGGGATCCATCCCGAACTTCCCCGCGCCATCGTCGCCGACGAGCCGGACCCGCTCGAGCCGGGCGTGCTCGGACACTGCGGCGCGAAGCATGACCGGCACCACGCGACCCGCAGCCGCCGCGATTGACTCGAGGCGAGCCAGCTCGCCGGGAGACTCGACGGTGACGGCCCGGATGCCGTGCTCGACCGCGGCCCGGAGCTCGGCATCGCGTTTGCCCGGACCCGTCATCACGATTCGCGCCGGGCTGATCCCGGCTCGGCGAACGAGCTCGAGCTCGCCACCAGAGGCGACGTCGGCGCCGAGGCCCAGCCTCCCGAGGTGGGCGACGACCGCGAGCGCCGGGTTGGCCTTGACCGCATACGCGACGTCGACGACCGACGGAAGGACGGCGCGAAGGGCCGCCGCCTGGCGCTCGATGACGTCGAGGTCGTAGGCATAGAAGGGCGTGCCGAACCGCTCGGCCAGGTCGTCGGGCGCAACCCCACCGAGACGCCCTGCCCGGAGGATCTCGTTCCGGGACGGCGGTCGCCCGCGGCGGGTCGGCTCGGCCAGCTCGAGCGTCATCGGAGCGCCAGTTCGAGCGCGACCCGGGCGGACGTGCCCTCGTCGCGGTCCTTGACGAGGAGGGCGACGGACGATGAGAGGCCGTGATCCCGGGCAAACGACCCGTCCAGCGTCCGCGCCCCAGGCACCACGACGCCACCCGGCGGCACGACAAGCGGCCGCTCGAGTGTTCCCTGGTGGACCACGCCGCGGACGAGGTCGTACAGCCGCGACGTCCCGGTGAGGGTGACCCCGGCTCCGATAACGGCTCCGCGCCCAACGAGCACGCCTTCGAGCAGGACGCTGCCGGCGCCGACGAACGCCTCGTCCTCGACGATGACCGGGCGGGCCGCCGGTGGCTCGAGCACCCCACCGATCGTGACGCCCGCCGCGAGATGGACGTCCGCCCCGATCTGGGCACAGGACCCGACCAGGACGTGCGAGTCGACCATCGATCGCGGGCCGACCCACGCGCCCACGTTGACGTAGGACGGCGGCATCACGACGACGTCGGAGCCAAGGAATGCTCCCCGCCGAACCGCCGAACCGCCCGGGACGATCCGCCACGGGCCGCCTTCGAGGTCGGCCCGCGGCGGCACCGCGGCGCGGTCCCGGAAGGTCAGTGGCCCCACGGTCCAGTCGACCGTCGTGCGGTCGGCGAAACAGGCGAGGATCGCCGTCTTGACCTCGAATCGCACTCGCCAGCCGTCCGGAGCGGCCGCGTCCGGCTCGGCGGCCCGGATCCGACCGACCTCGAGATCGGCGAGGACGGTCGACGGGTCGAGAGCGGTCGCCGGTAGCCGAGGTGGACGCTCGGCCGCGACGAACCGTGCCTCCGTTTCCAGCCGGGCGGTCATGCCACGGCCTCGCGGGCGGGGCGCGGCACGATCCGTCCCCCGGTCGACTCGAGAAGGCCCAGGCCGCGCAGCGTGACCGCCATCGCCGCCCGGCCGTCTGGATCGATCGAGAGCAGCGGGGCGCGAACCGTATCGGTCTCGAGGAGGCCCATCAGCATCATGGCGGCCTTGACCGGCACCGGGTTGGGGCCGCCGCGGAAGTTGCCCTGGAACAGCGACAGCCAGCGTTCGTGGATCCGCCGCGCCGCATCCCAGTCCCCGGCGCGCGCCGCCGCGCACAGCGCGACCAGCTCCCCGGGAACCTCGTTGGAGGCCACCGACACCACGCCGTCGCCACCCATGGCGAGGATCGGCAGCGTCCACGCGTCGTCGCCGGCCAGGACCGCCACGTCGCGCGGCCGGTCACGGCAGATGCGCGCGATCTGGTCGAGGTTGCCGCTGGCTTCCTTGACCGCGATCACGCGCGGATGGTCGGCGAGCCTCAGGAAGGTGTCCGCGTCGACGTTCGTGCCCGTCCGTGCGGGAACGTTGTAGACCACGATCGGCAGGTCGCCCTCCTCGGCGACGGCGCGGAAGTGCGCTTCCAGCATCCGGCTGTCCGGGCGGTTGTAGTACGGCGCCACCACGAGCGCCGCATCCGCGCCCAGCGCGGCGGCCCGACGCGTGGCCGCGATCGTTGCCGCCGTGTCGTTCGTCCCCGTGCCGGCGACGACCCGCACGCGGTCGCGCGACGCCCGCTCCTGGACGACCTCCACGGTGGCTTCGATCAGCCGTTCCCGTTCGGCGACGGTCAGGGTCGGGGACTCGCCGGTGGTGCCGCAGGGCACGAGACCGTCGATGCCAGCGAGGACCTGCCAGCGGACGAGGCGCCGGAACGCCGGCTCGTCCAGGGTGCCCTCGGTCGTGAACGGCGTGACCAGCGCGGTAAACGCACCGCGAAGCATTGGAAGGGATCGAGACACGAGAAGCTCCTTTCAGGCAGCGATGGGATTGCGAGCGATCAGCTCGTCGACGATCGGATCGAAGGGGTGGAGACCCGGTTCGCGCGGGCCACCGTGCAGCCAGTCGGCGGCCGCGAGGATCCCCGCGGCGTACGCGGAGCGGTCACGGGCCGTCAGCCGGAGCTCGACGGTCTCGCCGGCCGCATCGAACCCGACCAGGTGCATCCCGGGTGACGCGCCGGCACGGATCGACACGACTTCGAGGTCGTCGGTCGTGGCCAGCCGCGGATGGCCGGCCACGATGCGCCGTCCCAGGTCGAGCGCCGTCCCGGACGGGCGATCTCGCTTGGCGCGTCGATGCCATTCGAGGAGGTACGGGTCGAACGCCTCGAGCGAGCCGAACAGCCCGACCGCCCTCTCGACCAGGCGTCCGAAGAGCGCAACCCCGAGGCTGAAGTTCGACGCGACGACGGCCGCGGCGCCGTATTCGAGGAGCAGGGACTCCACCCTGGCACGATCCTCGTGCCAGCCCGTCGTCGCGATGATCACGAGTCGCGCGCCGGCCTCGAGTCCCGCCACGAGGTTGGGCACCACGGCATCCGCTCGCGATGCCTCGATGAGCAGGTGAACGCTCTCGAGTTGTGACGGGTCATGTCGGCCCGCTTCCGGGCGCCCGAGAACCGCAACGTCGTCGCCCTGGCCGGCGCCGGACCTGGCGATCAGGGCGGCCTCGATCGCGCGACCCAGCGCGCCGTCGCCGAGGATGACCGTTCGTGTCATGTGAGCAACCCTCGCGTTCCTTGAGGGCCGCCAGTGCCGGAGGTCAGGGCATAGAAAAACCGCGGTCACCACGATTTGGTGCCGCGGCCCCTGGAGCCTCCGTTCCCTGGAGGCCCCGATCCGTCGATGACGTGCCGGTCAGAGCCCCAGGGCCCGTGCCTCCCGGCTGGGCCGCCAGAGCTTCTTCTTGGACTCGTCCGAGAAGAGACGGCGGTTCATGCTGCAAGTTTTGCGCATTCGACCGGGTTGATGCAACTATTTCCACTCGCCTTGCACGACCGGCAGCGCCGGTGGTACATATCGGTCGTGCCCCGTCACAGGCGCCGCCACGGACATTCCCGCCTGCTCGTGCCTGCGACGTTGGGTGCGATGGCGCTGGCGACCCTCGGTTACGTCGTCGCTGTACCGGCGCTCCTGCCGGCCCCGGCGGGAGCTGTCAGCGGCATCCAGGGGGGCCCGCTGGCGCCGAACGACGTCCAGGCGGCGAATGCCGTCCCGGAACGGACCGAACCGCCACTGGTCGTCGCACCGGGTGCCCAATGGCGACCCGACGAGCACACGGAGCGCTCTGTGGAAAGGCAGGCACTCCGCGCGTTCGTGGTCGGTCCGCCGTCACCGAAATCGTTGCGCGGCTACCAATCCCCGTTGCCCAACGGCCGGGTCACCCTGCCATTCGGTCCCTCGGCCTGGGGATCGCGCGTCGTCGACGGCAAGCCCTTCCACGACGGCCTGGACCTGGCGACGTTCTGTGGCGATCGGGTGGTGGCGGCGCACAGCGGGGTCGTCCTCGCAGCGGGTCGGCGATACGACGCGCAGATGGGTTGGTTGGGGGACCTCCAGCCGTACCTCGACCGCCTCGAGACCAAGGGCCTCTGGTCCACGCTGCCGATCGTCGTCGTGGTCGACGATCGGAACGGCTACCGCAGCATCTACGCCCACCTCTCCGAGGCGACCGTCAAGAAGGGCGACGTCGTTGTCGCCGGGGACCTGGTGGGGCACGAAGGGATGACCGGACGCGCGTCGGGCTGCCATCTCCACTACGGATTGTTCAGTCCAGCCGAGACGTCGGTGTTCGGGATCGACCCCGACGTCGCGGAGCGGATGCTGCTGCCGCGTTGGCAGCTCGCCAGGATCGATCCGCAATCGGTCCTGCCGGAGCAGGCGTCGGCGCGAGCCACGCCCACGCCGGTGCCGTCATCGGCTACGGAGTCGAGCCCCACCCCGGAGCCCGCGCGCCACTAGGCTTCGCGTCCGGCTCGCCCGGCTCAGCCCGGCCCGGCTCAGCTCGCCCGGCGGTACCGACGGCCGATCAGGGCATACCCGGGCAACCGTCCGAGCGCCTCAGCGAGCGATGGCCCGGCCGATCCGTCCCGCATCTCGATGGCCAGCCGCGGCGTCGCGCCCCGCGCCGTGTCGGCTGGGCGCGCATCGACGATCGCCAGGTCGATCGCCACCCGGCCCGGTTCCGCGGCACCCAGGCCGCGGATCAGGTCGTGCGGCTCATCGCCAGATTCGTACTCGGCCCGGATCTCGGCCTCCGAGCGCCAGCTCGGCCGCCGAAGAAGGATCGCCCGCCATGCTTCGGCGACGTCGGCCGGCACCCGGTGATCACCGGCCGTGGCTGATCCACCGCCCTTGCCGCCGTCGACATCCTCGCCGCGTGCCCAGCGCGCGGCCTGGTGGAGCAGGGCGTATTCGTCGAGATCCGCGTAGGCCGCCAGCCGGGTGGCCGGCGAGCCATCACCGAAGATCGCCCGCACTGACACCCCGAACACCTCGGCCAGGTCGAGGTCGATCGCGCGGACGGTCCGATGGAAGTACACCTGCTGGTACATGAACCGCCGCGCCGTGAGGAACATCTCGAGCGCCGCCAGGCCCGGCTCATAGATGGTCAGGCCGCGTTCGGAGATGAAGGCGTAGCGTCGCAGCCGCTCAACGTCAACCGGTCCCACGGCCACGCCGGTCAGGTACGCATCGCGGCGGACGTAGTCGAGGTTGTCGACGGTAAAGACGCCCGACAGCAACGGTTGGAGCCACCGCACCCAGAGGGGCATGGCTGGATCCTGAAGCGCGGGCTTGGCGATCAGGTAGGAGACCCATGCCGGATCGACGCGTTCGTCACCGGCGAAGGCGTCCCGTTCCGGGTCCGCGCCGGGGGCACGGCGAAGACCGAGGATCAGGGGTCCCAGCTCGTCCTCGATGATCCGTTGCGACAGGTCCTCGTGGGTCAACCGCTTGCCGGCATCACGCCGCGGATCGGCCGGGGCCTCGAACGCCGCCAGGACGTGGTCGTCGAAGAAGTGGGCGAACGGCCCGTGCCCGACGTCGTGGAGGAGCCCGGCCATCCGCAGGGTCTCCACCGCGAGACCCTCTGAGGGCGCTGGTTCGCCAGCCTCCAGCACGCTGCGCCGCAGGCTCGGATACAGCGATCGCGCCCAAAGCCCGGCTTCATGCATGACCCCGAGTCCGTGCGTGAACCGGGAGTGCTCCGCCGTCGGAAAGACCCATCGGGCGCTCTGGAGCTGGCTGATCCGGCGCAGCCGCTGGAGCCATGCCGTGTCGAGCAGGTCCTCCTCGGCGACGTCTTCGTCGGGCAGCCCGGCGGCCCCCGACTCGGCCCGCTCCAGCCGTTTGGTCAACTCCACGTACCCGTGGATCGGGTCGCTGATCAGGTTGACCGCCCGGAACGGGTGCCGTGGGATCACGGAGTCATGGCACCCAGACGCGAAGCTCGGCCGACCACGGACCCACGTTGCCGGCCCGGTCTCGCGCGCGCACCCGCAGGCCGTACCAGTGGCCGCCGGGACGGTTGGACGCGGTTCGGCTGGTGGCGGTCGTCGCGCTCGTGACCGTGTCCCACGCGCCGTCGTCGACGCGCTGCTGGACGGCGAAATCCCGGAACCCGGCCGTGTGGGTCTGCATCGGAGGATCCGAACCGCGCCAGGTCCAGCGGACGTCATTGCCCGATACGGACGCATCCCGCATGTAGGCGCGCGCGCCGGTTCGGTCCTTCGATTCCGTCAGCACGATCGCACCATAGGTCAGGCCGGAGCTCGTATAGGCCAGCCCGATCCCCAGGTAGTTGAACGACGAGCTCGTCAGCAACGCCCAATGCGAGGGGCTGGTCGCCCACATCCTGAAAAGCTCGTCCGGCGACGAGGCCCGCGATGCCGATGTCCAGGCGATCACCTCGCCGTGGCCGTACCAGTGGATCGCCCGCCCGGTCAGGGTCGCCGACAACGAGCCACCGATCCCGTGGCTCAGGATCTGCGCGTTGGCCATGGCCGTCGCGCGCTCATCGGCCAGGATCCAGAGGCGGTAGTCCGAACGCAACGGGACGAGTCCCCGGTCGGCGCGAGCGCGATTGACCGACGCCATGATCTGTCTCTCCGCGTCGGTCGCGGTGGACGCGGATGCGACCGGGACGACGGTGAGCAAGATGAGCAGGGCAACGCCAAGGCTGAGCGGCTTCATCGGCGGTCCTCGTAGCGGTTGACGGCTCGGGCGAGGGTCGCGGCGACATCCGTTCGCAGTGATCGTGGCTCGAGGACCTCAACGTCGTCGCCCCAGGCCAGGATCCACAGGCGGATCTCGATGGTGCCTGACACGGTTGCCCGCCAGCGGAGCGAGCCATCCGCGTCGGTAGCCACGGACTGCGTGGGGTGCCAGGTCGCTTCGAGGACCCGGGACGCAACCCGAGGGGCAAAGCGTAGCACGACGTCCACCGGTTCCTGGTCGGCGATGATGTCCCACGCCGCGCGCAACGACGTGGTTGTGTCAGCCGGGTCGGGCGGCTCGAAGGTGCGCGGCGTCAGGGCGGCCGTGCGGATCCGCTCGATCTTGAACGTGCGCAGACCCTTCCGGTCCTCGTCATACCCGATCAGGTAGAGGGCGTGGGTCTGGAGCGAGGGCTCGAGGAGGTACGGCCGGACGGTCGCCCGGCGTGGCGCGGATCCGCTGTCGTATGGCGCAGGCTCGTAGTCGATGACGACGACCCGTCGCTCCGCCCAGGCCCGCGTGAGGAGGCGGACGTTCGTGCTGAACTGCTCGTCGCGCGGTGCCTTCGAGAGCACGTCAAGCGTCCGCTCGACGTGCTCAGCGAGTGCCGGTGGCAGGCCCTGCTCGAGCTTCTCGAACGCCGCGGCCAGGTCCGGGTCGTACTTGTCGGCGTAGCGGACCATCAGGCGGGCGGACAGGACGACGGCCATCGCCTCGCCCTGGGTGAGCTTCAACGGCGGGAGGAAGGCCTTTTCCTGGTCGATCCCCCAGCGACCCCCTTCGGCCCAGACGGGGACGCCGATTTCCTCGTCGATTGCGCGCAGGTCCCGGTACACCGTCCGGACCGACATGCCCACCCGTTCCGCGATGTCGGCCGTGCGGATGCCATCGGGATGGGCCTGGAGGATGGAGACGAGCCTGGTCATCCGAGCGAGCCGGTCGCGCTTCGTGGAGTAGCGCCCCCGGTCGTCGTCCAACGTCATCTGGTCGGAGGATAGACGACCATGCTGTGGCCGCGCTCCGTGGCGGTCAGCCGGACCTCGACCGTTCCCTGCAGGGCGTCGGCGACGATCCCCGCCGCCTCGCCGTTGACGGACCCGGCGATCTGGCCGACCTGGCCGTCGAGGAAGACCCAGTAGTCGACCTGGCCACGCCAGCGGTCGAGATCGGCCGAACCGATCAGCCAGCGGACCTGCGGAAAGGCCGCTTCGAACCGTTCGCCGTCGACCGCGACCCGGCAGCGCCGCGCTCGCGCGCCTTCGAGCACCTCCACCCCACGATCCTCCGCGGTGGATCGGTAATCGGGGACGAGCGCCGTGGCGAGGGCCTGGGCGTCAAGCGTGTCGAAGGCGATGTCGGCCAGGTCGACCGGTCTCCAACCGAGCGCGGGCGTCCGCGCCCAGGCCCGGTCGCCGA
This sequence comes from uncultured Chloroflexia bacterium, assembly GCA_963809045.1. Classification (GTDB taxonomy): domain Bacteria; phylum Chloroflexota; class Limnocylindria; order Limnocylindrales; family CSP1-4; genus SPCO01. The sequence goes on from CAWEHW010000004.1 coordinate 482,433, forward strand.
GGCGCGCCGCACCGTACTCGCCGAGCTGTCGGTTGGTCGCGACGTAGGCCAGCCAGCGGAAATCGCGGGCGACGCGGACGCCGGACAGATCGACCGATCCGATCGTCCGCAGGTCCGCGGTCCCGGCCAGCTCCAGGTGCAGCCGCGCTGTCGATCCGATCGCGAGCGGCGCGTCGCACAGCGGCGGTTGGTCGGCCCCGCTGGTCGGTCCGAACCGCGACGCGGCGACCGTCTTGTCGCGCAGGGCGACATCGTTGGCGATCGCCACGGCCCCGAAGGCACCGCCCGAAAGGATGGTCGCCACGGCGGCAATCGCGACGCCGGTCACGAGGCGACGGCGGCGGATGGCCGAACCGCCCTGGATCCGCCGCGCGACGCCGATCCCCGCAAACAGGCTGGTGGCCGCGAGGGCAATCAGCCATGGATAGACCGCCTCGATCGAGGGCAGCAGCGTCTGCGAGCCGAACGCCTGGAGCTGGTCGACCACGCCGACGATCGAGGGCACGAGGAACAGGAGACCGGCGATGCCGAGCCACACGATCGTCGGGAAGGCACGGTCGCCGCGCGCGAGCGGCGGCCACACGACGCTGCTCAGGGCGATGACGATCGGCCCGAGCGAGGTGAGGCCCACCACGAGATCGAACGGACCGCCCGGGCGATACGTCAGGAGGATCAGGGCGCCGGTCACCGTCCAGCATGCGACCAGCGCGGTGCCGATGAGTCGGAGCTCGAAGTTGCGGACTCGCACCCCGGGAGTCTATCGAGCGCCGAAAACGGCGAGCGCAGAACTCGCAGGGCTCGACATGGACGGGTCCAAATGGTCCCAATCGGGGTACCACGCAAGTACCTGGGAATGTAGGACGGCCGGGTCATCGCCGCCATCTCGGCCGAGTCAGAGCATGCGGATACCGCACCCAACCGGTATCGACCGGGGGCGGGAACAAGGGACCGAGGAACCAGGTGACACATGGCCGGCCAGGCGCATCACGGATCACGGGATCGCGGGCACTCATCTCGCCACGACTCGCCACCGGCGTTGGTCGCGGCGGGTTCCGCGGCCGGACCTGGTACCGACTCCACCATCACGATGGCCAACCCAGCCCAGGCAGCGACGCCGGCGACGCCAACGGCGCCGTCACCCAGGTCGGTCTGGCGCCTGCTCCAGATGAAGGGCATGTCGCCCGATGAAGCGGCCAACCTGACAGCATTCCTGTACGGGCTCCCGACCGCGGACCTGCACTGGACGCTCCCTCAACTGAACAAGCTCCTCTTCCTTCGCCAGATGCGACAGACCGGTCGCTTTGGCGACACCGACGGCGACACCATCCCGCACTGATCCTGCCTCTCTCCGCACTGACGGTGCCCTCTCCCGCCGTCAGCATTCTCACCCGAAGCGGCGCCGATCCTCCTCCCGGCGCCGCTTCGGCATGTCTGGCCGAGGCGTCCGCGACGCGGGTACCATCCGCGGATGCGCCCTGTCATCTCGTTCACCACTGACTTCGGTCCGTCCGCGCCGGCCGTCTGCCGTGCCGTGATGTTCCGGTTCTGCCCGGACGCCAACATCATCGACATCTCGCATCAGGTCCCCCGCTACTCGATCCGCGAGGGGGCGGGCACCCTGGTCTTCGCCCTGCCGTACATGCCGGTCGGGATCCACGTCGCCGTGGTCGATCCGGGGGTCGGGACGGACCGGCTGGCTGTCGGGCTCCGCGCGGCTCGGGGTGACATCCTGATCGGGCCTGACAACGGGCTGCTGATGGCCGCGGGGGACGCGCTCGGTGGGATCGTCGAAGCGCGCTCGCTCGAGAACCGCGCGCTGATGCTCGACACGATCTCGAGCAGCTTCCACGGGCGCGACATCTTCTCTCCGATGGCCGGTCATCTCGCTTCGGGCGTTCCGTTCGAATCGGTCGGACCGACGGTTCCCGTGGAACGGCTCGTGCGCCTGCCCGGGGTGCGCCCGACGATCGGCGACGGGGTGCTCGAATCGGTCATCGTCCACGTGCTGATCTACGGCAACCTCACGATCGCCGGCGTTCCGGCCGATCTCGAGGCGGCGATCGGCCCGCTCACCCCAGGCCGGCCCGTCGTCGTGGAGTTCCCCGCTCATGAGGGCGCCCCGGCGGTCGAGGAGCGGACGGTGTGGGCTCGAACCTTTGGCGACGTCCCCGTCGGCGCTTCGCTCCTGTACAGCGACTCGGAGGGCCACCTGGCGCTGGCCGACAACCAGGGTGACACCGCCCGGCGCCTCGGGCTCACCCTCGACCGGCCGGTCCGTATCCGTCCCGCCTGACCACTCCTCCCGACGATGACCGATACGCCGCCGCTCGTCGCCGTCGATGGGCTCACCTTCCGCTACCGTCGCGCCACGCGAACCGGCCATCCGTGATGTCTCCCTGACGATCGAGCCCGGCGACGTGCTGCTGGTGGCCGGCCCGTCGGGTTGCGGCAAGAGCACGCTCATCCGTGCCATCAACGGGCTCATCCCGCACGCCTACCCGGGGGAGCTCGGCGGGTCGGTCCGCCTCGACGGACGCGCCATCACGGACCTGAAGCTGCGGGACATCGCGCTCAGCGTCGGGACAGTCCTCCAGGATCCGGCCAAGCAGATCGTCGGCGCCACCGTCGAAGGGGAGCTGGCGTTCGGACCGGAGAACCTGGGCGTCCCCCGCGAGGAGATCCTGGACCTGATCCGGCGTGGTGGCGGAACAGGCCGCCATCGAGCCGTTGCTGGGTCGCGAGACCGCCGCCCTGTCGGGTGGCGAACGCCAGCTGCTCGCGATGGCCGGCATCCTGATGATGCGCCCGAGGCTCTATGTCGTCGACGAACCATTGGCCAACCTCGACCCGCTCAGCGCCGCGCGGCTGCTGTCGATCCTGCGCGACCTGGTGGACAAGGGGAACGCGGTCCTGATCGTCGAGCATCGGGTCGAGGAGGCGCTGGCGCTTCGCCCGGACCGCGTGCTGTACCTCGATGCCGGGGAGACCCGGTACCTCGGCCCGGTCGACGGCTTCCTGCGGATCGCCGACCCGCGTGCCGTCAAGCTCCCGTTCGAGGTCGTGCTCGAACGCGCCCGCTCGGGCGACCTCGCCGAGACGCCGGCGGCCCCGGTCGTCGCGAACGCCCCGAGCGTGGCGGCCGCCCCGAGCGCCCCGGGCGAGCCGGCGCGCCTCAAGTTCGAGGCCGTCGACGCGTCGATCGCGGACCACCACATCCTCCACGGCGTCGATGCCAGCCTTGGCAGGCGAGAGGTGGTGGCCATCCTTGGGCCGAACGGCTCGGGCAAGACGACGGCCTTCCGGACCGCGATGCAGCTGATCCCGGTCACGGCCGGGCGGATCCTGGTCGACGGCGTCGACAGCGAAGGGCGTGGAACGGCCAGCCTCGCGACGGTCTTTGGGTACGTCTTCCAGAGCCCGAGCCAGATGCTCTTTGCCCGAACGGTCCGCGAGGAGCTGGCCTTCGGGCCGACGAACCTCCAGCGCGACCCCGCCACGATCGAGCCCTTGATCGCCGACAGCCTCCGCCGGACGTCCCTCGACGGCCTCGAAGGGATCCTCGAGCGCCCGCCGCTGTCGCTGTCGTTCGGACAGCAGAAACGACTCGCCCTGGCCATCGCGCTGGCGCTCGAGCCGGCCACGCTGATCCTCGATGAACCGTCAGCCGGGCAGGATCACCAGACCGCCGAGGCGTTCATGCGGGAGGTCCTGGCGATCCCGGGACTCGAAAGCGTCTACTTCATCACGCACGACGTAGACCTTGCATTGACGCACGCGGACCGTATCCTGCTGTTCAGGGACGGTCGGATCGTTGCCGACGGCCCCCCGAAAGAGGTCATCGTGGACGAGGCGCGCTGGATTTCCTGCAACCTGACACGGACGACGTTGATGCAGGCGAACACGCGCTGGGGCGGACCCGGTGACCCATTCCTCGATGCCGAGTCGCTGGCGAACCGGATTGCCCAGTCCGAGCGCGTCACGCCGGTCGGGGCGGAAGGAGGGTCGGGCGTCGACACTCCCTGATTGATTCTGGAGAGGGGAATTGGAGTAGGAGGGATCAATGTCCACCATGTCGATTTCACGATCGAACCTCTGGGAGGTGACGTCGCGAACCATCGTCTATGCCGCCATCGGGGCGGCGCTCTACGGCATCCTGCTGGTCGCGCAGGTCCCGGTCCCGGGCACGACCGTGTCGGTCCGGCCCGCCTTCGCGATCGTGCCGTTCTTCGGCTACGCGTTCGGCCCGATCGTCGGGTTCTTCGTTGGCCTTGTCGGCAATGCGATCGGTGACCAGCTCTCCGGCTGGGGCGCCCTGACGTCCTGGAACTGGAGCATCGCCAACGGTCTCGTCGGCCTGCTCGCGGGCCTCGCGCCGCTGTACCTCTCGCGCTGGACCAACGGCAGCCTGCGTGAGCGCGCCATCGGCGGAGCCGTCGCCGGCACGATCGCCGTCGTGATCGGATTCCTGTTCACGTTCACCGACCTGATCATCCAGTCCGGCAACACGGTCGGCGGCGTCACGTCGTTCTACTTCACGGTCGTCGTTGCGGACGTGATTGCGACGGTGATCCTCGTGCCGATCCTCGTCTACGCCTGGGAGCCGGTCAAAGCCCAGCTTGGCAGATAGGTTCGAGCCGAGGGGTACACCTTGAACGTTACCCCTCGGTATCTGGGCCGGGGGTCGTGGCTAGCGCGCCGCGATCCCCGCGTCCTGATCGTCATCGTCGCGATCTTCATCTTCACCGTCCTTCAGGTGTGGGACCTCCGGTTCGTCCTGCTGTTGCTCCTGATCGCGGTGGCCTACTACCGGCTGGCGAACATCCCGTGGCGCCACATCAAGCGCAACTGGATCGTTTCCTTCTGGTTCATCGGCACATTGGTCGTCGTGAACGCCCTGCTCGGTGGCGGCCAGACGCCCGAGGTCTCCATCGAACGGGCCCATGTGCTCTTCCACGTGCCGCTGCTCGGCACGCCGATGTCGGCCGAGTCGATCACCCTCGCGATCACGCTCTTCTTCCGCTACCTCGCGATGGCCACGATCGGGTTCCCGGTGGCCTTCGCCATCGCGCCGAACGACTTCGGTGTCGCCTTCCGACGCCTCGGCGTCCCCGACAAGTTCGCGTTCGCGATCGACCTGACCTTCCGCTTCCTGCCCTCGCTCGGGGCCGACCTGCAAACGACGATGGACGCCCAGAAGATCCGCGGCTTCGACAGCTCGAAGGGCAAGGGCGGGTTGTTCGCCCGTCTCAGGAAGTCCGTTCCCGTTCTCGTCCCGACGATCGTCAACGCCGTGGCCGGAGCCGAGGACACGATCGACGCCATGGACCTGCGTGCCTTTGGCACAGGCAAACGTTCGTGGCTGAAACGACTCGCATACGACCGCGCGGACTGGCTCGTCATCGGCTTCTTCCTGGTGCTGTTCGTCGCGGTGACGATCGCCGGCTTCGGTGGCCTGGTGTCGCACCTGTGGACGCCGCAGTTCCTGATCGATCTGGCCGGCACCTGAGCCGTCTCGGGCGTCCGCACCGGCCTGACGATCAGCGCCGGTCGACTGGCCCTCGTGCGGCGTCGACGAAGACCGCGAAGAGGCGCTCGAACGCCGGCGGCATCGATTCGGTTCGCTCCGGGTGTGCCTGGACCGCCATCACGAACCGGCCGTCGGCGGCCTCGAGCCCTTCGACCAGGTCGCCCGACGGGCTGCTCGCCCATGCGCTGGCGACGAGACCGGGCGCCAGGTCCTCTGCCCGGACCCCCTGGTGGTGATATGAGTTCACCTGCAGGACGCCGCCACGGGCGTTGGTCGGGAAGAGGATTCGGGCGAGTCGTGTGCCAGGCGCCACGCGCAGCGGGTGCGTCGCCGCCGGACCGTGGCCCCAGGACTTGCCGCTGTGCCCGTCGACGTGCTGGAGGAGCCTCCCACCCGAGAAGACGTTGATCGCCTGGAACCCGCGGCAGATGCCGAAGACGGGCAGGCCGCGTGCCTGTGCGGCGTCCCAGGCGGCAGCCTCGAGGGCATCGCGACCCGGTTCGACATCGACTGCGCCCTGTCGACCGCGTCCGAACCGCGCCGGGTCGACGTCGGCGCCGCCGCTCAGCAGGAGGCCGTCCATGGCTTCGAATGCGCCCGAGCGCTCGGCTGCCGTCGCCCGCTCATCGAGCACGATGGCGTCCGCGCCCTGACGGACCACGCTTGCCGCGTACAGCTCGTTCTTGCGTCGCGAGATCTCCGGATCGAGCTTGTCGGCCGTCACGGCAACCGTCACGACGATCCGTGGTGCTGCGGTTCCCGATCGGTTCATTTCGTCACCTTACCCGTCGAGCTCAGGACGGGCTGGCGCCAGGACCGGACAACGAGGGCGACGGCTGTGGTTCCGGCGTCGGCGGTGGTGTCGGGTCGGGGAGGTCCTCCTCGTCGACGACCGCCGTCGGGACGAGTTGCAGCGTCCACCCGACCACGATCCGGTTCGGCTCGTAGGTTGACGAGTCGGGGTCCAGTGAGGGATACCGGGCCCGGTTCCAGTAGGCGATGCTGCGGGCCGTCGTCCCGAACAGTCGCGCGATCGACGTCAGCGAGTCGCCGGGCCTGACCTCGTAGATCAGGAAGGTTGGGCTCGGGTTGGGTGTCGGGCGGATGAACGACGGCGACGCGGTCGGGCCGACGTTCGGGGGAGATGTGGCGGGGCCTGAATTCGTGGTGCTTGGGCTTGCCGGCGCGGACGGGCCGTCGGACCGTCCGGTCGGTGTCGGGACGCACGCCGCTGCGACGATCACGACGGCGCTCAGACCGATCCTCTGCAGGCGCATGGCCCGATGGTGACGGTTCGAGGCGCGAATCGGTGACGGCCGGCGCCCGTGCGGCCCAGGTCTGTCCCTCGCGGCCCTGCCCTGTCCCAAACGGATCAGGCGGGGTCCGGTGCCACCGTCGAGTCCACGGGTGTCGGATCCTTGAGCGAGAACTCCGCCGCGAGGGCAAGCCCGTCGGCCGCCGTGGCGACCCGGTTGCGACCCTGCCGCTTGGCCACGAAACAGGCCCGGTCCGCGGCCAGCAGGATCCCGCCCGGCGTCGTGCCGTCGAGCGGGAACGTCGCGACACCGACCGATGCGCTCACCGCCGGGTCCGTGGCGTGCACGGCGTGCCGCGCCCGCTCGGCCGCCAGCAGCGCGCCCGCCCCGTCCGTATGCGGGAGGAGGAACGCGAACTCGTCGCCGCCGTACCGGAACACGAGGTCGGTGTCGCGGCCGGCTCGGACGAGCCCCGCCGCGATGCTCCGCAGGAGCTCGTCGCCGGCCTGGTGGCCCCGGCCGTTGTTCACGTCGCGGAAGTTGTCGAGGTCCAGCATGATCATGCTGAACGGCGCGCCCTCCTTGACGATCCGCTCGAGCCACTCCTCGAACGTGGCGTGGTTGAGCAGGCCGGTCAGACCGTCGGTGCGCGCCCTGACCTGGACCGCCTGGAACACCTCCGCGTTCTGCAGGGCGATGGAGACCTGGGCGGCGAACAGCTGGACCAGCTCGAACTCATCGAAGGAGAACGTGTTCCCGACGCCCAGTCGTTCGATCGTCAGCACGCCGATCGCGCCACCGCGGCTGCGGAGCGGCACCACGATCAGGCTCCCCTCGGCCGGCCCGTCGTCGCGATGGTTGACGCGGGGATCGTCGCGTTCGTCGCGGATGTAGACCGGCTCGTCGTTCTCCAGGACCCAGGTCGCGACGCCGGTCTCGCCGGGTTCCCAGGGTTCCATGAAGAACGCGGCATGCACGCCGCGCGCCGCCAACGGGGTCAGCAGCCCCGTCGCCGGGTCGACCACCTCGATGGCGATGTTGTCCGAGCTGATGAGCCGCTCCAGCCGCTCGGTGATGCTGTCGAGGACGGCCCGCGGATCGAGCGTGGTCAGGAGCGATTCCGTGATCTGCAGGAGCTCCCGCTGGCTCCGCAGCTGTCGTTCGAGGGCCAGGCTCTGGTGGCGCAGCCGCTCGGTCGTGTCCGCATTGGCCATCGCCTGGGCGGCAAAGCTCGCGTAGATCACCAGCAGTCGCAGGTCGTCGTCGGTGAATCTGTTGAGACCGAGCTTGGAGAGGACCAGCACGCCCAGCACCTGGTCGTCGAACAGCATCGGCGCGAGCAGCATCGATTCGTCGAGATCGTCCTCGGTGCCCGGGATCGTGCTCGCCCGTGGGTCCGTGGCCGCGTTGGCGAGGTTCTGGGCCACGCGGTTGGCGGCGACCCACCCGGTGATGCCTTCGCCGATCGTCACGCGCAACTGGTCCGGTGTCTCGTCCACGTACTCGCCGACCTGGCCCTGCATCGCGACCGGGATCAGCTCCTGGCCCACGAGACGGTAGACGCGGGCGTTGTGGTAGTCGATCAGCTGGCGGAGCTCGGTCGCGATGGCCTGGCCGATCTCGGTCACGGTCGACAGGCGATTGAGCCGCGCGCCGAGCTGCTGGATCGATTGGAGCTGGGCCGCCCAGTTCGCCATCCGTTCGTAGTCCTGGGCCGCGCGGATGGCCATGCTCGCCTGCGTGGCGAGCGCCTCGATGGTCTCGAGCTCCGACTCGGTCCACGGATGCGGCTGGTCGTGGTAGACGTTGAGCCGGCCGAGCACGTTGTCGCCGTCGACGAGGGGCGCCGTGCACAACGTGTCGAACCCTTCCTGGACGACGGCGGCGCGGATCCCGGCTCCGCGTGGATCGTTCCGGTACCCGACGGAGAAGAGGGGCGTCCGGGCGGCGACCGCGGCGGCCAGCAGCGAACGCGCCGGCAGGTCGCGGACGCTGTTCAGGTATTCGGGGGACAGGCCACGGCTGACCTCCGCCGTCACGTGACCGTCCGATCCGTGGAGGAAGACGGCGGCCCGGTCCCCGCTGAACAGGACCATCGCGTGGTCGACCAGCCCGGAGAGGATCCGGTCGAGGTCGAGCCGGCTGCCGATGTCGCTCGCCACGCGGCGGAGCGCCTCGGCGCGATGGCGCAGGTGCTGGATCTCGTCGGCCCGCGTGGTCGACTGGATGAGAGACCCGAGCGCGTCGGCGACGACTCGTGCCCCTTCGACGTCCCGTGGGCTCAGCGCACCCTGGCCGTCGCCGACGATCAGCAGGACACCCCACGGGGCGTCGTTGCCCGGGATCGCGATGGCGAGTTCCGGCCGTCCGTCGGCGAGGACGGGCAGCGGTGTGTCGACGACGGCGTCTGCCGGCGCAATGACGACGGCCGAGCCGACACGCTGGTCGCGGGGCCGGCGCTGTCGTCGGGCGTCGGCATCGAGCGCGCTGCCAAGGATCCCGAAGTGGCGCGGCAGGTCGGTCAGACGGGCGGCTTCGTTGGCCTCCCCCGACGCGACCCCAGCGAGGATCAGGCGGTCGTTCCGCACCTGCCATAGGGCGACCAGGTGATGTCCGTACGCGTTGCGAACGACCTGTGCCGCGGCTGCGAGAGCGCCGGACGATCCGTCGACCGACGAGCCGAGGTGCGAGATCGCCGACACGACGGCGAGGTCCATGTGGTGGCGCTCAGCGTCGAGCGGATCGACCGGGACGTCGGGCCGGGCCGGGCCGGAGGCCAGCGCCGGATCGGATTGCCCGGGGAGGGTCGCGGGTCGTCTCGATGGCGCGGTGGCGATGCCCCCACCATTCGGTGACCCATTGCCATGCGGCTCCGCGGCTGCAAGGAACCGCTGCAGGTCGCCGAGTCGATAGCGGCGATCGCCTCGTGCGTTGATCCGGAAGTAGCGCAACCGGCCGGCGTCGCTCCAGGTCCGGATCGTGTTCGGATGCACGCCGAGCAACCTGGCGGCCTTGGTGACCGACAGGGTGGCATCGATGGGTCGTGACTGGAGACTGCCTGGCATATCCACTGGAGGAAATGTGAAGTCGACGTGTGGAGCCTAGCGATCTCACAGTTCTTGCCAATAAGACGAACGTCCTATTGGGTCAGCGGGGTCGTCTCGCCGTCAGCCGGATATACGCAAGCGTCAGCACGAGCGCCCCGACGCCTATCGCGAGGACCGCCAGCACGGCAACCAGCGGGGTACCGACCAGCCCGGGACCCTGCCCGGAGCTCCGGGGGTCGCCACCGGGCGCCCCTGTCGGACTCGGCGATGCCGCCAGCAACGGAAGTGTCAGCGCGAGCCACGCCAGCGACTCGGCGGCGCGTCGCAGCAGGGTGAAGCTGCGCCCGATCCTGTTCGTCACGCCAGTGAGCCGACCAGTGTCCACGCCAGCCCGATGACGATCAACAGCACGCCGGCAACCATCGTCACCGCCAGGCCGATCGGCTGGGCCGGCCGACCCTCCGCCAGGATCCGCATGGCGTCGGCGCGGTCCATCGTGGCGAGGATCAGCGGCCGGCCGAGCCCGGCCGTCATCCGCGGTTCGCCGGCGTCGTCCAGGCTCGGGACCCCCACGACCATCGCGTGCTCCACGTTCGACACCTGCTCGATGCGCAGGCGGATCGGGGTGGCTGGGTCGGTGCCGTCGGGGACGTGATCCGGCACGTCGGCCGCCTTGCCCTCCGCCTCGCGGACCACGACGACGAGACCTTCGTCGAGCATCTCGTCATGGATGGCGATCGAATCGAGGCCTTCGCGAACCTCGAACGGGACGCGCTCGCGGCGGTCGTCCAGGTCCGTCCAGCCCGACCCGCTCCAGACCTGGAGTCGCGTGCGCCGGAAGACGAGCGGTCGATGGGCGTCGTCCTCGAAGTCCGTCTCGGAGTCGACGCGTCCGGCCACCTGCACGTAGCGGGGCGGTCCACCCGCGAGCGCGAGCGCCTCGGCAACGCTGACTTGCTGCGTCGCTGCCAGCAGCGGACCGACCCGATACCGCGGACCCAGCGTCGGACGGATCAGGAAGCCGATGACGAGCACGACGACGCCCGCAACCAGTGGGAGAAGGGGAGACACGGCGGCGATGATACGCGCCGGCAGGCGTCAGACATGAAAGGGCCCGAAGGAACCGTACCGACACATGGGCGTTGAGGCGATCGCTGCCATTAGTATCGTTGGGCCCCTCCGGGCTGGAACCAACGATAGGCTCGCGACGGGAGCGCGGTCAATCGAGATCGTCCACCAAGTTGGTGTCGGCGAGGGCGACTTATCCACGCCCCGTCCACATCAGCTCAGCCGGCGGTCCGCCCGGTCGACGGATCGAGCCCGCTGACCTGGCCGCCAAAGCTGGTCAGCACCAGGCGCCCGCCGAGGAGTTCGGCGGCGATGACGACATCCGAATGGGCGACCCGCCAGGCAACGTCGCCGCCCGGCTCGATCGCGAAGGTCTCCAACTCTGCCTGGACGACGACATGCGCCAGACGCGGCGACCCGAGCAGCGCCACGATCGGCGTTGCGGAGCGATGGTCCCAACGCGCCTCGCCGTCATGCGCGTTCAAGCCGAAGGTGTGGAACCCGTAGGTCACGACGAACAAGCCCTCGGTGTCCCAGTACAACGCGCGCGGTTCGTCAGAGATGAGTGAGGCGAACCGCGCCGTCCAGGCGCCTCTTGGGCCCTCCAGGCGCAGCTCGGCACGACACAGGGGCTCGGGGTCCGCGGCGACCCGCGACCCGTAGTCGGTCAGGCTCCCCCCGACCTCGGACAGGGCAAAGACCTGGGGTCCGGAGCCGCTGCCGCCCCATCGCCAGCGCGCTCGCAGTCCCCCGGGATAGACGATCGTGCTGTTGCCGGGTTCTGCGGCCATGCGCCCGCCGGGCGAGGTCAGGATCGCGCGTCGTTGGTAGCGAGCGCCTCGCCGTTCGAGGCGCCGTCCGACGCGCGATCGGCCCTGCCGTTGGCCTCGCGATCGGCGAGCGACCGCTCCTCGGTGATCGGAGCGACCGTGGCGTTCGCGAGCATTCGGAGCGTGCCCGGCGCCACCGGGAACACCGCGGTCGGCAGACCGGCTGCTGCCCAGACCGTCGGATAGCGGCCGAGGTCCGGATCCATGATCGCCCGGACGGGTCGCGAATGGCCGATCGGCGGGATGCCGCCGATGGAGAACCCGGTCAGCTCGTGCGCCTCGCGCGCCGTCGCGCGCCGAACGTCGGTCTCGCCGGCCACCGCGGCCAGCCTGGCGAGATCGACCCGGTTGGGGCCCGAAACCAGGCACAACAGTGGCTCCGGTCCGTCCTCGGCGGCGACCACGAATACGAGCGACTTCACGATCTGGGCGAGCTCAGCGCCCAGCGCGGCCGCCGCCTCGGCGGCCGTGTGCGTCGACTCCTCGAAGCGGGTGACCTCGATGGTCACGCCTTTGCGCGCAGCGGCATCGAGGACGCGCTGGATCGCGGGATGGGCAGGATCGTCGGGCACGGCCGGAGTCTAGCATCGGCCCTCGCTGGTGGATCGTTCGCCGCGGTAGCATCGGCGACCATGAACGCCTTGGTCCTCGCCGACGGCGAAGCGCCTACCCGCACCGAGCTCGATCGCGCGTGGCCCGGCTGGGATGACGACCTCGGCCTGGTCATCGCCGCCGATGGTGGCGCGCGTCACGCAGCGCGGCTGGGCGTCGCGATCGATGGCTGGGTGGGGGACGGCGACTCCCTCGATGCGGCGGACCTGGCGGCGCTCGAAACTGCCGGCGTGCCGATGGACCGGTCGAGCCGGCACAAGGACGAGTCCGATACGGAGCTCGCCGTCAAGGCCGCCCTGTCGCGGGGGGCGGCGGACCTGACGATCGTCGGTGGTCTCGGCGGCGCCCGGATCGATCATGCGCTGGCGAACCTCGGCCTGCTGGCGCTGGTGGAGCTGGCGGGCCATCGGGCGGTCATCCTCGACGCCCGGTCACGGATCGCGCTGGTCCGGGCGCCGGGCCCGACCGGCTCCGAAGTTCGGCACGACCTGTCGGGCCGGGTGGGCGACCTAGTCTCGCTGCTGCCCGTGGGCTCGGGCGTCATCGGGGTGACGACGCACGGTCTGGCGTACCCGCTCGCCGACGAGCCACTGCCCGCCGGCCCCGCTCGCGGGTTGTCGAATGTCCGGATCGCCGCCGACGCCGCGGTGACCGTCAAGACAGGCATGCTGCTGGTCGTGGAAGCCTTTGCTACGCTTGCGTCATGAGCCTGCCAGCCGTCGGCGACGCGGCCCCCGAAGTCGCCCTTCCCGACGAGACCGGAACGATCCATCGCCTGGCCGACCAGAGTGGTCGATGGACCGTCCTGTACTTCTATCCTACGGACGACTCGCCCGGGTGCACCGTGGAGGCGTGCGAGTTCCGCGACATCAACGAGACGATCAACGAGCGCGGCGCGGATGTCTGGGGGATCAGCCCCCAGGGTGCCGCCAGCAAGCTTGCCTTCCGTGAGAAGTTCGGGCTCCCGTTCAACCTGCTGGCCGACGAGGGCCACCACGTCGCCGACACGTACGGCACGTGGGTCGAGAAGACGAACTACGGCAAGACGTACTGGGGCACGTCGCGCTCCACGTTCCTGATCGACCCGGACGGGCGTATTGCCAGGGTCTGGCCAAAGGTCAAGGCTGAGGGCCACGCGGCGGAGGTGCTCGCCGCCCTCGACGAACTGGGAGCCAGGGCCGCCGTCGGGTGACGAGCGGGAATCAAGAGGCTTCGCTCGTGGGGGGAGACGAGCGAAGCCTCGGCCGGAAGGGTACTGCCGGGATCAGGTCGGTGCAATACGACGTCGCGCGCAGCCCGGCGCGGGGGCAGCGTTGATGTCGGAACGCGCCACGGAAGCGGCCGGTCCATCCGACCACACCTGGCGCCCGGACCGGTTCATGGTGATCGTCGCCCATCCCGACGACCCCGACTTCGGGCCGGCCGGCACAGCGGCGCGCTGGATCGACGACGGATCCGAGGCCTGGCTGGTGTGCTGCACGAGCGGCGACCAGGGTGGCGAGGATCCCGACGCAGATCCGCTCGAGCTGGCCGCGCTGCGCGAGGCGGAACAGCGTGCCGCGGCCGAGATCGTGGGCTATGCCGGCGTCACCTTCCTGCACCAGCCCGATGGCGCGCTTGCCAACGACCTCGCGCTCCGGGAGATGCTGGTCCGGGAGATCCGGTCGTTCCGGCCGGATGCCGTCCTGACCTCGGACCCGGAGGCGCTGTTCTACTCCGACGGCGGCGTGAACCACACGGACCACCGCGCGGCGGGCGTAGCCGCGGTCGATGCCGTCTATCCCGCGGCTCGCAACCCGATGGCCTTTCCCAATCTCGCTCGGGGCGGTCTCGCCGCCCACCGGGTGCGGCGGCTGTATCTCTTCTGGACCGGCCGCCCGGACACGTGGGTCGACATCGGCTCGACCCTCGAGCGAAAGATCGCCGCACTTGCCGCGCACGCCAGCCAGATCAAGGAGCTCGAGACCCTGGGCGAGCGGATCACGAAGTGGGCCGCCGAAGAGGGTGAGGCCATCGGCGTTTCCGCGGCGGAGGCCCTGCGCCTGGTAGTCATCGACGAGGATGACGAAGCCGAGGGTTGACCAGGCAGGCTGACGTCGTTGCCGTCGGCCGCGTCGCCGCGGGGCGGGGTCGCCGCCGGGGTCCGGGTGGCTAGACCTCTTCGAGCAACAGGGGCCGGATCCTGCCCCACTGGTTCCAGAGTTCCACGAGCCGGTCGGCGCGACGGCCGAGCATCTCGACCATCTCGGCCAGCGTCAGATCGCCTGCGACGCCCGCAAGGTACTCGTCGGCCGCGACATCGACGCTCTGGAACAGCTCCCGGGTCTGGGCTTCGTCTGGCCAGTGCCTGACACGCATCGGGTCCAGGCCCGCGTAGCTGAGGGCCAACGAGAGCTCGCGCTGGGTCGGGACATTGTCGTCGACCCATCCTTCGAGGCCGTCGAACCGGTGCCCGAGCGAGCCGAGGGCACGCGTGATGTCGCGGTTCTGCTCGGCGGAGTACGGACCCCAGAAGACGTGCTCGTCCGGGAACCGCAGAAACCCGCCCTCGACGGCGTCGCCACGGATCGCGTCGACCAGGCCGGCCAGCGCGCTTTCCAGGCCCTCGCGCTGCTCCGGATGGTCTGCAGCGAGACTGTCGACAAGGGAGGCCATCACGGCTTCGTCACCGTGGAGCAGCCTGAAGATCCGTGGCTCACCGCCGCCGTGGATCGCCATGCCAAGCGCCTCGCTGGCGGCCGGACCGCTGAGGGCGGTGTCGACCGGCGCCGTTGATGCCGCCCGTTGAGCCGCCGGCTTGCGGGACGCACCCAGCTCGTCGCAGTCGGCGACAGCGGTGCGGGCGGTGACGCATGTGGCGTTGGCCATCTCGGCGCCGATGCGTGCGGCGTCGGCCTCGAGGACGAGCCGTTCCAGCCGCGCGGCGATCCCATCGGCGGCCTCGCGCTCGCGCTCCGCCGTCATGGACGCCCCGGCGGACTCCCGGTTGATCTGGTTGATCTGCTGGAGCCATCCGCGAGCGGCAGCCTCCACCGCGTCGGGCGCCCCCGCTGCCTTCGATGCCGCCCGGAACTCGCGCTGCGCCAGCTCCTTCAGGCTCCGAACGGTCTTCGGGTTGGCCGCATCCGCGGCGGCTTCGGCGGCCGCGAGGTGAGTGTCGTACGCGCGCTGCATCCGTCGCACCGTTTCGGCTGCGGTATCGGCCTGGGCCTGGGCCCGGGTCGCGAGCTCGCAACGTTCGTCGGCCAGCCGGCGTTCCTCCGCGCACGGGCCGGAGTAGACCGGGGTGGCCGATGGGCTGCCCGTCGCAGGCGGATCCAGGAGCGCGACGCCGCCGGGGACGCGTGACTGGCTGGTCTTGCCCGGCGTGCCCGTCGCGCTGTTCGCTTCGGTCATCGCGATCGTCTGCCCCATCCCGTCCCCTTCGTGCGACGACCCACGGAGCGTGAGGCGCTGGTTGGGTTCTCTGGCCGCTCGCTCGGGTGCGACGCTCCCGGAGTGCAACGCCCCGATCATCGGGTCGGAACCGGCCGAAACCGGCACGCCAACGAGGCGTCCGCCGGCTGGGCGCGCCGGCTGCGATGGCGCTCTCGCCGGTTCCGGCCGGCTGCCGTTTCGTGGATCCGCGTTCAGAACGTTCGTTCGACGATCCAGCACGGCGGGCTGTTCGAGCCCTGGCTCGGTCCGGCGATCGGCGGGGCCGCCGCGAGCCGGCTCCGGCCCGACGGCCACGAAGGCATCGTCGGCAAGGGTGGTCGCCCGGCGGCGGGGGATGGCGTTCTCGGCAACGGTGAGACGGACCTCGCGTCGCGCTGGTGGCCGCGCCCGGATGATCTCGATGAGGGCAGCGCCGCTGGCCACGCCGAGGACGAGGCCGATGGCCAGGAACATGAACTCGCTGACGGTCACGCTGCCCGCATCTCCCGGGTCGTGCTCCCTCGTGCGTGGCGACTGCTGATGGGCCAGCGTAGCTGCGACCCCGGGCAACGTCAACTCAATCCACGATCCAGCGAGCGGCGCGGGGCCAATGGTAGATTCGTCCACGTCGGAACGGCGTTCCGGCCGGTTCCGTTCGCCCGAACCCGTCGACCACGGAAAGGCACGCCCGCTTGGCCATCGACTCGCCCAACGAATTCCTCGTCCAGCCCGTCGACGCCTCCTGGCTCCAGTGCAACATCGAGTGCCAGGAAGCCTGCCCCGTGGGCACGAACTGCCGCGGCTACCTGAACCTGGCCGCGGAAGGGCGGTTCGAGGAGGGGTACATCCTGTCGCGGGAACCCAACCCGGTCGCGGCGATGTGCTCGTACGTCTGCTCAGCGCCGTGCGAGCGGGCATGTCGCCGGGGCGACATCGACCGGCCGCTCGCGATCCGGGCGATGAAGCGGTTCCTGGTCGAATGGCACGAGGCATCGGGGATCCCCGACGTAACGCCGGACATCACCACGCGTGACGAGCGGGTCGCCGTCGTCGGCGCCGGGCCGGCCGGTCTGGCTGTCGCCCGCGAGCTGGCCATGAAGGGCTACCAGGTCACCGTCTTCGACAGCCTGCCCTACGGCGGCGGGACAATGCTCATCGGCGTGCCGGCGTTCCGCCTGCCGCGGGAAGCCATCGAGATGGACGTCCGACTGATCGAGCGACTCGGGGTCACGTTCGTGTACGACACGACGATCGGGGTCGACATCACCTTCGAGCAGCTCCAGCGCGATTTCGATGCGGTGGCGATCACCGCCGGCGCGATGGATGCCGTGGCGCTCGACATCCCGGGGGCCGAGTTCGAGGGCGTCGACTACGGCGTCGACTTCATGAAGAAGGCCAACCTGGGCCAGCCGCTCGAGGTCGGGACGGACGTGGTCGTCATCGGCGGTGGCTACACCGCGATGGACTGCTCGCGCACGAGCCTGCGTCACGGCGCGGACCGGGTCTCGATCGTCTACCGGCGGACGCGATCGGAACTGGTGGTTGACGAAGAGGAGCTCGGCGAGACCGAACGCGAGGGCGTCCGGATGGAGTTCCTGGCCAGCCCGATCGAGATCATCGGCGTGGACGGGAAGGTCAGCGCAGTCCGGTTCATCCGCAACCGCCTGGGCGAGCCCGATGCCTCCGGCCGGCGCTCGCCGATCCCGATCGAGGGCTCCGAGTTCGAGATCCCGGCCCAGACGGTGATCCCTGCCGTCTCGCAGGCGGCCGACCTGACGTTCCTGCCGGTCGAGGCGAAGTTCGAGATCAACCGCGGCCGGGTCAAGGTGGACCCGGCGACGTACGCGTCGAACGTTCGCGGGGTGTTCGCCTGCGGCGACTTCGTGACCGGGCCCACCACCCTGATCGAAGCCGCGGGCCACGGCAAGAAGTGCGCCTACGCCATCGATCGCTACCTCTCGGGGCGGACGGACGTCTCCGTCCACGCGAACGTCAAGATCACCAGCTCCTGGCGACACGACATGCCGGAGTTCTACGACGTCCTGCCGCGCCAGCACATCCCGATGGTGCCGCTGGCGGCGCGGATGCCGTCGACCGAGCCGGTGGTCAACTTCAACACGCCGGTCGAGCTCGGCTATGACGCCAACGGGGCCGTCGCCGAATCGACGCGCTGCCTGATGTGCAACTTCAACATCTGGTTCGACCCGTTCCGCTGCGTCCTCTGCGGCGCCTGCGCCGACGTCTGCCCCGAAGGCGTCATCCACATGGTCGACATCAACCAGCTCAAGTCCGAGGGCCTCCTCCCGGAGCTCGAGGAGGCGTATGGCTGGGACCAGGGCGGGGCGATGATCCTGGACGAGGAGCGCTGCATTCGCTGCGCCCTGTGTGTCAAGCGATGCCCGTTCGACGCCATTACGATGGAGCGGTTCGAACTCCAGGAGATCTCAACTGACGGTCGGCTCTACAAGGAGTCATACCGTGACGCGCAGCTGGCCGGGACGCCCGGCGTGGCAGGAGGAACCCGGTGAGTTTCCTAGAGCGGATGGACCACGCGATGCGCCGGAGCGCCGTGTGGCGATCGCTCTTCCGCCAGCCCTACCCGCGCGACGAACGCTCGCGCGCGTACGCGGTCATGAACAACGTGTTCCTGCACATCCATCCGGTGCGGGTCCGGCAGCACGCGGTCAAGTTCGCCTACACGTTCTGCCTGGGCGGGCTGTCGTTCTTCCTGTTCCTGGTGCTGACCGTGACCGGCGTCTACCTGATGTTCTTCTACGTCCCGTCCGCGACCCTGGCTTACACCAACATCCTCGAGATCCAGAGCGAGGTCACCTTCGGGCTGCTGAGCCGGAACGTCCATCGCTGGGCCGCCCACCTGATGGTCTTCTTCGTCTTCCTGCACATGATGCGGGTCTTCTACCACGGCGCCTACAAGCCACCGCGCGAGTTCAACTGGGTGGTCGGCGTGGTCCTGCTCTTCCTGACCATCATGCTGAGCTTCACCGGCTACCTGCTGCCCTGGGACCAGATCGCCTACTGGGCGATCACGATCGGCACGAACATGGGCGGCTACGCGCCGCTGTTCAACACGCCGACCAAGCTGATCCTCCTCGGCGGCCTGGAAGTCGCACAAAACACGTTGCTCAGGTTCTATGTGGGTCATGTCATTTTCCTGCCGCTCATCGCGGCAGTGTTCCTTGCGGTCCACTTTTGGCGCATCCGCAAGGACGGCGGGATCTCGGGGCCGCTATGACGACTCATGCCCGCGTTGTCGCCTCCGCGCGCTGGCTCACGCACCTCGAGGTGCGCTCGCTCACGTGCTCAGCTCCGCCTTGGCCTGAGCACGCCCTAGCGGCCCCGAGGGATCGAGGCAGTTCGAGATGACCGACACGAAGCAGCCGACCGAAGGGCGGGTTGTCCTGCCGGTCGATCCGACCCGGCGGACGGAGATCGACAAGCAGCGCGTGCCCATGTCTGCCCGGCCGTACCGCCTGCTCGCCCTGGTCAAGCAGGACGCCGTGGTCCGCGTCCAGAAGGAACCCGACGACACGGTCATGACCTGGCCGCACCTCCTGACGATCGAGTTCCTGGCGGCCGGCGTCATGAGCGTCTTCCTGCTCGCGATGGGGCTGTTCATCAACGCTCCGCTCGAGGAGCTCGCGAACGGCAACGTCACGCCTGCCGTGGCCAAGGCGCCGTGGTACTTCCTGGGGCTCCAGGAGCTGCTGGCCTACTTCCACCCGACCGTGGCCGGTGTCCTGGTCCCGACGTTCGTCCTGGTGGGCGCCGCGTTCATCCCGTATATCGACCGCGAAGACATCCTTGCGACCCGACCGTCGCAACGGAAGACCGCCGTGATGCTGTTCACCATGTTCTGCATCCTCGGGCTGATCGTGACGTTCGTCGGCATCTTCTTCCGGGGACCCGGGTACACCTTCGTGATCCCGTACATCACGAGCCCCGGCCTCCATTTCGCCCTGTGATCGGCTGTCAAAGGATCCTGCCCGCATGAGCAATTACCAGGTCCAGCCGATCGACAAGCCGGCTGCCCTGACCAAGGAAGCGATCAAGTCGCTGCGCAAGCAGCAGGTCAGTGGCGTCTCACGCCGCCAGCTGCTGCGCGCTGCTCTAGGCACGGGCATCGGCCTGTGGCTGCTCGAGGTCACCGCCGGAACGCTGGCGTTCGCCTGGCCGAATCTGCGCGGCGGCTTCGGGGCGCCGATCAGGATCGGCGATCTCGAGACGGTCAAGCTCCAGAACTCGACCCTCCCGATCGACCAGGGGTTCCCCGCCTACTTCCCCGATGCGCGTGCGTTCGTGGTCCTGATCGACCCCGGCCAGCAGCGCTTCCTCGCCGGCGCAGACGAGGAAGGCGATGGGACGGCCCTCAACGTCCGGGCGATGTACCAGCGCTGCCCGCACCTGGGCTGCAAGCCGAACCCGTGCCTTCGGAACTTCTGGCTCGAGTGCCCATGCCACGGATCGCGGTATGACCGCCTCGGGACCAAGGCCGATGGCACGCAGTACGGGCCTGCACCCCGGGGTATGGATCGGTTCTCGGTGTCGGTGGACGGCGAGGGTGTCCTGACCATCAACACGGGCAAGATCACGCTCGGCCCGCTCCCGGTTGCCCTCGGTCAACCGGGGCTGATCCCGCCGCGCACGCCAACGGGCTGCATCTGATGGCCGATACGCCCGGACGAGAGCCCGAGCAGCGCCTGCCGGTTCCACGTCCGCCCGTCGAACCGGCACCGGTCGAACGGTTCACCTCACCGCCGCAATTGCGCTCGTTCGAGCTCACGCCGGAACGCGCCGCCCAGGTCGTCCGACAGTCGTCCAACGCGCGCTGGGTCGGCTTTTTGTTCACGGTCATCGTGGCGCTGTTCATCGCGGTGTACTGGTTCTACGAGCTCGGCCCGCTCGGGATCAGCGAGCCGCGGCTGGTCTCCGAGGCGAATGCGCAGCAGGTGACGGCGGTCGAGCGCGGCTACAACGTTTACCAGGCCAACTGCGCCCGGTGTCACGGCGAGCAGGGCGAAGGCGGCATCGGGCCGGAGCTCAACCGCCAGGACAAGCTGTTCGCCCATCTCAACGAGAACTACCTACGAAACGTGCTGGAGGTCGGTGGCCGGTACGTCTGCGGCAACCCGAACTCGCAGATGCCGGTCTGGGCCGATACGGGCAACCCACCCGGCCCGCTGAACTACGTCCAGGTCGACGAGCTCATCGCCTTCCTGCGGGCGCCCAACAACCAGGAGTTCGTGATCCGGGACCCCGAGTTGCTCGAACCCGAGCACGACCCGATCACCGGCGAGGTACGGACCTTCCGCGGCTGGGTCGATCCCAACTACGCGCCCGAGCCGGCCGCCACGCCATTCCCGGATTGCTGGACGGACGAATTCGAATCCGGCGAGTCGGCGGCACCGTCCGGTTCCGCGTCGGCGGCGCCATCGGGCGGGTCCGCGGGTCCGGCAGTGTCGATCGTCGCGTCGGGCATTGTGTTCACCACCCCGACCGTGACCGTGCCGGCGGACACCGCGTTCGTGATCACCTTCGACAACCAGGACGCCAGCGTGCCGCATGACGTGGCGATCAACGACGCGTCGGGTGCGCAGGTCTTCAAGGGCGAGACGTTCACGGGACCCGGAACGCGCGATTACCAGGTGCCGGCCCTCGCCGCCGGCGAATACCCGTTCGTGTGCACGGTGCACCCGAACATGACCGGGACACTGACCGCGGAATGACCGACCACCGATAGGAGCTCATGGAGCTCGATCGGTGGGTGAGGATGGAGGACGATGGCGCAGCGAGCGCTCGGAGCCGGAACGATCGTGCCGAGGCGGCGGGCCCTGTTCGGGCTGCTCGATGCCGACGGCTGGACCTGGGCGTCCGTCAAGGCCTTCGTCTGGCTCATCATCATCATCTTCATCCTGGGCTACATGCCCGACCGCGCCTACTACCTGACCGTGGGCCGGACCGTGGACCTGGGTGTCCTGGCCTGGTCGCCGATCAACCTCTGCCCGCCGACCAACGAGAACCTGCCTTGCCCGGCGCCTGTCGGCGCGCTCGTCCCCTGGCATCCGTCCCCGCAGGAGCTGGCCCTGCCCGCACCCCGGACCGACGGCGCCGTGCTCCAGGTGGGCACCAAGCTGCTGTACATCGGCGGTTCCGATGGAACCACCGCCCAGTCGACGGTCTACGTCGCGCGAACGGTCGAAGGCGGCAACTTCGATGTCTGGGAGGAGGGCCCGGCGCTCCCCGAGCCGCGTGCCGATGCCAGCGTGGCCTACGTCGCCGGCAGCATCTTCGTCCTCGGCGGACTGGACGAGAGCGGTGCCCCGACGTCCACGGTCTACGTCCTCACCCCGGATCCGCTGACCGGCGACCTCCCGGGCTGGGAGGAGGCCCCCGAAGCACTGACCCTGCCCGAGCCGCGAGCCGCCGCGGCCGCCGCAGTCACGACCGATGGCCTGCTGCTCATTGGCGGTCGAAATGCCGATGGACCGGTCGCGACGACGTGGAAGTCGTTGCTCAGCCAGCAGGGCGATCTCGGTGAATGGGCGAACGAGGCCTCCCTGAACACCGCGCAGACGGGCGCCTCGGCCTTCGTCGTCGGTGACTTCATCTGGCTCTACGGCGGGAGCGATGCCAACGGCCCCTCCGGCCTCGTCCAGCGGGGCGTGTTCGGCGAAGCGGCCGAAGAAGGCCTGCCCGAGAACCCCGATGAAGGCAAGCTCGTCCGGTGGGACGTCAACGCCGCGGCCAACCTGACGGTCGCCCGGACCAACGCCGCCACCTGGAGCGCCAACGGTGCGCTCTACCTGGCCGGCGGAACCGACGGCAGCGGCTCGAAGCGTGAGGTCTACTGGGCGGTGCCAAACACCACCGGTGACCTGACGGAATGGAAACACCTCGACGTCAGCGACCTCCCGGAAGCCGGGCTGGAGGGCGCCGCGGCGCTCATCACCGGGCCGAGTGCGGTCCTCGTCGGTGGGTCGACGGACGGAAGCCCCGTCGCGTCGAGCGTCCGGGCCAACACCGCGCCGCAGAGCCCGTTCTTCCAGCTGGGCCTGGTCGGCGCGACCGTCCCGGGCCTCAAGATCGAGGGTGAGATCGGACAGCAGCTGGGCTATCTCAGCGCGGCAGGCGTCGGGACCGTGAACTTCATCGCCCTGTTGCTGGTCGGCTGGGCGTTCGCGCACCGCGAGCAGACGCGCGAGATCATGCGCCGGGTCCTCCGCCGGGGGCGTTGACCAGCGGGCGTCAGTCGGCCAGGGCACCCTCGCCCGGCTCGACCGGGCCCCGTCGGACCGGCAGGCCGGCCCGCTCCCACGCTTCCATCCCGCCGGCCACGTTGGCCACGTCGGTGCGGCCGTTCCGGGCAAGGAACCCCGTCACGGCCGCAGACCGCACGCCAGTTCGGCAGACCACGAAGATCGGTCGGTCGTCGGGGATCTCGCTGACGCGCTCGGCGAACGTCGATGTCGGGACCAGGAGCGCCCCCGGGGCGCGAACCTCGGTGAATTCGTTCACCTCGCGGACATCGAGCAACACCGGTCGGGTGGGATCCTCGCGGATCCGGCGTTCGGCCTCGGCGACATCGACGGTCGGAAGCGGGGTGGCCTGGCTCATCGGGCGCTCCTTGGCAGCTCGGGTGGACCCAGCGTGGGACCGGCGGGGTTGGTCGCGAGGTCGGCGAGCCGGTCGTCGATCGCGGCGATCAACGCGGGGACGTTCAGCCACGGATCGGGGAGACCGGCAAGCTGCCGATCCTCCTCCGCCTCGACGAGGCGGGCCCGGGCACCCTCGAGGTTGCGCGCGATCCCAGCCGCGTTGCCGCGGACACCATGAACGTAGGCGGCGGCCACCTTGATCACGCCCTGGAGGAGCGCTCGATCGGCGGGGGCGTCCGTCCCCATCCAGGCCGGTTCCAGCAGCTCGTGGGCCTCGAAATAGTCACCTGCCGCGTAGGCGGCCAGACCGGCCTCGAGGGCGGCGGCCCGGTCCGCCTCGGGCAGCGGCCGAAACGCCTTGGCCCGGCCGTCCCGCCCGATGACGACGGACCGGCCGGTCATGCCAGCTCGGCCAGGGGCCGGCGCCCGTCAAACCCGGTCTCGAGGTCGTGCCACCAGTCGATGGCCGTCTCGCCCGGTTGCCAGCACAGCCAGACCTGGCGACCGGAGACCAGCGCCGGGAAGTCGACCAGGCCCCGCTCGATGTCGCGCAGGGTCAGCCCCAGGCCATCGATCCGGGCGACGCCGGCGGCCATCTGGTCGATGAGCCCCTGCATCCGGAGGCGGATCAGCCGGAGGTCGTTCGAGATGGACGCCTCGCCCCCACCGCCCGGTGCGGTCACCGTGGCCGGCGCGCCGTCGCCGGCGCTGACCGCCAGGACCTCGTCGCGCAGGCGGACGAGCTCGGCCCGCTGCTCCTGCAGCACGGTCACGATCCCGTCGAGCTCGGCGAGGGTGGCGTTGGCGGCGTCGATGTCGTAGAAGCGGCTCATCTGGCGCGATTCTAGCCCGATGCTCGCGTACCATCCGTTTCTCACCAAGACGCGGGTCAACGAAGGAGGAATCGTGCGCCGCGTGTTCCTGTGGGCCGCCCGGAATCGGTGGCTGCGCGAGCACCTTCCCAGGATGCGGTTCATGCGTCGGGCGGTCCGCCGGTTCATGCCCGGCGAGACCCTCGCCGAGGCGCTCGGTGCCGCCGCGCCCCTCCAGGCCGTCGGGATCCGGACCATCTATACGCGGCTGGGCGAGAACCTCGAGAACCTGGCCGAGGCGGACGCGGTGGCGGATCACTACCGCGACGCGCTCGATCAGATCGTTGCCGCCGGTATCGATGGCGAGATCTCCGTCAAGCCGACGCAGCTCGGGCTCGATCTTGACCCCGAGGTCTGTTTCGGGCACCTGGTCCGCCTTGCCGAACGGGCCGCGGCCCGAGACTCGTACCTGTGGATCGACATGGAAGGCAGCCCCTACGTCGAAGCCACGATCGCGTTGTACGAACGCCTCCGGGCGGTGCAGCCAAAAACCGGGATCTGCCTGCAGGCGTATCTCCACCGGACGGCCGCCGACATCGAACGGCTTCGACCGCTCGACCCGGCCATCCGCCTCGTGAAGGGCGCCTACGACGAGCCCGATTCGATCGCCTACACCAGCCGGCGGAGCGTGGACGCCAGCTACCTCGGCCTGGCGGTGGGTTTCCTGATCGAGGGTCGCGGTCGCCCGATCCGCCTGGGGCTCGGGACCCACGACGTGACCCTCATCGAGCAGATCGCCGAGCAGGTCGCCGCCGCCGGGATCGGGCGAGAGGGCTTCGAGGTCGAGATGCTGTACGGGATCCGCGAGGACCAGCAGCGCCGGATGTCAGCCGCTGGATACCGGGTGCAGGCGTTGATCGCGTACGGTGAACATTGGTACCCGTGGTACATGCGCCGGTTGGCCGAGCGACCGGCCAACGTCGGGTTCGCCCTTCGCCAGATGCTGCCATGAAGAGGATGCCGACGATGCGAGTGGCCGCCCGGATGGGCACGATCGGAACCGAGAGCGCCTTCGAGGTCACGATGCGCGCCCGAGCGCTGGAGGCCGAGGGTCGCTCGATGGTCTACCTGCAGATCGGGGAGCCCGACTTCGATACCCCGGCGCATGTCCGCGAGGCGGCGAAGCGCGCGCTGGACGCCGGCGAGACGCACTATGCGCCGTTCGCCGGGATCCCGGCCCTGCGTGAGGCGATCGCCGCCGATGTGACCGCGCGAAAGGGGTTCGCCGCGGACCCGTCCCAGGTGTTCGTGACGGTCGGTGGCAAGGGCGTGATGCTCTACGCGATCCTCGGGCTGGTCGATCCGGGCGACGAGGTCATCGTCCCGGACCCCGGCTACCCGATCTACGAGTCGCTGACCCGCTTCGTCGGGGCGACGCCGGTGCCCGTGCCGATCCGGATGGCCAACGACTTCCGTCTCGACGTCGATGAGCTGGCCGCGCTGGTCACGCCCCGGACGCGCGTGTTGGTGATCAACTCGCCGGCCAACCCGACCGGTGGCGTGCTCACCCGTGGCGATCTCGAGGCGGTCGCCGAGCTCGCCGTTCGTCACGACCTGTGGGTCCTCACCGACGAGATCTACGGCCGGATCGTGTATGACGACGCGGAGCACGTCTCGCTCGCGTCGCTGCCCGGGATGGCCGAACGGACGATCGTCCTCGATGGGTTCTCCAAGACGTTCGCCATGACTGGCTGGCGGCTGGGGTATGCCGTGGTCCCGCCGGCGCTCGTGCCGATCTACAGCCAGCTGATCATCAACACGATCTCGTGTGCTCCGACATTTGCGCAGATCGGCGCGGTCGAAGCCCTGACCGGGCCACAGGACGACGTGGACGCGATGGTCCGCGAGTTCCGGGCGCGGCGGGACCTGATCGTCGACGGGCTCAATGCGATCCCCGGGCTTCGAATGCCGGCGTCCGGTGGGCGCGTTCTACGTGTTCCCGTCGATCGGGGGGACGGGGTTGTCGGGCGCCGACCTGGCGGAGCGCCTCCTGCACGAAGCCGGCGTCTGCGTGCTGGCGGGTTCGGCGTTCGGCGGGTTTGGCGACGACCACGTCCGGATCTCGTACGCGACGTCGCGGGAGAACATCGCCGAGGCACTCGGCCGGATCCGCCGCTTCGTCGAAGGGCTCGACCGTGGCTGATGGTGCAGGACGGCCCCGGGTCTTCGTCGCCCGTCGCCTGCCCGATGACGGGTTGGCGCCGATCGAAGCCGCCTGTGATGCGGACATCTGGCCCGACGAACTGCCCCCGCCGCGCGACGAGCTTCTTCGACGCGTAGCCGGTTGCGATGGGGTGCTCACGCTCCTCACCGACCGCGTCGACGACGAGTTCCTCGATGCGGCCGGACCGCAGCTGCGGGTCGTCAGCAACTACGCCGTCGGGTTCGACAACATCGATGTCGCGGCGTGTGCCCGGCGCGGGGTCGCCGTCGGCAACACGCCTGGCGTCCTGACCGAGACGACCGCCGATCTCGCGTGGGCGCTGCTCATGGCCGCGGCTCGCCGGCTCCCGGAAGGGGACCGGTACGTCCGGGCCGGTCAGTGGCTGACGTGGGGACCGCTCCTCCTGCTCGGGCCGGACGTCCACGGCGCGACGATCGGGATCGTCGGCTTCGGCCGGATCGGGCAGGCCGTCGCGCGACGGGCCCGGGGCTTCGGAATGGAGATCCTGTATCACGACGTCGCGCAGCTCCCCGCCGACGTGACCGGGCCGCTCGGCGCGACGTACGTGGCCCTGGACGAGCTGCTGGCGCGCAGCGACTTCGTGTCGCTCCACGTCAACCTGACCGCCGAGACGCGGCACCTGATCAATGCCACGACGCTGGCGCGCGATGAAACGCACGGCCGTCCTGGTCAACACCTCGCGCGGGCCGGTGGTCGACCAGCGCGCGCTCGCCGACGCGTTGCGTGGTGGCGTGATCTGGGCCGCCGGGCTCGACGTGACCGATCCGGAACCGATCCCGATGGACGATCCGCTGGTCGGCCTGGACAATTGCCTGATCGTGCCGCACATCGCGTCCGCCAGCCGGGCCACCCGCGGCAAGATGGCGGCCATGGCCGCCGCCAACCTGCTCGCCGGGGTCCGCGGCGAGCCGCTCCCGACGCCGGTCGCGCTGCCCGCGTCATAAGCCCGCTTACCGGAGGAGACCGTCGATGCCAGACCTGGACGAGGCCGTCAGGACCCAGATCCGGAATATCGAAACGAGTACCGGGCGGTCGATGGACGATTGGGCGGCCCTCGTGCGCTCGAGTGGACGGGCCAAGCACGGCGAGATCATGACCTGGCTCAAGGGCGAGCACGGGTTGACCCACGGGAACGCCAACCTGATCGCCCTGACGGCGCTTCGAGGTCCGGCGGCGCCGGAGGGCGATGCCCTGGTCGATGCGATCTATTCGGGCCCGAAGGCGTCCTTGCGGCCGCTGCACGACCGGGTCGTGGAGATCGCGCGCGGCTTCGGTTCCGACGTGCAGCTCGCACCAAAGCAGACGTATGTCGCGCTGCGCCGATCGAAGCAGTTCGGAACCGTCGGGCCGGCTTCGGCTGGGCGGCTCGAGATCGGGCTCAACCTCAAGGGCACCGAGCCCGCCGGCCGCCTCGAATCGTCGACGGGGATGTGCACCCACCGGGTCCGCTTCTCCGATCCAGGGGACCTGGACGCCGAGGTCATCGGCTGGCTGCGCGAGGCGTACGACAAGGCCTGAACGCCTTGGGGAGTCATCGTGACGGTGGAGTTCCGGGTAGGCTTGCTGGTGGGCCGGTAGCTCAGCGGTAGAGCACGGGACTTTTAATCCCTTGGTCGAGGGTTCGAATCCCTCCCGGCTCGCAACGCCCCGATCGGCCCCACGGCCTGGCTGGTCAGCCAGGATCGCGACCGCGGCGACATACGGAACGCGACCTACTGCAGAGACACGGCGCCGGGACTACAGTTGAGGCTGATCCAGTCTCACGCGAGCGCCGGTTAGGCGACACGACTGAGGCCGAGGGCAGATCGGCTTGCCAAACGACGCGGCGAACCCGGACGAGCGCAAGGCGTCACTGAGCGCGAACGCACCATCATGATGCGTTGCGCGTACTGTCATCGGCATGTCTGGCCCTGGCAGAGTCAGGGTTGGCTGGTCCAGCCAGACGGCCAATTCGAGCGCTGGCACGGAGACTGCCGCCGGCACGCCAGGTCCGAACCAGACCCGGCCTATGAGGCGGACCCGATCGCGCCACCCAAGACGCTTGCGATGTCCGGTCTTCGAGGGTCATCGGAGGCGCGACGACAGCAGCCCTGACGGCTCCGGATCGCGCGGCCGCGCCGCCGACGGAGCGCCAGTGATTTTGGTGCGGCGGTGCACCGGCAATCGTCAACTTGGGCCTAGCGACATTGGAATCGCCCCTCGGGCACCCGATAGTACTGGCACGCGTGGGACCAAAGGCCTAGAGGCCAAGGCGATGCGCAATGGGACTTCGGGCGTCCGACGCGCGCCCACGCTCAATCCTCACAGGAGGGGGACACGTTTTGAAGCGCAATGGGCGCCGGGCCGCACTGGCCGCGGTCTTGATCACACTGCTTCCCAGCCTGCTCGTGCCGGCAACCACAGCGGCCCCCAGTCCGCGGACCCGCGGCATCGTCATCGAGGCGCCGGCGGCGGGTGACGTCGGGGCGTTGTTTGCCTTGACCCTGGTCCTGCCTTCCGACGTTGCCGCGTTCGATGGACGGGTCCTTGTCGCGCCGGGCGCTGCCGAGGTCATCGGCGTGGCACCGGCCGGCTCCGGCACCGCGTTCCGGCCCGAAGCGGTCGCCGGAGGCTACGCGATCGGTGTCTTCGGGCTGGTGCCAGACGGGGACACCTCGACGGTGAGCGTCGTCGTCGAGCCCCTTCGCCGTGGTCGACTCCAGCTCCGGCTGATCGTTGATTCGGCGGTCGACGCCGACGGGCGTGCGGTCGATCTCCGAACCGACGGATTGGTCACCGTGAAGATCTCCGGCGGCGACGATTGGCTCCCGCCCTCGACGGCCAACGTCGGTCCCGTCCGGGTGCGCGCGCCGAGCAAGCTCAAGGAGCTCGTCCCCGATAGCCGCTTCGATCGCCGTGATCTCGACGATGCGCGTGGAGCGTGGGCGGCCGCCCGGGCCACCGGAACGACGTGCACCAGCCGGCGTCCGGGGCGACGCCAACGGGGATGGCTGCGTCGACATCGCGGACGTTCAAGCACTGAATGCTGCCGTTGAGAACCTCGAGAAGGCTCTCATCTCGCCCGCCGACGCCCCGCTGGCCGCGGCCGTGGTTCGCACCTTCGTCGTGACGAGCACCGCCGACACCGTTGACGCCTCCCCGGGCAACGGCACGTGCGCCGACAGCCTGGGCCGCTGCACGCTTCGCGCGGCGATGACCGAAGCCAACTACCTGGCGGGCGAAGACCTGATCCAGTTCAACGTCCCGGGCACCACGCCGGTGACCATCCAGCTGGGCAGCCGCCTGCCGGACATCTCGGCCCGGAACGGTGGCGTGATCATCGATGGCTACAGCCAGCCCGGCGCGACACCGAACACCGCGGCCTTTGGCTCGAACGCGATTCCTGGCATCGAGATCCGCGGCAACGGAACCGCAGCGCGCGAGTTCCTGTTCTACGTCACGAGCCCCGGGAACACGATCCGTGGCCTGATCATCAGCAACGCCTGGCGTGGCATCTTCCTCGACGGCGCCGATTCGCATGACAACCGGGTCGTCGGCAACTGGATCGGCTACAACAGGACTGGTGGCAACTCGAGCTCGGGCCAGTACGGGGTCCTGCTCGCCACCGGGGCCAACCGCAACCTGGTCGGGACGCCCGACCTCGCGGATCGCAACGTCATCGGCAACTGGTCCTCCGGGGTCGACCACTACGGCCCAGGTGTCCAGCTGAACGTGGTCCAGAACAACCTGTTCTGCATCCGACCGAACGGCCTGACCGCCAACTGCAGCGCGGGTATCGATCACAACTTCGGCCCAAAGAACGGCCTGATTGGAGGCACCGGGCCCAACGAGCGCAACATCATCGGACCGACCACGCTCCAGGGGATCGAGTATTCGCATGGGTGGAACCCGGCGAACCACGCGGAGGAGCTCACCTGGCAGGTGAACGGCAACCGCGCGATCGGCAACTGGGTCGGCTTCCGGGCAGACGGGAGCTACAACGCGTCCTATCGGTCGGGTCTGAACTTCTCGAACAGCGACAACGGCCAGGGCATCAACGTCTACGACGGCTCGAACGACAACCTGATCGAGGGCAACTACGTCGCGTCCGTCTATGACGGCATCCAGCTCCAGTCGCCGAACGCCAATCGGAACATCGTCCGGAACAACATCATCGGCGAATCACCCCTTGGCCAGGCTGCTCCCCTCACGCGATGGGGTGTGATCGTCCGCTGGGGAACGACCCGGGATGTCGTCGAATCCAACATCATCCGGAACGCCGCGGCTGGCGGGGTCGGCCTCATCATCACGAACAACAACGGCACAGCCACGTCGCCCGCATTCAACGTCCGGATCTCACGGAACATCGTTTTCAACACGAATGGCCCGGCCATCGATCTGTTCGGCGTGGCGGGTCCCGATCCGAACGACCCGGGCGACGGCGATTCGGGCGCGAACACGCTCCTCAACTCGCCCGCCATCACGGTCGCCACGACCACGACCATCGGCGGGACCGCCGTGCCCAACGCGACCGTGGAAGTGTTCCGCGCATCGCGCGCCGTCGGCTCGTTCGGCCTCCCGACCGAATTCCTCGGCTCGACGGTCGCCGCCCCCGGCGGTCAGTGGAGCCTGTCGCGCGCCTCGGCCGTCGGAGAGGTCATCACCGCGCTGCAGATCCACCCCGATCAGAACACCTCAGAGCTCGCCGCCAACGTGGCCATCGGAGCGGCACCGCCGCAAGCCCCGAGCATCACGAGTGCCAACAGCACCACGTTCGTCGCCGGATCGGCCGGCAGCTTCACCGTGACCACCGTCGGCAATCCGACCGCCGCCATCACCCGGTCGGGGACCCTGCCGAGTGGCGTCACGTTCACCGACAACGGGAACGGCACCGGGACCCTGGCCGGAACGCCCGCCATCGGGACCGCCGGTTCCTATCCGCTGACCTTCACCGCGGCCAACGGCGTGCCGCCCAACGCGACCCAGAACTTCACGCTCGTGGTCGGCGAGGCGCCGAGCATCACCAGTGCCAACAGCACGACGTTCGTCGCCGGATCGGCCGGCAGCTTCACCGTGACCACCGTCGGCAACCCGACGGCGGGCATTACCCGGACCGGCACCCTGCCAAGCGGGGTGACGTTCACCGACAACGGGAACGGCACCGGGACCCTGGCCGGCACGCCCGCCATCGGGACCGCAGGTTCCTATCCGCTGACCTTCACCGCGGCCAACGGCGTGCCGCCCAACGCGACCCAGAACTTCACGCTCGTGGTGAATGATCCTGCCCCTGGCGCTCCGTTGGCCAGTGACACCTTCACCCGCACGGTCAACAACAACTGGGGTACCGCCACCAGCGGTGGCGCCTACACCCTGACGGGCACAGCCGCCGACTTCGATGTCACGGGCACCGTCGGGACGATGGTCCTTGGCACGGCCGGTACCAGCCGGACGGCGGCCCTCGCCGCGGTCTCCGGCCAGAACATCGACCTCAGCTTCCGGGTCACCACCGACAAGGTCCCAACCGGCAGCAACCAGTTCATCTACGGCGTTGCCCGGCGGGTGTCGGCCACGACGTCGTACCGAATCGTCGTGCGCATTGCCACCAACGGCCAGGTCTTTGTCGGCGCGAGCTCCGTGCTCAACAATGCCGAGACCGCGATCGGCGGCTCATTCCTCGTTCCCGGCGTGACCCACACCCCAGGCTCGTTCATCCGGGTCCGGGCCCAGTTGACCGGGACGAGCCCAACGACGATCCGGATCCGCGCGTGGGCCGACAGTGCGGCCGAACCTTCGACCTGGCTGTATACCGCGACCAACTCGGTCGGCGCCCTGCAGGCCGCCGGCGGCGTCGGTCTCCAGGCCTACCTGGCTTCCGCCACCACCAACGCGCCGGTCATCGTCACGTTCGACGATCTCCTGGTGACCCCGATCCCGTAATCGACGTCGACCTTGGGGCGCGGCCGGCTCAGCGCCGCCGCGCCTCGAGCACTCCTCTGTAGCCGTCAACGGTCTCCGCGACCATGTCGTCCCATGTCGGGCCTGCCGGTCCGTCGCTGATGTTCGGGCGTGGGGCATCCGCGGCCACCAGGATGGCCGCGGCCACCTCTGCGGCGTCGGCGTCCACGTCGACCAGGCTGATCGCGCCATCCGGCGCCTTGTCGGCCAGCTCCCGGTAGGCCGGGATGTCACTGCAGACCGCGACGGTTCCCGCGGCGAGGGCTTCGGCCACGGTGAGGCCGAATGCTTCGTTGCGCGACAAGCTCACGAAGACGCTGGCCGACTGGAACAGCCGGCCGAGGTCCTCGTCCGACACGCGGCCGACGAAGTCGATCCGTTCCTGGAGCTGCCAATTCCTGGCGATCGACTGGATCTCGGGCAATGCCGGCCCGTCGCCGAAGACCACGAGGCGGACGTCGTCCGGCAGGTGCTCCACCGCCCGAACGACCAGGTCCACCTGCTTGTAGCCTTCCAGCCGCCCGCCCGCCAGGACCGTCCTCCGCTCCGTGGCGGGCCGCGGACCCGCGGGCGGCATCGGTTTGGTGTCGAGGCCGTAGTGGACCACCAGGGTTGGCAGCCAGGCACCAAAGTGCTCCCGGATCAGGGCGCGCTCGGCCTCCGAGCAACAGATGACCAGTGACGCCTGTCGGATCATCCAGGTGCCGAACAACCGGTAAGGGCCATGGAGGAGCCGGCGACCCGGGGTATGGCCCGTCCCGTGGTAGTGCGTGCTGATCACGAATGGAACGTGACGCAACCGCGCGGCGATCGCACCAACGAGCGCGAGGGGCGTGTGGTACGAGTGCGCGTGAACGAGATCGAACCGTCCGGCGTTGCGGAGCAGCCAGATCGCGAGTCGCGGCGACAGGAAGAAGACGTCGTCGTGACGGATCGTCGGGAAGCGCCTGATCGCCACGCCGCCTTGAGCCTCGGACGGCGGCAGCGTGCCGGACGGATCCGCCGTCGCGACGACGACGTCAAACGGTCGTGTGGCCAGCCCCGTCGCCAGCATCTCGACGACGCGTTCGACCCCGCCGACTGCCGGGGGGTAGCGCGGGGAGACGAGCAGGATCCGCGAGGGCCGGGTCACTGGGATGTCTGATGGGGCTCCGCCGCGACAGATCGGCCGGTCAATCCCAGCTCGCTGAAGAGCGCGTTGTATCGATCCGCGGTCAGGTCCCAGGGTCGGGAATGCGCGTGCCGCGCCGTCGACTTCTCCACTGACAGCAACCCGTCCCGCAATGCATCGACGTCGCCCGGCTGGACGAGACGAGCGGCCTCGTACTCCCTGGCCACCTCGCTGTTGCCGCCGACGTCGGTGATCACGATCGGGAGCCCGTATGCCATCGCGACGTGGAACGGGCCGCTGATCGACGACCTTCGGTAGGGGAGCACCACGGCATCGGCGCCCCTGAGGTACGCGTCCAGCTCGGTATCGTGCACATATCGGTTCACGAACGTGATCCGGTCGCGGTAGCGGCTGCTCGAGATGAGGGTCGCCGGAAGGTCCCAGCCCTCCCAAGTCTCCCCGACGACCGTCAACCAGTAGCGATGGATGTGCTCCTCGGGGATCGCGTCGAACGCGCGGATCAAGTCGTCGAGCCCCTTGTACGGGCGAATCACGCCGAAGAACAGCAGGTTGCAGACGTCCGGTGGAGCGTCCCTCAGGGCCGGCTGATCCGTGCCGGCCGCTGCCTGGTAGTGGTCGAATACCCCGAGTGGCACGACCGTGATCGGACGTCCGCGCCCGACGCGGTAGCGCTTTCGAACGAGTGCTTCGTCGTAGGCGGAGTGCACGGCGAAACCCGAGGCTAGGCGGAGCACGATCGGGGCGAGGGTCCCGACGTAGGCTCGGATCCCCGCGTTGGTCATTTCGCCGGTGTTGTCGAGCACTTCATGAAACTCGACGACCACCCGCATTCGGAGGATCCGGGCGAACAGGGTCAGCGCGAGGTAGCTATGCAGGACCGTTCCTGTCCACCACTGAACGAGGAGGACCTGGGGACGATGTCGGGCGAGGAACCAGAACGCCCGGAACAGGCTCGGAATCCAGTACCAGTCGACGCCGTCGAACCGCTTCACGCGAGGATCGAGCCGCAGGTCGGACAGGTCCTTGCCGACCCGGTCGCGGCCGGGATACAGGAACCGTGGGAGCAGCTCCCGCATCGTCAGCACGGTCACCTGGTGGTGGTCGGCCAGGACGTTGGCGAGCCTGGTCGTGTACTTGCTGATGCCGCTCAAGAATCGTGAACCGGAGCCCACCACGCAGACACGCAGCTGCGGCGCGACGGCGCCGCTCGGTTGGACGGGTCGATCGGGTGCCTGGCTCACGCCGAGACCGTCCAGTGGCGGTCGCCCCGCCCGGTTTGCCAATGGGGTGTCGCCTGCGACAGCGGTCTGGGTGGATGTCCGACTCTGGTGGGAGCTCTTGACGTCGAGCCGTCGTTCCGCAACAGCGTGTAACCCTCTTCTCCGGTCGACCTGGCAGTAGCGGGCATCCCACCCACGCCAGTCCTGATCTGCGGTGCGCCACACGCTCCGGCCAGAGATCATACCCACGGCCCGGCCCGATCGTGGTGACCATGGATGGCATCTGGTGCACCCTGACACCGATCCGGCCACTCGCCGCAGGGCGCCCGGGTCGGAGACGCGGCGAGGACGGATCGCCCGCGGAGGCCGTATCAGCCCATCCGGCCGACCAGGATCACGAACGTGGCGAAGGGGAGCCGGCGAGCTGGCTCTCGACGCGCCGAGTGAGGGCGGCGATAAACGTCTCCACGTCATCGTGGCTCCGACAGCGCACCACCTTTGCCGAGAATGGTCGCAACTGCGCTTCGGTCGCGGCGCGGCTCCCGCCGTCTCCCGAAGCCTGGTCCGCGGGAGCCCTTCTGAATGTGCGGATCTCGCCGCCGGCCCTGATGAGCTCGGCGAGATGGCGGATGTAGCTTCGGGGCCGGACAAGGCCGCGCAAGCCCAGGCGACGAGATTCACTGATGCTGCCTGCCACGAACCGTCGCGCGACTCGCGCCAACGCCTTCGGCCCACCGACTTGATCGAGCCAGACGATCACATCAGCGCGCTCGCACAGCCCGTCGGTCCAGCCAGCGTGGATGCCGTCGGTGACCCATCGCGGCGCGTCAGCGATTTGCTCGACGATCGTCAGTCGCTCCGCCAGCGAGCGTACGCGTCCGGTCGCAACGTCCCGCGCAACGTCGTCGAGCTGATAGACGGACGCGTCGAGGAGATCGCCAAGCCGTCTGGCGAGGGTCGTCTTGCCGCTGCCGGAGCCGCCCGTGATGTGGATTCGAGCGGGTAGCCGGCCGTTAGCGGGGGGCCGAACGCCTGGCTCAACCAACGCGCGCAACCCGCAACGACCGCCGGTGCCGGCCGCCGTCGAGGACGACGCAGCCATGCCCTCCGGTGCCGGGCCGTCGTGCCCCCGGACTGTGCCCAGGGACCTTGCGGATGCCATGTGACGACATCGACTCTCCGTCAGATAACCGCCGGATAAGCGGGGACTCGTATGGTCGGTCAGCACGCAGAGCGTTCTCTGGGTACCATATCGTCAACACAGGTGCGCACACGCACCACCGGCAGTGTGGGGCCGGGCCCAGTCGGGTCATTCAGGGTCGCCTACGTGGGACCTTTGGCCCTCTCGTGGCAGCGGGAGGTCCTGGGCGGGCGGACCTTTGGCCCATGGACTCCCCGTCGGCCTGAACGTAAGGTCGCTGGAACCCACGAAATAGCACCCCAGTCGTGAGGCTGGTCCGCAAAGCCACGGGACTCTATTGAGTCAGCCGGGTCGCCGAATGGAGCCGAATCGATATGTCGTTCTGGGATGGGTCCCGCTGGACCAGTGACCGACCGGTCAGCCAACCGCAGAACATCGGTCGGGCTCGACCTCGCAGGATGCGGGACTGGCTGGCTACCCTGCCGATCCTCCTGCTCA
This sequence comes from uncultured Chloroflexia bacterium, assembly GCA_963809045.1. Taxonomy (GTDB): domain Bacteria; phylum Chloroflexota; class Limnocylindria; order Limnocylindrales; family CSP1-4; genus SPCO01. The sequence goes on from CAWEHW010000004.1 coordinate 518,845, forward strand.
TCCCCGCGCTCCTGAGCCCGTTCATCCAGGTCGGAGCCGCCTCCGCGTCGCTGGCCGTCACCGGTCCGGCCATAAGCGGGCGCCAGGTCTCCGTGCAGGGCGCGAACTTCCCCAGCCGCGCGTGGATCCAGCTCACGTGGGATGGCGCCATCGGTGGCCTGCCGATGGTCCGGACCAACGGACGCGGCGATCTCAACGCGTCGTTCACGATTCCCGTCTCGACCCCGGGCGGCCACATCCTCGCCGCAAAGACCGGCACAGGCGGTCGGAAGGTTCGCTCCGCCGCGAGCATGACGACGCTTGCCAGCGTCACGGTGAACGTCGTGACCCAGACCCAACCGACCCCCACCCCCGCCCCGACGCCACGGGCGACACCGGTCCCGACGCCTGCGCCCACGCCGACACCCACCCCCCGGCCGACACCGGTCCCGACGCCTGCGCCCACGCCGACACCCACGCCCAGGGCCGACGCCGGTCCCGACGCCTGCGCCCACGCCGACACCCACGCCCAGGGCGACGCCCGTCCCGACACCCACGCCACGGGCGACGCCGGTCCCGACACCCGCGCCCACACCCGCGCCCACACCGGTCCCGACGCCTGCGCCCACACCGGCCCCCACCCCCCGGCCGACGCCGACGCCTGCTCCCACCCCGGCCCCAACCCCCCGACCGACACCTTCGCCGACTCCCGCACCGACGCCTGCTCCCACGCCGACGCCGCCTCCCGGCCCGGCTGGGTCGTTCCACGTGTCGACCTCGGGCAATGACGCCAATGCGGGCACGAGTGCCGCGCCGTGGCGAACCCTGCAGAAGGCTGCCAGTGTCGTGAACCCCGGGGCCGTCGTCGTCGTCCACAGTGGAACGTACGCCGGCTTCACCATCACGCGATCGGGCACGTCGTCGGCGCCAATCGTGTTCATGGGTGCCGCGAATGAGTCCTCACCCGTCGTCGACGGCACGATCGGCTCGCGCCTCGATGTCATCAAGGTCTCCGCAGCCCATCACATCCGCCTGACCAAGCTGGTCGTCCAGAACGCCCAGGGCGGCGAGTTCTCGGGAGCCGGGATCAGGGTCGACTCCGGCTCGTACGACGTCGTGATCGAGAACAGCTTGATCCGCGAGAACCAGAGTTGGGGCGTCAACATCCACTCGTCGACCGACGTCACCGTGCGCGGTAATGACATCAGTGGGAACGCCGAAGGCGTCCAGGTCTCGTATCGCGGCGACGGTGTCCTCATCTCCGACAATGACATCCACCACAACGACCGCATGCTGCGCAACACACCAAGCAGCGTCAGCGCCCACGACGACAGCGGGGCAAACGCGGTCAGCTTGCACAAGTCGGATGGCTCGGTCCTCGTGACCAACAACAGGATCTGGGGCAACCGCGCCATCAGCTACGACTACGACTGGGACGGCGGTGCCTTCTCGATCTACGGCGCCAGCAACGGCACGTTCGATCGGAACATCATGTGGGACAACGAGAACGTGCTCGAGACCGGTACGGACGGCTCAGGCGGCCTGCCCTGCCGGAACAACGTGTTCACCCGCAATGTCGCCTATGGGGCGGCGACGCAGGGTCGAACCATGGGCCTGTTCCTTCGGTGCGCCGAGAACATGCTGGTCGCCCACAACACGATCCATGACCTGAGGTTCGGCTTCAGCCTGGGTTCGGACTCGGCCAACTTCAGCAATACCGTCGCCGGCCTGCGGATCGTCGACAACGTCATCGTCATGACGACCGGATTGGTGTATGGGATCGAGCAGTCGGCGCCCCTGCCGTCCTCCGTCCAGATCAATCACAACCTCGTCTACAGCACCACCGGCCTGATCGCCAGCGTCCGCGGTGTCGGTGGGACGAGAAGCCTCAGCACGTTCCAGGACTGGACCGGTTTCGAGCAGAACGGCATCGTTGCCGACCCGCAGTTTGCCAGTGTCTCCTCGCGTGACTACCGGCTGCTGGCTGGATCGGCCGCAATCGACGCCGCGATCCGCGTGCCGGGCGTCAACGACACGTGGACCGGCGCGGCGCCCGACATGGGCAGGTTCGAGCGTCCATAGGTCGAGCGGCGTCCATAGGTCGAGCGGCGTTCCCGGGCGAGGGGCGCCGCTCGCGATTCTCCGGCCCTGGCCGGCGCTGAGGACTTCGGCGCCCGCCTAGCCTGGTGCCTCGGTCCCGTCCTTGCCCGTCGCCGGATGTGGCTCGTCGGTAGGGTGATGACGTGGCCCGTCGTCGAGGATGGCGGCCCGGAAGCGCTTGACCTCCTCGTCCGTCGGCTGGATCCCGAGGGCCTCCTCGAACGCATGGTTGATCCGTTCGGCGGTGAGCCAGCCGTGGTGGTCGACGTGTCCCGTCCTTCGGAAGCTCATGATCACGCCGACGGCGATGCCGACGAAGATCACCGCAAGGAAGAGGATCGCCGCCCCGCGAGGGGTGAGCAAGCCCTGCGCGGCATCGAGGAACCCGTCGATCACCGCGAAGGCTCCTCGAGGCGCCTATCAAGCCTGGGGTGGGTAGACGTCGCGCGACGCAGGCAATCAGCGTGCGCCGGGGACGAGTCCAACGACTGGTTGACCGAGACCGTCACGAGCCGTCGTTGCGTCGGAACGCGAACTGCCATGCCCACGGCACGACGGACCACACAGGCGAGAGCCGGGCAGCAATCGATCGGACGGGCCGGGGCATCGCTTCGACGGGATAGTTGAACCCGGCGACATGCAGCGGCTCGAAGCCGGCATCACGCGCGCGCCGACGCAGATCGAACACCGTCACCGAGTAGAAGTCCATGTCCCAATGGACCGGGCTGAGTCGCCAGTACCACCTGCGCATCCTGGCTGGCAGGTAGCCCATCAGAGGGAGACGGCTGTGGGACTCGATCGGGAAGAACGGGTTCGGAAGCTGCCCGACGAGCACGCCTCCCGGCGCCAGGACCCGATAAGCCTCGGCGAGGGAGGCGTCCCGAAGCTTCGGATCGATGTGCTCATACACGTTGGCCAGCACCGCGACATCGAACGTCTCGTCCGGAAACGACAGCTCGTGTCCCCAGCCCGGCAGAACGGGCAAGCCCGCCGGCGAGCGATCAGGCTCGCCGAACCGCGGATCGATCCCGACCCAGTCCTGGGGCGTTCGACGCGCGATCGCATCCATGAGATCGCCGGCCTGGCAGCCAATGTCCAGCCCGCGCCCCGTCCCGTGGCGACCGTACTTGACGATCAGGTTGGCGAGCGCCTCGGACAGGAAGTGATTGCGAGACCGGATGTCGTCGGAAGATTGCAGCAGGCCCTTGAGCGTCAAGCGGTTCTCCAGCGGGCAGGATGAGCCGATAGGTTGAGATCGCGCCGCGAGCGATTCCACTCACCCGCGACGGGAAAGCACCGTGGACGAGGACGCCCGGCGCTCGGCCGCTAAGGATCGCGACTCAAGCCCGCTTTCGCAAGGACCGGCCGATGCCGGAGCCTGGCCAGACGTCCTGGGAGAACCGAAGAGTTGACACCTGGCACCGGTCTGACTGGCAAGGCATTGATCCCGGCCGCTGATTCGGCGAGGATCGCTACTCCCCGGAGCCCGTCGTGTCCACCCCAGTCCTCGGAGATGGTTGACCCATGATCTCGGAAGAAGTCCAGCGGCAGCAGTCTGCCGTGATGGGCCCAGCGACAAGGCACCCCAAGGGTGCGCTCCGGTACCTCTACGTGGTCGGCGGCCAGCAGCGCTCGCTCCAGCCGATCCGCGCCCAGTTTGGCGTTTGGTACGAGTATCAGAAGGCCGTTGCGATCCGTGTCGACACGTTGACCGGGGAGGCGGAGACCGTCGTCGAATACGTGTCGCCTCCGGATGCCTGCCCCGCCGAGGATCCGGCCATCCTGTTCAAGTCCGGGACCCTCGAGAACGAGCGGCTGTATGTCTCGACCCAGACCGAAGTCCTCGTGTATCGCGTCCCCACGTTCGAGCTCGAGCACCGCCTGTCGCTCCCGTTCTTCAACGATGTCCATCACGTCAGGCCCACGCCGAGCGGCAACCTTCTCGTCGCGATCACCGGCCTCGACATGGTCGCGGAGGTCACGCTCAGCGGCGACGTCGTGAACGAATGGAACGTGCTGGATCTCGCCCTCAGTCCGTTCGGCGACCGCTTCTCGCGACAAATCGACTATCGGAAGATCGCATCCACGAAGCCCCATCTCGCCCACCCTAACCACGTTTTCTACATCGGGACGGAACCATGGGCCACCCGCTTCCAGCAACAGGATGCGATCTCCCTGGTCGACCCGACGCGTCGCATCCCCATCGGCGTCGAGCGATTGCACGACGGCGTCGTCTACGGCACCAAGGTGATGTTCACGTCGATCAACGGTCGAATCGTCGTCGCGGACACCGACAAGCTGGAGGTCACCGACGTCGTCGACCTTCCGTCGATGCATCGCAACGACCTGCTCCTGGGCTGGTGTCGCGGGCTGCTCCTTGACGACACGCGTGTGTGGATCGGTTTCTCGCGAATGCGGCCAACGCGTTTCCGCGAGAACGTGGCCTGGCTCAAGAACGGCTTCCGCCATTTCCTCAATACGCACATTGGCCTGTACGACCTGGCGGAGCGGCGCTGTCTAGCCCAGATCGACACCAGTCGGTTCGGGATCGATGCGGTCTTCGGGATCTTTCCGGGAGGCGTCGAGACCCTGTAGCGTCGTCGATCGTCCTGGATCGCCGGACGACCCGGGTGTCGCCCGGACGATCGGGAGGATTCGGAGCGGAGCGAGCACGAGGGCGACCCCGAGCTGGGCCAGGAGCCAGGCGACGGCTACCCCCGTCACGCCCATGGGCTGCAGGAGGAGCGCAGTCAGGGCGAGCGTCGAGATGGCGAGTGCCGCCTGGATCAGGATGATCTCGCCCGCTCGGCCACGGATCCTGGCGATGGCCATCGTCATGACGTTGACCCCGAACGGGATGACGCTCACGGCGATGATGCGCAATGCATCCGCACCGTTGGCTGCGTAGTCGGGTCCGAACACCGACAGGATGAGCGGCGCGGCGACCGCGGTGACGAGGGCCACGGGCACGAGGATGCGCGCGAGGTGGAGCGTCACTCGGCGGACCGCCGTCTGGACGTCCGCGCTCCCGTGAAGTGTCTCGACGGTCATCGACGCGCACGTGTAGATCGGCAGCAGGTTCAGCGACGTCCCGATGATCCAGACAACGTAGAAGAAGGCGCCGTTGCTCGAACCAAGGGTCACCGTGATCAGGACCGGGAGCAACGTCGTCACGCCGACCGAGATCAGGGAGGCCAGGTAGTCCCCGGCGATGAACCCCAGCAAGCGGCGCCGGTTCATGGCGAACGATCGGTCCGCGGTCGCGCGGCCGTGCTGCGGGATCCAGCGAGCCAGCACCAGGGTCACCGCGATGACCACGAACACCATCGGGATGAACCAGGATCCTACGACGCCCAGCACCGGCGCCCAGGTCACGAAGATCACGAGCAGGATGATCTTGGCAACGCTGTACGAGGCATTCTCGACGGGCACCCAGAGGGCTCGGCGCAATCCTGTGAGAACGCCATCCTGCAGGTTGAAGATCGTCCAGCTCACGGTTCCGATCACGAATCCCAGTCCGCCGATGGGCCCAAGAGCGCTGATGAGCGCGCTGTTCGGGAAGACGATCGGGATGGCCAGAACGCAAAGTGATGCCATGACGGCCGTGGTGCAGATGCTCGTGGCATATGCCGTCAGCACCAACCGCCCAGTCTGTTTCCCGGCCTCGGGCACCAGCCGCATCAGCGCGACCCGCAGGTTGAGCTGTGAGACCGCGGTCACGAACAGGGACGCGGAGATGACCGCGGAGGCCTCGCCAACGGCGCTCGGCACGTAGAAGCGAGCGGCGAGACCCCAATAGATGAGGCCGAGCCCGGAACTTACGATATTGCTGGCCATCAGCGCGTACGCATTCAGGTAGAGCGGATCGCGCAGGTGGGCGAGTGAGGACCGAAGCACCACGCGGGTGTCCAATCGTCGTCGTGAGTCCGTCAAGCGAACGGCTCGAGCATGGGGCGCCGTCGAGGCATCACCGGCTTGACCCTTGAAGCGCCGATGCGTACAGGTCCTCGAATGCGGTCGCGATCGCCCCCGCCGTGAACGGCTCGATTGACCGCTCAGCCTCATGACCGAGCCGTTGGCGCAGATCCGGGTCCGACAGGAGGCGATCCATCGCTGCGGCCAGGGCAGCGACGTCGCCCGGTGGGACGAGGAGGCCAGTGTGCCCATCCTCGATCATGTCGAGGTTCCCGCCGATCGCACTACCGATGACCGGTCGCCCGCGTGTCATGGCTTCCCGGACGACGCCCGGAAGTGGATCGGGCCACAGCGACGGCACCACGCCAAACAGGCTGCGTTCCCATGCCGCCATGACCACCGCATGCGGCACGTCGGTCAGCATCGTCGCCCCCGGCACCGTCTCCGGGGCGTTTGGCCAGCGCGTTCCGATGATGACGAGCGGGACCTTCGTCGCGAGGGACTCATAGGCTCGAAGGAGAACCGACAGGCCCTTGTGGGGCTGGAGGGCACCGACGAAGAGGATGAACGGCGCCGACGGCAATCGGGCGACGAGCTCCTGGCCTGCGGCATCGAGCGGCTCTGGATCGGCGGGCGGCACGATATCGGGGATCCGGCGGACCTCGGGTGACCAGGCGTCCCCGCGGAGCAGATCGCGGCGGATGATCGTCTCCACGAATCGGCTCACGCAATGGATCCCTGCGACATTCCGTCGAAGCAGTGGGCGCCCACTGAAGACGCCACCCACCGCGACGAGACCCTTCGCGGGCCCGTAATGCCGGCCCGCGCAGTCCAGGCACTTGCGCAGACCCGGGCCAGAACACACCTTGGTTTCATGCTGGAGAAGCGACCTGACGGCGCAGCTGTAGCCGTAGTCCCGGGCTGACAGGATGACCGGTGTCAGCCCAAGCGCGGCCGCCGCCGATGAGTACCCGATCCAGCCACTCGCATGAACGAGGTCGCTGCGTTGGCGCCTGATCACGCGCCTCAGCCCCACCACGAGCCGCGGGTCGGGGGCCGGCGGGAGGAAGAAGCGGTCCGGGTTCCCGGCGCGACCGGCGAATAGGCTCGCGGCTGCCCCCAACCGGTGAACCGGCACGCCGTCCACCTCATCCCGGGCCGCCAGGTTTGCCTGGCTGACGGTAGCCACCTCGACAGCGTGACCTCGCTCTGCGAGGGCGGCGCCGAGAAGCTGAACCTGGCGCTCCGCCCCGCCGATCTGCGGATGGAAGAAGTCGGTTGTCAGGAGGATTCGCATCACTGATTCCGGCCCGGGATGCGGATGACGCTACCTGGCCACGGCTGCGCCACTCGGCGCGGCAGTCAGGCCGACCTGGATGCTGGCTTCGCGGTAGACCGTGGCCGGGTCGCTTGCGCGCGTGAGGGTCGCCCGGACTGATGTCGTCGTTCGCCCATCCTGCGGAATCGGAACGAGCAAGGTCCACGTTTCGCCGCGCGCGAGGCTGATGGAGTCCCAGGTCCCCAGCGACGTGTCGTCGGCGGTCACCTCGAGGCGATACGTCTGGTCAGCACCCTCACGGTTGGTGACCCCGACGGTCACTTCCGACGTCGACGTGGTGGGCAACAGCCATAACTCTGTGAACCCAGGGCGAGGCTGTTGCTGGAGCCCCACCGTCGCAACGACGCCTGCCGCCGTCACGATCGCTACGGCTGCGACGATGGCCGCCGCTGGCGCGATCCAACGCAGCCGTCTGCGGGGAGGGGAAGGTTGACCAGGGGGAACGTCGACGTCGACGTGCCTGCGACCCGCTAGATCGCGGTAGCCGCCGATACCGGCCGCCACGATCGTGATCACGCCAAGGCTGATCGCCCAGTTGGAGCGCGACATCCCCTCGCCTGAGGAATTGATGATGAATCCGTCGACAATGAGGGTCGCCAGCCCGAGGCCCAGGCTGAAGGCAACGCGCTCGACGAGTTCGAGTCGCGGCGAAGGCACCAAGGCGCATGACAGCGCGGTGCCGAGCAGCACGAGGACGAGCAGGGCAGCGGCTGTCGCCTGGATCGGCTGCGGGGTCGCGTCGTAGACGATCAGCGCCGCCGCTACCGCTCCCGCCAGCATCAGCGCGGGGTAACGCACGCTACGGCCCAGCATCGACGATGGCCCTCACGTCGTAGATCCGGATGCTCCCGGCATCGTAGACGCGATCGACGCCCGGGATCAGGTTCCACTTCTCCAGGGCCTCGGACGGCATCGGCTGGGTCCAGGGTCCCGGCCCGCCGACCACCTCACCCCGGTCGACATACACGCCGACGGTCGGCAGAGCGGTCGGAAGCCGGAAGTCTGCGATGACGAACCCGACGTCGGCCGCCGAAAGCAGCTGGCGTCCTTCCGCCGTGAATTGCGTGGCGAAGAACGCATCCTTGAGGTCAACGCGATCGCCGACCGTCGAGATCGGGTGCTGCCTTCCGTAGGTGGCAAGGAGCGCTCGATTCGTCCGATCAGACATGAATCGGTTGTCAGGGCCAAGGTGCTCGAGCGCCCATTCCGCCGACGCGATGCCCTGCGGCTCGATCGATCGAGCATCGGCGGCAACCCGATACGGTCCCGGCATTCGACCCCAGGGCGGGACGCCGACGATGATCCCGCCCGCGAACAGCACCCCGACGCCCACGAGCACGACCGAGCGTCCGAACCGCGCCGGCAGCTTGCGTTCTGAGCGCAGGATCTGGAAGACGAGCAGGGCCAGGACGAACCCGACACCGATGAACGTGAACGCGACCGTTCGCGCGGAGATTTCGGCGCCACGTGCCGTGAATCTCGGGATCAACGTCGCTGGGTAGGCCAGGGCGACCAAGCCCAACGCCAGGCCCGTGGGGTTGGTGCGGTTCGTCCGCCAGAGCACGATCAGGCCGAACGGCAGCGCGGCAAGAATCAGGCCGACGGCGCCAAAGCCGATGATGAGCTCCCACGTCGGCGCCGGTTCGCCGGTTGCCGCTCGGAAGAGCTCGCGGCCGCCTTCGATGCCACTGATCAGCGACAGGACCTGCTGCAGCGCGCCCTGGAATGCCGGCGCCAGGTACCCGACCGTCACCGTCGCGACATAGAGGATCCAGCCGATCGTCCCGGCAACGGCCACGATCGCCGGCCCGACCACGCCGGGGGTCGACACCGAGGTCGAGCGATCGAACCGTCGAGCGATGGATCCGGTGACCGCCCAGACGCACATGAACAGCGCCAGGGCGATCGACGTGATGTGGTGCGTGACGATGATGCTGAAGAGGGTGATGAGGAACGCGATCGTCATCGCTACGGCATCGCGACGTGGTCCCTCTACCCGCCGGAGAACACAGAACAACACGAAAAGCGCCATCGGCAGAGCGAGGGACTCATACGCGAACTGGGCGTCAAAAATGAGAAAGCTCGGGTTTGCCATGTACAGCAGCGTGGCCAACGCCGCGATCCGCGGTGACCGGGAGACGGCCTCCACGAACAGGTACAGGGAAACGACGAGAAGCAGCCGCGCCGTGGCGATCAGCAACGTTGCAGCCAGCCAGACCGGAACGCCCATGCTGACCAGGGCAGCCGTCGCGATTTCCAGGCCCGGGTAGTACGGACTGGCGGGCAGGATGTTGTTCCGGTCGAAGAGATGGTGCGACTCGACCATGTTGTTGAGGGTCACTACGTGGTGGAACTCGTCGAACAGCGTGAACGCGGTCGGGGCGAGCACGACCTTGGCGCCATAGAGCGCCAGGCCGACCACGCACAGGATGAGGACGTTGTCCCGGCGTGACGACGACCGCATGAGGGCGAAGGCGGCCGGCACGACGATCGTGGCAACGCCGGTCCAATACACGATCGGCGCAATCGCAACGGAAAACCGGCCCGCCGTGTAGCCGCAGGCGATGAGGAAGAGGCCGATCGCGGCGGTCAAGGCCATCGCCGGCACGGCACCGATCGCGGACATGACTCCACCGGGCCTCGACGGGAGTTCTCCCGCCACGGTGTCGGGCCGATCCTCGGACAAGTCGTCGGTACCTCTTGGTCGCGCCTGGCCGCGATGCCGGCCGGGTGCCACAGGATACGCACAGGGTGACGGGCCGACGATGACCCGATCGGACCTCGGCAGGGCCGCCGTCTGGCTGATACCGAGCCGCATGGCGAGGCGGATATACTGGCGGGCGCCCAGGCCGAGCAGGACTCATTGAGCAGGAATGCCGTACGAAACGTCGAACATTGCCGCGCTCGAGTCGGAGTCCGTGTTCATCATGCGCGAGGTCGTCGCGGAGTTCGAGCGCCCGGTGTTGCTGTTCTCCGGCGGGAAGGACTCGGTGGTGCTGCTCCGCATCGCCGAGAAGGCGTTTCGTCCTTCGCCGTTCCCGTTCCCGATCCTGCACATCGACACGGGTCACAACTTTCCCGAGGTTCTCGACTTCCGGGATCGATGCGTGGCACGTCTCGGCGAACGACTCCTTGTCGCGTCCGTCCAGGAATCGATCGATCGCGGGAGGGCCCGGGACGAGCCGGGGCCAGACGCGTCACGGAACCGACTGCAGACGGTCACCCTCCTCGACGCCATCGAGCAGTACCAATTCGATGCGGCCTTTGGCGGGGCTCGCCGCGATGAGGAAAAGGCGAGGGCCAAGGAGCGCGTGTTCTCCCTCCGCGACGAATTCGGGCAGTGGGAGCCACGCCGGCAACGACCGGAGCTCTGGACGCTGTTCAACGGCAGGATCCGACCAGGCCAGCACATGCGCGTGTTCCCGCTCTCCAATTGGACGGAACTCGATATCTGGACGTACATCGGCCGCGAGGAGCTGGAGGTCCCATCGATCTATTTCGCCCACCATCGGGACGTCTTCCTCCGGTCCGGGATGTACCTGGCAACCAGTCCGCACCTGACTGTCCGATCCGACGAAACCGTGGAGACCCTCGAGGTTCGCTATCGCACCGTCGGCGACATGACTTCGACGGGCGCCGTCGCCTCTGCGGCGCGAACCGTGGACGAAGTCATCAAGGAGACGGCCCTGGCTCGCATCAGCGAACGCGGAGCGACCCGAGCAGACGACGGGTTCTCGGAGACCGCCATGGAAGATCGAAAGCGGGAGGGATACTTCTGAACGCCGAGGGGGATGCTCAGGCCGACGTGGCGTTCAGTCCCGATCTGCTCCGTTTCTCGACGGTAGGCTCCGTCGATGACGGCAAGAGCACCCTGGTTGGGCGTCTCCTCTACGAGACGAAGCAGATCTTCGAGGACCAGCTGACCGCGCTGGAGCGCGCAAGCACCCGTCGGGGTCGTAGCGAAATGGATCTCGCCCTGCTCATGGACGGCCTCCGCGCCGAGCGCGAGCAGGGAATCACCATCGACGTGGCCTATCGGTATTTCGCCACGCCCCGACGGAAGTTCATCATCGCGGACACCCCCGGACATCTCCAGTACACGCGGAACATGGTCACGGGCGCGTCGGCGGCCGATCTCGCGATCATCCTGGTCGACGCGCGGACCGGCGTCGTCGAACAGACCCGGCGCCACGCGTTCGTGTCGTCGCTGCTCCGGGTGCCGCATTTCGTCATCGCGATCAACAAGATGGACCTGGTCGACTACGACGAGGGGGTCTATGAGCGGATCGCGGCCGACTTCGGGTCCTGGGCGGCACGGCTGGACGTCCACGACATTCGATTCATCCCCGTCTCGGCGCTCCACGGCGACAACGTGGTCCAGCGGTCGCCGCAGATGCCCTGGTACGACGGCCCAACCCTGCTGTACCACCTGGAGCGCGTGCACGTCGCCTCGGACACCAACCTGATCGACGCGCGATTTCCCGTGCAGTGGGTCAATCGCCCGCAGCTTGGGACGTACCACGACTATCGCGGGTACGCGGGCAGGGTGGCCTCCGGAGTCTTCGCGGTCGGCGACGAAATCCTCGTCCTCCCATGGGGCCATACGACGTCGATCACAGGCATCCAGGTTCATGGCAAGGACCAGGCGGAGGCCTATCCGCCGTCGTCGGTCACGATGCTGCTCGCGGACAAGCTCGACATCAGCCGCGGCGACATGTTCTGTCGGCCGCAGAACCGGCCGCTCGTGACCAGGGAGCTGGAAGCCATGGTGTGCGCCGTTTGGGATACCCCCATCCGCCCAGGCGCGCGCTACCTGCTGAAGCACACGACGCGGACGGTGCGTGCCGTCCTCGACGAGCTCCGCTACAGCATCGACGTGAACACGCTCCACCGGAACCTGGACGCAACACAGCTGGCCATGAACGAGGTGGGTCGAGTCCACCTCCGCCTGAGCGAACCGCTCTTCGTGGACGAGTACCGCGCCAACCGGGATACGGGAAGCTTCATCCTCATCGACGAGACGACGTACGACACCGTCGGAGCCGGCATGGTCGCAGGCTCGGCTCAGAGCGGCTGGCCGAGCCCGGACTCGCTCGAGGACCTGCCGCCGCGCGCCCCTGCCCCGGAGGGCTAGGCGTCCCTGCGCGGATCGTCGACGAGGTCCGATCGCTGGCCACCCGGGACCATGACGTGGCCGAGCAGGCCACGCCTTTGGAGGGCCGCCAGGATCTCGTCCACGTTCTGATCGACCGTCGTCTCCGTTGTCCCGACCGTCAGATCCGCATGGAGCGGCGGCTCATAGGGATCGTCGATGCCGGTCATTCGCTCGACTGATCCCCCGCGGACCTGCCGGTAGAGGCCCTTGACATCGCGGGCCTCGCACACGTCCATCGGCGTGTCGACGAAGACCTCGAAAAAGTGGTCAGTCCCGACCAGCGACCGTGCCTGATCCCTGTCCGCTCGATATGGGCTGATGAGGGCGCAGACGGCGATCCCGTGATGTCGAACGATTTCCGCGGCGATCCAGCCCACGGCCACCACGTTTCGCTGTCGGTCGACCCGGCTGAAGCCTCGCTCCGGAAAGAGCTGCTGACGAACGATGTCGCCATCGAGCTGCGTGACGGTCCTGCCTGCCGCCTGCAGGACTTCGGCAAGCCGGGTCGCCGTGGTCGTCTTGCCCGAACCACTCAGCCCGGTCAGCCAAACGCAGACTCCGGGGTCTCGCGCCCGTTCAGTTGCCATGCGATCGAGGTGCGTCGTCGTCCTGCTCCCATGGCTCGGGCATGTGTGGCCGAGGGTGCGTTGCCCGCCTGCGGCACAGCGTATGCGATTGCCGCCGGCGGCCCGGGACCGCGGTGCCAGATTGCACCACTAGATGCCGTGAACGTATGGCTAACGGGACAGTACCTTCGTACTATCGCGATCCGGGCTCCAGCGGGCCCATCGGAAGCTCCGTCGTTTTTTCATCCCTTCCTTCTTATCACGCGCTTCCTGGGGACCCTAATGCCGACATCGCGAGCAACGGTTCACACCATCGACGAGGCACTCCTCCGGCGAGTGAGTGTCGTCATCCCGACGCTCAACGAGGCCGAGAGCATCGGCCTGGTCCTGGCCGGGATCCCGACCTCCGTGCGGGAGGTCATCGTCGTCGACGGCCTGTCCTCCGATGGCACGACGGAAGTTGCCGCCGCGGCCCGGGCGGATGTCCGGATCGTCCTCCAGACAATCAAGGGAAAGGGCGCGGCGATCCGTGCCGGGATGGACGCCGCGGCGGGCGAGTACGTCCTCCTGATGGACGGCGACGGGTCGACCGATCCGGCATACATCCCGGTGTTCGCCAGGGCGCTTGCTGACGGCGCCGATATCGCCAAGGGTTCCCGCTTCCTGCCCGGCGGTGGCACCGATGACATGACGTTCCATCGTCGCCTTGGGAACTGGGGGTTCGTCGTCCTGGCCCGCATCATGTTCGGTGCCCGCTTCACTGACATCACCTATGGCTACAACGCCGTCCGGCGAGACAGGCAGGGCACCATGGCCCTCGAGATCGACGGCTGGGCACAGGAGATCGTGACCAACCTCCGAATGGTGCGTTACGGGCTGCGCGTCGACGAGATCCCGACGTTCGAGCCTCGCCGGACCGCCGGCGTCGCAAAGTTGCGGACCTGGTCGGCCGGATGGGCCATCCTGAAGGCGATCCTCGCGGAGCGACGGCGGCCGATCGTGGGTCTTGACGCACCCGTTGGGTCTGAGGCCATGCCGGGCCAGGCCTGGACAACGGTCAAGGTCCATGGCAGCCGTGAACTTGACCCCGAGCTGGTGCAGCTAGCCGAGAGTGGTCCGACCATCATCGCCCTGGCACGGCCCGGTCGCGAGACGGAAGAAGCCGCCACCGCCATCAATTGATCTGTGGGATCGGACGTCGTTCGATCGTCGCAAGCACGTCGGTCTACGTAAGGCTCGGTGCTGGATTCGAGGGGGGAGACCTTGGGCCACCTGACTAAACCCGCTGCGGCCACCTCGCGGTCGCGACGCACCGCACTCATCACCGGAATCACCGGCCAGGACGGGTCGTATCTCGCCGAGTTTCTCCTCGCCAGGAACTACCGCGTCGTCGGCATGACGCGCCGATCGAGCACGGCGACCAATGAGCGGATTGCGCACCTCGCGGATCGGATCGAGCTCGTCGACGGCGACCTCCTGGACCAGGCTTCGCTTGTGGAGGCGCTCCGCAAGGTCAACCCAGACGAGGTCTACAACCTCGCCGCGCAGAGCTTTGTGCCCACGTCGTGGAACCAGCCTGTCCTGACGGGCGAGTTCACGGGTCTCGGAGTGACCCGGATGCTCGAGGCGGTCCGCAACGTCAACCCGGGCATTCGGTTCTATCAGGCGTCGTCGAGCGAAATGTTCGGCAAGGTTCGAGAGGTCCCGCAGACCGAGTTGACCCCATTTCACCCCAGAAGTCCTTACGGCGTCGCCAAGGCGTACGGACATTTCCTGACGGTCAACTACCGGGAAAGCTACGGGCTGTTTGCCGTGTCCGGGATCCTGTTCAACCACGAGTCTCCGCGCCGAGGGTTCGAGTTCGTCACGCGGAAGGTGACGGACGGCGTCGCCAAGATCGCTCTCGGTCAGGCCGACTCGCTGGCGATGGGTAATCTCGATGCCGAGCGCGACTGGGGCTTTGCCGGTGACTACGTGGAGGCGATGTGGCTGATGCTCCAGCAGGATGAGCCTCGCGACTACGTCATCGCCACCGGCGAGGCACATTCCGTCCGCGAGCTCTGCCGAGTTGCGTTCGAGCGCGTCGGCCTTGACTACCGGCGCTACGTCACCGTCGACCCGACGTTGCATCGGCCTGCGGAGGTCGACCACCTGCGCGGCGATTCGACGCGGGCCCGCGCCGAGCTCGGGTGGCAACCCCGCGTGTCGTTTCCCGAGCTGGTCGCCATGATGGTCGACGCCGACCTGGTACGGATCGAGCAGCTGGTCCGCCGGCAGAGCGATGCCCCATCCCGCCAGTGGATACCAGTGGCTCCGATGAGGGCTCGACGTTCCGCGGTGCCCCCGGCAACCGCGCCTCGAGCTGCCATCCGGGCGACGCCGTCACCGTAGGTCAGCGCACCGCCACCGAGACCGCAAGGCTGCAGTGATCGCTCCAGCCCGGCGCGCAGTTCTCGGAAACGGACAGCGGTCGCGTGCCGGGCCCGCCCAGGACGTAGTCGATCCGTAACAGCCCGAACGGAAGGAAGTCGATCTCGGGAGGTCGCCAGGTGCTGCCGGTGCCGACCCCGACCTCGGCGTGGGCGTCCCAGAGGTCCCGGGACAGCGCCCGGTAGCCGACCTCCCGGTCGGACACGTTGAAGTCTCCGAGCAAGATGAGCCGTCGCCCGGCCGCGATCTCCCGGTCGACCCGTTCGCGGACATGGCCGATATCGGCATCTCGCTGCTCTGGGCTGAACGTCAACGGGAACGGCAGCGGTCCGCGCGATTGGATGCCTGGCGCAAACGGATGGGCATTGATGATCGTCAGGTGGTCATCCCCGACCGATACGCCGACCGTTTGGACGGCAGGGTCGAGGCCCGCTGAAGCCTCCGTGATCGGAAACCTGCTGAGGATGCCGAGGCCGGCGGCGTCGTCGCTTGGAACCAATGCCAGGTGCCCGTAGTTCGCCGTGAACCAGGGGTGTGCCTGGATCGCAGCCGCCGCGGTCCTGCTCAGCTCCTGCAGCGCGATGACGTCCGCATCGGACAGCTCGAGTCGCGCGATGAGCTCCGACGTGACCGACGGATGGGTTTCGAGATTCCAGCTCATGACGCGCACCATCGTCTCGTCCACCGCTGGGGGTGTCGCCGGGATCGAAACGAGTCCTGGTGCGAACCGCAGCGCACCCACGGCAAGCGCGACCAACGTCGCGACGCGCAGACCGCGGGATCTCCACCAGACCGCCACCGGTGCGATCGCGAGGACCGGCAGGAACGCGTGCGGTGCGAAGACCTGGCTCGCGGCGAGCGGTCCTGTCTGTTGCGGGGCAAGGAGGTTGGCGAGGGACAGGACCGTGATCGACGTAGCGTAGAGCGCGAGCGCCGCCACGACGAGCCGACGGATGGCGCCGCCCGCGTTCATCGAGGGCCGGCGATTTGCCGGTTCAGTCGGGACCATGCGCCGGCCGACGACGACGGACAAACGCGTCGAGAGACCAGCGGCCGCCTCCAAGAAGCACCAGGCAGCCAGCCACGATCGCCATCAGCACTTCGAGCCGAACTGCCGCGACGGCGTCCGCGACGCTGTCCGCATCGCCGGCAATCGGGACACGCACGACGAGCAACGCGACCGCCATCTCGCCCACGAACAGCGCGCCCGTCAGTCGCGTCAGCAGCCCGGCCATCAGGAGCACCGCCCCGAAGAGCTCCAGGTAGCTGACGAAGGGTCCCAGGAGGCCCGGCCACGGGATGCCGAGCTCCGCAAAGTAGGCGATCGTGCCCGCGGTCCCCGGCACAACCTTCTGCAGCCCGGAGAAGAGGAAGATCAGACCAAGTCCGAAGCGGAGCAGCAGGCGAGCGCCGTCGATCGGCGTGGTGGTCACAGCCCGATTGAGGGCGACAGGGCGTCACGGACGAGGAGCGCCGGCGATCCCGTGCCGTCGCTGGGCATGACCCAGATGTTGCCGGACTTGCCGTACGCGACGTGGTGGTCGTCCAGCCATTCCAGCTGGTCGTCCACGCTCTCGGTCTCCGACAATGGCGTTTCCTGCATGGTCGAGAGATCGAGAACCGTGAAGCGCCAGTCGCCCAGCTCGCCCACCCGCTTCTTGTACGCGACCTTGGTGCCGTCGGGCGACAGCGAGGGACACTCGACGTTGTCGTGGACGATCCGAACCTCGCGCGCGGCGACGTCGCCCTTGACCAGGTACGTCTGGCCCTCCGTGCGGAGCGTGGCGTAGAACACGTTGCTGTCCGCCGCGAAGGTCACGCCCCAGAAGTTGAAATCAGCCGAGAAGACCTCCGTCTCGCCACGGTAGACGGAGAACTGCTCGAGCTCACCGATCGTCGTGGCGGTCTCCATGTCGATGATCGTCGTCTGCGTCGAGAACGCCGCGTCGGCGTACGAGTGTCCGAACACGAACACCGTGGTCGCGCCGTATCGACCATCGGCCGACACCCGCGCCCGGCTGGGAGAGCCCACGAGCTCGATGCGGGAACGCTCGTGGAACTCCTCGTCGAACAGGATGGCCCAGTACCGCGAGATCAGGCCACCCTCCGGGACGAGGCACAGTCCGCGACCGGCTGCCCGGTAGACCCGCTCGCAGGTCAGGCCGGTCGAGGCCCGCGGGCCCTGCGGGTCGTCCAGGGGCACGATGGCCACCTTCGCGTAGTCCGCATCGCGTGCCACGTTCTGGAAGATGAGCTCTCGCCCTTCCGCCGCCGGACCCGAGCTGCCCGGCCCAGGTCCGACACTGGGCGGAGCCACGGACGGGCCGAGCGAGGCTTGAGGTGCGGCAGTTGGGATGCTGGACTGCGTTCGGATCGCCGCCCATGAGACATAGGCGACGGCGGCCACGAGACATGCCGCCGTGAGGGCCGCAAACGCCATGCCCCGCGACCACCGTGGTCCGACCGGGCGGCCTGGCAGCGCTGTCGATCCGAACGTTGACCCGGCCGACGACCCGGTCGCCGACGCCGACGTCGTCCCTGCCCTTTGAGCGGGGCGGCTCGGTCCGCTCCCCGCCCTATCGCGGCGGGCGCGCTTAGCCATGGGCCAGTTCCTGCTCGCCGCGACCGAGCGTGGCAGCCGCAATCACAGTGACCACGACGAGTCCGACGAGAAACACTCCGACGGCGCCGGTGACGTCCCAGAGGGTCCAGATGAGCCCGAAGAGCACTGAGGCGACCAGCCGCATCAGGCTGGTGGCGGTGCCGAGGATTCCCAGGCCACTTCCGCGAACGTTTGGTGCAAGCATCCCGCTGGCGAGGGCCGTGAGCACGCCGTCAGTCATCGCGTAGTAGGCCCCAAGGAGGCCGAGCGAGACGAACACCTGGATCGGACCCACGGCTGGCAGGAGCAGGGAGCCATAGACGATGGCCAGGACCACGTACCCGGCGACGAACACGCGACCGCGTCCAAATCGATCGGCCAGGCGACCGAACGGGATGGCGAGAACCATGTAGAGGATGGCCGTGACGACGTAGAGGAGCGGGAAGAAGCTGATCGCGAATCCAAGGCGGCGCTGCAGGACGAGGTAGACGAACGCGTCACTCATGGTCAGCAGGGCGAGGCCGGATCCGATGAGGACCAGGCGCCTGAAGCGTGGCTCCGCCAGGAGCGCCATGGCCTCGCGCAACGAAAGCTTCGACCGCGGCTGCGCCGTAGCGCCTGTCACCTGCCGCGCGTCGCGGACGAACAGGCCGAGGATCCCGAGGCCGACGAGGGCAAAACAGAAGCTCACCACGAACACGGCGTCAAAGGCGTTGGGCAGGGCGAAGAGCAGCGCGAAGGCGATCAGTGGCCCGATCATCGCCCCGGCCGTGTCGAGAGCCCGGTGCACGCCAAAGGCGAGACCGAGGTCGCTCGACTTGCTGCTGACGGCGATGAGCGCGTCCCGTGGCGTGGTCCGGATGCCCTTGCCGATCCGATCGATGACGATCACGCTGGTCAGCGCGACGGCCCCTTGCGCCACGAGCAGTCCGAGCTTCGTGACGGCCGACAGCGCATATCCGGCGAAGGCGACGATCTTTGGGCTCTGGGTGCGATCCGAGATGAAGCCACTGGCAATCCGGACCAGGGCCGAACCACCCTGGTAGATGCCGTCGATGAGCCCGAACTGGAACGGCGCAAGCCCGAGCGTGAAGACCAGGTACAGCGGCAGGATCGTGTTCACCATCTCGGACGAGATGTCGGTGAACATGCTCGTGAGACCGAGAAGGACGACGTTTCGGCTAGGCCTGCGCCCGCCGGTCCGTCCGAAGCGTTTGCTGCCCTGGAGGATCTGCCGCGAGTTCTCGATCTGGTACACGTGAATCCTTGACGGAGGCGAACGGTCCAGCACAAGAGGGCTGCGCGGGCCGGGGAGGGGCAGCACGATACCAGAGGATCTGGGCGATCCAGCCAGGTTCAGGCGTCCCGCGGCATGGCTATGGCGATAAGTGGTGACGGCGGGCCACACGTGGCCGGGAGCGATCCTGCGTGGCAATCGGCCGGACGCCGGAGACGTTGTCCACAGCGTGGAAAACTTCGACCATCCGAAGGTGACGGATGGACCTATGATCCGGCGTGGAGGTGACCATCGTTACTCGTGAGACCGTCGACGACCGCTGGCTGACCCTGATCATCGGCCCGGATGAGCAGGGGCGCGAAGGATCGTCGGAGGTGTACGAGCGCCTGACGTCCGCCGTCGCCGAACTGGCGATACGGATGGTTCATGGTCTCCGGGATACGGACGAGGCAGAGGACAGCCTGGTCGCGCTCACCTTCCGTGTCGAACAGTTCGTGGAAGTGTCCGTCAAGGACTTCGCGGTCGAGGTCGAGGCGAAGCGGTTGGCCGGCACGGACGCGCAAGCAGGGTTGACGCGCGCCGTATCGTAGGCGCGCAGGAACCGGAAGGCAGTTGCAATCTCCCGGTTCCTAACGGCCACTCGGTTGGGTGGTTGTACTCATACAAGCGATGGCGTGCTGGGACGATCACGCCAGGGCCCGTATCGACTCGCGAAACCCGTGGTGTTTCGCGATCTACCGGGGAGGGGGAGTCCGAACCTTGGTCCACGATTCGCGGACGACGAGCGTCGCTACCCACTGATGGGTACGTCCACGTCCAGACCCGCCTTCAACAAGTGGCTGCAGGCCCAGCTCAAGGCCAAGCGGCTCACCCAGCGGCAACTTGCCCAGAAGTCGGGCGTCGATCATTCGACGGTGTCTCGCCTTTTGCGCGGCGAGCGCGTGCCGTCGCTGCGGACCGCGGCGATGCTGGCGCGCGGTCTCGGCTGGCCCGAGGAAGCCGGGCCGTACGATGACCGCTTCCTGGGTACCAAGTCGCCCACCGCCAGGGTTGAGTACGCGCTCCGATCCGACGAGCACCTGGACGAACCCGGTGTACGGGCGATCATGGACATGTACCTGACCGAGCGAGTTCAGACCGCGACGCGCGAGGCGGCATCCGCAAAGAAGGCACCGGGCAGGACGCCGGTACCCACCGTGACATCGGTCGGCGGTCGGCGGTCAGCGTCGCGGACGGACTCGCAGGCTGCCTCGGTTCGTGGACGGAGCCAGTAGCTCGGGCGTCGCCCTGTTGGTAGGGATCGGTCGTGGTCGCGCCGTCAGGCGCTTTCGACCAGCCCCCGTCGAGCCAGGATCGATCGTTCGATCGAGCTGAAGACGACCACGTCGACGATGATCCCGATGGCCAGGATGACGAGCATCATCGACACGAGCGCCGGCGCATCCGAGAACTCACGCGCGAACTGAAGACGCGCGCCGATCGAGGACTGCCCCGGGATCAGGACCAGCAGCTCGCCCGCCATCAAGCTCCGCCAGGCGAATGCCCAGCCCTGCTTGAGACCCGCGACGAACGACGGCAGCGCCGCCGGCAGGATTACGTAGCGATAGGCCATTACGCCCCGCGCCCCGATGACCCGGCCCGCGCGGAGGAGCAGGGGCGGGACCGTGTCGATCCCCGCAATCAGGCCGTTCGCGATCGCCGGCGCGGCGCCCAGAACGACGACGAACAGGATCGCCACGTCGCTCAGCTGGAACAGCAGGATCGCCAGGGGGAACCACGCGATCGACGGCATGGTCTGCAGGCCGGTGATCAGCGATCCGACCGCCGCCCGCAGGGTTCGCCACCGCACGACCAGGATCCCGATGGTCCCACCGACCACCACGGCCACGCCATAGCCGAGGATCGCACGACGAAGCGTGACGCCGACCGCCGCCATCAGGTCGCCCGTCGCCACCTCCTTCCACAATTCGGTGAGGACGGTCGTCGGGGCGGGCAGGAGCCACGGCGGCTTCCAGCCGATCAACACGACCAGCTGCCAGATCCCCAGCGCGATCGCGAGCGCCAGGATCTTCGGCCCCACGTTGGCCAGGACCCGTCGGAACCGGGGCGGGCGACGAAGGCCGGCGAGCTCCAGGGTATCCAGGCCGGTCAGTTCCGCGCGAAGGCGATCGGCCCGCGCGTGGTAGGGGGCAGGTCTAGACAGTCGCATGGCGGCGAACCTGCTCACTCAGCTGCTGTCCGATGGTCAGGGCGAGCGCGGCAACCTCCGGCGATTCGATCCGCCGCGGTCCGTCGATCTCAACCGGAAATTCGGCCACCGCGTGGCCCGGGCGGCTGGACAGCAACACCACGCGCTGACTGAGCCGAACGGCTTCGCGCACGTTGTGGGTCACGAACAAGACCGTGAGCCCCGTCTCGCGCCAGATCCGCTCGAACTCCTCGTACAGGAGATCGCGCGTGATCGCGTCCAGTGCCGCGAACGGCTCGTCGAGCAGCAGGATCCGCGCGTTCTGGGCAAGGGCCCTGGCGAGCGCAACGCGCTGGCGCATCCCGCCCGACAACTCGTGCGGCCGGCTTCCCGCAAAGCCGGTCAGGTGGACCCGTTCGAGCAGGTCGGCCACGGCTTCGCGTCGCTCAGCGGGTGGCACGCCTCGCAACCGCAACGCCAGGTCGACGTTCTCTCCCGCGGTCAACCAGGGGAAGAGGGCGGCATCCTGGAAGATCAGCGTTGGCTGACCCGCAACCTCGATGCGCCCGGTCGTCTGCGTGTCGAGGCCGGCCACGAGATTGAGGAGGGTGGTCTTGCCGCAGCCCGACGCCCCGACGAGACAGACGAAGCCGCCGGTTTCGACGGTCAGGTTGAGATCGTCGAGCGCCACGACCGCGTCCGCTCCCTGGCCGTAGACCTTGGTGACCGAGGTCAACCGGATGGCATGCGTCGACGCCAGAATGTCCGGTCGTTCCTGTAGCGTGGTCACAGGCCGCCGACCTCGGGCCGGCCGGCCGTCCGGAGCAGGCCGTTGAGCAGGCCGAGATCGTAGATCCCGGACAGGTCGGTGGGCTCGAGAAGGTCGACCCGGGTCGCGTGGTCGGCCGACCCCTTGAGGGACGACGCGACTGGATCGAGCGTGAAATCGAGGTTGGCCCAGGCGCTCTCGAGGACCGCGTCGGCCAACACTCGACTCGTGATCCGCTCGATGCCCTGGTTCGTCAGCTGCTGGGCTCGCGCCGGGTCGTCGTTGACGAGGTCGTTGGCCTCGACGTGCCCCTGGAGCAGCGCCCTGATGATGTCCGGATGGGCCTGCAGGTAGTCGGTCCGCACGATGAGGTGGGTCGTGACGTAGGTCCCGTCTGGCCACAGGTCGCGTTCGTCGACCAGGATGGTGCCGCCGCCCTCGAGGATCAACCGGGTAGCCCAAGGTTCGGGCACCCATGCGCCATCGATCTCGCCCGACTGGAAGGTCGTCAGGGTCTGCGCGTTCTCCTGCGGGAGGATCGAGACGTCGCCGCCGCCCTGGGGGTCGGTTGCGAGCCCCTGGTCGAGGAGCCAGGTTCGAAGCGCAACGTCCTGGGTGTTGCCGAGCTGTGGCGTGGCCAGCTTCCTGCCGGCAAGATCCGCGGCGCTTTCGATCCCGGGCCTGACGACGAGGAACGCACCCCCGGCGGTGGCGCCGGCGATGATCCGGATCGCCTGCCCCGAGGATTTCGCAGAGGCGTTGATCGCCGGATTTGGGCCGATGTAGGTGACATCGATCGCCCCGTTCAGGAGGGCCTCGACGGCCGAGGAGCCGGCATTGAACGACAGCGTCTCGAAGGCCACGCCCGGCCCGAGGGCCTCGGCGAAGATGCCGCTCTCGACGCCGACGAGCGCCGTCGCATGCGTGATATTCGGGAAGTAGCCCAGTTTCAAGGAGCCCTGCGGCCCCGTCGCCGGGGCGCCAGCGGACAGGCCCGATGAGGCCGCCGGCTGGCTCGAGCACGCCGATACCGCGATGGCGACGGCCGCGATCGCCGCCATGGCGCGGAGGTGGAGCGCGACGGATGACCGACCTCGGAGGGGCCAGGTCGCGGATCGATCAGTCAAGGTCTCGGGTGTCCTTTCGAGGAAATGATTTGGCGGGCGGACAGGATGAAACGACCGGCTTCCGGGGCATGGTCGGCACGACTCTAGTGGCAGCCTGCCCGGGACGAAACCCGGTGCGGGGCCGATGCGGTGCGCTCCCGCACCGGTCGACTCCGGTCTTCCGAAGCGGTCGCAGACGGGTCGAGCGCGGCCAGGCGCCGCCCGATTGAAGCTGCGCTAGGGCATCGTCCGCAGGGCGTCGTAGGTCAGGAACAGCCCGAATCCCATCACGACAACGCCGGAGGCGACGGGGATCAGCCTGGCGATGCGAGCCAGCCGCGGGTCGCGCCAACGCTCCCAGCCCATGAGCGGAGATCGACGCATCAGGACGACGCCCGTCGAGATGCCGGCGAGCACCAGCGCCATGCCGATCCCGAACGCCAGGATGAGCACGATGCCCAGGGTGACCTGGCCCAAGGCGATGGAGCTCAGCAGCAACAGCAGCGCTGAGCCGCTTGGGATGAGCCCGCCGACGACACCAAGCGCGGCCACGTCCCGGCGCCGAAGCGTCGGCGGCAGGCTGGGCATGGTCGCTGCTTCATGTGTTCCCGGTCCACGCTGTGTCCCCGGTCCACGCTGTCGCTCTCGCGCGCGATGTTCCCGCCGCTGCCGCTTTCCTGCGGGTGTGGCGCGTTGGTCGGGCTGCTGATGGTCGTCGTGTGTGTGGTCGTGCCCGTGAGCGGACCGATGATCGTGGCCGTGGCCGTGGCCGTGGCCGTGGCCGCCGGTCGATGAGCGAGACATGGCTGCTCGCCAGACGAGGAGTCCGCCCAGCACCAGGATGAGCACGCCCGTCGCGACGGACAACCAGCGGACGATCCGGTCCGGAACGATCCATTCCGTGGCCAGGTACGTCGCCACGCCAAGAACGAACACGCCGGCCGTGTGGGTCACCGCAACCGTCAACCCGAGCCCAACGGCCTGCCGCAGGTCCGCGCGGGTCCCGACCAGGTACGCGGCGACGAGGGTCTTGCCATGACCGGGCGAGAGCGCGTGGAGCGCCCCAAGCGCGAGCGCGATGCCGATGGCGGCCAGCGCCGCCACCAGCGACATCTCGGCTCCCACGAGCGAGACGAGAGGATCCTCCGGGGGCCGCGACCCGGGCACAACCTCAGAGCTCGAAGGTGTTGGCCCAGCCGAGCTCCCCGGTTGGGCCGTCGAGGGCGTCGCGCCGGTCGAGCCCGCGTCGAGCGAATACGTGAACGCCGATTGCCGGACGACCAGCGGGTCGCTCAGCCGGTCCTCCGGATACGACACCAACTCGTCGGTGAGGTCCTCCTCCGGCACGTTGCTCTGCACGATCGAGGCGCCGGCAGCCGCCCTGACCACGATCTCGTGCCAGCCCGGAATGCCTTCGAACGTCGTCTCGGTCAGCGTGGCTTCGAGGGGGCTCCCGGCCGCTCCGGTCGGGTGTGGGGCCGTGACGTCGTACACCGCGCGCATCAGTGTCAGGCCGCCTTGTCCGGGTGGGAACGAGAGCGTCTGGCGAACAGGCGTCAGCAGGAGTGGTGTGCCGTCGACCACGAGGATCAGCTTTGGCGCCACGTACACCCACAACCCATCGAGGTAGGCGGTAGCCTCGGTGTCGTCCACGGCCCCGTCGTCGTTGGAGTCCGCAAACTCCTTCTCCTTGACGGCGGGGATCTCCGACACGTCGAGGACAAAGCGGATGTGGATCGCGTCGGGCGCGATCTCGACACGCTCGTAGACGTTGACGGAGGTGTTCCCGAGGGGGTGTGCGGCGGCGGGCCCGACGGCGATCGACAGCAGCGCAGCCACGCTGAGAAGCGTCGCAACGATGGCCCGCCGCGGGCGGATCGGGTCAGGCTCTGGCAGCTCGGCGATGGTCATGGGTCTTCTGCGAGCCTACGGCACGACCGATGCCGACAGCCCATTTGGCAGGAACAATTCGGGCCTGCCCGTGCCATCGGCCGGGACGACCCAGGTGTCCGCCGCGAGGCCGTACATGAGGCGCTGATCGTCGAGCCACTCCATCTGGTCATCGATGCTCGTCGTCTCCGCGAGCGGTGTCTCGACCTTGGTTGCCAGATCGAGGACGTGATAGCGGAAGGTCGGCCCGATATTGGAGATGAGCTTCGCGTAGGCGACGCGAGTTCCGTCCGGCGAGAGGGCAGGCGCCGAAACGTTGGGATGGATCACCTGCAGGCTCCGGCCCAGGATGCTGCCTTCGACGAGGTAGGTGTTCCCCGCCGTTCGGAGGGTGGCGTAGAACCGATCGCGGTCGGAGCTGAAGGTGACGCCCCAGAGATCGCGCTCGGGCGCCTCGAAGGTCGCGCCATCGCGAGTCACGGCAAAGTCCTCGAGGTTTGCCACCACGGCGCCCGACCGCAGGTCGACGATCACGGTTTGGGTCGGTGCTTCCGGGTCCGCTTCCGTTGGTTGCTCGGTCAGAACGGACGCCGCCCCGTACGCACCGTCTCTGGAGACCTTCGCGTAGTACGGCGCACCGGCCAGGTCCACGCGCCGGATTGGGACGAACTCCGCGCCGAAACTGACCGCGAAGTAGCGGCTCTCGGCGCCGTGCTCGCCCGCAAGGCACAGACCCTGACCGCCCGCAACGTGCACCCGTTCGCATTCCAGGATCGTGGACACGCGCGGTCCCCGGGGCGTCGCGAGCGGGATCAGCGAGACATGGGCGTAATCAGCGTCACGGATCACGTTCTGGAAGACCAGGTGCGGACCGGCCTGGATGGAGGCGATGTCCATGCTGCCCCCGCCGACCGACGGTGACGCGGTCGGGCTCGCGGGGGTGGTCGAAGGCTCCGGGGTGGCGGCAGGCTGGATGGTCGGCCCGACAACCGCGACGATCGCGAGAGCTCCCAGGATCGCTGCCCCGGCGATGCCGGCGCGGAGGTTGCTCGTCGATCGCGACCCGCTCGGAGTCGCCGGCGACGGAACCGGCGATTGCCCATGCCCCCGACCACGAGTCGAGCTCGCCGGGGGATCGGGACGACGGGAAGCTGACGACCGCCCCCGCCTCTTGGACACGATTCGAACCTCCGTGGTGTTCCGTCATGGCGCCCCGTCATCGACCGGGAGGCCGGCAAGTCTCGCGTTGCTTGGGCGAAGCCCGCGCCTTCGCGGCGGCGATGATACCCGCGCCGACCGCAGTTGCCGCCCGGCCCAGATGGGCCCCGGCGGGCGGCAAGCGCGGGCCGTTTTGCGCCTCGTCGAGGGAATCAACGCCTAACGGTGCGCGTTGGCAACGAGACTTTCGTCAGGACCCCCAAAGGGCCTCGGATTCCGTTGATCCCCCGGTACGTTTGTACTAGTGTCGGCGGCCATACGTCGGGGGTTATCCCGTACCAAGGAACCCCCAAGCACTTATCTGCGGCGATCGCCGCGAGCGCGCGACAAAGAGGGGACGCCAACAATGGTAAGGGGTTTTGCACCCCGTGGGACCGCCCGTGCCCGACGGCGTGGACTGGTCATCGCCGCGGTCACGGTCTCGCTTCTGGCATCCCTCTTCGGCTCGGTCACGCCGGTACTCGCCGCGACCTTTGTCGTGACCTCAACGGGCGACGCCCCCGATGCGGCCGCCAACGGAATCTGTGCCACGGCCGCCGGTGTGTGCACCCTGCGTGCCGCCGTGCAGGAGGCCAACGCAAACCCGGGCGCGGACGTCGTCACGTTCAACATCCCGGGCACGGGAGTCCAGACGATCGCCCTTGGCAGCCGGATCGACGTCACAGGAACCGGTGGCGTGACGATCAACGGCTACTCGCAGCCTGGGTCGAGCGCGAACACGGACCCCCTGGGCAGCAACGCCGTTATCCGGATCGCCATCACGGGTCTTGGCGACGAGGAAGAGGTCCCAGGATTCTTCGTGACGTCGTCCGGGAACACGTTCCGCGGCCTGTCGATGTACGACCTCTGGCGGAAGATCTGGATGGCCGGCCCGAACGCCGGGAGCAACCTCGTCGCCGGCAACTTCATCGGGACCAACCCCGCGGGGACCGTCCAATCGGATGGCTTCGTGGGCACGGCCGCCGGCGGGATCCTGATCGACAACGGCGCGCACGACAACATCATCGGCGAGGCCACCCTGGCCGGTCGCAACGTGATCTCGGGCAACCCGCGGAGCGGCATCCAGATCACCCAGGTGGGAACCGCCCGCAACATCGTCCGGAACAACATCATCGGACTGTCGCCCGACGGCCTTCGAGAGCTGGGCAATCGCGCGCATGGCGTCGACAACGATCAGGGCCCGAATGGCTCGATCATCGGTGGCACCGGCGCCCTCCAGCGCAACGTCATCTCCGGAAACGACATCGACGGAGTGGAGATCGTCCACGAAGTCGAGACGGCCAACAACCAGGTCATCGGGAACTACATCGGCACCGACCTGACGGGCACGCGCGGCCCGGCCTATGCGCGCAACGGGGATCACGGAATCCATGTCGACGACGGCGCCCAGGGCACGATCGTCACCGACAACGTCGTCGGCAACAACGGCTCGGGCGGCGGCATCGTCATCGAAGGCGCGCTGACCTCGACCACGACGATCGCCCGCAACCGGGTCGGGGTCTCGCTCGATGGAACCGCCATCCCCAACGCTGGAGTCGGGGTGGGCGTCGTCTTCCACCCGGTCCTCACGACGATTGGCCCCGACAACATCATCGCGAACCACTTCAATGGCATCGAGATCGGCCCAGAGGCGGATGTCGACCGCAACCGGATCACCCGGAACTCCATCTTTGGCAACAGCGGGATGGGGATCGAGGTCCATCCGGCCGGGATCAGCCCGAACGGTCACCATCCGGCGACCGGTCCGAACCAGGCTGTCCCGTTCCCGAGCCTCGCCACGGCCACGACGACCACCGTCACGGGCCGCGCCTGTGGAAACTGCGTCGTCGAGGTCTTCAAGGCGGATGGCGGTTCGGGTCAGTTCGGCGACGGGATGACCTTCGCCGGGTCGGCCACGGCAGCGGCGGGCGGCACCTTCACGGCCACCGTCACCGGGCTCGCGCTCGGCGATCACGTCACGGCGACCGCCACCGACTCGAACGGCAACAGCTCCGAGTTCTCGCTCAACCGCCTGGTCACCGCCAGCGGCGTTTCCGCGCCCGGCACCCTGATCGCCCAGGACAGCTTCACCCGGACGTTGACCGACGCCTGGGGAACACCGCCGGCCGGCGGCCCGTACAGCATTCCGGGTAGCAAGCTCGAGTACGACGTCACCGGCACGATCGGGACGTTCTCGATGACGCCGAACCAGACCCGCAGCTCGCTCCTGTCGAGCCACGCTGAGAGCGACATCGACCTGACCATTCAGGTCCGGACGGACAAGACCGCCGCGGGCTCGAACCAGTGGATCTACGTCCCGGTCCGAATCCAGGGGACGAACGAGTATCGTCCGAAGGTCCGGCTCGCTACCAACGGCACCGTCTTTGTCGGGGCCTCGCAGGTGCTCGCGAACGTCGAGACGACCATCGGGTCAGAAATCGCCGTGCCCGGGCTGACACACGCGGCTAACCAGCCGATCTGGCTCCGCGCCCGCATCACCGGCACGAACCCCACGACGATCCGGGTCAAGGCGTGGGCGAACGGGTCGCTCCAGCCGGCCGCCTGGAACTACACATCAACGAACAGCGCCGCTGGACTCCAGTCGCCCGGCAGTCTCGGTTTCCGCAGCTACATCGGCGCGGCATCGAACTCGCCGGTCGTCGTCGGCTTTGACGAGTTCCGCGCCTCGGTGGCCGGTCCGGAGGACGCCGTCGCGCCCGCCGCACCACAGAACCTGGTCGGCAGCCCGGGCAGCAACTCCGTGTACCTCAGCTGGAATGCCGGGGCCGAGCCCGACCTCGCCGGCTATCACGTCTACCGCAGCCTGACCGCCCCGGTTCCCACGACGGGTACGCCACTGAGTGGCTCGGGCCCAGTCTCCGGAACGACCTACGTCGACGACACCGCGGTCAACGGCACCACCTACCACTACGTGGTCACCGCGGCCGACGTCTCCGCCAACCGATCCGGCGCTTCGAACCAGGTCACCGTCACGCCCGACCAGGCGGCCGGAGCCGCGCTCGACTTCGACGGTGCCAACGACTACGTGACCTTCGGGCCCGCCCCCGGGCTCGGCGTGACGGCGTTCACGCTCGAGACCTGGTTCCGTCGGGACGGAGCGGGCGTCGCCACCGCGACAAGCGGCGGTTCGGGCGGGGTCACCGCGATCCCGTTGGTCACCAAGGGCCGCTCCGAGGATGACGGCACCACGACCGACATGAACTTCTTCCTCGGCATCCGGTCGTCCGACAATGTCCTTGCGGCGGACTTCGAGGACAACGACACCGGAGCGAACCACGCGGTGGCCGGCGTCACGCCCATCACCAGCGGCGTCTGGCACCACGCGGCCGCGACCTACAACGGCAGCACGTGGCGGCTGTATCTCGATGGCGTCCTGGACGCGACCCTCAACATCGGCGGCTTCACGCCGCGGTCGGACAGCATCCAGCACGGCGCCCTTGCCACGTCGATCGACTCGACCGGCCTGACCGCCGGCCAGTTCGACGGTGTCCTTGACGAGGTCCGGCTCTGGAATACGGCACGCTCGACGGCCCAGATCGTGGCCGCACGAGGCCAGCAGCTGACGAGCGGGACCGGACTCGTGGCCCGATGGGGCATGAACGAGGGCACGGGAACCCAGGTCATCAACTCGGTCGCCGGCGGCGTGTCCGGCACCGCCATCGGCGGGCCCGCGTGGGTCCCCGGTGCCCCGTTCACCGGGTCGGGAGACCCGCCGCCGGCAACGCCGACGGGCCTCGCCGGGACACCGGGTCCCGGACGAGCGGACCTGACGTGGAATGCGAACAGTGAATCGGATCTCGCTGGCTACAACGTCTACCGCAGCTCGGTCCTGACCGGACCGACGGTCTCCGCGGTCGCTGCCGGCGACATCGCCAGCTGCTCGTCCACCGGTGACGAGGCGACCGCCAACCTCCTCGACACCATCCCGGGGACGGTCCTGGCCCTTGGTGACAACGTCTACGAGGACGGCACGGTCACCGAGTTCAACAACTGCTACAACCCAACGTGGGGCCGCGCCAAGGCCCGCACCGCGCCGACGTCGGGGAACCATGAGTACCAGACGGCGAACGCCAGCGGCTACTACGCCTACTTCGGAGCGGCGGCTGGTCCACCCAGCCAGGGCTACTACAGCTACGACTACGGCACGTGGCACGTCGTCGTGCTCAACAGCAACTGCGCGATCGTGGCATGCGCTGCGGGCTCGGCGCAGGACACGTGGCTTCGCGCCGATCTCGCCGCGAACGACGAGGTCTGCACCCTGGCTTACTTCCACCATCCGCGGTTCAGCTCGGGCGACTCGCACGGCAACGACGCCAGCGTCGCCAACTTCTGGGACGCCCTCTACGATGCGAACGCGGACCTGATTCTCACCGGTCACGACCATACCTACGAACGGTTCGGGCCCCAGACACCGGCGGCGGTTGCCGACCCGGTTCACGGCATCCGCCAGTTCGTGGTGGGGACCGGCGGCCGCTCCCACAACGGGTTCGCGACGATCCGCGCCAACAGCCAGGTCCGCAACGGCGACACCTATGGCGTGCTCAAGCTCGATCTCAGGGCCGGCGGCTACAGCTGGCAGTTCGTGCCGGAAGCCGGACGGACGTTCACCGACACGGGCTCGGACTCCTGCCACGACGCCAACGGACCGGTGGGCGACTCCGGGACACCGCTGAACGGCGACGCGCCGATCTCCACGCCCAGCTACTCGGACACGAACGTCGTGGCCGGAACCAACTACACGTACACGGTCACCGCGGTTGACGCGGTCGGCCAGGAATCCCCGGCGTCCACGTCGGTCAATGTCACCCCGACGCAGCCGACCAACAACGCCCTCGATTTCGACGGCACCAATGATCACGCGACGCTGGGCAACGCGGCAGCCCTCAACAGCAACACCTTCACGGTCGAGACCTGGTTCCGACGGGACGGGACGGGCGTCACGACGACCACCAGCGCCACCGCCCCTGGCCTCCTGACCGCCATCCCGCTCGTCACCAAGGGCCGGGCCGGCGGCAGCGCCCAGGTCGTCAACTGGTTCCTTGGCATCGACGCCACGACCAACCGGATCGCGGCCGACTTCGAGAGCGCCGACGACACCAACCACGGGATCATCGGCACGACCACGCTGGCCAATGGCACCTGGTATCACGCCGCCGCAACGTATGACGGAACGACCTTCCGGCTGTACCTGGACGGCAACCTCGAGGCCTCGGTCGCCGTGGCCGCCGGTCCGGGGACCGGGAGCACGCATCCTGCGGCACTGGCCACGGCCCTCGATACGGCTGGCGTTCCGGCTGGCTTCTTCAACGGCGTCATCGACGAGACGCGGATCTGGAACGTGGCCCGAACGGCCGCCCAGATTGCGGCTGCCCGACCACTCGAGCTCACCAGTGGAACGGGCCTCATCTCTCGCTGGGGCCTGAACCAGGGCGCCGGCTCGTCCCTCGCCAACTCCATCGCTGGCGGTCCGACGGGCACGGCCGTAGGCGGCGTTCCATGGACCGCCGGCTTCGTCGTGACCGACATTGCCCCGGCCGCACCGACCGGCTTCACGGCAAGCCCCGGCAACAACAGCGTCAGCCTGTCGTGGGCTGCGAACGGCGAGCCCGACCTGGCCGGCTACCGCGTCTACCGCGGCACGTCGACACCGGTCAGCACCGTCGGCGCGCCACTCAGCGGTGGGACGCTCCTGACATCGCCGTCCTACGTTGACGCCACCGCGGTCAACGGGACGACCTACCACTACGTCGTGACCGCCGTCGACGCCGCCGGCCAGGCCTCGCCTGCCTCGACGTCCGCCAGCGCCACGCCGAGTGCGTCGGCCGGCTCCGCCCTCGACTTCGACGGCACCAACGACCACGTCACCCTTGGGCCAGCCAGTGGCCTCAACAGCGATACGTTCACGATCGAGACCTGGTTCCGCCGCGACGGCGCGGGCGTCCTGGCGTCGACGACCACGGGCACTGGCGGCGTCAGTGCCGCACCCCTGATGGCCAAGGGCCTGTCGGGCGGCGGCGTCATCAACTGGTTCATGGGCGTCACCGGGACCGGCCAGCTTGCGGCTGACTTCGAGAGTGAATCTGACGACAGCAATCACGCGATCATCGGTTCGACGGTGATCGCCAACGGCACCTGGCACCATGCCGCCGCAACCTACGACGGCACCACCTTCCGGCTCTATCTCGACGGGGCCCTCGAGGCCTCCGTGACGGAGACAGATGGGCCAGGTAGTGCGAGCAATCACCCGCCATCCCTGGCGACGGCAATGACGCCGGCCGGTGTGGCGACAGGCTTCTTCAACGGCGTGCTCGATGAATCACGCGTCTGGAACGTTGCCCGAACCGCCGCCCAGGTCGCCGCTGGCATGAGCCAGGAGCTGACCAGCGGAACCGGCCTGACAGCTCGCTATGGCATGAACGAGGGCGCCGGCAGTTCGGTGGCCAACTCGGTCGCGGGCGGTCCTGCCGGCGGTGCCGTCGGTGGTCCCCAGTGGGTTGCCGGGGCGCCGTTCAACGGCACCGGGAATCCGGCCCCGGCCGCACCGACCGGCTTCACGGCAAGCCCCGGCAACAACAGCGTCAGCCTGTCGTGGGCTGCGAACGGCGAGCCCGACCTGGCCGGCTACCGCGTCTACCGCGGCACGTCGACACCGGTCAGCACCGTCGGCGCGCCACTCAGCGGTGGGACGCTCCTGACATCGCCGTCCTACGTTGACGCCACCGCGGTCAACGGGACGACCTACCACTACGTCGTGACCGCCGTCGACGCCGCCGGCCAGGCCTCGCCTGCCTCGACGTCCGCCAGCGCCACGCCAAGTGCCTCCACCAACAGTGCCCTCGACTTCGACGGCACCAACGACCACGTCACCCTTGGCGGGCAATCCGCCTTCAACAGCAACCTCTTTACGATCGAGACCTGGTTCCGCCGCGACGGGACCGGTGTGGCCACCGGCACCAGCGGCAGCGCCCCTGGCCTCGTCTCCGCCATCCCGCTCGTCACCAAGGGACGAACCGGTGGCACTGCCCAGATCGTCAACTGGTTCCTCGGCATCGACACCGCCACCAACCGGATCGCGGCCGACTTCGAGACCGCGGGTGACGACGTCAACCACGGGATCATCGGCACGACCACGCTGGTCAACGGCACCTGGTATCACGCTGCCGCGACCTACGACGGGACGACCTTCCGGGTCTACCTCAACGGCGTCCAGGAGAACTCCGTCGCCGTGGCCGCGGGCCCCGGCGCCGGCAGCACCCATCCCGCCGCGCTCGCCACGGCCCTCGATACGACCGGCGCACCGGCAGGCTTCTTCAACGGCGTCCTCGACGAGGTCCGCATCTGGAACTTGAGTCGCAGCGCTGCCCAGGTCCTGGCCAGCAAGGACCAGGAGCTCACCAGCGGCACCGGGCTGACCGCCCGCTACGGGCTCAACGAAGGCGCCGGCGCCAGCGTCGGCAACTCGATCCCCGCCGGCATCAACGGCAACGCCGTCAACGGCCCGCTGTGGGTGACGGGCGCGCCGTTCGGTGGCGGCGGCGATCCGGCCCCTGCTTCGCCGACCGGTCTCACGGCCACGCCGGGCAACAACAGCGTCTCGCTCAACTGGACCCCCAACAGCGAATCGGATATCGCGGGTTACAACGTGTACCGCGATGGGGCTCCCGCGGGACCGACCGTCCAGGCCGTCGGCGCGGGCGACATTGCCAGCTGCTCCTCGAGCGGTGACGAGGCCACGGCCGCCCTGCTCGCTACGATCAGTGGTGACGTGCTCGCCATCGGCGACACCGTCTACGAGAGCGGGACTGCCAGCGAGTACACCAATTGCTACAACCCGAGCTGGGGCGTGGAGAAGACACGCACGCGGCCGGTCGTGGGCAACCACGAGTACGGCACCGCCAACGCCTCGGGTTACTTCAACTACTTCGGCGCGGCCGCGGGCACCCCGGGCCAGGGCTACTACAGCTACGACTACGGCGCCTGGCACATCATCGTGCTCAACAGCATGTGCGCCAACGCCGGTGGCTGCGGCACGGGGTCGCCCCAGCTGAACTGGCTGGTGGCCGACCTTGCCAACAGCGACGCCGACTGCACCATGGCCCTGTGGCACCACCCGCTCACGAGCTCGAGCCGTGGCGTGAACACCGTCACGCAGCCGCTCTTCCAGGCCCTCTACAACGCCAATGCCGACCTGATCCTGACCGGCCACGACCACACCTACGAGCGCTTCGCGCCGCAGACCGCCACCCGCACGCTCGACACCAACCGGGGCATCCGCCAGTTCGTCGTCGGGACCGGTGGCCGAAGCCACTACGGCATGGACAATCCGCAGCCCAACAGTGAAGTCTTCAACGGCGACACGTACGGCGTCATCAAGCTCCAGCTCAAGCCCACCAGCTTCGAGTGGGAGTTCGTGCCCGAAGCCGGCAAGACGTTTACCGACTCCGGCTCCGACGAGTGCCACGACGCCAACGGACCCATCACAACGGGCGGTCCTATGAACGGTGGTACGCCACTGACCAGCCCGTCCTTCGTCGACACGTCAGCCGTCAACGGCACCTCGTACGAGTACGTGGTCACCGCCGTCGACGATGCCGACCAGGAGTCGGATCCGTCGGGTCCGGCTTCGGCTACCCCGACGACCGGGTCCGCGCTCGACTTCGACGGGACCAACGACTACGTCACGTTCGGGGCCGCACCGTCGCTCAACAGCAACACCTTCACGATCGAAACCTGGTTCCGCCGCGATGGCACCGGCGTCGCGGCCTCCACGTCCGGGACGAACGGCGTGAACGGCATCCCGCTCGTCACCAAGGGTCGGTCCGAAACCGGGGCCATCCTCGGATGGTTCCTGGGTATCGACAGCGTGACCAACCGAATCGCCGCCGATTTCGAGAGCGAAAGCGATGACAGCAACCACGCCATCGTTGGCACGACCACGCTGGTCAATGGCACCTGGTACCACGCTGCCGCAACCTACGACGGCACCACCTTCCGGCTCTACCTCAACGGCACCCTCGAGGCGTCCGCGGCGGTAGCCAACGGTCCGGGCACGAGCAGCGCGCACCATGCCGCCCTCGCGACGACGTTGACCACCACAGGCGTCGCCGGTGGGTTCTTCGATGGCGCCCTCGACGAGGCACGCGTCTGGAACATCGCGCGCACTGGCGCGGAAATCGCAGCCGCCCGACAGCTCGAACTGACCAGCGGAACCGGCCTCGTCGGTCGGTGGGGCATCAACGAGGGCAGCGGCGCGACGATCGGCAACTCGATCGCCGGTGGCGTCGGCGGAACCGCGGTCAGCAACCCGCTGTGGATCGCGGGTGCGCCATTCACCGGCGGAACGAACGAGGCGCCCGTCTTCAGCTCCGACCTTCCTGACCGGACCGATCCGGAAGGCGCCACGGTGTCATTCGCCGCAACCGCAACCGATCCCGACTTCGACACGCTGACGTACAGCGCGACCGGACTTCCGATCGGCATCATCATCAATCCCAGCAGCGGGGTCATCGGCGGCACCCTGGGCGCGACGTCGTCGGGTACCCATAGCGTCGTCGTGACCGTCAATGACGGCTCGCTGACGGACACCGATTCGTTCACCTGGACGGTGACCGACGTCGCCTCCACCAACAGTGCCCTCGACTTCGACGGCACCAACGACCACGTCACCCTTGGCGGGCAATCCGCCTTCAACAGCAACCTCTTTACGATCGAGACCTGGTTCCGCCGCGACGGGACCGGTGTGGCCACCGGCACCAGCGGCAGCGCCCCTGGCCTCGTCTCCGCCATCCCGCTCGTCACCAAGGGACGAACCGGTGGCACTGCCCAGATCGTCAACTGGTTCCTCGGCATCGACACCGCCACCAACCGGATCGCGGCCGACTTCGAGACCGCGGGTGACGACGTCAACCACGGGATCATCGGCACGACCACGCTGGTCAACGGCACCTGGTATCACGCTGCCGCGACCTACGACGGGACGACCTTCCGGGTCTACCTCAACGGCGTCCAGGAGAACTCCGTCGCCGTGGCCGCGGGCCCCGGCGCCGGCAGCACCCATCCCGCCGCGCTCGCCACGGCCCTCGATACGACCGGCGCACCGGCAGGCTTCTTCAACGGCGTCCTCGACGAGGTCCGCATCTGGAACTTGAGTCGCAGCGCTGCCCAGGTCCTGGCCAGCAAGGACCAGGAGCTCACCAGCGGCACCGGGCTGACCGCCCGCTACGGGCTCAACGAAGGCGCCGGCGCCAGCGTCGGCAACTCGATCCCCGCCGGCATCAACGGCAACGCCGTCAACGGCCCGCTGTGGGTGACGGGCTTCCCGGTGTCCTCGGGCAACCAGCCCCCTGTCTTTGTCACGGACCTGCTTGACCGAACCAACGCAGAGGGCACCGTGGTCTCGTTCGATGTGGATGCGACGGATCCGAACCCGGGCGACACGCTGATCTACAGCGCGACTGGGTTGCCCAACGGCATCTCCATCAACGGCGGCACCGGAGTCGTCAGTGGCACCTTGAGCGCCACGTCCGCGGGCGTCCATTCAGTGACCGTAACCGTCAGCGACGGATCGCTGAGCGATTCCGAGCCGTTCACGTGGACCGTCACCGAGCCGTCGGCCGCAACAGGACTCGACTTCGACGGGTCCAACGACTTCGTGTCGTTCGGCGCCGCGTCCGCGCTCAACACCAACGCCTTCACCGTCGAGACCTGGTTCAAGCGCGAGGGCGCCGGCGTCACGGCCATCACCAGCTCCGGCGCTGGCGGGATCACTGCTGTTCCGCTCGTCACCAAGGGACGTTCGGGCACCGGCACCATCAACTACTTCCTCGGGATCACGTCCGACGGCCGGATCGCGGCCGACTTCGAGAGCGCCAACGATGACAACCACGGGATCATCGGATCCACCGTCATCGCCGATGGCGTGTGGCACCATGCGGCCGCGACCTACGACGGCACCAACTTCGTGGTCTACCTCGACGGCGGCTTCGAGCAGTCAGTTTCGACCACGGCGGGCCCCGGGACGGCCAGCGTCAACCACGCCGCCCTGGCGACAGCGCTCTCGGACACCGGCGCGGCCGCAGGCTTCTTCAACGGCGTCCTCGACGAGGCGAGGATCTGGAACGTCGCCCGAACACCGGCCCAGCTCGGGGCGGGCATGTCCCAGGAGATCACCTCCGCGGCCGGGCTCATCGGCCGATGGGGGATGAACGAAGGCGCCGGAGCAACCGTCGCCAACTCCGTCGCGAGTGGGCCCGGTGGCACGACGAGCGGTGGCCCGGTATGGGTCAGCGGTTCGCCGTTCACTCCGCCGCCACCGCCCAATCTGCCGCCGGCGTCGCCGACCCTGGTCGGACCGACGGATGGAACCACCGGCGTGCCCGTCACGGGACCGACCCTGTCCGTCGGTGTCTCCGACCCGGAGGGCACGGCGCTCAACACGACGTTCTATGGTCGAGAGTCGGCGCCGGCCGCCGGCGAGGACTTCACGATCGTTGCGCTTCCCGATACACAGCACTACGTCGACAGCGCGGCGAATTACCCACGGTTCCAGGCGCAGACGCAGTGGATCGTGGACAACAGGGACACGCTGAACACGGTCTTCGTGACCCATGAAGGCGACGTCGTCGAGCACGTGGACGCATCCGAGCTCGAATGGCAGCGCGCCGACGCCGCCATGGACACGCTCGACAACGCGGGCGTGCCGAACAACCTCACGATCGGCAATCACGACGTGAACACGACGACCGGCGTCGCCGCGTTCTTCGACCAGTACTTCCCGCCGAGCCGCTACACCGGCTTCGACTGGT
Organism: uncultured Chloroflexia bacterium; assembly: GCA_963809045.1. Lineage (GTDB taxonomy): Bacteria > Chloroflexota > Limnocylindria > Limnocylindrales > CSP1-4 > SPCO01. The sequence goes on from CAWEHW010000004.1 coordinate 557,143, forward strand.
ACGGCGGCTACCTGGGCCAGCTCGTGACGGATCCGATCAATCGGATGAACAAGAACAACTACGAGCTGTTCTCGGCGGGTGGGCTGGACTTCGTCATCCTCCACCTGGAGCTTGACATCCCCGATTACGCCCTGACGTGGGCCGATGGCATCCTCAACCAGTACCCGGACCGGCTGGCGATCATCACGACGCACCTCTTCGTCGACACGGCGAACGCCAGGCGCACGACATCACAGTTCATGAGCAACGGCAACTCCGCAGAGGCGATCTGGCAGGAGCTCATCAGGCCCAACTGCAACGTGATCATGGTCCTCAACGGGCACTACCCGGGCGAGGGTCGCCGAACCGACCTCAACGATTGCGGCGAGCCGGTCCACCAGATTCTCGCGGACTACCAGGAGCGGACCAACGGCGGCGACGGATGGCTGCGGATCATGACCTTCAAGCCGGCCGAGAACAAGATCTACGTCTACACCTTCTCGCCGACGCTCGACGCCCCGGCCGGGCGATTCGAGACCGACGCCAACAGCCAGTTCGTCCTCGACCTCGACCTCCAGGGTGGGGGGACCTTCCAGCCGCTCGGCACGGTTACCGGCACGGCTTCGGGTGGGACCGCATCTGTTGCGTGGCCGGGTCTCGAGGGCAGCACGGAATACCAGTGGTATGCCGTGGCGAGCGACGGGACGAGCACGACCACGAGCTCGACCTGGACCTTCGAAACCGAGGCCGACATCGTCGCCCCCGCCGCCCCCGCTGGCCTCGTGGCCACAGCCGGTGCGAACTCGGTGTCCCTGGCCTGGAATGGCAACAGTGAGCCTGACCTTGCCGGGTACAACGTCTATCGATCCACAACCAGCCCCGTACTGACCACGGGCACGCCGCTGAACGGTGGCACGCTGGTTGCGACACCGTCCTACGCGGATACCACCGCGGTTGGCGGCACGACGTACTTCTATGCGGTCACGGCCGTGGACGAGTCGGACAACGCGTCGAGCCCCTCGAACGAAGGCACGGCGACACCGACGGTCCCGACCGGCTCCGCGATCGACTTCGATGGGTCGAACGACATCGTCACCTTTGGCAATGCCGCGGGCCTCAACGTAACGACCTTCACGATCGAGACCTGGTTCCGCCGTGACGGTGCCGGCGTGGGCACGACGACCGGCAGCGGCGGGATCGCGAGCGCTATCCCGCTCGTGGCCAAGGGCGCGCAGCAGGCCGAGACGCCGCTGAACATCAACATGAACTGGTTCCTCGGGATCGATGCCGGCAGCGGCGTGCTGGTGGCCGACTTCGAGGACAACGCCACCGGACTCAACCACCCGGTCAGCGGCGTCACGCCGGTGACCAGCAACGTCTGGCACCATGCCGCCGCGGTCTATGACACCGCCACCGATACCTGGCAGCTGTACCTCGACGGCGTCCTCGACCGGACGCTCGCCACAGGCGGCAACTTCACGCCCGAGAACACGAGCGTCCAGCATGGCGCGCTCGGGACGTCGCTCAATGCGACCGGCGGGACCAATGGCTTCTTCAACGGCGTCCTCGACGAGGTGCGCCTCTGGAACGTCGCCCGCAGTGGCGCCCAGATCGCCGCGACCAAGGACCACAGCCTGTCGGCGGCGCCGGGCTCGTCGCTCGCTACGGTCTCGACGAAGGGATCAGTACGAGCGCAGCGTCCAGCGTCGCTGGAGCGCCAACCGGCACGCTCACCAATGGCCCACTGTGGGTCGGCGGCGCGCCGATCACGCCACCTCCGCCCAACAGCGCCCCGGTCTTCAGCACCGACATCCAGAATCAGTCGCACAGCGAGGGCATCGTCGTAACGCTCGACGCCGACGCGACGGATTCCGATCTCGACACGCTCACCTACTCGGCCACCGGCCTGCCCGGCGGCACGAGCATCAACGCCGCCAACGGCGTCATCAGCGGCACGCTCTCCTCGAGCTCGCAGGGTGTCCACAACGTCACGATCACCGTGACCGACGGGTTCGACATCGACACCGACACCTTCACGTGGACCGTCGCCGACGTCGTCGGCCCGAACATGGCCCTGGACTTCGACGGCACCAACGATCACGTCACCTTTGGCCCTGCGCCCTCCCTGGGGTTGACGACGTTCACGCTCGAAGCGTGGATCCGCCGCGACGCCGCCGGGGTCACGACCTCGACCGGCTCAGGTGGCGTGACCGGAACGCCGATCATCGCCAAGGGTCGTTCTGAATCCGATGGTTCAACGGTCGACGCGAACTACTTCCTGGGCATCGATGCGAACAACCATCTCGTCGCCGACTTCGAGGACTTGAATACCGGTCTCAATCACCCGGTCGTCGGCGCCATTTCGATCCCGATTTCGGCCACCACGTGGCACCACGTGGCTGTCACCTACGACGTGGCTACCGGCGTCTGGCGCCTGTACGTCGACGGCGTGGCCGATACCACGACAACCGTGACCGGAACGGTCAACGTCCGTACGCCCCGATCCGACTCGATCCAGCACGCTGGCATCGGCACAGCCATGAACTCGACCGGCGCCACGAGCGGCTTCTGGAATGGCGTTGTCGACGAGGCACGAATCTGGAGCGTGGTCCGTACCCAGGCCCAGATCCAGTCGACGATGAGCCAGGAGCTGACCACCGGCACCGGCCTGATCGCTCGCTGGGGCCTGATCGAAGGTGCCGGCGCAGCTGTCGGCAACTCGGTCGCCGGCGGCGTCAACGGCACCGCGGTCGGTGGGCCGGCCTGGGTGCCTGGCTTCCCGCTCCCGGCGCCCAATCAGCCCCCGGTCTTCAGCACCGACATCGTCGACCAGTTCGATGACGAAGGCGACGTCGTGTCGCTCGACGCCAATGCGTCCGACGCCGACCTCGACACCCTGACCTATTCGGCCACCGGGCTGCCCGGTGGCGTCTCGATCGACCCGGGCACGGGCGTCATCAGCGGCACCCTGTCCACGAGCTCGTCGGGCGTCCACGCGATCACGATCACCGTGTCCGACGGGACCGACACCGATACCGACACCTTCCTGTGGTCGGTCACCAACACGAACCAGGCGCCAGTCTTCAGCACCGACATCGCCGACCAGTCCGACACCGAGGGCGACACGGTCAGCCTCGACGCCGACGCGTCCGATGGCGATCTGCAGACGCTCACCTACTCGCGCCACCGGCCTGCCCGACGGCGTCTCGATCGACAGCGGCACGGGTGTCATCAGCGGCACCCTGTCCGGCACGAGCTCGGGTGTCCACAACGTCACGATCACCGTGACCGACGGCACCGCCAGCGATACCGACACGTTCACCTGGACCGTGGCCAACCCGAACCAGGCACCCGTCTTCAGCGACCGACATCAGCGACCAGTCCGACGCCGAGGGCGACAGCGTGTCGCTCGACGCCGACGCGACCGATGCCGACCTCGACACGCTGACCTACAGCGCCACCGGCCTGCCCGACGGCGTCTCGATCGACAGCGGCACGGGCGTCATCAGCGGCACCCTGTCCGGCTCGAGCTCGGGCACCCACAACGTCACCATCACCGTGTCCGACGGCACCGCCACCGATACCGACACCTTTGTCTGGACCGTGTCGAACACCAACCAGGCGCCGGTCTTCAGCACCGACATCGCCGATCAGGGCGACGCCGAGGGCGACACCGTGTCGCTCGATGCCGACGCGACAGACGTCGACCTGCAGAGCCCTGACCTACTCGGCCACCGGCCTGCCCGACGGCGCCTCCATCGACAGCGGCACCGGCGTCATCAGCGGAACCCTGACGTCGAGCGCCGCCGGCGTCCACAGCGTCACGATCACCGTGTCCGACGGCACCGATACCGATACCGACACCTTCACCTGGACGGTGGTCAACGCCAACCAGGCGCCGGTCTTCAGCACGGATCTGTCCGACCAGTCGGACGCCGAAGGCGACATCGTCAGTCTCGACGCCAATGCGTCCGACGCCGACCTCGACACGCTGACCTACTCCGCAACCGGGCTGCCCGACGGCGTCTCGATCGACAGCGGAACCGGCGTGATCAGCGGGACCCTGTCCACGACGAGCTCGGGCACGCACAACGTCACCGTCACCGTGTCCGACGCCATTGACACCGACGCCGACACGTTCACCTGGACCGTCGCGAACGCCAATCAGCCCCCGGTCTTCAGCACCGACATCGTCGACCAGTTCGATGACGAAGGCGACGTCGTGTCGCTCGACGCCAATGCGTCCGACGCCGACCTCGACACCCTGACCTATTCGGCCACCGGGCTGCCCGGTGGCGTCTCGATCGACCCGGGCACGGGCGTCATCAGCGGCACCCTGTCCACGAGCTCGTCAGGCGTCCACGCGATCACGATCACCGTGTCCGACGGGACCGACACCGATACCGACACCTTCCTGTGGTCGGTCACCAACACGAACCAGGCACCGGTCTTCAGCACCGACATCGCCGACCAGTCCGACACCGAGGGCGACACGGTCAGCCTCGACGCCGACGCGTCCGATGGCGATCTGCAGACGCTCACCTACTCGGCCACGGGCCTGCCCGACGGCGTCTCGATCGACAGCGGCACGGGTGTCATCAGCGGCACCCTGTCCGGCACGAGCTCGGGCGTCCACAACGTCACGATCACCGTGACCGACGGCACCGCCACCGATACCGACACCTTTGTCTGGACCGTGGCCGAGCCGGTGACCGGATCCGCCCTCGACTTCGACGGGTCCAACGACTACGTCACCTTCGGCAACGCGGCTGGGCTCAACGTGACCACGTTCACGATCGAGACCTGGTTCAAGCGCGAGGGGGCAGGGGTCGCCACGACGACCGGCGGCGGTGGGATCGCGAGCGCTATCCCGCTCGTGGCCAAGGGTGCCCAGCAGGCAGAGACACCGCTCAACATCAACATGAACTGGTTCCTCGGGATCGATGCCGCGCACGGGCGTGCTGGTGGCTGACTTCGAGGACAACGCCACCGGACTCAACCACCCGGTCAGCGGCGTCACGCCGGTCGACCAGCAACGTCTGGCACCATGCCGCCGCGGTCTATGACACCGCCACCGATACCTGGCAGCTGTACCTCGACGGCGTCCTCGACCGGACGCTCGCCACCGGCGGCAACTTCACGCCCGAGAACACGAGCGTCCAGCATGGCGCGCTCGGGACGTCGCTCAATGCGACCGGCGGGACCAATCGGCTTCTTCAACGGCGTCCTCGACGAGGTGCGCCTCTGGGACGTCGCCCGCAGTGGCGCCCAGATCGCCGCGACCAAGGACCACAGCCTGTCCGTCGGCGCCGGGCTCGTCGCCCGCTACGGCCTCGACGAAGGGATCAGTACGAGCGCAGCGTCCAGCGTCGCCGGAGCGCCAACCGGCACGCTCACCAATGGCCCACTGTGGGTCGGCGGCGCGCCGATCACGCCACCTCCGCCCAACAGCGCCCCGGACTTCAGCACCGATATCGGCAACCAGTCGCACAGCGAAGGCAACGTCGCGTCGCTCGACGCTGACGCGTCCGACACAGATCTCGACATCCTCACCTACGGCGCCTCGAACCTCCCGGGCGGCGTCTCGATCAATCCGACTACGGGCGTGATCAGCGGCACGCTGAGCTCGTCGAGCGCGGGCGTCCACAACGTCACGATCACCGTGTCCGACGGCTTCGACATCGACACCGACACGTTCACCTGGACCGTCGCGGACGTCGCCCCTGCGAACATGGCGCTCGACCTCGACGGGACGAACGACCACGTCACGCTCGGCCCAGCCGCGACCTTCAACGACAACACCTACACAGTCGAGACGTGGTTCCGGCGCGATGGCACCGGCGTGCCCGTCCTGACCGCGAGCACGGGCGGCTTGAACGCCATCCCGATCGTCACCAAGGGCCGCTCCGGCACTGGCACGATCAACTGGTTCATCGGGATCGACAACGCCACCAACCGCATCGCCGCCGACTTCGAGAGCGCGACGGACGACAGCAACCATCCGCTGATCGGCACGACCACCCTGGTCACGGGGACCTGGTACCACGTCGCGATCACGTACTCCGGCTCGACGTTCCGGCTCTACCTGAACGGCGTCGAGGAAGCCAACGTCGCGATTGCCAACGGGCCTGGCGCTGCCAGCACGCTGCCGCCAGCGCTTGGCACGGCCATGGATCCAGCTGGTGTACCCGCTGGCTTCTTCAACGGCGTCATCGACGAAGTCCGCATCTGGGATACCAACCGAAGCGCCGCGCTGATCCTCGCCAACCGTGACCTGGAGCTCACCGCGGCACCGGTCTCGTGGCCCGCTATGGCATGAACGAGGGCTCCGGCGTCTGCTGTCGGCAACTCGATCGCTGGCGGCGTCAACGGCGTCGCCGTCAATGGCCCGCCGTGGGTGGCCGGCTTCCCCGGCGCCGACACCACCGCCACCACCCGTCCCGAGCTGGCCTGGCTGCGGCGCCGGGCACCAACCTCGTGTCGCTCGCCTGGAGCGGCGGTCAGCGCACCAGACCTGGCCGGCTACCGCGTCTTCCGCGGCACCAGCCTGCCTGTCGCCACGACCGGCAACGGCTCGGCGGTGCGTCGGTCCTGACCGGCACCAGCTTTACCGACCTGACCGCCGTCAATGGCACCGCCTATCAGTACGTCGTCGTGTCCGTCGACGCGATCGGCAACCGCTCGGCCGGCTCGACCCCCGCGAGCGTTACGCCGTCCGTCGCGGCCGGCGCGGCAGTCGACCTCGACGGCACGAACGACTACATCACCTTCGGCGCCGCGTCGCCGTCACTGAACGTCACCAGCTTCACCCTCGAAACCTGGTTCCGGCGCGACGGCACCGGAATCGCCGTGTCCACGGGCACGGGTGGCATCGCGGGTGCCCTTCCGCTCGTGACCAAGTCCGCTGGCGAAGGCGAGGGCCCACCCAACACCATCAACGGGAACTACTTCCTGGGCATCGATTCCACGTCAGGCGTCCTCGTGGCCGACTACGAAGAACCCACCGGACCCAACCATCCAGTCAGCGGCACGGCCGTCGTGACCAGCAATGTGTGGCATCACGCAGCCGTCACCTACAACGCCACCACCGGGACCTGGAAGCTGTACCTCGACGGCGTCCTCGATCGCACCCTCGTGCTCTCGAGTGCCTTCCAGCCCAACGCGACCAGCCTGCAGCACGCCGCCCTTGGTTCGTCGCTGACGACCACGGGCACCGCGGCCGGCTTCTTCAACGGCGCCCTCGACGAGGCGCGGATCTGGAACACCGCCCGCAGCGACGCCCAGATCGCGGCCAACTTCAACAAGACCCTCAGCGCGGGCAGCGGGCTCATCGCGCGCTACGGCATGAACGAGGGCACGGGTACGACCACGGCCTCGAGCGTTGCCGGTGCTCCCAACGGCACGCTCACCAATGGCCCGGTCTGGACGGCCGGCCCGGCGCTGACGCCGGGTGGCAACACCGATCCCGTCTTCAGCACCGACATCACCGACCAGTCCGACGCCGAGGGCGACAGCGTGTCGCTCGACGCCGACGCGACCGATGCCGACCTCGACACGCTGACCTACAGCGCCACCGGCCTGCCCGACGGCGTCTCGATCGACAGCGGCACGGGTGTCATCAGCGGCACCCTGTCCGGCACGAGCTCGGGTGTCCACAACGTCACGATCACCGTGACCGACGGCACCGGCACCGATACCGACACGTTCACCTGGACCGTGGCCAACGCCAACACGCCACCGGTCTTCTCGACCAACATCGGGAACCAGTCCGACGCCGAGGGTGACAGCGTGTCGCTCGATGCCGACGCGACCGATGCCGACCTCGACACGCTGACCTACAGCGCCACCGGCCTGCCCGACGGCGTCTCGATCGACAGCGGCACGGGTGTCATCAGCGGCACCCTGTCCGGCACGAGCTCGGGCGTCCACAACGTCACCATCACCGTGTCCGACGGCACCGATACCGATACCGACACGTTCACCTGGACCGTGGCCAACACCAACCAGGCGCCGGTCTTCAGCACCGACATCGCCAACCAGAGCCACGCCGAGGGCGACCCGGTCAGCCTCGATGCCGACGCGACCGACGCCGATCTCGACACGCTCACGTACAGCGCGACCGGCCTGCCTGACGGCGCCTCCATCGACCCCGGAAGCGGCGTCATCAGCGGCACGCTGTCCACGTCGAGCTCGGGCACCCACAACGTCACGATCACCGTGACCGACGGCACCGCCAGCGACACCGACACCTTTGTCTGGACCGTGGGCAACTCGAACCAGGCCCCCGTCTTCAGCACCGACATCACCGACCAGTCCGACACCGAGGGCGACACGGTCAACCTCGATGCCAACGCAAGCGATGCCGATCTCGACACGCTCACGTACAGCGCCACCGGCCTGCCCGACGGCGTCTCGATCGACAGCGGCACGGGTGTCATCAGCGGCACCCTGTCCGGCACGAGCTCGGGCGTCCACAACGTCACGATCACCGTGACCGACGGCACCGGCAGCGATACCGACACGTTCACCTGGACGGTCGCCAACCAGAACCAGGCCCCCGTCTTCAGCACCGACATCGCCGACCAGTCCGACGCCGAGGGCGACAGCGTGTCGCTCGACGCCGACGCGACCGATGCCGACCTCGACACGCTCACCTACAGCGCCACCGGCCTGCCCGACGGCGTCTCGATCGACAGCGGCACGGGTGTCATCAGCGGCACCCTGTCCGGCACGAGCTCGGGCGTCCACAACGTCACGATCACCGTGACCGACGGCACCGCCACCGATACCGACACGTTCACCTGGACCGTGGCCAACGCCAACACGCCACCGGTCTTCTCGACCAACATCGGCGAACCAGTCCGACGCCGAGGGCGACAGCGTGTCGCTCGACGCCGACGCGACCGATGCCGACCTCGACACGCTCACCTACAGCGCCACCGGCCTGCCCGACGGCGTCTCGATCGACAGCGGCACGGGTGTCATCAGCGGCACCCTGTCCGGCACGAGCTCGGGCGTCCACAACGTCACCATCACCGTGTCCGACGGCACCGATACCGATACCGACACGTTCACCTGGACCGTGGCCAACACCAACCAGGCGCCGGTCTTCAGCACCGACATCGCCAACCAGAGCCACGCCGAGGGCGACCCGGTCAGCCTCGATGCCGACGCGACCGACGCCGATCTCGACACGCTCACGTACAGCGCGACCGGCCTGCCTGACGGCGCCTCCATCGACCCCGGAAGCGGCGTCATCAGCGGCACGCTGTCCACGTCGAGCTCGGGCACCCACAACGTCACGATCACCGTGACCGACGGCACCGCCAGCGACACCGACACCTTTGTCTGGACCGTGGGCAACTCGAACCAGGCCCCCGTCTTCAGCACCGACATCACCGACCAGTCCGACACCGAGGGCGACACGGTCAACCTCGATGCCAACGCAAGCGATGCCGATCTCGACACGCTCACGTACAGCGCCACCGGCCTGCCCGACGGCGTCTCGATCGACAGCGGCACGGGTGTCATCAGCGGCACCCTGTCCAGCACGAGCTCGGGCGTCCACAACGTCACGATCACCGTGACCGACGGCACCGGCAGCGATACCGACACGTTCACCTGGACGGTCGCCAACCAGAACCAGGCCCCCGTCTTCAGCACCGACATCACCGACCAGTCCGACGCCGAGGGCGACAGCGTGTCGCTCGACGCCGACGCGACCGATGCCGACCTCGACACGCTGACCTACAGCGCCACCGGCCTGCCCGACGGCGTCTCGATCGACAGCGGCACGGGTGTCATCAGCGGCACCCTGTCCGGCACGAGCTCGGGCGTCCACAACGTCACGATCACCGTGACCGACGGCACCGCCACCGATACCGACACGTTCACCTGGACCGTGGCCAACGCCAACACGCCACCGGTCGTCGACAGCGTCACGATCGGCCCGGCCAGCCCGACCACCAACCAGACCCTGACCGCCACCGTGACCAGCCACGACGCGGATGGCAACCCGCTCACGACCGCCTACCAGTGGACCCGCAACGGGACCGACATCCCGGGCGCCACCGGCTCGACCCTCAACCTCGCCACCGCCGGCAACGGCGACAAGGGCGACCTGATCCGGGTCCGGGTCACGGTCAACGACGGCACGGCCACCAGCCCGGCCGTCATCAGCAGCCCGGTCACCGTGGTCAACACCGCCCCGCTGGCGACGGTCGGCCTCAGCCCGGCCAGCCCCTCGACCACGGCCACCCTGACCGCGACCGCCACCAAGTCCGACGCCGATGCCGACGCGGTCGGCCTGACCTTCGTCTGGAAGGTCAATGGCACGACGGTCCGCACGTTCAGCAGCCCGACCGCCCTGACGGACACGCTCAACCTCGCGACCGCCGGCAACGGCGATCCCGGTGACATCGTGTCGGTCGAGGTCACGCCCAACGACGGCACCATCAACGGCACCCTCGTGTCGGCCCAGGTCACCGTGGCCCAGCTGCCCCGACCACCTATGCCAGTGACACCTTCAGCCGCACGGTCAACAACAACTGGGGCACCGCCCCGACCGGTGGCGCCTACACCCTGACCGGCACCGCCGCCGACTTCGATGTCAACGGGTCGGTCGGAACGATGAACCTTGGCACTGCCGGTACGAGCCGGACGGCCGCCCTGGCCACGGTCTCGGCGCAGGATGTCGACTTCAGCTTCCGGTTCACGACCAACAAGACCCCGACTGGCAGCAACCAGTTCATCTACGGCGTGGCCCGCCGCGTGTCGGCCACGACCTCCTACCGGATCGTCCTGCGGATCGCCACCAACGGCCAGGTGTTCGCCGGCGCGAGCTCGGTCCTCAACAACGCCGAGACCGCCATCGGAAGCTCGGTCCTGGTGCCCGGTCTGACCCACACCCCAGGCTCGTTTATCCGGGTGCGCGCCCAGCTGACCGGGACCAACCCGACGACCATCCGGATCCGGGTCTGGGCCGACGGCTCGACCGAGCCCTCGACCTGGCTGTACACCGCGACCAACTCGGTGGCCCAGCTCCAGGTCCCCGGCGGTGTCGGGCTCCAGGCCTACCTCGCATCGGCTACCACCAACGCCCCGGTCCTGGTCACCTTCGATGACTTCCTGGTGACCTCGATCGGCAGCGCCCCGGCCAACACGCCACCGGTCGTCGACAGCGTCACGATCGGCCCGGCCAGCCCGACCACCAACCAGACCCTGACCGCCACCGTGACCAGCCACGACGCGGATGGCAACCCGCTCACGACCGCCTACCAGTGGACCCGCAACGGGACCGACATCCCGGGCGCCACCGGCTCGACCCTCAACCTCGCCACCGCCGGCAACGGCGACAAGGGCGACCTGATCCGGGTCCGGGTCACGGTCAACGACGGCACGGCCACCAGCCCGGCCGTCATCAGCAGCCCGGTCACCGTGGTCAACACCGCCCCGCTGGCGACGGTCGGCCTCAGCCCGGCCAGCCCCTCGACCACGGCCACCCTGACCGCGACCGCCACCAAGTCCGACGCCGATGCCGACGCGGTCGGCCTGACCTTCGTCTGGAAGGTCAATGGCACGACGGTCCGCACGTTCAGCAGCCCGACCGCCCTGACGGACACGCTCAACCTCGCGACCGCCGGCAACGGCGATCCCGGTGACATCGTGTCGGTCGAGGTCACGCCCAACGACGGCACCATCAACGGCACCCTCGTGTCGGCCCAGGTCACCGTGGCCAGCGCCAACACGCCACCGGTCGTCGACAGCGTCACGATCGGCCCGGCCAGCCCGACCACCAACCAGACCCTGACCGCCACCGTGACCAGCCACGACGCGGATGGCAACCCGCTCACGACCGCCTACCAGTGGACCCGCAACGGGACCGACATCCCGGGCGCCACCGGCTCGACCCTCAACCTCGCCACCGCCGGCAACGGCGACAAGGGCGACCTGATCCGGGTCCGGGTCACGGTCAACGACGGCACGGCCACCAGCCCGGCCGTCATCAGCAGCCCGGTCACCGTGGTCAACACCGCCCCGCTGGCGACGGTCGGCCTCAGCCCGGCCAGCCCCTCGACCACGGCCACCCTGACCGCGACCGCCACCAAGTCCGACGCCGATGCCGACGCGGTCGGCCTGACCTTCGTCTGGAAGGTCAATGGCACGACGGTCCGCACGTTCAGCAGCCCGACCGCCCTGACGGACACGCTCAACCTCGCGACCGCCGGCAACGGCGATCCCGGTGACATCGTGTCGGTCGAGGTCACGCCCAACGACGGCACCATCAACGGCACCCTCGTGTCGGCCCAGGTCACCGTGGCCAGGCTCCTCGGTCACCTATGCCAGTGACACCTTCAGCCGCACGGTCAACAACAACTGGGGCACCGCCCCGACCGGTGGCGCCTGGACCCTGACCGGCACGCCAGCCAACTATGACGTGACGGGCTCGCTCGGCACCATGGAGCTCGCGGCAGGCGTCAGCCGGACGGCCTCGCTTGCCTCGGTCTCGGCCCAGGATGTCGACCTCAGCTTCCGGTTCACGACGGACAAGAACCCGACGGGTGGCTCGATGTACGTCTACGCTGCCGCCCGCCGGGTGTCGGCCACCACGTCGTACCGAGTCAAGGTCCGGATCGCGCCCAACGGCCAGGTCTTCGTCCAGGCCACCTCGGTCGTGGCCAACACCGAGACCGCGATCGGCAGCGAGGTCCTCGTGCCGGGGTTGACCAATACCCCGGGCTCGTTCATCCGGATCCGTGCCCAGTTCACCGGGACCAACCCCACGACCATCCGGATCCGCGCCTGGGCCGACGGCTCGACCGAGCCCTCCACCTGGCTGTACACCGCCACCAACTCGGTTGCCTCCCTCCAGACAGCCGGTGGTGTCGGACTCCTCGCCTACGTCTCCGGCTCCATCACCAATGGCCCGGTCCTGGTCACCTTCGATGACTTCCTGGTGACCTCGATCCCCTGAGGCCTCGAAGCTACGGGACCGACTCCGCCGGTGATGTTCAAGCGTCGGGACTGAGTGGCGGGCGTCATGATGATGGCGCTCGTCAGGGTCGGGGATCCCGTGGAACCAGAGAAGCGGAGACGTTCGTGTTCTTTCGAGGCGGCATCGTGAGGCGTCCTGTCGAGCGACTGGCGATCGTCGCCGTCCTCATCGCCTTGGGCTGGCCGGTCAGAGTCGACGCAGGCGCCGTATTCGCTGGCCTCGAGGCCGCCGGTCCTGGCAGCACGAGTCCTGCATCCGTCGACGGGTCGATCGGTGGGACGGTGTCATCCCTGGATGCCCCGAATGATCCGGCTCCCGCGGCCCCCATTGGCCTCACCGCCACACCCGGCAACAACAAGGTCTCGCTCAGGTGGTCGGCCAACGGGGAACCGGACATCGCGGGCTACAACGTGTACCGCGACGGCGGTCCCGTCGGTTCGACGGTCCAGGCGGTCGGCGCCGGCGACATCGCGAGCTGCTCGTCAACCGGTGACGAAGCGACGGCCGCACTGCTCGCGACGATCAGTGGCGACGTCCTCGCCCTCGGCGACACCGTCTACGACAGCGGGACCGCGACGGAGTACGCCAACTGCTACAACCCGAGCTGGGGCCAGGAGAAGACACGCACCCGGCCGGTCGTGGGCAACCACGAGTACGGCACTGCCAACGCGTCGGGCTACTTCACCTACTTCGGCGCTGCCGCGGGTACGCAAGGCCAGGGCTGGTACAGCTATGACTACGGCGCTTGGCATGTGGTCGTGCTCAACAGCATGTGCGCCAACGTCGGTGGCTGCGGCACGGGATCGGCCCAGCTGACCTGGCTGGTAGCCGACCTTGCCGCCAACGACACCGACTGCACCATGGCGCTGTGGCATCACCCGCGCTTCAGTTCGAGCCGTGGAGCGGACGCGACCACCCAGCCGCTGTATCAGGCGCTGTACAACGCCAACGCCGACCTGATCCTCACCGGCCACGACCACACGTATGAGCGGTTCGCGCCGCAAACCGCCACCGGCGTCCTCGACAACACGCGGGGGATCCGCCAGTTCGTCGTCGGCACCGGTGGCCGGAGCCATTACACCTTCGACAACCCCCAGCCGAACAGCGAAATCCGCAACGGCGACAGCTACGGGGTCATCAAGCTCAAGCTCAACCCCACGAGCTTTGCGTGGGAGTTCGTGCCCGAGGCCGGCAAGTCGTTCAGCGACATCGGGTCCGACGAGTGCCACGACGGCAACGGACCGATCATCTCGGGCAGCCCCCTCAACGGCGCCTTGCCCGTGATCCAACCCTGGTTCACCGACACGACTTCCTTGAACGGGTCCGCACACACGTACCGCGTCACCGCCGTCGACGAGGCGGGCCAGGAATCGCCGGTCTCGCTCGGCGTCACCGAGACACCCGTCGCAGGCCCGCCGGTGACCCAACTGTCGCCCCTTGCCGTGTCCTCGGACACGTCCGACAAGCCGCAATCGAAACTCTGGTTCCACGCAGGAACCTGGTGGGCGGTCCTGCCATCAACCTCCGTCAGCCCGGCCGGAACCTGGGTGTGGAAGCTTGCTGCCAACGGGACGTGGCTGAACGCCCTGCGGGTCTCCGCAGCGACCGACACACGCGCCGACGTGACGCGAGTCGGCGACTTGACCCACGTGCTGCTCTACGGAGCCTCGCCGGAGCTGGTGTCGCTCGAGTACAACGCGTCGACCGGCACCTATCAGCCCTGGTCGATGCGTGCGGCGCCCACCGCGATCGCACTCCCGAACAGCGAAACGGCCACGATCGAAGTCGATTTCGACCGCCCGCCTGTGGCTCGCGAGCGAGAACCTGGCCAGTTTGACGGTCCGCTACGCGGATCCGCCGTACACCTCGTTCTCGACCCCGATCACGCTGGACCCGAACATCCATGACGACGACATCGGGATCGTCACGCGCCTCGCCGGAAACCGGATCGGTGTCCTCTGGTCGAACCAGAACACGCGTCGTTTCGGCTTCAAGGTGCACATCGACGGCGCCAGTCCGTCCGCCTGGTCCACCGACGAGCTTCCCGGCTGGCAATCGGCGAACGATGCCCTCGGAGCCGGGATGGCCGACGACCATCTCAATGTCGCGCTGGCGACCGACGGCACGCTGTACGCGGCCGTGAAGACCGGATGGGACACGCTCGGTGTCGCGAAAATCGCGCTGTTGATCCGTCGCCCGGTTGGTGGCTGGGATCCGCTGTATTCCATCGATGACACCGGCACCCGGCCGGTCGTGATCCTCGACGAGCTGGACGACACGCTGCGGCTCGTTTACACGTCGGCGGAAGGATTGAACGACATCGTGATGCGGACGAGCTCGACGGCGCGGATCGCATTCGGTCCTCGCGAAACGCTGATGACCGGTGGACGGAACGACGCCACCACGGCCAAGCAGAACACGACCGGCGAGTCGGTCGTCCTCGCGTCGAATGGATCGGTCGCCAGTGGCGTCCGCCTGCCATTGCACCAGCCGGGGTCGAACCACGCGCCGGTCTTCAGTACGGACCTCGGGAATCGGAGCGACCCTGTGGGCGCCGTCGTCAGCATGGATGCCGACGCGAGCGATATCGACGGCGATCTGCTCGTATACTCCGCGACCGGGCTCCCGGACGGGATCAGCATCAACGCCGCCACGGGTGTCATCTCGGGAACGATCGGCGCCTCGAGCCCAGGCCTGAACGCCGTCAACGTCTTCGTCACCGACGGCACCGAAAGCGACGTCGATGGGTTTTCCTGGACCGTGGCCGCGGCCGCCCCGACCACCTATGCCAGTGACAACTTCAGCCGCACGGTCAACAACAACTGGGGCACCGCCCCGACCGGTGGCGCCTGGACCCTGACCGGCACCGCCGCCGACTTCGATGTCACCGGCAGCACCGGCACGCTCAACCTGCCGGCCGGCAACAGCCGTCTTGCGGCCCTCGCCTCGGTGTCCGCCCAGAACCTCGATCTCGGCTTCCGGTTTGCCGCCAACAAGGTGCCCAGCGGTGGGTCCCTCTATGCGTACGCTGCCGCCCGCCGGGTGTCGGCCACCACCTCGTACCGGGTCAAGGTCCGGATCGCGCCCAACGGCCAGGTGTTCGTCCAGGCCACCTCGGTCGTGGCCAACACCGAGACCGCGATCGGCAGCGAGGTGCTCGTCCCTGGCTTGACCAATACCCCAGGCTCGTTCATCCGGATCCGCGCCCAGTTCACCGGGACCAACCCCACGACCATCCGGATCCGGGCCTGGGCCGACGGCTCGACCGAGCCCTCGACCTGGCTGTACACCGCCACCAACTCGGTGGCCTCCCTCCAGCAGCCGGTGGTGTCGGACTCCTCGCCTACGTCTCCGGCTCCATCACCAATGGCCCGGTCCTGGTCACCTTCGATGACTTCCTGGTGACCTCGATCGGCAGCGCCCCGGCCAACACGCCACCGGTCGTCGACAGCGTCACGATCGGCCCGGCCAGCCCGACCACCAACCAGACCCTGACCGCCACCGTGACCAGCCACGACGCGGATGGCAACCCGCTCACGACCGCCTACCAGTGGACCCGCAACGGGACCGACATCCCGGGCGCCACCGGCTCGACCCTCAACCTCGCCACCGCCGGCAACGGCGACAAGGGCGACCTGATCCGGGTCCGGGTCACGGTCAACGACGGCACGGCCACCAGCCCGGCCGTCATCAGCAGCCCGGTCACCGTGGTCAACACCGCCCCGCTGGCGACGGTCGGCCTCAGCCCGGCCAGCCCCTCGACCACGGCCACCCTGACCGCGACCGCCACCAAGTCCGACGCCGATGCCGACGCGGTCGGCCTGACCTTCGTCTGGAAGGTCAATGGCACGACGGTCCGCACGTTCAGCAGCCCGACCGCCCTGACGGACACGCTCAACCTCGCGACCGCCGGCAACGGCGATCCCGGTGACATCGTGTCGGTCGAGGTCACGCCCAACGACGGCACCATCAACGGCACCCTCGTGTCGGCCCAGGTCACCGTGGCCACGGCCGCCCCGACCACCTATGCCAGTGACAACTTCAGCCGCACGGTCAACAACAACTGGGGCACCGCCCCGACCGGTGGCGCCTGGACCCTGACCGGCACCGCCGCCGACTTCGATGTCACCGGCAGCACCGGCACGCTCAACCTGCCGGCCGGCAACAGCCGTCTTGCGGCCCTCGCCTCGGTGTCCGCCCAGAACCTCGATCTCGGCTTCCGGTTTGCCGCCAACAAGGTGCCCAGCGGTGGGTCCCTCTATGCGTACGCTGCCGCCCGCCGGGTGTCGGCCACCACGTCGTACCGGGTCAAGGTCCGGATCGCGCCCAACGGCCAGGTCTTCGTCCAGGCCACCTCGGTCGTGGCCAACACCGAGACCGCGATCGGCAGCGAGGTGCTCGTCCCGGGCTTGACCAATACCCCAGGCTCGTTCATCCGGATCCGCGCCCAGTTCACCGGGACGAACCCGACGACCATCCGGATCCGCGCCTGGGCCGACGGCTCGACCGAGCCATCCACCTGGCTGTACACCGCCACCAACTCGGTTGCCTCCCTCCAGGCAGCCGGTGGTGTCGGACTCCTCGCCTACGTCTCCGGCTCCATCACCAATGGCCCGGTCCTGGTCACCTTCGATGACTTCCTGGTGACCTCGATCCCCTGAGGCCTCGAAAACTAGGGGACCGGCTGGATCGACACGTACCGGCCGTCCCAGATCATGGCCTTCGGCGCGTACTTCCAAGGGGTGAAGTAACGCTTCAGCTGGGTCGGCGTGAGCTTCGTGTTCGGCCGCATGTCGTAGCCGTTCTTGCTCTGCAGACCGTAGAGCGGTCCGACGATTCGGACGCTGGTGACCTTGAACGAGGCGGTCCGCGCCGGATCCTCGGTCGCCTCGAACCCGGTCAGGATCCATCCATGGTTGCCGTGCGCCACCGTGAGTGCCACGGGCAACCCCGTCAGTCGCAGGCGCTTGACCGCTGAGCGGAGGGCGTTGTCAAAGGTGGTGCTGGTCACCAACCGGTAGCGATCGTCCACGAATTGGCGGAGGCCGGCGGTCCAGCCCTGCGGGTCAACCCCGGCCGACAGCGGCAGGGTGTACCGGTTCTTCGTCCGCATCCAGTTGAAATAGCGGCGCTGGCCGCTCACCGTGTGGTCCTCCTGGTCGTCCACGATGTTGCGGACGATCTGGACGCCCGCTGCGGTGCACCACAACCAGCTCTTCTGGGTCGTGAAGACGCCGCTGCGGTACAGGTCGATGCTCCCGTCCCAGGCGGGGAGCGGCGGATCCGCCGCGAGCGCGGTGGAAGGCGAGCCGGCCGTCGAGGCCATCAGGCTGAGCGCGATCACGACGCCCGCGAGCTTCCGCCAGGCGTCTGTCAGGCGTGCCATCCATAAATCCTGCGCCGAATCCGGCATTTGCGCAGTGCACGCATCGTTTGCTCCGAGTGCTCGCCCCGATGAAATAGCAGGCAAAGAACGCCGCCGGCACTGCGAAGGCGCCAGAGTATCGACCTCCCGTGATCGACTCTCAAGCGCAACGTTGCGGGCCGCAGTCCGTGCGAGCGCTACCCAACCGAATCCTTCTTGGTCCTGCCACGGGGCCGACCAGGCCCGCCTCGCTCCCTAGCCTTCTCGTCAGGCCCACCGTGCCCTCGGGTCGTGCATCTCGGAAGGACGGAGCAGCGTATGGACACCGGAGATACTGCCTGGCTCCTCATGGCGACGGCGCTCGTCATGATCATGTTGCCGGGCCTGGCGTTCTTCTATGGCGGGTTGGTTCGCAGCAAGAACGTCCTCTCTACGGTCATGCACAGCTTCTTCGGCCTCGCCCTGGTCAGCGTCATCTGGGTCATCGTCGGCTTCACGCTCGCCTTCGGGACCGACGTCGGCGGGCTCGGGCTGATCGGCGGGTTCGACTTCGTGATGTTCAACGGCGTCGGCCTCGAACCGAGCGCCATCTACGCAGTGACCGTTCCCTTCGTCCTGTTCGCCGCCTTCCAGCTCATGTTCGCGGCGATCACCCCGGCCCTGATCACCGGCGCCTTTGCCGAGCGGAAGCGCTTCGGCGCGTTCGTGCTGTTCACCATTCTCTGGTCGATCCTCGTCTACTCCCCGATCGCGCACTGGGTCTGGTCGGTCGACGGCTGGCTGTTCAAGCTGGGCGCGCTCGACTTCGCCGGTGGCACCGTCGTCCATCTCGCGTCGGGCGTGTCCGCGCTCGTGGTGGCGCTCCTGATCGGCAAGCGCGACGACCAACGGTGAGCCGTTCGTCCCGCACGACGTGCCGATGACCCTCCTCGGGGCCGGGCTCCTGTGGTTCGGCTGGTTCGGCTTCAACGCCGGCTCGGCCGTCGCGGCAAACGGGCTTGCCGCCAATGCCTTCATCGTCACCAACACCGCCGCCGCTGCGGCGACCATCACCTGGGTGCTGGCGAGCTACCTCCGAAGCGGCAAGGTCAGCGTCGTCGGAGCGGCCTGCGGTGCCGTCGCCGGCCTGGTGGCCATCACCCCGGCGTCCGGCTTCGTCAGCGTGGGCGGCGCCCTGCTCATCGGCCTGATCGCCGGCGGGTTGTGCTTCAGCGCGACGCTCCTCCGCGAGCGGCTCAAGGTCGACGACGCGCTCGATGTCTTCGCCGTCCACGGTGTCGGCGGCGCGTTCGGTGCGGTCGCAACGGGTGTCTTCGCGACCGCGCTCGTCCAGCCCGCATACACGGGTCTGCTCGAGGGCAACGTCACGCAGCTGATCAACCAGCTGATCGCCGTCGGGGCCACGATCGCGTACGCGACCGTTTCGACCTTCGTCATCGTCAAGGTCGTGGATGTGGTCCTCGGGATCCGGGTCAACCGGGAATCCGAGGAAGCCGGCCTCGACCTCTCCGTCCATGGCGAGGTCGCCTATCAAGTCTGACGCGACCGTCCTGACGGGCGTCCTCCCACGCCCGTCCTGACGCCGCAAGCTCGCGACCGACCGCCGTCGACTCCTCTCGATGGCGGTCGGTCCGTCCTCTTCTCCGGAGACCGCCAGTGGCATCGATCCAGCGACGAAGGTCAGGCAGGCACCCCTCGCCCGTCCTGACGCGACGTCCCCGTCAGACCGACAGCCCGCTCTACGACGCCCGCTACGAGCACGATGCGTGTGGCGTCGGCTTCGTCGCGGATGCCGGCGGACGATCGCGCGATCGCGTGCTCCCACTGGCCCTGGCCGGTCTCGGCGCCCTGGGTCATCGCGGAGCGTTCGGCGCGGATGGCGAGTCGAGTGATGGGGCCGGGGTGGCCCTTCCGCTCGATCGGTCATTGCTCGAGCTGATCGCCGGTGATGCCGCGGCCGAGCGACCGGGGATCGTGTCGCTGTTCCTGCCCCGCGGTCGCACGGCCGAGCGAGAGGCGCGGCGCCTGGTGGACGCCACGTTCGCCGAAGCCGGGTTGGCCATCGTGGCCTGGCGCGCAGTCCCGGTCAACGTGGAGGCCCTCGGGGCCGCCGCCGCGATCTCCCGGCCCGCCTTTGCCCAGGCCGTCGTCGCGCGCCCGACTCGCGGAGCCGACGACGCCAGGCCGGTCACCGACGACGCGTTCGAGCGCCGCCTGATCGTCGCCCGCCGGCGTCTCGAGACCGCGGCGCGCACCGCCGGCGGTCCATTGGCCGAGCTCGCCGTCCCGTCGGCCTCTGCCCGGACGATCGTCTACAAAGGGCTGGTCATCGGCGGGCGCCTGCCCGACCTCTACCCCGACCTGCGGGCGTCGCTCCACCTCAGCTACGCGGTGTTCCACCAGCGGTACGCCACGAACACACACCCGGTCTGGCGCCTGGCGCAGCCGTTCCGGCTCATCGCCCATAACGGGGAGATCAACACGGTGCGGGGCAATCGCGAAGAGGTGCGCGGGCGAGCCGGCGATGCGACCGGTGGTGCGCCGGCCCGGGAGCTGCTCGCCGCCGGCCCGCTGCTCACGCCGGGTGGATCCGACTCGCTTTCGCTCGACGAAGCCCTGGAAGCGCTCATGGTCACGGGGTGGGAGCTGACGCCCGCCCTGCTGACCGCGATCCCGGAGGCCCTCGCGATCCGGCGAGCGCCCCATCCGCACGTGGCGACGCTCCGGCGTCGGACCGCGGGCTTCCTTGCGCCGTGGGACGGTCCTGCCGCGATCGTGTTCGCGGACGGACGCCGGGTCGGCGCCCTGGTCGACCGGAACGGGCTTCGGCCGGCGTCGTTCGCGGTCACGCGCGATCGCCTCGTCGCGGTCGCGTCGGAAGCCGGAGCGGTGCCGTTCACCGCCGCCGAGACGATCCGTCGCGGCCGCCTCGGCCCGGGGGAGCTGCTGCTGGTCGAACCCGGCCGCCGCGCGATCATGGAAGACGCCGACGCGAAACACTGGGTGCTCCGGGCGCTCGCGATCCACGACGCGCCCCGGCCGGTCCAGGAGGACCGCGTCGAGGCCGTCCTTGGCGCCCACCGGCACCGAACGGACCACGTGATGCGCCATCTCGCCGGGCTGGACGCGGAACGCGCGCGGCTCGACATCAAGACGATGGCGCTCGAAGGGCACGAACCGCTGTGGAGCATGGGCGACGACACGCCGACCCCGGGTCGTGGCCGGCTCGACCGCCCGATCGCCGACCACCTCCGCCAGGCGTTTGCCCAGGTCACGAACCCGGCGATCGACCCGGAACGCGAGCGGGTGGTCATGGATCTCCGCGTCGAGCTGGGACGGCGGCCGGCCCTGCTGGGCGGCATGCCCCGCGTCACCCGGACGGCGCGGCTGCGACGGCCCGTGGTGGCGGACATGGATGGGCTGCTGGCATCGATCCGGGCCTCAGGAACGCCGGTTCGGACGCTCGATGCGACCTGGCTGCCCGACGAGGGGCTCGAAGCGGCACTCGACCGGCTCGCAGTGGAAGCCGTGGCTTCCGCTCGTCGCGGCGCCGAGGTGCTGGTGCTGACCGATGCGGCCTGGACGATCGATCGGTTGCCGATCCCCTCGATCCTGGCCACCGGCGCGGCCCACACGGCGCTCACCAACGCCGGGCTCCGTGGCCGGACGGATCTCGCGGTCAGCGCCGTCGACGTGCTGGACGTCCACGCCATGGCGATGCTCCTGGCCGTCGGCGCGACCGCGGTGCAGCCGCGCCTGGCGATCGAGCTCGCCGCGGAGCTGGCCGGCACCCGGGGCGCCGAGGAGATGACCCCAACTGAAACCGTCAATTCGCTGCTGAACGCGTTCGAAGCGGGTCTTCGCAAGACACTCGCCCGGATGGGCATCAGCGCCGTCGCCTCGTACATCGGCGGCGCATTGATCGACGTCGTCGATCTCGATTCGACCGTCGTCGCGCGCTGCTTCCCGACCGCCGCCGCCTGGCCCGGCCGCACGACCTTCGCCGACCTTGCGGAGCGCCAGATCCGTCGTCGCGAAGCATCCCTCGCCATTCCGGAGCCCGCATCCGGCCGCGAGCCACGGTTGCCCGATCCCGGGTTCGCACGGTTCCGGGCGGACGGCGAGGCACACCTGTTCTCGCCGACCGTGGCCAAGGAGATCACCCTGCTCGCCGTCGGT
Source organism: uncultured Chloroflexia bacterium (assembly GCA_963809045.1). GTDB lineage: Bacteria > Chloroflexota > Limnocylindria > Limnocylindrales > CSP1-4 > SPCO01. Next base: position 579,660 of record CAWEHW010000004.1, read on the forward strand.
GGCCCGGACGGCATCTCGCCGGCCGACATCGACGCCCGCCTCGCGAAGTACCGGGCGGTTGTCGACCGGTCTGTGGCCGATCGTGCCGTGCCCCGGGACGAGCTGCGGATCCGTCGCGTCGCGCAGCCGGTGGCCCTGGCAGAGGTCGAGGACGCTCGCTCGATCGTTCGACGGTTCGTCGTCTCCGCGATGAGCGTGGGTGCGTTGAGCCCGGAAGCCCACCAAGCGTTGACGATCGGGATCCAGCGAGCCGGCGGGGCAGCGAACACCGGTGAAGGCGGCGAGGATCCGGCCTGGTACCAGCCCGGACCGGATGGCCGGCGCCATGACGCCCGGATCAAGCAGGTCGCTTCGGCTCGCTTCGGCGTGACGGCCGCCTACCTGGCCCGTGCCGACCAGCTCGAGATCAAGATCGCCCAGGGTTCCAAGCCGGGCGAGGGTGGCCAGCTGCCCGGCCGGAAGGCAACGGCCTACATCGCCGCGTTGCGGCGCGGACAGCCCGGGCAGAGTTACATCAGCCCGCCGCCGCACCACGACATCTACTCGATCGAGGACCTCGCCCAGCTGATCGCGGACCTCCGGGCGATCAACCCTCGAGCGCGGATCGGAGTGAAGCTCGTGGCCGGACGCGGCGTCGGGACGATTGCCGCCGGCGTGGCCAAGGCCGGCGCCTCGTACATCCACCTGTCCGGGCACGCCGGGGGGACGGGTGCGTCGCCGCTGTCCTCGATCAAGCACGTCGGTGCGCCCTGGGAACTTGGGCTGGCCGAAGTGCACCAGGTCCTGATGCGCAACGACCTGCGCGACCGGGTCGTCCTCCGGTCGGATGGGGGGCTGCAGACCGGTCGTGACATCCTGGTCGCGGCACTGCTGGGTGCCGAGGAATTCGCGTTCGGGACCGCAGCCCTCGCCGCCATTGGCTGCGACATGGCCCGCCAGTGTCATCTCGATACGTGCCCCACCGGGATCGCGACCCAGCGGGAGGACCTGCGCGCCAAGTTCGCGGGGACCCCGGACGACGTGGTCCGCTACTTCACGGCGATCGCCGAGGACGTCCGGCGCGAGCTGGCCGCCGTCGGTGCCCGGTCCGTGGGCGAGATCGTGGGTGAGAGCCGGCGGCTCCTCCGACCCGTGCCGGCCGCCAGAGCGGAACTGGCTCCGGTCATCGGCGGCGCGCCGTGGACGGCAAGTGCCGCGCGCCGCGCCGAACCGGCCGCCGCCGGGCGAGACATCGGTCACGCACCGGCCTCGCAGCTGGAATCGGCGATCGCCGCGGCATTCCGGGGCCAGGGTTCGGTGACCGCGGCGGGGCTGCGGCTGTCGACGGCGGATCGTTCCTTCGGCGCCAGCCTGACCGGCGCCCTCGAGCGCGGCGAGCTGCACGGCCCGATCAAGCTGGAGCTGCGCGGTGCCGCCGGCCAGTCATTCGGGGCGTTCGCCGGTGTCGGTGTCGAGCTGCGCCTGATCGGCCAGGCGAACGACTACGTCGCCAAGGGCCTGTCCGGCGGATCGATCACGGTCACCCCGGAACCCGACCTTGGCACGACGGCGGCCACCGAGGCGATCGCCGGCAACACGGTCCTGTACGGCGCCACCGCCGGTCGACTCCATCTCGTGGGCCGGGCCGGGATGCGGTTCGCCATCCGGAACAGCGGCGCGGAAGCCGTCGTCGAGGGCATCGGGCCGCACGGTTGCGAGTACATGACCGGTGGGACCGTGGTGGTCCTCGGGCCGGTGGGGGCGAACTTCGGGGCCGGGATGACCGGTGGGCGCGCCTACCTGTACGACCCGACCGGGCGCCACGCCGCCGCCCTAGACGAGCGAAGCGTCGGCGCGATTCGGCTGGGGACCGCGCTGGCCGAACGGCCCGACGGCCAGGCCCGGCTCATCGAGCTCGTCCGCCTGCTCGAGTCCCATCGTTCGGCTGGATCCGAGCTAGCCGACGGACTGCTCCGCGACGCGGACCTGGCAGCCGCGTTCTGGCTCGTTGAGCCGATCGCCGTGCCGGCACCGGGGCCGGACGTCACGCCGCCGCAACCAGATCGCAACCCCACCGCAGCCATCCCGCTGCCGACAGCCGAACGAGGCGTCCCTAGCCTTGATCGATAGTCGGGAGGAGTCGCCCTCGCACGCACCCCGGGAGGTCCAGCAAGTGATCCAGCCGTCCGATCACGAGTTCCACACGATCGCCGTGCGTGACGGTCAGCGGGCGCCGGTCACGTGCGCGTCGTGTGGCTGCCGCCTGGCATCTCTGGGTGAGGCGTTCGTCCATTTCAACCCGCTCGGCGGGCGCGATGCCCGGGGTTGCCGGGTCGATTGCGCCGACGCCGTTCACGACGCCAGCGGACGCCCCATCGCCGTCGCCGTCTGACCCGGGCAGCCGCCCAGCGCTGCCGACCGCGGCAGCCGCAGGCGCGGCCGCGAGTGCGCTCAGGCCGGGACCGCTTCGTCCTCGAGGATCCGATAGCCCACGCCGCGAACGGCCACGACCTGCGGTCCATTGGCGGTCTGGACCTTGGCCCGGAGACGGGCGAGATGGGGCTTCAGCCAGAGCAGATCGGGATCCGATTCGGCCGGCCAGCCCGCCCGCGCGAGCTGCAGGTGCGGAACGATGTCGCCGCCCGCGCGCACGAGCGCTTCGAGAAGGCGGAATTCGGTGGGCGTGAGCGCCAGCGCGACCTGCCCGACCCGCGCTTCGTGGCGGCCCGGCTCCAGCACCAGCTCGCCGGCCGTCAGCGGGCCACCGCCCGTGCCGCCTGGCCCACCGGCCCGATCAACCCGGCGCATGACCGCGCTGATCCGTGCCAGCAGCTCGGCCTTGCCGAACGGCTTTGTGAGGTAGTCGTCCGCCCCGATGCCCAGCGCCCGCACCTTGGCGGCCTCGCCGCTCTCCCCGGAGACGACGAGGATCGGCGCCGGACCGACGGCGCGCATCTGGCCGGCAACGCTGAACCCGTCCGGACCGGGCATGGCCAGGTCCAGCAGGACGAGATCTGGGTGCTCCTCGCGGAATCGCTTGACCGCCGTCAACCCGTCGTACGCGGTGATGACCTGGTGGCCTTCGGTGCCGACGAGCGCGGTGATGGCCCCCACCATCGCTGGATCGTCATCGACGACGAGGATGCGGAGGGGGCGGCTAGACATCGTGATCACGGTCCTCGCTCATGCGGTTCAGATGGCCACGGCTGCGGGCAGGGCGACGACGAACCGGGCTCCATGAGGTCGAGCCGGTTCGCACCACAGCCGCGCCCCCATCGACTCGCCCAGACGTTTCGCGGCATAGAGTCCGATGCCGGAGCCGCGGGCAGTATGCGTGTCCCGGCGGGCGTACGGCTCGAAGATCCGCTCGCGCCACTCGTCGGGGATGCCCGGGCCCTCATCCGAGACGCCCAGCTGGACGACGCCCTCCTGGAGCGCCCAGTCGATCGTGATCGCCGTGTCCGGTGGCGCGTACTTGACGGCGTTCTCGACGAGGTGCTCGAGGATCTGCCGGAGCCGCGGCGGGTCGGCCAGACCGTGGAGCCTGACGCTCGGCACGATCTCGATCTGGTGGCGATCGAGGATCGGCCGGAGCGAGGTCACGACTTCGTCGACGAGAGCGCCGAGGTCGACCGGCGTGACCGAGGCTGGACCCTCCGGCACGACGCGGACGGAGGCGAGGATCGAGTCGACCAGGCGGTCCAGCCGTTCGATCTGCTCGAGCGTGGCCCGGTGCCACGCGGCGCGCGTCTCCCGCCGCGCGAGGTCGCGCGAAACGCGGCCCCGCAACGGCGGCTCCTCGGCGAGCAGGTCGGCGTACGCGCGGACGACGGCCAGCGGCGTCCGGAGCTCATGCGTGACGAGGGCGATCAGCTCGCTCCGTGCCTCGTCGATCGCCTTGAGCGCCTCGACCCGGGCTTCGGCCTCGGTCTGCTGGCGGCCCTTCTCGATGATCCCGGCCAGGAGGTCGGCGACGGCACCGAGCTGGGCGACATCCGCATCGTTGAAGTCGCGGGGGCGCTCGGTCTGGACGTTGAGCACGCCGACGATCTGGTCATGCCAGGTCAACGGCACGGACAGCATGGACGCGACGAAGCGGCGCTGGTCGATCCCGCGGACCCACAGGAAGCGCGGATCGGCCTTCACGTCGGGGATGACCAGGGGACGGCGGTCGGCGGCAACCCGGCCGGTCACGCCCTCGCCAAACGGCACGCGCGCCCGGCCAATCTGGAAGCGATCCAGCCCGTTCGTGACCGCCAGGGTCAGGTACGCTCCATCGCGGTCCAGCAGGTACAGCGAGGCGACGTCCGCGTGGAGCACATCGCGCGTCCGGTCGACGACGGTCTCGAGCAGCTCGTCCCAGGTCCGCGCCGTCGTCGCGAGCTTCGCAACCTCGTGGAGGAACCCGAGTTGCGCCAGCTGGTCGGCGCCGGTCGCCGGGGCGCGGAGAGGCGCCGGGTCGGGGGCATGGCCCGCGCTCGGGCCCGAGCGGATCGTCGTCACGGCCACCACCATACAAGCCTACGAAAGGTTGTCTGCCGGAAAGGTTGCGACACGGTGGCGGCTTGGAGGCGTAACGGTCCAGCGGCGAGCGTCGGATGACGGCGCGTTCGCGTGCGCCAGGGGCCTCGGCAGCCGTGGCCGCGGAACCAGGCGGCATCGGCACCGCCGGCGCGCGGGACCCGCTCGCGGTCGAGGTCCGTCTGCTCGGAGCCCTGCTCGGGCAGGTGATCGCAGAACAGGCCGGCCCGGAGCTGTTCGCCCTGGTCGAGCGGATCCGGAAACGCACCATCGCCCTGCGACGCGATGACGACCCGGCCGAGCGAGCCCGCCTGGACGCAGACCTGCGCGGGATGGACCTGGGCGCTGCCGAGGCGATCATCGGCGCGTTTGCCCTCTATTTCGGACTGGTCAACCTTGCCGAGGCCCACGGACGCGTCCGTGCTCTCCGCCGACGCGAACGTGTGGCGAAGGACGGCGTCCTCGACGACTCGGTCGGCGACGCGGTCCGCCGCCTCCGCCGGCTGGGCCGTGGCGACGATGATCTGGATGGCGCGATTGCCGGGCTGGCCGTCTCGCTCGTGCTGACCGCACATCCGACGGAGGCGCGCCGGCGGACGACGCTGCTGGCCCTGCGTCGTTGCGGTGCCCTGCTCGAGCGGCTCGACGACACGCGACTGACCCCATCGCAGGATCAGGACGTCCGGCGACGTCTGCGGGAGGAGATCACGCTCCTGTGGCGGACGTCCGACCTTCGGCTCGTCGCACCGACGCCGCTCGACGAGGTGCGCACGGCGATGGCGTTCTTCGACGCCACCCTGTTCACCACCGTCCCCCAGCTCTACCGGGCGCTCGACGCGGCGCTCGATCCGGCGGCGGGGCGGCTGCAGGGACCCGCCGCCGATTCGGGACGCACCGGCACCCGGGCGCCACGCGTCGGCGCCTTCCTCAGCTGGGGGAGCTGGATCGGGGGCGACCGGGACGGCAACCCCGAGGTGACCGCCGAGGTCACGGGGAAGACCATGCGGATCCACGCCGACCACGTCCTGCGCGGCTACGAGGCGGTCGCCACGCGGCTGATGCAGACGCTTGCGGCGGCCGCCCCGCCGGACCGGGTCTCGCGCTCGATCGAATCGCGGCTTGCGCGCGACGCGGAGGATCTGCCCGAGACGGATCGCCAGCTCCGCCGTCGCTTCCCGGAAGAGGTCTATCGCCAGCGCTTCGGGTTCATCGCCGAGCGGCTGCGGCGAACCCGCGCGGCCTTGACCGGCGAGCCGGCGCCGCTGAGCGGGCGCTATGCGGGACCCGACGAGCTCGATGCCGAGCTGGCCGAGATCCAGGAGGCCCTGGTGACGGATCGGCTGGAGCGCGTGGCGTTCGGCGAGGTCGCCGAGATGCGCTGGCAACTCGGGACGTTCGGTTTCCACCTGGCGTCGCTCGAGGTCCGCCAGCACGCTGACGTCCATCGGGCGGCACTCGACGCGATCCGGACTGGTCTGGCCCCTGCGGCGGAGCTTTCACCCGGCGTCACGCTCGGCGAGGTGCTCGCCACGTTCCGGGCGATCGCCTCGGTCCAGGCGCGGTTCGGCGTCGAGAGCTGCCATCGCTATGTCGTCAGCTTCACGGCGTCGGCGTTGGACGTGACGGCGGTCCTGGAGCTCGCCCGCGTGGCCGCCCTGGCCGGCGACGCCGAGCACGTTCAGCCACCGGTGCTCGACGTTATCCCGCTCTTCGAGTCGAGCGCAGCCCTCCAGGATGCCGGGCCGATCCTCGCGAGCCTCCTCGACGACGCGACGTACCGCGCCGGGATCGCCAGCCGCGGCGACCACCAGGAGGTGATGCTCGGCTACTCGGACTCGAACAAGGAGTCCGGGTTGCTGTCCGCAGCCTGGATGCTCCACCAGGCGCAGGCGGCCATGGTCGCCGTGGCGAGGGACCGCGGCGTGGAGCTGACGATCTTCCACGGGCGCGGTGGAGCCATCGGTCGAGGCGGTGGGCCGACGAACCGGGCGATCATGGGCCTGGCCCCAGGTTCGGTGGATGGGCGCCTGAAGCTGACCGAGCAGGGCGAGGTTGTCGCAGCCAACTACTCGAATGCCACGATCGCTCGTCGCCATCTCGAGCAGGCGACGGGTGCGGTCCTGCTCGCCTCGACCCCCGAGCACGGTGCACAGCTCGAAGGAGCGCTGACCGCCGGCGCCCCCATCCTCGACGAGCTCGCCGCTACGTCGCGAGCGGCGTACCGGGCACTCGTCCACGACGACCCGGGCTTCGCGTCGTTCTTCCGCGACGTCACACCCATCCGGGAGCTGTCCGATCTCCGCCTGGGGTCGCGTCCGGCGGCGCGCGGCCGGCGAGACGTGGCCCCCACGATCGACGCCTTGCGAGCGATCCCCTGGACGTTCGCCTGGGCCCAGTCACGCATCAACCTGCCCGGCTGGTACGGCCTTGGGGCGGCCCTCGATGCCTATCAGACCGCTCACGGGGAGGCCGGGCTGGACGAGATTGCACGACTCGCACGCGAATGGCCGTTCCTCTCCAGCCTCTTCGACAACGCCGAGATGAGCCTCGCGAAAGCGGACATGGGCGTTGCGCGTCTCTACGCGGCTCTGGCCACGAAACCAGGCGACGACCGGCGCTGGGACGCGATCGAGACCGAATATCGGCGGACGGTCAGCATGATCGGTCGGGTCACCGGCCGGGAGCGGCTGCTGGACGGGGCACCGGTCCTCCAGCGATCGGTGGCGCTGCGAAACCCGTACGTCGACTCGCTCTCGGAGCTCCAGGTCCGGCTCCTGGCCCGGCTGCGAGCGCTCCCACCGGATGATCCCGAGCGTGGCCGGGTGCTGCGACTGGTCCAGCTCACCGTGAACGGCGTGGCGGCCGGGCTCCAGAGCACGGGTTAGGGTGGATCACGCGGATCACGTCGCGCTGCTCCGCGATGCGGTGGACCCCGGCGGGACCTGGGCGGACATCGGCGCAGGGGCCGGTGCCTTCACGCTCGCGCTCGCCGACCTCCTGGGACCCGGCGGGAGGATCGTCGTCGTGGACCGTGATCGCGCCGCGCTGGACCAGAACGTCGCGGCCGTGGCCGGGCGCTTCGGAGCCGTCGAGATCGAAGCGCACGTCGCCGACTTCACCCATCCCCTCGAGTTGCCGTCGCTGGACGGGCTCGTGGCGGCCAACAGTCTCCATTTCGTGCCACGAGGCCGCCAGGTGGACGTGGTTCGAGCGCTGGCGTCTCACCTGCGTCCAGGTGGTGCCTTCGTGGTCGTCGAATATGACGCCGATCACGGGAATCCATGGGTGCCGCATCCATTCGCCGCGGCGACCTGGGAGCGGATGGCCGCCGAGGCCGGGTTGGTCCAGTCGCGACGGCTGCATCGCGTGCCCAGCCGCTTCCTGGGCGGGATCTACTCCGCGGTCTCGATGGTCCACGGCGCGGCGTGATCGTCGCGTCCTGATCGCTGTCGCGCGCCGCCCGCTAGGCCCGCCCCAGCCGGCGGGCCAGCGCCCCGGCCAACCGCTCGTAGTCGGCCGGCTCGTTGTACAGCTGGGCCGAGATCCGGATCAGGACCTGCTCCGGAGGTGCCCCCGGCCTCGCGGCCATGACCGGCCACCCGCCGATCGGTACCTCGATCGCGTCCTCGGCCAGGAGACGCCCCGAAAGCTCCTTTGCGGCGGCATCCCCGACGATCCCCGGAATGGGCAAGGCCGCCATCGAACCAAGCATCGAATCGGGCGCAGGTGGCGCCACACCGAGCGCTGATGCCACGACGTCTCGCCCAGCCACGACCAGGGCGTGGTTGGCGGCCATGACCGCGGGCCAGCCGCCACCCTCGGGCACCGCCGCGGCCATCCAATCGAGCGCCGCGGGTAGGGTCAGGAACGCGGTTGGATCCGACGTCCCGACCCAGTCGAACTCAGCGCGGAACCGCGAACGATCACCGAGGACCTCGTTCGCGCCGTGCGACACGACCAGCGGATGGATGGCCGCACGCCGGTCCGCCCTGACCCAGAGCACCGCCGAACCCTTGGGGCTGCACAGCCACTTGTGCCCGTTGCCGGTCCAGTAGGCCGTGCCGAGACCGTCGAGGTCGAGCGGGATCATCCCGGGCGCGTGGGCCCCGTCGACGAGGGTGTCGATGCCGCGTCGAGCGAGCTCTCCCACGAGCGCTTCGATCGGGAGGACCAGCGCCGTGGGGCTGGTGACCTGGCTCACCAGCACGAGCCGGGTGCGGCGCGTCACGGCGGCCAAAATGGCCGCGGTAGCATCGCCCGGGTCGCTGATCGGGAACGGCAGGTGGGCGATGACCACCCGGGCGCCGTCCCGGGCCGCCACCGCGTGCAGGGCGTTGAGCGTGGCGTTGTATTCATGATCGGTCGCCAGGAGCTCGTCGCCTGCCTCGAACCCGAGGGAGCCCAGGACCGTGTTGACCCCCGTCGTCGCATTCGGGACGAAGGCCACGCCGTCGGGGTCGGCACCAAGGAAGCTGCCGACATCAGCGCGCGCGCGATGGAGCAAGTCCGGCAGCTCGCCGGAGAGGAACCGCACGGGTTCCGCTTCCATCCGGTCTTGCAGGTCCCGCTGGACAGCGAGGACTGGCTCCGGGCAGGCGCCATACGAGCCGTGATTCAGGTACGTGACTGCGGGATCCAGCCGCCAGCCAAGGTCGCGCCGCACGGTCAGGACGATCGTTGATCGGGCGGTGTCACGTCCTTCATCTGCGGCGGGTCCCCACGGCCGCCTCGCCGAAGGACCTGCTGGATTCGATCAGGCGCAGCGATGAACGGAGCGATGAACGCGACCAGCAGGATCGGCACGAGGAGTCGGGTGCCGGGCACCAGCCCGACCAGCATCGCCCCAAGCCACAGGATCAGCGCGTATGTCCCGATCGATCGGCCGGACCATCCGGCCAACTGCACCCGGCGAGCCGGCAGCAGGACCAGCAGGCCGATCACGAGCCCAAGACCCAGGAGGGACGGCGAGAGGATCATCGCCGGATCATACGGCGCGGACGGCCGGGTCCTGGGGCACTGCCATCCGTTTTGGGCGATGCCGTCCGTCCTGTGCGGTGAACCTCGGCTGGGTCCGCCCGGGGCGGGCGTTACCCTCCGGCACATGACCATCGAAGCGATCACTCGCCGCGTGGCCGCCTGGCGATCGCGCTGGGGTGGCATTGCGCCCCTGCTCCTGGCCGAGTTCATCGTGTGGCTTGGGTTCGGTGGCTTGCTCCCCGTCCTCTCGATCTATTTCGTCGACCAGGGCGTGGATTTCGCGACCCTCGGCGTGGTCATCGCCGCCTGGCCGATCGCGCGGCTGATCGGCGAGCCGATCTTCGGCTGGCTGGCCGATCGCACCGCGCGGATCCCGTTGATGGTCGTCGGACTCGTGCTGGCCGGCGTCTTCACCGCGCTGCCGCTCGCGGTCACGGGACCGGTGGCGTTCATCGTCCTGCGCGCGGCCGTCGGTCTCGCCACGGCGATCTACGACCCTGCCGCCCGCGGATACCTCACGGACGCGACGCCCCCGGAACGTCGAGGCGAGGCATTCGGCCTCTACGGGGCGGCACAGATGGGGGGCCTGCTGCTCGGACCGGCGATCGGGGCGATCGGAGCCGACCGACTCGGGGGCATCGGCTTCGTCTTCATCTTCAGCGGCGCGGCCGCCGTGCTGGCGGCGATCCCGATCGCGTTGATGGGACGGGAAGGCGAGACGCGGACCCACCCGGCGCCCGGCCTCGATGCGACCGAATTCCCGCTCGATTCGCCGTCGATCTCGGGTCGAGCCGCCGCCGACGTGACGGTCGATCGGGCGAAGCCTGCGACGTCTGCCGCTCCCATGCGGCTGTTCAATCGCGGATTGATTGCGGCGCTGATCATCAATGCCGGCGGCCAGTACTCCGCGGGCACCTACGACGTGATCTGGAGCCTCTTCCTGCAGGGACTCGGTGCGGGGCTCGGGTTGATCGGGCTCACGTTCGCGATGTTCGGGCTGCCGATCCTGCTGCTCTCGCCGATGGCCGGCCGGCTGGTCGACCGCATCGGTCCCTACCGATTCATCATCCTGGGCTCGGTCCTGCCGGGGATCAGCGGGCTGCTGTACACGCGGTTGATCGATCCGGCCCTCGCCGTCCCGCTCATCCTGATCGAGGCCACTGGCTTCGCGATGCTCAATCCGGCGCTCTACGCCGTGGTGGCGGCCAACTCGCCGCCGGGGAGGTCATCAACCGCGCAGGGCATCTTCGGAGCGGCCGGAACGGTCGGATTCATCATCGCTTCGCTGCTCGCCGGCGTGCTCGCCGCCGAGGACATCCTTTACCCGTTCTACGTGTTCACCATCGTGATCAGCGCGAGCCTGATCATCGGTCTGCTCGTGGGCGGCGACAGGCTTCGTGCGCAGCAGGCATCGGATGCGGTGCGTTCGTTGGGACCGGCCCCGGGACCTGCGCCGTAGTCAGGCGCTCCGCGTTCCCTGGGCCTCGACCCGCTCCACGGTCTCGACGATTCCGGCACGGAGGCCGTCCAGTGCCGCGAAGAGCGTCTCCGGATCCCTCGCGCTGCCATCGAGGATCTCCAGCAGCGTCCGGTATGCGGCTGTGTATTGCGGGATGGCCTGGTCCATCCGTCTTCGCCCGGATTCGGTCAACCGGATCAGCCGAGCGCGTCGGTCGGTTGGATGGGGGATCCGTTCAAGCTCGCCGGATTCGAAGAGGGGGCTGAGCATCGTGGCGACGGTGGTGATCGCGAGCCCGAAGTCGCGTGCCGCCTGACTGAGCGTTCGTGGACCGTTGCCGTAGAGGTAGCTGAGCAGCGCGTACTCCTCGCCGCTCATCCCGGTCCCGGTCAGGGCCAGCCGCATGAACCGCCGTGAGGCCTGGCTGGTCAGGTAGAGCTGGTAGAGGAGGGTGAATCGCTTTGGTGCGTCGTCAATCACGAATGGGATTCTACTTGCTACGGAATCGAAGGATATGTTACGGTTCCGTCCCATTCTTGGAGGAGCGCAGCATGCGCACGGCGAGCGACGGCAAGGGTCATCTTCGTGCCCTCGTCTGCGCGCTTGGCGTCCTCGGCAGCCTGGTGGGTGGATGCGCGGGACCGCCGGGTCCGTCGCTCGAGGGTTCCGCGACGGCGCCGTCCGCCACGGCTTCGCCTGCGGGCAGCGCCGCCAGCGCTTCGCCCTCACCGTCGCCGGTCGAAGCCTCCCTGGCATTCACGTTCAACGGCGCCGATCCGGTTGTCACGCGCGCCACGACCGGCGTCGACGAGCTCTACATCAATCCTGGGGCGATCCTGGAGGAGGACGGCCGCCTCCACATGTACGCCAACGTGTTCACCGCTTGGCCCGGCGACATTCACGTGGCGCATCTCGTGTCCGAGGATGGGATCGCCTGGGACCTCGCCGAGCCGGGCCCGGTGTTGAGCGGCGACGACGTTCCGTTCACCAAGTCCGGCATCGATGTGTCGACGGGATTTATCGCGAGTGACGGCACGTGGGTGCTCGTCTTCGAGACCATCGAGACGGGAAAGCCATGGGTGCTCGGGCGGGCGACGGCGACCGGACCAGACGGTCCGTGGACCGTGGACGAGACACCGATCCTCGAGCCGGGTGCCGCCGGATCATGGGACGCCGGTGGGCTCAGCTGGCCGAGCGCCGTCGTGACGGCGGAGGGCTATTCGCTCTACTTCACGGGCCTCGACCGTCCAAGTCGCCGCGGCGCCATCGGCCTGGCGACATCGTCGGACGGGATGACCTGGTCCAAGCACGATGGTCCGGTGTTCGAGGCGGAGCTGGCGTGGGAGCGTCGGGGACTGGACCGGCCAAGGGTCGTGGACACCAGGCGGGGCCTTGCCATGGTCTACTCCGGCCTCCGGTTGACGGATCGCGGGCTCGCCTGGTCGGACGACGGGATGACCTGGCGGCGCGACGGCGACGTGCCGATCATCACCGCCGACACGTTTCCGGTCGAAGGCCAGGCCTGGGACGCCGCGTTGATCGATCGCGACGGGACGCTGTACTACTACCTGGAGATCGGGTCCGCGAGTGGCACGAACGGGACCCAGGTGTATCTCGCGACGGCTCCGATTCGGTGAGCCTCAGAAACGGGCAGAACGCCGTGCCGGTGGTCCCCACGTTTGACCGAACAGGCTCCAACCCTTACCGTACGCGGGCGGGGTGGAGCAGCGGCAGCTCGTCGGGCTCATAACCCGAAGGTCGTCGGTTCGAATCCGACCCCCGCAACCAATACGCCTATACCGTGAACCCCGGGCTTCGACCACCCGGGGTTCTTCACGTCCGGAGCTAGCGGCTCATGGAGCGGTAGCGGCGGGTGCCGAGCGGGGCGAAGATCGCGATGAACACGATGACCCAGATGATCGTGACGAGGATCGGCTCGGTCGAGGCGAGGCTGTCGGACACGGGCGGGTTCGGATTGCCCCACAGCTCACGGAGCGACGCCGTCAGGGTGCTCGTCGGATTCCATTCGGCGACGGGCTGGAGCCAGGTCGGAAGCGTGGACGCAGGCACGAACACGTTCGAGATGAAGGTGATCGGGAACAGGACGGTGAAGATCACCTGCTGGGCGACTTCGACCGTCGGGACCATCAGGCCGAGCCAGACGCCGAGCCAGGCCATGCCGTAGGCGAAGAACAGGAGCAGCAGGAACCCTGCGGCCAGTGATGGCAGGCCGTCCACGCGCCAGCCGACCGCGAACCCGGTGAGCATCAGCACGACGAGGATGCCGGCGTTGTAGATCACGTCCGAGAACGTCCGTCCGGTCAGCACCGCCGAACGCGACATCGGCAGCGAGCGGAACCGGTCGATGATCCCCTTGTTGACGTCGTCGGTCATTCCGATCGCGGTCGTCGCGGCCGCGAACACGATCGTCTGGGCAAAGATGCCGGGCATGAAGAACGACGTGTAGTCGCCGCCACCCGGGATGTTGATCGCGCCGCCGAAAACGAACACGAACAGCAGCACGAACATGATCGACTGGAGGATCGCGAAGATCGCGAGCTCCGGGATCCGCGGAATCCGCTTGAGGTTGCGCCAGCCCACGAGCAGGCCATCTGTGATCGCGTTGCCGGGGCCCACCTGCCGCGCGGTCGTGGAGGGAGTGGTCATGCCGTCCTCGCCAGCGTCTCTTCGGCCAGCTGCTCCTCGATCGTGGCGTGGCCCGTCAGGGCCAGGAACACGTCGTCAAGGGTGGGCCGGCGCAGCGCGATGTCATCGATGTGGATGCTCGCTTCGTCAAGGTCGCGGACGATGCTGATGAGCGTCTGAGCGCCGCCGTGGGCCGGGACGGTCATCTTGCGGGTGTGCTCGTCGAGGGTCGGGATCTCGCCACAGGCGCGGCCAAGGAGCTCCCGCGCCTTCGGAAGAGCGTCCCGGTCGCCGATGATGACCTCGATTCGCTCCCCTCCGACCTGTGACTTCAACTCGTCGGCCGTGCCGCGGGCGATGATCTTGCCGTGGTCGACGACCGCGATCGTGTCGGCGAGCTCGTCGGCTTCCTCGAGGTACTGCGTCGTCAGGAGGAGCGTGACGCCTTCCCTGACCAGGCCCCTGATGACGTCCCACATGCCCAGGCGGCTGCGCGGGTCGAGGCCGGTCGTCGGTTCGTCGAGGATGAGCAGCCGCGGTCGCCCGATCAGGGCGCTCGCGAGGTCCAGGCGCCGACGCATCCCGCCGGAGTAGGTCTTGACGACCCGGTCGCGCGCGTCCACCAGCTCGAACTGCTCGAGGAGCTCGTCGGCTCGCCGCTTGGCCTCCGGCGACGAGAGCTGGTACAGGCGCCCGAACAGCCACAGGTTCTCGCTGCCGGTCAGGTTCTCGTCGACCGCGGCGTACTGGCCCGACAGGCCGATGATCTTGCGGATCGCGTCGGGTTCGCGGACCACGTCGAAGCCGGCGACGGTCGCCCGGCCGGCGTCCGGCTTGAGGAGCGTCGCCAGGATCCGAACCGCCGTGGTCTTGCCGGCGCCGTTGGGTCCGAGCAATCCGAGCACGGTACCTTCCTCGACCTCGAGGTCGATACCGTCGAGCGCGCGAACCTCGTTCTTGCGCGTCTTGTAGACCTTGACCAGGCCTTCGGCCGTGATCGCGCCCATGGGGACAACCTCTCGCGGGGGCAGAGACGATGGGGAGGGCCAGTATACCGGCCCTCGCGGCCTACGGCAGGCGGACGATCTGGATCAGGTTGCCGCAGGTGTCGTCGAACACCGCGGTCGTGACGCCGCCCATCTCCGTCGGCTCCTGGGTGAACCGGACGCCCTTCGACCCGAGTCGATCGAACTCCGCCTGGACGTCGTCGACCGCGAACGACGCGGCTGGGATCCCGTCCGCGACGAGCGCGTTCTTGTAGGGCTTGACGGCGGGATGGTCGGAGGGCTCGAGCAGGATCTCGGTTCCATCCGGCTCGTCCGGCGACACAACGGTCAGCCACGAGGCTGCGCCGAGCGGGATGTCCCGCTTCTTCTCGAAGCCGAGGGTGTTGGTGTAGAAGTCGAGCGCCTTCCGCTGGTCGTCGACGAAGACGCTCGTGACATAGATTCGCATGCGAACGCTCCCTTACTCTCGAATGGGCCATCGCTCAGCTATCTGCTTGAGCGGCGTGCTGTCGAGGTGATGGAACTTGTACCGGCCCTCGCGGTTGATCCGCACCAGGCCGGCAGCCTCGAGCACGTCAAGGTGTTGTGAGATCGCCTGGCGCGTCGAGTCGATCCCGTGCTTCATCAACAGGCGACCGCAGAGCTCGAACAGGGTCTGACCGTCGCGCTCGGACAGCTCGTCGAGAATGGTTCGTCGGGTTGGATCGGCAAGAGCCTTGAAGACGTCCAGGCCGCCATGATAGGCAAGTGGTTACTTGCCTGTCAAGGACGAGGAGATTTAGCGAAGCGCTCGCAACCCCTGGTTGCGCGACAGGCCCGCGGCCAGCAGGAGGAGAACGCCACCGGCGACCAGCTGCGTGAGCGGCGCCCCGACGCGGCCCGCAGCCAGCCCGACGGCAAGGTGACCGAACGGCCCGAAGCCGACCCCGAACGCCCAGGTACCCATCGCGGCACCGCGCTCGCTGTCCGCTGCGGATCGCTGCATCAGCGACTGCGACAGTGAATCGGTCGCGGCGGCCGCACCGCCGACGATGAAGATGGGAACCAGGGCGACCGCGAATGATGGGGAGACGGCGAGGGCAACGAGCCCGACCCCAAATGTCGCGCTGGCGGTCAGCAGAACACTGCCCCGCGTCAGGCGCAGTCCGAAGAGCGCCACCGCGACGAGGGCAGCGGCTCCGCCGAGGCGCATGACGGCCGCCATGGCGCCGTAACCAGCCGCATCGGTCCCGAACACCTGGTCGGCAAAGACCGGCAGGAGGACCATGGACGAGAAGCCGAAGATTTCCGTCACGATGACCGTGAGAGCCAGCAATGCCAGGATGTGATTGCGACGGACCAGCACGAGCGACGCCCTGACGCTGAGCGGGAGCCGCTCGGAGCTCGGCGAGGCAAGTCGTCGACGGGCATCCAGACTTGGTGCCGCCACGAGGAGCAGCAGCGTGCTGACGCCGTGGGCGGCGGCCGTGACGAGGAACGCGACGCCCGGACCGTAGACATCCATGATCGGCCCCGCAGCCACATTCCCGAGAGCGCTTAGCAGCTGGGTGCCGATCGCTGCGATGGCGATCCCGCTGGTGGCCAGTACGGGACCCACGAGGTCAACGGTGTAGGACTGCGTTGATGCCACCTTCGTGGTGTCCAGGATCCCGAACCCGAGCGCAATCAGGGCGAGGGCCCAGAGTGGCAGCGTGCCGACCGAAGCTGCGCCGGCCACCAGTAGGGCAAGTCCGATGGCGATGACGTTCGTCAGGACAAGCAGCGTCCGTCGATCCATCCGATCCGCCAGCAGGCCGGCCGGAATGCCAAACACCAGGAGGGCCCCTCCGCGAAGCGCGAAGATCAGGCCGATCGCTCCAGGGTCGGCGCGGACAAGCCAGACCAGGGCGATGGTGCTGACACTCACCGCGAACGCGGCTGTCGCCATGGAGGCCACGAGCCCCGGATAGCCGCGTCGCCGGAACGGGGCGAGCGCCGCCTGCGAATCGATGTCAGCGCTCAAGTTGCGATGGCTCCCCGATTGCGGCTTGGGACCGGACGACGTTCGTGTCGGCGCCTGCGGCCAGGTCAGTCCTTCGCGCGGTCCTTCAGGATCCGCTGCGCCGCAAGCTTGCCCGGAGCGCCCATCACGCAGCCGCCGGGATGGGTGCCGGACCCGCATTGGTAGTAGCCGTCGATCGGCGTGCGGTACTGGCTCCAACCAGGGGCCGGCCGGAAGAAGTACATCTGCGGCGCGAGGAACTCGCCGGCGAAGATGTTGCCCTCGCTCAAGCCGACGGTTCGCTCGATGTCGAGCGGCGTCACGACCTCGCGATGCAGGACCAGATCGCTGAAGCCCGGGAAGAACGACTCGATCGTCGCCTGGACCGTGTCGCCCAGGTTCTGGCGTTCCGTGTCCCAGTCGCTCTCACGGAGCTGGTACGGCGCGTAGGCCACGAACGAGCTCCAGACGTGTTTGCCGGGTGGCGCCATGTCCGGATCGATCGTCGACTGCATCGCACAGTCGAGGTAGGGCCGCGAGCTGTACCAGCCGTACTTCGCGTCGTCGTAGGCGTGTTCGAGGTAGTCCATCGATGGCCCGATGTTGGTGAACCCGCGGAACTGGTCGCTCCGGTCGCCGAGGGCCGGGTGCCTGGGCGGCCCATCCAGGGCGAAGTTGACCTTGGCGGAGGTGCCCTGGAAGCGGAACCGCGTGATCGACTCGACGAGATCCGCGGGCAACTCCCGCGGGTTGACGAGCTCGAGGAACGTTCTCCGCGGGTCGAGGGCGCTCACCACCGTGGTGGCCTTGTACTCGGTCCCGTCCGCGAGCGCGACGCCGACGGCACGGCCGCCCTTCGTCATCACCTCGGCGACAGGCGCCTCGAGGACGATCTCGGCACCGAACGATCGCGCCGCCCGCGCGAGCACCTGCGTGAAGCCGCCGTTGCCGCCCTTGTGGAACGCCCACGCTCCGAACTCGGCGTCGTGTTCGCCGATCGAGTGGTAGAGGAGCACGAGACCCGACCCTGTGAGCGTGGTCCGACCTTGGTCCCGATGATGCTCGACGATGCGAGGTAGCCCTTGAGGATGTCCGACTCGAAGTAGTCGTCGAGGAAATCCGCCGCGCTGCCGGTGAGCAGGCGGACGACGTTGTGCAGGACGCGCTTGTCCATCGACCGGAAGCGCGAGCCGAGCGAGGCGAGGGCCAGCAGCTCCTCGGGATCGTCGCTGAACAGGTCCGGCGGCGCCGCGTCCAGGAGTGGCTTGATCGCGTGGCAGACCATCTCCATGTCGTGCGCGTACACGTTGTATGCGTCGGCGTCGTGCTGGCTGTGCCGGGCGATTTCCTTCAGGTTCTGGTTGTGGTCCTGGCCCAGCCACAGGTAGTCGCCGTTCTCCATGGGAGCGAAGGTCGACGACATCAGGAGCGGCATGAACCCGTGCTTGGTCAGCTCCAGCTCGTGGATGATGTCGGGCCGGAGGAGGCTGAGGGCGTACGAGAACGTGGTGAACGAGAAGCCCGGGTAGAGCTCCTCAGTGATCGCTGCGCCGCCGACGAGTGGGCGGCGCTCCAGGATCAGGGTCCTGAGCCCCGATTTCGCCAGGTAGGCGCCGTTGACGAGGCCGTTGTGGCCGCCACCGACGACGATGGCGTCGTAGGTCCGCTCGCTGGCGCGGGGGGACGCCGTTGGCTTCGATGCCGCCTTCGAAGCGGCCTTTGCAACCGACTTCGCCGTGGTGTTGGGCGCAGGCTTCGTCTTCGCCATGTCAGGCCGTCTTCCGGGCTGGGTTGTACAGCGGCATCCGCGCGGTCCTCGCCTTGACGTATTCGTACCTGTGGTTGACGTCCACCTCGAGCCGGACCTCGCTGCCGGGCTTCGCGAGGTCGGGCCTCACCCGGGCCATCGCGATATGCCGTTGGAGCATCGGCGAGTACATGAAGCTCGTGCTGTAGCCGACCTGCCGGATCTCGTCGTCGTACACGAACAACTCCTCAACGATCGGCGTGTGGTCCTTGGGCGGGATGAGCCCGGCCCCGTTGTAGATCCGGTCGTAGTCCTCCCAATCGAGGATGAGCCCGGTGAACCGCCAGCGCGACGTGCCATCGGCGAGCTCGCGCTCCAGGGCGCGCCGTCCGATGAAGGCCCGGTCGTCGTTCGCCAGGTCCCGGAGCATCCAACCGAGCCCGATTTCGAACGGAGTCGAGCGGTCCTCGTCGGTCCAGGCATAGCGGCTCGACCCGAAGTCGACGTCCAGGAGCAGCAGGCCGGCTTCGATCCGCAGCATCTCCAGCGCATCGAGGCCGAACGGCAGCACACCGTGGCCCTCGACCGAGTCCCAGACCGTGTCCCAGACCTTGAGCGCATCCGGCGTTTCGATCCAGATCTCGAAGCCGAGGTCGCCGCTGTACCCGGTCCGCGAGACCGTGACCGGCGAGCCCGCGATCTTGCCAGTGACCAGGCCGAAGTAGGGGATCGTCGCCGCGCCCGGGACGAGCTTCGAGACCAGGTCGCGCGATCGAGGCCCCTGGATCGCGAGCGTCGCGTAGTCGTGGCTGACCTCCTCGATCGCGACCCTGTCACGGCCGATCAGGTCGGCGAAATAGGCCAGGTTGGGTTCGGCTGCGGTCAGGACATAGTCGTTGGGGCCGTGCCGGAGGATGACGCCGTCCTCGACGACGAAGCCTCGGTCGTCGCACCAGATCGTGTACTGGGCGTGGCCGGGCGGACAGGCCCGGATGTCGCGCGCGAGCACCCCGGCCAGGAACCGCTCCGCGTCGGGACCGTGGATCCGGTACTTGTAGAGCGGTGACGAGTCAAAGATGCCGGCGCTGTTGCGAACCGCGAAGTACTCGAATTTGTCCGACATCTGGTAGCGATGTGCGGCGAGATGGCCGGACCAATGGCTCCACAGGCCGGTCTCGTTGAGCGCACTCGTTCGCTCGTGGAATGGACTCGTCCGGATCATGCCACCCTCGCTCCGTTGCCTGCGCGGCGGCTAGGGTAGCGCCCCGGCGTTCGAGCTCCGGCGCACGTCCCACCGGCCGAACCGCCGCGAGATCGCGCCTACACATGAGTTGACGGCCGGCGCCGTCGGCGCCAGCCGTCAAGGTTTCAGATGCGATTTGCTAGAACGAGCAGTGAGGCCCTGGTGCGGTCAGCTCTGCCCGAAACGGCGCCGCCGTTGGCGCCATGATCACGCTGATGTCAACGGCCGGCGAGCCCGACTCGTTCCGTCCGATGTGACCTTCGCCCGAGTCGACGTAGCCGTGGCCCGCCGTGACCACGTGTGGGGTGCAAGTCGGATCGTTGTACTCGTAGAACGTGATCTCGCCCGACAGCACGGTGATCAACACTGGGTAGGGATGGGCGTGCCAGCCCGTGGAGCTGCCGACCGCGTAGTCGTGCCGTCGCACCACCACGTCGATTGGCTGCTTGGCTTCGACCTTGAAAAGGCCTGCGCCTTCCGGATAGGACATGACCTTGAAGCTGTCGAACGCTCCGCGGGACAGCAGGGTCGGGGTGACCCCGGAAGCTGGTGAGGCGAACGTCACGTTGACGGCCATTGCCAGCACGGCAAGTGCCGTGAGCACGGCACCCAGGGACTTGGTGAGTCTCATTCGGATGTCTCCTCGTCTGGTCGGCGTGATCAACCGTTCGATCGCGCGGCCACGCTCGAGCCGAGGCCTCGGTGGATCGGAACCGTTCGCCGGTGGCACGGCCCGGATGGGCGTGCTCAGGAGGTATGGCGTCGCTCTGCGTCGAAACGTTCAGGCGGAGCGGTTGCCGTCTGCCGACTGTGCCGAGCGTCAGGGCGCGAGGCGCTGCCACGTTGGCAGACTCGACGTTGTCCACGGAACCGCCGAAGCCGTGCCCGCGACCGGGTCGAGCAGGACCTGAGCGAAAGGTCTGCCTTCCAGGTCCGGGACGATTCCCAGGATCGATGTGTCGTCGGGAGCCCACTCCCATTCCGGGCAGCAGACGGTTGGAACGACTACCGAATAGTCGATCTCGATGCCGGTTCCGCTCCCGTTGGCGGGGATGACGGCGGCGATCGCCTCCTCGTATCCACCGGTGTAACCTCGGATCGCAAGCAAGCGGGTCCCGTCATTCGACCAGCTCCGAAACGCTTGCCACGGAAGGGGTCCACCGGTCCGAGAATGCGCGATCGTGCCAGGCGGGATCGGGAGGAGATGGTCCCCCGTCCCATCTGCTTCGATGACGTGGATCTGCGCGGTCATCTCGTCCGAGTTCACCCACTCGATATAAGCGAGGCGTGAACCATCCGGCGACCACTTGGGCGTCCCGCGGTTACGTCCGCTGGATGGCTCGACGATCGTCCGGACTGCGCCACTTTCGGCATTCACCGCGTGCAGGCTGGAATAGTCGTCCAGGAACAGGATTTCGCCGCCATCAGGTGGTCGCCAGGACGGCCCAGCATCCCCCGCGGCGACGCGCGTCGTTCCCACTTCGAGCGTTCGGAGACTACTGCCGTCGGATCTGGCCAGCACGATCGTCGTCGTTCCGTACGCCGTTCCACTCGTGGTCAGCAGTATCTGGCTCCCATCCGGTGAGAACCCGTAGAGACCACTAATCGCCAGGGGCTGGGGCGTCACGATCCGGAGATCCGTGCCATCGGCCTCGGCGACGTAGAGGTCGTGGAATCCGGTGCGCCCCTGGACATCTCGAAGGAAGGCAAGCCGCGTGCCGTCGCGCGACCATTGCGGATCGCTGTCGGTCTCAGGCCCGCTGACGATGACCGTCGAGGTACCCGAGGAGGCATCGACCGTATAGATGTCGCCGTTGGCGGCGTAGGCGACGAGGCCATTGCGGGCAGGTCCAAAGGGCTGGGGTGGGTTACGTCGAGTCCCCACAACGATTGCAACGACCATCGCCACCAGCAACGCCAGGAGGACGACGGCGTACCCCATCGTTCGCAGCGCCGTGGGAGATGCGAGGAAGGACGGGCGAACCAGGTCCATTTGGGGAAGCCACCAATTGACGAAAGTCAAGGCCGGCCGCTGGCGCGTGTGGGCCGTCAGTCGGAGCACGTGGTCGCGATACGCGGGCATCGGGCCCATGTAGAGGTCGCTGAGGAGACCCGGCAGGTCCTGTTCGAAGCGTCGGTCGGTCCTCATGCGAGCTGCCCTCCCGGGATCCTGACCGTGGTGTGCCGGTTGTCGGCCTGCGCCCCCGTTCGCATCGCGGTCAACGCGTAGTGCAACCGCGACTTGGCAGTCCCATACGGGATGCCCAGGGATGTCGCCACTTCCGGCAGCGGCATGCCGAGCAGATAGTGAAGGGCGACGACGGCGCGATGGCCTGGATCGAGGCGCTGTAGCGCAGCGTCCAGGAGTTCGCGTTCATCGAACGCGTTCGACTGGTCGGGCACGTCTATCGTGTCGATCGGAGACAGTTCCACCTCAATCGGACGACGCCGTCGTCGACGAAGCACGTCGAGACAGGCGTTGACCGTCAGCCGGTGCAGCCATGCGTCGAACCGGTCCGGGTCGCGCAGACCTGGGAGATCGCGCCACGCGCGGATGAGGCTGTCCTGGACAGCATCCTGGGCAAGGTCAGGATCGCGGAGGATCAGTCGAGCGGCTGCGTCGAGCCGCCGAAGCGACCCGTCGACGAGCGCGGCGAAGGCGTCGTGATCGCCTCGCCTCGCTCGATCAATGAGCTCTCGTTGATCCACCGTTGCCTCGCCAGCGGCACGGCCGAGTGGTCGTGCCTACAGGGTATGGCGTCTGTATCCCCTCAAACGTTCAAACCAACAGCGCAGAGCCCCGGATCCTCTGGCACAGCGGCGCCTGGCCCCTTGGTCAACGGTCGATCGTGGCCCGCTTCGACGGCGCGAAGTAGTGGTCGAGGGCCCATTGGCCGACGTCAATGCCCATCGCCGCACCAACCTCGTCGGCCGTGTGGAAATGGATCCCGGACCAGACGCGGGCGTGGATGACGTCCTGCTGGAGCTCCTCGCCGTCGTCGTAGTGTTGGGTGATGCCGGTCGCTGGCGAGGTGATCGTGAGGTCGATGTGTGCGGGGAAGCGTCATTTCGCAATGCGCTGCCAGGTTGGTTGGCTTTCCGAGATCCACGGCGCGGTCCTCGCCGTTCCCGTCGTCGGGTCGAGGAGCACCTGGTCGAGCGGACTGCCGCTGACGTCCGTGGGCGTCCCGAGGATCAACGAATCGTCTGGCGCCCAGGCCCACGCCGTGCAGCAGGCCATCGCGATGGCGCCGGTCGTATCGAACTCGACGCCAGACCCGCTCCCGTCGACCGGTAGTGCGACAGCAACGGACGCCTCGTACTGGCCCGTGTAGCCCCTGATTGCAAGCAGTCGCGTTCCGTCGTTTGACCAGCCGAAGGGCGCCTGCCAGATCGCACCGGGTGGCGTCGGCAGGACGCGATCGCCGGTCCCATCGGCGGACATGACGTGGATCTGGGCGGTCAGGTCGCCCGACTCGACCCATTCGGCGTACGCGATCTGGGACCCGTCCGGCGACCACAGACGTGTGCGCGCGATTGCGGAGAGGGTCGGTCTTCCAGGATCGGTGCGGATCTTGCCGCTGGCAACATTGATCGCGTACATGCTCCCGAAGCCTTCCGTGTAGGTGCCCTCGGTCCATGAACAGGATCTCGGAGCCATCAGGTGGCCGCCACGCGGCGTTCGTCGCGGGACCCGGCAGTATCGATCTGGCGGATCCCACTGCCGTCGGCGGCCGCGATGAGGATGCCCGGGACCTGGTCCGGCCACGCCGAGATCAGGACCTCCCTGCCGTCGGGCGAGAACGCGTACGACTCGATGGCCGGCAGGGGCACGGGCGTGATGCGGACCAGGTCGGACCCGTCGGACCTGGCCACGTACACGTTGCCCGGACCGTTGCCGTCCGGCTCCTTTCGTTCGAACGCGAATCGCGTGCCGTCAAGCGACCAACGGGGATTCAGGTCCGTTTCGGGCCCGGTCATGACGGCGGTCGAGATGCCGGTGACCGGATCGACGGTGAAGATGTCGCCGTCGCTCGCGTACGCCACCAGGCCGGTCCGCGCCGGCCCAAACGGTGATGGCGGATTGGGACGGGTTCCCACGGCCAGCGCCACGGCCATGGCAAGGAGAAGGCCCAGGAGTGTCAGGCCCAGCCCGATCGAGCGCCACGGGATGCGTGGCGCCATGACCGGCTGCCGTGCAATTTCGAACATGGGAAGCCACCTTTCGAGGAATGACCAGGCCGGCCGCTGGCTCGTGTTCGCGGTCTGCCAGAGAAGGTCGTCGAGGTAATCGGGCGTTCGCGGCTCGGCGAGCTCGGTCAGGAGCGCCGGGAGCTGCCGCTCGAAGCGATCGGTCGGCATCATGCGAACTGCCCTCCGGGGACGGATGCGGGGGCCGGGTCAGTCGTCCCGATCGTGACTCGCATGGCGGCGAGCGACCGATGCAGGCGCGACTTCGCGGTCCCAAGCGGGATGCGCAGGGATGCCGCCACGTCGGGCAGCGGCATGCCCATGAAGTAGTGCAGGACGACGACGGCCCGCCACTCGGGGTCGAGACCCCGCAACGCGTGATCGAGCACTTCCCGATCGGCGATGGCGGCGGTTGTGTCGGCCGTCGACGGACCATGGATGGGCGAAAGTTCGACCTCGACGACTCGTCGACGCCGGCGTCGCGTGATGTCGATACAGGAATGAACGACCAGCTGGCGCAGCCAGGCATCGAAGCGATCGGGATCGCGAAGAGCGGGCAGGCTGCGCCAGGCGCGGATGAAACCCTCCTGGACCGCATCGCGTGCGAGCTCCGGGTCGCGGAGGATCAGCCGGGCTGCCGCGTCCAGCCGCGAGATGGACCCGCCGACGAGCATCGCGAAGGCGTCATGATCGCCTCGCTTCGCCCGGTCGACGAGATCTCGCTGGTCCAAGGTTCCCTCAGGTCGTCGGCACGCCCACAGCGGTCGTGCTCGGATGGTATGGCGTTTGTCACGCGCGAATCGTTCCCGGGTCGGGGACCTATCGTTCGCGGGTGACCGAGGAACCCCCGACCCGGCGGCGTCCCAGGCGATGGATCCCGCCGCTCCTGTTCGACGCCGTCGACTTCCGGCGGCTCTGGATCGGCCAGACGATCTCCGTGCTCGGCGATCAGGTGACGCTGATCGGCCTGCCCCTGGTCGCGGTGCTGGTCCTCGGCGCCGGGGCCGCGGATATGGGTTACCTGACGGCCGCCGGCGTGCTGCCGCATCTGCTGTTCTCACTGCCGGCGGGGATCTGGCTGGATCGGATCCAGCGCCGCCGTCGGCTGATGATCCTGGCCGACCTGGGTCGCGCCCTCCTCGTGGCGAGCATTCCGGTGGCGTTCGCCCTCGGATCGTTGACCCTTGCCCAGCTCTACCTCGTCGCGTTCCTGAGCGGCTCGCTGGCGGTGGCGTTCGACCTGTCGTGGAACACGGTGTTCGTGGCGGTCACCAAGCGGGAGCGGTACGTCGAGGCGATGGCCCTGCTCAACGGCAGCCGCTCCCTGGCCTACGTTGCCGGGCCGACGGTCGGTGGCCTGCTCGTCCAGGTGCTGGGTGCGCCGCTCGCGATGCTGACCGATGCGGTGTCTTACCTCGGATCGATCGTGTTCCTGCGGCGGATCGAGTCCCCGGAACCGCCGGTCGAACACGAGCAGGGGACGCTGCGCGAGCGCCTCTTTGCGGGTCTCGCATTCATCCTCCGTGACCCGATCATGCGACCGACGCTGCTCGCCGTGTCGACGATCAACCTGTTCAACTTCTCGTTCTCCGCGCTGTTCATCCTCTACGCGACGACGACCCTGGGCGTGGAGCCGGGTTTGCTCGGCCTCGCGCTGGGGGCGGGCGCCGTCGGCGGGGTCGTCGGGGCCGTGGTGGCCACCCGGATCGGTCGCCGGATCGGTCTTGGGCCGGCCTACGCGCTCGGTTGCCTGGTATTCCCGTTACCGCTCGTGCTGATCCCGCTCGCCGAAGCAGGCATGCCCATGGCGCTGATCCTCGCGCTGCTGTTCGCGTCCGAGCTTGGCGCCGGTCTCGGCGTGATGATCCTCGACATCAACGTGGGGGCGATCATCGCGGCACGCACGCCGGATCGCATCCGGTCCCGCGCCGGTGGCGCATTCAGGTTCATCAACTACGGGGTCCGGCCGATCGGTGCCGTGCTGGGTGGCGTGTTGGGCGCGGCGATCGGCGTCCGCGAGACCTTGTTCGTGGTCACGATCGCGGCCGTGGCAGGCGTGCTGTGGCTCGTTGGGTCGCCGGTCCTGCGGCTGCGCGAGCTCCCGGACGCGCCCGAGTAGGTCCAGCGATCCGTATCAGGGCGCGATCCGGGCGTATTGCCGCTCGAAGTCGGCGTCCGTCAGCTCGCCGATCTGGATCGACCGGATGACACCCGCGCCATCGATGAAGTAGGTCTGGGGCAGGGCGGCCACGCGATAGGCGGTCTTGTGCGCCTTGTCCGGATCGATGACGGTCGGCCAGGTCGCGCCGTATTGGGCGACGAATGTCCGCGCAGGCTCCGGTGGGTCGTTCGTCAGCACGCCGATGACGGCGAACCCCGCATCCGCGTGTTCGGCCAGCTTGGCGGTGAGCAACGGGAACTCGTCGCGGCACGGGATGCACGACGGACCCCAGAAGTTGACGACCACCGGCCGACCGCGAAACGCCGCCAAGTCGAACGTCGTCCCTTCGAGCGTGGTCCCGGTGATCGCGGGCGCCGGTGAACCCACGGCCGCTCTCCCGGCGCCGTCGATTCCGGACCGGACGAACAGGATGACCCCAAGGGTGGTGATGCCCGCCACCACGAGGGCGAGCAGGATCGGCCGGCGTGGCATGTTGGCTCGAGCTACTGGAGCATTGCCGTCCCGGTCATGTTCGGATGCACGGAACAGATGAACGTGTAGTCGCCGGCGGGCAGGGCGGGCACGTCGTAGACCCTGGTTTCGACGCCGTTGAAGATGTCGCCGACCCAGGCATCGCCGCCACTCGAATCCTTGAGGGCGACGTTGTGTGGGACGCCGGCGTCGCCGTTGATGAAGGCGAGCTTGAACGGCTTGTCCGCCGGTCCGGTCCATGTCGCCTCGACGAATGCGACACCGATCGCTTCGACCGTCACGTCAGCCGGAGGGGCCTCCGGAGCGCCCGAGGGACCCCCCTGAGGCGGTGCGCCCGACTCACCGGCGGGCGGCGGAGCGCCGGACCCACCCGGATTCGGCGACGCTCCGGGTGTCCCGCCATTGGCCGAGCCTGCCGTGAACACGCCCGACTGCAGGATTGCCGCAGCGGCCACCAGTACCACGAGCGTCGCGACGAGCCGGGACGGCGGGTTCGGAGCTGGCGGATTCTCGAGGTGCCCGGTGCGGTCGGCCTCTACGGTCTTCAGATATTCCTTGCGGGCATCAGACAACCAGCCGATCAATCCGAGCACGAGCGCGATCACGCCGACGGCGAGGAGCAACCCGCCGAACACGAGGCCGAGGAACAGGAGGGTCGTTCCGAGCGCCGCCAGCACGGGGCGGAATGACGGGCCCGGCATGTGGACGCCGGGGGGCGGGACGGCATCGACGCGCGAGGGGACGACGGTCGTCGTCGGTTCGATGTCGTGGTCGTAGACCCGGAGGCCTTCGGCCATCCAATAGAGCAGGGTGAGCACCAGCGCGATGACCCCAAGGGCCAGGGTGATCCCACCGAACACCAGGCCGAGGAACAGCAGCGCCGTCCCGATGGCCGCGAAGATCGGCGCCGCCGACCCACCCGGCATGTGGATCCCGGGCGGCGTCCTGGGTGCGACGCGCTGCACGCCCCGGCGAGGTGCTGGAGCCCGCATCAACCGCCAGAAGATCCAGACGAGCCCGAGTACGACGAGCACCACGGTCCCGACCGGGAGCGCGAGCGCGACGAGCACGCCCCAGTCCGGGATCACGAACTGCGATAGCAGCTCGAGGATGCCGTCCCAGAGTTCTTCGAGCATCGGTCAGGTCAGTTCGCGCGGCCGCGGGTTGCGAGGGCGCGGATCACGTGGCCGCGGGTCGCGCGGACGCGTGCGATCCGGCTCACTCCTTCGACGACCCGGCGACCAGGACGTAGGCCATCAGGGCCATCGCGGCGCCGAGGAAGATGAGCATGGTGAGCCCGGCGTAGTCGATGTGCCAACCGCCGAAGTACGGGATCGCCCAGTAGAAGATCCCGATCACCACGAACAGGATCCCGACCAGGGCGGCGTTACGCGGGTGGCGAAGGGGGTGCATGACGACTCCTATTTCCCGGGCAACAGGTAGAGGAGCGAGAACAGCAGGATCCAGACCACGTCGACGAAGTGCCAGTAAAGCGACGCGCCTTCGACCGCGTCGTGGTGGCGCGACGAGAACTGCCCGGCCATACCCCGGTAGAGGACGACGGACAGCATGATCACCCCGCCAAAGACGTGGGCGCCGTGGAACCCGGTGAGCGTGTAGTAGGTCGTGCCGAACGTCCCCGACGACAGGCCCAGCCCCTCGGATCCGAGCGTGGCGTAGTCAAGCCCCTGCATCACGAGAAAGATCGCGCCAAGGGCGACCGTGACGGTCATGTTCCGCAGGAACGCCGTTCGGTCGTCGCGCCGGATACCCCACACGGCGAACTGGCAGGTGAACGAGCTAATGATCAGCAGGATCGTGGCAGGCCCGACGAGCGGGAAGATCTGCAGCGTGTGCTCGAACTCCTCCGGCGGCCAGACGGGAGCATTGGCCCGCACGTTGAAGTACGCGGCAAAGAGGCCGCCGAAGAACATCACCTCGGAGGTGATGAACAGCAGCATCCCGAGGACCGGGTTGCTGATCCCGCCCCGGGTGTCGTGGGCGAGACCCGCGATCGGGCTGTGCTCTGCCGGGACGAGGGCGTGGGAGTCGGATGTCACGTCTCGCTCCTAGCCGGCTGAGTGGGTCGGTTCGGCGTCGGATCGGGGCTGCGCCGGGTGGGCCGCGGCGTACGTCCGACCGTGCCGGAGGTCGAACACCGGTCGCTCGGAGCGGATCTCCGGCAGGTGGTCGAAGTTGTACGGCGGCGGCGGCGAGCTCGTCGCCCATTCGAGGGTATTGCCCTCCCAGGGGTCGTCGCCGGCGACCTTGCCGCTGCGCAGCGACACGAAGATGTTCCACAGGAATGGGACCATGCTCGCCGCGATCGTGAAGCCACCGATCGTCGCCAGCATGTTCATGTCGTTCCAGCCCGCCGCCGAGTCGTAGTCCGCGATGCGTCGCGGCATCCCCGCCAGACCGAGCTCGTGCATCGGGAAGAACGTCAGGTTGAAGCCGATGAACATCAGCACGAACTGGACCTTGCCGACCGTTTCGCTCAGCATCCGCCCGGTCATCTTCGGGAAGTAGAAGTAGAAGCCGGCCATCACCCCGAACACCGACCCACCGAAGAGGACGTAGTGGAGGTGGGCGACGACCCAGTACGTGTCATGCAGGGCGAAGTCGACGGGCACGGCAGCGCTGAACGCGCCGTTGATCCCACCGATGAGGAACATGCTGAGGAAGCCGAGCGCGAACAACAGCGGTGTCGCGAGGGTCAGCTTCCCGCGCCACAAGGTGAAGATCCAGTTGAACATCTTGACCCCGGTCGGGACCGCGATCAGGAAGGTCATGAAGCTGAAGAACGGCAGGTAGACCGCCCCGGTCGTGAACATGTGGTGGGCCCACACCGAGAAGCCGAGGGCCCCGATCCCCGCCGTGGCGAAGACGAACGCCTTGTACCCGAACAGTGGCTTGCGACTGAAGACCGGCAGGATCTCGCTGATCATGCCCATCGCCGGCAGGATCATCACGTACACCGCTGGGTGCGAGTAGAACCAGAACACGTTCTGGTAGAGGATCGCGTCTCCCCCGACGCGTGGATCGAAGAACGACCCGCCGTAGTTGCGGTCGATGAACAGCATGATCAGGGCGCTGGTGATGACCGGCGTCGCCATGAGGACCAGCACGGAGGTGACCAGCACCGTCCAGACGAGGATCGGCATCCGGAAGAGGGTCATCCCCGGCGCCCGCATCTTGAAGATGGTGACCAGGAAGTTGATGGCGCCAAGGATGGAGCTGGTCCCGATCAGCACGAGACCCACGATCCAGAGATCCTGCCCGGATCCGACTGCCGCGAGGGGTCGGTCTTCGGAAAGGGGCGGGTAGCTGGTCCAGCCGGCCGCCGCCGCCCCGCCCGTCACGAACCCGAGCAAGAGCAGTGAGCCGGCCAGCGGCAACATCCACAGCGACATGGCGTTGATCCTTGGAAAGGCCATGTCCGGGGCACCGATCTGGAGCGGGACGACGTAGTTCCCGAAGCCCGCCAGGATCGGGATGATGAACACGAAGATCATCAGCGTGGCGTGCATCGAGAAGAGCTCGTTGTACATCTGGTCTTCGACGAACTGGAGCCCTGGCACGGCCAGCTCCGCGCGGACGACCAGGACCATTAACCCGGCCAGGAAGAAGAAGACCAGCGAGTTGATCAGGTACATGATCCCGATCTTCTTGTGGTCCGTCGTCGTCAGCCAGGCGTACAGGCCGCTCCGGTAGGTGGAGGCAGCGGGCGTCAGCGTGGTCGTCGCCATCTGGTCTCCTTACTCGACCGTCAGGGTGCCGGTCATGGTCGGGTGCACGGTACAGATGAACGCGTAGGTCCCGGCGGGGAGGGCGGGGACGGCGTACGGCCGCCGCTCCGGTCCGTTGAAGATCTCGCCCTGGAAGACCGACTCGCCCGTCGGCGAGTCCCGGTGGATCGCGACGTTGTGCGGGATCGCTGCGTCCTTGTTGTCGAAGTCGATCGTGAACGGCTGGTCAGCCGGCGCAGTCGCGCTCGTCTGCTCGAAGGCCAGGTTGAGCGCGCTGATCTCGACGGCGGGGCCGCCCGGCCCGCCAGGTCCGCCGCTCGGTTGCGGTGGCGGCGTGGCGCTCGCCTCCTCGATCTTGCCCTGGAGCCAGGCATCGAAGTCGGCCGGCGTCATGGCGTGGACGTCGAACAGCATGATCCGGTGGCCCGATCCGCAGAGCTCGGCACATTGACCGCGGAATGTCTGCCCGGCGTCGCCTTCCTTGATCGTGAAGTCGAACTGGTTCACCCGGCCGGGGACCACGTCTCGCTTGAACAGGAACTGCGGGACGTAGAAGGCGTGGATGACGTCCTGGCTGGTCAGCGTGAGCTGGACGGTACGGCCCGCCGGGACGGCCATCCCACCCTCGTCGCCTGTGGCGAGGTTCTGTGTGTAGAGGATCGTCTGGCCGTCGTTCGAGAGGTAGTCGAACTGCCATTGGAACTGGCCGGCAACCGCGCGGATCCGGGTGTCGGGGGTCTGCGCGGCCGTGTCCACGACGTTGAGCGTTTGCCATGAGATCACGAACATGAAGATGACGATGATCGTCGGCACGATCGTCCAGACCAGCTCGGCGAGGTTATTGCCGTGCGTCTGGGGCGGCAGCGTGTCATCGCCCGGCTTGCGCCGATACCGGATGACCGTCCAGATGATCAGGCCCTCGACCAGGATGAAGATGGCCGCCGCGATCAGGAAGACGATGTGGTACAGCTCACGGATCTGGGCCCCTTCCTCGGTCACCGCGCGGGGTGGGTAGAGGCCCTCGACGAACCCCTGGGCCGCGCCGAGGAGGTCGTATCCGAGGGCAACCGCGGCCGCCGCCAGCGCGATCACGAGGACGACGACCGCGACGGTGATCACCGTTCCAGGCGTTCGGCTCGTCCTTGGGGTGCTCGACATCAACATCCTCGAGGATGGCCACACGCCGCGACATGGCGTGCGACCGATGCGTGACAGCAGGCGCACTCAGCCGCCGGGCCGAGGCGCGGCAATTCTACCCGGAGCGAGCGCCGTTCGCGTGCCTCGACGGGTCTCCGGCCGCCTGCGGAGGTGAGTTCGACCGACGGCGACTCGCGGCTTCGTTCGTGCGACGATGCGGCCGATGGACCGGTTTCGTTCGATGCGCGGACCGTTGGCGGCTGCTGGCGTGGCCGTGGGTCTCCTGCTCGCGCTGGCTAGTCCCGTGCTGGGCCACGGCCCTGTCCCGGACGAGCCGCCAACGGTCCAGTCGCTGGTGCTGGGCTGGACGTTCGAGCCCGTACCCACCCTGGCCATCGCGCTGGCCCTTGGCGCGTGGACCTGGGCCGTTCGCCGGGTCAATCGGCGACACCCCTCGAACCCGGTGCCACGTCGTCGCACCTTGGCGTTCCTTGCCGCGATGGCTGCCCTGGCGTTCGCACTCATCTCCGGGATCGAACGCTATGACACGACCCTCTTCTCGGTCCACATGATCCAGCACGTCCTGCTGGTCCTGGTTGCCGCGCCGCTGATCGCCCTGGCCGGCCCGGTGACGCTGCTGCTTCGGCTGAGCTCGCGAGAAGCCAGGCGTCGGTGGTGGCTGCCGATCCTCCATTCGCGACCGCTGCGCTGGTTGGCGTTCCCCGTGACCGCTTGGGTGATCTTCGCGGCCGTGATGTGGGCGAGCCACTTCTCCGGGCTCTTTGACGTCGCGCTGGAGAACCCGCTGGCCCACGACCTGGAGCACGGTCTGTTCCTTGGGAGCGCCCTCCTGTTCTGGTGGCCCGCCGTCGGTCTGGATCCCGCACCGTGGCGGCTCGCGCACCCGGCCCGGATCGGCTATGTCTTCCTGCAGATGACGCAGAACACGTTCCTCGCCGTGGTGATCCTCAACGCAGCGGGTGTGCTGTACCCGCACTACGGAACGCTCGGGCAGCCGTACGGCATCGAACCCATCGCCGACCAGCGCCTCGCCGCGGGCGTGATGTGGATCGCCGGTGACGCGATCTTCCTCGGCGCGATCATGCTGCTCGTTGCGGGCTGGATGCGGGCGGATACGCGGGGGCTGGCGCGTGTCGATCGCCAGGCCGCCGTCGATCTCGCCCAGATCCGCGTTCGAGAGCGGCAGTTGGCGGAACGACTTGCAGGCAAGGGCCGGGGTTCCGACGGGTAACCGTCTGGGGCGGCGAGGCCGCCCGGATCGCGGCGCCGTTTCCGCCCCGGCGCCGTTTCCGCCCCGGCGCGCCGTTCAGCCCGGCGCCGTTCCTCCCGGCGTCGCTCGCCCGGCACGCCGCGGCGCCGTTCCGCCCGGCACGTCGTCCGCGCCAGGCGCCGTTCAGCCCGGCGGCGCAGCCCGCGTCAACCCTGCACTCAGTCCCGGCGGCACTCAGCTCGACGCCGTTTCCGCCCCGGCGGCGCTCGCTCCGGCGGCCATACCTGGTCCGTTATGAACCCCGTTCTTAGAGTCGGCCTAACGGACCCCGTTACGGCCGAACCGGGTGGCGTCCGCCCAGGAACGGGTGACTTTCACGCTCGAATCACTCGAGCCGCGGGCCGTTAACCCCACCGTTTGCCAAGGACTAGGAATGGGATTCCTAGGCTGGCTCGGTACCGGACCGGCCTGTGGCCCGAGCGCCGCTCAGTCGATCACCGCCGCCATGGCCACCGTCGGTCACGGCACGTCACGGCACGGCACGGCACGTCAGCGCGCCACGCCACGACACGGCACGCCGCGGCAGGCCACGACACGGCGCTCAGCGCGCCACGCCACGCCACGCCACGGCGCTCAGCGCGCCACGCCACGCCACGCCACGCCACGCCACGGCACGCCACGGCACGCCGCGCTCAGCCCTCAGGCGGGATCGGCGCGGCCAGGAACTCCCGGTACCGCTCCGGGTCGACATTCCCACCACTGACGATGGCCACGACCGAGCCGCGAACCTCCGGCAGCCCGAGCTCGGCGGCGTGGAAGGCCATCGCCGCGATCGACAGGGCGCCCGACGGTTCGACCACGAGGCGGCTGCGCTCGGCGGCAAGCCGGACGCCAGCCGCGATCTCGATCTCGGATACCGTCACGACCCCGTCGAGGTGCGCGCGAAGGTGGGCGAACGTCCGGAGGCCGAGCGCCTGGGTGCGCGTGCCGTCCGCGATCGTCCGTGAGACCTGGTCGGCCGGCCACCGAACGATCTCGCCTCGCGCAAGCGAGTCGCGAGCATCGGCCGCGAGCTCCGGCTCCACGCCGATCACGCGCACGTCGGGCCGGAGTGCCTTGATGGCCGTCGCCACGCCGCTGGCCAGCCCGCCACCCCCGATCGGCACGAGGACGACCGCCAGGTCCGAAACGTCATCGACGAGCTCGAGCCCGATCGTGCCCTGGCCGCGGATGATCCGGTCGTCGTCGTACGGCGGCACGATCGCGAGCGACCGTTCCGCGGCGATCGACTCGGCGACACGCTGCCGTTCCTCACTCGAGGTACCGACGATCACGACCTCGGCCCCGTCCGCCTCGACCCGCTCCCGCTTGATGCGCGGCGCGTCGGACGGCATGACGATGACGGACAAGGACCCCAGGAGCTTGGCCGCGCGCGCAACGCCCTGGGCGTGGTTGCCCGATGAATAGGTGATGACCCCGCGCGCGCGTTCCTCTGGCGAGAGCGACGCCACGGCGGTGTACGCGCCTCGAAGCTTGAAGGCGCCGATTGTCTGGAGCGACTCGGCCTTCAGGAGCCGGCGAGCATCGGGCGGACCAAACGCGATCAGCGGCGTCCGGATCGTGATCCCGCGGAGCGTCTCTGCAGCCTCCCGTATCGACTCGATGGTGACCAGGCTCGCGGTCCTCCCGGCCATGGTGACCCAGCCGTCATCCTCGATCGGCTTCGTCGCCTCGCTCAACGCTGCCCTCGGTCAAGGGCCGTCTGGCAATCGATGCAGTGGGCCGCCCATGGCAGGGCCTCGATACGGGCCGGCGCTATCTCGCGGCCGCAACGCACGCAGACCCCGAACGTGCCGTCATCGAGGCGCAGGAGAGCCGCGTCAACCTGCGCGAGGTGCTGGACCGCTCGCTCCCGGAGTGCGAGGTCGCGCTGTTGATCGAACACCTGGCTTGCCGCCGCGGCCTGCGAGCCGTAGGTCATCTGGTCGGGTGCCTGGATGGCTTCCCCGACCTCCGCCGCGAGACGCGCGCGCTCGGCCGCCAACTGGGATCGGAACGCCTCGGCGGTACGAAGGTCCATGCGCGGACTCTACGCGCAGCCGCCTCCCGTCGCATGCGGCAGGTATACTCCCTGGGAGTACCGAAGGAGGACGCGCAAACCGATGGCGACCGAGACGGATCCGGTGTGCGGCATGGACGTCGATCCGGCTACCAGCGAGCTGTCGCTCGAGTACAACAACGCCACGTACTGGTTCTGCGGACGGGGCTGCCTGCTCGAGTTCAGGGACGATCCTGAGACATATCTGGCACCTGACTACGTCCCGTCGATGTAGGTCTCACGCTCGCCCGGAGACCGGCAGGACCATCGTTTGCCGTCCTGGCGCCAGTTGGCCACTTGCAGGAATGGTGTGGCTGGCTACGGTCTGGATATGAATGACCCATACGAGATCCTCCAGGTCCACCGAAAGGCTGAGCCTGAAGTGATCCGTGCGGCATATCGGGCACTGGCGCGCAAATACCATCCGGATTTTGGCGGCGACCCGGCGCGTATGGTCGCGCTTGGGGAGGCCTTCGCGACCATTGGCGACGCCGATCGGCGTGCGGCCTATGACATGGAGGCGGCGCGCTCGCACACGCGACGCGCCACGGATCGCAAGACCACAGTCGCGGCGCCACCGAACGGGGTGGCAGACCGTCGCGGCCAGGATCGCGCGACGGGCGGTTCGATCATCGATTTCGGACGGTACGCCGGGTGGAGCGTCGAAGCTCTCGTCAACCATGACCCGGAATACCTCGAATGGCTCGCCCGCACACCCACCGGCCGGCGCTATTCCACCGAGATCGAGAGGCTCCTCAGCCAACGGGCGGCACAGACCGCCGCCCTGCGACCGGTCTCGTCCGAAACCAAGGGACGCCGATCCTTCATGCGCCCATGGGCGTCCGCCGGAGCCACAGCGCGATAGATCGCCGCGCGACGAAGTGCCGCGCGATAAGTCGCAGCTAAGCGCCCGTCGGGACACTGTCTGCGGCGGAGTCAGGACCGGGCACACCTCGGTGGGGTCTCACCGCCATGGATACCGGCGTTCAGCCGGGCTAGAGGTGATCCCGTGTGCAAGGCCATCCGCTGGGCGGTCAGGGTCGTACCCGTCATCGCCATCGTGGCGAACGGTGCCAAGTGGTTCCCGATCGGCTGACGATCAGGTCCGTGCACCCACCACGGAGCTGCTGAGACGAGTCGCGATGTAGACCGGCACCACGGACAGCAGGATCAGCACGAGCGCGACAACGTTCACGACCGGGAGCTCGGTTGGACGCTGAATGGCGGCCAGGATCCACATTGGGATCGTCTGGGTTCCCGCACCCGCCGTGAAGTTCGTCACGATGATCTCGTCGAAGGACAGGGCATACGCAAGCAGCCCTCCGGACAGGAGCGCCGTGCCCATGCCCGGCAGCGTGACCCGCCGGAAGGTCGTGAAGGCATTCGCGCCGAGGTCCGCCGAGGCCTCCTCGGGTGACCGCGGCAGCCGCCGGAGACGCGCGATCACGTTGTTGTAGGCAATGACCACGCAGAACGTGGCGTGCCCCACGACGATCGTCAGCAGCCCAAATTCGATCCCGAAGGTCACAAAGCTGGTCCGGAGCGCGATCCCCGTGACGACACCCGGCAGGGCGATCGGCAGGACCAGGAGGAACGAGATCGTCTGCCGCCCGAAGAACGAGTAGCGCTGGACGGCCAGCGCCGCCAGGGTTCCAAGGACAAGTGCGACCGCGGTTGCGAATGTCGCCACCACCAGGGTATTGGCGATGGCCTGGATGACGCCCGGGTTGGATGCCGCCTCGCCGAACCAGGCGAGCGTGAAGCCGGTTGGTGGCCAGACCTGCAGCCGGCTCGGGTTGAAGGCATAGATGGCCAGGATGATCAACGGCAGGTAGAGGAACGCGAGCACGCCACCGGACGCGATGCGCAGCAGGACCCGGACGCCTCTCGATTCAACCAAGGCCGCGCCTCACAGCGAATCGAAGGCGCCGAGCCGCCGCGCCAGTAGCAGGTAGACCGTCATCACGACGATGGGGATGAGCGAGTACGCCGCGGCCAGCGGCAGGTTCCCCAGGCTCGAGTTGTCGTAGATGACGTTGCCGATGAACTTCGCGTCGGAGACGAGGTCGGGGGTGATGTAGTCCCCCAGCGTCAACGAGAACGTGAAGATCGAGCCGGCGACGAGTGCCGGGAACACGAGGGGCAGAATGACCCGCCGGAAGCTGTCCATGGGGCGACCGCCAAGATCGGACGACGCTTCGATCAGGGAGGGCGGGATCCGCTCGAGGCCCGCATAGATCGGAAGGATCATGTAGGGCAGCCAGAGATAGCTCAGGACGAGCCAGGTATTCCCGATCTCGTCCAGCCCCGGCCCTTCGATCCCGAACGGGCTGAGCGCCCATTCCATGAACCCGTTGCCCTGGAGGATCGTCCGCCAAGCGTACACCTTGACGAGGTATGCCGCCCAGAGGGGCATCAGCACCGCGATGACGAGAGCGCCGCGGATCCTGGGCGAGGCGATGCGGGCCATGTAGTAGGCGATCGGGAAGGCGAGCAGGGCGTCGGTCACGGTGACTAGCGCGGCCATCCCGATGGTCCGTCCAGCAACCGTCCGGTAGACCTCGGTGTTGAAGATCTCGGCGAACGCATCGAGTGTCCAGGAGAACGGCTCGACTCTGCCGGTGAACGCGTCCTTGTCCCAGAACGCGTTGAGCAACAGGATGAACAGGGCCCCGAGATAGGCGATCGACAGCCAGCCAAGCGGTGCGGCCAGCAGCGCGCCGAGGCGAATTCGGGGCCGCGGATAGAGCCACGTCGAGATCCGGTGTGCGAAGCCGGGCCGCCGTCGCGGCGTCGTCATGGATGGAACGAGCCGAAGGGCTCCCAGGCGTGACCCGGGAGCCCTTCAGGCGTCATGCGTTCGCGCTCAGGCGCCGCGGAGTGCGGTCCAGGCCGCGACCCACGCGTCCTGGTCCTTGCAGGTCGTGGCGGCGTCGGTGTCGGCGCAGTCCGCCTGCGGGGTCGACCAATACCAGATCTTGCTGTAGAAAGCCTCATCGGTCGCGTGGGTCAGTTCGCAATGACCCGGCGACAGCGTCTCGGCGTAGTCGCAGGCGGCCTGGCTGGTCGGCGCCTCGCCAAACCAGACCGTCGCCTGGCCATTGGCCTCTGCCGATGCCATGTGGTCCATCCACATGTACATGCAGTTCGGGTTCTTGGCCGCCTTGGCGATCATCCACGTGTCGGACCAGCCGGTCGATCCCTCGTCCGGAAGGACGCCGGCAATCGGGCTGCCCTCGGCCTGCATCAGATTGACCTGGAACTGCCAGGACGTTCCGACGACGACGTCGCCGGCGGCATACGAGGCGACCTGGTCGCTGTAGGTTCCCCAGTAGAGCACTCCGTTGTCCCGCTGCTGCTCGAGCAGGGCGACTGCGGCCGCGAACTGGGCATCGTTGAGCTGGTACGGGTTGGTGATGCCAAGGTCCGGGCTCGTCTGCATCAGGTGCAGCGCCGCGTCCGCGATGTAGATCGAGGAGTCATAGACGCTGATCTTGCCGGAGTACGCCGAGCCACCCTCCCAGACTGGATCCCAGGTGGTCGGTGCGGTCGTGATCTCGTCGGTGTTGTACATGAGCAGGTTGGGCCCGCGGCCGTGGGGCACGCCGTACGGCACGCCATTGAGCGAGTTGTGGGTCTTGTTCTTGAGACCCTCGAAGACGTTCGCGTAATTCGGGATCAGCGCGGTGTTCACCGGCGCGACGATCTCGCCGGCCATCAGCCGGCTCGTGGCGTCACCGGAGAACGATCCGCCGTCGTAGTCGCCGG
Source organism: uncultured Chloroflexia bacterium (assembly GCA_963809045.1). Taxonomy (GTDB): domain Bacteria; phylum Chloroflexota; class Limnocylindria; order Limnocylindrales; family CSP1-4; genus SPCO01. The sequence goes on from CAWEHW010000004.1 coordinate 618,047, forward strand.
ACTGCATCAGGGAGACGCCATTGTTGGAGTCGGTCATGTCGGTGGTGTTGACCTTGCAGCCGGTCTTCGTCTCGAACGGCGTCACCCAGTCGAAGGCGGGATCGACCGCGCCACGCTCGGCGTACCCGGCCCAGATGATCAGGTTGAGCTGGCCTTCACCCGCCCCGAGCGACGCCTGGGCGCTGGGCCCGGCGCTGGCACCGCCACCACTTGAACACGCTGCCACGGCAAACACCGCGACAGCCGCGATCCCCAGGAACCTCCGTTGTCCCATCTTGTTCATGCCTCCTCCTCTGCCTTGACTCGTCCCTCACCGTCCGCAACGCGGAGCTCGTGCTGTCGCTTCCAGATCAGGCGGACAGCCTTGCCTTGCTGGGCGAGCGCCTCGGTGGACGTCGTCGCCAGGTTCTGTTGGGTGACCGTCAGGCGCGACCCCGCCGCCAGCTCGACGATGTAGCGGGTATCGGGACCGAGATAGACGACCTCGAGGATGGTTCCGGGCGCCGCGGTCTCGTCCTCGTCCGGGGTGGTGTCCGCGGGAGCCAGCCGGATTTTCTCCGGACGGATCGTGAACGTTCCCTCGCGCCCGAGCACCGCACGCGCCACATCGCCGGTCAGCAGGTTTGACGTTCCGACGAAGCCCGCGACAAACCGCGTTGCCGGGCGCTCATAGACGTCCGCAGGCGTCCCCAGCTGCTCGATCCGCCCGGCGTTGAAGACCGCCAGGCGATCGCTCATGGTGAGCGCCTCCTCCTGGTCGTGCGTGACGTAGATAAACGTGATCCCGACCTGCTGCTGGATGGCCTTCAACTCGATCTGCATCTCTTCGCGCAGCTTGAGGTCCAGGGCGCCGAGCGGCTCGTCCAGGAGCAGCACGCGAGGCCGGTTGACCAGGGCGCGCGCGAGGGCCACGCGCTGGCGCTGGCCACCCGAGAGTTGGGAGGGCCGCCGCCCGTCGTAGCCTTCGAGGCGAACCATCCGCAGGGCTTCCGCAACCCGGCGGGTCCGCTCGTCGCGAGGGACCTTCCGCACCACCAGGCCGTACCCGACGTTGTCCGCCACCGACATGTGCGGGAACAGGGCGTAGTCCTGGAAGACGGTGTTGACGTCCCGATCGAAGGGCGGAACGCTCGTCACGTCCGCACCATGGAGCAGGATCCGACCTGCGGTCGGGAGCTCGAACCCGGCGATCATCCGGAGCATCGTCGTCTTGCCCGAGCCCGACGGCCCGAGCATGGAGAAGAACTCTCCGTCTACGACATCGAGGTCAACTCCGGCCACCGCGAGGACGTCCCCGTACCGTTTCTCGACGCCTTCGAGGCGAACGGCGGCTGAGTCGCCCGCACCCGTGGCGTAGCGCGGCTGGACGGTCGCGGCAGCAGGGTTCTGGAGCGACAAACGGGCCCTCGTCGGAGCGGTGATCCAGGGTGGATCGCGCAAGACGATGCGGCGCGCCGGTTGGCATGTCAAGCAGACGTCAAGCGTGTTCCGTGCAGCGCCGTGGACCCTAGACTTCGCGGCGATGCGCCCACTGCTTCGATCGTCAGCGATGCTGCTGTCCGGTGCCCTCATCGCGGCATGTGCCGTTGCGGCCACGGATGCGCCGGCAACGCCGATCGTGCCCGGCTCGTCCGACGCTCCGCGCGAGGTGAACCTGATCGCGCGGGACTACGCGTTCATCCCCGGCTCCCTCGATCTCGTCCCCGGAGAGACGGTCCTCCTTCACGTCGTCAATGCCGGGTTGCTCGTCCACGAGGCGGTGATCGGTGATGCTGCGGTGCAGGACGCCTGGGAAGCTGCCGAGGCGGCCACGGCCGGCGCGCCGCCCGGACCGACGCCGGTCGTCAGCGTTCCGCCGGAGGTCAGTGGTGTCAGGGTGGTCGTGAGCTCCGGTCAGCGGGTCGACGTGACATTCACCGTCCCGGCCGAGGCCGCCGCCGACTTGAACTGGCTGGTGGGCTGCCACATCCCGGGCCACCTCGCGAAGGGCATGCACGTACCCGTCACCTGGATCGCTCCGACGTGAGCCTGGTTGCGGCCACGCCCGTCATGGGAATGTCCGCCTGCCACGGGTGCCGAGTGGTACGCTCTGCCTCCGCATCGCTCGCGATGCGTGGCAACGGCCTGAGGAGGATGTGAATGACCTATGTGATCGCCGAGCCGTGCATCGACGTGCTCGACATCTCATGCGTATCCGTCTGCCCGGTCGATTGCATCCACTATGACGAAGGCACCGATCGCAAGCTGTTCATCGACCCGAACGAATGCATCGACTGCGGGGCCTGCGAACCGGAATGCCCGGTCAACGCCATCTTCCCGGAGGAATCGCTCCCGCCGGAATGGGCGAACTTCACGGTGATGGACGCGACCTGGTACACCGACAAGGCGGCCGCGCGAGCCGCGGTCGACGAAGCCAAGCCCCCGGCGTAGCGCGCCGCCGGCCAGTCGGCCGCGGCGGCGCCTCACCGACCGCCACTGAGCGGGACCCACCATGCGCATCGTCTCGCTCCTCCCGTCCGCCACGGAGATCGTGTGTGCCATCGGGCTCGGCGACGAGCTCGTGGGGGTCACCCATGAATGCGACTTTCCGCCTGAGGCGATCGGGAAGCCGATCATGACCCGGAGCGTGCACGACCTGATCGGGAGCTCGTCGCGCGACATCCATCGACTGGTCACGGCTGCCGTTCACGGCGGATCCTCGTTGTACGCGCTCGATGAGGACGCCCTGGCAGCGGCGAAGCCCGACCTGATCGTCACCCAGGAGCTGTGTCGCGTCTGTGCGGTCAGCTACCGCGAGGTCAATGACGCTGCCCGGGCCATCGACGCCGACATCAGCGTGGTGTCGCTCGAACCGACATCGGTCGAAGGCATCTTCAACACGATCACCACCGTCGGCGCGATGGCCGAGGCCGAGGACGCCGCCGTCGACGTCGTCGAAGCGCTCCGCGAGCGGCTCGGTGCCGTCGAGGCCCACGTCCAGGCCCGCCGGGACGCCGGGCAGCGGTCGCCGCGTGTCGTCGGGCTCGAATGGCTGGATCCTCCCTTCGCGGTCGGTCATTGGGTGCCCGAGCAGATCCGGCGCGCCGGGGGCTGGGACCTGCTGGGCGCCGACGGCGATCGGTCCACGCAAACGACGTGGGATGCGATCGGCGAAGTCGATCCGGAGATGCTCCTCCTGATGCCCTGCGGCTTCCACCTTGCCGAGACGGTCGATGAATGGGGGCGGACGCCGAAACCGGCCGCCTACCCGGAACTCGCCGCCGTCCGGCGAGACCGGATCTTTGCGCTCGACGGCTCGGCCTACTTCAGCCGGCCCGGGCCGCGTGTGATCGACGGGATCGAGCTCCTCGCCGAGATCTTCGACCCGGAGGGATTCGTCGACATCGCGCCGTCCGGATCGTGGACGCCGGTCCAGGCCTGAGCGAGCCGCCGAGCCATGCCCTTCCGTGTGTCGTTCGAATGCCTATGGTGCGGTGCTTCGCACACGTGTCGCGGACCGGACGACCTCGAGGGCTGGGCGCAGCTCTGCCCGGACTGCGTCGGGAAGGCCGGCGACAACGGCTTCCTGCGCTTCCGGCTCCGCCAGGCCCTGACCGAACGTTCGGGCGCGGCGCACAACCGAGGGGCGGCGGACTCCACGGAGGACTCCGCAACCCAGGCCAAGACGCTGCCGGCCGGTGTCGCCGCGGTCCCCTCGGTCGCCGCCGTTGGCGCAGCGGCACCCGAACCTGGCGGGCCCACCGACATGTTGGCGTACTACGAGGCGCGCGCGCCGGAATACGACGACTGGTACCTCCGTCGTGGTCGGTACGAGCGCGGTCCGATCCACGATGCGGCCTGGAACGCCGAGCTCGACACCGCCGGTCGATGGCTCGATGCCCTTCCGATCCAGGGCGAGATCGTCGAGCTCGCCGCGGGGACCGGTTGGTGGTCGCCCCTCCTGGCCTCGAAAGGGGAACTCTCGCTCTACGATGCCGCCGCTGCGCCGCTCGAGCTGGCCCGCGACCGCCTGGTGGCCCACCGCCTCCGCGCGCACCTTCACATCCGCGACGCCTGGGCCGAGCCTGACCGCCAGGTGGACGCCGTCTTCACCGGGTTCTGGCTCAGCCACGTCCCGCGCGATCGGCTCGAAGCCTTTCTCGGTGTCGTCAGGCGGTGGTTGAAGCCAGGCGGAACGTTCGCGTTCATCGACTCGCGCTTCGACCCGCAATCGAGCGCGGCCGACCACCCGACGCCGGCCGACGACCTCTCGGTCCGACGGCTCGACGATGGCCGGGAGTTCACGATCGTCAAGGTCTACTACGAGCCCGAGACCCTCGAGGGCGCGCTTCGTGGAGCCGGCTTTGCCGAGCCGCTCGTGACCTCGACCGGGCGCTTCTTCGTGACCGGCTCCGCCCGGGCGAGCCAGCCAGCCTGACGATCGGCCGGACGCTGCGGATCGTGCCGGAGCGGCCCGAACGCACCGCTATACTCCGCGCGATGTCCCCCCTGGCGAAGTCCAAGATCGCGACTGTCGGCTCCGGCGTGATGGCGGAGGCGATGATCGCGGGCATCCTCCGCGGCGGCCTCGTCCAGCCCGACCAGATCGTTGCCAGTCACAATCGACCGGAGCGTCGCGAGCATCTCGCCCGTACGTACGCCATCCGGACGGTCGCCGACAACGTCGAGGCCGTCGAGGGCGCAGACGTCATCCTCTTTGGGATCAAGCCGCAGATGCTCGGGCGGGTCGGGCGCGAGATCGGGCCGCACCTCCGCCGCGGCCAGCTCGTCTTGAGCGTGCTCGCCGGCGCGACCAGCGCGGCGCTGACCGGGATCCTCGGCCATGACCAGGTCGTGCGCAGCATGCCGAACACTCCTGCCCGGCTGGGCAAGGGCATGACCGTCTGGTACGCGACGCCGGAATGTACGCCCGGGCAGCGAGCGCAGGCCGCCGCGCTGCTCGGCGCGCTCGGCCACGAGCTCGAGGTCGACGACGAGAAGATGGTCGCGATGGCGACCGCCGTGTCCGGCACCGGCCCGACATACGTGTTCCTGGTCATGGAAGCCCTCATCGACGCCGCGGTGCACCTGGGCTTCCCGCGCCACATCGCCCATGACCTGGTCATCGAAACGCTCGAGGGCTCCACGCTGTTCGCGAAGCAGTCCGGGATGCACCCGGCAGAGCTCCGGAACATGGTCACGTCGCCCGGCGGGACGTCGGCCGCGGCCCTCCACGAGCTCGAGTCCGGCCGGCTCCGGACCGTCCTGTCCGAGGCGGTCTGGGCGGCGTATCGCCGGACGGTCGAGCTGGGCGACCAGCTGGAGGCTTCGGTCGTCCCGTCGGCACAACCGCGGACCGGGAGGAAATGACGGCCACGTCGGACGGCTCCGGACGCGGCGCGACGAGTGGCTCTGGCAGCCAGGCCGCCATCCTGACCCCCGAGGCGATCGCGGCCATCGAGAGTCCGCGCGAGTTCCGGCTCCATCCGCGGGAGCGGATCGTGGCCTACGTCGCCGAATCCGGCGGCGCGAAGCAGCTGTTCAGCCTCTCGCTCCGGGGTGGCTCCCCGAACCGGCTGACCGCGTCCGAGAAGAACGTCGGCGACCCGCAGTGGTCACCGGACGGCCGCCGGCTGGCCTACGTCCGCGACGAAGAGATCTGGGTCGTCGAGGCGGACGGCTCCAGGCTTACCAAGGTCGTCGCAAAGCCCGGTGGCGGCCAGCAGCCGCGCTGGTCTCCGGACGGCCGCCGCCTGGCGTTCGTGTCACGACGGCGCGGCTGGTCGCAGGTCTGGCTGATCGATGCCCCGGTGCCCCGGCGCGGCCGCCCCGCGGCCGATCCGAAGCCGCCGGAGGCGACCGTGCTGACGGAGCCAGGGATCGACGTCGACACCTACGAGTGGGCGCCGGACGGAAGCCGGATCGCGGTTATGGGTCATCGCCAGCCGGAACCGAGCGAGACGGCCCAGATCGCCGTTGTCGACGTGACGACCGGAGCGCTCGAGGTCGTGGCCGGGTCGGACAGCATGGACGTCGGCGCCCGCTGGCTCGCCGACGGGTCGATGCTCTACGCCTCGGATGCCGACGGCTGGTTCCAGGTGGTTCGACGATCCGCTGACGGCCGCGACCGGATCGTGCTGACGGCCGGCGATCGCGACCACGGCGAGCCGGGTGGTGGGAGCGGGTCCGCGCCATTGCCGTCCCCCGACGGCCGCCGCTTCGCATTCGTCGAGGTCCACGACGCCGTCCAGGACCTGCTCGTCGGCGAGCTTGGTGCGGGGCCTTCAGCCAAGCGCGGGCGGGGGAGGCCGCCCAAGACCCCGCGAACCGTGTCGGCTGCCGCTACCGGCCGGCGGATCAATCCCTGGGACGGCGTGTGGCGCGCTGTCGGCTGGCTGCCCGACGGCGCCTGGCTCGCCGCGACCGGCGAGAACGAGAGCCATCCGCACGACCTCTGGCTGCTGCCCGTCCCTGGCGTGGCCCCGAGCGACGCGAGGCCGCGCCAGGTCACGGACTCGCTCCCGGCCGTCCTCCGCCCGGCTTTCGCCCAGGGCCGTGTCGCTGCCGCCGAGCGGATCGCCGTCACCGCCCGCGACGGGCTCCGCATCGAAGGGACCCTGTGGCGGCCCTCATCGGCGACGGGCAAGCGGGGCGGCAAGCGGGTCCCGACCATCCTGTACGTGCATGGCGGTCCGACCGGGCAGACGTTCCGGAATTTCGCGCCGTTCAGGCAACGCCTCGTGGCCGAGGGCTATGCCGTCTTCGACGTCGACTTCCGCGGCTCGACCGGGTACGGGCGGGCGTTCCGTCACGCCAACCATGGCGAGTGGGGCCACGCCGATGTCCAGGACGTGATCGACGCGGCAAGCTGGGCGGCCGATCAGCCCTGGTCCGACGGGCGGTTGGCGATCTACGGCGGCTCGTATGGCGGCTACCTGGTCCTGTGCGCCCTCGTCGAGGAGCCCGACATGTGGCATGCCGGAGTCGACCTGTTCGGCGACTCGGAGATAGCCGAGAGCTACCGGCACGGTGATCGCGTGGGCCGCCTGGACCTGCACAAGATGATGGGCTCGCCCGACGATCCCGAGGGCACGGAACGGTACCGGCGCGGCTCGCCCGTCTACCGGGCCGAGCGGATCCAGGCACCGTTGCTCATCCTCCATGGGCGAAAGGACAAGCGGGTCGTCCCGCTGATGTCGGAACGGATGATCGAAGCGCTCGAGATCGAGGGCAAGCGCTACGACGTCCACTGGTACGACGAGGAGGGCCACGGCTGGGAGCGCCGCGAGAACCAGCGCGACTCGCACGAGCGGATCCTGGCGTTCCTCAAGACCCACCTCCAGGACGGGCCGGCCTCCTAGCCTGCCGCTCCCTTCTTCGGCGAGGCGTCCTCGCCGACCGTTCCCTTGTTGGCCTCGTCCTTCGGGATCACGCTGATCGAGCCGTCCGTCTCGAGGATGGCTTCGCGAACCTCGTCGATTCGCGCGAGGCCGTGCGCGCGGACCGCGGTCTCGACTTCCTGGACGTCGAGCTTCTCCTCGCGCATCGCCTTGCGCAGGAGCTGTCCATCGCGAATGAGTAGCCGTGGCTCGCCCTCGATCGCCTTGCGCAGGTGGCGCGAGCGCCGCATCAGGGCATTCAGCGCGTAGTCGAGCCCGAGGAGGGTCAGGACGGCCACCGGACCCGCCCAGACGCTGGTGTTCTCGCCGACCATGGAGTTCTGGACCGCATCCGAGATGAGCAGGACGACGATCAGCTCGAGGATCGACATCTGGCCGACTTCCCGCTTGCCCGAGAGGCGCAGGACGACCACCAGGAACAGGTAGACCAGGGCGACGCGGAGCACGACTTCGGGCAGGCCGGATCCGATCTCCGGAATCGTCATCGGGCGCGTTCCGGCTCGACCAGCGCCGTGGTGCGTGGCGCGGAGGCTCGCATGGCGCGCACGATCGTGACCGCCACGCCGACCCCGATCAGGACGTCTCCGATGCTGAAGACGTTGGCGAACGGCAGCCACGCCGGTGTCGCGAAGATGTCGGTCAGCGGCTCGAAGACGGGCTCGGCGACGACGCTGCTGTTCGAATAGCCGGGCGCGATCCCTCCGACGGAGGCGGCTGCCGCGGGATCCGCTGGCATGTAACCCCCGTTGGCGAGGATGGCGACGAGATTGGAGCCGGCGCCGAGGAGCACGAGACCGAGGCCCGGCGTCTCGAGGTTGTGCAGGACCGCGACGAGAACCGCGATCGTCGACGCGACGTACACGAAGGGCCCGGCGTCACCCACGAGGCTGCCGAGCGGATCCGTGAAGAGCGCGACCTGGACGGCCAACCCGAGCAACGCGAGGGGCGCCCACCTGAAGTGCAACCGTCCGAGACGCTCGAGCCGGCCACCCATGAGGTAGCCCGCGACGATCCCGATCGGGACCGCGTACAGGATGAACACGGGCCGCCTCAGCCCTGCCCGGAGCTGCCGCCGATGGCCCCTTCGAGCTGGACAAGGTGGTCCTCGAGATGGCCGACCGCGAACCGTGTCGCGACGTCCGTGACGGTCACGGTCCCGAGGGTGACGTGGGTACCTGTCTGCTCACGGCTCGCCGCGTCGAGCTCTGGCCAGCGACTGCGCCACCGTTCGATGCCCGCGTGGACGCGGGCAACCAGCTCGCGGATGGGCAGCGTGCGGTCGCGTTCGATGATCGCCAGACGGATGTCGTTGGTCGCAGCCCGCCCGAGGGATGCCCCTCCGGTCGGGTCGTCGAGGATGCGCTCGGCCTCGCCGAGCCAGTACGGCAACATTTCCTCGAGATGGGCCAGGGTTTCCCGCGGCCCCCAGGTTGCTTCCGGGGCGTGGTCGAACCGGTCGGCGAGCGGCCAAGGCCCGCCCGATTGCAGCCTTGCCGTCAGGCCGGCCAGCTGATCGCTCGCTGCCGCCAGGCGGGCTTCGAGGTCGTGGCTCATGGCCGTCAGTGTGGCATGTGGGGCGTAGCATGGGTGGTCACGAAGACCGGCCGGTTGCGGCCGCGCCCACCGAGCGCGTCACGACCGACCGCCCCGCCTGCAGCAGGGGAGATCCGCGATGACGGAAACCATCTCGCGCGGCGCCGCCAACCAGGCGGGCGCCCGAACCGACACGGACGCCTACGCGAAGGCCGCCGACTTCCTGCCCCTCAAGGGCATCGACCACGTCGAGTTCTGGGTCGGCAACGCTCGCCAGGCGAGTGCCTATTACCGCGCCCTGTGGGGCTTCACGCCGGTCGCGTTCAGCGGTCTCGAGACCAAGGTCCGCGACCGGGCGAGCTACGTGATGGTCCAGAACGACATCCGGTTCGTGTTCACGGCGCCCCTCACCCCCGACGGCGAGATCGCCGAGCACGTTCGGGCGCACGGCGACGGGGTCCACGACATCGCGTTTGCCGTCGACGACGTCGAGTCCGCATGGCGTGAGACGACGACCCGCGGGGCGGCATCGGCGCTCGCGCCGACCGAGCTCGACGGTGGCGAGGATGGCGTGCTCCGCAAGGCATCCATCCAGACCTACGGCGAGGTGCTCCACTCGTTCGTCGATCGCTCGAGCTTCCATGGGTCTTTCGCTCCGGGCTATCGAAAGGTCAAGTCGCCGCCGCGGGCGGCCGGTGGCCTGTCGCTGCTCGAAGTCGATCACTGCGTCGGCAACGTCGGGCTCGGGCAGATGGACCAGTTCGTCGACTTCTACCGCGACGTGCTCGGGTTCGCCCAGCTGATCCATTACGACGACAAGGTCATCCACACCGAGTACTCCGCGCTCATGTCGAAGGTCATGACCAACGGCAACGGCCGGATCAAGTTCCCGATCAACGAGCCCGCGACCGGCAAGAAGAAGAGCCAGATCCAGGAGTACCTCGACTGGTATCGCTCGCCCGGCTGCCAGCACATCGCGATGCGGACCGAGGACATCGTCGGGACGGTCCGCCAGCTTCGCGACAACGGGATCGAGTTCCTCGGCCTCCCGCACGAGTACTACGCCTCGCTGGCGGATCGGGTCGGGGATGTCGGCGTGCCCATCGAGACGCTCGAGGAGCTCGGCATCGAAGCCGACCGTGACGAGGAGGGCTACCTCCTCCAGATCTTCACCCGGCCGGTCCAGGACCGCCCGACGTTCTTCTTCGAGATCATCGAACGCCACGGCTCGCGCGGCTTTGGCGTCGGCAACTTCAAGGCGCTCTTCGAAGCGATCGAGCGCGAACAGGAGAAACGCGGGAACCTGTAGGACCGCTTCCGAATCGCAAAGCCCGCCGGGTCCGGCGGGCTTTGCTTTGCGTCTTGGGCGGGCGGCGGAGCCGCCCCGCAAGGGCTACGGCGCTGAGGTCACGCGAATGGTGGCGGACATATTGTCCTTGGCCACCTTACGGAGCTCGACGCGAACGCCGATGGCAACGCCGTCGTCACCGGGGTTCCCGGTTCCGAGGAGGCTGCCGATTCCGACGTCGACGCCGAAGTACTCCTGCAGCAGCCGACCCTTCTCGTTGACGACACGCGTGCTGTACGGCGCGTTGCCCACGGACGGGATCACGGTCGACGCATCGACATCACGGAAGAACAGGCGCGGGTTGCCACCCGGCGCGAGCGGCGGCCGGATCTCGATGCCCGGATACCAGGTCACGTTGTCCGTAAACGTCGAGACGCCCTGCTGCGGCTTGTAGTCCGTGCAGTACGAGCTGAACGGCTCGGCCGGCAGGAGCTCGAAGCACTCGCGGAATGGATACGTTCGCTGCTGTGGCAGGCCGAACGCCGCGTTCGACGACTGTGGGCGGGAGGGCAGGTTGTTCAGCGTGGACGGGTCCTTGTCCGCGGCAAGGCCCTGTCGCCTAAGCGGTTCGTAGTGGCTGTCCACGAGGAGCAGCCCACCCTTCGAGCCCGCACTCGGCAGGGCCGTGGTGGTTGAAGTCACATGGTTGACGTTGCCCCAGGTGGTGTCCCGATACCAGACAAGCATGCCGGGGGCGTTGTAGGGGACTCGCTCGACGAGCCATGCGTCGTGCGAATACGTCGTGTCGTAGGCGTACTGCAGGCCGGCATCAAAGCCGTCCAGGTTGCGCCATTCAACGAGGTAGTAGTGCGCTCGGACCGCGGTGCCCGAGTCGCGGTGCCACCCGGCGCCGGACGTATCGGTGAAGGTGCCACCCGTGGCGACCCAATCGCCGTCGGTCTCCGCGTCGTCGGTCCACACGGCGGTGGCCCCGTCGGTCACGGAGAAGTCGTCGGCGAACCAGCCGCGCTCGAGGAACGCTTCGTCGGTTGCATAGCGCAGGCGAAGCTGGATCGTCTGCCCGGCGAAGTCGCCGAGGTTGACATAGTCCTCGCGCCAGCCGTGACTGTCTCCGGTCAGGCCGTACTTCTTGTCCCCGAAGTCGTGCATCCGACCATTCGGGTCGTCGTAGCACGGCGGAACTGGGGGGCTCGCACACGGCTCCGGCGTCGTCACCTCGACATCAGCGCCCGTGTACACCTTCTGTTCGACCCACGTCGCTCCGTCATCAGTCGAGACCTCGATGAACCCGAAGTCCCAGTCGGCCTCGATGACGTAGTTGTTCCACAGTGTGAACCGAGCGGTTGGGCTGTCGGGCACGTCGATGGTCCGGGCCAGCTTGACGTCTGCCCAGTCCTGGTCACTGCCGCCGAACCACATGCTCGCTCCGCTGTGCGGGACGGCGGTTGTGATCACCTTGGGCGGCAGGTTGATCTTGATTCCATCTTCGGTGCCGAGAGGGGTTCGTGACGTCTGGCCGACCTCGACGTCCGTCGTCCCGGCGCCAGGGTTGACCATCAGTGGATCGGCCCAGCCGAGGACCCACTTGTCCCAGATGCCCATGTGAGCCGGCATCGACTGGAAGATGGGACCGCTGTGCGATCCGGAGGCCATCAGGTCCCAGAAATCGACGTCTGAGTCGCCACCGCCGGAGGTGTCGTAGAGGTCCGGAAGGCCAAGGTCGTGGCCATACTCGTGGGCGAACACACCGACGCCGGAGTCTTCCGGCTGGACGATGTAGTTCGCGATCCTGAATTCGGTTCCCGGGATGGTGTAGCCGGCCCCAGGAATGGTCGACGAGTGGGCCCAGATCGCATATACGCCCTGTGCCCCGCCGCCGCCGGACTTGTCTTCGCCGGCGTGCACCAGCACGAGGTGGTCCACGATGCCGTCGGGCTCGAGGAAATCGAGGTCACCGTCAGCATCACCTTGGTCTTCGATGTCGTAGTCGGCCCACGGGAACGCGGGATCAGCCAGGGCCAGGGCGTTCACGGCGTCGGGGCCAAGGCTGCTCGCGCCGCCGGGATTGTCCGGGTGGCCCTGCATCGCCTGCGGGATCGGCGCTTCAAACTCGCCGGTCGCAGGGTTGAGGATGCAGCGGGACGCGCCGTACCAGGCCTCTGAATGCGGGACCGTCACCCAGGGGGTCGCCGCACCATTGACCGTGTAGGCGCCCTTCGACATCTCCTCGTACATGCGCTTCATCGTGAAGCCGGAGATATCGATGCCCGCCTCTCCGTCGGGACCAGTCAGATCCGTGCGAATGCGGTCGGTGATGCCTTCGTCCGTGTAGAGCATCTTGTTGAAGTGCTCGGGCGAGAAGTCCGGCACCCACATGGTGTTGTTGTCAGGGTGCGAAGCGTTCCTCGGGTCGGGGATGCTGTTGTGTTGCGGCCCGTTCTGGACGGTCCCGTCAACACATTCGCGACTCTCGAAGACCGTCTCGGGAACCGTGACGCCACTGAAATCGTCGTTGGCGGCATCACTGAACTCGACGAGGATGGTCAGGAGCTTTGCTTCCTGGGTGCCCTCTGCCTGCTTGAACTCGCGCGGGTTCTTCTTCTCCTTGATCGCCCTGGCCTCGATCTTGGCCAGCTGTCGAGCCTCGCGCGGATTGCCACCTGCGAACTTGGCATCGATGGCCAGCGCCTGCTCGAGGGCCGAAGCGGACGCGTTCGCGGGGCGCGCAACGCCCCCCTCGCCGACGACTTCCTGCCCGTCAGTCTGGCGCTCTGCGCGCGGAGCGACGTAATTGATGTAGTAGGGGATGCCGGCCGAGCTGGCCTCTCGCGAGCCAGATCCTCCGTCGGCCACGAGCGCGACTCCGGCCGATGTACCGGCCATGGACATCACGAGGATGATGCTGGCGCCCAGCACCAACATCCTGCGAAGTGTCTTCAATGGTGTCTCCCGTTTGTGGGGGGGATTGCGTCACTACGTTGGCTGAGCTAGTCCTCCTGGTCAGCACAAAACAGTGATCGTGACGTGCGGGCACCTCCTGCGGTACGGGGCTTGCCGTGGTCGGCGCCGCGGAACCTGGGGCGGAAAGCCGAGGGCAAGACTTGGGGTGAAGGCACCATAAACCGCACGTAACTGGTACGCAACCAACCAGACCCCACGTGGTGCGCCGACGCACCGAGTGTTGCGGCCTTGTTGCAAACGAGCCGAAACCGTGGAATTCCGCGGAGGTCGCTGGCACTCTGGGCGTCCAACCCACCCGGAGCGTGGATCCCCGGGTCGCGGTGGCAGGTTCGACGCCACACGCCGCCCACTCGGCTTTCGCCTGTAACGCGTGGCCGACGAGCGCTCCGCCATTCGTCACCCAGCCTGGCTGGGAGGAGGACCGATGACTGGGAAGTCAACAGGCGCCCGCGTGGGCGCCTTGCTCACGGCGACGCTGCTCGCGTCCATGCTGCTCGCGCAGGGCGCCGTGCTCGTGCAAGCGGCGGACCCTGTGCGTTCCAACGAGGACACAAAGGAGATTCGGAAGGATCTCCGTGGCACCGGTGTTCGGATCGGCGACGCCGCCGCCAGGGCGCTGCCGCCCCAGGCAAGCGCCAACACCAACCGACCGCCAAAGATCGGCGACGTCCGAACCTGGCTAGCGCTCGATGACACCGCCGGCTTCTACCTGAAGGACTTCGTGCTTCGCGGGACGAGCAAGTCCGCGGAGCTCTGGACCGCGGTCGACCTGTCGTACCCGGAAGGGGACTGCCGGAACGACGACCCGGCCCGCGTCGAGGTCTCCGACGCTCAGGTTGCCTACCTCCTTGGTGAGTTCCAGACGAACATCCGCCCGACGGACACCGATTGGTTTGGCGAGCCGATCAAGCGCACCGGCGACAACGGCGCGTTGCTCGGGCCGCCATTCAACTTCAATCACAACGCCTACAAGAACAACCAGGGCCGCGATGTGATCCTCGTGGACAACGTCCGTGACGACAACTTCTACGACACCGACAACGCCAGCTCGCTGCCGCGGATCGGCGGGTTCTTCACCGGAGCGTTCGACTTCTACCACGACCGGAACGTCATCACGCTCGACTCGTACGACTGGATCGCACGGACGGGCGAGAACCCCGTTCACAATCCGTCCGAGGACCCATGCATCAACTCGCCCGCGCGACCGTTCCTGTTCGAGGGCACGCTCGCGCACGAGTACCAGCACCTCATCCATGCCGACTACGATCCCGACGAGCTCAACTGGGTCAACGAAGGCATGGCCGACTTCGCGGAGATCCTCACCGGCTACGCCGATCCATCGCTGCATATCGACGAGCAGGGTGCTGAGACCCACACCCAGGGCTTCCTCGGCTGGCTGAGCGTCGCCCATCCGGAGTGGAACCCGATCCCCTCGGCCACCGGGCCGGAGAACAGCCTGACCCTCTGGGAAGACCAGCCGAACCCCGCCGAGATCTTCGAGGACTACGGGTTCGCGTTCTACTTCATGACCTACCTGCAGAGCCAGGGGTATGACCAGGACTTCTTCACGGCCTGGCATCACAACACGGAGAACGGGATCGACGGGCTCAACGCCACGCTGGCTGCAGGCGGCTCGTCAGACACGTTCCTGTCACTGTTCACCGACATCGTCGTATCGGCGTTGGTCGACGGCTTCATCGACAACGGCGCGTCCGTGACCGGTGCCGATGCTGCCGCCCTCCAGAACGACGCGACTGAAGCCACGATCTTCTGGAGCGAAGACGCATACAGCACGCCGGGCGCTCCACCGTGGGGCTCGGACTACCTGCCGCTGGGCGACGGATCCGGGCTGACCAGCGTCGAATTCAACGGGGCCGAGGAGTTCGTCTTCCCCGGTGGCCCGGAGTGGGTCGTCGACGCGGACGGGTACTGGACGAACCCGGACGTGCCGGACACGGACCACTACGCGAGCAACGCGGACGTCGACATCACCCGTGAGGTGACGATCACCGGCGCCGGCACACTCGAATTCGACCACTGGTACCAGACCGAGCTAGGCTGGGACTTCGGCTTTGTCCAGGTCTCGACTGATGGCGGCGCGACGTTCACGTCCGTCGCCTGCACTGGAACGACCAGCGAACACAACGCGCAGGCCGACCCCAGGATCTCGTCGCAGATGCCCGGGTTCACCGGACCTGACGAAACTGGCGAAGGATCCGTGGGAACGGCCGCGGAACCGGTGCACGCCACGTGCACCCTCCCCGCTGGGACCACCCTCCTCTCCTTCCGGCTCATGTCCGACGCGAGCGTGGAATTCGACGGCTGGCACGTCAAGAACGTCACGCTCGATGGTGTCGCGGTGGACGCCTCTCCAGAGGACCTGACCGACTGGAACAACCAGACGTTCTACGCGCCGCTCGCACTGGACTTCATCCTCCAGTTCGTCGGGTACACGGGCACGGTCGACGAGTTCGGGGACATCACCAGCGGCGGCTCCGTCGTTGTGGTGCGCCCCACGCTCGGCAATGACCACGAGTACACGCTCACGGCCGAGGACCTGGCGGCGCTCGCCGGCAGCTCCAACGTCGTGGCGATCGTCTCGGCTGTCCTTGCGGACGAAGGGACGAACGTGTATGCGCCCTACAGCCTCCTGGTGAACGGCACGGAACGAGCGGACGGAGCGGGCCTCTAGGCCGCGCCATCCCCACACAATCGACAGGCCTGCCGGCTCCGCTGGCAGGCCTGTTTCGTGTCCAGACGGCGAAAACGCACGAACAGCGCCACGTACCATCTGCCGATCGATGTCGTCTTGGGAGGGCTGAGCGATGGACTTCTACCCATGGGTCGTGGTCGCCCACGTGTTCTTCGTGGTCGTCGCGTTCGGAGCGCATGGAACGTCGGCGTTCGCCATGTTCCAGGCGAAGCGCGAACCCGACAGGGCCAGGCTGGCCGCGGTGCTCGACCTGTCCTCCGCGTCCCTCGCCGTGGCGGGCGTCGGGCTCATCCTTGCGGTGGTGCTGGGCATCGTCGCGGCCGTCATGGGCGGTCATTTCAGCCGGCTCTGGCCATGGGCGTCGATCGGCGTCGTGGTGGTGATCTTCGGCGTGATGACGCCGATTGGCGCCAACCCGATGAGCGCCCTTCGCAAGACGCTCGGCATTCCCAGCCGCGCCGACAAGAAAGGCGAGACACCTCGGCCGGGCACGGAGGCGGAGGTCCGCGCCGCACAGGAAGCGCTTCGTCCGGGGCTGCTCGCGACCCTCGGGATCGTCGCGCTCGCGATCCTGGTCTGGCTGATGGAGCTCAAGCCGTTCTGATCCGATGAAGATCGCGCACGTTCGCGAGCGGCATGGCCCGGCGGGCGATCCGTGGCGTCTCGCGGCGGCACTCGATGGCGGCGATGCGCCGATCCGCTGGCTCGACCTGGAGGTCGCGCGCCGGCGGTCGCTGTCTGCGGATCCCCGGCTGGCGCACAACTCGTCGCTTCACCGCCAGGCCATCACGACACTCGACGACCTGCTGGCGCGCGGGCTGCGCATCGAGACGCTCCGCGAGCTCGTCGAACGGTTCGAGCCGCGCGACCCCGACGATGACGGGCTCCTCGACGCGGCAGGGCTGTCGTTCGGCGCGCCGGTCCTCCGTCCGCCGTCGTTGCGCGACTTCTACGCGTTCGAGGGTCACGTCCGGACGATGTGGGAGCGACGGGGCGGCGAGGTCCCCGAGACCTGGTATCGGTTGCCGATCTTCTATTTCAGCAACGTGTCCGAGATCCGCGGACCGGACGACCCGATCTGGAGCCCCGGAGCTTCAGTCGAGCTCGACTACGAGCTCGAGGTTGCGGCCGTCGTCGACACGGCCGTCGTCGACCTGCCGGCCGATCGGGCGGAAGAGGCGATCGGTGGCTACACGATCTTCAACGACTGGTCGGCGCGCGACCTCCAGCGCGAGGAGACGGTCGTGCGCCTGGGGCCGGCCAAGGGCAAGGACTTCGCCAGCGCATTCGGCCCGTACCTCGTGACGCCGGACGAGCTCGCCGATGCCCGCCTCGGCACGGGCTACGACCTGGCCATGACCGCGTGGGTGAACGGCACCGAAACGAGCCGCGGTCGGTGGGCCGACGCCCAGTTCTCGTTCGGCGAGATGCTCGCGCGCGCGTCCGCCGACACGCGGTTGCGCCCGGGCGACCTGATCGGCAGCGGCACCGTTGGGAGCGGCTGTCTCCTGGAGGTCAAGGACGCCACCCTCGGCCGCTATCTCGAGCCGGGCGATGCCGTCGAGCTTCGGATCGACCGGCTCGGTGCCCTTCGCAACCCGATCGTGGCCCGACCCGGGATGGCGACGGTGCGCTCGTGACCAGGTCCGTCCGCATCGACCTGATGCAGGCCGACGACTGGGCCGACGTGAAGCGGATCCACGCCGAGGGGATTGCCACGGGCGACGCCACGCTCGAGCGCGAGCCGCCGGACTTCAGTCATTTCGATCGGTCGCATCGTCGCGACTGTCGACTCGTGGCCCGGACCGAAGGTGCGGGGCCGATCCTGGGCTGGACGGCCCTCACGGCGTACTCGTCCCGTCGTGTCTACGCGGGCGTTGCCTGGGAGAGCGTGTATGTCGCCGCGGATGCGCGTGGTCAGGGCGTCGGCCGGGCGTTGCTCGAGGCGTTGATCCCGGCCTCGGAGGCCGTCGGGCTCTGGACCCTGCTCGCCGGCGTCCTGGCCGACAACGGGGCGAGCCTCGCGCTCCACGAATCGGTCGGGTTTCGCCGGGTGGGCGTGCACCAGCGGGTTGGTCGCGATGCGGCCGGGCGATGGCGCGACGTCGTGCTGCTCGAACGCCGCAGCGCCACGACCGGCGCGGACTGACCTCCCGCAGCCGACGGCGACGCGTCAGCCCTTGATCGCGAGCCGTGCCGCGACCGCCGCGGCCTCCGTCCGGCTGGCAACCCCGAGCTTGCCCAGGATGTTCGACACGTGGACGCCGGCCGTGCTCTCGCTGATGAACAGCGTCTCGGCGATGCGGCGGTTGGTGTAGCCCTCGGCGACGAGCGCCAGGACTTCGCGTTCGCGTGTCGTGAGCCCGTGGTCATCGGCCGCCGGCTGGTCGACCTCGGATGGGGCAGGCGGGCTCGTCACGGGCTCGATCGACACGCGAGCCCGGCGCGCCAGGGCTTCGATCCAGCCGAGCAGCGGGGTCGCCGAGAGCTGCGTTGCGACCGCGAAGGCCTCTGACAACGCGGCCTCTGCCTCACGTCGTGGTGCGTGGGCCGCCAGCAGGGCCTCCCCCAGCCGGTAGCGCGTGTACGCCATCATCCAGATACCGCCATCGTGGCCCCGCGCCGCCGGCGGTTCGCCAGCCTTCCGGGCTCGGACGTCCCACTCGCCCGGGCCGCCTCCGCGGACGCGACCGTCGCAACCGCCGCCAGCCACCCACCGAACGCATCCGAGCCGGCCGATTCATTGACGATCGCGTCAAGGGTCTCGGCGTACGTCGTCGCCCTGGTGGCGGCCGCGTCCGCCGCCGCAGGATCCCGCCTGGCCCGTGCGATCTCGGCAGCGTCCGCTTCGGCCCGGGCGCCGATGGTCAGGAGCTCCGCAACGTAGTAGCGGTCCTCGGTTCGCCGCAGTCGATCCAGCCCCTCGGTCGCGAGTGCAGATGCTTCGGCCGTATCGGCACGGACCAGGGCGAGCTCGACGAGGCCGACGAAGATCGGCGCGGTGAACTGGGCTTCCTGGAGCGGCTCGACCAGCGTCCGGCCTTCTGCCAGGAGCTCACCGGCGGCATCGAGCCGACCCCGGCGAGCCAGGAACGGACCGGCCACGGCGATCGTGCCCATGCGATTGACCCCGACGGCATCCTGCATGAGCAGGTCGTCCACCAGGTCCTCGGCTTCGTCCCAGCGACCCAGCTTGATGGCGGCATCGGCCGCGTTCCCGGTGATGAACCGTCCATACCCGCCCGACGCGCCGACGGATTTCGCCCAGGCGATCCCCTCGCGCGCTCGCTCGAGGCTCTCCGCCGGTTGACCCGCGATCAGGAGCGTGGACGTCATGTTCGCGTAGCTCCGGCCGATGTCGTCGTAGGCGTCCTCGATCGTCCTGGTCAGCTCGAACGCCTCGCGCGTCAGCCGCAGGCCTTCCTCCGAGCGCCCGATCAGCACCGTGCTGACACCCAGCGTGTTGAGGGCGTGTGCCTCGGCGATCCTGGAGCCGACCTTTCGCGCGAGGGCGATCGCCTGCTCGGCCACGGGGATCGCCTTGGAATGATCCCCTCGGAGCATGTGCGCGCCGGCCAGCGCAGCCAGGACGCGTGCCTGTTCCGGCGAGGGCTCGATCCCTTCGAGGGCGTCGGCGGTTGACCTGAGGATCGCCAGGCCCTCGTTCATCGTGCCCGAGACCCACAACGCTCGCGCAAGGCGCACGTTGGCGGCGGCCCAGCGTTCGGGTTCGCGCCCGCGGTCCATGAGGTTGGTCGCCATGCGCGCGAAATCGACCGCTCGATCGGGGCGACCGGAGACCATCGAGGCGAGCGCGGCCTCGTCGTACAGCGCCGCGGGGTCAACGCCCATCGGGCGATCATCGGCCGGTACGGCATCCCACAGGTCGATCGCCCGCTCGTAGGCCCGGGTCGACTCGGCGAACCCGAAGGCGCCCGACGCCGCCCGGGCCGCGGCGACCCACGCGCGCAGGGCCCGGACGGGCTCGTGCGCTGCGGAGGCGTGATGCGCCAGGGCGGAGAGATGGCTTGCGCCCTCGGCGCTCTCGGGCGTCGGTCGTGCCTCGAGTGCGGCGGCGTAGGCGGCATGGAGCCGTCGTCGCTCCGATGGCAGGAGGTCGTCGTAGACGGCTTCGGCGAGCAGCGCGTGGCGGAATCGATAGGCACCGCCGTGCGACGCCGTGTCGGCGACCAGGATCTGGGCGGCCATCGCGTCTCGCACGGCCTCTTCCATCGCGGACTCAGCAGCCCCGGACACCGTTGCGAGAAGGTCCGAATCGACGGCGCGACCGGCGACCGAGGCGACCCCAAGGAGCCGCTGCGCTTCGTCGGAGAGCGCGGTGACCCTCGTCAGCAGCACGTCTCGCAGGGTTTGTGGCAAGCCGCGGCCGGGTTCGTCCGCGCCGGACGCCAGCAGCTCCTCGACGAAGAACGGGTTGCCGTCGGTGCGACGCGCGACGGTTTCGATGAGCGCCGCCGCGGGACGTGATCGAGGATCGCCGCCATCTGCGCTTCGAGCTCTGATCGGCCAAACCGGGCCAGCTCGATCCGCTGGACCCGTGGCAGCCGCTCCATCTCGGCGAGCCACGGCCGGAGCGGATGGCGGCGGTTGAGCTCGTCCGTGCGGTACGTGCCGATGACGAGCAGCCGCTCCGTGCGGGCATTGCGCGCGAGGAAGGACGTGACGTCCCGCGTCGAGCCATCCGCCCAATGCAGGTCCTCGAGGATCAGCAGGACCGGCGCCCACTCCCCGAGCGCGCGCAGCAATGACAGCAGTCCCTCGAAGATCCGGGCCTGGACCCATTCCGGGCGATCGAACGTCCCCTGTTCGGCGCCAAGCGAGGAACCAAGCTCCGGGATCAGCCGCCCAAGGTCGGCCGTAGCGGGCGAGCGAAGGTCGTCGATCCGCCCGAACGTGCCGCTGGGGTTCTCCGCGAGGAGGGCCGGCAGCCCCCTGAGCGCCTCGACGATCGGCGCGAACGGCAGCTCGCCACCGTCACCCAGCGAGATGCATCCGCCCTGGAGCACGAGGGCGCCGTCCTGGCGCGCTCGATCGGCGATCTCCATGACGAGCCTGGTCTTGCCGATGCCTGCGTCGCCCCCGAGGAGCGTGACGCCGGCTCGCCCGTTCGCCGCCTCGGCGACGGCGTCGGTCAGCGTGTCGAGTTCGGATTGTCGCCCGATGAAGAGCGGGCTCGAGACGCGCGTCGCCACGCGCTCCATGGTACGTGAGCCTCGGCCTGTTCCCGGTGCTCCTCGACCGTTCAGGCGAAGGTCGGTGCGCCGGCGATGCGCCGGAGCAGGGTCTGCAGGCGGTTCGTCGCCTGGACCGGCTCGCTGGGCCGTTCCACGCTGACGCGGGCCATCCGGCGATCCGACGCCTCGGCCAGAAGGGTGGCCTGACGATCCTGGGCGGTGGTCTGGAAGTCGATCTCTGAAAACATCGTTCTGGTCCTCTCTCGGTTTCTCTGTCGCGTTCTCTGTTTCGCGATGTGTCCACCGTAGAGGCGCCCAGGGACCGTGCCATCAGGGGTTCTCGGGATCTTTGGCGCGCCAGCTCCTTTATTTCGGGCCCTGAGCTGACGGATCGCCTTTAGGTGCACGCGACGCGACCGGGCAGTTGCTCGCGTTCCGCCTAAAGCAGCAGCCAGCCCCCGGCGGCGATCACCGCGGTCAGCGAGAAAGAGCAGGAACCAATGGCGAGCCAGACACCTGGTTGTGGCTCGGGCGCGGCGAGCTCGCGCGGGGCCATCACCAACATCGCGTAGAAGAGCGCCGCCGCCGCGAGCAGGGCAACGCCGAGGATGAGTCCGATCGCGAGCTGCCCGGGTGCCGCGGACGATCCGGCGAAAACGTCCCTGACCCGCTGCTCGATGAGGTCGAGGCCTGTCAACGATGAACGGCGCTGGAGCAGGCGCGATGACACCCTCGAGCAGGACCGCAGGCGAGTCCGCAGAACGACGAACGCACCGACGATGTGAGCATCAGGCCGCGCCGTGCAGGCCGAGGTCGAGCCCCAGCCGATCCGACGCGTTCCCACGGCGATGAGGCCTGCGACGCACGACCAGCGCGATCGACCGGATCGCCCCCGGAACGATCGGCCCGGATCGGCAGCGCGCTGACCGTTAGCGTCCCGATGGCCACGATCACGCCACCAATCCCGGATGGCACGTACGTCGACGATTCGATCCCGGTGGCCGACATCGAGGCCGCGTTGGCCAGTGAGCAGAGACCACGAGCCGAGGAGAAGGATTCCGTGCTCCGCGATGTACTCGCGGTCCTTGGCTATCAAATGCTCGAGGTGAGCTTCACCGTAGCTGACGACCAGATGACGATGCACATCACACGCGATGGCGGGCCGCGCGACCCGGAGGAGGCGTGGGGTTTGTCTACGATCGATGCGGACACCGTCGCTTTCCAGATCCCGTGCTGCGGGACGCAGCGCTACCGCGTGGAGTGGACCGGAAAGGATCTCAAGCTGACGCCGATCTCCGGCGGGAGCTCCTTGGTTGAGCGGTTCGTCCGGGGGATCCTGTTCTCGCCGACGTTCCGGGCACGAGCCCTGATCGGCTCGCCATGCCGCGACCGACCTAGACTGGCCTCCTCGACCGAGGAGGCCAGTCGGCATGTACTACGTCGCCCGCGGCAGCATCCCGCAGCAGCGCCACACGCAGCTCCGGGCGCCGGACGGCTCGCTCTATGCCGAGGAGCTGTTCGGGATGGAGGGGTTCACCGGTCGCAGCTCGTTGCTCTACCACCGGACGCCGCCGACCCAGACGAACCGGATCGAACCGGGCAGCCGGATCGAGCTCGAGGCGGCCGACGACGGGCTGCACCGTCACCGGCTGACGAAGACCGGCGCCCTCCCGCCACGTGGCGATGTCATCTCCGGACGCGTGCCGCTCTACTTCAACAACGACGTCGTCTTCGGTGTCGTCCGGCCCGCCGAAGCCGATGCCCGACGGCACGCTTCTACCGAAACGGGATCGCCGACGAGATGCTCTTCGTCCACGAGGGGAGCGGCGTCTGCGACACGATCTTCGGTTCCCTTCGCTACGGGCCGGGCGACTACCTGGTCCTCCCGATCGGGACGACCTGGCGCCTCGAGCCGGACGCCGGGTCCGACCAGCGAATGCTGTACCTGGAAGCGCCGTCGGTGATCGAGCCGCCGAAGCGGTACCGGAACGACTACGGCCAGCTCCTCGAGCATTCGCCGTACAGCCAGCGCGACCTGCACGCGCCGGAGTTCGCCGAGCCGCGCGCCGAAGAGGGCGAGTTCGTGATCCACGTCCGCTCGTCGGATCGGATCACGGCGTACCACTACCGGCACCACCCGTTCGACGTCGTCGGCTGGGATGGCTATCTCTGGCCGTTCCGGTTCAACATCGGCGACTTCCAGCCGATCACGGGACGCGTCCACCAGCCGCCGCCGGTCCACCAGACGTTCCAGGCGCGAAACTTCGTGGTCTGCTCGTTCGTGCCGCGCAAGTTCGACTATCACCCGCTGGCGATCCCGGCGCCGTACAACCACTCGAACATCAACAGCGACGAGGTCATCTATTACGTCGCCGGCAACTTCATGAGCCGCCGCGGCGTGGACATCGCCTCGTTCACGCTCCACCCGGCCGGGATCCCGCATGGTCCGCATCCCGGGACGGCGGAAGCCTCCATCGGCAAGGAAGCGACCGAGGAGCTGGCGGTGATGGTGGACACGTTCCACCCGCTCCGGATCACGCGCCAGGCCGCGGAGCTGGACGACCCCGCCTATCCGTATCAGCTGGCTGCCGCCCGAAGGCGAGGCCGCGGCCGGCGAGGCGCGCGAACTCGCGGAGCGAGGGCCGGAGGCGTTCCCGGACTGAACCACGGATACGGCCGAGCTAGTGCCTGGCAGGCGGACCCTCGGCGAGCAGATCGTCCACGAGCGACCGTGTCAGCCGGTGATCGACCCAGCCACGGTCACCGTGCGTGAACACGACTCCGGTCGCAGCGCCGGCCGCCCACCGCAATCCGGCCCGTGCGTCGCCCGTGGTCGCCGTCGACGTGTCGCCCGCCACCATCGGCGCAGCCCTACCGCGCGCTTTCGGCCGATGGATCGTGTTGCCGTTCAGCGTCGGCCCTGATCCAATCGTCGGCCGTCGATCCCGGTTGGCAGCGGCTGTGATGCGACGTGCGTCGCGTAGCCGGTGCCGTCGACGAGGATGGACACCACTGGCGGCTGAATCGCGTGATCGGTCCACGGCGTCCAGCGTGCCCTTGAACGGCACCTGCTCGGCCGCGGCCGCGGGGCTGGCAAGGCTGAACAGGAGGGCAACGCAATGAGTGACGTGACGCATCAACAGTTCCGTTCCTGGTGCGGCCGGTGTCGATTCGGCCGAGAGTGGTCGGCAAAGCGGCGAACGACGCGTCGACGCGATCGGTCGAAGCTCGCCTGGCTCGCGTGACGGTCAGCCGGGAGTTGGACGACGCGCAGCACGTCGACGAGGCGGTGTCGCCGAGCATGACCAGCCGTTTCTTCGGTGGCGAAGACGATCTCGGTCATGCTAGCCGGCGCCGCCACCGCAGATCGGTCTGGACCTGACGACCCGTCACGCCGCCATCGACGTGAGGACCGAGTCCTCTGGGCGGCCACCGCACGAGTCGCCGGGGTCGTCCAGTTGCGGTCGATGTATCGAGCATCCGGTCAGCCGTGGACATCCCCTCGGTCGGGCATGGGCGCGATCGGTGACAAGTACGCGTCGTGCCCCGACGGCGTCGAACCGAACCGGTCGAGGATTGCTGCCTGGGTCGGGACCAACCCCGCTGGCCAGTCCTGCTCGCTCGGCAGGTCGTCGAGGCCCTCCCGCGGAAGTCGATCGTGTAGCCGAACCTGCCGACGAGTAGGTCGTCCGGGTCGTCGGCACGGGTGCGCCTGAGGCTACTCGGGGCCGATGGCGGCGTGGACGCCGGTCGACTGGCCCTCCGACCTAAGCCGCCAGGCGCGAGAGGAACATAGACGCCGCCGCCGACGATCGCGACGAGCGCGAGCGCCAGCGAGCGCGAGCTGTGAGAACGGGTTCATCGACTGGTTCCTCCGGGACGCCCACAGGGGACGCCGGTGTTGGGTGGTCGTTCGGGTGGCGACGGCGATCGCGCGCCGCGTAGTCTCGGGGAGCTCGGTTGGCCCCTCCTCCAGCCAGGCGACAAGGATCGCGTCGGGCTCGCGCGGCGCGTGGTCATGCCAGTCGTGCCTCCGTGGATTCCGATCTGGCTGTCCGCGACGATCGCCGCGCGCAGGATTCGGGTTGCGTAGTGCAGACGGGACTTCACGGTGCCCAGGGGCACGCCGACGATGCTCGGCGACCTCGGCCAGCGGGAGGCCCGTGTGGTGGTGCAGGACGAAGACCGCGCGGTGTTCCGGCGTCAAGCCGCTGGAACGCGCGATCGAGCGTATCCCGGTCGTCGACCGAGACGATTGGTGTCGGGCCCGCGACGGTCCGTCGACCGGCAGCACCCTGATGCGCGAAACCCATCGCCGATGGCGTCGCAGCTCCTCGTAACAGGCATTCACGAGCAGCCGATACAGCCACGGCGAGAAGCGCTCCGGATCGCGGAGCCGCGGGAGCTCCCGCCAGGCGAGGAGGAATGCCTGCTGGACGGCGTCCTGGGCGCGCTCGGCGTCCCGGAGGATCCGGTACGCGATGCGCGTAGCACAGTGTCGCCGTCCAGGTCGACCAGCTCGGAGAAGGCGACGTCGTCGCCATCCCGGGCCCGTTCGACCAGCCTCGTCCGCATGGGCGGTACTCCAGTCGGCGCCCGAATCGGGCGCTTCACCCACTACAGATGGTCCCACCCGCGGATAGGTTCAATGTGCCGTTCCGTTGCCTCCCGGAACCGGACCACGGACTCGGCCCAACCGGGACGACCGAGGCATTCCCACCGGCTTCGGCGCGACGGCAGGATTGAGGGCATGGATCCACGAATCCGCCGGGTGCGTCTCTTGCCGCTCGCCCTCCTCGTGGTGCTGCTCGCGGGTCCCGTCGCGGCACCGGTCACGGCGGTCGCCGTGGACACGGATCGCGACGGCCTCACCAATGCCTTTGAGCGAACCTGGTCGCGGACGAACCCATCGCGCGTCGACACGGACGGCGATGGGTTGTGGGACGGGCGTGAGAACCCCGATCGCGACGGCCTGACCAACCGAGCCGAGCAGAACCTCGGCACGAAGCCGCGCATCGCCGATACGGATCGTGACGGCTGGAGCGACGGCGTCGAATACCGGGCTGGGACGAGCCCGACGTCGGCCGCGAGCCGCCCGCGCGGACCAAAGCCGAAGCCGACGCCGAAGCCGAGCCCGACGCCGACGCCGCGACCGAGTCCGACCCCGACGCCCGGAGCCACGCCGACACCGGCGCCGACCCCATCCCCGCCCCACACCCGCTCCGACGCCGACCCCGGTACCGACACCGACGCCCACGCCGACACCGACGCCGACGCCCGCTCCGACGCCAACCCCACCGATCGGCGGCGCCCCGACGCTCCCGGGCGCCCCGAACTGCCCGGTCTTCCCGGCCTCGAACGTCTGGAACATCCGAGTCGACAACCGCCCGGTCGCGGCGGACTCGGCGACGTTGATCAACACGATCGGTCTCGATCGCGGGCTGCACATGGACTTCGGCTCGTACGCCGGCTACGGGATCCCGTACAACATCGTGACGTCGACCACGCCGCGCTCAACGGTGGCATTCGACTATGACGACGAGTCCGACCAGGTCGGCTACCCGATCCCATCGAGCCCCAAGATCGAGGGTGGCTCCGATCGCCACATCCTGATGGTCGACAAGGACGCCTGCCGCTTGTACGAGCTGTTCGACGCCCGCCAGGAGGGTGGCTGGCTGGGCGGCCGGCAGCGGCGCGACCTGGGACCTCCGTTCGAACGCGCTTCGGCCGGCCGGCTGGACCAGCGCCGACGCCGCGGGTCTGCCGATCCTCCCCGGGCTGGTCCGCTACGACGAGGTGGCCGCCGGGGCGATCCTGCACGCCCTCCGGTTCACCGCCCCGCAGACACGACGCGCCTACATCTACCCGGCGCGCCACTACGCGAGCTCGTCGTCCTCCCTCGCCCTGCCGCCGATGGGCGTGCGCGTGCGGCTCAAGGCATCGTTCGATACGTCGGGGTTGTCGCCGACCGCGCAGGGTCATCGCCGAGGCCCTGAAGAAGTACGGGATGATCCTCGCCGACAACGGCTCGCCCTGGTACATCACCGGCGTCAGCGACCCGCGGTTCGACGACGACATCCTCCACGAGCTCGACGTGGTCACCGGGCGCGACCTCGAGGTCGTCGACACGACTGGCCTCACCAACGGGCCGTAGCCCGTTGAGCGTCGACGGGTCGTAGCGGCAACACCATCGCGCCGACACGGCGCATCATTCGCGCGTGGCAGAACGATCGGCCGAGACATGGGCGCCCGTCCCCGGCTTCACGGACTTCCGGCGCCGAATCCACGCCGGCGAAACGTTGTTCGGCACGTTCCTGGGTCTGGCGTCCCCGGTCGCCGCCGAGATCTGTGCGCGGGCCGGTTTCGACTGGGTCATCGTCGACCTCGAACACGGTCCGGGGAGCGAATCGGACCTTCTGGCCAGCCTCCTCGCGATCGGGACGACAACCACGGCCGCGATGGTCCGACCGCAATCGGCCGAACGCCTGCGGATCGGGCGCGCGCTGGACCTCGGGGCACACGGCCTGATGATCCCGCGGGTCGACGTGCCGGAGCAGGCAGCGGAGGCCATCTCGTTCATGCGGTACCCGCCGGACGGCGTGCGGGGCGTCGCGCTGTCCACGCGTGGCGCCGGTCTCGGCGAACGCGGCCACGCCGACATCCGGGGGATCAACGAGCACATCGTCGGGATCATCCAGATCGAGTCGCCGAGCGCGGTCGACCGAGCCGCGGAGATCGCCGCTCTCGACGGCGCCGACGTCCTCTTCGTCGGGCCTGCGGACCTGTCGCACAGCCTCGGGGTCCCCGGGCAGTTCACCTCGCCCCTCTACCTGGCGGCGCTCGAAACCGTGGTCGCAGCGGCAACCGCCGCAGGCAAGGCGACCGGAATCCTGCTCCGTGACATCACCACGCTGCCACGCCACATCGACCTCGGTTTCCGGTTCATCGCCCTGGGCTCTGACGACGCCTTCGTGGCCCAGGGTGCCCGGGCGATGGTGCAGGCCGCCCGCAGCGGCTAGGCGTCGGCCACCCGCACGGCGGGCCGGCGAGCTCTGGACGCCTCGGGCCCTGTCTGGGCAACCACGACCGCGAACAGGATCAGCCCGCCGCCGGCCAGCTGGACCGGCGTCAGCCCGACCCCGAACAGGATCGCGGCCAGGGCGATCGTCCAGATCGGCTCCACCGTGCTGATCAATGCCGCCTGCGCAGCACCGATCCGCTGCGCGCCGGCGTAGAACGTCTGGATGGCCACGAACGTCGAGAGGACACCTACCCCGAGCAGGCCGAACCACGCCTCCGACGGGATGGCGCCGGGCAGGACCGGCCGCCCGCCGGCGAGGGCCCCAACCCAGTAGACCACGGCCGTGGTGCTGATCATCAACGCCGCCGCGGGCGCGGCCGCCGCGCCATCGTCCGCGAGCTCCCCGACGGAATCCTTGCGTTCGCCGGCCAGGCGGGCGGACAGGACGATCCAGATCGAATAGATGACCGGCGAGACGATGACCAGGAGCAACCCGAGCAATGGCGGCGCCTTGGCTGGATCGATGCCGCCGACGGACAGGGCGACGCCGGCCAGCGCCAGGGCCAGCGCGAGCCACGCCCGCCGGCCCTCGAGACGCCGTCCGAACCGGAGCGAGAACACCGCCACGAGGGCCGGGTAGATGTACACGATCAGCGCGGCCAGGGAGGGCGACACCGTTTCCAGCCCGGCGTAATAGCTCCCCGAGTTGCCGACGTAGAGGACACCCAGTGCGACGGCTGCGATCACGGATCGCCGGTCGAGCGCCCGAAGCCCGCGCCGTCGGCCAGGCGAAAGCAGCAACCAGCCCCAGGCCAGCGTCGCCCCGAACAGGAACCGCCACGCGGACAGCACGAGCCAGTCGACCCCGGCTGCATAGACCGGCTGCGCGAACAACGACCCCGACCCGAAGCCTGCAGCGGAGGCCAGGATCAGGGCGACCCCGACCAGGCGGCGGCGATCCATCCGCGGGAGGCTACCAGTACACTTGCGTGGTGAGCGACATCACCGAAGCTGCTGTCGCGCGCCGCGTCCCGTCATTGACCGAGGAACGGCTGCGCGTCCTGAGCCGACGCCAACCCGTGACCGTGCTCCCGGGGACGCCGCTGGCGGAGTGCGTCCGCGCCATCCAGCGGACCGGGACGGGTGATTCGGTGTTCGTCTGCGACTCGGGCGGCCGGTTGACGGGCGTCCTGACGGAGCGCGACATCTTTGGCCGGATCGTGGCCGGGAGCGTGGACCTTGCCCAGCCCGTCGAGCACCTGATGACGACCCAGCCCCGCACGCTCGACCTCGACGACACGATCCGCGACGCGATCGTCCTGATGCAGACGGGTCGCTACCGGAATGTGCCGCTCGTCGACGAAGCCGGCAACCTCGTCGGGGTCGTCCGACAGGCCGACATCATCAAGTACCTCGCGGAGTCGTTCCCCGAGGAGCTCCTCAACCTGCCGCCGCGGCCGCACCAGCGCATGAAGGCACCCGAAGGCGGATGACCGACATCGAGGCACCCGAGCGCGGCCCGGATATCGAGGAGCTCGAACGAGTCACCATCCGGTTTGCCGGCGATTCCGGCGACGGCATGCAGCTCACCGGCACGCAGTTCACGCGAACGGCCGCCGTCTTCGGCAACGACATCAGCACCTTGCCCGACTTCCCCGCGGAGATCCGTGCGCCGGCCGGGTCCCTGCCCGGGGTCTCCGGCTTCCAGATCAGCTTCTCCTCATCGGACATCCACACCCCGGGCGACCAGCCCGACGTGCTCGTGGCGATGAACCCGGCAGCGCTCAAGACCAACATCGGCGACCTGCCGGCGGGTGGCGCCCTGATCGTCAACAGCGATGCGTTCACGCAGGCCAACCTGAACAAGGCGGCGTACGCAAGCAACCCCCTGACCGACGGCTCGCTCAAGCCGTACACGGTGTTCGAGATCCCAATCTCAACGCTCAATGAGCGTTCGCTCGACGGCCTGGAGATGACCTCGAAGCAGAAGGACCTGACCAAGAACTTCTTCGCGCTGGGCCTCATGTTCTGGCTCTACGAGCGGAGCATGGACCCGACGATCAGCTGGATCGATTCGAAGTTTGGCGCGCGTCCGATCGTCGCCGACGCCAACAAGCGCGCGCTCAAGGCCGGCTACGCCTTCGGCGAGACGACCGAGGCGTTCCACACCCACTACCGGGTCAAGCCGGCCAAGCTCGATCCCGGGACCTACCGGAACATCACCGGCAACGAGGCCGCCGCGCTCGGGTTCCTCGCTGCCTCGAAGCTCGCGGAGCGGCAGCTGTTCTACGGGAGCTACCCGATCACGCCCGCCTCGGACATCCTCCACCAGCTCTCCGGGTACAAGGCCTTTGGCGTGAAGACGTTCCAGGCCGAAGACGAGATCGCGGCCATTGGGGCGGCGATCGGAGCCTCCTACGGTGGGGCGCTGGCGATGACCGCCTCGTCCGGCCCCGGGATCGCGCTCAAGACGGAGGCGATGGGTCTGGCCGTGATGGTCGAGCTCCCGCTCGTCGTGATCGACGTCCAACGCGCCGGGCCCTCGACCGGCATGCCCACCAAGAACGAGCAGGCGGACCTGCTCCAGGTGATGTTCGGGCGAAACTCGGACTCGCCGTTACCGATCGTGGCGCCCGCCACGCCGGGCGAATGCTTTGACTATGCGATCGAAGCCTGCCGGCTGGCGCTCAAGTACATGACCCCGGTCGTCTACCTGTCGGATGCGTTCCTGGCGACCGGCTCGGAGCCGTGGCGGATCCCGGATGTCGCGGACCTGCCGGACATCTCGGTCCAGAACGCCACGGATCCGGCCACGTACCGGCCCTACCAGCGCGATCCCCAGACGCTGGCACGACCGTGGGCGGTGCCCGGCACGGCGGGGCTGGAGCATCGGATCGGTGGCCTCGAGAAGGCCGACGTCACGGGCAACGTCAGCTACGACCCGGACAACCACCACCAGATGCAGTTGCTGCGGCAGGCGAAGGTCGCGGGGATTGCCGACGACGTGCCGCCGCTCGACGTGTTTGGGCCGGAACGCGGAGAGCTGCTGATCCTCGGTTGGGGTTCGACCTATGGCGCGATCCGGTCCGCCGTCGAGAAGCTCCACGCCGATGGACGCTCTGTCGCCCATGCCCAAATGCGGTACCTGAACCCGTTCCCGGCCAACACCGAAGCCGTCGTCCGGAACTATCGGCGGGTGCTGATCCCCGAGGTCAACCTCGGCCAGCTCTCGCTGCTGATCCGGGCGAAGTACCTCGTGGACGCCGTCGGCTACAACCGCGTCCGCGGCAAACCCTTCCGAATCGCCGAGATCGTCGAGGAGGCCGAGCGCCTCCTCGCGGAGTGAACCCATGACCGACACGAATGGCCACCAGACCGCCTCCGCCCCACCCGCGCAGCCGCCGCTGAGCCCGGAGAACGCCGCGGTCATCCAGCTCACCCGCAAGGATTTCGTGTCCGACCAGGAGGTCCGCTGGTGCCCGGGCTGCGGCGACTATTCGATCCTGGCCCAGACCCAGAAGGTGATGCCGGACTTCGGCTACAAGCGGGAAGACATCGTGTTCATCTCGGGGATCGGCTGCTCGGGCCGGTTGCCCTACTACATGAACACGTATGGGTTCCACACGATCCACGGCCGCGCGCCGACGCTCGCAACCGGGCTCAAGGCCGCACGACCGGACCTGATGGTCTGGGTCATCACCGGCGATGGCGACGCGCTATCGATCGGCGGCAACCACGTCCTCCACTCGATGCGCCGAAATGTCGACATCAACCTGGTCATGTTCAACAACCGGATCTACGGGTTGACCAAGGGCCAGGCGTCACCGACCTCGGAATTCGGGAAGCGCACGAAGTCGACCCCGGCCGGCACCATCGACACCCCGATCATGCCGCTCACCGTGGCGCTGGCGGCCGAGGCGTCGTTCGTCGCGCGTTCGGTCGACACGCACACGGAGCACCTCCAGGGCACGCTGGAGCGGTCCGGCCGTCACAAGGGCTCGTCGTTCGTGGAGGTCCTCCAGAACTGCAACATCTTCAACGACGGTGCGTGGCGTGACTTCACGGACCGCGAGGTGCGCGAGGACCGGATGCTCGTCCTCGAGCACGGCAAGCCCATGATCTTCGGGAAGGATCGCGACAAGGGGATCCGCCTGAACGGGCTCCATCCGGAGGTCGTCACGATCGGCGAGAACGGCGTGACCGAGGCGGATCTGCTGATCCACGACGAGCAGGCCGAGGAGCCGTACCTCGCCCTGATGCTGTCACGGATGTTCTGGCCGGACTACCCGGTGCCGGTCGGGGTGCTGCGGGCCGTTTCGCGGCCGACCCACGACGCCTTGATTGCGGACCAGCTGACGGCGGCCGTCGCACGGAGCGGGACGGGCGACCTCGAGAAGGTCCTCAACGGCGGAGAGACATGGACGGTCGAGTAGAGGACTGGAACGCCGACAGCTCGGTGATTCTGTGCCCGGTCTGCGGGTTCGAGAACCTCAAGGGCGGCGACGAGGTGTGCGTCAATTGCGGCGCTGAGCTCCGCGGCTATGACACGCCCCAACCGGCGCTCTCCTTCCACGGCCGCCTCCTCGGCGAGCACCTCGACGACCTCGGTGCGCCGGAGCCCCTGACGGTCGGCCCCGACACGTCGGTCGACGTGGTGGTCGCCCGGATGCAGGCCACGGAGACGGACTGCGTGCTCGTCACGATGGACGATCGGCTGGTCGGCATCTTCACCGACCGGGATGCGGTGGTGAAGGTGGCCGGCAAGCCTCTCGACGCCTTCCTCGTCCGCGATCTCATGACCGCCGATCCTGTCGTCCTGCGCCACGACGACCCGATCGCCCTGGCCATCCACAAGATGGCCGTGGGTGGCTTCCGGCACATCCCCATCATCCAGGATGGTCGCCCGACCGGGGTCGTGACCGCCCGGGACGTGTTCCACCATCTGGCGGAGACGCTGAGCTGACGACCCGCGTCGCCGTCCTCGCCCAGGACCTGATCTGGCAGGACCGCCTCGCTCGCTCCGTGGAAGCGGCCGGGGCCAAGCCCGACCGGGCCAGGACCGCGCCCGAATTCGACCGGGCGCTCGAATGCGCCGATATCGCGATCGTCGACCTGACCGCGCGCTCGTACGACCCGTTCGTCGCGATCGAGCGAGCCGTGTCAGCCGGCGTCCGCGTCCTGGCGGTCGGGCAGCACGACGATGTAGCCCAGCGCAAGCGCGCCCTGGCGCGCGGCGCGGAACGGGTCCTCGCATATCGAAAGCTCTTCGAGGATGGCCCGGCGACCGTGGAAGCGTTCATGACGCGAGTCGCCCGTGGCCCGGAAGCATCGGCATGAACATCGCGACTCGGCCTACCATCCCCGCCTCGCGGTTCGCGGAGCGGCTGCAGGCGGCCCAGGCGCTCGCCGCAGGCGCCAATCTCGATGCGATCCTCGTGGGGGTAGGCGCCGACCTGCGCTACCTCGTCGGCTACCCGGCGATGCCACTCGAGCGCCTGACGATGCTGGTCATCCCGGCGGCGGGCGCGACGTGTCTCGTCGTGCCGCAACTGGAGGCGGCGCCGGCGCGGTTGTGCCCGCCGGCGGCCTCGGGCGCCCTCCCCGTCGTCACCTGGCAGGAAGGTGGGGACGCCTACGCGCTCGTGGCCGGCCGGGTCCGGGACGGCGCCGGTGGCGCCGATCAAGCGCGGCCGATCCAGGTCGCCATCTCGGATGACCTCGCCGCGCGGCACGTGCTGCCGCTCCAGGGTCACCTCGCCGGTGCCCGGTTCTCGCTCGCCTCGGCGGTCCTGCGGGAGCTGCGGATGATCAAGGACGCGGACGAGGTGGCGCTCCTGCGGCTTGCCGCCCAGGCTGCGGACCGGGTCGTCGCCCAGATCGCGGGTGGGAGGCTGGTCGGCCGATCGGAAGCCGACGTCGCCGAGGAGGTTCGCGAGCGCCTTGTTGCCGAGGGCCACGACGAAGCCACGTTCGCGATCGTCGCCTCCGGCCCCAACTCGGCATCGCCGCACCACGAAGCGTCCGACCGGACGATCCAGGCCGGGGATCCGATCGTGCTCGATATCGGGGGCATGCTGGGCGGCTACGCGTCCGACATCACGCGCACGTTGTGGGTGACCGGTGGCGATCCCGAGAACGGGCCTGACGAGCAATTCCGCCACCTCTTCGCGATCCTCAACGGCGCCCAGGCCGCCGCGCGGCGTGCGGTCGCGCCGGGCGTGGCGTGCGAGGCCGTCGACGCCGCCGCGCGACGACCGATCGAGGCCGAGGGGTATGGCGAGGCCTTCTTCCACCGGACCGGGCACGGGATCGGGCTCGAAGGTCACGAGGAGCCGTACATCATCGCCGGGAGCACCGAGCCGCTGCGGCCCGGGATGGCGTTCTCGGTGGAGCCCGGGATCTACCTCCCGGGTGCGTACGGCGCCCGGATCGAGGACATCGTCGTGTGCGGGCCGGACGGTCCGATCGAGCTCAACGAGGCGCCCCGCGAGCTGTACGTCGTCGACGGCTGAGGCTGCCCGCGACCGGCCTGCGGTATCATCAGACGACGGATGCGCCCGATGCATCCCGTCCTTGTCGTCCGAGATCACATGACCACCACCTCACGGCGTCGGTTCGATGCCGCTTCTCTGGTCCGGGCTATCGCACCCGGATCCGCCGGTCGATGAGCCGGAGACACCGCGGCCGCCCGCATCACCACGCGCCCTCGGGTGGTGACGGCCAGCGTCGAAACCCGAATGTCGAGCCCAGCGGGTCGCATGCACCCGAGGCGAACGCGCCTCGAGCGGCCGCCGCAGCCCCGCCGCGGATCGACCACCAGCCGCAAGTGCGCCACCCCGAACCGCGCGCGGAGGCCCTTGTCGACGCTCCGATGGCCGGCCCGCGCGGTGACGGCGTCCCACATCCGCCCACCGCTCCCGTCGGTGCCCCCAACGGTGCGCCCGCCGTCCTGCCGGGACACGCACCCACCGCATCGGAGCCTGTTGCCCAGCACCACGGCGATCGCATGGGCCAGTGCACCGCGCCACAGCTCCGGCGCTTCATCAAGAGCCGCCCGTACGTGCCCATGCACGAGCTTCGCCGGCGCTTCGGCATCAATGGCGACGATGACGACGTGACCCCGGTTCGGCTCAATCCGGGCTGGATCTATGTCGGGCTTCCGACCCACGAGGGACACCTGCTCGGCGAGCTGCTGCGAACCGGGGAGATCGGCTTTGAGCTGTCGCTCGATCCGCGGACCCCGATCGTGATCGGCGTCTACCCGATGCGCCCGATCCCACGCAACTGACCCCGGCCTACCCGCCGACGGCCGACCGCTGCGCCTCCAGGCGCGCCCGGGCGGCGGCCACCCCCACGGTGCTCCCCTTGGCTTCGAACCGGCCGGTTGCCGCGGACAGCGATGCCTCGGCGTCGGCGGCTTGTCCCGCGGCCGCGAGGACCTCGGCCAGATCCACGAGGGCGTTGCCCTGCGCCGTGGGATCGTCGGACGTCTGAGCGAGGCGAACGGCCTCCCGGGCCATGTCCCGGGCTTCGTCGTGGTGACCCTGCCGGGCCAGGAGCTTGCCTCGAACGGCGCGCCACAGGATCTGGGTCAGGAGGTCGTCCTCCGATGCTGTGGCTTCGCTGAAGGCGGCAAACTCGGACGCTTCGTCCAGCCGTTCGAGGCGATACAGCGCTTCGGCAAGGTAGGCCGCCGTGGTCGTGATGTAGTTGCGCTCCTCGAGGCGCTCGAGCGCCTCGTAGTCCCGGCGGAGCTCGAGCTCCGCCGCCGACGCATCTCCGGCGAGCAGCTCGATTGGTCCCGAGTCGATCGAGACGAGTGCGGCATCGAAGTTCCAGCCGAGCTCCACGAGCGTGCTGCGGACGCGGCGACAGAGCTCGCGCGCTTCGTCAAAGTCACCACGCATGGCCTGCAGGTGTGCGATGGCCCGGAGGATGATCGCCTCGGCTCGACGGTCTCCCTCGG
Organism: uncultured Chloroflexia bacterium; assembly: GCA_963809045.1. Lineage (GTDB taxonomy): Bacteria > Chloroflexota > Limnocylindria > Limnocylindrales > CSP1-4 > SPCO01. The sequence goes on from CAWEHW010000004.1 coordinate 654,124, forward strand.
CGCGCGTGACGAGTTGCTGGCACTGCTCGAGGGCTTCGGGGACGGGCAGCGGACCCAGGCGTGCGCTGAAGGCCAACGCGGGCAGGCCCCGGATCTCCATCAGGCGATCGCCGGCCAGGCGGGCGTGCTCGAGCATTGCGGTCGCGGCCACCTCGACCGCGCCCCAACGGGTTGCCGCCCCTTCGATGTAGGTCAGCAGTCGCCACGCGCGCGCGAGGCCTGCCTGGGCCCCGGCAGCCTCGAGGACCGGGATCGCCGCCTGGATCTGGGCGGTCAGTCCGGCGTCGCTCCCGGCGGCGTCGGTCAGGTAGCGGATCCGCGATCGCTCGATCCGTGCCGTTTCGGCCAGCGCCTGGTCGCCAAGGGCCGCCGCGGCATCGATGGCCTCGTCGATCAACGCCCCGGCCGCGGCAAACTCCCCGAGCTCGAGCTTGGCTTCCCCGGTCCGGATCAGCAGCCAGGGACGATTTGGATGGTCGGCCGCGAGGACGGAGGCGGCACGGCCAAGCAGGTTCGCGGCCGCCGGCATGTCGCCGCGCGTGATTGCACGGGTGCCCGCCGACCCGAGGCGTTCGGACGCCTGGATGCCAAGCCCGACGCCGTGTTGGTCGAGTGGACCAAGCTCCGTTCGGTAGCGGTACGCCTGCTCGAGGTGGTAGCCGAGGATCTCCTCGAACTCCTGCGCCCGGCCACGTTCGGCATTGACGACGTCCGCCCACGCGACGAAGCGCTCGTGGAGCTCAGCCCTGGCCCGCTTGAGCAGTCCCTGGTAGGCCGCGTCCCGGATCAGGAGGTGATGGAACCGGTAGAACGCATCCTCGTCGGACTCGTCCAGCACGCGAACCAGCTGCTTGCGCATCAGGCCGTCGAGGTGCGACGCGATGTCCGTCTCGAGAACGTCGGGGACGAGCGCTTCGACGGCGGGTCCGGGGAACGACAGGCCGATCACGGAGGCAGGCTCGATGATCGCCCGTTCCGCCTGGGGCAGCGCATCGAGCCTCGCGGCGAGCAGTGCATGGATCGTCGGCGGAATCGCGAGGTCGGCCAGGTCGGACGTCGCCCGCCAGCCGTCCGCTCCCTGGACCAGTCGACCGCTGTCGATGAGCATGGAGAGCAGCTGCTCGACGAAGAGCGGGTTGCCCTCCGAGGCGGCGACGATCCGACCACGAGCGGACTCGGCCAGACCGGTCTCGCCGAGCAGGTTCTCGACCACGCGAGCTGCGTCGGCATCCGCGAGCGGCCTCAGGAGGATTCGCACCGACCGTTCCTGCCCGCCCCAGTCCGGGTGCGTCTCGAGCAGCTCGTTCCTGGCCGTGCAGAGCATGAGCAGGGTGGCGTCCTGCATCGCCTCGGCCAGGTGGTCGATCAGGTCGAGGAAGGTCTGCTCCGCCCAGTGGATGTCGTCGAAGAGGACCACGATCGGACGAGTGGCGGCGACGAGCTCGAAGAAGCGCCGGACGCCCCAGAACAGCTCGCCGACCTGGTAGGACGATTTCGACAGGCCGACCACCGAGGCCACGCGGTCGGCGACCTCGATGTCGAAGTCGACCAGCTCGAGGAGATGGCCCATGGCCGTCTCCGGCGAGTCATCGTCGGCGATCATGGCGGCCTGCCGGACCACTTCGATCAGCGGCCAGAAGGTGATGCCGTCGCCGTATGACAGGCAGCGGCCCTTCAGGACCGTGGCGTCGAGTGCGGCAGCCGCCAGGAACTCGCTGGTCAGCCGTGTCTTGCCGACCCCGGCGTCGCCGACCACCGTGACCACCCGTGCACCATTCGCCTCCCGGGCCTCGGCGAACGTCGCAGCGAGCTGGGCGGACTCTGCCTCCCTGCCGACCATCGGGGCGTCCTGGCGCCGGGCTGCACCCTGGGTCGTCGCGCGAACGTCGGTCAACCGATAGGCCGGCACCGGCTCGGCCTTGCCCTTGAGGGACAGCGGTTCGATCGGTTCGACCTCGACCGCGTCGCGAACGAGGCGATATGTCAGGTCACCGATCAGGACCTCGAACGGCCCCGCCGCCTGCTCGAGCCGCGCAGCGACATTGACCGCGTCCCCGGTCACCAGGCGCTGGCCGAGCGTGGCGTCGCCGGCGACCACCTCGCCGGTATTGACCCCGATGTGGTTCTGGAGGGTCAGGTTCCACTCCCTCGCGAACCCCTGGTTGAGGCTCGGCAGGACAGCCTGCATGTCGAGCGCGGCCCGGGTCGCCCGCAGGGCGTCATCCTCGTGGCGCACCGGCAAGCCGAAGACGGCCATCACCGCGTCGCCAATGAACTTTTCCACGGTGCCGCCATGCCGTTCGAGGATCCGGCGCATTTCGAGGAAGTAGGTGGACATCACGTCGCGTAGCGCCTCCGGGCTCGCGGGAGTGCCGGAGGCCGTCGTGGGTTTCGGATCAGCGAACACGATTGACACGGTCTTGCGGCTCTCGCGAGCCGCGGGCGCGACCGACAGCGAGGCCCCGCACGACCCACACAGGCGGAACGCCGACGGATTGTCCTCGCCGCAGTTCGGGCAGGTCCGGGTCTGTCCGTCCTGCGACTGGCTGGATGCCTCGAGGATGGAGCCCTCCCCGGCACTGGTGACGCTCACCAGCTGGAAGGCGGTCAGGGCATGCTCCATCCCCTTCGCCACGAACGGGTCGACCGCCTCGACCTGGACGACGTCGTGGACGAGCTGGTACGTCCCCTCATCGAGCAGCGCCTCCATCGCCGGGGCGTTCTGCTCCATGGCCGTTGCCAGCTGGAGGGCCGGACCGGTCAGGACATGCTGGCCGGCAGATGCCTCGCCGACCACGACCTCGCCCGTGGCGATCCCTGTCCGGGTGGTCAATGTGACGCCCCACGTCCGATCGAGCGCCTCATTGAGGCTCGCGAGGGCGCGCTGCGTCTCCGCGGCGGCATAGACCGCCCGCACGGGATCGTCGTCGCGCCGGGTCGGCAGGCCGAAGACCGCCACGATGGCGTCGCCGATGATCTTCTCGATCGTCCCGCCGTGGGATTCGAGAACGAGCCGCATCTCGTCGAAATAGCGGGTCAGGACCTCGCGAAGCGACTCCGGGTCCAGCTTCTCGCCGAGGCTCGTGGATCCCTTGAGGTCGGACGTGACGACCGTGACGACCCGACGGATCTCCTCCGGGGATCGGTCGGCCGCGAGTTGCTCCCCGCACTGGCCGCACAACCTGAACCGGTCGGGGATCTCAGCCTGACACGCCGGACAGCGGATCACGGCCGGAGTCTAGGTCAGGACCCGAGACGAGACGCCGCCGGCGTGGGCGGCGTCTCGGCGGGCCGGAACGCGTGGTCTCGAGATGAGCCGGCCGGGACCTAGAACTTCATGGCCGGGTCGCCCGCCGGGGACGAGACGACGATGATGAGGTCCTTTGCCTGGTTGAGGCCCTTCGACAGGATGCACGGCGGCACCGGGGTCTGGTTGTCGCACTTGGGGAGCAGGAACGGCGCCTGCACCATGTTGTCGTAGCAAACCTGGTACTTCGATGCGCTCTTGGTCACGAATGTCGCAAGGAGCGTCATCGTGGTGATCTTGGACCGGTTCGAAGGATCGACGCCACCCGAGTCCGTCACGTTGAAGAAGATCACGTCCGATGTTTCCTGGTAGCCGCCGCAGTTGACCTCGTAGGCGGGATCGTTGATCGAGAGGATCACCAGGTCGCCATTCGCCCCACCGGCGGCACTGGCATCGACCTTCGCTGACGTCTTCTGGCCGAGGCCCGCCTGAGCCGAGCACCCGACCGAGATGGCGCAGATCGTGGCGTCATCGACGATGTTGAAGCTGACCGACTCGAGTCCAGACGTGGTGCCCGCCGACGGGCTGCCCGCGGTCGGTGTGGCCGTTGCCACGAGGGAGTAGCCGGTCGCACTGGTGTTGATGCTCGGCGTGAACGTCACCACACCGCTGACCGGGCTCCCGGACAGGCCGCCGCTGAGGGTGGCGCCGCCCGTCGGATCGTCGCCGATCGCCAGGGCCACGGTGCCGCTCCACCAGGTCACGGTCTGGTCACCCACCCCGTCGAGAACGGTGACCGTGACCGGATCGCTGGCCGGGTTGTAGATCGCGCTCCGGATGATGGCCGGGCTCTTCTCCGAGTGCGCCGGCTGCTCGGTGAAGGACAGGCCGCAGGTTCCGACGATTGAACTCGTCGGGCTGTTGCCAGACAGGTCGTTGCCGGTGCCGTTGAAGTCGTTGGACTGCTTGGTCCGCGTCGTCCAGACGTACGGAGCGTGGTTCGAGCCGCATTCCACCCGCGCGGTGACCGACGCGACGGCGGACTCGCCGGGCGACAGGGCAAGGTTGCGGAGCTGGATGAGGGAGCCTGCCAGGGTCGCGGTGCCCTCAGTCGAGGCGACCGCACTGGGGACGACTCCGACCGGGACCGTCACGTTGGCCGAACCGAGCTCGGCGGATGACGAGGTGTTCCTGATCGTGTACGCGATCGCCGTAGCCGGGCCCGAGTAGGTGTGGCCGGCAATGAGGGCGCTCGGGCTCAGCGACGCCGTGTACGTCTTCTTGCTGGGAGCGGCCGACGCAGTGGCGGCAATGGTCGCCCAGGCGAGCAGCGCCGCTACCGCGACCACCATGGCGCGAGGACGAGGCGAAGCAGCGTGACGAGTGTGCATGACGAACTCCGGGGAGGGCCGATCCCCCGATCCGGACCCGAGCTATGCGGTTGGTCCTGGTACCTTCGTACCATTCCGAAAATGTGTCAACAAGATGAGGTGCACGAGCGCACCGGCCAATCGCGAAGACGCCACGGCGTCGGTCGCCTTGCCGACATGCTCGTTGTCGCCGGCGCGATAGGCAGGGTCTCGGGCGGGTGATCGCACGCTACGATGCACGCGATGGTCCGGACGCCGACGCCCGATCCGCTGGCGCACGATGCCCTGGCCGCGTGTCGTCTCTTCGCCGGACTTGACGAACGGACGCTGGACCTCCTGACAAGTGCGTTGCGGTCGCGTCGCTTCCGGCGGGACGAGGTGATCTTCCACGTCGACGACCCCGGCGACTCGTTGTTCGTCGTGGTCAATGGCTCGGTCAAGATCACGCTGAGCTCGGATGACGGCACCGAACCGGCGATCCTGACCACCATCGGCCGGGGCGGGTTCTTCGGTGAGCTGGCGCTGCTCGATGGGGCGCCCCGATCAGCGACGGCCGTCGCGATGGATGTTGTCGAGACGCTCGTGCTCCGCCGTGATGCCTTTGACCGGCTCGTGGACAGCGAGCCCGGTCTGCGGCGCGCATTGCTCGCGAGCCTTGCCACCGAGATCCGGCGCCTCACCGCGCAGGTCGAGGATCTCCACTTCCTGGATCTGCCGGGAAGGTTGGCCCGGCATCTCTTGCGGGCCATCGAGAGAGGCGAAAACGACGGCGGGACCGGATGAGGAGCGACTGCCGTGGCCATACACCCAGGGCGAGCTGGCCGGGATGATCGGTGGCTCGCGCCAGTCGGTCAATCGCCTGCTGGCCGACTTCGTGGCCCAGGGCCTCCTCCGGTTCGAAGGCGATGACCTGGTGATCCCCGATCCACGACGGCTGGCTGCCGCCGCTCGGCGATGACCGAACCCGGGCGCGGGCGCGACAGGCAGGCGCTCGAGGCTCTCGACGCGCTGGTGGTCGTCGCGGTGCGTCTGTCCGCCGCGGAACGGATGGCGCCGTCGAACGCCGAGGCCGCGCTGCATGCCATCGCCGATGCCGGGGCCGCCGCCCTGCGGGTCGCGGCAGCCTCGATCGCCCTGCATGACGAGGGCCGTGGCAGCTTGGTGTTCCGGGCCGCTGCCGGTCCGCAGGGCCAGGGCGTGCTCGGGCTCGCGATCGCCTCGCACGAGGGGATCGCCGGCTACGTCTTCTCGACAGGGCAGCCGCTGGCGATCGCCGACGTCAGCCAGGACGCCCGTTTCGAGCGTGGCACCGCCGAGCAGACCGGCTACGTGCCTCGGTCCCTCCTCGCCGTGCCCCTGGTCGACGCGGAGGGGATCATCGGGGTCATGGAGTGGCTCGACCGGGTGGACGGCAACCCGTTCGACCTTGCCGATCTCGAGGTCGCGACCCGGGTGGCCATGGCGGCGACCGCGACGGCACGCGCGACGCACCTGGAGGTCGAGGCGGGCCGGTTGCTGCGGGACGCCCTGGCGTCCTTGTCGAGAGCGGGGGATGGAGGCACCGACGAGCATGGCGTGACCCGCGCACCCGGCGCGACCGGCGCCGCATGGCTCGCTCGGCGCCGCCGACGGCATCGACGCGCTGGTCGGAGCGGTCGCCCGGGAGTTGGCCGGCAACGATCCCCTGTGGCGCCTGGCCGACCGGATCGGCCAGTTGCGCGACGCCGACCAGGACGACGTGGACCTGGCGGTGGCCTGGCTGGATGCGCTGGTCGCCCGGGATCGCCGGCGGGCCGGAGGCGGCAGGCGTCAGCGCGCCTGAACCCCGCATGACCCAGCCCGGTCTGCCAGCCTGGAGCGAGGCGTTCGCCGGCGCGGCACGCGACGGCCTGCAGCGTGAACGCCCATTCGGCACGCTCGATCGCGCCTCGGTCTTCGGTGGGAGCGACGGCCGCGGCGTCACGGTCGCGGTCATCGACTCGGGGGTGGAGCGCGACCATCCGGCGATCGGCGGGCGCCTCGTCCACAGCCTGCGGGTCGAACCGGACGCCGACGGCCATAGCGTCGTGGACGACCCGAACGCCATCGACCTGGTCGGCCACGGAACGGCCTGCGCGGGGATCATCCACGGGATCGCGCCGGCGGCGGACCTCGTCTCGATCCGCGTCCTTGGCGCAGACAACCGTGCTGGAGGCGCGGCGTTCGCGACGGCCCTGGCCTGGGCGATCGGTCAGCGCTTCGGCGTGGTCAACCTCAGCCTGTCATCGCGGAGCGAAGCCATGGCCGAGCGGTTCCACGAGCTCGCGGACGAGGCGTATTTCGCCAACACGCTGCTCGTCGCGGCCGCGAACAACGTGGTCGGAGCGTCGTACCCATCGTTGTTTGCCGCAGTCCTGTCGGTGGCCGCCCACGACGCGGGCGATCCAGCAGTCTGGTACTACAACCCGTCGCCGCCGGTGGAGTTCGGGGCGCACGGGCTCGACGTGGACGTGGCCTGGCGTGGTGGGACCAGGATCCGCGCGACCGGCAACTCGTTCGCGGCGCCCCATGTCGCGGGTCACGCCGCCCTCATTCGCGCCCGCCACCCGGGCGCCAGCCCATTCGAGGTCAAGGCGATGCTGGCGGCGACCGCCTCTCGTCGGGCGCGTAGGCTAGTTCCGCAGGCCGAAACGACAAGCGCCCCTCTGGGGGAGGGCACTGTGTCGCTCAATCTGTTAGAGCTTGACCTAGCGTCCTCGTCGGCGTCGGGCTTGTCCGGATCGGAGTCCGGTTCGGTCAGTTGGCGACGGATTTCCGCGGGACCGACCCGGCCCGGGCTCAATGCTGCCCTCGTCGGAGTGCACGAGAAATGCCGGTCCGGAGGGTTCCGATGTCGCCTTTGCGACACCCGGGCTGTTCGTGCTCGCGATCGTCGGCTAGGCTTCGGGCCACTCGACTGCCGAGGGGTCCGACTTGGTCTGCTCGAACTGCGGCACGCGAATGAACGCGGGCGCAAGTTCTGCAAGGAATGCGCGAGCCGCTCGCGCTCCGGTGCCCCGCGTGCGGCTCGCTCAATTCGGCCGATGCCAAGTTCTGTGGCGAGTGCGCGTCGCCACTTGCAGGCGTCGCATCGGCACCGGCGTCGACATCCCGGAACCGTCTCGACCCCATCGCCGAGCGGCGCCTCGTGTCGGTCCTGTTCGTCGATCTGGTCGGGTTCACGCCGTTCGCGGAGGGCCGGGACGCAGAGGAGGTCCGCGATGCGCTGTCGCGATACTTCGAGATCGCCCGCTAGATGATCGAGCGCTACGGCGGCACCGTGGAGAAGTTCATCGGCGATGCGGTCATGGCCGTATGGGGCGCGCCGGTCGCCCACGAGGATGATGCCGAGCGCGCGGTCCGGGCGCGCTCGAGCTTGTCGATGCGGTTGGACGCAGCTCGGTCCGGGCATCCAGGCCCGCGCGGGTGTCCTGACAGGCGAGGCGGCGGTCACCCTGGGCGCGACCAACCAGGGCATGGTCGCGGGCGACCTGGTCAACACGGCTGCCCGCTGCAAGGCGGCGGCGTCGCCTGGGACAGTGCTCGTCGGCGAGGCGACGAAGCGCGTCGACCTCGAGCGGCGATCGTCTATCGAGCCAGCGGGCGAGCACGATGCTCAAGGGCAAGGCAGACTCCGGTCGCCGGCGTGGCGGGCGCTCCGGGTGGTCGCCGAGCTCGGCGGGCAGGAACAGCGCCGACGTCGCTCGAGGCGCCGTTCGTCGGGCGCGACGACGAGCTGCGGCTGCTCAAGGACCTGTTCCACGCGACGGGCCGCGAGACAGCGCACCCGCCTGGTGTTCGATCATGCGGCGCCGCGCGGGCATCGGCAAGAGCCGCCTGGCGTGGGAGCTTCCAAGTACATCGATGGCCTCGTCGAGAACGTCTGCTGGCACGACGGCCGCTCGCCGGCCTACGGCGAGGGCATCACCTTCTGGGCACTGGGCGAGATGGTCCGCGACGAGCCGGACTGGCCGAGAGCGACGACGAGGCGACGACACGCGACAAGGATGGCGGCACCGTCGCGCGAATGGGTCACGGACCCGGAGGAGCAGCGCTGGATCGAGAGCGCCGCTGCTGACTCTGCTCGGGGTCGAGCCGATCCGGGCGGCTCCGAGCAGCTGTTCGCCGCCTGGCGCACGTTCTTCGAGCGGATCGGCGCGCAGGGCACGGTGACGCTCGTGTTCGAGGACCTGCACTACGCGGATCCGGGCACTGCTCGACTTCATCGAGCACCTGCTCGATTGGAGCCGCGGGCTGCCCGATCTACATCGTCACCCTGGCCCGGCCGGAGCTGCTCGAGAGACGCCCCGACTGGGGCGCGCGGCAAGCGCAACTTCACGCTCGATGTACGCTCGAGCCGCTGGCTGAGCCCGCACATGCGCGAGCTGCTCGGCGGGCCTGGTGCCCGGGCTGCCCGAGACTGCAGTCGCGACGATCGTCGCGCCGGGCCGACGGCATCCCGCTGTACGCCGTGGAGACGGTGCGCATGCTGGTCGCCGACGGCAAGCTTGTCCGCGAGGCGACGAAGGCGTCTACGTGCCGGCCGGCGACCTGAGCGAGCTGGCCGTGCCTGAGACGCTGACGGCGCTGATCGCGGCGCGGCTCGACGGCCTCGACGCCGGCCGAGCGCTCGCTCGTCACGGACGCCGCGGTGCTGGGCCAGAGCTTCACCCGGCCGCTCTGGCGCGCTGTCGCGGAGATGCCGAGGCACCGAGCTCGAGCCGCGGCTGACGACCCTGGTGCGGCGCGAGATCCTGACGATGGCGGCCGATCCGCGCAGTCCCCGAGCGCGGCCAATACGCCTTCGTCCAGGCGCTCATCCGCGAGGTCGCCTACAACACATTGACCAGGCGGGACCGGCGCGGCCGCCATCTGGCAGCTGCGCGCTACTTCGAGACGCTCGATAGCGACGAGCTGGCCGGCGCCTCGCTGGTCACTACCTCGCCGCCATGCCCTGAGCACGCCAGGGCCTGAGGCCGACGCCGTCGGCAGTCAGGCCCGGATTGCCTTGCGCTCGGCGGCCGAGCGCGCTGCCGGACTTGGCGCCCACGCCCAGACCGCGGCTTTTCTGGAGCAAGCGATTGGGATCACGAAGGACACAGCCGAAGAAGCGGACCTGCTCGAGCGGGCGGGTCGATCGGCCTCGAACGCTGGACAGCACGACCGGTCCGAGGAGCTGCTGCGGCGGGCCTGGACCTGCGACACGACCTCGGGGACCCAATGGGCGTCATGGGCACGACCGCCGCGCTAGCCGAGGGATTGCTCGCAGGTTGGCGAGTGGACGCTGCAATGGAATTGTTGGACGGTGCGACGCGTCTTGACCAGGAGCTCGGGTCCGACCCTTCTCGTATCCGCCTGGCTGCAGCTTTGGCGCGTGGGTACGCGAGACTTGGGGATGGCCGCCGCTCCCTGGACGAAGCGGAGCGCGTGCTGGAGGCAGCCGAAGCAGCTGATCTCATCGAAATCGTTATCGACGCCTTGATCACGAAGGGCGGCGTCTTGTCCGATATGGGGCGTAGTTATGAAGGCATCGGAGCGCTCAGGACCGCCTTCGATCTGGGGCAGTCGAATGACCTTCCGACACTCGCCGTTCGCGCGCTTCACAACATCGCCGCATGCCAGATCCCGCTGGATCCGGTCGCGGCCGTCGATGCGTCGCGCAAGGGCCTCGTCGACGCGCGACGGCTGAGCCTGAGCAGCCTGGCAACGTCACTCGTTGGAAATGGTGCCGAGGCCGCTCACTTGACGGGACAGTGGGATTGGGCGCTGACCGAGGCCGAACTGCTGCTCGCGACGGATCTCGATCGCGCGGACCGGTCATTCCTGCTGACGGGCGTGATTCCCATCAAGGCCTGGCAAGGCTTGCCTGTCCGCGAAGATCTGAGTGAGCTCGACCCCTTGGTCATAGGGTTGGAGGACCCAGAGACGATGAGCACTATCCACGGCGCGCGCAGTCATGTGGCGCTCGCCGCGGGAAACCTTGTCGAGCCCCGTGCCGAGGCCCTCGAACGCAGTCGCTTGAGCCCTCTGAACGCCGTGGCAGGCTACTGGCTCGCCGCTCACGCTTCCCTCTGGTTGAACGATGTCGCTGGCGCTACGTCTGATCTCGCGGCACTCGAAGCCATGCACGCGCATGGACGTGTGGTCGCACTCCACAGGGCGACGATCAGGGCCGGCATCATGGCGCTGGAGGGGCATCGAGTTGACGCCCTGGCTCTGTGCCGGGAGGTACTCCAGGGATGGCGGGATGCCGGACTGCCCGTCCTTGAGGCCTTGACCGCCATCGATATGGCAGCGTTGCTCGATCCGGGGCTTCCCGAAGTCCAGGCCGCAGCAGCGCGCGCGAGGGAGACATTCACGATCCTCGGTGCGAAACCGTTCCTGGCGCGGCTCGATGAGGCCCTATTGCGGAGGCCCGACGCAGTGCGCGGGGACCGATCGATCTCCGGGAGCCCGGCAGTCGACGCGAAAACATGAAAGACGTGACGACACCGCCCTGACGGGCGGTGTTCGTGATCACCCCTGACAAGGCACCGAAACGAGGGACTAGCGCCGTCGGAGCAGAGTGTCGTCTCCTCGCTCGGCGTGAGCTCGCCGCCGTGGCCCGTGGTTCCCTTGCTGAAGTCGACCGGGGGCGCCGGGTTGACCCAGCCATGCCCTTCCACATCGGTCTCATCGATGAACCTGGCCTCGCCGGGTCCGATCTTCCGGGCGTCCTCTGGACCGACGATCCCTTCCCTGGGTAGTCGGATTCGCTTGTTCGACATCGCCCTCACCCTTTCGCGTATCAGGGTGTTCTCCCTGATGCCGATACCCTACTGCGCTCCGAGGTGGCTGCCGAGCCCCCGCGTGACGGTCCGGGTGTCAGCTAGCCGACACCCTCCGGATCCTGATACGTGCGTTGGAGCACGTCAACCGATGGCCGTGGGGTGCGCAGGTCGCGCAAGGAGGCCTGGTCGACGCCGGCCAGCCGCGGCAGGTCGGACGCCTCGGTCCTGAGCAGCCGGGTGGTCAGCGTCGCGTGGATCAGCTTCTGGATGTCCGGCACGATCATCGTCGCGCGGAGCGACTCGGCCGGGACCTCGAGCAGGGTCGTGTCCGAATCGGCGATGACGTCGGCGGTCCGCGGGCTGCCCGTCAGCGCCGCGATCTCTCCGAAGAAGTCGCCGGCGGCCATCGTGGACAGGCCGCGATAGCCGTCGCCGTCCGGGATGCCGGCGGTGGCCGAGCCGTCGAGGATGAAGTACGCCGACGACGCGACGTCGCCATGTTCGATGACCTGGGTCCCGCCCGGGACCTCGCGGATCGTCGCGCTGCGGACGAACGCCGAGCGCTGTTCGGGCGTCAGCTGGGCGAGTGGGCTGATCCGCGCCGCGAGCCGGTCGAAGTCGGCAAGCGTGGCCGGTCGCATCGGGAAGGTGGCCAGCGCGGGTGCCGCTGCCGCGGCCTGGAGGCGAGCCGCCGCCTCGCGCCAGGTGTTGATGCCCAGACCCGGCGCGACGATGGTGAACAGGGCGGACACGATCAGCAATCCTGACGCGAAGATGATCATCACCCGGATGTCGATGATGTCGGCGAGCCCAGCGCCGGCCATGCCGACCAGGAAGATCACGTCGCGCATGACGTAGAAGGCCGAGAACACACGGCCGCGCATCTCCCGCGGGGTGGCCCGCTGTAGCAGCGTGGATCTCGACACGGACGACGGCGAGTTGAAGAACCCGGAGATCATCACGAGCAGGATCGCGAAAGGAATCGACGTCGCGAGGCCGTACAGGATCCCGCTGATGCCCATCCCGGTCATGGCCACGATGATCCAGATGGGCTCGGGCAGGCGGCGGCCGAAGCGCGCCATGAAGAACGACCCGATGACGAAGCCGACCGACGTCAGACCCTCCTGGAGGCCGTACTCGAATTCCGTGGCGCCGAGCACCTTGATCGACATCGGCAGCAGCAGGACGTTCCACAGCCCGAAGGAGAAGAACATCAGCGCGCCGACGACGAACAGGGAGCGGATGATCGGCGTCCCGAACAGCGTCGCAAAGCCCGACTTGAGGTTCTCGATGACGACCGCGACGCTGGCGTCGTCTTCCGGCGTCGGCATCGGGTGGCGACTCATCAGTGCGATGCACGCGGCCGAGAAGACAAACGTGCCGGCATCGATGATGAACGCCCAGTAGAGGTCGACCGTGCTGGCGAGGAGGCCCGCCGCGGCAAACCCGATCGCGGTCGATCCGAACGACGCGATCGACAGGAACGAGTTTGCGTTCAGGAGCTCCTCGTCGGTCGCCAGCTCCGGAATCAGGCTGTCGTGGGCCGGATCGAAGAACTGCTTCACACCGGCGTTGATCAGGATCAGGACGTACAACCCGACGATCGCGATCGACTCGATGCCGATGACGAACGCGATGATCGTGACGAGCACCGCCTGGATCAGGCAGGTCACGATCATGATCCGCTGACGGTCGTGGCGGTCGACGTAGACGCCCGCGAGCAGGCCGACCACGAGGCTCGGCACGGCCGTCGCCATCAGGGTCAGACCGACAGCCAGCGCGGATTCGGTCTCCCGGTAGACGAAGATGCCGGCGGCAAGGTCGGTCAGCGCGGACCCGGCGGTCGACACGAGCTGCGCCAGCCAGAGCAGGCTGAAGTCGCGCTTCCGAAAGACCGCGAACATGGATGGCGCGGGCGCAGCCGCAGTCGTCATCGGTTCTCCATGCCCCGGATGAGGTGACCGTGGCGCGAGTCTAGCCCTCGCGTGGCGCCACCGTGATGCCTTCCCGCAGCAGCAAATCCCGCTTGTCCCGGAGCCGGTGGTCCGTGTCGCCCCACCGCTCCCCGCCCCAGCCGCCCAGGGTCCCGTCCGACGCGATCACCCGGTGACACGGGATGAGGAACATGATCGGGTTGCGGCCGAGGGCGCCACCGACCGCCCGGCTCGCCCGCGGTGAGCCCACCTGGCGGGCGATCTGGCCGTAGCTGGCCGTCTGGCCCCACGGGATCGTCAGGACGGCCTCCAGGACGCGACGGTCCCAGGGATTCCGGTCCGTGAGGTCGATCGGGGGCCGGTCCTTGTCCCGCACCGGGCGGCCGGCGAGGAAGGCTTCGAGCCACTGCACGGTGCTCTCCAGATGCTTCTCGTGGTTACCGTGCGTCGTCGCCCGAGCCGGCCGATGCGACACGCCCGCCGAGGCGACGCGCCACCGCGGCGTCGAACGCCTCCTCGGTGGTCAGCCACTCGATGGCAGCGATACCGCGCTCCGTGGCCGCGACGAAGACGGGCCCCCACGAGCCGGCGAACGTGGTCCTGACGGCGACGGGCTCGTCCATCGAGGCGAGTTTGACGCAGGCCCCGGCCATCGTGCCAGTCCCCGTGTCTGCGATGCCCCGTACACTCCCGTCGATGCACGACCACGTCGCTCACGGCGCCCAACAACCGGATCCTCGCGATCTGACGGGGCCGTTCAGGCATTCGGTCGAGATCGTCGTCCGCTTCGCGGACACCGACGCGATGGGCCATGTCAACAACGCCAAGTACCTGACCTACTGCGAGATCGCGCGGATCCGGTACTGGACGGACGTAACGGGGGAACCGATCGCGCTCGGTACGGAAGGGGCAGAGAGCCTCATCCTGGCCGAGGCGAAGATCACGTACCGGGCACCTGCGTTCCACGGAGAGGTCGTCAACGTAGAGACACGCGCCATGCGGATCGGTCGGTCGTCGTTCACCCTCGAGCATCGCTTGACCGCCTGCATCAAGGGAGAGGAGCCACGGCTCGTCGCGGTCAGCGAGTCGATCCTCGTCCGGTACGACTACGCGTCGGCGCACCCGGTGGCGCTGTCCGGGGAGCACATCGCGGCGATCGAGGCGTTCGAGGAGCGCCCACTGCGGGCCTAGTCGACTGTCCTCGACCTAGTCGAGGACCTTGCGGAATACGGCCACGGCGTTCTGGCCGCCGAACCCGAAACCGTTGATGGCGGCGGTCTCCACCCGGGCCTTGCGCGCGGTCAGTGGCACGTAGTCGAGGTCGCACTCGGGATCTGGCGCGTGGAGGTTGGCGGTCGGCGGGATGATCCCGTCCCGGATCGCGCCGATCGCGGCCAGGGCCGAGGCGATGCCGGCGGCGCCGACGAGGTGCCCGATCATCGACTTCGGCGAGCTGATCGCCACCTTGTACGCGTGGTCGCCGTAGGCCGCCTTGATCGCGCGGGTCTCCGTCGCGTCGTTGAGCTGCGTCGCCGTGCCGTGGGCCACGATGTAGTCGATCTCGTCCGGGGCGACGCCGGCGTGGCGCAGCGCCAGCGTCATCGCGCGGGTCTGGCCGCGCCCGGTCGGTTCGGGCGCACTGATGTGGAACGCGTCGGCGGTCAACGCTCCACCGATGACTTCGGCGATGGGCGTGGCCCCGCGCTTCAACGCGTGTTCGAGGGACTCGACGACGACGACTCCGGCACCCTCCCCGAGGACGAAGCCGTCGCGAGTCGCGTCGAACGGTCGCGACGCTGTTTCCGGGTCGTCGTTCCGCTTCGAAAGGGCGGTCATGTTCGAGAGCGCCGCGACACCCATCGGTGTTGATCGGGGCCTCGGATCCGCCCGTCACGACCACGTCGCACTCCCCGGTCCGGATCAGGCGGAGGGCGTCATGGAAGGCGATCACGGACGTGGCGCACGCGGCGACCTGGGTGATGACCGGACCGCTGAGGCCGTATTCCATCGACAGCATGCACGCGCGCCATCGAGCCCGACAGGGCTGGCACCGCGAAGGGACTGACGAAGCGGGGCCCCTTGGCGTCGTGGACGTGGGTGCCGTCGATGATCTGCTCGACGCCACCGCCACCGGTGTTGACCACGACCCCGACGCGATCGCGCTGCTCCTGCGACATCGCGGCAAAGTCGATCCCGGAATCGGCGACGGCTTCCTTGCCGGCAGCCATGGCCAGGTGGATGAACCGGCTCATCCGGCGGGCCATCTTGGGGTCCATCACGGTCGCCGGGTCGAACCCGAGCACCTCGGCCGCGATCCTGACCTCGTGCCCCGAGGTATCGAAGCTCGTGATCAGCCGCGTCCCGGTCACGCCCGCGGTCAGGTTGGACCAGTAGGTCGGGAAGTCGTTGCCGATGGGCATGATCGCGCCGAGCCCCGTGACCACGGCACGGCGCGCCGGATCCTGTTCAGGCAATTGGACCTCCTGGCGGGCGGGCGAGTCTGGGCTTGGCCATGCCTCCGCCGATCAGGTCGCGATTGTACGTCGCGAGCCCGTCACGCTCTCGTGTGCGCGAACCGCATCAGTCGCCGTCGTATCGCTTGAAGATCACCGCGCCGTTGTGCCCGCCCAGGCCGATGTTGTTGGACAGGGCGTATCGGATGGGGAGCGCCGTGGTTTCGCTGACCACCCAGACGTCGCACTCGGGGTCCGCGTCGCGGAAGTTGATCGTCGCCGGCGCGCACTGCTCGGCGACGGACTTGACCGTGGCGAACGCCTCGAACGCGCCGGCGGCGCCCATCATGTGGCCGGTCATCGACTTCGTGCGCGCTGATCCCAACCTGACGCGCCGCGGCGGTCGCGCGCGAACCGAAGACCGTCAGGATGGCTTCCGCCTCGCGCTTGTCGCCGAGGGGCGTCGAGGTTCCATGCGGATTGATCAAGTCAACCTCGTCGGCTGGGACGCCGCGCCGCTCGAGGGCCATCTTCATCGCCCGCGCCGCGCCTACGCCGGCCTCGATCGGCTGGATCATGTCCCAGCCGTCGGCGGCCGATCCATAGCCGACGACCTCGGCGTAGATCCTGGCCCCGCGTGCCTTGGCAATCTCGAGGTCCTCGAGGAAGAGCGACCCGGCGCCCTCGCCGAGCACGAAGCCGTCCCGGGTCAGGTCGAACGGTCGGGAGACCGTCTCCGGACCCTCCCCGGGCCTGGGCATCCCCATGCCGCGCATGTTCGAGAACCCGGCGTGGCCGACCTCGAGCAGCGGAGCTTCGGTCGACCCGCTGATCACGGCGATGCAGTCGCCGCGGCGGATCGCCTCCGCGGCCTCGCCGACGTTGTGGGTGCCGGTGGCGCAGGCGGACACCATGCACACGTTGTGGCCGATGGCGCCGGTCTCGATCGCGATCATCCCCGAGCAGCTGTCGACCAGCGCGTTGGCGATGAACGTCGGGCTGACGCTCCTGGGCCCGCGCTCGTGCAGCGTCGCGTAGTTGTCGATCATCAGGCTCTGTCCGCCGGCGCCCGACCCGAAGATCACCCCGACCTCCGTCCGGTTCTCGTCGGTCAGCTCGAAGCCCGAATCGGCGAGGGCCTGCTTGGCCGCGGCGACGCCAAAGTGCAGGCTCGACTCGGAGCGCCTCGCGGCCTTCGGGTCCATCCACTCGGATGCGGTGAAGTCCCGGACCTCGCCGGCCAGCTTGGCTTCATAGGGCGTTGCGTCGAACTTGGTGATCGGCCCGAGGCCGGACACCCCGTTGACCAGGTTGGCCCAGGCGGTCGCCACGTCGTTCCCGACGGGGCTGATCACGCCTAGACCGGTGACGACGACGCGTCGGTCGTAGTCTGGTTTGCGCACTCGGTTCTCCTCAGGTGATGGGCGGGATCAGGCCGTGACGGATGCGAGGGCCAGCAACCGATCGGCCGATGCCGGATCGTCCGCCGGGATCACTTCGGCATCGGGAACGATTCGTTTGAGCAGGCCGGTCAGCACGCGCCCTGGACCGACTTCGACGAAGGTCGTGACGCCGGCTGCCGCCATCGTTTCGACGGCACGGATCCAGTCGACCCCGGTCGTCAGGTGATCGACCAGCTCGGATCGGCAGGCTTCTGCGGTCTCGAGCGCGGTCGCGTCGGCATTGGCCAGCAGCGCGGGAGACGGATCGTGGAACTCGACACCGGCCAGGGCCGCTCGCATGCCCTCTGCGGCCTCCGCCATCAGGGGTGAGTGCGCGGCCACGGACACGGGCAGGACGATCGCGCGCTTGGCCCCGAGCGACCGGGCAAGCTCCGCCCCGGCCTCGATCGCCGGGCGCTCGCCAGACACGACGACCTGGCCCGGCGCGTTCCGGTTGGCGACGACGAAGACGCCATGCGCAGCAGCGCCGGCGACCAGCTCGGGCAGGCGCGCGTCGTCGAGCCCGATCAGCGCGGCCATGGCGCCATCCCGACCCTGGCCCGAGGCCTGCATCAGCCGGCCACGCTCGCGGACGAGACGAACGCCATCGTCGAGCGACAGGGCCCCGGCCGCGACCAGGGCGGAGTACTGCCCCATCGAGTGACCGGCCGCGAACATCGGCCGCGGAGCCTCGACGCCGGCGGCGGCCCACCGTTCTCGAAGGGCCGCCAGGATCGCGATCGACGTCGCCAGCAATGCCGGCTGGGCGTTTTCCGTCAGGTCGAGCTGTTCGGCCGGCCCGTCCCAGGCCAGGCTGCTGATCGGGCTCCCCAGCGCACGATCAGCAGCCTCGAAGA
This sequence comes from uncultured Chloroflexia bacterium, assembly GCA_963809045.1. Taxonomy (GTDB): domain Bacteria; phylum Chloroflexota; class Limnocylindria; order Limnocylindrales; family CSP1-4; genus SPCO01. The sequence goes on from CAWEHW010000004.1 coordinate 672,215, forward strand.
TGTCAGCGGCGGCCCGGGAGCCTTCGGCGAGGGCACGACCCATGCCGACAGCCTGCGATCCCTGGCCGGGAAAGACGAATGCGAGTTGACCCATCACGTTGAGCGTAGGTCGTGCGGCCGCCCTCCAAGGTAACTCGCATGCACGGTTGCACACGTTCACGCTCGTCCGTACGCTTGCGGCATGTCAACTGACCGTGCCATGTCAAGACCCGCAAGTCGCCCAGCCCCGGTCCGTTCCATCGCCCGAAGGTTCGAGGCGGACCTCTCGGCGCCGGTCCTCGCCGCCGGCAACCGGCTGCCCAACGTCCGCCAGATCAGCGAACGCGTGGCCATGGGTCGCGCGCTCTGGCGCGAGCTGGTCATTGGGTTTGCCGGTCAGCTCGGGGAGCTGCGGCTTGGCTTCACGCAGCTGGCCGGCTTGTACGTCCTCGCGGACGGCAGCACCTTGACCGTCGGGGAGCTGGCCGAAGCGATCGGGCGCTCGCCCTCCGCGACGAGCCGCCTGGTCGACGGTCTTGTCCGACGTCGCCTGGTCGAGCGGCACGAGGAACCCGAGGACCGGCGTCAGCGGACGCTGCGCCTGACGCCGCGCGGCCACGCGATCCTCCGCGTCGTCGACCGGGCCCGGGCCGACCAGTTCCTCTCGATGGTCCGGCCGCTGCCCACCGCCGAACGATCGATCGTCGCGATGGGGGTCGCAGCGCTCGCGACCCACGCCATCTCAAGGCGCGGCCGCCTGATCAGGACGCCGCGCGAGTAGGCCACAATGGGCGCGCGCCAGCTGACGCCGCCAAGCCGTGCCCGAGGAGGTCTGAGTCGAATGTTCAATCAGCTTGCCGCGACGGTTCGCATCGAGCATCGCCATGCGGACGGGAGCTGGAGCCCGCTCCAGCGAAGCCACCACGATCCCGCCGACCACGATCCGGAACGAGGATGGGCGAGAGGCGAGATCTACCGGTGTTCGACCTGCGACGAGGAGGTCCGGGTGGTCCCGACTGACGAGGCTGCGGCCTCGGGCTCCGGAGGCGCCGCGTAGCGTTCCCGGTTCAGGCGCGCGGCGACCGGCGAGCGAGTGCGACCCCGCCGGCCACGAGGAGGCCGACGACCAGACCGAGCGCAATGATCGGCACGGGATCAAGCCCCGTCGCGGCCTCGCTCGGATCGGGTGACGAACTAGGCTCGGGTGACGAACTAGGCTCGGGCGACGCTGACGGGATTGCGCTCGGGGTGGCCGATGCGGACGGGCGGGCGCCGACGGCGAGGCGGTCGGCGGCGGGCTCGAGGGGGACGCCGTCGCCGTCGGAGCCGGGGTCGGGGCTGGCGCAGCGGTCGGTGCCTGGGTGGGGCGGCCGTCGGGGTGGCCGTGGGCCGAGGCGTCGGCCTCGGGGTTGGCCTGGGAGTCGGCTTTGGAGTGGGCTTCGCCGTCGGCTTCGGCGTCGGCGCAGGCCCGGCGGTGACCACGATCGTCCCGAACATCTCCTCGGGGTGGATCTGGCAGAAGTAGGGGAACGACCCGGCGTTGGCGAAGGTGACCTGGAATGAGCCGCCGGGGTCCTCGATGCCCGAATCGAACCGGCCGTCCGGCGCCCCCGGGGACCCGGACGTCACCGTGTGCGGATCGCCGGCGAACGTCCAGCGGACGACGTCGCCCTCGTTGACGGTCCGGTTCGCAGGCTCGAAGCGGAAGTTCACGGACGCCACGGTCACCGTGGCGGCGTTCACCGAGCCGATCGCGCCCAGCAGCATCGCGGACACCACGACTACGGCGGCGACGAGGCGGGGAGCCGGACGGCGCGGGGTGCGAGGGCTCGTGACCGGGACCATGTCGGTGATACGTCTTGCCGACGGGCGCCGGATGTCCGACACTCTCGAAACCGATCGCGCGCGGCCATCGTACGGCTAGTACCGGAGATGACCGTCCCCCAAACGGGTCGAGCCCGGCCTCAGAGAGAGGGAGAACACATGCGTAGGAAGCGCCTCGCCCTGGTCGTAGCCGCCATGGCCCTGCTGGCCGTGCCGGGATCGGCGTCCGCGGTCGATCCGACCCAACCCGCGTATGGCGGCCCAATGAGCGGCGCCCAGGAGGTCCCGGCGGTTGTCACGACCGCGACCGGCCAGGGCACGGCCGTGATCAGCGCAGATGGCAGCACCATCACCTACATCGTGACGTACAGCGGCCTGTCAGGCGCGGTCAACGCCGCCCACATCCACACCGGTGCGGCAGGCGTCGCCGGTGGCGTGATCCTCCCGCTCACCCCCGGGCCAAGCCCGATGGTCGGAACGCTGACCGCAGCCAACTTCACGGCGTCCGGTCCGGTGACCACCTATGCCGAAGCCGTCGCCGCGATCCGCGCCGGCACCACCTACTTCAACCTCCACACCACCGCCAACCCGGGCGGCGAGATCCGTGGCCAGATCGTGGCCGCCGGCGACGCCTACTTCGCCGACCTGAACGGTCACCAGGAGAACCCCGACGTCGCAACCGCGGCCACGGGCAAGGGCATCGCCGTGATCAGCGGCGACGCATCCACCGTGACCTACCTCATCACCCACACCGGGCTGTCCGGGACCGTCAACGCCGCCCACATCCACACGGGTGCCGTCGGAGCGAACGGCGGGGTCATCCTGCCCCTCGTGCCCGGCCCGAGCCCGATGACCGGAACCCTGACGTCGGCCAATTTCGCGGCCTCGGGTCCGGTGACCACCTTTGCCGAAGCGATCGCCGCGATCCGCGCCGGCACAACCTACTTCAACCTCCACACCTCGGCCAACCCGGGTGGTGAGATCCGCGGGCAGATCGGCGTCACCGTCGCCGCCCCGGCACCGACTCCTGCCCCGACCGCCGAGCCGACCGCGGAGCCGGCCCCGACCGCCGAGGTCACCGTGCCGCCGACATCGGTCACCGCCCCGGGTACGCCCGCCGCGGCAGCTGATTCGCTCGGTGTGGTGGCCATGATCGGGCTCCTGGCAGCCGTCGGGACGCTCGTCTGGATTGGCCGCCGCCGGTCCTCGCTGGAGGGCTGACCGAGCGAAACCTTCGGTCCGCGAGCGAAACGACCGTTTCGCTTGACGCTTCTGCGGTTGACTTCAGCCGCAGAAGCGGCGGACCACGTCGTACAACACCGGCAGGCCCCATCGAAGGGCATCCACTGACACTCGCTCATCGACCCCGTGGAACCGCTCGAGAAAGCGTTCCTCGGGGTCGAGCATGAGTGGCGAGAAACCATAGGTCGGCACGTCGAGCAGCTGGGTGTACTTGGCGTCCGTCCCGAACGGCGCCATTGCCGGTAGCGGGATCCCGTCAGGGTCGTGATCCCGGATCGTCTCGACGAGGAGGTCGAACAGCGGGCCGTGGGCAGGGGCCTCGACCGGCGAGCCGAACACGATCAGCTCGATGTCACAGACGGCCGCGAGATCCGGGCCGAGCCGATCAACGATGACCTGCCGCATGTCCGCCTCGTCAGTGCCCGGCAGGACGCGGCAATCGATGAGGACCTCGGCATCACCCGGGATCACGTTGTACTTGACGCCCGAGTGGACGACGTCCGGGCTGATCGTGTCCCGGACGAGCGCCCGGATCGCCCGGGCGTACATCGGGTCGCAGGCCGTGGCCAACGCGGCCTCCGCGCGTTCGGGCGATCCCGACGTCAGGCCGCGGAGGATCGGCGCGGCATCCGGGAGCGCTCTGGCGGCGGCTTCGAGGAACCGCGCCATGACCGGCGTGATCCGCGTCGGCCCCGGGATCGCGAGCCGGCGGATGACCTCCGCCGCCAGGACGACGGCGTTGTCGTCGCGAGGCATCGAGCCGTGGCCCCACGTCCCGCGAACGGCGATCCGATACGCGGCATACCCCTTCTCCGCGACCTGGATCGGGTAGAGCCGGATGCCACCGACCGTCGTGGCGACACCGCCGCATTCGTTCAGGGCACCTGCCGCCCGGATCCAATCGGGACGTTCGTGGGCGACCCATTTCGCGCCGGCCGTGCCGCCGGCCTCCTCGTCGGCCGTACAGGTGAACAGCACATCGCGCCGCAGGCCCGGGATCGGGTCGCTGGCCGGATCGCGACCCGCGGCCCGGGCGGCGTCGGCCAGGAGCTGGACCACGCCGAGCTCCATCGCGACCATGCCCTTCATGTCGACCGCGCCGCGCCCGTAGATGTAGCCGTCGACCAGATCCGCCGCGAACGGGTCGTGGGTCCAGCGATCCGCCGGCGCCGGCACGACGTCGAGATGCGACAGGAGCAGGAGCGGCTTCCCGCCCGACCCATCGCCACGGAGCCGGGCATGGACGGATCCACGTCCCGGAGCGGCTTCGACTAATTCCGGCTCGAGGCCAGCATCGCGAAGGATGTCCCCGATGTGCCGCGCCGCGACGAGCTCCTGGTCGGGCGCATCGGGCGCCGGCGGGTTGATCGACGGGATCCGGATCAGGTCGCGGAGCGTGGCGACCAGCCGGTCCGTGGCGTCGTCCCAGGCCGCCTGGTCGAGCTCGCGAGACGGCGCGCCGAGGTTCGTGGTCACGACACGCCCGCCTGCAGCCAGGCGATGACGATGCCGAAGACGAAGCCTGCGAGGACGACGGCCACGACCATCAGCACCAGCAGGCGGCCGTAGAACCGCTCCTCCCGAATGCCGGCCTCGGGCTCGGGATCCCGCCCGCCAGCGATGTACGGTGCGGCCAGCCCACGGGCTCGCGCGTGCTGGGCGCGGACGGAGTCGTAGGCCTCGGGATCGGGTGGCAGGGTCGCGGGGGGCGTCGTCTCGGCGCTCATGCGCGATCCATGATGCCGTCGAACAGCGGGCCGCGCATCGCCAGCAGGTCCGGCGTCGGCCGGTAGCCGAGCCGGGCATTGACGGCCCGCATCGGCGCATTGTCGATGTCGTTGCCCGTCTGGAGGATCTCCAGGCCGGCGTCGATCGCCCAGCCGATCGTCGCGTGCTTGAGGGCCGTCGCCAGGCCGCGGCCGCGCCAGGCCCTGAGGACGGCCGTCATGTCGTGCCATGCCTTGCGGTTGGCCTGGCCCGGGAGCATCAACAGGCTCGCGTAGCCGACGACCTGGCCGGTCGTCGCGTCCGTGGCCACGAAGAAGGCCTCCTTCGGGATCGAATGACGATCGACGTCGCGAGCCCTGAACTCGGCGAGGTCGCCGGCCGCCATCGGGGTGCTGCCACCCGGGATATCGGGGAAGGACTCCGACGCCACGGCATGGACTCCGGCGACGAGGTCAGGGCGTTCGGCCAGGGTATGGAGCTCGACCCCGTCGGGCAGCTCGACCGGGGGGGCCGTCACGCCGGCCAACGGCAGCTCGACCGCCTTCGCCCGCTCGTACTCCCTGAAGCCGCGATGGAGCAGGAACTCGATCCCTTCGGGACGGGAATCGCTGGCTGGGACCTGGAGCTCCGTCTTGCCCGCTTTGCGGGCCTCCTCGGAGATCGCGATCAGGAGCGCGTTGCCGATCCCCTGGCGTCGGACGTCGGGGAGCACGTCCAACGTCCCCCAGAAGGCCGGGTAGTCGGCCGGATACATGTAGATCCGGCCGACCGTCGCGACGGCGACGGGTTTGCCCTCGACCTCTGCCAGGAGCCGGACGCCGCCGGGATAGGTCGCATCGGCCCAGCGGAGCTCGTCGAGCGAGGTCGAGTCCTCCGGGCTGGTCTCGTTGACGATCCGGGCAATCGTCCCGAGGTCGGTGTCGTCGTCCCCTGCGCGACGGATCGTGTGCGGCATCGGCGCGATGTCAGCCGCCTCGCTGGTTCGCCGCGAGGCTCGCGCTCATCCGCGGGCCTGTCGTCACGGCGCCGTTCGACGCCGAGCCGACGAGCGCCGCGTACTTGGCCATGACCCCGGTCCGGTACCGGCTCCCGGGGGCTGACCAGCGCTCGAACCGGCGCGCGATTTCGTCCGCCGGCACGTCGAGATCGAGCGCCTTGCGATCGACGTCGATGACGACCGTGTCGCCCTCCTCGACGATCGCGATCGGCCCTCCGAGGGCCGCTTCCGGAGCGACATGGCCGATCATCAAGCCGTGCGTGCCGCCGGAGAACCGGCCGTCGGTCAGCAGTGCGACCGCGTCTCCGAGACCCTCGCCGACGAGCGCGGCCGTGACCTGGAGCATCTCCTGCATCCCTGGTCCGCCGACCGGACCCTCGTACCGGATCACGACGACGTCACCCGGCTTGATCCGCTGCGCGCGCACCGCGTCATAGCAGGCGGATTCGGAGTCGAAGACCCGCGCCGGGCCGCTGAAGCTTCGCCGCTCGTGGCCGGCCAGCTTGACGACGCAGCCCTCGGGCGCCAGCGAGCCGCGCAGGATCGCGAGGCCGCCGTTCGGCTTGAGTGGCGTCTCAATCGGCACGACGACCTGCTGGCCGGGCGTCGCCTCGACGTTCGCGGCGATCTCCGCGATCGTCAGGCCGTCCACGGTCGCCTCGCCGCCATGGAGCAGGCCGGGACGCTTGAGCAGCTCGCGCATGACGAGGCCGACGCCGCCCGCCTCGTACATGTCGGTCGCCGTGTAGCGGCCGCCCGGGCGCATGTCACCGATGAGCGGCGTCCGGTCCGCGATGACCCCGAACTCGTCGATGTCGAGCGGGATGCCGAACTCATGGGCGATCGCCAGCAGGTGCAGGACCCCGTTGGTCGAGCCACCGGTCGCGGCGACGCTCGCGATCCCGTTCTCGAGCGCCTTGCGGGTGACGATGGACGATGGCCGCACGTCCCGGCGGACGAGGTCCATGACGAGCTCCCCGGTGCGATGCGCGGCCGCCTCCTTCGCCGGATCCTCCGCGGGGATCCCGTTGAGGCCCGACGGCGACAGCCCGATGAATTCCATCACCGTGCTCATCGTGTTGGCCGTGTATTGCCCGGCACACGCCCCGGCGCCCGGGCAGGCGGCATTCTCGATCTCGTGGAGCTCGTCCAGGGTGATCTTGCCCGCGCGGTACGCACCGATCGCCTCGTAGACCGTGACCACGGTCGCGTTGCGCTGGCCCTTGTAGACGCCGGGGTAGATCGTCCCGCTGTAGAGCACCACGCCCGGGACGTCGAGGCGGCCGAGCGCCATCGCCGCGCCGGGCACGGTCTTGTCGCAGGCGACGACGCACACGACGCCGTCGAGCAGCTGGCCGCGCACGACGAGCTCGATCGAGTCCGCCACGACCTCGCGGCTGATCAGCGAGGTCTTCATCCCCTCGGTGCCCATCGTGACGCCGTCGCTGATTGCGATCGTGTTGAACTCCATCGGGGTCCCGCCGGCCGCCCGGACGCCGGCCTTGACGAACTCGGCGAGGTGTCGCTGGTTGAGATTGCACGGCATGGTCTCGATCCAGGTCGTCGCCACGCCGATCAGCGGCTTGGCGAGGTCCTCATCGGTGAACCCGACCGCCTTGAGCATGGCTCGCGCGCCGGCCCGATCCGGGCCGTCGGTGATCGCGGCCGAGTGACGCTTGGCTGGATCGCTGACGATGGGCGCGTCGGGCATCGGGACCTGTCTCCTGGGATGGCGCTGAGCGGACGGACTCGGGGAGCGCTCGTGGCTGCGCCTGTCAGACTACCGCGCCGGCGGTCGTCGGGTGGCTGACGTCGCGGGCGGCGTCCCGGTGAGCCGGTCGTCGACGATCGACTCGGCGACGCGCAAGCTCGCCGGCGTTCCGGTCACCGCCTGGAGGAACGCCTCGCTGTCGAGGGCGTAGGCGCGCACCGGCCCGACGGCGCGAACCGAGGCGGTCCGTGGCACGTCCCGAAGGAGCGAGATCTCGCCTACGCCGGCACCGGGACCCAGGCGCCGGATCGGCGATCCGGCCTGCGACACCTCGATGTCGCCCTTCGCGACGAGGAGGTAGTCGTTGCCGGGTTCGCCTTCCCGGATGAGGAGCTGATCGGGCTCGAAGACGACCGGTCGCATGTTCGCAGCGAGCTCCTCGATCACCGAGAGCGAGAGCGGCATGAACAGCGGGTCGCCCTGCAACAGGCCGGCCTGTTCCTCGTTCGGGTCGATCTGCGTTTCGCCCCGCTGAAGACCCGGCCGGGCGATGACCGCGGCGAGCGGCAGGAGCACGCCCGCGGCGAACAGCGCCGCCTGGATCCCGAGCCACGCGAGCACGAACGAGGCCGCCAGGCTGCCCAGCACGAGACCGGCAGCGGCCAGGCTGTCGAGCGCACCCATGATCGCGACCCTGCCGGAGTTCGGCGTGAACCGCTGGAGGAGCGTGAACCCGGTCACGTCAAGGAGGGCATTGCTGATCCCGACGATGACCAGCATCACGACGGCGGCGATCGGATCCGCAACCAGGCCCATGACCACGATCGGCAGGCCCCACATCGCGAGCGAATCGATGAACACCGAGCTCACCCGGCTGCGCCCGGTCAGGCTGAGCGCGATCAACGCACCCGCGAAGCCGCCCGCCCCGATGGCCGCGCTCAATAACCCGACGCCGCCCTGGCCGATGCCGAGGCGTTCGATCGCGACCACCACCAGCAGCACGTTGAGCATGCCGCGAACGCCGGACTGGAGCCCGAACCCGAGGATCACGATCCGCAAGACCGGGATCCGGACGATCGCGCGCACCCCGTCGGTCAGTCCGGGACGGCCGCTCGCCGCCCCGGCCCGCGTCCTGATCGTGGCGACCCGGATCGACACCACCGCCATCGCACCGATTGCCATCATGACCACGGCCGCGGCGGTCGCCGCAGCTTCGCCCGAGGCCGCGAGCAGGATCCCGACGATGGATGGTCCGAGGACCGTCCCGACGCCCTCGGCTGCGCTGGTCACCACGTTCGAGGCGACCAGCTCCCCGGGCGTCCGGGCGAGCCACGGCACCAGGCTCAGCGTGAGCGGCCGCGTCAGACCGCCGAACCCTGCCTCGACCGCGACGATCGCGAAGATCAGCCACAGCGGACCGCCGAGGATCAGGATCGCCAGCGTCCCGCACATGCAGGCGGCGCGGATGACGTCGACCGCGAACAGCACCCGGTCCGGTCGCCACCGGCTGGCGGGCAACCCGGCAAATGGCGCGAGCAGGGTCGGCGGCAGGTACCGGACGACCCCTAGGAGGCCCGCGGCGGCCGGGCCGCCAACCTCATACGCCACGACCAGGGTGGCGACGAGGAATCCGTAGCTGGCGGCATTCGCCGCGAGCCAGGCGACCTCGAGGCGGGCAATGTCCCCGTTGCGCACCACCGCGCGAACGGCCGTCGTTGCCACCAGCAGCCGTTCGAGGAGAGTGCCCATCGCGCGCATCGTAGGCGGTCGGTGACCCTCGTGAGCCTGTGGCCAAGCACCCGGCTATAGGTGTCGCCTTGTCTGGGTCAGTCGACGCAGACGCCCGTGTCGACCTCTGCCGTCTGGCCGAACCACGGGCCGATCCGGGTGGCCACGGCGGTCGGCGACAGGGCATACCCGACGTCGGGGTTCGTGCGGGCCTCGGCGAACACGATCCCGCCCACCGTGCCATCGCCCAGCACCAGCGGGCCGCCGCTGTCGCCCCGGTCGATGGCGGCCCGGAGCTCCAGGATCTCACGGAGCACTTCGCGCTCGCCGTAGATGTCGTAGCCGGTCGCCGCGTATCGGCCGGCGACCGCCGCCGCTAGGACGGTCAGCTGCCCGCCGTTCGGATAGCCGAGGGTTGCCCCAACGCTGCCCCGAGCCGGGTCGGTCGTGGCCAGCGGGAGCGCGCGCAAGCCGAGACCCTGCACGTGCAGCAGCGCCACGTCGAGGTCGGGGTCGAACAGGACCGGGACGGCGTCGAACAGGCGGCCGTCGAGCGTGGTCACCCGGATCCCGTCGGTTTCGGCTCCGGCGACGACGTGGGCGTTGGTCAGGACATAGTCCGATCGCACCACGAAGCCCGTCCCGAGCGACGACAGCCCGCAGGTCGCCGCCGACACCTTCAGGGTGCTTGCCTCTGCCGGTGCGGCGATCGCCTCGGCCTGGGCGTCGCCCGGCCGCTGGACGGGGGCCGCCGGGAGTGGCTCGAAGCCGATGAAGACGTCCGGCAGCCCCGAATCGTCGAGCCAGGTCCGCAGCTCCACGGCGAACGTGGTCGGCGGTGGCAGGATCGCCGACATGGTCCGGACGACGGTGGAGGTGCCGGCGGCCTCGGCGAACCGGGGCAGCGGACCCTCGGCCAGGAGTCCGCCCGTGAGCCAGACGATCAGGAGCGCCTGGATGGCGCCGAGCGTCGCGCCCACGGCCCGATCCGCGTGACTCAGCAGACCCGAGCCCAGGCCCCGGGCCGCCCATCGGCCGGCACCCGCGCCCGCCGATTCGCCAAGGCCCACGGCGCCGACGAGGGCACCGAGCACGAGCCAGGGCCGCATCTGCGGATCGACCTCACCGAGTGGCCCGCCGAGCGCCGGGAGAAGGAGGATGATCGCTACGCCGCCGGCGATCGCCCCGACGAGGCCACTGACCTGGGGGATCGCCCCGGACCGGGCGCCGAGGATGAGCGCGACGATCACCAGGAGGACGGCGATCAGGTCGAGCGGATTCACGGCCGGATCGTCGCACAGGCAGCCGGCTGGTGCCGCCGGCCCGGGCAACCGCCGGCCCGGGCCAATTCTCGGGCGCGACTGCCGACCAAGCGGTCAGCCGGCCTCGGCGATCAGCTGACAGTCACCTCGATCGGTGCGGCGCCTCCGGCAGCGTCGCTGATCGTGTACGTCCCGGGCTCGAGCTCACCGAGATCGACCACCGCGGACTTGGACTTGGCGATTTCGATGCAGACGTTGTCGCCGGGTGCGTGACCTTCCCGGAGCGTGATCGCGAATGCGTGGTCGCCCGTCTCGACGACGATCGTGTCGAGCACGTAGCACGGCTCGACGCCGCTCGTCCACGAGAGCTTGATCGTGACATGCCGCCCGTCGACGACGGCTCCGAGCGTCTCGGCCGGGACCGGGTGGACGTCGAGCTGGCCCGGTTGCGGGACGGTGAGCTCGCCATTCCCGCCCGGGATCGGATCGACGAGAATCGGATCGTCCGTGCTGACCTGGTCCTGATCCTGGGGAGCCACGGCGGACGGTTCGGGACCGCCCGGGTTGCCGCTGGCGGGAGCGCTCGGACTGCCGCCTGCGGCGGTGCAGGCCAAGAGGACGAGCGCAAGGGTGAGGAGCGTGGCGGTTCGGAGGACGGCGAGGACGTTCATGTCGCGAAGACGCAGCAGGACGGGGCCCGGTTCCGGGTGCGCGTCGGTCAGCGTGCCTCGGCCAGCGTATTGACCCGGGCCGGATGCGCCGTTTCCCAGGCCGTGATCTCGGCGTCCTTCGCCAGCAGGTACCCGAGCTCGTCGGTCCCCGCGAGGATCATCTGCTTGGCAAACGGGTCGATGTCGAAGTCGATCGTCGTGCCGTCCGGCAGGAGCACGCCCTGCTCCGCCAGGTCGACCGTCCATTCGGCGTCGGGGTTGTCCGCGAACATGCGGAAGAGCCTTGCGTGCGTGGACGCGTCGACGACGATTGGCAGCACGCCGTTCTTGAGGCTGTTGCTCCGGAAGATGTCGGCATAGGACGTCGACAGGATCGCCCGGATGCCCCATGAGGTCAGGGCCCACGGCGCGTGCTCGCGCGAGGAGCCGGCGCCGAAGTTGTCACCGACGAGCAGGATCCGGCGACCGGCCATTCCCGGCTGGTCGAGCACGAACCGTGGGTCCTTGAGCGACCCGTCCTCGTTGAAGCGCCAGTCGCGGAACAGGCCCTCCGCGAGGCCGGCCTTGTCGGTCACCTTGAGATAGCGGGCCGGGATGATCTGGTCCGTGTCCACGTTCTCCGCGGGCAACGGCACGACCCGGCTGGTGAACACCGAGAACGGCTCGGCCATCTCAGCGGCCGCCGACCGCGGCCAGCGTCTCGATCCCCGGCAGGCGCCGCGGGTCCGCCACGACACCCGCGATCGCACTCGCGGCCGCGGTCAGGGGCGACGCCAGGAACGTGCGTCCGCCCTTGCCCTGGCGACCCTCGAAGTTCCGGTTGCTCGTGCTCACGGCGTACTGGCCTGGGCTCAGCTGGTCGCCGTTCATGGCGATGCACATCGAGCAGCCCGCCTCGCGCCAGTCGGCGCCGGCCGCCTTGAAGATCTCGGCGAGCCCTTCGCGTTCCGCCTCCCGCTTGACCTCATCGGAGCCGGGCACCACGAGCAGGCGCACGCCGTCCGCCACGTGGCGATCCTTGAGGACGCCGGCTGCCAGCCGGAGGTCGCTGATCCGGCCGTTCGTGCAGCTCCCGACGAACACGACGTCGACCTTCTGGCCGAGGATCGGCTGTCCGGGCTGCAGGTCCATGTATTCCAGGGCGTGTTCAAGCGCGCGACGCTGACCGGGATCGGCCTGGTCGGCGGGGCTGGGAACGCGGCTGGTGATCGGGATGCCCATGCCGGGGTTCGTGCCGTAGGTCACCATCGGCTCCAGCACGTCCGCATCGATCGTGATCTGACGGTCGTAGGTGGCCCCCGCGTCCGTCGGGAGCGTTCGCCAGCGGGCCACCGCGGCGTCCCAGGCTGCGTCCGTCGGTGCGTGGTCGCGTCCGCGCAGGTACTCGAACGTCGTGTCATCCGGGGCGATCAGGCCGGCGCGCGCGCCGCCCTCGATGCTCATGTTGCACACGGTCATCCGCTGGTCCATCGTCAGGCCCCGGATCGCCTCCCCGGTGTACTCGAAGACGTGTCCCGTCCCGCCCCCGACGCCGATCCGTGAGATCAGGTTGAGGATGATGTCCTTGGCGCTGACCCCGGGAGTGAGGTGCCCGTCGACGCGTACCTCGTACGTCTTGGGGTCGCGCTGGAGGAGCGTCTGTGTCGCCAGGACCATCTCGACCTCGCTGGTCCCGATCCCGAATGCCAGCGCCCCGAACGCCCCGTGCGTGCTCGTGTGCGAGTCGCCGCACACGATCGTCATGCCCGGCTGGGTCAACCCCAGCTGCGGCCCGATGACGTGGACGATCCCCTGGGCGGGGTCGCCAATCCCGTGGACCGGGATGCCGAACTCAGCGCAGTTGGCATCGAGCTGGCGGATCTGGGCCGCGGCCATCTCGTCGACGATCGGCAGCCGGCGGTCCGTGGTCGGCACCGAATGATCGGCGGTGGCCACGGTCTGGCCGGGTCGTCGGACGCCGAGACCCCTTGCCCGGAGGCCGGTGAATGCCTGCGGGCTGGTCACCTCGTGGACGAGGTGCAGGTCGACGGCAAGAACGGCCGGGGCGCCCGGATCCTGGGTGACGACGTGGTCGTCCCAGATCTTCTCGACGATGGTCCGTGGTTCGGTCATGCGGCGGCTCGCGGTGCGGAGTAGGGAGGGTACGCCAGAGCGTAGCAGAGCGCCGGCGACAGGCCGTGCGACGTCAACTTCCGGTGGCCGTCGCGCCATGTGTGGCCCGTCGAGCCGCCGATCGGAGCTCGTTGGCGGCGTCAGGTTTTGGTCAGGCCGTGGCCTTCTCGATCATCGCCTCGGCCATGCGCGGGCCGATCACCTCGGCGGACGCCGGCCGCCCGAAGAGGAAGCCCTGGCCCATGCCGCAGCCGAGCTGGCGGAGTACCCGCAGCTGCTCCGGGGTCTCGATCCCCTCGGCCACGATGGGCAGCCCGAGCGACCGGCCCAGGGCGATGATCGCCCGGGAAAACGCCCAGGTCTCGGTGTCGTCGACGTCGCCCGACTCGCCGATCAGCTCGCGGGCGATCTTGAGGCTGTCGACCGGGAAGCGGCGCAGGTATGCCAGCGACGAGTAACCCGTCCCGAAGTCGTCCATGGCAATGCGGACGCCGAGCTGGCGGAGCGCGTCGAGGGTGACGATCGTGGCCTGCGCATCGCGGAACATCGCGGTCTCGGTCATCTCGAGCGTCAGGACGTTCGGATCGATCCCCGAGTCGCGGATCTCGCCGATGACCTCTTCGATGAAGCCTGGGTGCTGCAACTGGAGGGGCGAGAGGTTGACGCTCAGCCCGAGGTCCGCGAGGCCCGGCTGGCGGTGCCATTCGACGACCTGTCGAGTCGCGGTCTGAAGCACGAACCGGCCGAGGGCGAGGATGGCGTTGTTCTCCTCGGCGAGGTGGATGAACTCGGTCGGGTCGATCGGACCGCGCACCGGATGGTTCCAGCGGACGAGTGCCTCGACGCCGACGATGCGCCCGCTGTGCAGCTCGACGATCGGCTGGTAGTGGACGCGCAGGTCGCCGCGGCTGATGCTCTGGCCGAGGTCCGAGGTGAGCGCGTGCCGCTCCACGATGGAGCTGTGCATCGTCGGGTCGAACACCTCGACCCGTCGCTTGCCCTGCGCCTTGGCGCGGTACATCGCGACGTCCGCGTTGCGGAGCAGCTCGTCGGCGGGCTGGTCGCCGACCGCCGCGCTGATCCCCGCGCTGCAGCCGACGATCACGTCCGTGCCCAGGATGCGGAACGGCAGTTCGAGCGCGCCAATGATCCGCTGGGTCATGGTCAGAGCCTCGGCGACGCTCGATCCCTTGGCGGGCAGGAGCGCGAACTCGTCGCCCCCGAAGCGCGCGATCAGGTCGTCCGGCCGGAGCTGCTCGCCGATCCGCTCGGCGACGGCGACGAGCAGCTGGTCACCGGCGGCATGCCCCAGGGTGTCGTTGACGATCTTGAAGTCGTCGAGATCGAGGAAGACGACGATCGGCGATGCCGCCGCGTCGGTGGCGACCATCAGCCGGCAGCTCACCTCTTCCACGAATGCCGGGCGGTTGGCCAGCCCGGTCAGGGAGTCGTGGAACGCCTGGTGGCGGAGCTGCTCCTTGAGCAGTGACAGCTCATGGAGCGACTGCTCGAGCTGTCCGTTCTCGAGGGCGACGGCCGCCTGGTTGGCAACCGTTTCGAGCAGCCGCAGGTCGTCCGGCTCGAAATGCGTCCCCTCGCCGAGGCGGTTGATGATCGTCAGGGCACCGAGGACGCCCTTCTCGCCGACGAGTGGGCCGATCATGGCCTCGCGGACGTGATCCGCATCGCTGGTCCACGCGCGGCCCGGGAGGGCGCTGAAGGCTCTTGGCTCCATCGTCGTCCGTGCCCGCAGGCTGTCGTTCACCGGGACACTGACCGGCTTCATGGTTTCCTGGCCGTCCAGCCCGCCCGACGAGCTGCGCAGGGCGGCATCCACCGCGGGATCGGGGAAGAGAAGCAGTTCCGCGCGCTCGGCCCGGAACATGCGACGGGCATGCTCGAGCAGGGCGCCGATGGCGGAGTCGAGCTCCGGCGCGTAGTGGAGGAGCCGGCTGGATTCGTAGAGGAGCTCGAGCCGTTCGTGCTTCTCGCGCTCGCCCATGTAGGCGCGGTACGCCGCGAACACGATCGCCGTGGGAACGGCCAGAAGGATCAGCGAGCGTGGGTCCACCCACAGGACCATCACGGCCAGGATCGCGAGGCTGCTGTTGGCCATCGCCACCATCTCGCTGAAGCTCAGCATCTGGGGCAGCTTGCGGAACTGCGGTGCACCCCCGGACAGCGAGATAGCGGAAGCGACGAGCAGCGCCTCGATGGCGCTCGTGGCACCGCCGACGAGGAAGGCGGCCAGCCATTCGCGCGGTTCCGGTGGAGCGGCGCCCGACGCGATCGCGTGGAAGATGCTGAGCGCGATCACGCCCACGAAGGCGAACTGCGCGAGGTTGAACGCCGCCTTGACGCGTGACTGGTTCCGATCTGTGACCACCGCGACACCGGCGCCGATCATGAGGGCGAGCAGGTAGTCGTTCGGCGAGAGGAAGAACAGCCCGAAGATGGCCGGCAGCTCGCTCAGCGAGAAAGCATGGCGCTCGCGCAGGAAGTGGACCTCGACCACCCGGGTTTCGCCCAGGTAGAACGCAAGGGCCGCGACCGGCCATGGGATCATGAACGGGACCGGGGGAGCCGGGAGACCCCGGACGACCAGCAGGTAGACCGCGACCGCGGCGAGGGCGATGAGCAGGGTGAACGCCCGGACCCGGACGGCCGGCGTCAACCAGGGAGGCACGACCCACGCAAAGCGCGTCGGAGGGTCGATCTCGGATGTCAGATCAGCGGCTTCCGGGTCGTGCGCGGCTGTGGTCATCGGGACCTGCTACGGGACGATTGGTTCGTTGCAACGCGAAGTTTCGCGCAGGTGCGGGCCAGGTTCGCTAGCCCAAACGTCCCATGACTACCCCGGACCCATCCAGACCCGCCCGGACCGCACAAGCAGAGAGCGGCCCCCCGAGGGCCGCTCTCCTGATGAGTCCGAGCTCGAATCAGCGATGACTCGAGGCAGCCTCAGGTCCAGCGATGACCGGCCTCCGGGCCAGGTCGCCGGGCATCGAGCCGAAGGTCGACAGCAGCGGCCACGAACAAGGCGTTCATGACTAGTACCACCTCACGCCGGCGCCGAGAGTAAGGGCCATCGTCGCGAGGAGCGACAACGCCACGGTGAAGCGCGCCAGGATCGCCTTCACAACACCACCTCATTCGGTAGGTCTGCGTTTCCGAATGGCCACCGGCAACCGGGCGGTCTTCGACCGGTCCTCTCGGATCGGGCTTGGAAGATCCCTGGCTTTGCGTCCCCGTCTCGCGACGGGTTTGCCCTGGACGGTTTGGTCATCGAGGAGCGAACGTCGCTCCTGTGGCAGACATTGGGCCAGAAGGACCACCGGGGCCATACACCGGTAGTACTGGTACCGACCGAACGGTGGGGTCAGTGCGAGGGCGCACCAGCCGGCCGGCGAACGATCGGACCCCGGCCGTGCATCGCCGCGACGACCGCCACCGCGATCCCGATCCCGATCAGGATGTCGCCGATGCTGAAGACGTTGGACATCGGCACCCAGGTCGGCATCGTGAAGATGTCGGTCAACGGTCCGAAGGCCACGGTGTCAAGCGGCGCGCTGTTCGAGTAGCCCTCCTTGGGCGTGCGACCCATGGCCGCGAGCGCTTCGGGGCTGACCGGCATGTACCCGCCGTTGGCCGCGATCGCCAGGAGGTTCGATGCCCCTCCGGCCAGGACCACCGCGAGACCCGGGATGGCCAGGTTGGCCCCCACCGCGACCAGGACCGTCACGTTGGACAGGATGTACACGATCGGTGCCGCGTCGCCGAGCGCGTTGCCGAGCGGCGAGGAGAACAGGGCGAGCTGCACGAGCATGCCGAGCACGATGAGGGGAGCCCAGCGCAGCTGGAGGTCTCCGAGTCGAGCCGGCGAGCCGCGCGTGAGCACACCGATGACGAGACCCAGCAGGACGGCGTAGAGGATGAACACGAGCCCATGGTGGACGACCGAAGTCGGCCATCCGAAGGACCCATAGGTCCCATGCCCGCCGGTACCACGGTGTTCGTTCCAGCGAACGGTCGCAGCCGCTATAACGGTGCACGGGGGGACCACATTCCCAGGAGGAGAGCCCTCATTCGCGACGACGCACCCGCCGAGCAGCCGGCGGCGGAGCTGATCAAAGGCGGATCCACGAACCTCCGCCTGGTCAGGTTGCGCCTCTTCCTCGCGCTCATCACCATGTTCGCGATCCCGATCGCGATCACGACCCCCGTGGTGTATGGCGCGGCGCGGGGCGAGGGCGCGTCGCTCATGCTGCCCACCCTGATCATCATCGGCCTCGCGGTCGGCCTCGGTCTTCTCACGGTCTGGCTGGCGCATCGCGTGCTCGAGCCGGCCGAACGACTCGAGAAGAGCCTGCGTTTGCTCGAGGGCGCGTACGACCAGGCTCGATCGGAAGCCCTCCTCGACGGGCTGACCGGCCTGGGCAACCACCGCGCCTTCCAGGAAGAGATGGAGCGGCAGTGGTCGTCGGCGACCCGTTACAGCCGGCCGCTGGCACTAGTCCTGCTCGACCTCGACGAGTTCAAGCAGATCAACGATTCCGACGGGCACGCGGCCGGCGACCTGTTGCTTCGACGGATCGGCGGGATCATCAACTCCAGCCTTCGTCGTTCCGACCGGGCCTTCCGGGTCGGTGGCGACGAATTTGCCCTGCTCCTGCCCGATACCGATGCGGACGGCGCGTACGTCGTGATGCGCCGTCTCCTTGCGAGCTGTCTCGAGTCCGACAGCCGGAAGGCGGCCGGGGCGGCCATGTCCTTCTCGGCCGGCATCAGCGCCGTCCCGGGTACCGCACGCGACCGCGAGACGCTCTACAGCCACGCGGACGCGGCCCTCTACTGGGGCAAGCGCCATGGCCGGACCTGCGTCACGGTCTACGACCGCGAGCGCCACGAGAGCGCGGCAACCGACTACAAGCCCGCCGAGCTCTCGGGGCTCGTGGCCAGGGTCGCCGCCACGGGGGCCATCAGGGCCGTGTTCCAGCCGATCTACGACCTCGTCACGGGAGCCCCACGAGGCTACGAGGGTCTCGTCCGACCACTGCCCAATAGTGGCTTCAACGACCCGGGCACCATGTTTGCCGCCGCGGAGGCCACCGGCCGCACGGCCGAGCTCGACATCGCGTGTCTGAACGCGGTCATGGAGGCGGCGTCGCGGCTCCGCCTGCCGGGTTCGCTGACCGTGAACCTCTCACCGCGAACCCTCGAGATGGACGAGTTCAGCATCCATGCCTTCCTGCGCATGATCGTGCGTCACGGGCTGGACCCTCGGCGGATCGTCCTGGAGCTGACCGAGCGTGAGGCCGTCGAGGACATCGACCGGCTGCGGACGGCCGTCGAGGCCTGCCGCGTCGCGGGGATCCGCGTGGCGGCCGACGACGTGGGTGCCGGGAACGCCGGGCTGCGGCTCCTCAGCCAGCTTCGGTTCGACATCGTCAAGATCGACCTGTCGCTCGTCCAGGGCGGGAGCGGCCAGAACCAGTCCCTCGAGATCGTCCGGACCCTTCGCGACCTGGCCGACCGCTGGGGTGCGCTGGTGGTCGCGGAGGGCATCGAGACGCCGGCGCAGCTCGAGGTCGTCCGGTCCCTCGGGATCGGCGCCGGGCAGGGCTACCTGCTGGGCCGGCCCGCCGAGCAGCCGCCGACCACACCAGTCGACCTCGAGGCCCTGGTTCGCGGTTCGGACTGGCTCGTCGAGGGCCTTCGAGCGGTCCCAGCCTGACCGATAGCGCACCGGCGACCGCCGATCGGGCCATCCTGCGGCGGTTGACGAGGCGTCGATCCCTGCTAGACTGCCCGGAACGCTGCGGAATCGCCTGCGGCCTGTCGCTCGTGGAGGCCCCATTGGGCTGGTTGGATCGAGGAGACCGTCGCCCCGTCGCCGTGATGATCACGGCAGATGGCCGGCGCGTCCATGTTCCGATCGAACCCGCAGGTCTCGCCGACGTATCCCTGCTTGAGCTTCTCCGCTCGCTTCCGGGGCTTGATAGCCTTCTTGGGCTTATTACCGGCTCCCGGCGAGACCGAGGATCAGGGAGGGACGAGCGCCACTAGCTCGACCACTACCAGGTTCACACGGACCCTCGCCGGACGGCGGGGGTCTTTCGTTTTCTCGAACATGCATCGAGCCATCACGGAGGACCCAGGGCCATGACGATCACCAGGGGCGACCCGCCGCAACGTCCGGGCGGCGCCGCGGCTGCGGCGCCGGTGCGACGCAGTCACGTGCCGAACGCCGGGAGCGCGGAAGCGGCCGCCGTGGAGGCTGCCCGGAAGGGGATGCTCCACGAGGCCCGCGACCTGCGGCGGACCCGGATCGGTGCCGACGTCCTGTGCGAAGCGCTGCTCCGCCAGGGCGTCGATGTGTTCTTCAGCTACCCCGGTGGCGTGATCCTGCCGCTGTATGACGTCCTGGGTGACTACCCGGAGCTCCGCCACGTGCTGGTCCGGCACGAGCAGGGCGGGGCACATGCGGCGGACGGCTACGCACGGGTGACGGGTCGCGTGGGCGTGTGCATGGGCACCTCCGGACCCGGCGCGACGAACCTCGTCACGGGGATCGGGACCGCCCTTCTCGACTCTGTGCCGATGGTCGCGATCACGGGCAACGTCCCGAGCGCCCTGATCGGCAAGGACGCCTTCCAGGAGATCGACATCAACGGCATCACCCTGCCGATGACCAAGCACAATTACCTGGTCCGCGACGCCAACGACCTGCCGCGCGTCGTCGCCGAGGCGTTCCACATCGCCCGCTCCGGGCGCCCCGGCCCGGTTCACATCGACATCACCAAGGACGCGCTGCAGCAGGAGACGACCGCCCGGCATCCGACGGAGGCAGAGGTCGTCGCCGGGCTGCCGGGCTTCAGGCCGAACCTCGACGGTCACGGCCGGCAGCTGAAGCTTGCGGCGACCGAGATCGCGACGGCGAAGCGGCCGGTCATCCTGGCTGGCCACGGCGTCCTCCATGCCGAAGCGTGGGACGACCTGCGGGTTTTCGCGGAGAAGACCCAGATCCCGGTTGCGTGGACCCTGCTGGGCATCGGGGTGATCGACGAGACCCACCCGCCTCGCCTATGGCTACATGGGGATGCACGGCTGGAAGCACGTCAACCGGGCGATCCAGAGCGCCGACCTCCTGATCGCCATCGGCATGCGCTTCGACGACCGGGTGACCGGCAACGTCCGGACCTACGCGCCGTACGCCCGCATCGTCCACGTCGACATCGACCCCGCGGAGATCGGCAAGAACGTCGCGGTCGAGGTGCCGATCGTCGGCGACGCCGGGCGCGTGCTCCGCGCCTTGACGCCGATGGTCGATGCGGTCGATCCCGCCACCCGAGCGGACTATTTCGAGCAGCTGGCGGACTGGAAGGCCGACTCCGTGGCGTCGAGCTGGCATGGCTCCGGCGCCTGGCGCGACGGGCTCCTGTCGGCCGACTACGTCGTCGAGCGGATCGGCGAGCTGACCGAGCACGAGGCGACCTACATCGCCGATGTCGGCCAGAACCAGATGTGGCTGGCTCGGTACACCGGCTTCCGTCACCCCAACACCCATGTGAGCTCGGGCGGTCTCGGGACGATGGGCTTCTCGGTCCCTGCGGCCATGGGTGCCGCGCTGGGCCGCCCGGATCGTGAGACCTGGGCCATCACCGGGGACGGTGGCTTCCAGATGACGTTCCAGGAGCTGATGACCCTCGTCCAGGACCGCATCCCGGTCAAGATCGCCCTCTTCGACAACAAGAAGCTGGGGATGATTCGGCAGTGGCAGGAGATCATCTACGGCGGGAATTACCACTCGGCACACCTGCTTGGGCCCGACTACCTCAAGCTCGCCGAGGCGTTCGGCATCCCGGCCGTCAAGGCCTCCACGCCGGGCGAGGTCGATGACGCGATCCGCTTCGCCCAGGGCGTCGACGGACCCGCGCTGATCTGGTTCGAGATCGCCGAGGAGCAGAACGTCTTCCCGATGATGCCGGCCGGCAAGGGCCTGTCCGACCTGATCGAGAAGTGGGGCGGGGCGGACGAATGAGCGGTGATCCCGGATCGAACGGACGGGCGCCGGCGGGTCCCGCGGCGTCCGCAGCAGCGCCGCCCACCCCCGCGGGGTCCGCGCCGACCCCAGCGCACAGCGCCCCACCACCCAGATCACTGCCGGGCGGTGGCGAGACTCGCCGCCACATCCTCATCGCCATCGTGCTCAACAAGCCCGGTGTCCTGAACCGGGTGTCGAGCCTCATGCGGGCGCGCAACTTCAACATCGACTCGCTCGCGGTCAGCCATACCGACAGCGAGGACATCAGCCGGATGACGATCACCCTTCACGGCGACGACGTGGCCGTGGAGCAGGCGGCCAAGCAGCTGTACCGGCTGATCGACGTGCTCAAGGTCCAGGACGTCACGTCGGAGCCGACCATCCAGCAGGAGCTCGCCCTGGTCAAGGTCCGGGCGACCGACTCCAATCGGAGCGAGATCCTCAAGCTCGTCGAGCTCTCGAAAGGCCGAGTCGTGGATCTGGCCGATGGCTCGATCACGGTCGAGGTGACCGGTCCCGAGTCGGACATCGACGCATTCGTGGCCCTCGTCAGAACCTATGGCATCAAGGAGCTGGTCCGCACCGGTGCGGTCGTCATGGCCCGTGGCTCGGGCTCCATCGAGGAGGCAATCAAGCGATGACCGCGAAGATGTACTACGACAACGACGCCGATCCGTCGGCGCTCGCCGGGCAGACCGTGGCGATCATCGGCTATGGCAGCCAGGGCCACGCCCACGCCCTCAACCTCCACGAATCCGGCGTCGACGTCGTCGTCGGGCTGGCTCCCGGCTCGAAGAGCCGGGCGCTCGCCACGGAAGCCGGGCTGAAGGTCATGGACGTCGCGGACGCGGTCAAGGCGGCCGACGTGATCATGATCCTGGTCCCCGACACGGCCCAGAAGGCCGTCTACGACGAGGAGATCGCGCCGCACCTGCGCTCCGGCCAGCTGCTGATGTTCGCCCACGGCTTCAACATCCACTTCGGGCGGATCGACCCGCCGGGCATCGTGGACGTCGGGATGATCGCGCCGAAGGGCCCCGGCCACCTCCTTCGCTCCGTCTACCAGGCGGGCGGCGGTGTGCCGGCCCTGTTCGCCGTCCATCGCGATGCCTCCGGCTCCGCTCGGGCCCGCGTGCTGGCCTACGGACGGGCGATCGGGTCCACGCGCGCCGGAGTGCTCGAGACGACGTTCGCGGAGGAGACCGAGACGGACCTCTTCGGCGAGCAGTCGGTGCTCTGCGGCGGCACGGCGGCCCTGGTCAAGATGGCCTTCGAGACGCTGGTCGAAGCGGGCTACCAGCCCGAGCTCGCCTACTTCGAGACGATGCACGAGCTCAAGCTCATCGTCGACCTGATGTACCGCGGCGGGCTCAACTTCATGCGCTTCAGCGTCAGCGACACCGCCGAGTACGGGGATTACGTCTCCGGACCACGGATCATCGACGAGCACGTCCGGAGCACGATGCAGGCCGTCCTCAAGGAGATCCAGGACGGGACGTTCGCCAGCCGCTGGATCGCGGAGAGCGACTCGGGGCGCGCGGAGTTCAGCCGTCTGCGCCAGGCCGACCGCGACCACCAGGTCGAACAGGTCGGGGCGCGCCTGCGAGCCCAGATGCCGTTCCTCAACCCGGTCGAGGTCCAGGCCGGTCAGGTGCAGGCGGCGGCAAGCACGCCGGGAGCTGCTCGGTGAGCGCCGCCAGGGGCTCCAACGTAGCCAGGCCCGCCGGGCCGTTCGTGCCGGCGGGCAGCGTGCGCATCTTCGACACCACGCTTCGCGATGGGGAGCAGGCTCCGGGCGCCGGGTTGACGGCGGCGGAGAAGCTCGAGGTCGCCCGGCAGCTTGCTCGGCTCAAGGTCGACGTGATCGAGGCCGGCTTCCCGGCGGCTTCGCCCGGCGACTTCGAAGCCGTGCGACGGATCGCCCAGGAGACGCGCGGAGGAATCGCGGTTGCCGCCCTGGCTCGCTGCAAGGACGGCGACCCGCAGCGGGCGATCGAGGCGATCAAGGTCGCCGAACGGCCGCACCTCCACGTCTTCATCGCGACGAGCGACATCCATCTCAAGCACAAGCTGCGGATCGACCGCGAGACCGCCCTGGCCGAGGCGGTGCGCTGGGTCCGGCACGGTCGGGAGGAGCTGGGTCGCGACGCCGAGATCGAGTTCTCCGCCGAGGACGCGTCACGGACGGACCCCGAGTTCCTGCTCAAGATCTACGAGGCCGTCGTCGAGGCCGGCGCCTCCACGGTCAACATTCCCGACACGGTGGGTTATGCGATCCCGGCCGAGTTCGGCGACCTGACCCGCCGCGTGGTGGACCTCGTCGGGAGCCAGGCGACGATCAGCGTCCACTGCCACAACGATCTCGGCCTGGCCACGGCCAACACGATGGCCGCCATCCAGTCGGGCGCCCGGCAGGTCGAGGTGACGATCAACGGCCTCGGCGAACGAGCCGGCAACGCCTCGCTCGAGGAAGTCGTCATGGCGCTCCGGACGCGCCCGACGCAGTTCCCCGACCTCGGTTCGGGGGTCGTCACGGAGCAGCTGACCGCCGCCAGCCGCCTGGTCAGCTACCTGACCGGGTTCGCGATCCAGCCCAACAAGGCGATCGTGGGTGGCAACGCCTTCGCCCATGAGTCCGGGATCCACCAGGATGGCGTGATCAAGAACCCGCTGACCTACGAGATCATGACGCCGCAGTCGGTCGGGTTGACCGGCAGCCAGCTCACGATCGGGAAGCTGTCCGGTCGCCGCGGCCTCCAGGGCAAGCTCCGGGAGCTCGGTCACGAGCTCGAGGGCGAGGCACTCGACGAGATCTACCGGCAGGCGGTCGCCCTGGCCGATGCCAAGAAGGAGGTCACCGACGCCGACCTGCTCGCCCTCGTCGAGCAGCGCGCATCGGAGGTCCCGGCCTCCGTGGCCCTGATCGGCTGGAGCGTGACGTCGTCGCGGGGCGGCAAGGCGACGGGCACGGTGACGTTGTCCATCGGTGCCGACGAGCGCACCGCGGAGACGACCGGCAACGGGCCGGTCAATGCGCTGTTCGGGGCCGTGGATGCGGCCCTCCAGCCGGTCCTCGGCTGGCACCCGGTCCTTGCCGAGTACGAGATCAAGGCGGTCAGCGCCGGCGAGGACGCGCAGGGCCAGGCCCTGGTTCGCTGCCGGCGGTCGTCCGACGAAGGACCCGGCGCCCTCGTCGTGACCGGCCACGGGTTATCGACCAACATCATCGAGGCGTCGCTCGACGCCTACATCGTGGCCGTCAACAAGCTCCATGGTGCCGAGATCAACGGCGTCAGCGCCGGGTTCGTGTCGCCTCGCCAGCGCGAGGGCCTTCGGTGAGCGACGTCCCTCGCTATCGGATCGCCACGATCCCCGGCGACGGGGTCGGTCCGGAGGTGGTGGGCGCCGCCCGGCGGGTGGTCGACGCGGCCGCCGATCGCTTCGGGTTCGCGATCGACTGGTCGGAGCACGCCGCGGGCGGCAATGCCATCGACCTGTACGGCGTGGCCATCCGCGACGAGGACGTGGCCGCGTGCGGCGCCGCAGACGCCATCCTCCTGGGGGCGTGTGGCGGGCCGAAATGGGACAACCCGAGGGCGACGGTACGCCCCGAGCAAGCGCTGTTCACGCTCCGCGGCTCGCTCGGCCTGTTCGCCAATCTCCGACCGGTGACCGTACATCCGACGATCGGGGCCTCGTCGGCCCCGGTCCGCCCGGAGCTCCTCCGGGGCGTGGACATGCTGATCGTGCGGGAGCTGACCGGCGGGCTGTACTTCGGCGAACGGACGGAAGCCACCGGCCCGGTGGGAGAGCGCCAGGCGACTGACACGCTTCCGTACACGGAAGGCGAGATCCGCCGCGTCGTGCGACTCGCGTTCGACCTGGCCCGCGGTCGCCGGCGCCGCCTCACGAGCGTGGACAAGGCGAACGTGCTGGCGACCTCGCGGTTGTGGCGGACGGTCGTGGAGGAGCTCAAGCCGGAGTACCCCGACGTGGAGGTCGGGCACCAGCTCGTCGACTCCTGCGCGATGCTCCTGATCAAGCAGCCTGCCTGGTTTGACGTGATCGTGACCGAGAACCTGTTCGGGGACATCCTGTCGGACGAAGCGGGGGTCCTCGCCGGATCGCTCGGGATGCTGCCCTCCGCGTCGCTCGGCGAGCGCAGGACGGCCAATGGAACATTCGGGCTGTACGAGCCGATCCACGGCACCGCGCCGGATATCGCCGGCCTCGACCGTGCCAACCCGATCGGCGCGATCCTGTCCGCAGCCATGCTTCTGCGGCTCTCCCTTGGCCGCGAGCATGCCGCCGCTGCGCTCGAGGGGGCGGTCAGCCGGACGCTGGACGACGGCTGGCGGACGGGCGACCTCGCCGACGCGTTGAACCCGGACGATGGGCTGGTGGTGGTCGGGACGACGGCGTTCGCGACGGCGGTCGTCGACCGGCTGGGAGCCCACGCCGAGGTTCGCGCATGACCACAGCCGCCGGCGACGCGCCGGTCATCCTGTACGACACGACGCTCCGTGACGGCACCCAGGGCGAGAACATCACCCTGTCGCTCGCCGACAAGCTGCGCATCGCGCGGATGCTCGACGAGTTCGGGATGCCGTTCATCGAGGGTGGCTGGCCCGGCTCGAACCCCAAGGACATCGACTTCTTCGCCGCGGCCCGCACCATGCGCTGGGAGACCGCGCGCCTGGCCGCGTTCGGGATGACCCGTCATCGCTCGAACACGCCGGCCGACGACCCGAACCTTCATGAGCTGGTGGCCGCCGAAACGCCGGTCGTCACGATCTTCGGGAAGAGCTGGCTGCTCCACGTGACCGAGGTCCTGGGGGCAACAGCCGCCGAGAACCTCGACATGATCGCGGACTCGGTCGGCTTCGTCGTCGATCGCGGCCGCGAGGCGGTCTACGACGCCGAGCACTTCTTCGACGGCTACCAGGCGGACCGCGCGTACGCGCTGGAGACGCTGCGAGCCGCCCGACAGGCGGGCGCCCGCACCCTCGTGCTGTGCGACACGAACGGCGGCACGCTGACCGATGAGCTGGTCCGGATCGTGGTCGACGTTCGGACCACCCTGGAGGCGGATCGCGACGCACCCGGCGTGACCTGGGGGATCCACACCCACAACGACGCCGACCTGGCGGTGGCCAACTCGATCGCCGCCGTCGCCGCCGGCGTGCGCCACGTCCAGGCCACGATCAACGGCTACGGCGAGCGGGCCGGCAACGCCAACATGGTCAGCATCCTGGCCAACCTCGCGCTCAAGACCGGCCACTCGCTTGTCCCGTCGGGCGGCGGCGACCTTCCCGGCCTGACCGAGCTCTCCCGCTCCGTGGCCGAGATCGCCAACCAGGCACCGGATGACTACCAGCCCTATGTCGGTCGATCGGCCTTTGCCCACAAGGGCGGTGTGCACGGGGCGGCCGTGGCGAAGGTCGAGCGGAGCTACCAGCACATCGATCCGGCCGCCGTCGGGAATGCCGGTCGACTGGTGGTCTCCGAGCTCGGCGGGAAGGCGAACATCGCGATCCGCGCCGAGCAGCTCGGACATCAGCTCAAGGGCGTCGTCGACCCGCGGGAGCTGTCGAAGTTGATCAAGGAGCTCGAAGCCGAAGGTCTGGCCTTCGAGGGCGCCGAGGCCAGTTTCGAGCTCCTGATCCGCCGCCATGCGTCCGATTACGTCGCTCCGTTCCGGATCGTCGACTACACGTGCCTCGTCGAGCAGCGCGGCGGGCGTGAGCTGCTCGCGGAAGCCACGGTCAAGGTCGAGGTCGACGGCGAGATCCTGCACACGGCCGCCGATGGGAACGGTCCGGTCAACGCGCTCGACGCCGCCATTCGCAAGGCGCTCCGGGCGTTCTACCCCGGTCTGGACGACGTCCACCTCGTCGACTACAAGGTGCGCATCCTCGACGGAGGCGCCGCGACGGCGGCCCGCACCCGGGTGATCATCGATTCGATGGACGGGGCGCGGACCTGGTCAACCATGGGCAGCGACACCAACATCATCGCGGCCTCCGCGTCCGCGCTGGCCGATTCGCTCGAATACGCCATCTGGAAATCCGGGTCCGAACTGCTGCGACGCGACGAACGCCATTTCACGACCGCCCGACCCACCGAATCGCCCGAGCCAGCGCCATCGGCCCGGGGAGCGACCGCGACCCCACGGAGGTGACCCCGACATGACCGCCCCAACCTCGCCCGACGCAACGCTCCAGCTCGCCCGGTGGACCGTGACCTCGGGCAGCAACGCACGGAGCCGCGGCGCGGTCGTGATCACCGCCGGCGACCACGAGTGGCGGGCGTCCGCCGAAGGGAACGGGGCGATCGACGCCTTGTACCGCGCGGTCGATGAGGCGCTGCACGGCGTGCTCGACGGGCACCCGCGGCTCCTCGCGTACGACATCCACGCCCTCGGTGAGGGCACGGACACGATCGGTGCCGTGAAGGTCCGGATCGCGCCGCCCGATGCGGCCGGCGATCGGGGCAGCGGCGAGTACCCCGGTGAAGCGCGAGGCCCGAACATCATCGCGGCGTCGATCGAGGCCTACATCGAGGCGCTCAACGCGATGCTCGCCGAGGCGCACTGGTCGGGAGTCACGGACGAGGCCGCCAGCCGGCGGCGCGTCCCCGTCTCGGCCGGGAAGGCGCGCGCCGAGCGTGCCGAGATCGCCGAGGACGATAGCCACCACGACACGGTCGCCTGGTTCGAACGCTAGCCGGCGGTCGCGGGGCACATGACCGGCCGTTGGCGCGCCGCCAGCCCTGGCTCGTTCCGCGACGAAGGGTCGGCCCGGTAGACTCCGGGCTCATGACCACCGATCGGACGATCGTCTACGCCGGTGAGCCGGGCGCTTTCGCCGAGGATGCCGTGCTCGCGGCATTCGGCGACGTCGACCGCCGAGCCGTCGGCAGCTTCCGCGAGGTCTTCGAGGCCGTCACGGCGGGGCGAGCCGACGCCGGGATCATCCCGATCGAGAACGTGATCAACGGCACGGTCCGGGAGAACTACGACCTGCTGCTCGAGCATGAGCTGCAGATCGTCGGGGAGGTCGTCGTGCCTGTCCGGCTCTGCCTGGCCGCACTCCCGGGCGAGTCGATCGAGGGGATCGAGCGGGTTTACTCGCACATCCAGGCCCTGGGCCAGGCGGAGGCCTTCCTGCGGTCGCACGCCTGGCAGCTCCTGAGCACGTACAACACCGCCGGCGCCGGCAAGCAGATCGTCGAGCGTGGCGAACGTGCCGCCGCCGCCGTGCTCTCGCCGCGCGCTGCGGGCCTGTTCGGTCTCGAGGTCCTGGCCGACGACATCGGCGACCTGCCCGGGAACCGGACCCGGTTCGTCATTCTGGCCCAGCCCGGGGCCAGCGGTGTGATGCCTTCAGAGAGCCCGCCAGGCGAACGGCGGACGACCCTCGTGCTCGCGGTTCGCAACGAACCTGGCACCCTGTTGTCGGTCCTGCGGGTGTTCGCCGAGCACGGTCTCAACATGAGCAAGCTCGAATCGCGTCCGAGCCGGGAGCGCGCCTGGGAATACGTCTTCTGGGTCGATCTCGATGCCGACGACGCCGACAAGTCCACCCAGGCGGCGCTGACCGCGCTCGTTCCGGTCACCACCATGATCCGCGTGCTGGGCAGCTATCCCAAGGGCGAGGCCTCTTGACGGAGCCGGAGGACTCGACCGGTCCGGGAGCGACGACCGGCCAGGCGATGGACCCGGTGGACCACGACGCGTCGGTGGATCCCGAGGAGGCCGCCCGCCAGACCCGAACCGCCCGCGCCCGCTGGCTGGATCCCGCCTGGCACGCCGAGGTCCGCCTCTGGATCGAGCAGCGCCTGGCCGAGCACGGCATGGCGATCACGAGTTCAGTCACGCAGCCCCACATCCGGCCCTGGTCGACCGCGCTGGCGATCCCGACGACGGCGGGACAGGTCTGGTTCAAGGCCGCAGGACCGGGCACTCGCCATGAGGTTCCGCTAGTCGATGCGATGGTTCGCTGGAGGATCCCCGGCGTGCTGGAGCCGCTCGCCCTACAACTCGACCGTGGCTGGATGCTCCTGCCCGATGGCGGGACGCGGCTGCGCGACGTGGCCGACGGCGGGCCGGGGCTCGAGCACTGGGTGCGGATCCTCCCCGAATGGGCGTCCATGCAGCGGCAGCTCGCGTCGCATGCGTCGGAGCTGATCGCGATCGGCATCCCCGACCTTCGTCCGTCACGCCTGCCCGACTTGCTCGCGTCGCTGGCCGACGATCCCGACGCGAGCCTGACCGAGGAAGACCGGTCGCGTCTGCGGGAACTCGTGCCGACCTTTGCCGGCTGGTGCGCCGAACTGGAGGCGCACGGGATCCAGCCATCCCTCCAGCACGATGACCTCCACGATGGCAATGTGTTCGTCGGCGGGACCGGGGACCGGATCTTCGATTGGGGCGACGCCGGCGTCGCCCATCCGTTCGGCACGCTCCTCGTGACCCTCCGCAGCGTTGCGAGTCGTGGACTGGGCGAGGAGCCCGATGCCACCCGGACGCTCGATCGCCTCCGTGACGCCTACCTCGAACCGTGGACGGACGGCCACTCCCTGGCCGAGCTGACCCGGATCGCCACGGTCGCGATGCGGGTCGCGATCGTCGGTCGATCGCTGTCGTGGAAGCGATCCCTCATCGGCATCCCGAAGGATGATCGCGGCGAATGGGCCGACGGCGTCGGTGGCTGGCTGATGGAGCTCTTCGAGCCGAACCTCGTCTGATCAGATCGAGCTGGCGCAGGCCTTGCACTTCGTGGCGTCGACCGCGTTCGCTTCCTTGCAGAACGGACAGGTCTTGACCTCGGCGGGGGTCTCTTCCTTGATGAACATCTTCGAGATCTGCCAGACCACGAACGCGATCACGACGAACGCGATGATCGCGTTCAGGAAGGCGCCGTAGCGGATCGCGACCTCGGTCGCAGGGTCACCCCCGGCTGCTTCCTTGAGCACGACCTTGAGCTGGCTGAAGTCCACGCCGCCAAGGGCCATCCCGATCGGCGGCATGATGATGTCGTTGACGAGGGAATTGACGACGGTGCCAAGGGCGCCGCCGATGATCACGCCGACGGCGAGTGCCAGGGCGTTGGTCTTGAGCAGGAAACCCTTGAACTCGGAGATCACGGGACCCTCCTTGGAGCGGTTCGACCGATTGGGCCTGATCCGGCGGTACCAGCCGGTGCTCGGTGACGCTCGGATTAGCGGACGACCCCGGTTGACCTAGGGCTCGACGACAAGCCTCGTCGACCTAATGTTCGACGAGGCTTGGCAGGTTCTTTGCCTGGGCGATCCACCCGGCCACCGTTTCCTCGGACGGAAGTCGGCGGCTCCAGTCCGGGCGAGCCGCGGCGACTTCCTGGAACGTGATCGCCAGGTTCGCGGCATTGCGCTGGGCCAGCTCGGCCGGCGAATCGACTCCGGCGGCCTCGAGCAGGTCGGAGTACTCCGATCCGACCCCGTCGATCCGGTACAGGTCGACGTGGTTGACCCACTCGAGGATCAGCGTTGAGCTGATGCCGGTGGCGTCCGCCAGGGCCTGACGGCCCGACGGTTTCGCCCCTCGATCCAGGAGCTGGTCGGTGGTGGCCACACCGGCGGCATTCAGACTCGCGGCGTGCACTGGTCCGATGCCCTCGACGTCGGCGATGTTCACGGCTCAGCCTCCACTCCGGACCCACGTCGGACCGCGCGCCACCGATGATACGCTTGCCCTCAAGCCCGATCACCCCAGAAACGCGTCGGAGGAGTCGATGGATCAGGCATTCCGCGACGCGATGACCGCGGGCTATCAGCTCACGGAGCCCGGTGTCGTCATCGGCAGCCCGATGCACGACGGCGAGCTGTTCAACGAGGCGAGGATCCAGATCGCCCTGAGCATGCTGAATCGCCACGGCCTCATCGCCGGCGCGACCGGGACCGGCAAGACCAAGACGCTCCAGCTGATGGCCGGTCAGCTGTCCAAGGCCGGCGTGCCGGTCTTCGTCGCGGACATCAAGGGCGACCTGACCGGGCTGGCCGCGCCCGGGGATGCCAAGAACCCCAAGCTCCTCGAGCGGGTCGAGTCGCTCGACTGGTCCTTCGAGGCGTCGGGTCACCCCGTGGAGTTCCTGTCGCTGTCGGGCACGCTGGGAGCCCAGGTCAGGGCAACCGTGCACTCGTTCGGGCCGCTGCTGCTCGGCAAGGTGCTCGACCTGAACGAGACGCAGACGTCGATCCTCGCGCTCGTCTTCAAGTACTGCGACGACAACGACCTGCCCTTGCTGGACCTCAAGGACCTCGCAACCACGCTGAAGTTCCTGTCGTCCGACGAGGGCAAGCCCATCCTCGAGGAGTACGGCGGGATGTCGAGCGCGTCGGTCGGCGTGCTCCTCCGGTCGATGGTCGTCCTCGAGCAGGAGGGCGCCGACGTCTTCTTTGGCGAGCCCGAATTCGAGGTCGAGGACCTCCTTCGCGTGACACCGGGTG
The DNA here is from genome assembly GCA_963809045.1 of uncultured Chloroflexia bacterium. Classification (GTDB taxonomy): domain Bacteria; phylum Chloroflexota; class Limnocylindria; order Limnocylindrales; family CSP1-4; genus SPCO01. The sequence continues at coordinate 704,001 of CAWEHW010000004.1, forward strand.
GCGAGGGCGTGATCAGCGTCCTCGAGCTCTCGGACGTCATGGACAAACCCCGGCTCTTCAGCACGTTCATGCTCTGGATGCTCGCGCAGCTCTACGAGAGCCTCCCCGAAGCGGGCGATCTGCCAAAGCCGAAGCTGTGCTTCTTCTTCGACGAGGCGCATCTGCTGTTCGACGACGCCTCCGAAGCGCTGATGGACCAGGTCGAGCGCACCGCGCGCCTGATCAGATCCAAGGGCGTCGGCGTCTATTTCGTGACCCAGGCCCCCACCGACGTCCCCTCGCCGGTCCTGGCGCAGCTCGGCAATCGCGTGCAACACGCCCTCCGCGCGTTCACCCCCGACGATGCCGATGCGTTGCGCAAGACGGCCCGGACCTTCCCGATGACCGACTTCTACGACGTCGAACGGGCGATCACGTCCCTCGGGACCGGGGAGGCGCTCGTGACCGTGTTGTCGCCGCGGGGCGTGCCCACGCCACTCGCCGCGACTCGCCTGCTCGCCCCGGATTCGCTGATGGCGCCGATCGATCAGGCCGCGTTCCAGGGACTCGTCGCGGCGAGTCCATTCGTTGCCAAGTACGGCGCGACCATCGACCGCGAGAGCGCCCACGAACGGATCACCGGGCGACTCGCCACGGCCCGCGCGGCAGCAGCCGAGGCGGCGATGCGGGACAAACTGGAGCCGACGACCGCGGGCGGTCTCAACACCATGACCCCGGCGCAACAGCAGCGCGAGATCCAGCGTCAGGCCCGGGCGATGGAAGCGGCTCGAAAGGCCGCCGAACGCGAGCGCGCAGCACAGGCTCGGGCGGAGCGCGATGCCGCGAAGGCTCGCCAGCGGAGCGTTGACAACGCGATCCGGACCGGCGGCCGGGTCGTATCCTCCAAGCTGGGCCAGGACATCATCCGCGGGGTCTTCGGGACGATCTTCGGCGGAGGCCGCGGCCGCTGACGCGGCTATTCGACGACGATGTCTGCGGGCAGGTCGGCAGGCTGGGGATACGCGGGCCGGAGTGCAGCGAGCCGCTCGCCGAGGATCGTTGCCACGGCGAGGTCGCGGAACCACTTCCGGTTCGCGGGAATGACATACCAGGGCGCCGAAGCCGTCGAGGTTTTCGTTAGCGCCTCCTCGAACGCCGCCTGGTAGCTGTCCCAGAGCTTGCGTTCCTCAAGGTCGCGCAACGCGAATTTCCAGCGTTTCGCTGGATCGTCGAGGCGAGCCTGAAATCGCCGGCGCTGCTCGTCGCGATCGATCGACAGGAAGAACTTGACGATCGTCGTTCCGTTTTCACTCAGGATTCGTTCGAAGTCGTTGATCTGTGCGTATCGCTTTGACCAGACAGCTTTTGGGACGAGACCGTGCACCCGGACAACCAGGACATCCTCGTAGTGCGACCGGTTGAAGACTCCGATTTCGCCCTTCTTGGGGACCCTGTTGTGGACTCGCCAGAGGTAGTCATGTGCAAGTTCCTCGGTGGACGGGACCTTGAATGACGTGACGGGGCAGCCTTGTGGATTGAACGCGGTCATGACCTTGTTGATGACGCCGTCCTTGCCGGCCGTGTCGATGCCCTGGAGGACCACAAGGACCGCCCGAGATCCCTCCGCCCACAAGCGATCTTGGAGGTCTCGGATGCGATCGAGCTGCGCCGCGAGCAGTGGAGCAGCGGTTTCCTTGTCCAATCCGAATGACTCGCCCGGGTCGCGGTTGGCAAGCCTCGCTGGTCGACCCGGCACCACCTGAAGCGTGGTACCGAACGGGCGAACGTTCGACATTCAGCCCTCCTGTTTCAGGCGTCGTTTGTCGTCAGGGCTCGCGCGCCTCCCAAGGTCGCGCTGAGCCTGCAACCGACGAAGGCTGAACAACGCGAAGAGGGCCAGCCCAGCATAGAAGGACATCTCCGTGATTTCACTTGCCCTGCGGACCGCTCGCCATGGTTCCACCGGGATTCGTGCCGCCCAATAGAGAAATGGCCCAAGAAAGAATGACCACAAGGCGATGGGCGGCACGACATAGGCATCCCGGATTCGAGCAGGCACGGACGGGAGCAGCGCCAGGAGGGGCAGCACGGCGCCGTAGCCGGCCGCACCGAATTGCACGAGGTTGGAGGCAGTCGAAAACGCTCCGATGTTGTGGATCGTCGTCTCGCCCTGTTCGTTGATGGCCTCGAGCGCCGCCGGAGTGACAAGGCCAAGGAGTCTCTGGCCCCACGAAATCTCCTCGCCAGCTATGACCAAGGCGGCGACCGCGCTCATCGCCGCGAGGGCCGTGGCGGATCGTGCGCCTGCCGTCCATGCCCTTCCAGCGATGATCGCGGAGGTGACGCCTGTGATCAACAGCGCCCCTACCTGCGCCCACTCGACAGGTCCGTCCTCGACCGTCAAGGCATAGAACACCGGGTGCTCCGTGAGGGCGGCCAGAAGTCCCAACGGCACCACAACCAACGGCACCGCAAGTAGGGCTGCTGTCCAACGACGCGGAAGATCCCATGCGGCCAGATTTCCGGCGATCCGCGAAGCAAGCCGAGTGTTGGACTGGCCGGCGTCCTTCATCTCACCCCCGCGTGGTTCGACCCGGAATGGCGACGGTCCGACTGGCGATCCATGTCTGTGGGTGGTCGCCTCCGGGTTGCCGGCACGCTACCAGATCGCGGACGAGGCATTCCACCCGGGCTCGAACCTCTTGTAAGATCGGCACAACCTCGAGCCGTCGACACACGCACTAGGACCGCAGCACGATGACCGTGACCGCCGTCAAGCCAGCCCACCCGATCTTCCTGGCTGGCCGCTGGGTCGAATCGCCCGATGTCCTCATCGTCGACAACCCGGCTGACCCCGCCACACCGGCCGGAGCCACCTTCACCGCGACCGAAGCGCAATACGAGGAGGCGGTCGACGCTGCGGTTGCGGCATTCGAGGTCACGCGCAAGCTGCCCGCCTACGAACGCGGCCGGATCCTTCGCGAGGTCAGCGCCGGGCTGAAGGCTCGACGCGAGGAGATCGGTCGCCTGATCGCCCTCGAAGCCGGCAAGCCGATCCGCGATGCGCTGGTCGAGGTGGATCGCGCGACGCTGACCTTCCGCCTGGGCGCCGAGGAAGCGGAACGGATGGCCGGCGAGGTCATCCCGCTCGATCTCATGCCGGCGTCGAAGGACCGGTTCGGGATCACGCGCCGGTTCCCGATCGGACCGATCGCCGGCATCAGCCCGTTCAACTTCCCGCTCAATCTCGCCGCCCACAAGATCGCCCCGGCGATCGCGTCGGGCAATCCGATCGTGCTCAAGCCGCCGTCCAAGGACCCGCTGACGATGCTCCTCGTCGCCGAGATCATCGAGGCGGCGGGCGCACCGGCCGGCTCGGTCTCGATCCTGCCGATGACCCGCGAGCTCGGCGATCGGATGGTCGCCGACGAGCGGTTCAAGCTGCTCACGTTCACCGGCTCGCCGTCGGTCGGCTGGCGGATGAAGGAGCGCGCCGGCAAGAAGAAGGTCGTGCTCGAGCTGGGCGGCAACGCCGGGGTCATCGTCGATAAGACGGCCGACCTCGACTGGGCCGTCAAGCGTTGTCTCGTCGGTGCGTTCAGCTACGCCGGGCAGGTGTGCATCAGCGTCCAGCGGATGGTCATCCACGAGGACGTTTGGGACGCGTTCATGGAGCGGTTCGTGGCCGGGGCCCGGAATCTCAAGGTCGGCGACCCGCTCGATCCCACGACTGATCTCGGACCGATGGTCGACGGCACTGCCGCCGGCCGGACCCAGCGCTGGGTCGACGAGGCTGTCGCGATGGGCGGGAAGCTGCACCTCGGCGGCAAGGCCGATGGCACATACTTCCCGCCGACCATCCTGACGGACGTGCCCCTGACCGCCCAGGTCTGCTCGAACGAGGCGTTCGCGCCGCTCGTCGTGGCGTTCCCGTTCCGGGAGCTCGACGAAGCGATCGCGCTGGTCAACGACTCGATGTTCGGGCTGCAGACCGGGGTCTTCACGAACGACCTGGCCGGGGCGTGGAAAGCCTTTGCGGAGCTCGAAGTGGGCGGGGTGATCATCAACGACGTGCCGACCTACCGGATCGACCACATGCCCTACGGCGGGGTCAAGGACTCCGGCCTGGGCCGCGAGGGCCTTCGTTGGGCGATCGAGGACATGACGGAGATCCGGATCATGGTGATGGCGCAACCGACGTAGCTGCCACCCGGCCACGCCGGGAGGCACCTCGGTGGACGCCGCCGGCCGAGCCGAGAAGCATCCTCCGGTGTGATGCACATGGAATGCATCAGCGCGAGCTCGGGCGGTTCGAGTCGGCGGTTCGACCACAATCCTGCGAGCGCGCCACTGCGAGCGCGATGCGAGCGCGCTGCGTGCGCGGCGCTGCGAGCGCGACGCTGCGAGCGTCGGCGTACGACTCGGCGGGCATGATGCATCCCACTTGCATCGCACAGGAACGCCGTGGCCGGCGCCCTCGACGTCGCCGCGGCGTCCCGAGCCCCGCGACGCGTCCGGCGGGCGCGCGACTGCGTGGGGCATCCTTGGGGCATGGACCTCACGCTGAGCACGGACCAGCTCGAGCTGCAGGCGCGTGCCCGGACGTTCGTCCAGGAGCACCTCCAACCCCGCGAAGAGGAGTTCGAACGGGCCAACGGGCGGGTGTCGCCCGACTGGGGGACGCCGATCCGCAAGGCGGCGATCGAGGCCCGCCTCCATGGCGGGTCCTTCCCGAAGGAGCTCGGCGGCCAGGGCTGGACCGTGCTGGAGCAGGTCCTCGTGCACGAGCAGCTTGGCCAGTCGACCGGGGGCCTCTGGTCGTACATCCCGGGCGCCTATAACGTCCTCGTCCACGCCGATCCGGACCAGCGGCGCCGATACCTGGAGCCCAGCCTCCGAGGGGAACGATCCGGGAGCTACGCCATCACCGAGGAAGGCGCCGGCTCCGACGCCCGGACCTTGCGCGCCACGGCCGTGCGCGAGGCTGCGACCGGCGACTACGTTATCAACGGCGAGAAGTGGTTCGTGACGGGGCCGGACGACACGGACTTCATGATCTTCCACGGCAACGTCGTCGACGGCGAAGCCCGTTTGCCGACGCTCTTCCTGGTGGACTACGACACGCCCGGCGTCGTCGTGAAGCACGACCCGGACTACACGCACACCTTCGCGGACCGTCATCCGCAGTTCGTGCTCACCGACGTCCGGGTGCCGGCGACGGCCGTGCTCGGCGGCGTCGGCAGGGCCGATGAGCTGACCAACGAGTGGTTCGTCGAGGAGCGGATCCACATCGGGGCCAGATGCGCCGGGGCGATGGAACGATTGCTCGAGCTGGCCGTCGCGTGGGCCACGGAACGGGTCCAGTTCGGTGAGCGGATCTACGACTTCCAGGGCGTCAGCTTCCCGCTCGCGGACTCCGCCGCAGACGCCTCCGCGGCGCGCCTGCTGACGCGCGAGTGTGCGTGGCTGGCCGACACGGGCGCGGACCCAAAGCTCGTCCACGCCAGGGCGTCGATCGCCAAGCTCTTCGCCTCGGAGGCCGCGTGGCGCTGCGCCGATCGAGTCGTCCAGGTGTTCGGCGGCCGCGGCTACATGCGTGAGTTCGCCCCGGAGCGGTTCCTCCGCGAGCTCAGGGTCGACCGGATATGGGAGGGCACGTCCGAGATCCAGCGGATGATCATCGCCCGCTCCCTCGAGAAGCGAGGCGTGAGCCGGGTGGTCGGATGACAGCACCGGCGAGTGCCCCCGGCACGATCGACCTTCGACCGCTGTTCGCGCCCGCGAGCATCGCGGTGGTCGGCGCGTCACCGCGGTCCTGGATCGCGGAGACGGTCCGCGACAACCTGCGGGTGATGAACAGCGCGACCCGCTGCCTGTTCGTGAACCCGAAGTACGACGAGCTCTACGGCCAGCCGTGCTACCCGTCGCTCGAGGCGTTGCCGGAACGCCCGGATGTCGCGATCGTCGCGCTCAACCCGCTGCGCGCCGCGTCGGTGACCGAAGCGGCCGCAGCCGCGGGCATCCCGGCCGTGGTCATCCCGGGTGGCGGGGTGGTCGAAGGCGGCGAGGCGGCAGCCGCGATGCAGGTCGACGTGGCGCGGATCGCCCGGGAGCATGGCCTGGCGCTGGTCGGCCCCAACTGCATGGGCGTGATCGACCTCACGTCGAACAGCGCGACGTACATCGGCGACGTGTCGCCGTACCTGCCGCGTGGGGGCGTTGCCGGGATCGCCCAGTCGGGCTCGGTCACGGACGCGTTCGTGCATTCGGGGTCGCGCGTCGGGTTCTCCCGGATCATCAGCTGCGGCTCCGAGGTCGTCCTCGACATCTGCGACTACCTGGCGTATTGCCTCGACGACCCGCAAACAACCTCCGTCATCCTCTTCGTCGAGGGCTTCAAGCGGCCGGCCCAGTTCCTCGCGCTGGCCGATCGGGCGCTCGAGCTCGGCAAGCCGATCATGGCCGTCAAGGTTGGTCGAAGCGCGCAGGCCCAGGTCGCGGCGATCGCCCATTCCGGGTCGCTGGCCGGCGAGGCTCGCGTCACCGACGCGGCACTCGATGCGGCCGGGGTCATCCGCTGTCGCGACCTCGACGAGCTGCTCGAGACCGCCGAGCTGGTTGAAGGGATGCGACGGACCGGCCGTCGCGTGGGCCGCGGCCGGACCGGGGTCGTCACCGTGTCTACCGGCGAGGGATCGCTGATCGCCGACCTGGCGCCCGAGACCGGGCTGGATCTGCCGGCCATCCCGGCGGCCGCCCGGGCCGAGATCCAGGCGGCCCTGCCGACCATGGGGTACATCGGCAACCCGCTCGACCCGTGGGGGGCGGCCGACCCTCCCACCGCGTACGGCGCCGTGTTCGAGGCGATGGCCCGCTCGGGTGCCTACGACGTCCTCGTGCTGGTGCACGACTTCCCGTACCGCTCGGCGCCGTCGGAGGTCGCCACGGCCAACGACGTCACGCTGCAGCTGCTCGGAGCGACCCGCGACCGGCCCGAGCTCCTGCCCGTCTACGTCTCGCTGACCTCTGGGGAACCACCGCCCGAAACCAAGGCCGTCCTCGACGAACAGGGCGATGGCGCGCCCCTGCTGCGCGGCACGCTCGAAGCGTTTCGGGCGATCGCCCTGGTCGCCCGCTGGGAGTCGTCGCGCGAACGCCGGCTGGCAAAGGGCCCCTGGCGCCCGGGCTGGCCGCTCCTCGCGGCGAACCTGTCGTCGTACGGCCTCGACACGTCAGCCGACGCCTTGGGCGGCGTCCCGGGTGCCGGGATCCGCCGGCCGGTCACGGCCCGTTCCGAGCTCGAGAGCCTCGACCTGGTGCGCGCCAACGGGATCCCGACGGTCCAGGCGGCCCGCGTGACCACCCCCGACGCCGCGGTTGCGGCCGCCGATCGCCTCGGATCCGCGGTCGTGCTCAAGCTCGACGCGACCGGTCTCGCGCACAAGAGCGACATCGGGGGTGTGCGACTCGACCTGCGCGGCGGTGATGCCGTCCGTGCTGCCGCGAACGAGCTCCTCGACCTCGGGGCGAGCCGGGGCCTGGCGGTGCGGGGTCTCCTTGTCGAGCCGATGGCGAAACCCGGGCTGGAGCTCATCCTCGGGATGCGCCGCGACGCGCAGTTCGGACCCGTCGTGCTCGTCGGGCTCGGTGGGACCCTGGCCGAGGTGCTCGACGACGTTTCGATCCGCCTCGCGCCGGTCGACGACGAGGCCGCGAACGCGATGCTCGACGATCTGCGCGGGCGCCGGCTCTTCGAGGGCGTCCGGGGCCGACCGCCGATCGACCGGGCAGCCGTTGCCTCGATCCTCGTCAACCTCGGCCGGCTTGGCATCGATCATCCCGAGATCGTCGAGATCGACCTGAACCCGGTCCTCGCGACCTCCGATGGCGCCATCGCCGTGGATGCGCTGGTCATCGTCGAGGAGGGGACCGATGGCCGCTGAGCCCGCACTGCTGACGACGCCCACGTCGTGGGGCGTCCGGCTGACCCTGAATCGGCCAGCCAAGCTGAACGCGCTGTCCGGCGAGCTCGTGACAGCCCTGGATGCGGCCATCGCCGCGGCCGGCGCGGATCCCGAGGTCCGCGTCATCGTCATCGACGGCGCTGGACGGGCCTTCTCGTCGGGCTACGACCTGACCGAGGAGGCCGAGGGCGCGATCGCCGGTCCGGTGGCCTGGCGGACCGCGCTCGCCGTCGACGTCGCCGCCACGCTCCGGATCCTCGACTGCCCGAAGCCCGTCATCGCCCAGATCCACGGCTACGCACTGGCCGGCGGCCTGGAGCTTGCGATGGCCTGCGACCTGGTCGTCGCGGCGGAGGGCACCAAGCTCGGGGAGCCGGAGATCCGCTACGGCTCGGCGCCGGTGACCCTCCTGATGCCGTACCTCATCGGCCAGAAGAAGACCCGGGAGCTGTTGCTGACAGGCGACCTGATCGACGCCGTCGAGGCCGAGCGGATCGGGCTGATCAACCGGGTCGTGCCGGCCGACCGCCTGGTGGCGGAGGTGGACGCGCTGGCCGATCGACTGGCCCGCACCCCGCCCGAAGTGATGGGGCCGACCAAGCAGATGCTCAACCGGGCGATGGACGCCGCCGGGTTCCGGATGGCCGTCGAAGCCGGGCTGGATCTCGGAGCCATCGTCAACGCCGCCGATACGCCCGAGCAACGGGAATGGGACGCGATCGTCCGTCGAGACGGCCTGAAGGCCGCCCTGGCCTGGCGCGATCGCCGCTACGAGGAGCGACTCGCCGAGAGCGGACGGGGTTCGTCCGCACCCGGGGAGTAGCCCCCGGCCCCGTTCGGTCCAGGACCACTGCCTCGCACGGTCACGGGGGTGGCACGCGGGTCGTGGCTACACTCCCGACATGACGAGCACAGCACAACCGACCCGGACCGCAGCCGGCTTGATCGTGGAATGTCTCGAGGCCGAAGACTGCCGGTGGGTCTTCTCGGTGCCCGGCGAGGAGACCATGGCGCTCCTCGACGCACTCTCGCGGTCCGATTCCGTCCGTCACGTCACGACCCGCCACGAGCAGGGCGCCGCGTTCATGGCCGACGTCCACGGCCGGCTCACCGGCCGGCCGGCGGTGGCCCTCGCGACCCTGGGGCCCGGCGCCACCAACCTCCTGACCGGGGTTGCCGACGCGTTCCTCGACCGAGCCCCGATGGTCGCCATCACCGGCCAGGCCGCCTCCGACAAGCTGCACAAGGAAGCGCACCAGGTCGTCGACATCGTGCGCATGTTCGAGCCGGTCACGAAGTGGAACACCCGGATCGAACGGCTCGAGTCCGTCCCGGAGATCATGCGCAAGGCCTTCCGGGTGGCCTCGCTCGAAAAGCCCGGCCCCACCCATATCGAGCTGCCGGAGGACCTCGCCGGCGCCACGCTCGAGGGGATCGGCCCGCTACGACCGCTGACCCCGAGCCAGACCTACCTGCCGGAGCCGAACAACGAGGCCATCGCCCACGCGGCCCGTCTCCTGGCCGAATCCGAGCGCCCGATCGTGTTGGCCGGCAACGGCGTCCTGCGACGAGGCGCATCGCCGGCGCTGCGTGACTTCGCACGCGGCCTCCACGTGCCTGTGGCGGTGACCTTCATGGGCAAGGGCGCGATGGACGATCGCTCGCACCTCTCGCTGATGGCCGTGGGGCTCCAGGCTCGGGATCACGTCCTGTCGGGCTTCGATCGGGCGGACCTGGTGGTCTCGGTCGGCTATGACCCGGTCGAATACGGGCCGGCCCTGTGGAACCCGAACCGCACGCATCGGATCGTCCACATCGACACGCAGCCGGCGGAGGTCGATGCCGCATACCGGCCGGAGGTGGAGCTGATCGGCGACATCGAGGGCTCGCTCCGCCGGCTGCTCGCGGAGGTCCAGCCGCACGGGATCGGGGGTCGTGACGCCGCCGCCCGTCATGCGGCGCGAGAGATCCTGGTCCACGCCGACCTGCGCACCGAGCTTCTTGCGGACCTGCGTGCCTACGAGGCCGACGATGGCTGGCCGATCAAGCCCCAGCGCGCCATCGCCGACCTGCGGCGGGCGCTCGGACCGTCCGACATCGTGGTCTCCGACGTCGGGGCCCACAAGATCTGGGTCGCCCGGCTCTACCAGGCCTACGAACCGAACACCGTCATCATCTCGAACGGTCTGGCGGCGATGGGGATCTCCGTGCCCGGTGCGATCGCAGCGAAGCTCGTCCATCCCGATCGTCGGGTCGTCGCCTTGTGCGGCGACGGCGGGTTCCTGATGAACAGCCAGGAGCTGGAGACGGCCAAGCGGATCGGGGCCAATATCACGGTCGTCATCTGGCGCGACGACGGGTATGGCCTGATCGACTGGAAGCAGCGCAACCAGTACGGCCGGCCGTTCGGGGTCGAGTTCGACAACCCGGACTTCGTCGCCTATGCCCGGTCATTCGGGATCGCGGGCTTTCGGCCGGAGTCAAGCGCGGACCTGTATCCGACCCTCATGCGCGCGCTCGAGGTGGACGGGCCGTCGGTCGTCGAAGTCCCGATCGACTACCGCGAGAACCTCCGCTTGACCGAGCACCTCGGCGAGTTGTCGGGCGCCGGCTGACCTAGGGGCGGCTCCGTGCCGGACGGGTGACGAACAACCCGCCAAGGCCGATCACGAACAGGACCCCCGCCAGGAGCCATGGCCGGGACGGTGACGTGCCCGACGACGCGGTTGCCTCCAGGCCATCGGTGCGTGGAGCGGGGGCGCCCGCACCGCTGCCTGCGGAACCCTCGGCCGATGCCGGGGTCTCCGCTGGGGCGGGGGCCTCCGCCGGGGCGCCCACCCCCACGCCGATCACCGCTTCGGCCGTGCAGTCCGCCCCGGTCGAAGCGATGACCGTGGTCACGCCCATGTCGGCCGCCTCTGGTGTGAAGGTAATTACGAATGCGCCGTTGCCATCCGCCGGGACGGAGAACTCGTCGGGTGTCCCGCCATCGATCGCAATCGAGACGTCAACGATGGCGTCGGATGCGAACCCGGATCCATCGATCTCGAGAATCGTCCCAATGTCGACCGAAGCCGGGGCGCTCAACGCGCAGGCCGCGGCGACGGGCGTGACAAACAGCGGCAGGAGGAGGCCGGCGCTGAGGGTCGATGCGACGAGGATCCGAACCCGCCTGACGTTCATCGACCGACCCTCCGTGCGGCTTGCCGGGCTCCAGGCGCGTGGTGCGGAAGCGCACCGAAACCACCATTCAGGGATCCGGACCCATCCGAACGCACCATTCCCGCAACCAATAGTACTAGACAGCCCTAGCACCCCACCACGGGATCGCCGCACCCCGGGCCCTTTTGTCTGCCTCGTCATTCTGGATAGCCATCGCCGACGGCCGCTTCGATAGACTGCGTGAAGCGAACCTACCCAAGCCGGAGATCGCGTCATTCCCACCTTGGCGACCTCCCTTGCTGTCGGCCTGCGTCCGCGAAGGAGGGTTTGCTGACTCACATCGCCTTCTCTGGAAGGTCGACCGCGCTCAAGCGGATCGCATCGGCCGTCCTGGTTCTGGCGCTGATCGACACCGTTGCGCGCGGTATTCTGCCGGCGGTCCAGAACTCCCAGGACCTGACCGTGGGCTTCGCCGCGGCCCGCACCTGGTTCCTCGGCGGGGACCCCTACAGCGTCACAGCACTCAAGGGTGAGCTGCTCCGGGCCGGCGGAGGCGCCCTCGCCACGGGTGATCTGCTCGACGGCCTGCGCAACGTCTACGCTCCAACGACCTTGCCTGCATTCATGCCGATCGCAGGCCTTGCCTGGCCACACGCCCGTCTCGTCGTCCTAGGTCTCAACTTGGCTGCGACGGTGGGGATCGCGGTGGGGCTCGTTCGGCTTTTGGGCTGGACGGCCATCACGCCGCGCGGACGGTTGCTCGTCGCGTCCGTCCTCCTCCTCGGACCCGTCCACCTGACGATGTCCCTCGGCCAGACAGCGCTCATGGCCACGGCGGCCGTGGTTGCGGGACTGCTGATCCAACGATCCGGGCAGCCGCGATTGGCTGGCCTCCTGTTCGCGCTGGCCACAGCGGTCAAGGTCCAGATCGGGCTGCCGTTCATCGCATATCTGGTCTGGCGCCGGCACTGGTTGACGGCCGTCGTGTCGGGTTTGGTGCTTGCGGCCGTGACCGCGCTGTCGGTGCTCCGCATGGAGATTGCGGGCGTGCCCTGGTTCGACTCATGGCAGGAGAACCTCCGGGTGCTGCTTGGCCCGGGCGGCGTAAACGATCCCAGCGTGTTGAACCCTGAGCGCTTCTCATTGATCAACCTCCAATATCCGTTGGAGTCGATCGTTGCCAGTACGAATTTGTCGAACCTGCTGGTCATCGTCCTGGTTGCGGCTGCGGGCCTGGCACTGACCTGGTTGCTACGCAGTCATCGATCGGGGCAGGAGGAGTTGCTCGCCGTATCGATCGTGGCGGTGCTCGGCTTGCTCGTGACCTACCACCGGTACTACGACGCGGTGCTGGTGGCCCTCCCAGTTGCCTGGGGCTTGTCCGCGCTAGGCACGGCGGCCTGGCGCCACGGCGCGGTCGTGCTTCTCTTGTCCCTTGATTTTGTCGCCCCGATCCTTGGCGGTCTGCTCACATTGCAGCGCCAAGGGATCCTGCCTCCTGCCCTGACCGAGAGTTTCGTCTGGGAGGTGGTGGTCCTCCCTGTCCACACCTGGGTCCTCGTGGCTCTCGTCCTCGTGATGCTCCACGCGGCTGCAACGATTCGACCGGCCACGCCGAACTCGGCTTACGGTGACGTCGCCGCCGCGTAATGGGCCTGCACCTGGGCGGCGCTGAGGGCCGTCGGGTAGACCGCGACCTCGTCGAGGGTGCCGTTGAAGTGGAGGCCGAAGGCAGGGTCGTAGGCGCCGATCCGGGCGGAGGTCGAGTTCGAGCTCAGGTTGAGGTTCGGGTTGACCTCGGTCGTGACGTTCACGCCGTCCTTGTAGACCTTGGTCTGGCCAGCGCCCGTGCCGCTCCGGGTGATCACGAAATGGTGCCAGTTGGTATCGCTGGTGGTGCCCGATTCGGTCACGATCGTGTTGTTGTCGTCATCGAACACGAGCTTGTTGTTCAAGAAGTAGACGTTGCCCTGCGAGAGCTTGCTGTAGAGCATCTGGTAGTAGGTGCCCGAATCGGCGCGCTTCGCCCAGAGCTCGTAGGTCAGCGGCCCGTTGCCGCGATCGAGGGCGTTTGCATCGGGCACGTTGACCGCACCCGACGAGCCGTTCAGCCGGACTGCCGTGTTGGGATCGCCGCTGAGGGCGCCTGCCTGACCGAGGGTAAACCCGCCGCCGTAGGTGCCGGTATTGCTGCCGGCTGCATCGGCCGCTGTGGTGCCGCTCGACTCCCCGAGCCGCCAGTACGCCACCGGACCGTCCGCGAGCACGGTTGCCGCATAGGCGTTCCCGGTCGGTGGGCCGTCCCCGAACGTGGCGGTATAGGTCGCGGAAGCGGGGGCCGAGACAACATGGGTCGCTGCCCCGCCGTCTGACCAGCTCTCGAACGTATAGGTGGTGCCGCCGAGCGTCTGGGGTGACGGCGCGCTGATCGTGTTGGCGGAACCTTCGATCACGGTCAACGTAAACGGAGTCGTCCCGCCTTCGGAGTTCACGGCGATGTCGAGGCCACTTGGTTCCGACCGGAACGTCAAGCTGACTGTGCGCGGGTCAAATCGCCTGGTCGTCGAAGCGGACAGGCCGTTGGAATCGGTGGCGGTCAGGGTGAGGTCGAGGAACGAGGGGTGCTCGTGATCAGGCGCGGAGAATGTGCCCGAGGCAACCCCAGGGAACGCCTGGACGTCATGGGGATGACAGTTCGACGGGCAATGCTGGATCGTGAGTTGCCACGAGAGACCACTGGCTGGGATGGTTCCATCCTGAGTGTCTGAGGCCGAACCCGAGAACGAGAGCTGTTGTCCTACGCCCCACAGCGTGCCGGCGGTCGGGGTCGAGATCGTTGGGACCGGCGGGGTGTTGGTCCCTCCACCGCCCGAGCCAGCATTCCACAGCTGACTGACCTGAGCTTGCGTCAAGGCGATCGAATGGATCGAGACATCGTCGATCACGCCGTTGAACGGGTCACGGGCATCGACCGATGTTGGCTTGTTGCCGATCGCCAGTGATCCCGTGGAGGTGGGAATCGTCCCAGTCGCTGCCGTCGAAGCGGCCAGGACGCCGTCGACGTACAACCTGATCAGGGAACCGTTGTACGTACCGACCACGAAGTGACGGGGTCCGAGGGCCGGCGGCGCCGCCGCGGCCGTTCCACGCCCGGTGATGTGGAACTTGAGCTGGCCGCCCTCGACCAGCAGGCGATACTGATTGTCGGTCGGTCCCTTCTGCACAATGCGCGGATTGCCGGTCCCATAGGTGTCGGCGTCGATCCAGGCGGCGATCGACATGGATCCTGTCGGGTTGAGCGCGGAGGACGACGGCACGGTGACCTGGTCATTCGTCCCATCGAGGTCGACCGCCTTGTTGGTTTCGCCCGTGAGGAGCCCAGGCACCCCGAGTGTCGGCGACCCGGCGTAAGTCCCGGTGTTCGAACCGGCAGAGTCCGCGGCCGTGGTTCCACTCGCCTCGCCCAGACGCCAGTACGCCACCGGAGACAGGCTGCCGACAACGCCTGGGTAGCCGGTCGCTCCGACGAGGATCGACACGCTCTCCGTGTCGCTCAACGTGCCTGGATCCGTCACCCTGAGGCCGACCGTGACGTTCCCCGCCGAGGAGTAGGTCCTGGCCGGCGTTGGGCTGGTCGAATCGTCGTACGCGCCGTCCCCGTCGAGATCCCAAGCGTAGGCCAGCGTACCGCCTTCTGGGTCACTCGAGCTGGTTCCGCTGAAATTGACGGTCAGGGGCACCGGGCCGCTCGTCGGATTGGCCTGGATCACTGCGGTCGGTGGCTGATTTCCGGACGTGAATGCGACCTTGCGAATCGTGTTGCCGTCAAAGTCGGCGTAGTAGAGGGCGCCATCGAGGCCGATTTCGAGATCGACGGGGTTGGCGGCCGGCGCGAGGAAGACGGCGCGGGTTGCCGGATCGGGCTGGCCGTTCGCTCCCTTCTGCATCCACCAGATGCAACTTCGGTTGTGATCGGCAAAGAACAGGCCGCCTCGATATTGGACTGGGAAGTTTCCTCCCGTCTCGGGGTAGAACGCCATACCGGCGATCGCCGAGCCGCCGGTGGGACAGGTTTCGCCGGCGACGACGTTTCCTGTGTGCAAGTAGGAATACACGGGCGCGGTGACAGCGCCCGTTCCCGCGGCGTACAGGTTCTCGCAGATCGCGAGATTCACGGAATCGTAGTTGGACAACCGCCCGGCGCCCTCGTAGCAGGGCCAGCCGAAGTTTTCCACGGTCGCATCGCCGATGTTTGCGACCCGGTTGATTTCTTCCCAGTTGTTCCAGCCGACGTCGCCAAGCCACAGCTCATTCGTGCCGGGCCGAAGTTCGAACCTGAATGGGTTGCGGAGCCCATAGGCGATGATTCGTCGTTTGTTCAGGTCCGAGCTGGAGGCGAACGGGTTGCCCGCAAAGGCGAGTCCCGTCACGGGATCGACGCGAAGGATTGCGCCATCGAGGGTCACCGGGTCGCTCGTGCCCGACGCCGACGTCGCCGCCGCGTAATGGGCCTGCACCTGGGCGGCGCTGAGGGCCGTCGGGTAGACCGCGACCTCGTCGAGGGTGCCGTTGAAGTGGAGGCCGAAGGCAGGGTCGTAGGCGCCGATCCGGGCGGAGGTCGAGTTCGAGCTCAGGTTGAGGTTCGGGTTGACCTCGGTCGTGACGTTCACGCCGTCCTTGTAGACCTTGGTCTGGCCAGCGCCCGTGCCGCTCCGGGTGATCACGAAATGGTGCCAGTTGGTATCGCTGGTGGTGCCCGATTCGGTCACGATCGTGTTGTTGTCGTCATCGAACACGAGCTTGTTGTTCAAGAAGTAGACGTTGCCCTGCGAGAGCTTGCTGTAGAGCATCTGGTAGTAGGTGCCCGAATCGGCGCGCTTCGCCCAGAGCTCGTAGGTCAGCGGCCCGTTGCCGCGATCGAGGGCGTTTGCATCGGGCACGTTGACCGCACCCGACGAGCCGTTCAGCCGGACTGCCGTGTTGGGATCGCCGCTGAGGGCGCCTGCCTGACCGAGGGTAAACCCGCCGCCGTAGGTGCCGGTATTGCTGCCGGCTGCATCGGCCGCTGTGGTGCCGCTCGACTCCCCGAGCCGCCAGTACGCCACCGGACCGTCCGCGAGCACGGTTGCCGCATAGGCGTTCCCGGTCGGTGGGCCGTCGGTCCGCAGATCCTGACTTCGGAGCGCGCCGCCTTCGGCTGTCGGTGGGGTCATGCTGTTGTTGGGCGGGTCACCACATGGGTTCTTCGCCGTGGGCGGTGGCGTCCCGACAGTTCCACCGAACTGACCGTAGTCGGTGGCGTTGAAGCTCGCTCCGTCGCCAGCACTAATGTAGAGCGCTCCGTCCGGGCCGAATCCCAGCGCTCCGACCGAATGGCTCGGGAACTGCTGGCACCAATCCTCGATGAGGACCTGCTCGGGACCCGAGATGGTCGTGCCGCTGACGGTGAAACGTGACAGCCGGCCGCTCACGACGCAGCCATCAGTCGTCGGCCCCGGCGGAGTGGCGCAGGCGTCGCCCCATCGCGGCGCGGGCGCAGCACTGCCCAGGATGTGATCGTACGTGTAAAGGACGTAGACCCAGGGGCGCAACGGCAGGGCCGGATTCGTCAAGCTGGGATCGAGAGCGAGGCCCAGCATGCCGCGGTCCCAAAAGTTGTGGACATTCGTCGTCAAGGTCGAGAAGATCGTCGGGGTCGAGTCCGTGACACTGTCGTAGACCTTGATCACGCCGCTCTTCTCAGCGACGAACACTCGCCCGTCGGAGGCGAACTCGATGTTCGTGGGGTTTGTGACTCCCGAGAACACGACAGACTCGGTGAACCCGGGCAGAGGGGCAGCCTTGGCGACCTCGGCCGCCGGCAGCGACCCGCTCACCACCATGATGCCGACAAGGGCCGCGACGGTGGCGGATCTGAGCAGGCGATGTTCCGTGTGCGCCATCCGATGGCTCCGTTCCGCCACGTCCCCTCCTGGAAACTCAGGACCACCGTCGGCGGTGCCACCGGACCCCCGGATACCCCGGGAAGTCCGGCACAGCCTGATCCAGGAGTGACACCAAGTCGATCCCGATCTTAGGTACCCGCTCGGTCGCCGTTCGTACTATAGGCCAGGGTCGTCGCGCAGCAAGCCGATCGGGCGAGAAGCGGTGACCCGCGGCAACGTGCGAGTCGCGGGTGCGCACGCCACGCGATCTGCTGGGAAGCCCGCTCCATCGAGCTCGATACACTTCGTGGTCCGAGCCGTGATCCGAGCATCGAGGTACTGTCATTCCCAAATTCATCGTTGCGGCACTCGTCATCGATCTGGCGCTTGGCCTGGCGAACCTGGTCGACCTGGCGCTCGGGCACCCCGTGGCAATCATTGCCCGATTGATCGATCTCGACAGGGAGCGGGCCCTGCCGACGTGGTACGCCTCGATGCAATGGTTCTGCGTGGCTGGGCTGCTCTGGCTGTTCGCCATGCCACGGATCACGCGGCAGTCGCACCGATCGTTGCTCCTGCTCGCCCTGCCCGCCGTCTACGTCATGCTCTCGATCGACGAAGTCGCACAATTGCACGAGAGCATGGGGACCGCCCTGGACGCGCTCTTGCTACAGCAGCCGCGGGAAGCGACGCCTTTGGCGAAGACCGGGTTCTGGATCGTCTTCGTCGGAATCCCGTTTGTGCTGGCCTTCATGGTCGTGATCGCGGCCCTGATGCCGTACATCCGGCAGTTCCCCCAGCCCTTCGTGAAGCTGGTCGGCGGAACGGCTGTGTTCCTGGTCGGCGCCATTGGGGTGGAGGGCCTCTCGAACTTCGTGACCCAGGGATCAGCACTCGCCACGGTGCAGGTTGTGGTCGAGGAAGTGTTCGAGCTCGTCGGCGCCACCGTGGTCTTGTGGGCAGGCTACGACCTCGCCCGCCTCGGGAGGACCCGGCATCAGACGTCCGGCGATCCGGCCGACTTGGCAGGGTTGACGGACCCTCCAGGTGGCGACGCCTATTCCGGTCGTTGAGAACGGACGCATTGGACGGACTCGGCGGGCCGGTATCAACCTCGCGCCCGGTCCCGAGACAGATCCAGCGGGCATCCCTTCTGTTCGGCTGCGGGATCGCGATCCTGGTCGCGTTCTGCGCCGCGCTGGCCTGGCCGCCCGGATCGATGGTCGCCGCGCAACCCGCCGCAACCTCGACCGGCGATGTCCATTGGATCCGGCTCTTCGCAGCGGCGCAAATCGTCGCGTTTGGGCTGTACGCGCTGGGGTTGGCGGCCGTTCGATGGCGCCCACCCAGGGCGACGCACGTCATTGTCGTGGCCGCGATCATTCAGCTCCTGCCACTCGCGGCGCCGTTGATGCTGAGCACCGATGCGTATTCGTACTGGAACGCTGGACGATTGGCCGCCGTCCAGGGTGCGAACCCGTATCTCGACGTTCCCGGGAGCTATCCGGAGGATGCGTCGTTCTCGTACACGCCACCCGAATGGCGCGATCGGCCGACCGTCTACGGACCGGCGTTCACGATCGTGTCGGAAGCCGTGGCTGCCGCGGTCGGAGACAGCGCGAGCCTGGCGGCGTGGTTCTACAAAGCACTCGCCGGGGCATCGTTGGTCGTGCTGACGGTCGTCGTTGCTCGAATGTCGACGCGACCGGCGTTTGCAGCAGCCTTCGTCGGATGGAGCCCCATCTTCGCCGTCCAGTTCGCAGGAGCTGGCCACAATGATTCGATGATGATTGCGCTCGTGATCGTCGGCCTCGGGTTCGTCGGCCGGCGCACCCGGCACGTGACTGGCGGCCTGTTGGCGCTGGCGACCTTCGTCAAATGGCTTCCCCTTGTCATCGTCCCCCTCGAGATCCTCGAGGATCGGGCGCGGCGACAACCCTCCCTGCTGCCGAGCCTGGCGACAGGGCTCGTCGTCGCTGCCGGCCTGTCGACCCTTGTGTTCGGGTGGTGGTGGCTCCAGACGTTCTTGCCCATCGTCGACAGCGCCGCATCAAATGAGTTGACCAGCCTCGCCATCTGGCCCCGGCTCGCTGGCTCGTTGCCGGACGTTGCCGTGAAGGTGGGACCGCTTGTCGCGTTTGGGGTTGCCTATCTGTTCCTCCTCGGTCAGGCGTGGCGAGGTCGTGCTCGTCGAGGGCTCGCGATGGGGCTCTTCCTCGTCGCCAGCCCATTCCTGTGGACCTGGTACGTCGTGACACCCGCGGCCCTGTCTGCCGCCGAGGACGACACGCCCGCTCTGTGGCTCGCCTTCGGACTCAGCGCCTACACTGGCCTGTACCTCGGAGTCAGCGGAAACGTCCTTCGCGTCCTGTTCGGATGACCATCGTCCACACGACCTCGGCTCTGATGAGCGCGGTGCCAGCCTCGGTGGTCATACGGCGGCGGCCTTGCGCGACTGCCCCGCATCCCACAGACTCCCGTCGCCTGCGTGCTCGGCGCGAACCGATGGAGCAGGGATTACCCATCGACCCAATCTAGGAACCACTCCGTGCAAGTCGGGGATCGGGCCACATCGCACCGTCTCGCTGCGCGGCGAGTCCTCAAGACCTTGGCCTGGGGTGGGCTGCTGCTCGCCGTTGCCTACTTCAGCTGGCGCGGGATTTGGCGCGGGATCAACGACTCAGGCGATCTGGCCGTCGGCTACTCGGCGACGCGCGCGTGGATATCCGGCCAGGATCCATACGACGTCGTCGCCTTGAAGCGCGAGCTATCTGCCGCGGGCGGCGCGGATGTCGCCTCGAGCCCCCAGCTCGACAGGCTCCTCAACGTCTACCTTCCGACGACCCTGCCCGCGTTCGTGCCGGTGGCGATCCTCCAATGGCCGGTCGCGAGGCTCTTGGCGCTGACCATCAACGTCGGCGGCACGGCACTAATCGTCCTGGGCCTGATACGGCTGCTGGGATGGCGGCCATCACAACCACGTGCGTTGGCGCTGATGGCCTTCCTCATCGCGTTGGCGCCGTTGCACACAACCATTGCTTCAGGGCAAACGGCCATCGTGTCGACGGCGGCGTTGGTGGCAGGCCTGTTACTCGAGCGCGCTCGGCACCGGACCTTGTCGGGCATGCTCTTTGGACTGGCCACGGTGCTGAAGGTCCAACTCGGCCTGCCATTCCTGGCGTACCTCGTGTGGCGTCGCCGTTTCGTCGCCGCCGGGGCGGCCGGAGCCGTTGTCGTCGGATCGAGCGTCCTCGCAGTTGGTTGGATGCAGCTGACCGGCGTACCGTGGTTGGCTTCGTGGCTGGCCAATGTCGGCGCTCTTTCCGGTCCGGGCGGGATCAACGATCCAAGTCCGCTGAACGCAGACCGCTTTTCGCTGATCAACCTCCAGGTCTTGCTGTTCAACTTCGTGCCGAATGGCGACTGGGTAAACGCTCTGACCTACGGCCTGGTTGGCGCGGCGGCGGTGGCGTTCGCTTGGCTGGGCCGCGGGCGTGAGCGCGAGCTCCTGGCGGTCTCGATCGTCGCCGTCCTGGGCCTGCTGGTGACCTACCACCGCTACTACGATGCCGTCCTGTTGTCGTTGCCGATCGCCTGGGGAGTTTCGGCCCTATCTGGTCCGCGCAAGCATGAAGGTCTGGCGGTCCTGGTCCTCTCCGCGGATTTTCTCTTGCCATTCCAGACTGCACTGCACGCGATGGAAGAGAGCAGGGCAGTGCCGGCGTGGCTGGTCGACAGCGGCCTGTGGGAATCCGTCCTGATCACCCAGCACACGTGGGCGTTGGTTGGCATGGCGGTCGTCCTCGTTTTCGCAGCCGCACGGGAACGCCTCGCGCCTTTGCGGGCCGACTAGGCGGGCGGCTCAGCCTCGGGGGTGGCGCTGCCTGCGTCGGCTGGCGGCGCCACCCTGCTGAGCGGGAAGCCGATGTCCTCCAGCCGCTGCGTGGTCGTGACGTCCTTGCGCCGAATGACCTGGGCGAGCGTCATCAACACGATCCGGGCATCGAGACGGAGGCTCCAATGGTCGACGTACCACGTGTCCAGCGACAACCGTTCCAGGAACCGCAGGCTGTGGCGACCATTGACCGCCGCCCAACTCGTGATGCCCGGGCGCATGTGGTGGCGTCGGCGTTGTTGTGGCGTATACGACGCCAGGTACTCCGTGAGGAGCGGTCGAGGACCAACGAGGCTCATCTCGCCCCGCAAGACATTCCAGAGTTCCGGCAGCTCGTCGAAGCTCGTGGACCGAAGAACACGGCCGAGCCTCGTCACGCGCAGGTCATCGGTCTCATGGGCCACCTCCCCGCGGCGGGTTGGGCGCATCGTCCTGAACTTGACGATCCTGAACGGCTTGCCGCCCAGGCCCGGGCGCACCTGTCGGAACAGGATTGGGCGTCCATCCACGAGGGACACCGCGGCGGCTCCCGCTGCCAGCAACGGTGATAGTGCGATCAGGGCCGCGGCGGCAACGACCACATCGATGGAGCGCTTGATCGTCATGCGAGCACGCCTGGACCTGGACGCTGCATTCGTTGGCTGACTGATCGACGGCATCTCGAGAGCACTCTCCGAAAGACGTTCCAGCCCGTGACGGGCACAATAGCGACCTGACCGGGGTGGATGGATACCGTGGTCCTGCGCCGGGGATGAGCCGAAGGGACGCGGCCGCCGTGCCATGAATGTCTTGATTACCGCAGCTGGTCGCCGGACGAGCCTGGTTCGCGCGTTTGCCGAAGAGGCGCACAAGCGCGGCGGCCTGGCCTATGCAGGCGACGTGGACTCATTGGCGCCCGCACTCTTCCTGGCTGATGAGGCGCTGCGGACCAAGCGCACGGACGACCCCAATTACGTATCCGATCTCCTCGAGGTTGTCGAGCGCCACGCCATCAAACTCGCCATTCCAACGATCGACGACGAACTGCCGATTCTTGCGAAGTGCAAAGCCGCGTTCGAAGCCTTGGGCTGTCGCATCGCCATCTCGTCCGCATCGTTCGTCGACCTTACCCTCGACAAGTACCAAACGGGAATTGTCTTCGGAGGGGCCGGAATCCACGTGCCATGGTCCTGGCTTCCGCCTCTGGAGCGCTCGGTCGACCTCCCGTCGCGCGTGTTCGTGAAGCCTCGGCGCGGCAGCGCCAGCCAGGACCTCTTCAACGTGGCTCGTGGGGACCTGAGTGGCGTCCTTCCGTTGGTCTCCGACCCCATCGTGCAAGAAATCCTGGTCGGTCCCGAGGTCACCATTGACGCGTTGTTCGACTTCGATGGGCGACCGATCCACTACGTACCAAGGCTTCGGCTTCGAACGCTCGGGGGCGAATCGGTCCAAGGCGTGACGATGGACCACGACGAAGCCATGGAGATCTGGATCGAGCGACTCCTCCGCCTTTGCTCCCGCTTGGGTGCGGCGGGTCCCCTGACCATTCAGGCGTTCCAGACCGACGACGGCTTTGTCCTGTCGGAGATCAACCCGAGATTCGGCGGCGGCTTTCCGTTGGCGCTCGCCGCCGGGGGCAGCTACGTCGCGTGGCTGCTGGACATGGCAGAGGGACGTGAGGTCCCCGCCAGCCTGCGTGCGTACGTTTCAGGCATGTACATGACACGCTACAACGTCGAACATTTCATCAGCCGACCGATGTGGTGACGCGAGGCGTTGTCTTCGATCTGGACGACACGCTGTTTCATGAACGTGACTACGTGCGAAGCGGCTTCGGGCATGTCGCCCAGCTCATCGGAGCGACGCAGGAGGAGGCCGAGGACCTCTTGCGCTGAGGCCGCCTCGACGGGATCGCCAGGAATCGGTCCCGTGCTGGATGCCAGCTCTATTCGAGAACGCGCGGAGCCCGGTAGGGTGGAAAATAGCCAGCGTCGGGATTCGTCGACTGCTCCGCCCGGCCAGACAAGAGGTCGTACCGCCTCGCGTCGAGGATCCACCGGCCCGTGTAGAACGCGTGTCGTCGTGGCGAGAAGCGCGCTTTGAAGGCGAACAACGAATCGTTCGAGCCGCCGCGTCCCCCGCCGAGATGAATGGTCCGATCGCCCCGTGTCGCCGCCCATCGGCGAACGTCGTCCCACATCACCTTCAGCGGCGACATCGACAGAAATTGGGTCGACGTTCCTGCCAGATGCGGGTGCAGGGTTCCATGATGCGACATGAACAGGCATGCGGCGGCGATGTCGGAGCCAACCGTGCCAACGAACAGAATCACGTCCTCGCCGAGCTCCGCGATGAGCCTGTCGAAGTAGTCACGGCCCAGGAAGTAGCTGCTGTGGGCGTGATTTCGACGCATCGTTTCGGTGTACAGATCCACGAACGTGTCGAGGTGCACCCAGTTTGCGTCGACGGTCGTTTCCAGTCCACGTCGGCGACTTTGTGCGATCTCCTGACGGAAGTTTCTCGGGTAGTCGGAGAGAATGTCGCTGTCTGACCTCGTTACATCGATGGACACGGTTTCGCCGGTCAGCACGACTCCGAGGCTCCCCCCGAGGGATGGACCTGACCCAGGCGCTCCAGAGAACAACCTGTGGTTTTCGAGAATCGGGTGGAAGCGAGTGAACACCGATACGACGTGCTGTTCGCTCCAGGCGGCGCAGAACGAGCGCCAGGCTTCAGCGAGAAACGCCTCGTCCTGCTCGCAGCCGACGCCGATCGGTCCGCTGTACCCATAAGTGGACGTCACATCGTGTGCTGGCCCTCCCACGAGAGCCGAGCTGCCGGAAATGCCCTGCAAGAGATAGGGCCACGCGATGAACCGATCGGGAGTGCCGAACACCAGGAGTTGTGGCGTTCCGTCGCCGACAAACTCGGCGACGCGATGGTACGCGGCCGTGTGGTAGACGTCGTGGGCGGCCGACTCGATCCATCGATCCCACGCGACGTCCGTCGCCTCAATCAGCTGCGGTTGGGGTGGCCCACTCGTCATCCCGAGCGGACCGGGGACGGGTATCCATGTGGCCTGATCATCGGCACAACGATGGCGGCCTAGTCCTCAGTCCATAGCACTGGACAGACGTCGGGATCGGTGTAGTCCGGATACCCGTCCGGTCCCTTGCGGCACATTCGGTCGTTGACCACCTGCCACAACTCGCCCTTCTCGTTCCGAAACGGGCGGTACCGGTTGGACTCGTCTTGAAGGTGGAGAGCCAACGACACGCGAGGTCGATCGGTGCGGTTCACATCGCTCGCGTGAAGGGTGAGCGCGTTGTGGAAGCTCATCTGCCCCCGCTCAAGTGCCATCGAGACCTTGTCGATCGCTTCGTGGTTCTCGAGCAATCGATCCTCGACTCCGGCGAGATCGCGATTCTGGAATTCTCGAAGCTCCTCGATCCCCGCCCAGCGGTGACTCCCATCGGCGACCATCAGCGGTCCCATCTCGATCGGGCAATCAGTGAAGGGAATCCAGGCCGTGAGCATCTCCAGCGAGGTGCAGGTCATCCAGTAGGCGCGGTCGGTGTGCCACCCGACGGGAGCTGACGCGTTGCCCTTCGGAGGCGACTTGGAGATCAGTTCGCTCTCCCAGAGACGAATTGTATGGGTCCCCGCCAGCCGCGCAGCGATGGCCCCGATGATCGGCTCCTCGACAAGGCTGCGGATCTCGCGGTTCTGTAACGCGATGATTTCGCCGATGCGGATCGAGTCGGGATCGCCCGCTTTCCAGTCCGTGAACCCGTCGCTGATCGGTAGCCTCCAATCGCGCTCTCCGGCCCAATGACGGTCCGCACCCTGCATCGCACGTTCCAAGACGACATCGCTCAGGACCTTGGGAGCGATGTACCAGCCATGCTCGCGGTATGACGCCACGTCATCGGGGGTTGGCAGCAGGTCCTGCAATTCAGGGCTAAGTCGCATCTGGAGCACCCCCAATCAAGAAAGGAGCAGTGTCACACTCGTCGGATCCGAAGCCTGGCGAAGTATACGGCGACGATCGCGCCGCCTCCGCGACACGCGGATCTGAACCCAAATCAGGACCCGAGCGACACAGAATCGTGTTCCGGGTGGCCGACCAAGCCGGCCCGCCGCGTCATGCGGGATGGCCCGGATCGACGTGGGTCGGCAGTGGCGATCCTGTTTCAGGGCACGTTCCCGGAGCGACTCCGGTGCCGATGAATTCAGGACTCGTCTCACTGCCTTCCTGGCTGAACCCCGTGCCCGCCGCCGACGCATGGATCGTGCGCCACAGGATCGCGAGGTCAAGCCGCATAGATTCGTGGTCGACGTACCAGACATCGAGAGCGAGCCGCTTCTCCCATGAGAGGTCCGTGCGACCATTGACTTGAGCCCAGCCGGTGATTCCGGGCAGGACTTCGAAGCGGCGGCGCTGTTCATCCGTGTAGCGGTCGTTGTAGCGCACAACAAGGGGCCGCGGGCCGACAAAGCTCATCTCTCCTCGCAGGATGTTGATCAGCTGGGGCAGTTCGTCCAGACCCGTGCGCCGGAGCACAGCGGCGAAGCGCGACATTTCAACACCTGGCGGGAATTGGAGCCCGATGCAACGCTCGATCGACCGGCAGCATCGCGCGTCGCGCATGTCCATTGTTCGGAACTTCAGGATCGTGAAAGGGACGGCGTTCCTGCCCGGGCGAGTCTGCCGAAAGAGCACAGGCGAGCCGAGCTTCCACCTGATCCCGATCGCAACAGCAGCAATGAGCGGTGAGAGGACCACAAGCAGGATGGCTGCCATGGAGAGATCGAGGATGCGCTTCAGATATGGTCGGGTGCGAGCGGTGATGCCACGTTCGCTCATGTGGCACCAGCCCGCGGCCCGCCGATGCCCGTGCGCGGCTTCGCAGAATTCGCCCAATCGTCGGTCGCGCGCAAAGTGGTCGCCCCCAAAGAACGTCGTCCTTCGGTCGACCGGACGAGCTCGGGGCGCATGATACTCGTTGGCCGTCTTCTCCAAGTCCGCCGTGGTCAGCAGTGAGTGGGGTGGCCTGGTTTCTGCCGGGCGTCGCGTCCTCGTTGATCGTCGGCGTGATCGTGTCGTCGTCCATGGCTCGGGCGCTTGGTACGAGGAGGCTCGTAGCGTGGCTCCTGGCAGTCAGTGTTGGCGTCATCCTGTCGGCGACCGTGACACCGATTGGCTCCCTGCTAGCTGGAGGCGACCCGGGTGCGCGATCGTGCGACTTCTCCAGGATCGGTCTGCTGGGCCTCGACGAGTTGATCTCGCTACGGGATGCGAGTCTCAACATTGCTCTGTTCGCGCCGCTCGGGTGGGCGATCGCCTTCCTCCCGAACTCGTCGAAGAGGCTGCTCCTCATGCTGGCAGCCGTGACCCTGCCCTTTGCAATCGAAGGCGTTCAGCTCTGGGCGTCAGCCCTTGGCCGGGGTTGCGAAAGCGCCGACGTCATCGACAACCTCACTGGGCTAGCCGTTGGGTTTGCAGGTGGAACCACCGTCCTGGCGGTGCAGGCAACGCGGGCGGCGTGCCGCGCGAGCGGCGACGGCGGGGACTGAACGTCGGTCAGGGTGATTCTTCTCCGGACGCAGGGTCGGAGCGCGCTCGCTCTCGGGCCCAGAGGATCGCCTGGCGCATGATGACAAGGTAGATCACGGCGTTGAGTGTCCCGGCGGCGCTCAGCAGGGCGATTGCCCAGGTTGCCTCGAGCTTGCCGAGCACGGCAATGCCAAATGCAACCACAAGGACCCCGATGGCGGTGATCTCTCGAGCCAGATGGAGATCCTGTCGCTCCAGGACGACGAGGATTGAGCTCACAGGGCTGCTCACGAGCTGAGCAAGGGCGACCGGGGCGAGCAGGGCAGCGTAGATCCCGGACTCAGCCCAATCGGCTCCGAACACGATCGGGAAGAGGAGCGGCGCAGCGATCGCCAGCAACAATGCCGGGACTACGCCCCACAGGAAGAGGCGGCGAACCGCACTGTCAAATGTGCTCAGCAGCCGCGCCGGGTCCGAGCGCGCGAGACCGCTGGCGTCGCCCAGAAAGACCAGTCCAACCGATGCTGCCGAAAGGGCATTCGGGATCGTCGCGACGCGGGCTGCGAGCAGATACCAGCCGGCCACGACCGGACCGAAGAGGGTAATCACGATCAGCGTCGGGGCCTGGATACCCACAACGTCCAGGAGTGCCGATGGCGACGACAACAGCGCGAATCGCCGATAGCGATTGGCGACCCTTCGAACGTCCGAACGGCGCAGGCGCCGAATCGCGCCACCACTTCGTTCCCAGGCAAGCTGCGCAAGACGCAACGTGCCCCCGCCTCTGCCCATGGCGTCGCCGGCCAAGAGGCCGGGTGCCCCCGCCCCGAGGACGCCGAGGCCGACCTGGAGACCGGCCATGCCCACGGCCTGGGTCACGCGAGTTCGGGCGATCGGCCCGTACTCGCCGGCGCCGACCGCGTACATGCTGAGGACTTGATATCCGGCTCCCCCGAGGACGGCGAGGAGGATCGGTGCAATCAACGCCTGGATCGGAGGCAGGCCCAATGCGGTCGCGACGGTTCCTCCGCCCACGATCAGCACCGCGCCGGTCGCCGCCGTTGTGATCAGTCCGAGGCCGAGACAGAGGACAACCAGGGCCGCCAGGGTGGTCGGGTCGTCCGGCAGCGGGATTGCCTGCTCATACCGTAGGCAGGCAACCACCGTGACGACGGCCACGATCGCGAGGGCACCCGCATAGGCCCCGAAGTCCGCCGGCGTGAACAGTCGCGTCAGGACGGGTGAGGCCAACAGGACGCTGGCCTGGGCAGCGCCGGTCGCCCCGACCAGCACCGCGAGCGTTCGGCGGCGGTCAGTCACCCCGTATTTCGCCGGCTCTGAGATTGGGAACTCCTCCGATTGGCTCGGGTGTCTCCCGCAACCTCGGCAGCATCGGTGCGGCGATCAGCAGAAGAAGCAGCCCTAGCAGCAGGCGATCGCTGTAGATATCACCGCTGATCGAAGCATTGACGAACATGAACAGGGCGAGTCCGCGAATGGCCGCCCACCGGGGCGCCTCCTCGCCCCGTCTCGTGAACGCGATCACCACCAGTCCAACAAAGATCGAGACCGCGACAAACCCAAGTTCTGCACCCAGCTGGAGCAGGATGTCGTGCGGATACGTGAACGTAGTGAAGCCGACCTGACCCTGGGCGAATGCTGCGAAAGAGCCCGTACCGTGGCCGAGGAGTGGGCGAGTGGCGAACAGGTCGGCGGCTGCCTGAAACAGCTCTACCCGAACCGTGAAGGAACTGTCGCCGCTGTTTCCCGTCCCGAGTTCCTCGGCCAGCAACTGGAACCGAAGCAGCGAAAGACTTGGAAGGCGGTCCAAAACGACCGCGATCGCAGCGATGGCGACAGTCCCCGCGAGAGCAAGTCTGAGGTCATGTCGCGACACCCCTCGGCCACCCACCATTCGGCGGGCGACCGCGACCGCCAACACGATCAAGAAGGCGAGAATCGGTCCACGTGAGCCTGACGCAACCGACTCGATCAGCGCGATCGGGATCACGGCAATGCCAAGCCATCTCAGCCAGACAGGGGCGACGCTGGCGATCCATGCGACCCCGATGATTGCGGCAATCAGCGTGATCTGGCCCGTCTGGATGGTGTTCTCGCCGAGGACCGCAAGCCGCTCCCCGCCAAAGAGCAGTGAGAACCCAACGAAGATGACGAGCAGGCCAAGCGCGAAGGTCGCAGCAAGGAACTGATCGACGAACTGAGAGTCCGAAACGACACGGACCACGGCGATCAGCGGCAACACGACCAGGATCCACCACGCGATGGCACGATCGAGCGCGATGCCCTGATCGCCCGCCCACGTGACGCCGCCCAGAACCAGGAGCCCGAACACGACCCACAACGCCAGACCCCATTTGGATCCGGCGAATTGAACTTTTCCCGTGACCAGCCAGAAGAGCTGCGCGCCGTTCAGCAGCGCGAGCAAGACGGTGACGTCGACAGGCAGGATCCCAGCGAGGGCAAACTTGTAGAACGGCGTCAGAAGGTAGGCGGCAAGGAGGATGCCCGGATATCGAACCATGGCGACGACCATGACCGGCAGCGCGAATGCGAGTGGCACGGCGACCGGTCCGAGAACGGCGGAACCGAGGCCGCCCAGGACGCTCAGCCCCAGCGCCACGGGAAGGACATACCCGGATGGGCCGGGTGCCGCGCCCGAGCCCGCCTCGGCTCGAACCACGGACTCGCTCACGCGCTTGCGGACACGTCGGGTCGGCCCGCGGCGAACCCGGGCACAGGTGGGTCTGGCCGAGAAGTGCCAAGGGCCGAGCCCATGCCCGCCGTAGACTCGAGCGCCAAGGCATTGGCCCAGACATCCTGTCCACCTGAAGGCTCCCCGGGCCAGGTCAAGCGAAGCCAGGCCTCCGTGATGAGGAGGCGCCACAACTGTTCATGCGAGCGACGGGCGTTGGTCTCCAGGGCCAGCACCCGGTCTACCTCACGGGCCGAAACCCAACCTCGACCGACGAGCTGGCCACCGCGAAGCAGAATCGCGATTTCATCGCGCCCCGCAGCCAACCACGCACCCTCGGGGGCCGCAAACCCCAGCTTGTCACGGCGGCTGGCGATCGACTCCGGCAGGCGCCCATGCATGGCTTTGCGGAGGGCGACTTTCGTGACGCCTCGGTCGATCCGTAGCCGGTCGGGCAACCGGAGGCCAAGCTCGACCAGCCGAACGTCGAGAAATGGCACGCGCGCCTCGATGCCGAAGGCCATGCTGTTGCGGTCCTCGTATCGAAGGAGCGACGGCAAGCCATCCCTGGACATCGCCTGCCAGAGCTGGCGCACCAGTCTCGTTCCATGCTCGGGATGGACCTGGCCCAGCCGCGGCTCGCGCCCCAGCTCGGGCGTGACCTGGACGCCGAAGCGGCCCCGACCGGCGGACCGTACCGCTTCGATGGCCGATGGGGACATCGCCCCAAGGAGCATCGATGCGAGGGATGCCGCGGGCGAATGCGAGAGATGGTGGACCTGGGCGGCCAATTCCCGGTACGCCGCGATGATCTGCCCAGACCCGACCAGACCGGCGGTCCGTACGCCGGCGTAGTGAACGTAGCCGCCGAGCAACTCGTCGGCTCCCTGACCATCGAGCAGGACCTTCAGGCCAGACTCGTGCGCAGCACCCATCACGGCGAATTGCGCATGCACGGAGGCGCCACCATACGGCTCGCCTTGCGCCCGCAGCACAGGAAGGATGGATGCCAGCAGGGGGTCGGCGGCTGGTGTTCGGTACGTGAGAGAGATGCCCGCTCGCCTGGCTACCACCTCGGCGTGGGCGGACTCATCCAGGCCATGCGCCTGGAATCGGGCGTGGAATCCCAGCCTGGGTGCTTGCTCGTGTGGGGCAACGCCCCCGGTGCCTGACGCGAGCAGATCTGCCACCGTCACCACGATCGACGATGAGTCGAGTCCGCCGGACAAGCAGGTTCCGATCGGCACATCAGAACGCAAGCGCAGGGCTACTGATGAGTCGAACACCGCCCGGAATTCCGCGACCAAGTCCTCATCGCGGCGTTTGTCTTCGCCGGATACCTCGGCGCGATCGTCATCGGACAACTCGGGCGGATCCCAATACCGGATCAGTCGTTCCTGATCGCCTTCGAGAACAAGCAAGTGGCCGGGTGGCAGGGCGGTAATTCCCTCGACGAAGGTCTGGTGCGAGTGGTCGATCTGGCCGGCCACCAGGAAGTCTCGAACGGCGGCCCGGTAAGGTCGAGGCGTCCAGCCGTCCGACGGATCGAGCGCTCCAGCCGCGATCAGGGCAGGGATCTCGCTGGCGAACGCGAGCGACCCGGGCGTGCGCCGAAGGTAGAGCGGCTTTACGCCCATCCGATCCCGGGCGAGGATCAGCCGACGGCGTTCCTCATCCCAGATCGCCATCGCGAACATGCCATTGAAGTGCTTGGGAAAGTCCAGACCCCAGGCGCGATAGGCGGCGAGGATGACTTCCGTATCGGTCCCAGTGGTAAAGCTGCCGCCGTTCGAGCGCAGCATTTCTGCAAGCTCGCGGTAGTTGTAGACCTCCCCGTTGTGGATGAGGATGGATCCGTCGCGGGTCATGGGTTGGGCCCCGGCTTCACTCGGATCGAGGATGCTCAACCGAAGGTGCCCCAGACCGACACCCGGACCAACGTGGACTCCCTGGCCGTCCGGTCCGCGATGGGCCATGGCCACGACCATTCGTTCCAGAGCCAGGCGATTGACTGGGCCGCCATCGCGTGCGATCAGACCCGCAATACCGCACATGTCAGCCAGATCCCGCCGTTGCGCCCGGGTTCACGACGGGAACCATACCCGCAGGAACCGATCGAGGGCCACCATCTTGAAGACCTGGTCATCCCAGGCGTAGTTCGGCTTCCGTCGAGCCCACTGCGCCTGAAACCGGCGGACCTGACCCGCATCGACAATCGAGTCCCACGCAGGATGTGGTTGCTCGACCCAGGTCCGCGTGAAAGGTTCGATTGCGCCGCGAAGCCACTGTTCCTGAGGGATCCCGAACCAACGCTTGCCTCGTGACCACGCGGGGTCCGCTCCCGCTCGCGCGGCAAGAGCGACACGCAGTGGCCACTTGGTCCAACCGTCACGAATCAGGATCTGGTCGGGCATCGCAAGTGAGAAGGCAACGACCGCCGGATCCAGGTAAGGCAAACGTGCTTCGACGGAGTGAGCCATTGCGTTTCGATCGGCATAGGCGAGCAGATTTGGAAGACTCCATCGACGGATGTCCTCGAGCCGTGCGTCGAGGCCACTGACCCGAATTCTTGGCGCTCGGTCCCCGTCGTAGAGTCCTGGTCGAAGCCAGCCATCGGGGGCAGGGGCACCCGAAACGGGGCCCAGATATCGATACCCCGCCGTGCGAATCATGTCCAAGGCGCCGACATGCCTCAGAAATCCAACGATAGGCCCGATCATCCTGATGGGATTCGAGCGCACGCCGCGCAGGAGCATCGCGGCATAGAACTTGTGGTAGCCACCCAGGATTTCGTCCGCTCCTTGCCCATCCAGGATCACGATGACGCCCGCCGCTCGAGCCGCCTCGTAGACCTTCCATTGGCCATACAAGGACGTAGACGGGAGCGGACACTCCTGGTGCAACGTCATCTCGTCCCAGGTAGCGACGAACTCTGCCGCGTCAGCGGTCACGCGATGCCACGTGGCGCCCATCTTGGTGGCGAATCGTTGCGCCTCTGGCGTCTCGTCGATAGCGGTGACGTTGCTCCCGATGGTGAACGCCCGGTATCCGAGCTGGGTCCCGCGGACGGCCTCGGCGAGGACCGCCGAGCTGTCGATGCCCGACGACAACGACGTTCCTACCGGCACGTCAGAGCGAAGGCGGCGTTGCACGGAGGTCGCGAAGAGATCACCGAACCTCGCTGCCCATTCCATTGGCGATCGTTCTGGTTGCACGGCGGCGATCTCGCGCGCGAGATCGTGGTAGCTACCGTCGTGGAAGCCATCTCGATCGATCCGCATCCAGTGGCCGGGCTCGAGCTGATGAACGCCGTCGAACCACGTCGAATGGCCGTCGTAAGGCCGCCCCGTCACGACGAATCCAGCCGCCCTCTTGGGGTCGAGCGTCGGACAGAATCCCGGATAGCGGGCGAGCTGGCGGACCTCCGAGGCAAACGCGATGCCCCCTTGCCAGGCAATCCAGAACAGCGGCTTTTCGCCGAATCGGTCGCGGCACAGGAGCAGTGAGTCGCTCGTTTCGTCGTACAGGCCCAGGGCCCACATCCCGTCCAACCGGCTGAACGCATCCGTGCCCCACTGGAGGTAAGCCTTGAGAAGGACCTCAGTGTCGCCAGTAGACCGGAACTCCCACCCCTCGCGGGCCAACGCCTCCCTGACCTCGATGTAGTTGTAGATCTCGCCGTTGTAGGTGATCGTTGCGCGATCGGGAATCCGCATCGGCTGCGCCCCGGACGGCGATGGATCGAGGATCGCCAACCGGCTGAAGCCCAGCGCGATGCGACTCGGCGCGACAGCGTCACGGTCGAGATCATCCAGCCCATGCGCTCGCTCGCAGCCAGGCCCCCAGTAGCCGGAGCCGTCGGGTCCCCGATGGCTTGCGACCGTTACAGCCTGAGAAAACCAGGGACCGAGCGACTGCGGGGCAGTTGTATAGAACCCATTAATTCCGCAGATCTTCCGATCCTCCGCTTCGCATCCGCTTCCCCAGAGCTTGCTGCTCGGCGCGCCGGCCGCAGAAGATTACTTCGGGCCGGGAAATCTGGCCGAACAGCTGTACGAGAATTGGTGCGGAAACGCAACAACCGTCGCCACACAAGGCAGCTACGAGGAGCACCTCATGGCGCTGGGGTGCAATCGACAAGCGCGGCCAGCGCACCGCCATGCCCCTTCATGTCATGTTCCCGCACGACATACCGGCGTCCCGCGGCGCCCATCTCCGCGATCGTCTCCGCGTCGAGGGCCGCGAGCGTCAGCAGCGAGCTTGCGAGTGCAGCCGGATCGTCAGGCGCAAGACTGAGACCGGCCTGCGCGAGCTGGACCGGATCATGCTCGCTGGTACACGCGAACACGATGGGGAGACTGGCGGCCATGTAGTCGAACAGCTTGTTGAAACTGATGCCGTATCGATATACGGGCGTCTCGGTGGCATGGATGAGGCCTGCGTCGAAGGTCGCGAGCAGCGCCGGGACCTCGTGCTTGGGCACGGGTTCTCCGACGTGGAGGCCGGCGATACCGGAGGCTTGACGGATCAGTGCCGCGCGCTCAGGTCCGTCGCCGATCATCACGAATCCGATAGTCCCAGGCGAGGTCTGATCAGCCTGACGCACTGCCTCAATGACGGTCGCGAGCGCGTTCACCCGACCGAACGACCCGATGTAGCCGACGATGAATCGACCCTCGGAGCGAAGTATCGCGATCGCACGCTCGGTCGCGAGGGACGCCTCGGACGATCCGATCCCTTGACTGACCGGGGTTCGACGCAAGACGTCTGCGGCCGCGATGTCAACGCCGTTGGGAAGGTACGTGACGTGATCGAGAGGCAGGCCCCGTTCCGCCAGATACACGCGCATCCCCGGCAGCAGGGTGATGACTGCGGAAGCTCGCCGGACGAGGAATGCCTCGATGCCGCGCAGGAGTCGCTCCCCTGGGGACCCCACGCTCATGGCCCCAAGGTCGACGAGTGTCTGTGGCCACAGGTCGCGTACCTCGAAGATAAATCGGGCTCCGCGCAATCGCGCGACCAGCCATCCGCCGACGGCCGCGAAAGGATGGACTGTCGAACCGATGACGACGTCGGGTTTCGAGATCCTTACCTGGGCAATCAGAAGAACGAGCAGGAATGAGAGCATGTTGACTTGACGCCGCCAACTATTTCCACGATATGGGAACGTGCGGAGCCAGACGAATCGGACGCCCTCGAATTCCTCGAACCGTAGGAGCTGGGACCGCCCGAGGCGTTCGTCACGGCTTGTCAGGTGATTGAACGCTGCGGCGACGATCGTGACTTCGAAGCCGCGCCCGAGCAACTGCCGTGCGAGGTCGAAGTGCCGCGTTCCGGAAGGCCGATCGGGCGCGTCGGCATAGTGGTTCACGATCCACACGTGACAAGGCCGACTCAAGACGACCAGGTCCTCACAGGTCGCGCCCAGCCTCGCGAATCACGTGGGCCACGTACTCGATGTCATCGTCAGGAAGCCGGCTCGAGAAGGGCAAGGCGAGCGTGGAGGCCGCCACGCGTTCGGTGACCGGGAAGTCACCGGGGGCGAACCCGAATTCCTGCCGATAGAACGGTTGGAGGTGCAACGGATTGAAGTACGGCCGCGTCGGCACACCTGCGGCCGCCAGACGACCCATGAGTTCGTCGCGGTTCAGTTCAGGATGCAGGCGGACGACGTAAACGAACCAATCGACCTCCTCGCCGAGTCCGGTCCTCGGGACGGTCAGCCAATCCAGGCCGGCAAGGGCGCGCGCATACGTCTCGACCACGCGAGCGCGTCCCTTTCGAAGCTCCGTGTAGCGCTCCATTTGCGCGACCCCAAGCGCAGCCGACATCTCGTCCATCCGGTAGTTGTAGCCCAAGCGGACATGACGCAACCAGGTCCCATCAGTGTCGCGTCCCTGGTTGCGCATCGATCGCATTGCGTCGGCATGGCTGGGCTCATCCGTGACGACCATCCCGCCCTCTCCGGTCGTGATCTGTTTGTTGGGATAGAAGGCGAACACTGAGATGTCACCGAAACTGCCAACCTTTTGCCCATTGACGGCCGAACCGAGACCTTCACACGAGTCCTCGATCATCGACCAACCATGGGTCCTTGCAATCGTCGTGAGGGCTTCGATTCGGCAGGGCCGTCCAAAGACGTGCACTGGCAAGATTGCGCGGGTCCGGGGACCAGTCTCGGTGGCGACCAGATCTGGATCGAGGCCGAGCGCGTCCTCCTCGATGTCCACGAAACGTGGGATGGCACGCTCATACAGGAGGCAATTGGCCGACGCCACGAAGCTGAATGGAGTTGTGATCACTTCGTCGCCGGCGCCGATCCCCAGGGCCCTGACGGCCATGTGGAGGCCGGCCGTGCCGCTGCTGCAGGCCACGCCATGGTCGCGGCCGACCTGGTCGGCCAGCATCGTTTCGAACCGGGACGTGAACGGCCCCATCGCCAGGGTTTCGCCCGCGAGGACCTCGTTTACGAGGGCGACCTCTCGCGCACCGATATCGGGACTCGCAAGAGCAACGCGACGGCGAGAAGGCCCGGACTCCGGGGACATATGAACTCCAAGTACGCGCCAATCGCCCGCCGGCCGCGTCTGGCTCTCCGGGGCGCCGTGTCGTGCGCCACTGTAGCCGACCGTGTACCTTCCTTGGCGTGCTGGAAGCCGATCCCTCGATCCACCCTGGCCGACTGCGAATCGGAATGGCTGTCTACGGCGATATCACGTATGACAGCCGCGTTCAACGCGAGGCCGAGACGCTCGCGGCAGCCGGCCACCATGTCGTCCTTGCATGTTTGCCTGGGACGGGCCCACAGCCATGGCAACACGACGGCATCGACCTCCTGGCGATACGCCCGGCTCGCGCCGGAACCTTGCCGGGAACCCCGAGTCCGTTTCTTCGACGGGGTCCGCGTCGGATAAGGGCGGCCCTCGATAGCGCCAGATGGCTGGCCGGATATGTCCGAAACCTCCGCGCGTGGGGCCGTCACGTCGCCGACGCCATGGGACCTGTCGACGCTTGGCACCTCCACGATCTTCCCGCGCTGGTGGCGATCGCACCCAGAGTCGACCGTTCGGTGCCGCTCATCTACGACTCGCACGAGATCTTCCTTGACACCGGCACAGCCGACCGTTTGCCAGGCCCGCTCCGCAGCCTGGTGGGCCTCATCGAGGCACGTCTGGTGCGACGGGTTCACACGCTCGTCACGGTCAACGGCGAGCTCGCGAGGATCCTCGGTCAGCGGTTTCGACCGGCGCGGACGCTGGTTGTCCACAACTGTCCGCCATGGGCGCCGCCAGTCGTAGGGCCGGATCGTCTGAGAGCCGCTACCGGCACTCCGGCTTCGACGCCGATCATCCTCCACCATGGTTCCTTGTCCCGCGATCGTGGCATCGAAACGCTCGTCGCGGCGCTCTTGCTGCCAGCGCTCGCGGGTGCTCACCTCGCTCTGCTCGGTTTCGGCGAGCTCCGGGAGATGTTCAGCGCGCTCGCGCTCGACGCGCAATTCGGCGGCCGCCTCCATGTCCTGGGTCCCGTCCCGACGGAGGAGTTGCGTTCGTGGGTGGCAACGGCCGATCTTGGGGCGATCGCCATGCCGGCCACGTCGCTCAACCTCAGGATGTCCACACCGAACAAACTGTTCGAGTGTCTATCCGCCGGCGTGCCAGTCGTGGTCAGCGACTTTCCGGCCGTGACCGCGATCGTCAAGGATCCACTGGGGCCCCTCGGGGCGGCTTGCGATCCTTCGGACCCGGAATCCGTGGCCGCTGCTATTGGGTCGATCCTTCAGCTTCCGCTTGACGAACGTCAGGCCATGAGTGACCGGTGCCTGGCGGCTGCCAGGGATCGGTGGAATTGGGAGTTCGAGTCTCGCGGACTCGTTGAGTTGTACGAGCGGATCGCGTCGACCTAGGCGGGTCCTTCGTCAGAGCGCGTCGTGGTCGCCGACAATCGGACCTAGGACAGGCCCAACACCCTGCGGAATCGGAGCCAGCGAGCGTCAACCGAGGTCGAGAAGAAGGCGGCGACGATCCCGAACACGAACCCGATCACGACCGCCACTGTCGTGTTGAGGCCGACGAGCGGGGACGATGCCCGATCGGGCGCGACGGCTGGTTCGATCACCTGAAACGGCTCCCCGGCGGGCGCGACGGCCTCACCGAGGAGGGCGGCTTGCGCGAGTCGGAGCTCATCCAGGCGATCCTGCAGCCGACCGATGGCGGTTTCATCCTGCTGCGTCGGCGACTCAATCGCGTCGAGCTCGTCCAGCTGACGCCCGATCGTTGCAATCTCGACATTGAGCTTCTCGAGCTCGGCCAAGATCGAGCGACGGCCCTCGGCAATGCGAGGATCCTCCGTCGGGGCGATCAGGAGGACCTCCGCGGCCAGCGCGTTTGCGATCGCCGCCGCGCCATCGGGGTCACCTGCCTCAACGACGATGGAGAACGTTGGGATTTCGCGCGCCGACAGCACTCGGACCTGCTGACGAAGTTGGCTCGGCGTGGTCTCCAGACCCAGATTGGCAATGGCTCGCTCGAGCAGCGGTCTCGTGGTAGTCAGCTCGGCGTACGTCTCCGCGAGGATGGATGCCGCCAGCAGGTCGGTGTATTCGACGCCCGTGCTCGACGCACTGGCAACGAGGATCGTGGCCTGTGCTTCGTAGGTGCGTGGAAGGCTGACGCTTACGACCAGCGCCACGGCACCCGCTACGAGGGTTGAAGCGACGACGATCGCGATCCTGTCAATCCAGCGCGTCGGCGTCCGTGTCTGCATTTACCACCCAGCCGTCGCGGCGACGATCCCAGTGCGTCGCCAGGACGGGGAGAATACATGGTCAGACGCGAATCTCACGTGCGAAACACCCGCGTCGCCGTGACTGCGCTCCGGAACGTCGGCGATGAGGCGTACGCGGCTCGGCATTGGTGCCAGATGGGCCCAAGGGTCATGGTACCGACGGCCCCGGCGCCACGCACCCATAGGGCTAGGGAATTAGCACGTCGCCCTGGGTTACGGTAGGGCCATCGGCGAAACGACTGAGCCGAATGAGATCCTCGCCAGGTCACGGCCTTACGGCAGGCCAGGCAGCGCAGTCGAACAGCGCGCCGATCCACGAAATAGCACACCCGTCGTGAGGCGGGGCCGCAAAGCCACGGGACTCCCCAGGGAGTCAGCCGGGTCGCCGAATGGAGCCACATCGCATGTTTTGGGACGGATCCCAGTGGACCGATGACCGCCCGGTCAGCTCGGCCCCAACCCCAGCAGGCAAGAAGCCCCGCAGCCGTCTGAGCGACTGGCTGGCGACCCTTCCGATCATCGTGCTTGTGCCGGTGCTGATCGTCCCCTTGATGGCGGTCGGGGCCAGCTCTGCATCTCTGAGGGTGTCCGGTTCCCCCATTGCGGGCGCCCAACTCGATGTGATCGGCCAGAACTTTTCCGGTCGTGACTGGATCCAGCTGAGCTGGGACGGATCTACGGCGGGAATGCCAACGATCCGAACGTCCAGTCAGGGCGAGATCCTTGCAACAATCACTGTTCCGGCCAGGACGAGCGCGGGCAGCCACACCCTGAGCGCCCTGGGCCAAGATGGCCCGGGCAAGGGCAACAAGAACGCGCTTGCTGCCCGAGGGCAGGTGCTCGCATCCGTGACCGTCGTGGTCACGAACGCGGCCTCTGTCACGCCCAACCCAAGGCCACAGCCCACACCGACGCCCGCGCCGACGCCGACCCCGCAGCCGACGCCGACCCCGACGCCTACGCCGGCCGCGCGCCCGACGCCGACCCCAGCGTCCACACCGACTCCGGGAGCGCGCCCGTCTCCGACTCCAGTTCCAACGCCCACGCCGGCGACAAGCCCGACGCCGACCCCGGTACCCACACCGAGCGCGACACCCGCTTCGACGCCAAGGCCGACGGGCGACAGTACGCCTCCCGTGATCACCAATGTCACCGCGACAAGCATCACGTCCATTGGTACCCGGATCAGCTGGTCCCTGAATGAACTCGCGACTGGCCGGATCGACTACGGCCGGACGACCGCATACGGCCTCTCAAGTCTCCCCGAAAACACCTTCAAGTTCTC
Organism: uncultured Chloroflexia bacterium; assembly: GCA_963809045.1. Taxonomy (GTDB): domain Bacteria; phylum Chloroflexota; class Limnocylindria; order Limnocylindrales; family CSP1-4; genus SPCO01. The sequence continues at coordinate 743,246 of CAWEHW010000004.1, forward strand.
GTCGCACGTCCAGGACGTCACTGGTCTGCTGCCCAACACGATCTATCACTATCGCGTTCGCTCCACAGACTCGGCCGGAAATACGGCCATCTCCGCCGATCGCACATTCACCACACGGGCGATCTCGACGCCGTCTCCAACCCCGACGCCGTCGGCGACCCCAGCCCCGACACCGTCAGCCACCCTCGCCCCGACGCCGTCAGCCACCCCGGCGTCGACGCCATCAGGCACCCGACCGTCACTGACGACTGGCGGCACGATCAACGCGACGGGCTTTACCTACACCGGCCCGATTACCCTGAGCCGGCCCACCACCCTGATCGGAGCCACGATCAACGCTCCGGCCGGCCAGCCCGGGATCATCGTCACCTCTGACAACGTGACAATCGACCGAGTCACCGTCATCGGGACCGGCGGCCGGGTCTACCACGGCTCGGAGGCCGGGATCACGACTCGCGGCGCGTCAGGCATGGTCCAGGGCTTGGTCATTCGCAACTCGCACCTGTCCAGGCTCGGCTATGGCGGCATGTGGCTCCAGAACGTCGAGAACGCGCTCGTCGAAGCCAACACCGTCGAGGATGTCGTGTACACAGGGATCATGTTCCTCTCGGCCAACGGGGGCACGATCGCCAACAACGACGTCCGCCGGGTCGGCGTTTACGGGGCCTCGGCAAATTCCAATAATGCGTACGGCATCGGCATCTCCAACCAGGCCCCAGGCGACCCGATCTCGACCGATGTCATGGTCCGCGACAACCTGGTGGAGGATGTCCCGACCTGGCACGCCTATGACACCCACGGCGGTGCGCGGATCTCGTTCGTGCGCAACACGGCCAGGCGCTCACGTCACGGCATCTTCATCACCGGCGGCTCCGGCATCGGTGGCAACGGCCGTTCGGTCGACGTCGTGACCGACGGCAACCTCATCTACGCCCCGCCCGGAGCCGACCAGTACGCCATCGTCTATGTCTACTCAACGGGTGGCACGGTCACGCGGAACCAGACCTTCGGCTGGATATCGGGGCAATGGCTGCTGAGGACGTCGGGCGGCGATCCGACCGCGACCGCGCAGCAGCTGCATGTCGCCTCTGACAACGCCTGGCATTGACGGTCACCAAGGACCAGGTCCCGAGTCGTGTCGTGCGACTCGGGATCCCTTCCGCCGAAATCGCGTCGCCGGGCGAACCTCCAGTCTTGTTCCGTCACCCATCCCCGCCAAGCAGCTGACCGCAGCGGGGTTCGGGGGTATCATCCTGTGCCGTTGGACAGGTCACGCCGACAGGCTGCGGAGGCTCAACTGATCCTTGTCGCCCGAATCGCACTCGCCGTCGTAATCCTCCAGGTGATCCTCGCCCCGACGCCGTCAGCCACCCCGGCGTCGACGCCATCAGGCACCCGACCGTCACTGACGACTGGCGGCACGATCAACGCGACGGGCTTTACCTACACCGGCCCGATTACCCTGAGCCGGCCCACCACCCTGATCGGAGCCACGATCAACGCTCCGGCCGGCCAGCCCGGGATCATCGTCACCTCTGACAACGTGACAATCGACCGAGTCACCGTCATCGGGACCGGCGGCCGGGTCTACCACGGCTCGGAGGCCGGGATCACGACTCGCGGCGCGTCAGGCATGGTCCAGGGCTTGGTCATTCGCAACTCGCACCTGTCCAGGCTCGGCTATGGCGGCATGTGGCTCCAGAACGTCGAGAACGCGCTCGTCGAAGCCAACACCGTCGAGGATGTCGTGTACACAGGGATCATGTTCCTCTCGGCCAACGGGGGCACGATCGCCAACAACGACGTCCGCCGGGTCGGCGTTTACGGGGCCTCGGCAAATTCCAATAATGCGTACGGCATCGGCATCTCCAACCAGGCCCCAGGCGACCCGATCTCGACCGATGTCATGGTCCGCGACAACCTGGTGGAGGATGTCCCGACCTGGCACGCCTATGACACCCACGGCGGTGCGCGGATCTCGTTCGTGCGCAACACGGCCAGGCGCTCACGTCACGGCATCTTCATCACCGGCGGCTCCGGCATCGGTGGCAACGGCCGTTCGGTCGACGTCGTGACCGACGGCAACCTCATCTACGCCCCGCCCGGAGCCGACCAGTACGCCATCGTCTATGTCTACTCAACGGGTGGCACGGTCACGCGGAACCAGACCTTCGGCTGGAGGGATGGCCACGGTCTCCTGACCGTGGCGTCCAGCAACTTGGTGACGGCGCCGCAAGGCCTGATCGAGCGCGACTGACGCTAACCAGGTGATCGACGGCTGATGGGCCAAACCGCCCGAGGTTAAGCCGTTTCCCGCCAGATTGGTCCGCTGCGAGGGCCTCCCGAGGCCTGTTGCACCGACGCAACCTGACTTGGAAGGCGGTGCCCTCAAGTACTAGCCGGGAACCGTCCATTGGGCTACGCTACCCGCCCCGGGTTCATCCATTTCGCGCTCATCGATCTCTTCCTTCTTCCCCGGGTTGGTCCACGTCGCATCGATCGCTAGTCAGGTCCGGCACCGGGGCGCATCCCGCTCATCGGGGCGGCCGGATGATCCTCGATCTGATCGTCGTGGCCCATGGAAATTGGGGGTCGCATTGACAGTCCGCCGAACCGTTCGCTCCCCGTTGCCGCCGCTTTCGCCCGTTCGGCGCGAGACGGCACCGCCGCACCGTCCGGAAAGTGTGCGACTAAATCGTCCGACGGTCGCCCGGTTGGCAGCTGGCCTCCGCGGGCGGCACCTCTTTGTGGTCGACATCGTAGGAATCCTGCTGTCGGCCTATGCGTCCCTCGCGGTGCATTACGACACGCTGATCGGTCTCGGGCAAGTGGCTCCATATCTGCCGATCTTCGGCGTGCTGCTGCTCGCCCGACTCGGATCCAACATCTGGTTCTCGCTCTACAGTCGGGGCTGGCGGTACGCCAGCGTTCCAGACATGGCCAGGATTGTTTCCGCCGGCGTTCTCGGATCGGCTGTCGCGATCGCTCTGGTCTATTTCATGGGGTTCCTCACCGGCGGCGCCCTGATTGATGGCTTCCCGAGATCGTTCTGGCTTGGCGAGGGACTCTTGACCGTAGCCGCGCTCGGAGGGGTGCGCTTCGGGATTCGGGCCACATCGGAATGGATTCCACGGTCCAGCCCGATTGCGGTGGTCGACCGGCGCGCGACATTGCTCTACGGCGCAGGACGCACTGGCGTACTGATGGCAGGGTCAGCGCTGCGCAAACCCGAAGCTGGGGTCGTTCCGGTCGGCTTCCTCGACGATGATCCGTCGATCGCAGGCGGCCTTGTCTACAACCTTCGCGTGTTCGGTGGGCTAAGTGACCTTGCACGGGCGGTCGCCGCAACTGGAGCGCAGGCGTTGCTGATCACGATGCCCAGCGCCCCGGGGAGCGCAATCCGGCGTGTCGTTGACGCTGCTATGGCGCTCGGCCTGGATGTGCGCACGGTACCCTCCATGAACGATCTCCTTGACGGCACGCTCGACGCGTATCGAGTTCGTCGCGTGCAGGTCGGCGACCTTCTGCGTCGACCGACCGGGACCGCCCATTCCACAGCCGTCCACAAGATCCTGCGCGACAAGACGGTCGTGATCACGGGCGCCGGCGGGTCGATCGGTTCCGAGCTCGCGCGCCAGGTGTACGCGGTCGGCGTCCGGAGGCTCGTCCTCGTGGACCGCGCGGAGAGCGCGCTCTATCTCGTCCAGCGCGAACTCGAGTCTCGTCGCGACCGCGGCCAAGGGAGCGGCGAGCTACGGGCCCACCTCGCAAATGTGGCCAGCCGCGCAGCGATGGACCGCATGATCGCCGCCGAGCTGCCAGACGTGATCTTCCACGCGGCCGCTTACAAGCACGTTCCGATGATGGAGGAACATCCCTCGGACGCCGTCCACGTCAATATCGGCGGAACACTCACCCTGCTCGACGCGGCAGTCGCTGCTGGGGTCGATCGCTTCGTGCTGGTTTCCACCGACAAGGCCGTTCGGCCGTCGAACGTGATGGGAGCGAGCAAGCGGATCGCGGAGATGCTCGTCGCCGACGCCGCGCGGCGAACAGGCAAGCCGTACGTTTCGGTGCGGTTCGGCAACGTGCTTGGATCGACCGGGAGCGTCGTGCCGATCTTCCAGGAGCAGCTCGAGAAGAGCGAGCCCTTGTCGATCACGCATCCAGACATGACCCGCTACTTCATGACCATCCCGGAGGCTTCCTGGCTGATCCTCGATGCGGCCGCCCTTGGGACCAACGGCGACCTGTTCGTTCTGGACATGGGAGAGCCCATCCGCATCATCGATCTCGCTCGGGACCTGGTCCGCCTCGCCGGACGCGATCCGGACACCCAGCCGATGGACATCGTTGGAATCCGGCCCGGCGAGAAGCTCCACGAAGAACTGTTCTACGACGCGGAGAGGGTCGAGGCGACCTCTGTACCCAAGGTACTCCGGGCCGTCTCGGACAGTCCGCCGAAGACCGTGCGAGACGACGTCAGAGTGCTCCTGGCGCTGGCGACCGGCGGTAGCGAGGATGCACTGCGGGAGGCGCTGCTCGCTTACGTCGGCCCAGCCCCTGAGTCCGATGCCTCACGTCACACGGAACCTTTGGACCTTGTCGGATTCAAGGTTGATGAGGTTGACCGCGTCAACGCCGCCACGCTGGCGAGTTGACCAGACGAGTCCAGCGGATCCGACCAGGGATGTGGCGCACCGAACCCTCCGTATCCACGGAATCGAGACGCCGACCTCTAGGCTCCAGGATCCACCGAAATCGAACCTAGACTCAGCAACGCCACGGCGATCAACACGAGCACCGTCAAGATCGACGCGACCAACTCCGGGCCTACGACCGCTGCAAGACGGGACCACCCCGAAGACAAATCAGGCGTCTCCACGGGAGGCCTCCTGAGCTGCAGTTCGGATCGTGGTTGCTAGGGCGGCAGTGTCGGCGCCGACCAAGGACATGAAGACGAGCCCGAAGTCAGACCTGACATCGGCCTTGCTGAGAATGAGCCTGCCTTCGAGCGCGTACGCATCGAGCTCAGCCAGCGCATAGTCCGCGATCGCCTTTTCCGGGTTGAGATCAGTCGGACCCAAGATGTGGAGTCGTGCGCCTCGGATAGCGATGCCATAGCGGCGTCCCGCCTCGAGACCCCCGCTTCCCATGATGCACACGCCCGTCGCGAGAAGTCCCGTCTGGCCCTCCACGTGAGGTGCCTGCGACGGCCGGCCGGCGGCTCCATGAGACATGGGCGGCGATTGCGAATGGGGCCCTGCGATCAATGGCCGGGCGGGCTCGGTCGTGCGGGGTGCCTCAGGCACGCGGGCCGGCTGTGACGTGTTTGGGGGCGAAGCGTCAGCCACCGGCGCCGTGCCGACGGAAGGGCTCGGCGTCGGCGTCGGCTGCGGTTCCAAATTCTGAACGCTCCGCGGGGACGCACCCTCCTTCCGAGCTGGACGGGCCTTTGGTCTGGACCCGGGGGCCGGCCTGGCTTTTGCCGCCTTCGGGACGGCGCCGGTGGATGAGGCCTCGCGCCGAACGGTGGTTGATCGCCGGGAGGGACGGGCTTGCGGACCACGGAGCTGGCCTTGGCCCGGATTCGATGGCATGTCAGTGACGTACTCCGCTCCCAGCATCCTTACTGCGCTTCCTGAAGGGCTTCCCGATATCGACGCGACAGAAGCTCGACAGCGCCAGCAGGTCCTGAGCCAGCCGCGGGTCGCCGTGTCACAGGACGGGCAACGTGCGGGTGGGGCTGCCCACACCAACAGGAGTGCGATCGGCCCCAGGACCGCGCCGAATACGAACCACAGCCAGGTCGCTCGATTGTTGCTTGCTGCGACGCGTGAAGCAGCCAGGCCGCACCCAAGGAAGAAGGCGACAAAGGCGAGAGAGATGAAGAGTCCCATCAGACAGGGTTGGCGCCCGGCGTTGCAGTCATCGCTCCGATCATATCCCGGCCCCTTGTTGCACCCTGAGGCGACGGTGCCGATCGGTGGCCGGTCATCGGTGCTCGGCACCGACCGGTGCTACCGAGATCACTGTTCCGGGAGCACCCGATCGTGAAGTTGCGTGCACTGGGACAGGTATGGGGGCTCGTTTCACAGCGGCCCTGCCAACATCGGCTCCAGGGCACCGGTCGATCCCGACACTGGGTCCCGAATTCACGTCACGGGGTGATCGTCACCGAGTTCGAAGGCGCGCCAAGGTTCCCGGCGGCGTCATACGCACGGACGGAGTACGTCACGGGTGCCCGTTTGCCAGTGACCGTGTCGGTGAACGTCCTCGCGGCTGTCGTCCCGACCTGGACACCGTTGCGGTAGATCCGATATCCGGTCACAGCGACGTTGTCCTGGCTGGCTCCCCAGGTGAGCGTCACCTTCTTCGCCTTCCCCGCCGATGCCGCCAGGCCTGATGGGGCGGTCGGGGGCTGGGTATCGAGGGTCGGTGTCGGCGTCGGGACAGGCGTCGGCGCCGGCGTTGGTGTCGGCGTCGGCGTTGGCACCGGCGTCGGCGTGGGTGTGGGCACCGGGGTCGGCGTGGGCGTCGGCACGGGTGTTGGCGTCGGCGTAGGCGCCGGCGTCGGGGTCGGCGTAGGCGTCGGGCTCGGGATGGGTGTGGGCGTCGGCGAAGGGCCGCCGAACCCGATCCGCACGACGGCCGCGCCGGTGACCACGCTCAACGTCGTGATCGAGATGCCGCTGACGGGATCCACGATCGTGCCGCCGGTGAGCAATGGCGCGTCGGTGAAGCTGGTCGTGGCCGGCGTGGCATCGATCAGCTGGGACTGGCTCCGGGTGGAGTAGCCCGCGGCAATCCGGACGGTCACGCCGTTCACGACCGGCGCGCTCGCCGAGAACGTGTCGAACGTCCCGTATGGGCGGCGGAACTCAAGGGTCAGGTAGCTGTTCGATGACCGGAGGACGCGCAGGACCTGCACGCCGTTCGAGGTGTACGTGCCGATCGGTCGCAGCGTGTAGTCGCCGGCCGTCGTGACGGTCTGGGTGTTCGCCGCCTGGAGCCAGCCGAAGTTGCCTCGCGAGAAGTTCGTGTGGTGGTACTGGTTGGCTGCCCCCATGACGCTGAACGGGTCGCCGTATTCGCTTGACGTGCAGGCAGTTGGCGGGGCGATGGATACGCGCGTGCCGCCGACCGTGCAGCTGAGGCTGCTCGAATGGTGCGTCCCGAAGTTATGGCCGAGCTCGTGCGCCATGACGCGCAAGCCCATCGCGGAGGCTCCGTTCAACCACGAGTTCCGACCGGGCATGTTGGCCAGCCCCGACCAGCCACACGCGGACACCGAGGGAAACGCATAGACCACGTGATCGTAGGTGCTGAGATTGACGCCGGCCGCGGCCGCCTGCGCGTTGGCCGAGGCGGCCCACGCGCCGTAGTTGCAGGCCGGAGCGGTGGTGGTCGAGTCGGGGATCGTGTACCAGCCGAACACGTCGCCCGTGAGGGTCAGCTGGCCCCACGACGTTTCGGCGTAATAGGCGGCGACGGAGTTGGCGTTCGTGAAGGCCACGCCCGCGGCGAACGTCGTCGTATAGGGCTGGGTGGTGAGGTTCGAGAAATTGAACAGGACGACCGCGATCCGCTTCGTCGTGGCCGCGAGGTCCATCGGCGGCGCCTCGGGCGCGGCGACCTGCTGGGCACCGCCGTCGGCGACCTGGAACTTCTTGCCTTGACCAACCCCGTGAAGGCGCATCCTCGCACCGTTCTTCGAGTCCTCGGGCGGCTCGCCATCGAACAGGAGCTCGGTCTCGCCGTCCTTGGTCGTCAGGAAATAGGCATGCCCGGTGATCCGGCCACTCGTCAGGTCATCGCCGTGGCGAATGTTGAGCACGCCTTCGCGGGTTTCGATGGCCCTGGGCGGTGGAGCCGCCAGCGACGAGGCGGTGAGCCCACTGAGCCCGGCGAGCAACGCGACGATGACGGCGAGCATCAGCCCTTCGACGAAGGCTGACGTTCGCTTGCGAGCGAAGGCGTCCATGGCACTCCCATCCGGTACGGCAACCCGGCTGACTGGACCCACCCTTCCAGTCCCGTGGCTTTGCGTCCCCAGGTCGCCCTGGGTTTGCCCTGATCGACACCAGTCGCCAAGGAGGGCGCTGGTCAGCCTCCCCCGTCGACTGACGGAGCTGCAGTCGAAGGGTACGGATCGGCTGCGCTGCGGCCAATAACCGGAAGGTCATGCGGGATCGCCGTGTTGGGCATCAGGACCCCACCGGACCCGACCTGGAGCGCGAGCGACTACGCGGCCGTGGGCGCCGACGCACCACCAAGTTGCCGCGGGAGGATCAGGAGACGCTCCCGCCCGGGTCCGGTGAGTAGACGTCGACGTCGGTCAGGCCACGGCCCGTCAGCTCGGCACGGAGCTGGTCCGGGGTTCCGGCGAGTTTCGGGTACGTTCCGTAGTGGATCGGGATGACGTGCTTCACCCCGAGCAGCTCGACGGCCATGGCGGCGTCGCGCGGACCCATCGTGAAGTGACCGCCGATGGGCAGGAAGGCCAGCTCGGGCTTGTACAGGTCCCGGATCAGCCGCATGTCACCGAACAGGGCCGTGTCCCCCGCAAAGTAGAAGCGGAACCCGTTCTCGACCTCGACGATGAACCCGACCGGCTCCCCCAGGTAGAGAGTGGACTCGCCACCGGGGTGCCAGTCGCCGGCCGAATGATCGGCGTGAACCATGGTCACCTTGATCCCGGCGACTTCGACGGTGCCGCCCTTGTTCATGCCGATCACGGCATCGGCGCCGCCGGCCACCCGCCTTGCCAGCCACAGGCTCATCTCGTGGATGCATGGCCAGGCCGGCCGAAGCCGGCTGCCGAGCGCGACGGCGTTGCCCATGTGGTCGTCGTGGCCGTGGGTCACGAGGAGGACGTCGCACCGGTCGATCGAGTCGGCCGACCGGGGACTCATCGGGTTGGCGAAGAACGGGTCGAACAGGATCACCTTGCCGCCGGGCGTTCGAACCTCGTAGACGCTGTGGCCGTACCAGGTAAACGTTGTGTCACGATCGAGCCCCATCGCGCAGCACCTCCGGGTGGATGCTACCAACGCGGCTACACTCGCGCCGTGCCCGCCACGCAGATTGCGCAGAACCTCGCGTTCATCAACTGGACCGTCCTGACCGGCCTCGCCCTGGGCTCCTACGCGGCGGTCGTCCTGCTGCGCGAGCGAACCGGCGCGACCCGCGGCTACCTCGCGTTCACCACGGTCTGCGCGATCGTGTTCGGCGTCCTGGCGTGGGCCTCTGACGGCGCGCTACCGAGCTCGCTCGGGGACTCGCCTGTCGTCGTCAACCGGGCCTGGGATGGACCGCGCGGGGCGGCGCTGGCAGCCTTCTGTATCGTCGCAGCCGCTGGGCTCCTGAGCCGCCGGATCGCGCCCCGGGTGGCGCGGATTGTCGAGTGGGCTGCCCTTGGCGCGGGCGCCGCGACGCTCGCCTTCGGATCCCTCGCATGGGGTGGGGGTTCCTTCGGGGTGCCAGCGCTGTTGCTCCAGCTGGTCATCGTCAGTGGGGCCACCGGCGGGGTCTTTGCGGCGATGATCCTCGGCCACTGGTACCTGGTGACGCCAAAGCTGCCCGAGGCGCCGCTGATCCTCATGGCCCGTAGCCTGCTCGCCGTCGTGATCCTGCAGGTCGTGCTGTTCTGGGCGTGGGTGGCGACGGGAGCCGGACCCGCCGGCGGGACGCCGTTCGCTGCCCTGGTTGGGCCGTGGGCGCTCTTCGTCTGGCTGCGGCTGATCGTCGGGCTGGTGTTCCCGATGATCGTCTCCTGGGCTTCGGTCCAGACCGCGCGGTCCCGGTCCATGGAGTCGGCGACGGGTCTGCTGTACATCAATGTGGGCTCGATCGCGGCCGGGACGATCCTGGCCGCCGGTCTCTACTTCGGGGCCGGGTTGCTGGTGTGAGGAGCTGAGATGGCCAAGAACGACAAGAGCTGGATCCCCGATCGAATCGACGTCGACTGGATCGAGTCGATCGCCGCGCCCCTCCCCCCTGCGCTTGCGGCCCTCGAGGCGTCCGGCGAGGCCTCGAACATCCCGATCGTGAGCCGTGACGCCGGGCGAGTCCTGTCCGTGCTCGCCGGAGGGCGGAAGCGGATCGTGGAGGTCGGCACCGCCTACGGGTTCTCGACCCTGTGGCTGGCGCTCGGCCAGCCAGCCGGCGGGACGATCGTGACCATCGATCCGGACCAGTCGCGAACCGACCTGGCGCGAGGATGGTGGCGCGAGGCCGGGATCCCCGACGAACAGATCATCGTGGTCAACGCGCCCGCACTCGATGCCTTTGCATCCGGTGAGCCGGCGCTTGCCGGGCCATTCGACCTCGTGTTCATCGATGCCGTGAAGCCCGAGTACGGAGCCTACGTGGAGGCCCTAAGCGCGCGGCTGGCCCCGGGTGCCCTGATCCTCGCCGACAACGTGCTGTGGACCGGGCGGGTCTCGGGCGCGCGGCCCGTCGCCGCCGACGACGAGAACACGAATGCGCTACGCGAGTTCGATCGCGCGCTCCTTGCCGATGCCAGGTTCACGGCGACGATCCTGCCGCTCGGCGACGGGCTCCTCGTCGCCTCCTGGCGCGGCTGACGGTCGCTCGCGCCGTGACCATCGCGGTCCGGATCCGCCTGTTCGCCGTGCAACGTGAGCTCGCCGGTGCGCGAGAAGTGCGCGTCGAGCTGGCGGACGGATCTGACGTCGAGGCGGCGTGGGACGCCTTGGTGGACCGCCATCCCGTCCTCAAGCCCGGTCGGTCGTCGATGCGGTTCGCTCGAAATGGCGCCTACGCCGACCCGACCGCCGCGCTCGCAGACGGCGACGAGGTCGCGATGATCCCGCCGGTCTCGGGTGGTGCGCGGCCTGAGCCATCGACCGCCGGCCGGATCCTCGAGGTGCGCGACGCGCCGTTCACGTCGGCCATCCTCGGCGAGCTTGCCGAGCGTCTGGCGGTCCCCGCAGACGGGGCCTTTGTCGGGTTCCTTGGACGCACCCGCTCGACGCCTGGCACGCCGGCCCCGGGTCAGGAGGCGGAGGCCGCCCGACACGTCGGACGATCCGTCCAATCGCTGGACTACGAGGCGCACGAGACCATGGCCCTCGCCGTCCTGGGGGCCATCGCGGACGAGATCGAGGAGCGCTTCGGCGTCCGGCGGATCGCGATCGTGCACCGGGTCGGCGAGGTCCCGCTGGGCGAGCCGTCGATCGCGGTCGGGGCGGCCGCACCGCATCGTGACGCGGCCTTCCTGGCGGCGCGGTACGCCATCGATGAAACCAAGGCACGCGCTCCGATCTGGAAGGCCGAGCGCTTCGCGGACGGCCATGTCTGGATCGGCCACCAGGCCCGCACGGGACCCGACCGCGGGATCGAGGAGAACACGTGAAGGTCTACATCAGCGTCGACATGGAGGGCATCGCCGGGGTCAACCACCCGGGCCCGACCGACCGCAAGCACGAGCGGTACCCGGCGGCCGTCGAGCTCATGATCGGCGAGACCAATGCGGCCATCGAGGGAGCGCTCGCGGCCGGCGCCACGGACATCCTGGTCAACGACAGCCACGGCGAGATGTACAACCTGCTGCCGGACCGGGTCCATCGAGCGGCGCGCGTCCTGCAGGGGCAGAAACCATGGTCGATGGTCCAGGGCGCAGGACCGGACGCCGGGTTCGAAGTCGCCCTGTTCGTCGGCTACCACGCGCGGGCCGGCCACCCGACCGGCACGATCGCGCACACCTACTCCGGTGCGCCGGTCGAGACCCGGCTCGATGGCCGGCCGACCGGCGAGTACGGCCTGAACGCCCTCGCGCTCGGGGCCTGGGGCGTCCCGGTGGGTCTCGTGGCGGGCGACGATGCCCTCGCGGAGGAGGTGACGTCGTGGCTCCCCTGGGCCGAGCGGGTCGTCGTCAAGGTGGCGGCGGGCGGCCGGGCCGCGGCCTCGGTCCATCCGTCCACCGCGATCGAGCTGGTCCGCACTGGCGCGGAGCGCGCCGTCCGCCGCGCGGCGGCTGGTGAGCTGCAGCCCCTGCGCGTCGGGCCCCCGGCGGTCATCGAGGTCGACTACGCCCGCGGGGTCCAGGCTGACTTCGCCGCGGTCGTCCCGGGCGCGGAACGGTTTGGCGATCGGAGCGTCAGGTTCAGCTCCGACGACCCGCTTGTTGCTTACCGCGGGTTCCTTGCCGGCAACCGTCTCGCCGGGGCCATCGACTGACATCGTGGCTCGGCTGTCGGGCCATACTGTCGCCGTGTCGTCCCCGCCGATCCCGCGCGCCCGCCCACGCGACCTTGGCGTGGTCATCGGACGGTTGCCGCCGGGACCCACCGACTCGATCGTGGACGTGCCCAACGTGCGCGTCGGCCACCAGACGGTCTGGAGGGACGAGCCGGCACCGCCGGCGGGCCGTGGCGTCGCGCGGACCGGGGTCACCGCCATCGTGCCGTTCAACGAAGGTGAGCTGTTCCGATCCCGGGTGCCGGCAGGCGCAGCGGTCCTCAACGGCGCGGGCGAGGCGATCGGGATCACCACGATCGGGGAGTGGGGCACCCTGGAGACGCCGATCTTCCTGACCAGCTCGATGGCGATCGGCCGCGTCTACGACGGAGCGGTCGCGGCGCTCGTCGAGCTCGACGAGATCGCGGGTGACGACGACGCGCTGATGCCGGTGGTTGCCGAATGCGATGACGGGTGGCTCAACTTCTCCCGGCGCGTCCAGGTGGACGAGGGGGACGTCCGCGCGGCCCTCGCCGCCGCGACCGGAGCGGATGCCGGACCGACACCGGGCGGAGCGCTCGGCGCGGGCACCGGCATGAGCTGCTTCGAGCTCAAGGGCGGGATCGGCACCGCATCACGCCTCGTCGAGCCGATCGACCGGCGGGCGTCGTGGGCCACGCCAGAGCGTCGCCGGAGCAGCGCCAAGGGCCCTGGCTACACGGTCGGGGTCCTGGCCCTGACCAACTTCGGGCGGATCGAACGGCTGACCGTGGACGGTGTCCGGGTCGGTGAGGCGCTGGTCGCGGACGGCTGGCCGGACGCGGGGATCCGCGGCGGTCGCGAAGGCGGCAGCTGCATCATCGTCGTCGCCACCGACGCCCCGTTGCTGGGACCGGCCCTCGAGCGGCTTGCCCGGCGAGCCGGGCTCGGCCTTGCCCGGACCGGCTCGATTGCCGGTCATGGCTCGGGCGACATCTTCCTGGCGTTCTCGACGGGTGTCCGGATCCCGCGTGGCAGCTCCGGGGCGTTGTGGTCTGCTGAACTGGTCGACGACGAGTTCATCGACCCGTTCTTCGGCGCCGTCGTTGACGCCACCGAAGCCGCGGTCATCGATTCGCTGTTCCGGGCCGATACCGTCGAGGGCAGGGACGGACACGTCGTTCCCGGGTTGCCGGTCGAGCGCACGCTTTCCCTCCTCGCCGCGGCGGGCCGGCTGGGCCGATGAGCGAGCGCTGGGGCCCGCTCGATCGCCTGGTCGCCCAGGCCGAGGCCCTCGCCGGCGCGTGGGGCGCCCGGGCACGAGCGTCGACCACGATCGGCCAGGAGCGGGCCATCCTGCGCCTGTTCGGCGTCTCGGGACTCGACGCGGCGGGACGGCCGCTGGCGGGCACGACCGTCGATCGCTGGCTGGCGCAGGATCCGCGAGCCCTGGGCGCGGGGATCACGCTGCCGTTCGCGATGGCCCTCCTCGAATACGACCTGGATCCGCAGCAGCTGGCGCTCGACGTCTCGTCGGGTGCGGTCGATCTGTCGCTCGAGGCAGCCCTGTTGCGGGAACCTGACCGGCGCGCGGTGGCAGAGGTCGAAGCCACGCGTCTGGCCGGGGCGGCCATCGAACGAATCGACGCGGAACGAACGGCCAGGAACGAAACGATCGCGCTGCTCGGCGACACGAGCCGGCCGTGGCTTGGCACGACGCTCCACCAGCCCGACGAGGACGCTGCGCTCGAGGAGGCGGCGGCCCTGATCGCCGCGGGTCTCGACCTCGTCCGGATCGAGGTGCCGATCGGACGGGAGCTGGCCGCTCGTCTCGTCGCGGCCGGCCGCGAAGCCCCCGATTGGCATCCCCGGGAAGGCGCCCGCGGGGCACCGGGCCGGGAGCTGGCCGATCCGGCGCCGATCGGCAGCCAGCGCGCCCTCGCGATGCTCCGCCGGAACGTGGATCGGGCCGGCGCCGAGCAACAGCGCTACGTCCGGCTGGCGACGGTGGTGCCGGCGCTCGGCGCCCCCGAAGGAGCGGTCGTGGCCGCCTTCGAACGGATCGACCTGATCGCGTCGGATGCGATCGCCGAGATCGTGGCCGACGGCGTCGAGCCCGACCGGGCACTGGCGGATCACGCGTTCGCGCACCGGCTGGTCCGCCGAGCCGGAACGTCGATCGTGGTCGGCCCAGGACCCCTGGTCGTTGCGCCCGATCTGCGCGCCGGCCAGCCATCCGACGCCGCGACCCGGGCCGGTCGCGCCCTGGCGCTGCAGCTCATCGGTGTTGCCCTGGCGCGCGGCGACGGCCTCCCAGCCGACCAGATCGTGGTCGGGGCGATGCCGGAGTGGGTCGCCGACGAGCCGGCACCGGCCGCGAGGGCGATCGCCGAGGTCGCGGTCCGGCGAGCGCTGTACCCGGGTCACCCGTTCGCGTTCCACGAACCGACCCTGGACCACACGGGTTCCGGCCTGTGGCCGTTCGTCCAGGCCGCGGCGGCCGTCCACGCGGGCGACGTGGCGTTCGTGATGCGGCAGTACGACCCATGGGACGACCAGGACGGTGCCGGGGCCGGTGCCATCCGGGCCGGGTCCGTTGTGGCCGGGGAGGTCGCTGCCGCGTCGCCTCCCGGTCCGCTCGAAGGACAAGCGCTCGATCACGCGCGATCGATGGTCAGCACGGCCATTGGCACGCTCGAACGGCTCGCCGATCAGGGCTGGCGGGCGGTTGCCGGGGATGCTCCCGGGAGTGGGCGCGGCCAACGCGGGCGGGACGCCGTGGCCGAGCGGAGCGACCCGTTCGACGCGTTCGAGCCAACCCTGGGGCGACGGAGCTAGCCGCCCCCGCCGGACACGGCCGGGATCACGTGGACCACCGAATCGGCTGAGACCGGGCTCCCGAGATCCGCGGGTGAGCCGTCGACGAAGACGTTGATGTGCGGCCGAAGTCGCGGCCCGGCCTCCACGAGGCGATCGCGGAGTCCCGGGACGGTGACGTCGAGCCTCTCGAGGAGCACGGCCACCGACGAACCCGGGACTACCTGGCGTCGCTCGGCCCCAGGAAACAGGGCCAGCAGGGAACGAGGGAGCAGGACAGTCGCCACGGTCAGCCGTCGAGGACGACCGCCTCGACCGACCAGATTTCGGGGAGCGTGTCCGTGATCATCTGCCAGTGCTCGCCGTCGTCGGCGCTGTGCCAGAGCTGTCCGGTGCTCGTGCCGAACGAGACGCCAACCGGTTCGAGGGTGTCGCGAGCCATCGCCTCGCGGAGCACCGACAGGAACGCGTCCTGCTTCGGGAGCCCGTCGTCGAGCCTCGTCCACGACTCGCCGCGATCGCGTGTCCGCCAGACCGCTGCGTGGGCGTCCGGCATCAGCCGGCCGTCCTCCGGCGTGCTCAGGGGGATCACCCACGCCGTCTCCGGGTCGCGCGGATGCGTCACCATCGAGAACCCGAAATCGGTCGGCAGGTTGCCCGTGATCTCCTGCCACGTCGCCGACCCGTCGTCCGAGCGGTAGACGCCGCAGTGGTTGCGCTGATAGAGCGTCTCGGGCTCACCGGCGGCCATGGCGAACTTGTGGACGCACTGGCCCGTCTCTGGGAAGCGGTCCTCCGGGTTGAACTCGGCCCGGACGCCGACGTTCCGGGGTTCCCACGAGGCGCCGCCATCCTGCGTCTCGAAGACGCCGACCGCCGAGATGCCGACCCAGGTCCTCGACAGATCGGTCGGGTGGGGGACGATCGTGTGGAGGATGAGCCCACCCGCGCCGGGCCCCCAGGTCGGGCGCGTCCGGTGGTTGGTCAGCCCATCCACGTGCCGCCACGTGGCGCCCCGATCGTCGCTCCGGAACAGACCGGCGGGCTCGACACCGGCGAGCACACCGCCATCGGGCGTCGTGGAGAGCGACCACACCGTCGTGATGGGCTCGGCTTCATCGCCGTAGGTCAGCCCGGCCGATGAATGGCTCCAGGTCGAGCCGCCATCGTCCGAGCGCCACACCGCCGGTCCGTACCAGGGGCTGCCAGCCGCGGCCAGGATGGCCCCCGTGTCGGGTTCGACGATCACGTCGTGGACCGGCCAGCCTTCGCACAACGGCCCGCGCAGGGACCACTCGCGCCGGTCTGCGTCGCTCTCGAGGATGAACGCACCCTTCTTCGTTCCGACCAGGAGCTGGACTCGTTGCGCCACGTCAGAAAACCTCGCTATGGACGATGCACGACGTCGGTCAGGCTTCGACGATACCGCGTCGGGCGGACCGCCGCCGCCGCTCGCTAGCCGCCCGCCTTGAACGGGTAGACGACCCACGCCGCCGTGGTGACGGCGTGGACGTCGGGTGCGCCGGGCACCACGGATCGCTCCGGCTTCCAGTGGATCACGGCGGTCGTGGGGATGCCGCCCGCCTGGCGGATCCGTTCGGTGACGGCGTGGATCGTGGTGCCGCTGTCCCAGACCTCGTCCACGACGAGGACCCGCTGGCCGCGGAGCAGCGGATCGGCGGGGAACTGGAGGAAGGTCGGCCTCGGGCCGGGCTGGCCGAGGTCGTCGTAGAACTCGACCGCCGCGACCAGGATGTTCCGGATCCGGAGCCGGTAGGCGAGCATGCCGGCCGGCACGAGGCCGCCGCGCGTGATCGCGAGCATGACATCGAAGCGCTGCGGCGCGAGCCGCTCGGCGAGGTCGGACACCAACCGATCGAGGTCGTCCCAGCTGACGATGACGCGCTCCGGCGTGGTCGTCTCGGTCATCGGCGGTCACCTTCGTCGTGTGCCACCGCCCGGATCGCGTCGAGCGTCGCCGGGTCGTCCAGACCCGACAGGTCACCCGGGTCGAGACCCAACCAGGCGGCGCGGATGGCCCGGCGCATGACCTTGCCGGAGCGCGTCTTCGGGAAGCCGGTGACGGCGACGATCCGTTCGGGCTTGAGCGGCTTGCCCAGCTCGCCGGTCACCCGCCGGGCGATCGAGTCGAGCAGGTCCGGGTCGCCGGCGATCCGCGGCCGCAGGACGACGAGGACCACGACGGCTTCGCCCTTGATCTCGTGGGGCACGCCGATCGCCGCGGCTTCGAGCACGGCCGGGTGCGACACGGCCGCGCTCTCGACCTCCGCCGGCCCGACTCGCTTGCCGGCCACCTTGAGCGTGTCGTCCGATCGGCCCTGGATGTACCAGAACCCGTCCGAGTCGATGGTCGCCCAGTCGCCGTGAACCCAGGTGCCGGGGAACCGGGACCAATAGGTGGCTTCGTACCGGCCGTCCTCGTCGCGCCAGAAGCCGCGTGTCATGCCGGGCATCGGCGCGCGGATGACCAGCTCGCCGACGGCGCCGCGGATCGGCCGACCCTGTTCGTCCACGACGTCGGCTGCCGTCCCGATACAGGGACCCGAGAAGGACGCCGGCTTGATGGGACCCATGACGTTGCCGCTCACGATCCCGCCCGACACTTCCGTCCCGCCCGAGTAGTTCACGATCGGGCAGCGTCCGTCACCGACCACGCGGAAGTACCACCACCAGGGATCCGGGTTCCACGGCTCGCCCGTGGAGCCCAGCACGCGCAGCGACGACCGATCGTGCGCCCGAACCGGCTCCTCTCCATGGGCCATCAGCGCCCGGATCACGGTGGGTGACAGGCCAAGGTGCGTGATCCGGTGCCGCGCGACCATCGACCACACGCGGTCGGGACCCGGGAAGTCTGGCGCGCCCTCGTACAGCACGAGGCGGGCGCCACGCAGCAGCGCGCCTGAGATCGCCCACGGACCCATCATCCAGCCGAGATCGGTGAACCAGAACAGGGTGTCGCCCGGTCCAAGGTCGAACTGGTGCGCCAGGTCCTGCGCACTCTTGACCGGGAAGCCGCCGTGGACGTGGACGGCACCTTTTGGTCGGCCGGTCGTCCCCGACGTGTAGATCAGCATGAACGGGGTCTCCGGGTCGGTCGGCACATCGGCGATCCCACCCACCGGCCCGCCCCGGAGGGCCGCCTTCGTCGGCCGGGGTCTCGTCCCACCATCGATCTCGTCCCTCGACCCACGGGGCCACAATCGCCTCGCCTGCGCGGCGGACGACGACCACGGTCCGGATCGTCGGTACCGCTGCCACGGCTTCGTCGGCCACGGCCTTCAACGGGACCCACGACCCGCGCCGCAGAAAGCCGTCGACCGTGATGAGCACCGAGGCGTCGCAGTCGGCGAGCCGGGCGGCGATCGCGGGCGCGGCGTACCCGGAGAAGATCGGCGTATAGATCGCCTGGAGCCGCCCGAGGGCGAGCACGGCGACGACTGTCTCGACCAGCATCGGCAGCAGGATCCCGACCCGGTCGCCGGCCCGCACGCCCATCGCGCGGAGGCGGATCGTGGCGGCATCGACGTCGGCCGCCAGCTCGGCGTTGGTCAGGGTCCGGACCGCGCCGTCCTCGCCCTCCCAGGCGATGGCAGCGCCGTCGGGATCGCGGGCAACGCGTGGCTCGAGCGCCGCGCTCGCGTAGTTGAGGTGACCGCCCTGCCACCAACGGGACCATGCCGGCCCGCGACTCTCGTCCAGGACGGCGGTTGGCTGCCGTTGCCACGCGAGCTCGATGTCCTCCGCCGCCGCACCCCAGAACCACGCCGGGTCGGCGACCGCGCGAGCTTGCAGGGCATCGAGGGACGCTTCACCCGTCGCTCGCAGGAACCGTGCGAGCTTCGAATCGTTGACCAGCTCCGCTGACGGTCGCCAGGCGACGTCGTCGCCGTCGCGTCCGAAGATCGGCCAATCCGGTGCCGCAGGCATCAGGCGCTGACGTGATCCGCCCAGCGATGGGCCGGCTCGTACCCGAGCACCCGCCTCGCGCGATCGATCGACAACAGCGTCTCGCGGCCCTCGACCTCGCGTCGCAGGGGCACCGTGGGGAAGACCTCCGCCATCAGGTCCGCGCTGGGACGGGTCATGACGGTGTCCGATGCGGCCACGATGCAGATTTCCGAACCCTCGAAGGGAGCCTCGAGGCCAAGCCGCGCTGCCTCTGCGACGTCCCGCGCATCGACGTAGCCCCAGAGGTTCCATTTCCGGATCCGGGCGTCGTCCCAGAACGACGGGAACCGGGCGTAGTCGTCGGGCTCCATGATGTTCGAGATCCGCAGGCCGAGGAACCCGATCCCGGTGCGCCGGGCGACCTGCCCGGCCATCGTCTCGCCGACCAGCTTCGACAGTGAATATGAGGACTCCGGGCGAGGTTCGATCGTCTCGTCGATCGGGGCGAACGCAGGCGGGATGTCGAATGGCAGGCCGAGCACCGTTTCGCTCGAGGCCCAGACCACGCGTCGCAGGTGGTGCATCTCGGCGGCCGCAAAGACGTTGTAGGTCGACATCGTGTTGATCCGGAACGTTTCACCGTCGGGCCGGATCTCCGGGGCCGGGATTGCGGCAAAGTGGACGACGGCATCGAAACCGCTCATGGCGTCCAGCGTCTGGCCGAGATCTGTCAGGTCGGCGACGACGACATTGACCGTGCGGGCTGCCGTCATGTCGGGCGTCGACGTTGCGCACGTCGTGGCCGGCCTCGCGGAGCCCGCGGACCACCCACTTGCCGCCCTTGCCGCTGCCGCCGGTGACCACGATCCGCATGGGCTCGACCTCCTCGGCCAAGTATGCGATGCGGACGGTCGCCGCCGCCGACGGGGCGGCGACCGTCCGCGGCCGCCCCCGGGCGCCGGCAGGCCCGCGCCGGCCGCTGCGCTTGCGGCCCGTCCCCCGTTCAGTTGCCGAGTGCCGCCTCGAGCACCGGGTCGCGACCGGCCGCGTAGTCCTCCCAAGTGACCTCCGCCGGGATGTCCGGCGGCAGCTCCAGCCGGTCGTCGTCAGGGGCCTTGAGGTGGTAGTCCTCGGAAATGAGGACGACGATGCCGCTCGACGGCAGCGTCAGGACCCTCACGTCGCCGTAGATATTCAGCCCGCCACCGGGTGGCTCGCCGACGAGGCGCATGTTGGCCCGCTCCGGCCCGACCAGCAGGTCCGTGATGAAGTTACCGGCCGCGGAGAACGTCGAACGCCCGGCGATGATCGATACCAGCCCCGGTCGCTCGCGGGCCATGGTCTCGACGGCCTCGAGCAGGCGGCTGTACGTCGTGTTATCGCCGCCCGGATTGTTGCGAAGGTCGATGACGAACGGCTGGTCAGGCTCGAGAGGCGCCGCCTCGACGATGTCGGTCGCGAGACCGAGGAGGGTGTCGCTCCCGGCGTTCCGCTGGACCTCGTTGTAGCCAACGTACATGCCGGACGGCGAGGTCAGCGGCTCGGTCCAGAATGCAAGGTCCCGGTTCCGGAGATGTTGCGGACCATCGTCGTCGGGAGGCAGACCGGTCGGGAAGCTGAGCCCCTGGTAGACACCGCTCACCCATTGGAAGAAGTCCGGCATCGCCAGGGGCTCGGACGTGAGCTCGCGCCGCGAGCCATCCAGGAGCTCGAACGCAAGTCCCGGGCCGCCCGGTTCGCGCAGCCCAAGCTCGTCGAGGATCTCGGGCACGGTCAGGTGCATGGGCAGGTTGGCGCGCAGGTTGGAATCGTTGTCCCGTGGCACGAGCGGATTCACCGCCGTTGCGGCCTCCTCGACGGTCACGTCGCCGACCTGAACCAGCCGGGCACCGATCAGGTCCCCATCCGGATCGCGGGCTGCCACGACGCGAAGGCCGTCCGGGAAGTCCCACAGCCAGACCGGCCAGGCGTGCAGGCGCTCGCCGGGTTGCGCCAAGGCCCAGGCGCCGGAGTGGCCGTCGCGTTCGCGATGACCCATCAGCTCCATCACCGCAACCAGGAAGCCGGTGTCGGTCAGGGTGTCGGCGCGATCCTCGATGGCTCGGACGCGGGTCATGAAGGCAGCCTCGCCCTCGTCGAGGAACGGGTTCGGGTGGATGTCCCTGAGCTCGTCGACGAGGTAGGCCAGGTCCTCGATCCGCGCTGCACCGGCCGCCGTCGACGCTGAAGCCAGGGGCGTCGTGGGTTCGGCCGTGGCAGCGGCAGGGGAGGTCGATGGAGTCGCTGTCGCGGCGACGGCGGGCGACGATGCCGACGACGGCGCCGACGAACCGCAGGCGGTGACGACCGGGACAAGCCCGACGGCGACCATGACGAGTCCGGTGACGGACAGGCGACGAACCCGTGACATGGAACCTCCCGGTCTGGTGTGACCGGCAGGATACTACGAGCTCGAACTATCTGTCGGCGGACTGCGCCTCGTCTGGAGCTTGCGTCGAGTCCGACGCGAGTTCGGAGGACGCCCGTTCGATGGCTTCAGACAGCGCCACGAGTGCCGCGTGGATCTCCTCGGACGGTCGATCGAGGCTGTCGGCGAGCAGGAAATGCGCCCGGCTGAACGGCGGATTGACCCGCCGGACGGCGGCGCGGCCGCGATCGGTCAGGACGACCCGGACGGACCGGCCGTCGGCCGGGTTTGGGATCTTCCTGGCGTCCCCCCGAGCGAGCATCGCCGACAGGTAGGTCGACAGGGTCGATGCAGGTGCACCAACCATGGCCGCCAGCTCCGACGGGGTCCGGGGACCGGCTTCGAGCATCAGGCTGTAGACCGCATATTCCGCCGGCCGGATGCCGGTCCCGGCGAGCGCCCGGTCCAGGTACGCGCCAAGCCGGTGGCTGACCGCGAACACGTCGAACGAGAGCGAGATCCGGCGCTCGGGCCGTGTCTCGTCATGTCCGCCGGCCGGCCACGACGCGGCGGTCGCGGGCGGCGCAGGCGTCGGTTCGCTGCGGTCGGGCACGCCCGAAGTCTACGACCCGGATCGCTCTCAGAAGCCTTGAAGAAACGGCCATGAGACTCGATCCGACGGTCGCGCCAAGGCGACCAACGGACCGCGCCGAGCGCGGAACAGCACGGAGTCACCCATGACCGAACCTGATGAGATCGAGTTCCGCGAGCTAGTCGCCGCTTCCATTGCGAAGCCCGACGGCCGAAGCCTCCCGATCCGGATCGGCATCGTCGCCGGGTCCGCGATCCTCCTCGTGATCGGTGCTGTCGCCGGGATGGGCGCCTCGCCATCCTCGGCTCCGAGTGCGGCCAGCGAGACGGACCCGACCGTCACCGCGCCAGCCGCCGGCAGCCTGGAAACGGTTGAGCTCAGCCACGGACTTCGCGGCGGCTTCGGGCGCGGCGGGTTCCATGCGATCACGATCAGCGCGATCAACGGGTCGAACCTGTCGCTCGAGACCGCGGACGGCTGGACGCGCACCATCACCGTCGGCAGCGAGACGACGATCACCAAGGGCGGCGAAACCGTCGCTGTCGGTGACCTGGCCGTGGGCGACCAGATCGGCCTCGCCCAGGAACGAGAAGACGACGGCACCTTCACGATCACCGCGATCAAGGTCGTCCTCCCCACGATCGGTGGTGAGGTGACGGCCGTGACGGACAACACGATCACCGTGACCGGCAAGGACGAGACGACCGCCACGATCCACGTCGACGGCGATACCACCTTCGAGGTCGACGGCACCACCGGACAAGCGTTGTCGGATATCGAAGTCGGCGATTTCGTCATCGGCGTGGGCTCACTGCGCGACGACGGCACGCTCGACGCGGACGTGGTCCACAGCGGCATCCACCGGGTTCGTGGCGGGTTCGGGCCAGGACGCGGGCCGTGGGACAAGGACGCGGACCCGAACGCAACGCCAACGCCGACGCCGGCCACGACGTCCTCGTAATCCACGGGCTGCTTCGCCGTTCGCCCTGGTAGCCATCGCTGACGCCCGTTCGACGCCAGCTCCACGCGACGCGGTTGCCTTCCCCCGGCAACCGCGTCGCGTTTTCTTAACTCTCAGCCACTTCTCAGCGTTCGGGTCCGAGATGGGGGCAGGTCGCCAATCCCGCGACCACCAGATCGGAGATTCCCGATGTTCGACAACGATCGCGGCACCGACCCACTCACCGACCCATCAGTCGGCTCGGCTGAAGCTGCAACGGCCGAGCCTGCGACGGCGTCCGCGACGCCCATGGAGGGTTCGTCGGTGATGGCGCCACGACCGACCGAACCACGCCTCCGGTCCGCGCGGCTTCGGTCCATTTTCGCGGCGTCCTTCCTGTCGGCCGCCCTTGCCGCCGGTGGAACCGCCATGCTGGTCGCCGGGCCATTGACACCCGAAGGTGCGCCCGCTGCGTCGACCACTCCGGGCGCGGTGACCGTGGCCACCGGCCCGGGTGCCAGCCCGGCGGCCGAAGCCGCCGACCTGACCGACGTCGTCGCGGCCGTCCGCAATTCGGTCGTGACGATTACCTCGGAGGGCTTCTCTTCGCGGGGCTTCCAGCAGATCCCGTCGAGCGGCGTCGGTTCGGGCGTCGTGCTCACCGGAGACGGCTACATCCTCACGAACCGCCACGTCGTCGAGGGCAGCCAGTCCCTCACCGTGGAGCTGGCCGACGGCCGGCAGTTCGCCGCGGGTATCGTCGAGATCTCCGACGACCACGACCTGGCGCTGATCAAGATCGACGCGACGGGGCTCAGCCCGGCTGTGATCGGCGATTCCGACGCGCTCGAGGTGGGCCAGACCGCCATCGCGATCGGCAGCCCGTTGGGGACGTTCACCGAGACGGTCACCCGGGGCATCATCTCGGGCACCGGACGAACGATCACCCTCGGGGACGAGGCGACCGGCCGGCCGGTCACCATGACCGACCTGCTCCAGACGGACGCGGCGATCAACCCCGGGAACAGTGGTGGTCCGCTCCTGGACGCCACGGGTGCCGTGATCGGCATCAACACGGCAGTCTCAGCGGAAGCTGAAGGAATGGGCTTCGCCATCCCGATCTCGGCGGCAGCCCCGCTGATCGCTCGGGCGACGGGGACGACGAGCTAAATCGTCGCTTGCACCTTGTACGTGGCGCAAGACCACGACGACCGGTTGCATGGAACGCAAGCAAGGGCGGCTCGCGGCAAATCGCGAGCCGCCCTCTTGCGCGTGGTGCATGCAGCGATCCGCTGGGCTCCAAGTCGCGGTCAGGCTTGCGCGTGGCACAGGCCTCATTCACAAATGGTCGGCCGCCTTTGGCGGCCGTGTCGTTGGTTCCGTGTGACACAAGCGCGGGAGCCGATACTCGGGGGCGCGATCAGCTCGAGGGCTGGACTCGCGCCGGCAGGCCTCCTAGCCGGCGGCGGGGAGGTGCACCACGAACCGGGCCCCGCCTTCGGTGCGGTTTGCCACCTCGATCTGGCCGCCGTGGCGGTTGACGATCCACGACGCAATCGCGAGACCGAGCCCGGTCCCGCCGCCCGGCGCACCCTGGGCGCGGTAGAAGCGCTCGAACACGTGAGGCAGGTCCTCCGCGCGGATCCCCGGCCCGTCGTCCTCGACGACCAACGCCGCGCCGCGGCCGTCAGCGCGCACCTGGACGGCGACTCGCCCGTCGGCCGGGCTGTGGCGGATGGCGTTGTCGACCAGGATCATGACCAACTGGCGAAGCCGGGCGGGGTCGCCGGCGATCATCGCAGGCTCCGGATCGACCTCCACCCGAACGCCGCGGTCCGTCGCCGGCTTGCTGAGCGCCGAGGCGCCGTCGGCGGCGACATCGCCGAGGTCCATCGGCACCCGCTCGAGCTCGATGGCGCCCGAATCGGATCGTGCCAGGAGCAGCAGGTCCTCGACCATCGCCGTCATGTGGTCGATCTCGTCATCGATGTCCTGCAGCGCGGTCCCGACCTTGTCGACGGGCTCGCTCCGATGGCGCAGGAGGTAGTCGACGCTACTGCGGATGACCGTCAACGGCGTGCGGAGCTCATGGCTGGCATCGGCGGCGAACTCGCGCTGGCGCCGAAGGGCCGTTCGCTGGTTCGCGAGCGACTCGCGGATCGGGACGAGGGCATGGCGGGCGTAGACCGTCCCGAACCCGAACGCCACGAGCACGACGACGAGACCGCCGACCAGGAGGACGACGAGCATCGTCTGGAGGGTCTGCTCCTCGGTGCTTCGGTCCTGGATCACCTGGACGGTGAACGTCTGGCCATCGACGTCCACGGTCTGGGTCAGGATCCGCACCGGGGTGCCTTCGAGCGAGGCCGTCCGGATGTCGCGACCCGTTCCAGCGGCGGAGGCCACGGCGTCCTGATAGGGAAGACCGGGCGGCGGGTGCGGGATGCGGGGTCCGGTGACGACCTCGCCGCCCGGATCGACGATCAGCGCATACGTCCCGGATCCGCCGCCGCCAAAGATGAACCCGTACCGGGCTTCGTCCCGGGGATCGGGCTTCTCACCCCGGATCTGGCTCATCCGGGCGTCGAGCTGGTCGATCCCCGCGTTGGCGAGGGACCCGGCCACGGCCGCGTACAGCGCCACGGCCAGGACGATGAGGATCAGGAGCGTCGTGCCGCCGCTCCACAGGACGAGGTTCCGGCGGACATGCCGGACGAGACGCCCGTCCGTGGCGTCGGCGGCGAGCTCGGGCGCGGTCGTGTCGATCGGCGGCAGGATTCCGTCAGGCATCGGCCAGACGATAGCCCACCCCGCGCACCGTCTCGATCAGCCGACCTGCGCCACCGAGCTTCTCGCGCAGGTAGTGGATGTAGGCGTCGACGGCGTTGGGCGTGACTGCGACGCTGAATGGCCAGGCCTGATCGAGCAGCTGGTCGCGAGACAGGGTCTGCCCCGCGTGGCGGAGGAGGCACTCGAGGAGGGAGAACTCGCGTGGGCTGAGGTCGATCGTGCGACCGTCGAGGGTCACCCGCCGCGCTGCCTCGTCGAGGACGATCGGGCCGGCGACGAGCTTGGGCTCGGCCCGCCGGCTCCCGGTTCCGCGCCGTCCGAGCGCACGCAATCTGGCCGCGAGCTCCTCGTAGGCGAATGGCTTGACGAGGTAATCGTCCGCGCCGGCGTCGAGCCCGGTCACCCGGTCGCCCACGGTGTCGCGAGCCGTCAGCATCAGGATCGAAACCTCCGATCCGCGCGCACGGATCCGGCGCGCGACCTCCAGCCCGGAGATGTCGGGCAGGCCGACGTCGAGGACGATCAGGTCGATGCCCTCGGCCGCCTCGGCGATCTCGAGCCCCTCGAGGCCGGTCGTGGCGGTCTCGACGACGTGCCGGTCCTCTTCGAGCAGGCGGCGGAGGAGCCGGACGAGCCTGGGATCGTCCTCGATGACCAGGAGATGCATGACCCGAGGGTACGACGCGTCTCTGAGACGACGCTGAGAAAACGGCGGCCCGCGGCGGCCCACAGGACGTGGTGTCGCGCGGTGCTGTCACCGCCGTAGCATCGACGCCATGGACGGACCCCGCCACCCCGAGGAGCCGGTCGAACGGCATGACGGGCCTCGTCGACGGCCGCGCCGCGCGGCGCCAGGTCTCGCCCAGCTGCCGTGGCGGACGCTGGTCAATCCGTTCCGTCCGCTCGAGATCCTGACGGCGGACCACGTCGAGGCGATCCACCAGGCTTCGTTGCGGATCCTGTCGGAGATCGGGATGGAGGTCCTCGGGGATCGTGCACTGGACGCCCTGGCCGCCGCGGGTGCGATCGTGGACAGGTCGTCGCGGAACGTCCGGCTTGATCCGGCCCAGGTGGAAGCCCTGGTCGCGCTCGCGCCGTCGGAGTTTCGGCTGCACGCCCGGAACCCGGCACGGAACCTGGTTTTCGGTGGTTCGAACCTCGTGTTCGGAGCCGTCGGCGGTCCGGCTTTCGTGAGTGACCTGGATCGAGGCCGCCGCGCCGGCAACGTCGCCGATTTCGTCGACTACGTCCGGATCATCGGCGCCCTCGACATCATCCACCAGGAGGGTGGGGGACCCCTCGAGCCTACGGACCTCCCTGTCGAGACACGGCACCTCGACATGTACCGGACCTTCGCGGTTGAGCTGGACAAGACCTGGCAGTGCCTGGGCTTCGGCGCGCGTCCGGTGGACGACGCGCTCGAGGTGACTGCCCTGATCCGCGGCGTGGACCGGGACACCCTCGTTCGCGAGCCATCGTTGATGACCGTCATCAATACCAACTCACCGCTCCGACTCGACGGACCGATGGGCGACGGGCTGATCGAGATGGCGCTGCACGGCCAGCCTGTCGTCGCGACGCCGTTCACCCTGGCCGGCGCCATGAGCCCGGTCTCGCTGGCCGGCGCGCTGGCCCAGCAGAACGCCGAGGCGTTGTTCCTCGTGTCGCTGGCCCAGGTCGTCCGGCCGGGCGCACCGATGGTCTACGGCGCGTTCACCTCGAACGTGGACATGCGAACGGGTGCCCCCGCGTTTGGCACGCCCGAAGCGGTCAAGGGCGCCATCGCCAGTGGCCAGCTCGCGCGGCGATACGGCCTCCCGTGGCGGTCATCGAACACGACGGCGTCCAACGTCGTCGACGCCCAGGCCGCATACGAGTCCGAGATGGCGGTCTGGGGCGCGCTGATGGGCGGGGTCAACCTGCTCTACCAGGGCGCCGGGTGGCTCGAGGGCGGCCTGACTGCCTCGTACGAGAAGCTGATCATCGATGCCGAGATCCTCCAGATGCTGTCGGAGGTCCTCCAGCCGGTACCGGTCGACACAGCCAGCCTCGGGTTCGACGCGATCGCCGAGGTGGGGCCAGGCGGCCACTTCTTCGGCACCGCGCATACGCTCGAACGCTACGAGACCGCGTTCTACCGGCCGCTGGTCTCCGACTGGCGGAACTTCGAGACCTGGGAAGCCGATGGCGCCCGAACCGCGACGGAGCGCGCGAACACGATCTGGAAGCGCCTGCTCGCAGAAGCGGTGCCGCCGGCGCTTGACCCGGCCGTCGTCGAGGCGCTCGACGCCTTCGTTGCCCGGCGCAAGCGTGAGATCGAGTCGGGGTCGTGACTGTTGGCGCCCTTCAAGCGGCGCCGAGTCGCGCTCCGTGCTACAACCGACCGATGAACGAGCTGGATGCCGTGGATCGCGTGATCGAGACGCGCTTCGACCGGACCGATCGCCGGATCACCCGGTGGATGGCGGAGCACGGAGTGATGCTCCTCCGGATCGCGTTGGGCATCGTGTTCTTCTGGTTCGGCGCACTCAAGCTGATCCCGGGTGCATCCCCGGCTGAGGCGCTGGCCGGGGAGACGGTCGAGCGCCTGACCGGCGGGTTGGTGTCCGCGGCCACGGCTGTCCCGATCATCGCTTTCTGGGAGATCGCGATCGGGATCGGCCTGTTCATCGGCCGCGCCATGCGCGTGACGCTGTTCCTGCTGTTCGTGCAGATGCTGGGCACGATCACGCCGCTCTTCCTGTTCCCGGCCGAGACGTTCAGCCAGTTCCCATGGGCGCCCACCCTCGAGGGCCAGTACATCATCAAGAACCTGGTGATCGTCGCTGCGGCGATCGTCCTCGGGGCGACCGTCAGGGGCGGTCAGCTCACCGCCGAGCCGCCGAAGACGTAGTCCTCGGTCAGCGGACGGCGGCGGCGATCAGGTCAGCGTAGAGGTCGGCGCCTTCCGGCCGCGGGTGGTAGCCGTCCTTCCAGAAGAGCTCGGGGTGGCCATCCGTGGCGGCATGCCAGTCCACGAGCGTGGCGTTCGGGTACTTCTCGACGCCGGACGCGATGATCCGGTTGTTGTGGGCTTCCCAGTCGCGCGGCACGCGGACGTTGACCCACACGACGAGCGGCACCTCGCGGAGCGGCTCCATCACGGCATCGAACTGGCCGGCCCGGAACGGTCCATTGTTGCCAAGCTGGATGATCACCACGCTGGCGAGCTTGTCGTCGGCGGCGCGGCGCTCCAGGATGTCGATCCCCTCCTTGATGTGCCGCCCGACCGCGGCGTCGACCCGGACCGGACCCAGGTCCTCCGCGAGGGCTTCGGCGCCCTGGATCATCACCGACTCGCCGAACGCGAGGATGCTCCGGCGCGGTTTCGGAGTCGCAGGCGGCGTGGCGACCGGAGCCGCCGACCCCTCGGGCTTGGGTTTGGTGCTTGCGGGCGGAAGCGCCGGCAGCCCAACGTCTGGCGGCGGAACGCTCGTTGCGCCTCGGATCGAGGGTCGGGCACCCGGCCGCGCCGTGCCGTGCACACGTGACGCCGACCCAACCGTGGCCCTTGCCAGCGCCATTGCCAAGCCGTGCGGCGTGGCGGGCTGGTCGGCCGGGAGCGCGTCCGGATCGACAACAAGTTGGTCGATCGAGGTCGTCACCATTCCGGCCGGAGGTGCTGGCGGCGTCGCCAGGGCAACCGAGACGAGCAGGATCGAGAGTGCCGCGGCCATCCCTCCGGCGGCGACCGGGACCGGCCAGCGACGCAGCGGAGCCGAAGGGACCGGTTCCGTCGCCCGCAACCTGGTCCACGTGCGGCCGATCGCACCACCACGAATCGGCGACTCAACGACCCGGTACGAGAACTCCGCCAGCACGGTCGTCAACGCGAGCCGGAGCACTAGCGCACCGGGCGCATCCAGCGGAATGTCGAGCTCGGGCCGCGTGAGCGTGAAGATCGGCCAATGCCAGAGGTAGATCGAATACGAGCGGGTGCCCATCCAGCGGAGCGGGCGGACGTCGAGCCACCGTCCGACGCGGGCGTGTGGGTGGACCGCTGCCGCGATCAGAGCCGCCGTGACCATCGCGAGGATGGCCAAACCGCCCTGGTAGAGGAACGGCTCGAAGGCGTCGGCGAACACGAAGAACGCCGCGAGAACCACCAGTGCCGTCACGCCGACGAGGTCGAGGGCGCGCCCGAGGCGCACGTTCGCCCACCGTCCGGAAGCGGCCGCCCGGGCGCGGATCCTCCGCCGTCGACGGCGGCTCAGCCCGGATTCGGCCGTCGGCAGGGTCGCCACCGACGGGACCCAGACGAACGCGAGGGCAGCGCCCATCAACAGGCCCGTCAGGCGGGTGTCGGTCCCGTAGTAGACCCGCGACGGGTCGCTTGCGGGATCGAACTGCAGGGCCATCCAGACGGCCGACCCGACAGCCCCGGCCAGGGTCAGCCCAAACGCGAACCGGCGGCCCGCGAGCAGCATTACGCCAAGCACCAGCGGCCAGACCAGGTAGAACTGCTCCTCGATCGCGAGGGACCAGAGATGATTGAAGAGCGACGGCCGGCCGATCGACTCGAAGTACGACTGGTCGCCGGCGATGAGGTGCCAGTTCGTGGCGTAGGCGACGGCCGCCATCGCATCGCCGCGAAGCGACGCGATCTCCTCCGGGACGACCAGGACCGCGAACGCCAGCACGCTCGCGAGGAGGAAGAACAACGCTGGCAACAGGCGACGGCCGCGTCGGATCCAGAACGCGATCGGATCGATCCGGCCCGTTTCCCGCAGTTCCCGAAGCAGCAGGGCCGTGATCAGGAACCCGCTGATCACGAAGAAGACCTCGACGCCGAGGAACCCGCCCGAGAGAGCGCCGAGACCGGCGTGGTAGACGACCACTGCGAGTACGGCCAGGGCACGCAGGCCATCGAGGCCGGGCAGGTGGTCGACGGGACGGCGGGCAGCTTCGACCGATGGTCGTCCGGAGGCAGTCGGGGCGGCGTCCGATTGGACCGGAACCGTCTTCGGCATCGTTCCCGCGGGGTGGTCGGTGGCGGTCCGAACGCTCCCCGGGAAGTGACGATCCGGGTGAACGCCGGCAGGTCGTCATCGTATCGCGTCGGCCAAGCCGGTGTCCGCGCCCCCGCCGATTCAGGTGTCCTGGCGCACCTGTTGCTGCGCGATGGCAGCCTCGAGAGCGGCCCGGTTGAGGGCCAGCCGCTCCCCGTCGACCGGCACGGGTTCGAGGCGCTCGCCCCGGGCGCTGCCCCACCGGGCCGCGATCTCCGCAGGGCCCTCGCCGCGCAGGATCGCCGTGGCCTGGACCGCCGCGCCGAGCGCCACCAGCTCACCGGCCTCGGGCACCAGCACGGGGCGGCCGGTCAGTCGACTCACCACGGATCGCCACGTCCGCCCCCGCGCACCGCCGCCGACGAGCATCAACGGGAGCTGCGGATCCAGTCCGCCGACCGCCGCCCCGATGGCATCGAATGCCACGAGCAGTGAGGCCACGGCCCCCTCGTAGGTGGCCATCAGGATCTGCTGGGGCGTGGTCGTGTGCCGCAAGCCCGCGATCGTGCCGCTGGCCGTGGGCAGGTTTGGCGTCCGCTCGCCGTCGAGGTGCGGCAGGACGACCACCGAGCCGGCAGGGGCCACGTCATCCCGATCGAGGCCAAGCCAGCCTGCCATCCGGTCCACGGCCTGGGTGCAGTTGAGTGTTGCGGCGAGCGGCAGGAACCGCCCGGTCGCATCGGCGAACCCGGCGACGATCCCGCTCGGATCGGCGGCGGGCGTGTCGGAGACGGCGAAGATCGTCCCCGACGTCCCGAGGCTCATGGCCGCCTGCCCGACGGCCAGGCCGAGGCCGAGTGCAGCAGCCATGTTGTCGCCCGTCCCCGGCCCGACGATCGTTCCTGCCAGGAGTCCGAGTGCCGCGGAGGCCGTCGCCGTCACGGTCCCGGCCGCCTCCCAGGGGCCGCGGATGTCGGGGAGCGGGCCCCGCTCAAGCTGGACCTGGGGCAGCGTCAGGATCTCCTCGAGGTACGAACCGGTGGCCGGCGACCACCAGCCAGTCCCCGACGCGTCGCCACGGTCGGTGGTCCCGTGCCCAGTTAATCGTTCCGTCAGGTAGTCGTGAGGCAGGCGGATCCCGGCCACGGATCGAATGAGGTGAGGCTCGGTTCGGCGCAACCAGGCCCACTTGCAGACCGTGAACGAGGCAACGGGTCGAAGCCCGGTCAGCACCGCCCAACGAACCGCGCCTAGTTCGTCGGTCAGCCGTTCCGCGTCCACGGCCGGGCGCGTATCGTTCCAGAGGATCGCGTCACGGAGGGGCGATCCGCGGCCGTCGAGGACCACCAGGCCATGTTGCTGACCGCCGATCGCGATCGCCTGGACCGCTCCGGCAAGGCCGGTCTCCGCCAGGGCAGCACCGAGGGCGGACCACCAGCCGAGAGGGTCGGACTCGCGCGCGCCGTCCGTGCCGGTCACCACGTGCGGGGCGTGACCCTGCGCGACAACGTGCCCGGTGTCCGCGTCGACGATCACGACCTTGGTGGCCTGCGTCGAGCTGTCAACTCCCGCGACCAGCGTTCCGCTCGCCATCTGACCTCCGGGTAGGCTTTCCGTCATGGTGAATGGCGAAGACCGTCGACCAGCGCCCAACCTGGCCTCACGGCCCGGTCAGCGGAGCGAGACCGTCCGCCGCGCCAACTTGAGCGCGATCCTACGCGAGTTGCACCTCCGCGGGCCGCTGTCCCGCTCCGAGCTGGTGACTCGCACGGGTCTCACTCGCAGCGGCATCCGCGCGGTGCTTGGCGACCTCGTGTCGCTCGACCTCGCGCGGGAGGAGCGCGCGGCGTCGCAAGGCGCCCCGGGTCGCCCATCGCCGCTGGTCCGCCCCAACCCGGCCGGGGCCACGGTCCTGGCGCTCGAGATCGCGGTCGATTCGCTCGCGGTCGGGGTCATCGGACTCGGTGGCGAGGTCGCGGACTCGATCCGGGTCGACCGGCCACGCGGCCGGTTCTCGCTCGAGGAGACGATCGACGACCTCGTGGAACTGACACGACTCGTGCGCGCGCGTGCGAAGACCCGGGGCTCGCTGATCGGCGTCGCCGTGGCCGTGGCCGGCATCGTTCGCCGCAGCGACGGCGTCGTGCGACGGGCACCGAACCTTGGCTGGCGGGACGTGCCGCTTGGCGCCCGCCTGACGGCGAGGCTCAGGACCGGCTTGCCGGTCGCCGTCGCCAACGACGCCGATCTCGGAGCGCTCGCCGAGCTGCGACGGGGCGCCGCCGTCGGGGCCAACCACGTGTTGTTCATCGCCGGCGAGGTCGGCGTCGGTGGTGGCCTCATCGTCGACGGCCTGCCCTTCACGGGGCTCGCCGGATACGCCGGCGAGGTCGGGCACATCCCGGTCAACCCGGCCGGAAGCGTCTGCCGGTGCGGGTCGGTCGGCTGCTGGGAGACGGAGGTCGGCGAGAGCGCGCTGCTCACCAGGGCCGGCCGGTCGCCCGATGGCGGGCGGGCCGAGGTCGACGCGGTCCTCCGCGATGCGGCCGCGGGATCTCCCGCCGCGATGAACGCGCTCAACAACGTGGGACGCTGGCTGGGCGTCGGCCTCGCCGGGCTGGTCAACGTCCTCAATCCCGAGCTGATCGTTCTCGGCGGGCAGTTCGGCAGGATCCACCCGCACGTCAGCGCGACGCTCCGCGCGGAGCTCGACCGGATGACCCTCGAAGCGTCACGGGAATTTGTGCGGGTCGTACCGGCGACGCTCGGCGTCGACGCCCCGTTGCTCGGTGCCGCGGAGCTGGCGTTCGAGCCATTGCTCGCCGACCCGGCGGCATGGGCGCCCGCGCGGGAGCCGGTTGCAGCCGCGACGTCGGCCTAGGGGACCGGCCGGAAATTCACCCACGAGTCACGACTCACCGCACCGTAGACGACCTGGACCTCGCCCGTCAGCGCGTCATACACCGTCACCGAACTTGGCCAATTCGGGGCCTGGTTGCCCTCGACGTCGAAGCCGCTGGCTCCCGCGGCATACACGAATTGTCCGTCGGCCGACACGGCCAATGAGCTCAACATGGCGCGCGGTTGCCAGTGGTCGACGAGTTCGAGCGTCTCGGCGTCGAAGGCCCACACGCCGGTTGGCGTCCCGCTGTCGCTCGGCCCGAGAGCAACCCCCACCGCGTAGACGCGCTGCCCATCGGGCGACAGGACCAGCCCAGGCTCCGCGCCGAAGTAGCCGCCCTGGTCGCTCGACCGCGGCTCCGGCAACATCGCCCGGGCGACCTCCGATGCGATGATCGTGCCGTCGTCCAGCGATACACGGGCGAGGCTGTGCTCGACGGGGTCCCAGGAGAGGACGCCCCGCCGTGCCCGGTCCACGGCGATCGACAGCTGGTAGCGGCCCGACCATGGCGTATCCCTCAGGGCGACATCGTCGCTCGGGTCGCCACCCGTGCTGACCCGCCGGACATAGAACCTGTCCGGCCCGAACGGTCCATCCGGTGAGGTGCACACCTGGACCAGCTCGGCGTGATCGACGAATTCGGGCGGCGCAACGCACCAGCCGTTCCCGATCTCTGCCGAGGCCAGCTCGGTTGCCGTCCCGGGTCGCCCGTCTGCAATCGGTACGAGGAACTCGTGAAACCCGCTGGTCCACGCATCTCCACGAATGATCGAATACCCGACAGTGGCGGCCAGCGTCGCGCCGTCCGGCGAGATGGCGAGCGCATTCGCCCACACGTGGAGGCCATCGGGCGGCGATCCGTCGGGCTTCGGGGTTGCCGGCGGGGTGGACGGGGAGGGCTCGGGCTCCTCGACGTCGATCGCAAGCTCGTCGATGACCATGCTCGAGATCAGCTCGCCGGAGCTCGCGTCGACGTGGTGCAGTTCGACGGCCCAGATCGGCGGGCGTCGGGTCGCAGTGATGACGAACACCGAGCGATCGTCGGCGCTCAGCTTCGCGGCCATGGTGAACCCGAGGTCCATCTCTGGTACCGCGACAACGCCTTCGAACGTCGTCACCTCCCGCTCGAAGGCCACCCTCCCCGTGGTGTCGGTGCGTTCGAGTCGAAGGACGACGGTCGAGGCCACCGGATCGCCAACGGGATCCTGGCGGGTCATGCACACGCACACCACCTCACTGTCCCCGATCTGGAGGAGCAGGTCCTCCCAGGGACGAGCCTGCGTGGTCAGCTCGCCGGTCGCGAGATCGAGAATTTGCAGGCCATTGGCATACACGAGGCGGCGTTCGGTGGGGATGTGACCGCCGACGATCTCGACGACCGGCAGCGGCGGCATCTGCGGCCGCGGCGTGGGCGTGGGCCGGCGGGTGGATGGAGCGAAGAGCGGAGACGGTTCGGGCACGACTGCCGCGGCGGAGCTGGCCGGGCGGCCAGTGCCGAAGGTCGTGCCCAGGGCGATGCCAACGACGATGAACGCGACGAGACCCGCCGCGATCAGACCGCTCGACCGCCCTCGCCAGCCGTCCGGGCGGGCCACGACCGGCTGGAGGCGGAGCTCGACGATGACATCCTCTTCGTCGGTGGGCGACGTCATGCGGCGATTAGACCACGGGCACGGGACTTGGGCCGGGGTCGGCGTCCGGGGCCTGGGCTCGCCCTTGCCTCCGGGTCAGCGAGCCGGCGCGGCGGTGCTCTCGCGGACGATGAGCTCCGTTGCGAGCTCGACGCGCGTCTGGGTCGGACGCTCCCCGTTGGCCAGGCGGAGGGCAAGGCGCGTGCCGGCAATGGCCATCTGGACGAGCGGCTGCCGGACCGTCGTCAAAGGAGGACCCACCCAGGGAGCCACCGGGAGGTCGTCGAACCCGACGACGCTGAGGTCCTCGGGGATGTGCAGCCGCATTTCCCGGGCCGCCTGGTAGACGCCGAGCGCCTGCAGGTCATTGCCGGCGAAGATCGCCGTCGGGCGGTCGGGCAGCT
This sequence comes from uncultured Chloroflexia bacterium, assembly GCA_963809045.1. Classification (GTDB taxonomy): domain Bacteria; phylum Chloroflexota; class Limnocylindria; order Limnocylindrales; family CSP1-4; genus SPCO01. Next base: position 778,809 of record CAWEHW010000004.1, read on the forward strand.
GGAGCAGGGCTCGTCCTTCGGTGATGCCCTCCTGTACATGGAAGTTGCCGTAGCGCACCAGGCTCTCGTCGATCGGCACGCCGGCTTCATCCATCGCCGCGCGATAGCCGTCGAGGCGTGCCCGGCTGCACATGATCCGCTCCGGTCCGCCGATGACCCCGATCCGCCGGTGGCCGAGACCCAGCAGGTGTCGGGTGGCGGCCAGACCGCCGCTCCAGTTCGTCGCACCAATCGAGGGCGTGTCGTGGCGCGGTTCGCCGGTTGGATCGACGACGACGAGCGGGATGTTCCGCGATCGCAGGAGTGCCCGCTGTCCTTCGCTCAGATCGGACAGCACCGCGATCACCGCCGTTGGGCGTCGGGCAAGGACCCCTTCGATCCAGCTCCGCCCGGGTGTCCGCCGACCCTGCATCTCGGACAGCACAACTGCCAGGTCGTGCTCGCGTGCGACACGTTCCACGCCCACGATGATCTCGAGCGCCCATTCGCTTTCGAGCTCATTGAAGATCACCTCGAGGAGCGGTGCCGGACGGACCGACCCGGGCGAACGCGCATAGCCGTGCTGGCGGATGATCGCCTCGACGCGCTCGCGGGTCTCCGCCGACACGTCCGCGCGGCCGTTGATGACCTTCGAGACGGTCGGCGCCGAGACACCGGCCTCCGCGGCGATGCGCGCGATGGTCGTCGGCCGTCGGGCTGCGGGTCGACTGGGTGTCCGTGCCGTCATCCGGACCAGTCTAGCGAAAGTTTCGGGGCCCGCGTCAGGCAGGACGCAACACGGGGTTGACGCCGACTCGGCGTGTGTCTACAGTCCGGGTTCGAAAGTAGTCGGAGTCCTGAACGAAACTTTCGAAACTTGCTGGGAGAGAGATCGATGCGCCCGCCGATCGACGCCCATCCCGCGCACCCGATGACTCGCATGCCCGGCCGCCGGGTTCTTGCGCACGACCTCGTCTCGCCAGGTGCCTCCTCCCCGTGGCGGGACGAGGTCGTCCGCGCACGCCTGGCGTGACCCATCTCGAGTCGCGATGCCGGACCGGTCACGACGGCGAGTCAGGGCATGTTCTCGCAGGTGGAGGAGCACACGCGCATTTGGGTTGAGGCAGATTCGTGGAGGAGTAAGGGATGACAGGAGGACCAGCCGTGTCAACACATCGGCGACTGTTCGGGCTCCTGGCCGCGATGGCCCTGGTGCTCGCCGCCTGTGGCGGAGGTGGCACCGCGAGCCCGAGCGCCGCGGCGCCAACGGCGGCCGCGTCGGAGGCCGCGCCGAGCGAGGCCGCGCCAAGTGAGGCAGCGGTCGAGCCCGTCACGATCGAGTTGTATGACCTGCACATCAACGAACCCGGCAAGACCCTCATCGCCGACATCATTGCCGAGTACGAAGCCGCCCACCCGGGCGTTACCATCGAGGCGACGGTCCTCGAGAACGAGGCCCTCAAGGCCAAGATTGCGACCGAGATGCAGGCCGGCAACCCACCGGACCTGTTCCAGTCGTGGGGCGGCGGCGTCCTCGCCCAGCAGCAGGAAGCCGGCATGGTCCGCGCGATCGACGACGACATCGCCGATTGGAAGGACACCATGAACTCGGCCGCCATGAGCATCTACCAGGTCGACGGGGTCCAGTACGGCATCCCGTACAACTTCGGCCTCGTGGGGTTCTGGTACAACCAGGATCTCTTCGAGCAGGCAGGCGTCGCCGCGCCTCCCGCTACGTGGAGCGAGTTCCTCGATGCGGTTGGGAAGCTGAAGGCTGCCGGGATCACCCCGATCGCGGTGGGTGCCGGCGACAAGTGGCCGGCCATGTTCTGGTGGGCCTACCTGTCCCTGCGCGCCGGTGGCCAGGCGGCGCTCGAGGAGGCGATCACCACCGGTGACTGGACCGGCGACGCGTTCGTTACTGCCGGCGCCGAGCTCAAGAAGCTGATCGACATGGAGCCGTTCCAGGAGTCCTTCCTGGCGGCGACCTATCCGCAGCAGGCCGCGACGGTCGGCAACGGCAAGGCCGCCATGGAACTGATGGGCCAGTGGGCCCCTGGTGTCGAGAAGGACAACAGCGAATCGAAGGAAGGCATCGGCGACGCGCTCGGCTGGTTCGGCTTCCCGGGCCTCGAGGGCGGCGCCGGCGCCCCGACGGACGTGTTCGGCGGCGCCGACGGGTTCGCGGTGGGTCGCGACGCACCGCCCGAAGCGGTCGACTTTCTCAAGTTCTTCGTGAGCCTGGACGTCGCCAACCGCTTCGCGAGCCTCAATGACGGCACCCTGCCGCCAACCAACGGCGCCGAGAAGGCGGTCACGGATCCCTTCCTCACGACCGTGCTCGAGAAGCGAGCCGAATCCACGTTCGCGCAGCTCTACCTCGACCAGGCGACCACGCCCGAGCTGGGTGCCGCCATCAACGACGCGATCCAGGGCCTTTTCGCGGGTACCTTGACCCCGGAACAGGTCAGCCAGGCCATCACGGACGCTGCCGCGGCCGCAAGCTAGGGCGGCAGCCAGTCCAGCGTCTCGAGCGGGCCGGTTCCACGCCGGCCCGCTCGTAATCATGGAGGTGACGTGACGGCACAAGGTCGGGTGGAGCCACGCATCGGCGGGGCGCGCTTGCGCGGTCTCCCGGTTGCCCTCTTCCTGTTGCCGGCGCTCGCCCTGTATGGCGTCCTCGTGCTGCTGCCGATCGTGCAGGCGGCCTACTACAGCCTGTTCAGGTGGAACGGCCTGAAACCCCTGACCGATTTCGTGGGACTCGCGAACTACGAAAAGGCCCTGGCCGACCCGGTCTTCATCGGTGCGGTCTCGCACAACCTCCTGATCATCGTCCTCTCCCTGACACTGCAGATCCCGTTCGCCCTCGGGCTGGCCTTGATGCTCAACCGGCGGTTTCGAGGTCGCGCGATCCTCCGCTTGATCTTCTTTGCGCCGTACGTGATCTCCGGGGTCATCACGGGGATCGTGTTCCAGCTGATCCTCCTGCCCGACGGCCTGGCCGACCGGACGCTGGAGGGCGCCGGGCTGGGCGCGTTCGTCCAGGGTTGGCTGGCAGATCCCTCGATCGTGATGCTGACCATGTTCTTCATCATCACGTGGAAGTACTTCGGCTTCCACATGATCCTGTTGCTCGCCGGCCTGCAGGGGATCCCGCGCGAGCTCGAGGAAGCCGCGGCCATCGACGGGGCGAGCCGTTGGCAAACGACCCGGCGGATCACGCTGCCGCTCCTCGGCCCGACGCTCCGGGTCTCGGTGTTCCTGTCGATGATCGGCGCGCTCCAGGTGTTCGACCTGATCTGGGTGACCACGCGCGGTGGCCCGGTGAACGCGTCGAACACGATGGCGACCTACATGATCGATTGGGGTTTCCGGCGAACCCAGCTGGGCTATGGCAGCGCGGCCGCGGTGATCCTGTTCCTCATGGCGCTGGCGGTCGCCCTGGTCTACCAGCGGTACGTGCTTCGCCGCGATGTCGAAGGCGCCCTCACCACCGGGCCAGGCTGACGTGGCCGCCACCACAGCCCGGGCCGCCCCGCGCGTGACCACGTTCCGCCTGCGTCTCGCCGCGACCAGCACGCTCCGATGGGCGGTGATGCTCCTCGTCGCGGCCGTGGTGATCGTGCCGGTGGCATTCGCCGCGATCGGCGGCTTCCGGACCACCGGTGAGTTGCAGAACAACCCGGCCGCCCTTCCCAGCTCCTGGTATCCGACCAATTACATCGAGGCCCTGACCGGCGACGCGTACTGGACCGAGCTCTGGAACAGCGTCCTGATCGCCGCGATCACCACGACGGTGCTGGTCGTCGTGACGTCCCTGGCCGCGTTCGCCTTTGCCCGGATCGCCTTCCGCGGTCGCGAGGCGCTGTACACCCTGTTCGTGCTGGGTCTGCTGTTTCCGTCGGCCGTCGCGATCCTGCCGCTCTACATCCTGATCCGCGGCCTTGGCCTGCTGGACAATCCGCTCGGCGTGGCGCTGCCCCAGGCGGCGTTCCAGATCCCGCTGACGATCGTGATCCTGCGGCCATTCTTCCGGAGCATCCCTGCCGAGCTGGAGGACGCTGCCAGGATCGATGGCTGCAGCCTGTTCGGGTTCTTCTGGCGCATCCTGCTGCCCCTTTCCCGCCCTGCGCTCGCCACCGTGTCGGTGCTGGCCGTGGTGCTGTCCTGGAATGAGTTCCTGCTGCCGCTCATCGTCCTGAGCGGTCAGGATCAGTGGACGCTGCCGCTCGGCGTCATGAACTTCTCCACCGAGTACACCTCGGACATCGCCCGGGTCCTGGCGTTCACGACGCTGGCCATGATCCCGGCGCTCGCCTTCTACGTGCTCGCCGAGCGACAGATCGTCGGCGGGCTGACATCCGGGTCGGTGAAGGGCTGATGGCGACGATCCTGGCGGCCTATCGCGATGCCACCCGGCCAATCGAGGAGCGCGTGGCGGACCTGCTCGCCCGGATGACGATCGAGGAGAAGGTCGCCCAACTCGGTTCGGTGTGGTCGTTCTCCATCCTCGCGGCGGGGATGCTCGATCGGGACCTCGCGGCCCGGTTCCTGGGAGTGGGGATCGGACAGATAAGCCGCGTTGCCGGTGCCACCAACCTTGACGTCAATCGGGGTTGCCAAGGCGGGCAACGCCATCCAGCGCTATCTCCTCGAGGAGACCCGACTGGGGATCCCCGCGATCATCCACGAGGAGTCGCTCCACGGTCTCCTCGCGCGGGACGCGCCGTGCTTCCAGCAGTCAATCGGAGCCGCGGCCGCCTGGGACACTTCCCTCGTCGGGCGCGTGGCAGCCACCATCCGCCGACGGATGTTGGCGTCCGGTGCCAGGCAGTCCCTGGCCCCCGTACTGGACCTGACGCGGGACCCGCGGTGGGGCCGGATCGAGGAGACATACGGGGAGGATCCGTACCTGGCGGCGGAGCTCGGCTCGGCCTACATCCGGGGGTTGCAAGGGCCCGACCTGTCGACCGGCGTGATCGCCACGGGCAAGCACATGGTGGGCCACGGCATGGCAGAGGGCGGGCTCAACCAGGCGCCGGTCCACCTGGGTCCTCGCGAGATCCGCGACGAGCAGCTCTTTCCCTTCGAGGTTGCCGTCCGGGAGGCGGGCATCGCCAGCATGATGCCGGCCTACTGCGACGTCGACGGGGTGCCATGCCACGCATCGCATGAGCTGCTGACGCGGATCCTCCGCGACGAATGGGGCTTCGACGGGATCGTCGCATCGGATTACACCGGGATCGAGATGATCTCGACGCAGCACCGGCTGACGTCGAGTCTGGCCACCACCGCGGCGCTCAGCCTGTTGGCGGGCGTGGACGTCGAACTGCCAAGCACCGTCGTGTACGGCGAGCCACTCCTGCGTGCCCTAGCCGAGGGGCAGGTGGACGAGGCGACGCTCGACATTACCGTCAAGCGGATCCTGCGCATGAAGTTCCGTCTCGGGCTCTTCGAGCATCCCTTCGTCGAACCGCCGTCATCGCTCGAGATCGCCGGCTTCGTCGACGACGAGCGGCAGACCGCTCGCGACCTTGCCGAACGATCCCTAGTCCTGGTCGAGAACGATGGTGTCCTGCCCCTGGCAGCTGACGTCACCAGCGTGGCGGTCATCGGACCCATCGCCGACAGCGCGCGCGATCTCCTCGGTGACTACGCCCATCTCCTTCACATCGAGACGCTGCAGGAGATGCGGCATCGCGGCAACGCCCTCGGCTTTCCATTGACCGACGCCATCCCCCCGCCATATCCGCTCACCGACCGCGCGACCATCCTGGACTCGATCACGCGCGTCCTGCCGACAGCCGACGTCGGCTACGCCCGGGGGACCGGCATCCAGGAGGGATCGGACGACGAGATCGCGGCCGCGGTGGAGCTCGCGCGCATCTCGCAGGTTGCGATCCTGGTCCTCGGCGAACGGTCCGGTCTCACCGAAGACGCCACCACGGGCGAGTTCCGCGATCGCCGGGACCTCGGCATGATGGGCCGGCAACAGGAGCTGCTCGAGGCTGTTGTCGCCACGGGCACGCCGGTCGTCCTGGTGGTGGTCAGCGGGCGGCCGCTCGCCCTCGAGTGGGCCGCCACCCACTGCGCTGCCATCCTGCTTGCCTGGGTGCCCGGTGAGGCCGGACCCGACGCCATTGCTGCCATCCTGACCGGACAGGCGAACCCCGGCGGGAAGTTGCCGATCGCGGTTCCTCGGCATGTTGGCCAGGTCCCCCTGTCGTACCGCCATCACCCGACCGGTGGCCGATCGAACCCCAAGGGCGATTACGTGGACGGGCCGACCGCGCCCCTCTGGCCGTTCGGGTTCGGCCGGTCATTCACCACGTTCGCCGTGTCGAACCTGCGGCTCAGCCGGTCGGAGATCGAGACCGACGGCCGCGACGACGTGGTGGTCAGCGTCGAGGTCACGAACACCGGCCAGCGCCGCGGCGACGAGGTGGTGCAGCTCTATGCCCGCGACGAGGAGGCAAGCGTCGCGCGACCGGTCCTCGAGCTCCGGGGCTTCCGCCGGGTCAGTCTTGCGCCGGGCGAGTGCCGCGTCGTCTCGTTCGCGCTGGCGGCCGAGCAGTTCGCCTATGTCGGGGCGGACTACCGCCGCGTGATTGAGGCCGGCCGGATCAGTTTGTTCGTCGGGACGTCCTCCGCCGACCTGCCCCTTGCGGCCACGCTCGACTTGACGGGTCCGACCATCGAGCTGATCGACCGACGCCGCTACCTGACGAAGACCAGCCAGAGCTGACGGGCAGATGGCACGCGCCCAGCCCGCACGTGCGGGGAGGCGTCGCGTTGACGAGCAGTTAACGTTGCGGGCGTAGCGTTGGGCTGTTTGGACGACTTCGAAATCTGAGGGAGCCCGCATGCCAGTCTCCACGGACCTGCTCCGGCTCGTGCCGCTGTTCAGGGGGATGACCGACCGGTCGTTCGAGGCGATCGCCAACCTGGCGTCCGAGACGACGTTCAGCGCGGGCGACGTGCTCGTCCGCCAGGGCGAGCCGGGCCATGAATTCATCATCATCGTCAGCGGCGGAGCCCGGGTGGAGCGCGACGGCAAGGTCGTTCGAGATCTGGGTCCCGGCGACTTCCTCGGGGAGATCTCCCTCGTCGATGCCAGCCCGCGAACCGCGACCGTCACCGCAACCGAACCGATCGACGCCCTGTGCATCCATCGTGACGGCTTCGTCGACCTCATCGATCGGATCCCGGTCTTCCGGCTCGAGGTGATGAACGCCCTCACGCAGCGGATCCGGTCGACCGCCGCCGATCCGCTCGGCTAGGTCAGGCGCCGGCGAGCGCCTCGCTGACCAGCCGCTGGGCTTCCTCGATGATTCGCTCGAGGTGCCCATCGTCGAGGAAACTCTCGGCGTAGACCTTGTAGACGTTCTCCGTGCCCGATGGCCGGGCGGCGAACCAGCCATGTTCGGCCGTGACCTTGAGCCCGCCGATCGCAGCACCATTGCCTGGGGCTGCGGTGAGCACGCCGGTGAGTGGCTCGCCGGCCAGCTCCGTGGCCGTCACCCGATCGGGCGACAGGCGCGCAAGCGCCGCCTTCTGCTCCGGCGTCGCCGGCGCGTCGATCCGCCGGTAGACGGGATTGCCGAACCGTTCTGTCAGCTCGCGGTACGTGGCGCCCGGGTCGCGCCCGGTCCGCGCCGTCAGCTCGGCCGCCAGCAGGCAGGCGATGATCCCGTCCTTGTCGGTCGTCCAGACCGTCCCGTCGCGCCGGAGGAAAGACGCGCCGGCGCTCTCCTCGCCGCCCAACCCGAGATCGCCAGCGAGCAACCCATCGACGAACCACTTGAACCCGACCGGCACCTCGAGCAACGGGCGCCCAAGGTCGGCCGCCACGCGATCGATCATGCCGCTCGACACGAGCGTCTTGCCGACCGCCACGTCGCCGCGCCATTCACGGCCGCCCCCGAAGAGGTAGGCGACCGCAGCCGACAGGAAGTGGTTCGGGTTCAGCAGTCCGGCGCCCGGGGTGACGATCCCGTGCCGATCGGCGTCCGTGTCGTTGCCGAACGCAACGTCGAACCGATCACGGAGCTCGACGAGACGGGCCATGGCGTGCGGCGATGACGGATCCATCCTGATCCGCCCGTCCCAGTCGACGGTCATGAACGCGAATCGTGGATCGACCGCGTCGTTGGTGACGGTGAGGTCCAGGCCGTAGCGTTCCGCGATCGCAGGCCAGTAGGCGACGCTCGCGCCGCCAAGCGGATCGACACCGAGGCGAAGGCCGGATCCGGCGATGGCATCCATGTCGATGACCGAGGCCAGGTCGCCGACGTAGGCCCCGACGAAGTCATGCCCCTGCGCGGAGCCTCGAGCCCGATCGAACGGGACGCGGGTGATGGTGTCCAGCGCGGTGGCGAGGAGCTCGTTGGCCAGCTCGCCGATCCAGGCGGTGACATCGGTGTCGGCGGGCCCGCCGTTGGGCGGGTTGTACTTGAACCCGCCGTCCTCGGGCGGGTTGTGCGACGGCGTGACGACGATCCCGTCCGCCAGGCGGTCGCGCCGATCGCGGTTGTGGGTGAGGATCGCGTGCGAGATCACGGGCGTCGGGGTATATCCGTCAGCCGCATCGACGCGGATGTCGACGTCGTGTGCCGCGAGCACCTCCAGCGCCGACCGGAAGGCCGGCTCCGACAGGGCGTGCGTGTCGCGACCGATGAACAAGGGCCCGTCCGTGCCCTGCGACGCGCGGTACCGGCAGATGGCCTCCGTCGTGGCGACGATGTGGGCCTCGTTGAACGCCGTGTTGAAGGCGGAACCGCGATGACCGGAGGTGCCGAATGACACGCGCTGGGCCGGGATCGCCGGATCCGGGCGCCCGTCGTAGTACGCGCCCACCAGCCGGTCGACGTCGACCAGCATCGACGGATCGGCGGGCAGTCCGGCGCGTTCGGCGATCGCCATGCGCTCGATGGTATCTGACGTTGCCACGGGTCGGACGTCTGCCGTAGATTGTCGACAATCCCACGCCCGTGCCGTGAAGGAGCGCGCCCTGTCTGCTGAACTCGAGCCCCGTGGCGCAACCTCGACGACCGTCTTTCGGGACGCGCGACTCATCGACGGACTCAGCGGGGAGGCGCGCAGCGGCCTCGACGTCATCGTCGAGGGCGATCGTATCGCCGCCATCGACTTGACGGATCCGGCGCGGGTCCTGCCGCCCGGCGCGCACGTGATCGAGGCATCAGATGCCACGCTCCTGCCCGGCCTGATCGACTGCCACGCCCACTACACGATCGACCCGACCGTCGAGGACGGGTTCCTGCTGTACAACGCGGAACGGATCGAGCAGCTCGTCCTCCGCGCGGCCGGCATGGCTCGGCGCGCGCTCGAGGCCGGCGTGACCACGGCTCGCAGTGGCGGGTCCCCGGCCAACCTCGATGTCGTGCTGAGCGCGGCGATCGCGGCCGGCCAGGTGGCCGGTCCACGGCTGATGGCGGCCGGCCCGGCACTGACCATCACCGGAGGTCACGGCTACCAGTTCGGACGCGAGGTCGACGGCGAGCTCGAGTTCATCCGGGCGGTCCGCGCCAATGTTCGCGATGGCGCGCAGGTCATCAAGATCGTCTCGAGCGAAGCGGCGATGATCACGACGTCGGTAGCGGGCGTCGAGGAGGTCAGCGCGGCCGAGCTCGAAGCGGTCGTTCGCGAGGCCGCCCGTCTCAACCGCCGCGTCCTGAGCCATGCCCAGAACAGCGAGTCCGTGCGGCGATCGGCGCGAGCCGGGGTCGCCAGCGTGGAGCACGCGTTCCTCGCCGACGAGGCGGCACTCGAGACCCTCCTCGAGCACGGCACCACGCTCGTGCCGACGCTGACGGTGACGGCCGTGTGGCATGAACTGGCCGACCTGTCACCGGCGGCACGCGCCCGCCAGGACGAGATCGAACGCCTTCATCGGACCTCGTGCGAAACGGCGATCCGCATCGGCGTCGAGGTGGCGACCGGGACAGACACCGGCGTCCGTGGCGTGATGCCCGAGATGCTCTGGCGGGAGGTCGTCCTCCTCCATGACCACGGCGCCTCCGCGATGCAGGCGATCAAGGCAGCCACGTCAACCGCCGCCAAACTCCTCGGGATCGAAGACGAGGTGGGCACCATCGAGGCCGGCAAGACCGCCGACCTCATCCTGGTCGACGGGAACCCGCTCCAGGACCTCGGCCGTCTCGCCCGACCCCGGGTCGTCATGCATGCCGGTCACCTCGTGCCACTCGCCGCGGACTGACCTCGTTCAGGCGACGTCGGCGGCCGCCATCCCTCCGGCAGGGGGCGCGCGACGCGGCGAACGGCTGTCGAGGGCGAACAGAACGACCGCCACCAGTCCGATCACCGTGGCGATCTGCAGCGCAACGCCGATCCCGAGCACGGTGGCGAGCGCGGCGCCAGCCAGCGGAGCGAGGATGCTCGCCCCATTGACCAGGGCCGTGTCGATCGAGGTGAACGTCACGCCGTACTGGCGGGGGATGCGTCGCATCAGCTCGTCGAACAGCGCCAGGTCGACCCCGGCGCTGAACACGGCGGCAACCGCCGTCAGCACCGCAACCAGCACCAGCTCATGGGCCAGGGACAACGCCGCCGGATACAGCGCGTTGGCCAGCAGCGTCGCGAGGAGGACGAGCGCGCCGCCATAGGCGATCGACACGCGCCGCCACAGCTGGTAGCCGACCAGGAGGGCGAGCGATTGCCCGGTGGCGATGATCCCGATCCACGCGTCCGGGGCACCGACCTCGCGGACGTAGTAGAGCGGGATCAACGGCACCGCGAAGCGGGTTCCCACGACATAGACCAGCTGTCGCGCGCTGTACCGGAGGAACGCAGGTTCTGACCGGACGGTCTGGAGCATCTCGCGCAGGCGCCCAAACCGGCGACCGGGGTCCTGGCTCGGGACCGGGTCATGCTCCGGAACGCGGAACCGGCTGGAGAACCGGTAGCTGATCAACCCGGCAATCGAGAACCCAACAAAGATGAGCTGGTAGTTGGCCGGGAACGGCAGGCGATCGAGCACTTGCCCGATCACCGCGACCGTGATCGCGGTCGTGAGGCCCATGATCGCCCAGCGCCGGCTCATGATCTCGAACCGGCCGCGCGGCCCCGCCGCGCCGTCCATGACGATCGGGAAGGACACCATGCCGAGAGTCGACGGCACCGCGGCGATCGCCCAGACGACGAGCAGGGCGGGCACCACCACCGGGACGGGAGCCAGCAGGACCACGACAGCCGCGACGGCGTAGGACAGGTGCGCCACCATGCGCGACCCGCTGTACCACGGCACGATCCGCCGCTTTCCCTGGAGGAACTGGCCGACCGGGATCGCGAGAAGGAACCCGCTCACGGCCGGGATCGCGGTGAGCAGGCTGACCTCGAAGGCGGACCCACCGAGACGGACGATGAAGACCGGCAGGAACGGCGTGACCGAGTTGATGATGCCCATCGCGACCGAGTCGCCGCGCATCATCCGGTAGTTGTGGATCTCCGTCGACGGTCGCGGTCGAGGGCCTGCCGGCGGGCGTCCCGGCAGTCCCGGGATGGTGGGCAAGGTCGGCAGAGCCGGCAGGGCCGGCAGCCGCGGAAGCCGTTGCGGGCGTCTCAGACGACTCAACGTGGACCGGTCGGTGGCACCTCAGCATTGTAGATTGTCGACAACTCGGCGCGGCCGTCGCCTACAATTGAGGGGTGACACGACGGGTTGGCGACGCAGTCGTTGAGGTGCTCCAGGCGGCGGCGGTTCGCACCGTGTTCGGGATCCCCGGCATCCATACGCTCGGGCTCTACGATGCCCTGGCCGGCACGCCGTCCATTCGTCACGTCCTGCCGCGCCACGAACAAGGGGCGGCCTTCGCCGCCGACGGGTATGCCCGGATCAGCGGCGCGCCAGGTGTCTGTTCGACGACGACCGGACCCGGCACCTTCAACACGCTCGCGGCCATGGCCGAAGCCTGGTCGGACTCCTCCCCCGTCGTCGTCCTCGCCGGCCAGATCGATGCGGCCTTCGATGGTTCCGGGCGTGGGATCCTGCACGAGACGCCGGACCAGGGCCGGTCGTTCGAGGCGATCACGTCGTTCGTCGGCCGTCCGCGGACGCCGGAGGCGATCCCCGCCGCGGTGGCCGAGGCGCTTCGGTGCTCGATGACCGGGCGCTGGCGGCCGGCCTACGTGGAGCTGCCAACGGACCTGCTCACGCAGCCATTCGCCGGCGAGCTGCCGCAAGTGGAGCTGCCCGGACCGGTCCCGCCTGACCCGTCCGCGGTCGTCGATGCGGCGCGAATCCTGTCCGCCGCGCGGCGCGTCGTCATCGTGCCGGGCGCCGGCGTGCAGCGGGCTCGTGCCGCGTCGGAGCTTCGACGGCTCGCCGCCAGGCTCGATGCCCCGGTGCTGATGTCGATGACCGGGGCCGGGGCGATCCCCGACGACGATCCGCTCAGCGCCGGCATCCTCAACCCGGGCCGCCCCGAGTGCCGCGCCCTGCTCGAGGAGGCCGACGCCGTGCTCGTGGTCGGCTGTCGCCTCGACGACGTCCAGACGAGCCGATGGACGCTGCCCCTCCCGAACCTCGTCCAGATCGACGTCGACGCAGGGGCGATCGGGCGGTCCTACCCGGTTGCAGCAGGGATCGTTGGGGATGCTCGCCTGGCGCTCGCGGGGCTGTTGGACGAACTCGGCGCCGCAGGGGCGGGGGACGCCGGCTGGGGTGCCGGGCGGGCGAAGGCGACTCGTAACGGAACCCTGTCCGGCGTATCGGCCGCCGAGCTGACGGTGCGCAAAGCCTTCCTCGACGCCCGAGCCGCGATGCCGCGCGACGCGATCCTGACCCACGACGCAGCCAGGATCAATTCATGGAGCGGGTATGTCTGGCCGGTATACGAAACCGACGGCTCGCTCTGGCCGTGGGGCTCGGCGACGCTCGGGTTCGCGCTCGGGGCGGCCAACGGCGCAGCCGTCGCGGCGCCCGGGCGGCGAGTCGTCGCGTCATGCGGCGACGGCGGCTTCCTGTTCACGGCCATGGAGCTGGCGACCGCGGTCGCCCATCAGCTGGACGTCACGGTATTCATCCACGACAATTCGGCGTTTGGCTCGATCGCCAGCTACCAGATGAGGCATCACGGTCGGGCGTACGGCACGGACCTGGTCAACCCGGATCTTGTCGCTTTCGTGCGGTCCTTCGGCGTTCCTGCGGAGCGGATCGAGGCCATCACCGACCTCCCGGCGGCGATGGGCCGTGCCACAGCGGCGTCCGGCCCGTCGGTCGTCATCTATTCGGGTCCCCTCGACCAGCCCTGGTCGTAGCCCGTGCGCGAGGCGTCAGGCGATGATCAGCTCGCCGCCGTGAATGTCCACGTTGGCGCCCGTGATGTAGGCCGCCTCGTCGGAGGCGAGGAACGCGATCAGCCCGGCAATCTCGGCCGGTTCGGCCAGTCGACCGAGCGGGATGGACGCAAGAACCTGCTCCATCCGGGCGTCGTCGGTCGATCCCCGGACCATCGGCGTGTCGACGATCCCCGGCGAGATGGCGTTGACCGTGATCCCGTCGCGGGCCCACTCACGGGCGAGGTGCCGGGTGAGCCCAAGCACGCCGGCTTTGGCGGTCGTGTAGTGGACGCCACCGAGCGTGCTGGTCGCCCGTCCGGCCATGGACGCCACATTGACGATCCGTCCGTGACCGGACGAACGGAGCGCCGGGTAGGCGGAGCGGGCACACAGGAACGCGCCGGTGAGGTTGGCGTCGATGACGAGGTGCCATTCCTCCGGCGACACGTCCGCGGCACGCGTCGATCGCAGGATCCCGGCGTTGTTGACCAGGACATCGATCCCGCCGAGGGCACGCTCCGTGTCGGCCGCGAGCCGTTCGGCGTCCGTCGCGCTGGTGACATCGGCGCGGACCGCGATCGCTCGACCACCGGCCGCTTCGATGGAACGGGCGACCTCCGCGGCCGTTTCCCCGTTCAGATCCGCGACGGCCACCGCGGCCCCGTCGGCCGCAAACCGCTCGGCGATCGCGCGGCCGATCCCCTGGCCGGCGCCCGTCACGATCGCCACCCTGCCCTCGAACCGCTGTCCTGGCACGCAACCCTCCCTGATCGGCTCCCGGGATCGTCCCGCGCCGGCGCCCAGATCGTAGCGTGGTGACCGGGCCCGCGGCACCGGCGGCCTCGCCAGGCATCGCCTATCGGCGGGCCGTGCCCGACGATTCCCGGCGGACCTACGACGTCTTCCTCGAGGCGGCCGATCACCTGGCGCGATCCCGCGGCTGGGCACCTGTCAATCGGCCCACCGAACCACCCGAGCGGTTCATGGCATTCCGGGCGAGTGTCCTCCGCCACGACCCGGATGGCTTCTGGGTCGCCGAAGTGGACGGTGCTCTCGTCGGGTTCGGGATCGCCGTCCAGCGCGAGCATGTCTGGTACCTGGCCGCCCTCCACGTTCGGCCGGCGTACCAGTCGCAGGGGGTGGGCGCCGAGATCATCCGGCGTGCCCTCGAGGCAGCGCCCCCGGGGAGCCTCCTGACCGTCGGAGCCGATGCGCGCAACCCGGTGTCCAACGCGCTGTACGGGCGGTTCGGGATGTTCCCGGAGACCGTCCTCGTCGAGCTCTCCGGCCCGACCCTGCCCGGCGCCGCGGACATCATGCGTCCCGGGCTTCCAAACGCGGACGAGCTCGCGGCCCTGGATCGGGCGACCCTCGACGCCTCCCGTCCTGAGGACCACGCGTTCTGGGCGTCCGTCCCGCGTCTCCACCCATTCACGGTCCTCCGGGGCAAGCAAGCCGTCGGGTACGCGTATGTCCAGGAGGACGGGGCGATCGGTCCGATCGGCGTCCGCGATCCGGCCGATCTGGCCGATGCCGTGGAGGCCTCGATCGCGGTTGCGGCCGACCTCGGCGCCACGACAGCTCGGGTCAGGATCCCGGGCGTTGCCCGTGAGGCCGTTGCGCGACTCCTCGCCCGCGGGTGGCGGTACGGCGACGCCGTGACGCTGGTGCTCACCTCCCGGCGCTGGGGTCGCTGGGATGGGTACGTGACCTCCGGTGCGGATGCCCTGCTGTGATGGACGTCGTCCTCCGCAACGCGCTGCTGTACGACGGGTCCGGTGACCCGCCCGTCCAGGGCGACCTCGGGATCGAGGGCGATCGGATCGTATCCGTCGGCGTGCCGGTGGCCGAGGATTCGGCCGCGGTCAGCGTCGATCTCGCCGGGCTCGCCGTGTCGCCCGGGTTCATCGATCTGCATACCCACTCGGACGTATCGCTGCTGAGCGATCCCGACTGCCTCAGCGCGATCGAGCAGGGGATCACGACCCAGGCCGTCGGGTTGTGCGGGTTCTCAGCCGCGCCACTGTCGGCCACGAGCCTCAAGGGCATGATCGACGAGGAGCCGGTCTTCGCATTCCCGGACGTCGATTGGAGCTGGACGACGATCGGTGGGTATCGGGAGGCCGTCGCCGCCGCACGTCCCGCCACGAATGTCACCACCTTCGTTGGGCACAACACCCTGCGGCGGTTCGTGGTCGGCGGCGCGAACCGCCCGCCGACGCCCGCGGAACTGGAACGGATGCGATCGCTCGTCCGCGAGGCAATCGACGAGGGTGCGCGCGGCTTCACCACGGGTCTCTCGTACGCCCCTGGCCTGTTCGCCGATGTCGACGAGCTCGCGGCCCTGGCCGGCGTGGCCGCCGAGCGTGGCTTGACCTACCACACCCACATGCGCTACGGCGATCCGGACGTCCGCGGCTCGATCGCGGAGGCGCTCGACACCGCGGAGCGGGCCGGCGTGATCCTCAACATTTCGCACATGTACCCGCGCGCGAACCAGCCGGTCGAGGAAGCGGACGCCCTGCTGGCCATGCTCGAGGACGCCAGAACCCGCGGCGTCGAGGTGACCTTCGACCTGACGATCTTCAACCGCGGTGGTGGCGCCTGGGTGCAGTCACTCCCCGGCTGGGCGCGCGACGGTGGGGCGTCCGCCACCGATGCCCTGATCCGCGATCCGGGTTCGCGGGCTCGTCTCGTGGAGTTCCTGACCGGCCCGGACACCGACTTCTGGATGCTCGACTGGGACGACCAGGTCATCTGCAAGGTCAACCGCCCGGAGAACGCCCACCTCGCCGGTCGCTCGATCGGAGAGATTGCACGCGAGCGAGGGCTGCCCGGCGTCGAGACTGCCCTCGACCTCGTGCTCGAGGACGGCCAGTTCTGGATCGCCCCGACGATCAAGGACCAGGGCCACCTCGATCGGTTGATCGCCAGTCCGCTGTGCGTACCGATCGGGGACGGGTTCGCCAACCACCCCGAGAAGCATCGCGCATACGGGCTGATGCCCAAGAGCTTCGGGACCTTCCCGCGGGTGCTCGGGTTCTACGCCCGCGATCGAGCGGTGCTCACGGTGGCGGAGGCGGTCCGCAAGGTCACCGCCGAGCCCGCGCGACGGCTCGGCCTGACGGATCGAGGCCGGCTGCTGCCGGGGCTCGCCGCGGACCTCGTCGTCTTCGACCCGGACACAATTGGCAACCGGGCGACCGAAGCGGACCCCTCGGCGCGACCGGCGGGCGTGGCGCGGGTGATGGTCAACGGCCAATGGGCGGTGATCGACGGGAAATCGACCGGCGCGAGAGCTGGCTCTTCGCTGTGACCGTCCAGCTGCTTCGCGCTGCCGATCGCCAGCACTACCTGTGGGGCGACGACGAATCCGGGCACATCGTCGACTGGTACTACCTCGCGAGCAAGGAGCTCCTGGTCTCGCTCTTCACGATCCCGCCTGGCGGTTCGTACGGTCACTCGGAGGCCCACAAGTCGTTCTACGCCGCGGACGAGTGCTACTTCATCCTTCGAGGCGAGACGACGTTCCACAACCCACAAACGGGCGAGGTCCACACCGTCCGGACCGGCGAGGCACTTCATTTCCGGGCGGGGACTTGGCACCATGGCTACAACTTCGGCCGTGAAGCGGTCGACATTCTCGTCGCGTTCGCCCCCTTGCCGGCGGACATCACCGACGCGATCGCGATCTCTGCCTTGGCCACGCCGCTCGAGGAGATTCGGGGTGGCCGATTCGACTACCTGGGCGACTGGCCGTGGAACGCGGCGGAGTCGCGGGCCAGCGAGGGGATCCTCGTCCAACGGGCAGCCGATTGGTTGGAGCTGATCCACGGGACGCGCCAACCCGTGCGAGTCGAGCTCTTCATCTCAACGGACCGCCTGACCATGGGCAAAATGGAGCTTCCTCCGGGATCGTGACCGACGAGCACACCTGCCCGGGCGATATCGTCGGCGTCGTGACCGACGGATGGGTCGGGATCACCTGGTCGGGACGCTCGGAGTGGCTCGAGATGCGTGCGCAGGACGGCTGCTTCGTACCTGCCGGCGTGCCATACCGATTACTCAACGTCGGCGACGAGCCGGCGACGTTCGTGTTTGGCGCAGCGCCCCGCTTTCGTTGACGCCGGCTGACACGGTTCCGAGGTCAGCCCCCTGGTTGCTCACCGCGCGCGGCGGCGAGGTCACGGGCTGAACCCGCCTCGATCAGTGTGTAGTCGATGCTCGCGGTGACGATCCGGAAACCCGCCTGGAGAAAGCGCCGCGCCGCGCCTCCCTCGCCCACGTAGATGCCGGCGGCAATATCGTTCGCCTCGCACGCGAGCCGGATCGTGTCGATCGCGGCCGCGTGGGTCGCCTCGTCTTCGGCCGATCGCTGGGCGCTGAACGGTGACAGCCCGAGCGAGATCGCGAGGTCCCCGGGCCCGACGTAGATGGCAGCAAGGCCCGGGGTCGCCCCGATGGCATCGACGTTGTGCAGGCCTTTTGCGGTCTCGACCATGACGATGGGCGCCACGCGCTCCCAGTCGGACGGCTCGTTCGACCGCATGATCAGGTTCGGACGAAGTGGCCCGGCGGAGCGGGTCCCGATCGGCGGGTAGCGACAGGCGGCAACCGCGCGCGCGGCCTCGGCCGCCGTCTCGACCATCGGCACGATGACCCCAAGGGCGCCGAGATCGAGCGTCTTGCCGATGACCACCGGGTCGTTCCACGGGACGCGGACGATCGGCACGCAGCCGCCAACGGTGATGGACGCGAGTACCGGGACGAGGTTTCCCAGCTCGATCGAACCATGCTGCATGTCGACGATGACATGGTCGAAGCCCGCGGAAGCGACGATTTCGGCGATGACCGGGTCGGGCGTGGACAGCCAGCTCCCGATCGAGGCCAGACCGGCATCGAGGTTGGCGAGGAACGGATTCTGGTAAGGCATCGGTCCTCCTCAAAGGTGGTCGCGCGGGATCTCGACATCCCAATCGCGCGCCCAGGTCGAGAGGTCGTTCTCTTGCGCGATCATCCTGACCCGCAGTCGGAAGGCGCGACTCGAGCACGACAGGTCGGTCTCCGCCGAGACCTTGATCGTGGTGCCGTCGCGCACGATCTCGAACTCGCGCCGGCTCTCGGCGCGGGCCGACGTCGGATCGGCGTCCCCGATCGTGGATCGGTCGTAGCCGGAGAGCGCGATCGCCCGCCCGGTCCGGTCGAGACAGTTCAGCGGTCCCACCACCCGATTGGTCACCGACGTCTCGCCACTTCCGGCGTCGTGGTGGATCTCGCGACCCCAGTCCCCGGCGCGCAGCTCGGTGACCGGCGCCGGTGGACCCCAGGTCGGCTCGCCGAGGTCCGCCAGCACGGCATCCTCCGACCGCGCCGGCCGGACCGGGAGGTCCAGCGTCGACGATCCGGCATGCACGGTCACCGTGACCGGTTCGGGTGAGGGCCAGACCATCGGCCAATAGTCGGTCGACAACGCGACGCGCAGACGGTGGCCGGGCAGGAACGCGTACGCGACGTCGTTGAGCTGGACCCGCACCGCTGTGCGCTCGCCGGGCACCATGGGCCGAGGCTCGGCGTGGCCCGCGCGGTGGGTGAGGTTCAGGACACCGAACGTCACGCGGGTAGATGCGCCGTCGGGCGCGACATCGCACAACCGGACGGCGACAAACGCAGCCGGGCGATCGACCGACAGGTCGAGCGTGACCGCCGGCGCGCCGAGGATTTCGAGGCGAACTTCCAGTGGCGGCGAATCCCAGGTCAGCGACCGCCCGTCGTCCTCGCGTTGGTCGCCGGGGAATTCGGGTCCCCGACCGCCCGTGCCATACGGGCACCACTCGCCTCCTGCGAGGCCGGTAACCCGCGGGGATGCCCATGCACGCGAGCCATGACCGGGTTCGTTGCCAAGCTGCCCGTCGTTGAGGAACCAGCGGCGTCGCTCGATCCGTGGGGACGGCCAGGCGTCCTCGCCAATCCAGCGGCCTGGAGCCATCGGGTAGAACGGCCGCGCCGGCAGCGCCTCGCCCATCCAGGCTCGGAGCATCGGCCCTTCGTCGGCGCCGTTGGTCGCGCCCTTGAGCCAACGGTCGAACCATCGGACGACCTCGGCGAGGAAGTCGTAGCCGGGTCCCGGGACCGCGAGATGGGGATACGCGTGCGCCCATGGCCCGATGACCGCACGACGCGGCACGGTCAGCCCCTCGAGCAGCCGGGGGATGGCGTTCGAGTACCCATCGAGCCAGCCGCCGACGGCGAGGACCGGGACCTCGATGGCCGCGTAGTCCTCGATGACCGACCCGTGGCGCCAGAAGGCGTCGCGGCGCTGGTGTCGGAGCCACGCCTCGAGTGGTACGGAGACCTCGTCCATGCGACGCTGCCACGTTTCCCGCCACGACTCGCCGACGAGGGCCGGGTCGGGCGGAAGCGCCAACAGGGCCTGGAACATCGTGCCCCAGTCGAGCGTGTCGGTCAGCAGGCAGCCACCCATGTAGTGCATGTCATCGGCGTACCGGTCGTCCGTCGAGCACGAGGTGACGATCGCGCCGAGCGCGGGTGGCCGCAGGGCGGCGATCTGGAGCCCGTTGAACCCGGACCACGAGTTGCCGATCAGGCCGACCTTGCCCGAGCACCATGGCTGACCGGCGAGCCAGGCGATGGCCTCGACCCCGTCCGAGAGCTCCTGGTCAAGGTACTCGTCGCGAAGGATCCCATCGGATTCGCCCGATCCGCGGATCTCCAGCCGAACGCCGGCGTAGCCGTGGCCGGCGAGATAGCCATGGAAGGGCTCGTTGTTGATCGCGGTGAGGTCGCGCTTGCGATAGGGGTTGTATTCGACGATCGCGGGCACCGGGTCCGCCATGGCGTCGACCGGCAGGAACACGCGGGCGGCCATCCGATCGCCGTCGGCGAGCGGGATCCAGACGTTGTCGAGTTCCTCGATCGCGCGCGGGAGCTCGCTCAGTACCTTCATTCCCTGCCTTCGGCGCGACCCGAAGGTCGCGCATCGTCCTCGGTCCGGGCGGTCATGGATGGCCGCCGATGGCGTAGATTGTCGACAATCCGGCCACGCCCGGCTGGCCGATGCTGCGAGGGAGGAACGTTGAGGGTCGCCGACGCCCTGGCGCAGATCCTCGTCCGGGAGGGCGTCGAGTTCCTCATCGGGTACCCGGTCAACCCGTTGATCGAGGCGGCGGCGGCCGCCGGCATCCGGCCGATCATCGTCCGCCAGGAACGGACCGGGATCCACATGGCCGACGCGATGAGCCGGGTGACGTCCGGGGAGCGTCTCGGGGTCTTCACGATGCAGTCGGGGCCGGGCGCGGAGAACTCGTTCGGTGGCGTGGCCCAGGCGTTCGGTGACTCGGTCCCGATCCTGGTCCTGCCCGCCGGTCACGACCGGCGCGACATGGGCATCGCCCAGTACTTCCGGGCCGTCGAGGCGTACCGCCCGATCACGAAATGGGCCGATGAGCTGCGGGTGTCGGCAACGCTTCCCGACACCATGCGCCGCGCCTTTGCCCAGGTTCGCAACGGACGCCCACGGCCGGTGCTCGTGGAAATCCCGTGGGACGCGTACGAGGACGAGATCGACCCGCCCGACGACTATCGGCCGGCCGTGACGGCTCGATCCGCGCCCGATCCGGTCGCGATCGAAGCCGCCATCGACGTCCTCGCCACGGCCGAACGACCGCTGCTGTACGCCGGCCAGGGCGTCCACTACGCGCGAGCGTGGGATCGACTGCGCGTGCTCGCCGAGCTGCTGGGGTTGCCCGCCACGACGAGCCTCCAGGGCAAGAGCGCCTTCCCGGAGGACCATCCGCTGTCGCTCGGGTCGGGCGGCCGGACGATGTCGCGGGCCCTGGATACCTTCGTCGCCGAGGCGGATGTCGTCCTCGGCATCGGCTGCAGCTTCACCCCGACCGGGTACGGGATCCGGTGGCCGGCAGGCAAGCGGTACATCCATGCCACCGCCGACGCCGCCGACCTGGACCAGGGAGTCCCCGCCGAGGTTGCGATCGTCGGCGACGCGGCCCTGGTCCTCGACGCGCTGATCGATGGCGCCACGGAGCGGTTCGGGACGTCACGCACCGAGCGGGCGCCCGCAATCGCCGCCCGGATCTCCACGCTCAACGCCGCCTGGCGAACAGACTGGGCGACGAAGCTGCGCTCCGACGAGGTGCCGCTGACGCCGTACCGCGTCATCTCCGATCTTGCGGCGACGGTCGACGTGGCCAGGACGATCATCACCCACGACGCGGGCAGCCCGCGCGACCAGCTCTCGCCGTTCTGGCCATCGACGGAACCCCTGTCGTACATCGGGTGGGGCAAGACGACGCAGCTTGGCTACGGGCTCGGGCTCGCCCTGGGCGCCAAGCTCGCGCACCCCGATCGGTTGTGCATCAACGTGATGGGTGACGCGGCCTTCGGGTTCACCGGGCTCGACTTCGAGACCGCGGTGCGCGAGCGGATCCCGATCCTGACGGTGGTCCTCAACAACTTCTCGATGGCGATCGAGTTGCCCATCATGCCGATCTCCACCGAGCGCTACCGGAGCACGGCTATCGGCGGCGACTGCGCCGCGATCGCGCGGGCACTGGGTGGCCATGGCGAGCGCGTCACGGAGCCCGCAGAGATCGTGCCGGCGATCCGGCGTGCGGTGGCAGCGACGGAGGCCGGCAGGCCGGCGCTCCTCGAGTTCATCACCTCGAAGGAGCTCGCGATCTCGATGCCCGGCGCCACGACGCCCGACTGAGATGGGAGTCGCAGTCGTTCTCCCGGGTCGGCTCGTGCTCGTCGCAGACCACCTCGTCCTCGCGCTTCGGGAGCCGGGCGTCGAGGACGGCGCAAGCTTCGTCCTGAGCTGGTACGGCGTGGCCTACGCGGCCGATTCCCCTGGAGGCAACCTCTGTTTCGTGCGGTTGCCAGGGTCGGGCGGTGAGGCGATCCTGACCGATGCCCCAGGCCTCGATGCGGGGCTTCGGACGCGCCTGAGTCCGCGCTCCTGGCCGCTTGCGAACCCGGACGCGAGCGCGACCCCCGCGACGTTCACGCGAACACCGATTCGCGACGGGGCGGTCGAGGCGGAGATCGTGGCACCCGGGCTGCACGTTGAGGTCGCGTGGCGCGAGTTGGAACCGCCGATCGTGGCGCAAGGCCGGGTCGGTCAGGCGCCGGCCTGGGACAGTTCGACCGTCCTGATGGAAGCGGGCGCATGGTCGGTTGCCGTCAACGGCGTTCCGATCGAGGGCTCGCCATTCCCGAACGAGGTGTGGCGAACGTGGTTCGACCGGCCATTGTCATCGGCCCTCGTGGCGCTGGCCGAGGTCTTCCGGGAGGCCGTTGCCTGATCACGGACCGCGGTGCACCGGGCAGGAGTCGCGGGTGTAGATTGTAGACAATCTGCGCTCGGTGCCACCGATCCGACCAGGAGGGTAGTTGTGACAACCGCGACCGGCGAACGAGTACGCCTCCCCGAGGCCGGGACGGACCGCGAGGCGCTCCGGGCGACCATGGAGGAAGCCGCCGTCGACGATGCCGACTGGCTGCGGAGGATGGCCGTCGGGACCAACTACCCGGCTGGCGACGACGTCCTCGAGGTTGCGAAGGAGGCCTATCTCCGGTTCTTCTCGACGAACGGTCTCCTTCCCGACTTGTTCCCGAGCTTGGCCAGGTTCGAGCGCGAGGTCATCGACTACGCGGCCGGCCTGTTCCACGGGCCTGAAGCGGTCGGGAGCATCACGTCTGGCGGCTCCGAATCGATCCTGATGGGCGTCAAGTCGGCTCGCGATCGGGCACGCCGGCTCCATCCCGAGATCACTGATCCCGAAATGGTCGTGCCGGAGTCTGCGCACCCGGCGTTCACCAAGGGCGCCCACTATTTCGGGCTGAAGGTGATCCCGATCGGGTTCGGACCCGGCGCCCAGATCGACAAGGAGGCGTACCGCGCGGCCGTCGGTCCCAACACCGTCCTGCTTGTCGCCTCCGCGCCCAGCCTGACGCTTGGCATGGTCGACCCGATCGAGGAGCTGGCCCCGCTCGCCGCGGAACGGAACATCGGGTTCCACGTCGACAGCTGCATCGGAGGTTTCTTCCTGCCCTTCGCGGAGAAAGCCGGCTATCCCGTCCCGTTGTTCGACTTCCGCGTGCCGGGCGTGACCACGATCTCGGCCGACCTCCACAAGTTTGGGTACACGGCCAAGGGCGCCTCGGTGATCATGTCGCGCAGCCGCGAGATCTTCGACAACCAGCCGTTCCGCTTCGGCGGTCCGGCACGCCCCGAGGATTGGTACGTGACTCCGTCGATGACCGGCACGCGACCGGGCGGCTCGATTGCCGCGGCGTGGGCGGTCATGACCTACCTCGGCGAGCAGGGCTACATGGACCGCGCCGACCGGACCATGAAGTACCTGCGTCGCTGGTGGGACGCGATCGAGGCGATCGATGGCCTCGAGGTCATGGGCCAGCCCCACATGTCGGTCTTTGCCGTCACCTCGAAGACGCTCGACATCTATGCCATCGGCAAGGGGATGGAGGCACGCGGCTGGATCGTGTTCGCCGACAGCCACCCGGTCCCCGCGCTCCGCTACATGCAGTCGCCGGGACACGAGCCGTATGTCGACGACTACATGGCCGACCTCCGCGAGGTCGCCGAGCTCGTGCGCTCAGGCGAGCTGACGACGGAGGGCGGACGCGCCCGATACACCTAGGACCTGCCCCAGGGGCGCTGCCCGTGCGCCTGCCGTGGGCGCCAGCCCTTGGGTGCCTAGACGGCCGGCTCGAACGACCCGTCGATCGCGACTCGGATCGCGGGCAGCGCCCGCTCCACCTCGCTGTA
This sequence comes from uncultured Chloroflexia bacterium, assembly GCA_963809045.1. GTDB lineage: Bacteria > Chloroflexota > Limnocylindria > Limnocylindrales > CSP1-4 > SPCO01. The sequence goes on from CAWEHW010000004.1 coordinate 802,936, forward strand.
GGGCACCCGGTCGACAAGATCGCCTGCGCCGCTCGTCTCGAGAACGCTCCGCAGGTCCTTCAGGCGATCGATGACGAAGCCGACCGGGTCCGCCGTCAGCTGGTCGTCGAACGACCGCTCGCCGACGTCTCCCTTCTCGAAGTGCGGGTGGTAGTGGTAGATGACGTTGCCATCCTGGTCGCGGAACAGGTCCGCGCGCCAGATCCCCTCGCTCACGGGCAGCAGGCGGAGACCCGCCACCCCGGCCGGCGCACCCGGGATGTCTTCCTGCTCGACGCGCCGGATCTCCACGCGGGCGCCGGACTCGGTGTCGGCGCCGCGCTGCACCCAGTAACCGGCGGTGATCGCGATCGGCCCGAGGATGAAGACGGTGAGCATGGTTCCTCCGTGTTCAGCCGCGACGCGTCGACCGCGGATCCAGGGCGTCGCGCACGCCGTCCCCGATGAAGTTGACCGCCAGCACGAGCAGGGCGATGACGATGCCGGGCGGCAGCCACACCCACGGCAGGTCCTGGAGCGTGGATGGGGCGGTCGCCGCGTTGATCATCTCGCCGAGGCTCGGGACCGGTGGGCGGACGCCGAGCCCCAGGAATGACAGCGACGCCTCCAGCAGGATCGCCTGGGCCACCCCGAAGGTGGCGACGACCGTGAGCGGCCCGAGGATGTTCGGGAGCAGATGACGCACCGCGATCTCCCGGTCGCTCGTGCCGACGACGCGGCTGGCGGTGACGAACTCGGCTTCGCGAAGGGAGAGCAGCTGGCCGCGCACCAGACGCGTCGTATGCGGCCAGCCAAGCAGCCCGATCACCGCGATCACGGACACGAGCCCCGGCCCCACGATCGAGATGAAGACGATGCACATCAGGATCAGCGGGATGGCCAGCAGCGTGTCGGTGAACCGCATGATCAGCTGGTCGCGGAGACCGCCGGCGAACCCCGCGATCATCCCGAGCGTGGCGCCGACGGTCATGTACAACGCGACCGCGCCGAACCCGACGATGAGCGAGATCCGGGTGCCGTGGACCACGCGCGCGAGGATGTCCCGGCCTGACAGGTCCGCCCCCAGGAGGTGGCCCTCGCCGGGCGGTTGCCGGATCGCGCCGTAGTCCGTCAGGAGTGGGTCGAGCGGGACCAGCAGCGGCAGGAACACGGCAGTTGCCACGATCGCCACGAGGATCAGGAGCCCCACGATCGCCAGCCGGTGACGGAGGAACCGCCGAATCGACTGGCGAGCCAGGCTCTCGTGGTCGCCCGACACGATCTGGCGAGGATCGAGCGGGACCGCGATCTCAGCGGGCGCGGACATACCGGATCCGTGGGTCGACGACCGAGTAGGCAAAGTCCGCGAGGATGCTGGCGACCAGGGTGAACGTGCCGACGATCAGGACGACTCCCATCATCAGGGCCGGGTCCCGGTCCCGCGCGGCGCGGACGGCCAGCTGGCCGAGCCCCGGCCAGTTGAAGACCGTCTCGGTGATCACCGCGCCGGCGATCAACTCCGGGAGGATGATCGCCAGGATCGTGATGATCGGGATCAGCGCGTTCCGCAAGGCGTGGCGGATCAGGACGACCCGGCCGGTGAGCCCCTTGGCACGGGCGGTGGTGATGTAGTCGCTGCTCAGGACGTCGAGCATGCTCGCGCGCGTGTAGCGCATCAGCTGGGCGGCGTTGGCCAGGCCCAGGATCATCGCCGGCATGACGATGTGGGCGGCCCGGTCCACCAGGTCGTGCTCCTTGCCAAACGTGAAAAGCTCACCCACGGGCAGGACCTTGAACGTGACCCCGAACAGGTAGAGGGCTACCAGCCCGAGCAGGAACGGTGGCGTGCTGATCATGAAGATGGTGAACCCGGACAGCGCGTAGTCGAGCCGGCCGTACTGGTTGATCGCCGAGGCCACGCCAAACGGGATGCCGACGAGGAGCGCGATCACGGCCGCGACCACCATCAGCGTCAGGGACGGACCAAAGCGGTTGGCGACCTCCGCGGCAATCGGGCGCCCGCTGACGATCGAGAACCCGAGGTTACCCTGGAGAACGTCGCCGAGCCACCGGACATAGCGGATCGGGACCGGCTGGTCGAGTCCCAGATCCCGGCGGCGCTGTTCGATGTCCTCGGGGGTCAGTCGCGCGAGGACCTCCGGATCGAGGCGGGCGAGGACCGGATCGCCGGGCGCTGCCGACAGCACGAAGAACGCGGCGATCGTGATCCCGATCAGGACCGGGATGGCGATGAGCACACGGCGCAGAAAGTAGGAGCCCACGACACCCCAAGGTTACTGATCGGCGCCCGCCGGGATCCGGCGGGCGCCATTGATGACGCTGTGCGAACGTCGAAGGGTTACTCCAGCGTCCAGGTCTCCACGTCCATGAACGTCTCGCGCTCGTTCAGGTGGATGTCGAAGCCGCCACCGAGGCCCTTTGCTGCCACCATCACGAGGTCCGGCGAATACAGGTTCGCCTGAGGGACGTCCTCGTTGAGGATCCTGGCGAGCTCATGGTAGATCTCGTCCTGGGCCGCTGGATCGGCCGTGGCGCGACCCTCAGCCCAGAGCTCGAAGATCAGCGGGTTGGTGTAGCCCGACTCCGACGTGCCGTCCGTCGGGAAGTACTGTGCGGACCGGTCGGGCGACAGGCCTTCGCTGCCACCGACGGCGATGAAGCCGTCCCACTGCGTCCGGTCGTTGTACTTCGCCAGGTACGTCTCGTTGTCGGTCGGGACCAGCTCGACCACGAGGCCGGCGGCCTGGAGGTCGCTCTGGATGAGCGGCATGATCGCCTGGGCGTCGGGGAACGTCTGGTTGTAGAGGAGCTTGAAGGTCTCCCCGTTGTAACCGCCGTCGGCGAGCAGCTGCTTGGCGGTGTCCACGTTGTACTCGTACCGGTTGAGGTCGTCGTACTCGGTGAAACCGGGCGGGTTGATCAGGACGCGCGCCCGGCCCTTGTAGAAGTTGTCCACGATCGCCTGGCGGTTGATCGCCGTGTAGAACGCCTGCCTGACCCGCTTGTCGCTCCACGGCGCCGCCTCGGTCTTGAACACGATCCGGATGATCCCGGGATTCGCGGCCGAGATGACGTTGAGGGAATCGATGGCGGAAAGCCGATCGAACTCACCGGGCGATACCCGGAAGGCGAGGTCGAGGTCACCCGACTCGAGCTGGGCCACGGCCAGCGCCGGATCGGCAAAGAGCTTGAAGATGATGCTCCCGATCTGGGGCGCACCCTTGAAGTACTCGGGGAAGGCCTCGAGCTCGACCGACTGGTCGGCGGTGAAGCTGGTCAGCTTGTACGGCCCGGTGCCGATCGTGACGCCCGGCGTCCCGGCCGTGAAGTCGACGGTCTCGACGTCGGCCTTCGTGACGCTGCTGAGGATGTGCTCGGGCAGGATCATGTTGGCCATGTCGGTGATGCTGTAGAGGAACCGGGCATTCGGGGCGGCCAGCGTGATCTCGACGGTCGAGTCGTCGATCTTCACGAGGCCCTCGGGGGTGTCCGTGGTATCAAGGACGGCTTCGGCGCCCTTGATCTGGTTCCAGGCCGGCAGGAAGCCCTTGAAGGCGTCCCAGTTCTGGACCGACCAGTTGATCGTGAACATGACGTCATCGGCGGTGAACGCCTCCCCGTCATGCCACGTCACGTTCTCGGCGAGGTGGAATGTGTACGTGGTCGCATCCGCCGATACGTCGAATGTTTCGGCGAGGTCGCCGATGACGGTCTTCGAATCGGCCTCGGCCTCCACAAGCGTGTTGAACACGCTGCTGAACCACTGGAACTGGTTGCCCGTCTGGAACTGGACGGGGTGCCAGAAGTTGTAGTGGTCGGCGAGACGTGCCACTCGAAGGGCGGAGCCCGCTGCGGGCGGCGCCGATTCGGCAGTCGATGGCGCCGCGGTGGGTGCCGCCGACGCTGGCGGCGCCGCAGATGGCGAGCTGCTGGTGGTACCGCAGGCCGCGGCGAGCAAGGCGATCGCGATCCCGATCGCAGGGAGACGCATGCGCATCAGTCCTCCTCCACGTGATGGTGCTGTAGGGTCAACGTGATCGTTCCCGTGATCCTCGCAAATCGATCCTCCTGACGGTTGCCTTTGGCCGTCGCGGCCCTCCTAGATTCTCAGTGACTGCCTGACGATGGTCGCGAGATCGTCCCGAGTTGCCGGTCGCGGACTGACGGCGAGCAGCCGTTGCTGCGCGAACGCGCCCTCCGCGATCGCGTCCACGTCGGCCTCGCCGTAGCCGTAGATCGCAAGGCCGAGTGGCGCTCCCACGTCGCGACACAGCGCCTCGATCGCGCTGGGCAACGCCTCGACGGGCTCGCCTCGATGCTCGTGGCCGAGCATCCTGGCTGCCTCCACGTGGCGATCTGGGCCGGTAGGGAACGTGAACCGGAACGCCGCCGCGGCCGTCGCCACGACCGCCAGGCCATGGGGAACGAGTGGCTCCGACCCCGGGTAGCCGGGGGCGTGGTACTCGCGAACGAGCCCGGCGATCGGATAGGCGCAGGCATGCGGTAGATGCACCCCGGCGTTGCCGAACCCGATGCCGGCGAACGTGGCCGCGAGCATCATCGCCTCGCGCGCGTCGAGGTCGTCGGGTTGTTCGACGACCCGGCGGAACCAGCGCCCCAGGAGCCGCAGCGCCTCAGTCGCCCAGATGTCGCTGATCGGGATTGGCGCCGTTGTAGGCGGGCCGGCCGACGGGGCCACCGGCACGCGGACGCTGGTCGAACGGCCGCGCCGTGTACGACTCGAGGGCATGACAGAGGACGTCCATGCCGCTCGCGACGGTCACGCTGCGGGGGAGGCTCGCCGTCAGCAGCGGGTCGACGATCGCGAGACGCGGACGGAGGGCCGGATGGCTGATCCCGGTCTTGAGATGCAGGGCGTGCATCCCGACGATGCACACCGGCGTGCTCTCGGCGCCCGTGCCCGCGGTCGTGGGCACCGCGATCATCGGCGACAGGGGTCGCGTTGGCGCTCGCCCGGCCCCGATCGGTGGGTTGAGGTACTCGGTCAGGTCGCCATCGTTGGTCGCCAGCAGGTTCATCGCCTTGGCCGTGTCGATCACCGACCCGCCGCCGATCGCGAGATAGCCGTCCGGGCGCGTGTCACGGGCCCAGGCTCCTGCCGTCTCGAGGGAACTGTCCGTTGGCTCGATGTGGACGTCCGTGAACGATGCTGACGTGATCCCGACCTCTTCGAGCAGCCCGCTGGCTCGCTCGGCCAGTCCAAGCCCGACGAGACCCGGATCGGTGACGATGGCAAGCCGACGGAGCCCGAGGCTCAGGGCATGCTGACCGATCTCATCGAAGGCACCGCGGCCGAACACGAGTGGCGGCGCGCCCCAGGTGAACACCGATTCCGAGGGGCCAGCCATGGTCATTGCGACGCCGGGCATTCGCACCTCTTGCGGGGGTATCCGGAGTGAGTAACATGCTACATGCAACATGGCAGTGTCAAGCGATTCCACGCCGCCACCACGGGGTTCGCGAAGCGGTTCCCGACGCCGGTCGGAAACCGGCCTCGGACCGATCAGCGTGCGCCCGTCGCGCACGCAGGAAGTCCTCGAGGTGGTCCGCGCATCGATCATCGGCGGTGAGCTCGTCTCGGGCGAGCTTTATTCGGTATCGGACCTCGCCGAGACCCTCCAGGTCTCGAGGACGCCTGTCCGCGAGGCCCTGATCGAACTCGCCACGCGAGGAATGGTTCGGTTCGAGCGGAATCGCGGCGTGCGCATCCTCGGGACGTCGATCCACGACCTCGAGGAGATCTTCGAGATCCGGCTGATGCTCGAGGTGCCCGCGGCGCGCCGGGCCGTTGGCCGGATGCTCCCGGTCGAGGTCAAGGGACTCCGCAGCCATCTCACCTCGATGCAGCGGGCGGCCGAATCCGCGGATGTCGCCCGCCTGTGGGTCCACGATCGCCAGTTTCATCGGGCCCTGATGATCGCGTCGGGCAACCGCCGCCTCGCCGAATACGTCGACACGCTGCGCGACATGGTGCTCGTGCGCGGCGTAACGACCGCCGGTCGCGCGCGGAGTCTCGACACGATCGTCGCGGAGCACCGGGCGATCCTCGATCGCGTGGAGTCCGGCGATGCCGATGGGACCGCAGCAGCCCTGAGCGCCCACATCGAACAGACGGCGCGGCTGCTCATCGCGCAGGAGCAGGACCTGCTGGAGCCGGCCTGATCGGGGCGGGTGCCCGCCGGCGAGCGGTCGCCACGTCACCTTGGTGGGCACGCCGGCTACGGCGCATCGAACGCCAGGTGGAGCGACCGCAGGCCCCGGTTCGTGACGTCGCTCCGAACGTCCGGGTCCGGGTCGCGATCGGGATCGAGCCGGAGACCGGAAAGCCGCCGGAGCATCGTCTCGACGGCGATCTGCGCCTGCAGCCTCGCGAGCGGCGCCCCGGGGCAGAAGTGATGGCCCAGCCCGAAGCTGAGGTGGCGGGCCGGCGGACGCTCGATCCGGAAGACATCGGGATCGTCGTACCTCGCCGGGTCGCGGTTGGCCGCTCCCAGGGCCTGCCGGACCAGGTCGCCCGCCCGGACGGTCTCGCCCCGAAGCTCGATGTCCTCCGTGACGTACCTGAGGTTCATCTGGAACGGGGCGTCGTACCGAAGCATTTCCTCGACGGCGGCGGGGACGAGCTCCGGCCGCGCGCGGAGCAGGTCCAGCTGGTCGGGGTGCCGCACGAGCGCGCTCATGCCCAGCGCGATGAGCTGGGTCGTCGTGTCGTGACCCCCGAGAAACAGGGTGATGGCCGTGCTCAGCAGCTCGGCCTCGGTCAGGCGGCCACCCTGGATGTCCGCCGCCACGAGCGCGCTCAGCAAATCGTCCGTCGGGTTCGCCCGGCGCTCCTCGAGGAGGTCGTGGATCCAGGCGCGAGCTTCCCGGACCGCGGCGTCGGCATCGGCCGCGGCGATCGGGTCCGCCGTGCCCGACTGGAAGAAGAAGCCGTTGATCCGATACGTCCAGGCGCGGAAGCGGTCACGATCGGCGACCGGGAAGCCAGCCATCTCGGCGATGACGACCGCCGGCAGGGGATGGGCGAGGTCGGCGACCAGCTCGATCCGGCCGCCGTCCATGTGGGGATCCAGGTAGCCGTCGACGAGCTCTGCGACACGAGCTCGCAGGTTCTCGACCCGGCGTGGCGTGAACGCCGAGCTGACCAGGCCCCGAACCCGGGTGTGGTCGGGCGGGTCCGTCTGGGCCATCCCGACCGCGAAGTTCTCGTGTAGCGCGGCGAACGCGCCCGAGTCCCAGCCGGGCATGCGCTCGATCACCCGGGTCACCCGATCGGCACTCGAGAACCGGCGCGTGTCACGGATCGAGGTCTCGATGTCCTCGGCCCGGGTCAGCAGCCAGCAGCCCCATCGCTCGACCCAGTGAACCGGCGATTCCTCGCGAAGCCGCGCGAAGACCGGGTATGGGTCGGCGACGAAGGTCGGCGATTCGAGGAGATCGTCGAGCGCCGCTCCTGCCATGGTCATTTCAGGAGGAGTGTACAGAGCGCCGCTCCTGTGAACTGTCGCTGTCGACCGACCGACGACCATGCGAGTCGCTACGCTGGTCGCCCACGCTTGAGGAGACCGCCCGGATGAACACGGCGACGCGCCAAAGCCGCCTCCAGGGCTGCTACGTGACCATCCCGACGATGTTCCGCGACCCCGATCTCGAGGTCGACCTGGACGCCATCCGACGTCACGTTCGGTTCCTGATCGATGGTGGCATGACGACGGGCAACGCGGTCCTGCTGGCCGGTGGGGCGGCCGGGGACTTCTCGACGCTGTCCTTTGACGAGCGAATCGCCGTCGCGGAAGCGGTCGTCGACGAGGCCGCGGGACGGGTGCCGATCGCGATGGGCGGCCAGACGACCAGCACGCGCGAGCTGATCGCCTTGGCGAAGGCGGCCGAGCGCGTCGGCGCGGACTTCCTGCAGGTCTCGCCGCCGTTCTACTTCGGTCATACCGAGGGCGACTTCGAGGAACACATCGTCGCCGCGGCCGACGCCGCGGACGTGGGCCTCATCGTCTACAACACGTTCTGGACGAGCCTTGGCCTGTCCGGCGCCATGGTCGAGCGCCTGGCGGAGGTCCCCAACGTCGTCAGCCTCAAGTGGTCGACCCCCGACTCCGGGGCGATGGCCTTCGAGCAGATCGTGAGCCGCTTCTCGGATCGGTTCGCGATCATCGACAACCAGATGCGCTACGTGACCAGCCACATCCTCGGCGCCCGTTCGATCGAGATCCACCAGGGCAACTACTGGCCGCAATGGGCCGTCGCGCTGTGGCAGATGCTCGAGCGCGGCGAATACGCCGAGGCGCAGCGCGAGATGATCCGGGTGTGCATGCCGTTCATGGCCCTCTGGTCCGAGATGGAGTCGTACACCTCGGGCGACGGCTATCTCGACAAGCTGTGCATGGAGCTCGTCGGGCTCGACTCCAGCCGATCGAGGCCGCCGACCCGCGACGTCCGGCCCCTGTACCGCGAGCAGGCACGCCAGATGCTCCTGGCGTGCGGTGTGCCCGGCGTGGTCGGGGCGGCGGTCGCCTGACCGGCAGACGAGCTCGACCGCCCGGCCGGCTCGGCTAGCGGACGAACCAGCGGCAGCCGAAGCGCGCCGGGACATCCTCCCATGCCCGGGTGTACGGATCGATCCGGCGCACGTGGGCCTGCCCATCGGTTCGGAGGAAGACCCACGCCACGTCCCAGTTCCCGGTGCGATAGCGGATCGGGATCCTGGGAGCGATCCTGACCAGGGGATGCGTCAGCGTGACGTAGAGGCCCGCCCGGACATGGAGGAAGCCGGACCCCACGAGCGTGAATACCTCGTGCGGCGACGCGTCGGTCCCCGGCGACGCGCGGTCGGCTCCGAGGTCCGTGATCCCAACCTTGATCTCACGACCGGCGATCTGTGCAGTTTCGAGGGCGTCGAACGAGCCCGACGTCACCCGGCCATCGGCGTCGTGGGCGAGGACCTCCTGCCACTCGTCACGCACGATGAAGCGGTACGTCTCCATGTCGTACACGAAGTTCCGCGACGGCCCGGTCGTCCCGACGTCGAAGAACTCCTGTGCGCCCATCTTCGGCATGTCGGCCGGGGTGGGTTCGACGGTTCGCTGCCCGGGTGCCGCGTGCGCGGGTGCGTCACCCAGGACGAGGTTGGCGAGCGCCTGTTCGCCGTCCATCGTGTACATGAAGAACGACATCTTGGGGTCCGTGCCGTTGAAGCCGTGCGGCGGCTCGAGCGGCTGGCGCAGGGTCGTGATCGCGGCGACGTACGCGTCATCGACGAGGATCGTCTCGCGGAAGTCGATGACCTCCCGGATCGGGCCGCTCCAGGTCGGGTGGCCACCCCCTGGCAGGATGTGCTCCTCGTAGAGGAACTCGGTATAGATCCGAAGGTCGGCGCCGCGCCGGATCGCGTCGGCGAGGTCCGTTTTGGAGCCGGCGACGACCGACCGGTCCGGGGCGAGCTCGAGGACGGTCGCCCAGCCCGGCCGTGGCGCGTCGGTCATGCCGCCGCCCCGGCGATGCCAAGGAGCCTGGCAGACGTGCCGCCCATGACGTCGTCCAGCTCCGCCGGCGACAGCAAGCCGCAGGTCTCGATCCAGCGCCGCGACTGGCGATAGGTACAGAACCGGTTCTGGAACGGCATGTCAGTGCCCCACAGCAGGTTGCGCGAACCGACGTGCCGGAGCATCGCTTCGAGCGTCGGCCAGACCTCACGATACGGGTAATCGAACAGGTCCCCGAGACGGACCGGAAAGCTGACCTCGAGGTTGAGCCGCGGGTTCTGCCATGGCTCCCAGATCTCGTCGGGGAGCACGATGCGATCACCATCGAGGAACGCCCGATACGGGAAGCCATGGGTGACGCTCGCCGTCACGTCCGGATACCGCGCCATCCAGCGCTGCAGGATCGCGAGCTCGGCGAGGAATCCCTCGCGCTCGTCGTCGAAGCCAGGCGCCGCGCCGAGCGTGAAGAAGATCGGCACGCCCAGGCTGGTGGCCAGCTCCCAGAATGGACGGAACGGGCCGTCGTCCCAGGCTTCGCTCCCGGTTCGGTAGGCGTACTCGGGGATGAACTTGATGGCATGCAGGCCGTGGATCCGGATGGCCTCGTCCAGCTCTCGAAGCACCCGGTCCGTGTCCCGGCCGATAGCCGCTTCGTCGACTGGCGTCATCGAGTAGAGGCGTCCCGGGTAGCGCCTGACGCAGTCGGCGAGATACGCCACGTCGAGCCCAAGGGCCCGATCGACGTGCAGCAGCGCGGCATCCACCCCGGCGTAGTCCATCTCGCCGATGCAGCTGCCCGGACCAAACGCGACGTCGTGCAGGTTCGGCGGGTAGATCTGCTTCGCGTGGTCTTCGCCGTCGAGCGTCCAGGTCAACCGGTTGTGGACGCGGTCCACCCGGAACGCCGTGTCGCCGGCAGCTCGCAGCGGATCGTCGTCCGTCGGATCCAGCAGGCGCCGGGCGTCCGACGGTCCGCGATCGCTCGTTCGCCAGGCTGGCTGATGGTGCAGCGCGTGGAAGACCTGGACCTCGCGAAGATGGGCTTCGGCGCTCGGGTGCCCGGCCGGCTCGTCGGGTGACACGAAGCAGTAGACGTGCGAATCGACGATCACACGAGCTCCGGGAAGGCTTCCGACAGGCGGCTCCATGTCTCTTCGAACTCGATCTCGGAGACGGTCCGGTACGGCGACAGCATGCGCAGCGGGAACGCGGCCATCCCCTTCGAGAGCTTCTCGATCGTCTTGTCGTAGGCGCCGTCCACCCGGCGGTCGACCATCAGCGCATCGAACACCGTGTGGTTGAGGCGCTCGAACCACGACCCGATCTCCGCCGCCTCGGCAGGCCGGCCCTTCTGGACCGCGTCGAGCAGGGCCCAGGACTGACCCGGCGCGAGGGCCGCGAACGTTCCGAGCAGCGCCACCTCCCCGAACAACCCGCCGTACGCAATCGACTGCTCCGTCAGGAAGTGCATCAATTCCGGGGCCTCGCGGACGACACCGGCGACCACGCCCAGATCGCTCGTCATGGTCTTGGTGGCCACCAGGTTCGGGATCCGGTCGACGACCCGGCGGTAGAGGACGCCAGTCACCAGCCGGCCCGACTTGACCGTGTTGTAGTGCATGAAGACGGAATCGGGGAACGATCCGCAGACGGCCTCGAAGTAGGCGAGGACCTCGGCGTCGGCCAGCGGCGACCAGCTCGGCAACGAGATCTGGAAGGCGCGGAACCCGAGATCGTGCGCGACGCCGAGGCGCTCCACGACATTGGCCGTCGACAACCCGATGACCCCGACCATTGGCTGCGCGTCCGTCCCGGTCGTCTCGTCCCAGAGCAACGCAGCCACGTCCCGGAACCGGCCGGTGTCCACCGCGTAACCTTCCCCGGCCGTGCCGAACACGTACAGGTGCCGGAACCCGGACGCCAGCGCGTGGCGCGTGGCACGCCGGAAGCTGGCCTCGTCGAGCCGCTCGTCGTCATCCCAGGGACAGACGATGCTGACCATGACCGTGCTCGGGTAGCGGGCCATCGCGACCTCTAGGCGGTTGGCTTCGGCCCGGGTCAGGCCGCCGGCAGCCGGCCGGCCTGCCTGAGCAGCGCGAGGATCTGGTTCGCGGCCTCGACGTGGAGGCCCGCGACGGACTCGACCGAACTTGCGGCGATGTGCTGCGTGAGCAGCACGTTAGGCAGGTGGGTGATCCGGTCGTTTGAAGGGTCCGGCGGTTCCGGGCTTCGGACGTCGAGGGCGGCGTACGCCACGTGGCCTGATTCGAGCGCGTCGGCGAGGGCATCCTCCACGACGACGCCGCCCCGGGACACGTTGACCACGATGACGCCCGGACGCATCTTGGCGATGGTCGGCGCATCGATCAGGCCGCGGGACGTGTCGGTCAGCGCGGCGCATGACACCACGATGTCCGCACGCTCGCATAGCTCGTCGAGCGACACGAGCTCGACCTCGGGATCGGGCGTGCCCGAGATGAACGGGTCGTGCGCGATGACCGTGAGGCGGAACCCGTGCAGCTTGCGGGCCACGAGATGGCCGATCCGGCCCAGGCCCACGATCCCCACCGTGCGCGTTGCGAGACGGTGGATCTGCGTGAGCTCCGGCCACTGGTAGACATCCCAGTCGCCGTCGCGGGCGGCGGTCGCGAACTTCAGCAACCGGCGCTGCGCGGCCAGGATCAGCAGCACGGCGTGGTCGGAGACTTCCTCGTTGTTCGACGTGGGGCAGTTCCAGACCGGGATCCCCTGTGCCGCGGCGGCCTTGGCGTCGACGTAGTCCATTCCGACGCTGTAGCAGACGATGCCCACGCAGTTGCGGAACGTCGCGATGTCGGCGGCCGTCAGCGGGCTCGACGTGAAGATGACGTCGGCGTCGGGCATCCGCGCCGCGGCCTCCTCGGGCGACGCCGGCACGACCAGCTCGATCCCGAGTGGCTCGAGGATGCTTCGCTCGACGTCGTAGACCCAGTCCATCACGTCGATTGGAGCCGGGATGACCACGACCGGACGGTTGCTCATGCGACACTCCGTGGAGACCCTGGGATGACGTCCCCCATATCGTAGATTGTCAACAATCGGCGTGCTCGCCGCGGACGGCGAAGGGCGCGAACTGGAGGTAGAGGCGAGCATGCGGAGCGCGGTGATCGTCGGGCCGATTGCGGCGACGACCGAGTACTGGGAGGAGACCCAAGCCGACGGCACCCGTGAGACGGGCTGTCGCGTGGAGCTCCGGCGTGTTCGTGAGACGAAGCCGCCGGTTCCACCGGTTCCGTCGCGACGCGACGCCGTCTTCTGGTCGATCGAGGAGCCGATCTGGCGGGCCGACCTGTTCACCACCGTCGGGAGCGCAACGGCATTCGATGCCGCGCACTACCACCCGACGTTCACCAGCCTCGTGCCGTGCGAGCGGGTTGGCGATCCACGGATCGAAGCCGATCCGCTCGCCTGGATCGAGGGGCGCCTGGCGGACGTCCCTGCGATGCTCGCCGAAGCCGGGCACGCGGACCTGGCCCAAGCGGTCGGTCCGGACGCGCTGCGCCAGGCTATGCCGGCGATCCTTGCCACGATCCGGGCGACGCTCGCGTTCCGACCGGACCCGTCCGGCGCGGGCTGAGGAGCGACCGTGTCCGGACCTGCGCCTGACCCCGTCCGCCATCTCCGGGTTGGTGTCGTCGGCCTGAACCACTATCACGTCACGGGCTGGGTCGAGACCATCGAGGGCTTCCCCGACGAGCTCGAGATCGTCGCGCTCTATGACCCCGATCCCGAGCGCGGGCGGGCGCTTGCCCCCACCCACCATGATCCGTCGCTCCGGGCCGGCCTCGGCGAGGCCTATCGGGCGATCCCGGTCGAGACGCGGTTGGAGGACCTCATCAGCCGGCACGACCTGGACCTCGCCCTCGTGACCCTGCCAAATGCCGCCGCGCCCAGGGCCATCGAAGACCTGGCCCGGGCCGGGATCCACCAACTGATCGACAAGCCCGCGGCCCGGTCGGCGGCCGAGGCACGGCACGCGTTCGAGACGGTGCGTCAAGCCGGCGTGCGGGCGGGGGTCGGCCTCACCCGGCGCTACTCCCCGGCCGCACGACTTGGTCGCGAGCTGGTCGCGGCCGGTCGACTCGGGCCCCTGATCACGGCAGAGGCGGTCTTCGCCGCATCGTCGGTGCGCCTGCGGGACCCGGCGAACCCGCTGTTCGACCCCGTCCAGGCCGGCGGAGGAATCCTGAGCTGGCTCGGGATCCACGACCTGGATTGCCTGCTCTGGCTCGTCGACGAACCGGTGGTCGAAGTCAGCGCGATGACCGGGCGGGTCGGGTCGCCCGGACTTGCCGTGGAGGATGTCGCGTCCGTCGCGCTGCGGTTCGCCGGCGGCGCGGTCGGCACGGTCCATCACGCCTACGCGCTGCCGGCACGCGGCTATCGCAGCCGTCTGGCGTTGCGCGGCCTGGATGGGTCCATCGAGCTCGGCCTCGACGATTCGCTCGTCCTGCTGAGCGCGGGGGCCGATGGATTCGTGCACGAGGAACAGACGATGTTCGAGGTGCCCCCGGCGCCTGGCTATGGCGCCAGCGGTCGCGCGGCTGTGCGCGACCTCCTCGATTCGATCCGTGAAGGCCGCGAGCCGCAGGCCAACGGCGATGCGCTCGTGAACGCCCTCGAGCTGATCGACGCCGCCTACGAGTCAGCCAGGTCCGGGCGCCACGTAACGCTGGGGTAAGGGCGACGTTCCCGGCGGAGGCCCAGGCGTCGGCGCGGACAACGCGTGGGTCGGGCGTCCAGCGCCGCCTACCGCTCGGAAGTCGCTCGTTGGTCGAAGGCGTCGCGCAACCCGTCGCCGACGAAGTTGACGGCGAGGACCATCAGCACGATGAACGTGGCCGGCGGAATCCACTGCCAGGTGTACCGCTCGAGGACCGTCACGGACCGCGCCAGGTTGAGCATGTTCCCCCAGCTCGGGGTGGGCGGCTGGACCCCGAGGCCCAGGTAGGACAGGCTCGCCTCGAAGATCACGACGGTCGCGACACCGAACGTGGCGAACACGACGAGCGGCGCGATGATGTTGGGCAGGATGTGCGAGCGCATCATCTGGCCGTCCGACACGCCGATGACGCGCGCAGCCTCGATGAACGTCGACTCACGAAGGGCCAGCACCTGTCCCCGGACGATCCGCGCGCCGCGTGACCAGGTGACGGCGCCGATGATCACGACGAGCGTGACCAGCCCGGGTCCCACCAAGGCCGCCATGAGCAGCAGGATCACGATCTGCGGGAAGCTGAGCACGATGTCCACGAACCGCATCAGGACCATGTCGACCTTGCCGCCCAGGTAGCCCGCGAGGACACCGACGGTCGTGCCGATCAGCGTCGCGATGGCGACCGACACGAGGGCGACGAGCAGGGAGATCCGGCCCCCGACCAGGGTCCGCGCCAGGACGTCGCGACCCAGCGCGTCCGTCCCCAACAGGAAGCCGTTGCCGGGCGGGGCGTTGGTGAACCCGAGCTTCAGGTTCTGGCGGGTGGCCGCCTCGCTGTCGCCGAGGATGGCGAGGATCACGATCACGATGATCGTGGCCAGCCCGAGCAACGCGAGTCGGTGTCGGAGGAACCGCCGGATCGCTCGACGGGACGGAGAGTCGGCGGGACCGGCGACGACCTGGGTCGGCCCGGTTGCTCCGATCTCGAGCTGCGTCACGTCAGGAGAGCCTGATCCGAGGATCGGCGAAGGCATAGGCGACGTCGCTCAGCAGGTTCGACAGGAGCACGAAGACCGAGAGCACGATCGTGATCCCCATGATCACGTTGAAGTCGCGCGACGTCACGCTGTCGACGGCCAGCTGCCCCAGTCCCGGCCAGCTGAAGACCTGCTCGAGGACGATGGCCCCGCCGATCATCTCCGGGATGTAGAGGCCGATCAGCGTGATCACCGGGATCATGGCGTTGCGGAACGCGTGTCGCGTGATCACGGTTCGCGGCGGCAGTCCCTTGGCGCGTGCGGTCGTCACGTAGTCGGCGTTGATGACCTCCAGCATGGAGGCCCGGGTGTAGCGCATGAACTGCGCCGCGAAGGCAAAGCCGAGGATGGTCGCCGGCAGCACGAGATGCCGCAGGAAGTCGATCAGGTCGAACGGCTGGCCCGGCGTCACCATCCCCGCGATCGGGACGAGTCCGAGCTGGAGGCCGACGAGCCAGAGGCCACCGATGCCCAGCAGGAACGACGGCATCGAGATGCCCAGAAACGTGACGAAGGTCAGGCCGAAATCGAGCTTGGAATACTGTCGCACCGCGGACAGGACACCCAGCGGGACGCCCACGAGGATCCCGCCGACCAGGCCGGTGCCGACCAGCACGAGCGACGCCAGGAACGATCGGCCGATGAGCGGCGCGATGGCCTGTCCGCCGACGATCGTGTAGCCAAACTCGCCCTGGAGCGTCGTGGTCAACCACCGGACATACCGGATCGGGATCGGTTGATCCAGCCCGTACCGCTCGATGATCGCCTGGCGGATCGCCGGGTCCGCCGCCTGGTCCGGCCGGATCAGGGCCGACGCGGCATCGCCAGGGGCGATCGCCACGAACACGAAGACGAGCACGGTGATCCCGAAGAAGACCGGGATGCTGATCAGCAGTCGGCGGATGATGAAGGTGCCCATGGTCCTCGCGAAAGGGTTGAGCAGCGTAAGGGGGCGGAGGCTCGGCCTCCGCCCCCTGGCTTTATCCGGACCGTGTGACGGTTACGCCGGATCCTTGGTCCAGGTTTCGACGGCATCGTAGTACGAGCCGCCGCCTGCTGCGGGGATGAGGATCACGTTGTGGAGCTTGTTGCTGACGATGTGGTACCGGACGGTCTGCCACATGAACAGCCACGGAAGCTCGTCGTGCATGATCTGGCACGCCTCTGCGTAGAGGGCGTCCTGTGCGGCCTTGTCGAACTCCTCGTTCGCCGCCTCGAGGGCGGCGTCGAGGGCGGGGATGTCGTAACTGTATCCCTTGAACCCGTTGCCGCCGTTCGGATACTTGGCGGACGTATGGAAGTACGTGAACGCGCGCTGGCCCGTGGGGCCATTTGCCGCACCGGCGAAGGAGATGTCCGATGCGCCTTCGTCGTAGTACCGGGTCGTCCAGGCGGCGGGATCCATCGGCTGCAGCTTGACGTTGATGCCGAGGTTGTCCGCCCAGTTCTGCTGGATGGCCGTCATGACGTTGGCCGACAGCGGGTCGTTGTAGTACGTGTCGAAGATGTACTCGTCCTTGAACGTCTCGCCTGAGCCGTCGAGCAGCGCCTTGGCGGCGGCTGGATCGTAGGGCTGCGGCTGGACGTCGCCGGTCAGGTTCGGGAGGCCGTAGAGGCAGGGCACGAGCTGCGCCGCCCCACCGTAGATATTGTCGATGATCGACTGGCGGTCGACCGCCATCAGCATCGCCTGGCGGACGTCGACGTTGTCGAACTCAGGCAGACGTGCCCGGCCGAAGGAGATCTCGTTGTCCACGCCGGACGGGCCTTCGAAGATCGTCCCGATGGTGCTCTCACGCATGCGGGCAACTTCGTCGCCGGTCACGTAGGTGAAGTCGATCTCACCGGCCTCGAACGCGAGGAGCGCGGTGGCCGGATCCTGGAACTGCCGGCGGATGATCCCGTCGAGGATCGGGGCGCCGCGCCAGTAGTCGTCAAAGCGCTCGAGCTCGATCGACTGTCCCGGCGTGTAGGTCTTCCACTTGAACGGACCGGTGCCGATCGCCTGGGTCGTCCACCAGTCGCTGTCCTTGTGCTGCTCGATCGGGATCTCGCCGAGCGAGTGCTTCGGGACCATCCAGGTCTCGGCGAAGCCGGAGATCAGGTTGGCATTGGGGGCCGAGGTGGTGATCTCGATCGTCAGTGGGTCGACCACGTTGAGACCCGAGATCGTGTCGGCTGTCCCGGCCTGGTACTCCGCGACACCCGCCACGGGTGTCAGGGTCCCGGCGTTCGAGCACCCGCCACCGGCGGGGTTCACGCAGGCCTCGATGGAATACGCGACGTCGTCGGCCGTGAACGGCTCGCCGTCGTGCCACAGGACGCCGTCACGGAGCTTGATCGTCCAGGTCAGGCCGTCTTCGCTGGTGGTCCAGGACTCGGCCAGCTCGGGGATCAACTCGTCGTACGCGCCGTTGGCGACCGAGTAGGTCACCAGCCGGCCGTAGATCTTGTTCCACCAGTGAGCGTCGCCACCGGCGGACAGCGGGTTGTTGGTGTCGACATCGAGACAACACGGCCCGATCCAGGCCGCGGTCATGATGCCGCCGCTCGCGGCGGGCTCGCTGGCTGCGGGCTCGCTCGCCGCTGGGGCGCTTGCCGCCGGGGCGCTAGCCGCGGGCGGAGCAGATGACGTGGTCGCACCGCCGCACGCCGCCAGCAGTGGCAGCAGGATGACGGTGACGAGCAGGATGCCGAAACGCGGGCGCGATGGACTTAGTTTGGCCACGGGCCGCCCTCCTCCAGGGTCCTCGTGCGATCGACCGCAGGGGCAGGCTGCGCCGCGGCCTCGCAAGCGAGATGGTAACACCGGCCGTAAGTTACACCGTGGCTGCAAACGCAAGACCACTCAGCGTGTGAGCTCGGATGGATCGAAGCGATCCGAGGACCCTGTCGGTTGCCAGCCGAGGACGTCCTTGGCCGGCGTGGTATCTCGCCACCGGAGGCTGTTTTCCGAGATCGCATCGAAGATCCCGAACCGGACCGTCGGCGGCGCGGACAGGCAGCGATCGATCATCTGGACCGCGTCCTCCTGGGCCAGGAAGCCCGGGAAGTGGCGGATCAGCTGGGGCCGGTTCGATGCCAGCACGGCGCCGAGACGGATGACGAGGACGCTGAGCGGTGTCCGATCCGAGAACCATCGGGCGGCAGCTTCACCGAAGAGCTTGGCAACGCCATACGGGCTGTCGGGTCGGGGTGGTGTCCGGTAGTCCAGCAGGTCCCACTCGGGCAGGCTGCGGTCGCCCCGGGCGAGGCGGCCATACGGCAGGGCGTCGTCCCACTCCCACCCGCACATCGTGCTGCCGGTGCTCATGAACACGACCCGGCTGACACCGGCGTCCGCGGACGCCCGGAGGACGTTGATCGTGCCGCCGGCCGTGACCTGGAAGTGGTCGTCCCAGTTGTCGTCGTTCTTGGTCTCTCCGGCCAGGTGGAGCACCATGTCCACCCCAGCGACGGCTCGGCGGACGGCGTCGAGGTCCGTGACCGATGCCGTCGTGTACGGGATTCCTTCGACCGGGTGCCGGCTCAGCCCGCTGAACTCGTAGCGATCGCTGAGGTCACGGAGCACGAGGCCCCCGACCAGGCCGTTCGCACCGGTGACCAGGACCTTCGGCTTGGACATCGCGGGTTCCTCCGTCGTTGTGCCCGGGTGGGGCCGCTACTCTATCGACGATCGTGGCAACCAGGCGCCTCTTTCTCGCGGCCCGCGTCGCCCGGCCGGCCCTCGACGGATGGCTGCCGGAAACGGCCGTGCTCGTCGCGGGGGACCGGATCGAGGGCATCGTTGCGCAGGCCGAGCTGCCTACCGACGCGGGCGTCACGCACGAGGTGCACGACCTCGGCTCAGCCTCGCTGCTCCCCGGCTTCGTCGAGACGCACGTCCACATGCACTACCCGTCGTCGCTCGACTACCGGGACATCGCCCGTCCCGAACCGGTGGAGCGGATGCTCATCCGCGCGACGGCGAACATGCGGCGGTTGCTCATCTCTGGCGCGACGACCGCCCGGGACACGGGCAGTCGCGACGAGGTCGCCCTGGCGATCCGGTCGGCGATCCGCGATGGGGTGACCGCCGGGCCCCGCCTGCTCGTCGCCGGCGCTCCGATCACGACCACGGCGGGTCACTACTGGTTCCTCGGCGCGGAGGCCGACACGACCGACGAGGTGGTGCGCCGGGTCCGCGAGCGTCGAGGCCTGGGCGTCGACGTCATCAAGATCATCGCCTCGGGCGGCGGCTACACCCCGACATCGAACCCGCGTTCGCAGCAATACGGCCTCGAGACCATGAAGGCGGCCGTCACCGAAGCGCACCGCCTGGGGCTGCCCGTCCTCGCCCATTCCCTCACCGCCGCAAGCAACCGTATCTGCGTCGAGGCCGGGGTGGACACGATCATCCACGGCGGTGTCTGGTGGACGGAGCATCCGGTTCGCGACGTCGCGTATGACTACGACCCAGGGGTCGCAGCGCGGATCGCCGAGCGCGGGATCTGGGTCGACCCGACGATCGGCGAGGTGGAGCTGCACCGCGAGCACCACGACGCCGGGCTGCCCGACAAGCCCGAATTCGAGCACTGGGCGCTGCCCGACGTGCCAAGCGAGCTCGAGCCGCGCCTCGAATTCATGCGCGACATGGCCGATCGAGGCGTCCGGTTCATTGGCGGCATGGGGATGGGGATGCCCATCGTGACCTTCGATTCGGTCGCCTGCAGCGCCCAGGTCTACGCGCGGCTTCTTGGCTTCGAGCCGTGGCGGGCGATCGCGTCGATCACGCTCGATGCCGCCGAAGCCCTCGGGCTGGCGGGCACCATCGGCGCGATCCAACCCGGCCTGGTGGCCGATCTCGTTGCGGTGGATGGCGACCCGATCGAGGACCTGTCCGCCCTTCGGCGGCCCCGGGATGTCATCCAGGGCGGCCTCCCGGTCGTCCGGGACGGTCGCGCCCTGGTCTGACCTAGCCGAGCGAGGCTGCGGAACGCCTCGATCACGAGGTCGGCCGACGTCTCGTCGAGGTTCTCGGGATCGATCCGCAGGATGCCTCGTTCCGCGTCGTGGTCGCCGAGCATGACGATCGGGTCCATCGCCTCGAACGCCTGGACGATCTCGACGGCCGTCCGGCCAAACGTGCTCGCGTCGACCGTCACGATCGTCATCGGGACCGGCCGGCCGTCATCCTGTGCCGGTTCGGCATGGGCGGTGAGGCCCGGCGATCCTGCCGAGCGCGTCGGCCATCCGTTGAGTGAGCGTCGTCCAGCGTCGGACCACCTCGACCTCGTCGTGTTCGGCATACCGGCTGAGGGCCACCATCAGGCCCACGATCTCCTCCTTGCCGGTCTTCATCGATCGCCCGATGCCGTGCTGAGGCGGCCGCGTCAGACGTGCCCGTCTCGAGCAGCGAGCGACGCGCCCAGGTGGCCGGAAGGACGTCCATGTCCTGCTGCTGCAGCCCGACCGAGATGAGCAGGTCACGCCGGCCGGCCAGGAACCCGGAGGCCTGGGGACCCCCGACCGTCTTGCCGCCGCTGAAGGCGACGAGATCGGCGCCCTCGGCGATGAACCGCCGAAGGTTCGAACGCGGCGGCAGGCTCATCGAGGCATCGACGAGGACCGGCAAGCCTGCAGCGTGCGCGGTGGCGGCGAACACGTGGAACGGCAACCCGGTTGCCTCGGCCTGGCCGTAGAAGAACGCGCCCGCGGTCGCCGGACCGATGCCGGCCGTCATCTGTGACGCCGTCGCACCCGCGTCATCGCCGAACTCGACGAGCCTGGCACCCGATGCGCGCACCAGGTGGTCGTACGGGTTGCGATGCGTGTGCTGGACCACGATCTCGTTCGGGCCGTCGCCGGTCTCGGGCAGCTGGTCCATCCGGTCGGGATCGAGCCCGGTGAGCATCGCGGCGGCCCCGAGCGTCAAGGCCGCCGCGGCGCCGGTCGTGACATAGCCGGCCTCGGCCCCGGTCAGGTCGGCGATCTGGCGGCTGGCCGCATCCTGGAGGTCGCCGATCCTGACGAACGACCGGGCTGCTTGGGTCATCGCGTCGATGACCTCGGGCGCCATCAGGGTCCCGCCAGCCAGGGTCGCGTTGCCACGCGCGTTCACGAGGGTCCTGACACCGAGGCTCGAGTAGATCGTCATGCCGCTCCCTGTCGGTCGGTAGGATGGCGGCTCCGCGGATCCGCAAGGTTCGGATCGTACGGCAGGCCACGTCCGTCGCGGACGCGCAGGAGGATCTGATGCCGGTTCTGACCCTCCGGGGTGGTCGGGTGATCGACCCGGCCCAGGCGATCGACGGTCGCTTCGACGTGACGATCGAGGACGGCCGGGTCGTCGCGCTGACGCCGGCGGGCCCGCGAGTGGCCCTCCCCGGCGAGCAGATCGAGGACGCGGAGGGGCTCGTCGTCGTACCCGGCCTGATCGACCTGCACGGGCACTGGTACGAGGGCAGCCCGTACGGCATCGACACCCGGGCGAACCTGCGCGGCGGGGTCACCACGGCCGTGGACGCCGGCACGGCCGGGTTCTCGAACTTCGGCGAGTTTCGGCGGCACGCGATCGATCCGGCAGCCGTACGAGTCCTCGCATTCGTTCACGTCGCCGCGGCCGGGCTGGTCACGACCGTGGTCGGCGAGTTGGAGGACCTGCGCTACGCTCGGCCGCGCGAAACCGCGGCGATCGTCGCCGAGCACCGCGACGTCGCGGTCGGGGTCAAGGTCCGCCTCGGCACCGGGGCATGTGGCGCCAACGTGGACGCGGCGCTGGACGCCGCGCTCGGGGCGGCCGAGCTCGCCGGCACGCGCCTCATGGCCCACATCGCCGAAGGCGCCGATGTCCGGGCCGCGCTGACCCGCCTTCGGCCCGGCGACGTGGTCACTCACGCGTTCACGGCTTCGGGTCCCGGGATCCTGGGCGATGACGGCCGTCTCCTCCCCGAGGCCCACGCGGCACGTCGTCGCGGCGTCCGGTTCGATGTCGGCCACGGCTGCGGCAGCTTCTCGTGGGCCACGGCCGCGCAGGCGCTCGACGAGGGCTTCGGCCCCGACGCCATCAGCACGGACCTCCACCGCTACTCGATCGAACGGCCGGTCGTCGACCTGCCGACCACGATGTCGCGGTACCTGGCCCTGGGCATGTCGATGCCGGAGGTGGTCGCGGCCACGACCTCCAGTCCTGCGGAGATCCTGGGTCGGAGCGACCTCGGCTCCCTTCGGCCGGGCAACCCAGGCGACGTGACTGTCTTGCGGATCGACGACACGCCGGTCGAGCTCGCCGACTCGAACGGCGTGCGCCGGTCCGTCCCCACCAGGCTCGTTCCCGTGCTCACCGTGGTCGGCGGGGTGGTGCATCGCGCCGCGGACATCCAGGTCCCGCTGCGGCCCTATCTCGACGCCGACCGGGAGGTCGACTGCGCGGTCCCGATCTGACCGGGCTGACGGGCTTCGCGCCCCCCGTGTCAGGTCCGATCGCGCAGCCTGAGCCAGTGGAGCTGGATGCCGTCGGCCGTCGGGTAGCTGTGGAGGACGGCACCGAGCTCGCCGTCGCCGAGGTCGACGATGTCCGGGTAGCCGCACACGCTGCCCGGTTCGTGGAGCGCCTCGGGCCCTGCGGCATACAGCTGGCCGAGCTCGGTCCATGACTGGCCGGCGTCGTCGGTCAGGCTGATGCTGACGCCTCGCCGCTCGGGATCCTCGTCACGGTAGGCGCACACGACCGCGCCCGAGCGAAGGCGGAAGAGCTTGATGTTCGAGCCCTTGAAGGCGGTCGGTCGGATCGGCGACCACGTCGCACCCTCGTCCGACGAGGTCGACCAGACGCTCTGACGCGTCTGATGCTCGCGGACCACGGCCAGGAAGCGCCCGTCGTCAAGACGGACGACATCGATGTCGCTGTAGTCGCGACCAGGTTCCTGGGCAATGATCGTCGGGAGCTCGAATTCGGTCGCCCGCGGCATCGCTCACGCTGACGCCGGCATGCCAGCCGGCGTCGCGGCCAAGCGTGCCCATGACGGCCCACAGCAGGCGGCCGTCGGCCAGCGGATGCGGATTGCTCGCCCCGTACAGCTCGGTCCATTCCGGGAACAGCCGGATCTCCGGCGATGGCTCGGACCACGTGTCGCCGCCATCGCGGGTCGTGCTCGACGCGACCCACCAGCCCGTCATCGGTTCCGTGCCCCCGACGGACATGTCGATGAGGATTCGACCGAGCATGAGCTTGATGTTGTCGTCGGCGACCCGGGCCAGGCCACCCATCGCGAGGCAGAACCAGCCGGGGTAGGCATACACGGGGAGTGGCTCGGACCACGATCCGCCGTCATCGTCGGACGTCGTGATCATGACCGCGGCCTGGTTTTGCAGCGCACGGCCCGCGACCTCCGAGAAGCACATCAGGAGCCGTCCCGTGGATTCGAGCCGGACGACGCTGGCCGCGTTGCGGCGGCCCACCGGACGATGCTCGAACAGCGTTTGGGTGGAGACGAGCTCGAGGGGTCCGTCCGGGTGCAGGTTCGGGGTTGGCTGGGCCATGGGTGGTGCCTCCTCGTTTTCTCAGAGCAGCCGCCGCGGGACCGACTCGGTCCAGCGGCGGGTGGCATGGACGGCGTCGTCCACGGTCACAACGAGATCGATGCTGACCTCGAACGCCTCCCCGGACGAGCTGATGGTGACGTCGGCCCGGGCAGCGGTCGTGCGCCCATGGCGGGTGCTCCGGCAAGCGTGCCAGCCCCGCGCGACGACGTGCGCCGGGTCTTGCCGGGTGGACCTCGCAGACGCAGCCGCTGTCCCGGTCGATCACGGTGCCTTCGGGCGTCCGATGCTGGGTCACGACTCCCACCCTCGCGATCGCGCGCCCCGTCAGCAGGTCCCGGCTGACCGTCCAGGTGGGTGCCGGCGAAGCGGCTGCCGCGTGCCGCGCGGGGAACGGCGACGGCCGGAACACAGGAGCGTCCGCCGAACCGCTCGCCGGCACGACCGGGAGAACGAGTCGTGACGGTCGGACCGCGTCGTGCCACACGTCCAGGGATCCCGGTTCGGGTGTGGGCCAGATGTTCGGCCAATCGGCCGCCGCGATCGCCAGGCGAATGCGATGACCGGCCAGGAACCGCCAGCCGGTCGCGTCGATGTCGATCGCGCAGCTCGGCGTGCTCGCCCGGCGCGAGCGGCGCCGGGTCCGTGAGCGAGTCGCGACGGCTGACGTTGAGCATCCCCTTGGCCACGAGGTTGGAGGTGCCGTCCGGACCGACATCGGACAAGCTCGCCGCCACGCCGATGACCGCGGCGCTGCTCGTCAGGTGGACGATCGCCCGCGGCCGGCCGAGGATCGCGAGGTCGGCGTCGAGCGGTTCGGACGTGTAGACCAGCGACCTCGCCTCGTCCGGCCGCTGGTCGCCCGGCAGCCCGAACGGCACGCCGCCCGACCACAGCCCGCCTGCCTCTCCGACGGTCGGGTCGTAGACCAGGCGATCGCGCCCGCCGGGCGCAGCTGTGACAGCGTCCTGCGCCAGGACGCCGTCGGCCCCCAGCCAGAGCGTGTGCTCCGTCGCCCCCGCCGGTGGCCACGATCCCTCCGCGCGCCATGACCCAGGCGTCTCCGTCCTCCCGGGGTCGGGTGATCCGGCCTCCTGCATGTACACGACGATCGGGGGTTCGGTCATGACACCGTCATCGATGTCGCGGCACCAGTGGTCGAGCCATCGCACGACCTCATGGAGGTGGTCGATGCGCGGCCCCGGGATGGCTGCGTCCGGATAGCGATGGTCCCACGGTCCGATCAGGAGCTTCTTCGGTCCGGCCAGCCGTTCGTAGAGGCGGATCGGTGGGTTCGGGTAGCCGTCGCGCCAGCCTCCGATCAGGAACGCCGGACAGACGATCCTGTCGGCGATGGCGGCGACGGAGCCCTGCCGCCAGTACGGTCCGTCCACCTGGTGCCGCAGCCAGGCGAGGTAGTACGGCTCGTTCTCGTCGATGTGCTCTCGCCACACCCGCCCGGCCGTCTCGTCGTCGAGGGCCAGGTCCGGCGGCATGGCGTTCCACGCGATCATCCGGGCGCCGTACCAGCCCAGGTCGTAGTACATCCGCAGGAGCCCGCCCCGGTAGTGGCAGTCGTCCGTGTATCGGTCGTCGGTGAAGTCGACCGGGACGATCGAGGTCAGGTGGGGCGGCTGGAGGGTCGCGACCTGCAACGCGGTGAACCCGCCATACGAGATCCCGAGCATGTTGACGTGGCCGTCGCACCACGGCTGGGACGCGAGCCACTCAACGGCGTCGTAGCCGTCGAGCTGCTCCTGTTCGACGTACTCGTCGATCGCGTGGCCCTCGGAGCTGCCGGTGCCCCGGATGTCGATGCGGGCCACCGCGTAGCCGTGCCGGGGCAGCTCGAGGTAGTGGCGCATCGCGGCCGGATCGACCTCGTCCTTGCGGTACGGGATGTAGTCCATGACGACCGGCATCGGGGTCTCCGGCATGTCCGCCGACAGCGATCCGTCCGGGTCCGGAAGGTAGAGATCCGCCGCCAGGACGACGCCGTCGCGCATCGGGATCCGGAGGCTTCGCAGGAGCTTGACGTCGTCGGCCGCGCGGAGCGCCCTCATCGGATTGCCGCCGCGTGGTGATAATCCGCGGCGAGAGAACCACCATCCATTCGCTCAGGAGATACGGCATGACGATCGCGGCAAGCCACCAAACCGTCATCAGGTTGCACGTTGGACGCCTGGTCGACGGGACCGGGGCGGAGCCCGTCGCCGATGCCGCGCTTCTGGTGATCGACGGCCGGATTGCCGCGGCCGGCCCGGATTCCACCGTCGCCGTGCCCGAGAACGCGCGGTTGATCGACCTGCCGACGACGACCGCCGTGCCGGGCCTGATGGACGCCCACGTCCACGTCACCCTCCCGCCGACGATCGATCCGCTCGCGACCCTCAACGCCGAGACGGACGACGACCTCGTCGCCCGGGGCGTGGCGGCGTCGGAACGGATGGTCCGGGCCGGCGTCACCACCGCGTACGACTGTGGCGCGCGGGGCATGACCTCGTACCGGATCCGGGACGCGATCTCGCGTGGCCTGTCGCTTGGGCCACGGCTCATGATCAGCGGCCGCGCGATCACTCAGACGCGGGGTCATTGCCACTTCTTCGGTGGTGAGGCCGACGGCGTCGAGGGCGTCCGCGCGATGGTCCGCAGGATGCTCGACGAGGAGGGCGCGGACGGGATCAAGATCATGGCGACGGGTGGCGGTTTGACGCCCGGGACCGATTCGCGGTTCGGCTCCTACTCGGTCGAGGAGCTGGCGGCGGCGGCCGACGAGACGCATCGGTTTGGCAAGCGGATCACGTCGCATGCCCACGGCGTCCCCGGCATCCGGAACGCGTCGGTTGCCGGGATCGACTCGATCCAGCACTGCACGATGCTCGGGCCCGACTGGACGTGGACGTTCGACGAGGACGTCGCCCGGGGCATGGCCGAACGCGGCACGCGCGCCATCCCGACGATTTCCGCGGGCACCCGCTCCGAGATCGAGTCCGGAATCGACATCAACAAGCTCCAGCCGAACCCGGGGGCGATGGGGCGGGCCGATTTCTGGGCCAACGCGCGACGGCTGATCGACGTGGGCGTCACGGTCGTCCCGGGGACGGACGTCGGGGTCAACCTGACGGACTACGGCGAGGACCTGTTCCTGGAGCTGGAGGCGTATGTCGGGATCGGCCTGGCACCGGCCGACGTGATCCGGATGGCCACCGAACGCGCCGCGCGCCACCTCGGCATCGAAACGGAGACCGGGACCCTCGTGCCAGGTCTCGCCGCCGACGTCCTGGTCGTCGAGGGCCGGCCTGACGAGGACATCGCGGCGCTGCGTCGCTCCCGGCTCGTGCTTCGCGGCGGGCAGCCGATCCAGCCCACGCCGCCTCGCCCGGCGCCGGTCCCGGGCGGCGCCTGGTAGCCCATTTCGGTTGACGAATTCTCACCGGTACCTTCTAGACGATTTCCAATCTGACTGCAATCAGTTGACATGGGACGCAGTTAGGTTGGACGATGCGCGAACGCTCCGCCATGCTGCGCGAGCCAGAGGAGGACTTCACATGCG
Organism: uncultured Chloroflexia bacterium; assembly: GCA_963809045.1. Classification (GTDB taxonomy): domain Bacteria; phylum Chloroflexota; class Limnocylindria; order Limnocylindrales; family CSP1-4; genus SPCO01. Next base: position 830,257 of record CAWEHW010000004.1, read on the forward strand.
TGCTCGCATCCCTGCGATATTGGCTGTGTTCTCGCTGCTCTTCGCGGCGTGCCAGGCCGCGACTCCGTCGGCTTCGGCACCGCCCGCGGCGAGCGAGGCGCCGGCGGCCAGCGCGACCGCCGCGCCGCCCATCGGAGGCGGCCGCAGAGCCAACGGTCCTGCGCGTCTCCCGGATCTCGGACTTCCTGCCGAAGCATCCACCCCGTCGAACCTTGGTACGGGCAACCAGGAGCTGATGGCGGACATCGTGTTCAGCACCCTCGTCGACGTCGACAGCGACGAGGTGACCATCCTTCCGGACCTCGCCACGGAATGGACGGCGTCACCCGACGCGACGGTCTACACCTTCAAGCTGAATCCTGCGGCCGTCTGGAGCGACGGCACGCCGGTCACGGCCGACGACGTCGAATGGACGATCGCCTGGGCCGCCCAGAACCCGACCGCGTGGAAGAACGGGATCCCGACCGAAATGTGGTTCAACGTGCAAGGGTGGCGCGGAGGCGCTCGGCACGACGAACATCCCGGAAGGCATCAAGAAGATCGATGACCACACGGTCGAGATCACGCTCAAGGCACCTGACGCGACGTTCCTGCGCCGCATCGCCGGCGCCGTCTACTACATCCAGCCCAAGCACATCCTCGAGGGCCTGACCGGCGCCGAGGCCGCACACCTGCGAGTTCTGCCTCGGCACCGCCGGCGTGACGATCGGGTCCGGTCCATACGACTTCGAGACCTCGATCTCGGCCGCCGGCGCCACGTTCAGGGCCAAGGAGAACTACTGGAAGGGCAAGGACGGCCCGGTCGACCAGATCGTCTACAAGATCCAGGAGTCGAACGTCTCCGTCGCCCAGCTGGCAGCCGGTGAGCTCGACCTGACCATCCGCGTCCCGCCGGCCGAAGGCCCGGGACTCGCGAACGTCGCGGGGCTCAAGCAGCTCAACGTGCCCGGCGTGGGCATCTTCAACATCAACTTCCACAACCAGAACACGGACAAGGCGCTCCGCCAGGCGGCCGCCTACGCGATCAACCGGCCCGAGATCATCGAGACGGTGCTCGGCGGCCTCGCCACGCTGAACTACACGATCCCGCCCGGGTTCAAGGTCTACGACGACATCAACAAGTACGAGTTCGACCAGGATCGAGGCGCAGCCAGCTGCTCGAGGAATCGAGCTGGGACATCAACGACACGTTCCGGCTGGCGCTCCTGGCCGAGGACCCGAACTTCACGATCACGGCCCCAGCGCTCCAGCAGTCGCTCGAGGCCATCGGCATGAAGGTCGAGCTGACCGCCCTGCCGACCGCTCCGTACACGGACCTGATCCAGAAGACCGACGACTTCGAGGCGTTCCTGTAGCTTCGGCGGCAGCGAGGGCGTGGGCTGGTACCAGTCCTCGATCTACTACGACTGCGCCGGCCTCGGCCATCTCCAGCTCAAGATGGCCGGTGACCAGTGCATCTACACCGACCAGTTCGAGGCGGCGGCGGCCGTGACCGGCGACGCGCAGGACGAGATCCTGCACCAGCTGGCGCTCGACCTCAACGAGAACCTGCCCGAGATCTACCTCTGGCAGCCCAACTACCTGCACGTCTACACCGACAAGCTCGGTGGCGGCTTCACGATCTATCCGAACGAGCGAGAATCGTTCCAGAAGATCCTCGACTGGACCTACACCCCGTAGACTCCCGCGTGACCGCGATCGCGTGATGTGGGCGCCCACCGGCTGCCTCTGTTGACCGCATAGGAGGCCCGGTGGGCGCCTACATCGTCCGTCGCCTGCTCATCTCGATCCCCGTCCTGCTGGGGATCACGCTCATCGGATTCGTCGCGCTCAAGCTCTCGCCGGGTGACCCGCTGCTCACCTCGGTCAACCCCGAGGTCCTGGCGCAACCTTGCGGCGAACCCCGAGCTCCTCGAGGCCGAGCGCAGACGCCTCGGCTTCGACCAACCGATCTTCCCCAACCAGTACGTCCGCTGGTTGGGGAACGCCCTGCAGGGCGACCTCGGCTATTCGATCACCTCGCAGCGGCCGATCGTCGTACGAGATCGGGTCGCGTCTGCCGCAGACGCTCTACCTGATGGTCACCGCGCTGACCCTGGCGATCCTGATCGGCATACCCATCGGGATCCTGTCCGCGGTCCGGCAGTACTCGAAGACCGACTACACGCTCAACGCGCTGGCGATCTTCTTCGCCTCGACGCCCGTCTTCGTGCTCGGCCTCATCGGGATCTACGTCTTCGCCGTCAACCTGCGGATCCTGCCGACAAGCGAGATCCACACGGTCGGGCGGACCGACATCCCCGATGCGATCTGGCACCTGATCCTGCCGGCGACGCGTGCTCGCCATCGTCAACGCCGCGCCGCTCGTCCGGTACACGCGGGCGAGCATGCTCGACGTGTTGAACAGCGAATACGTCACGACGGCCCACTCGAAGGGGCTGCCCAACCGGGTCGTGATCATCCGCCATGCGCTCCGCAACGGCCTGATCCCGATCATCACGATCATCGCCTGGCTGGCGCCCGAGGCCGTCGCCGGAGCGGTCATCACCGAGCAGATCTTCGCCTGGGGCGGGATCGGCCAGCTGGCGGTCAAGGCCGCAGGCGCCCGCGATCCGTCGCTGATGATGGGCATCATCCTGATCACGGGCACGGCCGTGCTGATCGCCAACCTGATCGCCGACATCGCCTACGCCGTCGCAGACCCTCGGGTTCGGTATGTCCGTGGGTCTTGAACCCGGCGCCCTGAGCGCCGAGCGAGCCGTGGACGGCCGTCGACGTCGCAGGGCGTCATCGAACACGTCTCGCCCACTCGCGCCGCCGTCCGCCGGTTCCTGCGGCACCGGCTCGCGATCGTCGGCGTGTTCCTGGTGGTCACGATCATGCTGCTGGCCGCCCTCGCGCCGCTCCTGTCGCCCTGGGCGCCGAACTGGATCGACTTCGTCGACCGGCGCCCGCAGGCACCCAGCGCGGCGCACGTCCTCGGCACGGACGTCGCGGGACGCGACATCTGGGCGCGGCTCCTGTACGGCGGCCGGACCTCGATCATCGTCGGGTTCGGGGCGGTCGGGCTCTACCTGATCATCGGCACGCTGCTCGGGATGCTGGCCGGGTTCTACGGCGGCCTCATCGACCAGGCGATCATGCGCTTCACCGACACGATCCTGGCCATCCCGCCGCTGCTCCTGATCATCGTGTTCGTGTCCGTCGTGGGCCCGAGCATCGGCTCGGTGATCGTGGTCATCGCGCTGCTCGGCTGGCCGGTGACCTGCCGCCTCGTGCGCGGCCAGCTCCTGGTGTTACGCGAGTCCGAGTTCATCACCGCCGCCCGCGTCGTGGGCGTCCCGGACCGCGTCGATCCTGTTCCGGCACATGCTCCCCAACATCCTCGGGCCGATCACCGTGGTGGCCACGTTCGGCGTGGCGACGGCCGTGCTGCTCGAGTCGAGCCTCAGCTTCCTTGGCCTGGGCGTCCGCCCGCCCGAGGCGAGCTGGGGCAACCTCATCACCGAGGCGGTCAGCCCGGTCGTGCTCAACCAGCTGTGGTGGCAGTGGATGCCGGCGGCGGTGGCTATCACGGCGACCGTCCTTGGCGTAAATTTCATCGGCGACGGACTGCGCGACGCGATCGACCCGAAGACGATGAAGCGTGGATGATGCTGGTGAGGACATTCGGTCTCGCCGTGGCGCTGGCGTTGGCGGTCGGCGTCGGTCGTCGGCGTGCGAGCCGACCGCGCCGCCGCCCGGCGCCGGGACCGCGGCCCCCTCGGCTGCTGAATCGGCCGGGCCGCCACCCGGAACGTCCGTCGGTCACGGTGACCGGAGGCGTCGTCCAGATCGTCGGGGCCGGCACCGGCAACACCGACGAATTCGACCTCGCCGCGGGCAATGCGGAGATGAGCGTGTCAACCTGCGCGTCGAACCAGGTCATCCCGTTCGTGACCCTGTACGACGGGGATGACAACAAGCTCGGCCTGATCGTGGAGCCGATCTATCAGATGCGAGATCTGGAGGGCGGGTCGTACTACCTTGCCGTGGCGACCAACCCCGACTGCGTCTGGACGATCACTCTGACGCCGGAGTAGCGTCCGGCGCCGCGGGAACCTCGCTCGCCTCGAGCATGGCCGAGACCGGGATCGACACGACCGGCTCGACGGCCGGGATGACGTCGGTGGGCCGGAGCGCCCGCATCTCCCCGACGAAGTGGCACGCCACGGACTGGTCGGCGTGCGTCTCCGGGCTCGGGGCGAGCGGCGGATCCGTCGTCGTGCAGATCTCCGGGTTGCCGAGCTTCTCCCGGAGCCAGCAACGCGTGTGGAAGCGGCAGCCCGTTGGCGGATTCGCAGGACTCGGGATGTCCCCCTTGAGGATGACGCGGCGTCGCGCGCGCTCCGTCCGTGCGTCCGGCACCGGAACCGCCGACAGCAGCGCGACGGTGTACGGATGGAGCGGGTCCTTGTACAGCGTGGCCGCGGGCGCGATCTCGACGATCTTGCCGAGGTACATCACCGCGACGCGGTCGGCGATGTGGCGGACGACCGCGAGGTCGTGGGCGATGAACAGGTAGGTCAGCCCGAGGTCGTTCTGGAGGCGCTCGAGCAGGTTGATGACCTGCGCCTGGATCGACACGTCCAGGGCGCTGATCGGCTCGTCGCAGACGATCAGGTCCGGCTCCACCGCGAGCGCCCGGGCGATCCCGATCCGCTGGCGCTGGCCACCGCTGAACTCGTGCGGATAGCGCTCGACGAAGGCTGGATCCAGGCCCACGAGCTCGAGCAGCTCCGTGACCCGGGCCTGGCGGGCCGTGCCGGCCGCGAGATGGTGGACGCGCAGCGGTTCGGCGAGGATCTCGCCCACCGTCTGCCGCGGATCGAGGCTCGAGTACGGGTCCTGGAAGACCATCTGGAACTTGCGCCGCCGGCGTCGGAGCTCCTCGCCCCGGAGCGCCAGCAGGTCCTGGCCGGCCAGCTGGATCGCAGCCACTGATCGGCTCCGTGATCCGCACGATCGTCCGGCCGATCGTCGTCTTGCCCGAGCCGGACTCGCCGACCAGCCCGAGCGTCTCGCCGCGATCGATGTGGAAATCGACGCCGTCGACGGCCTTGACCCAGCCCGTCCGACGGCGCAGGACGCCGCCGGTGATCGGGAAGTAGACGCGCAGGTCCTTGACGGTCAGGAGCGGGCCGCCTGCGCCGGGCTCCCCGGCCTGTCCGGCCCCGCCGGTCGCGGGCTCGGCTGGCGGCTTCGTTGCGAGGGTCATGGCTGGTCCTCGTCGACGATCAGGGTCGGTTGCTCGCCGTCACGCAGCGGGATCCCCGCCGTCGCCTCGGCCCGGGTGGGCTGGTTGTGGCAGGCGGCGAAATGGTCGCGCGCCTCCCGCTCACCGGCTCGTTCGCCCGTCACGGTCACGAGGGGCGGGTCCACGGTCCGGCAGATGTCGAGGCGCCATGCGCAGCGCGGGGCGAATGGGCAGCCCTGGAGGTTGGACGCGAGGTCCGGCGGGGAGCCTTCGATCGGGGTCAGGGCTTCCTGCCGGGGTCGGTCCAGCCGCGGCAGGGAGCGGAGCAGGCCGACGGTGTAGGGGTGGGCGGGGTCCGCGAGGATCGTCTCGGTCGGGCCGAGCTCGACGAGCCGCCCCGCGTACATCACGGCCAGACGATCGGCGAACCCCGCGACCACGCCTAGGTCGTGGGTGATCAGCAGGACGGCCATCTGGAGCTCGGTCCGAAGTCGCCGCAGCAGCTCGAGGATCTGCGCCTGGATGGTCACGTCGAGCGCCGTCGTGGGCTCATCCGCGATCAGCAGGCTTGGCTCGCAGCTCAGGGCCATCGCGATCATCGCGCGCTGCCGCATGCCGCCACTGAACTGATGCGGATAGTTGTCGAGCCGCGTCGCCGCGCCGGGGATGCCGACGAGCTCGAGCAGCTCGACCGCGCGAGCTCGCGCCTGCTTGTTTGTAACCCCGCGATGCGTCTCCACCGCCTCGGTGATCTGGCGCCCGATCGTGAGGACCGGGTTGAGGCTGGACAGCGGGTCCTGGAAGATCATGGCGATCCTGGCGCCGCGGATCTTGCGCAGCTTGTCGTCCGGGAGGCGAAGGATCTCCTGCCCCTCGAAGAGCGCGCTCCCGGACGCAACCCGGCCGGCCCGTTTTGGCAGCAGGCCGAGCAGGGACAGCGCGCTGACGCTCTTGCCCGAGCCTGACTCGCCCACGAGCCCGATCGTTTCCCCGGCGTGGATCTCGTAGGACAGTCCGCGGACCGCCCGGACCACCCGGCCGCGGCCGGTGAACTCCACGTGGAGGTCCCGGACGGACAACAGCGGCGTGCCTGAGCGCGGGCCGTCGCGCACGATCGTCGGCTGTTCGGCCATCGTGGCCGTCTGGTCGGCGGCTGCTGGGGTCATGACTCCTCGCCTGCGGTGATGAGCGGGGTGAACACGAGGCGGCACGATCTGGCACACGACACGCGGCGTCGGCGCCCTCGGTTGTCGACAATGTACAGCGGTTGCCGGGGTGTCAAGTCATCCGCCTCGTTTCAGCCCGTCCGGGTCCGGGTCGACGACCCGGCCCGGCAGCTCGCCGGTCGCTCGTCCGTCCTCCGCCACGACATGGCCGTTGACGACCACGGCGTCGATCCCGACCGCCGCCAGTCTTGGCTCCTCCCAGGTCGCCGGACCGGCCACGGTCGCGGGGTCGAACACCACGAGGTCGGCCGCCAGGCCCTCGGCGATCAGCCCGCGGTCGCGGATCGCAAACCGCTCGGCCGGCAGGCCGCTCATCCGCCGGACCGCATCCTCGAGGCTGAGGACGCCGAGCTCGCGGACGTACCGGCCGAGGATCCGGGCAAACGTGCCGTAGCCACGCGGGTGGGGACGTGCGCCGTGGTACAGGCCATCGCTGGACACCATGAACTCGGGTCGCTGCAGCGTCCGCCGGGCGAGCGTCTCGAAGGCGTCCTCGGTCAGGGCGCGTCGGAAGACGAGGACGGCTTCGGGCGACTCCTCGACGATCAGGTCGACCGCCGTTTCGCCCAGCGGGGTGCCACGCTCGGCAGCGACCTCGGCAATGGATCGGCCGATATGCCGGCCCGTGTGCGTGTCGGCGAAGTACTCGTGGCCGCCGCCTGCATTGGTGGCCCCGATGTATGCCTCGAGGTGATCGGCGATCCGGCGGCGATGCGCCGGGTCGCGCACCCGTTCGATGACGGCGTCGTAGCCGCCGATCTGGTCCTCCGGCGGCAGGAGGACCAGGAGATGGCTCGAGCCGGCCGGATACACGTACCAGTCGATCCCGAAGTCGACGCCGGCGTCCCGGGCCGCCTCCAGCAGCGGCTCGGTGTCGTCGTCGACGGTTTCATGCGAGACGCGGATCGGGATCCCGGCCTGTCGACCGATCTCGATCGACTCGCGGTACGCGCCGACACGGCCGGCGCCCTGGTAGCGGATGTGGGCCGCGTAGATCCCGCCGTACCGGCCGGCCACGCGTGCCAGCTCGATCAGCTCCCGCGTGTCGCTGCTGGCCGCAGGTTGGTAGTCGAGCCCGGTGTTGAACCCGACGGCGCCGGCCTCCATCCAGTCGCGGGTGATGGCCCGCATCCGATCGAGCTCCGCGTCGTCGGCCGGCCGCGGATCCCAGCCGAGAACGGCGAAGCGCACGGCCTGGTGGGGGACCATCGGCACCACGTTCAGCGGGATCGTCCCCCGGAAATCCGCGAAGTACTGCTCGATCGTCGGCCAGCTCGGGGCGAGCTCGGCCTGCCCGTAGGCGAAGGCCGTGGAACGCCAGAGGTCGGTCGCGGCGTCGTCGGGCAGTGGCGACCAGCCGAAACCGTCCGGCCCGGTCAGGTGCGTCGTGACGCCCTGCAGGACCGAACCCCAGATGTCGCCGTTTCCGCGAAGCGCCGTTTCGGAGTGGACGTGCACGTCGATGAACCCGGGGCTGACCACCCGGTCGGCGGCCTCGACCACGCGGGCCGCCGACGCGTCCGAGAGCTCGCCGATCGCCACGATCCGATCGCCGCGGACCCCGACGTCGGCGGTCATGCCCGGTCCCCCCGTCCCGTCGACGACGGTCCCGCCACGGATGAGCAGGTCCAGGTTCATCGGGTCAGACCAGCTTTCCGCGGGCAAGGAGCGGGATCACCGCCTCGACCACGCCGCCGCGCAGGCCCACGAACGCGTCGTGCCGGAACGTGGTGGTGTCGTGGTAGTCGGGGATGATCTCCAGGCGGTCGCCGATCCGGATCTCCGCGTCATGCGCGTCGCGCCGCCAGACGCCGTGCTCCGCCGAGAGGTAGTCGAGCTCGACGTCGGGGTGGTCGAGCAGGATCGGCTGCCCTTCCTCGCGGGCCGACAGCGTCTTGAAGCCCGCGTCCGTGATGACCCGCTCCGGGGTCGGCCGGCTGGTGACGGTCGTCAGGATCGTCAGCGCGTACTCGAAGCCCAGCTCCTCGAGGTGGCAGAGCTTGCCGTAGAACGGATCCATCAGGCATGCGCCCCCGGCCTGCAGCTCCGTGAGCCCGTCGAGAGACGAGGCGAACATGTAGTTCCCCGAGCCGCCGCCGCTGACGATCCCGACCGGCATCCCGTCCGCCTCGATCAGCTGCCGGGACTCGATCAGGCCCGCTCCCGCGGCGACGGTGGCGGCGAGCTTCTCCTCGTTCGGCCAGGCGGTGAGCACGTGGCCTTCATAGCCCATGATCCCCGCCAGGCGGAGTCCCGGTGCCTGGTCGATCCCTCGTGCGAGCTCCAGCGCCGCGTGGCCGGGCGTGACGCCGGTCCGGTTCATGCCGACGTTGATGTCGACGACCATCGGGATCTCCACGCCGAGGTCGGTGGCGACCTCCGAGGCGAGCCGAACGTGGAACGGGTCGTCGGCGCAGATCATCACCTCGGCCCTGGCCTGGAGCCGCGCGGCGCGTTCGACCTTGCGCCGGGTCGCCAGCTCGTATGCGATCAGGATCGATGGAACTCCGCCGTCGACCATGACCTCGGCTTCGGACACCTTGGCGCAGGTGACCCCGATCGCACCCGCTTCGATCTGGCGCTGGGCGACCCACGGGGATTTGTGGCCCTTCGAATGAGGGCGCCAATCCTTGCCCCCGGCCGCGATTGCCGTCGACAACCGGCTGACATTCGCATCGAACCGATCGAGGTCCAGGACCATCACGGGCGTGTCGAGCTCCACCTTGGTCATCCCCACGGCGGGCGACGCGGTCGGCGGGCTTCCAGAAGGCACGGGCGTCTCCATTGAAGCAAGCGGTCCCGACCGCTCGCTCGAGGTCGGCGTGACGACGTCGGGTGACGTCCGCGAGCCGGGATATCGTATACAATTCGGCAGTCGCGCGGACCGGATCCGGGAGTGAAGGCCTCATGGATGTCGTAGCTTCCGGCGTCATCTGGGATGCACGGACCGCGCCGATCAACGAACGTTCGACCTCCGCCAACTCCGCCATCCGGCTGTCAGACGGCACGATCCTCGTCACCTGCCGGATGGGCTCGGATCGCGAAGGCGCCGATGGTCACACGGCGATCTTTGCCTCGGTCGACGCGGGTGAGACATGGGCGCTCCGCTATCTCGGCCTCCCTGAGCGCGACTGGGATGGCTGGCCCGGCGAAACGCGCGGCTGGTACATCGCCGAGCTGACCCCCGGGGTCCTGACGGCCGCCGTCCTGTGGACGGATCGGACCGACCCGACCGCGCCGTGGGTCCATCCCGTGACCCAGGGCCTCCTCGGGATGCGGGCCTATCACCTGGTCTCGACCGACGGCGGTTGGACCTGGCCGGAGCGACGTCGCGTTGACCTCGGCCCACATCCTGGGGCGTCGACCACGGGGCCGCCGATCCAGCTCGCGGACGGGACACTGGCGCAGCCATTCGAGCATTGGAAGGAACGAGAGGATCCGGAACCGGGTCATCCGGCCGCGTACCTGCGCCTGTCGACCGACGGGGGCCGGACGTGGCCCTCCGATGTCCTCGTGGCGCATCACCCCGACGACGCCCTCTACTACTGGGACCAGCGGCTCGACACGCATCCCGGGGACAGGCGCCTCGCCAACATGTTCTGGACGCACGACCCGAACGCCGACCTCGACGTCGACATCCACATCTCGTGGGGATCGCCCGATGGGCAGACCTGGACTGAGCCGATCGGAACCGGCCTCCAGGGCCAGCACTGCCAGCCGATCGCGCTGGGCGGCGATCGCCTGCTCGCGGTGTACTCGCGCCGCATCGACCCGCCGGGCATCCGGGCGGCCGTGAGCGAGGACTTCGGGCGCACGTGGGATCCCGCGACCGAGATCGTCGTCTGGGCCAGCGACGCCGGCACGGAACCCGGCGCGGACCGGCCGAGGGCGCAGGAGGACTTCTGGAACGACATGGGCGCCTGGCAGTTCGGGCACCCGCGCGGCACGCTCCTCGCGAACGGCGACGTGCTGGTCACGTTCTACGGTGGCAGCGGAGTCGCGCGGAGCGCCCGCTGGGCCCGGATCCGGGTATGAGCGCCGGTGACGGCTCGACGGCGGGCTCGCTCCTGCTCCGGGGTGGCCGGCCGGTCGACGCGCGAGGGGTCCGGGACGGCCGTCCCGACCTCCTGATCCGCGGCGGCCGCATCGCAGCCGTCGGACCGGACGTCGACCACGCGGGAGCCGACGTGGTCGACCTTGGCGGCCGCTGGATCGTGCCGGGCCTGATGAACGCCCATTCGCACCTCTGCCTCGACGGTGGTCCCGATCCCGAGGCGGCACTCCGGGCGGAGAACCGGACCGAAACGGTCCTCCGGAGCGCTGCCCGCCTCGCCGCCGCCGTCCGCGAAGGTGTGACGACGATCCGCGATGTCGGCGGCATCGACGGCGTGGACATCGAGCTCGCGCGCCTCGTCGAGACCGGCGAGATCCCGGGTCCGCGGGTCCTCGCCAGCGGCCGCGTGGTCACGATGACGGGCGGTCACGGCTGGTGGATGGGGATCCAGGCCGACGGACCCGACGCGGTCCGACGCGCCGCGCGGGAGAATCTCCGGGCAGGGGCCGGCTCGATCAAGTTGATGTCGACCGGCGGGATGATGACCGGTGGGCGCCAGGCGGGCCAGCCGCAGCTGACCGTCGAGGAGATGACCGCTGCCGTCGAGGAGGCCCACAAGCGCGGGGTCCCGGTGGCCGCGCATGCGGAAAGCCGGATCGGCGTGCTCAATGCCCTGCGTGCCGGCGTCGATTCGGTGGAGCACGGCCACGGCGGGGACCAGGAAGCCATCGACCTGATGCTCGAGCGCGGTGCGGCGCTCGTCCCGACCATCCTGTCGGATCGCCGGATCATCGATCACGGGATGGCCGCCGGCATCCCGGACTTCGTCGTGGAGCAATGCGAGGCGCTCCACGACAGCCTCGTCGTCTTCCTCGAGGCGGCCATCCGGGCCGGGGTCAGGGTGGCCGCCGGGAATGACGGCGGGGCACCCCTGGTCCCGATCGGCGACATGGTCAGCGAGTTGGAGCTGTACGTCCGTCACGGCATGACGCCGCTCCAGGCGCTTTCGTCGGCCACGACGGTCACCGCCGGCCTCTTCGGACTGGCGGATGTCGGGCTCATCGAACCGGGGCACGTCGCCGACCTGCTCATCGTCGATTCGGACCCGACGGCGTCCATCGGCGCGCTTCGATCCCCGACGGCGGTGATCCGCCGGGGCGCACCGATCGGCGGGGTGCTCCCGCCTATACTGGCGCCCCTCGACCCGGTGCCCGCATGATCCCAGGGAGTGCCGCGATGACCGCCGGCCTGCGAGCCACGCGATGACCGAGCCGATCGTTCCAGGCGTCGGCTTGAACCTCCAGCGGATCAAGCCCCGGGTCCTGCGCCAGGAGGTCTTGACGGCCCTCCGGACCGCGATCCTGGCCAACGAGATCACCGCCGGATCGCGACTCCTCGAAGCGGATGTCGCGGAACAGATGGGCGTCAGTCGCGCTCCGGTTCGCGAGGCAATCCGTCACCTGGAACAGGAGGGCCTGGTCGAGATCTTTCCGCACCGCGGGGCCGTGGTCGTCGGCCTGCCGGAGGCGGAGATCGACGCGATCTACGAGCTGCGGGCCGTCATCGAGGGACGGGCGACCGCGGCATCCGTCGGCCTGGTGGGCGAGGCGGAGCTCGCGCGCCTCGAAGCTCTCGTCGACGAGATGCGAGGGGCGATCAAGGCCAAGGAGGTCGAGGCCATCGCGGAGTTCGACCTCCGCTTCCACGGGCTGATCGTCGAATGGTCGGGCCTGACCCTGCTGCGGCACATCTGGACCGGCCTCGACGGACTCGTGCGGGTGCGGTCATACCAGGCGCTGGACCGACCCGGGTCGACAGCTCGCTACTTCCTCACGAATGCTGCGAGCTCGCACACGGTCATCATCGACGCGATCCGTGCGGGGGACGCAGACGCGGCAGCGGTCATCGCCCGGCAGCATGTCCTCGAAGTCCCGACGATGCTTGCCGGGCTCGGCCGACCCGAACGGGCGTCCACGAGCAAGACCCGCGCCAAGGCCGGGGGGCGCGGTTGAGCCTGGCCGACCTGCGCGAGGCCTGCCGGCAGATCGATCCGGAACCGATCGCGGCGACGACGCTCGACCTGCTGCGGATCTGGAGCCCTCCTGGGCACGAGGCCGGGATGGCCGATCGCATGGCGTCCGAGCTGTCCGATGCGGGTGCCCGGGTCCGGCTGGATCGCGAGTTCCCGAACAGCCCGAGCGTCATCGCCGAACTCGGTGCGGGCGACGGGCCAACCATCCAGTGGCACGGGCACCTCGACGCGATCGACGTCGAGCACACGCCGCCCGAGCGGCGCGACGACCTGCTTGTCGGGCGAGGCGCGGCCGACATGAAGGGTCCGGACGCGGCGATGGTCGCGGCGATCCGCCTGCTGCGTGCCCACGGGATGCCGGAGCGCGGGCGGGTCCTCGTGACGCTGCACGGGATGCACGAGAGCGGTGGTAACGAACCGCTCCACGCCCTGATCGCGCGTGGGATCCACGGCGATGCCGTGATCACCGGAGAGCTCGGCGGTGGCACGGAGCTGCCGATCGCCGGGCTCGGCCTGACGTTCTGGGACATCGTCATCGACCGCCCGGGGATGTCCGTGCACGAGACCGTCGCCGAGCCCGGGACGATCGATCCCGTCGAGGTCGGGCGGCTGCTGCACGCCGAGCTGGCCGGGCTCCGCGAGCGCCTGGCCGCTGCGCCCCTCGCCGATCCGAAGCCGTCCCTGTTCGTCGGCAAGTTCGTGTCGGGCGACTACCCGAACCGGCTCCCCGTCCGGGCCGACCTCGCCGGCACCCGCCGACACGACGAGACGTCGGACCTGGCCGCGGTCGCGGCGGAGCTGGAGGCGCTCGTCGACGGCGTCCGGCGCCGAACCGGCGCCGCGATCGAGCTCCGGGCGGTGCCGATCGCGGAGAGCTTCTCGTTCGATCCCGACGAACGGATCGTCGGGGCGATGCTCGACGCGCACCGCGACCTGTTCGGCGGCGAACTCCGGTTGGTCCGGGCAAAAGTCGCGACCAATGCCGTCCACTTCGTCCGGGAAGCCGGGATCCCGGCCGTCGGCTACGGGCCCGACCCGATCACGAACCACAGCGATCACGAACAGCTCGCGATCAGTGAGCTGAGCCGGATCGCGGGCGGGTTCGCCCTCGCGTCGGCGTACTTCCTGGAGCGCGCCGCCTCGTGACCGCCCGGTTCATCGAGGATCTCGACACCCCGGTCGCCATCGTCGACCTCGATCGCCTCGAGGCCAACCTCGTCGCGATGGCCGCCGTGTCCCGGGAGGCCGGGGTGGCCCAGCGACCGCATGCCAAGACCCACAAGACACGCCAGGTGGCCGAGCGCCAGCTCGCGCACGGCGCCGTTGGCCTGACGGTCGCGAAGCTCGGCGAAGCCGAAGCCATGGTCGATGCAGGGTTCGATGACCTGTTCGTGGCCTATCCGCTGGTCGGCGAGCTGAAGCTGCGCCGGCTCGTGACCCTCCTCGATCGGGCACGAATCCGCTTCGAGGTCGACACGCTCGAAGGCGCCGAGGCGGCCTCCTCGTTCCTGGCAGCCCTGGGTCGTCGGGTCGACGTCGTGGTCTCGCTCGACGGCGGTGCCGGCCGTTCCGGCGCCGAGTCACCCGAGGCGGTCGTCGACCTGGCCGAGCGAGTCGCGGATCTCCCTGGTCTCGAGCTCGTGGGGGTCATGAACTACGGGAACGCCTACGGCACGACCGACCCCGCGGAGCAGGCCGCGATCGGTCGCCGGGAAGGCGAGGACGCCGTCGCCATCGCCGGCTCGATGCGGGCCCGCGGGCTGCGGACCGACGTGGTCACGGTCGGCAGCACGCCGACCGCCAGGCACGCGGTCAAGGTCGCCGGTGTCACGGAGCTCAGGGCGGGGGTCTACGCGTTCCAGGACCTCAAGCAGGTGAGCCTGGGGCCCGCGACGCTCGAAGATTGCGCGCTGACGGTCATGGTCACCGTCGTCAGCCACGCGCGGGCCGATCGTTACGTCCTCGACGCGGGGATCAAGGCACTCGCCGGCGAGGACTACGGCTGGGGGACGTGGGGCCGGCCGCAGCAACGTCCGGACCTCGCGATCATCCGGGCGACGGAGGAACACGGGGTCATCGAGCTGCCGCCGGGTGCCGCAGATCCCGGCTGGCGGATCGGCGAGCGCGTCCGGATCATCCCGAACCACGCCTGCGGCGCGGTCAACATGCACGACGAGCTCGTCGCCGTCGACGGCGATCGGATCGTCGAACGCTGGCCGGTCATCGGTCGCGGCCGGTTCCGCTAGGTGTCTGGCGCGCCGGCCGGGGATCGCGGCTTCGTGGACGTCCTCGGCTCGTTCGGGCCGGCGCACGGCACGGCCGCGACGGCCGGCGCGTCGCTTGACGCGCTCGTGTCGGAGCGCGAAGCCCACGGGATCCGTCTGACGCTCGCGTCGTCGCTCCTGGCTCCCGTGGCCGACGGCGATACCGGCAATCGCCTGGCGTCCGAGGCGGCGGCCGATCCGGCGAACGGGCTCGCGGCCATCGCCGTGATCGGGGCTCGCCGGACGGGCGATGCGGCCCGGCGCGTGCATGGGGCACAACGCGCCGGCGTGATTGGCTATCGCCTGGAAGGCTGGGATGCCGCGGGACCGCCGTCCGATGCGGTCACGGAGGTGCTCCGGGCCATCGCGGTGTCCGGCCGGCCGCTGCTCGTGCCGATCGGCCGACCGGGGTCGGCCAGCGTGATCGGCGCCGCGACGTCCGGGCTCGGGATCCCGGTGGTGCTCCTGGGCGCGCACTACGCCCACATCGTGGACGACCTGGCCGCCGCGGTCCGGTACCCACACCTCCACCTCGAGACCAGCGCGATGGCCCATTTCCGTGCGATCGAGACGGCCGTGCGAACCATCGGTCACGAGCGTGTCCTGCTTGGGACGGGCAGTCCCGCTCGCGCTGCGGCATCGCCGATCGGCGCCGTGCTCCTGTCTTCCGTGTCCGAGGCGGCCAAGCGGGCGATCCTGGGTGGCAATGCTGTCCGGCTCTTCAGCCTGGCCGACGCACCGATCGACCTGACACCGCCCGCCGTGCCGGCCCGGGCCTTCGACGTCCACACCCACCTTGGCCCGCTCGACTTCGACGTCCCCCAGGTTGCCGACGCGGACCTCATCGGCGAGCTCGGCTTCGCGGGTGCCGCGGTCGCGTCGGCGGCGCTCGCCATCTTCGGCGACCCGGCCCGTGGCAACGCGCAGGCGATCCGCACGGCGGCGTCATCGGGCCCCGACGGCCTCCGCGTCTACCTCGTGGCCGATCCAACCGACCTGGAGTCGACCGCCGACCAGCTCCGATCCATCGATGCTCCGGGCGTGGCCGGGGTGAAGGTGCACGGGGAGTGGAGCGGAACCCCGACGGCCTCGCGTGCCATGACGGACTTGTTCGATCTCCTGGGGCCGATCGGCCGCCCGGTCAAGATCCACAACACGGGCGATGGCTGGGACGATGCCCTCGGCGAGATTGCGCGCCGGCATCCTCGCCTGCCGATCGTGATCGCTCACGGGGGTCTCGGAACGCCCAGCGTGGAGGGGGCGCGCCTGGCCGCCGCGCACGACAACGTCTATGTCGAATGGTCGAGCAGCTTCGCCCATCTGCCCACCGTCCGGAAAGCCCTTGCGATCGCCGGCCCTGACAAGCTGCTGTGGGGGAGCGACGCCACGCTGCTCGATCCGGCGTTCGTCCTCGGAACGTACCGCGACGCGGGCCTGCCGCCGGAGGCAGAGGACCGGGTCTTCTGGTCCAACGCCGCGACGCTGTACGGATGATGAGCTCGGCTCCGACCCTGGACCTCGTTGTCACGGGCGGGTCCGTCATCGACGGCACGGGTGCACCGGCTCGCCGGGCTGACGTCGGTGTCCTGGAAGGCCGGATCGCGGTGGTCGGCGACCTGACCGATCGGGCGACGGACGCGCGACAGGTCGACGCCGGCGGGTTGGTCGTGGCGCCGGGTTGGGTCGACCTGCACAGCCACTCGGACCTGACCCTGCTGAGCGACGGCCGGGCTCGGAGCAAGGTCGGCCAGGGCGTGACGACCGAGATCAACGGCAATTGCGGGATGGGCGGCGTGCCGCTGCCACCGGCCGTCGCCGGGCTGACGCGCGCGTCCAACGCGACGATCGATCCGGATCCGGGTGTGACCTGGGATTGGGCCGACCTGGGCGGATACGCGGGAGCGCTGGAGCGGACGGGCCTCGCGATCAACACCGCCCCGCTGGTAGGCCACTTGCCGCTGCGGATCGCCATCGCGGGGGAGGCGGCCCGGCCGCTGACCGGGGAGGAGCGAAAAGCCCTGGTCGAAGCGATCGATGCGTGTCTCGCGGATGGGGCGATCGGCGTGTCGACCGGCCTCATGTATCCGCCTGCCATGTCGGCCGACCTCGACGAGCTGGTCGACATCGGGCGGGCGCTGGCGCGCCGGGATCGGCTGTTCGCCATCCACATGCGGAACTACAGCGATCACCTCCTCGATGCCGTGGACGAAGCACTCACGATCGCCCGTCGCAGTGGGTGCCGGCTCCAGGTCTCGCACCTCGCCGTGGCCGGCAAGCGGAACTGGGGGGCGGTGCCGCGGGCACTCGAACGGATCGAACGCGCCCGCGAGGAGGGCGTCGACGTGGCCGTCGATATCTATCCGTACGTCGCGGGGAGCGCGAATCTGTCGCAGCTCCTCCCGGAGTGGGCGCAGGCCGGCGGCCCGGCCGCTCTCGTGGCCAGGCTGGCGAGCGCATCCGAGCGCGCCGCCATCCTCGAGGACTGGCGCACCAGCCTGTTCTTCGGTTGGGACGAGATCGAGGTGGCATCAACCGAGCCCGGTCTCGAAGAGACGCTGGGGCTCACGGTGGAGGCGGTGGGCGACGCCTGGTCGATGGACCCGAACATCGCGGCGCTCGACCTCATCGAACGAAGCGACAACCGGGTCCAGATGGTGGCCTACGGCCGGTCAGAGGAGGACCTCCGAGCCGTGCTCACGCATGACCTGACCTCTATCGGCTCCGACGGGCTGGCCATGGACCCGGACGGGCCGTCGAGCGCCGGGCGCCCGCATCCCGCGGTCGTTCGGATGCTATCCGCGGTTCCTGGGACGCTACGTTCGCGAGGCGGGTCTCGTGTCCCTCGAGCGGGCCGTCGAGATGGCGACCTCTGCCCCGGCCGATCGCGCCGGCCTTGCCGATCGCGGCCGCATCCGGGAAGGCGCGGTGGCGGACCTCGTCGTGTTCGACCCGGTGACGATCCTCGATGGCGCCACGTTCCAGCAGCCAACGCGACCGCCCACCGGGATCCACCACGTCATCGTCGACGGGCGATCGGTGGTCGCCGATGGTCGCCAGCTCGACGACAGCCGTCCGGGTCGGGTGCTGCTCGCCTGACTACAGCGCCGCGGTCCGCAGGCGCTCCACGACGGCCTCGTCGAGGACCAGGCCAAGGCCAGGCCGGTCCGGAAGCTGGATCCGGCCGCCAGCCTGCCGGACGGGCTCCACGAACAACGCCGCGATCTGGTCGGGCGGCGGGCCGTACTCCTCGGAGTACTCGTGCGGCGCGAACCCACCTGCCAGCGTCGAGTAGACGTGCAGGCTGGCCGTCGAGAGGATGCCCGCCGCCGGACTGTGCGGCATGACGGGTTTGCCGTGCACCTCGGCCAGCTGGGCGATGCGGAGCACCTCCGTGATCCCCCCGGCGTCCACGATGTCCGGCTGGAGGATGTCGGGATCGGCGGTCGCGATGAGATCGCGGAACTCATAGCGGTTCTTGAGCTGTTCGCCGGTGGACACCGGGATGTCCAGGGCACGGCATACCTCGCGAAGGCCGGCCAGGTCGTGCTCGGGGAGAGGTTCCTCGAAATGGGCATACCCGAGCCGTTCGAGCTCGCGGCCAACCCGGATGGCCGTGCCAACCGAATAGCCGCGATTGGCATCGAACCCGATCCAGACGTCGGGTCCCAACGCCTCGCGGCAGCGACGCGCCATCTCCATGTCCTTGGCCGGGTCCACGTCCGGTTGCACGGGTCCCCAGTCCATCCGGATCTTGAATGCCACGAAGCCCTGGTCGCGGCCGCGGAGCACGTCAGCGACCATCCTGTCGGAGGTCTTCTCGAACCCTGCGCCGACGCTCCAATACAGCCCGATGTCGGTCCGGGCCGCCCCGCCGAGCAGGGTCGAGATGGGCAGGCCGGCGTGCTTCCCGACGATGTCCCAGAGCGCGATGTCGATGACCCCGGCAAACGCACTGGACGTCGGGTAGGGGAGCTCGCGGGTGCCATGGACCAGCCGCTCCCGGATGCGACCCGGCTGGAGCGGGTCGGTCCCGATGAGCTGCGGTCGAATGACCCGATCGAGGTGGCCCCGGAAGATCTGCGGGTCCTGCCAGCCGACCTCCGAGAGCCCGACGACCCCGTCGTCCGTGAAGATCCGGACCAGGGTCGGCCCAATCGACAGGGTATCCGCCCTGATCTCCGTGATGCGCACGGTCAGAGGCCGAGCCGGCTGATCCGGACGAGGTCCCGGGATGCCGTCGTGACGTCAGCGAGACCGCAGTGCCGGGCGTCCTGCTCGAGCTCGTCGCGAAGCGTGGCGAAGACCCTCGCCTGGCCGGCCTGGCCGGCGATCGCGAGGCCCCACAGGAAGGGTCGCCCGACGAGGACCGCGCGCGCGCCCAGGGCCAACGCCCGAATGACGTCGACGCCGCGCCGGATCCCGCCGTCCACGAGGAGCTCGACCCGGTCGCCAACGGCGTCGGCGATCTCGGGCAGGATCTCGGCCGTCGTTACGGCGCCGTCGAGGGTCCGTCCACCGTGGTTGCTGACGACGATGGCCGGGATGCCGGCATCGGCCGCGGCCACCGCGTCCGCCGGGTGGAGGATGCCCTTGAGCACGATCGGGACCTTGACCCGCGCACGCAGCCGCTCCAGGTACGGCCAGTCGAGCGCCGCGAGCGTGTCCTCCGCATGCGGCGGATGCATCGGGTACTTGACCCAGGCCGGCGTGACGAGACCCCCGCGCGGCTTGCGCTTGGGGTCGATGTGGCTCGCGACGTCGACGGTGAGGCAGATCGCCTTCGCCCCGGCGGCAACCGCCCGGTCGATCATGGCGACGGTTTCCTCGAAGTCCGGGAACGGGTAGAGCTGGAACCAGAACGCGATCCCGGGGAGGGCGCCGATCTCCTCGATCGGCACCATCGTGCTGGTCGAGACGATCATGATCGTGCCGGCACCGGTCGCCGCCTTCGCGGTCGCGAGCTCGCCGTCTGGATGCGCCAGCCGTTGCGACGCCATCGGCGCGACCATGATCGGCAGCGCGATCGGGTGGCCGAGCACAGTCGTCGCGAGCGATACGTTCGAGACGTCGTTGAGCATCCGTGGCAGGAGCCACCACCGACCCCAGGCCGCCTGGTTGCCCCGGTACGTCTGCTCGTCGCGGGCGCCCGATCCGTAGTAGTCGAGGGCGTACGTCGGCAGCAGCGCTGCCGCGAAAGACTCCATCTCGGCGAGCGTGGCGTTGGCGAGCGGGTCGGCCTCGTTGCTCATTGATCCCTCTCCCGTTTCGTCAATCATCCACCGCCAGGCGAACCCAGCGGACCTCGATCCCGCCGGCATCGCCCGGGGCGTAATGCACGACGCCGACGTCGCCGTTCGGCAGGGTCTCGGCATGGCACAACCCGTATGACCAGGCCTGCATGTCGACCAGTGCGTCGCCGGTTGTCGTGCCGGACAGGCCGGCATTTGCGGCTTCCCGAGCCTCGGCTGCCGAATCGAACAGGACGACCTCGCTGGCCGGGTCGAATGGCGCCTCGATCGACGCGGCGACACGCGCACGGATCGACTTCGTCCCGAACCGGTCGACCCACGCGACGACGACGCGTCCATCCGGCAGGAGCGCGGGGTGGCCGGGCTGATCGGCGAAGCCGAGGTCCACGGGCTCGCCGAACGATCGCCCTTCGTCCAGGCTGATCCGCCGCCGGATGTTCCGGTAGGCGACCGCCTCGAAGTCGTAGATCCAGGCGAAGCTGACGAGGCGACCGTCCTCGGTCACGGCGCCGCGCTGGTCCCAGTTCGCGATCCGTCCTGTTGGATCCGACACGACGGTGACCGGCTCGGACCAGCTGGTCCCGCCGTCATCCGACCACAGGTGGACCACGCGCTGCAACCACTTCGACGTGTCGAGATAGGGCTTGTTGGTCTCGATGCTGAGCAGCAGCCGGCCGCTCGGAAACTGCAGGATGCCGGTCGTCAGGCTGGGCGGCCCAACGTCCGCCGGCATCGGCACCGTCCGCCACGGCGACCACGTCCGGCCCGCGTCGAACGAGTCGGCCAGGAGGACCGTCATCGGCAGGCAGCCCTCGGTCGTCGGGTTGAACAATGGCTGACCGGGGAACGCCTCGCGGTCGATCCAGAGGCAGACCATGATCAGGTGGTCGCCCTCGAGGCGCGTCATCGGGGCAAACTTCAGCGATCCTCGGACGCCGGAGACGGTGGTCTCGAAGGGCCGAACCGGTGGATCCCATGTCGCGCCGCCGTCGCTCGACCGGCGAAGCTCGACGGTCAGGTCGTCACTGTCCTTGGTCGACCCGATGCTGTAGCTGGCGAGCAGGCTCCCGTCCGCGAGGACGATGAACGTCGGGAAGGTGGCCGCCGTCCGGGGTGTCCCCGGGTCGGCCGGGTTCAGCGTCGAGCGCGCGGCGATCTGCACCGGGCTGCCTCGTTGGGGTTCGAGCTCAGCCGGCGAGCGGCAGGCGAACGGCCTGGCCCGCGGACGACGAGCGTTGGGCCGCTTCCACGACCTCGACGGCGGCGCGCCCATCCTCGCCGGCCATGCCGGGTGCGCCGCCAGCCTCGATCGCGCGCGCGAACCCCTCGACCTGGGCGGCGAACGCCTCGAGCCGGACGGGGCTGTAGACGTCGGCGTTCAGGGCGAACGGCGGCATCTCGTACACGAGTTCCCAGCTGTCGCCACGTCCCAGCCGCACCTTGCCGTAAGAATCGGACTCGATGATCCCGTCACTGCCAACGAACGTCCACTGGCTCTGGGATCCCAGACCGGGCTCCGGCATCTCCATGCTGACCAGCAGCTGGGCGATGACACCGCTCTTCATGACCACCTCGGCCATGGCGCTCCGGCGCTGGTGCTCCAGGCCGCCGAAGTCGCGGACGCTGGCAAAGACCACGTCGACCTCCGAATCGGTGAAGAACCGCAGGGCATCGAACATGTGGACGCCCATGTCGAGCCAGGCACCGCCCTCTTCGGGGTTCTTGGCCCAGCCGTGGTCGTCGGGCAGGTAGCCGATGACCGAGCTCAGGACGCGGACCATCCGGAGATCGCCGATCTTCCCGTCGCGCATCAGGCCCTTTGCCGTCGTCGGCGAGCGGCGATACCGGGTCACGTGATTGACCGTCAGCAGGACGCCCGCAGCCTGGCACGCTTCGATCATCCGGTCGCAGTCCGCGAGGGTGACGGCCATCGGCTTCTCGAGGTAGACGTGCTTGCCGGCCTCGGCCGACGCCAGGGTCAGCGGGAGGTGCGTCGAGTGCGGCGTCGCGATGATGACGCCGGCGACGTCGTCGCGAGCCAGGAGGGCTTCAGCCGTGGTCTCAAGCGGAACGCCGTATTCCTCGGCCAATCCGGGCGCCCGGCTGCCCAGGGCGACCGCCGCGAGGTGGGCGTTCGGGACGTGCTTGGCGAGGCACTCGGCGTAGGTGTGGGCCATGAACCCGGAGCCGAGGAGCCCAAAACCGACACTCACCGTGGCGCGCGTCCTTTCATGCTCGTCGCGGAGGGTCGGCTGAGGGATCGGCGGTGCGCGGGACGGCGGAGGAGCCGGCCGTCCCGCGCACACGACCCGATGGGAGGAGGAGTGCTTCGTCGGTGCGGAAGAAGGTCCGTGCACGTATATTGTCGACAATCCGTGCCCGTGTCAAACCGGCTCGTGTGCGCCGTCACCCAGCTAGTAGCCATGGTCCGGATCGACCAGGTTGAGGAGCGGCTCGCCCGTGACGTAGCGCGCCAGGTTCTGGGCGAACAGGTCGGCGAGGGCATTCCACGTCGTGGGTGACAGGCCGGCGACGTGTGGCGTGACGATGACGTTCGGCATCGACCACAAGGCATTCGACGCCTCGAGGGGCTCGCGCCACGCGACGTCGAGCACGGCGCCGCCGATGCGCCGCTCGCGGAGGGCGCCGATCAGTTCCTCCTCGTCGAAGAGACCGCCACGTCCGACGTTGATCAGCCAGGCATTCCGGCTCATGGCATCCAGGATCGTCCGGCCGAGGATCCCTCGGGTGGCCGGCGTGAGCGGTGCCGCGACGAGGACGTAGTCAGCCCGATCGAGCACCTCGGCCGCCTGGTCCAGGCCAACGATCCGTTCCGGCAGCACGCCGTCGGGATCCCCGGTATCGGCCCACCGGAAGCCGCCATCGGCGCGGACGTCCGGGCGCGCCTTGATGGCCAGGACCCGCACGCCAAACGCCCGCGCGAGCCGGGCAACCTCCCGACCGACGGATCCGTACCCGACGATGACCAGGGTTCGCCCGCGGAGTCCGTGCCCGCCGAGTCCCATTCGAGTCGCGCTCCAGGCCCGGGCTCGCTGGTTCTCGACGAGGTCGCCCACCTGCTGCGACAGGTGGAGGAGCCAGGCGAGGACGTATTCGCCGATGGCGACGGCGTTCCCGCCACTCGCCGTCGTCACCAGCAAGCCGCTCGCCCACGGTGCGCGGTCCTCGAGCTCGTCGACACCGGCGCCCGAGTACTGGAGCCAGCGCAGCCGGGGCCACCGACCGAGGTCGGTCGGGAGGAAGTCCGACAGAAGGACCTCGATGTCCGATCCGTCGATGGCATCGATCGCGGCCTGGTCATCGATCGGGTGGTGGACCACCCGGATGCCGTCGGCTGCCTGCTCGAGACGACGCTGCTGGTCGGACTCGAGCGCATAGCCGTTCAGGACGTTGACGGTCATCCGCGACTGCCGCTCGCCTGCGCGAGACGGATGGACGTGCCTGTCGCCGACGACTTCGCCCCGGCCTCGACTACGGCCACGGCCGCGCGGCCGTCCTCGCCGGCCACGGCCGGCATTCGCCCACTCTCGATCGCTTCGGTGAAGTCCTGGACCTGGGCCGCGAACGCCTCGAGCCGGATCGGGCTGTACACGTCCGCGTTGAGGTCGAAGGGCGGCATCTCGTAGACCTCCTGCCACCCGTCGGCCGTGCCCAGGCGGACCTTGCCGTACGAGTCGGCCTCGACGATCCCCTCGGCGCCGACGAAGGTCCACTGGCTCTGCGACCCGATCCCGGGCGGCGGCATCTCGAAGCTGATCATGACCTGGGCGACGACGCCGTTTTGCATCTCGATCTCGGCCAGGCCCGTGCGCCTGAGGTGGTCCACGCCGCCGTGGTCGCGCACGCGGGCAAAGATGACGTCCACCTCCGAGCCGGTGAACCAGCGAAGCGCATCGAACACGTGGACACCCATGTCCAGCCACGCGCCGCCCTCACCGGGGTCCTTGACCCAGCCGAGCTCGTCCGGCAGGTAGCCCACGACCGAGCTTGTCACGCGGATCATCCGCAGCTCGCCGATGGCACCGTCGTCTATCAGGCGTTTGGCCGCCCGGGGCGAGGCCCGGAAGCGGGTGATCTTGTTCACCGTCAGCGTGACCCCGGCGCGGGCGCATGCCGCGATCATCGCGTCGCAGTCCTCGACGGTCACGGCCATGGGCTTCTCGACATAGACGTGCTTGCCGGCAGCGGCGGCCAGTTCGGTCAATCGACGGTGCGTCGAATGCGGGGTGGCGACGATCACCGCAGCGACATCCTGGCGCGCCAGGAGGGCTTCCGCGGACGGTTCCGCGGCCACCCCGTATTCCGCCGCCAGCGAGTCGGCCCGAGAGCCCAGCGCGACGGCGGCCAGGTGGCCGCCGGGAACGTGTTTCGCCAGGCATTCGGCGTAGGTATGGCTCATGAAGCCCGAGCCGAGCAGCCCGATGCCGACGCTCATCGGTCAGGTCCTTTCTGTGGTCCGGGACCCGGACGATGCCGGCCCGCCGATGATCGACGGGCCGGCCTGCCGGATGTCAGGTGGTCAGGTACTCGACGATCAGGTCCTGGACGCCCTTGACGGCCGCCTCGTGGGCCTGTTCGGCGGTGTACTCGCCGCGCCACAGCTTGGTCGTGGCATCGGCGAACACCGGCTGCACGACGTACGGGGTGTTGACGAAGTAGGCGTTGTACTTGCCCTGTTCGATCAGGGTTGGGGCGAGTCCGTAGGTCGCGACGACCTCGGGATCGTTGAGCACGTCGATCCGGCTGGACGGCAGGATCTTGGTCAGGTTCATCGCCTTCTGGACGTCGAACCCGGCGACTTCCTTGATGAAGCTGATCGCCGCTTCCTTCTGTTGGCTGAACTTGTTGACCCCAAAGCCTTCGAACCCGTTCGAGCCGCCGTGGGTTCCGGCGAGGACGCCGGGCATGACGCTCGCGCCCACGACATCGGGGCTGATCGTGGCCTGGAAGTCCTCGACGTTGCCGCTGACGGCCTGGCCCCACAGCTCCGAGTAGTTGATCTGCGACGCCGAGTTGCCGGCGTTGAACACGAGACCGGACTCATAGTCGTTGCCGAGGGACACGCCGACCGGATCGAAGAACCCGGCCTTGAACCCGCGATCGATGGCCTGCCACGTCTGGAGGCCCGCGTCGTTGTCGAACAGGACCTGGGTGCTGTCGTCCGAGACGAATTGCGCGTCCGGGAACGAGTTGTAGTAGACGAGCCAGTAGAGGATCGACTTCCGGCCCGTCGGCGCGATCCACGGGGCCACGCACGGGTAGCGGTTCCCCGACGTGAGCTTGGGGGCCAGCGCGTACAGCTCGTCCCACGTCTGCGGGATGTTCTCGGGATCCGCCCCGGCCGCCTCGAAGTGCTCCTTGTTGTAGATGAAGATCTCGGTCTCGGAGTGGACGGGCAGCGCTCGAAGCGTTCCAGCCGGGCTCATGATCTCGAGCGTCGACGGCAGCCAGGCGCTGGTGTCGCCGGCGAGGGCGCCGATGTCGTCGTAGATCCGCCCGCCGAACTGCCCCATGAACCCCGCGTACGTGTACAGGACGTCCACCGTGGAGTCCTGCGAGGCGATCACGCCGGCGTACTTGATCGGCACGTCACCGAAGTCGAGAGTCGTGATCTCGACCGTGCCGCCGGTCCGTGGCTCCCAGCTGGCCTTGGCGTTCTTGACCAGCTGCTCCGGCGTCAGCGTCGTCCAGACGCGGACCGTCGTTCCAGCGAAGTTCTCGGCCGAAGGCACGGGTTCGATCGACGGCCCGCTCGACGGTGGCGGAGCGGCTGTGGCCGGAGCGTCGCTCGGGGCCGCGCTCGGCGAGGCCGTCGTCCCCGCCTGGCATGCGGCCAGGAACGCGCCGGCCGACGCGAGGGCACCGGTCGCCAGCACCTGGCGTCGCGTGACCTGGGCGGCCAACAGCCGCTCGATCCTCGGGTCTCCCATGATCGTCCTCCTTGACGTTCTGCTGTTCCTTGGACATCCGGGACTCGCTCAACCCTTCACGTATCCCTCCGTTAGGCCGCTCACGATGCGTCGGTGGAAGATCAGGACGAGCAGCAGGCAGGGCAGCGCCACCAGCAACCCCGCGGCGGCCACGAGCGTGAACGGCGGGACACCGCCGGCCGACCCGATCACCTGGAGCTGGCTGATCCGACGGGTCATCGTCACGGCGTTGCGGTCGCCGAGCACCACGGCGAACAGGAACTCGTTCCAGGTCCCGATCAGGACGAGGATCGCGGCCGCCGCCATCCCCGGCCGGGCGGCCGGGATCGTGACCCGGAACAACGTCCCGAGCCGGGTGCAGCCGTCCATGCGGGCCGCCCACTCGAGGCTCCGGGGCACGTCCTCGAAGACATTCCGGAGCAGCCAGACGATCAGCGGCATCCAGAACGCCACGTTGACCAGGACGAGCGCGGCGACCGTGTCCTTGAGGCCGAGCCACTGGAAGAGCATCAGGACCGGGATCGCGAGGACGATCGCCGGGACCATCTGGGTGAAGATCAGCACGCCGAGAAAGGCACGCTTGCCCGGGACCTCGAGCCGCGCGAGCGGGTAGGCGGCCAGCGCGCCGAGCACGAGCACGATGGCCGTGGCGAGCAACGTGACCTGCAGGCTGACCGCCAGCGATCCGATCCAGTTCGGGTCGGCGATGAGCGATGCATAGCGGTCGAAGCGGAGGCTGGTCGTCAGCTGGGGCGGGGCGACCGTGACCGCGCCCTCGGGCTGGACGCTCGCGATCGCGATCCAGAGGATCGGGCCGACGAGCCAGACCGCGAGGGCCACGACGCCGGTCGCGAGCAGGATCCGGCGCACCCACTGCCCCAGCCCCGCGACCGCGCGCCCGATGACGACGCCCGGCCCCGACACCGCCAGCCTACCGGCCACCGAACCCACGGATCCCGCGGTCGAGGCGTCGGCCGCGGTTCTCGCCAGGGCCAGCGCGGCGAGCCTGGACCGCAACCGGTTCGTCTGGGTCTCGTCCTCGCGAGCTGCCTGGTCAGGGGGATTCCGGAGCCGCAGCCAGAGCAGCACCGACGAGAACGCCAGGATCACGAGGAACAGGACGATCGCCAGCGCGGATGCGTACCCGAAGCTCAGGTTCTGGACGGTGCGCTGGTAGATGTAGTAGTTCATCACGGTCGTCTCGCGGCCGGGGCCGCCACCGGTCAGCAGGTAGAGCAGGTCGAAGACCTGGAGCGAGAGGATGACCTGCAGGATCGCGACGATCAGCAGGGTGTTCCTGATCGCCGGGAGCGTGATGTGCCGGAACAGGCGCCAGGTCGTGGCCCCGTCCATCTGCCCCGCGCGGTACAGCGAATTCGGGATGGTCTTCAACGCCGCGAGAAGGAGGATCGCCGCCAGCGGAACCGATCGCCAGGCCGTCGCAACAACGGCAATGAGCACGGCGGTGCCCGTGTCCTGGAGCCATGGAATGGGCCGTTCCGTCAGGCCCAGGAGCATGGCCACCCCGGTTGCCAGCCCGAAATTCCCGTTGAAGATGAAGTTCCAGAACAGGCCCGTCACGACCGGGGCGACGGCCCAGGGCATGAGCAGCACGATCCCGAGGATCCCGACGCCACGGAACCCGCGATTGAGCGCGAGGGCGGTGCCCAGCGCCAGGGGGATGGTGATGACAGTCGTTCCGATCGCGAACACGATGGTCCGGGGGATCGTCGCCAGGAACGTCTCGTCGGAGAGGAGCCGTTCGAAGTTCCGCAGCGCCACGAACGGTGTCTCGGGGTCGCGCGCGAGCTCGACCCGGAACAGGCTCAGGCCGAGACCGCCGAGGATCGGCGGCAGGACCAGCAGCCCAACGAACAGGGCTCCCGGCAGCACCGCGAGCAGGGCAAATCGCCGGTCATCGAGCCGGTCGATGCGCTTGGCCGCTCGTCCAAACACCGACGCCACGGACGGGATGCTCCCTCTTGCCAGCGCTTGTATCTTGTCGACAAGATACAAGTCCGCCCATCCGTGTCAAGCAAAATCTGGGCGTACAGGCAGTAGGATGAAATCGATGGCGGAGCTCGACAGTCCCGGGGCAGTCGCGGTTCGGAATCGGCTCCCTCGCGTCCTTCCGCGGAACCTCAGCCAGGAGGTCTATTCGATCCTTCGGGCCGCCATCCTGGCCCACGACCTCGAGCCGGGCGCCCGGTTGCTCGAGGCCGACCTGGCAGCCGAGCTCGGGGTCAGCCGGGCGCCCGTCCGAGAGGCGCTGCGGATGCTGGAGCACGAGGGCTTGCTCGAGTCCCTGCCTCGGCGTGGCGCGACGGTCGTGACGATCCCCGAGGACGAAATCCAGATGTTCTACGAGTTCCGGGCCAACATCGAGGCCAAGGCCTTCGCGCGCGCGGCCGTCAAGATCACCGACGAGGAGGTCGAGGGGCTTCGCGAACGACTGGCTACCCTCCACGCCGCCTACCGCTCCGGGGACATCGACGCGGTGACCTCGGCCGACCGCGAGTTCCACGGGGCCGTCGTGGAAATCGCCGGGCTGACGCTCCTCAAGCGCCTGTGGTCGAACTTCGACGGACCGCTCAGGCTGCGCATCAACCAGCTCGTCGACGCGGCCGCCAACGACGACACGGCCTTCATCGAAAGCCGCGAGTATCCCCATGCCCGGTTGCTCGACGCGCTCGCCGCGCACGATCCCGTCGAGGCGGCGAGGCTGGTTTCCGGGCACATCCTGGAGGTCAAGGAGCTGGTGCGCGAGGCCCACGAAACCGTGATCGACCCGCGACCTTGAAGATCACCGCGATCGAGCCGTTCGTCTGCGATGGCGGCCTGCGCGAGTTCGGGTTCCTCAAGGTCTCCACGGACGAGGGCGTCACGGGCTGGGCCGAGACCTACGACTGGCACACGTCGGCGTCGCTGGCCACGGCCCTGACGGTGATGGGCCGGACGCTCATCGGGCAGGATCCGCGCCGGATCGAGTTCCTCAATGAACGGATCTGGTACGGCGGCCGCCCAGGCGTTCCGGAGCGCGTGAAGGTGCTCGCCGCCATCGACCTTGCGCTCTGGGACATCAAGGCGAAGTGGCTAGGCGTGCCGGTCTACGAGCTGATCGGTGGCCGGTTTCGTGACCGGATCCCGCTCTATTGGTCGCATTTCGCGACGTACCGGGCGATCTGGCCGCAGGTCGTCGGTCAGGAGCCAACGTTCACCTACGACGCCTGGGCGGCGGGCGCGCGCGAGGTCGTCGATCGCGGGTTCAAGGTCCTCAAGACAAACCTGATCCAGGAAGGCGTCGATGGCGGCCC
Source organism: uncultured Chloroflexia bacterium (assembly GCA_963809045.1). GTDB lineage: Bacteria > Chloroflexota > Limnocylindria > Limnocylindrales > CSP1-4 > SPCO01. The sequence goes on from CAWEHW010000004.1 coordinate 859,583, forward strand.
GCCAACGCTCCCGACCTACCTCGACGGGGCCATCGACCGGCGGACGATCGATGCGGCGGTCGCCTGGATCGGCACCCTGCGGGACGCCGTCGGACCATCCATCGGGATCGCCGTGGACGTCCAGTTCGATTACCGGATGGGCGGGATCGTCCAGCTCGCGCGGGCGCTCGAACCCTTCAACCTGTACTGGCTCGAGGTCGAGAGCTTCGATCCGGACGCCTTGCTCGCCGCCCGCGAGCAGACGACCACGCGCCTCTGCCACGGCGAGAGCCTGATCCGCCGCGAGCAATTCCGGCCCTTCTTCCGGAAGCACGTCACGGACGTGGTGATGATCGAAACGCTGGCCAACGGCCTGTCCGAGAGCCGCCGGATCGCCGAGATGGCGGAGCTCTACGACACGATGGTCTCGCCGCACAACTGGATGAGCCCGCTGGGCACACTGATCAATGCCCAGCTCTGCGCCGCCGTTCCCAACGTCGAGATCCTCGAGATCGACCTCGACGACGTGCCCTGGAAGGGCGACCTGCTGACCCATCCGCTCGAGATCGAGAACGGCGACCTGGTCGTCTCCGATCGGCCGGGCTGGGGCGCCGACATCAACGAGGACGTGGTGCGCGCGCACCCGCTCCGCGCCGCGCGCCTGCCATGAAGATCACGGCGATCGAGCCGATCACCTGCGACAGCGGCATCGGTGGGCGCGACTTCCTGTTCGTCAAGGTGACGACGGACGAGGGGGTCGTGGGCTGGGGGGAGGGCTACGACTGGCACGCGTCGCCGGCCCTCGCGGAGGCGATCCGGGTGGTCGGCCGGGAGCTGATCGGCCAGGATCCGCGGCGGATCGACTACATCGGCCGCCGCCTGTGGGACTCGGGCCGGGCCGGCGTGCCCGAACGGATGAAGGTGATCGGCGCGATCGACATCGCCCTGCACGACATCAAGGGCAAATGGCTCGGCGTGCCGGTCTACGAGCTGCTCGGCGGCAAGTACCGTGACCGGCTCCCGCTGTACTGGTCGCACTTCGCGTCGTACCGGGCGATCGATCCGGAGGCGCTCGGCGTGGGGCCGGCGCGCAGCCTCGAGGCATGGATCGCCCTCGTCGACGACGTCGAGCGGGCAGGATACCGGGCGCTCAAGACCAATCTGCTGGTCCCGGGTCTCGTGACCGGGCTCCCGCCGACCCTCGATGGTGCGATCGACCAGTACCGGATCGACGCCGCGGTTGAGTTCGTCGGCGCGCTGCGCGACCGGGTCGGCCCGTCGATGGGGATCCTGTTCGACGTCGGCCAGGAGTACCGGATGGGCGGCATCGTGCGCCTCGCGCGGGCACTCGAGCCGTTCAACCTGTATTGGCTCGAGGCCGAAGGGTTCGATCCCGATGCGCTGCTCTCGGCTCGGCGGCAGACCCGTACCCGGATCTGCCACGGCGAGGCGCTGATCCGCCGGGAGCAGTTCCGGCCGTTCCTCGAACGGCACGTGACGGATGTCGTGATGGTCGAGACGCTGGCCAACGGCCTGTCCGAGAGCCGCCGGATCGCCGAGCTCGCGGCGCACTACGACACGATGTTCTCGCCGCACAACTACATGAGCCCGCTCGCCACGCTGATCAACGCGCATCTCTGCGCGGCCATGCCGAACTTCGAGATCCTGGAGATCGACATGGACGACGTGCCCTGGAAATGGGACCTGATCGACCAGAAGCTCGACATCGTCGACGGCGAGCTGGTCGTCCCGGATCGCCCCGGGCTCGGCGCGAACATCGTCGAGGCGGTGGTGGCTGACCACCCGCTCCGGCACTAGTAGGCGCATGGCAGGGCCACGTTTGGCGTTTGGCTACAACCCACCGACGGGCAACCGCCTGATCGAGCGGGTGGACCCGGCCACGTTCGCGGCGGACCTCGACCGCGTCCTCGCGGTTGCCGCGCCGGCGTTCGAGTCGCTCTGGGTCTCGGACCACTTCATGACCGAGGACCGGTTCCGTCTCGAATGCTGGACGCAATTGACCTGGATCGCGGCGCGGTTCGCGCAGCCGTTGATCGGCACGATCGTGTTGGCCAACTCGTACCGACACCCGCCGTTGCTGGCCAAGATGGCCGCCTCGCTGCAGCACCTGAGCGGCGGGCGGCTGATCCTCGGCTATGGCGCGGGCTGGGTCGAGGACGAATACCGCGCCTACGGCTACGACTTCCCCCCGATCCGGACCCGGATGGAGCAGATGGTCGAAGGGATCGAGGCGATCCGAGCGCTCTGGACGGGCGGGCCGGTGACCTATGACGGTCAGCACTACCGCCTGCAGGACGCGCTTGCGGTGCCGGTTCCACAGCCGACCCCACCGATCATGATCGGCGGTGACGGAGAGAAGCTGACGCTGCGAGCCGTCGCGGAACACGCCGACTGGTGGAACGCGATGTCTCGTCCGATGGATGTCCTTCGCCGGAAGGTCGCGGCCCTCGATGCGCATTGCGAGACCGTCGGGCGCGATCCGGCATCGGTCGTCCGGACGATCACGTTCGTTGCGTTCCTGGATGCGGATGGCGCCGCCGCCCGACGTGCAGCCGGCTCGCGCCTCGAGGGCGAAACGGTCGCGTTCGCAGGCCACCCCGAGGCGATGATCGACCACCTGGCCGCCCTCGCCGATCTCGGCTTCGAGCACGTCCAGCTCGTCTTTCCGGGGTTCCCCGGCACGGCGGACCTGGAACTCTTCCTCGAGCGGGTGCGACCCGCCTTCGCGTGACCCGTCGACTGCCGGATCAGCGGCCCGTGAACGGGGCGATGGCGGTCGCCGCTCGATCGAGGTCCGCCTCGGTGGTGTAGACGTGGACCGCGAAGCGGATCGCTGTACCGCGCACGGACGCGCGAACACCCGCAGCCGCAAGCGCGCTGCGTGCCGACTCCCCGTCGGCGAGGGGCGCACATACGAGAGAGCTGCCGTGCCAGGGCACGTCAAGACGCTTTGCGAGGCCCTCGGCCAGGCCCCGAACCGCGTCGAACGCCCCGGCGGCGTGCCATTCGGCCAGGAGATGCAGCGAAGTGGTTGCGCCGACCCAGGGGAACCAGGCACGCGACACGTCGAACCGGCGGGCGTCCGGGGCCAGCGTGAGCGGACCACCGAAATAGCGCCCGTATGGCTCGTCGGCTGAGCGCCAGTTCGCGTTCCGCGGCTCGAGCTCGTCCCATCGGTCGCGCCTGACGTACAGGTACGCCGTCCCGCGAGGCGAGAGCAGGTGCTTGTATCCGGAACAGACGAGGTAGTCGATCTGGTCGATTACCCCGTCGAGGGCGACGAACGGGATCCCCTGCGTGGCGTCGACCATGACGCGGGCGCCGTGGCGACCGGCCGCGTCCACGATCGCCGCGATATCCGCCACCCGCCCGGTCTGCATCTGGACGAGACTCACCGCGACCAGCGTGGTGGTCGGGCCGATCGACGCGGCGACATCGTCGAACGCCACCTCGCGGATCACCGCTCCGCGCTCCTTGGCCACCAGGAGCGGGAACAACGTCGAGGTGAACTCGTCGTCCGGCGTGACCACCTCGTCGCCCGGTCCCAGGCTGCCGGCGACCAGCCCGGTCCCGACGGACGCGGCCGGGATTGTCGCGATCGTGTCCGGCGGGGCGCCGATCAACGTGGCGAAGTCGCGTGGCGCCTGGTCGGTCGGTGCGTCCCAGTCGCTGATCCAGTCGCCGGTCCCGGCCTGCCAGGCGCGGAGCGCCGTCTCGAGCGCGTCGACCGTCGCCTGAGGGGGCAGGCCGTAGGTCGCGGTGTCGAGGTAGGTGACGCCCTCAGCGGGCCGGAACTGAGTCCGGATCCCCGCGAGCGGGTCCGTCGCGATCAGGCCCATTCCATCTTCGCGCCACCAAAGTTGACGCAGTGGGTCTTGAGGTGGGTGAACGTGTTGAGCGCTTCGACGCCGAGGTCCTCGCCAAGGCCGGACATCTTGTGGCCCTCATAGGGGACGTTGACGGGGAGGTAGTGCGGGCAATTCGTCCAGATGATCCCGGCGTCGATCTTCTCGGCAACCCGGAACGCCCGGCCGAGATCGGTCGTCCAGACCGACGCGGCGAGGCCGTACATCACGTCGTTGGCGATCCGGATGGCCTCGTCCTCGTCGTCGAAGGTCAGGATGGACAGGACGGGCCCGAAGATCTCCTCCTTGGCAATCCGCATCTCGGGCGTCACGTCGACGAAGATCGTCGGTTCGACGTAGTAGCCGCCGGCCACGGGGACCTGGGTCTGGCCGCCCCCGAGCGCCAGCCTGGCGCCGCCCCGACGGCCTTCTTCGATGTAGCCGGTGACGCGCTGGTACTGCTCTTCGCTGATGAGCGGCCCGAGCTGCGTCGTGGCGTCGCCGGGGTCACCCACCTTGATCTTGCGGGCGCGTTCGACGAACCCGTCGATGACCCGATCGGCGTCCTTGCGCTGCACGAGGAGGCGGGAGCCACTCGTGCAGATCTGGCCCGTGTTGTAGAAGGCGGTGAACAGGGATCCGGAGATTGCCTGCTCCATGTCCGCATCCGCGAAGACGATGTTGGGGGTCTTGCCCCCGAGCTCGAGATGCACGCTCTTGATGTGGTCGGCCGCGGATCGGAGGATCGCCTGGCCCGTCGCGGTGGACCCGGTGAAGGTCAGCTTCGGGACGTGCGGATGTGCCACGAGGGCGGCGCCGGTGGTCGGGCCGTCACCGTGCACGACGTTGAACACACCCGCGGGCATGCCCGCTTCGATCGTCAGCCGGGCGAGCTCGCTCGTCGACATCGGGGTCTGCTCGGCCATCTTGAGCACGACGGAATTGCCCACGGCCAGGGCTGGCGCGGTCTTCCAGCAGGCCAGCAGGAAGGGGTAGTTCCAGGGGCTGATCGCTCCAACCACGCCGTACGGTTCGCGAACCGAGTAGACGAAGTAGCCGGCGTCCGCGGGATGGGTGCGACCGTTCGGCAGCTCGGCATGTCCGGCGAAATAGGTCAGGAAGTCCGCTCCGAGCACGACCTCACCCGTTGCCTGCGCGAGAGGCTTGCCCGTGTCCCGCGACTCGATGGCGCCGATCCGATCGGCGTTGTCGCGGATCAGATCGGCCAGGCGACGCATGACCGAGGCGCGATGCCCGGGGGACGCCTTCGACCACGACCCGGATTCGAACGCCGCGCGGCCCGCCGCGACCGCCCGGTCGACGTCCTCGGCCTCACCGAATGCCACCTGGGCGATCTCGCCGCCCGTCGATGGATCGATGCTGGCGAAGGTTCGCCCCGAGGCCGATGCCACGTCGCTGCCGTCGATGAAGTGGTTGACCGTACCGGTTCGTTCGGCGACCGTCATCGCAAGAGTCCTCCAGAGCCCACGGCGATCCGCAGCCTGGGATCGCGGCCGGCGGGCGTGGACGGCATTGTAGACAATCGACATCCCTTGACGCCATCGCGCCCGGCCACGTAGATTGTCGACAATGTACAATCGAGAATCCAGGGGTCGCTCGTCGTGACGCCCGCGAATGGACGCTCGGCGGCTCTGGCGGCGCGGGCCCAGGAGCTGATCCCCGGCGGAGTGTCCTCGAGCCTCCGATTCCTCGATCCACCGATCGTGTTCACACGCGCGCGCGGCAGCCGGATGTGGGACGCGGACGGGCGCGAGTACGTCGATTTCCACGCCGGGTTCGGCCCGATCATCATCGGCCACGCGGACGACCGGGTCCGCGAACGGGCCATGGAGACCGCCGCGGAGCTCGACGTCGTCGGCGCGGGTTCCAGCGAGCTCGAGATCGAGCTCGCCGAGAAGATCCAGCAGCACGTTCCGTCCGCAGAACGGGTCCTCTTCTCCAACAGTGGCTCCGAAGCAACCTATCACGCGATCCGCGTGTCGCGGGCGGCCACCGGGCGTTCGCTCGTCGTGAAGTTCCAGGGCTGTTACCACGGTTGGCACGACTACATCGCCGCAAACGTGATCAGCCATCCCGACCGCGTGGGGACCATCGACCCGATCTCCGCGGGCATCCTGCCGCAGGCCATGGACTGGCTGGTCGTGCTGCCGTTCAACGACGTCGAGGCGCTCGAGGACCTGATGCGCACTCGCGGCCACGAGATCGCCGCGGTCATCCTCGAGCCGGTCATCCACACGATCGGCTGCGTCATCCCGACCGCGGAATTCATGGCCGCGCTTCGTCGGACCACGACGGAGGCGGGTTCGGTCCTGATCTTCGACGAGGTGGTCACGGGGTTCCGTCATGACCTGGGCGGCTACCAGGCGATCGCCGGGATCAGGCCCGACCTGACCACGTTCGCGAAGGCGATCGCCAACGGCTACCCGCTGGCGATCCTGTGCGGCCGGGCGGACCTGATGGATCGGTTCAACACGAGGCCCGACGGCACGGTGATGTTCGGTGGCACGTACAACGGGCATCCGATGTCGCTGGCCGCGGCGCTGGCTACGATCGAGATCCTCGAAGCCGACGACCGGGCGATCCACCGCCGCCTGTTCCGCCTCGGCGACACCATCCAGAAGGAGTTGCGCGGGATCGTCGACCGGCTCGGGCTGGTGGCCTCCCCGACCAACTTCGGGTCGGTCTTCGTGTGCTACTTCACCGAGGGCGAGGTTCGCTCATTCGATGATGCCCTGACAAGCGACGCCGACAAGTACGTGGCGTTCCACCGGGGCATGACCGACCGTGGTTTCCTGATGCTCCCGCTCAACCTCAAGCGCAACCACCTGATGGCCGCGCATTCGGACGAGGACGTCTCGAGGATGCTCCAGGCCGCCGAGGACGTCCTCACGGGGATTGCCCGCCGACCGATGCGGTCGGCGCCGGCCGCCGCCGGGTCTGCGCCCGGAGCCGCCGGGTCTGCGCCCGGAGCCGCCGGGTCTGCGCCCGGAGCCGCCGGGTCTCCGCCCGGCGCGTCGTCGATCGCGGCATCCTGACCATCGCGCCCAGCGCCCGCCAACCGATCATCGCTCACGCGTCCCGGAGGAGACCCATGACCGACACCGCGATCGCATCGTCCGCCACGACCTCGGCCACGCGTCCACGGGTCGTCGTGTTCGACCCGATCCCCGGCGGATGGTCGTTCGATGCCGACGCGGCGGTGCTGGGCGGACGCGATGTCGAGCTGGTCGTACCGGCTGACGAGCTCGCCGCCGAGGAGGCCATCAAGACAGCCGATGCCGTGATCGTGACGGGCGTCCGCAAGCTCGATGCCGCGCGCGTCGCCAGCCTGGAACGGTGTGTCGGGATCCTCTGCTACAGCATCGGCATGGACAAGGTCGACGGTCCGGCGGCGAACGCGGCCGGCATCCCCGTCCGCAACGTCCCCGACTACTGCACCGACGAGGTCTCGGACCACGCGATGGCCCTGCTGCTCGCGGCCCAGCGGCGATTGCTCCCGATCGCCAACGCCACGGCGGCCGGGGAGTGGCCGCTCCGCGATCGGACCCAGCTGGCCAGCATCCGCCGGCTGCGCGGGCAGACGCTCGGGATCGCCGGTGCCGGGCGAACCGGCCGCCTGGTCGCCCGCAAGGCGCGTGGCTTCGGCTTCCGGACCATCGCCTTCGACCCGTTCGTGACTGATCCCGGCGACCCGGACATCGCGCTCGTGGCGTTCGACGACTTCCTTCGACAGGCCGACGCGATCGTCATCTGCGCCGCCCTGACACCCGGTTCGCCGCCGATGATCTCAGCCGAGGCGCTCGCCCAGGTTCGCCCTGGCTTGATCCTGGTCAACGTCGCGCGGGGCGGCCACATCGACGAAACGGCGCTCGCCGAAGCGCTCCGCGATGGGCGGGTCGCCGTCGCCGCCCTCGACGTCCGGGTGACGGAACCGCCACCCGAGCAGGACCCGCTGGCCGGGCTTCCGAATGTGATCCAGACGCCACACATCGCGGCCACGTCGCGCGAAGCCTCCGATGACCTGCATCGGCTGGCGGCCCAGTACGTCCTGGGCCTGCTCGAGGACGCCGGGCGGATCCCGGCGGCCGCCTGATGGCCCGCTATCCGCAGGCCATCCTCGTCGCCTGCCCGTCGCCGTGGGACGACCGGTTCGAGCTGATCGACGAGCTGTTCCGGGAGGAGGTCCGCCAGGTCCTCGCCGCCGGGTTCGAGCACCTGTACGTGTTCGGGACAGGCGGGGAAGGCTATGCGGTCGACACGCGCCGGTTCCGCCATGTCGTCGACCTGTTCTTCGAAGAGACGCGATCGCCCGATGCGAGCCCGATGATCGGGGTCATCGGGCTGTCGACCGTCCAGATCGTCGAGCGGATCGCGTATGCCCATGACGTCGGCTTCCGGACGTTCCAGATCTCGCTGCCGTCGTGGGGCCCCGTCACCGACGGCGAACTGTTGCGGTTCTTCGCCGACACGTGCGGCCAATTCCCGGACTCGCAGTTCCTCAACTACAACCTGCCCCGGACCAAGCGGGTCCTGACCGGCCGGGACTACGCGAGGGTCATCGCGGAGGTGCCAAACCTCGTCGCGACGAAGACGACCGGCGGCGGGATCGCCGCAGCCGAGGAGCTGCTCGCGAACTCCGGTGAGCTGCAGCACTTCATGGGCGAGGGCAACTTCCCGCATGGCTCGATGTTCGGCGAGTGTTCGCTGCTGGCGTCGTACGCCGAGTTGTCGCCGCGGATGACGTTCGCCCTGTTCGAGGCGGGCCGCACCAGGGACACCGGAGAGCTGATGCGCCTCCAGCACGCGTTCCAGACGATGAGCACCGGGCTCTGGGCGCAACCCGCTCCGGGGCCGCACATGGACGGGGCGTACGACAAGATGCTGGTCAAGCTCGGCATGTTGCCCGAATTCCCGCTCCGCCTGCTATCGCCATACCAGGGTTTCACCGACGACGACTACCGGGCGTGTCGGGCGTATCTCCATGAGCACTACGCCGACTGGCTCGAGGAGGGCGCGGCCACCGCGGGCGACTGATACCTACGCGCTCGACAACGTCCATCACGGAGGGCAATTGTGGACATCCTCGTCATCACCCCGCACACCGACGACTTCATCTACGGTCTGGGCGGCACGCTGATCACGCACGCGTCCGACAACATCCACATCGTGGCGGTCTCGTCCATCCAGCAGACGGCGGCCCGCGACGTGGCCGCTGCCTTCGGCGCGACAATCGAATTCCTCGACGCGCCGTATCACCGGATCTCGGACCATGCGCAACGGGTCAAGGACTCGCTGGCGGACATCCTCAGGGAACGGCGTCCGACCTACGTCTTTGGTCCGCCGGCAACCGGCGACTGGACCGCCGACCACACGACGACGGGCCGCGCACTCCTCGACGCGGTCGACCTGGCCGGGACGTTCGCGTATCCGAGCCGCGTGCTTCGCTACCCGATCGCGTCCACGACGCTCGAATTCCATCCGAACGTCTGGATCGACCTGCCGACCTCGGTCGTGGCGAAGAAGGTGGAGCTGGCCGCGGTCATGACTCGTGGTCTCGAGGACGAATGGCCTCGTGACCTCGTCGAATGGGAAGTCGGGATGGGCCTTCGCTACGCCCTCGACATCGGCTGGCCGTCGCGGCACGCCGAAGGTTTCGATGCCGTGTTTGCGGTCCCGTTCAAGCGCCTCCCGCCGCCGGAGGACCTGCCCGGCGAGCCCGCTCGGCTCGGTGGCAAGGTCGATGCGTTGGTGCGCGGCATCGACCTGTCGGCCGGCGCCAAACCGGGCGGATCGGCCGGCGGCACCGGCGGAACGACGGGATGAACCGCGTCGGCATGGGCGTCATCGGATCCGGCTACATGGGCCGGACCTATGCCGCCTGCCTCACTCGCCACGTCCCGAACGGGACCCTGGTCTCGGTCTGGGGCGGTCGCCGGGCGCCCGCCCTGGCCGAGGAGTTCGGCGTGGAGGCCGACGCGTCGCTCGAGGCGATGCTCGCGCGCCCCGACATCGAGGCCGTCGTGATCACCTCGCCACATCGCGCCCACCTGCCGCAGGCACTCGCCGCGGCCGCGGCCGGAAAGCATGTCTACATCGAGAAGCCGATGGCGATCTCCATCGCCGAGTGCGATGCGATCATTGCCGCCTGCAACGACGCGGGCGTCCGGTTGACCGTGAACTTCGTGACCCGCTTCCGCGATGCGCCACTCGCCATGAAACGCCTCGTGGACGACGGGCAGATCGGCGAGATCCGGATGATCCAGATGCAGGGCGCGTGGACCTCGTTCCTCCTCGAGGACATCGTCGACGAAGCAACCGGCCGCGTGATCATCCCGAAGAAGACCTGGGCATTTGACCCGGCGGAGGGTTCGCAGTTCCTTGACTGGGGGGTCCACGAGACCGACGCCGTTCGCTGGCTGACCGGTTCCGAGGCGGTCAGCGTGTACGCCGACTACCGAACCTACGGCACGCCACCGCCCGTCGACCTGTCCGCGATGGTTCAGTACCGGATGGCCAACGGCGTCATGGTGCAGATGGTGATGACGTACGAGACACCGGAGCCGGGCCTCGTCCCGAACGACTGGACACGGGTCATCGGGTCGACCGGGATCATCGAGGCCGACCACTACGGCAAGGTCCGCCTGGGCACCGGCACGGACTGGCAGGTCGCCGCCGAGCAGGTCGCCTTCAACTTCCTGGGCGACTACCTCGACCCGAACCGCCTGAAGGGGTTCGCCGCCCAGGTGGAGGACTTCGCCGGCGCGATCCGGGAGGGTCGGGAACCGGTCGTGACCGGCCGCGATGGCCGCGCGGCGGTCGAGATGGTCGAGGCGGCCGACCGATCCGCGGCGAGCGGGCAAGCGGTGGCATTGCCGCTGGGCGCCTAGGGCCCGATGGCCGAGCTGCGCTGCCCGCGGTGTGGGACCGAGCCTCCAGGGCTCGCACCGTGGCGCTGTCCGGCGTGCGGCTCGCCGCTGGAAATCGACCTCCCGGCGGCTGATCCCGCCACCTTGACCGGTGGTCCGGGCGATGGCATGTGGCGATATCGCGGTTGGCTGCCGGCCGCGGACCCGGTCGAGCTCGGCGAACCGAGGACGGCGCTCGTCAGGCTCAAGGATGGCGGTAGAGGCGACGGCGGCGGAGGCCTCGGCGACGGCCACCGGGTGCTCGCCAAGCTCGAAGGCGGCCTGCCAACCGGGTCGTTCAAGGACCGAGGCACCGCGGTGACCGTGTCGTGGCTCCGGGCACGCGGTGTCCGCGAGCTCGTGGTCGATTCCTCTGGGAACGCGGGGGCGTCATTCGCGGCCTATGCGGCCGGCGCCGGACTGCGCTTGCGGGTGTTCGTCCCCGCGGACGCCTCACCCCCCAAGCTGCTCCAGGTGCGGGCGCATGGTGCCACGCTCGTCACGGTCACCGGATCACGATCCGCGACCGGTGACGCAGCGCGAGCGGCCGTCGAGACCGCCGGACCCGAGGTTGCCTACGCGTCACACCTCTGGCATGCCTCGTTCCTCGCGGGCACGGCCACATTCGCCTACGAGCTGTTCGAGCAGCTGGGCAACCGGGCGCCCGACGCCGTCATCGTGCCGCTGGGTGGCGGGACGCTGCTGCTCGGGATCCACCTCGGATTCTCGCGCCTGCTGGCCGCCGGCCTGATCGACAAGGTTCCGCGCCTGATCGGCGTCCAGAGCACGGCGTGCGCGCCGCTCGCGCGCGCGTTCGAGGCTGGGACGGCCGAAGCCGAGGCACTGGAGCCCGGCCCGACGATCGCCGAGGGGATCCGGATCGCCCTGCCACCGCGCTCGCGCCAGATCCTGGCCGCCATTCGCGAGACGTCAGGGGACATCGTGGAGGTGACCGACGACGAGATCCGGGCTTCCCTGCACAAGCTCCTCGAGCAGGGGCTCTTCGTCGAGCCCACGTCGGCCACGGCCCATGCGGCCCTTGGGCACGTCCTCGCGCGGGACTATGCCCATGAGACCATCGTCCTCGGGCTGACGGCGCACGGGTTGAAGGCCGCAGCCGCGATCGGCGACATGCTGGTGGAGGGTCGGGACCGCTGATGGGCGACGACACGACCGCGATCGCGGTCCACGGCGGGGCGTTCGACATCCCTCCGTCCGACAAGGATCGCTGCCGCGACGGTTGTCTTTCGGCGGCGCGGGCCGGATGGCGAGTGCTCGACGAGGGGGGCACGGCCATCGACGCCGTCGAGGCGGCCGTTCGGAGCCTCGAAGGCTCGGGCATCTTCGGTGCCGGGCGTGGCTCGGCGTTGTCCGAGGAGGGTTTCATCGAGCTCGACGCCGGGATGATGGATGGCGAGCGCCTTCGCGTGGGCTCGGTCGCGTCCGTTCGTGGCGTCCCACACGTGATCACCCTCGCCCGCCGCGTCCTGGAGAGCCCGTTCGCGGTGTTCACCGGTGACGGCGCGAGACAGTTCGCCGAGCGGGCCGGGGTGGAGACGTGCGATCCGGCCGACCTCGCCTCCGAGGCGGAACGGGCGATCTGGGAGGAACGGGTGCGTCATCCCGACCCCGACTGGGTCGGCACGCTGTTCGGACACGATACGGTCGGTGCGATTGCCCTCGACCGGATCGGCAACCTCGCTGCCGGAACGTCGACGGGAGGTATGCCCTTCAAGCCGCCCGGTCGGGTGGGGGACTCGCCGTTCATCGGCGCGGGCCTGTACGCCGACAACGAAACCGGGGCGGTCTCCACGACGGGCCACGGCGAGCGGATCATCCCGGTCGTGATGGCCAAGCGGGCCGCCGACTTGATGGGCGATGGCCTCGATCCACAGGCGGCCGCGGAACGGGCTCTTGCGACCCTCGCGCGGGTCAAGGGCGTGGGTGGGCTGATCACGATGGATCGCCAGGGCCGGATCGGCGTCACCTGGAGCACCCCCGCCATGGCCTGGGCGGCTCGACCGGCCGGGAGCGACGACTTCCGGGCCGGCACCTGACCTTCAGCCCGGCGGCGCCGCCCCGTACGACCGCAGTCGCGAGATCTCGCGAAAGCCGAGGCGTCGATAGACCGAGTACCCCATGTCGGATGCGCCGAGCACGGCCAGATCGAGGCCCTGTGCGACCGCCGCGTCGAGGGCGACACCCGTGACGGCCGCGCCGATCCCGCGGCCGCGAGCCTCCGGGACCGTGCACACGTTGTAGATCCCGGCCACGTCCGCCCCCACGAACAGCGCGGCGGCGGCGACCGGCTCGCCATCGAGGTTCGCGATCCAGTTCCGGAGCGGGGGCCAGGCTTCGACGGCGAGCCGTCGGTGGGCTTGCCACCACGCGTCGGTCGAGGCGTCGTCGAGAGACAGGCCGCGGCGCTGGACTTCACGCCAGCGCTCGAGCGCGGCTTCGTCGGTCACGAGCTCGGTCGTCACGCCGGCCGGGAGCCGCGCCCCGGATCGCCAGCCTCGGAGGTCGAGGGCCATGCCCGCGTTGTCGCTCAGTTGTCGAAGCCCTGCTTCGATCAGGCGGTCACCGAGGTCCGCCGGCCGCGACGAGGGTCCGACGAGCCAGCGCCAGCGATCCGTTCGAGCGTTGAGCCACGCAACGGCCTCCGCGATCCGGCGGGCCACCTCGGACGGCTCCAGGTCGGCCAGCACGGCCGCGTTGATTGCCCGGAACGAGACGCCCGATACGGTGAGGAGCAGGTCCGATTCACGGTGGACCGCGCCGCCAGGCCCGGACCCATACCAGGCGAGGAGCTCCGCGAAATTGGCATCGAGCGCCGCCGCGGCCCGGGCGTCCTCCGCGAAGACCGCTGGCTTGATCGTCAACTCATGCCGCAACGGTCAGCCGGCGAACCTCGGCCTCGTCGACCTCGATGCCGAGACCCGGGCCGTCCGGGATGGTCATCCAGCCGTCGACCGGTCCCAGTGGCATTTTCGCAAGCGCGGTTCGGATCGGGTTCTCGCCGACGTCGAACTCGAGCAGCGGCTCGGCCCACTCGGGCGCGCCGTCGGGGACATCGAGGACGGCCAGCGCCTGTAGCGTGGCGGCCGTCGCGATCGCACCGCTGCAGGCATGCGGGACAGCCCATCGTCCGGCCTCGCTGGCCACCCTGGCGATCTCGAGGACGCCGCCGATCCCGCCACAGATCGACACGTCGGGTTGGACCAGGTCGAACGAGCCGCCCGCCAGGTATGGCGCGGCCGCGTCAGCCGACTCGAGGATCTCGCCTCCCGCGAGCGGGATGGCCAGGTCCTGCGCGAGCGGCGCGTAGGCCGCGTAGTCGGACGTCGGCAGCGGTTCCTCGAGCCAGCGGAATGCCAGCCCCTCGAGGGTCTCCCCGAGACGCCGGCTCTGGTCGAAGGTGTAGGCACCATTGCCGTCGGCCATCCAGGTCATCGCCGGCGCGTCTGCGACAACGCGCTCGATCGCCGCGATCTCGCCGTCGAGGTCGTAGCGACCGATCCGGAGCTTCATCGCCCGGAACCCGGCGGCATGCACGGCGGCGGCCTCCTCCGACCACGCATCGGCTGGCGTGCTGCCGTCGACGTAGCCACGGCTGGACGCGTATGGCCGCACGCGATCGCGCCGTCGCGCCCCATACAGGTCCGACACCGGGATCCCCCGCTCACGAGCCCGGAGGTCGTCGAGCGCCATCGAGACGGCACCGAGCGCCCAGCGGTGCAGGCCGGGCCGCGCGACAAGGGTCGCCGCCGCGACCTCAGCGTCTAGGCCGATGCTCTCGGCGGCCATCTCGCGGCACGCCTCGACGGCCCGCGGCACCGAGGTACGTCTCGCCCCAGCCGACGACGCCCTCTGCGTCCTGCAGGCGGACGATCACCGAATCGCGAGTGAGGTTCGAACCGGTCGAGAAGAGCCGGATCCGCGACAACGTGTGGCTGAGGACGATGACCTCGGCCCGTTCGATCACCGGTGCGAGTCGGCGCGAAGTCGCTCCAGGCCGCGGGTCACGTGGAGCGTGGCAGCGCGTGAGGCCACGGCCGGGCGCCGGCTGCGCAATGCATCGACGAGCTCGCGGTGCTCGATCGACGGTCCGATCAGCCACTCGCGCGCTTCGCGCCGGTCCGACAGCTCCGGGCGCGCGGCGCTGTTGGCCGTGCGCGATCGGACAACGCCATCGATGCTCGTCCACAACCGCCGCAGGTACTGGAACCCCGAGATCTCCACGACCCGGCCGTGGAACTGCAGGTCGTGTTCCGTCACGGCGGCCACGTCGCCGGCCTCGCTGGCCGTGATCATCAGCTCGACCGTCCCCGCCAGGGCCTCGAGATCGGCGTCGGTCACCACCCGGCAAGCGCGGGCGAAGGCGCGTCCCTCGAGCAGGGCCCGGATCCCGTAGATCGTCTCGACCTCGGCTTCGGCCACGCCGACGACCACGGCGCCCCGGTGCGGAAAGAACTCGACGAGCCCTTCCTGCTCCAGCTGCCGCAGCGCCTCGCGGACCGGCCCGCGGCTGACCCCGAGCTCGTTGGCGAGCGGGACCTCGAGCAGGCGCGTCCCCGGCGCGATCTCCCCGGACAGGATTCCGTTGCGCAGACCCTGCAGGACCTCGTGACGCAGGACTCGGCGTTCGACCGGCAGCAGGTTGACGACGATGCCCACGCATCCCTCCGTCGACCCGGGCAAATCGGCTTGACTCACCCTGAGTCGCAACATTAGATTGTCGACAATCTACATTGTCGCGTCGACGCCCGTCCATGGGCGAATGAGGTTCGATGTCATTCTCCACCACCGCCCGATGAGCGATTCCCTCGTCGCGCGTCTCGATCCCCACGCCTACCAGGAAATCGCCCGGCACGTCCTCGATACGCCGACCTACCAATGGATCCGGTCGGGTTCCGGCGACGGCTTCGAGGGCGACAACGAGGCCGCGTTCCGCCGCCGCCGCCTGCGGCCGAGCGTGCTCGTCGACGTGTCCAGGGTTGCCACGGCGACGACCGTCCTTGGCGCCCCGATCTCGGCACCGATCGTCGTCGGGCCGATGGGCCTGCAACGAGCCGCGCATCCCGAGGGCGAGCTCGCGATGGCGGCCGGCGCCGCCCAGGCGGGCAGCCTGCTCACGGTCGCCGTCAACGCGACCACGAGCATCGAGGACATCGCAACGGCTGCCCCCGGTCTACCGCTCTGGTTTCAGCTCTACAACTGGGACGACCGCGATGCGCTCGCCGGCGTGATCGCCCGGGCCGAAGCCGCCGGGACCAAGGCGATCGTGCCCCTGGTGAACACGCCGATCGGGGTCAACCACACCTCGCCACAGCTCGGCTTCCGGCTGCCGGCCGGTGCCAAGTTCGCTCACTTCGAGACGTCACCCGGGCTGATCGCCTCGAACACCTGGGAGTACCTCACGTGGCTCCGGTCCGTGACGACACTGCCGATCGTGCCGAAAGGAATCATGACCTCCGGCGACGCGTCCCGGGCCCTCGATGCCGGTGCGAGCGCGATCATCGTGTCCAACCACGGTGGCCGTCAGCTCGAGCGATCCGTGTCGACGCTCGACGCCCTGGCGGACGTCGTCTCGGGCGCGCGCGGCGCGGAGGTCTATCTCGACGGCGGCGTGCGGCGCGGCGGCGACATCCTGATCGCCCTCGCGCTCGGGGCACGAGCCGTGATGATCGGCCGGCCGGCGATGTGGGGACTCGCGGTGGGCGGCGCGGAGGGCGTGGCGCGCGTCCTCGATGGTCTCCGGAGCGAGCTCGCGGACGACGCCGGGTTGTGCGGCCTCGCCGACGTGACGGCGGTCACGCGCGACCTCGTCGTCGACGTCACCGGCTGATCGGGATGCGGGTATCTGCGGTTAGGAGCGTCCTGGTCACGGCACCCTGGACGGGCGATCCGTTCTGGCAGCCGGGGGAGGTCTTCGAGCGGACGGCCGCCCTGGTCGTGGTCGAATCCGACGAGGGACTGACCGGCGTCGGCGAAACGATCATGGGCTACTTCCTGCCCGACAGCGTGCCGCCGCTCGTCGACTATTTCGGCAAGTTGCTCGTCGAGCTCCCGCTCGACCCGACCCAGCCCGAGGCCTGTTTCCGCGAGCTGTATCAGCGATCCCTCTGGTGGGGCCGGGTCGGGCTTGGCTTGTCGGTGCTGTCAGGCATCGAGATGGCGCTGTGGGATCTCACCGGCAAGGCCGCCGGGCGCCCGGTCCACGAGCTGATCGGTGGGCCGGCGCACGATCGCCTGCCGCTCTACGCCTCCGGCGGCACCGGAGCGTGGCCGCTCGACAAGACGGTCGATCAGGCCCGCCGCTACACGTCGCTCGGGTTCCGTGGGCTCAAGATCGGGACCGGCTTCGAGGGCCGGCCGGGCGGGTTCACCACGGCTCCCGGCAAGCCGCCCTACGGCACGTGGTACGGCGGCAGCACGGCGGTCCGGATCGCGGACGAACGCGACAAGTTCGGTGCCCTCCGTGAGGCGCTCGGTCCCGACGTGGAGCTTGCGACCGACTGCCATGCCGTGCAGGTCCGCGAGCCCTGGTCGCGGCGGACGGCGCTCGACCTGGCCCGAGCCCTCGAGCCGTTCGACCTCCTGTTCATGGAAGAGCCGCTCCGCTATGACGACCCAGCCGGCTACGCCGAGCTTCGGACCCTGACCCGGGTCCCGATCGCCGGCGGGGAATGTCTGACCGGGATCGACGAGTTCGCCCGCTGGCTGGACGCTGGCGCGCTCGACTATGTCCAGCCCGACGCGACCCACGTCGGCGGCATCGGTGTGACGCGCGACGTTGCCCGACTCGCCGAGGCCCGGCACGTCGGGATGATCGTGCACACGGGTGCCGCTGTCGGGCCTGGGTTCATGGCCAATCTCCACGTGGCGTTCGCAAGCCCGAACGCGCGGTTCGTCGAATGCGCCCTCGCGCCGGACAACATCCGAAAGCAGCTCCTCACCGAGGAGCTGACCCTGGCGGACGGGTTCATGGAACGCCCAACGGCCCCCGGCCTCGGGATCTCCCTCGACCCGGAGTTCGTGGCGGCTCACCCATACAAGCCCGGTCCGCTCGAATACGCGTGACCAGCGACGCTGGGCGCGACCGGACGGTCGGCATCGCCTTCGATTTCGAGCCGGGGGCGATCGCCGCGTTCGAGGTCATCTCGCCGCGTCTCCACCTTCGGGTCGCCGACGGCTCGGATCAGGCCTCGATCGACCGGCTTGCCGCCGATGACCTCGACGGGCTCGTCGGACGCTACCTGCCGAGCGACCGGACGAAGACGCCGAGTCTGCGCTGGCTCCAGGTGCTGTCCGCCGGCGTCGAGCACCTGGTCGGGGAAGGAACCACCTGGCCCGCGGAGATCGCGCTGACCAATGCCCGCGGCGCCTATGCGACGTCGATCGCCCAGTACACGATCGCCGCGATCCTCCACGTGGCGGAAAAGGTCGACCGCCGGCGCGAGCAGCAACGAACGGGAGCCTGGCCGGACGATCGCGGGGATGACCTCCTCGGTACCTCGATCCGTGGGAATACGCTCGTCATCGTCGGTTACGGTGGGATCGGGCGTGAGATCGCGCGGCTGGCCGATGCGCACGGCATGCGGGTCATCGCGGTCAAGGCCAACCCGACGGTGCGCGCGGACGATGGGTTCCGGGTCCCGGGTACGGGCGATCCGGACGGGTCGATCCCGGAACGGATCGTCGGAATTGAGGCACTCGACGAGGTCGCGGCCGAAGCCGACTTCGTATCCGTCACCCTGCCGCTGACCGCGCAGAGCCGGGGTGTCGTCAGCCGCGAGGTGCTGCGGGCACTGCCCGCGCATGCCTGGCTGGTCAGCACCGGGCGGGGTCCGGTGGTCGACGAGATCGCCCTCGCGGAGCTCCTGGCGGCGGGTGCGATCGGGGGCGCCGTCCTCGACGTCTTCGGGGAGGAGCCATTGCCCTCCAGCAGCCCGTTCTGGGGCCTGTCAAACGTCGTGATCACGCCCCACGTGTCGGGTGCGTCCACCGCCCAGCTGTCCGGCCTTGTCGCGGAGAACCTCCGCAGGTTCGTGGCCGGCGAACCGCTCCTCAATCGTGTCGATCCAGAACGAGGGTACTGAGACCATGGCGTCGGGAACCGATGAAGGCCGGGTCATTCGGAAGGTCGAGACCTTCCTCGTCAGCCACAGCCTCGACCCGCGGACGGGTCCATCGATCGCGCTATCCAGCGCGCATGCGTATGTGCTGGTCAAGATCACCGACGCCGATGGGCGGTTCGGCTGGGGGGAGACCTACGCGGTCCCCGGGATCCCGTCGATCGTGGAGGCCGTTGCCCCCGGCCTGATCGGCAAGTCGGCGCAGCCGTTGCGCGCCCACATCCGCGACGTCCGCTGGTCGGGGGAACACCCGTACGCGGTCTCGGCCGTGATGATCGCCCTCGAGGACCTCCGCGCTCGGCAGCTCGACATCTCCGTTTCGGCGTCGTTCGGCGGCCCGCAGCGGTCGACGGTCCGGGCATATGCCGCGTCCGGTGGCTACATCGAAGGCAAGGATCCAGCCGATACGTGGCCCGCCGAAGTGGCGCGGATCCGCGAAGCCGGGTTCACCGCGATGAAGTTCCGGGTGGGGCGCTACCCCGTGGCCCACGAGGCGAAGCTGCTCGAGAAGGTCCGGGCCAGCGTGCCGGACGACTTCCACCTGATGGCCGACGGCAACGCCGGCTACACGTTCCCGCGGGCGATCGAGATGGGCAACATCCTCGAGCGGCTCGGGTTCATCTGGTTCGAGGAACCCGTCCATCAGCGCGAGGGGTACGCGGGATATCCGCGTCTGGCCGCGGCACTCGACATCGCGCTGGCCGGTGGCGAGATCATGCAGTCGCGGAGCGAGGCGATCGCGCTGCTGGGAAGTGGCGGCGTCGACATCGTCCAGCCGGAACCGGTCATCTGCGGCGGGATCACGGAGACGCTCTGGATCGCCGACCTGGCCGCGGTGCACTCGATCCCGGCCATGCCGCACACCTCGAACAACGCCATCGGGATTGCGGCCGGGCTCCAGGTCCTGGCCAGCCTGCCGGACCCGAACCGTTCACCGGCGTCGGACCTGATCTACCTCGAGTACGGCGTGGACGACAACCCGCATCGCACAGGGTTGCTGGCGACGCCGCTCCAGTTCGAGAACGGCTGGGTGACCGTGCCGGATGGCCCTGGCCTTGGCATCGAGATCGACGAGGCCTACCTGAAGCATCACGCTGTCGAGACCCGGACCGTCGACGCGACCGGCAGCCGGGTGGCGTGAGCGAGTCGGAGGCATCCCTCAAGGCGGCGCTGTCGCTCCTGGCGCGGCTGCCCGGGGCGACCGTCCATGACGCCCCGGACATCGCGTGGCTCGCATCCGGGCGCGCGTTGGCCAGCCTCAACCACGTGCATGGGATCCGCCTCCGCGGTGCGGACGACGCGATCGACGCACGGATCGACCAGGCGCATGCCGCCGTCTCGGATCATGGCCGGCTGCCGGTGACCTGGTGGATCGGCCCGACCACGGAGCCGCCGGACCTCGGCGCCCGTCTTGCGGCGCGCGGCCTGACCGAAGCCGAGCCCGAGTTCGGGATGGTCGTCGACGTCGCCGGCCTGCCCGCCCCCGACGGCGATATCGAGGAGGTCGGGGAGGCGCAGCTCGACGTCTGGCTAGGGGTCATGGGCCGCGCATACGGCTGGTCCGATCCCCGCTCGATCGATGCCTGGAAGGAGCTGTATCAGGGCGCCTTCGACGACCTCGAGCCGCCGTGGTGGCACGTGCTCGTGCGTGACGAGGGAACCCCAGTGGCCTGCGCGTCGCTGTTCCCGGCCGGCGACCTCGGCTTCGTGACGAACGTGGGAACGGTCCCCGAGGCAAGGGGGGCGGGCTATGGCACGGCCGCGACACTCGCCGTCCTGGCCATCGCGCGGCGGCAGCGCTTCGAGCGGGCAAGCCTGACGGCATCGCTCATGGGCCGGAGCGTCTACGCCCGTATCGGGTTCCGCGAGGACGCGCGGCTGGATCGCTTCGTCTCGGCCGGCAGGTAGTCCGCCGCCGGGATTCGCCGGCGGCCCGCTCAGCCGGGCGGTGGCTCGCTCAGCAGCACGTCGGACCGCAGCAGCGCAGTCTCGATCTGGAGGTCCACGAGCGGCCGGCATGCGAGCGTGGCGACGACCCCGGCGATCACGAGCAGGCTCCCGAACGCCACGAAGACGAGCGTCACACCGATCTCCGGAACCAGGAACCCGGCCGCGAGGCTGCCCAACGGGACGACGCCCAGCCGGACCAGGTCGAAGATCGCCAGCACCCGGCCCCGCATCCGGGCCGGCGCCATGACCTGGAGCAGGGTCATCGACGTGACGTGATAGATGATCATGGACATCGTGATCAGCCCCGCGAGGCCGAGGGCGATGGCCAGGTGGGGCGCGACGCCCAGGGTGGCCAGGGCCAGCCCAGCCGCGCCGAGAGCCGTGAGCAGGACGGGACCTCGCCGGAGCCGCCGACCCGCCGCATCCACCAGCACGGTGCCGGCGATCGTGCCGATCCCACCGGCCATCGTCATCAGCCCGAGGGCGGCAGGCCCGGCGCCGAGCACGTCCCGGACGAACCCGGGAACCAGCCCGAACCGGCTCATCGCGAAGAACCCGACCGCGGACCCAAGGATGATCACGGCCAGGGCGACCGGGGTCATGCGGACCCAGCGCATGGCGTCGCGTAACTGGCCGACGACGAGGGTCCGACCGGCGCCCACTCCGTAGCCGGGCGGGTTCGGCAGCCCCGAGATCGCGATCGCCGCGAGCGCGAGACAGGTCGTCGAGAGCGCGAATACGGCGACCGGGCCGGCCGCCTGGAGGATGATCCCGCCGCTCAGGCCACCGAGCGATGACCCGATCCCCGACGGCAGCATGGACAGGCCGATGGCGCTCGGCATGTGCTCGCGGTC
This sequence comes from uncultured Chloroflexia bacterium, assembly GCA_963809045.1. Taxonomy (GTDB): domain Bacteria; phylum Chloroflexota; class Limnocylindria; order Limnocylindrales; family CSP1-4; genus SPCO01. The sequence goes on from CAWEHW010000004.1 coordinate 881,296, forward strand.
GACGATCCGGCTGCCCAGCACCTGCGCGGGGATCGCCCAGCAGGCAAAGAACGTGCCCTCGGCGATCCCAAGCACCAGCGCAGCCTCGTAGCTGAGACCGATCGATGCCGTGGACACCGCGGCGAGACCGACCATCGCCGTGGCCGCAATCGACGCCGGCAGCAGCAGGCGGCGCGGCCCGAACCGATCGACGACGAGGCCGACCGGGACGGTCAGGACGAGGACCGGGACGACCAGCCCGATCAGTAGCAGGCCGACCAGGACGGCCGAGCCGGTGGCCTCGAGTGCGGTCCAGAACAGCGTCGTCTCGAACGCGTGCAGCCCGACCTGCGTGAGCGTCAGGGCAGCCAGCAGGCGACGGTACGGCGCGACTCGGAGGGCAGGGAACGCGTCCAGGAACGAAACGGCACTGGTCCTCGGCGTATCATCCGGATTGTCGACAATCTACAACGCAATGGCCCGTCGATGCCGCCCCTAGGGAGCGGCCAGGGCATCGGAGGCACCCATGTCGTCGGTCAATCCGCTGCTCGAGTTGTGGCGGTCCGGCAAGCCCAGTCTTGGCGGCTGGTTGACGACAGCGGACCCCCAGATCGTCGAGTACCTGGCGACCTGTGGGTTTGACGAGATCTGCATCGACCAGCAGCACGGCCTGGCCGACGGCGCCTCGCTCGCCAGCCTGTTCCGTTCGATCGAGCTGCACGGCGCCGCGCCAACGACCCGCGTTCCGGCCAACGATTTCGCGACGATCGGCAAGGCGCTCGACGTCGGGGCCGCAGCCATCGTCGTGCCCATGGTCAACTCGGCCGAGGAGGCCGCGCTCGCTGCGGCCGCCTGCCACTACCCACCGCGCGGCGGGCGCTCGGTCGGTCCCCTCCGGGGGTCGCTCCTTCGGGCATCGAAACGCCTCGAGGGTCTCGACGAGGCCGCGTGCGTGGTGATGGTCGAGACCGCCGAGGGCCTGCGCAACGTCGACGAGATCGCCGCCACGCCGGGAGTCGACGCGATCTATATCGGTCCGGGCGATTTGGGGCTCGGTCTCGGGATGTCGGCCTGGTCAGAAGACTGGAACACGGACGAGGCGAAGGTCCACGCCGACGCCATCGCCGCCGTGCTTGCGGCGTGTCGGCGGCACGGCGTCGCGCCCGGGATCCACACCGGAGACGGCGGGACCGCGCACCAGTACCTCGAGCAGGGCTTCCTGATGGTCACCGTCGCCAACGAGCTGGGCCTGATCACCGTCGGCGGGCGCGCCGAGCTTGCCCGGGCCCGGGGATCGTCCGCCTAGGCGTCACGCGTCGAGCGTGGTCATCCAGCTGGGAGCCGGGCCCATCACGTAGAACACCTGGACCGGTTCATCGCTGACGACCTCGGTCGTGTACGTGTGGCCGGCCGGGAAATAGACGATGTCGTTGGCCCCGAACTCGAACGAACCCCCGTCCCAGTCGACCCGGACCCGACCGCGCAGGCAGAGGTAGACCTCGTCGTGCGCCCCGAGGTGGGGGATGCCGTCGACCGTCCGGCCCTCGTCGGGGTCGTCGCCACGGAACGACCAGCCGCCGCGTGACCCTGGTTCGCTCCAGAACATCCCGGCGTACAGGCGCTCGGAGCCGGTCGTTTCGGGGGTCACGATCCGGGCAGAGCGCGACGTCGGGTTGTTGGCCCCGACCGGAACGGCATCGAGGTGGAACACGCGCGGCACGTTCGGTTCGAACATCGGTCCTGCTCCCTGGCTACCTGGTCTTCGATTGCGCCGCCATGCGGCCGGCATCGCGTCCCTGGACGAGGCCCAGCACGAGCCCGCCCATGTATCCGCGGTCGTACGTCCCGCCGGCATCGGCACCGGCCGCGTACAGCTCGGGGATCGGCTGCCCGCCCTGGTCCAGAACGCGAAGATCGCTGTCGACATCGATCCCGCCGAGCGTGAAGGTGATCCCCGGGCGAACCGCGAGGGCCCGGAACGGCGGTTCCTCCAATCCGAAGGCCGCGCGACGGCGCGGGACGGGGAGATCGGCGGCGGTACCGGCGGACACAGCCCGCCCGAACGCCTGGATCGTCGCCAGGAACCCGGAACGGTCGACGCCCAGAGCCGCAAGACCATCCGCCAGCCCGTCGAGCGTGTCCGCCGTGACGCTCGGGGCACCGGCGGCGACCGCGTTGGCGAATGCCTCGTGCGCACGCGCGCGCGATCGATCGGGTAGCGGGTCGTCGTCGTGGATCCGGCGGTCCATCACCAGCCAGGCTCGCCCGCCCGGCTGGCGGACGATCTCGAACGGCGCCGTTTCGTCCGCCATGGATCGGCTCTCGTCGAAGAACCGCTCGCCCCGCTCGTTCACGAGGATCGCGTCCTGCGTGTAGTACTGCGTGACGGAGACCCATCGGGCCGGGGGCACGTCCGCGGGCAACCCGGGCATCGTGTGGCCGTAGAACGTCGACATCGAAGGCGACGTCCGCCCGCCGGCACCGAGCGCCGCCAGCAGCCCCTGGCCGGTGCTGTTCGGATTTGCCCGGAGGAGCATGGCGTCGGCGAACGGGCTGACATGACGGGCGAGCAGGTCGCGCCCGCCGCCGAACCCGCCCGTCGCGATCACGACCGACCCTGCCCGGATCACGCGCCGACCTCCGTCTCCTTCAACGACCGTGACCGAGGCGGGTGTCTCGGAGTCGCCGGGCTCGATCGCCTCGAGCGACGTGTTCGTGAGGAGCCGGCCGCCGCCGGCATTGATCGCAGCGACGAGGCGATCGGTCAGCTCGGCGGTGTCGACCTCGGCGCCGACCTGGCGATCGCTCGCGATCGGCGCTTGCCGGGCGACGCCCAACCCGTCCAGCCAGGCCAGCCCGGGTTCGAGGCCTTCCACCAGCCGGCGCTGCCGTTCGCGGTCACCGCCGGGGACCCAGGCCTCCATCACGGCCATGCTCGGGGCGGTCCAGATCGTGCCGCCGGACATCCGCATCGAGCCGCCGGGTGCGGCGCCCTTCTCGACCACCAGCGGGCGGGCGCCCGCTTCGATGGCGCTCACCGCCGCGCACAACCCGGCCATCCCGCCACCGCAGACGAGCACGTCCACCAGCTCATCCGGTTCGGTCACGTCTTCACCGCCAGCGACTCCTTCGTTTTCCGTTGACAGGCCGTGATGCGTCTCCGTATATTCAGGATCTAGCTGTATATTGTCGACAATCGTCGCATACGTGAGGGCAGCCATGACGGTCGGGTTCGGGATGATCGGGGCCGGCCAGATGGCCCACATCCACGCCGTCGCCATCGCCGAACAGGCGCCCGGCGCAGCCCGCCTCGTTGCCGTGACCAGCGGCAGCCGCGCCCCGGCACTCGCCGCCGAGTTCGGGGCGGAGGCCGAGCCCTCGATCGAGTCGCTCCTCGCCCGCAGTGACATCGACGCGGTCGTCATCGCGACACCACATACCGCGCACCTGCCCAATGTGCTGGCGGCGGCCGCGGCCGGGAAGCACATCCTCCTCGAGAAGCCGATGGGCCTGAGCGCCGAGGAGTGCCGCCAGATGATCGACGCCTGTGCGGCTGCTGGTGTCCACCTGAGCCTGGCCAAGATCTCGCGGTGGCTGGAGGCGGTCCGGGTCGGTCACGACCTGGTGCGTGAGGGAGCGGCCGGTGAGCCCATCGCCCTCCACGTCCACCGTCTGTTCCCGGGCTACCCGAACACCGGCTGGCCGCTCGATCCGGCCGAGGGTGGGGCGTGGCTCGACTGGGGCAGCCACGGCTGCGACATCGTCCGCTGGTACGCGGGCACGGAACCCGAGCTCGTGACGGCCCGCTTTGCGTCGCGCCGGACGGACATGCCCGACCTGACCGGGATGGCCACCTTCCAGTTCCCGGGCGGCGTGCTGGCCCACTTGTTCATGTCGTACGAGATCCCGGGCACGGCGGCCACCGAGCGGGCGCACTACACCTTGATCGGGACCGAGGCGGTCATCGACGTCCATGCCTACGGCGGCGTGGACATCCTGCGCGGCGATACCCGCGAACCGGTCTATCGAGACGAACGCTTCACCGACGCCAACACGACGTGGGACGAGCACGCGCCCTACTTCCGCCGGGGCTTTGCCGCCCAGGTCCAGGATCTCGTCGAAGCCGTCCGCGACGGCCGCCCGCCGGCGATCACCGGCGAGGACGGCCTGATCGCCGTGGCGATGGCCACCGGCGCGATCCGTTCGTGGCGCGAGGACATCGTCGTCCGGCTGTAGCTGTCAGGCTTTCATGCAGGTGTAGGCGCCGTACACATTGAGCCTGTAGTCAACCGTCACGATCTCAAAGCCGGCAGCAGCGAGCATTGGCTCGAACAGCCATCGGTAGGTGCTGTACTCACTGCGAATGTGCTCCTCGAGGTCTGCGTCCGTGTATCCCACGGCTGGATCGTCTCCGGCTTGAGCCAGCAACTTCTCGAGTACCTCACCGGCTTCTGAAGGTTGGAAGTCGTAAATCAGATCGTGGATGCGGAGGACTCCACCTGGCCGCACGATTGCGGCGATGCGCTCCAATGCGAGGCCCTTCCAGAAATCGGGAAGGTGATGGAGGGCGTTTCGGGTGTGGACGCCGTCCGCGGGTGACCCCAGGTGGCGGTAACTCAGGAAGCCAGCTTGAACGCAGTCGAGATTCTCCAGCCCGGATGAGGCCCCTCGATCCCGGAGAACGTCGATCATCGCCGGCGAGATGTCAACCGCTATGACGCGCCCGAACCGCTGGGCCGCGGGGATTGCAAACTGCCCCGTCCCTGCGCCGAGGTCAACGATGGTCGACGTCGCGACCAGGCCATGGGCGGCGAAAATCGAGAGGTCCTCGGCGGGATCGGGGTGACCCTGCTTTCGGTCGTATCCATCAATTCCGACGGGATCAAGATGGTCCGGGCCAGCGTGGGCCAACTCATTAATCATCCACCGCGTCGACATACGGCGATTCTAGACACCGCGCGACGTCGACTCGGCCCAGAAGGTGACAGGGATGCGCCTGGCTAGGTCTGGGCGAACGTCTATTGACGGCATGGAAATGCCGTGGGCCTTCATGCCGCGTCAGGTCAAGCACTTGCCCGTCGGATCGAGGCGTTGACAACGTTTACCGAGTCGACCAGGCTCGAGGCTCGCGCCCGATGCAGACGGTTGTGACGTAGCGGTCGATGAATGATCCGCCCAACTCCGTGTCAACCAGACCACGGATCTCGCGGACCAACGCCGCCCGCCTTGCAGTCGTCAGGGCCCGATGGTCGGAGTGCGTCCGGAGCAAGCCGATCAACGTTCGCGAGTCATACCATTGATCCCAGCCGAAGCGTCGCTCCTCCACGATCCGGAATGCCCCACTGTCGATCATTTCGGACTTGAAGCCGGCAACTTGGGCTTCGCCAGGCGGCTCATACGGCGGGCCGAACTGCGGGGCATGGTGACGGTAGATGTCGGCGGCTCGCTCGTAGTAGCGCAGGTTGTCCTGGCCTCGGACGTGGTCGTTGCGCAGAAGGGCGAGCGCACCCGTTGGGCGGAGGGCGGCCGCGGCGAGGTCGTAGCGCGTCTCGGGATCCACCCAGTGAAAGGCGGTTGCCGACACGACGAGGTCGAATGAGCCTGATGGAATATCGGCGTCCTCGAATCGCGACTTGATGACCTTGGCGCCGCCGTATCGCCGGAGCTTCCTCGTTACGAGCTGGGCGAGGCGAGGACCCGGCTCGACCGCGGTGATTATCAGACCCCGATCAGCCAGCGGGATCGTCAGTTGTCCGGTGCCCGGCCCGATCTCGAGCACGTCGGCCTGCTCCGGCACCTGGCCCAATTCGATGAGCGCCTCGATGGCCGCTGCTGGATAGCCGGGACGGAAGCGGTCGTAAAGGGTCGGGATCTCGTCGAAAGCGAGAGGGCTGCGATTGCGGGTCATGACCGCACTGAGCTTACGAGTCGCCGTCGACAGCAGCTGTGGCGGACGCCTGGGTTAGGGTTTCGGGCTGATCCAGAGCCAATTGCTGCCCGCCGTGGCACTCGGCCCACCGCCATTCGCGATGCTTCCGAAGGAGGTGCGCCGCGCGTCAGTCAGCGTGCTGTCACACGAGGCGTCGATCGCGCGACATTTTGCTACGCCAGAAGAATGTCGACGTAGCATCTCTACGCCGACGGCGTCCGCCTCACCCGTTGCGTGTTGTTGTCGATCCAGTCCCAGTCGAGCTCGACCCCGAGGCCCGGGCCCGGCGGCAGGTGCTTGTAGCCCTCGGCGTCGATGTCGAGCGGGCCACCCTTGAGGCCCCGGTAGTAGATCGGGTTGAACGTCTCGGACCAGCGGCAGTTCGGCATGGACAGCGCGACGTGCAGGTTCGCCACGTCGAGCAGCGGCTGGTTGATGCCGTGCACCTCGAGGTCGTAGCCGAGCAGCTCGGCCATCCCCACCGCCTTGCGCAGCCCGGTGATGCCCTCCTTCATCAGGACATCGCCGCGCGCGATGTCGAAGGCGCCCATGCGCATACCCTCGGCCAGCTCGTGGACCCGTGAGGTTTCGCCGGCGAGGATGGGGACGGCGAGCTGGTCGGTGAGCTGCTTGAGCAGGAACAGGTTCCGGTCCGGGATCGGCTCCTCGAACCACTGGTAGCCGAGGTCGCCTAGCTCCTTGCCGGCCGCGATCGCCTGGGCGTAGCTGTACATCCCGGCCGCGTCCTGCATGAGCGGGTAGTCGTCGCCGACTGCCTCACGCGCCGCCCGGAACCGCGGGATGTCGCGATCGAGCCCGTCCCAGAACTGGATCTTGAAGGCGTGGTAGCCCTGTGCCTTGCGTTCCGCCGCCTCCTTGAAGACGTCCTCGGGCGTGGGTTCCACGTTCCGAGCGGTGGCGTAGGCCGGGATCTTCTCGCGCGCGAGGCCGAGCATGGTCGCAATCGGCATCCCGGCGACCTTGCCCCGGATGTCCCAGATCGCGACGTCGATCGCGCCGGCGACCGAGTCGGACAGGTTGTACGCGTGACGGTTCAGCCGCCGCAGCTTGGTCCACAGCGCTTCGCTCTGGAGCGGGTCCTCGCCGATGACCTGCGGCGCATACAGGTCGTGGACGACATCGACCATCGCCGCGCCGTCGCGGATGTTGGCGTTCTGCATCGTGTACCCGACGATCCCTTCGTCGGTCTCGAACGTGTCGAAGGAGTACTCGTACCAGGTCGAGTGGATGGCCTCGGGCATGATGCCCTCGCCCCAGGCCTCGGCGATGTCGTAGCCGATGAGCCGGGACTCGATGGCGGTGATCTTCACGCGGACCCTCCTGTGGCCGGTGCTCGCGCCGGCAGCTCGACACGATGCGGCTCTCCCGGACTTCCGGCCGGGATCCGGTAGAACTCGTTGACGATCCCGTCGAGCCGGACCGCCTTCGAGTAGTGGTAGACCTCGACGTTGTCGGCGATCGGCGTTCGCGCCCGGACGATGAACTCCGCCCAGGTGGGGTCGTTGGCGGCCGTGAAGGCGAGCTCGAGCCTCGGGAGGAGGTCGTGCGGTTCGCACTGGAGGTCCGGAAACAGGATCGGACCCGTGTCGGTCTGGTAGACCCAGTCGCGTTCGTTGGCGTTGATCGTCTTGACCGGGTACTCGATCTCCGCGCGGTAGCGATCGGACTCCAGCCGATGGATGCCGACGAGACGGTCGTTGGCCAGGACGGCCTCGACGATGGCGGCCGCGTCCGCGAGGCGTTCTCCCTCTCGTTCCACGAGGTCGAGATGGACCCGCTCGAACGTTCCAGCAATCGGGACGCGCAGCCGGTCCGGCTGTTCGCCGCCGCCCGGCGACTCGAGCTGGGAGCCCATGCCCGCCCGCGCGAACGTCTTGATGTGCATGAACTCGTCGTCCGAGAAGATCGGGATGAAGTCGCCGTTCGGGACCAGCCACAGGTCCGCATCGGCGCCGACACGTTCGGTCTTGCAGCTGGCGCCCAGCGCGATCGTGTGCGTCCGGCCGGTCGCCAGTTCCGTGATCCGGCAGCGGCAGTCGAGCACGACGCGGGCGTTGTTCATCGCGTAGGGCGGGCGGTGGCTCAGGGTCCGTGGCGGGAACTTGTCGATGTCGATCCGGAACGTCATCGTCGACTCGGCGAAATCGAGCACCCTGGTCATCCGTCGATCCCCTCCACCGTCTTCGCGAGCAGCCCTTGGCGGCGGACCGATCGATCGCCTCCACGACGCTCATGTAGTGCGCACCGGTCGCAAAGTCGGTCAGGGTGACCGGGCGACCGTCCCGGATCGAGGCGACGAAGTCGACCTCGGCGGTCCAGCCCGCGCGGTCCTCGTCGCGGATCTCGACGACCGCCCAGTCGCCTTCACCGGCCGGCGCACGCCGGATCCGTTGCGCTGCGAAGTCGACCTCGATCGTGCCGCTCGATCCGAAGATCGTCGCCGTGTTCGAGGCGATCGCCTGGGTCCGGGCGGACATTTCGATGGTGGCGGTGACGTCGTCGGCGAACTCGAGCGTGGCCAGGACGTGGTCCGGGACATCGACCGACGGATCCACCGCATCGGTCCGGGTGACGGCCGTGACCGCCGTCGCCGGACCAAGCCAGCGCGCCATCGCCTCGTACACGATGCCGAGAGCCATCACGTTCTCGCCGCTGAAGCGCCGCTCCCAGCGCCACCGGTCACCCGGGTCATTCGGGCCGTTCGATTGCCAGGTCACCCGGGCGTGCCGGACCCGCCCGATCCCGCCTTCCGCCAGGAGCCGCTGGATCGTCGCATCGGCCCACAGGGAGAACGACGCTGGCACGACCATCGCGACGCGGTCCGAGTGCGCCCGGGAAACCCGCAACATCTCTCGGGCGTCCGAGCCGGTGGCGGCCATCCGGGCTTCCGTGAGCACGTGCTTCCCGGCCTCGAGCGCGGCAATGGTGACCGGCGCGTGAAGGTACGGCCACGCTCCGACGAGGACGGCGTCGATGTCGGGGTCGGCGACGACGGCCTCCCAGCCGTCAGCCCACCGCTCGATGCCGAGGTCGGTCGCCGCGCGTCTCGACGACTCCGTCGTTCGGTTGGCGACGACGACGAGCTCGACACCGGGGATCGCGCGAAACCTGGGCACGTGCTCGGCTCGGACGATCCCGCCGGCGCCCACGATGCCGAGCCTGAGTCGGTCGGTCATGGCCGTATCGATCCGACGACGGCCGCGGGGCCGTTCCAGCCGAGTCGCCGCGACAGCTCGTCGGCGGCGGCGCGAACCACCGTCCCGGCACTCGCCTCCTTGGCGTCGCTCGTCCGGTTGTCAGGCCACGTCGCGATCAGGTCGCCGGCGATCCGGCCCCGGGCGTCGCGGAACGGTGCCGAGACCCCGACGGCACCGTCGTAGCGCTCCCCGTGGCTGACGACGTAGCCCCGCCGGCGCGCGGCGTCCAGCTCGCGTCGGAGCCGTGCCTTCGACAGCCGATGCCGCCCGGGGATCGGGTCGGGCAGGCGATCGATGATCGCGTTCTGCTCGGCCTCCGGCAGGAAGGCGAGGATGCCCTTGCCCGACGAGCCGAGATGGAGCTCGCTCCAGTCGCGCAAGGATTCCCAGATGTAGCGGATCGGATGGTTGGTCTCGACCGCGTCCACCGCGGAGAAGCGGCGCCGTTGCGGGTCGTACACCGCAAGGACGATCGTCTCGCCGACCTGGTCCGCGGTCGCCTCGAGGATCGATCGGGCGACTCGCTGGACCTCGAGGTGTTCGGCCACGCCGCTGCCGATCCGGGCGAGGTCCGGCCCCACCCGGAAGCGCCCGGGCTCGTCGGTCTTCGCGAGGAGGCCGAGACCGGCCATGTCGTGGAGGATCCGATGGGTGGCACTGCGTGGGATCCCGCTGGACCGGGCGAGGTCGCGGACGCCCCATTCGCCCTGCTCGGCGAAGGCCTCGAGCACGCGCACCCAGCGCGCCATCGGGCCGTTGACGGGCGATGAGGTGCGGACCTCGGGCGTTGACCCAAGCATGCCGGTCATGGCAAAGTACGGTAACAGAAATTCGGGACTGTCGTCCCGATTTACCGGACGCAAGGACGAGGCGACGGCAGATCGCCGGAGAGGGAGGGGAACACACCGGTGACCGTCGCCGAGCCCGCGCCCGGGCGCACCTCGCCTCGACGCCCGTCGCCCCGGCGCTCGCCGCTCCCGGGCTCGGGCGATCAGACGCTCGACGCCGTCGCGCGGCGTGTCCTGTGGCTCGCGATCCGGATGATCCACGAGGCCAACAACGTCCGGCCGAACCGCGACGGGATCAAGGTCGGTGGCCACCAGGCCTCCAGCGCGTCCGTCGTCTCGATCCTGACCGCGCTCTACTTCCGCTGGCTGCGTGCCGGCGACCTCGTCGCGGTCAAGCCGCACGCCTCGCCGGCGTTCCACGCGATCCAGTACCTGCTCGGCAACCTCGACCAGTCGATGCTGCTCCGGCTCCGTGAGTTCGGCGGGCTGCAGTCCTACCCGTCGCGGACCAAGGACCCGGATCCAGTCGACTTCTCGACAGGGTCGGTCGGTCTGGGCGCCGTGGCCCCGATGTTCGCCGCCCTCGCGGACCGCTACGTTCGAGCCCATTTCCACGACACGATCGCCAGCCGTCCGGACCGCCGGTTCGTGGCCCTGGTCGGCGACGCCGAGCTCGACGAGGGCAACGTCTGGGAAGCGATCCTCGAGGAGGGGCTGGGCGACCTCGGGAACATGACCATGATCGTCGACCTCAACCGGCAAAGCCTCGATCGGGTCGTGCCGGGGATCCGGATCCGGCGGGTCGAGGCGATGTTCGCGGCGGCTGGCTGGCATGCCATCGAAGCGAAGTACGGTCGGCGGCTCGAGGCCAGGTTCGCGATGCCCGGCGGCGCCGCCTTGCGCGAGCGCATCGACGACATGGACAACGAGGAGTATCAGGTCCTGATCCGGCGCCCCGGCGACGACGCCCGGCTGAAGCTGATCGAAGGGGCCACGCCGGCCCACCGTGACGCCCTCGCTCGGGTGGTCGCCGACGTCCCCGACGACGAGCTCCCCGGACTCCTCGCCGATCTCGGCGGGCACGACCAGGCTGCCCTCGAACAGGCCTTGCGCCTCGCGGACGGCGAGACAAACCGACCCACCGTCGTCTTCGCGTACACGATCAAGGGCTGGCGGCTGCCATTTGCCGGCGACAGCATCAACCACTCGGCCTTGTTGCGAGCCGAGCAGATCGAGGCACTCAGCGGACCCCTTGGCGCCGATCCGGACGATCCATGGGCCGCCTTCGCCGCCGATTCCCCGGAGGACCGCCTGTGCCGGCAACGTCGGCGGGACCTCGGGTACGGCAGTCCAGCCCAGGCGATCGCGCCCGCCGCAGGCGCCGGCGTACGCGGACCCCGACGTCCGGATCCCGGCGAAGACGAGCACCCAGCAGACATTCGGCGACACCCTGGCCACGCTGGCCCGGGACCCGACAGTCGGCCCGCGACTCGTCACCGCGGCGCCCGACGTGGCCGTCTCGACGAACCTCGGCGGCTGGATCAACCGGGCCGGGGTGTTCGCCGCGACCGATCGGCCCGACACGAACGAGACGAAGCGACCGCTGGATTGGACGCTGGGACCCGACGGCCGCCACATCGAGCTCGGGATCAGCGAGATGAACCTGTTCATGTGGCTCAGCCAGTTCGGGCTGACCGGTGAGCTGTTCGGTGAACGGCTTGCGCCGATCGGCTCGGTCTACGACCCGTTCATCGCGCGCGGTCTGGACGCCCTGATCTACGCCCTGTACGTCAAGTCACGGTTCATCCTCGTCGGCACGCCGTCGGGGGTGACCCTCGCGCCGGAAGGTGGCGCGCACCAGTCGACGGTGACGCCGTCGCTTGGGCATCGAGCTTCCCGGGCTCCGCTCGTACGAGCCCGTGTTTGGTCGCGAGGTCGTCTGGTCGCTGCTCGAAGGCGTGCGCGGCTGCCTCGATCCGGACGATGGGTTCGCCACGTACCTGCGTCTCGGCACGCGACCGATCGACCAGGCGCTGGCCGCGCCGGTCGAGGCGCGTCTTGGTCTGGACGGCTGGCGCGACGCCGTGTTGGCCGGTGGATATCGGCTCCTGGAGGCATCGAGCGCGGACGAGCCGCTGCCGCCCGGCAGCCCGGTCGTCCAGGTCGTCGCGGCCGGCTCCATCGTGCCCGAGGCGATCGAGGCCGTTCGAACGCTGCATCACGAGGAGATCGCCGCCAACCTGATCGTGGTCACCTCCGCGGAACGGCTCGCCGCGGGCCAGCACGGTGCCCGGCTGGCGGCGATGCGAACCGGGCGGCGCGATGACATCGGCCACCTCGCGACGTTGATCCCGCCGGGCGAGCGCCGCGCGCCGATCGTCACCGTCGCCGATGCCGCCTCGCACTCGCTGAGCTTCATCGGCGGGGCGTTCGGGGCGCCCGTGGTTCCGCTCGGTGTCGACTCGTTTGGCCAGTCAGGCGCGATCCCGGACCTGTACGCCTACGGCGGCATCGATGCCGACCACATCGTGGAGGCGGCCATCCTGGCGCTCGAGCTCGGCGGCGCGGCATGAGCCGAGATGCGGCCGGACCACGAGGCCTTCCTGAGGACCCAGATCCACGCCATCGTCGCGACCATCCAGCCGGACGGCATGCCCCAGCTCACGCCGAACTGGTACTGGTGGGACGGCGAGCGGTTCTGGATCAGCACGCTCGACTGGACGGTCAAGGTCCGCAACCTCAAGCGCGACCCGCGGATCACGCTGTGCATCGACGCCGGGCAGCGACGCGAGAACTACGTCCAGATCTTCGGCACGGCCGAGGTGATCGAGGGCGACGTCAAGGACATCACGCTCGACTTGATCCGCAAGTACGAACCGACCGAGGAGGCTTCGCGGCAGCACTGGGAGGACATCAAGAAGGACCGCGTCCTGATCGCGGTGACCCCAACCCGACTTCAGTGGCGGTACGACTGACGATCAGGGGTACACGTTATGCCGGCGGTCGGAGCCGATGCCACTCGGTCGTTGACTGGAACGCCATCCCGACCGCGAGCAGGCGAGCCTCCTGGAATGGCGGGGCGACAAGCTGGATCCCCACCGGAAGGTTGTCGGCGGTCAGGCCAACAGGGAGGAAGAGGGCCGGCAGCCCGGCGAGGTTGCTTGCGGCCACCATGGCGGTCAGGCCTTCGCTGATCGGAACGGGCGTGAACAGCCGATCGATCGGCGTCGGCGCCCAGGGCAGCGAATAGGTCACGAGAAGGTCGACCTGCTCGAAGAGTCGCCGGAACGCCTCCTGGACCAGCTTTCGGATCCGCATCGCGTTGAGATAGCTCCGGGCGGTGATCTGCATGGACTCGCGCATGCCGGATCGAGCATGGCGATCGATGACCAGCTCGAGGCGAACGCTTTCGATGAGCGATCCAAAGGCGCTGGCGCCTTCGGCGCCCGTGATCACGCTGATCGCATCCAGGTAAGGCAAATCACGCGGCAGTTCCACCTGATCGAGGTGCAGCCCCAGGTCTCGTAGCGCCGCGATGCCGTTCCTGAGCGCCGGACGAATCTCAGGTGTGGCCGCCTGCTCGATGTCGTGGAGTGCGTAGCCGACGCGGCGCGCGCCGAGGTCTTCGCGACGGATTGCGTCGGGGCCAAGGTGCCGGAAGGTCCGTCGACTCGAGCTGTCGTCTCGCCTGTCCGGCCCGGCAATCGCCTCCAGGACCAGGCCACAGTCATGTGCTGACCGGGCCATCGGACCGACCTTGTCGAGGCTCCAGGACAGCGGCATCGCACCGTATCGACTCACGAGCCCATACGTCGGCCGGAGTCCGGTAATGCCGCAGTAGGCCGAAGGCGTTCCGATCGATCCGCCGGTTTCCGAGCCAAGCGCGAAGGGCACCAGTCCGGCCCCGACGGCTGCGCCCGATCCACTTGACGACCCGCCGGCCCAGCGGCTGAGGTCCCACGGATTGCGACATGGCCCCTGCAGTGAAGCCGCCGGGTCGAGCGCATGGAAGGCAGCAAGTTCCATCAACGACAGCTTTGCCGAGAGCACGGCGCCCGCTCGTCGAAGCTTGGCGATGGCCGTCGCGTCGAAGTCGAGCGACTGATGCTCGAACGCCGGTGAACCGTAAGTCGTCGGCCCGCCTCTCGCGGCCAGCAGATCCTTGGCGCCGTACGGGATCCCGAGCATCGGCGACGAGCCGATACGGCGTCGTCGCCGGTCCGCCTGGGCCGCATCCGCGTGCGCCCGGTCTCGGAGAACGGTGGCCACAGCGTTGTAGCGCGGTCCCTGCTGCTCAAGCCGTCGAAGGCTGGCCTCGGTCAGCTCCACGGCCGATATCGCGCTGGACTCCAGCAGGCGCTGTAGCTCGGCGATCTCCAGGAAGGCCAGGTCATCGGTCATGCGCGAACCCGAAACACGAAAGATGGCTCGTCCGACAGGTCAAACGGCCAGGCATCAACGTCCCGCTGCACCGGTTCGTTGGCAGGCGCCCCAGGCGGCAGCGCGGTCTGACCTTGACCATCGAGGCCACCTGGGGTCCCGGTGCCCTCGCCCGGTGCTGTGGCGTGTGGCGTGCTCATCCCTTGATGGCGGCGTCCTTGAGCCCGCGAACGACAAATCAATTCAGGAAGATCACGGCAAGGACTACCGGAACGACCGCGATGCCGGCGGCGTTTGCGAGAATGGCGAAGTCCTGCTGTCCATAGATCTGGCCCTGGACCTCCGACAAGCGGACCGTCACGGTCTTGGCGTCCTGGTTGCTCAACACCAGCGCAAACAGGAATTCGTTCCAGCAACTGATGAACACGAAGATCGCGGTAGCCGCCATGCCGGGTGCCGCCGCGGGCATCACGATTCGAAACAGGGCACCCACTCGGGTGCATCCATCCATGCGTGCTGCCGCTTCCAGCTGGATCGGGACTTCCGCAAAGAAGTTGCGTAACAGCCAAAGCGCGTAGGGCATCAGGAACGCCGTGTAGACGGTGACGAGTGCGAGCAACGTATCGGTCAGCCCGAGACCTCGCATGATCAGGAACACGGGGATGACGAGGATGATGCCCGGCACCATTTGCGTGGCCAGCGCCCCGCCAATGAAGAGGCGCTTGCCCGGTACGGGCAGTCGCGCGAGGGAGTAGCCGCCGATGGATCCCACCAGCAGGCAGGCCACCGTGGTACAGCCGGCCACGATGGCGCTGTTGAGCACGCTCCGCTGGAAGATCGGATCGCCCAGAAGCTCCACGTAACGCACAACCGAGAAGTGCGCCGGGTCGAGGTTCGGTGGGTGGTCGCCGAGGTCCACGGGCGGCAGCAAGCCGACCAGGACCAGCCAGACTAGGGGCGCCAGCGACCACAGGGCCAGGAGCACGCACCCCGCCAGGATCACGACGCGTTTCATGCGCGGATCCGTCGCGCCCGGTCCGAGTGAACCAGAGCAACCGCCAGCAGGCTCGCCAGGATCACGATTCCGAACAGGATCAGGCCGAGGGCGGCGGCGTAGCCGAGCCTGAGCTCCACAAAGCCGCGCTGGTAGATGAGGAAGTTGAACACCACCGTGCCAAGGGCCGGCCCGCCGCGGGTCAACGCAAAGATCAGGTCAAAGGTCTGCAGCGAGATGATCGTTTCGATCAGGACGAGGATCACGATGGTGGTTCGCAGGGCGGGGATCGTGACGTATCGGAACCGCTGAACGGCGGACGCCCCGTCGACCATCGCGGCTCGATACAACTGCATCGGCACGGACTGCAGCCTGGCCAGCATCAACAACGACGCCAGCGGCACGGACAGCCAGACCTGCCCAACCGCGGCTGCGCTCAGGGCCAGGCCGGCATCGTCGAGCCAGGCCACGTTCCTGTCGATCAGGCCAAGGGACAGCAGCAGCCCATTGATCCCGCCCATCCCGAAGTCGAACAGCAGGAACCACGTCGATCCCGCCGCCAGTGGCGCGACAGCCCAGGGCAGGAGAGCGATCACCCGCATGGCGCCGTTGCCACGGAACCGTCATTCAGGAACAGGGCGACCAGCAACGCAAGGACGCACGTCCCGACGACGGTGATCAGGCAAAAGACGAGGGAGCGGACCACCGCCTTTGCCGCCTGGGGATCGCGCGCGACCTGTTCGAAGTTGCCCGTGCCAAAGAATGTCCAATCCGCACTGCGCGTCAGGTCGACGCGGAGGAAGGCCATGACGACGGCGAACGCGATCGGCACGATGACGACGATCGTGATGATCGTTGCCGCGGGAGCGAGGAGAACAAGCCCAAAACGAGCGTCCAGGGTGAGGCGGCGCCGTTCATGTCGATGAACGCGCGCCGCCTCGCCAGGAACCACGGGCCCGCCTTCCGAGGCAGGCGGTGTGGGGTTACCGGACGGCGTACTGATCGATCGCCTGCTGGACGCTCTCGGTCAGGTTGGCCAAAGCCTGCTCGGCTGTCTCACCGTCCGTGCGCATCTTGTTCAGCTCGACGTCGAACAGCTCATTGACCTGTGTGGCAAATCCCGCGCCGTATCGTCCGATTGGGTACTGCAACTGCTCTGAACGCGCTGCGACAGCACGACTCGTGTTGAAGGCTGGGTCGGCCAGGTACGACTTCTGCGACGTACCAACCCCGATCGTCTGCTCAAACTCGAGCTGTTGATCACGGCTCAGCACGAATTCCAGGAAAGCCGCGGCGAGCGCCTGGTTCTCGGAATAGGTGTTGATCCCGTATCCCTCCCAGCCATTGATGGACCCGGAGCGGTTGCCCCCGATGCCCGGGATGATTCCGATACCGATCTTGCCAACAAAGGTCGACTTCGTGGCGTCCTGCATGATCTGCTTGTCGGCGTTGTCCCAGTTGAAGTTCACCATGGTCTCGCCCTGCGCGAACCGCTGGCCGGTCTCCACCTGCGACGTGATCGTGTATCCGCCCGGATCTGCGTACGTGAAGATCCGCACCAGGGTCTCCAGCGCGGCCTGACCGGCCGGGCCGTTGAAAGCGACCTGCGTCAGGTCGTCGCTGTACATCGATCCACCTGCCGCATTCAGCAGCAGCGCCCAGTACGAGAAGGTCGTGTTGGGATCTGACATCTCCCAGTCGAAGCAGTACTTGTCGGGAAACGCCACCTTGAGCTTGTCGCACTGCTCGAAGAGCTCGTCGAAGGAGGCTGGAGCCACCGCGGGGTCGAGACCAGCCTGTTCGTAGTACTCCTGGTTCCAGTAGAACAGGTGGGCTCCGTCGAACACGCCCACGGAGTAGACGTCGTCCCCGACCTTGTCGATGGCGCCGGCATCGTCCAGGATCGCCTGGTCAACCAGTCCGTTCATTTTCGCGAACAGGATCTGGCGGTACGCCGGGGCGGAGGTCACGATCGCCGTGATCAAGTCGAAGCTCGAATCATTGGAAGCAATCAGGGTCGCGTATTTGGCGTCAAGGCCTGCGAATGGCACGTACGTCCACTCGATGGTCGCTCCAGTGGCCTCTTCGAACGCGGGACCCCAGATGGTGCCGTCCCACGCCTCGCGAAAATCGTCGACCATGATGTTGAGCGTCTGGCCTTCGAACGACTGCGATGCCGCGGGAGCCGATGTCGTCGCCGTAGGCGGCGCGGAGGGGGGCGACGCACTGTCGGCCGGTGTCGAGGGCACGGTCGACGCCCCGGATCCCGAAGCGCATGCGACCAGGACGATCGATAGCGCAAATCCAAACAAGGGCGCCCGCGCTGCCCGCAATCGAACGCGAGAATCTCGAGACATTCGCCCTCCTTGTCGTCCGGGTCAGGACGACGATGCCGGACCTATCTCGGCGTAGAAGCGCCACCAGCCGCCGACAAACTGGCCAGAGTAGCGCCACGTCGCCTGCCCTGGTACATGGTATACCAAGTGCCGAGGCGGTCAAGGGGATATGCTCACGTCCATGGACGGCCGGAACCTCAAGGACTTGACCGTCGCGCGACTTACTACGCTGGCAACCCCGGTCCTCCGGGAGCAGGTCCGCGACGCGCTTCGCGACGCGATCCTGTCCGGCGAGATTCCTGCCGGAACCCACGTGAGCGAGCGCGAGACGGCAGATGCGCTTGGTGTCAGCCGAACGCCGGTCCGCGAGGCGATCAGCGAGTTGCGGAACGAGGGACTTCTGGCCTTCCACGTTCGGCGCGGCGCGATTGTCGTCGGCGTTCACGACGACGAGATCGAGGCGGCCTACCGGATCAAGACCGTTCTCGAAGAGGAAGCCATGGCCCGGGCAGCAAGCCGGATGACGGCGGCTGACTTCGTGCGGCTGGAGCGCATCGTCGCCGACATGGAGCATCTTCGCCGGATGAACGACTTTCCGGCCGTGAGCGATGCCGACGTCCGCTTTCACGCCGCAGTCGCTGACGTCGCGGATTTCGGGCTGCTTCGCCGAGTGTGGACGAGCGTAGACGAAGCCGGCCGGCTTACGACACGCCACATCTACAAGGATGGACACACGTTCGAGCACTTCCTGGAGGACGTCGTCGAGAGCCATCGGATCCTGATCGACGTGCTGCGAAATGCTGACCCAATCCTCGCGAGCGACGCCGCACGACAGCACCTTTTGAACGTGCAGCGACGATATCAATTGGACCTGGACCAGGTGCCGAGCGCGCCGAAGTCGTAGGCGGGCGGCGCCTAGACCGGGACGGCCGGTGCGAGACCGATATCGGCCAGGGTCACGCGCGCTGCGGAGATCGCCACGTCGATGTCGCTCGCCTCGACCCCGTAGTGGGGGATCGCCCGGATCATCCCCTTCGGGTACTCGATCATCCGGACGCCGCGCTCCGCGAGGCCGGCCAGGAACGCGGCGCGCTGTCGGAGGATGGCGGCGCGGCCGTCCGTGTCGTCCGGCCACACTCGGCGCCAAGACCGAACAGCACGAAATTGGTCCGAACCCGTCGCGGGATCCAGTCGGGTCACGCCCTGCATCGAGGCCAGGGCCTCCGCCAGACGCCGTGCGTTGGCATGGTCGTCGGCGAGCCGGTCGATCATCCCGGTCGGCCCATCGCGCAGGGCGACGAGGCCCGGCTGCTGCGATCATCCCGGCCTGGCGCATGCCGCCACCTACCAATTTGCGGGCGCGACGGGCACGGGCGATGAACGCGCGTCGCCGACGACAAGCGAGCCGACCGGGCAGGCCAGGCTCTTCGACAGGCAGAACGTGGCGGAGGTGCCGGCTGGGAGCAGGTCGCGCCCAGGCACGCCGAGCGCGACCGCGGCGTTGAACAGCCTCGCTCCATCGATGAACGAGCGGAACCGCGAAGTCTCGTGCGCGACGGCCGCCACCGACCTCGTGTACTCGGGCGTCAACGGCTGGCCCATGGACAGCGAGTGGGTGTTCTCGAGCGTGATCAGCGACGTGATCGGTTCGTGGACGTCGTTCGGATCGCGAACCGCGGCTCGAATGGCGGCCGGGTCGATCGTCCCGTCGTCGGCCGGGGGGATCCCGCGAACAGATGCGCCGACGACGACGGCGTGCCCCGCGGCTTCGCTCGAGAACGTGTGGATCTCAGCTGGCCCGATGATCTCGCCGCCTCGAGGAACGTGGGCCATGAGGCCGACCAGGTTGCCCATCGTGCCGCTCGTCACGAGCAGGCCCGCCTCGGTCCCCAGCAACTCGGCCGCGCGCTCTTCCAGGGCTCGGACGGTCGGGTCCTCACCGAAGACATCGTCGCCAAGCTCCGCGTTGGCCATCGCTCGCCGCATCTCGGGCGAGGGCAACGTGACGGTGTCGGACCGGAGGTCGATCATGGGCGAGCGGTAGGATACCACTACAACTTGGCGCCTCCGATCCAGTGTGACTTACACTCCGACGCATGGACGAACGAGAGCTGCCAACCGAATCGCGCGTTGCCATCGTGACCGGCGGCTCGGGCGCCCTCGGGACCGCCATGTGCGAGCAATTCATCCACGACGGAGTCCGAGTGGTCGTCGCGGACGTCGGACTCGAACCCTCCGAAACGCTCGCCCGGCGTCTGGACCCGGACGGCGATCGGGCGCTCGCGGTGGCCGTCGATATCACGTCCTATCGGACGGTCGAGGCGATGGTCGCCTCCGTCCTCGCGTGGGCAGGGCGGATCGACATCCTGGTCAACAACGCCGGGATCGGCGAGGGGCTGATCCCGACCTGGGAGATGCCGCTCGAGACGTGGCAGAAGACCATCGACGTTGACCTGACCGGCGTCTTCCACGGCTGCCGGGCGGTCCTTCCGACGATGCTCGCGCAGGGCTACGGGCGGATCATCAACATCTCGTCGATTGCCGGGAAGGAAGGCAAGCACAACCCGGTCGCATACGCCTCGGCGAAAGCCGGCGTGATCGGGCTGACCAAGGCACTCGCATTCGAGGTGGCCGACAAGGGGATCCTGGTCAACGCCATCACGCCCGGGTCGATCATGACCCGGAACTGGTCGCATCTCCCCGAGGACCAGATCGATGCCGTCCGGAAGCGTCACCCGATCGGCCGGCTCGGCCGCCCCGAGGAAGTCGCGGCGATGGTCGCCTGGCTGGCCTCGGATGAGCCATCGTTCTCGACCGGCGCGGTGTTCGATATCTCGGGCGGCCGGGCGAGCCACTGACCGTGTCGGAACGTCCTACCGGACCCGCAGGCTGGCGCTCCGGATCGCCGTCCGCGTGACGCCGCCCGCGTACCAGACGGCCAGGACCTCGTCGGGACCGGTCGCCACGCCGCATGGATGGCCGAACGTGAAGCGATCCATCGACATCAGGTAGTCGAACGCGCTCAATGAGCCGTCGGCACCCGGCGCCGACGTGGCCGCGTGCTGGTAGACGACCGTCTCGGATCCGGCATCGAACGTCCGTCCGCCGTCGTCGCTGACGATGGCGACGATCGCGTCCTCGTCGCCGCGCCGTTGCTGCAGGAGGACGAGCCGTCCGTCCTCGAGCGGGACGGGATAGCTGGCCTGCCCGCGCAGGCCGGTCGAGGCCGGTGCCGTCCATGTCCTCCCGTCGTCACGACTCCAGGCCACGTGCACCGGCCCTTCCGTCCGCGAGCGATGCCGGAACGCATACATGAACTGGACGAGCTCCCCCGGCGCCAACCGGGCGATCCGCGGGTCCCACCACATGGTGTCGTACGGATCGCCGTCGGGATCCGAGGCAGCCGAGATTACGCAGTCGCCCCATGTTGCGCCACTGTCCGATGAGCGCAGCAGGCCGCCAAGGTAGCGCCAGGTCCCTGGCTCGTCGTACTCCTTGAACGTCTCGAACGTGCACAGGATGTCGCCGTCCGGCAGCACGAGCAGGCCCTGCGATGCGGTCTGGGGCACGGGCCCACCTGCCAGGTCGGCAAGCTGCTGCCAGGTCCGGCCTCCGTCGGCCGAGGTCGCCACGTGGTTCGCGACGGGGACGAGCCCTTCCGTCTCCGGGTTGTAGGTGGGGCGGTCCAGCGACTTGTCGAGCGCGACGACCACCGTCAGCAGGTCACCGGTCGCGCGTTCCGCGAGCGCCGCCCCGCGCAGGTCCCAACCATCCGTGCCGAGCGAGTTCAGGGTCTGGCCAAGCGTGGTCCAGTGGGCCCCACCGTCGCTGCTTTCCAGCAGCTGCGGCCGGCCGTCGGCGCTTTCGCGCCGCGGGCCACGCCGATGCGCGACCACGATCGTGCCGTTCGCCCGACGAACGATCCGTGGTTCGCAGGCGTGCCCGACGGGATCGTCATCCGAGGGCTCCCAGACCGTCGCCTGTCCCTCCACCCGGATCCGCATGGACTCCCTGCCCCTACACTCAGGCTCATGTCCTGGACCAATTCTTCGCTGGAATTGTACGAGCCGGTCGCGCACCGATGACCACCATCGCCGCGGTCCGCGTCCTCGATCCGCACCCTGCGACGACCCTCGTGGAGATCGAAGCCGACGACGGCACCGTCGGGATCGGGCTCACCCAGTCGGCGCCGGCGGTCATCCGGCCGATCGTCGAGCACGGTCCCGGTGCGCTGCGCACGCATCTCATCGGTCGCGACCCCTTCGATGTCGAGGGCCTCTGGCAAACAATGTGGCAGGGCTGGCCGGGACAGTACGGACGGGGTTCCGAGGGTGGGCTTGCGGCGAACGCGATGGGCGCCCTCGACATCGCCCTGTGGGACCTTGCCGGCAAGCTGCGCGGCGAGCCGATCTGGAAGCTGCTCGGCGGACGCGTCCAGGATCGCGTGATGGCGTATGCGAGCGGGAGCATGTTCGTCTCCAGCTCGTACGAGGGTGCGGGCCCGTGGCGCCAGAAGTCGCCCGATGCCCTGGCCGTCGAGGCGGCTGGCCACGTCGCAGACGGGTTCCGCGCCATGAAGTTTGGCTGGGGCACCCACTTCGAGGCCGAAGACCGGGAGCGGCTCCAGGCGATCCGCGATGGGGCCGGTCCGGAAGCCCGGATCATGGTCGACATCGGCTGCTGTCCCGGGTACTGGACGCCCGGCTGGGATGCCGACGCCGCCATTCGAGCCGGCCGGATGCTCGAGGAGATCGACGCGTTCTTCATGGAGGAGCCCATGCCTCCCCATGATGTCGACGGTCACGCGCGCGTGCGGGCGGGGACGCGCACGCGCGTGGCAACCGGGGAGAGCCTGACCGCCGTGCACGAGTTCGAGCGGTTCATCGAACGCGACGCGGTCTCGATCGTCCAGCCCGATGCCGGTCAGATGGGGATCACCCAGGCCGCGCAGGTCGCACGCGCCGCCGACGCGGCGGGTCTGCTGTGCGCACCGCACAGCCCGTGGTCCGCGGTGCTCGTGGCCGCCCATCTCGCGATCCAGGTCACCATCCGCGGTGGCGTGCTCGTGGAGTTTCCCGCGCTGGCGACCTACGACGAAGGGTCACGCGCCGGGGAGATCTCGAAATTGATGAACTTCGAGGTGGTCGAGCATCCGCCCGAGGTGGTCGATGGTTATCTCGTGCCGAGCGATCGGCCCGGTCTTGGTCTCGGCGGGTTCGTCCCGGCGGCCCTGGCGAAGGTCCGCGCCGCGGTCTGACGGACGAGCGGCCGCTTGCCAGGCGCTACGCCGGGGCCGCCTCACGCGGGATCGCTCGGTGTCTCCCCTCGCGGACGCTCGGCAAACCGGCGCAGGACGTTGCCGGTCACCCGCGAGACCGTGTTGTCGTACCCGTTGTGGGCGATGCCGCCGCGCCAGGCGATCGAGCCGACGGAGAACACTGCTCCGCCGTTCGGGTACTCGAGGTAGGCCATGTCGGAGCGCACGAAGCGGTGCGGCTCCCCGTCGACCTGGGGATCGTCCGTCCGATGGCCGTCCCGGCCCGGCATGAACCACAGAACCTCGTCGAGCATCGGCCGGTAGGCATCGCTGAAGCCGACCGACGATGCCATCAGCAGGGCGGCTGCCGGCGTCCCGAGCTCGTGATCGAACCGGTCGATCTCGTAGCCGGCGGCGCCCCACCGGGTCTGCAGGTTGGGCTGGTCGCCGATCAGCTCGTCCTCGCCAATCCCCTCGAAGACGAACCGGACGCGGGGATCGTG
This sequence comes from uncultured Chloroflexia bacterium, assembly GCA_963809045.1. Taxonomy (GTDB): domain Bacteria; phylum Chloroflexota; class Limnocylindria; order Limnocylindrales; family CSP1-4; genus SPCO01. The sequence goes on from CAWEHW010000004.1 coordinate 904,680, forward strand.
GGAACCGGGCATCCGCTTGTAGGGCACCGCCCGATCGAAGCCGGCGGCGCTGGTGCCGACCGCCACGATCCCGTTGGGTGGTCGGCCGCGATTCCGCCACGTTCCGCCAGGCTCGCCGGTGGTCGAGTGGACGCGTTCGGCGGCGGCTACTTCGAACGGCCACGGCGCACCCCACCGCCGGACCTCGACCCGGTGGGGTTTCGCGGGATCCGGATCGAACGAGGCCACGCCGAACAGGCTGTTCCCGCCGAGGAGCATGAACCGGCCGCCGGCAGCCAGGTAGCCCTCGAGCGCATCGAGCATCTGGCCGCTCCAATACTCGTGGTGCGAGCTCGACACGACGACGGCGTATGGATCGAGCAACGCTGCGCCTTCGACCTGCAGGTCGTGGTCGGTGATGAAGTCGACCTGGATCCCCTCGTGGTCGAGCCAGTCGACGAGGTAGAGGTCTGCGGGGAAGCGCGGCGGCGCGGCCCAGACTCGGTACCGGAACTTCGGGCGCATGTTGAGGATGGGCCGCAGGTACGAGCCGTGGACGACGCCGGACCCGTCCACGTGCAGGTCGTATGTCCCGTAGAGCGCGTTCTCGTCGATGTACCGGTAGACGTCCCGCAGGAGCGTCGGATCGGCGCTCGGAGCCCCCGACGTCCAGGTGTTCGTCGCGCCTTCCTTCCAGGCGCCAGGCCCCAGGTCGGTGAAGTTGGCGTACACGGTGTAGGTCAGCGTCGACATCAGCACGGCGACCCGCGACCGGGCCGTGCCGCGTGGTGGACGAACAGTGAATGGGAGATGGTCCTCGTCGTCGCCGGACCGAAGCCACGCCGCGTAGATGCCGCTCGGCAGGTCGTCGGGGACGGTCAGGGAGAACGCGACTTCCCAGCCGGCGTCGTCGAGGTCGTCGCGGTGGAAGTGGATCGCCGACCATTGCTCCGGCGCCAGGTGGAAGTCCGCGACGCTCCCGTCGAACGTACGACCGGTCACGGCGCGAGTCGGCGTGTTGACCGTCCAGCCGTGGCGGCCCGCGGGCGAACGGTCGGTGACCCGATCGCTGGCGATGTCCGCGGCGAAGTCCCACGCCCCGACGCCGGCCAGGACCGGTTCGTCCAGCTTGCCGTCGAGGCAGTTCGCCATCCCGTCGGCGGTCCGCATCGCGCCGAGGATCAGCGGGCCATCCAGGGCCGGCAAGGTCGCCGCACCGACGCCCTCGCCGGCGGACCGATCGTTGGGCAGGCTGCGAACCGGGGTTTGCCGGACGGTGCTGCGACCGCCGTCGATGGTGCACTCGACCCGGTACCAGGTCCAGCGATGGACGGGCGCGCCGGTCGAGATCCGCGTCGCACCGACAACCATCTCGACGGCTCCATCCGCTGACAGGACGAGCCTCCAGCCTGACCCTCCGGAAGGCTCGCCGATGCTGGCGATGACCTGCTCACCGGCGCCCGGGTTCGTCGGCATCAGGTAGACCGAGAAGGCCAGCGACGTCCTGATGGTGTCCGCGGGCAGGGGAATCTCCGCGTACGACCCGCTCCGGATCGCCTGGTGAAGACCCGGGTACCGGCCGTCCATGGTGGACGGCACGGGGACTTGCTTGAAGCCGGGCCCCACCGGATTCTCGTCGCCATGGACCAGCCGGACGAGCCGGGCCTCGTAGTCAGGTTGCTCGCAGCTGACCATGAAGTCGATCGTCTGGCCGGGCGCGACGCTCAGCCGGTTCGTGTACCCGAGCAGCCGCAGCATCTCAGGCTCGTCGTGCGCCCTGCGCCGCCAACTCGAAGCCCCGGACGAACCCGTCGGCTGCTTCGGTGGTCCGCGACGGATGGATGGACAGCCGGATGAACGGACGACCCCGCAGTTCGCCGTAGCTCTGCCCCCAGCCGTCGCTTGCCATCTGCTGGTGGACCTGCCGCAGGTCGATCACGTCTGAACAGAAGCCGACGACCGTGATGAAGGGTGGGGCCATGAGCGCCATGCCCGGGATGGCCGTCACGCCCGTGACGATCCGGTCGCGAAGGCCGAGGACGTGCGCGGTCGATGCCACGTACCCGGCGCGACCGAGGTGCCGGAACGTCGCCCAGGCCGCGGCCGCCCGACTCCCGGGCTTGGTCGACGACGTCGTATGGATCAGGGTCCGCTCCGTCGGGATCGTCTCGAACAGCTCGGGATCGCGCGACAGGAAGAACCCGGTGGCGATCGGCAGGAGCCCCAACTTGTGGCCGTCGGTCATCATCGTCGTGACACCAGGCAGGGCGAAGTCGAATGGCGGCACCTCGTGGCCGAGGTCCCGCATGAACGGCAGGATGAACCCGCCAAACGCGGCGTCCACGTGGAGCGGCAGCCCTCGGCGCACTGCAAGGTCGGAGAACGCCTCGATCGGATCCATGACCCCGAAGCTGCCGGCCGGCGCAGACGCGACCAGGCCCACGGTGTTTGGCGTGATGGCGCTCTCTACATCCTCGATCCGGGGGCGGAAGTCGTCTCCGACCTCGATCTCGACCAGCCGGATCCCGAGCAGCTCGGCCCCGAGCCGGAACGAGAAATGCATCGTCACCGGCGCGATGACCTCGGGAGTGGATCGGTGCGCCCGGTTCCGCATCAGCCGAAGCGCCGCGATGTTGGATTCGGTACCGCCGGTTGTGATCACGCCGGCGGCCTCGCGGGCGCCCAGGAGCGCGCCCATCATCCGGATCGCCTCGCGCTCGAGGCCGAGCGTGCCGGTCTCGGTCTCGTCGGCCCATTCGACGAAGAACGTGCCCTGGGCCAGCGACTCGACCCGCCGGCTGATCGCATGCGGCGTCCCGGAGTAGGTGATCGCGAAGTTCCGTTCCGGCGGAAACCGGTTCTCGCGTAGGCGGGCCTCCACCTGGCCGACCACCGCATCCTCGGCTTCACCGCCTTCGGGGAAGGCGGTCGCCGGCGCAACCGGCAGGGTCAGGTGCTCGGCCGGCAGGTCGAACTCCGCGGTGGCCATCGATCGTTCCGCTAGAACCGTTCCTGGATGCCGTCAGGCCCCTGGGCGAGCCAGCCCGGCCGGAACTTGATGACCGTTCCGGACAGGCTGGCGACCCAGAGATCGTCGTTCGACGCGACGTGCATCATGTGGCCCGGCGTCGGCAGCCAGCCTTCCACGGCTCCGGTCGCCGGATCGAGCTTGACCAGGCGCCCGGCCACCGAATCGAAGCTCAGGATCTCGTCGATCGACCGGTGGGTCATCGCCCACAGGTCGCCATTCGGGCCCTGGGTCAGGCCCTGCGTCGCGCCCAGATGCCGCCATTCGTCGAGGTACCGGCCGTCGCCGTCGAAGATCTGGATCCGGTGGTTGTGCCGATCGCTGACCAGCACGCGGCCATCGCGCAGGACTGCGATCGAGTGCGGTGTGTCGAATTCGCCGGGCGCCGAACCGCGACGGCCCCATGTGCCAAGGAAGCCACCGCTCGGGTCGAAATGGACCACCCGGTTGTTGCCATACCCATCGGACACGTAGACCGAACCGTCGGCGCCGAACGCCAGGTCGGTGGGTGCGTTGAACGTGCGCTCGTCGTCGCCTCGCACGTCGGGCGTGCCGAGCTCCAGCAACACCTCGCCGTCGACCGTCGTCTTGATAACGCGATGCCGCCCCGCATCGGTGAGCCACAGGTTGCCCGCGGCATCGAGGCGCATGCCGTGCGCGAGCCCGATGTTCGCGTTCCAGCTCGACGTTGCATGGCCGTCCGGATCGAACAGGACGACGGCGTCGATGGCCGGACCGCGCTGAAACACGACGATGCGCCCATCCGGCGCGGCCACGACCGCCGAGACCCGGCCGAACCAGGCGCCGGGCGGCAGCCCGTCCTGGCCCCACCGGCTGTCCGCGACGTAGTGCAGCGGCTCGCTCCTTGGAGCGTCCCAGACGTTGGGGTGGTCGCTCATCGGTCGTCTCCTGCCTGGTTGTTGCTCGGATGCACGAGCTGGCTGCCAAGCCAGGGCTCCACGAGACCGGTGCCGGCGAGATCGCCCCGCATCTGGAGCCCGTCGCGCGAGACGGCCAGCGTGAGCACCTGCGGCCTTCGAATGGACGCCAGCGTGCCCAAAATCACGAGCCCGACGCCTGCCCCGAGCATCGTCGTGCGGGCGGAGAACGCCTGTGCCGAGAGCCCGCCGAGCAAACCACCGATCGGCATCAGGCCCCAGTACAGCAACGAGAAGACCGATGTCAGGCGTCCGCGGAGCGCGGGCGGCGCCAGCGCCTGGACGAGCGTGAGGCTGGCGGACGCATAGACCACGAACCCGCCCCCGACAAAGGCGACCGAAATGATCGAGATCGGGAGCGGTGGTCCGAGCCCGAACACGATCAGGCCACTCGACGCACTGGCAAGTCCAAGGAGGATCGACTTTCCGTGGCCGAGTCGGCGTTGCGCGTGCTCGGACGCGAGGCCGGCCACGAGCCCGCCCGTGCCGACTGCGACGAGCAACAGGCCCAGGCCCTCCGCGCCGATGCCCAGTTCGACGGCTGCGACGGGCAGGAGGAAGTTGTAGGGCAGACCGATCAGGCCGGGGCCCGCCGACAGCAGCAGGATCGTGCCAAGGGTGGGGTTCCGCGTAGCGTGTCCCGCGGCTTCGACGATTGGGCGGATCAGCGCGACGCCACCGACCGATGGTGCCCCCGGCATCGACGGTCGGGTTCGGAGCCGCCAGATGAAGATCCCCGGCACGGCGAACAGGACCGCCCCGATGAGGATCGTCCAGCCGGGCTCGCGGCCGTCGGCGAGGAGCCACCCCGCGCTCAACCCGCCGGCGATGCGGGCACCGTTGATGAGCAGGAAGTTGAGACCCACGGCGCTCGACACGGCGGCGGGCGGCACGAGGTCGCCGACGATCGAGATCGACCCGGGCGCGCCGATGGTCATCAGCGTGCCCATCAGGAACGCGGCGGCGAGGACGAATGGCACCGAGGGTTGCGGCAGCAGCGCGACGAACGCCACGAAGGCCATCACCAGCCCGCCACCGACGAACGACCCGGCGATCAGCCGCCTCGCCCCCAGGCGATCCGTCAGCATCCCGGCGTGCAGCATCAACAGCAGCCAGGGCAGGCCCATGATCGCCGAGCCCAGGCCGACCATGGCCGCCGAGCCGGTTTCGGTCTGGATGAACCAGCCGTATGCCGCCATGAACAGGAAGATGCCAACGTTGGCGAAGAGGCTGGAGGCAAAGAACACCCGGAACGGCCCGTAGGACAGGGCCGGCAGCCCGAGACGATCCAGCGACATCGTGCGCATGCTGGGCCGCCCTAGCCGGTCCGCGCGTCGACGATCGGTTTCACCTCGCCGACCAGACGCTCGATCGTCTCGCGGTCATGTGGCCAGCCGATCTGTGGGCTGAACGATCCGGCTCCCGCTTCGACGAAGGGGGTCAGCCAGTCGGCAACTTGCTGCGGGGTCCCGGCCCAGACCACATCGCGGATCGACGGCGGCCATTTGTGGATGGCGATGAGCTCGTCCGCCACCCGTCCGGCCTCCTCGGCGGTCGACCGCATGATCAGCTTGCAACCGATCATCCGCTCGATCTCGGCCTGGTCGCGGCCCTCGGTCGCGCAGTGTCCGCGGAGGACCTGGTCCTTGTGCCGGAACAGGTCGATCTCGTCCGTGCCGGCAAACCACTGCCAGATGTCCCCGTGGCGCGCCGCCATGCGGAGCCCTCGCTTCTCCCCGGCCGCCCCGATGACGACGGGCACCCGAGCCTGCAGGGGCTGCGGCGCGTGTTTGACCTGCTCGAACTGGTATTTCGTGCTGTGATGGGTCACTTCCCGGCCGGCCAGCAGGTCGCACACGATGGCGAGCGCCTCCTCGAACCAGTCGAGCCGTTCGCCCAAGGTCCGTCCCGGGTCGATCCCGTGCGCCCGGTTCTCGAACTCCACGTTCCCGGCGCCCAGACCCAGGATGGACCGTCCACCACTGATGTGGTCGATCGTCACGGCCATCTTGGCGACGACACCCGGATTCCGGAACGTGTTGGCGCCGACCAGCAACCCGAGCCGGACCCGCCTGGTCAGGGCCGCCCACGCCGCCAGCGTCGTCCAGCCTTCGAAGAACCCCTGGTAGGGATCCCCGCCGGTCGAGTAGAGATGGTCGTGGCCCCAGAGGTAGTCGTAGCCGAGGTCATCGATGAGTTGCGCGGTTCCGAGCGCGTCGGTCCAGGACGAGCCGTAGGTCAGGACCTGGGCGCCGATCCGGAGGGCCATCGATCAGCCGGCGTCGAGCGTGACCGCAGCGCCCGTCCGGGCCGATTCCTCCGCCGCCGTGAGCATGGCCGTCGTACGCCGGCCCTCGTCACCGCTCACGAGCGGATCGTGTCCTTCCCGGACCGCCGCGACCAGGTCTTCGAGCTGTCGCGCATAGGCCCGAAGACGGACGGCGTCGTTGGCGTCGAGCGGATCGAAGGCCGGCATCTCGGCGACGACCTCCCAGGTGTCGCCCCGGCCGAGCCGAAGCTGGCCGTACGGATCGAGGCGGATGATCCCGGTCGAGCCGACGATCACGAACTCCCAGTTCGATTCGAATCCCGGCTTCGGCATCTCGTAGGTCATCCAGACCTGCACGATGGCGCCGGATGCCAGCTCGTACTGGGCCATCGCGCTCTGCCCGACCGCCGGTGGCTCTCCCGAGAAGTTGGTGATCCGGGCGTACGCCCGCACCGGTTCGCTGCCGCTGAGCCAGCGGATCAGGTCGCACCCGTGGGCGGACCACGAAGCCCAGGCGGTCTGCTGCGCCGGGTCGAGCTTCCACTCGTCGCCCCGTGCCTTGAGGTCCCACCAGCCCACTTCGGCGCCGTTCAGGCGGATCATGCGGACCTCGCCGATCGCCCCATCGGCGATCAGCCGGCGAGCCGCTGCCGGGGTGTCGCGAAACCGGTGCTGGGACACGACCGACAGTCGCACACCTGCGGCTCGGCACGCGTCCACCATGGCCGCGCACTCATCGGCGTCCTGGGCCATCGGCTTTTCGACGAGGACGTGCTTGCCGGCGGCCGCCGCAGCCAACGTCTGGGCACGGTGGACCGCCGGCGGCGAGGACAGGATGACGAGATCGACGTCGCTTCGGGCGATGAGCGCCTCGGGAGTGGTCTCCAGGAGGACACCGTAGTCGGCCGCCAACGCCGGAGCGCGACGGCCACCGGCCACGGCCACGAGCTCCGTATCTGCGGCATGATTCGCGGCGACTTCCGACCAGGTCCGGCCCATGAACCCCGAACCGACCACCCCGACCCGCATCGTCACGTTTGCGCCTCCACCGATCGGTCGAAGAAGTCGATCCCCGCCGTCCGGCAATCCTCGATGAACTCGTACAGCCCTTCGTCCGTGTTGTGGAGCCCCGGGACCCCGGCCGTGATCCGGTCGAACCCGAGCTCACGCCACTGGGCGAGCTCCTCGGCGCGGGTGCCGACCGCCGCGACCTTTGCCGGATCCTGGTAGGCCAGCTCGTGCGGCTCGGCGAAGCGTTGGCCGCCGGTCACCTTGAGCCCCTTGTACCGCATGATCTGGTTCGTCCCGCAGTTGAGCTCCACCGTCGAGGGATCCCGGCCGATCTCTGCGCACCGCTCCCGGAACACGTCGAGCAGCGCGGGCACCTCGTCCGGGAACGTGTTGATGTTCAGCTCGTCGCAGTAACGCGCGGCCAGCCGGAACGTGTAGTTCTTGCCGTGCCCGCCGATGAGGAGCTTGATCCCCGGGCTGCGTGCCGAGCGGGGACTATTGGCGACGTCCTCCACCCCCGCGTGCTCGCCGCGGAACGTGAACGGCGGCTCGTCCTGGCGCGTCATCCGCCAGATGATCTCGAAGTGCTCGGAGAGCATCTGCATCCGCTCGAGGAGCGGCGGGTAGGCGAACCCGAACGCGCTCGCCTCATTGGGCTTGAACCCGGCACCCAGGCCGAGGGTGAGCCGCCCGCCGGCGATCGTGTCCAGCGTGCCGGCTGCCTTTGCGGTCATCGCCGGGTTGTGGAACGTGGAGTTGAGGACGATCAGCCCGATCCCCACCCGAGGGACGAGCGGCGCAAGGCCGGCCGACAGCGCCCAGCAGTCGAAGGCGATGGACTCGCCGGGCCACTTGGACAGGACGTGCTCACCGGTCCAGATCGACTCGAACCCGAGCCGTTCCGCGGTCGTGGCGAGCTCAACGATGCGTTCCCAGGCGCGACCGGGCGCCCAGCCCTCGAACTCGTTGAAGAATCCCTGCGGAAGGACCAGCCCGACCTGCATCGGCCGGCTATGCATGGGTCGCGGTCGGTTCGGTCGATGCCGGCCCGAACTCGATCCCGGCGGCGCGGATGTCGTCGATCAGCTCGTACAGCCCTTCGTCGGTGTCGACCAGGCCAGGCACGCCGCAGATGATCCGGCCGAGATCGAGCTCCACCCAGCGTGCGAATTCCTCGGATCGGGTCGTCAGGGCACTGAAGTCGGCCGACATGATCGCCGGCACGTCCTCCTGGCGCATCATCCGCTGCTTGCCGATCGCCTTCAGCCCGGGGTACGGCCATGCCGGGTTCGTCCCGCCCACGATCATGAGGGTGTCGGGATCGCGGCCGATCTCCTCGCAACGCCCGCGGACGGCCGCGATGGCGTCGGCCATCTCGTCGGGTGTCGCGTCGATGTTGACCTCGTCGCAGTACTTCGCAGCAAGCCGGAACGTGACGTTCCGCCCATGGCCACCGATGGCCAGCCGAACGTGGTCGCCGCCGCCGGTTCGGGGCGCGTTGACGACGTCCTCCACGCGGGCATGTTCTCCCTCGAACGTGAACGGCGGCTCGTCGCGCCGGGTCATCCGGCTGATGATCTCGAAGTGCTCGGAGAGGATGGCCATCCGCTCCTTGAGGGACGGAAACGGCTGTCCGAAGGCGCTCGCCTCGCTGATCTTGAAGCCTGCTCCGAGCCCGAGGATCAGTCGTCCGCCACTCATCGTGTCCAGCGTCGAAGCCATCTTGGCCGTCATCGCCGGGTTGCGGAACGTGGAGTTGATGACCCCGAACCCGATGTCGACTCGTGGAACCGCCGCGGCGACGGCCGTGTGGAGGGTCACGCAGTCGAACGCGAACCCCTCCGGATCCCACTTGGCCAGGACATGTTCGCCGGTCCATAGCGAATCGAACCCGAGCCGCTCACCGAGACGCGCCACTTCGAGCACGCGCTCCCACGCGGCGATTGGCGTCCAGCCCTCGAATTCGTTGAAGTAGCCCTGCGGCAGGAGCAGGCCGATCTTCATGAGGATCCTCCTTGGGCTGCCGACATCGATGGTGCAGTCGAGGTCTGCCGGCCGGACGCCTGGCGCTGTTCGGCCGACCCTTCCACCTCGGCGACGTAGTGACAGGCAACCGAGTGGCCGGTGGCCGCCGGCAATAGGGGCGGCCGTTCGGTTCGACATTGCTCCGGCTCGCCGAGGCGCTGGTAGAGCCAGCACCGGGTGTGGAAGTGGCAGCCGGTCGGTGGGTTGGCGGAGCTCGGGATCTCGCCCCGAAGGATGATCCGCCGGCGGTGCTGCTGGATCTCGGGGTCGGGGATCGGCACGGCTGAGATCAGGGCGATTGTGTACGGGTGCAGCGGCGCGCCGAAGAGCCGGCTGGTCGGCGCGTTCTCGACGATCCGCCCGAGGTACATGACCGCCACCCGGTCGCTGATCCGGCGGACCGCGGCGAGGTCGTGGGACACCACAAGGTAGGTCAGGTCGACCTGGGTCTGGAGTCGCTCGAGGAGGTTGAGGATCTGGGCCCGGATCGAAACGTCGAGGGCGCTTACCGGCTCGTCGGCGACGATGAGGTCGGGATTGAGAGCGATCGCCCGGGCCACCCCCACCCGCTGTCGCTGGCCGCCCGAGAACTGGTGCGGAAAGCGGTCCATGATCCGGGGCGATAGGCCGACGAGATCGAGCAGCTCGGCCACCCGGGCGCGCCGCTCGGCCGCCCTCCCGACGCCGTGGATGTCCAGCGGCTCGCCCACGATCGAACCGATTGTCTTCCGCGGATTCAGGCTCGAATAGGGGTCCTGGAAGATCATCTGGAAGCGCCGCCGGAGGCGGCGCAGCGGCTCCCCGCGGAGGGTCGCGATCTCCTGGCCGTCGAACCGGATCGAGCCCGATGTCGGCTCGAGCAGTCGGACGATGGCTCGACCCGTGGTTGTCTTGCCGGACCCGGACTCGCCTACCAGGCCCAGGGTCCGGCCCCGTTCGATCTCCAGGTCGACCCCGTCGACGGCCTTCACGATGGCATCGCGGGGCCTCAGCATGAAGCCGCCGCCGAGATGGAAGTCGACACGCAAGCCCCTGACCAGCAGGAGGGGCTCCGGCGCCACGTTGCTGGTCTCGGCCGGAGTCGAGGCGGCCATCGTCACTCCGGTCACGGAGGCACCGCCAATGCGAGCTCGTCCAGGGTGGCCGGCGTCGGTCGTGGAGCGGCAACGAAACCGGGCTCGAGCGGCCGGCCGGCCCGCAGTTCCGCGTCGGTCGCGGGATGGTGGCAGGCAAACTGGTGGCTGGCGCCCGGTCCCGTCGTCACGATCGGACCCTCCGTCTCGGTCCGCAGCGGCGGGTTGTCGTCCCAGCAGATCGGCAGCCGCCAGGCGCAACGGGGCGCGAATGGGCAGCCGACCGGTAGCCGCGTCTGTTCCGGCGGCTGACCTTCGACGGCCCGGACAGGACCCGCCTCGTCGATGTCGATCCGGGAGATCGAGTTGAGCAGCCCGACTGTATATGGGTGCCGAGGTCGGGCGAACAGATCGGCCGTCGTTGCCGTCTCGACGATGAACCCCGCGTACATGACGAGGGTCCGCTTCGTCATGTCGGCGATCACACCGAGATCGTGGGTGATCAAGAGCACGGCGGTCCCGGTCTGCGAGGTCAGGTCGCGGATAAGGTCGACGACCTGTGCTTGGATCGTGACGTCGAGGGCTGTCGTCGGCTCGTCGGCGATCAGCAGCTTGGGTCGCAGCGCCAGGGCCATCGCGATCATGGCCCGCTGGCGCATGCCGCCCGACAGCTGGTGGGGGTAGCTCTTGAGGCGCCGCTCGGCGTCCGAGATGCCGACCATCTTGAGCAGTTCGACCGCCCGCGAGTGAGCCTCGCCCGGCGGCAGCCCCTCGTGGGCCAGGATACCCTCGGTGAGCTGCCGTTCGATCGTCAGCACCGGGTTCAGGCTGGTCAGCGGGTCCTGGAAGATCATTGCGATCTGGCGACCGCGGACATGGCGGAGCTCCTTCTCGGGGAGGTCCAGCAGGGAACGGCCGTCCAACTCGACGGTCCCGCTCTCGATCCGCCCGGAGGGCTGCGGCAACAGCCGGGTCAAGGCGAGGCTCGTCACACTCTTCCCGCAGCCGGACTCGCCGACGAGCCCGACGGTCTCGCCCTGATCCACGTCGAACCCGACCCCGTTGACCGCGTAGACCGTGGCCTCCTGCGTCGCGAACCGGACAACGAGGTCCCGGACCTTGAGGAGCGCCATCAGACTTCCATCGCGCGGCTCATCGACGGGTCACGGTCGTACCCCGTGGGTCGAGCGCATCGCGCAGCCCGTCGCCGATGAAGTTGATCGAGAGCACCGCGAGTGCGATGCACGCGGCGGGCGCAATCCACATCCACGGCTTCGCCGCAACGACAGCGAGCTCCGTGCTGATCGTCAGCATCTGGCCCCAGCTTGCGTCGGGCGGGCGGATCCCCAGCCCCAGCAGACTCAAGCCGGCTTCGGTGATGATCGCGTCGGCGACGCCGAAGGAGGCGATGACGAGCAGCGGGCCGGTAGCGTTGGGCAGGATTTCGCGGACGATGATCCGGGCGGGTCGGGCACCCATGCCGCGTGCGGCGAGCACGAATTCGCGCTCCCGTAGCGACAGGAACTGTCCACGCACGAGTCGGGCCACCGGCGGCCATCCCAGCAGGCCGATGACCAGCATGATATTCACGATCGACGGCCCCAGGATCGGGACGACGGCGATGATGATGATCAGCGTGGGGAACGACAGGAACAGGTCGGTTATCCGCATGATCAGCGCGTCCACCGGCCCGCGGAAGTAGCCGGCGATTGCGCCGAGCACCGTCCCGATGGTCACGTAGATCGTCACGGCGACGAGACCCACGGTCATGGAGACGCGCCCGCCGTAGAGCACCCGTGAGAGCACGTCGCGCCCGGCGCCGTCGGTCCCAAACGGGTGGGCGAGGCTTGGCGGCTTGCCGAACGCGCGCAGATCCGGGCGCAACGGGTCATACGGCGCGATCACGTCCGCCAGGAGCGCGAGCACCGCCATTGTCACGATCACGAACAGGCCGAACATCGCGAGGCGGTTGCGCCGGAAGCGCCTGAATGCGAGCTGGCGCGGCGATAGCTCGCGGTAGGTGTCGGTCGCCTCCGCGGACCAGACACCCACCACCGATGAATCCGCCACGGTCTCCGGCATCATCGGCGCGGTCACTGGTACCGGATCCTTGGGTCGATGAACGCGTAAAGGATGTCGACGACAAGGTTGCTGACGATGATCGCGACCGCGACCAGCAGCGCCACCGCCATGATGATGTTGTACTCACGCGTCTGGGTCGCGTTCCACATCAGCTGGCCAACGCCCGGCCATCGGAACAGCGACTCGACGAACAGCGAGCCGGTGATTAGCAGCGGCAGCACGACGCCCAGCACCGTCGCAATCGGCAGCAAGCCATTTCGCAGGATGTGGCGCCGCCGGACCTGAATCTCGCGCAGCCCCTTCGCACGGGCCGTCGTCACGTGATCCTGGCGCAGGACCTCGAGGATGCTGGCCCGCGTGTAACGCAGGAACGTCGCAGTGAGCCCGAACGACAGCGTGAGCACCGGCAGCGCGAGGTGCCAAAGCTCATCGAGCCAGCGCGGCAGGTTGGAGTTCGGGTCTGCCGAGCCGCCCGACGGGAACAGGCCGAAGCCCGTCACCTCCCGCACTCCGATCACCAGCACCAGCGTCCCGATCAGCGCGAGCAGGTACGACGGCAGCGAGACGCCGAGGAATACGACGAACGTCATCAGGTTGTCGAACCAGGTGCCCTGCCGGAACGCGGAAATCACGCCCAGGAACACGCCCGTCGACACACCGATCAACGCGGCCAGACCGATGAGCTTGATCGTGTTCGGGATCCGCTGCGCGAGAAGTGAGGCGACGCTCGTCCCCGAGACCGTGGCCCCGAAGTTGCCCTGGATGACCTGGCCCAGCCAGGCGGCGTACCGCTCCTGGAAGGGCTTGTTCAGCCCGAGCGATTCCTTGAGCGCAGCGAGGTCACCGGGGCGGACGTCCGAGCCGGGTCGGATCATCGCGGACACCGGGTCGCCAGGGGCGAGGTTGGCGAACGTGAACGTGACGATCGAGACCGCGAACAGGATCGGGACCGCGATCGCGAGTCGGCGCAGGATGAAGCGGATCACCGGGACCCGCAGCTGCGGCGACTAGGTGCAGGCAGGCAGGCCCCGCCGGTCTCGGCAGGGCCTGTTTCGGTGGACGTGAGGCTTAGGCCTCGATCGTCCATTCATAGAACTTCACGCCGCCGATCTCCGGATGCGTGATCTGGTACTTCTCCGGGCCCTTCAGCTTGTCGCTCACCACCGAATAGTCGACCCGCTGGTAGATCGGCATGTAGGGCAGCTCTTCGTTGAAGATCTGCGCGCACCGATGCAGGTGCGGCGTCTGCGCGTCCTGCGTCGACTCAACGAGAGCTGCCGCGTACTCCGTATCCCACTCGGCGTTAATGAAGCGCATCGAGTTGAAGCCGTTGGGCGGGATCGAGTTGCTGCCGAGGAAGGTGTCGGAGCCCCAGGGCGAGCCGTCCAGGGTGCCGAAGCCGTAGGCGAACGCGACGTCGTACTTTGGGTCGTCGTAGAAGTCCGCCGTGAAGGTCTCGTCCGCGAGTGGCGTCAGGTTGCTGCCAATGCCGACATCCTCCCACATCGCTGTGATGACCGGAATGTCGTCCTCGAGTTTCGGCGGGTAGTGCCACACGTTGATCTTTGTGCCGGGCACCCAACCGATCTCGTCGAGGAGCGCCTTCGCTTTGTCGACATCCTGTGGGTGATACCGCTCGAGGTCAGTGGGATTCGCCCACGGGGCGATCCACTGGTTGACGATGTCGGGAACCTTGAACACGCCACCGAGCACGTCATCGACGAGCAGCTGGCGGTCCAGTGCCCAGACCATGGCCTGGCGGAACCGCTTGTCCTTGATCAGCTCATTGGACGGGTCGTCGAGATTGAACGAGTAGAAGATGTTCAACCCGACGAGCGATTCCTGGGTATGCAACCCGGCGATGCTCTTCAGGCGGGCGAGCTTGTCACCCGACGGCCGGCGGAAGTACTGGAAGTCGACGTCGCCGGCTTCCGTGCTGACGAGCTGGGCGTTGTCCTCGGTGTAGATCACGACCGAGACATTGTCAGCCCCCGGGAGGCCGGAGAAGCCATCGCCCGAGACGAATTCGTCGTACGCCTCAAAGCGCACGAACTCCTTGTCCCGGTACTCAGTCATCCTGTAGGGACCGGTGCCGATGAACAGCTTCGTGTTGATGTCGAGGTCTTTGTAGCCCGCGAGCGGCGTGCCATCGTAGGCGTGCTTCGGGGCGATGAAGATCACACCGACGGACTTCGACATGAACGACGCACTGGGCGATTCGAGGACGAACTTGATCGTCAGGTCGTCGACGACGACGATCCCCTCGGCGTCCTTCGACTGGTCGTCGACGACGGCCTGGGAGCCCTTGACGGGCCGCACGAACGCGATCGAGTTCGAGCCTGCGTCGACCTTCAGGCAGGTGTTCCACGTGAAGGCGACGTCGGCCGCGGTGAGCGGCGTGCCGTCGTGAAACTTGATGCCCGGCTTCAAGTGGAACGTGTACTCCAGCCCGTCGGGGCTGACCTCGTGGCTCTCGGCAGCTTCATAGAGCACGCTACCGTCCGCGCCCACCGAGGCGAGCCGCTGGGCACACCAGTTCCACATGAAGAACTGGCCGAACGAATTCCACGGGTTGAACGTGTAGATCCCGCCGCCTTCGAAGGCGCCCAGGCGGATCGTGCCGCCTCGTGCGGCCGCCGCCGTGGGGGCTGCGGTTGCCGGCGCCGCCGTGGCGCCGGCCGAGGCGGACGCCGGGGGCGCTGCCGACTCCTGTGCTGGGGCACAAGCGACGAGAGCTGCGCTCGTGCCGGCGAAGACCCCGGCCTTGAGGACGGACCTCCGGCTGAGGGCTGGCCCCTGGAGACCATTGAGGGCTCGCGCGATAGTTCCACCACCTGGATTCAGGTCCGGGGTCCGCTCAGGCTTGGCCATCGTCGAGTGCCTCCTCCAGTGCCCCACGAGGGCAGATGCCACGCGTCGCCGTGGGATCGTATTGCATTCAGACTGCAACGGCAAGGACTCTGTGCACCATCGTTGGACGAGCGGCTACCCTGCTTCTGTGTCCACGAACACGCTCTTGATCCGCGGCGGCAGGGTGCTGGATGGGACAGGCGCGCCCGCAATTCGGGCGGATGTCGCAATCGACGGATCGCGGATCGTTGCGATCGGACCCTGGGCGTCGAGATCGTCCGCGCGGGTCCTCGACGCCGACGGACTGGTCGTCGCCCCCGGGTTCATCGACATGCACTCCCATGCCGATTTCACGTTGCCCGCCTACCCGGGTGCGCTCAATTCGCTTGGCCAGGGCGTCACGACCGAGGTGATCGGGAACTGCGGGTACTCGCCCGCTCCCGTCTCCGACGATCCCCGTCGTGCAGCCGATCAGGTGGCGGCCTGCCACGGCCTCGGACCCGACCTGGACTGGAGCTGGCGGTCGTTCGACGATTTCCTGGTAGCGCTCGGCCGGGCGCGCCCGGCGGTCAACTGTATTCCGCTGGTTGGCCACGGCATGCTCCGCCTGGCGGTCGTCGGAGCGGACGACCGGCTGGCAAGCGAGGCGGAGCTCACCGAGATGCGCGTGCTGGCCGCCGATGCGCTTGCCGCGGGCGCCTGGGGCATGAGCACGGGCTTGGTCTATCCACCCGGCTCCTACGCGCCGACGGACGAGATCGTCAGCGTCGGAGCGGCGCTGCAGCCCGTGGACGGGATCTATGCCAGCCACATCCGTGACGAGACAGACGGCGTGGCCGACGCTCTCGCCGAGGCAGTGTCCATCGGCCGCGAGCTCGGCGTTCGTGTACAGGTGTCCCACCTCAAGGCCGCCGGTCGCTCCAACCACGGTCGCGCCGGTGAGACACTGGCCGTGCTCGGTGCGGCTCGCGCCGGCGGTCTTCGGGTGACCCAGGATGCCTATCCGTACCTGGCCGGCAGTACGCTGTTGACCCAGCTCCTACCACCCTGGGCTCACGACGGTGGAACCGATGAGCTCGTCAAGCGCCTGGAATCGTCGGAGATTCGGGCTCGCATCGTCGCCGACGTCCGGGCTGGCCTGCCCGGCTGGCCCAACTACTACGAGTCGAGCGGCGGCCCCGCGTCGATCCACATCGCTGCCGTGACCGAGCGATCCTTGACCAGTCTCGAAGGGCTGTCCCTGGCGGAGGCGGCGGCGCTCACCGGGAGGGATCCACTGACCGTGGTGTTCGACACGCTCGTGGCCGACCACGGCGCGACGACGATGATCATGACGCTCATGGACGAGGCTGACGTAGACGCGATCCTCGACGACCCCGCGACCGCCATCGGCTCGGACCAGCTGGGCGTCACCTCGCCGAGCGCCCGGGTCCATCCACGGGCCTACGGTACGTTTGTCCGCGTCCTGGCGCGCTACGTCAGGGAGCGGCATCGCCTCGATCTCGCAACTGCCATCCACCGGATGACCGGGTTGCCTGCGCAGATCCTGGGATTGACGGACAGGGGACGGATCGCGCCCGGCAGCGTCGCAGATCTCGTCGTGTTCGACCCGGCCACGGTCGGCGACGGATCGACCTACGCCACGCCCACCGCGGCGCCCCGCGGCATCGAAGCCGTCCTGCTGGGCGGTGGGTTCGCGATCGAACGAGGACGGGCGGTGGACGTCGGACGCGGGGAGGTCCTCCGCCGGACGGTCAATGGACGCCGCCCGACGCCTCGATCTGGATGATCTCGTCGACCACGCGCCCACGCAGCCCATAGAACTGCCGACCGAGGTTCGACACCGAGCAGACGTGGTTCGGGACGATCCGGATCCGGTCGCCGACCGCGATCGTGGAGCTGTCCGGGACGTCCAGGATGCCATGTTCCTCGGACAGGCGAACCAACGCACCATCGGCATCGATCACCCGCCCGAACTCCTTCAGCGGACTGCTCGAATGGGCCCCGCGGTCGAGGCCGAAGGTCTTCGATCCGGCGTCGATCACGACGCGGTCCCTGGCCGGCCTGCTCACGACGGTCGCGGCCACCGACAGGGCACAGCTGCCAGGATCGATGGTGCCGAGGGCGACCTGCAGGTTGTCGTAGAACACGTACGTGCCGGGCCGCATCTCGGTCAGCCCTGACGCGCTGTCGAGGAACCGCGCCGTCGGCGTCGACCCCGCACTCACGGTCTCGATCGGGATCCCCAGCGCGCGGGTCGCCTTGGCGGCCTCGACGACCGCGCTCGTCTCGTCGGCGGCGATGGTTTCGACCTCCAGCGCATCGCGCGCCCCGTACGACTGTCCCGCGTGGGTGAACATGCCAGTCAACCGCAGGCCTTCAAGTGCAGCGATCCGTCGGGCCAGGGCTGGGGCGTCGCCCGGAAGGACGCCGCAGCGGCGCAGGCCGCTGTCGACCTCGATCCAGACGTCGACCGTTGTCCCTGCCGCCGACGCGGCCTCGGCCAGGAGAGCGGCCCCGTCCGCGGTATCCACGGCCAGCGTGAGCTGACCGTTCCGAGCCAGCCGAATGGCACGCTCGAGCTTGGGCGCCGCGACGATCTGGAAGGCGATCAAGATCGGGGCCTCGATGCCGGCGGCGATCAACGCTTCCGCCTCGTCGAGCTTGGCCACGGTGATCCCGACCGCGCCGGCCGCGAGCTGGCGCTTGGCGATCGCGGTCGACTTGTGCGTCTTGAAATGCGGCCGAAGGCCGAGGCCCACCCGTCGAGCCTGGTCCGCCATCGTGGTGATGTTGGCCTCGAGCCGATCGAGATCGACCAGGAGCGCCGGCGTGTCGAGCCGGGCCCAGTCGCCCCCTCGCTCAGCTGCGGAGCGGTCGCCTGCATCGCGGGTCATGACCGGCTGGCGTTGCAGTGTGACTTCGTACATGACTCCATACTACAGCCACGCTGTTAGCCAGCTAGACCTTCGGTGCCCCCAGCATGCCCTCGTGGTGCAGGAAGGCGGCAAACGCCTCGAGGTCGACGTCACTCAGGCTGTGGTACGGCGCCCGGCGCCATCGACTGGCCAGGCCGGCCACCTCGAGCGTGGCGTGAAAACCGGCATCGAACCCACCGGGCATGGCCAGGATGCGATCCATGTACGGCCGTTCGTACCGATCGATGAGAACGCCGGCGGTGGCGAAGTCGCCCTCCTGGACGAGCTCCCAATAGCGATCGGCAATGGCCGGGTTGAAATGCAGGAACGTGGACATGTAGCCATCGCATCCGTACGGGAGCATGTCCAGGTGGTTCTGTTTCTGACCACCCGATATGACGGCCCATGCCGGATGGCAGAGCCGCCCAACCCGCCGCCCGAACTCGCCGCACAGATCATCCTTGAGGGCCACGATGCGCGGCTCCGTCTCGACGAGGACTCGAAGCGTCTCGAGACCGACTGTCTCGATTCCGGCAAAAGCGGCCGTGACGATCATGGCGGGGATCTCCTCCGCCACGGCTCGGTAGTGGCGGACCAGCGAGTCCACGGTGACCGAATGGCCCCAGTTCGGTGGCAGGACCATGAGGACGTCCGCGCCTGCCTCTCGCGCCTCGCGCGCGAAGGCTCGTTCGATCGTCGTGGGCCATTGGCGGTCGGCCGCCACGACCATGGCCCGACGGGCGGTCGCATCGACCACCAGCCGAAGGAGGTCACCCACCTCCCGGTCGGACAGGATCGAATGGAGGCTGTCGCCGTAGGTCAGCAGCATCGTGCCGCTGCCGGCCGCGATGGCATGGTCGATCGATCGCCGGATGCCTACGGGATCGAGGTCGCCGTCCTCCGTGAACACCGGGTGGACGCTGGTCATCGGGCCGCTGAGTGCACGACGCACCCAGGCTCGATCCATTCCGCGCTGTGCCGCCGCCACGGCGCCGCTCAGAACGTCGGCGGGCTGATGATGATCAGGATCTCGGCCTCGCCATCCGAGCGGTTCATGAACCGGTGCAGGAGCTCCCGGTGGATCTTGATGCTGTCCCCGGCCGCGAGCTCGTACTCCTGCCCGCCCACCTCGGCGATGACGTCGCCGCTCACCACGACGGCGCACTCCTCGCTGGCATGGCTGTTTGGAACCGCGCCGGTCGACCCACCCGGCGACAGCGCCAGGGAGAGCACCTCGAACTCGCCGGACGTGTCCGCGGACACCAGCTCGTACTCGAGGGCCCGGTCCGGGAAGGTCAGCTTGGTGCGGCGGTCGCGCCGGACGACGATCTCGCGCTGGACCGTGCCGACGAGGAACTGGAACATCGGGACGTCGAACGCCTGGCCGATCCGGCGGAGCGAGCTGATCGACGGGTCGGACGCCCCGCGTTCAATCTGGCTGAGGGCGCTCACTGTCAGGTTGACTCGGGTCGCCAGCTGGGCGAGGGTCAGGCCGCGCCGGAGACGCTCCCGGCGGATGCCCTCCC
This sequence comes from uncultured Chloroflexia bacterium, assembly GCA_963809045.1. GTDB lineage: Bacteria > Chloroflexota > Limnocylindria > Limnocylindrales > CSP1-4 > SPCO01. The sequence continues at coordinate 924,379 of CAWEHW010000004.1, forward strand.
CGATCGTCTCGGAACCTCGGGGATGGTCGTCATCCGGAACGAGGGCGATGGGCTCGGGCGTGGGCGTGACTTCCGCCGGGTTGGTCATCCTGGTCCCCCACCTACGTCGAACGCGACCGATCGAACCTGGGTCATGGCCTCGAAGATGTGCCGTCCGCCGACCCGTCCCCGGCCGGACGACTTTCCGGCCCAGCCGCCGAACGGGAGGTGCAGCTCCCAGTAGTTGCTCGTGTCGTTGACCGTCACCTGCCCGGTCTGCAGCCGTTCGGCGAACCAGAACGCCCGATCGAGATCCTTGGTGAACACGGCCGAGCTCAGGCCGAGGGAGCTCGCGTTGGCCGCCGCCAGCAGCGCTCGATCGTCACTGAAGACCGAGACGGGGGCGATGGGTCCGAACGTCTCCTCGCGGGTGACCGCCGCGCCATCCGGAACCCGGGCCAGGACCGTCGGCTCGTAGAACAGGCGGGTCGGCCGGTCCGGCATCCGCCGGCCACCGTGGGCCACCGTGGCGCCGCGCTCGCGCGCGTCGTCGACGTGTGCGTCCATCTTCGCGGCCACGCCTTCGTTGTTGACCGGGCCCATCGTGGTGGTCGCCTCGCGCGGGTCCCCCAGCTCGATGCCTCGGGCGACCTCGACGAGGCCGTCGACCAGCCAGTCGTGGACGCTGCTCGAGGCCATGATCCGTTCGGCCGCAGCACACGACTGGCCCGCGTTGAAGAACGCCGCCGCGCCGATCGCGGCGATGGCCCGGTCGCGATCGGCATCCTCGAGCACGATGATCGGCCCGTTCCCGCCGAGCTCCATCACCACTTCCTTGCCCGCCGCCAGCCGGCCGATGGCGGCGCCGACGGCGCTCGAACCGGTGAACCCGACCACGACCACGTCCGGGTGCTGGACCAGGGCCGACGCCATCTCGACGGACGGGCCGGTCAGCAGGCTGAACAGGCCTTCCGGGACGCCAGCCTCCACGATGCACTCGGCGAGCAGCGCGGCGATGCCCGCGGTCGTGGGGGCCGGCTTGAGGATGACGGCGTTTCCGCTCGCCAGCGCCGGGCCCACGTACTCGACCGGGATGTTGATCGGGAAATTCCAGGGTGTGATGGCGACCACGACGCCCCGCGGCTGGCGGAAGGTCATCACCCGCTTGCGCGGGTCTTCGACGGGGATGGTGTCGCCGGTCAGCCGTCGGGCCTCCGCGGCGGCCAGCCGGAAGCCGCTCGCCGCCGAGGCGACCTCGCCGAGCGCCTCCGCCAGTGGCTTGCCGTGCTCGAGAACCAGGTCGGCGGCAATCGCTTCCCGGCGGCGATCGATGACGTCGGCCACCCGCTCCATCTCGCGCGCGCGTTCGAACGGGGTGCGCCAACGGTGGCGCTCGAAGGCTTCCGCGGCCTGTCGGACGGTCAGCTCCACGTCCTGGGGACCGGCCGCGGCGACCTCGGCGACGGGTTCGCCGGTGGCCGGGCTGGTGAGCAGGGCCGTCTCACCCGCGGCTGGATCGATCCACTGGCCGCCGACTAGGAGTCGATGACGCCTGGTCCGCACCGTGGACAGGGTGGTCATGGTTCCCTTCCGGTTGGCGTAGGCGTCGGTGGGCTCCGGATCCTGAGAAGCGCGTGGCATCTCGTGAAATCACACTGTCGACTGGCTGTCATACTAAACCTGTACGCGACAAGCGGTCAACGGAATCCGGGACACTCCGGGCCTCCGCGGCACCGTCATCGGGCAGGCAGTCGAAGGAGGCGCTCGGGCTGATGGGGGACTCGAACACAGCAACGGCGGCCCTGTGACGCGGCGCATCGCGCTCGTCGGGCTCAGCTGGATCTCCGCGGACCTCGCCGGTGACGCGGCCGATCCGACCCTGGGAACGGCCATCCCGTACAGCCATGCGTCGGCGATCGCGGCCATTCCCGATCTCGAGATCGTGGCCGGCTGCGATATCTCCGAAGGCGCCCGCGGGGTCTTCCGCGATCGCTGGTCGAAGCGCTGGCCGGACCTGAAGGTGTATGCCGACTACCGCGAGATGCTCCAGGCGGAACGGCCCGAGCTTGTTGCGGTGGTGACGCCCGATCACCTGCACGCGGCCGTCGTCCAGGCGGCCGTGGAGGTCGGCGTTCGGGGCATCTTCTGCGAGAAGCCCCTGGCCACCACGCTCGAGGAGGCCGACGCGATCATCGACGCCGTTCGCGGCGCCGGGGTCACGATGAACGTCAACTACACGCGGCGCTGGTATCCCGAATTCGTCGAGGCGAGGCGGCTGGTGCGCGAGGGAGCACTGGGGCCGCTGTCGCAGATCGTCGTCCAGATGGGCGGCCCGCGATCGATGCTCTTCCGGAACCACACCCACGCGATCGACCTGATCAACTTCCTTGCCGACGCGAACCCGGTCTGGGTGTGGGCCGAGCTGGAGCGTGGCTTCGAGATGTACGGGACGGCCTATGCCGGCGACGGCGGGAACGATCCGGCCACGGAGCCCGGCGCCAACTACTACATCGCGTACGACAACGGCGTCCGGGCCTACCTGACCGGGATGAAGGACACGGTCGGCCTGGACACGAGCGTCAGCCTGACCGGGCCGGAAGCGCGCCTCGTGGTCGATCTCGAGGGGATCCGGCTGCACTCGGTGCACCACGAGGACATCCGCACCAAGCCCGGCGTCACGACGATCCAGCGGCTCTCGCCGCGCTGGACGGTCGCCGGCATGCAGGCCGCGGTACTCGACCTGGTCACCGCCCTGGACGAGGGTCGCGATCCCGCCAGCCCGCCCGAAGCGGCGCGGGCGACCGTGGCAATCACCCAGGCGATCCTCGAGTCGCAGGCGCGGGGCAACATCAAGGTCCAGCTCTCGGAGTTCGCGCCGGCCAGGATTCGCCCCGCCGGCTGATCCGTCAACCCGCCACAGGCTTGAAGAGGAGACCGCCACCATGCGTCTAGCCAGCTATCGCGGACAGGATGGCGCCGCGCGCGCCGGGGTCGTGATCGGGTCCACCGGTGCCGAGCAGATCGTCGACCTCGCCGATGCTTCGAACGGCCGCGTGCCGCAGGGAGACATCCTGGCGTTGCTCAACGCGGGCCCCGACGCGCTGGCCGCGGCCCGCTCGGCCGAATCGGCTGGCGGCGGCGTCCCGCTCGCGTCCGTCGAGCTCCTGGCCCCCATCCGGCGGCCCGGCAAGCTGCTCGCGGTGGCCGGCAACTTCCAGGCCCACATCGAGGAAGGCGGCGGCACCCGCGTCGACAAGACGAAGATCGTGCCGAAGCTGTTCATCAAGCCGTCGTCGTCGATCATCGGGCCGGGCGAAGCCGTCGCGTTGCCGACCGTCTCCGATGCACTCGACTGGGAGCTGGAGCTCGCGATCGTGATCGGCACGCGGGGACGAAACATCCCGCTCGACAAGGCCCGCGACCACATCGGCGGCTACTCCGTGATCAACGACATCTCCGCCCGGCGGATGCAGTGGGGCGTGGCCGGCCGTGAGCCGGGCGGCTTCGACGACTTCTTCGACTGGCTCAACGGCAAGTGGGGCGACGGCTTCGCCGCCTGGGGGCCGTGGATCACGACGACCAATTCGGTCAAGCCCGACCCGAACGAGCTCGAAATGACCCTCAAGGTCAACGACAAGGTCTGGCAGCACGGATCGACCGCCGACATGATCTTCAGCCCCGAGGAGATCATCGCCTTCGCCTCCCGATGGATGACGCTCGAACCGGGCGATGTGATCGCCGGCGGCACGCTGGACGGGACGGGCGACGCGGCGGGCGTCTACCTCAAGGCCGGCGACGTCATGCACGGGACCATCGGGGAGCTTGGAACGTTGACCACACCGGTCGTCGCGGCCGGGGGCTGACCGTGGCCGATCCAGTCCGATCCGGGCGCCAAACCATTCGGTTTGGCGTGATCGGGTCGGGCTTCATGGGCCAGACCTGGGCGCGGGTCATCTCGAACCATGTCGAGGAGGCGACCCTGGTTGCGGTCGCCGGCGGCCGCGGTGCCGCCGACCTCGCTCGGGAACATGGGGTCGATGCCCTCACGACCGAGGACCTGCTTGGTCGCGCGGATGTCGACGCCGTGATCGCGGCCACGCCTGTCCCCAGCCACCGTCCGCTCGTCGAGGCTGCCGCCGCAGCGGGCAAGCACGTCCTGGTCGAGAAGCCGATGACGAACACCCGCGCGGACGCCGACGCCATGGTCGCCGCAGCGGATGCCGCCAACGTCCGGTTGGCCGTGGTTTCGCAGCATCGGTTCCGGGGCGCGCCGATGGCCGCCCGGGCGGCCATCGAGGCCGGCCGGATCGGCGAAATCCGGATGATCCGCGTGTTCGGACCGAATGCCGGATGGGACATCCCGGCCGAGAACTGGAACTCCGATCGGGCGCAGGTCTCGCCCTACATGGACTGGGGAGCCCACGCCTGCGACATCGTCCGATGGCTGACGGGGTCCGAGCCACAGCTGGCGTTTGCCCAGTTCGCCAGCTACACGGACATCCCGCCGGTCGACCAGAGCTCGATGGTTCACTACACGCTCGAAAGCGGCGTGATGGTCCAGATCTGGCTGTCGTACGAGCTCACCGAGCCCAGTCTTGGCTCCGCGATGCAACTCCTGATCACGGGCTCGCAGGGCATCATCGAGTTCGACTCGTACGGCACCGTGCGGCTCGGGACGCCCGATGGCGGCTGGCAGACGATCTACGAGCAGACCCCGTTCGATCCGCTCAACGCGGACGATCCCATCCGCCTGCAGGCCTATGCCTCGCAGCTCCGCGATCTCATGGACGCGATCGCCGAGGGTCGCGACCCAGCGGTGAGCGGCCGCCAGGGAGCGCTGACCACGTCCATGCTCGAGGCCGCCGAACGGTCGGCCGCCACGGGCCAGTCGGTCCGGCTCCCCCTCGACGGCTGACCGATGCGTCCGAACCGCCTTCGCCAGCTCATCGCCGAGGGGCGCCCCTCGATCGGCACCCACGTCCACTCGACCTGGCCGTCCGTCGTCGAGATGATCGGCCACACGCGACGGTTCGATTACGTGGAGTTCTCCGGCGAGTACGCCCCGTACGACCTCCACGGGCTGGACAACTTCTGCCGCGCAGCGGAGCTGGTCGGTCTCGGCGCGATGATCAAGCTGGACCAACAGCCTCGGACGTGGCTGGCGCAGCGGGCCATCGGGGCGGGCTTCCAGGCGGTCCTGTTCGCCGACATCCGGACGGCCGACGATGCCCGCGAGTGCGTTCGCGCCGTTCGACCCGATACGCCCCATGGCCAGGGCACCTACGGCGCGGCCGATCGTCGCAACTCGTACTGGGGCCAGGCCGCATCGGCGGACTACATCCGGGCCCTGAAGGAAATCGTCGTCGTCCTGATGATCGAGAAGCGATCCGCCGTCGACAACCTTGACGAGATCCTCGCCGTGCCCGGGATCGACATGGTCCAGTGGGGACCCGCCGACTACGCCATGAGCATCGGACGGCCGGGCGGCTGGTACGACGACGACGTCCGGCAGGTCGAGCGCGAAGTGCTCGCGAAATGCCTCGCGGCCGGCATTCCGGCCCGCGCCGAGATCACCGACCCGGCCGATGCCACGTACTACACGGACCAGGGCGTCCGCGACTTCTGCATCGGCACGGACATCAACATCCTGTACGCCTGGCTGGAGGCTCGCGGAGGCGAGCTGGCGGGGATCCTCGGCGCCGACCGGTCCGATGCGCCTGGGCCGGCCGGGCCACCGGCCGGTCCGCCCACGGAGCTGTCCCGGCGAGACTGAGAGGCTGACCGGCCGGCGGTCAGGCCACCGCGAGCCGCTGCGCTCAGACCCGGATTCGCATCCAGCGGACGTTCTTGATGCAGTCTTCCTCGCACCAGAAGACCAGGAACACCGACCCGTCGGGCTCCAGGACCATCTGCGGGAAGCCGAACTTGAGCTGGGCGAGCTCCTCGCCCGGGTTGGTGGAGCCGGTCATCCCGGACCCCTGACCGCGCCACAGCGAGACGGTCTCGAGGTTCACCCAGGTGTCGCCGTCGAGTCGCGCAACGGTCGCCCACAGCCCCGGCTCGTCGTGACGCCGGTAGACCGCGAGGATCCGGCCGTCGGGCAGCTCGATCAGCTTGGTCGTCTGGGCGAAGAACCCGGTCAACCCGTGGACGTCGAATGTCTGGCCGTCATGCCCGATCGCGTACGGCGTCGGCAGGGTCTGGTTCGTCTCGAGGTCGACCGCCCAGGCGATCGCCAGCCAGCGTCCGTCACGCAGCTCGAGGAACGATTGCTCCCAATGGAGGATGTGCTCGGCCCACCGGTCGAAGTCGACGATGTACGAGGGCCAGGTCCGGCCCTGGTCCTCGGACACCAGCAGGATCCCGTTCATCCCGTTCGGGGCGTCGCCGTCCCAGCCCATCCAGGTCGATGTCGGCCAGACCCATCGCCCGTCGCGCAGCGGGACGATCGAGTGGCACACCTCGAAGGCAGGCCCGACGAGTGGCGGCTCCACCTTGACCGGCGCCTCCCAGGTACGCCCGCGATCCGTGCTGCGAACCGTGAGGAGCTCCATCTCCGTGTAGCCGAGCGTGGGGACGTTGACGACGCTCTTCTCCGGGTCGTCGCGGTACATCAAGGCGCCCATCGCGACGACCGAGCCATCCGGCATCTGGTTGGTTCGCACGGAATGGGTGGTCGGTCGGCCCCGTGGGTCCTGGAAGACCCGGGTCGGAGCCGTCCAGCTGGCCCCGGCATCCGTCGAGTGGGTCGCGTGGGTCCGGTAGTCGAGGGCGACGTCCGCTTCGGCGATGTCGAACGTCACCAGGAGCTCACCATCGTCGAAGCGCACGATGGTCGGATGCCAGGTGTGGCGGGAACGCAGCTCGGGGCGCGGGTTCCGATAGACCAGGCCGGTCTCGCGAACGTCGATCATGAATCACATGATGCTATAGAATCCGACCCTACGTACAGTGTCTCTGTAGTCAGGACGGTGCCTCATCGGGCTCGGCCAGCACCACCAGGTTCTCCGAGCGAGCCACCCGCGCCCCGCGGCGAGCGAGGACGACCACCCCCGGCTCAGCGGCCCGGATCTCCTCGAGCGAGCCCGTCAACGGATCGACGACGGTGGCTACGAGCTGGCCCGCGGTCACCATATCGAGCGGCCTGACGAAGACCTCGCAGACGCCATCGAACGGCGCGGTCATCACCGGCACGTCCAGGTTGCCTTCGCCAACGAGCCGCAGCGGTGGATCGGCCGGCGCGGCTGGAGCGTCGCCCGCATCGATGACGTCCATCGAAGCCAGCACCCGGAGCATGCCCCCGACGTAGGCGTCGACGTGGGCCGCGGTGACCGTACCACCGCCCTCGGCCTCCGCGTAGATCGACGGTATGCCGGCGTCGTGGGCGGACGAGAGGGTCCGGCCGGGTGGGACCGCGCCGGGACTGCGCCACAGCACCGGCATCGCGAAGGCCTCGGCGGCCCGGGCCCCACCGACGCACGCGGTGCAGGCATCGTCCGTCCAGCCCACGAGCAGCGGCATCGCATACGCCGTTCCGGCGCTGTGAAGGTCAACGAACAGATCCGAACCCTCGATGACCTGACGGCGCAGGGCATCGGCCAGCCGCTGCGTTGGCTCACCGGCGGGATCGCCCGGGAACGTCCGGGCGAGGTTCAGCCCGTCGCGTGGCGACGACCGGGTGCTCGCGACATGGGCGACCTCGTGCGCCACCGGGACCAGGCGGACGCGACCGCGGAGCGACAGCCTGGCGAGTTCGTCGGCAAGGCGAAGGCAGGCGACGACGCCCTCGAACTCGTCGCCGTGGATACCCCCAACGGCCGAGACCGTCGGGCCGTCACGGTCGCCCCGGAGCTCGAGCATCGTGAACCCTTCGTCGTCGTGCCCGGGAAGGTTGATCCGGTGTCGCTGCAGACTGGCCATGCCCCAGAGCGTAGCCGAGCCGGCGTTCGCTTGACCCGCCCACTGTCTACTGTCGACAATCCACGGACCGTCGGGGCCACCGACGTCGGCACCGCCGGGCTCGGCGCTAGGAGGACGGAATGACGGTCGGTCAGACCGGGGGTGGCCTCGGGGTATCGCGGCCGCGACCTGACTCGAACGAGAAGGTGCGGGGTGCCACGCGGTTCGCCGCGGACCTGCCGATGGCCGGCCTGCTCCATGCCCGGATCGTTCCGAGCCTGTACGCCCACGCCCGTATCCTCCGGATCGACGGGTCGGCGGCCATGGACGTCCCGGGGGTCATCGCCGTCCTGACCGCGGCCGACCTGCCGATCAAGGGCCACGACAGCATGCGCATGTACGAGCCGCTCGCCCGTGACGAAGCCATCTTTGCCGGGCAGCCCGTAGCGCTCGTCATTGCCGAGACCGAGGCCGCCGCGACGGACGGCGCCCAGCTCGTGTCGGTCGAGGTGGAGCCGCTGCCCGTGGTCGAGGACCTCGAGGCCGCCATGCGTCCGGACAGTCCGCGCGCGCGGCTCACCAAGATGCTGGACGACGACGGCGACGAGAGCGGCCCGAAGCCCGTCCATGCGGCCGTTGGGGGCGAAGGCGCGGAGCTCGTCGACGAGGAGCTCTCACCGAACGTCTTCAACCGAAACCGATACGTCGAGGCTGACGCCGGCGCCGCCCTGACGGCTTCCGACGTCGTCGTCGAAGGGTCGTTCCGGACGAACTGGGTGTACCAGGCCTATCTCGAGCCCCACGCCGCGACCGCCTGGACGGACCCGGACGGCACGCTCTCGGTCGTGGCGGCCACCCAGGGCATCTTCTACGTTCGCAAGCAGCTGGCGAAGATCTACGGGCGCCCGATCTCGAAGGTCCGCGTGCAGGGGACGCCGCTCGGCGGCTCCTTCGGCTCCAAGATCCTGATCGTCGAGCCCCTGGTCGCCGGCGCCACCCTCGCGCTCGGCCGGCCCGTCCGGCTCGTCCTCAGCCGCCGCGAGGACATCGCGGCGACGAACCCGGCATCGGCCTCGATCATCGAGGTCAAGATCGGCGCCACGGCGGCGGGCACGTTCACCGGGCTGGACGCCCGGCTCGCGTTTGACGCCGGCGCGTACACCGAATGGGGGATCGAGGGGATCGCCGCGATCCTCGTCGCCGGTCCGTATCGCTGGGAGGCGTTCGACGTCCGTGCCTACGGGGTGCAGACGAACCGATTCGGGACCGGGTCCTACCGCGGCCCGGGCGGTCCCCAGGCGGCATTTGCCATCGAGTCGCTGATCGACGAGCTCGCCGCCAAGCTGGCCATCGACCCGATCGAGCTTCGCCTCCGCAACCTCGTGACCGAGGCCGACCACATGGTCGACGGCGAACCATGGCCGCTCATCGGGCATCGCGAGGTCCTCGAGGCGGTCGCCGGGCACCGCTTCTGGCGTGGACGTAGCGACCTGCCCGACGACGAGGGCGTGGCGGTCGCGATGGGTGTCTGGCCGGGCGGCAAGGAACCCGCGGCCGCACTGTGCCGCTTCAACGCCGATGGGACCCTCACGGTCGTCACTGGCGTGGTCGACATGAGCGGGACGACGTCGGGCTTCGCGGTGATCGCGGCCGAGACGTTCGGCGTGTCGGCGGACGCGGTCGACGTCGTCAGCCTCGACACCGATGGCGCGCCACAGTCACCGCTGAGTGGCGGCAGCGTCGTGACCTACTCCGCGGGACGGGCGGTCCGCGAAGCCGCCGCGGATGCGCGCCGGCAATTGCTGGAGTACGCCGCCATCGAGCTGGAGATCGACCCGGCCGACCTCGAGATCGTCGACGGCTTCGTCAGGCCGGCCGGCTCACCCGACCGGGGCAAGTCGCTGACGGAGCTGGCCGAGGTGCTCCACGACTTCGGCAGTGGCCACCCGCCGATCGAGGGCCACGCATCGACGGTCCAGAAGAGCCTCGCCCCGGGGACGTCCGCGCACCTCGCGCACGTCCGCCTGGACCGCCAGACCGGCGACGTCGCCGTTCTCGGGTTCGTCGTGGCGCAGGACGTCGGTCGCGCGCTCAACCCGGCGCTGGTCGAGGGGCAGATGCGCGGTGGCGCGGCGCAGGGCATCGGCTGGGCGCTCCACGAGGCGCTGATCCACGACGCCGATGGCCAGCTGCTCAGTGGATCCCTGCTCGACTACGCGGTGCCGCGCGCGGAACATGTTCCGGACATCGACACCCTGATCGTCGAGGTGCCGGCGCCCGACGGGCCGTACGGCGCGAAGGGGATCGGCGAGGCTCCGGTCATCCCGGCCGGCGCCGCCATCGCATCGGCGATCGTGGCAGCCGGGGGACCGCGCATGCGAACCCTGCCCATGACCCCCACGCGCGTCTGGGCGGCGATGCAGAACGGATCCGCCGGAAGCACCAAACCGCTGTGACCGCGATCACCCACCCGGGCGCCGTCATCCACTGCTGGGATCACCTCGTGATCACGCTTCGCGACGCGTCAGGCACCGAGACTGCGTTCCTGAGCCTGTATGCCATCGCGTACTCGAAGTCACTTGGGGCGGGTCATGTGGCCCTCCTGGAGATCCAGGACACGCCCACCGGCCGGCTGGCCGCCACCCTGACCGACGACCTCGGGCTGGGGGACCGCCAGCAGGAGCGGCTCCGGGCGATGGGCGACGAGCGGATGGTCCGGACCGGTCCGCCGCGACTGGCCCGGTTCGAACGCGAGCCGTACGGTCCCGATGGCTTCGGGTTCCGGATCCACAGCGACCTGGGCGAGGTCAGGGCGCGCTGGGAGGACCCCGAGCCACCGTTCTGGGTTGACGGTCAGGGCGGCGGGTTCAGCGCCACCGAGGACATCTGGGCGATGTTCGTCGGCGCACAGCGCGGGAGCCTGACCGTCGGTGACTACCGGGTCGCGGGCGACCCGTTCGATGACGACGTGTGGACCCCCAAGCTCGGCCGGTCATTGAGCTCTGCCCACGGCGCGTTCGCCGAGGTGCGAGTCGAGCCGGTCAGTGGTCGTGCCACAGGAACCGATCCGGGCGCACCACGATGAGGATGCACTCCGACGCGGTGCTGATCGTCTCCCAGTGGGGGATGACGGCGGGCTCAGCCATGTACTTCCGGATGAGCTCGATCGTGGGTTCGCGGACCGCAGGTCCCTCGAGGATCGTCGCGGACCCGATGATCTGGACGTAATCGCCGCTCTCCGGGTCGTCGATGCACAGCACGATGCGTGGATCGCGACGCAGGTTGTGCGTCTTGGCCGTGCTCGCCGGGGTGCTGATCCAGAACTCCTGACCGGTCCACAGGTACCAGTTCGGTGTCACCTGCGGCAGACCGCTGCGGCGAACGGTCGCCACGATCGCGTTCGGCATGTTGTCGAGGATCCATGCCTGTCGCTCGGGGGACGGGATCATCGGGCCTCGACGCGCGTCGCCCGCGTCGTGTTCAATGCGCCGTCCATCCGCCGTCGATCATCTGGGCCGAACCAGTGACCCCGGCCGCGGCATCCGTGCACAGGAAGCGGACGTAGGCGGCCACTTCGTCGGGCTCCAGCAGCCTCGGGATGGCGGCGTCCGCGAGCATCACCTGCTCCACGACATCGCGCTCTGGGATCCCACGGACCTGCGCCTGGCCGGCGATCTGGGCTTCGACCAGTGGCGTCCTGACATAGGTCGGGCAGACCGCGTTGCAGGTGATCCCGTGGCCACCGACCTCGACGGCGACGGCGCGTGTCAGCCCCAGCAGGCCGTGCTTCGCGGCCACGTAGGCGGCCTTGTTCGGCGACGCCACCACCGAGTGGATCGAGCCGATGTTGACGATCCGACCCCACCCGCGCTCGATCATGCCGGGTAGCGCGGCCTGGATCAGCAGGAAGGGCGCCGTCAGCATCGTCCGCAGGATCGCGTCCCACTGTTCGTAGGGAAAGTCCGTCACGGGCGCGATGTGCTGGAAACCCGCGGCATTGACCAGGATGTCGATCCGCCCCTGCTGGGCGACCACGTCGCGGACCAGGGACCGGCACGCTTCAGGATCGGCCAGGTCGACCGGGTATGCCCGGGCTCCCGGGAGCGGCTCAGCGACGGCCCGGGCACCGGTCTCGTCCCGGTCGGCCACGATGACTGTCGCGCCAATCCCCGCCAGTGCTGCCGCGATCGAGCGGCCGATCCCGCCGGCCCCACCGGTCACCACGGCGATACGATCCGCCAGCTCGCCGGCGGTGACCGGATCGCTCAATGGATGATCCGCTGTCCGCCTTCGCGATCGAACAGGTGGATGCGGCCCGGCGCGATCGTCGCCTGCACCGTCTGGCCGATGTCCAGCCGGAAGTCCGGGGCGACGCGAGCGACCACGGTGGCGTCGCCGCTGGCGAGCTCGACGAACGTGTCGGAGCCGATGGGCTCGAGCAGCTGGACCGATGCGCCAAAGGTGCCGACCGGCGAGTCCGAGCTCCCGTCCAGGCGGACGGTGACATCCTCCGCCCGAACTCCGAGGGCCACGTTTGGCCATTCACCGTCATGCAGCCCGAGCGCGGTCGGCGACCCCAGTGCGATCCGCAGGTCGGGTGACACGAAGGTCAATTCGCCGTTGGAGCGTTCGAGGGCGCCATCGACCAGGCTCATCTTCGGTTTGCCGACGAACGTGGCGACGTAGAGGTCTCGGGGATTGCGATAGATCTCGCGGGTCGTTCCCAGCTGGACGACCTTGCCGTCGCGCATGACCGCGATCAGGTCGGACAGCGTCATCGCCTCCTCCTGGTCGTGGGTCACGAACACGCTCGTCGTGCCGAGCTTCAGGTGGAGGTGCTTCACCTCGGTGCGCATCCGGCTCCGCAGCCCCGCATCGAGGTTGCTGAACGGCTCGTCGAGGAGGAAGACGAGTGGCTCCTTGACGAGCGCCCGGCCCAGCGCCACGCGCTGCTGCTGCCCGCCCGACATCTGGCCGGGCTTGCGCTTCAGGAGGTGGGTGATGTCGAGCGCCGCGGCGACCGCGTTGACCCGGTCCCTGATCTCGGTTGTCGGCCGATGCTGCAGCTTGAGCCCGAAGGCGATGTTGTCGAACGCGTTGAGGTGCGGGTAGAGCGCGTAGTTCTGGAACACCATCGCCATGCGGCGCTCGTTCGGCGGCGTGAACGTGATGTCCTCGTCGCCGAGGAGGATCCGACCCTCGTCGAGACGATCGAGGCCGGCGATCAGGTTCAGGGTCGTGCTCTTGCCGCAGCCCGATGGGCCAAGCAACGTGACGAACGCGCCGGACGGGATATCGATCGACAGGTTGTCGACCGCCTTCACCTTCCCGTAGTGGCGGGAGATCCCGTCCAGCCGGAGGGCAATGTCTGGCATCTGGCGGCTCCGTGACAGGGTCGGACGGGATGAAGGCGGGTGACGGGCGTGGATATTGTCGACAATCTAGGGTTAGCGCGAGCGAACGTCAAGGAGGGCAAGCCCGCGCATACCGTGTCGGGGTTGTCATCTACCACGCCCCGTGGTAGCGGGCGCAAAATTCGGCGGGTCCAGGCGATCGGACGACCTGCGCCACGCTCAGAGCCGTCCGCATGAGGCTGAGTCCGGTCGCACTCAGTGCCTCCCACCACCCCCATTGGTGCCTGGCGGGATCGTCGCGGGATGGATCGTCGCGGGATCATCGTTGGCGCACCTCGGCCGATAAGAGCGCCCTTGAGATCGGTTTCAGAACAAGGACTCCCCGGGGCGAGGTAGCGCTTCGCAATCTCCTCATCGATCTCGACCCCGAACCCGGGCGCGTCGCCCAGCGGGACATGACCCGTTTCGTCGAACAGCGGGAGGCCTTCGCGCCGCACCACCTGGCCGATCCACTTGGCATCCCAGAAGTGGTACTCGAGCCCGATGAAGTTGGGACACGCTGCCGCGAGGTGTGCCTCGGCGACAGTGTTCATGGCCGACCCGTTGTTGTGGATCGCGAGCGGGATGCCGTTGAGGTCGGCATAGTCGGCGACCTTCTTGCCCTCGTGGAGGCCACCGACGAACAGCAGGTCCGGGTGGACGATGTCGACCGCGCGGCGATCGATCATCTCCCGGAACTGGTCGGCGACCAGCATCTCGCCGGCGCAGATCGGGATCGGACTCGCGTCCCTGACGCGCTTCTGGGCATCGAGGTTCAGGATCGGCACCGGATCCTCGAACCACTTGAGGTCGAGCGGCTCGAGCGCCCGGGCAAGCCGGATCGCCGTTTCGACGTCGAAGCTCATGTGGCCGTCCAGCGCAATCTCGGCGTCGGGGCCGGCCACCTCGCGGACGACCGCGAGACGCTCGAACGTGAGGCGGACCTGGTCGCTGCGCATCTGCCGGTTCCACGGGTCGCGATTGACCTCGGGGGCGATCCATTCGGCGTCGAACTTGAAGTCGTGGAAGCCGTCCGCGATCACCCGTTCGGCCAATGCGCGCCACGCCCCGAGGTCGCTCGGATCGCCCACGCCGCTGCGGTCGAGGTAGACCCGGATCCGGTCCCGGAATGCCCCACCCAGGAGGTTGTAGACCGGCGTCCCGAGGATCTTGCCGGCCAGGTCGCACAGGGCCATCTCGACGCCGCTCACCGCCCACACCGCCGGGCCGTCGACCGTGGCCGTCGGACTCATCTGCGGTTCGTAGGGCGGCAGACCGCCAGACAGCATCGCCCGAACGAACGGCCGGATAGCCAGCGGATCCCGGCCGATCAGCCATTCGCGAGCGTAGGCGATCGCCTGCCGGTCGCCCATGAAGTTGCCGGCCTCACCCAGGCCGTAGACGCCCGCGTCCGTGTCGATCCGCACCAGCAGCACGTGCCAGGTGCGCTCCACGCCGCCCACGCCGTGCGGATCGGGGCCGTGAAGCAGCATCGTCCGGACGTCGGTGATCTTCATGAGCGGCGGTCAGGCGGACGCGGCGCCCAGTGGCAGGTCCACGGCTCGCCCGGTCTGGGCGGACAGCTTCGCGGCCTGGGTCATCTCAATCGCCGCCCGGCCATCCTCACCGGTGATCGCGGGCTCGTGGCCGTCGCGCAGCGCCGCGATGAAGTCGTCGAGCTGTCGTGCCGTGTTGCCGATCCGTCTTGGGTCACGCGGCTTGAAATCGGGGAGCGTCCAGCTCGGCAGCTCCCAGACCTCGCGCTCCCGATCGCCCGTCCAGAGCTCGACCCGGTCGAGGTCCCAGAAGATCGAGCCCTCGGTCCCGACGATGTGGTACTGGTTGTTGCGCCGCGTCCCGAACCCGGACGGCCCGATCTCGTAGCACAGCAGGATCTGGGCGATGGCCTTGCTCGTGAGGCGGATCTGGACCATCGCCGTCGGGCTCTCGAGCGGCAGGCCCGTGAAGTTCTCGTAGTCGGCATAGACCCGTACCGGCTCGGCACCGGTGAACCACCGGATCGCATCGCATGCGTGGGCGCCCCAGTCGAGGAACGCGTCGCCCTCGCGGGGATCGGCCGGCCAGCTCTGCGGGACATTCACGAAGCCACTACCCGGGGTCACGCTCATCGGCCGAAGGAACAGGATCTCGCCGATCTTGCCCTCGTCGATGTACTGCTTGGCCCGCATGGACATCTCCATGTGGCGGGTCTGCTTGGCGATCGTGAGCCGGACGCCGGCGCGCCGGCAGGCCTCGATGATCTGGTCGCACTCGGCCACGTCGAGCGCCATCGGCTTCTCGAGGTAAACGTGCTTCCCGGCTGCGGCGACCGCCAGCGCGAGCGCGAGATGCGTCGAGTGCGGCGTGGCGATCACGACCGCGTCAACGTCGGAGCGGGCCGCCAGCGCCTCGGCCGACGTCTCCACGGCGGCCCCGAATTCCGCGGCAAGCGACGGGGCCCTGGAGCCCAGGGCAATGGCGGCGACCCGTCCGCCGTGTGCCTGCGTGGCAAGGGCGTCGGCGTAGACGCGCGCCATGTTGCCGGAGCCGAGGATCCCGAACCCGATGGGGTTGTCGCTCACTCCTACAGTGTACATTGTCGACAATCTACGTTTTCCAGTCACAACACAGGTGCGAGGTCGGGATGCCGGGCCAGATCGATCAACGCGTCGCAGTGACCGACTCCGCGGAGCTCCTGCAGCCGGGCATCGAGCTGCTCCGGGGCCGCGGGGTGGACGTCCAGGTGGTGGCGCACGGGACGCCGGCCAGCGAGGCCGCCGCGATCGCCGCCGGCTACCCCGCGGCCATCATCGGGTTGCTCTCGTTTCGTGGCCCGGAGATCGCGTCCCTGCGCGGTACCGGCCTGCTCGTCCGGGCCGGGATCGGCTATGACGTGATCGACGTGGACGCTGCGACCGCCGCCGGGATCTGGGTGGCCAACGTGCCGGACTACTGCGTCGACGAGGTGGCGGATCACGCCATGCTGCTGCTGATGGCCGCCTGGCGGCGCCTGCCCGAGCTCGAGGCGGTCTGGCATGCGGGCAGCTGGGTCAACCCGGCACTCGTCCCGCCCGTCAACCGCGCACGCGGCCGGCGGTTGGGGATCGTGGGGTTCGGGCGGATCGGGCGAGCCGTCGCCCGTCGCGCACGGGGGTTCGGGTTCGAGGTCGTCGCCCATGACCCATTCGTGCCCGACGACGTGCTTCGCGAGGCCGAGGTCGAACCCGTGACCCTCGATGACCTCGTTGCCACGAGCGACGCCTTGACGCTCCACTGCCCGCTGACGCCGGAGACGCGGCACCTGGTGAACGCAGAGCGCCTCGCCCGGGTTCGGCCTGGCCTCGTCCTCGTCAACACGAGCCGCGGCGGGCTGGTCGACCTGTCCGCCCTGGATGCGGCGCTCGAGAACGGGCAGGTTGCGGCTGCCGCACTCGACGTCCTCGAGGACGAACCGGCGCCGGACCTGACGAGGGCCCTCTTCCAGCGGCCGAACGTCGTCCTGACCCCACATCTCGCCTGGTATTCGCTCGAGGCGCGCCGGGACCTGGCGCTCCAGGCAGCCGAGGAGGCCTACCGCTTCATCTCCGGCGAACGGCCGAAGAACCTGGTCAACCCGGCGGCTCGCCAGTCGCCCTGAGGGCGGGCGCCGGCGCGCATCGGTCGCCTCGGGGTCGCCCTCAGCCAGGCGTCCGGGCGGCCTCGACGGCTTCTGCCAATCGGCGCAGCGGCGCCATCCTCGTCTCGAGCGGGGCGGGATCGAGCGCTTCGGCGACCTCCTGGAGCGGACCCATCGCGGCGATCTTGACAGCCTCACCCATCTCCTCGATCTTGCGGCGGGCCTCGTGCCGCCCGAGAGCTCGAAGGCTGCCGTTCGGGGAGACGCCGATCCGGTCGCCGGTGCGCCCGCCTTGTGCCGCCCAGGCCATGGCCCAGACCATCAGCTCCGGATCGTCGCGCTTGCTCTGGTCGGCATCCAGCACGCCCACGATCACGCCTCGCTCAGGGGGCACGGCAAACACGAACCGCCAGGCATCCGGGCCGGCGAGGGCGTCCACGAGATAGCTCCGGTAGGGGCCGTCGAGGATGCTGGGGTACCCTGCCGGGTCGACTGCCCCGCGGCAGATACCGAGGCTCAGGTGCTGTTCCTCGAGGCCGTCAGTGAGCCGTTGCTGCGTAGCGCCGTAGAGCGCCCATTCGGCCGCATCGTCGCCGATCGTCGTCAGCGCCCCTTCGTCGATCTGGATGATCGGGCACCCGGCCGCCGCGAGAGCGCGGAGCTCCGCGTTCATCGCCTCGGCCAGGCCCAGCGCGAGCGGTCCGCGCGGCGCTCCCCCCGGTTCGGCGAGACGTGCCAGCGTGTACGGCCCCACGAGGACATGCTTGACGGGGAGCTCGGTCGTCTCGTCCGCCCACTTCCAGTCCGCGACGGCGATCGGCGCCTTCCAGGCCGGCGCCCGGTCGAACCGCGGAGCTCGGACGGAGGCGCCATCCGGCAAGGCCATGACCGCATCGGTGCTGACGCCCCCTAGGCCCGTCACGAGGGTCTGCAATCGATCGGGGTGGGTGACACCCCCATCGGCCAGGATCGCGAGGCCCGCGAGCTCCTGCTCCGCGATGACGACCTTGGCGAACCCGCGGGCAATCGCGAGGTATTGGGCCGTGCCGATCTCGCCCGAAGCCAGGCGACGATCGGCATCGACAAGGACGTCCGGTTCGCCGCTACGGGGCTCGCGGGGATAGTCGGCGGCCAGCGACGCAAACATGACAGCCTCCCGAACATGGACACAGGGCGAGGTGGGGGGAACCTCGCCCTGTGTCGGATGATTGGCGGCCGGCGGTGCCGGCCGCAAGTGCTGAGCTAGGTGCTGAGGTAGGTGATGATCAGGTCGCGGGTGGCCGTGACCGCCTGGTCGTGGGCCTGCTGGGCGGAGTACTCGCCCTTGATCAACTTGTTGACCACGTCGTCGAAGATCGGCTCGTAGTTGTATGGCGTCGACCAGAGGTTGGTCACGCCCTGCGCCTGCGCCGCGTGCGCGGGCAAGAGGACCTGCTTGGCGATGACCGCCGGATCGGCGAGCACCGAGTTTCGCGTCGGCGGGTAGAGCTCCGGCTCGTGGAGACTGACCTGCAGGGCGATGTCCGGGCTGTAGAGCCGGTTGAAGAAGCTCCAGGTTGGCTCGGCCTGCTGGGTCCACTTGTTGACGCCGAGTCCGTCCGCCCCTTGCGCCGAGCCTGTCTTGCCCGACTCGATCCCGGGAAACTGGCGAACGTTGAGCTTGCCTTCTTCCCGCAGCACGGCCACCGGCGGTTCGGTCACCGACTCGCTGTTCATGACGGCCGCCATGTTGCCCTTGGCGAACTCGACGAACGCTTCGTGCTCGTTGGTGATGTTCAGGTACCGGGCGTCCCACCAGCCACTCTTGAGCCCCGCTTCGATCGTCTGGAAGGCGGACAGGCCCTCGGGCCCGTCGAACATGACCTGGGTCCGGTCGTCGCTGAACATCGGGTGCCCGGTCGAGTTGTAGATGTGGGTCCAGTACAGCTTGGCGAAGGTCCCACCGACGCCGAGCCACGGCTGGGCGCACGGAATGATGCCCGCTTCGACGAACTTAGGCGTCGTGGCGAACAGTCCTTCGTACGAGTCGGGCGGGTTGTCGCCGTCCTCGCCGACCTGGTTCCACAGCTCCGGGTTCCACGTCCACAGCCACGAGCTGAAGTGGATCGGCAGGCCACGGAGGACCTGGTCGGACTGGGTCGTGAACCCGGGGAGAGCGGTCTGGATGAAGTCGCTCAGGTCGCCGGTGTAGTTGCCTTCCAGGGGGAGCAGCAGCCGCGTCCCGTAGCGCTGCATGAAGATGTCGTAGGTGTAGTGAAGGTCCCACGACGCGTCCTGCGTCGCGATGAAGCTCGCGTACTTGACCGGCTTCTCGTCGAACGGGATGTTGGTGAACGTCGCATGGCCGCCGGTCTCGGCCTTCCAGGCAGCGAGGCCGAGCTCGAAGGCCGGGATCGAGTAGCCGCCCGTGCTGTTGTTGAGGGTGACGCCGGCGTAGCTGACAGGCTCCGGGGTCGGCGCGTCCGTTGCGGGTGGTGCGTCGCTGCCTGGGGCTGCAGTGGCCGGGGGCGCACTCGCCGGCGGCGCGGAGCTGGTCGTCGCCGCTCCGCAGGCAGCCAGGAAGGCTGCGCTGCTCGCGACGAGACCGCCCTTGAGCATGGCTCGACGGCTCAGCGGCCCGCTGAGCATGGTCTTGACGGTCGATTCCTGTTCGGTCATAGGATCCTCCTCCATTGATGGCTGTTGGGACACGCCCACACTGACCCGCGGGTCTCGGTCATCCCTTCACGAACCCTCCTGATAGGCCGGTGATGATCCGGCGGTGGAAAAGAAGGACAAGAACGATGCAGGGGGCGACGGCCACCATCGCGGCCGACGCGAGCAGGTTGGGTGGCGGCTGCTGATTGAGCGCGCCCGGGAAGTTCTGGATCCCGGTGATCAGGCGGGTGATCGGGACCGCGTCCTGGTGACCCAGGATGACGGCGAACAGGAACTCGTTCCACGTCCCGATCAGGATCAGGATGGCCGCCGCGGCGAGGCCCGGACGCGCCGCCGGAATCGTCACCCGGAACAGGGTTCCCAGCCGCGAGCAGCCGTCGATGCGTGCCGCGCGTTCGAGCGACACCGGGACGTCCAGGAAGAAGTTGCGCAGCAACCAGATGACCAGGGGCAGCCAGAACGCGACGTTGACGATCACGAGCGCTGCCACGGTGTCCGTGATCCCGATGATCTGGAAGATCCGCAGGACCGGGATGGCCATGACGATGGCCGGAACCATCTGGACGACGATGAGGAGCGCCAGCGTCGTCGATTTGCCCGGCAGGTCGAAGCGGGCCAGGGCGTACGCCGACGGCGCCGCCAGGGCGATCACGAAGAGCATCGTCAGCAGGGCGGTCTGGAGGCTGACGGCGAGGGAGCCGAGCCAACGCGGGTCGCCGGCGATGATCTGGTAGCCATCGAGCCACAGATTCCAGGTCAGCGCCGGCGGCTGTTCGACCAGCGCCTGGAACGGCTGCAGGCTCGCGATCAGCATCCAGATGATCGGGGCCGCGAAGAAGAAGAGCAGCAGGACGATCCCGACGCCGAATGCAAAGCTGGCGACTGGAGCGGGCAGTCGAATGACCCTTCGCCGGACCTCCTCGGGGGATCTGCCTGATCCCGGCAGTAGTGCCCGCGACGACCGCGTGCTCAACCGGAGCGAGGTCCGCGCAGACGCGGCTGCGTCGGTCTCTTCCTCCTCGACTGTGGGGACGAACACCGGGCGGCGTCGGACGCGCATGACCAGGATCAGCAGGCTCGCGGCCACGATGATGGCGAACAGGAGGACCGTGACGGTGGACCCATACCCCAGGCTGATCTGCTCGAACGTGATCGTGTAGATCGCCATCGGCAACATCCACGTGTCGCGGCCAGGTCCGCCGCCGGTCAGGCTGTACAGGAGGTCGAATACCTGGAGACCGATGATCACCTGGAGGACACCGACGACGATCAGGGTGTTCTTGATCCCCGGCAGGGTCACGAAGCGGAACGTCTCCCACGCCGTGGCGCCATCCATCTTGGCCGCGCGGTAGAGCGCCTCCGGGATCGTCTTGAGGGCGGCGAGCAGGAGGACGACGAGGAGAGGCACCGAGCGCCACGCCTGCGCGACCACGGCGATGCCCACGGACTGCGCGGTGTTTTGCAGCCAGTTGAACGGTTCGTCCATCAACCCGAGGCCGATGAGGGCACCGTTCACGATCCCGTGGTTCGTGTCGAAGATGAAGCGCCAGAAGATCCCGGCCACGATCGACGCCACCGCCCACGGAAGCAGCAGGGCCATGAAGAAGATCGAGACCCCACGGAACCCACGGTTGAGGGCGAGCGCCGTGACGAGCGCCAGCGGCAGCGTGACGGCCGTCGAGATCGCCGCAAAGAACAACGTCCGCGGGATGGCCGCCATGACCTCCTTGTCCGCGGGAAGTCGCTCGAGGTAGTTGCGCAGGCCGACGAACGGGGTCAGGTCGTCCTTCTGGAGCTCGATCCGGAACAGGCTGAGCCCGAACACCGCGAGCGTCGGCGGAAGCACGATCAACCCGACCAGGATGAGCCCGGGCACGGACACGAGGAGCGCGAAGCGGCGCTCGCTCAGGCGATCGAGCCTGCGCGACACGCGGCCCGCGCCACGACTCAGCGCCGCACCGGCTACCGCCATGCCAGCCCTGCCTCCACTGTGACCATGCCGGTTATCCCTCGGGCGCCATGATCGCGTTGTCTACAATCGACTGTCAACATAATTCCGCCGCTCGATTGCAGCGTGGCGCGAACGACGGTGACCGTGACGTATCGGGATACTGTCGACAATCTTCGCGTTTTGCGAACCATAGCGACTCGGCGGCGCCGCGACAAGCCTCGCCCTCGCGTTCGTGGAGACGCTCAACGGCGCTCACCGCACGCTCCCGTCACCGCTGGCTCGGTGGACGGCAAGCTGCCCAATCCTTCGCCCCACGTCGAGGCCGGCTTCGATGTCGCTGCGCCAGGCGATGCCCCCATACAGGCGCGACTGTCCTGCTTCGTCGGCCTGCGCCGTGAGCACCTCGGCATCGGCCGTGAAGAACGCGGCCAGAACCGAGGCGCTCGCACCCGCGACGGTCGCGTGGCCCGAGATGTAGGACGGGGAGTTCGGGGTGACGATCGTCGACGCGAACCCGGGGATCAGGCCGATCGGTCGTTCCGCCCAGTAGGTGAACTTGGCGTCCGATGACGCGATGAACGCATCGGCTTGTGCCATCGCGAGATGCGCCAGCAATCGTTGCGTGTCAGGCAGCGACATGGCGTCGCGCGTGGCAAGGTCGATCGCGATCCGCAGCCAATGGCCCGATGGCGTGTCCGTGTCGGCCCCGTCCGCCCAGAACCGGGCGATCCGGACCTGGTCGTCGGTCAGCTTCTCGTTCACCTCGACGATCTCGTCCGCCTCGGCACGCCGTTCGACCGAGTCGTAGGCCGGGGGCGGTCCAGGTCGGAACTGGGCACCGCCGGTCATCAGCCACGGCCGCCAGGTCCCGGCCAATGGCTCGGTGGGCTGGTCGTTCCGATAAGGCTTCGCGGGCTTCCAGGCGCCCGGACTCGCCCGGGATCGTACCCCGCCAGAACGCGGACGCCCCGTCGTCGCCGGCGCGGGCGAGGGCGAGAGCCCCAGCGGCGGTGCCAAGCTGCGTGCCGGCCTCGAGATCGGAGGCCGTGTGCGAGCCTGCTGCCAGCTTCACGTTGAGCAGCTCGGTCTGGCGGCCCACGAACGTCCTGGTCCGGTCCGGGTACATCGCGTTGAGAACCGTGACGGCGGCCGCGGCAATTGCCGCGTCCACGGAGGCGTGGCTCGAGACGTCATCCGGGGGTGCGAGCGCCTGGATCCGCGAGTCGCGTTCGGCGGGTGACGACCGTCGGTAGGCGACCTTCGCATCGAACGACGCGATCAGCGCGTCGTACATCGCCGTGTTGAGGAGCGCCAGGATCCTCGACACACGAACCGGGTTGGTCTTCGCATCCCTGACGGCGCTCAACAGCAACTCGTTCCACCGGATTGGGGTAGGGACGTCCGTCCAGTAGGCGATCTGGTCGGTCATGCGGTCCGCCCGGGACTGCCGCTCGAACACCTCGTCGAGCTCGGCGCGATCCTCGGGCGAGCCGATCGCCACGATCGGTGCGACGCGCAACTCGCTCGGCGACCCCATCAGGATCGGCCGCCAGTGCGCCGGTGCTTCCGATCGCGCGCTCTGCGCCACGACGCCTGCGGCGACGCCCGCCGTCGCGATGGCCACCACGAGGATCAGGCCGAGCCGCACGCCACGGGTCCTAGCGCGCCGTGTCGCTGCCGCGATCACGGCAGGACGCCCGTCGGTGTCACGCGGATGACCTGATCGGCTTTCTGGGCACCGAGGTCGGTCGTGCTGGCATCGGCCCAGGTCACCGAGACATGCTCCGCCTCGTCCGAGTCGGCCAGGCCGAAATAGAGCTCCATGGGCATGCCCGCGAGGTAGCTCCCGCCGTAGAGCGCGACCTGCGTGGTGGTCACGCCGCCCGAGGTGACCGCGACGCGCGCGCCGGCCGCCTGGGCGCCGGCTCGGCTCAGGTCGACCGTCAGCCATCGCCGATCGGTCGTTCCGTTCTCGAGCAGCACTGCCGAATACGCCGTCTGCGTGACCAGCAGGTCCGGTGCGCCATCCCTGTCGTAGTCGAGTGGCACGGCGCTGCGCTGGTCACCCGGGATGTCGCAGCCGGTGCCGATGGCGCGGGTGAACGTGCCGTCGGCGGCGCCGAGGAACAGCCGCGCATCACTGCGAATCTCAGGGCTCCGGACCGCGACGTACTCCTCCATGCCCTGGACGGCGTACAGGTCGAGATGGCCATCGAGGTTCAGGTCGGTGAATGCGGTGCCCCAGCCCCAGGCGCCGTCCTCGATCCCCATCGCCACCGCTTCGTCGGCGTATGCGACCGAACCGTCGGTCGCCGGACTGCCGACCAGCATCGTGTTGCCAGCACCGGTGCCGAATTGGTCATTCGGGTCGGTGATGTTGGTGACATAGAGGTCCAGGGTGCCGTTGTTGCCGAGATCGGCCACGGCGATTCCCATGTCGTTGCCGACGTGGCCTATCCCGTACTCCTCCGACGCCAGGCGGAAGGACCCTCCGGTGTTCTCGAAGAAGAGGTCCTCGCGATGGTCGAGTGCGACGTAGAGGTCCGCCCAACCGTCGCCGTTGAAGTCGGCAAAGACCGTGGCGAAGCTGTCGGCCGTCACCTGGCCGAGGTGCACAGCGTCCGTCACGTCCTCGAATCGGAACTCACCCAGGTTCTCGTACAACCGGTTCTGGCCCGGAAAGCGACCCCGGATGGCCATCTGTTCACGACCCGGATCCCCAGCGAGCTCCATCGTCCAGTACGTGACGTAGAGATCGAGGCGGCCGTCGTGGTTGTAGTCGGCGAGGGAGAGCCCGCCGACGATGTAGCCGACAGGATCGAAACCCGATGCCCCGGTGACGTCGGCAAACGTGCCATCGCCATCGTTCCGGAAGATGCTCGACGGGCTGCCGATCTCGCTCCCGTCGAAGTCGTTCACGACGACGAGGTCCATGTCGCCGTCGTTGTCGAGATCGGCGAATGCCGCGGTGCGGCTGCCACCATTGTTGGCAAGCCCAGCGGCCTCCGTCACGTCAACGAAGACCGTCTCTCCGGTGGCCGAGAGCTGATTGCGGAACAGGCGGTTCGGGTGGCCCAGCTGCCCGAGCAGGAGGACGCTCAGCCGGCCATCGCCGAAGACATCGGCGACCGCCGCGCCGTTGCCCAGGTTCCGGAGCATCATGGCCGTCAGCGGATCCTGGGCGTACGGCGTCGTGCCGTAGGCGCCCCGGAAGTCGAGACCGCGCTCACTGGCAACGTCGCGGCACAGCGCAGTCTCCGCCTGTGCGGGCCGGGTCAGGACGAGGCCACTGCCGACCAGCGTCGCTCCCACGACCACCGCGACCACCGTCGCTGCGACGGCCATCCGGGTGCGTCGACTGCTGGTCCACTTGGTGACGGCTTGGCGCATGGCCTCCCCGCGATGCGAGGGATGCGGGGAATACGTCGACAATCTGCGCGCGATTGGCCAGCGAACGATACCCATTGGCCGTCCGTCGGACAAGTCTCGCCGAAGCCTTGACGCTCCGCGCGCGCGCCCGGTAGATTGTCGACAATCTACAGCGTGACCCTCGGTCGACGCTGGTCTCCGTGAGGTCCACCTTGGTCGTCGCTTCCCTCAGCCTTCGCAATCTCGAGCGCCGCTACGGGCAGGTCCGTGCCGTGGATGGCCTCAACCTCGAGGTCGAGGACGGCGCGTTCGTGACGCTCCTTGGGCCATCCGGGTGTGGCAAGAGCACGACGCTGAACCTGATCGCCGGTCTCGACCGACCCAATGCCGGCACGATCCACCTGGGCGACCGGGACGTCACGAAGGTGCCGCCAAACGAGCGCCGCATGGCGATGGTCTTCCAGAGCTATGCGCTCTACCCGAACATGACCGTCTTCGAGAACATCGGGTTCTCGCTGAAGCTCCTGCGACGACCAGCAGCGGAGATCACCGAGCGCGTGACGGGTGTTGCCGACATGCTCGATATCGGCCACCTGCTGCATCGCAAGCCGGCGGAGTTGTCAGGTGGGCAGCAACAGCGTGTCGCCCTCGGGCGGGCCTTGGTCAAGCAGCCGCTTGTCTTCCTGCTCGACGAACCGTTCAGCAACCTCGACGCGGCGTTGCGCGCGAGGATGCGCACCGAGGTGAAGCACCTCCACCTGGCGCTCGGCACGACCAGCGTGTTCGTGACCCACGACCAGGAGGAGGCGATGACGCTGTCCGACCTGATCTGCGTCATGCGCGACGGGAAGATCATCCAGAGCGGGACGCCCTCGCAGATCTACGCCAAGCCGCAGACCATGTACGTCGCCGAATTCGTCGGCAAGCCCCGCATGAGCATGCTCGACGGCGGCATCGAGTCGGTCGACGGCGGCGTGGCGTTCGTTCGCGACGGCCTCCGGGTCGATCTGGGCAACCCAGCGGAGATCGGCCTGAAAGCCGGGGCGTGGCCCGAGGTCATGCTCGGCGTCCGGGCCGAGGACGTGATCGTGCATCCCAACGGCGCCGCCGCGGGGCGGATGACCATCCCGGCCGTCGTGGGCTTGATGGAGCCGATCGGGTCGGACACCTTCGTGGAGCTCGACGTGGGCGGCCCGACGATCGTGGCGCGGGTGTCGCCGGACCTGCCCATCTCGCTCGGTCAGGCTGTCACCGCCGAGCTCCGCCGATCGGCGATCCACATCTTCGCCAAGGGAACGGGCGAGCGCATCGTCGCCTGAGAGCCGTCCCAAGCGGCGATCGCGAGACCCCGGTGCCGCCGGTCCGACCTGCCGTCTGCGGGTTCCTCAGCCCGAACGCCAGACGAACCTCGTCGGCCTGATCCGGATCACGATTTGGTCACCGGTTGCGCTGAGCTCGTTCCAGCGGCGGTTCGCCTCGTCTTCGTCGTGGTACTTCGCGAGGATCAGCCGCATCTCGGGTTCGACCTGATCGCCGTAGACCAGCGATGCCAGGCCATTCATCGCGACCCAGGCTTCGGACGCGGGATCGTCGACGAGCAGGCCGACGCGCCGATCGAGGTCGATGTTGTTCGTCCGGGCCGTGAAGTCCCGCGCCGGTACCCGGATCAGGTCTCCATCCCAGTGGAAGATGGAGTAGGCGAGCAGCGGGGGACCGGCGGGATCGTTGACGGCCAGGGCGGCCTTCGGCGCGTTCCGCAGGAAGGCGTGCTGCTCGGGGGTGAGCGCGGCGACCGCGTCATGGACCTCCCTGATGACCGACGTCGGAGGCGCGGGTGCGGGTTTCGAGGACGCAAGGGGCGGCTGCGCCGTGGCGTGGGTCGTCGCGGGGGTGTGACGCGGCGCGGCTGAATCCGCAGGCTCGTCGCTCTGGTCGAAGGCACCGAGTGCGGATCCCCCGGCCGCCACGATCGAACGGCTGAACGCGGCGGAGGCGCCGGCCATCTTGCCCGCCGTCCTCACCGCATCGGTCGAGAGCTGACGAAGGAAGGTCCGCCGGTCGGGCGGGGTCGCTGCGTCGCCCGGGTTCGTCGTGCCGGCTGCCGGGCCGACCGCGTCGTCCGTCGAGCCGCCGGCCGCGTCCGGCCCGTCGGCCGAACCCGGTTCGGTGTCGATCCCGTCAGGCATCCTCGTCCGGTTCCGGCGGTGCCTCGGGTGTCGATTCGGTGACGTGGCTCGTCTCCACGATCGTCGGTCGCCCGTCGCGGTCCTTCCATCGCGTCTGGAGCCTGATCTCGGCCTGCTCGCCGACGAGGTGGAGGATCGCAACGTACCCGGAACCGCCAACCTCGACCAATTCGACCGTGGCATCGGTGAGGGGCAGCGGAAGGATCGCGACCAAGGACCCGAGGTTGGTCGACAACTCGCGGCTGAGATCCGCGGCGGCCTGGTCCATGTCGCCGGCGACCAGCGCGGCGCTGAATGCCTCGGCTCGATCCCGGACGATCTGCTGGTCCATCAAGGCTCCTCCATTTGGTGCGTGACATCGCCCCTCATGGCTGCCCGAGTCTACCCTGCGCCACGCTCCGAAGCCGCCGAACGATGCTCGAGATACCCGGCCGCGGCGTCGAAGGCCATCGCCACCAGGCGAGCACCCGCGTCCTCGTGATCGCGCGCCCGTTCGCCCAGCCACGCCGCCCGGCCAACCGTCGGCGTCATCGACGCCGTCGCCGCGGCACCTTCGCCGGCGGCGGTCGCCGCGGCCCTCGCGGCACCGGCAAGGGGCTCGCCACGCTCGATCGCCGCACGAAAGGCATCGACCCCGGGCCGCAGCGCATCGAGCATCGTCCGATCCCCGACGGTCACCTTGCCCCGCGTCGCGATCGACGCCGCGGCCGCCTCCAGATACGGGATCGCATGCGCGCCCGAGGCTTCGGCGTCGATTTCGCCCACCCGTCCGGCAGCGAGGAAGGCGAATGCCACGAGCGTTCCCGACGTGGATGGCGCCTTGCGGGCGATCTCCGTCCCGACCGTCCGGATCGCATCGGGGACCGGCAGGCCACGGATCTCGGGGGCGACCGCGGTGAGGGCCTCGGCGGCCTGTGTGACCGTCACGCCCAGGTCTCCGTCGCCCGCCACGCCATCGAGACGATTGAGCACGTCGCGATGACCGGCCAGCGCTGCCGCGACGCCGGCCAGCAGGTCGGCGAGGGCGGCGCTTGGTCCTGGTGCCTCGGTGGGCTCGGTCACGGGAGGGCTACGAAGGGCGTGCTTGCGGGGGCGTCGAGCAGCGCGCGCAGGTCGTCGTCAAGCCGGAGCAGGCTCAGCGACGCACCGGCCATCTCGAGCGACGTGGCGTATTCGCCCACGAACACGCGGTGAACGGCCAAACCGGCTTCGGCCAGGTGCCCGGCGACGCCCCGATACAGGATGTAGAGCTCCTCCTTCGGTGTTGCCCCGAGGCCGTTGACCAGGACCGCCACCTGGTCACCTCGCTCGAATGGGAGGTCGTCGATGACGGCCCGGGAGAGCTCGGCGGCGATCTGGTCAGCAGTTTCGAGCGGACCGCGACGCACGCCCGGCTCGCCGTGGATGCCCATCCCGATCTCCATCTCGCCGTCCGGCAGGTCGAACGTCGGTACGCCCGCCGCTGGCAGCGTGCACGGCGAAAGCGCCACGCCCATCGAGCGCAGGCCGGCAGCCGCCCGTTCGGTGACCGCGACGACGTCGTCGAGCGACCGGCCGGCGGCAGCCGCGGCGCCCGCGATCTTGTACAGGAAGAAGATCCCGGCGATGCCGCGACGCCGGTCCGCCCGATCGGGAGGCGCCGACGCCACGTCATCGGCTCCGAGGACGGTTCGGACCTCGATCCCGTCGTCCGCCGCGAGCTCCGCCGCGAGGTCGAAGTTGAGGACGTCGCCGCCGTAGTTGCCGTACAGATAGAGGACGCCCCGGCCCCCGTCGATCGCCCGGGTCGTTTCCAGCATGTCGTCGCTGCTCGGCGAGGCGAACACGTTGCCGATCGCCGCCCCATCGATGAACCCGTCGCCGACATACCCCATGAACACGGGGAGATGCCCGGAACCACCACCGGTCGCGATCGCGACCTTGCCCTGGACGGGCGCATCCGCGCGGACCACGACATGTGGTCCCGGTCGCCGGAGCCGGTCCGGATGCGCGGCCAGGATCCCGTCCAACATCTCGTCGACGAAGCGGGTCGGTTCGTTGAGCATCTTCTGCACGGATGGGACTCCCTGCGGTCTGGTCGGGCCACATTGTGAGCCGCCGGCACCGGGTCGGTCCGCGGCCCACGTACACTCCGCCCTCATGAGGAACAGGCCGCGGCCATGACGCGCGAATACGACGCCGCGGTGATCGGGCTCGGCGGCTTCGGGTCCGCTGCGGTGTACTGGTTGTCGAGGCGGTTCGGCAACCGGACGATCGGGTTCGAGCAGTTCGAGCTCGGTCACCACAACGGTGCATCGCAGGATCACAGCCGGATCATCCGGCTGTCCTACCATCGGCCCGACTACGTCCGGCTCGCCCGACGGGCCTATGAGGCGTGGGCGGAGATCGAGGCGGCGTCGGGATCGAGGGTGGTGACGAGGACCGGCGGGCTCGATCTCTTCCCGGCCGGCGCGGCGATCCCCGAGCTGGACTACACGTCGAGCATGACCACCGAAGGCGTGCCGTTCGAACGGCTCGATGCCGCCGAGGCGATGCGGCGCTGGCCGCAATGGCGGCTCGATGACGGAACCGTCGTCCTCTTCCAGGCCGATGCCGGGATCGCCGACCCGAACGTGGGCAACGCCGCCCATCGGCGACTCGCCGTGGCGCACGGCGCGGTGCTGCGTGAGCGCATCGGGGTCGAGCGGCTGGTCGACACCGGGAACGGGATCCGGCTCGAGCTGTCCGATGGTGACGCCGTGCTCGCGGGCCAGGTGGTGATCGCCGCAGACGCCTGGACCAACGAGCTGCTCGCCTCGTTCGATCTTCGACTCCCGTTGACGATCACCCAGGAGCAGGTGACGTACATCGGCGTGCCAGATCCGGCGGCGTTCGCGCCAGATCGCTTCCCGATCTGGATCTGGATGGACGACCCGTCGTTCTATGGCTTCCCCACCTACGGCGAGGCAGGACCCAAGGCCGCGCAGGATGTCGGCGGTCCCGAGGTCACGCCCGCGACGCGGACGTTCGACCCCGACCAGCACGCGAGGCGACGGCTCGAGACGTTCATCCAACGCCACCTGCCCGGGATGGTGGCGCCGCCGATCCTGACCAAGACCTGCCTCTACACGCTGACGCCGGATCGCGACTTCGTCGTCGATCGGGTGCCGGACCATCCGGGCGTCCTGGTGCTGCTCGGCGCGGCGCATGGGTTCAAGTACGCATCGGTCCTTGGCCGGATCGCGTCCGAGCTGATCGCCGACGGCACCACACCGTCCGCGCCGGAGCTCGA
The DNA here is from genome assembly GCA_963809045.1 of uncultured Chloroflexia bacterium. Lineage (GTDB taxonomy): Bacteria > Chloroflexota > Limnocylindria > Limnocylindrales > CSP1-4 > SPCO01. The sequence goes on from CAWEHW010000004.1 coordinate 954,701, forward strand.
GGCCTTCAGGATCGACCGCGACATCCTCCGAGCGGAGAACCCGGCTGGCACGTTCCTGATCTGACCCGCATTGCCCGGGCCTGGTTGCGGCCGCCGCGGTGGATGGCCCTCAGCGTGCGGTCGCGGAGGCCGTCCTGCCGCGGAAGCGCCGGAGGATGACCTGGTGACGGGCCCCGAGGGAGTCGACGCCCATGAACGGCTCCCCGGACGTCACGACGTGCTTGCCGGTTCGGTCGGTCACCTCGAACTGGTCGCCGCCACGATGCCGGATCCGGAGGTCGGCACCCCGGCCCCGGCTCGAGGCGATGCCGGTGACGACCCCGTTCGGCGCCGCCCGGACGAACCGGATCCCCAGCTTCGATCCATAGCCGAGGTTCCCGGTGTGGACCACGTCGACCACGGCCACGACGTACCCGCGCGTTCGGTCCCGGTAGAACGACACCAGGAGGACGAGGAGTCCTCCGAACAACGCGACGCCAACGACCCCCAGCACGGGCGTCACGATCGGATTGCAGTCCATGATCGAGCCGCACGGCCGCACGAGGTCCGATACCTCTGACGGATCGCTGACGCCGGCCGCGTTCGCGGCGAAGGCCCGGCAGCGGTACGACGCCCCGTTGGTGAGGTCCCTGATGTCCGCGGTCGATACGCCGGCTGCGGTGACGTCCACGCCCGACGCCCAGGTCTGGCCGTCGTCGCTGGAGCATTCGAAGCGGAAGTCGGACACGAGGGCCGGATCCACGGCCGGCACATCGATCCGTACCGCGCGGTCCAGCGGGTGGACGGCCGGTTTTCCGGGCGCAGCCGGGCGCCCGACGGGGACGACCGTGGCCGGCCCGGGGGTCCAGGCGCCCTCGCCGGTCTGATCGACGGTCATCACCTGGCACTCATGGGCCACACCGTTGGTGAGCCCGTCCACCACCGCCGAGGTGTCGACGGAGGTGCCTTCGGCCGATTCCGTCCAGTCGCCCTGGTCCCCCCGGCAACGGACCCGATAGTCGACGATCGGTGCCAGCGTCGTCGCGGGCGCGACCCAGTGCAGCTCGATCTGGCCGTCACCGGGAACGACGCCGATCCCGCGCGGCTCCGCGGGCGTCGGCTGCGGTGTCGGCGTGGGCGTCGGTGTCGGCGTGGGCTCCGGCGCGACCGTGAACGTGCACGTGACGTTCTGCAGGGCCACGGCAACCGCATTCCCGGCATCCGCTGCCGACTCGAACACGACCTGTGGCCAATCGAACTGGCTACCGCTCACGCAGGCCGGCATCTCGCGGATGGTCCGGAGGTTGACCAGGCCGCCCTCGAGGGCGGGCCGTTCCGTCGGGCTCAACCCCATGCCGACCGGCAGGAGCGCGAACGGGGACCGATCCCCGAACAGGCGCACCAGTGCGGGCTGAACGTCCCCGACGGGGACGTTTGCGACGTCGTGCTTGCCGTCCGTGAACAGGATCAGCGCCGGCCGAACGGCGGCGGCTGGAAGGTGCCGCGCCGCGACCGTCATGGCCGCGACATAGTTCGTGTCGTCGCCGATCTTCGTCGTCAGCGCCGGATCCAGGCCAGTCCGGTACGCCACAGCGGCGCCCCTGAGGCAATCGGCAAAACGGGCGACCGTCTCGGGGCTCTCGAACACCTTGAGATCGACGCAGGCGGGGTACTCGGCGGCCCTCGTCGCAAACTGGACCATGGTCACCGTGGTGTCGCCGGCCACGAGGTCCGACGAGGTCGCGTCGACGCGATCGGCGATGCGATCCAGGGCCGCCGCAAAGCGATCCCGGTTCACCGGGTCATCCAGGATCGAGGCCGAGAAATCGAGCACGAGCACGACGTCGGATTGATCGGGATGGTCCTGCGCGAGCGACGGCGATGCGAGGGGTCCGGCAAGGAGGAACGCCCCGAGAACGAGCATGACCACGGGTCTGGTCTTCGGCCCGCGACCTGTCATGGCTACTCGTGTCCTCCTCGTTGGTGCCGGAGGGGCAATGGTAGGGAGGCCGCGGACGGCGTCAACCGGTGAACGCTACGCCTTGGCCGGTCGGCCGGCCGCCGGGGACCGCTCCCGCACGACTTGGGCGAGGAGCGCCTTTGCGTCCTGGACGTCGGCCGTCGCGAATCCTTCGGTGATCGACGCCAGGACCGGGCCGAGGGTGTCCGAGGCCAGCTCCGGACGGCCCTCGGCGAGTCGCAAACGTGCCAGTCTCGTCGCCGCGCGCAGCCAGGCCGTCCGGGCGTTCAGCTCGGCTGCGCGGTCGAACGCACGCTGATACCACGGCTCCGCGACTGATGGACCGCCGTCCTGGCGCGGCTCGAGGGCCGCGAGGATGTCCCCCTTGAGGACGTGGAACTCGGGCAGCAGCGTGGCGCCGCCGCCCGCGCTCATGAATTCGATCGCCTTGTCCATCGGGCCCATGGCCTCGGCAGGGCGACCCGCACGAAGGCTCGCCCCCGCGGATACGAACAGCAGCATCGGCCAGAACACGGGCGGTGACCGCATGCCCTGGTACAGGTCCAGACCGGTGCGGACGTTGGCGAGGCCCTCATCGAAGCGATCGAGCCCGACCTGGGCGGCCCCCAGCAGGCACGTGCCCGCCGCGGTCCAGATCCGGAAGTCGTGCTCGTCCGCGATCTCGAGGAGGCTGATCGCGCGATCGAGCGCAATGTCCGGCTCCTGCCGCCACAGGTGGATCAGCCCCGAATGGAATGGTGCGAACGCGGACGTGAACGGGTGGTCGATCTCCGCGGCGAGCGCCAGCGCATCGGTCGCCCGCTCGGCGGCTTGATCCGAGTCGCCCATCATCCACAGCGTGATCGCCGAGGTCGTCAGGCAGGCAACCCTCGAGTCATTCCCGACACCGGCGTAGGGCGAACGAATCGGGAGCTGTGGGAACAGGGCGATCGCCTTGTCGAAGTGGTCGAGGCCTCCCTGGAGATCCGTGAGGAACATCGTGGTCATGCCCACCACCAGGTGGCCGTCGACCAGCATCCTGGGATTGTTCTCGCGTTCGGCCAGCTCGAGGATCTCGGCGCCGAGGCTGATCACCTTGTCGAATTCGGCACGGTAGTCGTACAGGCTGACCAGGCCGCGCAGGACGGCGAACTGCTGGCGAGCGTCGGTGCCGCGCTCGAACAGGTCGAGCGCGCTCGCGAGGGCGTCCTCGGCTTCGGGGGTGTAGCCCTTGGTCGCGATCAGTGCACGTGCCAGCGTGGTTCGAAGCGCGATTTCCTTGCCGACGCGTTCCGGTGTGGTCGTGGTCGAAGCGAGGACCGTCAGCAGGTCCGTGGTCAAGGCGACGGTATCGAGATACCAGCCGCGCGCGTCGAACAGGATGAGCAGCGTGTTGGCCAGCTTGTCGAGTTGCTCGAGGTCGGATTCGGCGACCCAGTGGCGCCAGGCGATCCGCAGGTTCTCGACCTCGGTGGCCATCCTGGCTAGCGCCGCTTCGCGTTCGTTGCCGAGCAGCTCGCGCCGGCCCTCCGCGGCGAGGCCCGCGTAGAACGTGGCATGTGCCCGGCGGGCAGCCGCGCCGCCGTCGTCGCATTGCTCGAGCCGCTCGGCGGCGTAGACCCGGATCGTCTCGAGCATGCCGACGCGTGGCTCGCCATCCGCGGGCTCGTTCTGCCGGACCAGGCTCTTCTCGATGAGACCGGTCAGGCGATCGAGCACGTCGGACGCGTCCCCGTCGGCCTCGATGGCTTCGACGGCGACCGCCTCCACAGCCGTGATGCTGGCGTCGTGGAAGACCGAGAGCACCTCGAAGAGCCGTCGCTCCGGTGCGTCCAGGAGGTCATAGCTCCAGTCGATCGTTGCCCGGATGGCCTGTTGCCGTTCCGGCAGGTCCCGTGGGCCACTCCGGAGCAGCCCGAGCCGGTCGCCCAGCCGATCCCGAAGCGCCTCGGGCGAGAACAGGCGGAGCCGCGCCGCCGCGAGCTCGATGGCCAGCGGCAGGCCATCCAGGCGCCGGCAGATCTCTGCGACGGCCGAAGCGTTGTCGTCGGTCAGGCGGAAGTCCGATTGCACGGCCCGCGCGCGATCGACGAACAGCTGGATGGCCTCGAACTGTTCGAGACGAAGCGCCGAAGGCTTCTTCAGCGCAGCGGGCGGGAGGCCAAGCGGCGGGACGCGATAGACATGCTCGGCGCGGACGTGGAGGGCCTCACGACTGGTCACGAGCAGCTTGACGTCCGGGCAATCACGCAGCCACCGGCCGACCATGTCGGCTGCTTCGGTCACCTGCTCGAAATTGTCCAGGACCAGGAGCATGCGGCGGGATCTGAGGACGTTGACCAGCTCTTCCTGGAGCGGCCGGTCGCCGACGTCGCCAACACCCACGGCTCGCGCCACGGCGATTGCTACCGCGTCGGTTTGCCGGGCGCTCGACAGGTCCACGAACGACACGCCGTCGCGGTACCGGGGTCCGACTCGTTCGGCCGCACGGATCGCGAGCGACGTCTTGCCGGTCCCGCCGGGTCCGGTGAGCGTGAGCAGGCGGACAGCCGGGTCCTCGAGACGCGACTGCACTTCCTCGAGCTCGACCTGCCGGCCCACGAACGGCGCGCTCTGGCTCGGCAGCGTACCGCCTTCCCTGGGCAAAGCCGCCAGCGGTGGGAAGGTCGATTCCAGGTCGGGATGCAGCAACTGGAAGACGTGCTCGGCACGGCCGAGGTCGCGGAGCCGGTGTTCGCCCAGATCGAGAAGGCTCGCGTCTGCGGGCAGGTGGTCGGTTGCAAGCGCCGCCGCGGAGTCCGACAAGAGGATCTGTCCGCCGTGTCCAGCTGCCATCGTGCGCGCCGTCCGGTTGACGGTAGGCCCGAAGAAGTCGCCGCCTCGCTGTTCGGCCTGTCCGGCATGGACACCCATGCGGACGCGGGGGGCGATGCTCGACCAGGGCTCGGAGGTCATGGCGCGTTGGGCCTCGAGACCTGCCACCGCGGCATCCGCCGCTCGTTCGAACACGGCCATCATCCCGTCGCCGGTCGTCTTGACGATGCGGCCCTGCGAGCCTTCGATGGCCGCTCTCAGGATCGCGTCATGGCGCGCCAGGGCGCTTTTCATGTCGTCTGGGAACTGCTCCCAGAGACGAGTGCTGCCCTCGACGTCCGTGAACAGGAAGGTGATCGTCCCGGCCGAGCGGTCTTCCACGTCGACCATCATCACACCCTTGTCGCCGGGACCGCGACCCTGCGCGCGTACCATGCTCGGAATCTCCCGCCTCCCCGAGGAACGATGTTCTCCGGGCCCATCCAGTGGGCGTCGCGGAAGCACTCCGGCCACCAGAACTCGAACAGGAAGTCGAGTCGGTCCGGGTTGGGTGGTTAAGTAATCGTGCCCGGCGGCAAGGGTCCCTTGCCATCGTCGCCGGCGACAGCCCCGTCGATGTCGGGCAGCGGGCTCCCGCCCGTCGGCAGGGTCGCCACGTCATCCGGCGATCGAGGCACCGGCGTGGGGTCGGGGTTGGGGGCGGATGGGACGGGTGTCGGGAGCGGAGTTGGGTCCGAGAGGCGTTTGCGCCGCCGTCGGTCAGGCAAGCAGTGCGAACTCCGACCATCCGTCGCCCGGTGACCCACTAGGCTTGGCGTCTCCGTAGGGTGGGCCGCATGGCAGGTCTCGGCGTCTATCGGCAGCTCCTTTCCAACCGACCTTTGACGAAGCTGCTCGCCGGGGAGTTCATCAGCACCATCGGCGACTGGCTGTACATCGTCGCCATCTTCGTCGTGATCTACCGCGAGACCGGCGATGCCGCGCTTGTCGGGCTGTTTGGGGCCGTTCGCGTCATCCCGTACGTGGTCCTGTCGATCCCGGCCGGGATCATCGCCGATCGATTCGATCGCCGGCTGGTCCTCCTCGTTTCCGACATCTGGCGTGGGGCGATCATGGTCGCGATCGCGATCCTGCTCCTAGTCGAAGCCCCAGTCCTCCCGATCGCGGCGTTGGCGATCCTGGCGACCTGCGGATCGGCGTTCCTCTATCCGGCGTTGGGTGCCTACGTGCCTAACCTCGTCACCGACGAACGCCAGCTCGGCCCTGCCAACAGCGCCTGGTCGAGCCTCGACAACCTGAGCTTCATCCTGGGGCCCGCCTTGGGCGGCCTCCTGCTCGCGTTCGGCTTCATCACCCTGGCCTTCGTCCTGAACGCGCTGACATTCGTGGTCGTCGCCTTCGTCCTGTGGGGGCTTCCGCCGTCCTCGAACGTCGCCACGGGCGCTTCGGGCACAACGGAGCCGGTGCTCGCGCCAGGCGAAGTGGACGGTGGGACCGACGACGTGCCGCCAGCGCCTGCCCCGACCGCGCAGACCTGGGACCAACCCCTCGCGAGCCGCCCGGCGCCCGGGGTGAAGCTCGCGCTCCTTCCGCTGGTCGGTATCGGGATCATCCAGGCGCTCGACGGGTTCTTCGACAGCGGCCTGCAGACCCTCACCGTGATCCTGGCGATCGACGTCCTGCAGGCGGGCGAGGCGGGGAACGGCTATCTGAACGCCGCGATCGGCGCGGGCGGGCTGCTCGGCGCCATCGGCTCGGGGGTGCTCGTCCTTCGACGCGACCTGAAGCTGCCACTTGTCGCGGGCTCGCTCGTCTTCGGCGTTGGGCTGCTGTTCCTGGGTGCCATTCCGCTGCTCGTGGTTGCCTTGGTGGCCATCGCGGTTGCCAACGCCGGTGCGTTGATCCTCGACGTCGTCATCACGACGATCTTCCAGCGCGTGGTCCCGGATGAGATCCGCGGCCGCTGGATCGGGGTCTTCACGTCGGTCAACACGCTCGTTGGTGCGGTCGGAGCCATCGCGCTGCCGGTCCTCGTGGTCAATGTCGGTGCTCCCCTGACGCTCGGCATCGCCGGAGTGGCGGTCGTCGTCACGACGTTCGCGGCGCTGGCGTTCATCGGCCGAGCCGCCACCCGCGACCCCAGCCGGTTCGAGACGACGCTCGCGGAGGTCGCGAAGCTGCCGCTCTTCTCGGGCGTTCCAGCGGCGAGGCTGGAAGCAGCCCTCGCTCGCCTGCGAGAGCTGTCGGTTTCGGCCGGCCAGACCGTTGTCAGGCAGGGCGAGCCGGCCGATCGGTTCTTCATGATCGAATCCGGCACCTTCGTCGTCACCCAGACGGCCGCCTCAGACGGCTCCGATCGGGTCCTGCGGCGCCTGGGGATGAACCAGGTGTTTGGCGAGCTCGGACTCCTCCAGGGATCGCCTCGAACCGCCACCGTGACCGCCGAGACCGATGGCGTCCTGCTCGAGCTTGATGCCGCGGACTTCCTCGAGCTCGTCGGGGCAGGCGGGCCGCTCCGAAATCGGCTCCTGGGTCTCTACACATCCCCGGGGTCGCCGACCTAGGGCTCGTCCGGCCGGGGTGGAGATGGAGCGGGAGACGGGATTCGAACCCGCGACATTCTGCTTGGGAAGCAGCCGAGTCCAGGGCCTCTACCTGGACCCGATCGTGACGATGTCTTGAACGCAGCGCGAGGATGCCGCGCCCGTCAATGCGGTCGTTTGGGCTGTCGGAACAGAAGATCATCATGGGCGTCGAATGTCGTCCGATGTGCTCAGTTGTCAACGAATTGCGGATCCGCCGCGTCGAGCGTCTCCTGGACGCCGTCGCGTCCCACGATCCAAACGTAAGCGCGAACGGGAGGATGGCGAAAGGGACGGCCGGCGCGGGGACCGCGCCGGCCGTCGTGACTGCGTTCGACGCGGCGACTAGCGGTGGTCCGAACGCTGCGGCTCGCCCGTGCCGGGCAGTAGCAGGTCGAAGTCGAAGGCGGCGTCCGCCTCCGACCACTCCCGGCTCTCCTCGCGGTGGGCGACGATGTGGAAGAGGATCCACAGCGCGATCCCGATGATCGCGAGCAGCACCTCGGTGCCCTGGAAGGGATACAGCGGCCCGATGTTCGCTGGGTCGCTGAACGACGTGAGTCCGGTGTTCATGGTGCCTCCCTCGGATCAGGTGACCGGCTCGTCGCGTCTACGACCACCAATCCCTCCTGCTTCTCGATCTGCTCGAAGCCGGTGTACGTCCGTGCGAAGTACGGGTATGAAGAGTCGGTCGTGTTCGTGTCCAGACCGGCCAGCTCGACGCGGTACGGGACGCGCAGGATACCGGCGGACTTGAGGACGCGGGCGAGGACGTAGAACGGGGCGAAGCCAAGGACGCCGAACATGATGACGGCACCGATGATGTTGCCGATCGGATTGATGGCCGGGAAGCCGTCCGGCGTGGTGCCGAAGAACGGTGCGGCGCTGCCCGCGAGCGGCGCTGCAGCTGGGTAGCCCCAGAGCAGGAACCCGGCGATGACGACACCGAAAAAGCCTGCGTAGCCGTGGACCGCCACGGCACCGACGGCGTCATCGATCCTGAACCGGCGCTCCACGTAGTAGTGCATCCGGTACGCGATGGTCGCGCCGACGCCGCCGATGATCATCGCCTGGATCGGGTGATACAGGTCGTTGCCGGCGGACGCCGAGATGATGCCGGCCAGGCCAGCGGACAGCGTCCAGAACGGTTGGCCCTTGCTCAGGATGAAGCCCGCCAGCATGCCGCCGGACAGGGACATCAAGAAGTTGAAGGTGATGCCCGAGAGCGTCGTCGGCATCAGGTAGATGTTCGTGGCCGAGTAGAACGGCTCTCCCTCCGTCCCGATGTTGAAGACCGGGATGTTGCAGGCCGCGTAGAAGCCCCAGAAGCCCGTGTAGATGATCACGAGCCCGAGGCACGCCATCCAGATGTTGTGCGGTGGGATGTTGCGGATCTCGCCGTTCGGCCCGAATTTCCCGATGCGGGGTCCGAGGACGATCAGCACGGCCAGCGCAGCGCCGCCCGCGATGGCATGGATGACGCCGGATGCGTACGCGTCGTGGTAGCCCATGAGCTGGACCATCCAGCCGTTCGGGGACCAACCCCAGGCGGCATCGATGATCCAGGTCACGGACCCGATGACGAACGCCATGATCAGGAACGCGCCCGTCCGGACGCGCTCGATGATGGCGCCCGAGATGATCGAGGCCGCCGTCCACGAGAACAGCAGGAACGCCGCCCAGAAGACGCCGGTGATCCGGTCGCCCATGTTCGGGCCCATGAGCGGCGACCACGGGTAGAAGCCGTCGGCCAGTGGATCGATGCCCATGCCATTGTTGATGAACGGCCCGTGGATGAACGCGAAGTAGATCCACCAGCCGAAGAAGAAGAACGTGACCGTGACGATCGGGATGACCATCAAGTTCTTGATCAGCACATGCTGGAGGTTCTTCCGCCGCGCGATGGCGACCTCGTAGGTCGCGAAGCCCACGTGGATCAGGAACATGAAGACGACCGTCACCCAGTAGTAAAACTCGGTGAACAGGACGTTCAGGGAATCGGTCAGATCGGACATACCCTCCCTCACCAAATGTCGGGACGAGACAGCATGCGGCGACACACTCCGGCCACCGCTCGTCGGTCGCGGGACTGCGTCGCCTCGGTCGCCCTCCTTCCTCCCCCTACCGTTCGCCCGGTCCATCCTCCGGATCGAGCTCGACCGTGATGGACAGGAACCGGGCCGGGAGCACGCTGAGGCGCTCCGGCCCGTGTGGGATTTGGCCGTCGAACATCAGAGAGTCTCCGGGGTCCATGTCGTAGGTGTGCCGGCCGTACCGATAGACGAATGAGCCCTCGAGGGCGTACAGAAACTCGACGCCGTCGTGCTGGAAGAGTGGGAAGGTCTCGCGCTGCTCGGTCAGGGTGACGAGGAAGGGCTGCACTCGCCGCTGGGCGCCCTTGGCCGCGGCGAGCAACTCATAGCGGTGGCCGTGACGGGTTCCCTGGCGGACGAGCTCGATGCCATCGCCCGCGCGCACGTAGGACGCGTCGCGCTCCTCCTCGAAACCTCGGAAGAAGGTGGTGACCGGGATCTCCAGCGCCTGCGACAGGCGCGCCAGCGTGCGCAGGCTCGGGGAGGTCTGAGCGTTCTCGATCTTCGAGATCATGCCGAGGGAGAGCCCGGCTCTGTCGGCGACATCCTGGAGTGTCAAGCCCAGGCGTCGCCGTTCCTCGCGCAGACGGTCACCGATGGCCCGGGTGATGGCGTCCTCGAGAAAGGCCGCCTCGTCCAGATGCAGGGTCGCGAGGACATCATCCGGTGCTGCCATCCACCGCTCCGCGGGCACCCTCTACCCTCGAGGTGCCGTCCGGGAGCGTACACCATCAGGAAACAGGATTGTCAGCCGATCGGTACGGAGGTTGCACGTGAGTGGACGTGGTGCCGTATCATCTTCGCCACGAGTGGAGCGTAGGCCACCTTCACCGGGTGGTTCGTCGGGTAACGCTCAACCGGTGGTGGAGTCGACCATGTGTGGCATCGCTGGTTTCCTGTCCAAGCACGACGATCCGGCACCGGTGGGGCGGATCATGTCGGACATGCTCACGAGTCTTGCCCGGCGCGGTCCGGACTCGGTCGGCATGGCCCTCTACCGGACGGAGCCCTCGCTCCGCAGCGCGTGCTGGATCAGGCTCCCGGAGAGCGATCCGCAGGCACACGCCCAGCGGATCCTGACCGGCCTCGCCGGCGTCGGCGACGTCACCCGGGTCGATCAGCATGAGGGTCTGATGCGCGTCGAGCTCGCGACGAGCGCTGATGCAGCCGCCGTCCGCGGCGCGGTCGAGCAGGGTTCGGACGAGATCGAGGTCGTGAGCTACGGCAACCAGCTCGAGCTGGTCAAACAGGTCGGCCACCCCGACGCACTGCAGCGGGCCTTCTCCATGGAGTCGTTCCGGGGCAGCCATGCCATAGGGCACACCCGACTCTCGACGGAGAGCCGCGTGGACCTCACCCACTCGCAGCCTTTCTGGACGCGCGGCGTGGCCGACGTCGCCACCGTCCATAACGGGCACATCACCAACTATCACAAGCTCAGGCGCATGTACGAGCAGCAGGGCGTCCGCTTCTTCTCCGAGAACGACTCGGAGGTCATCGGGGTCTACCTCGCCGACCAGCTGGGCCAGGGCCTGACCCTGGCGCAGGCGCTGGAGCGCTCTCTCGACGACCTCGACGGATCCTTCACCTACTTCGTCGCGAGCGGCGACGCCATCGGGTTCGCCCGCGACCCGTTCGCGCTGAAGCCGCTTGTCATCGTCGAGACGGACGACTACGTCGCCATCGCCAACGAGGAGATCGCCATCCGCGCGGCTCTGGGCCCGGACGGCGTCGCGCGCGAACCGTCTGGCCACGTCTTCAAGCTCTGGCACCGCTCGGACGCGGCGACCTCGGTCGCCGCCTGATGACGGCCGTCACCGGCCATCCCGCGACGCTCGAACTCGACGCAAGCGATCGCGAAATCCGGGATATCAACCGGGACATCCGGTCGGCCCTTGCCGAGGGCCGCGAGACCGTCGTCCGGAACCCTGGGGCGCGGCACAACCTGGGCGTGGGGCTCCTGTCACCGGGCTTCGTCACCTTCGAGGGCAGCGTCGGTTATTACTGCGCCGGGATGAGCGACGGCGCAACCATCCGCATCCGCGGCAGCGCCGGCTGGGGCGTCGCGGAAGGGATGCTGGCGGGCCTGGTCACCGTGGAGGGGAACGCCGGCAACGGCGCCGCCGCGTCCATCCGTGGGGGCACGGTCGTCGTCCATGGCGATTGCGCTGCCCGGGCGGGCATCTCCATGAAGGGCGGCCGCTTGCTCATAGGCGGGGATGCCGGCTACATGACCGCGTTCATGATGCAGAAGGGGTACATCGCGATCGCGGGCGACGCCGGCGATGCCCTCGCGGACTCGATGTACGCCGGGACGGTCTACGTGGCCGGCGACATCGCCTCGCTTGGCAACGACACCGTCGTTGAGCCCGCCTCGAAAGAGGACCAGGCCATGCTGGAGGCGGCCTTCGCCGAGTTCGGGCTGCCGAAGCCGCGGCCGTTCAGGCGCATCGTCTCTGGCCGCAAGCTCTGGAACTTCGAGAAGCACGAGCTGGACACTTGGCGGGCCGCGCTGTGAGCGACGACTCGGTCCCGCGCGATCCGCAGGGGCTCCGGACCAGCCCCGTCTACACGCCGTCCGTCATCGGCGAGATCCAGGAGAAGGCGGCGCTCGGGCGCTACCTCATCCGGGGTTTCGGCACGCTGCGCAGCCGACCGCTCCCGTCGCTTGACGACCTGACCTTCCTGCCCGCGTCGCTGACCCGCATCCCCCTGGAGGGATACCGTGAAAAGTGCGTCACCACGACGGTCCTCGGCACGCGCTTTGCGGAGCAGCCGATCAGGCTCGATATCCCGATCATGATCACGGGCATGAGCTACGGGGCGCTGTCGCTCAACGCGAAGACCGCCCTGGCACGGGGCGCCAGCATGGTCGGGGGCTCCACGACCTCGGGGGACGGCGGGATGCTCCGCGCCGAGCGCGAGAACTCGAAGACGATGATCGTCGAGGTCCTTCCCAGCCGTTACGGGGCGAGCGTCCACGACCTTCGTGAGGCCGACGGGATCGAGCTCACCATCGGCCAGGGCGCCAAGCCCGGCACTGGCGGGCTGCTTCTCGGGTCCAAGGTGTCCGAGGAGATCGCCGGCATCCGCGACCTGCCGCCGGGTGTCGACCAGCGCTCCCCGGCACGCCACCCCGACTTCCTGGGCCCCGATGACATGACCCTGAAGATCGAGGAGCTTCGCGAGGCAACCGATCACCGGGTACCGATCTTCGTCAAGATCGGGGCAACGCGCACGTTCGATGACGTCAAGCTCGCCGCGAAGTGCGGGGCGGACGTCGTCGTGGTCGACGGCATGGAGGGCGGCACCGCCGCGTCCCCCGAGATCCTCCAGGACCATACGGGTATCCCGACGCTCGCGGCCATCGTGGAGGCGCGTCGCGGCCTCGAGGATGTCGGGATGCTCGGCAAGGTCCAGATCATCGCGGCGGGCGGCATCCGGTCCGGAGTGGATGTGGCCAAGGCCATCGCGCTCGGTGCGGACGCGTGCTACATCGGCACCGCCGCGCTCATCGCGCTCAACTGCAACGCGCCGCTTTACGTCGAGGACTATGAGGCCCTCGGCACAGTGCCCGGCGCCTGCCACCACTGTCATACCGGCCGCTGCCCGGTCGGCATCACGACGCAGGATGCCGACCTGATGGCCCGCCTGCCCATCGATGAGGCCTCCGAGCGCGTCGCGAACTTCCTGACGGCCATGACCCTGGAGGTCCAGATGCTTGCCCGCGCCTGCGGCAAGGCCGACATCCACGACCTGGACCCGGACGATCTCCGGGCCCTGACCATGGAGGCCGCGGCGATCACCGGCATCCCGCTCGTGGGGACCCACTGGGTCCCGGGCGCTCCGACCCCGGCCCACGGCTGAGGCGAGCGTCGGGTGTCCTTCCTCATTGGGTGCCCACTGTGCGGTCCGCGCGACGTGGCCGAGTACCGGTATGGCGGCGAGGTCCAGGCGCGTCCCAGCCCCGGGGCGGCAGTAGCGACGTGGTCGGCGTACCTCTACGGGCGGACGAACGTGGCGGGCGTGGAACGGGCCTGGTGGTTCCATCGGGCCGGGTGCCGCCGGTGGTTCCAGGCCGAGCGCGACACGCGCACCAACCACGTGCTCCGGGTCGGCTGGACGCTCATGCCGGGCCCGGGCGGGACGGCCGATGGCTGAGGCGCGACGGGTCCCCGAGGGCGGGCTTGACCTGCGCCGCGACGAGACCGTCGAGTTCCGCTTCGACGGGCGGCGGCACCGCGCCCTGAGCGGGGACTCCATCGCGTCGGCGCTCCTGGCGGAGGGTGTCGACGTCCTGTCGCGAAGCTTCAAGTACCACCGGCCACGGGGCGTGCTGTGCTGCTCCGGGCGATGCCCGAACTGCTTGGTCGATGTCGACGGCGAGCCGAACGTCCGAGCCTGCGTCACGCCGGTGGCCTCCGGCATGCGGGTGCGCAGCCAGAACCGGACGCCCTCGCTCCGATTCGACATCCTCAGCCTGACCGACCGGTTCGACCGGTTCTTCCCGATCGGCTTCTACTACAAGACGTTCATCCGGCCCCGCCGCCTCTGGCCGCTCTACGAGATGGTCCTGCGCCGCGTCGCCGGCCTGGGCCGGATCGACCCGTCGGCCCGGCCCGATCTCCATCCACGCAAGCGACATCTCCACGCCGATGTCGTGGTCGTGGGTGGCGGGCCGGCCGGGTGTCTCGCGGCGCTCGAGGCCGCCGGCAGCGGGGCGCGGGTCGTGCTCATCGACGACGGCACGGCATTGGGCGGCCACCTCCGCCTGCGGACTCGCGGCGTGTCGCGCGACGCCGACCCGCGCATCGGCGGGCTGTCGGGTCAGGAGGCGGCCGTTCGCCTTGCATCCCTCGTCGCCGCGCAACCCCGGATTGAACACCTGGCGGGTGCGACCGCCATCGGGCTGTACGACGGCGGCCTGGTCGGGGCGGTGCAGGGCGCGACCTTCGCCCGGATCCGGGCCACCCGGATCGTGCTGGCCACCGGTTCCGCAGAGCGGCCGGAGCTGTTCGATGCGAACGATCGGCCCGGGATCATGCTCGCGTCAGGCATCCTGCGCCTGGCCCACCTGCATGGCGTCCGCGCGGGGACCTCCGCGGTCGTGGTGACGGACGACGACCACGGCTGGCGCCAGGCCGCCGAACTGGTGGCGGCAGGGATCGGCGTTCACGCGGTCATCGACGCGCGGACTGACGGCGACACCGGCGCGGCGGTGGCGGATGTGGCCGCCGGGCTCGTCGCCGGCGGCACGGAGGTTCTGACCGGCGCGACGATCCTCGGCTCGACCGGGCGGGCACGGGTGACCGGCCTGCGGATTCGCGCGGCGGACGGCGCTGAGCGCAGCCTGGAGACGGCACTCGTCGCCATGGCCACCCGGCCCGAACCGGTCGTCACGCTGGCCGCCCAGGCGGGGATCGCGCTGGCCTTCGAGCCGCGGCTCGCCGAATGGATCCCGAGTGGCGGCTCCCCCGATGTCCTGGTCACCGGCCACATGACCGGCCTGCTCGACGATGCCCTCATCGGTGCTGGCGCCGTCCTCGCCGGGCGGCTGGCGGCGACGGGCATGCCCTCAGGAGGCTCGCCGGTCGCCCCGCTCCAGGACCTCGAGGCGCACAGTGCCTCGGTCGCCGCCGCGATGGCGGCGCTTCCGGAACCCGACGCGACCGCGGTGCCGGTGGGGCGCAAAGCGTTCGTCTGCCTCTGCGAGGACGTGACCACCAAGGAGCTGGCCCAGGGTGTCCGGGAAGGGTTCGAGTCGCTGGAGATGCTGAAGCGCTACAGCACGGTCACGATGGGCCCGTGCCAGGGCAAGCAGTGCCATGGCAACGCCGCGCGGATTACCGCCGCAGCGACAGGGGCCTCGCGCGAGGCGACCGGGCTGACGACCTTCCGGCCACCGGTCCAGCCAGTGCCGATGGCCGTGCTCGCCGGGCCCCGCCTGGACCCAGTGCGGCGGACGGCGCTGCATGATCGTCACGACGCGCTCGGTCCGACGTGGATGGACATGGGCGACTGGAAGCGGCCGCTGCACTACGGTGACATCGGCGCGGAGGTCCGCTCCGTCCATGAGCGGGTCGGCCTGATCGATGTGTCCACCCTCGGCAAGCTCGACGTGCGAGGCCGCGACGCCGCCACCTTTCTCGACTGGCTCCATCCGAACCGGTTCAGCGACCTCAAGGTGGGCCGGATCCGTTACCGGGCGATGACCGACGATGCCGGGATCATCCTGGACGACGGCACGGTGGCGCGCCTTGGTGACGACCGGTTCTTCGTCACGACGGGCACTGGAAGCCTGGATGCGGTCGACGGTTGGTTGCGCTGGTGGCTGGCCACTTCGGACCGCCGGGTCGACGTCACCAACGTGACCGCCCGCTTCGCGGCGATGAACCTCGCCGGGCCACGAGCACGGGAGGTCCTCACCGGCCTCACGGACGTGGACGTCTCCGCGGAGGGCCTGCGATACCTCGACGCCCGCGAGGGCCTCGTCGCCGGGGTCCAGACGACCATCCTGCGCATTGGCTTCGTCGGCGAGCTGGCCTACGAGCTCCACGTCCCGGCCGACCAGGCCGCGCACGTGTGGGACGCCCTCATGGCGGCGGGCGCGGACGCCGGGATCCGGGCCTTCGGCGTGGAGGCCCAGCGGGTGCTCCGGCTCGAGAAGCAGCACGCCATCGTCGGCCAGGACACCGACGCCTTGTCCGATCCGCGGGGCGCCGCGTTGGGCTGGCTCATCAAGGGCGAGCGCCCCGACTTCATTGGGCGGGACGCGTTCGCCGCGTCCGCTGAGCACGGATCGCGCGACATCCTCGCGGGTTTCGAGATGATCGGCACGGCCGTGCCAGCCGAAGGGTCGGCGGTCATCCGCGACGGCCGCTACATCGGCCGGGTCACGAGCAGCAAGTGGAGCCCGACACTCGGCAAGGCCATCGGCCTCGCCTGGCTGCCCGCGGAGGACGCCATCGACGACCGGGCCATCACCGTGCGCCTGGGCACCGGGCGCGAGGGCTCGACGGCTCCCGCGGTCGTCCGCACCTCGCCGTTCTACGACCCGGCCGGCGAGCGGGTCCGCTCATGACTGCCAGCGTGGCACCCGCCGTCCGGCGCAGCGCCATCGAGGCCGCCCATGTCGCGCTTGGTGCCACCTGGCTCGCCGACGACGTCCGCTGGCCGTCCGGGTACCGCGATGCGTCGGTGGAGGCATCCGCAGTGGCCTCGGCGGCCGGACTTGCGGAGCTCGGACCATACGAGGAGCTGCTGCTGCGCGGGCCGGCCGCAACGGAGGTGGCGGCCGGCCTGGCGATCGCGGGCACCGCCGCCCCCGAGCGCCCAGCCGTCGTGCCTGTGCCGCTGGGCGGGGTGACTGGCGCCGCGTGGTTCCTCGCTCCCGACGAAGTGCTCCTGGTCGGGCTGCTGTTCGGCTGGTCCGCAGACCTCGCGGCACGCGTCGCCAGCCGTGACGTGTCCGCCATCGAGATGACCGGGGCCCGCGCCACGCTGCGGCTGGTCGGGCCCGCCGCACCAGCCATCCTGGCCGAGCTCTGCCCGGCCGACACGACGCCCGCCTCGCTCCCCGAGGGCGCGCTCATCCAGACACCGCTCGCGGGACCGCGGGCCTTCCTGACTCGGCGCGATCACGGCGGCTGGCCCGGCTACATCTGGATGGTAGCGCGGGACGAGGCGCGCTACGTGTGGGAGTCCGTCCTGCACGTCGGCGAGCACCACGGCCTCGTCGCCGTCGGCCCGGCGGCCGTTGGAGGCGACCGATGATCGGCCCGCTTCGTCGCTGGCGCGTCACCCGACCCCGCGAGCTGTGCGCGAGCTACGACGTCGTCATCATCGGTGGCGGGGTCCACGGTCTCGCCATCGCCTACGAGCTCGCCAGGCGCGGCATTCGGAACGTGGCCGTACTCGAGAAATGGTACATCGGCGCCGGTGGGAGCGGCCGGAACACGGCCATCGTGCGCTCCAACTACCGCACCCCGGAGGGCGTCGCCTTCTACGACGAATCGGTGCGCATCTACGAGCGGCTCTCGGTCGAGCTCGGCTTCAACGTCCTGTTCAGCCAGCACGGGCACCTGACCCTCGCCCACACCGACTCGGCCGTGGCCGGCCTGCGCGTCCGGGCCGAGGTCAACCAGCTGCTCGGCGTCGACTCGGTGGTCCTGGGACGCGAAGAGATCCGGGAGATCGCGCCCGCCCTCGACCTCACGGACCGGCCGCGCTACCCCATCCACGCTGCGCTGTACCACCCGCCGGGTGGGATCATCAGGCATGACGCGGTTGTGTGGGGCTATGCCCGGCGAGCGGCCGAGCTGGGCGTCGATATCCACCAGGGCGTCGAGGTCACCGGCATCGACCTGGCCGACGGCCGGATCGCCGGGGTGCAGACGAACCAGGGGCCGATCCGCGCCGGGACCGTCGTGAATGCCACGGCCGGCTGGGCCACGACCATCGCGGACATGGCCGGCGTCCGCCTGCCGATCGTCACCCACCCGCTGCAGGCCCTCGTCACGGAGCCTCTGAAGCCGTTCCTGGACCCGGTGCTCGTGTCGGCGACGTTACACGTGTACGTGAGCCAGACCGACCGAGGCGAGCTGGTGATCGGGGCTGAGATCGACCCGTACGCGTCGTACAGTCATCGCTCGACGCTCACCTTCATGGAGACCACCGCCGCGCATGTCCTGGAGCTGCTGCCGTCCGTCGCCGGTGTCCGCGTCCTGCGCCAGTGGGCCGGGATCTGCGACATGACACCCGACTTCAGTCCGATCATCGGGACGGTCCCTGACGTACCCGGGTTCATCCTGGACGTCGGCTGGGGGACCTACGGGTTCAAGGCGGGCCCGGTCTCCGGGCGGCGCGTCGCGGAGCTCATCGCGACCGGGCGCACGCCCGAGGTGCTGGCGCCCTTCACCATCGAACAATTCTCCACGGGGGCGCTCATCGGCGAGAAGGCGGCGGCGGCGGTGTCGCACTAGCAGCGAGGCTCCCAGGCAGGCAAGGAGGGCGGACATGGTCGAGACCACAGCGGACGCTGGACCCAATCATCGGGACATCCAGCGACGGCTCAAGGACGACGGCGTCACCTACATGCTCGCCCAGTGGGTGGACATCCACGGCACGCCGCGCTGCAAGGGCGTCCCGGCCAGCGCCTTCGACCAGTTCGTGGGCGGGAGCGCAGGGTTCGCCGGCGCGGCCACGGTCGGCATGGGGCAGGGACCGCACGACCACGACCTCGTCGGCATGCCGGATCTCGCGACCTATACGCCCGTGCCCTGGGAGGAGGGCGTCGCCCGCTTCGCCTGCGACATCCAGGTCGATGGCGAGCCGTGGCCGTACTGCTCGCGAACCGCCCTGAAGCGACAGATCGAGCGCCTGGCCGGGATCGGCTACGTGATCCAGGTCGGCGTCGAGGCCGAGCACATGCTGGTGACCCGCCGCCCGGACGGCTCGATCGCACCGTTCGACCCATCCGGCTTCGACACCCTCGAGAAGCCCTGCTACGACTTCAAGAGCCTTGCCGCAAGCCTGCCCTACCTGCGCACCCTGGTCACCTACATGGAGGAACTTGGCTGGGAGCCGTACGCGTCGGACCACGAGGATGGGACCGGCCAGTTCGAGCTCAACTGGAAGTACGCCGACGCGCTGACCACGGCCGACCGCTACACCTTCTTCAAGATGATGACCAACCAGGTCGCCCAGCGGTACGGGGCCATCGCGACGCACATGCCCAAGCCGTTCAGCAAGCTGACCGGCAACGGCAGCCATTTCCACTTCTCGCTGTGGGACGGCGACGGACAGAACGCTTTCCTCGACGAGCATGACGCTCGTGGTCTCGGCCAGTCGAAGCTCGCCTACCACTTCCTGGCCGGGCTGTTGACCCACGCCCGTGCGCTGTCCGCGATCATCGCCCCGACCGTGAACTGCTACAAGCGGCTGTCGATGGGCGCCTACCTGACCGGGGCGCGCTCTGGGTTCACCTGGACGCCGGCCTTCATCACGTACGGCGACAACAACCGGACACAGATGTTCCGGACCCCCGACGCGGGCCGGTTCGAATGCCGGGTCGTGTCCGGGGCGGTCAACCCGTACCTCGGAACCGCGGCATTCATTGCGGCGGGGATGGACGGCATCGAGCGCGAGCTGGACCCAGGCGATCCCCTCACCGGCCGGAACATGTACGAGACACCCCTCGAGGACGCTCGCCGGGAAGGCCTCCAATTCCTGCCGCAGAGTCTGTCCGAAGCCATCGACGAGCTGGAGGCCGATGAGGTCGTCCAGGGCGCGCTCGGGCCGCAGCTCGCCGCCGAGTTCGTCCGGGTCAAGCGCCAGGAGTGGGTGCGCTACCACAACGACGTGAGCCGCTGGGAGATCGACCAGTACCTGACCCTATTCTGATGCCCGTTCAATGCTGGCGTGAGGTGGAGAGATGACCGCGTCCTGGCGTTTCTCGGCGATCGGCGATCGGCACCGTGCCCTGGGCTCTGCGCTCGAGGACTGGAATGGCATGGGCACGGCGTGGACGTACGACAAGGACATCCACGAGGAGCACCGGGCCATCCGCACGAAGGCCGGGCTGATGGACGTCTCGGGGTTGAAGAAGGTCCACCTCGTCGGGCCGCACGCGGCGCACGTCCTGGACCTTGCCACGACGCGCGACGTGCACCGCATCTACCCGGGGCGCTCGGCCTACGCGTGCATGCTCGACGAGCGAGGGATGTTCGCCGAGGACTGCATCGTCTACCGCACGGGCCCCACGGCGTGGATGGTCGTCCACGGCTCGGGCACGGGCCATGAGGAGGTGCAGCGCGCAGCCGTGGGCAAGAACGTCGCCATCCTGTTCGACGATGACCTGCACGACCTGTCCCTCCAGGGCCCGCTCGCAGTCGACTTCCTGCAGCGGTACGTGCCGGGCATCCGGGACCTGCCCTACTTCCACCACGTGCAGACCCGGCTGTTCGACGCACCGGTGATGCTGTCGCGGACTGGCTACACGGGCGAGCGCGGATACGAGATCTTCTGCCGCGGCCAGGATGCGCCGATGCTCTGGGACACGATTCTGTCCGAGGGCGCGGACATGGGCATCATCCCCTGCCGGTTCACCGTGCTCGACATGCTCCGGGTCGAGAGCTACCTGCTGTTCTACCCGTTCGACAATTCGCAGATGTACCCGTTCGAGGACGAGCGACCAGGGGACACGCTCTGGGAGCTCGGCCTCCAGTTCACGGTAACCCCGGGCAAGACCGGGTTCCGCGGCGCGGAGGAGCACGCCAGGCTCCAGGACCGCGAGCGGTTCAGGATCTTCGGCGTGCTCCTGGATGGCGACATGGCTTCGGCCGAGGGCGACGAGCTGTGGGCCGATGGTCGCAAGGTCGGGGTCATCACCTGCGGGATGTACTCGACGCTCACGAAGC
Source organism: uncultured Chloroflexia bacterium (assembly GCA_963809045.1). GTDB lineage: Bacteria > Chloroflexota > Limnocylindria > Limnocylindrales > CSP1-4 > SPCO01. The sequence continues at coordinate 975,546 of CAWEHW010000004.1, forward strand.
GGTCCATGGCCATCGCCCGGATGGACGTTGACCGGGCGGTGCAGGGCGGCCCGCTGGAAGTGCGCGGCGCCAGCGTCAACGGACCGGCCATCGCACACACGCTGCCCTTCGACGACCCGCAGAAGACGAAGCGGAACGCGGTGGGCTGATCGTGCAGCGAGCCTGGCGACCGGCGACGCGGTTGGGGGCCTGACCCGATGCTGGTCGAGGGCATCAAGAGCCGCCCGGTCTACACGACGCTCGCCGCTCGCCGCGGGCGGCTGCACCTCATCCTCACCGACGATGGCGGCGCGCCCGCGGTCCTGGGCATGATCGGCGCCGCGCCCGCCGAGTTCCTCGCCCGCGCCGTCCTGATCCACGCACCGCCGGCCGAGGGGCGGGACGAGGGCGGCGCCATTCGCCGAAGCCTCAGGGGAGCCGGGCCGGGCACGGTCCTCCTGGCAAGCGACGAGGACCAGGCGGTCGAGGCGCTCCGCGACGCGCTCGCGGACGCGCGCATGGGCACGCAGGTCTACGTGGCCGGCACGGAGAACCTCATCGCAAGGGTCGTCGAGAGCGCGCTGGCGGCCGGCCTCGAGCTCGGTGCCATCATGGCCGAGCACCGCGGCTCCCACGAGCGTCGTGTCCAGTGCGTCCACTGCAAGGCGATCACCGAGCACGTCACGACGCAGCCCGTCCGGTGCGCCGGGTGCGGGCTCGCGCTGCTCGTCCGGGACCACTACTCGCGAAGGATCGGGGCGTTCCAGGGCGTATGCATCGACGCCGAGGAACCGGGGACGGCCCCAGACCCAAAGGCGCTGTTCGCGTGAGCGAGGCCACGACGGCGACGCCCGCCGGCACGACCGCCCCGGTCGGCACCGCCGCGGCCGGCACGACGGCGAAGCGCGTCCGGGCGCCCAAGCTGACGGTCATCGTCACCGAGGTAGCCGACGTCACCGCCCACATCCGGCGCTTCCGGTTCGCGGCGCCCGATAGTCTTCCGCTGCCGCCGTTCTCGGGCGGCGCGCACGTGATCGTCGAGCTCCAGGATGGCGAGACGCTGCGGCGCAACCCGTACTCGCTCATGAGCCCACCGACCGACACGTCGAGCTACGCCATCAGCGTGCGACGCGATGATGCCGGGCGGGGCGGCTCGCTGTTCCTGCATCGGGAAATCCGCGTCGGCCAGACCCTGACCATCAGCCGGCCGGTCAACCTCTTCCCTATCGACTGGCGAGCACGTCGACACCTGCTCATCGCCGGGGGGATCGGGATCACCCCCTTCCTCGCGCAGCTCGTGCAGCACGAGGCCGCCGGGAGCGACGTGGAACTCCACCTCGCAGTCCGCGGCCGAGAGCACGGGGCGTACCTCGACGACCTCGAGTGCCGCTACGGCGACCGCGTCCACATCCACTGCGACGACATGGGCGACCGCATCCCGCTGGACAGGCTGCTCGATGCACAGCCGATCGGAACCCATCTCTACGTCTGCGGCCCCGCCCCGATGATGGCCTGGGTACTGGACACCGCGGCCGCTGCCGGCTGGCCGGCGCAGGCGCTCCACAGCGAGCGCTTCCTGGCCCCGGCGTCCGGGGCGCCTTACGACATCACGCTCGCCCTGACGGGTCGGACCGTCCGGGTGGGCGAGCACCAGAGCATGCTCGAGGCGATCGAGGCGGCCGGCGTCGATGCCCCCTACATGTGCCGGGGCGGTGCCTGCGGGGAGTGCGAGACGCCCGTGATCTCTTACGAGGGAGGGATCCTGCACAACGACCACTTCCTGTCGCCGGAGGACAAGGCCTCCGGGCGCAAGATCATGCCCTGCGTGTCGCGCTTCGAAGGTGCCTCCATCGTGCTGCAACGATGACCCGGGGTCACGCGGAGGATGAGCCATGACCGCGATCGAGTTCCGCGACGAGACGTTCCGCGACGACTTCTCATTCCGCAACAGCCCGGCCGGGATCCGGCGCTTCCCGTTCCCGTTCCACGAGGACCGCTACATGTACGCGGTTAATATCGAACCGCACACGCCCGGGCCCGTCGGCTCGGCGTACGAGCACCTGATCGATGTGGACGAGCACTACGTCGCGGAGATGCGCGATCGAGCGCTCGTGCTCGCTGAGGACCCGCTGCGCTGCCAGTCGCTGCCGCACATGACGCTGGCTGGCTGGGACCTGCTCGAGCTGCTCATGGAGTGCCAGGCCGGGTCATACCCGGAGCACTTCGCCCTCGAGCGGGACGGGGATCGATGGCACTGGATCAATCGCCCGCTCGGAATCGACGACACGTTCACCTTCGGCGACGAGTCGACCCTGCCCTACGGCCCGATGGAATACGTCACGCGGCAGAGCCAAGGCGATTTCGTCATCGTCGACCAGCGCGACGGCAACCTGTGGATGGACGCCGGGATGGTGACGACCCAGGCCGACTGGTCGCTCGATTTCGACCTCGGAATGAACTTCATGGAGTGGCACGGCCCGGTGCCGCTCGCGCACGAGCTCGGCGTCTTCGACCGGGCGCTGAAGTTCCTGCTGAACCTCCGCCCGGGCCAGCCGGTCCGGCGCCTGAACTGGACGATGACCATCAACCCCCGTCTCGACACGAGTCCCGAGCGCTACCCGCACTGGGGCACGGACCGCGCGACGGTCTCGATCGTCAACGTCGGCGATAAGGTGCATCTCCGGGTGGAACTGCAGAGCTTCTGGCGGCTCCCGCGCTCCAACGCCATCGTGTTCCCGATCCGGTGCTACCTCCTCAGCATGGCCGAGCTCGTGACCATCCCCAAGTGGGCGCGCCGGCTCCACCGGGTCCTCGATACGCTGCCGCCCGAGCTTGCCGACTACAAGGGGCTGACCCGCTACCGCGAGATGACGGTCGACTGGCTGGCGCGGCATGACGACGGGGCACCGACCTCACCTGGGTTCTTCCCGGACCCGGACTAGCGCGCTCAGGGCTCGCTGCTGGCGGTTGCCGCCCATGAGTCGATGGCGGCGGTGATCGTCTGGGGCGGCATCGAGAAGACGCTCGCCGGTGCGAAGCAAGAGGCAGAGCATCGGGCACAAGAGCGGATCACGAACGGGGTCATCGGCCTCGTCTGATGGTGCTGGCCGGCGTCATCGACAGCACGATCACCGCGATCGCCGGACCCGAAACCCGCTCACCCGCGACCGACCGATCGAGCGGAGGGCGTGGGAATCAGGAGACCGCCAGTTAGGCGGTCTCCTTGAGTTCAGGTGTGGGTTTGGAGCGGGAGACGGGATTCGAACCCGCGACATTCTGCTTGGGAAGCAGACACTCTGCCAGCTGAGTTACTCCCGCTCGGGCTCCGATCAACTTGAGAGGATAAGTCCCGAATTCGACCGGAGGGGCATCGCCACGGTCGGCGGAGAACCTATAACTGCAAGTGTTAAATCCGCAGTTCTAGGAGACTCGCCGATGCGGTCTGTGTCCGATCCCATTGAACCTGCCGGCGACATCCACGTCAACATCGCGAGCTTCACAAGGTCGCTCCGGGCAACGAACATGTCGCCCCGGACGATCCAGTCCTACACGGAGTCGACGCGCGTGCTGGCCCAGTTCCTGACCGAGCAGGGCATGCCGACGTCCGTCGCCGCCATTCGGCGCGAGCATTTTGAGTCGTTCATATCGTCTCTGCTGGGGCGTTGGAAGCCGGCCACCGCGCATAACCGCTATCGCGGTTGTCAGGCCTTCTTTCGCTGGCTGGTCGCCGAAGGCGAGATCCCGGTCAGCCCCTTCGCGAAGATGAAGCCACCGCTGATCCCCGAGGTCCCGGCCCCGGTATTGGCCGACGCCCAGATCAAGGCCTTGGTCGCGGCCACATCTGGCCGAACGTTCGAGGACAAGCGCGACGCAGCGATCATCCGGATCCTGCTTGACACGGGCCTCCGGCTCGCCGAGCTCGCCAACCTGCGCTACGACGCCCGCGAGGAGCCTCGGAACGACGTCGACCTCGATTTCCATCGGCTGCGAGTGGTCGGCAAGGGCAGACGGGAGCGATTCGTGGGCATCACCAATCGCACGGTCGCCGCGGTCGACCGATACATGCGAGCGCGGGCGAAGCATCCCTTCGAAGGTCTGGAGTGCCTTTGGCTCGGTCGGAAGGGGCGGTTCACGCCGAGCGGGATCGGCCAGATGGTTCGAAATCGAGGTCGACAGGCAGGTCTCGGCAATATCGTCCATCCGCACATGCTCCGCCACACCTTCGCGCACCGCCAGCTGTCTGCGGGGATGCAGGAGACCGATCTCATGCGCCTGGCTGGGTGGCGCAGCCGAAGCATGCTCGAACGCTATGCGGCCTCGACTGCCACCGAGCGAGCCCTGGCGGCACATCGGCGGCTCGCCATCGGCGACACGTATTAGCCGAATTCGGCAAGTCGTGCCATCCCACCGCCAGCCGGTGCGTACCCATATCGGAGATGCCCGATCGACAGGCACGGAGGCTGGCGGTGTGGACCGCGGGTCGACGGGAGCACCGTCCGTCCAACCGGTATTCCCGGGACAGTCCATAGGCTTCACATCGGTAAGCTGGCGAACAAAGCATCACGTCGATGCCGATCGCGTTGTCCCTAGATCGTGACCAGAGGAAGACGCCAACGGCCAAGCGAAAATACGTTACGGAGCCATCCGCGATGATGGCCAACGAGTGAAGGCCAGCGCCAGGAAGCGCTCTATGGCAATGGTCCTATCGACTCGCATTGATCCTTCAGGTTTGCTTGAGAAAGGCACATCGAAGCGCACAGCGCTACAACGGGGTGATGGAGTGCCATTCCAGCAGGTCGGGGCACGGCGTGGCGGCGCTGCCCCAGGAGTTTCGTGATCGTTTACCGCGGCTGGCGCCGCTGGGTTGCCGTCGCCTCCATCGCCATTGTGGCGACAGTGTCGGGCTGCTACACCGGGCCGAGTGCCGACCACTTCGAGGCCGTCCTCGACGAGCTTTCGATCCCCGAGGGCTGGAGGCCGGCGAAGACGGTGACGATGGGCCCGGGGGAGGAGGAGTCTTGTGACACCTTCCTCTCGGTTGGGTGCCCCACAGCGATGCGCACATACCTGACCGAAGGGGACACGGAGGCGGCGTCCGCCAAAGCGATCGACGTCGTCAGTGGCGCGGGTTTCGATATCGAAGACGGCACCGGGCGGGACTGCTCCGGCGGCTCCTCGACGGTCCCAGCGTGCTCGCTCTTCGCCCGTCGTGGTGACAACTACCTCACAGTCGTGGTCTACGTCTCGCCGGAGGCGGCAGGACTGGTCGACGAGACGCCGGGCGTCGCGACGGTGGTGATTCAGGTCACATCGGACTGAGGTGTTTTCGCGCCGAGCCTCTGCGCGGTGCGACAGAGGTATGGCAGTTCGAGGAGAGATCATGCGTTCGCGTCGTTCGGTAGTTGCGTCCCTATTGCTTGTGGCGAATTCGTTGGCAATGTCGCTCGGCCCAGTGGCCGCCGACCAGGAGTCCCTGTGCGGCGACATCCAATTGATCCATGCGCGGGGAATTGGAGACGTGGCAAATGACCAGCAATTCTTCGACCGCGTGAACGAAAAACTGAGACGGGCCGAGAGGAAAATTCGTGCTCGCGACCGAGCATCTGCAGCCGCCGCACACGCCCAGGATGGCCGTGCCGGCTCCGGCGGCTTGCATGACCTCATCGGCCAAGCCCTCCGCCTCGCGCCCTCGATGACGACCTGTTCGAAGTCGGCGATGAGGCCGGCGACATTCTGCCTATGAAGGCTTCGAGGGTACGGCAATCCTCGCGGAAGGAAGTGGGAAAGTTGCCGGACGGTCCGCTTGGGAAGCAGACACTCTGCCAGCTGAGTTACTCCCGCAGCCGCAACGACATTTTACCTACGAACTGAGCGTTCTCGCCACGCCCCGGCCTCCGTCCCACGACGTTTGTGCACATCGTCCAAGGTTCCCGTCCGATGCGCGCGACCCGGTCACCGGACGCCGCTAGGCAATGCTGAGGGCTGTCTCGTCAACGCCGCAAGCGCCATTGCCTTTGGAGAGGAAGATTCCCAAGGCAGGGAAGGTTGTCACGACTGCGATGGACGTCTTTCCGGGACGCCGCGGCGACGGTCTGCAGAGTCCTCGGCGGGAAGGCGCATTCTTGGACCGAACCCGGCGCCCCATGCCAACCCGCGCAACCCTTGGACCTCCGAACGTGAACTCAGACTTGCTATGCTCCGCTCGGATAGGCGGGTCGGCTGGAGGGAGCAATACGTGGTCTCAGCGATCGATGGCTCCGCATCCGCCTCGTTCGCACCGGTTGCGATTGCCGGAAATGTCCCATTCGCGAGACTAGGCGAGCGACCGGACCTTTCGGATCAGATGCGGAAGGCCCTGGACCAGGCGCCGGCTGGCGCGTGTGTCGCCTGGGGCATTCCGTTCGAGATCGCAGACCCGATCGTCGTGTCCACGGAAGCCGTCGCTACGGAAATCGAACCGTTTCGGGCCCGATGGCTGGTGTTTCTGCACACGTCGGACATCGAACCCGCGCCGACGTCGTCGGACGCTCCGCCCGCCCCGACGAGGGGCGAAGGCCGCCTCAACGAGCACATCGCCGACTACGTGATGGTCTACCGAGATGGAACCGAGGAGCGCGCCGAAATCCGCCGCCGGCACCACGTCGGGATGTTCCAACCCCGTTGGGGTGAGAACTGTTTCCAGGCCGTCGCGGCGCGAAAGCCGCAGCCGATCCGCGCCTCTCCGGAGCAGCAGCACGCGCGATGGGGCGAGAGCCAAACGCGCGTGTCGACGAACGACCGGGGCGTAGCGTGGGTCAACTGGCTGTGCGCTTGGGAGAACCCGACTCCGGACGAGGACATCGTTGGCCTCCGCTTCGAGCCCATCCGCGGAGTAGTCATCGTATCCGGGCTATCGGCGGGGAGCGTCAACGAACCTCCGATCCGCTGGCGGTCGAGGCGCAAAGCGCTCCTGCTACTCCCCGAACGCACTCCATTCGACCCGACCCTCGATGAGCGTGGCCTCCTGGGCATCGTTCAGCTGGACCTGGGGCAGGTGATCTCGGCAGAACCACGTCCGCAGTACCCAACGGCGGATTGGGAGATATCAACGGTCAACAGCATCCCGGCCAGGTCGGACCGCGAGATCCTCGTCGAGTACACCGCACATCCCGATGCTGCCTTCCACCTCAGCGACGGCTCCGTGGTCGCGCTCGCGGACATCGAGCATCGGCGCCAATCGGTGATCGAGGCCGTGGCACCAGCCGACCGACGGGTCAAGCTTCGGGTGCTCGAACGTGGGACCGGTGCACCCGTGGCGGCGCGGCTGCATCTGCATGGTGACCATGGCGAATACCTCGCGCCAATGGACCGCCTCCGCCACATCAATGCGGCCTGGTTCGAGGACTACGCCGTCGACTACTCGAACCTTGGCCAGCACACGGCCACCTACATTGACGGTGAGACCGTGGTGGACTTGCCGATCGGCACGGTCTATGTCGAAGTCGCGAAGGGGTTCGAGTTCCGGCCGATGCGGCTCTCTGTCCAGGTCGGGAGCGACACGAACGAGGTCTCCATCGAAGTCGAGCGAGCGCTCACCTGGCGATCACAGGGCTGGATTGCCGCCGACACGCACGTGCATTTCCTTTCGCCGATCACGGCGCTCCTCCAGGGAGCGGCCGAAGGGGTGAACGTCACGAACCTGCTTGCGACCCGGTGGGGCGAGCTCGTGACAAACGCCGGCGACTTCGACGGCACGACCACCTGGGGATCCAGGGAGGCCGGCGGTGACGGGGAATACCTCGTTCGTGTCGGCAGCGAGAACCGCCAGCACGTCCTTGGACACATCTCGCTCCTGGGGTACAACGAACGGCTCATCTCCCCGCTGACGGTGGGCGGTCCCGATGAGGCGGCACTTGGCGATCCGGTGTCGGTCCTCCTGACGGAATGGGCCCGCCAATGTCACGACCAGGGCGGCGTGGTCGTGGTTCCGCACTTCCCGGACCCGCGCGCCGAGCACGCGGCGAGCATCGTTGCCGGCGAGATCGACGCCATCGAGATGACGTCGTGGCACGACGCCTATTCCGGCATCAATCCCTACAGCCTGGCGGACTGGTACCGCTACCTGAACTGCGGGTACCAGGTCGCCGCCGTCGGCGGCACGGACAAGATGTCGGCCGACGTCGCGATCGGCACCGTCCGGACCTACGCTCGGCTTCCGGAGGACGTCCCTATCAGTTACGACGCCTGGAAGGACGCCATTCGGCGCGGCGAAACGTTCGCCACGTACGGACCCCTGGTCGAGCTCTTCGTCGATGGCAAGCCGATGGGCAACAGGGTCGCGACGGCGTCGAACGGTGGAACGGTCGATGTAACCTGGGTCGCCGAGAGCGTGACCGTGCCGATGACCAGCGTTGAGCTCATCGTCAATGGCGAGGTTCGAGAACGCGTCGACGTGAATGCCGGACGGGCTACCGGCAGCTGGTCTGTCCGGATCGATCGGAGCTCATGGCTCGCCCTTTTGGTCCGCGGGAAATACCCCGAAAAGCCAGAGATGATCGCCGCGCACACGTCAGCGGTGTTCGTGGACGTCGAAGGCTCCGAGCACATGGCGGCGGCCGATGCCGTCACGATTCTCGAACAGATCGAGGGCGCCATGGCGTACGTCGACACCGTTGGGACTCGAGCCGACGACGTCGCGTACAAGCGCATGAAGCTCGTCCTCACGAGCGCTCATCGGCGCGTGCACAACCGCCTTCACTGGTCGGGCCAATTTCACGAGATCTGAGCGTGCCCCGGGCATGAGCGGGTTGAGCTGTACCAGATCGGCCCAGACTAGGAAGCGTTCGTCGAGACCGTCGCTCGCGAGGTGCTTCCTCGCGTGAAAGCAGCCTGATCCCCAACTAGCCGCGCGGGAACGTGGCCGGCCGGACCTCGTCGAGCGGCATGCCGTTGTTGACCATCAAGGTCGCGACGGCGTGGCGGATCCGGTGTGAGCCGAAGTAGGGGAGCGTCCCACCACCGGCGTGATAGCGGCGGGTGAGCATGCCCGACAACGCGTTCATCGACAGCGGCCGCGGGTCGTGCTTCGAGACGACAGGTAGCCGTCGGGATCTTCGGGCAGATCGTCCCTGGCGGCCACGGCGTTGAGCAGGGCTGGCCGACCCCATTCAAGGTAGCCAGCCACGGCCGCCGCTGCCTGCGGGTGCAGGGTTACGCCGAGCGTCTTGCCGCCCTTGCCGCGACGGAACCGGATAGAAGTCTCCCTCGGAGCGCCTGCACGCCTAGTAGTGGACTACAGGGTCCGGCCCGCCACTAGCCCATTCGGCTGGTCGTTTCCTTGCAAAAACCACTGATTTCACGTGATGGTTGTGGACTAGAGACGGCAGGTTCACCGCGAGAACTCACGGTTGGTCGACACGCCCGGCGTGACCGACGTCCTCTCGTCGCCGGCCGCCTCAGCAGATGACGCTGCGACCTAGTAACCCTCGGTCTCGCGGCTCTCGGCCGACCCGGCTCCGCGCAAGATGGCGAAGCCACCGATCCCGGCGACGATCGATGCCGCGAGGATGCCGATCTTGGCAAGGGCGAGCTCCGAAGTGCCGTCACCGTAGGCGAGCGTCCCGATGAACAGGCTCATTGTGAAGCCGATACCGCCGAGCCACGCCGCCCCGTAGACATGTCTCCAGCCGACCCCCGTCGGCAGGGACGCGATCCCCAATCGAACGACCGTCACTGCCGCGAGCGTGATGCCGAGCTGCTTGCCCACGACGAGTCCGAGGAAGACGCCGATCGCGATGGGCTCGCGGATGGTCGCCGCAACGTCGATGTCGAGGCGGACACCTGCGTTCGCGAGGGCGAAGAGCGGCAGGACGAGGAAGGCCACCCACGGATGTAGAGCGTGCTCCATCCGGAGCATCGGCGCCTGAGCGTGTTCGGTGGCCGTCTCCAGCTCCCAGAGCGCTGCGTGATGCTCTTCTGTGCTCGCGTCCTCGCCGCCGACGGTGCGACCCTCGAACTCGTCGATGTGTTTGCGAGCCTCCGTGACGTAGCGATCCGAATCGAGGCGGGTCGTGGCAGGGATCGTGAGTGCGAGGAGCACCCCCGCCACGGTTGCGTGGATCCCCGATTGGAAGACGGCAAGCCACAGCCCGAAGCCCAGCAAGCCATAGACGATCGGGCGGCGAACCCCGAGTCGGTTCGCAACGACGAGCGCGACGATGATGGCCGCTGCGATCGCGAGGGCCGCCAGCGAGAGATCGGCCGTGTAGAAGAGCGCGATGACCAGGACCGCCAGAAGGTCATCAACGATCGCAAACGCCGTGACGAAGATCCGCAGCCCAAGCGGCGCATGGTTGCCGAGCAGCGCGAGCACCCCGAGCGCAAACGCGATGTCGGTCGCCATCGGTATGCCCCAACCGCGGCCGGCGGTTCCCGCGCCGGCGCTGGCGACGACGACGAAGATCACCGCCGGGATGATGGCACCCCCGACAGCTGCGGCGATCGGCAGAGTCGCCCGTCGCACTGAGGTGAGTTCCCCGACCAGGACTTCGCGTTTGATCTCCAGGCCGACGACGAGGAAGAAGATCGCCATCAGGCCGTCGTTCACCCAGTGGAGCAGTGACTCCGACAGGGTCATGCCACCGACGTCGATCGTGATCTTCGTCGCCCAAAGCTGTTCGTACGACGTAGCGATCGGGGAGTTCGCCCAAAGGAGGGCGATCGCTGCGGCCGCTATGAGAAGCACGCCGCTCGATGCGTTGATCCGCGCGAACTCCCGGAAGGGAGCCAGCAGGCGGTCGACGGGTAGGATCGGCAAGGATGTCACCCCAAAACGCTACCTTATGACGGTGACTCCTGATCGCGAACGAGCCGTTCACGAGGAGCGTCAGTCGCTGCTCGAGCAGATCGACGCGGCCCTCGAAGGCCCGATGATCCTGCTCTCGGCCGGCTGGATCGGTCTGCTCATGGTGGAATTCGTGGGCGGCGGACTGCCCCCGTCTCTCGAAGTTGCCGTGTGGATCATCTGGGGCATCTTCGTCCTCGACTTCCTGCTGGAATTCACGGTTGCGCCGATCAAGAGCCGATACCTCCGGACGCACTGGCTGACGGTCCTGTCGCTCGTCCTGCCGGCGTTTCGGATCCTTCGGATCGCGTCGGTCTTCCGCGTCCTCCGCGCCGCCCGGGTGGTCCGTGGTGTGGGAATGCTTCGGCTCGTCACCGGCATCAACCGCGGACTCGCCTCGCTTCGTGCCACCGCTGCCCGACGCGGCGTCGGCTATCTCGTCGCCGCGACCGCTCTGGTCATGGTCGTTGGCTCCGCTGGGATGGCATTCTTCGAGTCGCCGACGTCGCTCGCCGCGCAAGGCGTCGCCGACCCGGACCCGTCGTCGATCCGCGACTATGGCGAGGCGTTCTGGTGGACGGCGTACGCGATGACGACCGGCGCGCCCTCGGCACCTGCAACGGGCGAGGGCATGGTCCTCGGCTGGCTGTTGTCGCTCTTCGGGCTTGCCGTCTTCGGCTATCTGACGGCGACGTTGGCGAGCCACTTCATCGCACGTGACCGCGCCGCCGGCCCGCCAGATCGTCCGTCCGCAGGTGGATCGCGTGGCTTTGACTAGGGGACTGGCGTCGGGTTGAGCGCGAGGCCCGGGAGTGCGACACCGATGCAAGCCTGTGGCGTGACTTGCGAGTCCGCTGCGGCGCGGCGCCTGCCACTGTCCTGCCATGGTCCTTCGCCAGACCCTGCGCCTCGGTGGTGTCCTGCTTGTCCTCGGACTGGTCGGCGCCGCCTGCGCCAGCGAGGATCAGAGCGCTGGCTGGACCTACGGCCCGGAATTCCAAAGCGGCGCCTCGGGCGAGCCATCGGGTAGCCCGGCGCCATCGGCCGCCCCGTCCGGGTCAGCCGAGGCCCCGGCCCAGGGTCCCGCCATGACCGACGTGGCGCTTGGCGTGGAGACTGTCGTCGACGGCTTGACCGAGCCGACGGCGATGGCCGTCATCGGCGCCGACGACCTGTTCGTGACCGAGAAGTCGACCGGCCGAGTCATCCGTGTCCGGGGTGGCCAGGCCACTGAATCGGTCATCGATCTTGCGGTCAACTTCTTCGACGAGCGCGGGCTCCTCGGCATGGCGCTCCACCCGCGTTTCGCCGAGAACGGCTTCGTCTACCTGTACTGGACGGCAAGCGGTCAAGGCGAGGGCGACGAAGGACGACTCGGCCCCGACACCGACGAGGAGACCGCCGTGCCGGAGCTCGGTAACCGGGTGGACCGCTTCCGATGGGACGGCACCGCCCTGACCTTCGACCGCCCGATCGTGGCAATGCGCAGCAATACGCTTGACAGCGACACGTCCGGACGCGTCCGAGGCAATCATGATGCCGGACCGATCGTGTTCGGGCCGGATGAGAAGCTGTACATCGTCAACGGCGACCAGAACCTGCGCGGGCAGCTGCAGAACATCGCGGAGGGCGCGGAGGCGACCGATGCGGATCTAGCCGGCGTCGTCCTGCGCCTTAATGACGACGGTTCCACGCCAGACGACAACCCCTTCGTGGAGGCGGCGGCCAACGCCGGCGGCGAGGTCGGCGAGAACCTCGCGAAGATCTGGGCATATGGCGTGCGCAACAGCTTCGGGTTGGCGATCCACCCCAACACCGGCGCTCTGTGGCAGACCGAGAACGGTGACGACAGCTGGGACGAGGTGAACATCCTGTCCGCCGGGGCGAATTCGGGCTGGATTCAGCTGATCGGCCCGCCGGAGCGGATGGCGGAGTACCGCGATCTCGAAGTCGCGTCCGAGGACGGCCTCGACAACCCGGACTTCCCGCCGGATGGGCTCGCGACCGACGCCGAGGGAGCCAAGCAGCAGATGGTGCAGCTACCCGGCAGCCAGTACGTGCCGCCGGTCTTCTCCTGGAAGTATCCGGTCGCCGTGACCTCGATCGCATTCGTGACCGACAACGTCTTCGGCGAGAGCTCGACGAATACGGCATGGCTGGGAACAGTCCTGACCGATGGACTGTACCGGTATCCGCTCGCGGGAAACGGGGCCGGCTTCGACTTCGGGGATGACCAGGGATTGGGAGACGGTGTCGACGACAACGACGCCAAGGGCGACGTCGGCGAGAGCGCCGACTATCTCGTGGGGACGGGCTTCGGCATCGTCACCCACATCGTGCGCGGCCCCGACGATCGTTTGTACGTGACGAGCCTGTCCGCTGGTGCGGTGTACCGCATCGGTCCTTCGACCGAGGTCGGCTCCGGCGGCGGTGGCGGCGCAGGGAGCCCAAGCGCCAGCCCCGGCGCCTCCGCCCCCGGCGGGGAGGGCGGAGCTGGGGGCGCCAGTCTGACGATCGGCACGGACCCGGGCGCCGCCCTCGTGTTCGATCCGATCGAGGCGGCAGCGCCCGGCGGCGGCGAGATTTCGATCGTCTTCGAGAATCGCGCGACCGTGCCGCACAATCTCACCTTTGATGACCCGATCGGGGCGGCCACGACCACCGTGGTGCCCGCTGGTGCGTCCGAGACGATCACGTTCGCGGCGCCTGAGCCTGGCTCTTACGACTTCGTCTGTACGCTCCATCCGGGCATGGACGGCGTCCTGACCATCGAGGCGCCCTAGCAGCCTGCTTCGAGCGCCTGGGACACGACAGATAGGGCCAAGCCTCGGCTGGCTCTCGTGAACGCTAAGTACGTGCACATTTGAATCGGAGTTCGGCGAGGTCCCCCGATCCGGGGAGGTAACACCGCACTGCCAGGGGCCGGGAACCTCGCCGGCCTGCCGGCTGCGTTCCTTCCGGTCGGTACCACGGCGGAACGCCGGCCGGTCGGGATCCAGATTGTCGGACCCACACGGACATCAGGATGAGCCTCCACGAATGGTGCCCCGGCCACCGCACGAAGGTGGTGGCCGGGGATCAATGCTTCCGATAGCGACGGTCAGCTGGCCGGCGGGAGGAGGACTGCGTCGAGGATGTAGACCGTGGCGTTCGCGGTCTGGACATTGCCGCAGACGACTTTGGCGGATCCATTGACCGTGAAGTCTTCGCCGCTCCCGGTGACCGTCAGGTCACCGCCCTGAAGCGTGGTATGGGTCCCCGCCAGCTCGTCCGGAGCCAGTCGACCGGGGACCACGTGGTAGGTCAGGACGGTCGTGAGGAGGCCCTTCGGGTCGGCCAGGGCCGCATCGAGCGTTGCCTTGTCCATGGCTGCGAACCCGGCATCAGCCGGCGCGAACACCGTAATGTCCTCGGACGTGTTGAGCGTGTCCCCGAGGCCGGCCGCAGTGACTGCTGTCACGAGCGTCGTGAGGGCCGGGTTATTGGAGGCGGCTGTGGCGACCGGATCCATGGCCATGCCCTGGAAGCTGCCGGCACCGTCGGCTGGGACGCTGGCGCAGGCCGGACCGAACGGTTCATCCATCATCGCGCTGCTGGGTGCCGGAGCCATCGATTCGGGTGCTGCCGACGGAGCGGAGCTGGCCGCGCCAGTGCTGCAGGCGGCGACGAGCGCTGCCGTGATGGCGAACCCGGCGAGGGCGCGAGTCCATTTGGGCGTGTTCATAGGTAACTCCTCTGGGGTGGACGTCGACGAAGCCGTCGGCGTGGTTGCAGGCGGCTACCCAGCAGCACCATGCGTGCGGGAGCTGGGTGAGCGGCTATGTCACGGTGACGACGATCGAGTGCCACCCGGTGGCGCCGCTCGGAAAGGGTTCGGCGCGGACGTCCGTTTGGATCACTCCGGTCGAATCGACGGCACGAACCTCGAGCGCGTGATTGCCCGGAACGGCATCCCATTGATAGACCCACTGACGCCAGGTATCGATGGAATCGGTGTCCGCCAATCGGGCCGCCATCCACCCGCCTCCGTCGATCCTGACCTCCACCCGTTCGACGCCACGATGCTGCGCCCAGGCGACGCCGGCGATCGCGACGCGGCCGGACTGGAGGCGTGCCAGCGGCTTGGGGACGTCGATCCGGGACATCGTTTTGATCGGCGCTTCGGCCGCCCAACCGCGCTGAACCCAGTACGGGTCATAGCTGCCAAATGTGGTGAGCTCGAGATCGACGAGCCATTTCGTGGCGGACACATAGCCATAGAGACCGGGCACGACCATCCGGACGGGATATCCGTGAACCGGCGGGAGCAGCGCGCCATTCATCGCAACCGCGAGCATCGCGTCACGGCCATCGAGTGCCACGGCCGTTGGCGTGCCGATGGTCATGCCGTCGACCGAGGTCGACACGATCTGGTCGGCGTCCGGTCCAGGGCCCGCGAGCTCCAGAATCGTGGCCAGCGGGACACCGATCCACCGCGCGTTGCCGACGTACCTGCCACCGACCTGGTTGGAGACACAGGTCAGCGTGATGTCGCGTTCGATCGTCGGGAGTTCAAGGAGCTCCGAATAGGTCAGCTCGACGTCGCGCTCGACCATTCCATGGACGCGCAACCGCCAGGCATCGACGTCCACGACCGGGATCTCGAGCGCGGTGTCGACCCGATAGAACGCGTCGTTCGCGGTGACGAACGGCGTGACGCCTGGGATCCGGAGGTCAGCGCCTTCCGGGATCGTCGGCCCGGGGTCCAGCGGGATCGGGACCTTGCCCGGCCGGTCACGAAGGGCGGCTGCGGCTCGCCACCGAGTGACCACGACGCCGAGCACGCCGGAGGATGCACCGACGACCCCGACCACCACGGCCGCCGCGAGGAACCGACGACGACTACCGTCGGCCTGGGGCGGTCTAGAGGCGACTGACTCGGCGTTAGTACCGAGCCATGCCAGGGCAACGATCCCGCTGGCTGCCCCGATGATCGTTGGCAACACACTGGCCACTCCGGCGGCGGGACGGGCGAATGCTGCGAGCGCGCCCGCAACGCCGAACACGGCGACGGCGGCGATGGCCCCTCGTGCGTGGCGGATCGACACCAAGCCGATCCCAACCGCAAGAAGCGCGAACGTGATCGCGAGTCCACCCAGGAGGGCGACCTTGTCGCTCTCACCGAACGTGGCAATCGCGAATGACTTGAGCCACTCGGGCGTCAGGTCGATGAACGTACTGCCGACGGCGAGCAGCGGTGATGCCGCTGGGGCGATGACCGCGGCCACGAGATGCCCAACCCCGAGGGTGATCCCTCCGGCGAGGAGGCCATTCAGACCCGCGGCAAGCGTCGTGGCCCACGACCGATCGGCAGCTCGACGTTTGGCGGGTTTACTGTCCGTGCTGGTGAAGCTCATGACGAGTATGCGTTCGGGCACGCCGAACAGATGCGTCGGGCCGGCAAGTCGCTGAGCGCGGCGTCGCCTGCGCTCGAGGTCGATCGATCAACGTCGGCACCAGCTCGCCCTCCCGCCATGTGATGAGAGCTGGGCCGAGCCCGGACGACGGATCCCAGGCCATTCCGACCGGCCGGTTGTTGGCGGCACTCTCGACCGCGCTTGACCTGACGGAAGGCCAACTGCCCGGGCATGCGCTCCGGCCCTGCTGCATCGCGATGCGCCTCGCGGACGATCTGCGCCTAGGCATCCTCAACTCGTCCCGAGAGCCTGGGCCAGCCTCGCGGGCTGACGTTGGGCTGTTTGTGTCCGAGGTCAGGACTGCCCATAGATGCGCTGACCGATCAGCGCCAACGCTTCCGCCGTGGCCTCGTACTGATCGGGCGGAATGGACAGGACCTGCGGCGGTGCGGCTGGAGACTCCGGGACGAGAACCAGGGTCGCGGGTCGGGATCGCTCGATATCGAACTGCACCCGGCGAAGGTCCTCGAAGGGGATATCGAGGTCAAACCGATGATCCGTCCTGGCGACGGCCAGGCGCCGATCGGTCACCAACATCACGGCGTCCTCGGCGCTCGCCTGCGCATGAAGCACTTCATCAGGCTCCAGTAGCTTCAGGACTGGCGACGAAGACGCCTGTGGGTTGACGGCCATGGTGCAGCTCCTTTCAGCGAGCCAGTCCGGTTTCGTTCACGGACGAGATCCAGAACGAGGCTGTTCAACAACGTTTCGGTCGTGAGGGCGTCCTCATATTCTCGGCTGCCGGGCCGGGCGAGCTCGCGTCGTCCCGTCGCAACGCGCAGGCTCTCGATTGCGTCGGCAAGCTCGTCGTCTGGATTGTTATCCGCGTCACGCATGGGGCGGAGTGTGGGACCTGAATCGATCCGCGATGGCCAGCCGCCCGCTTCGAGCGCCTTGCAGTCCCGCGACAGTCGACGAATTGGCGCCTGGAGCCGATGAGGGCCGTTCCCACGCAGCGCATTCTCGCCGTCCGTCACGGAGCTCCGCAGTGCACGAGTAGGCGGTCACGCCGACGAGCATCAAGACAAGGCCGCCGACGATGACCCCAACGAATGCAACCGCAGCGAAGTCCACGAACCCCGGTGCGAGAGCGCCCCACCAGATGCACGAGTGCACCGTTGGTACGGGGTTGTAATCAGTGTCGACCGTTTTACGCTTGGGCTGAATCACGGCCCTGAGACCATCGATCCGTTGCGCCGCAACACTCAGAGCGCTCAATGCACTCTGAACCGCCCGACTTCGCGCACGTCAGGGCGCCCGCTGAGCGACCACACGAGGGCATCGCTCGCCGTTTGCTCTGCCAGCGTCGAAAGGACCGACACATGGGCCACGCGTCGTTGCGCCACGCCGTCAGCCTCCGCACGAAGGGCCTTGCCTTGGTCCTGCCGATCGCGCTCCTCGCGCTTGCGCCGCCGAACGCGAATGGTGCGTCAGTGCCTGCGGGCTTCGCCGAAACCGTCGTCGCGAGCGGCCTGGCCAACCCGACAGCGATGGAGTTCTCGCCCGACGGGCGTCTCTTCGTCGCTCAGCAAGGCGGCAGCCTGCGCGTCGTCAAGAATGGGTCGCTGTTGGCGACGCCGTTCCTGACCGTCCCGGTCAACGCATCAGGCGAGCGGGGCTTGCTCGGCGTCACGTTCCACCCGAACTTTGCGACCAACCAGTTTGTCTACGTCTACTACACGGCTACGACGCCGAATGTCCACAACCGCATCAGCCGCTTTACCGCCAACGGCGACGTTGCCGTCCCTGGCAGCGAAGTCGTCATCCTCGAGCTGAATCCACTTTCGGGAGCAACGAATCACAACGGCGGTGCCATCCATTTCGGCACCGACGGCAAGCTCTACGCGGCCGTCGGCGACAACGCGGATGGAGCGAATGCGCAGATCCTTTCGAACCTCCTCGGCAAGGTCCTGCGGATCAACGCCGACGGCTCGATCCCGAGTGACAACCCGTTCTATGGGACGGCGACCGGCGTCAACCGCGCGATCTGGGCCCTGGGACTTCGGAATCCGTACACGTTCTCGGTGCAGTCGACGACAGGTCGGATCCTCATCAACGACGTCGGCCAGGACACGTGGGAGGAGATCGACGAGGGCGTGGCAGGGGCCAACTATGGCTGGCCGGACACCGAGGGCAACACGACAAATCCACGTTTCCGCGCGCCCATCTTTGCCTACGACCATGGCGGTGCAGCGCCCAACGGGTGCGCCATCACTGGCGGCGCCTTTTACAGTCCGACCGGGGCATCACCGTTCCCGTCCTCCTACGACGGCGATTACTTCTTCGCCGACTACTGCGACGGCTGGATCTACAAGCTCGAGCCGTCCAACAACTCGGTCTCCCTGTTTGCCGGCGGAATCTCGGCGCCGGTTGACCTCAAGGTCTCGTCGGACGGAGCGCTCTACTACCTGGCACGCGGCACCGGCAGCTCGACCGGCACGGTCGTGAGGATCACCTACGCCAATACGCCGCCGAGCATCACGACACAACCAGCCGCGATGACCGTCGGAGCGGGCCAGCCGGCAACGTTCTCGGTTACCGCGTCGGGCGCATCGCCGCTCTCGTACCAATGGCAGCGCAACGGCGCCAACATCGCCGGAGCGACGGCGTCGAGCTATACGTTGGCATCGGCCCAGGCTGCCGATAATGGAGCGCGCTTCCGAGTCATCGGTCACCAATTCGTTCGGCTCCGCCACCAGCAACGAGGCGGTGTTGACCGTCTCGTCGAACCAGGCGCCACAAGGCACGATCACCCAGCCCACGGCCGGCACCCTCTATTCGGGCGGACAGACGATCAACTTCGCGGGTACGGGAACTGATCCTCAGGACGGGACGCTTCCCGCGTCGGCCTTCACCTGGGAGGTCGTGTTCCACCACGATACGCACTCGCACCCGTTCATCCAGCCGACGACTGGATCAAGGAGCGGTTCGTTCGTGATCCCCACGACCGGCCATCCAGAAGCCAACGTCTGGTACCGGATCCACTTGACGGTCCGTGACTCCGCCGGTCTGACTCATACCACGGTCCGTGACGTGCTCCCGCGCGTGGTCCGACTCACCGTCGCGACGAGCCCGCCCGGCCTCCAGGTGAGGATCGACGGCCAGCCCATGACGATGCCAGTGAGCTTCGATGCCGTGGTGGGCATCCAGCGAACCATCGAAGCGGTCACCCCGCAGACCTCCGGCTCGTCGAGCTACGCGTTCCAGGGCTGGTCCGATGGTGGCGCGGCGCTCCATACCATTTCGACGCCGTCGGCCAACACGACGTATACGGCGACGTACCAGGCGAATCCGACGGGGACGGGCAACGGGCTCTCCGCCGTCTACTACGACAACCAGAATTTCACCGGCGCGACCGTGTCGCGGGTCGACCAGACCGTCAACTTCGATTGGGGGTCCGGGGCTCCCGTCGCCGGCATCGGCGCCGACACGTTCAGCGTCCGATGGACGGGTCAAGTCCAACCCCAGTTCTCGCAGACATATCAATTCTTCACCCAGAGCGACGACGGCGTCCGGCTGTGGATCAACAACCAGCTGGTCGTCGACAACTGGACCGACCATGCGCTGACCGAGAACAGCGGGACCATTGCCCTCACCGCCGGCCAGCGCTACGACATCCGGATGGAGTACTTCGAGAACGGTGGGGGTGCCGTCGCCAAACTGCTCTGGAGCAGCTCGTCGACGCCCAAGGCCGTGATCCCAGGCAGCCGGCTTTTTTCAAGCGCGCCGACTGCCGTGGCCATCAAAGTGAATTTCCAGCCCGCAGCTTCGCTTGTGCCAGCGGGCTACTTCAATGATGACGGCGCGGTCTTTGCCAACCGCGGGAACGGGTACTCCTACGGCTGGAACGCGACGAACGTCGAGACCCGCGACCGTGACGCGGCGAACTCGCCGGATCAGCGATACGACACGCTGACCCATCTGCAGAAGCCTTCGCTCCCGAACGCCGTCTGGGAGATCGGCGTGCCGAATGGCACCTACTCCGTCCGGATCGTGTCTGGCGACGCGAGCTACATCGACAGCGTCTTCAGGACCGCAGTCGAGGGCGTGCTCACCGTGAACGGGACCCCAACCACGAGCAATCGATGGATCGAGGGCACGCAGGTCGTCACGGTGACCGATGGGAGGATCACGATCGCGAACGCGTCGGGCGCGCAGAACAACAAGATCTGCTTCGTGGAGATCACGTCGCAATAGCCCAGGGATAGCCGCTCGCGCTCCCGTTGCCTGGAGCGTTGTTGCCGGCGCCGCGGCGCGCGTCCCGTACCGGCGCCGCGACCGTGGCATGACCCGAACGGTGCCCAGCTGCACCGATTTCGCTGTCGGCCGGGCGGTGCCATGCGGTCTGGCGTAGGTGGGGCCATTCGGAAGTACTCGACGGGTCCTGTCGGGCCCGGCAGGATGAAATCTCATCCCAGAACCTTCGATTAGCCCGATCGGATCTTCATGAACCGCCGACCATTCCTCAGCGCCGCGCTCGCCGCAATCATCCTGGTTTTTCCCTCCGCCATCCCGACGACATCAGCGGCCGCAACGTCCGCCGAGCGATGCGCGGACATGACGAAGGCCGTCAATGCCCGCCGCGAACCTGCCGACCTGCGCACACTGACCGTCCTTTGTCGCGTCGCCGCTGCCCGGGCCCGCGACATGGTGCTTGACGGGTACTTCACGCATGACCTGGCCCCAGCCAAGAGGGCGCTCAAGGCCGCGGGCATCCGATGGTGCAACATCGGCGAGGCTATCGCCTGGCACTCCGCCTGGCAGGCCCCGAGCCGTTGGGCTCGAGACTGGTGGAGCAGCCCCAAGCATCGGAGCCTGCTCAACGATCGCCAGTTCGACGCTGGCGCGGGTTCATTCACCGGGACGCGGACCTACTACCCGCACGCCGTTGCCGTCTATTACGTGGTCGACCTCTGCTGAAGTCGCCATTGGGGATCGCTCGTCAGGCACCAACGCGGGCCGACGTGGCCGGCAGCGCATGACGGCGAGGACAGGGTCGAGCGAGGGGCGATGACGCGCTGCTCGCGTCGGCGACTCCCTGAACGTCGTAAACAGGGATTGGAGCGTTACGGCACCCGAGCGGCCCTGTCACCCTCGCGCCAAAGGAGGGGTGCGCGATGGCGGAAACTTGTGTCTCGTAAAGCCCGTGGGCGGGCTGCGTGACCCCGCTCCATCGTGTCCTGGCCGTGGTCGGTCGATCGCACGCCGTGGTCACGCGCGGAGGTCCATCTCCTCATGCACCCCGTTGCCGCTGTGCATCCGCACGACCGATGTCTCGTCGCCATAGGCGTTGGTGTAGGTCGTCGGGCCACTCAGCGCCTCCGCCCAGTACGCCGCGAGCCGCAGAGTGTGCTGTGGATGGAAACCATGGCTGAAGGCGTGGCTCACCACGTCGTCGGCCAAACGCCCGAGGCCATCCAATCCGCCCGCGACATCGAACACCGATCGATCCACAACGCGCAGATTGTCCAAGAAGTCGGGCTACGTCGAGCGGAGATCGTGGGGCGCGGCTAACCCTCGGTTTGTCCGCACAGTAGATTGGCCAGCGTGAAGGTTACGGCTCGAGGGCTCAATCGAGCGACGCTTGCCCGCCAGATGCTGCTTCGCCGCGAGGAGCTCGGGGTGGTCGAAGCTGTGCACCGGATTGTCGCCCTGCAGGCCCAGGAGCCCGCGACGCCGTACATCGCGCTCTGGAATCGGCTGGCCCGCTTCGACCCCTTGGATCTCGATCGCGCGTTCGCGGATGCTGCGATCGTCAAAGGGCAGCTCCTGCGGATCACGCTCCATGCCGTGGACGTCGCCGACTACCCAGCCTTCCACCTGGCGATGCAGCGGACTCTCCGCGCGGCCCGCCTCCTCGATCGCCGATTCACCCGCACCGGCCTGACGATCGCCGAAGCGGACGCCCTGATGCCGGCGATCCTCGCGTTTGCGGCTGAACCGCGCACGAACGCCGAGGCCGAGGCGTGGCTGGACGAGCGGCTTGGTGCGACCGAAAAGCCCGGTGTGTGGTGGGCGTTCCGTCAGTACGGGCCCATGTGGCACAACCCGACCGGCGGGCCGTGGTCGTTCGGCGCGCGACCGTCATACGTCGCGGCGCGCGCGGACCCGGCGACGGATCAAACCGCATCGATGCAGCGGCTCGCTCGGCGGTACCTCGAGGGATTCGGCCCGGCGTCGGTCCAGGACCTCGCCCAGTTCTCGACGATCTACCGACCGCCGGCCAGGGAGGCCCTGGCGGAGCTCGGTGACGAGTTGGTTCGGCTGGAGGGGCCGGACGGCGAAGAACTGTTCGACGTGCCAGGAGGCGAGTTCCCGCCGGACGATGCACCGGCCCCGCCCCGGCTGATGGCCATGTGGGACAGCACGCTGCTCGCCTACAAGGACCGCAGCCGAATCGTCCCGCCCGACTACCGCAAGTTGGTCATGCGCGATAACGGCGACGTCCTGCCAACGCTCTTGGTCGATGGCTACGTCGCCGGGGTCTGGCGGCCGGTCGAGAGGGGGATCGAGGCGACAGCGTTCCACGATCTTCCGGAGGAGGCGTGGAGCGGGCTCGAGGCAGAGGCGCGCGACCTCGTGATCTTTCTCGCCGACCGGGACCCCGCCGTCTACCGCCGTTACGGCCACTGGTGGAACAAGAACCTGCCGGGGGCCGTGCGGCGAGTGCTCTCCTAGGCTGTCGGGCACGGAAGCTGGTCGAAGACCGCGCCGTGCGATGTACCTGCAGCGCCGTCGGTCGTGGTTGCGACCACACCAGCGGATGTCGTCGCGCACGCTGGGGATCCACCACCGCCGCAGTTGAGGGCACCAAGTCATGACCGACGTTTCGGGCCGCGAGGCCATCTCGCAGATCGCCGCCATCATCGGCGAAATCGACCTCTGTTTCCTCGCAACCCGTGGCGAGGGGGGCCAACTTCACGCCCGGCCCATGTCGAACAACGGCCAGGTCGAATGGGACGGTCGCTCGTGGTTCTTTGCTCCACGCACGGGGCGTCTCGTGGCGGAATTGCGCGCGGACCCATCCGCGGTGGCCGCCTATCGCGCCGAGGAGGGCTACACGTTCGTTTCTGTCAGCGGACGCGCGACGATCGAATCGGACGCCGAACTCAAGAAGCAGTACTGGCTTCCCGAGCTGGAGCGCTGGTTCCCGAATGGGCCGGATGACGAGGATGTCGCGCTGATCCGCCTCGACGCGGAGCATGCCGACTGGTGGACGGAAGAAGGCGATGGCAACGCCGACCTTCGAGAGTCGGTAAAGACCGCCTGATCGAGGATCGGAGGCGGCCGGCCGAAGCCAGCCGCCCGTCGTCCCCGGACAAGGTCAACCCGAGGTGTCGGTCTGCTCGACGGTCCCTCGCCAACCCCCGGTCGCTGCCGACTGGCGTTCGATGTATTCCTTGAAGCGCTCGAGATCGCCCGACACCATGCGTGCCGGAACGCCGACTGCGTCGCCGAGCTGTTCGACAACGCCCTCCGGTTCGACGTCCATCGTCAGGGTGATCCGCGTCAGCTGATCGTCAAGCCGATGGAAGTCCACGGCCCCGCCGTTTTCGGCGCCAGTGGTGGACTTCCAGGCGACCCGCTGATCGGGTTCCTGCTGGGTGATCTCCGCGTCCCACTCCTTGCGGATCCCACCGATCTTGGCGACCCAGTGGAGGTTCGTGTCGTCGACCTGCTCGACGGATTCGACCCCGTCCATGAATCGCGGGAATTCCTCGAACTGCGTCCATTGGTCGTAGGCCACCCGGACGGGCACCTTCACGTCAATGGATTCCTCGATCTTCGACATTGGTCACTCCTCGGTAGTCGTATCGGCGTGGGCCGCGATGCGGCACCGAGATCCAGCATGCGGGTGGGCAAGGCTCTCTACGGGCAAGGGTCGCCGGCATCCGATTGCAGGTCCGTGTCATTCGCTCCCAGGCAGCATGGCTGGAGCGTCCTGGGCGAACGCGAGACGCAGGGGCCCACGCGCTGCCGCAACGCGGGTCAACGCTGCAACCGCGCATGGGCGGGGTCGGCAAGCATGGGAGGGCAACCGAGGCCGATGGCTTCGGGGCGTAGCTCGTAGTGCCAGGATTCGTTGCGGTAGATCTGGCACAACCCGTACGTGGCGCCATGCCTGGCGAGCCACACCTTCGCATCGAACGGCCCGATGTCGACGGCGTCGCCGGAGACGTGAGCCGAGGTGCTCGGAGTGGCGACGAGTCGTGCAGCCTCCTCCTCCGAGCCAAACTTGGAGACCGCTTCGCGGAGAAGTTGCTCCTGGTACTCGGGTGAACGCCACCCACTGTTCACCTTGATCGCGATGTCCTCGTCAGCGGCGTCAGACGCCGCTTCGCGCAGGGCGTGGAGCAGGTTGGTGTCGAGGTTGGCGACGCCGGGATACTGGTCATCGAACACCGTCACGCCCTTGGGGAGGACGCCGTCTTTCTCGGTGACGGCACCATCATCCTCGGCAACCGCGGCGGCATCCTGGGTTGTGCTCCCGCCGTGCTCGTCTCGAGGAATGTCCGCGAAGGAGACAGCCGAAGACGACCGTGACTGATTGCCGAGGGTCCCAACGATCGCAGCAATGACGACTGCAAGGCCGACCAGGCCGAGCGTGCGAAAGCGGCGAGCTGCTGGTGCTGGCGCAATGTGGTTCATGCCCGCAGTGAAGGGCGCGAGGTGTTGCCAGCACGTATGTGGTTTTTCATACGCCGACGAAATGCTCGCGGCCCGTAGGATCGAGGGATGCGTGTCTTGATCGTCGAGGACGAGCCCTACATGGCCGAGGCCATCCGCGATGGCTTACGTCTGGAAGCGATCGCTGCCGACATCGCCGGCGATGGCGACACCGCCCTGGAACTGCTGGGCATCAACGCCTACGACATCGCCGTCCTCGACCGCGATATCCCAGGGCCCTCCGGCGACCAGGTCGCCGCAAGCATCGTCGCCGCGGGCAGCGGGATGCCGATCCTCATGCTCACCGCCGCCGACCGGCTCGGCGACAAGGCCTCCGGCTTCGAGCTCGGTGCAGACGACTACCTGACCAAGCCTTTCGAGCTACAGGAACTCGTGCTCCGTCTTCGAGCACTGGACCGCAGGCGTGCCCACCACCGGCCGCCCGTCCGCGAGATCGCCGGTCTGCGTGTCGATCCGTTTCGTCGTGAGGTCTACCGGGACGGCCGGTACGTCGCGCTGACCAGGAAGCAGTTCGCGGTGCTCGAGCTTCTCGTTGCCGCCGAAGGCGATGTCATCAGCGCCGAGGAACTCCTGGAGCGAGCATGGGATGAGCACGCCAACCCGTTCACCAACGCCGTCCGGATCACGGTGTCGGCGCTGCGCAAACGGCTCGGCGAACCGTGGCTGATTGCCACTGTGCCCGGCGTCGGCTACCGCATCGCCACGGGAACAGACGCCCCAGGTGTGGGGACCGAGCATGGATAGAGCGCCCGGCCTGAGCGTGCGCCTCAAGCTCACCCTCAGTTACGCCGGCTTCCTCATGGTCGCCGGTGCCTTGCTGCTCGCGGTCGTGTGGGTCTTCCTGCTGCGGTACGTCCCCGACGTCAACGCGCCAGCGATGTTGGGGCCGAACCGCACCGACCTCCAGGACGCGTTTGCCCCGAGGGCTGCCACCGCGCTGGCGTTCCTGCTGGTATTCGGCCTGCTGGGCGGATGGCTGCTCGCCGGACGCATGCTCGCACCGCTGACTCGCATCACCAAAGCCACGCGTCTGGCCGCGGACGGATCGCTTGCCCACCGGATCCAGTTGGAAGGCCGAAACGACGAGTTCCGCGAACTCGCCGACGCCTTCGACACGATGCTCGCGCGCCTCGAGGCGCATGTCACCGAACAGCAGCAATTCGCGGCCAACGCCTCCCACGAACTGCGGACCCCGCTGGCGATTACCCAGACACTGCTCGACGTTGCTCGCAACGACCCGAACCGCGATACCGGTGACCTCGTCGAACGCCTCCGCTTGATAAACACCCGCGCAATCGACCTCACCGAAGCCTTGCTCCTGCTCAGCCGCACCGACCAGCGATCCTTCACCCGCGAAGCCGTCGACTTGTCGCTCGTCGCGGAGGAGGCCAGCGAAACGCTCCTACCGCTCGCAGAACAGCGCGGCCTCACCATCGAGACCTCCGGCGACGTCACCCCAACGGTCGGCTCACGTGCGCTCCTGCTGCAGATGACGACCAACCTCGTCCACAACGCGATCGTCCACAACCTGGCGGAACACGGCACGGTTTGGGTCACGACCGGCGTTCGTCCCGGGCACGTGGAGCTCATGGTCGAGAACACTGGCGGGGAGCTCTCCCCACAGATGGCTGCCACGCTCGTCGAGCCGTTCCAGCGCGGCGCGGAACGCATCCGCACCCACCACACCGGGGTCGGCCTCGGCCTCGCGATCGTCAAGAGCATCACCCAGGCACACGACGGAACCATCAGCCTGAGCCCTCGGGCCGGTGGAGGGCTCCGCGTCACAGTGCAACTCCCCTCGGCGCCACTTCAGCCAGGGAGGTAGCAATCGACCGGGCTCCACGCGTCGTTGCCGACTACTCGGACGCAGACGCCGCCTGGATCTCGAACTGTGTCTGGTACAGCTCCGCGTAGAGGCCATCCGCGGCGAGCAGGTCGACGTGCTTGCCGGATTGGACGATCCGTCCCTGGGCCACGACGAGGATCAGGTCGGCCTCTCGCACCGTTGACAGCCGATGGGCGATCACGACGGACGTTCGCCCGACGAGGGCCTGCTTCAGGGCGAGCTGGACCGCAACCTCCGACTCGGAGTCGAGGTGCGCGGTCGCCTCATCGAGCACCACGATATCGGGCGCCTTGAGCAACAGGCGGGCGATCGCAAGGCGCTGCTTCTCTCCGCCCGACAATCGGTAGCCGCGGTCGCCGACGAGCGTGTCGAGGCCCTCCGGCAGCAACTCGACCATGGGCAGGATCTGTGCCGCGCGCAGGGCTTCGATCAGCTCGGACTCGTTGGCGTGGGGCTTCGCAAAGAGCAGGTTTGCCCGGATCGTGTCGTGGAACATGTGCGCGTCCTGCGTGACCATCCCGACGACGGCATGGATCGACTCGAACGTGGCGTCCCGCACATCGACGCCGTTGATCCGGACCGAGCCTTCACGCACGTCGTAGAGCCTCGGGATGAGATGGCTGATCGTGGTCTTGCCGGCTCCGGAAGGGCCGACGAGCGCGACCATCTGGCCCGGCTGGACCGTGAAGGACACGTCGAACAGGACCTGCTGGGATGGGGTCTGGCCGAGCACCGCCACCGATTCGAGCGATGCCAGCGAAACCTCCTGGGGTCGCGGGTAGCTGAAATCGACGCGATCGAATTCGACCGTTGCAGGTCCGCGCGGGATGGCCACCGCTCCTGCCTTCTCGGCTACGGACGGCTTCAGGTCCAGCACTTCGAAGACCCGATCGAAGGAGATCAGCGCGGTCATGATGTCGACCTGCACATTCGAAAGCGCCGTGAGCGGACCGTAGAGCCGGTTCAGGTAGGCGGTCAGGGCAACCAGGGTCCCGACCTGGAGGTCACCCGAGGCCGCCAATACGCCGCCCCAGCCGTACACGAGAGCTGTCGCCAGCGCGGCCGCAAAGACGAGCGCCGCGCTGAAGACTCGCGTGTAGACGGCCCGCGTGACCCCGATGTCCCTGACCCGGCCGGCCTTGTCTTCGAAGCCTCGGGACTCCCGGGCTGGCTGGCCGAAGAGCTTCACCAGCAACGCCCCGGCCACATTGAAGCGTTCGATCATCGTCGAGGTCATCGTGGCGTTGAGCTCGTAGGCCTCGCGGGTGATGGCCGCGATCCGCCGACCAACCCAGCGGGCCGGCAGCAGGATGACCGGCAGGAGGGCGAGCGCCAACAGCGTGATCTGCCACGACAGGAGCGCCATCGCGACGAGGGTGATCGCCACGCCGAGCAGGTTGCCGACCACCGAGGACAAGGTGTCGGTAAACGCTCGCTGCGCGTCCGTCACGTCATTGTTGAGCCGGCTCACCAGCGCCCCCGTCTGGGTCCGGGTGAAGAAGGCCATCGGCATGCGCTGGAAATGGGCGAACACCAACGTCCGCATTCGAAAGATGAGGCCTTCGCCGATCAGTGCGGAGATCCATCGCTGACCCAGCGACAGGATCGCCTCGGCCAGCGCCAGGCCGGCAAGGACGACAGCCAGCTGGACGACCACATCGGGCTGGCGGGCCAGGATCCCGTCGTCGATGATCCCGCGATAGACGAGTGGCGTGGCGGCGCTCAGCAGGGCGCCAAGCACGATCAGGGCAAGGAAGACGGCCAACCAGCGTCGGTACGGGGCCGCGAAACCGAAGATCCGACCGGCGATCCCGGGCGACAACTTCTGGGCTGTCACCGAGGCATCGCGGCGGAACGACCGCATCAACCCGCCGCCGCCGGGTGCGTTTCGCATGCCGCGCGTTCAGGCCGCCGCGGCGAGCTGATCGGCGAACCGGTCCAATGCTTTCGCCACGTTGGCGAGCGGCACGGACAACGCGGGCGAGCA
This sequence comes from uncultured Chloroflexia bacterium, assembly GCA_963809045.1. GTDB lineage: Bacteria > Chloroflexota > Limnocylindria > Limnocylindrales > CSP1-4 > SPCO01. The sequence goes on from CAWEHW010000004.1 coordinate 1,004,324, forward strand.
TGCCTGTCCACAGCGGACAGCGAACGCTGCTGCGTCCCGTAGCCGCTCCTCCATCAGGACCCAGGCCGCCTCGCGGTGCGGCAGCAGATAGTCGACCTGGTAGAAGAGCTCGAACCCGGGACCGGCCGTGAGCCCAGGCTCGCCAGGACCGACAGGCAGGTTCGTCACGACCATGCCGAGGGGCTTGATCGCTGCGTACATCAGTCCCACCGAGACGTCGGCCAGGACCTTGAGCTGCTTCGGTGACTCATTGGTATGCGCGAAACACCGAGAGAGGAGCTGGAGCAGGACCTCGTAGACGACGTTCAGGAGGTCCATGCACCGTGCCGTTCCGGGATCGGTGATGAGCGGCATCGCCACGCCGGTCGCCTGCTGTCGCACGTTGGCGACCACGACGGGCCGGGCGGGTTCGAAGCTCGGATCCGCTCGCTTGATCTCGAGGTACTCGTCGAGGATCGTCAACAGACGCCCAAAATGGGCGTCGCGCCACTCACCTCGAGCGCCTTCGCCTTGCTCGACGATCGTGTCGATCGCCCGCGCAGCGGACGCGAGGTCGTTGACGGCGACAAGCTCCTCCCAACGGAAATGCTCCATCGTCGCCTGGGCGTTCGCGGGCCCGATGAAGAGCCGCTCCGGACCGACACGAGCGGCGAGGCGCTCGAGGCCCGATTGGATCGTCCGGTAGAGCTGTCCGATCGTGTCGAACTCCTGCAGGTGGGGGACGATCTCGTCACGCTCGTCGTGAGGCACAGCGACGGCCTCCTCCAGCGCCTCGAAGCCATCGGCATCCTCGACGTCCATGCCCTCGGGCCGCTCCAGGAACGCGAAGTGCCGAAGGGCCGCTTCGCCGAAGGGCAGCAGCTCGATCCGGACGCCCGCCGGGTAGCTGTAGGCCGGCATCGGGAAGTTTGGACGGGCGAAGCGTGGGGCCGCGCCAACGGCAGTCAGCAGGTTCTGGACGAGCGCCAGGTGCAGCATCTCCTGCTCGCCGATCTCCAGGAGCATCCTTCGCCAACGCTGGATGGCGGCAAGCTGCTCCGCGGAGACACCTTCGCCGACGTTCTGCTTGAGCGAGAACGCCGCAAAGAGGTACTGCAGCATGACGAGGTGCTCGAGCTCGGCTGCCTTGCCGAGCGTGTAGATGATCGCCTCCCGGTGCTCGAGCCCGCCGCCCTCGCTGCCCTTGCCTCCGCGAACGGCCAGCACGTTGGCGAGTGGTCCGTGCGGCCCCTCGGAGACGGTGTTCGTCAAGGGTGCTTCCTTTCAGAGGCGGGCGACTGACGTCGGCGACCGGAGATCCGTGGTTGTCTGCCCCGGCGCGAGGAGTGCGGGCCGTGCACGTCAATGTACCCCGGTTGGGCGCGATCGCCCCCGATCGTGGCTTCGGCCGGCGATCGGTCTCGCTCCGGTGAGCGATGACAGGTTGACCTCATCTCGGAATGCAAGGTACCTTGCGTATTCCACGAAAGGCATCCCTGCAGGAGTGTTCGACAGGCCGTGTTCGCCACGTTCGTCATCGGGTTGCGCGAAGGGCTTGAGGCCGCCCTCGTCGTCGGCATCCTGATCGCGTTCCTCACCCGCTCCGATCGACGGGACGTGTTGCCTCGGCTCTGGCTGGGGGTTGGGCTGGCGGTCGCCCTCGCGCTCGGGATTGGCTTCATCCTCACCTTTGGCGCCTACACGCTGAGCTTCGAGGCCCAGGAGGTCCTCGGAGGGTCGCTATCGATCCTCGCCGTCGCCATGGTCACGTACATGGTCTTCTGGATGCAGCGGGCGGCTCGAGGTCTCAAGGGCGAGCTCGAAGGCGGGATGGCACGCGCGGTGGCGACCGGCGGGCTCTGGGGCGTCGTGGCGATCGGCTTCATCTCGGTCGCGCGCGAAGGCATCGAAACCGCGCTCTTCCTCTGGTCGATGGTCCGTTCCTTCGGTGGCGGCCCCGATGCGATCCTCGGGGCGGCGGCCGGCCTGCTCGTGTCCGTCGCTCTCGGGTACCTGATCTATCGCGGGATGGTCCGGATCAACCTGCGTGTGTTCTTCACGGTGACGAGCGCCGCTCTCATCGTCGTCGCGGCCGGTGTCCTCGCCTATGGCATCCACGACCTCCAGGAGGCCGGCGTCCTGCCCGGACCGTTCACGACCGCCGCGCCGATCGACGCCGCCACGGGACAGGTCGCCGTCGGGTTGGCGGGCTTCCCGTTCGGTTGGGCGTTCGCGGTCGGCCACCTCATTTCCCCGGACGGTGCCCTCGCCGCACTCCTGAAGGGAACCCTCGGGTTCTCGCCCGAGATGACCTGGCTCGAGGTGCTGGCCTGGGCGACGTACCTCGTGATCGTCGGGTCGATCTTCGTCCGCCGTTTCCTGGTCCCCGTCCCCTCGCCAGGCGTCAAGCCAGCCGTGCCAATCAGTCAAGGAGAAGCATGAACAGCGTCACCGCGCCTCGCCGGACTGCCCTGACCGCCGTCGCCTCCGTGCTCGCCCTCGCGGCGTGTGTTCCCAACACGGCCGTGAGCGGGGGAGCGATCGCGGTGACGTCGACCGAGGATTCCTGCGAGGTCTCGGCCGCGGAGGCGACCAGCGGGACCGTCGTCTTCGAGGTCGCGAATCAAGGCACCCGGGTGACCGAGTTCTACCTGATGGCCGCCGATGGCCTGCGAATCATCGGCGAGGTCGAGAACATTGCCCCGGGAGCGTCCCGGACGCTTACGACGACCGTGCAGCCCGGTGACTACGTGACCTTGTGCAAGCCGGGAATGCTCGGGGTCGGCGTGGGCCGCAACCCGTTCACGGTGACCGGCGACCGTGTCGCGATCTCCGGCCCGGACGCCGAGATCAAGGAGGAGGCCGTCGACCTGTACGCGGCGTTCGTGAAGGAGCAGGTTGCCAGACTCGTCCCGGCGACCGAAGCCTTCGCGGCACTCTACGCCGGCGGGCAGGATGACGAGGCCAAGGCCAAGTTCGCCGACGTGCGGACGTACTACGAGCGGATCGAGCCAGTGGCCGAGGCACTCGGCGACCTGGATCCACGCATTGACTACCGCGAGATCGACGCCAAGGCGGAGGGTCTCGAATGGACCGGCTTCCACCGGATCGAGAAGGACCTGTGGGAGCCGGCGCCCGGTTCCCTGAACTCTGACGGCGAGACCGACGCCTGGCAGGACTGGGAGCCCTCGTCTCCCGAACAGCGTGGCGAGATCGGGCAACAGCTGGTCGCCGACGTGACCGAACTGTTCGACTACGTCCACTCGGACGACTTCACGACCTATCTCAACGATCAGGGCCTCGACTGGCTGAGCAACGGGGCGATCGCGTTGCTCGACGAGGTCGCGACGGGCAAGATCACGGGCGAAGAGGACTGGTGGTCGGGCACAGACCTGTGGGACTTTGCTGCCAATGTCGAAGGATCGAAACTGGCCTTCACCCTGGTCCGGGAGTTCGCGAGCTCGAAGGGGGACGCCGGCGCGGCTCTGGTCGGTCGGATCGACGACGGCTACGCTGCCCTCGAAACGGAGCTCGCTACGTTCGGGAACCTGGAAGACGGGTTCGTGACGTATCGGGAATTGACCGATGACGACAAGCGAACCCTGACCAACCTGATCAATGCCCTGGCCGAACCACTTTCGCAGTTGACGAGCACAATCCTGACGTGACCGAGGCCGAAACCGAGCGCACCGTCGATGGCACGTCCGGGGGAACCCCTGCGGCGTCGGGATTGTCGCGGCGCACATTGCTCGGTGCAGCTGCCGCGGGCACAGCAGGGCTCGTTGCCGGCGGTCTCGCAGGCCCGCTTATCAACGCCTGGTCGTCTACCGGCGCGGGACGACCAGGTTCGGCGGGCGGGTCGTCGACCGTCTATCCCTTCCACGGTGCGCACCAGGCCGGCGTGACCACACCCGTCCAGGATCACCTTCATTTCGCGGCGTTCGACATGATGGACGGGTCGAGTCGTGACGATGTCACGAGCCTGTTGCGCGAGTGGACGTATGCCGCCGCCCGGATGACCCAGGGCCTGGAGGTCAGTGCATCGGGAGCCCTCGGAGGCAACCCCGAGTCGCCACCCGACGACACGGGCGAGGCCCTGGACCTGCCGGCAAGCGGCCTGACCGTGACGATCGGGCTCGGACCGGGGCTGTTCGAACGCGATGGGGTCGACCGGTACGGCCTTGCGGCAGCTCGGCCGCCGGAGCTGGAACGCCTGCCGCCGTTCGTCGGCGACAAGCTCAAGGCGAACTGGAGCCACGGTGACTTGTGCGTCCAGGTCTGCGCCGACGATCCGCAGGTCGCCGTTCACGCCGTGCGCAACATGTCGCGGATTGCGTTCGGGCGAGCGGCGATCCGCTGGTCGCAGATGGGCTTCGGGCGGACCTCCAAGACGACGTCTGCCCAGCAGACCCCGCGGAACCTCATGGGCTTCAAGGACGGCACCAACAACATCCTCGGCGAGGACCAGGCGGCGGTCGACCAGCACGTTTGGTTGACGCCTGAGAGCGCACCAGCGTGGGCTGCGGGTGGGACATACCTCGTCGTGCGCAAGATCGAGATGCTGATCGAGGCCTGGGACCGGGTCCGCCTGGTCGAGCAAGAGGCGATCTTCGGTCGCACCAAGGGCGGCGGCAACCCCCTGACCGGTGGCGACGAGTTCACTGCGCCCGACTTTGCGGCGACGGCCGATGGGGCGCCGGTGATCGACGTGGCCGCTCACATCCGGCTTGCCCACCCGTCGAACAACGGGGGCATGCGCATCCTCCGACGCGGCTACAACTACGTCGATGGCAACAACGCGTACGGCCGCCTCGACGCCGGGTTGTTCTTCCTCTCCTACCAGCGCTCGCCGAGCCAGTTCATCGCCGTGCAGCGGGCGCTGGCCACCGACGTCCTCAACGAGTACATCCGGCACGTCGGCTCGGCGATCTTCGTGGTGCCGCCCGGAGCGGCGGAAGGCGGCTTCGTCGGCGAGACGCTGTTCGCGTGAGCTGGTGGGGCGCCGCCCCAGATCGCCGGTCAGTTCATCAAAGCGCGTGGAGCTCGAAGACCCGCCGCCCCTCCGCCGCATCCTGCGGATGATTGAGGTCGACCCCATCCGCGATCCGAATGAATGCGACTCCAAAAGGAATACTTCGCGCGAGCGGAGCCATGATGTCGCGAAAGAAGGCGACTCGCTCCATCGGACCGAGCTCCGTCGCCGTGACTTCTTCGGACCGGCGGCGCATGGTGACGGTGGCCCGACCGGCGGCGCGCAGGTTGCGCACCCAATGGACGTCGCCCCAGGGGGCCCAGATCCAGCGTTTGCCGCCCACCTCAACGATCGCGATGGGCGTGGTCCGGGGCAGGCCGCTCTTGCGGCCATGGGTCGTCACCAGCCCGTTGAGACCCAATGGGACGCCGGCGCCCATCAGGAACTTGGTCACCGGGTTGAAGAACGGGACATACCAGGGAACGCGCAGCCTTCGTTCGGGGGCAGCGCTCAGTTGCAAGCTCATCGGGGACTCCTTCCAGCATCAACTCGTTCGGGTGCCAACGAAGGGACCCGCAGGAAGGCGGAAACGTGACCGCCGCTCAGGGAACGATCCCGCCGCCGGACCATGACCTTCAGCGAGCGACGACGGTCAGATCCAGGAGGCCGAGCCGATCGGGATCCGCGAGGATGTCGATCGCGACGATCCTGCCGCCGGAGACCGTCAAGGCCACGACTGCAAACGGTTTGCCGTCGGGCATCCACGCAATCCCACCGGGGATCCCGTTGACGAGGACCCGGCTCGACGTCTCGGCGAAGCGGCGGAAGGTCATCGCTCCATCGGCAACGGCCTGGGCTCCGCGGATCAGCGTGACCAGCTCCGGGCGGGCCGCGCCGCCGTCCGAGCGGAGGACGACGTCCGGGTCGAGGACCGTGAGGAGGCGTTCGAAGTCACCTGTGCGTGCCGCCGCGAGGAAAGCGTTGACCACGCCCCATTGGCGATCGAGTTCGACGTCGGGCACCGGTGCGCCCTGCACGCGACGACGGGCGCGGCTCGCGAGCTGCCGTGCCGCTGCCGGGCTTCGGCCAACGATGGCGGCAATCTCGTCGAATGGCACGGCGAACACGTCGTGGAGCACGAAGCTGACCCGTTCGGCGGGCGTCAGGGCATCGAGGACCACCAGCATGGCCAATCCGACTGACTCGCCCAGCAGGGCCTCCTGCTCGGGATCGATCCCCTCGGGCGGGCTGAGGATGGGGTCCGGGATCCGCGTCTCGAGAGACCCTTCGCGGCGCGTCTTGCGCGACCTCAGCATGTTCAGGCAGACCCGCCCGACCACCGTCGTCAACCAGGCCCGGAGGTTGTCGACCTCGCTCGTGTCGGTCCGGCTCAGCCGGATCCAGGCGTCCTGGACGGCGTCGTCTGCCTCCGTGACGGAGCCGAGCATCCGGAAGGCGACACCGCGCAGGTGCGAGCGGTTTGCCTCGAAACGTTCGGCCAGCCAATCCTGATGGTCCATCGGTCACATTCCAGCGACAGGTCGGGTCATCTCATGGACCCGCAAGGGGAAGCCAATGTGACCAATATTGGTCTTCTCGTCGACGCACAAAGAAGACGCCGCCGGGGGCCGGCGGCGTCGAGACCCTTGGGCGGATGGTCAGCGAGCGCTGGTTTCCATCACCGAAAGGATGTTGCCCGATGGATCACGGAACCAGGCGATGCTTGGGCCTTCCCCGCCCTGGCCGTCGCCGCGGGCGATGCCCTTCGCATCGGTCTTGATCCCGTTCTCACCGTCGTAGTGCTCCATCTGGATCCCGGCGTCGATCAAGCCATCAACGGCCTCGTCGACATCGCGGACCTCGAGGTTGAGCACGGTGAAGACGGCAGGCTTGTGGTCCGGCTTCGGATAGACGAAGACGGGTCGGCCGTCGCGCCCGTGGATCTCGAGGTCGCCCATCTCGCCCTTGCGAACGTTCAAGCCGAGCTTGCCCCCATAGAACGCCTTGGCGGCGTCGATGTCCTTCACGGCGAAACTGGAGAACATCGGAGCGTCCTTGAGCACGCTCTTGATGTCGGTCACGGTGGTCGTGTGCGGCATGGAGTACCTCCCCGAGGTTGGGCGCCATGGCGGCGCATGCGGACGTCAAGGGTCCCACGGGTGACGAGACAACGGCCTCACCGTGGACCGGTTCGCCCAACAAATGTCTCGCAGTTTGCGAGCCGCCACGCTGGACCACCACCATCGGCTGCCGGCGGTGATCACCGATATGATCGGACACGGTCATGAAGATCCGCGCGCTCATCCTCGTCGCGGTCCTGGTCAGCTGCGTGGGATGCCAGGCCACGGCGCCGCCGGCGAGCGAGACGGCGGCCATCCCGGCGTCACCTGCCCTGCCGGCAGATATTCCCGAGCCTCCGCTCCTCGGGATCGACTGGGGGCGCGCGACGTCGGTGGAACGACCGGTGAACAACGCGGACATCGTTGACCCGACCTACACCGGCACGCATCCGATCCTCCGGATCCCGGGGCAGGCCACGATGGCCGACGTGATCGGGCTTCCGGGTGGCGGCTTCACGGCCGTGGGCTATGTGCCGCCCGCCTGGCAGCCCGCGGCATGGACATCGGACGACGGCGACACCTGGGCGCTCCACGACATGGGCGCGACCGAGTTCACGTTTCCGGTCGCCCTTGCCGGTGGACCGGACGGCGATGTCGTGGCCGTTGGGCGATCGGGCATGACGCCCGTCGCGTGGTCGTCGGTGGACGGATTGACCTGGCAGCGACATCCGGTCCCGGTTCTTGGCCGCGACGGGGTTGCCGAGCGCATGACGACCGTCGTCGCGGCCGAGCGCGGCTACGTCGCCGGGGGTTCGGTCGGTCCGGAGCTCCTCGAGCGGCACGCCCGATTCTGGACGTCCGTGGACGGCAGGGCCTGGGAGCCGGTACGGGACGACCCGGAGGCGTTCGCGAATGCCGAGGTCCGCGCCATCGCGACCGTCGAAGGGCGTTTCGTGGCCGTGGGCGTGGTCGGCACCGCACAGGCATTCACGCGGGCTGTGGCCTGGACGTCACCGGATGGCGTCGCGTGGACACGGATCGAGGATCCCGCGTTCGAGGCAGCAGTGGCCGTGGCGCTCGCTGGCGCGCCGTTCGGTGGTCTCGTCGCCGTCGGCTCCGAGGTCGGGCGCAGGGAGGCCGTCGCGTGGACGTCGCCTGATGGCCGCGCGTGGACCAGGGCGCCGAGCGAAATGTCGCGCCAGCACCCCGGCGGTTACGCGTGGATGACCGACGTCGTGGCGATCGATGACCGGGTCATCGCGATCGGGACGTTCCAGGGACTCCAGCGAGGAACGGCAACGTCGTGGGTCTCCCTCGACGGCACCACCTGGGAACGAGCACACAGTGCTCCGGTCCAGCAGCAGGGCGAGTTCTACGCCATCACGCCGGGCGGCCCCGGGGCCATCGTCGTGGGCTCGTTTGGCGCGCCGGACTCCTACGTGCCAAACGTCTGGCTCAGCCCGGCAAGATGACGACGCCCGCCTCGCTCACCTGGAGTGGTGTCATTGCCAGGCGGATGGACCGCAGCGCGCTCAGCGCGGTCATGGACCGCGGGCTGGCTCCGGGAGGCCAGGCGGGGAACTACCCGGTGCTGCTGGTTGATGGCGTGGTCGGCGGCGTGTGGTACCAGCGCCGACGCGGCCGAACCCTGGTCGGCGCGGTCATGGAGGCCAGGCCGACGCTGGTCGTGGGACCGGTCACGGTCGGGCCGCACGCCTGATCTGGTCAGGCGCCGGGCTTCATCGCCCTGACCGTGCCCTTGGGGCATGGGGCAGCGTGGTCCAGGCCATCCGTCGACGAGTCGCTGGTGGTTCGGCTCCCGGCCGACAGCCACGCGGACAACCGGGTGACGATGCCGGCTCGATCGCCACGACGCGGGTGGCTTCCGGAATGGCCCTTTCGGTCCGATCCGAAGTCCGACGCGACGATTTCCCCCGAGGGCTGACGTCGGGGCCCCGTCACCCGGTCGCGAGCGGGTGCGAGCGCCGGCGGCGTCGCTGCCGCAACGGATTCGTAGTGACGACGCCAACGATCGCGAGGCGGACGTCCGAGGCCGCCGGGTACGCTCGCCGCAGGAGGTGGTAGCGATGCCGCAGAAGGAACACCTGCCAAGCGTGAGCGCCAAAGAGCAGCGGATGTACGAGCACATCAAGGAGAGCGAACTCGAGCAGGGCCGTTCGACCAAGCGCGCGAAGGCCATCGCCGCCGCGACGGTCGTCAAGCATCACAACGATGAAGATCACCCGAGCCGCAAGTAACCCGGCCCGACCCCGTCTACGTCGGGGCGTCGCCTTCGGTAGAGCTCCGCAGAATGACCTGCTGCGCTTCCAACGGTACGGGTGGCACCTCGACGGCCATGTCGAGCGCCTCGTAGTGCGTGATCGTGAGCTCCTCGATCATGGTGCCCATCTCAGGCAGCAGCTTTGGTTCGGTCAGGTGTCCGCCGGTCCAGCTCCACAGGTCTGCGGGCGTCGCCCATTCCTCGATCAACACGACCTCTTCGTCACCGGCTTCGTTCAGGCGGCGGGCGAGCTTCGCGTACACGAGTCCGTCCTGCTGATGCAGCACATCGAGCTTGCTTCGTAGCACCTGGTTGAACTGGGCAACGTGGCTGCCCGGGACACGGGCCGTGAGGATGCGAACGATCATGCCGCAACCTTACGCCCGTAGCGAGTCGAATGGGAGGTTATTTGCGATCGCCGCGGAGCCGGCGCATCTCCTTTTCGATCTCGGCCTCGCGTCGCGAATCGTCGACGCCATAGACCGTCCACCAGTGCGCCGCAAGTCCGATGCCCCAGCCGATCAAGGCATATGTCGGCCACGGGATGCCCGACCTGGTGGTGTCGTTGGCGAACCAGAGCACCCACAGGAAGGCGTTCACCAGGACGTAGATCAGGAGATGTACGCGGAAGTCCTCGCGTGCCTTCACGCGGGCTTCTGCGCGTGTTCGAAGGTCGTCCTCGGGTCGGGATGTCATGAGGTCCTCCTATCCAGCGTTCCTAGACGAGTTTGACAGGTGGGCCACGGCCGGGCCTGCCCGGAGTCGTGACGCGCGCCGTGAGGTTGCGAATGGGTGTCCGATCGTCGAACACCTACTGAATTGGTAGACAATCGGCGGTCTGAACCGGTAGAGTGCGCCACCTGATGGCCTATCTGCTCCGCTCCAGTCGAGTCCGACCCATGTGCGTGTGTCCATGTCGCCGGCGAGTGCCGGCCGAGGGCGTGCATGTGGTCGCCGAACGGACGATCGCCACCCGCTGACGTCGACCGGGCTCGCAGGTCAAATCCCTGCGCGAGCCCGGTTCACCGGACCGCTCGCGCCTCGTCTCTCACCGAGGTCCGACCATTGTCCAGCCCACTACCGACGCGTCAGTCCATCACTTCGCCGACTCCCGTCTCACCTTCCACGCCGCGCGCGATCTCCAACCCGGCGTACGGGGTCGAATTCGTCGAGGTCGGGCGAGCGTTCGCCCTGGGTCGGGACCGCCGCAACGGTCGCCTGGCTGGAACCGCGCGGCACCAGGTCATCCGCGACATCACGATCTCGGCCGGCGCGGGGGAGGTCGTCGCGGTTCTCGGGGCAAGCGGTTGCGGGAAGTCGACCCTGCTCCGGATCGCCGCCGGCTTGGACCGCCCGACCGAGGGCGCCGTCCGCATCGACGGTGGTCCAGTGGCCGGGATCGATGCCAGGTGTGCCCTGGCCTTCCAGGAACCGAGGCTTCTGCCGTGGCGGTCGGTCGCGGCCAATGTCACGCTCGGGCTCTCGGCAGGAACCTCCCGTGACGATGGCGCCGACCGTGTCGCCCGCCTGCTCGAACTGGTCGGCCTGACTGCCTTCGCCAATCACCGACCGCGTGAGGTCTCCGGCGGCATGGCCCAGCGTGCGTCGCTGGCGCGTGCGCTTGCCCGCAACCCGGGCGTCCTCCTGCTGGACGAGCCGTTCGCGTCCCTCGACGCCCTGACCCGCCTCCGGATGCAGGACCTCCTGCTCGACGTGCATGCCGCGGCGCCTACCACGGTCCTGCTCGTCACTCACGACGTCGACGAAGCACTCCAGCTCGCCGATCGAGTCGTACTCCTCGGCGAGGAACCGGGCCTGGAGGGCGCCACGATCCGCCAGGTCCTGACCGTCCCTGGTCGGCGACCGCGCGACCGGGGCTCGGCGGAGCTCGCCGAGCTCCGGGCCACCCTGCTTGCCGGCCTGGGCATCGACCGGCACACCCACCAACCCAGCCCTCCCCATTGACCGAAAGGACCGTTCCATCGCCATGAAGACCAGACGACCCACCGCCGTCCTGCTTGCCCTCGCCATCGGCGCTTCGCTGCTGGCCGCGTGCACCGCGGCCGGCGCCGGAGCGTCCACCGGGGGTGGGACGCTCAACATCGACTTCGCGACGTACAACCCCCTCAGCCTCGTCATCAAGCAGCAGGGCTGGCTCGAGGCCGAACTGGGCCAGCAGGGGATCACCGTCAACTGGGTCAAGTCCGCGGGCTCGAACAAGGCCAACGAGGCTTTGCGAGCGGCCGCGATCGACGTCGGTTCGACGGCGGGTTCGGCCGCCCTGCTCGCCCGTTCCAACGGCTCGCCGATCCAGGTCATCGACATCTACTCGCAGCCCGAATGGGCCGCTCTCGTGGTGCCGGCCGACTCGCCGATCAAGACCGTTGCCGACCTCAAGGGCAAGACGATCGCCGCGACCAAGGGCACCGACCCCTACTTCTTCCTGCTCCAGTCCCTCGAGGAGGCCGGTCTGAGCGCATCCGACGTGACCGTCGAGGTCCTCCAGCATGCCGACGGCTGGGCGGCGCTCCAGAACGGCTCCGTGGACGCGTGGGCCGGTCTCGATCCGATCATGGCCGGGGCCGAGGCGGCCGGGGCGACCTTGCTCTACCGCAACGTCGGCTTCAACAGCTATGGCTTCCTGAACGCCACGGAGTCGTTCGTCAACGAGCGACCGGAGCTGGCCCAGGCGGTCGTGGACGCCTACGAGCAGGCACGGGCCTGGGCGCAGGCCAATCCCGAGGAGACGGCGCGATACCTGAGCGAGGAAGCCGGGCTCGATCTCGCCGTGGCAACCAAGGTCCTCACGGAGCGTTCAAACCTGGATGTGAACCCGGTCCCGGGTGACGCCCAGCGGACCGTCCTCGAACGGATCGGCCCGATCTTCGTGGAGTCGGGTGACGTCTCCAGCCAGGACACGATCGATGCGGCGCTCGCGAGTCTGATCAACGACACGTTCGTGAAGCAGGCCAATCCGAGTCGCTTCGAATGACCCGATCCTCGGCGCTCGATCGCGGAGCCCCCGTCCGTGCGGGGGCCCGCGGTCCCGTGACCGCCGAGACGACCGAACCGGGTCTGCTCGGCCTTGGCGCGCCGGCCCGCGCTTCTCGCCAAGGCGCGGTGGGCCTGGGACAGATCGCCGGGGGAGCGGTCCTGCCGCTCATCCTCCTGGCCCTCTGGCAGCTGACCACGTCGCTTGGCCTGTTCACGATCGTCCAGCTGCCGTCCCCGTCGCTGGTCGTGGCGGCCGCGCTCGAGCTGATCGAGCGCGGCTCCCTCGGCCAGTACATCGCCGTGTCGACGCAGCGCGTCCTCGCCGGGTTCGCGATCGGTGCGTCGCTGGGGTTGCTGCTCGGCGCCGTGACCGGGCTCGGCCGGTCCTGGGATACGTTCCTCGGATCGACCCTTGGCGGGATCCGGGCGGTACCATCGCTCGCCTGGGTCCCCCTGCTCATCCTGTGGCTCAAGATCGGCGAGGAGTCGAAGATCACCCTGATCGCCATCGGTTCGTTCTTCCCCGTGTACACGACGGTGTCGGCCGCGCTCCGGCACGTCGACCGTCAGCTCGTCGAGGTCGGGCGGGCATTCGGCCTGCGAGGTGTGCCGCTGTTCACGACCGTCCAGTTGCCGGCCGTCCTGCCGTCGGTCATCTCCGGGCTTCGGCTGGCCCTCGCCCAGTCCTGGCTGTTCCTCGTCGCCGCGGAGCTGATCGCGTCGTCGAGCGGGCTGGGGTTCCTCCTCGTCGATTCGCAAAACAACGGGCGGGTCGATCGGATCCTCCTGGCCATCATTCTCCTCGCCCTGCTCGGCAAGACGACCGACTCCCTGATCGGGGTGTTCGAACGCTGGGCGAGCCGGCGTTGGACCTGATCGTGCGGACCGATCCGACAAGGGCGGCGACCCCGACCGCGACCGCGACCGCTGACTTCTGTGCCGTCCCGGGCGCAGGTCCGGCGTATCCGGACGAGCTGCTGCTGGGGATTTATCGCGAGACGCGAACGATCGCGATGGTCGGCGCATCCCCCAACTGGAACCGGCCGAGCTACTTCGCGATGCGATACCTCCAGCGCAAGGGGTTCCGCGTGATCCCGGTCAACCCGCGGGCCCTGGACGCTCCGATCCTCGGTGAACGGGTGTATCCGGATCTCGAGTCGATCCCCATCCCAGTGGACGTCGTTGACGTGTTCCGTCGACCCGAGGAGACGCCCGCGATCGCCCGGTCCGCAGCGGCGATCGGCGCCAGGGTCCTGTGGCTGCAGCTCGGGATCCGCAACGACGAGGCGGCGACCCTCGCCGGGCTGGCCGGCCTCACGGTCATCCAGGACCGATGCATGAAGATCGAGTACGGGCGGCTCGGCGGCGAGCTGGCCTGGAGCGGGATCAACACCCGGATCATTTCGAGCCGGCGCCGGCGGTCCCTCGGGTGACCGACACCCAACGGCGAGCAGCCCCTCCAGGGGAGTCGGCCGGACACGAGAACCCCATCGATCCGCCCGTGCCCATCGACGAGCCATATGGCTTCGCGACCCGGGCGGTTCACGCGGGCGCTCGTCCGGACCCCGTGACCGGGTCCCGCAACGTGCCGATCCACCAGACCACGTCGTACGTCTTCGACGACGTCGATCACGCAGCCGCGTTGTTCAACCTGCAGACCTTCGGCTACATCTATTCGCGGCTGACGAACCCCACGGTCGCGGCGCTGGAAGAGCGCGTTGCGGCGCTCGAAGGCGGTCGAGGGGCGGTCGCCGTGGCGTCGGGTCACGCTGCCCAGCTGGTCGCGTTCTACACGTTGCTCGAGCCTGGTGATGACATCGTGGCGGCCAGCCAGCTCTACGGCGGCTCGCTGACCCAGTTCCGCCACACGTTCAAACGCCTCGGTTGGAACGCCGCGTTCGTCGACGTCTCGGACCACGACGCGTTCCGGCGCGCGATCGGCCCGAGAACGAAGGCCGTGTTCGTGGAATCACTGTCGAACCCGGGCGGCGTGGTGGCCGACCTCGAGGCGCTCGCCGGCATTGCCCACACCGCGTCCATCCCGCTCGTCGTCGACAACACGATGGCCACGCCGTACCTCTGCCGGCCGTTCGAATGGGGAGCTGACCTGGTCGTCCATTCCCTGACCAAGTTCTTGTCCGGGCACGGAACCTCGATGGGTGGCGTCGTCGTCGAATCCGGCCGGTTCGACTGGGCGGGGAGTGGCAAGTTCCCGTTCCTTGCCGGTCCGGATCCCGGCTACCACGGGCTGGACTTCATCGAGACGTTCGGCGACTTCGGGTTCTCGATGAAGGCTCGGGCGGTCGCGCTGCGGGATCTGGGTCCAGCCCTGTCGCCGACCAACGCGTTCATGATCCTGACCGGGATCGAGACGCTCCCGCTCCGGATCGAGCGGCACATCGCCAATGCCAGGGCCGTGGCAACGTTCCTCGAACGCCACCGCGCGGTCGACTGGGTGTCATATGCGGGGCTGCGGTCGAGCCCATGGCACACGCTCGCGGAACGGTACCTCCCCAGGGGCCCGGGGTCGGTCTTCACGATCGGCTTGAAGGGCGGCTTCGAAGCGGGCGTTCGCGCGGTCGAGGCCGTCAACCTCTGGTCGCACCTGGCCAACGTCGGCGACACGCGCAGCCTGATCCTGCATCCGGCATCGACGACCCATCGCCAGCTGTCTGACGAGGAACGGATCGCTGCCGGGGCTGGCCCGGACGTCGTCCGCCTGTCGGTCGGGATCGAATCGGTCGAGGACCTCATCGCCGACCTCGACCAGGCGCTGTCGATCGCTTAGCGGCTGGCGGCGCGGATTCCCGACCGATTGGTTCTGGTACGGTCCGATTGATGGCACGAACGAGGACCAGTTCGGCGACCGAGTTGTTGATCGAGCTGCAGCGCGATGCGCCGATCGCCCTGCACGCCCAGGTCGAGCAGGGCCTGCGCAACGCAATCCGATCCGGGCGGTTGACCGCCGACTCGGTGCTTCCGTCGACCCGGGCCCTCGCCGATCAGCTCAACCTGTCACGCGGGGTCATCGTCGAGGCCTACGAGCAGCTCGTCGCGGAGGGCTATCTCAGCAGCCAGCCGGGCGGGAATACCCGGGTATCTGCGCGGGCCGCCGACGCACCCGGCGCCCAGTCCCGTCAAGACTCGATCGAACCGCGGATCAACTTCTGGTACGGCCGTCCCGACGTCACCGAATTCCCGCGCCAGGTCTGGCTGCGATCGATTCGTCGCGTGCTCAACGAGGCGCCAAGCGATCGGCTGGCGTATCTCGACAACCGTGGCGCGTCCGAGGCACGCGACGCGCTGGCGGCCTACCTCAACCGCGTCAGAGGCACGGCTGCCGACCCCGAACGGATGGTCGTATGCAACGGTTTCGCCCAGGCGGTGGGGCTGGTGACCTGGGTGTTGAAGTCGAGAGGAGCCCGGCGCATGGCCGTCGAGGATCCAGGGCAGCGGGATACGCACAGCCATCTCGAGATCGTGCCGGTCCCCGTTGACGACGCCGGGATCGATGTGGCGGCCCTCGCCCGGACCGACGTCGACATCGTCCTCGTGACCCCGGCCCATCATTTCCCGACCGGCGCGGTGTTGTCCGCCGAACGGCGATCGGCCCTCGTGGCGTGGGCCCGTGATCGCGGCACCTTGATCCTCGAGGACGACTACGACGCCGAGTACCGGTACGATCGCGAACCGATCGGTGCCATCCACGGGCTCGCGCCCGATGAGGTGATCTACGCCGGCACGGCCAGCAAGACGCTCGCTCCGGGATTGCGGCTCGGGTGGATGATCCTGCCGGCGGACCTCGTCGAAGACGTGGCGACGTTCAAGGACCAGAGCGATCGCGGCTCGCCCAGCCTCGAGCAGCTGGCCTTCGCCGACTTCCTCACCCGCGGGGAGTACGACCGGCATCTCCGGCGGATGCGTCCGATCTACCGCGCGCGGCGTGACACGCTCCTGCGAGCCCTCCGCGAGCACCTGCCCGAGCTCCGGCCGGTCGGGGCATCCGCCGGGCTCCACGTCGTTGCATGGCTGCCCGACGGCGTCGACGAGGCGGCCCTGATCGCGCGGGCGGCCGTCGTAGGCGTGGCGCTGACCGGCGTCACGCCGTCCCACCGGATCCGTCGGAACGGACCCGGTGGCTTGATCTTCGGCTACGGGATGCCGTCGGAAACCGAGATCGAAGAGGGCATCCGGCTGATCGCCGCGGAGCTTGCGGCGTTGCGGCGGGAAGCGGCCTAGGCCGGCTGGATGTTCTGGTTCAACCGGAACACGTTCTCCGGGTCGTAGCGGCGCTTGATGTCGGCCAGCCGGCGTCGCGTCGGTTCGGGGTATGCGGCGCGGATGCCGGCCTCGCCCTCGTCGCCAACGAAGTTGACGTACGCACCCTGGTCGCCCTGGCGCATCGCCTCGACGAAGCCGGCCACCCAGGTCTCATTCGCCGCCTTGTCGGCGGGCGTCTCGTAGAGCGCCGCGAGGTTGACCAGGATCTTGCTCTGGCGATGGGCAAACGCCGTGGCGTCCGCCGGGACCCGTGCCATGGCTCCGCCGAGGACCCGCAACTGCGCCACGGCCATCGTTCCGGTCGACGCCTTGATCTGCTGCACGATGGTCTCGGCCACGCCGGCATCGACCCGGTCGATGAACATGGTTCGCGCGGCCGCCAGCGGGTGATACTCGTCGGAATCAGGCGGGTAGATCTCCGGATACGGCGACGGGTGGATCATGTCCGCAATCGGTTGCGCGAGCGCGCGGAACGGGGCCATGGCCTTCTGGCCTGAGTCCGCGTCGCCGGCATAGCACAACAAGGCCATGATCCCGAGCGTGCCGTGCTGTGCCTCGGGGACGAACGGCATCGGCGGGATCGGCATGACGTTGGCGATCGTCGACATCTCCTCCGGGGCTGCCTCGGCCGCGGCGATGAACCCGGTGATCGTCTCCAGCGTCGCGGGCAGCAGGAGCATCCCGCCGACGATCTCGGGGACTTCGCGGAGCCGGAACTTGAACCGCGTCACGACGCCGAAATTGCCGCCGCCACCACGAATGGCCCAGAACAGGTCGGGTTCGTGATCGGCGTCGACCCGATGGGTCTGTCCGTCGGCGGTCACGACGTCGGCTGCGAGGAGCTCGTCGATCGTCATCCCGAACTTCCGCACGAGATAGCCGATCCCGCCGCCCGTGGTCAGCCCACCGATGCCGACGGAGCCCGTGTCGCCAAACCCCGTGGCCAGGCCGTGTTCCGCGGCAGCGGCCGAGTACTCCGCCGCGGTCAGCCCGGATCCGGCCCACGCCGTCCGGCCGCCGACGTCGATGTCGAGGCTGCGGAGATCCCGCACATCGATGACGATCCCGCCGTCGGTGACCCCGAACCCGCTGGCGCTGTGACCGCCGCACCGAACGGCGAGCTCGAGACCCGTGTCGCGGGCGAGTCCGATCACGTGGGCGACGTCCTTGTCGTCGGCGACCCGGACGATGACCGCCGGTCGTCGATCGATATCGCCCGGAAGGACCTGCCTCAGCTGGTCGTAGTCGGGATCCTCGGGGGCGATGACCCGACCCGAGACGGCAGCTCGGAGGTCCGGGATCGAGAGGGTTGTCGGTCGAGTTGAAACCTGCACGGCAGTGCTCCTTTCGCACACTCAGACCACGGCCAATCGACAAACTCATCGGTCGACGGCCACCGGTCGAACTGGCGGTCATCCCCGGCCCGACGGGCGCACCCGGTATTGAGGCGGCACCATCGGCGTTCCACGCGCCACGATTCGGGCGCGTCCGGGTCATTCTAGGTTGGCCGGCCGATTCGCTGGTAGGGCCAATTCGGGCGAATCCGGGCGGACCAGTTCGGCCGTGAGTCGCCCGGACCGCGGCCTCAGAGGCCCGAAGCAGCGAGGCGGACCCGCTTGCCTGATGCCGACGCCTGATAGATCGCCCAGAAGAGCTCCACGGTGGCCCGCCCGTCTCGGCCGTCGATCGCCGGAGAGCGCCGATCGTTGATTGCTGCTACCACGTCGCGCAGCTGGAGCTCGTGGTGGTGGCTGTCGAGGTCGATGCCATCGACAGCGGCGCGATCTTCCGCGGCCCAGCGCTCCGGCAATCCTTCCTGTCCGGGGATCGTCCACAGGTCGTTGCGGGCCAGGGTAGGGGAGGTGACCCCGGCTACGAAGATCGACCCGCCGTCGGTCTCGACGCCGACGGATGCGCCGGTGCGACCGTGGACGTGGATCCTGGCGTACAGCCCCGGGTTCTGCGAGTTGCTGGCAATGATCGATGCCAGCCCGCCACCAGCAAAGCGGACGATCGCGACCGCGGAGTCCTCCACTTCAATGGCCGGATGGTTGACATTCGCCGTCCAGGCATCGATCTCGACCGCCTCGCCCATGAACCAGCGAACGAGGTCGAGCTGGTGGACGGCCTGGTTGACGAGGACGCCGCCACCCTCTCCGGCCGTCGTCCCGCGCCAGGCGTCCATGGCGTAGTACTCCGGGCCGCGCCACCCGAGCACCTCGACGGTGGCGAGGACGGGATCCCCGATCTCGCCCGATTGGATCGCCGCTTTGACCCGGCGGACAGCCTCGTACCACCGCCGCTGGCTGATCACCGAGAGCACGACGCCCGCGTCATCCGCGGCGGCGATCATGCCGTCGCACTCGGCGGGGGTCAGGGCCATGGGCTTCTCGACCACGACGTGGGCTCCGGCGCGAGCCGTGGCGATCGCCTGCTCGGCATGGAGTGGGTGAGGCGTGCACAGGATCACGGCATCGACGTCGCCTCGCGCCAGCATCTCGTCCAGGCTCCTTGCCGGGCGCGCGTCGTAGACCGCGGCGAAGGATCGCGTGCGCTCCTCGTTCCGCCCCGCGACGGTGACGAGGCGCGCGCCGTCGATCCGGGACAAGGCGGCGGCGTGCAGGTGCGCGACCTTGCCCGGGCCGAGGATCCCGAACCGGATCACGCGTTCGGTACCAGGATGACCTTGACGGCGTCGAGTTCGGCCGTCCCGAGCTGGCGGAAGATCTCCGGGCCATGATCGAGCGGCGCGGTGTGCTCCACGAGCCGGCGGATGTCGATCCGGCCGGACGCCAGGGCATCGGCTGCCTGCTCGAACTCCTCGTTGAACGTGTAGGCGCCGCGCAGGGTTAACTCCCGCGTCACGAGCTCCTGCATGGACAGCTCGACGGTCGGGAGGGAATTGCCGATCCACGTGACCTGGCCACCGGAACGGGCGGTGGCGAGCGACTGGGCCACGGTCGGGCCGATCCCGACCGCTTCGAAGACGGCATCAGCACCGCGACGGCCCGTCGCGTCCCGGACGACCGTCACCGGATCGTCGACATCGACGTTGACCGTCACGTCGGCGCCAAGCGTCCGGGCAACCGCCAGCCGGTGCTCGTTGCGATCCGTGACGACGATGGAGCCCGCGCCCCGGAGACGAGCAGCGACCAGCGTGAGCAAGCCAATGGCGCCGGCACCGATGACCACGACCGTGTCCATCAAGTCGAACGGGGTCCGGTTGACGGCGTGCATGGCAACGGCCAGCGGTTCGATCAACGCGCCGTCCGGGTAGCTCAGCGTGTCCGGCAGGGTCAACAGCATCTGCGCCGGGAGGACGATCCGATCCGCGTACGCGCCATCGAACTGCATCCCGAGGCCTCGCCGGTTCGGGCAGATGTTGGGTTCTCCTTGGCGGCACCGGTCGCACGCTCCGCAGGGCAGGATGGACCGGAGGGCCACGCGGTCGCCGGCCTGCACGGACGTGACGCCGGCCCCGACTTCGAGGACCTCTCCCGCCGCCTCGTGGCCCATCACGACACCCGGTTGCCGCCGGCCCGTCAGCCCGAGGTAGCCGTGGACGTCCGATCCGCAGATGCCCGCCGCCCTGACAGCGACCACGACGTCGCCTTCGCCTGGCCGTGGATCGGGTCGTTCCTGGAGGGCCATCTCTCCTGGCCCGACGAACACAAGCGATCGCACGGGAGGCGCCGCTAGAGTCCGCGCGCCAGGTGGTAGTAGAGGTCGTTCCAACGCAACCGATCGCGGAACCCATCGAGGTCGGTTCGTTCGTCGATCAACAGGAACTCCATCCCCGACATCTGTGCGAAATCGGCGAGGTGCTCGGGCGTGACCGCGTAGCCGAGGCTCGTATGGTGGGAGCCGCCGGCATGGATCCAGGCCGCCGCAGCCGTCGTGAGGTTGGGCCGAGGCCGCCACATGGCCCGGGCGACCGGGAGTCGTGGCAGCGGCTCGGGTGAGGCGACGACGTCGACGACCGACGCGACCATCCGGAACCGTTGGCCCATGTCCGTGACCGACGCCACGATCGCCGGCCCCGGATGGGCATCGAAGACGAGGCGCACGGGGTCGGCCTTGCCACCGATGGACAGTGGATGGACCTCGAGCTTCGGGCGCCCGTCGGCGATCGTCTCGCAGACCTCGAGCATGTGGGCGCCGAGGACCATGTCACCCGTGCCGGACAGGTGGTACGTGTAGTCCTCCATGAACGACACGCCGCCGTCGAGGCCGGCGCTCATGACCTTCATCGCCCGAACCATCGAGGCGGTCTTCCAGTCCCCTTCCGCACCAAACCCGTAGCCGTCGCGCATCAGGCGCTGGACGGCCAGTCCGGGGAGCTGGGTCAGGCCATGGAGGTCCTCGAACGTCGTGGTGAAGGCGCCAAAGCCGCCGTCAGTGAGGAACCGGCGGAGCCCAAGCTCGATCCGCGCGCCGTCGCGCAGCGACGACGCCCGCTCGCCACCGGGTCGAAGTGCCGCAACCACGTCGTACTCGCCGAGATAGGTCGCGATGAGCTCGTCGATGTCGGCCTCGGTCGCGCTGTCCACGGCGGCCACGAGATCGCCGACGCCGTAGCCGTTGATGCTGAACCCGAGCCGGCGCTGGGCCTCGACCTTGTCGCCGTCCGTGACGGCGACCTCGCGCATGTTCTCCCCGAAGCGGGCGATCCGCAGCGTCTCCCAGTCGCGCCGGGCGCATGCCGCCCGCGTCCATGCACCAACCTGAGCCTGCACGCCCGGATCCGTCCAGTGCCCCACGACGACCTTGCGATCGAGACGCATCCGCGCCGCGATGAACCCGAACTCGCGGTCGCCATGCGCGGCCTGGTGGAGGTTCATGTAGTCCATGTCGATCCCGGCGAACGGGATCTCGCGGTTGTACTGCGTGTGGAGATGGAGGAGCGGCCGCTGGAGCGCGCGGAGACCAGCGATCCACATCTTGGCCGGTGAGAAGGTGTGCATCCACGTGATCAGACCGACGCACGTCGCTGACGCGTTCGCCTCCATCACGAGCGCGCGGATCCCGTCTGACCCGGTCAGGACGGGTTTGACGACGACGCGCGCCGGGATCTCGGTCGCTCCGTCGAGTGCCGCGGCGATCTCCGCCGAGTCCCGCGCCACCGTCTCGAGCGTCGCGGGCCCGTAGAGATGCTGGCTCCCCGTGACGAACCAGACTTCTGATCCGCTCAGGTCGATCGTCATTGGCCGTACTCCGTGGTGTAGCGACGGTGGAGGCGGTCGACCGTTTCGGCATCGAGGACGTCCGGCGTCCCGATCTGGAGGGCTGCCCAGACCGTGGCCGCGACGTCCTCGACCATGACGGCCGCCTTCACTGCGGCTGCCGCCGACGATCCGACCGTGAAGACCCCGTGGTTCTTGAGGAGGATGGCCGGCGACCGGCCGATGTTCTCGACCACGAGGGCGCCGATCGAGTCGTCACCCACGAAGGCAAAGCCCGCGCACGGGATCTCGCCACCGAACTCGTCAGCCTGGGCCGTCAAGTAGGCCGGGATCGGCCGGCCCACGGCCGCGAACGCCGTGGCGAACCGCGAATGGGTATGGACGACCCCATTGACATCCGGTCGGTGGCGATAGATGTACAGGTGGCTCGCCGTGTCGGACGACGGTTTGTGGCCGCCCTCGACGACTGCGCCGTCGGGGTCGACCACGACCATGGATGCCGCAGTCAGGTCGCCATAGCGAACGCCTGAGGGCTTGATCGCGACCAGGCCGGTGTCCGGATCGCGGACGCTGATGTTGCCGCCGGTCCAGGCAACGAGCTTGTGACGTGGCAGCTCCGCGTGGAGATCGACCAGTTGCTCCCGGAGCGCCGCGAGTCGCACCTCAGGCCTCCACGCCGGATGCCACGGGTCCCCGCGCGGCTCCCGCGGCCGTTGGGCCGGCCGCCACCGCAGCCGTTGGGCCGCCCGCGGCAGCCGTTGCCCGCAGCTTCCTGAGCGTCTTCATCACGTCGTTTTCACCGCGCCCGAAGTAGTCGTGCAGCCGCACGTATTCGCGGTACAGCACGTCGTACGTCGCCACGTTCTCGGGGATCGGCTCGAACACCCCGTCCTTGAGGCGGGCCATGGCTCGGGCCGCTTCCTGGATGGTCGCGTGACCCCCGGCCGCCTTGCCGGCGGCGACGGCCCCGAACATCGCCGAACCGAGCGCCGGCGCCTGGTCCGATCCGTTGAGCCTGAACGGCCGCCCGGTCACATCCGCATAGATCTGCATGATCAAGGGGCTCTTCTCTGCGAGGCCGCCGCAGGCGACGATCTCCTCGATCGGAATGCCATGCGCCTCGAAGGTCTCGATAATCACCCGCGTCCCGAAGGCCGTCGCCTCGATCAGCGCGCGGTAGATCTCCTCGGGAAGCGTGGCAAGCGTTGCCCCGATCAACAGGCCGCCGAGCTCCGCATCCACGAGCACTGAGCGGTTGCCGTTCCACCAGTCGAGCGCCAGGAGCCCGGATTGCCCGACCCGTAGATGAGCGGCCTTTTCCTGCAGCAACGCGTGCACGTCGATCCCGCGGGCGCGGGCCTCGTCCTCGTACGCGGCGGGCACGGCGTGCTCGGCGAACCAGCTGAAATGGTCCCCGACGCACGACTGGCCGGCTTCATAGCCATACAGGCCCGGGATGACCCCGTCCTCGACGTAGCCACACATCCCCGGAACCGCGTGCTCGTCCCGGGACAACACGATGTGGCAGGTGGACGTGCCCATGATCATGACCATCCGGCCGGGCTCGATGACCGTCGATGCCGGCGCCGCGACGTGCGCGTCGACGTTGGCGATCGCAACCGCCGTCCCGGGCCGCAGGCCGGTCCAACCTGCCGCCTCGGCGCTGATCCCCCCGGCGCGCTCGCCCATGGGCCGGATGTCGCGAGTCATCTTGTCGTCGACGACGCCGGCCAATCGCGGATCGAGCGCGGCGAAGTACTCCGAGCCCGGGAAGCCGTGGCGCTTCGACCACATCGCCTTGTAGCCGGCCGTGCAGGCGTTCCGTGTCTCGACTCCGGTCAGCCGCCAGACCACCCAATCGGCCGCCTCGATGAGCCGATCCGCGGCCGCGTAGATCTCCGGCGCCTCGTCGAGGATCTGGAGCGACTTCGCGAAGAACCACTCCGACGAGATCCGCCCGCCGTATCGATCGAGCCACGGCTGACCCGTGGCGCGGGCCACCGCATTGATCCGGTCAGCCTCGGGCTGCGCCGCATGGTGTTTCCAGAGCTTGACCCAGGCATGCGGATTGGCGCGCAGCTCCGGAAGCAGGCACAGCGGCGTCCCGTCGCGCTTGACGGGGAGCATCGTGCAGGCCGTGAAGTCGATCCCGACCCCGACGACATCCGCGGGGTCCACGGCACCCTCCCGGAGGACCGCCGGGATCGCTTCCTGGAAGACGCGAAGGTAGTCCTCCGGATCCTGGAGCGCCCAGTCAGGAGCCAGCGGGACGTCCCGGTCGGGGAGCGGCAGGCGCTCGTCGATGACTCCGTGGCGGTAGGTCGACACGGCGGTCGCGACGGTCCGTCCATCGGTGACGTCGACGAGGACGGCTCGCCCCGACTCGGTCCCGAAGTCGACACCGACGGCGTAGCGGCTCACTGGCGGCTCCCGCAGGCTCGGAGGGTCCGTTAGCGTTCCCGCTAACGTTCACGATGTACCATAACGTACCAAACGCCGGGATCGCCGACAAGGCGCGTGCCGCATCGGAGGGCGCCGGGGTCATGCCTCGCGAGCATCGAGTCACCATCCGCGAGATCGCCCGGATGTGCGACGTGTCCGTGCAGACCGTGTCGCGCGTGATCAACAAGCGTCCAGACGTTGCGCCGGCCACGCGGCGTGCCGTCGAGGCAGCCATCGCGTCCACCGGCTTCAGGCCGAGCGCCGTTGCCAGGAGCCTCGTCCAGCGTCGGTCGCAGACCCTTGGTGTCGTCGTCACCGGGCTTCGCTATTTCGGCGTTGCGGAAACCCTCAACGGGATCACCGAGGCCTGCCAGACGTCTGAGTTCGCGCTGCTCCTGAAAGAGCTCGCGATCGACGACGTCGATGGGTTCCTCCCCGCCATCGACTTCCTTGTCAGCCACCGCGTGGAGGGTCTGATCGTCTTTGCGCCTCCAGATGCCGCCAGCGTGGCGTCCATCCAGGCCGAGTTCCCGGCGACCCGGCTCCCGATCGCGCTGCTCAAATCCCAGCCATCGCCCGATTTCTCGACGATCTCGATCGACGACCGCGGCGGCGCTCGACTGGCGACCCGGCACCTGCTGACGCTGGGCCGGCGGCGGATCGGGCACATCGGCGGGCCGCAGACCTGGCACGAAGCGCGCGAACGCCTGGACGGGTGGCGGTCCACGCTCGCCGAGGCGGGCACAGAGCCCGGCCCAGTTGCGTTCGGCGACTGGTCGCCGTCAAGCGGCGCGGTCGCGTTCCTCGAGCTGCTCGCTTCGGCGCCGGACCTCGACGCGGTGTTCGTGGCCAACGACCAGATGGCCCTCGGACTGCTCCACCTCGCCAATGCGCGCGGCATCGCGGTGCCGCGCGACCTCGCCGTTGTCGGGTTCGACGGGCTCACCGAGGGCGCCCATTTCACGCCGTCATTGACGACGGTCGTCCAGCCCCTCCGAGAGCTCGGCAGGCTGGCGGTCCAGGAGGTCGTGGCGCAGATCGACGCCGACACGGACACGAGGGCGGTTCGGAGTCTCACGCTTGCGACAGAGCTAGTGATGCGCGACAGCGCGCCGGGAACCGGTGGTACGATCCCGTCGCTCACGTGATTCCCGCTATGTGAGAAACGCACGGCATGCTTGTGACCCTGACCGGTCGTGACCTGACGCGCGACGACCTCGTCCGGGTCGCGCGAAACGGTGAGCCACTGATCCTCGATCCCGGCGCAGTTGCCCGGATGGCGGCGGCGCGCGGGGTTGTCGAGGAGCGACTTCGGGCCGGCGACGCGATCTATGGCGGCTCGACTGCGGTCGGCGTCCTGAAGCGGACCGGCGTCGGGTCGGACGACGCGGGTGCCTACTCGAGCCGGATGATCCGCCAGCACATGGTGGCCCAGGGTGACCACGCTCCGGCGGAGCTGGTTCGAGCCACCATGCTGCGCCTCGCCAATGGTTTTGCGGCCGGATATCCGGGCGTCAGGCCGATCCTCGCCGAGCGCCTCGTGGATGCGCTCAACGCGGGAGCTGTGCCGAGGATCCGGGTTCTTGGCTCCGTCGGGCAATCGGATCTCGCCCAGATGGCCGACCTGGCCGGTGCCGTCTTCGAGGGCATGCCACTCGAAGCCGGCGAGGGCCTCGCGCTGGTGTCCAGCAATTCGTTCTCGACTGCGGCGGCGGCACTGGCCATCGCCGATCTCTGGCAGCTCGTCGGCTCGATGGAGGTCGCCGGAGCGCTGAGCCTGGAGGGGCTTGCCGGAAACCCCGGATCCATCGATCCCGGTGTCGGCGAGGCACGACCATACCCGGGTCTCCAGGCCAGCCTGGCGTGGATCCGGCGCCACCTCGAAGGCAGCGCGCTCCACGAGGCGGGCGTGGCCCGCGCCCTCCAGGACCCGTTGAGCTTCCGGAACCTGCCCCAGATCATGGGTGCCTGCCGCGACGCCCTCGCCCACGCGGACGACATCCTCGCAATCGAGCTCAACGCCTCGCAGGGCAACCCGATCGTGCTGGTCGACCAACGGCGGGTCGTCCCAGCGGCGAATTTCGAGATCCTGCCGCTGACCGCGTCCCTCGACTACCTGCGGATCGTCCTGTCTTCCGCGCTTGGGGCTTCGTCCGAACGGATCGTCAAGCTCCTAGAAACGACGTGGTCCGGGTTGCCGACCGGTCTGGCGACATCCGGCGACCCATCCGATCCCGGGCTGTCGTATCTCGGGATCGCCGCGCAGGCGATCGCCGTCGAAGCCCGGCTCCTGGCCGCGCCGGTCGCGAACGAACTCGTGTCCACGGCCCACGCCGAAGGCATCGAGGACCGAACGAGCCTCGCACCTCTGGCCGCGCGCCGGCTCGCAGCGATGATCGAGCTCGGTGCGCGGGTCGTCGCCGTCGAGCTGGCCGTGGCCGCACAGGCCGTGGAGCTGCGTGCGCTCGCTCCCCAGGGGCGCGGCACGCGGCACGCGAGCGAGATCGTTCGACGTCACGTGCCATCGCTCGCTGGCGGGGTCACGGTTCCGGATGTCGAACCCCTGGTCCTGGCCGTCCGTGCCGGGTCGTTTGCCGCGAGCGCCGATGACGAGGCCGGCACACGATGACGACGGCGCGAGACCGCCCGCCGGAGGAAGCCGCCGAAGACACCTCGTTCGCGCGCGGCCTGCGCTTGCTGTTGACGGTGGCGGACCGCGGCGAAGTCCGGGCCGATGAGCTGGGCCTCCTGCTCGAGATGCCCGTCTCGACCGTGTATCGCTACCTGCGGACGCTCGGCGATTTCGGGTTCGTCGACCGGCATGGCGGCCTGTTCCGGCTGGGCCCGAAGCTGCTGATCGGCACCGGGGCCAACGTCAGCAGCGAGCGTCTGATCCGTCATGCCGACCCGATCCTGCGGATGCTGGTGGACGAGACCGGGGAGACGGCCGCGGTCGTTCGCCGGATCGGCCTGTCGTCGATCTGCCTTCACCAGATCGAGAGCGACGCCGCGCTCCGGGTAACGCTCGAACCAGGGGCGATGCTGCCCCTGACCGCCGGCGCGCCCGGCCGGGTCCTCCTGGCCTTCGCCCCGGGTGAGGTCCTCGAGGAGGTCCTGGCGCAGGGCGTGTCGTCGCGCGCCCGGGGAGACCCGACGGCGGAGGAGCTTCGAGATCGGCTCGGCGATGTCGTGATGACCGGCATGGCCACCAGCGAGGACGAGCTGTTCGATGGCGCCGTTGCGCTCGCGGCACCGGTGTTTCGGGAGGACGGCATCGTCGGTGCGATCGCCGTCATCGGCCCGGCCTTCCGCTGCGGGGTCGACTGGCGCGCCCGGACCACGACGCTCCTCCAGACCGGGGCGAGCATGATCAATGCCGGCCTAGCCGAAGACCTCCCTTAGTCCCGGCGCCCAGGGCGGCGCATGCGTGCGTTGCCGGCTGCGCCCCTCCCTCACGCACTTCCAGTGCGCTCGCTCGCTTGCTTGGCCCGGCGCCTTCGCCTGCACCGTCCTGGTCGCCGGGAAGGCCGTGCCAGTACCAATGTCTCGTATGTTGGTAGACCGTTGTCTCATAGAGTGGAAAACTGGGTCGTGATCAGCTACTGTGCAAGCCCATGGATGCTGGATCGCGCTACGACTTTCAGCGACTGGCCCCGGTCTCCGACCGGTACGCGACCATGGCCGTCGCCGACGCGTTCACCTGGGATGCCTGCCTGCCCGATGTCGACCCCGGCGACTGGTACATGGTCGCGTTTCGCTCGACCCGTCGGGCGGACGCCGACGAAGCGAGGCTGACGGCCTACGACCACTGGGCGCACACTGAAGCGATGGAGGCACCGGGTTTCGTCCATTACTTCAAAGGTCCTGCCAACGACCGTGGCGAATGCCTGTCGTTCTGCCTCTGGCGCAGCCGCGCCGATGCCCGAGCCGCGGCGGGACGTCCGGCGCATGTCGCGGCCGCCGCGCTGACCTTCGAGTCATACGCCCAGTACCGTCTCGAGTTCCATCGTGTTCGGCGACTGGCCGGCGCTGGGTTCACGTTCGAGCCGTACCACCAGGAGGCGGCCCGTCCCCTGGTCGAGCAGGCTGGCGCGACCCCCGTCCTTCTGGTGCAGCCGGCGCTCAGCTGACACGGACCGTCGATCTAGCCGGCTCGGTGCGGTTTCTGGCCCCGGGTCTCGCCGCGGCGATCGCCGTGGCCCTGGTCGCCCGGCTCGTGACCGGGTTCCTGCCCTCGATCGTGGCCGAGGTCACGGTCGCCATCCTCCTTGGCGCGATGGTCGCCGCGATCGGTGGCCAGCGTCTCGGACCGCTGGAGCCGGGTCTCCGGTTCTCGGCGCAGCGCGTGCTGCGTCTCGGCATCGTGCTCCTTGGCGCCCGGCTCAGCCTCGCGGAGATCGCCCGTATCGGGTTGCCCGCGACGGGCGTCATCGTCGTGACGATGGCGCTTTCGTTCGCCGTGGTCGTCGCGGTTGCCCGGGTCGTCCGGGTGGACGGCCGCCTCGCCCTCCTCATCGCCGTGGGCTCGGCTGTCTGTGGCAACACCGCGATCATCGCCACGGCCCCGGTGATCGGGGCGCGCGCTCGAGACGTGGCCTATGCGGTCGCCACGATCACGCTGTTCGGCACCGTGGCGGTGTTCCTGTACCCGGCCATCGGACGGGTCGCAGGCGTTGACGAATCCACGTTCGGGCTATGGGCAGGTGTTGCCGTCCACGACACGAGCCAGGTCATCGCTACGAGCGCGGCCTTCGGACCCGAAGCGCTCGACGTGGCGACGGTAGTCAAGCTGATCCGCAATGCGTTGATGGCGCCGTTGCTCCTCGTGATCGCGGCGGTCTGGGCTGCGCGCACCGAACGTTCGGACGGTTCGACCGGATCGCTTGGTGGGGGCGTGCGCCGCGCGGTTCCGCTGTTCGTGTTCGGGTTTCTCGCTCTCGCGGCGCTCCGGTCGATCGGACTCATCGACGCCGGCCAGGCGGCCACGCTGGACGGCGTTGCGAGGGTGCTCGTCCTCGTGGCACTTGCCGGCGTGGGCCTGTCGATCCGCTTCGGGGAGCTCCGGGAGATGAGCTGGCGGCCGATCGCGGTCGGCTTCAGCGTGGCCTTCGCGATCGGCGTCGCGAGCCTGATGGCGATCACGACCTTCGGTCTCGGGGCAGCCGTCGCGCCCTAGCCCGGAGCCTCGAACGGCGTTGCGGGCGTGTCCTGCTATGGTGCCGATGTGGCGACCGAGGTGCTGATTCCCGAGCGCGAAGACCCGGATGCGGTGGCCCGCCCGATCGTCGCGACGTGGCTCGGGCGGATCGGTTACCGGGATGCGCACGCGCTACAGAAACGCCTTGTCGCCGAGCGGGCTGCCGGCGTCGTGCCCGACCAGCTGCTCCTGCTCGAGCATCCGGCGGTGCTCACGCTTGGACGAAACTCGGACCCAGCCCACATCCTCGCGTCGTCTACAGAGCTCGATCGCCGGAACGTCGAGGTCATCGAGGTGGAGCGTGGCGGCGAGGTGACCTACCACGGACCGGGACAACTCGTGGCGTATCCGATCGTGGCATTGGCGCGTCGAGGCCTGCTGATCCGGCCATTCGTCCGCGCGCTGGAAGGGGCCCTGATCGAAACGTGCCGGGCGCATGGGGTCGCAGCCGCCCGGCGCGACGGACACCCGGGATGCTGGTGTGACCCGGACGGCATGATGCCCCGGAAGATCGGCGCCCTCGGCCTTCGCGTCGAGCGGGGCGTGACCTACCACGGCATCGCGCTCAACGTGACCGTGGACCTGGCCGACTTCGACCTCATCGATCCATGCGGCATGCCCGGCGTCGTCTCGACGTCGATCGCCCTGGAACGGGGAGAGTCCGACGCCTTGCCCTCGACCGAGTCGGTGGAGGGAGCGGCCGTGGCGTTCGCCCGAGCGTTCGCGGACGCGATCGGCGCCCCACTCGAAGGAATCTGAGGCGTGGCCGCCGGCCTGTTCGAGTTGCGCAAGGACCCGATCACCGGCTGGTGGGTGGCCACGGTGGTCGATCGCGCGTTCCATCGCGACCGATTTGCGCGGGCCGCCGAGCCGATCGACGACCACGTCTTCGGGTGCGCCAACTGCTCGACGCCCGATGGCGACGGGGTGCGCGTCCGGATGCTCAAGGACTTCGCCTTCCACCTCGTCGGGACCGGTGACGACGCCCGTGAGCTCGACCGCGGGATTGCGCAGGTGGCGCTCGCCGAGGCGCGCGCGACCGGTAGCTGGCGGACGATCGTCGCGCCGCCCAGGGAGCATCGCCCGCTCCACGCCGTGGGCAACGGCTTGATCGAGGCACTCGTCGGCGAGGCCCGGGCCGCCCTGGCCGACGCCCGGAGCTCAGGGCAGACGGACTATCTCCAGGTGGTCCAGAACTGGGGTGCGCAGGCCGGCGCACGGACCAACCACCTATGCCTCGACCTCTACGACCTGCCCCAGATCCCGCACCGGATCGCCGAGGAGATGGGCGGCGCGGCGCGGTTCGTGATCCGGGAGGGGGAGTGCCCGTTCTGCCGGCTCGTCCGCGACGAAACGCGACGCCCGGATCGGCTGGTCTGGGAGGACGCTTCGAGCGTGGCGTTCGCCCCGTATGCGTCGCGGTCGGCGTTCGAAGTCTGGATCGTGCCGCGCGGTCACGAGGCCGACTTCGGTCGGGCGACCCGGGCCGATGTGGCCGCCACGGCCGAGGCGCTGCGCCAGGTCCTGTCCCGGCTCGCGTCGAGTCTTGACGGGCCCCCGTACAACCTGGTGCTGCACAGCGCACCGCTCCGGGAGCAGGTCGACGCCACCTACCACTGGCACTGGGAAATCCACCCGCGACTGCGCGAGATCGCCGGCCTGGAGCTGGGCACAGGACTGCCGGTGAACCCGGTGTCGCCCGAAGACGCCGTCGAGGAGCTGCTGGGGCGCGCCGAGCTCGTGGAGGGTGGCTCGGGTTGAGGTGCGCCCCGCCCGCGGCCGTCGGGCGTCACACGCCGACGAGTCCCGCCGTCATTGGGCCGACGAGCGCGCTGCGTCCCCTCGCGATCGCGTTCGGTAGATCAACCCGCTCGGAGTGCCCGTGGTCGCCGATCTCCCCCTCGCAGACCTTCGCGAACCCCTCGGCCGCCCCCGTAAGACCCGTCCGCGAGGTGTCGCCATGAGCGGCGCATGGGATCGCGACGAAGCGGCGATCTTCGTCGAATCCCTGTTCGGCAAGCACCACGGAGAGATCTACGCCTACCTCCTGCGCATGTTGCGCGAGCCCGAACTCGCGGCCGACCTGACGCAGGACGCGTTCATCAAGGCGTATCGCAACTACGAGACCCTCGAGAAGCCCGAGAACGCCCGCGCCTGGCTCTACCAGATTGCCCACCGCGCGGCGCTCGACGAGATCCGCCGCCGCAAGATCATCCGGTTCCTCCCGTGGACCGGAGAGTCGCCGGGTTCCGCACCGTCGGCTGAGCGCCTGGTCATGGATGCGCACCTCTCCAGCGATATGCAGCGGGCACTCGGGCGGATCCCGGAGCGCCAACGCGCGGCCCTGCTCCTCGCGGAACTGCACGATCTCACCGGTCTCGAGCTTGCCTCCGCGCTCGGCGTCAGCCACGTGGCCGCGCGAGCGCTCTTGACGCGGGCGCGCGAAAGCCTTCGCCAGGCCCTCGCATCCGAGCGTGCCGCGGAGGCTGCCGCGATCAGCCCATCGCAGGAGACCCGGTGAGCAACGGCCGTTCCCGCGACGGCGGCACAGGGCGGTCTCGTCGCGTTGGCCGTCGCCCGGACCACTGGACGTCGCCCCACGAACGCGCCACGGCTCGGGCGGCCGAGCAACTCGAGGCACCGCTGTCGCCCGCGGAAGCGACATGGCTGGAAGGTCACCTCGACGGGTGCGAACCGTGCCGGGCGATCGCCGACGCCTACGCCAACGATCGACTCGCACTTCGCCAGCTGCGTAACGAATCGGTCGACGCGCCCCGTGACCTGTGGGCGCGAACGGCCGCCGCCATCGAGAGCGAGTCCGCCGCTCGCCGACGCGACGTGGCGCCACGCCGATCCAGGCGTGCAACGTCGGCGCCGGCGCTCGGTGCGCTCTCGGGGCTGGCCGTCGTCGGGGTCGTCGTGGTCGCGACCGCGATTTCCGGCGGATGGTTCGGTCAGACTCCCGCCGTGAGCCCTGGGCCCTCGGTCGCGCTCGCCAGCCAACCGATCGCGGCGCAGCCCACGCCGATCGCTGTCGGCGCCGGCAAGGTGCACTGGCTGGGGGCGGCGGAGAACGGCGTCTTCGCGTTCAACGTCGCCGACATCGACGTTGTGTGCCCCTTCGATCGCCAGCCCGACTGCGCGCCGTTCGAGGATGGACACGCCAAGCGAGTGACGTTGAACGCGACGCCGAAGTTCGTCTTCCAGTCGCCGGTCGACGATGAGGCCGTCGTGGTTGGCACCGACTCGAATGGCGCGGATGCCGTCCTGGTCGTCGCGTTGCCGACACCCGATCCGACGCCCGAAGCCTCCGTCGCCCCGGGACCCGAGGCGTCCCCGGCGACGCCCGAGTCCCCGGCGCCAACGTCGACGCCGATCGTCACGATCACGACCCTTCCGAGCGGGACCCCGATCGCGATCCCCTCGGCCGACCTGCCGGTCGTCCCGTCCGCCGGACCGGGCGAGTCCACAGGGATCGGGTCGGCATCGCCATCGGTCGAGCCAGGTGGGGGAACGGCCGTGGCCATCATCACCGACGTGACGATCGTGGGTCGCGCGGCCT
The DNA here is from genome assembly GCA_963809045.1 of uncultured Chloroflexia bacterium. Classification (GTDB taxonomy): domain Bacteria; phylum Chloroflexota; class Limnocylindria; order Limnocylindrales; family CSP1-4; genus SPCO01. Next base: position 1,037,275 of record CAWEHW010000004.1, read on the forward strand.
CGTACTCACCCGACGGGGCGTGGTTCGCGTTCAGTGCGCGGCCCGCCGACGGCTCCGCCGGTCCAGACATCTACGTCTGGCACGTCGGCGACCTGCAGGCGCGCCCGCTGACGACCGATCACGCCAGCGTGTTCGCATCTTGGGTTGGCGGCACGATCCTGGGCAGCCGCCCGGATCCGGCGTCGGCGGTCGAACCGACGGCGACCCCGGTCGCTGAACCAAGTCTCGAGACGCCGTCGACCGAGCCCTCGACCGAGACCCCACGGCCGCGCCGGACCAACGTGGCGCCAGCCGTCGAGCCGTCGCCGAACCCGAGCGCGGAGGCCACGATCGGGCTCCCCGCATCGAGCGAATCCCCGGCGCTCGTGGAGCGCTTGCCACAGACCTTCCTGCTCGATCCGTGGACAGGCGTCGAACTGGCCCAGCTCGCCGCGGAATGGCAGCCGGCGGTCGATCCGACGGGGCTGGCGGCCGTCGCATGGCAGGGAACCGTGAGCCTCGGGGCGGACGGCCTGACCATGTCGCCGGCGGTTGGCGCCCTGGTCGTTCGCCCGTTCCACGCACCGGTCCTGGAGGATCCGTTGTCCTCGGGTTCGCCGCCCCCCGATGCCAGCACGGTGGCGACACCGACTCCCACGCCCGCGACGCCGGCGCCCGAGGCTTCCCAGTCAGCTACGCCTTCGCCGTCAGCCGTCGCTGACTTCGCGCCCCAGGCGATCGTGTCGGGCCTGGTCGTCGATTTCGACGCTCGCTGGGACGAGACGGGGTCGTGGCTCGGGATCTGGATCGCGGACCCGCTCGACCCTGGGCTGGGCCGCCTGAGCCTGTTCCACTTCGATCGTGCGACGGGTCTCGTGGACCGCCCGATCGGGGCGCCCCAGGACGTCACGGCGCTGCCCGGTTTCTCGATCGGGATGGGCCGCCTGGCCTGGGCCAGCCCACCGGGCCAGGAGGGCGAAGGGAGCCGGATCCAGATCGCTGCATGGACCGCGGACCTGGTCGGAGCGGTTGAGAGCGTCCCCGTAGACGGCGCCATCGTCATCCAATAGCCCGCCGCGTCAAGGCGGCGTATCGCCGCCTCGCGGCGCCCGGTTGCTGGCTCCTTCATGGGCGGATCGTGGCGCCCCGACGATCCGCGATCCTTGCTCTCGGGATCCTCGCCGTTCATCAACCAACCCGGGTAGTGCGCGACGGGCGCGACGGCCACATCTGAATGAATCGCACGTCATTCACCAACCCGAGTAGTAGCTGAGCCGCAGGAACGATCCCAGAGCGGGACTAGTCCGGGAAACGTCAGTCGCGCACAACTCGGGTTGGTGGGTGCGACGATCGCCACTCCCTGCGCAGGCACGGAGCGTTGCCTTTCGAGTTCCCACCGGTCTGTGCGACATTGGCGTGCAGGGTGGGGCGATCCGTCGTATGGTCACGGTCTCGTGCGGCCAAGCAGGTTGGTCGTAGGGCCGGCGCTCATCGCCGCCCTCGCCCTGGCTGCGCTACCGGGTCTCGCCGGTTCACGGGTCCCCAGCCCGCTGGAACCTCTCCCGGCCAGCGCATTCCAGCCGCTCTCGATCCCGGCGAACAGCGCGCGGTCGACAGTCCAGATCGATCCGTTGGACGCCGCCCTCGAAGCCGCCGGCTCGCTCACCGAAAACGACGCGTTCATCGAGCCCGGCGAGGCCCCGGAGACGGGGCCGACGGCCCGAGCTTCGGTCGACCAGCCCGACCCGCGAAGCGCCTTCGCGCGCAAGCCGCCCCGCTACACCCTCACCGGTATCGCCACGTTCTACGACAACGGCACCACCGCGATGCGGCTACCGCGGGGCACCGTCGTGATCGTGTGCGGCGACGGCGGCTGTGTAGAGCGGGTCGTCAACGACTACGGGCCGGTCAAGCCGTCACGGATCGTGGACCTCTATCGGGCCGACTTCTTCGACGTCTGCGGGTGTCCGTGGTGGTCCGGCACGAGCACGGTGACCGTTTCGGTCTACTGACCCGCGGACACCCGGCGCGGTATCCTTCGCATCGACCCTTCAGCGACGGTCCCGTGAGGCCGCAAGGAAGGCCCAGAGAGGCCGGGAAGGAGCGATGAGCGGCCGGCAGATCATGACCGCGGACGAGATCCGCCGCGCGACGACACGTCTCTCACACGAGATCGTCGAGAAGCAGGCCGGAACCGACGGGTTGATGCTCATCGGGATCCAGCGCCGCGGCGTTCCGCTCGCACGGCGCATTGCCGACTCGATCGCCGAGCACGAGGGCGCGATCGTGCCCGTCGGCGCTCTGGACATCACGTTCTACCGCGACGACCTGTCGATGGTGGCGCAGCAGCCGGTCGTCAAGGGCACGGAGCTCCCCGCCGGGATCGACGGACGCACGGTCGTCCTCGTCGACGACGTCCTGTACACGGGACGCACGATCCGCGCGGCCATGGACGCCCTGGTGGACTTCGGCCGGCCGCAGGCAATCCGCCTCGCGGTGCTCGTCGACCGCGGTCACCGCGAGCTGCCGATCCGGGCGGACCACGTCGGCAAGAACGTGCCGACCTCGCGGGAAGAGCTCGTCCGGGTCCATCTGGAAGAGATCGACGGGGAAGACGGCGTCGAGATCGAACGCCTCGTCACGCCTGCGGCCGAGCCGGTCGGGTGAGCGTGGTGGTCGATCCGGCCACCCCCGGTGCCGTTGCCGTACCGTCGGTCGACGCGGCGCCGGAAAGCCAGCAGGTCGCCTGGCGCCACCGCCACCTTCTCGACGTCGACGGCCTGTCGACATCGGAGATCGAGCTCGTGATGCGCACCGCCGATGCCATGCGTGAGGTCCTGCGGCGGCCGATCGCGAAGGTCCCGGCGCTCCGCGGCCGGCAGGTCACGATCCTGTTCTACGAGGCGTCGACCCGGACGCGGGTGTCGTTCGAGGTAGCCGCCAAGAACCTGTCTGCCGATGTGGTCAATATCGCCGCCGCCAGCTCGTCGGTGTCGAAGGGCGAGTCGCTCGTCGATACGGTCCGAACGGTCGAAGCGCTGGGGGCGCAGATGCTCGTGATCCGGCATTCGGTCTCGGGTGCGCCGTACCTCGCGGCGGAGACGTTCGGCGGGTCCGTGCTCAACGGCGGCGACGGCTGGCACGCCCATCCGACCCAGGCCCTCCTCGATCTGTACACGATGCGCGAGCGGTTGGGCGGTCAGCGCCAGGGTGCCCGGACGGCCGCGCTCGCGACGGCCGGCGGGTTGCTCACCGGTCGAAAGGTCGTGATCCTGGGCGACCTGCTCCACTCCCGGGTCGCTCGCTCGAACATCTGGACGTTGACGACGGCAGGCGCGGATCTCTGGTTGTGCGGCCCGCCGACCCTGCTCCGCGGGTTCGAGGCCTGGGCCGCCCGGAGCGCGGTGGCCGGTCGTCGGTTCCACGTCACGACGTCGATCGATGACGCGTTGCGCGACGCGGACGTGGTCATGGCCCTTCGTATCCAGCGCGAACGGATGGCGTCGGGCCTGCTCCCTTCGCTGCGCGAATATGCCGCTCGGTATGGACTGACCCGGCAGCGCCTGGCGCTGGCCCGGCCCGGTGCGCTCGTAATGCACCCGGGTCCGATGAACGAAGGCGTGGAGATTGCTCCGGACGTGGCGGCGGGCGCCCAATCGGTGATCACCGACCAGGTGACCAACGGCGTCGCGATCCGGATGGCGGTGCTGTACCTGCTGGCCGGCACCCAGGCGCCCGCGTGACCGACTCCCTCCCGGACGGCGGACCGGACCTGGAGATCAGCCGCGCCTGGTTGGTGGATCCCTCGGCCGGCCGCGAAGGACCGGGCGAGATCGTGGTCCGTGACGGCGTCCTCCAGGCGGTGACCTGGCTGGAAGGCGAAGAGGCCAACGGGATTACGGCGGATGGCGTTATCGTCGCCCCCGGCTTCATCGACCTCCACGCGCACCTTCGCGAGCCTGGCAACGAAGACGCCGAGACCGTGGCGACCGGGCTGGCCGCCGCTGCCCACGGCGGGTTTACCACCGTCTGCGCGATGCCCAACACGGAACCGGCGCTCGACGAGCCCGGGGTGCTGGCCAGGATCCGCGCGGCGGCGGCCCTGTCCGGCTCGCCGGTCGAGCTGCTCGCCCACGGGGCGGTGACGGTTGGACGGGCCGGCGAGCAGCTCGCGGCGCTGGGTGAGCTGGCGGACGCCGGTGTCGTCGGGTTCTCCGAGGATGGGTTTCCCACGAAGTCCGGACCGATCCTCCGGGCGGCGCTGGCCTACGCGGGTGCGCTCGGACTGCCGATCGTCGAGCACGCGGAGGACCTGACCCTGACCGCCGGCGCCGAGGCGAACGACGGCTACGTGGCGACCGTCCTCGGGTTGCGTGGCTGGCCAATCGCGGCCGAGTCCGGGGCCGTTGCGCGCGCCATCGCGCTGCTCGACGACGTAAGGGTGGACGTTCCCGGTGCGCGGCTCCACCTGACCCACGTCTCGACGGCCGCTTCCCTGGCGCTCATCCGGGCCGCCAAGGATCGAGGCTCGCCGGTGACCTGCGACGTGACGCCCCATCACGTCGCGCTCCACGACGGATGGCTCGCCGGCACCCGGCAATGGGCGTGGGACGCCATCGACGATCGCGGCGTCGCGCGCGATCCGTGGCTCGACGGCGAACGCGTGGCTCCGCCGTACGCCACGACGCTTCGGGTCAACCCGCCGCTGCGCTGTCCCGAGGACGCCCTGGCGTGCCTCGCCGCCGTGGTCGACGGCACGGCCGACGCCGTCGCCACGGATCACGCCCCTCACCGCGAGGTCGACAAGGCGGTCGAGTTTGGCGACGCCGCCAACGGAATCAGCGGCCTGGAGACGGCCCTCGGGCTGCTCCTCGCGGCCGTCGATGCCGGTCGCCTGCCGCTCTCGCGGGCGATTGCCGCGCTCACGACCGGGCCTGCCGCCATGATCGCCGGGCGCTCACGGCGCGGCTCGGTCGGGCTCCTCGAGGGGGCGCCGGCGGACCTCGTCGTGTTCGATCGCTCCGAGACCTGGCTGGTGACGCCGGATGCCCTCGCGTCGCGCGGGAAGAACACGCCACTCCTTGGCCTGTCCCTGCGTGGACGCGTCCTGTTGACGATGGCGAATGGCCGCATCGCCTTCGAGGCGCCGGCCGACTGACCCGCCTCGTGGATCGAGCGACAACGGCGGCGTGCACTGGCTAGGCTTGCTCGATGGCGACCGCGACCCTGAACACCGATTTCGAGCGCCGGTCGTTCTGGCAGGCGACGATGCCCGCGCTGCCCGATCGATCCGGCCGGGCACTGCCGGAATCGGCGGACGTCGTGGTCATCGGCGGCGGGTACACCGGGATCAACGCGGCCCGCGAGCTGGCGCGACGGGGCGTTTCGGTCTGCCTGATCGAGGCCATGACGCTGGGCTACGGGGCATCCACGAGGAACGGCGGCATCGTCCACGCCGGCTACAAGTGGGGACCGCGCGCTCTGGTAAAGCGGTACGGCGAGGACACCGGGCGGGCGCTGTACCGGGAGACCCTCGACGGCTACGAGACGGTCAAGCGGCTGATCGTCGACGAATCAATCGACTGCGACTTCCGCGAGGTGGGACACCTCGAGCTGGCCTACGCCCCGTCGCACGTCAAGGAGCTCCACCACGCCCAGGCGAGCCTTGCGACCATGGGAACCGAGTCCCACCTGGTTCCGAGGGAGGACATTCGATCCGAGATCGGATCCGACGCCTACTTCGGAGCGCTCGTGGTCCCGTCCAGCGGCCTGGTCCACCCCGGCCGCTACTTCCTGGGCCTCGCCGACGCGGCTGCCGCGGCGGGCGCCGACCTGCACGAGAACGCGCGCGCCCGGGCCGTCCGGCGGCGGGGAAGCGGGACCTTCGAGGTCGAGACCGAGCGCGGCACGATCGCGGCCCGCGACGTGTTCGTGGCCACGAATGGGTACACCGACGGCGTCGTGCCGTCGCTTCGCCGTCGGATCATTCCCATCGGGAGCTACATCATCGCCAGCGAGCCACTCCCCGAGGAGCTGGCACGCGAGCTCTCGCCCAAGGGCCGCTCGTTCTTCGATACGAAGAACTTCCTCTATTACTGGCACGTGTCGGCGGATCGGCGGATGGTCTTCGGGGGACGGGCGAGCTTCATGCCGACGTCGATCGACCAGACGGCCGCGATTCTCCACAAGGGCCTGCTCGAAGTGCACCCACAGCTGACCGGCTACCGGATCGACTACGCGTGGGGCGGCAACGTCGGGTTCACGTTCGACCGGATGCCACACGTCGGACGCACCGCGCAGGGTGTCGCGTATGCGATGGGCTGCTGCGGCACGGGCGTCGCGCTGATGACCCACCTCGGCACGAAGGTCGGGGAGTGGTTGGCCGGCGGTGAGGCACCCGCCCTGGCGCGACTCAAGTTCCCGCTCGTGCCGGCGCCCTATGAAGGGCGCCCATGGTTCCTGCCCTTCGCCGGCGAGTGGTTCCGCCTGCAGGACCGGCTGGCGGCACGCTCCCGACCGTCATGAGGGTCGGGTTCCGGACATCGCCGCAGAATGTCACCTGGGCGCAGCTCGAGGAGGCGTGGGCCGAGGGCGGCCGCCACGACGTGTTCGATTCGGCATGGATGAACGATCACCTCGGCCTGTACAACCAGGACCGGGGTGGATCGAGCTTCGAACCGCTCACCGCCCTGGCCGCGCTCGCCCACCTCGTCCCGGGCAAGCTCATCGGGCAGACGGTGCTGTCCGCGACGTTCCGCCATCCCGCCATCGTGGCGCGCTCGGCGCTCACCCTGGACCACATCACGGGCGGACGTTACGTCCTGGGCATCGGTGCCGGCTGGCACGTCTGGGAGCACGAGGCGTTCGGCATTGAATTGCCGCCGATCGGCGAGCGATTGACCCGGCTCGAGGCGCAGGTCCGGATCATTCGGGCGCTCTTCAGCGAAGCCGCGCAAGCGGAACCGGGCGTCACGCTTGCCGTGCCGCCCTACCGACTCGCCCGGGCCACGCAGGAACCGGCGCCCGTCCGACCCGGTGGGCCGGCGATCTGGCTCGGCGGGCAGGGTCCGCGCGGGCTGCGGATGGCCGCTCTGATGGCGGATGGTTGGAACTACGCCTCGAACCTTGACGGCACGCTCGAGGGGTTCGTCGAGCGCCGGGACGCGATCCTGCGGGAATGTGCCGCGATCCGGCGCGATCCGGCCGAGGTCGAGCTCTCGGTCCAGGTGATCATCCCGCCCGATGGAGAACCCCGGCGCGCGGCGACCGCTGCTGCCATCGCCTACGGACGAGCGGGGGCCTCGCACATCCTCCTGACCACGCTGGCTCGCGACGGCGCAGCCGGGATCCGCCGCCTCGCCACGGAGGTTGCCGCGCCGATCCGCGACGCGCTCGGCTGAGGCGCCTAGGACTCGAACCCGTCGGCCAGGTCGCGCAGCGTCGCGAGCAGGTGATCGATGTCGTCTTCGGTCGACAGGTAGTTCACGATCCCGGCGCGCAGATACGTCGCCCCCCGGAGCCGGGTCGTGGTCAGCCAACCGTCGCCAGAGCGTTCGAGCGCGGCCTGGAGCGCGTCCTGGTGGCGATCGAGCGCGTCGCCCTCGAGTCCGGCCGGCAGGTGGCGGAAGCACACGACGGACAGCTCGGGGACGACGGGGATGGCCTCGAAGTCGTCGGCCTCGGCGCAGCGCCTGGCCAGGTGCGCAGCCAGGTCGTCGTTCGCCTCGATGAGCCGGCCGAACCCCTCCGTACCGAGGTGTTTCCACGACATCCAGAGCTTCAGCGCCCGCCAGCGGCGGGTGCCCTCGAACCCCAGCTTGTAGAAGTTGAGCTGCTCGGCGTCGTCGTGGTGCCCGTCACCGCGATCGTCATCGGACGCGCCGGACGCGCCGGACGCCACCGCCGGACGCGCCGGACGCGCCGGACGCCCCACCGCCGGACCCCTCTCCGCCGCGGTAGTACTCGGGACTTCGGCCACCGAACGTGACCCCGAGGTGACCCCCATCGCGGACGACCAGGCCGCCGATGTCGTAGGCCTGGAAGAACCATTTGTGCGGATCGACCGTGACCGAATCGGCCCGCTCCAGGTCGGGCACCCGGGCGGCATCGCGCTTCGAGAGCCGCGCGGCTCCCCCGTAGGCGGCATCGACGTGGAGCCACAGGTCCTCGTTCGCGGCGACGTCGGCGAGCTCCCCGATCGCGTCGACGGACCCGGTATTGGTCGACCCGGCGACCGCGGCGATGGCGAACGGGACGAGCCCGGTCGCCCGGTCGCGGGCCACCGCCCTGGCCACGGGTTCGCCACGCAAGTGGAACGCCGGATCCGACGGGATCACCACGAGGGTCTCAGGCGGGAAGCCCAGCTCGTCGAGTGCTCGAGCGATCGAGAAATGCGTCTGGTCCGAGGTGTAGACGCGGACGCCATCCAGCATCCCGCCGCGCGGCATCCGCCCCTTGCCGAGCAGGCGGCCGAGATGGACGTCGCGAGCGATCGCCATGCCCATGAAGTTCGCCATCACGCCGCCCGAGGTGAGTAACCCGAACGAGCCGTGCCCGTAGCCCACCAGGTCGCACAACCAGCGGACCACCTCTTCCTCGACAAAGGCGGCCACCGGGCCCGCGTGCCACACGTCAACGCCCTGGTTGACCATCTGGGCCAGGAGCTCGCCCATGATCGACATCGGCAGCGGTGGCGGCGTGAAGTAGCCGAACTGGCGCGGGTGCTGCGCGTTCATCAGGCCGCCCGCCACGCGCGCCTGGAACTCGTCGAGGACCGACGCGGCTGTCGTTGGGGCGGTGGGCGCGGCCGCGGGGCCCCCTGCAGGCCCGAAATAGGACGACCGAAGCGCCTGGTAGCCGGACGGGTCGCCCATCGCCCGATGGGCGGCGTGCTCAAAGAGGAAATCCAGGGCCGCCCGCCAGGTGGCCTCGCCCAACGTCTCGAGCGCCTCTCGCGACGTTGTCTCGTCGCGGTAACCGATCAGCGCCGGTTCGGGATGCCAATCGAACCGCGCAAGAAAGGCGTCGATGTCCACGCCGGCGATGTCGACGGGCGCGGTCGGACCGGGGGTTGAGCGACGGGTCACGTCCTGATGGTAGCGTTCCAGCGATGACCGACGACACCACGCGCGCCTGGCTGGAGGCGCATCTGCGGGGACTCGGTCAGCCCTACGAGCTCTTTCCATGCGACCCGGCGCTGGCCGACACGGCGGCCTTTTGCGAGGCGTATGGCTTCGACCCGGAGGATTCGGCCAACACGATCGTGGTGATCGGCAAGTCCGAGCCGCCCCGCTTCGCCGCCTGCGTGACGCTCGCGCCGTACCGCCTCGATGTCAACCGGACCGTCCGCGATCGGCTCGGGACCAGGAAGGCGTCGTTCGCTCCGCCCGACGACACGGCGGCACTCACGGGCATGGCCATGGGCGGCGTGACGGTCTTCGGGCTTCCTGACGGCTTGCCGATCTGGGTCGATGCCCGGGTCATGACCAGGGATCGCATCGTCCTCGGCGGCGGATCGCGCTCCTGGAAGGTGCTCGCGCCGCCCGCGATCCTGCGTGCGTTGCCGGACGTGGAGATCGTCGAGGGCCTCGCGACCGAACCCCGAGCGTCCTGAGGCGTCGTCCCGTATCGTTCCGCCCCGTGACCGACGACCGCAACCAGCCGCCGCCCGCCGACGCCGACGCCGACCCGCTGGCGGACCCCACACCGCCTCGGCGGCAACGTGCCACCGGCCCGGTCCAGTACCGCGGCTCCGACCTCGAACCCGCCCGCGGCCCGGGTCTCGGTTGCTTCCGGTTCCAGCTCATCATCCTGGGGATCTTCGTCGTGCTGACGCCGCTCAGCGTCGCCTGGCGGTGGCCGTCGATCGTGAGCGCCGGCCTGCTGTTCGCCGTGATCGTCCTGCTCCTGGTGACCGGCCAGACGATCATCTTCCTGCTGCGGCTCGTGGCCGCCGACCGGCGCGGCCGGCGCCGACCGCTGGCGAGCGAGACGCGAACCGTCGGTGAGCTCGAGGACGACGCTGCGACCGGAACCGCCGACGGGTCCCCAACGCCCGAAAACCCGGTTGACGATCCGGCCGAGCCCGGGGGCCCCATGCGACAATAGGTGCAGGGTGGCCGTGTGCCGCCCTTCGTTCGCCCAGGAGGACCGCGCAACGTGCCCGTGCTCGCGACCTACTTCAGCGTTCGCCGCGGCCGAGACCCGTTCTTCAAGTTCTTCATGCGGACGATCTTCCCGAAGCAGGTGAAGGACTACGAAGAGAAGTTCGGCATCCGCTTCATCGGCTGGTTCAACGTCGCCCACGGCTGGGACTTCGACAACGTGATCCTGCTCGACCTGCCCGACTACGCAACGCTCGACAAGCTGGAGGCCAACGAAGCGACGCGAACCCTCGGCCATCGCGCCGGCGAATGGATCTTCGAACGGCACCACTCCATGTTCCTGCGCGAACGGATGGGCCCGGACCTCGAGTATCACCCGTAGACTTCCCCCGACAGCAAACGGAGGCGACCGATCGATGGACAGCCACAGCGACCTGCTCGGGGAGCTCGCGGGCGACGCCGCCCTCGAACGTGCGGACTTCATCCGGCAGTCGGCCGAGCAGCTCCGCCGCTTCCTGGACCATCACCGCGACCGGATCTCGTCGATCGGCGGTCTGACCCTCATCGACGAGGAGCCGGATTACCTGTCGGTGGCACCCGACCTGACCTTCCGGAGCCGCAGCCGCTACCTGGACGACGCGACCGGCGAGTGGGTGAGCGAGACCGAGGTCATCGAGTCGACCTCCGAGCTCGTCGAGCTGTACAACCCGGCCGACATCTACGCGGCGTTCGCGGAAGCGGCTCGTGAGGCTGCCGGCCTGCCACCCGAGCCCACCGCCGAGACTGACCTGTACGAATCGGCCGGGATCTCGCCCGAAGAAACCGTCACCCTGGGCGAGGACCCGTACGCTGCCGCCGCGGACTCATGGGCTGCCGGTCAGCCGATCTCGCTGACCGAGGACGACGACGAATCGGCCGCTCGACGGCTGTACGACCTTGCGCTCGAATACCAGGAGCGGAGCCAGCGGAACGAGGCACGCTTGCTGGAGGACTTCGAGTCGGCAGCGGCCGGCCTGATTTCCGTGATCGGTGACCTGATCATCGTCGACGACGACGATGAGCGTCTCATGCTGACCGCGGCCGGCACGTTCCGGGCGGAGGTCATTCCCGAGGACTCGGACGAGGCATGGCGGACGCTCGACGGTCCTGACGAGATGGTCGAGTTCTACGACCCGACGGACGTATTCGGCGACCTGGCTGATGCCCTCGCCGAGGCGTTCCCAGCGGTGGCGCCCGAGGGCGAGCGTCCGGCGGCTGCGGCGGCGGCGACCGGCGACGGCGCCGAGGACGCCGGCGCCGAAGCCTCGGCAGACGTAGCGTCGGGCGACAAGGCCGACGGGGACAACGAGGACGAGCCCACCGCGTGACGATGCGCCTGGCATCCGCGGAACTCGTCGACAGTCGGGAGATTTTGCCGGGCCAGTGGCTCCAGGCGTACCACGCACCGGATCTCGCGGTCGGATCTCGGGCCGGGCAATTCGTCCATGTCCGCACCGGCGATTTCTCGGGCATGGTCCTGCGCCGGCCGTTCTCGCTCAACACGACCGATCCCGCGACCGGGATCGTCACGATCCACTTCCGCGTGATCGGCCGCGGGACGGACTGGTTCACCCGGCTGCGACCGGGCGACAAGATCGACCTGCTCGGTCCGCTCGGACGGCCGTTCGAGGTGGATTCGCGCAGCCAGCACCTGCTCCTCGTCGCCGGCGGGCTGGGGATGGCCGGCGTGCGGATGCTCGCCGACGAGGCGATCCGTGCCGGGCGCCAGGTGACCCTGTTGTTCGGAGCCGCGTCGGCTCGCGAGGTCTACCCGTCGACGTTGCTGCCGGACGAGGTCGAATATGTCGTGGCCACCGACGACGGATCGCTCGGCCATCATGGCTTCGTGACCGAGCTGGTCCCGACCTACGAGGGGTGGGCGGACCAGGCCTTCGCATGCGGCCCGGCGCCCATGCTCGCCGCCCTCGCCCGACTTGCCGCGAGCCGGCGCGACCGCCTTGGCGTGGCGAAGCTCGGTCGCCGTCGGGGGAGTGGGAAAGGCGATCCTGCCGGATCGCCCGCGGCGCGGCGGAAGGCGTTCCTCCAGGTCTCGATGGAGCAGAACATGGGCTGCGCGGTGGGTGCCTGTCTCGGCTGCGTCGTCATGAGCACGACCGGTACGCCACAACGGGTCTGCCGCGAAGGCCCGGTGTTCGCGGCCGAGGAGATCGCCTGGGACGGCCAATGGTGAGTCGATGAGGCAGAAGCGGAAGGTGGTGACCGGGTCGCACCGCACGCCTGCGACCGAGCGGGCAGTGAAGCCGGCCTCGCGGCCTCGAACCGGACCGGCCCGACCGCCGCGGCAGGAGGCTCCCGCGCGGATCGTCGCCTCGTCACGAGCCGTGTTGGTCAGGGTCCCGCCCGAGGCCGTGGACCTGGCGGTCGATCTCGGCCGTGGACTCATCCTGCCCAATCCGATCCTCGTTGCGTCCGGCACGTTCGGGTATGGCATCGAGTACGGCGACGTGGTCGATGTCGACCGGCTCGGCGGGATCTGCTGCAAGGGCACCACCCTCAAGGCACGGATCGGCAATCCGACGCCGCGGGTCACGGAGACGCCAGGCGGCATGCTCAACTCGATCGGGCTCCAGAACCCGGGCGTCGATGCGGTGATCGAGAAATACACCGCGACCTGGATGCGCTGGCGGGCGCCCGTCCTCGTCAACGTCGCGGGTGAATCCGTCCACGACTACGTCGAGGTGGCCCGCCGGCTCGACGGCGTGCCAGGCGTGGCCGGCATCGAGCTCAACATCAGTTGCCCGAACGTCGGCAAAGGTGGCCTGCAGTTCGCCATCGATGCGACCGCCGCCGGCGAGGTCACGGCCGCGGTCCGGCGTGCGACGGACCTGCCGCTCCTCGTCAAGCTGTCGCCGAACGTGGCCGACATCCGACCGATCGCCCGCGCGATCGAGGACGCCGGGGCCGACGCCCTGACGGCCATCAATACGCTGTCCGGGATCGCGGTGGGGCCGAACCGGCAGCGTCCGCTGCTCGGGAACATCTACGGCGGCCTCAGCGGACCCGCGGTCAAGCCCATCGCGCTGCGAGTCGTCTACGAGGCGACCCAGGCCGTGAAGATCCCGGTCGTGGCGATCGGCGGGGTGACGGAGCTGGCGGACGTCCTCGACTTCCTCGCGGTCGGAGCCGTCGCGGTCCAGATTGGCACGGCGATCTTCGCCGACCCCGCCCTCCCGGTCCGCCTGATCGACGAGCTGGCAGTGGAGTGTGGGCGCCGTGGGATGGCTTCGTATCGAGACCTGATCGGCACGGCCTTGCCACCGCGTGCCGGGTTGCCCTCGGCCAAGGGAGTCGAATACCGACCCTGACCGGGTTGGCCGGGAACCCCGCGTAGACTGGCGGCGTGACGACGATCCGACCGGCACTCGATGCTGCGACAAGGCGCATGGTCGCGGCTCGTACCGAGGCCCTGTTCCGCAGCTCCGGCGCGTTCCGGGAGGGCCACTTCCAGCTCAAGAGCGGCCGGCACGGGGACGCCTACGTCGAGAAGTTCCAGGTGCTCCAGGACCCCGCGGCAACGACCGAGTTGTGCGCGTTCTTTGCGGCCCATGGCCGCGGTCTCGACGGCGAGGCGTTCGTCGACCTCGTCGCCGGGCCGACGACAGGAGGCGTGATCCTGTCATTCGAAACGGCCCGCCAACTTGGCGTTCGATCGATCTTCGCAGAGGAAGTGCGTGCCGACGATGGATCCATCCGCCGCGAATTCCGCCGTGGGTTCCGGATCGAACCCGGCGAGCGGGTGCTGCTGGTCGACGACATCCTGACGACCGGTGGATCGCTGCTGGCGATGCTCCCTGCGGTCGAGGCGGCGGGTGGGGAGATCGTCGAATGCCTCGTGCTGGTCGATCGCAGCGGCGGTCGGTCCGTCCTGACGTCGCCCAACACAGGGCGGACCTACCCGTTGCGATCCCTGTGGCAGCTCGACCTGCCGACCTATGACCCGGGGCCCGCAACGTGCCCTGGCTGCGCCTCGAGCATCGACCTGCACGCACCCGGCAGTACCGGTGCCGCGGCCGCCGAAGCCACCGTTCCACGCTGAGCCGGGCCCAACGTGGACCGGCGCACCCGGAACGTATTCATCATCGGCCTGCTCGTCCTGGTCGGCGCGCTGGGTGGGGCGACCTACCTGCTCAGCGCGGAGCCGAATCGGGCCGTGGACGCCGAAACGGCGACCGGCGTGATCGTCGGTGTCCGATCCGAGGGGCTCGATCGTGTCCTAGGCTTCGACCTTCGAATGGCCGATGGAGCGACGGTCGCATTCGTCATCGGTGACCTGGAGAACGGTGACACATTCCCGCCCGGCCATCTCGTCGAGCACCAGGCGACCGGGCAGCCCGTGCGGGTCTCATTCGTCACCGACGGAGCGGCCAGGGTCGCGATCCGGATCGAGGACGCACCCTAGGCTCGGCGATCAGGCCGGGGCGATCTCCGCCAGCGCCGCGTCGAGCTCAGCCTCAGTGACGATGAGCTCGTAGGACCCACGAACGATCCCATCCCGGTCGACCGCGAAGATCCATGGCTCGGTGAGGAGACCCCACTCGTCGGCGACGGCAGCCGCCTGGAGATTGCCGTTGGCGTCGAGCTCCGGCTGGAGCTGGCCATCGACGAGCTGGAGCTTGTATGGCTCCACGTTGATGAAGGTGACGTCCGGGTTCGCCGCGGCGACGGGCTTGAGCAAGTCGAGCGTGGGACCGCACTGCGCACTGGTGCAGAACTTGGGGGTCGCGAACACGAGCACGAATGGCCGATGCTCCGCCAGGGCATCCGCGACGGACGTCTCGTAGAAGGCGGCGACCGGCTCGGCATCCGTGGAGATCGCCGCGAGATCGCCGCCGACATCGGCAAGGGTCGGGGTCAGTGAGGCAGGGGCAGGATCGCCGACGGCGATGGTCGGCGACGTCTCGTGAACGTCAAACGTGAGCCGGACGGCCTCCTGCTCAGAGCCTGGGGCTTCCGTCGTGAATTCCGCCCCCCAGCGTCCTGCGGCGGGGAAGTCGACGTTGACGATGTACATCCCGCGCTCGTTCTCGATGGTCCAGACGAAGGTGCCGTCGACGGTCGCCACGGGCGTCGCGGGGTCGCGATCCAGGTCGTAGAACGCGACCGATGCCGTTCGATCCGGCGCGCTCGCGACCGCGTTTGATGCGTCGAGGTAGAGGAACAGGATCCGCGCCGGGCCCTTGGCGAGGTTGTTCGTCACGAGGAACGGGATGAGCTCCGGCGTGCAGCTTGGGAGGCCCCAATCGTCGAGGGTCGTCGGGGGAGGGGGAACGGAGCAGCCAGCCTCGGACGGGGCGGTGGAGGGGGCCGCCGACGGGCTCGAACCGGCGCCGCTGCAGGCGCCCACGACGAACCCGGCCACCAGGATCAGGGCGCACAGACTGCCAAGGGTTCGGTTTCGTGGCATGCCGACAGCGTAGCGCTCTTGCCCGTTCGACGCCGCTGGGCCACCCCGCGTCGCACGCTAGAATGGCGGCCCGTGAACCGCTTCCAGAAGCTCGCCCTGCTGACGCTTGCCACCGCCCTCGTCCTGGTCACGATCGGCGTCGTCGTTCGGGCGACCGACTCCGGGCTCGGCTGCCCCGACTGGCCGTTCTGCTACGGCCAGCTCCTCCCGCCGGCTGACGATCCGAAAGCCTGGATCGAATGGATCCATCGAAGCGTGGCGGCCATCATCGGGATCGAGATCCTCGGGCTTGCCGTCGTGGCCGTGCGCGACCATCGACGACAACGGTCCATCCTCTGGCCGACGATCGGAGCGGTTGCCCTCGTCGGGTTCCAGGCATGGCTCGGGCGGGAGACGGTCCGGCTCGGCAACAGCGGCGAGTCGGTGACCGCCCACCTGGCGGCGGCCCTGCTGCTCGTTGGGCTCCTCGTGTTTATCGCGGTGCGCGCCGGATACCCGGCACGTCTCGCCGATGGTGG
Source organism: uncultured Chloroflexia bacterium (assembly GCA_963809045.1). GTDB lineage: Bacteria > Chloroflexota > Limnocylindria > Limnocylindrales > CSP1-4 > SPCO01. The sequence continues at coordinate 1,053,339 of CAWEHW010000004.1, forward strand.
ACGGAGCCATCGGTTCACGATCCTCTCGGCGTTCGGTGCAGCGCTGACGTTTGCACTGCTCCTGTTCGGCTCGCAGGTCACGGCCTCGGATTCGGCCCTGGTCTTTCCCGATTGGCCCTTGATGGGCGGGACCCTCGTGCCGCCGTTGACCGAACTGACTGCCGCGCATGTCCTCCACCGGTGGGTGGCGGCGTTCGTCGGCCTCGTCGTGCTCGCGATCGGGATCGTGGCGTGGCGAACCCAGCGGGACCGGCCGAACCTGGTCCGCCTGGCCCTCGGCGCGACGGTCCTGTTCGCGATCCAGCTTGGCATCGGCGGCGCCCAGGTGCTGACCCGCCTGGCCGCGTGGACCCAGACGCTGCACCTGGCCCTCGGTGCGGTCATCTGGGCGATGCTCGCCGGGCTGGCGGTCGCCAGCTACTACTCGGCGCGCGTCGCGATCGGCCTGCCCGGGCCGGACCAGCACGGCCTCGCGGGCAACGCGCGCACCACCGGCGATACGATCCGGGCCTATGTCGCGCTGACCAAGCCGCGGATCATCGAGCTGCTGCTCGTGACAACCGTGCCGGCGATGGTTCTTGCGACACGGGATCTTCCCGGAGCCTCGGGCGGAGTCAGCTGGCCGGATTGGGCGGTGCTGGTCTTCTGGACGATGCTGGGCGGCACGCTCGCGGCCGGCAGCGCGAACGCCATCAACTGCTACCTCGACCGCGACATCGACCTGCTCATGGCACGCACGCGGCGCCGGCCCTTGCCCGCCCACGAGGTCGAGCCCGAGCGGGCGGTGGTGTTCGGGCTGGTCCTCGGGGTGATCTCGTTCGGCGTGATGGCCTGGTTCGTCAACCTGGTGGCGGCGTTCCTGACGCTGCTCGCAATCGGGTTCTACGTCGTCGTGTATACGATCCTGCTGAAGCGCTCGACGCCGCAGAACATCGTGATCGGCGGTGCCGCCGGCGCCCTCCCGCCGGTCATCGGCTGGGCCGCGGTCACGGGGAGCGTGGAGATCCCGGCCGTGCTCCTGTTCGCGCTGGTGTTCTACTGGACGCCGCCACATTTCTGGGCGCTGTCGCTGCGGATCCGGAAGGACTACGCCGCCGCCGGCGTGCCGATGCTCCCCGTGGTCAAGGGAATTGCCGAGACCACCCGCCAGATCGGCCTGTACGCGGTCCTGATGGTCGCCGTGTCGCTGGTTCTCTGGGCCGTCGCCCGGATGGGTGCGATCTACCTCGGGGCGGCCCTCGTCCTGGGCGCGATCTTCCTGTGGCAGGCGTACGGGCTGTGGCGCCGGGGCGCCTCCGAGGAAGCTTCGACGGCCGGTGCGATCCGGCTCTACCGGTACTCGATCAGCTACCTGACCCTGCTGTTCGCCGCCGTCGCCCTGGACGCGCTGGTGGTCATCCCGGTCCTCTGACGCCCGCCGTCCTCCGCGGTCGCATCGTTCGCCGGCGGGTGGCCACGTCGATTGATCGGCGGGCGCGATGTCGTGGAGCACGCCCGACATGTGCGCCCAGTTCCCGGCTGTCACCATGACGGCCATGGAGATCCGCTTCCTTGGTGGCGCCACCACCGTCACGGGTTCGCAGTTCCTGCTCGTCACGGAGCGCGCCCGCGTCCTGATCGACTGCGGGATGTTCCAGGGCAGCCCCAACGAATCGGTGCGCAACCGGGTGCCGTTCGCGTTCGAGCCGGTGGACCTCGATGCCGTCGTGCTCACCCATGCGCACCTCGACCACTGCGGCCTGTTGCCGGTGCTGGTGCGCGAAGGGTTCAAAGGCCCGATCCACGCTACCCCGGCCACCATCGAGCTGGCGAGCCTGGTCCTCATGGACTCGGGCCGGCTCCACGAAGAGTTCGCTAAACGGGAGGCCCGGTGGGAGCGCCGGCACCCGGACGAGGTCGAGGCGGACGATCGAAAAGAGGCAGCCGGCTATCAAGCCGCCGTGGACCTGGCCGCCGCGGGCGAAGCCCCGATCACCCCGGGGACAGAAGGCGCGGAGGCAGCACTCGCCGACACGGCCGCGTCGCTCGCTGCCGAGGGCTCCGATCCGGACGCCGCACCCGATGCCACTGCATCCGGCCAGCATGTCGAGACGACGATCGAGCCCGGGCCCCAGGCCGCCGCGCTCGGGGGCTGGCCCCGCGACCCGGAGGCGGAGCTGCGCGCCCAGCCGCCCCACCTCCAGATCGACCTCGACGCCGCGCTGTACACGGCCAAGGACGCGGAACGGACGTTGCCGCAGTTCCGTCCCGTCCGCTACGGCACGGAGATCGAGGTCGCCCCGGGCGTCCATGCCACCTACGTCGACGCGGGACACATCCTCGGCTCGGCGATCATCCGGCTCCGGGTCTCCGATCGGGAGGGCGGCGAGGAGCGGGTCATCGTCTGTTCGGGGGATCTCGGCCGGCCGGCGACACCGATCCTGCGCGACCCCACGATCCTGACCGACGCCGACTACGTCCTCGTCGAGTCCACCTACGGCGGACGCGAGCACGAGCCCGGCGACGAAGCCATCCGCATCCTGGCCGAGACGATCCGGATGGTCGCCGAGGCGAACGGCGTGCTCCTGGTGCCATCGTTCGCCATCGGGCGCACGCAGGAAGTCGTATGGCAACTCGACCGTCTGATCGATCGTGGCGAGATCCCGCTCCTCCCGCTCTACCTCGATTCGCCGATGGCCTCGAAGGCGTCCGATATCTACCGACGCCACCCGGAGGACTACGACGAGGAGACCGCGAAGCTCCTCCGCGATGGGGAGAGTCCACTGGACTACCCGAACCAGATCGTCACCAACGCGGTGGCGGACTCGAGGGCCATCGAGCGCGCCCCACGGCCGTACATGATCGTCGCGTCGAACGGGATGCTGACGGGCGGTCGCGTGGTCAGTCACCTTCGGAACCTGATCGACGATCCCAACGCGACGATCCTGTTCGTCGGTTACCAGGGTGAGGGCACGCTCGGCTCGCACCTCCAGGCCGGCGCCCGCGAGGTCAAACTCGACGGCCAGGTGCGCGAAGTGCGCTGCCAGGTCCGCTCGATCAGCGGCTTCTCGGCGCATGCCGACGAACGCGAGCTGCTCGATTGGCTCGGTCATTTCGCGGCCAACAAGCGACCTGGCGAGCCCGGCTATCCGCGTCGGGTCTTCCTGGTCCATGGCGATCCGGAGGCCCAGGTGGTGCTAGAACCCAAGGTTCGGGACCTGGGCTTCGCCACGCACGTTCCACACTGGCACGAGCGGGTCGCCCTCGACTGACCGAACGTACGGTGCTGACATGCACCAAGATTCCGTCGTGGGCGGTTGCACCAGCGCCCTGACTTTGGTACCGTTCCTCTTGGCCTTATTCCGGGGGAAATCGGCCTGATGCCCGGTGGCGGTAACCCGCCCTCGGGCATCACCTTTTTCCTGCCGATCCCAGCTGAATCGTGCGAACCACGCTCAGGACGCGCACGATGGAACGGCGTGGCGCATCAGGCGCAACGTGGAGGGCATTGGAAATCCCATGCCGGACCATCGCGCGACGGTCGGCATGAAGGAGCGTGGATGCGTCCGAGCCTGAACATCCTGAGCGAGGAGCTCACCGCCCGGATCGTCGACGAAGCCAAGCGGGTGCTGGCCGAGGTCGGCATGGAGATCCGTGGCAAGGAGATGCGCCAGCGTCTGCTCGACCACGGGCTGCCGCTCGACGCGGCCGGGGAACGCGTCTTGTTCCCCCGCGAGATCGTGGAGCGGGCAATCGCCGATGCCCCCGGTTCGTTCATCCTCTACGACCGCGCCGGCGAACCACATGCCGATCTCGGGGGCGACCGCGTCCACTTCGTGCCGGGTTCGTCGGGCCTGAAGGTCCTCGACCACCGGACGGGCGAAACGCGCCTGGCCAACTCGACCGACTTCGTCGAATACGTACGGCTCGCCGACGGCCTGGCGAACATTCCGTACCTGGCGACGGCCTTCTCCACGAACGACGACATCGAAGCCCAGGTCTCCGATGCCTGGCGGCTCTACATGACGCTGACCAACTCGATCAAGCCGGTCGTGTCCGGCGCCTTCACCGAGCACGGTGTCCCGCGGATGGTCGAGATGATGCAGCTGTTCCGGCGGGATCGTGCCGACCTGATCGCCCGGCCCATGTCCATCTTCACGATCACGGCGACCGGCAACTTCCGGTACAGCGAGGACTCCTGCCAGAACATGATCGACTGCGTCGAGGCGGGGATCGCGGTCGAGATCGTGCCCGTGACGCTGATGGGGCTGATCGCCCCGGTGACCACGGTCGGCGCGACCGTCTTCCATACCGTCGACGTGCTGGCCGGGATCACCATGGCCCAGATCGTCCGGCCCGGCGCACCCGTGCTGTTCGGTGGGGCGCCAGCGACGTTCCATATGAAGATCGCGAGCTCGCCGATGTCGGCGATCGAGGCGCTCCAGCTCGACGCCGCGTACGTCGCGGTCGCCAAGTCGCTGGGCCTGCCGACCCAGTCGTACATGGCCCTGTCCGACGCGCCGATCCTCGATGCCCAGGCAGGTGCCGAGACGTTCGGGTCCGCGCTGATCGCGGCACTTGCTGGCGTCAATTCCGTGTCGGGACCCGGGATGCTCGACTTCCTGCTGGTGTTCAGCCTGCCCAAGCTCGTGTTCGACGACGAGATGTGCGGTCAGGCCCTGCGGTTCGTGCGCGAGGTCCAGCCCCTGGATGACCTCCCCACGACGGACCTGGTCCGCCAGCTGATGGCCGATCAGCACCTGATCATGGCCGAGCACACGACGCGCCACTGGCCCGCGGAGCTCTACCTCCCGAGCGCCATCATCGATCGCGACAACCGCGAGGCCTGGACGCGACAAGGCGCCAAGGACGCGTACCAGCGCGCCTGCGACGAAGTGGACCGGCGCCTGGCCGCGTACCACCAGCTCGAAACCGACCCGGCAATCGACGAGGAGCTCCGGCGGATCATCCGTTCAGGGCTGGTGGACCAGGACGTCCTGCCGTCGATCCCGGTGGCACCTGAGCCAACCGTCGCCGACCCGTCCGGCGGACGCCGTCACAACCGACGCCGCGAGGCACGTCAGCCAGCCCTGGAGGACTCGAGGACATGACCAGCCCCACCGCGACGCCCGCCACCTCGGATTCGTCGACCCTCTACTTCGGGCCGTGGTATCGCCGCTCGCCGTTCTTCGAGAAGACGCTGGCCGCCGGTTGCTCGGCCTACGACATCTACAACCACATGTACCTGCCGGGCTACTACGCGGATCCGGTCGAGGAGTACTGGGCACTGCTCCAGGGCGTGACCGTCTGGGACGTCTCGGTCGAGCGGATCGTCGAGATCACGGGTCCCGATGCCTCGGCGTTCACGAACATGCTGACCTGCCGCGACCTCACCAAGTGCGCCGTCGGCCAGGGCAAGTACGTGCTGATCACGGCCGAGGATGGGGGCATCGTGAACGATCCGGTCCTCCTCCGGGTCGAGGCCGACCGCTGGTGGCTCGCCCTCGCGGACTCCGATGCCGGCCTGTGGGCGCGTGGCCTGGCGGTCAACTCCGGGATGGACGTCAGGGTCCGCGAGCCCGAGGTCTATCCCGTCCAGGTCCAGGGTCCCAAGTCGAAGGACGTCATGGCCACGCTCTTCGGCCCGGTCATCCATGACATCAAGTACTACTGGACGCTCACCACCGAGCTGGACGGGATCCCGGTCGTGATCAGCCGAACCGGCTGGACCGGGGAAGTGGGCTACGAGATCTACCTGCGCGACCCATCGCGCGGCGGCGACCTGTGGGACCGGATCATGGACGCCGGCCGTCCGCATGACATCCGCCCGATCGCACCGTGCGAGGCGCGCCGAATCGAGGCCGGCATCTTCAACTACGGCTCGGACATGACGATCGACAACAACCCTTTCGAGATCATGGGTCTGGAACGTTTGGTGGAGCCCCAGGAGGCCGACTACGTGGGCAAGGAGGCGCTCGAAGCGATCCGCGCCCGCGGCGTCGATCGCAAGCTCGTCGGGCTCGAGGTCGAGGGCGATGCGTTGCCCTTCGAGCTGTCCCGGAAGTGCGCCGCCCTTCACGATGGCGATGCCGTCGGGACCGTCACGGACCTGATCTGGTCGCCACGACTCCGCAAGAACATCGGCTACGTGTGGATGCCGATCGGCCTTTCCCAGCCGGGCACCCCGCTCGAGATCGAGGCGCCCGATGGCGGCCGCTGGGCGGCGCGCACCGCGGCCATCCCGTTCATCGATCCCCGCAAGGACATCCCCAAGTCGTGACTGGAGCTCGCGCATGACCACGCAACGCACGTCGCCCCTCACCCAGGACGAGATCGCCTCGGTCCGCCGGCCATACCGGGCCGCGTCGCTCCTCCCGGGTCGCGCCTACCACGACGCGGCCATCCACGACTTCGAACGCCAGGAATGGTTTCGGCATGACTGGGTCGTCGTCGGTCGGGAGGAGGACGCCGCCGAACCGGGTACGTACTTCCTCGCGACCGTCGATGACGAACCCCTGTTGATCGCGCGCGGCCGTGATGGAACGCTGCGTGCGTTCTACAACGTCTGCCGGCATCGCGGCACCGCCGTGGTCGAGGAGCCGTGCGGGCGGGCCGTCCGGTTCCAATGCCCCTACCACGCATGGATCTACGACCTCGACGGGCGGCTCATCCGTGCCAAGCATACGGACGACCTGGAAGCCTTCGAGTTCGAGGATTTCGGTCTCGTCTCGGTCCGCATGGAGACCTGGCAGGGCTTCGTGTTCGTGAACCTCTCGACGGAGGCCGCGCCGCTCGTCAGCTGGCTTGGCGACCTGCCGCCGCACCTCGCGAGGTTCGATTTCTCGCGGCTGCGCGTCGCGCACACGGCGACCTACGAGGTCGACTCGAACTGGAAGTTCATCGCCGAGAACTACAGCGAGTGCTACCACTGCCCGGGGATCCACCCGCAGCTCAACAAGCTGACCCCGTACGACCTCGGTGGCGATTTCGCACCCGAAGGCCCGTGGCAGGGCGGCTGGATGGAGCTCGTGGATACCGCCGAGACCATGGCCATCGACGGCGGCCATCGCGGTGGCCGGCCGGCCATGTTCGGGATCACTCCGCTCGATGAGCGACGGATCTACTACTACCTGATTTGGCCACTGACCTTCCTGTCGATCCACCCCGACTACCTGCTCGTCCATCGCCTGGAACCCGCGGGCGCCGGGCACACGCGGGTGGTCTGCCAGTGGCTGTTCGAGCCCGAGACGATGGCCGCGCCCGGGTTCGACCCGTCCGATGCCGTGGCGTTCTGGGACCTGACCAATCGCCAGGACTGGCACGTCTGCGAGCTGCAGCAGCGGGGAACCCGATCGCAGAGCTGGGTCGCCGGCCGCTACTCGAACCAGGAGCCGAGTGTCCACGCATTCGACCTGATGGCGGTCGACCGGTACGCCAATGACGGTGTCAACTCGGGGCGGACCGTCCGTCTCCGCTACGACGTCCCGCCACCGGCAGACGGCGAGTTCGCGGAGGGCGGCATCGCCGCCGTGCGCCTGCCTCGTGCCGAGGGCCCCGAGAACGGGACCAACGGTCATTCCGGTGATGGACGATCGCCACGCTCGGCAGCTCGAACTGGAGCGCGGAGCCGGGCCAGCTCGAAGCGCTGATCGCGCCGTCCTGCGAACGAGGGTGTCGACATGACGGTCGGGCTCTATCGCCTCGCGATGCCCGACGGGTCGGCCAGGCTGGCCCGGGGCCACACGCGCACCGGGCCCGCCGAGCTGCTGGCCGAGGACCTTACCGTTGCCGGGATCCTCGCCGGCTCCGCAGACGACCTCGGGGCCGTCCTCCGCGACGCCCGCAGTGAGGGCGACGTCCCGGCATCCGCGCGGGTCGTGGCGCCGGTCGATCGCCAGGAGATCTGGGCCGCCGGCGTCACCTACGAACGCTCCCGAAGCGCACGAGTCGAGGAATCGCAGCAGGGCACGGTCTACGACCAGGTCTACGTCGCTGACCGCCCGGAGCTCTTCTTCAAGGCACCCGGCTGGCGGGTCCGCGGATCTGGCGAGACCGTAGGCATTCGCGCAGATTCGGCCTGGAACGTGCCGGAGCCGGAGCTCGGCCTGGTCGTCGCCGCGGATCTCCGGATCGCCGGCTATACGATCGGCAACGACATGTCGAGCCGCTCGATCGAGGGGGAGAACCCGCTCTACCTCCCGCAGGCCAAGGTGTACGAGGCGTCATGCGGGTTGGGACCGGCGCTCGTGCCTCGCAAAGGCGTCGAGCTGCCGATCGAGCTTGCGTTGTCGATCCGGCGCGGGGACGTCGCCGTCTTCGATGGCGCCACGAGCACCGCCCGGATCCACCGGCCTCTGGAGTCGCTCGTGGCCTACCTGGGTCTGGCCCTGGAGTTCCCCGAAGGAGCGGTGCTGTTGACCGGCACGGGCGTCGTCCCTGACGCACCGTTCACCCTCCAGGCTGGAGACGTGGTCCGGATCGACGCCGGACCGCTCGGCACGCTCGAGAACACGGTCGTCGAGGTCGGATCGCGCGGGGCGTGACCCCAGGGCGGTCTCGGTCCGGCGCGGAAGACGCGCCGAAGGGCGCGATCACTCGTCCGTCGGCGCCGCTCGAACCGCCGATCGGAACGCCCCCAAGCGCCACGCGACCAGCAGCGCGATCGCGGTCCCGGCGACCACGATCGTCGAGATCGCGTTGATCTCCGGGGTGACCCCGAACTTGACCTTGCTGTAGATGTACAGGGGCAGCGTCGAGCTGCCGACCCCGGCGTTGAAGGTCGTGACGACGTAGTCGTCGAAGCTGAGCGAGAAGGCGAGCAGGGCCCCGGCGATGACCGCGGGGGCGATGAGCGGCAGGGTGACGTACCGGAACGCGCCCCACGCGGACGCTCCGAGGTCGCGGGCCGCCTCCTCGAGGGCCGGGTTCATGTTCGCCGCGCGGGCCCGGACCACGACGGCGACGTATGAGATGCAGAACGTGGCGTGAGCGACGGACAGCTGCCCGACCGATCCGCGTCCGTCGAAAAGCTGCAGGAAGAACAGCAGCAGCGACAGGCCCATCACGATCTCGGGCGTGACCATCGGGACGAGGAGGAGCGTCTCGGTCGCCGCGCGGCCACGGAACCGGAGCCTGGCCAGGCCCAGGCCGAGGAGCGATCCAAGCACGGTCGAAACGATCACCGCGATCACCGCCACCTGGAGCGTCACGCCGAGCGCGTCGAGCAGCTCGTCGTTCGAGAAGAGCGTGGGGTACCAGTCGAGCGTGAACCCCTGCCACGCCAGGCCGCGTTTCGCGCTGTTGAAGGAGAAGACGATCAGGACGACGACCGGTGCGAACAGGAAGCCGTACACGGCCATCGCGAACGCCGTCAGCAGGGGATTCCGCTCGCGGCTCACGACGCGCCCACCACTTCGCGCCTGAGGGTCCGCAGGGCCAGCAGCGTCCCGCCGAGGGTCACGACCATCAGCAGGAACCCGAGCGCGGCCCCGTAGGGCCAGTCACGACCTTCGAGGAACAGCTCCTGGATGTTCTTGGCGATCGTGGTCGTCTGCGGTCCACCAAGGAGATCGGGGGTCACGAAGTCGCCGATGGCCGGGATGAACGTGAGGAGCGATGCGGCGACGATCCCGGGCATCGTCAACGGCAGGGTCACGTGCATGAACACCGAGCGGCCGGAGGCGTACAGGTCGCGCCCGGCGGCGAGCAGGTTCGAATCCAGCCGGTCGATCGACACGAACAGCGGCAGGATCGCGAACGGCAGGAAGCCGTAGGTCATGCCCAGGATCACGGACACGTCCGTGTTCATCAGGATCAGCGGCTGGCTGGTCAGCCCGATCGCCTGGAGCAGCGTGTTCAGCACGCCGTTGTCGCGCAGGATGATCATCCACGAGTAGGTCCGGATCAGGTAGCTCGTCCAGAACGGGAGCATGACCAGGATCAGCAGGAGGGCCTTGCGGCTCCCGCCATATCGCGAGATCCAGTAGGCGATCGGATAGCCGATCGCGAGCGACAGGATCGTCGTGATCGCGGCGTACCGGATCGAGTTGAGGAACGTCGGCAGGAAGACCGGGTCGAAGGCGCGGGCGTAGTTGTCGAAGTTCGGGCTCGACAGGTCAACCCGGTCGAGGGCATCCCGCTGGCCGAGGCTGACGACGAAGATGATCCCGAGCGGGATCACGAAGAACAGCGTCAGCCAGGCGACCCCTGGGACGACGAGGGCGACGCCGCGGAGTCGAGCGAGGCGGCCCGGGCCGGCCGGGCCGCCCGGCACCCGCGATGCTGCAGGTGGGTGAGCGGCGGCGACCTCGCCGCTCACGCGTCGATCAACGCCCGCTCGATTCCGGTGTATCCGGCCGGGCTACGCCCGCAGCTCCTGCCAGCGGTTGAGATACTCGTCACGCAGCGCGCCCTCGAGGTTGAGGAGCTCCTCGAGCTTGTCGACGATCTCCTGCTCCGGGTTGATCGTGGGGTCTTCGAGGATCTCCGGGAGGATGAACTCCTTGGCCGCGGCATTCGGCCCCATGTAGTAGATGAGGTTGGTGTTGGCGGCGCTGTTCTGCGCGTCGAGGAGATGGTTGATGAACAGGTGGGCGGCCACCGGGTGTGGGGCACCGGAGAACACGGCGACCGTGTCCGACCCCTTCACGCCGCCCTCTTCGGGGATGTAGTAGAGGACGTTCTCGTTGACCTCCTGGATCGCGTAGCGGTCCGCTCCCCAGATGTGCCCGATCCAGACGTCGCCCGAGGTCAATGTCGCGATCGTGTCGGTCGAGTAGGTCCGGACCAGCGGCTTCTGCTCCTTGAGCAGGGCGAGGGCCTCGTCGAGCTCGTTGGGGAGCGACGTGTTGGCCGAATAGCCGAGCTGGATCAGCGCGAGGCCGAAGACCTCCTGGAAGTCGTCGAGCATCGAGATGTGCTGCCCCCAGCGCGGATCCCAGAGGGCCTTGGAGCTGGTCAGCTCCTCGGTGATGATCGCCGAGTCGTAGCCGATCCCCGTCGTCCACCACATGTAGGGCACGGAGTAGGTGTTCCCGGGGTCGTACCCGGGATCGGCCCATTCAGCGCCCAGGTTGACGATGTTCGGAACGAGCGTCTTGTCGAGCTCGACGATGGCGCCCTTCTCGATGAACGACGGGATGTCGACCGAGATCGGGAAGCTCAGGTCGTAGCCACCGCCGTCGTCGCCGAGCTTGGCATAGGCCTCCTCGGTGTTCGAGAAGAAGCTCTGGGTGACGCGGGTGCCGTATTTCGCCTCGAACGACTCGATGACCTCGTCGGCGAGGTAGTCGGTCCAGTTGTAGATGAACAGCTCGGATTCGGGCGCCGGGGGACCCGAGGGGGTGGCTGGCGCCGCAGATGCCGGCGCAGGGGTCGCCGGGGCAGGGGCCGGTGTCCCGGTCGCCTGCAGCGGGCCGCTACCGGTACAGGCCGCGATGATGGGTGCCAGTGCGGCGGCCGACCCGACCTTGGCCATCCGCTCGAGGAGGTCACGCCGGCTGATCCGCCGTTCCACCATGTACCGGACGAGCGCCTTTTCGAGGTCGATGCTCGATCCGTCGTATCGGTCGTTCATGAGTGGGTCTCCTCGAGGACTGGCTCGGTCGGGTGGGTGGCAAGGATCAGGGCTGCGGACGGGGCCCAGGTGACGTCGACGGAATCCCCCACGGGCAGGCGATGCCCGGTCTTCGGCGTGAGTGCCGTCAAGGCGAGGCCACCGCTCGTTCGGACGATGTACTGGACGCTGCCGCCGAGGTAGGCAACCTGCTCGACGGTGGCGGCCAGGGGCGCGTCGCTGCGAGCGCCGCCGTCCGGCCGACGCAGGACGACCGATTCGGGGCGGATGCTGACCTCGACCGGCGCGCCAACGGCATACCCGGAACCGGCCACGACGCATTGGTCGCCCGAGCCGAGCCGCACGGTGACGGCGTCGCCGTTGCTCGACTCGACCGCGCCGCTCAGCAGGTTGGTGGTCCCGATGAAATCGGCGACGAACCGCGTCGCGGGTCGCTCGTAGAGCTCCTCGGGCGTCCCGAGCTGCTCGACCCGGCCGCGGTTCATGACCGCGATCCGGTCGCTCATCGTGAGCGCCTCTTCCTGGTCGTGGGTGACGTACACGAACGTGATCCCGACCTCGGACTGCACGCGCTTCAGCTCCACCTGGAGCTGCTTCCGGAGCTTGAGATCGAGCGCACCGAGCGGTTCGTCCAGCAACAGCACGTTCGGGCGGTTGACCAGGGCACGAGCCAGCGCGACGCGCTGTTGCTGGCCACCCGAGAGCTGGTTCGGCTTCCGCCGTTCGTAGCCGCCCAGTCGCACCAGGTCCAGCGCCTCGCCGACGCGTTGCGTGATCTGTGCCTTCTCGACGTTCCGCCGTCGCAATCCGAAGGCGATGTTCTCGCCGACGTCGAGATGCGGGAAGAGGGCGTAGTTCTGGAACACCATGTTCACTGGCCGTTTGTCGGGCGGATCGTTGGTCACATCGCGACCCCGCAGCAGGACTCGGCCGGCCGTCGGGAGCTCGAACCCACCGATCATCCGGAGCGTCGTCGTCTTGCCACAACCCGACGGCCCGAGCAGCGAGAAGAACTCGCCGCTGTGGACATCCAGCGAGACGCCGTCGACCGCCCGGATCTCGCGGAAATGCTTCTCCAGGTTCTGCAGCTGGATCTCGGGCAACGTCGGGTCCGGCTGGGCCGTCATGGAGGCCCGAGCCTACGCGTGCCTGTCGGACCGCGACGAGGTGCGTCCCGTGGTCCGGGACGTCGTGCCAGCCGTCACCTCCCTCGTGTGTGCGCTCGTCAGGCCGGGTTGCGCGCTCCCGACGCGGCCAGGGCCGCCTCGAAGCCCGGCAGACCGCGGTCCACCATCGCGTCCGAAGCCGTCAGGGAGATGCGGAACCAGCCTGGTGCCTCGACCACGGTCCCAGGGAGGATCAGGACGCCATGATCCGCGAGGAGGCTGCCAAAGGCCATGTCGTCCTTGATCGGGGCCTGGGCCATGATGTAGAAAGTCCCCTCCGGATTTGAGGTCTCGTAGCCCATCTGACGGAGCGCGCCGACCACGCGATCGCGCCGGCGTTCCAGGACTCCGACGTCGATCGACAGGCGATCGAGGTCCTCGATGGCATGCTGGAGCAGGGCGTTAGGAAACGAGTACCCGGTTGCGATCTGGGCCGTGAAAATGGCGTCGCGCAGTTCCTCGCGATCGGGCATCGTCGGAGGAATCGCGGCATAGCCGATCCGCATTCCGGGCGCCAGCAGCGTCTTGCCGAACGAGTAATCGACGATCGTGGCCGGGTAGACCTCAGCCGGGCTGTGGAACTCGCGACCGTCGAACACGATCCGGTTGTACGGCTCGTCCGACACGAGATAGATCGTCCGGCCGTGACGACGTCCTGCGTCGGTCAGCACGTCGCCCAGGGCCCGCAGGGCATCCGGTGGGTAGATTCGCCCGGTCGGGTTGTGTGGCGTGTTGACCAGGACCGCCCTGGTCCGCGGCGTGATCGCCGCGGCGATCGTCTCCGGATCGAGATCGAAAGCGGGCGGAGCCAGCGGCACGCGCACCGGCACGCCACCGGCGGCAAGGATCAGGATTTCGTAGAAGAACCACGGGGGCGACAGGAAGACGACCTCGTCACCAGGCTCGAGGATCGCGCGAAAGGTGACCGCGAGCGCCGCGAACCCCCCGTTGGTCATGGCGATGTCGGCCGGATCCCAGTCCATGCCGGTCCGGGCGGACAGCGACCGCGCCATCGCGGCCTGGCTCTTCGGTTCGCTCATCTTGTAGGCGAACCAGTCCTTGTCCTGCGGCGCAAGCGCCCGCGCGAGTGCCTCGACGTACGAGGGCGAGGGCATCTCCTGCGGGTTCCCCACGGCGAAGTTGGCGATCCCGGCTTCATCCCGCCGCGCCCAGATCGGACCGTCGAAGAACCGTCCGAACGGCGCCATGCTGGCGCGCAATCGATCGAGCTGTCGAACCGTCGTTGCCATCAGCGACTCCTTGGCTTCGTTCGTGCCGCGATCCTGGCCATCGCGCCCTCCCAGCCGGCGTCGAACGGCCGGCCGGGCTCGTCGAGGTCGATGGTCACCGGCGCATGATCCGAGGGGATCGGCGGCCCCTTCCTTGCCTCGCGGTCGATCTCTGCGGCCACGACCCGCCCGGCGACGGGTTCGGTGACCAGGAGATGATCGATGCGCATGCCCAGGTTCTTGTGGAAGTTGCCTGCCCGGTAGTCCCACCAACTGAAGCGGCCGGGCGCGTCCTGTCGCAGGCGATACGCATCGGCGAGGCCCCAATCCAGCAGCGCCCGGAAGGCTTCGCGCTCAGGCTCCGAGACGTGTGTCCCGCCATGGACCGCATGCGCATCCCAGACGTCGGCGTCGGTCGGGGCGATGTTGAAGTCGCCGCCGACGACCAGCGGTTCGGTCGTCTTCCGGGTCTCGGCAAACCAGCGGGACAGGCGTCCGTACCAGTCGAGCTTGCCGGCGTAGAACGGCGATCCGACCACGCGTCCGTTCGGCGCGTAGACCGTCACCATCCGCAGGCCGCCGACGACGGCACTCAGCATCCGGGCCTCGTCGAACGGGTTGAAGTCCTCCTCGCTCACGTCCCTGGCGGCGCCCGGACCGCTGTCGCGCACCGGTCCGTCGCCAAAGTTCGTGATCACATCGTCGACCTCGAGCCCCTGGCGGGTGACGATACCCACCCCGTTCCAGCGGCCCTCCCCGTGATGGAGGAGGTCGTAGCCGAGCATCGCGAATGGCATGACCGGCGCGTCGCTATCGGTCAGCTTCGTCTCCTGGATCAGCAGGATGTCCGGGGCGGCGCGTTCCAGCCACTTCTCGACGGCCTCCTGCCGGGCCTTGAGCGAGTTGACGTTCCAAGTGGCGATCCGCATCTCGGACCCTAGTAGCGCCGTCCGCGCTGGCGCGCGAGATCGAAGGTGGCCGTTTCGGCGACGGCCATGACGGCCATCGTCCCGGCCTGGACCGGATCGGAGACGACCAGGTCGACGTGGTCGGTGATCGAGCCGACCATGTTGAGGGCGATGATCGGAATGCCCACCGCGCGCAGCTCGTCGGCCGCCACGCTGATGTCGCCGCCCATGATCGAACCGGCCAGGACGAGCAGGCGGGCCCGTGGCAGGTCGGCGACGGCCCGGACGGCGGCCGCGATGTGTGCTTCGCCGACGAGCGGGATGGTGTCGACGCTGATCCGCTCGCCCCGCAGGTTGTGGCGGTCGGCTTCGCTCACGGCGCCCAGGGCGACCTGGGCGACCTGGGCGCCCCCGCCGACGACGATGACCCGCTTGCCGAAGACCGTGTCGAGAGCACGGGTCAGGTGGATCGATCGGACATCCTCGAGGCCATCGATCCCCGCGACAAGGGCGTCCTGTTCGACGCCTTCGACCTCGAGCTCGATCTCGGTGAGCGGGGGATCGCCGTCGATCTGCCGGACCGTCGCAAGGGTTCGGATCCGGCCACCGAGGACGGCCACCTGCGCGGTGACCGCCGAGATCGCCTCGGCGCTGTCGATGATGTCGAACCGGATCGCCGCTGTGCCGGCGGTCTTTCGCCGCGGCATCAGCCCAGCGAGCCGCGGCCGGCCGCCCCGGGGCGGAGATCGTTGACGGACAGCGCGCCCGGTTCGAGGCCACCCGTCGGGTCGTGCTCCTCGAACGGCAACCCGAGCACGTTGAAAGCGTCGCGCGTCGCGGCGGGGTCCGAGGTGGTCAGCATGAGGGCGCCGTCGGTGTCCTCGGCCACGCCCACGATGCCGGTGATGTTGACGCCGCGCTCGCCCAGCGCCGTCGCGACACGCGCGAGCGAACCCGGGCGATCGTCGAGCTTGACCGTGAACCAGACCGTCACGCGGGGCACCTCCTGCTCGCCCGATGGTACCCCGGGGGCTCCCCGGCCGGTGCCCCGGCGCTACCCTGTGGCCGTGGCACCAGGCGAGGCCGCGACCGCCGGCGGGTCGCCGACGATCCAGGTGTTCGGGATGGAGCGCGACCAGGCCAGCCGTGCGGCGTTGCGCTTCTTCAAGGAGCGTCGGACGCCGATCTCGTTCGTGGATCTCCGCAAGCGCTCGATCGCGCCGGGCGAGCTTCGGCGGTTCGTCGACCGGCTCGGCGCAGAGGCGCTGCTCGACACGACCGGGCGCGCGTACCGGGATGCCGGGCTTGGCCATCTGCGCATGGACGAGGCAGGGATTCTGGAGCGCCTCCTGTCAACCCCCGGACTGCTCCGCCTGCCGCTGGTCCGAAACGGCAGCGACGTGACCGCCGGCCGTGCCGAGACGACCTGGAGCGCCTGGCTCAAGCGCGCCGGCCGCCCCTGACCGCCGTCCAGGCCACGATGGCGCCGATCAGGAGCATGGCGACACCGGCCACCGCCCATCGCGTGTCGTCGTCCATGAAGCTCGAACCGCGCAACAGGCCAAGACCCTGCCCGATCCAGACCACTCCGATGGCGGCCAACCCCGCGGCCACGATCCAACGAGTGCGCATCGACACCTTCCCGCTGTCATCCTAGACCGATGCCACAGGAACGGCCTCCAAGGCGACGAGCCGGCCGGACGTCGATCACGCCCAAGGCGAGCAAGATGCTCCAGGGGACCGCCGCGACCGAGGACGAGAAGCTCCTCGAGCGTCGGCCGACGCCCGAATTCCTCGACACTGACCCATGGCGGGCGCTGCGGATCCTTTCCGAATTCGTCGACGGCTTCGACGCCATGGCGAAGGTCGGCCCGGCGGTCACGATGTTCGGGTCGGCGCGGACGCCACGCGACTCGGCCCTGTACGACCTCTCGCGGACGATCGCGCGCAAGCTGGCCCAGGCCGGCTACGCGATCATCACCGGCGGCGGCCCGGGCTCGATGGAAGCGGCCAACCGGGGCTGTCGGGAGGGTGGGGGACTGTCGGTCGGCTGCAACATCGAGCTGCCGCACGAGCAGGGACTCAACGCCTACGTGGACCTCGGGATCGAGTTCCGCTACTTCTTCGCCCGCAAGACGATGTTCGTCAAGTACGCCGATGCGTTCGTGATCCTGCCCGGCGGGTTCGGCACGCTCGATGAGCTGTTCGAGGCGCTGACGCTCATCCAGACGCGCAAGGTCCGCAATTTCCCCGTGGTGCTGGTCGGCGGGTCGTACTGGGCGGGGCTGCTCGACTGGATCCGGGGAACGCTCGTGGCGCGCGGCGCTATCGACGAGGCTGACCTCGCGTTGGTGCAGATCACGGACGATGTGGACGAGGTGGTCAGGATCGTGCGGGCGTTCTCGGCGGCGGATGATCAACGCCAAGCGGCTCCGCGGACAGACTGATCGGCGCCCGGGGCGACATGCGTCACCTTCGTCGCCTCGCGCAGGCCATTCGTGGCACCAGGCGACGTCCCTGGCAGCGGAACAGCCCTCGCTGGTTCTTCGTGTTGCTCGCGGTCCTCGTGGCCGGCTTGGTCGTTGGGGGCGCCTATAGCCGCGTCGAAGCCCTCCGTCGAACGGAGGCCGCGGACGTGACCATCGAATCGATGGCCTTCCAGCCGGGGCGCGGCCCTTATCCGCACACGCCGCAAGGACACCATCTCCGGTACTCGTACGAGGTTCGCGGCAATCGATACCAGGGTTCGACGTTCCGCCGCTGGACGAACATCGAGTGGTATCGGCCGAAGGTCTGTTACAACCCAGAGCAGCCGTCAGATCACATCCTCGTGCCCGGCTGGTACCGATGCGGCACCTGGCCAGTGACGCGCAACCTCTAGATCGCCTCCGCGTCCGGCAGTGGCGGGAACGCCACCTCGATCCGGTCGTCGACGATCCTGACCGGGTAGTAGCGGAACCGTCGAACCCGCGTCAGCCGGCGAGCCTCCGCCTTCTTGCCTGGCGGATCCACCTTGGCATCACGTCCGGCCGGCGACCACGTCGGGTGATAGCGTCCGTCCGGGTCGAGGCCGCCGGTCGTCGGCATCTGCACGGGATTGCCGCTGGCAAGGTCGAAGCGCCCATCGTGCAGCGGGCACGCGACGACACAGCCGTCGAGCTCGCCGATCGATAGCGGCGCACTCATGTGCGGGCATCGGTCGTCTGTCGCGACGATGCCCTCCGGGGTGTGCGCGAGGAGGATGTCGAGGTCGCCCTTCGATACGCGCCGCAGGGCGCCGGGCGGCAGGTCCGTGACGTCCAGGACCGGCTCATGGCTCGCGCCCTGGGTGCCGAGTGCCTGGAGCTCGGGCGGGAACGAAGCGGGTTGGGCGTTCACGTTCCGCATCCTACCGCCGGACACGAACGACGGCCCCGATGGGATCCACCAGGGCCGTCGAGTGAGAGGAGGAGCAAGGTCAGTCGGTCGACGGGGATTCCGTCAAGCGATGAGGCGAACCGTCGGCGCGGCCGGCCGCCGGTGCGGGCACGGGAGCCGCGCCGGTGTGCGTCCGGAGCGGGATCTCGTGGAGGAGCAGGGCGGCACCGGCGGCAAGGACCGTGGTGATGACGCCGAGCTGGAAGGCCGATGTCACGCCGATCGTGAAGGCCCGGTGGATACCATCGACGATCGCCGGGATCAACGGCTGGACCGTCGCACGCAACGCCTCCGGCACCGTCGCCAGGATCTGCTCACCGAGGTTGCCACCGACGCCGATCAGGTTGTCCAGGGCATTGGTTCCCGCGTTCGAGAACTGGCTTACCGCCTGGGGAGGGACGCCCGCCGCCGTCAGCTGCCGCGGGATCTCCTCGATGAGGCGTGAGCCGAAGATGGTTCCCGTGACGGCCAGGCCCACGGACCCGCCGATCTGGCGGAAGAAGGTCAGGTTGCTGGTTGCCACGCCCAGTTGCTGGAACGGGACGGCGTTCTGGACGACGATCGTATAGACGGACAGGGTTGGGCCGATGCCGGCGCCGGTGACGAACATCCAGAGCCACACGGTGGTGATGTCGGTGTCGACTGTGAGCTGGGTCATCAGGAGGATGCCCGCGGTCATGAGCACGAGGCCGCTCAGGATGATCACCTTGTAACGGCCGGTCCGCGACACGAGGATGCCGGACACGATCGAGCTGCCGATCAGCCCGATGAGCAGCGGGAAGATCTGGTAGCCCGATTCGGTGGCGCTCGAACCGTTGACGAACTGGAACCAGCGCGGCAGGAAGATGATCGCGCCGAAGAAGCCGAAGCTGACCAGGAACGTCGAGATGATCGACGCCGTGTAGGTCCGGTTGCGGAACATCCCGAGCGGGATGATCGGCTCCTTCGCTCGAGCCTCGATGGCGACGAAGAGCGCGCCGAGGATCACGGACGCGAGGATCAGCCCGCCGACGGCCGGATCGGCCCATTCACCGGTCTGCTTGTTGGTCAGGCCGACCAGCAGGGCACTGATCGCCACGGTGAACACGCCTGCCCCGGCGAAGTCGAAGTTGCGCGTGGCGCCTTCGCGCCGGATGGTCGGGAGCAGTCGTGCGAGCACGACCAGGCTGACGATGCCGACCGGGATGTTGACGTAGAAGATCCAGTGCCAGCTGACGTTGTCGGTCAGGAGGCCGCCGAGGGCCGGGCCGATGATGAACGAGACGCCGAATACGGCGCCGAACAGACCCTGGTACTTGCCGCGTTCCTGCGGAGTGAAGAGGTCGCCGATGACCGCCAGCGCGATCGGGAAGAGGGCGCCCGCACCGATGCCCTGGATCCCGCGGAACAGGATCAGCATCGCCATGTTCTGCGACAGGCCCGACAGTGCCGAACCGATCAGGAAGATCGTGACGCCGATCATCATCATCGGCTTGCGGCCGTACAGGTCGGACAGCTTGCCGTAGAACGGCACGGTCACCGTCGAAGTCAGCAGGTAGATCGTGACGACCCACGTGTAGTACTCGTTGCCGCCGAGGTCCGTGACGATGCGCGGAAGCGCCGTGCCGACGATGGTCTGGTCGAGTGCGCCCAGGAAGAGCGCAAGGAGGACGGCGCCGAGGATCTCGAGCTTGGCGCGGGGGCTCAGGCCGAGGGCTGGATCCTCGGCCAGGCTGGGTGGGCGAGTGCCGGCTTCGGCCGGAAATGACTCCATGAGGTGCTAGTCCCTTCCGTGTTGCGTGACGAGGTCTTGACCTCGGATCCTGGATCCCAATCGTGGCGTGGTCGTGGCGGCGGGATGGCGATCGGGTAGCGGACCGATCGTCGAATCGACGGCTTCCCGGAGCGCGCTCATCGCGTTCGCGACACCTCGCAGCTGGGAGGCCGGGAGGCGACCGAGCACGGATCGAAGGAGTTCGTCGCTCAGGGCGTCGGCCTCACCGAGCATGGCCTGGCCGGACGCGGTGACCCGGACGAGCACGATCCGCCGGTCCGTCGGGACGCGGTAGCGCTCGATGAATCCGCGCTCCTCCATCCTGTCGATCAGGCCGGTGGCGTTCGAGAGCGACACGTTCAGGACCTCGGCCAGGCGGCTCATGGTCATCTCGCCGGCCCGCTGGAGCGTGTACATGATGTGGAGCTGGGCCATGCTCACCCCAAGCCGGAGCAGTCGTTCGCTCGAGGCGCACTTGATCTGGCTGATCGTCGCCCGGAAATCGGCGATGATGGCTGCGGCCTGATCGTCGCCCTCGGCGACGGCCGGCGGGGCCACCTGCGCCGGCCCTGGCTTGACCGCGCTGATAGTTCGTGTCACACGAATTATCCTAACCGTCAGAACTATTTTGTCAATGTCAACGATTGACGTCGCATGCAGGAGTCGCCATGCGGTTCGCCATCCAGCTCGAACCCCAGCAGGGGATGTCATACGCCGACCAGCTCGCGATTGCCAAACGCGCCGAGGCGAACGGTCTCGAGGCGTTCTTCCGGTCAGACCACTACGCGAGCTTCCCCGGTCCCGCCGGGATGCCGACAACCGATGCCTGGGCCGTCCTCGCCGGACTGGCGCGGGACACCGATCGGATTGGGCTCGGGACGCTGGTCTCGCCCGTCACCTTCAGGCATTTGGGCAACCTCGCCAAGGTGGTGACCACGGTCGACGAGATGAGCGGCGGTCGCATCGAGGTCGGTGTCGGCGCGGGCTGGAACGACCTCGAGCATGCGCAGCTCGGGCTGGACTTCCCGCCGATCAAGGACCGCGCGGACCTCCTCGAGGACCAGCTGGCGATCCTGCACGGGCTGTGGGGCGAAGCCGATGGCTGGTCCCACGACGGTCATCGGGTCTCGGTTCGCGATGCCAGCTTCCAGCCGAAGCCGGTGGACGTCCCCGGTCGACCCAGGACGTCGATCGGCGGGGCGCGTCCACGGATCATCGTCGGGAGCAGCGGATCGCCCCGGTCCTACAGGCTGGCGGCGCGCTACGCCGACGAGTACAACATCTCCTCGGCATCGAGCCCCGACAGCGTCAGGCGGATCCATGCCGACATCGACGCGGCGTGCGAGGCCATCGGGCGCGACCCGGCCACGCTGGCCCGATCGGCGATGATCGGCGTCCTCATCGGTCGCGACGATGCCGAGATGAAGAACCGCATCGCAGAGATGACGAGGACGCTCGGCGACGACGCGGACGAGGACTGGCTGGCCGAGCGCGAGCTCCGCTGGATCACGGGGACGCCGGATCAGGCGCGCGAGACCGTCCGGGGCTTCGCGGCCGCCGGCCTCGAGCGGATCATGCTCCAGGACTTCCTGCCCTGGGATCTGGATATGGTCGATGTCATGGGCGAAGCCCTCATCGGCCAGGTTTAGCCGCCGGCGGCTTCGGCTGCCTGCTTGTAAATAGGATCGTCGCGGCGGATGGGGTCGGGGTTGGTGCCTCGCGCGCGGGCGATCCGCTCGGTCAGCAGCTGGAGGGGGGTTGCCGTCCCGAAGAGGGCTGCCACCGGTCCCGGCAGCGAAGGTGCCGCGCCCGCGAGGAGGCGGCCCGCCGGGGTCAGGTCGGCGTCGAGTTGCCCGTCGAGATCGGCCGCCAGGATCGCCGCGCTCCGGACGCCGATGACACGCATGCCGGCGAGCAGCTGGCGGGCCCGCGCGAGTCGCTCCGGTCGACCCGCGCGATCGGTCAGCAGGAGGACCAGCCCGGTGCCGGGTCCGGTCGCCGGGAAGTGCCCATGCAGGAACGTCTCGAGGTCACGGTAGGCCGCCGGGAGCCACGACGCCTCTTCGACCTTGAGGGCGAGCTCGCGGCCAGCCGGCCGATCGGCCCCCGATGCCACCACGATCAGTTGCGTCCCGGTGCCAACCTGCGCTGCGATCCGTTCGGCGGCGGCCTCGCCGCGAGCGCCATCTGCCAGGAGCGTTCCGATCGCGTCGGCGTCGGCGTCGGAGCCCGTCAGGATGCCGGCAACGGCGGCCGCGGCCAGCATCGGACTGGTGTACCCGACCGAGTGGCACCAACTCTGGTCGAGCTCGCCAGTTTCGATGACGATCTCCGCGACGGACCCTGCGGGCGAGCGGCGGCTGACGGTCACGACGGCCGTCCTCGACCCGGCCTCGCCCGAGGCGCGCATGGCGTTGTTCGTGGCCGTCGTCCCGCCCTCGTGGGTGACCCCGATGACGAGGCCCCGCGCCACCGGGTCCAGGGCGAGCTCGAACGCCTGCGCGGAAGAGACGGTGGCACTCGGCAACCCGGAGGCGCGGAGGGCGTCGCGAAGGATCTCGACCATGCCCATCGCGGCCGTTTCCGAGGTTCCGCAGCCGGTCACGACGATCGGACCGCCGGCGCCGGCCGTCGCCCGGATGGCGTCGGCCAGTTCGGCTGCCTCGGTCGACGCCTGGACGCGAGCCACGAGCCGGCGGGCGAGCGCAGGTTCCGCGGCGATCATGTCCGTCAGGTGGTACGGGGGCGCTTCGCGCCGGCTCGGGGTCGGAGCATAGGCCCACGGTTCGGCTGGGCCTGGCAGCGGCGCGTTCGCATCGAAGTCGGTCGGCATCGTCACACAAGGCTCCTTCGTCGGCGTTCGAGCATAGAGTCTGCCCTTGCGCCCCGGTTCGGTGGCCCGCGCCGCGCGACGCGGAAGCGGATCCCCGACCAGCCAAGTGGTGGGCATCACGATCGCAGCCTAGGCGCCGCCGAACCGCTCCAGGGTCGCGTCATCAGCGCTTGCCAGTGGCGGGATCCGGCCGATCCGGTGCAATGGTGCATACCGGAACCACGCCCGGCCCACGATCAGATCGAGCTGGACCGGACCGTACCGACGGGAGTCGATCGGCTCACCGAACCCAGCCTCGGCCGCGACATCCGTACCGGCGTCGCTGAGGAGCCAGGCTTCGTCTTCGGCCAGCTCGAGATAGCCATCGGCGAACCGCACGCGTTGCCCGGGTCCGGCCGCCACCCGCTTGATGGCAAGCCGGTCGCCATCGGGCTCGCGGAAGACGACGACCGCGCCGCGTCGCGGCCAGGTCATGACGCTCGGGTCGATCAGGAGCCAGTCGCCGGGCTCGATCGCCGGACGCATGCTTGCCTCGACCACGGCGACGCGCCAGGGTCCCCGGAAACGGCGAAGCCCCGCCGTGCGACGGGGCTTCCGAGCGGCCATGTTGGCGTTCGGCCAACGTCTCCGTCAGCCCGGGCGGCCCGCCACTCGTGTCTTCTCGAGGCCTCCGGTCGCCTTCCACGCCGCGTCGATGTCGTTGATGGCGTCAAGCAGCTTCTTGCCATCGGCCGGGTCGACGGACGCCTTGACCTTGGACGCCGCCTTGGTGGCGTTCCAGAAGAGGTCATGCAGGTTGGGGACCTTCTCGACGTGTTCGGGCTTGAAGTAGTCGTGCCACAGGACGTCGAGGTGGTGCTTGACCAGCTCCGCGCGCTCTTCCTTGATCCCGATCGCGCGAGCGCGGAAGGTCTCGTCGGAGTTGGCCTGGTACTTCTCCATGATCCTGAAGCAGGATTCGGCCTCGATCCGAGCCTGTTCCGGGTCATAGACGCCACACGGCAGGTCGCAGTGGGCATGGGCGGTGGCGCTGGGCGCCAGCCATCGCGTAAGTCGAGACATGGGACTCCTTCGGGCACTGGAGGTGAGCTTCACCGTCGTCTCTCCGTGCTTCGAAGTGTCCGAGCCTGCGCGAGTGCTGTCAAACGCAACCGGCACCGGCGGTCGACGCTCCATTTCGCAGCGATGAGTTTCGGCGGCCAGCGCAGTCAACTACGTGCCATCGAGACCAATGGGAGGTGTAGGCGTGCGAAGGATCGTCGTGTGCGTGTTGTCCCTCGACGGGGTTGCCGAGTGCCCAGACGGGTTCTGGGACGACGCGAGCCACCCATGCTGAGGCAGGTCGCGGAGGGTGTGCTGGTCCACCAGAGCGAGTTGATCCAGAACAACTCCGTTGTCGTGCAAGGCCGGGCCGGCGTGCTGCTCATCGATCCCGGGATCCAGGGCTCCGAATTGGCCTGCCTCGCGAACGACATTCGCGCATGGGGCCAGCCCGTCGTGGCGGGCTTCGCGACGCATCCTGATTGGGACCACGTCCTCTGGCACGCCGACCTGGGCGAAGGGCCCCGCTACGGCACGGCCCGCTGCGCAGCCTTCATGCGAGATCTGCTGTCGAACGCGGACTGGAAGCAAAGCGTCGCCGAGGGTTTGCCGCCGGAAATCGCCGAGGAGGTGCCGCTGGACCTGTTCGGCCTCATCACTGCCCTGCCGGCCGAGACGGCGCAGATTCCGTGGGATGGCCCTGTCGTCCGGGTGATTGAGCATCCGGCGCACGCGCAGGGTCATGCGGCGCTGTTCGTCGAGGAGCGCGGGGTCCTCGTCGCCGGCGACATGCTTTCTGACATCCTGATGCCGTTCCCGGACCTGGGCGCCGCAGACCCGATCGAGGACTACCTCGTTGGGCTGCAGCTCCTCGAGGGCGTGGCAAACGAGGTAAATGTCCTGGTCCCCGGTCACGGGTCCGTCTGCGGAGCTGATCAGGTACGCGCACGGATCGAGCTGGATCGCGCGTACGTCCATGCCTTGCGCGACGGCGACACGCCGGATGACCCGCGCATCGGCCCATCGGCCACGTTCGGCAGCGATTGGTTGCCCGGCGTGTATGAATGGCAACGGCAGCAGTTGGCCCCAGCGAGCGAGCACGACGGGACACCCGGGTAGCCCATCGGTCGGCGCCCGGCATCCCTCCCGTCAAACATCACCCAACCGGGTCGCCGGGCGTGCCACGCCGCGCTCGGATCAGGTGCCGGCGGGTATCATCGCCACGATGACCGAGCGAGGGCTTCGCAGCGTTGACAGCGCGCCGGCCTGTCCGTTCGTGGCCTTCGAGGACGATCGCGAGGCACGTTCAACAAGCCCCGACCATCGGCATCGTTGCTACGCCGAACTGGTTCCGTCGCCGAGGGCCGCGGCCCACCAGGAGGCCTACTGCCTTTCGAGCGCCTTCCCGGTCTGTCCGACGTTCCAGGACTGGGCTCGGCGCGAGGCCGCGCACGCCCGCGGGGAAGGCGAACGTCCCCGCGCGGCCGTGCAGGTCCATGCCGAGACCGACGATGGGACGCCGGCCGGCCACGAGGACGAAGCCCTGGACGCTTCCGGTGCCGACGAGCCACGGCCGCGCCGTCACGACCCGATCGAGGAACTGCCGCCCATCCGTCGCAACCCTCCGCGCGACTGGGCCGCGCCACCGCCGTGGGCCAGTGGCGGGCCAGGTTCCTCGCAGACCAGCGCCTCGCGTCCAGGAGCCCGTGGCGACACGCCAATTGCCCCCGATTTCCTCGCGGGTCGGACGGACGAGAGTCGAGGCCTTGCGGGTAGCGCGGCGGATCGCCTCGTGGGGACGCCGTCATACCCCGACGACGCACGCCCTGGCCGACATGAGGCCCCGGATGACGACCGCGATGATGAGCTCGCCACGCTGGTCGGGGGCCGCCGACCGTTGGACCGTCCCGACGTCGAGCATCTCCCGCCGAGTCGGGGAGCTCGCCGGCCCACGGTCAGCTCGACCCGCACCCACCAGCGCGAACGCGAGCGCGAACGGGACGCCATCGTTGGACCATCGTGGGAGCGCGCCCGGCGATACGAGGCCTACCCCACCATCCGATCGCGAGCGGGCCTCCCGGCCCTGCCACGGCTCGCGGTCATGGCCGGCGCCCTCGTGATCGCCGCCGTGGCGCTGTTCTTCCTCCCGGCGCTCCTGGGTGTCGGTGGCGGCGATGACGATGACGGACCGACATCCGCGCCGAGCGCCAGCCAGGCGGCCCCGAGCGCCAGTGTTGCGCCGACGGCGCCACCGGAGCCCACGCCCCAGGTCTACCTGGTCAAGGCCGGGGACACGTTGTCGGGGATCGCCACCAGCTTCGACCTCACCCTCGAGGAGCTCCTCGCCGCGAATCCCCAGATCACGGATCCGGACAAGGTCGCCATCAACGACGAGATCATCATCCCGGTGGCGCCACCGAGCGAGTTCACCGACCCGTCCGCGGAGCCATCAGCCGAACCCTCGTAGGCTGGCCGTGGACCTACCGCGGCGCGATGTTGATGGCGGTGATCTTCCCGGCCTCAACACGGAACGTGGCGTCGATGTGCTGGCTCTGCGCGCCCGGCCGCACGACGAGCAGGTCGGCTTCGTAGGTGTTGCCCGTGTCGCGGATCTCGCCCGGGATCATCCGGAGACCCTGATCCCCGCGCAGGAACCAGCCTCCGACGCGCTCGACGCCGCGAAGGGTCTGCACGCTGTCCCCGACGTGAACGCGCATCTCGGCACGTTCGTCCATCAGCGCAACGGCAGCCTCGCGGTCACCCGCGTTGAGCTTCTCGAAGAAGTCTTCCATCGTCTCGACAGCACCCATGGGCGGAGTGTACCGTCGGCCGCCCATGACCGCCGGTCTCGAGCTCCTCTGGCCGCTCTTCGCGCTGCGGATCCGCAGCGAACGGCTCGTCCTGCGCCTGCCCACCGATGAGGACGTCATTCGGCTCTACGCCCTGGCCCGCGCCGGCATCCATCCACCCGACGAGATGCCGTTCGGTGTTGCCTGGACGACAGTCCCGAGCCCGGACTTCGAGCGCGGCTACGTCCAGCATCACTGGCGGGCGCGCGGCAGATGGACGCCGGACGCGTGGGAGCTCAACCTGATGGTCGAGCGGGACGGCGTGCCGATCGGGGCGCAGACCGTCGCCGCCGAGGACTTTGCGACGATGCGGACGGTCCA
The DNA here is from genome assembly GCA_963809045.1 of uncultured Chloroflexia bacterium. Taxonomy (GTDB): domain Bacteria; phylum Chloroflexota; class Limnocylindria; order Limnocylindrales; family CSP1-4; genus SPCO01. The sequence continues at coordinate 1,080,410 of CAWEHW010000004.1, forward strand.
CACGGGCTCATGGCTGGGTCGCGAGTACCAGGGCAAGGGCTACGGACGAGAGATGCGCGAAGCCGTCCTGGCGCTCGCGTTCGAGGGCCTTGCGGCACGGGTCGCCACGACCGAAGCGTTCCTCGACAATGCGGCGTCCGGTGGCGTATCCCGCTCCCTGGGCTACGCGGAGAATGGGCGCGGCAGCCTGGCCCCCGAAGGGGTCGCGCGTGAAACGCAGCGCTACCGGATGACGCTCGAGGACTGGCGTGAGCGGTCTCGTTCGCCGGTCACGTTCGAGGGCCTCAACGACTGCCTGGCGATGTTCGGCGCGGAGGGCTAGAAGCCGCCGCCCGAGCCGCCCCCGCCGCCACCGGACGAGCCGCCGCCGAACCCGCCACCGCCGCTGCCGGAGGACGACGGCGAGTTCCCGATCGTCCCGAGGGCCGACATCATCCCGCCGAGATCCGGGACGCCCGAATTCGAGAACAACCCGCCACCGCTGCCGGAGACGTTGGCCGCGCTGAGCGGTGCTCCGCTCGAGCCCTGGTACCAGGCGGGGAAGTACGGCGCGAAACCCGCCGCAGAGGGCTGGCCTTGCTGGACGTCCTCGAGGCTGCGCTTGAGGACCTGTTCGATGTCGTCCTGGAGCCCGAGGGCGGTGCCCCAGACCACGGCCTGGTCCGGCGTGTCGAGCCAATCGAGCCCGGCCTCGTCGACCACCTGCTGCATCGAGCGAGCCTGGGCCATCGTCTTCTGGAGCGTCCGGCGGTAGGCGGACAACATCGCCCGGATCATCGCGCCGGGCATGGTCACGGCCGGCATGGCCTTCGCGAACGCGGCCACGACGATCCCGCCGGCGATCGCCGCCCCGCCGATCAGGACGAGGCCGGTCATCGGGATGCTGGCACCGAGGAGGACGGCCACGACGCCGGCGCCGATGGCGAGGGATCCCTTGAGGACCCAGCTTGTGGTGACCTTGCTCGGCTTCTGCTTGAACCAGCCGCGGCCCACGACGTGCCCCTCGAGCGCGGTGTCGAACTCGGCGACATGCGTTCCGAACTTGGGCAGGTCGTCGGGGGTGATATAGCCGCCCGAGCCGTTCCCGAGCGACGACAGGTGGCGAAGTGCGACAGCCTCGGCGGGGCCGGTCGGGCGGCGCGAGTTTCGGGCACGCTGGGCTTCCAGTTCGGCGTCCCCCGGCGGCGGCGACACGTCGATCCCCACCTTCTTGCCAAACCCCAGGATGCCGCCGTCTTCCCGGAAGCTGATCAGGCCCCGGCTCGCCAGATCGAGCATCGCCGTGGTCAGCGCCCGCCGCGAGGTCCCACCGTCCATCACCATCGCCCCCGAGGCGGCGGTCAGGTCGGGTGGGGGTGCCGGCATCAGGATCGATGGATCGTCGAGGTAGACCGGGTCCTTGCCGAACCGACGCCAGCTGACGAACGCCCAGCCCGCGAGGCCCATGAACGCGACCGGCGCACCGATCAGGCCGATCGCCGCGTTGATCTGGCGAGCGCCCTGGAGTTCCGCGGCGTGCTCGGCCGTCGCGGCGGCATCGATCTTGTCAAGCGCGATGGCGAGCGCACCGTCGAAGTCGGCCTCGAGCAGCAATGGGAGCATGTCGTCGTCGAAGATGGCCTGGCGCTCGCTGTTCGTCAGATACGCCGCTTCGAAGCCGGGTGCCGCGTAGAGCTGGACCTGGCCGTGTTCCAGGCTCGGATCAAGGTCGAAGAAGATGACCAGCCCGTCGTCGAACCCGGCCCGGCCGATGCCCCACTGGTCGATGAGCTCGCGCGCCCGCGTCTCGGTCTCCTCGGTGGAGATGTTGTAGTACCCGACGGCCTGGGTGTAGACGACGACCTCGGCGCCGGTACGTGCCTCGATGGTGTCGATGACCGACTCGGCTTCGACGATTGCCGCGGCACCCAGGATCCCGGCGTAGTCGTACACCGCACGGTCGATCTCGGGTTCGGGGTAGGGCGGACCCGGCGGTGGACCGTCGACGAGGGGCACCCCGCCCGGGTCGGTGCCCGGACCGGGGTCGAGCGTGGCGACCACGACCCTGGTCAAGGCCACGAGGACCGCGTTGTCGAAGTTGCCTTCCCGGAGGAGCGGCGCCATATCGTTCTCGAACACGGCCTGCAGCTCGTCCTGCGAGAGGTACGAGGCCGCAAAGCCCGAGCCGGCGTAGAGCTGGGCCTGCCCGTGCTCGAGCGTCGGGTCGAGGTCGAGCAGGATGACCAGGCCGTCGTTGATCCCGGCCCGCCCGACGCCCCACTCGTCCATCAAGGCCGCCGCGTCAGCCTCGGCTTCCTCGGGGGTGATGTCTCCGCGACCGAGGTTCTGCGTGTAGACCACCACCTCGGCCTTGGCCTGCGCCTCGATCGCGTCGATGATCTGTTCCGCCTGGACGATCGTGGACGCGTCCAGGACGCCCGCGTAGTCATAGACCGCCTGGCCATCGATCGGCTCCGGGTACGGCGGACCGGCAGGGGGCGTGGCAGGCTCGGCCGCCAGGGCGGAGCCGACCACCGTCGCCGAAGCCAGCAGCCACGCCACCGCCCAGAGCGCCGCGAGCGTCCGCCGGCGACCCGTCGATCGGCGCGGCCTCGTCATGCCGGCACCACGGCCCGTGCCCGGAGCCGGCGGACCAGCTCGGCGGCCTGCTCGTATCGCCCGAAGCTGGGCATGATGTAGGTCCCGGCCACCCGGCCACCCACGTCTTCGAGCAGGCTCATCGTCATGTCAAGACCGACCTCCGCGCCTCGATCGCCGGCGTCGCGCAGGGCGGCGCGTACGGCACTCGGAATGGTGATGCCTGGGACCTCGTTGTGCAGGAACTCGGCATGCCGCGAGCTCTGCAGCGGCAAGACCCCGAGCAGCAGTGGCACCGGGAACCCAGGTGGCCCGAACCGCCGTTCGGCCTCGCGGAGCATCGCCTCGACCTGGGCGAGGTCGTAGAGCGGCTGGGTCATGACCAGGTGGGCACCGCCGGCCAGCTTTCGTTCCAGGCGATCCCATTCCGTGGCGCCGTCGGCCGCCGTCGGGTCGAGGGCGCAAGCGATCGTGAACCCGGCCGCCTGGCCGATCGGGCTGCCCGCGGCATCCTCGCCGCGGTTCAGGCGAGCGAGGATCTCCACGAGCCCGATCGAGTCCACGTCCCAGACCCCGGTGCCGGCCGGATAGTCGCCGACGCGTGGCGGATCGCCGGTCAGGGCAAGGATGTCGCGGACGCCCAAGGCGTGGGCCCCCAGCAACTCCGATTCGAGGGCCATCAGGTTCCGGTCACGGGTCGTGACGTGGACGATGCATTCGAGATCCAGGTCGTGCTGGATGCCGAACGCCACGGCCAGGGCGCCCATCCGGACCCGGGCCATGGCCGAGTCGCTCACGTTGACGAAGTCGGCACCGGCGGACTTGAGCAGGCGGGCGGCCTCGATGGTCCGCTCGATCCGGACGGACCGGGGTGGGTCGATCTCGACGGAGATCACGTAGCGACCGGTCGCCAGCGCCCTGGCAAGCTGGGTGGGCTCCGGCGCGTCGCCGGGCGGGCCTGCGGGTCCGCGGCGGTCGGGTGCAAGGGGCTTTGGCCGTGTCCGGACGTCGGTTGGGGCCCTCGCCTCGACAGCTGCGCCCCCGACGGACCCGGGGAGTGCGTGCACGGCGTCCAGGGCGCGCCGCATGGCCGCGATGTGTTGTGGCGTGGTACCGCAGCAGCCACCCACGATCGTGGCCCCTGCCGCGATGAACCGCGGGACGATCCCGGCCATGTACTCGGGGCTCGCCGCGTAGACGAACTGGCCTTCGATCCGCTGGGGCAGACCCGCATTGGGCAGGATCGAGCGGAAGACGGTGGGCGCATCGGTCGCGCGATCGCCGGCCATCACCTCGAGGGCCTCCGCGCAGGCCTCCGGGCCGCCGCCGCAGTTGACCCCGACCACGTCCGCCCCGGCGGCCAGGAGGGACGCAGCGGCGGCATCAGGTGTCGTCCCGTCGGGTAGCTGGAGCTCTTCGCCGAACGTGAGCTGCGCGACAACCGGGAGATCCGCCGCGCGGCGGGCTTCCTCGATCGCGAGGAGGAGATGTGGCAGCAGCGAGAACGTCTCGAAGATGAACAGGTCGACGCCGCCCTCGAGGAGCCCATCCACCTGCTCACGGACGACAGCCCGGACCTCTGCATCGGGCACGTGGAGCAACTCGCGAGTCGGCGCGCCGAGCGGCCCGATCGATCCGGCCACCCAGGCTTCGCGTCCGGAGACGTCCCGTGCCTCCCGGGCGAGCTGGGCGCCGCGCCGATTGAGCGCGGCCGCGCGATCCGCGGACCCGTATGCTGCGAGGCGGATCCGGTTGGCGCCAAATGTGGCGGTCTCGACGAGCTCGGCACCCGCGTCGAGATACTCGCGATGGATCGCGGTGATCAGCTCCGGACGGCTCGCGACGAGGTCATCCAGGTTCGCCCGCTGCGGCACGCCCCGGGAGTACAGGAGCGTGCCCATCGCTCCATCGGCGAGAAGCGGGCCGGCAGCGAGCCGCTGACGGAACCGATCGCGCTCGTTCATGGCTTCACGATAGCGGACCGCCCGTCAACCAAGCCGGCGGCACCTCAGGCATGGTCGCGGCGGCCCCGGCGCCTCAGGCAAGCCGGCGACGCCCAAGCGACAGCCCGCCGTCGCGGTCGAGAAGGACCTGCGGCGGTCTTGGACGCCCGTTGTAGGTCGACGACTGGGAAGCGGCGTACGCCCCGGCGTCACCGATCGCGACGAGGTCGCCGCGACGGAGCTCCGGGAGGTCGTGGACCCCGAGCGAGTCGGTGGACTCGCAGATCGGACCTTCGACCCGGGTGGGCTCGGGGCGGGTGGCCCCGCGTCCGTCCACCGCCCGACCCAGGGCCGTCAATGCCTGGATCGGGTGCCGGGCGCCGTACAGGGCCGGCCGGATGAGTTCGGTCATGCCGGCGTCCAGCACGACCTGGCGGCCGCCGCGGTCGCGAACGTGGAGCACCCGGGCAACCAGCCAGCCGGCCCGGGCAACCAGGCGTCGACCAGGTTCGATGGCGAGCCGTGTCGGCCGGCGGTCCCCCGGGATGCCCAACATCAGCTCCGGCAGCTCACGCGCGAACCGCGCTGGAGGCGGTGCCGGGGTGCCCGTTTCAAAGACCGGAAATCCGCCTCCGACGTCCAGCGTGTCGAAGGAGTCGATCGACCCGCGCCAGAGCGCCGTGACCGCGAGCGCCCGACGGACGGCGTCGCGCCACGCATCCACCGCGCCGAGCTGCGAGCCGACGTGCAGATGAATGCCGCGTGGACGCAACGGGCCGTCCGACCCGCCGCCCGCCTCGATGGCCGCCGCCAGTTCCGTTTCTGTCATGCCGAACTTCGACCCGCCGGCCCCCACCGCGAGCCCATCGAGGGTTTCCGGCGTCACGTCCGGGTTGAGCCGGTACAGGACGTCGATGGGCGGGCCACCGAGACGCCGGACGATCGCGGCCAGCGCGGTTGCCTCCTCGGGCGACTCGATCGCGACCCACCGCAACGGATGGTGCTCGCGCGACGCTCGGGCCGCCGCCCGCAGGTCGAGCGCGGTCTTGCCGACGCCTTCGAGCGTGATCCGAGCGTCGGGCAATCCCGCCCGGCTGGCCGCCGTCCATTCGCCGCGCGAAACGACGTTGGCGCCGAACCCGTGCGCCGCCACAGCTTCGATGACCGCCGGAACGTCGTTGGCCTTGACCGAATACTGGCGCAGCCAGGGATCCGGAAAGGCCTCGCTGACCTCCGTGGCCGCCTCGGCGAGGACGGCGAGATCCGTCAGGTAGAGCGGTGTTCCGAAACGCCGGGCCGCCCGCCGGAGCGCGCCCGGATCAGTCGGGAACGACAAGCCGGACGACGGCCCCGACGACGCTGAGGACCACCGACCCGACGACGGCGGCGACGATCGTGTCCGCGGTGAGCAGGTCGGGCGGGAAGTCCCCGACCGTCAGGTTGAACCCCGCGGAGTCGGCGATCAGCGCGGTGAGGAGGAAGAGGCCTGCGTTGATCAGGAACCCGACGAGCCCGACCGTGATCAGGCTGATCGGGATCGCCGCGGTCTTGACGATCGGTCCGATCAGGCCGTTGACCACGCCGAAGATGATCGCCAGCACCACGAGCCCGATGAGCTCACCCTCGTAACTGACGAACTGGGGCAGGAATCGCGTGAGCACCCAGAAGGCGAGGGCCGTGATGGCCGTCCCGATGATGAAACCCCTCACGATGAGCCCTCCGTGTGTGCGTCCCGTCAGCCAACCCCGCTTGCTGCCTGATGGGAGCGTACCCTGCCCGGCCAGCGCCACGCTCAGCCGGCGAGATCCGCCTCGAGCTTCGCCTTGATCGCGGGCCATTCGTCGGCGACCACGCTGAAGTAGGCCGAATGCCGGATCGACCCGTCCGGCATGATCATGTGGTTCCGGAACACGCCTTCGAACGTCGCGCCGAGACCGGCCAGCGCGGTCCGCGAGCGCTCGTTCTGCGAGTGGGTCTTGAACTCGACGCGGTTGGCGCCAAGCGTCTCGAACGCGTGGGTCAGCTGGAGCAGCTTCGCTTCGCGATTGACGCCGGTCCGCTGGAACGCGGTGCCGACCCACGTCCAGCCGATCTCGAGGCGCTTGTGCTCGGGAACGATCGACAGGAACCGGCTGCTGCCGATCGCGCGCCCGGAAGCGAGGTCGATGGTCGCGAACGGTCGCTCGATCCCGGCGTCAGCATTGGCGAGCGCGGTGTCCAGCCAGCGTCGGAGCCCTGCTTCATCCTGCGGACCCATGATCGTCCACCGCCAGAGCAGGGGATCGAGGGCGACGAGGGCCAGCTCGGCGAGGTGGTCGACGCGGAGTGGCTCGAGCCGGACGCGCGAACCCTCGAGCACGACCGGTTGGACCCACTGCTGCGTCGGCACGCTGCGCATGGTAGCCCGATAGACTCCCCAGCTATGTCCGACCTCCAGCCGCGTATCGACGAGTTCCTGGTCGAGTTCTTCCGGATCAACCCGACGTGGGCGACGTCGATCGGGGAGCACGCCCACGACGACCAGTGGCCCGACCTGACGGAGGCCGGACGCGCCGAACGGCTGGCGTTCATCGATCGCTGGCTGGCCGAGTTCCAGGGCCTGGCCGAGCTGGCCGGGGACGACGCGATCGATCGCGACCTCTTGATCGGTGAGCTCGAGGCCGCGCATTTCTCGGAAACCGTCCTGCGCGAGGAGACGTGGAACCCGCTCGACTGGGTCTACCTGCTCGGCGACGGCTTGTTCACGCTGCTCGCGCGCGAGTTCGCCCCGCTCGACGTCCGACTCGCGTCCGTCGCTGGCCGGCTCGAGGGGATCCCGGCGGTGACAGAGGCGGCTCGGGCAGCCCTCGTCGGCCACGCCGACCGACCGGTAGGTCGGTTCCAGACCGAGACCGCACTCAAGCAGCTCCCCGGGGTCGACGAACTGATCGGCGATGCGTTGCGGGCGGCGGATGAGGCGGGCAACGACCCGCGGGTGCAGGCGCTGAAACCAAGGTTGGAGCGGGCGGGGGAGACGGCTCGAAGTGCCGTCGCTGCGTTCGAGACGCATCTTCGCGAGGTCGTGCTGCCCGCCAGCGAAGGCGAGGGCCGATTGGGCACCGAGCTGTTCGCGGCCAAGATGCGCCACACGATGCGATCGCACGAGCTGACCCCCGAGCGCATCCTGGAAGCGGCGGAGCGCGAGTACACGGCCGTTCGTGCGGAGCTGGTCCGGATCGCACGAGAGCTCTGGCCCGCGTGGTGCCCGGCTCAGGCGATGCCCGGCGACGAGGGTGCCCTGGTCCGTGGTGTGCTCGATGCCGTGGCGACGGAGCACCCGGCGGCCGACGACCTGCTCGACTTCTGCCGCGAGGAGAACAAGCGGATCGAGGCATTCTGCGCGGCCAACGACCTGATCGGCCTCGCCGAGGACCCGCTCGAGATCCGCTGGACGCCCGTCTTCATGCGCTCGTTCGGCGGCGCCATGCTCAATTCGCCGGGCCCGCTTGACAGGGGACAGAAGGCGTTCTTCTCGATCACCCCGATGCCCGATGACTGGACCGAGGAGCAGCGCGAGTCGAACCTGCGGGAAGACAACGACCGGATGCTCCGGTTGTTGACGATCCACGAAGCCGTCCCAGGTCATTACCTGCAGGGCGTTTACGCCAACCGGTGTCCGTCGCTGGTCCGCTCGATCTTTGGCAGTGGCTTGTTCGCCGAGGGCTGGGCCGTCTACGTCACCCAGGTGATGATGGACGTCGGCTACGGCGCGGACGACCCGGCGCTCATGCTCGTCCACTGGAAGTTCTACCTGCGTGCGGTCATCAACGCGATCATCGATGCGCGGATCCACACCGCCGGGATGACCCTGGAAGAAGCCGTCGAGTTGATGGTCGACGGCGGCTTCCAGGAGCACGCCGAGGCCCGGGCCAAGTTCGACCGCGCGCGCCTGTCATCCACGCAGCTGTCGACGTATTTCGCCGGGTCAATGGAGATGTGGGATATCGACCTCGAGGCACGGCGCAGGGCCGCCATCGCTGCCGGGGATCCGCGCGGCGCGTCGGCGGTCCCTCAGCCGCGCGTCGTGGGCGGCTTGGGTGAGACACCCGGGTTCGTCTACCGGAGCCACCTCGAGGCCGTCATCAACCATGGATCGCCTCCGACCTCGCTCCTGAAGCGAATCCTGCTCGGGTAAGCAACGCGACCGGTGGAGGACCACCGGTCGCGAAGAGACGCGCTGGCCAGGATCAGACCTGCGTGAGCCCGATGACGTGGCCCTCAGGGTCCGCGATGATCGCCAGGTTGGCGTTCGGTGCCGGGCTGAACTTCGGCATCAGGACGCTTCCGCCGAGCTCGGTGGTGCGCGCGAGGGTCGCGTCGATGTCGTCGACCGCGACGTACCCCGTCACGTGTCCGGCGCCGCCATCGTGCGACGCACCGATGCCGATGATGATCCCCGTCCTGGCGGGATCGGTCATGCCGTATCCGCCCGGGTTGCTCGTGTCGAGGCTCCACGCGAACAGATCGCCGTAGAACTTCTGGAGGGCCGCCGCGTCGCGACCCACGATCTCGAAGTGGATGACCTTGTTGTCGCCCATGTCGTCGCTCTCCTGTGTCGGGCCCTCCGTCGCAGCGCGTTGAGGTTGCCCAACCAGACGACGAACGGATCCCGCGGAATCGACAAGGCAGCCGAATCTCGACTTGCGCTCTCTCGGAGTCGGTCAGTCAGGCGCTCCCGGTCAAGCGGGCCGGCGGCCTGGGTGGGACCGCGGCTTCTTGGGTCGGGGCGGGACAGGAGCGAGCGCGGCCCGCAGGCGATCGACGCGGTAGCCCGCGGCGGCGGCCGCGGTCGACAGCCTCCCGGCCAGGTCGCTCCGCGTCTTCGCGGATCCCACTGCTTCGATGGCGTCCAGCCTGACCGCCCATTGGAGCATCGTCGCGAAGGCGTCGCGATCGACGTACTCGACCCCCTGCCACGTGTTGAGGCCGATGGCCGTGCGCACGGTATCCCGGGCGAGCCACCGGTCGAGGAGGCGGCTATCGGCGGTCCGCGCCGGGCCTTTGAGGTCGGCCGGCCGGGTCAGGTGGAGGAGGACCCGCACCAGGTCGGCCACCGCCCACGCGGCCCCCTCGTCCAGGCCCGCCTCGCGGAGGCCGGCAGCAAGCGGCGCGGGGAGGCGCAGCTCGTCGTACCAGGCCCGGCTTGTCGCCGCCGGGTCGGAGCCCTGCGCCAGCTCGCCAAACCTCGCAAGCGCAAGCCACGCGAGCAGGGCCGCCCGACCGACCGGATCGTCGGGTGCCAACGGACCCGCGAAGACGGATTCCGTACGCTGCCGCGTCGCCAGGGCCAACGCCTCGAGATCGCCGGTCACCTCGGTTGCCTCGGCAGTCGCCGCGAGGAATGCCCGGTACCGCCCCTCCAGCTCGTCCAGCTGGGCCCGCGTGGCATCACCGTCCAGCACTGCCCGGACCAGGCCGTCGGCGAAGATCCGCTGGAACGGCCGATGGACCGGCTCGAGCTGCAGCTCGCGCATCGCATCATCGAGCGACGGGACGCCGGCGCCGGCGAGCCGGCGGGCCAGGCGAGCCCATTGACCGGCGCTGCCATCGCGAACCTCGCGGAACTCCCAAAAAACGTGTGCCTCGTACGCCTCGAGCGAGAGATGAAGCCCGCGCTCCCAGATCTCGCGGCACGAGCGGAGGGTCTCGAGACCTGTCCGGGCATCGCGGAAGGTCACGAAGGCCCCGGCCTCGTTGGGGAGGCCGAGGCCCTGGGCCAGGGAGCGCCGCACGACCCGTCTGGAGCCGTCAGGCGATTTGGCGGCATACACGGCCGAATCCCGGATCGAACCGGTCGTCTTGGCGAACCGATCGTGGAAGACCACGACGCTGCGCTCCTGCCCCGAGCCATTCGAGTACGCGAACACGTGCTCGTCGACGCTGCCGCCTTCGGTCACGAAGTCATACAACAGGAACGCATGCGCCTCGGCGAACCAGGCCCGCCGGTGGAGGAGCGGGAAGATCTCGCGCTCATGACGCGTGACCAGGTCCGGGTCGGGAACCTCGTCGAGCGAGGCGCGCCGGAACTCCATCCCGTATTTCTCGCCGTACCCCTGGACCTGGCCGTGGCCAAGCATCGGGAGGCCGGGGAGGGTGGCCATCATCGTCGCGACGCCGAAGTACTTGTCGCCCTTCCCGAACTGCTCGACGGCCGTCTTCTCGTCCGGGTTGCTCATGAAGTTGACGTAGCGCTTGAGGATCTCCGGGTCGAACTCGATTGTTTCCTTGATCACCTTGCGGTAGCCGGCGCCGTCCTCGTCGCGGAGCATGTGCATGAACGCGCTGTTGTAGACGCGGTGCATCCCGAGCGTCCGGACGAAGTAGCCCTCCAGCATCCAGAACGCTTCCGCGAGGAGAAGCGTGCCGGGCACCTCCGCAGCCACGCGATCCACCACCTCCCGCCAGAACTCGACTGGCATCCGGACGTCGAACTCGCGTTTCGGGATGGCGTGCTCCGAGCGCGACGGAATGCCGCCGCCGGTCCCCGGTTCCGGCCACCACAGGCGCTCGATGTGCCGCTTGGCGAGGACCATGGCGGCGTCGAAGCGGATGATCGGGAACCGGCGAGCGACGTCGAGGATGGTCCGGATGACCTGCTCCCGGACGATCGGATCGAGGAAGTTGAGCTGGGCCGTGTCGTTCCACGGGAAGCTCGTCCCGTCGTTCCCGTGGTAGACGTACCGCACGTCGCCGGTCTGCCGGTCAAACCGCTTGAACACGACGGCGGCGTCCGTGTCGTCCCAGTAGTGGTCCTCGAGCACGATCCCGACCCGCGCATCGCTCGAGAGGTCGGCGCTGTTGTACGTGTACGCGGGGTAGGGCGGCTCGGGCAGGGACAGGAACCATTCGGGATGGTCGATCACCCAGCTCGAATCGATGCCCATGTGGTTGGGGACCATGTCGCTGGCCAGGCGGATGCCTCGTGCCGACGCTCGATCGCGCAGGTGTGCGTAGGCGGACTCGCCACCGATGTCGTCGGCGATCCGGTAGTCATCGAGCGAATACGCGGAGGCGACCGCTTCGCGGTTGCCCCGCATGCGCTTGATCCGCTCGGACGCCGCGGAACGCTCCCACAGCCCGATCAGCCAGAGCCCGGTGACCCCCCAGCGGGCGAGCGCGTCGAGCTCCTCATCGGGGATCGCGTCAAGGCCGTCGATCTTCCGCCCGTACGTCCGCGACAGCTGGTCGAGCCACACGTACGTGCTCTTCGCCATCAGGACGACACGGGGCATCCAGGCCGAGTCGGACGAGAAGGCCTCCGGCTCGTCGGCGGCGCCGGCAAACGAGGGCGCCTCACCGCCACCCGTGCCTCCAGCGCCACCACCGAACCGCAAGTGGAGCGCACGTTCCTCCTCGGCAAGGAGGCCGATCGCAAGATCGAGGCGCCGCAGCAGGTCCTCGAGCGCCGCACCGAGCAACGAACCCCACTGATCGCGGATGAACCGAAGCTGGCCGGCGAGCGACGTCGGCGCGCGGCGGGCCGGTGCCCGCATCATCTCGATCAGGGACATCCCCTCGATCTCGCCCGGCGGTCCGTCGGCGAACATCGCCTCGAGACCCGCGATGGCCTCCGCATACCGTGTCCCGACCGCCAGAGGCCGATCGTCGACCAGCTCCTGCAGTGGCCCGAGCGCGGGGTTCTCGTTCGCGATCCGGGTCAGCAGCAGCTCCTCGAGTCGGTGCGCCGGCGGCTCCGGGGTCGGATCTCGACCGGGAAACTCCTGTGCGAACCGGTCGAGCAACCGATCGACCTCCGGTCCCAGGCGGTCCTCGAGGCTCTCGAGTGCGGCCGACATCGCGCCCGGTCGGCGCTGCTGTTCGTATCGCTTGATGAGGATGTGACCGACCTCGTGGAGCAACCCCAGCGCGGCGAGTTCCCCGGCGCTGACCGATGGCCCGCTTGCGGGCCTCTCGGCATTCATCCGTGCCGCCAGGCGACGGATCCCGGCGAGGTCCGCAATGACCAGGTCGCCGCGGCTGCCCACGAGCGACCCCGCGACCCCGTACCGTTCGCGAGGTTCGCGCCGGACGTGGAAGTCGCGCATCACCCAAGCATCGTACGGCGCCCGACGGCCCTCCGGGCATGGCCGGCGCGGCCCGGGCGAGCTCAGACGGGGACGGCCTCGACCGAGGCAGGCGCGGCCTCCATCGGGCGAACGCTCGCCACGTGCTCGATGGCACGGCGGAGCAGCTCAAGGCCAGAGGGATCGAAGTCGTACGTCCACGGCCGGATCCGCTCTGGCCGCGAGAACGATCGATCGAGACCCGAGGTGAGGGCCTCCCGCGACAGCAGGATGAGATCGGCGGTTCGATCGATCAGCTCCAGGTCGTCGTCCGAGCCGATGAGGGCGGACAGGATCTCCACGCCCCGGTTCCCGGCGATCGCCAGCGTTTCCTGGATGTTGTCGGCGCCGCGCTCCGAGGCGCAGACGAGACCGACCCGCGAGCCGTTCGGGAGTCCGGCCACCTCGTGGACGAGCTCGAGGTACGCGGGCCCCACGAGCATCGCCACGACGGGCACGCGGCCCGCGACCAGGACCTGGGCCTCGTCGGCGTGGAACGTGGTCGTCGCCACGATGTCGTAGTGGAACCGCTCGAGTCGCTCGGGCAGGTCGTCGAGCAGTGCCCCTTCCGCTTCGATCAGGGCCGGGAACGCGTCAACGAGGCGCTCCGCGTCGTATCCGGCGTCCGCATTGGTGCACTCGGCGAAGAGCACGCGAACGAGCGGGCCCGGTCGTTTCCGCTCGGTGGCGGCGGCGAACATGGCGGCGGCGACCTCGTCGGCCGTGAACCCGGCGTGCGCCGCGCGCCGCATCATCTCCGCGACGATCCCGGCAAGTGCCTCCGTCCCGCGCCGCTGGGGCAGGCGATCGGCGACGTGCGTCCCCGCTCCATGCCGGCTGGTGACGTAGCCCGCATCGGCCAGCCGTCGGTAGACGGCCCGGATCGTGTTGGGGTTGACCCGCAGCGCGGCGCCCAGCTCTCGGACCGGGGCGAGGCGTGCCCCGGGGAGGAGGCGGCCGGAGTCGATCTGGTACGCGATCTGCCAGAAGATCTGCGTCGAGATCGGGACATCCGAGTCGCGCTCGACATCGAGCGGCCCCGCCCCGCCCGTCACCGCCGGTGATACCGAATCGTCACTTGACATAGCGTGCTAGTCCAATTACGTTGCACTTGGCCTAGTTGACTATAACAATGAAGGTGGTGACCGATGGAAGGGCTGATCGTTCTCGGCGCACTTCTGGTGTTGTCGGTCATCAGTGTGGCTTACGGCGTGGACAGCCGTGACGGTTCTTCGGACCCGCGTCGGCCGATCTATCCGGTCGGGCTCCGCTAGAGACCACAGCACGCTGTAGCTCCCCATCCGTTTACAGTCCCGCGGCGCGCAGGCCGCGGGACTGAACGGATTCGCCAAGCGGCGGACGGCGCAGGCGTGCGTTGCTCGACGCGTTCGGTCGCTCACGCACATTGGAGTGCGCTCGCTCCCTCGCTTCTCGAGCGCCTTCGCCTGCACCGCCCTCCGCCGGGCGGGTTCCAGGTGTCGACCTGGCTTGCGGGGAGCGAAGGAAAGCCCGTCAGGCCAGGCCAACCTCGGCCAGGGCCATGCGGTAGATCTCGGCGCCGTCGATCCCGTGTTTGGGGGACGTGAACGTCGCGAGGTCGGCCAGCAGCCGACGTTCGAGGTTCGAGCCTGCGAGCGTGTCCATCCGTCGAGCCGACCACGCCGCGGCACGAAGCGCCGCGAGCGTTTCGACGCGGACGGGCTCCTCCCAGAACCACGCATCGCTGGCGAACATCGCCAGCCGCCAGCGCTGGATCGCCATGAGCGCGAGGAACATGTCACGTTCGTCTGGCGTCGCCCCAACGCCGAGCCAGCGCGTCGCGAAGGCTGTCGCCTCCTCGGCACCGGCGACCACATCGACGTAGGCGTTCCGGGCCGCCCATGGATCCGGTCCACCGGGGAGCGAACCCGAGAGCTGGTCGGTCAGCGTGTCGATGCCCGAGGCGAGCCGATCGAAGGCCGATCGCAACGGGCCCTTCCAGGTGCCGCCGTCGGTGCATTGGCACTCGGCGCTCCACCGGAGGATGCCGTGATGGCAGCTCCACGACGTACGTTCGACGAGTCGAACGGTCCGGAAAGGGCGGCCCGGCTGTTCCCGCAGGACCTCGACCAGCGGCGCGACGGCCGGCGCAGTCCCCGTCCCGTCGGCCCGTGGCGTGACGAGTCGCTGCAGGAACAGCTCGCGGAATGGCTGGTGGTGACCGTACAGCTCGCCGTCCGTCGCGATCAGGAGGACCGGCGGTTCGTCCCTGGCCATCGGCTCTGCGGCTCGGGGGGTGACCCGTTCACGCATGAAGCGATCCGCGTCACTTGTCGCGCCGGGTTCGAAGGAGATGGCGGACGACAGGCGTGCGTCGTAGAGGGCGACCACGAGGCTCCGTCCATCGCCCAGCTCCACGCGACACGGGCGGCGCGTCTCGGTCTCCCCGTGCCGTGCGACCACCTGCCACGGCGCCAGGATGGTGTGCCGGACGTCGTGATCTGCCAGCGCCAGGAGCGTCGCCAGGTCCACCGCGGTCTCGGGGAGCCACATCCCGACCGACCGGCGCCCAAACCGAAGCTCGAAGTCCCGCAAACCCCAGACGATCTCCGTCTCGCGGTCCGCGGCCGAGGCGAGGGGCAGGATCGCGTGGTGGAATGCCTGGGCCATCCCGTTGACCCCCTGGTCGCCCGCCGCGAACCCGCGGTAGGCGATCGGATCTCCGTCGCGCATCCAGTCGGCCAGCGTTGGCCCGAGGTTCCATGAGATGTGCCCGAGGTTGCCCGCCTCCGCATTCGGCCGGTAGCAGTCCGCGCTGACGCGGGCCGTCCAGTCGTGCGCCGGCGCCGCGGACGGGTCGGCCGGCACGAGCCCGCTGAACGGATCGGTTCGCGACGGCTGGTAGAAGTGCGCGTGGACGACGAGTCGGGCGCGGCTCACGCCCCGACGGTCACCGGAACGACCGTGTCGGTCTCCTCGGCCGAGCGGTCGCGCGCCGTCGAGACGGTCTGGCTCATGGTCACGCTGAACGAGCCACCGGCCGCCAGGTCAAGCGGCCAGGACAGCAGCAGCCCGGAACCCTGGTAGACGCGTTCAAAGCCGCCCTCGGAGTTCGAGACGGTCTCGACCGGAGCGATCCAGGCGCCAGCGGGGCGGGAGACGACCGCGGCCACCGAGATCCCGACGTAGTCGTTGCCTTGCGCGAATTCGGTGACGCCCCTGGACGTCTCGCTGGTTCCGTGTCCGGTGCGCGCCCCGTCGACCTCCCACCAGGCGGCGGGATTGCCGCCACCGCCGAGCATGGTCAGGGTCCATTCGACCCCGAGCAGGGCACGCAGCGCCCCTTCGGATCGGTTCTCGAGCGTGACGGTGAGCGCCAGCGTCGGGGAGCGACGGTCTCCGCCGAGCAACAGCTCCTTGACCACCCGAACGGGCACGGTCCCGGAGGGTGTGGCGACGGTGCAGTCGCGCGAGGTGACCAATCGGTCGGGTTCGAGGAGGTCGATGTCAAAGGCCCCATCCACGGCATCGCCGAGCTCTGTCGCCTGCGCCGTTGCCCAGGCCTCGGGCGTGGTGTCGAGCGGAAGCACCCGGACCAGCCCCGAGCGACGTTCGTACGCGTCGTAGAACAACAGGTCGGCCAAACCGGTCTCCTTGGTCGTGACCCGGTCGTGGATCGAGGCGGGCGCCTGCGCGGACCCGGCGTCGACCTCGGCCATGACCGGCGTGCTCAGGGCGTCATGGTCGCGGAGGACCTGGTGGTACGCCTCCGGCCGGCGTCGGAGCACCGCCGCGAGGGCGAAGCGCGCCGCGCGGATGTCCCAGCCACCGATGCCCGAACCGGATGTGACGTCGATCGTCACGACCTGGCCGGGGCCGGACAGCCGCACGTCATCCTGGCCGTCCATGTCGAGGTCACGCAGTTCAGCCGTGCGCAGGGCGCCGGCTGCGGTGTCGGCGAGGTCTTCGGCGGCGATCAGGTGCTCGTAGGTGGCCAGGCGCATGTCGATGATGTAGATCCCGCCAAAGAGGCCGTGCCAGTAGCAGTCGTTCGACTGGCCGCGATAGAGGTGATCGAGGGCACGGTCCCGAAGCGGCCCAGGGGCCATCGCGTCGACCTTCTCCGAGGTCCGCAGCATCTGCTTGTGGAGGTCGTTGATCTCGCGGTACTTGATCTGGAAGTTCCGCCAGAACGCTCCTCGGAGCCAGCGAGCCTCGGGTCGCCCCGTGGCCTGCGCATCGTGCAGAACCGATGCGAACACCCGGCTCTCGTCGGCGGGCAGTGCCCACTCGCCCATCTCGGCATACGAACCTGTCGGGATGTAGACCCGGCCGATGGGCCGGTGGGCGGCGAGCCACGCCGACGGCGTGGTGGTGCTCAGCCAGCGCGCATTCGCTTCGAGCGCGTCGAAGAACCGCTCCACCCAGCGTCCCTCGCCCCAGCAGTGTTGCCAGGTGGTCGGCCACGCACCGAACTTCTCGCCGTCGTCGCCCATCATCCCGACCCGCTCGCCGTCCTCGGTGGCGTGGTCGCGCAGGTATCCGATCACGTCCTCGACGTCGCGGAACGGGATCCGGTACCGGAGGCCCTGCTCCGTCCCGAAGACGGTCAGCAGCCGGCCCTGGTCCTCGGTCGTGTACGGACCCCAGAGGTCCTCCTCGGGGATTGCCGCTGCCCGGAAATGCGCGTCATCGAGCACGGTCCAGTCGTAGCCGCCGGCCGCGAGCGACGTCGGGAGGTCCGGCTCCCAGACACGCTCGGCGAGCCAGGCTCCGCTCGGGCGACGACCGAACAACGACTCGAGCTCGTCACCCATCCGTCGCAGCTGGCCGATCCGGTCACGCTCGGGCAGGGATGCCAGGACGGGCTCGTAGTAGCCACCGCCCAGGATCTCGACCTGGTCGCGCGCGACGAGCGCGACGAGCCGGTCGATGAACGCCGGCCGCTCGGCACGTAGCCACTCGAGCAACGGTCCGCTGTAGTGCAGCGACAACCGAACCCCGGGGTGTCGCTCGAGCGCTTCGAGCATCGGAAGGTACGCCTGCGCGAACACGTCCGCGAATACCCAGCCGAAGTTGCCAACCGGTTGGTGGTTGTGGATCGCGAGGGCCAGGGAGATGCGCGGGGCCATCGCGCGGGCTACCCAGCTTCGGTGAGGAGCGGTGCGACTTCCGGCCGATCGACCGGGACACCGGCCGCGGGCAGGTACAGGAGCTCGGTGTATTCCTGGAGCATCCGGGTCGTCGAGAACGGCCAGACGGCCGTGGCCATCGCCCGGCGCATGACCGCCAGCCAGTTGCGGGGCAGGCCTTCCGCGTCCCGCTCGTAGTAGCTCGGGACGACCTCGTCCTCGAGCAGCCGGTAGAGATCCAGTGCGTCGTGCCAGTCCTGGGCAGCTTCGTCGGCCGCAACGTCCCGGCCACCGATGGCCCAGCCGTTGTCGCCCTCATAGCCCTCGTCCCACCAGCCGTCGAGGACGCTCATGTTCGGCACGCCGTTCTGGGCGGCCTTCATCCCCGAGGTGCCCGAGGCTTCCAGGGGTCGGCGCGGGTTGTTGAGCCAGACGTCGACACCCTGGACGAGGAACCGGCCGACCCGCATGTCGTAGTCCTCGAGGATGAACACCCGACCGCGCAACTGGGGCGACCGCGAGCGCTGGAAGATCTCCTGGATCACCTTCTGGCCGGGGCGGTCGGCCGGATGAGCCTTGCCCGCGAAGATGATCTGGACGGGTCGGTTCTCGTCCCACAGCATCCGGGCCAGGCGATCGATGTCGCTGAACAACAGGCCCGCCCGCTTGTAGGTGGCAAACCGTCGCGCGAATCCGATCGTGAGACGGTCGGGATCCAGGGCGTCCTCGAGCTCGGCGAGCACGGCCGGTGCTTCCCCGTGTCGGGCGAACTGGTTGCGCAAACGGCCACGGGCAAAGATGGCCAGCTCCCGCTTTTGCCGAAGGTGGGCCTCCCACAGGTCGCGAGGCGGGATCCGTTCGAGACGCTCCCAGAACCGCCCCGAGGCGGAGCTGTCATCGAGGTCGTCGAGGTTCGCCCCGAGGCTCTCGAACAGCTCGACGATCGGCAAGCCGACCCACGACGGACCGTGGACGCCGTTGGTCAGCCCAAGGATCGGGCGCTCCGTGACGTCCTGCCAGGTGCCGTTGGCCGTCTGCCCGTGGAGCTTGCTGACGGCATTCGCGCCGCTCGTCAGCCGGAGTGAGAACGCGGTCAAGTCGAACTGTCCGGGATCGCCGTCCACGCCGAGCCCGAGCTCGAGGACACGATCGACGGGCACCCCGCCGCCATCGAGCAGCGGCCCCGCGAGCCGGCGGATGAGGTCCGCATCGAACCGCTCGTTGCCGGCCGAGACGGGCGTATGGATCGTGAAGACGCTGTCCTTGCGGACCGCGGCCCAGGCTTCCTCGAGTGTCTGCCCGCCGGCGACGAGCTCGCGCGCCCGTTCGGCCAGGAGCAGTGCGGAGTGGCCCTCGTTGAGATGCCAGACCGACGGGGTCAACCCAAGGGCGCGGAGGGCTCGCACGCCACCGATCCCGAGGACCATCTCCTGGTGCAGGCGCATCTCGCGCCCACGGACGTACAGGATGTTGGTGATCGGACGATCGGAGTCGGCGTTCTCCGGCCGGTCCGTGTCGAGCAGCAGCACCGGGATCCGGCCGACCTGGGCAAGCCACACGGCCACGGACAGGTCGCGTCCCGGCAGCTCGACGGTGACCGTCAACGGCAGTCCGGAGCTGTCCTGTACCCGACTCAACGGCAGCCGGCCAAGGTCGTAGTCCGGGTAGTTGTGCTCCTGGTGCCCGTCGGCGTCGATCGACTGGCGGAAGTAGCCCTTGCGATACAGCAGCCCCACGCCGATCGCGGGGAGCGCCATGTCGCTGGCCGTCTTCATGTGGTCGCCGGCCAGCACCCCAAGGCCGCCCGAGTAGATCCCGAGCGACTCGTGGAACCCGTACTCGGCGCAGAAGTAGGCGATCGGGCCGCTCAGCTTCCCGCCGTAGCGGCGCTGGAACCAGTGGTCCGACCCGTTGACCATGTACTGGTCGAACGCGGCCAGCACGTCGTGGTATTCGGCCAGGAACTTCTCGTCGCCCAGCAGCCGCGACCAGTCGGTCGGACCGGCGATCACCGGGATGGGGTTGCGATAACGCGTCCAGGCCGTCCGATCGATCAGGCTCCACAGGTTGCGTGTCTGCGGGTGCCAGGCCCAATGGAGGTTGTACGCGAGGCGACGAAGTCCCTCCAGCCGTGGCGGCAGCACGAAGCTGGCGGCCGGGATCGAGGGGATGCGGACGAGGTCCATGCGCGCTGCATCATAGCGGGTCCGTTTGGTCATGTGAACCGGTTTAGTGACGATCCGGCAGGCGTGCGCTGCATCGGCGCACCGGGCGCCGCGGGTAGGATGCAGCCATGCCGATGCGCGTCGCGTTCCTGGCGGCGGAGTGCGAGCCGTGGGCCAAGACGGGCGGTCTGGCCGACGTGGTCGACGCCCTCGCCCGCGCGCTGGGCCACCTCGACCCTTCTGCCATCAGCGCACCGGTCGACGTCTTCCTGCCGCGGTACCGCGGGGTCCCGGAGCCCGGGACGGTCGAAGCTGCCGCGGTCCTCGAGGTGCCGGACCCGAGATCGCCGATCGGGCACACCTCCGTGACCGTTCTCGACGTGCCCGCGGGCGGCTATCGCCTTCGACTGGTGGACCTGCCCGCGGCCTTCGATCGGGAAGGGTTCTATGGCGACGCCGGCGGCGACTACGCCGACAACGCCTGGCGCTTCGGGATGTTCTGCCGGGCGGCGCTCGAAGCCCTTCGCGCGGACGCGCGCCCCCTGGACGTCCTGCACCTGCATGACTGGCACACCGGGCCTGCCGCGATCTTCCGCGACGCGCGGTACGCGGACGACCCGATCGTTGGCCGGGCGGCGATCCTGGTGACCCTCCACAACCTCGCGTACCACGGCTGGACGCCGCGCCCGAGCCTGCCGCAGCTCGGGTTGCGACCGGGCGACGGCGTCGTGCCATCGGCCGCCGACGGGATCGACCTCCTGCGCTCCGGCATCGAACGCGCCGAGCTCGCCAACACCGTTTCGCCGGGGTTCGCCGCCGAAGCGCTGACGCCCGCCTTCGGCATGGGTCTCGACGGTGTGCTCCGCGAGATGGGCGACCGGTTCTTCGGCATCCTCAACGGCCTGGATACGACCGTCTGGGACCCGGCCACCGATGGCGACCTGGTGGCGTCGTACTCGCGCACCGACCTCGGCGGCAAGACGGCGTGCCGCGCGGACCTGCTGTCGCGGGTCGGGTTCGATGCCGATGATCCCGGGCCGGTCATCGGGATGATCGGCCGGCTGGACCCGCAGAAGGGATTCGACCTCCTGTCCGATGCCGCTCCCGTATTGCTCGAACGCGGCGCCCGGCTCGTCGTGCAGGGCAGCGGTCACGCTTCGCTGGCCGGCCCGTTCCGGGCACTTGCCGCGGCGAACCCGGAGGGGGTGTTCCTGCTGGAACGGTTCGATCGGGAAATGGCGCGGCGGATCTACGCGGGGGTGGACCTCTTCGCCATGCCGTCGCGGTTCGAGCCCTGTGGGCAGGGCCAGATGATCGCGTTGCGCTACGGGACGCCGCCAATCGTCCACCACACCGGCGGCCTGGCCGACACGGTCGTCGACGAGACCACGCATCCCGGACGAGGGACGGGCTTCTCGTTCGATGGCGCGACCGTCGAGGGGCTGCTTGGAGCATGCGATGCGGCGATGACGCTGTTCACGGCCGGCGGGCCGCCGTGGCGCGAGCTCCAGGACCGCGGCATGGCGGCCGACTTCGACTGGACGACCGGGTCGGCGCCGCGCTATCTCGATGCGTACCGGCGGGCCATCGCGATCCGGGCGGATCGCCGGTCAGGCAAGGGCGTGTAGCAGGGCTTCCGTCGTCTCGATCGGGTGGGTCCGCTGCGGCGCGTGCGGAGCGCCCGCCAGGGACACGATGTGATCCGGCCCGACGACTGCCTCAAATGCCGGGACGCGGTCATCCGGCAGGTACCCGCCGGCGCCCGGGTCCGCCCGGATGATCCAGGTCGGGATCCCGTCGGACGATGGGTCGGACAGGTCGGCGAGACCGCCATCCCAGTCGCCGTTGTCGAGGAGGATGGCGCGGGCGGCCGTGACATCCAGCTGGATCAGCGCCTCGGCCTTGGCTTCGACGTCGCCCGCTGTCCAGGCGGGGTTCAGCGCGCCGAGACGGGCGATCGCCGTCGCCAGGTCCCGGTCCGGTTGCTCGGACGGGTCGCTCGCCATCTGCGAGATCTGTGCCCACGGGACCGCGGGAGGATCCAGGAGGACGAGCGTGGCCGGACGAAGACCTGCTCGCGGGAGGGCAGCAGCGGTCATGCCGCCCCAGCTGTGCCCGACGACCTGGAGCGTCGGGCCGGCCAAGCCGGCCGCACGCACCCAGGCGGCCACGTCCGCGGCGTTGTCACGGAACCGGTGATGGCCGAGCCAGTGCCCGGTGAGTCCGTGGCCCGGCTGGTCGACGGCGACCACGTGCCGTCCGGTCGTCGCGAGCGCAGGACCGACCCGCCACCAGATCCGGGCTGACGCGGTGACGCCGTGGATCAGGACGAGGGGGCGGGCGTCCGGATCGCCCCAGTGGATCGCCGAGAACGGGATGCCCGAAGCGACCGTGATCGTGCGGCTTCCCGGGTCGGGTGTTTCGGTATGGAGCTGGTCGGCCACGGCGGCCGGCAGGGCGGTATCGATCGTGGTCACGCTCCTCGGTGGTCGCCTGGGGACCTGGTCCGACCGTAGCACAGGGCCGGCGTCGGGCCCGTAGAATCAGCCTCCCAACCACGGAGGCTTCGATGGCCAAGCAGTTCGTCGTGCAGCTGAAGAACGAGCCCGGGGCGATGGCGAACCTGGCCGAGGCGCTCGCCGCGCGGGGCGTCGACCTGCGCGCGATCGGGGGCGGGAGCATGGGCGACAGCGGCCACGTGATCATGACCACCGCGGACGACGAGGCTGCGAAATCGGTGCTCGAAGCGGGCGAGTACGTCTACATCGAGGGCGAGTCGATCCTGGCCGAGGTTGACGACAAGCCGGGCGGGATGGCCCGGCTGGCACGCGCGCTGGCCGATGCCGGCGTCAACATCGAGGGGCACCTGTTCCTCGGGCGCTGGGGCGATCGCGCGATGTTCACGTTTGTCGTCGACAAGCCCGACGTGGCTCGACCGATCCTGGAACGCAAGGGCTGACCCGGCGGCGGTGTCGCCGCCAGGAAGGCGAAGGTCGGGTCAGCCGCCGGGGACCAGCTCGCCGCCGCCTGATGCCCTGATCACGGCCCCGTCCCGACCGCCGAGCAGGCGGCGTTTCAGGCTGTCGACGAGCGAGTAGACGACCGGGACGACCAGCAAGGTCAGGAACGTCGAGCTGAGCAGACCGCCAATCACGACGGTGCCGAGCTCGGCGGCGATGATCGCCCCCTCGTTCAAGCCGGCCGCCAGCGGGACGAGCGCGAAGATCGTCGCGATCGCCGTCATCAGGATCGGCCGGATCCGGGTGTGCCCTCCCTGGATCAAGGCGTCACGCGTCGAGTGGCCCTCGGCCCGCAACCGCTCCACCAGGTCCAGCACCACGATCGCGTTCGTCACCGGCCGAGAGCCGGAGGCGGTCAACCGGTACCTTCGGACTGGGTCGGCTGGGCCCGATTGGCGATCTCGGGTATGCTTGCCGCCTTCGTGCTCGAACAGGCGCTCCGGTCAGCGCCTCGGTCCTAACACCGTCCGACCCCGATCCACCCCACGCCCAGACCGGGCCCCGCCGAGGCGGGAGGGCCCCGTCAGGAGCGTTTGCTTCATGTCATTCGATCGTCTCGGGCTGTCGCCCGAGCTCCTCAAAGCCGTGTCCGCCCAGGGCTACACGGAACCCACCCCCGTCCAGGCCGAGTCGATTCCGCTCGTCCTTGCGGGCCGCGACGTGCTGGCCGGTGCCCAGACCGGCACCGGCAAGACCGCGGCGTTCGTCCTGCCGATGCTCCAGCGGCTGCATGCCTCACGGCCGGCGGGCCAGCGGTTCATCCGCGCGCTGATCCTCACTCCGACCCGCGAGCTCGCGCTCCAGGTCGAGGAGAGCGTTCGGACGTACGGCGCCCAGAACCCCATTCGGTCCACCACGATCTATGGCGGGGTCGGCTTCGACCCGCAGGTCCGTCACCTTCGCGCGGGTCCCGAAATCGTCGTCGCCACCCCCGGTCGCCTGCTCGACCACGTCAGCCAGCGGACGATCGATCTCTCGCGGGTCGAGATCCTCGTGCTCGACGAGGCCGACCGGATGCTCGACATGGGCTTCATCCGCGACATCCGCAAGATCCTCGCGCTGCTCCCGCCGCGCCGCCAGAACCTCCTGTTCTCGGCGACGTTCTCGGACGAGATCCAGCGTCTCGCGGATGGCCTCCTGGATCGGCCCGCGATGGTCCAGGTCACCCCACGCAACCAGGAGACTGACCTCGTCACGCAGGTCGTCTATCCGGTCGATCGCGAACGCAAGCGCGAGCTGCTCAGCCACCTGATCAAGACCGGCAAGATCGACCAGGCGCTCGTGTTCACCCGGACCAAGCACGGCGCCAACCGGCTGGCCACCCAGCTCGAGCACGCCGGGATCGCCGCGACGGCCATCCACGGCAACAAGAGCCAGCCGCAGCGAGTCCGCGCCCTGGCCGACTTCAAGGCCGGTCGGTTCACGGTGCTGGTCGCCACGGAGGTCGCCTCGCGCGGCCTCGACATCGACGCCCTCCCGCACGTGGTCAACTTCGAGCTGCCCATGGTCCCCGAGGACTACGTGCACCGCATCGGGCGGACCGGGCGAGCGGGTGTCGACGGCGACGCCGTTTCACTGGTCTGCGTCGACGAGCTCAGGCTGCTCCGTGATATCGAGCAGGTCCTGGGCCACGCGATCCCGAGCGAAGTGATCGAAGGCTTCGAGCCCGATCCACGAATTCGCCCAGAGCCAATCCTTCGGGGTGGGCTTGGTGGCATGCGCCCGGCGATGGCGCGTCCCGGTACCGGTCCGCGTCATCAGGGTGCACCGCGAAGGGGCGGGGCGCCCCGACCAGCCGTCGGGGCTCCGGTCGGCCGCGGCCCGCGGCAGCCGTTCCGTGGACCCAATCCGTCGATGGACCCGCGATCCGGCGGGCCGAGACCAGCCGGCGCACAACGCCACGGCCCCGGCGCCGGGCGACCCGGACCGGAGCGTGGATTCTCAGGGCCGCGACGGGCAGGGCAGGGGATCGGCAACGCCCAGCCTCAGTGGAACGGTCACGCGCCGAGTCAGGGGCCACGCCCAGCACGACCGTCGAACGGCGGTCACGGGCATCCCGGCACGTTCCGCGGACCCCAGCGTCCAGCCGGGCCTGGGGGCGTCATGCCGGGCGAACGCCTGGCGCGTAACGGGGGCCGACCCCGCGACTGAGACCCGGGGCCCTCGCAGGGCTCGGGTATCATCGAGAGGTGTCGCCGGGCACGCCGGGCGGGAGTAGCTCAGTTGGCAGAGCGGCAGCCTTCCAAGCTGCATGTCGCGAGTTCGAACCTCGTCTCCCGCTCCACCTTCCTCCAGGAAGGTCCTAGGTCGTTCGGGTAGTACCAACCCCACCCAGCCTCCCCCACGCTTGTTCTCATGCGATCGATGCGGGGAGTGCGGAGCCTGTTCGTCCTGAGGCCACGGCAGCGCCGTCTGTTCGGCGATCCGCACGTGCTGCTGGGCGTCGCGATCGCGATCTCGGCGACGTTCATCGAGGCCGTCGAGTCCGCACCGTCCGCCATCCAGGTGGCGCTGGCCGGCTTCGCCTATTGCTGCCTGCAGGTCATGGTGGTGGCTCGAGGTGGCACCCGCTATCCGGTGCCGCGCCTGCTGATTGCTCTGGCGTTCCTGTTTGGTTTGGCGATCTCCGGTGGTCCGAACCACGCCGTTCCGTTGACGTTGCTGGCCCTGCCGATCGTGGCGATGGGTGCCCGGTATGGCCGCCGGTCCGCCGCCATCGTCGCGGGGGCAGCGATCTGCGTGCCGTTGATCCCGGCGCTGGCCCGGATCGAGGAAACCCCGGTGGTGCTCGCCCGTGGCTCGGCGTTCCTTGCCACGATCGTGCTCCTCGCCGTTGGCACGCGGCTGACCGTCGAAGCGATGGAGGGCGCCTACGGACGGGCTCGCGCCTCGATGGCTCGAGAGCGACGTCGAAACCGCCAGCTGGCGGGCGTCGAGGCTGTCGGGCGGTTGTTGGCGGAAGACCCATCCTCACACTCGCTCGACCAGGTCGTGGACCTGCTGGCCGACCGGTTCGGCTACGGCCTCGTGTCGATCTACCTGAAGGACGACGACGGTTCCCTGGTGCTCGGGGCCCAACGCGGCTACGACCGCGTCCTGGAGCGGTTCGACGGCTCGACCGGGGTGGTCGGTCGGGTCATGCGGACGGGCAAGGTCCAGCTGATCAAGGACGTCAGCCAGGATCCTGACTACCGAAGCGCCAACGACCTCGTCCGAAGCGAGATCAGCGCGCCGCTGTTCGCCGGTGGCGACCTCATCGGCGTGCTCAACCTGGAGGACCCGCGCGTCGGCGGGTTGGACGAGACCGACCGGTCCACCCTGGTGCTGGTCGCGGAACGGATCGCCGGGGCGATTGCCCTGGGCCGGGATCGCCGGGCGCTGACCGAACGGGCTGCCCGATTTGCCGGCCTGGCCGAGTTCGCGCGCCGGATCAACGCCTCGCTCGACACGCGCGAGGTGTATCCGGGGATCTGCGAAGCCGTCTGCGACGTGATCCCGAGCGATGTCGTGATCCTGACGCTGTACGACGAGACGATCGGCGATTATCGCGTGGTGGCCATGACGGGCCCCGACCAGCGGTTCGTCGGTGTCCGGATCATCGAAGGCGAAGGCATGGCCGGAACGGCGATCGCGGAGCGCCAGCTGGTCGTGGATCAGCACTTCGACCCGGAGCGATACCCCTCGACGATGCGCTGGGCCCAGGGCGACTCGGCCGTCGTCACGCTGGCCGTGCCGATCATCCGCGAGGACAAGGTGCTCGGCGCGGTCTCCCTGGTCCGCATCGACCTGTCACGGCCCTACTCACCGCTCGATCTCGAGGTCGCCCCGATCGTGGCCGGGCAGGTCGCACTGGCAATCGCCAACGCCCAGCTGCACACCCGGGTCGCCGACTCGGCGGTCCGCGATCCGCTCACCGGCCTCGCCAACCGCCGCCACCTCGACCTGTCACTCGAACGCCTTGGGGCGGCGCGAGAGCGGCTGCCACTCGACGAGCGACGCCCGCTGTCCGCGATCCTGTTCGACCTCGATCACTTCGGCGCCTTCAACAAGAGTCATGGACACAAGGTGGGCGACGACGTCCTTCGGACCTTCGGTTCGCTGCTGGCCGGTCGGTTCCGGGCGAGCGACATCGTCGCGCGGTACGGCGGGGAGGAATTCCTGGTCGTCCTCGATGGCGCGAGCCTCGACGAGGCGCGTCGAGTGGCGGAGGAGGTCCGGGCCGCGTTTGCCGCGGTCACGATCCACGCCCCGAGTGGTCCGCTGACGGCCACCGTTTCGGCCGGGTGTAGCGCGATCGGCCCGAGCGTCGGATCCGTCGGTGTGCTGCTCGAAGTGGCCGACGTGGCCCTCCAGATGGCCAAACGAGGCGGCCGCAATCAGGTCGTCGCGGCCTGATCCTCCTGGCGCGCTGACGGCGTTTCAGCGGGTTCGGTGATCCCGAGCGTCCTGCCGAGGAACGTGCGTCGGTCTCTGCGGATCTCCGCCAGTCGCATGTCGTGCCCGGTGTCGTACACGAGCAGCTCGGTCCCTTCGGGGGCCGCTCGCTGCAATTCGCGCGCCGACATCAGCGCGATGTAGTAATCGCGTTCGGCGAACTGGAGGAGGATCGGCGCCCCGGCTACGTGGCCGATCCGTTCGACGGGGTCGAGTGGGCGCAACGCCTGCAGGTAGTCCAGCCGCTCGTCGGGGATCGGCCAGAAGGTCAGGAACCAGTCGGCCCAGCGCGGTGTCGCCGCGACCACGACGAGGGCGGCCGTGCGCGTGTCCTCGGCTCCAGCGACGAGCGCCACCATGCCGCCGAAGTCATGCCCGACGATCCCGAGCCGCCCCGGATCCACGTCCGGGCGCTCCGTCAGCACGTCCAGGCACATCCGGAGGCGGGCCGTCTCCGACCGGATCTCCCCGGCGTCGGCTTCGGCCCCGGTCGGGGGGATCGACCAGGGAAACCGGCCCTGCGGCAGGATGGAGACCACGCCGGCCAACGCGAGCTCGGCGGCCTCGTCGAGATACTGGGTCCGGTTGCCGTCGGGCGCCTCGGTGTCGAGCCAATGCCACATGACCAAGCCGGCCCCGTCGGGCGAGTCAGGAGACCGATCGAGCGGCCGAACGACGTACGCCTCGACTTCGAGCTCGTCCGAGCCACGGACGACCACGTCGTCGACCATGGCAGTAGGGCGACGCTGCGTGCCGCGGACCTGTACTTCGACCAATCGGGACCCTCCCTTGACAATGGTCGCAGACCGCTCGTTGCCACGACGACCGGGCAGGACCACGGGACGCGGTCCCGAGCGGCCGCCGTCGTCAACCCGATGTCGCGGTGCCGTGGCTTCGCGGTCGAGCCGAGCGACCTGTCGATCTCGGGGCAAGCCGCCGGCTGCAGGGCGGCCAAGGTCAGTCGCCGGTCGGCACGCCCACCACGTTGAACCCGCCGTCCACGTACAGGACCTCGCCGGTGACCGCGCTCGAGAGGTCGGAGCAGAGGTAGACCGCGCTTCGGCCGACGTCCTCGGGGGTGATGCTGGCGCGCAACGGCGCGATCTCGGCGAACCCGCCGTACATCTTCTTGAACCCGGAAATCCCGGACGCGGCCAGGGTCCGGATCGGTCCGGCGCTGATCGCGTTGACCCGGATCCCATCCGGCCCGAGGTCGGCGGCGAGATACCGCACGGAGGCCTCCAGGGCCGCCTTGGCCACGCCCATCACGTTGTAGTTCGCCACGACCTTCTCGGCGCCGTAGTACGTCAGGGTCAGGACGGAGGAGCCCCGGTGAAGGTGCGGCCGGGCGGCGCGCGTCAGAGCGACGAGCGAATACGCCGAGACGTCGAGCGCCAGCGCGAAGCCCTCCCGCGACGTCCCGATGAAGCCGCCTTCGAGATCCTCACGGCGCGCGAAGGCCAGGGCGTGGACCAGGATGTCCAGACCGTCGTGGGTTGCCGCCCAGCGCTCGAAGACCTGCGCGATCTGCTCGTCGGACTGGACGTCACAGGCCTCGACGAACGTCGAGCCGATCGACTCGGCCAGGGGACGGACCCGCCGCTCGATCAGGCTCTCGACCGACGAGAAGCCGACCTCGGCACCCTCGTCGTGGAGGGCTCGTGCGATCCCCCAGGCGATCGAATGGTCGTTGGCGACGCCGAAGATCAACGCGTTGCGGCCGTCGAGCAAGCCCATCCGTGCCCTCCTGCATCGAACCCGCGCAGCATACCTGCCGCGTCCGGCTAGGCTAGGCCCGTGTTGACGCCAGACCCATCCGCGTTGCGCGACACCCTGCGCGGCGTCCGGGCGCTGCTGCTCGATCTGGACGGCGTGATCGTAGTTGCGGGCCAGGCCGTTCCCGGCTCGGTTGAGGCGGTCGCCGGGCTGGAACGGCGAGGCACGCCGTATCGGATCGTCACGAACACGTCGCTCGTCAGCCGGGCGACGCTGTCGCGCTACGCTGCCGGTCTCGGCAGCCGCATCTCGCCCGAGCGCTTCCAGTCCGCGTTGTCGGCGTCGGCTGCCTTTGCCGCGCAAGCCTTCCCCGCCGAACCGTTGTACGTCCTGACCTCCGAGGACGGGCGAACGGAATTCGAGGGGCAGCACCTCCTGTCGAACGAGGAGGCGAGCGCGCCGGGTGCCCGTGCGGCGGCGGTCATCGTCGGCGACTCACCGGAGGAGCTGACCTACGAGAACCTGAACCGCGCGTTCAGGCTCGTGCGAAATGGCGCGCGACTGATCGGCATGCACCGCAACCCCTGGTGGCTCACCCCGGACGGCCCCACCCTCGACTCGGGGGCATACGTGACGGGGCTGGAATACGCGACGGGGGTCCGCGCGCAGATCATCGGCAAGCCGTCCGCGAGGTTCTTCTCGATCGCGATCGACGCGCTCCGCGCCGACGGCGCCGGGGCCCCTGGTGCTGGACGCCTCCGACGATCCGAGATTGCGATGGTCGGTGATGACCTCCGGACGGACGTCCTGGCCGGCCAGCGAGCCGGTCTTCGAGGGGTCTTCGTCCTGACCGGGAAACACGACCTCGACGAGATCGCGCGACTCCGCGGTCATGGCCGGGGAGGGCGCGCGCCGCATGCGGTCGCGCCTTCCCTGGCGGACGTGGTGGCCGCGCTAGACTGACCGCAACCAACCCGACCCATTTCGACCCGCACGAGGGCGACGACTCCATGACCACCGAATCAGCACCGCGGATCAAGATCACCTACGCGACCCTGCGGGCCGACAACGAGGAGCTCCACGCCCAGTTCGAAACCGCGCTGGCAAAGGCCCGGTCGAGTCTTGGCGGCCACCACCAGAACTTCGTGGACGGTGCCTGGCGCGAGGGCGACGGGTCGTTCGACGTTCGCTCGCCGATCGACACCGACGTCGTCCTCGGGACGTTCGCCCGGGGCACGGCCGCCGACGTCGACGAGGCTGTGGCCGCCGCCCGTCGTGCCCAGCCCGGATGGGCCGCCACACCGTGGCGTGAGCGCGTGGCCATCGTCAAGCGAGCGGGCGACCTGATCAGCGAGCGGCTGATGGATTACTCGGCGCTGATGTCGATCGAGGTTGGCAAGAACCGGATCGAGGCGCTGGGCGAGGTCGAGGAATCGGCCGACTTGCTCCGCTACTACGCCTCCACGATGGAGTCGAACGACGGCTACGACCACGCGATGGACAACCTGGGCGATGCGGCGGTCCACACGCGGTCAGTGTTGCGACCACATGGCGTGTTCGCCGTCATCAGCCCGTTCAATTTCCCGATGGCCCTGGCAGCGGGACCGACCGGCGCCGCGCTGCTCGGGGGCAACACCGTCGTCTTCAAGCCCTCGACGGCGTCCCCGTTGTCGGCGGTCAAGCTGCTCGAGGCGTACATCGACGCCGGCGTGCCTGCCGGTGCGATCAACCTGGTGATGGGGTCCGGCGAGACCGTCGGCCAGACGCTCCAGGATCACCCGGGCGTGGACGGGATCGTGTTCACCGGCTCGTACGAGGTCGGGATGCGCCTCTTCCACTCGTTCTCGAAGACGTGGCCCCGGCCGTGCATCGTGGAGATGGGCGGCAAGAACCCGGCGATCGTGTCGCGCCATGCCGATCTCGACGAGGCGGCCGAGGGGATCATGCGCAGCGCCTTCGGCTTCGGTGGCCAGAAGTGCTCCGCCAACTCGAGGGTCTACGTCGAGCGGCCGGTCCACGATGAGCTGGTCCGCCTGCTGGTCGAGAAGACCGAGGCGATCACCGTGGGAGACCCGCTCGTTCGCTCGAGCTGGATGGGGCCGGTCATCGACAAGCGCGCCGTCGATCGTCACCAGGCGGCAGTCTCGGAGGCGCGCCGTGACGGTACCGTCTTCGTGGGTGGCGAGCGGCTGGGTGATGGCGGACTGGAACGTGGCTTCTACGTCGAGCCGACCGTGGTCGGTGGCTTGCCGGGCGGTCATCGACTGTTCCGGGACGAGCTGTTCGCACCGCTGACCGCCGTGGCGGCCGTCGACTCACTCGAGGAGGCGATCGCCCTGGCCAACGACTCGATCTATGGACTGACCGCAGGCGTGTACAGCGACGACCAGTCGGAGGTTCAGCAGTTCCTCGATCGTGCCCAGGCGGGTGTCCTGTATGTCAACCGCCGGGCCGGCGCGACGACCGGCGCATGGCCCGGTGTCCAGGCGTTCGGTGGCTGGAAGGGGAGCGGCTCAACCGGCAAGGCCGGGCTGTCGATGTACTACGTCGCGCAGTTCATGCGGGAGCAGAGCCACACGATCGTCGACTAGGGCGCGGGGTCGGAACGCGGCCCGGTTTTCGGTGGCCCGTCAAGAACGCGGCCGCCGATCGATCTGCCGCGGTAGCGACTCGAGCCAGCGGCCGTTTGGACAGCTGCTCCTCAGGCGGGCGCTCGTCAAGGAATTCGTGACGATTGTTCTCCCTGGCGATCAGCTGACAGGTTTTGAGTGTTCCACGGCGCTGCGTCACGCACGGCACAGCCGCCGAACACGGTCGCGCGTTGACCAACGCCCGGGTGATGAGCATTTGTCACGATCGTCGCCTTGCCACGAGGGATCGCGATCGGTGCGAGGGTCAGGTAGCCGTCCGCGGTCGGGATCGACGTCCGGGGCGGCGCCGAAGCCTTACTGCGGGCCCTGCTCCGAGCCTTCGAGGTGGCGACGCGTCGCGATCACGTCCTTGCCCCGGGTTTCCTTGCCTTGCGACCGGTCGCCACCGGGGTCCGACGGACCCGGTCGGGTGAACTCGCGGTTCGAGTCCTCTTCACCTCGCGTCTGATCGCCGCCCTGGCGTGGCTGCCAGCCCGGATCCTGTTCCTTCTTCTCGTGCCGCTTCGGTTCGTTGGCACCCGATCCGGCGCGGTGTCCGTACCGGGTATCGCCCGACTTCTCTGCCATGCCCAGACGCTCGCATCGGTCGGTGTTCACGGGGCTCACCGCGCGTCCTCGAAGCCTTGCAACCGGCCGACAACGCGCTCGCTGCCACTGCCGCAGCCGCGTCGGTCGCGTCGGCTATACTCCGCCGGAATATCCAGTCTGCATACTCGTTATGCATTGCCCTGAGGTGGATCTTGTCGGCGTCGCGCCTTGCCGGAGACCGGCCGGTCCCGGACATCGTCACGGAACTCCCGGGCCCCAAGGCCAGGGCGCATGTCACCTTCGATGAAACGTGGACATCGCCGAGTCTCCCGCGGGCGTACCCGATCGTCCCGGTCCGGGGTGACGGCCTGACCGTCGAGGACATCGACGGCAACCTCTTCCTCGATTTCGCGGCCGGTATCGCCGTCAACTCGACGGGGCACTCGCATCCGCAGGTCGTCGCGGCGATCAAGGAGCAGGCCGCCGAGCTCATCCACTTCAGCGCATCGGACTTCTACCTCCCGATCTATCCGGAGGTGTGCCGCCAGCTCGCCCGGATCGCACCGATGTCCGGGCGCACCCGCGCCTACCTCGGCAACTCGGGGACGGAGGTCGTGGAGGCGTCGATCAAGCTTGCGCGGTTCGCCACGAAGCGGCCCTACATCGTCGCGTTCCTGGGCGCGTTCCACGGGCGGACGTACGGGTCCGTCTCGCTGACGGCGTCGAAGGCGAAGTACCACGCCGGCTTCGGGCCCTTGCTGCCGGGGATCTTCCACGCGCCGTATGGCCGGGTCGAGGACCTGCGCTGGTTCGACGAAGTGCTCTTCGACAAGCTGGCGCCGGCCAATGAAGTCGCGGCGATCATCGTCGAACCGATCCAGGGGGAAGGCGGCTATATCGTTCCCGAGGACGGCTTCCTCCAGGGCCTGCGGCGGATCTGCGACGAGCACGGGATCCTGTTGATCGCGGACGAGATCCAGTCCGGCGCCGGGCGGACGGGACGCATGTGGGCGGTGGAACACTGGGGCGTCGAGCCGGACATCCTGTTGACCGCCAAGGGGATCGCCTCAGGCATGACCCTCGGCGCGCTGATCGCCCGGGCCGAGCTGCTGGAAACCTGGGGTCCCGGGGCCCATGGCTCGACCTACGGGGGCAACCCCGTGGCCTGCGCGGCGGCACTTGCCACGATCGAGCTGCTCGAAGGAGGCTTGGTCGCGAATGCGGCGGCGCGGGGTGACCAGGCGCTCACCGAGCTCGCGAAGCTCCAATCGCGACACCCGGCCCTTGTTCGCGACGTGCGCGGGAAGGGGCTGATGCTGGGCATCGAGTTCGACACCGCCGAGCACGCCGAGGAGGTCCAGTGGCAGGCATTCCAGATGGGTTTGCTCGTGCTGGAGTGCGGCAAGACGAGCGTCCGGTTGTCGCCCGCACTGACGGTCTCCGAAACCGAGATGGCGACCGGCTTGCGCCTGTTCGCGGAGGCCGTCGCGGCCGTTGCGGGCGACCACGGCAAGATCCTGACCGCGGCGACCGCCGCCGGCGCCCTCGGCGAGGTCGAAGCTGCCGGATAATCGCGTGGTGCCCACCAGCAAGGTCGCAACCATGCGCGATGCCGTCGCCGACCTCGTCCGCGACGGCGACACCGTGGCGATCGAGGGGTTCACCCACCTGATCTCGTTCGCGGCGGGGCACGAGATCATCCGCCAGGGCAAGCGTGACCTGACCCTCGCGCGTCTCACGCCGGACCTGATCTACGACCAGATGATCGCCGCGGGCGTGGCGCGCAAGCTGGTCTTCTCCTGGCTGGGCAACCCGGGTGTCGGCGGACTCGGCGCGATCCGGCGACGGATCGAGGGCGAGATCCCGGAGCAGCCGCTCGAGATCGAGGAATACAGCCACTTCGGGATGGTCGGTCGGTACACGGCGGGCGCCATGAACCTGCCCTTCTTCCCGCTGCGGAGCTACTTCGAGACCGACCTGCCCGTCGCCAATCCGCTCATCCGGCCGATCGCCTCGCCCTATGGCGATGGCACGATCTACGCGGTCCCACCCCTGCGCCCGGACGTGACGATCGTGCATGCGCAACGCGCCTCGGCGGGCGGTGACACGCAGGTCTGGGGTCTTCTTGGCTGCCAGAAGGAGGCCGCGTTCGCCGCGGATCGCGTGATCGTGGTGGTCGAGGAACTGGTCGACGAGGCGGTGATCCGCGCGGATCCGAACCGAACGATCATCCCGGGGCTGATCGTCGATGCGGTGGTCGTCGAGCCGTGGGGCGCCCACCCCTCGTACGTCCAGGGTGCGTACGACCGCGACAACCAGTTCTACCTGGACTGGGACCCGATCTCGCGTGACGAAGCGGCGATCCAGGCCTGGCTCCGGGAGTGGGTCCACGACGTCGGCGATCGCTCCGGGTACGTCGCCAAGCTCGGGGCCGAACGCATCGCGTCGCTCCGGCCGAGTGGCAGCGCGCCATCGGGCGTCGTGGACTACGGGCAGTACGCATGAGCTTCGGACCGACCGGGGCGTCGCTCATGATCCTGGTCGCCGGGCCGTACCGGTCCGGGACGGGTGGCGACCCGGCGCGGATCCAGGCCAACGTCCACGCGATGACAGCGGTGTCGCTGGAACTCTTCGTCCGGGGTCACCTGCCGGTGATGGGGGAGTGGTTCGCGCTGCCGTTGATCGAAGCCGCCGAAGCAGCCGGCACCTTCGACGACCCGGATGCGACGATCTTCCACCCGATCGCCGAGCGCGTCCTCGAGCGGTGCGATGCGTGCCTTCGGATCGGTGGCCCCTCCCAGGGCGCCGACCGCATGGTCAGCGTGGCCGAGGCGCTCGGCAAGGCCGTCTACCACGACATCGAGGCGATCCCGTGACGGCCGAGTCGGCGACCTTCTCGAAGTCCGAGATGATGATCGTGGCCGCGGCGCGCGCGCTCGCCGGCCAACGGGTCTGCTTCGTCGGCGTCGGGTTGCCGAACATCGCGGTCAACCTCGCCAAGCGGACGATCGCGCCGGACCTCGAGCTGGTCTATGAAGCCGGCGTCTTCGGGGCGCGCCCAGCGCGGCTTCCGTTGTCCATCGGCGACCCGACGATCGTGACCGGGGCGACCGCCGTCGTGAGCATGGTCGAGCTGTTCGGGTACTACCTGCAGCGCGGGCTGATCGATGTCGGCTTCCTCGGCGCGGCCCAGATCGATCGGTTCGGCAACATCAACACGACCGTCATCGGCGACTACGCGAAGCCAGCGACCCGGCTACCCGGATCGGGTGGGGCGTGCGAGATCGCGATCAACGCCCGGGAAGTGTTCGTGATCATGCGCCAGAGCAAGCGCAGCTTCGTCGAGACGATCGACTTCCGGACGTCGCCGGGGAACCTCGGCGGTGCCGAGCAGGCCGAACGGATCCGGCGCGAAGGCGGGTGGCTCGGTCGCGGGCCTACGGTCGTCGTGACCGACCTCGGGATCTACCACTTCGACGAGCGCGGGGAGATGCGTCTCGACTCACTGCATCCTGGCGCGACGATCGAGGCCGTGCGCGACACCATCGCCTGGGAGGTGGCGGTCTCCGCGGAGGTGGGCGCCACGTCACCGCCGAGCGCGGAGGAGCTGCGGCTGATCCGCGACGAGCTCGACCCGGGCGGCGTCTACACGAAATAGCGGCCCGACCAGGGCGGCGCAGGCGTGCGTTGCCCGCGGCGCTCAGTCACTCACGCACCATGGGTGCGTCGCTCCTTCGCTTCGCTGGCGCCTTCGGCTGGCTCGCCCCGGCGGGCCGCTGGTTCCCGTCAAGTCTTCGTGAAGGTGACCAGGAACTCGAGGGTGCCCTCGTCGGCGATCGAGATGATGAAGCCACCGATGTTCGGCGCCACGATGTCGAAGTCGGCGAGCGGGAACGTGATCGATCCCTGGACCTGGATCGTCCCGTCGACGAGCTGGGCCTGCGCCGGGATCGACAC
This sequence comes from uncultured Chloroflexia bacterium, assembly GCA_963809045.1. Taxonomy (GTDB): domain Bacteria; phylum Chloroflexota; class Limnocylindria; order Limnocylindrales; family CSP1-4; genus SPCO01. Next base: position 1,116,614 of record CAWEHW010000004.1, read on the forward strand.
CGACCTCGTCACCCCATGAAGGGTCAGGTCACCGACCAGGGTCAGGTCCGAGGCCGTGCCGGTCACGGCGGCTGCGGGAACCTCGACTGGTTCGGTCAAGGTGAACGTGGCCGTTGGGAAGCTGTCGGTCTGCAGGCCCTCTGACCGCAGCCGGTTGTCACGGCGGTCCTCGTCGGACGCCATCGTGGTCGTGTCGACGGTGAGCGAGCCCTCGGTGACCGTCGTGGTGGTGCCGTCGCTTTCGACCGTGATCGCTCCGGTGACGTCCGACGTTCGGCCCACCGCGTCGCTCTCCGCGGAGAGGCTTGCAAGCCTCTCCCGAACCCGGTAGCCGGCCTGGCTGCCCTCGGCCGCGGTCCACGTCCCCCCAACGTCGCCGTCGGTCCCAGCTGCCGGATCGCCCGACTCGCTGGGTTGAGCCGTGGCGGCCGCACCCGAGGGTTCGGACGTCGCGGTCGTGTCGGCACCGGGCGTCGCGAGGGCAAGTGGCGCGACACTGTCGCCGCTCAGGACCTGGTCGTAGGCGACATATCCGCCCATCCCGATGGCGAGCAGCAGGGCAACGGCAAGGATCGAAAGGCGGGATCGGGACACCGTGGGCTCTCTCCGTGAGGGCGGGACCGCTCGATCCCGTCAGCCGTAGGGTCCCATCAATTCCTGAGAAACGCCTGAGAGTGCCGGCGGCCCGCGTCACCTCACCAGGGGACCGCGGCCACCAACCGATCAAATCCGTCGCCCGGCACCGTCGCGACCACCTGCCCCGAAGCGAGCTCGATCTTGACGATCCGCTCCTGTCCGGGCACGAGTGCGAACAGGAACGCGCCATCCGGCGTCATCGCCAAGCCATCCACGGCCGCGCCTTCGATGACATGGCTGACGATCGTGAGGTCGTCCGCGCGAAGCCGGACGATCCCGCCGGATCCCGCCGCGTAGATCGTCGATCCGTCGGGCGTGACCACGACCCGCCGGCCGACGGGTCCAGGGTCGGCGTGTCCGAACTTCGCGAGCGAGACCCCCGCAGCGACGCTCGGCGCATCGAACCGTGTCGTGGCACCGATCGTCAGCTCTGCCGGGTCGATCGTGACCGCGAGTCCAAGCGTGGCGTTCACAGCGTAGACCTGTCGCCCGTCGGCGGTCTGGCCCAGGCCCCAGTCAGTCGCGGCCTCCTCGTCGCCAGCCCCGAACACCGGCAACCCAAGACAGACGGCCCAGGCCTCGCGACTCTGGAGCGCATGAATGAACGTGTGATCCGTCCCACGGTAGAGGGTGAAGACCACCCCGCCATCGTGCCGGAGCTGCGTGATCGGCCAGCCGCCCATGGCGGCGTCGAGATTCCGCTTGTCCACGATGATCTCGGCCCGCAGCGTGCCGGTCGCGACGTCCACCGCGCGAACCTGGTAGCGGTCCGCGGGCGGCCCTGAGAGGTGTTCGATCAGGTAGAGGATCGAACCGTCGGGCGAGAGCGCGTCGTATTCGAACGACCCGGGAAGCTCGATGATCCGCGGGTCCTCCCGCTCGACGAACACCGCAAACCTGGAGGTGTTGGCGTCGGCCGCCAGGTCTTCGACCAGGACGATCGTCGAACGGTCCGCGGACACGCCGACGGGAAGGGCATCGGTCCCGAGCATCGGCAACCGCCAGGCACCATCGAGTGACCGCGTTTGCCTGGGCAGGTCCGGCTGGACCGTGATCACGTCGACCAGGGTCTGGCCGCCGGTCTCCCTCGCTGCGACGACCTCGCCCCACGTCTCGTTCGGGATGCCCATCGGTAGCGCGACCAGTTCCTCGCGCGTGCTCGCCAGGACGACGCGAAGGCCCGGTTCGCCCCGAGCGCCAACGACCAGCCACGCGTCTCCGGCTGGTGGCCTCCCGCCCGGCGACGGAAGCGGCGACGCCGTCAACTCCGCGGACGGCACGCTTGCGGACGACCCAGCAGCCGAACAGGCGGCAAGTGCGATCGCCACCGCGGCCGCGAATAGCCCTGGTCCCCGAGGGATACGACGGATCGGCGACATGGGTGGACTCCGTGTGCCTGCGGGCGGAGGTTTGCCCGTCGCCTCTCCTACACCGGGTCCGCGCGATCGGTTCCCGGGCTCAGCGCATCCCTTCGGCGATGGCGATCGCTTCGTCGCGACCGAGCGACGTCTCGAGCCGGTAGGTCACGGTCCCGTCAGACCACAGGAGCACGTCGCCGACCCACCGCCTTGCGTCGTCGACGAACCCACCCCGGCCTTCCCAGAAGAAGATGTGAGGGTCGCCGGTCAACCAGTAGCCGTCGTGTTCGCCGACCGTCACGGGCTCGATGACCGTGTTGGAGCTCGTTGACTTGGTAAAGAACTCACGCTCGACGGTGCCCTCGAACTGGCTGATCAGGAGCCCGACCTCCGGCTGGAGCGTGGCCGGCAGGTCTGGTCGCGTTGGCCAGAGCAGGGTCACCTGGCCCCCCTTGGTGTGATCGACGTAGGCCGTCTCCGGCGGTCCGATGGCCGGATCCGCTGGAAGCTGGACGGGGAAGCCCGCCCGCGCATCGAGCTCGGCCCGGTCCGTCGGGTCGAGGGGGTCGCCGAGGCGAAGCGAGGTGCCGAGCGGTAGAGGCGACCGCGACGCCGTCGGGCCGGCCGACGGCCCCGGACTGATCGAAGGCAGGGGAGGCGCCTCACCGAGGATGATCCGAAGCCCCGGAAGGCCAAGCCCGAGTGCGCCGGCGACCGCGACGACGGCGAGCAGGGCCACGAGCGCAAGCACGAGGGCGCGGCGCGCCGGCCACCGGCTCCAACGGAACGGCCCGGCCCGACCGTCGCGACGTGGCACCGGCAGGGCCTCGACCCGGGTGCGTACGGCAGCCGCGATGTCCGAGCCGCCCGGCACCGTGGCCTGGGGCCACGCGACGACAGGGACCAACCCGCGCAAGGCGGCCTCGAGATCGCCGTCTGGTAGCTGGTGGAGCAACCGTTCAGCCATCGGCTGGGTCTCCTTCCAGCTCGGCGAGCGCGGCACGCATGCGAACAAGCGCGCGCGACGTCCTCGACTTCACGGTGCCGGTCGGCAGCCCCAGCGTCTCGGCCGTTTCCGCTTCGGACAGGTCGAGCAGGTACCGCGCGCCGATCACCTCACGGTCCTCGTCGCGGAGCATGGCCAGTGCCGCGAGGAGCGTGCTCCGCGTCTCAGCCGCGATGACTTCGGCTTCGGGGGACGCGGCTGTCGACGCCCGCGGTTCGGTGGTTGCGGCGCGTTCGGCCAGCCCAACCCGTCGTGCCGCCGACCGTCGCCGGTTGCGGCCCTCGTTGGCCACGATCCGGAGGAGCCACGGCTTGAGGGGCGCACCGTCGCGGAAACGGGGGAGGGCGGCGTAGGCCTTGACGAAGGCGTCCTGAACAGCATCGGCGGCGTCGGCCTCCGGGGCGACGAGGTATGCGGTCCGCATGGCGACGTCCTGGTAACGGCGCACGAGTTCCTCGTACGCCCGGACGTCGCCCGTTCGCGCGCGGCTGATCAGTTCGGCGTCTTCCAGGTCGGGACCTCCGCTGTCAACCGTACTCGTACACCGGCTGGCTCACGCGGGTTCCCGGAGCAGGCGTCGATGGCAGGGAGCGTGGCTCGAGCGTCGGCCGCAGCCTTCGCGAGCCATCACCTGGTCCAGGTGGTGCCCCACCCGGACCATGGTTTGGACGGTGGGCGCCGGGCGTCCCCTCCGGCGACCACCGTAGCTCAATCCTAGGGCGACGCCATCCGCATCGAACAGGACCAAGTGGGCCCGGAATCGGGGGCCAACGGGCCAAATCGCAACAGGATCGCGGGGAACAGGCGCGGGCGCCTTCCGTCACGTCCGTCGGCTAGATTCACCCGGTGATCCCCGGTCGTGTCTTCAGGCGAGCTCTCGCGCCCGATCCGCCCATCGCGGTGGAGGCGTTCGGCAGCACGATCCGCGATGCCGCCGGCCGGGAGTACCTCGACGCCGCCGGCGGGGCGATCGTCGTGAACGTGGGGCACGGCCGCCGTGAGATCGCCGACGCGATGGCTGCGCAGGCGGCCCGCCTGGCCTACGCGCACGGCAGCGTCTTCACCAACGAGCCGCTCGAGGCATACGCGACGGCGGTTGGCCGGCACCTGCCGCTCGACGGACCGGCGATCTACCCGGTGTCCGGCGGCTCCGAGGCCATCGAGACCGCGCTCAAGCTGGCCCGCGCGTACCACCTTGCGCGGGGCGAGACCGAGCGGTGGATCGTCTTCTCACGCTGGGGCAGCTACCACGGGAACACCCTCGGGGCGCTCGACCTGTCCGGGCGAAAACCGCTCCGCCGCCCGTACGAGGGGTGGCTGGGACGGTTCCGGCATGTTTCGGCCGCCTACCCATACCGGGCAGGTCTGCCGGGTGCGGATGCCCTCGGGACGGCGGACGAGCTGGCAGCGGAGCTCGATCGGGCGTTCGAAGCGGCGGGACCGGGGACCGTTGCGGCGTTCGTGGCGGAGCCGATCGTGGGCGCGACCCTGGCTGCCGTGGTCCCGCCGGACGGCTACTGGCCAGCGATCGCCGATGTTTGTCGCCGGCACGGCGTCCTGCTGATCGCAGACGAGGTCATGACCGGGTTCGGTCGGACCGGGCGCTGGTTCGGCCTCGACCACTGGGACGTCCGGCCCGACCTTCTCGTCGCGGCCAAGGGGGCGACATCGGGCTACTGGCCATTCGGGTTCGTGGCGACGTCCAATGAGATCCACGCGACGCTCACCACGATGGGTGGTCCCGGGTTCGTCCACGGGTTCACGTACTCCCACGGGCCCGTTGCCGCAACCGTCGCGTCCGAGGTCCTGCGCATCATCGAGCGCGAGGATCTCGTGGCGGCAAGCGCGTCCAAGGGCGACTGGTTACTGGCGGCGCTGGCATCGAAGCTGGCCGACCATCCGCGCGTGGGTGAGGTTCGGGGTCGCGGCCTGCTCGTCGGTGTCGAGCTCGTCGCCGACCGGGGGACCCGCGAACCGTACCCGCGATCGGCACGCCTGACGGAGGCGGTTGTCCGCTCTGCTCGCGACCGAGGCCTCCTCGTCTACTCGGGAACGGGTAACGCGAACGGCATGGACGGCGACACAATCCTCCTGGGCCCACCGTTCGTGATCACCGACGCCGAGCTCAACGAGGTCGTGGAACGCCTGGCCTCGGCGATCGAGGCAGTCGCGGCCGACCCGGTGGCGAACGCCGTCTAGCCCGGAGCGGACGCGGCAGCCGTGCGCTCGTCCGCACGGGTCCGCGCGCGGTATGCGACCGCGACGATGGCCGGCAGGAGACCTGCCGTCAGGGCGTTGGTGACGAGCCCGATCGCGACATACGCCAGGAACCCGAGTTCGATCGATCTCGCGCTGAGGCCGACCGCAAGGCCGGCGACGAGGGAGGCGAGGCCGACGACGATCGCCACGAGGACGATCAACCCGGTCATCGCCAGGGCCAACCGGATCCGGATGCCCCGGCTCAGCTCGGCCGCTCGGGCGAGCCCCGGGCCAACGCCAAGCGCCTCGACCAGCACCGCAGGGATGAACAGCGCCCAGCGGACGGCGAACACGATGATCGCGACCACCACCACGAGCGCAAGCACGCTGAGGAGACTCGCGATCAACGTGCTCCGGGGTGAACCCGGCGCTCCGGTCCAGGCCTGGAAGTCTGCGGACGTCTGGAGCAGCGCGGGGAGCCACGAAACGACCACGTAGCCGAAGCCGAGGGTGAGGATCGGTTTCACGAGCCCTGCCCGGGCCGCCACGAGGCGGAAGGCGAAGGTCGTCGGGATCGGTCGCCCACTGGCGTTGGCGAGCGCGGTCGCGGTCAACGCGGCGGTGCCCACCAGCCCGAGCACCATCGCGACGCCCCCGGCGATGGCGGTCCACGCCACGTGTGTCGCGTCGGGAACCAGCACCGTCCGGAGCTGCTGCTCTAGCTCCGCCTGGAACAGTTGCGAATCGGCATACGAATAGCCCCCGGGACTCGCCGCCGCGCGTTCAATGTAGTCGGCCATGACCGGGACCATCGCCCGGAGGACGTCGAGACCGAGTGCCAGGCTCGGGGCCGTCAAGGCCAGCTGGAGCACTGCCGGCACGGCGGCCACGAACAGGAACGATCGGGAATTCGCCCGAACGAGCCGCCACGCGTCCCGGATCAGCCGGCCAGGTCCGAGCGGGTCGGGCGTCTCGGCACGGCTCCAGTAGGTCTCCGGGCTGGGACCTCGAGCGCTATCTCCCTGGTCCCAGCCACTCACCTGGTGCGGATGCCACGGCCGGCATCGCGGATCAGCAGCGCCGCACCCAGGGCGACCAGGAGGACCGGTACGATCAGGCCGCCGGCTGCCGGGCTGCTCGCGGCAACCCCGCCGATCAGCGCCAGCAGCCCCCCGAACCAGAGCTGCCAGCCCCAACCCCCACCGGTCGTCGCGCGGACGGCGGCGATGAACAGGAAGGCCACGCCGAGGCTGAGCGTCGTCAGGCCTTCCGCCTCGATGCCCGCGGCGTTGAGCAACCCTGGCGCCGCGAGCGCCGTGATGATCGCGCCGGCATACAGCGAACCGGTCCCGCGGTCGATCGCCCACTTTACGAGAAACGCCAGGCCGATCGCGAGGACCAGGACCGAGCCGAGCGACTCGAACTCGGGGTAGACCCGCTGGACGAGAAGCAGGCCGCCGAAGACCAGCAGGAAGATCCCGATCCACGGCAGGCCCGGTCGCCGGGTCCCGTCGGGACCCCATTCCCAGTGATAGACCCGCATGTTGTCCAGGCTGGGCGGACGGCCGCCGCTCGCCGGTCCGAGCCTGGTCAGTGGATCGTCTCGCTCATCCATGCGCGAACGATACGCCGCCGCTCCCGGACACCGCAGGCGTGCCTTGCCCGTCGCCTGCACCGGCCATGGGCGACGGCACGTCCGGCGTTCTCAGCCGCCCGGCGCGGGCAGTCGTTCCGGCGTCTGCTTGACGGGTGCGTCCGGGAGCTCCTCGTCCTCGACGTGGCTGAACCCGAGCCGATCGACGAGGCGCTCGAGCATGCCCGGCGCCCACCAGTTCCAACGGCCCATCAGCCGCATCGTCGCGGGGACCAGCAGGACGCGGATGATCGTCGCGTCAACGGCGACCGCGATCGCCATCCCGACGCCGATGCTCTTGATGGTGATCACCTCGGCCAGGGCAAAGGCGGAGAAGACCACGATCATGATCAACGCGGCTCCGGTGATCACGCCGGCCGTCCTCGACAGGCCTTCGGCGACCGAGGCGCGGTTGTCGCCGGTGCGGCGGTAGGCCTCCTGGATCCGGGACAGAAGGAGGACCTCGTAGTCCATCGACAGCCCGAAGATCACGCTGAACATGATGATGGGGTTCCCGGCGATCGTGTACCCGAGCGGCTCGAACGCGAGCACGTTCGAGAGGTTGCCGTCCTGGAAGATCCAGACCAGCGCCCCGAAGCTCGCACTGATCGAGAGCAGGGTCATGATCACGGCCTTGATCGGGATGATCAGTGACCCGAACAACAGGAACAGGATCAGCCCGCTGGCGACGAGGGTCAGCCCCACGGCCCAGGGCGCGCGTTCGGCTTGCGAGACGAGGAAGTCGTAGGCAGTCGCGGCGCTGCCCCCGACCTGGCTCGTGCCGACGCCCGGGTCCATCGCCCGGATCAGCGGGATCAGGTCCGTCGCTTCGGGCTTGGCCGGTGGGGTTGGGCTGATCGCGTCGAGCCGCACGGTGGAGCCGCGGACGTAGCGGTCGAGCAGGGCTGCAAGCCCGGGCGGCCGCTGGCCCTCCGGCAACGCGTACAGCGCCGCGACCTCATCAGGGCTGAACGCCTCGCCGGTCTGTGGATTGGTGATGCTGAACGGTCCTTCGACGCGATCGATGCCGGCGATCTGGGTCACCTCGTCCGCGTACGCCGTCAGGGCGGCGATCGTCGACGCATCCGTCGGCGAGCCCGCGACGTCGACGAGGATCACGACAGGCGTCGTCTCACCGGGGGCGAACTCGGTCTGCAGCGCGACATAGGCGTCCCGGCTCTCGACGCCGGCGGGGTAGATCTCGGCCCCAGGAACCCCCTGCTCGAGGCGGAGGACCGGAGCCCCTGCGATGAGCAGGACCGCGAGGGTCGGGACGAGGACCGTGATCGGGCGCCGCATCACGCCATGGGCGAGGCGCTCCCAGCGCGACACGCGTGCCGGTGTCGGGGCGTCCGAGACCGGTCGGAACCGCCGGACAAGGGCACCGAGCGACAACGCGTTGACCCGTGGGCCGAGCATGCCGAGAACGGCCGGCAGGAATGTCAGCGCAAAGGTGACGGACGAGAGGACGACGAGCGCACCCGCGATCCCGATGGAGCGGATCGCCGGCGCCTCGAACAACAGGAGGCCCGACAGCCCGATCGCGACCGCGATGCCGCTGAAGGCGACCGCCTTGCCGGCCGTCGCCATGGCCCGCTCCACGGCCTCACCGACGGCCCGACCCCGCCGCAACTCCTCGCGGAACCGGCTCACGATGAACAAGGAGTAGTCGATCGCCAGGGCCAGCCCGAGCATGGTCGCGATGTTCAGGACGAAGATGCTCATCTCGACTTGCTGGGCGACGAGATAGATGAGGGCGAGGCTGCTCGGGATCGCGAGACCGGCCACGAAGAGCGGCATCCCGGCGGCCACGACTGAGGCAAAGACGAGGATCAGGACCAGCGCGGCGATCGGGAGGGAGACGATTTCGGCCTTCTGGAGATCCTCCTCGGACTGGACGGCGGAGTCCTTGGTGATCGGGCCGTAGCCCGTCAACAGGTAGGTGAAGCCGTCCGGTGGCGCGATGGCCGCCCGGATGTCGTCGACCGCCTCGACCGATTCCTCATCGGTGAGATCGAGCTCGATGACGACGTACGCGGCATCGCCCGCGTCACTGATGAAGCGCATGTCGCCGGTCTCGGCGTAGCCGACGATGCCGGTCACGATGGGGTCGTCGGTCAGGCGGGCGACTGCCGCTGCGATCGCCGCCTGGAACGCCGGCGAGGTCGCATCCGCGCCGGGCTCATCGGACCGGAAGAGGGCGATCACGGCGCTCTTGCCGGCGCCAAACTCGGTGTCGAGCCGGGCGGACACATCGGCCGATTCCGAGGTCGCGTCGAGCCAGCCGCCAGAGCTGAGGACCGATGCCGTCTGGCTCGCCAGCGCTCCCGAGGCCACGGCCAGGACCACGGCGATCAGCGCGACGGCGCGGCGAAAGCGATAGACGAAGGCGCCCCAGCGGGTGAACATTGCGGGACCTCTCGGCGGCGATCGTGACCCCTCGACAATAGAGAATGAGCATTCGTTTTGTCAACCTGGAACGGTTGCATCAATCCCGAACGGCGCGTAGATTGACCGAAGCGACCGTTCGTTTAAGGAGCCAGATGCCCCGCGTCAGCGCCGCCCACGAGCAAGAGGTTCGGGACCGGATCGTCACTGCGGCCGTCCGTGTCTTCAGCGACAAGGGCTTCCACAGCGCGACGATCGCCGACGTCTGCCGTGAAAGCGGCTTGTCCGTCGGCGCGATCTACACGTATTTCGCGAGCAAGGAGGAGCTCTTCCGGCTGAGCTGCGACCTGATCGCGGCGCGCGGTCTCGACGAGCTGGCCGAACGACTCGTCGGCGCCACCACGACGGCCGAGCGGATGACCATCGCGATCGGGCTCTACATCGAGACGATCGACGAGTACACGGGAGCCCCTGGACAGATCTCCCTCCTCCAGGCGTGGGCCGAGGCGGAGCGCGAACCCAGCGTCCGGGCGATGCTTGCGGCTCGTCGCGAGCGCCTGGTGGGTGCCGGCCAGTTCCTCATCCGGCAGGGAATCGCGAGTGGCGAGCTGCCGGCCTGGCTCGACGTCGACGCGGTCACCCGCGGGTTCCTCGGCCTGCTCGACGGGCTGATGCTCCAGCGGGTCGAGGCCGGCGATGCCTACCGGCCGGCCGACCTCCAGCGACGGGCGGGCGCCATGCTCGAGCTCCTCCTCGCGTCCGCAGGCACATCGCGCCCGATCGTCTCGCCGTCACCCGCCCCATCCGGCGCCGGCGAACCCGCGAGGGCCGCCTCGACGGCGTAGCATCCGGCCGTGGCTCACGTCCAGACGGTCCTCGGTTCGATCGATCCCGGCACGCTCGGGTTCACGCTTCCCCACGAGCACACGCAGATCGCGCTCTGGCACGTTGAGGCGCGCTGGGACTACTGGCAGCTGACGCGGGACGAGCCGGTCATCCTCGACGAGCTGGCGCGCTTCCGGAGCGTCGGCGGGACCTGTCTCGTCGACCTGACGCTCCCAGGCGTCGGCCGCGATCCGGCGTGGCTCGTCGGCATCTCGAAGGCGAGCGGGCTCGACATCGTCATGGGCTGTGGCTGGTACCGGACGGCGTACTACCCGGCCGAAGCGCTGATCGACCGCCGAACTGTCGACGACCTCGCCGACGAGCTGGTGCGCGAGTTCGACGCCGGCGTCGGCGACACGGGCATCCGGCCGGGGATCATCGGCGAGATCGGGACCGACAAGCCTTGGGTCACGGCGCTCGAGGAGCGCGTTCATCGAGCCGCAGCCCGGGCGTCGCGCCGGACGGGGATGGCGATCACGACCCACTCGGTCATGTCGGCCGTCGGGCTCGCGCAGCTCCGCATCTTCGAGGAAGAGGGGACCGATCCCGCACGAGTCGTCATCGGTCACGCGGATTCGTACCCGGACCTGGGCCACTACCAGGAGATCGTGCGACGCGGGGCGAACCTCGAGTTCGATTTTCTCGGGATGTCGTTCAGCCCGATCGAGCGGCTGGGCGAGGGCCGGATCGTCGAGCTGTTGTGCTCACTCCTCGCCCTGGGCCACGTCGAGAGGATCCTCCTGAGCCAGGATGTCTGCCACGACGCGCAGCTGACCCGGTACGAGGGCCACGGCTACGCGTACCTCGCCGAATCGTTCCTGCCTCGCCTCCGGGCGGCTGGCGTGTCCGAGGCTGAGATCGAAGCCATGACCGTCCTGAATCCTCGCCGCCTGCTGACGATCGGCTGAGACGGCGCGGACCGGTCAGGCTTCGAGCGTCGCCTCGACGGTCAGCTCCACGTTGCCCACCAGCGCCTTGCTGATCGGGCAGCCGGTCCGGGTGGCCTCGGCCGCCTTGTTGAACTCCTCGACCGAGATCCCGGGAACGCGACCAACCACCGTGAGGGCGCTCGACACGACCCCCCAGCCGGCCTCGCCCTTGTCGAATGTCACGTCCGCAGCCACGTCGAGGCGCTCGGGCGGGAACCCGGCGCGGACCAGGTTGCCCGACATCGCCATCGAGAAGCAGGCTGAATGCGCGGCCGCAAGCAACTCCTCCGGGCTTGTCTTGCCACCCGATTCCTCCGTCCGCGCGGTCCATGACACGGGGAGATCGGCGAAGGCCTTGGACGACATTGCCGAAACCGTGCCGGAGCCGGTGCTGAGAGGTCCCGACCAGGTGACCTCGGCCCGTCGGATGGCAGCCATGGGACGCTCCTCCACGTTGTGATTTGCAGGTCGCATCGTCCCATACCGGGCCCGGTGTCGTCGGTGATGGCCCCGTCGCGGGCCATTGGACCCGTACCAACGCGCCATCGTGACCGTGACCCATAACCCATTCCCCCGGACGTGCCGCCAACGGACCATTCGTCCGTGCCTGCCACCGCCCGTCGTCTCGGCTCCACGCTGATCGCCGTTCTCATGCTGGGCGTCCTGGCGGGCCCGGCCGCGGCCGCCTTGCCTCCGTTCGACCTGTCGACGGTTGCCCAGGCCGAATCGAACCTCATCTCGCGCGTCAACGCCGAGCGTGCGGCGCGTGGCCTGGTGTCCTTGCAGCCGGATCCCGACGCGGCGAGCATCGCCCGCCAGCGGGCCGAGACCATGGCAGCGACGGACGTCATGAGCCACAAGAACCCCGATGGGACCGACGTCTTCGACGCGATCGTGGCAGCCGGCATTCCCTGGTTCGGCGCCGGCGAGGTCCTAGTCTGGAACAGCTGGCCCACCGAAGCAGACTCCACCGCGCAGGCGGTCGCCGCCTGGTTCGGCTCGCCGTCGCACGCGAACATCCTGCTGTCCGCCGACTACAACTACGCGGGCTTCGGCGCCGCCGTCTCGCCGGTCAGCGGGAAGCGCTACTACGCGGGGGTCATCCTCAAGCGGACCGACCGGACGGCCGCATGGGCGAAGGTCGGCACCACCTCGCACAAGCTCCTCGACGCAGCCAAGGCCCAGGTCACGGTCCGGTGGACCGGCGGCGACCCCCGTCTCCAGGTCCTCACCGCAGGGCTGCGTGACTACGAGGTCCAGCGGCGGGTCCTGGGCGGCAGTTGGAGGGCGCTCGGGTACCGCACCACGACCAGCGTCACCGAGACGCTGCCACGCGCCCGAACGTACGAGTACCGCATCCGGGCGCGCGACAAGGCCGGCAACCGCGGGGCCTGGAGCACGATCTCCGTCACCGTGCCCTGAGTCTCGGTCCAGCCGGACGCTTGTCACGCTGCTGCGACACCTTCCATACGCCACTGAGCCCAGGATCGAGAGGCTCCGCGTATCCTTGACTGGTCACTACTTGCAAGGCGGAGGGCCGCTAGATGCCTGAATTCCACGTCAAGGAGGTCCGTCTGCCGGAGCTTCACCTGCCCGAGATCAATCGCGACGAGATCGTCCGGACGCTATCCGGCGTTCGCCTCCCGGAGGTCGACCTCGCCCGGGCACGGCGAGCGACGATAAAAGTTCCGGCGATCACGCTGACGGCCGACGACGTCGACCGGATCATCGGTGCGGGCGCGGCCATCACCAGGTTCGTCAGGCCCGCGCCCAAGCGCGGCCGATCGCCGTGGAACCCGTTCAAACGCCGTTCCTCGTCGCCCGTTGCGAAGATCACCCGTTCTCGAACCCGCGGATCGCGGCGGCCGATCGTGCTCGGCATCCTCGTGGTTGCGGCCGTCGCGATCGTGGCGATCCTGCGGCGGCCGGCGAATCGGCGGCGCCTCGAAGCCGCGGCCCGTGATGCTCGCGAGCGGTTCGCGACCTGGCGGGCGCAGGACATGCGACCCGGAAGCGACACGCTCGCCGAAGCGGCATCGGACGAGAACATGCCGGGAGTCAACTCGGCGGCGCAACCGAGGACATCGGGGGCATGCCCCAGGATGCGATCGCGACGAGCGGTGCCGCCACGGACGGCGTCCCGGCGTTCCAGGAGAGCCCGACGCCGAGCTGAACCGAGGCCGACGACGTCAGCCGGCGCGCCGACCACGCCAGCCGGCGACCCACGGCCCTCGCCCGGCGCCCCATACAATCGGGGACATGGCCACGCCCACTGACGCCGTGCCGGCTTGACTCGCTCGGCAGGGATGGTCGGGCGAATCCTCCGGAACCGTGACCTGCGGCGTGTCCTGGGGGCGTTCCTCGCCTTCAACGCAGCCGAATACGGAACCTGGGTCGCTGTCCTCGTGTACGCCTACGATCGCACCGGGGCGGCTTCCGTCGGTGTCGTTGCATTGGTCCTGCTGGCACCCTCGGCGACGCTGGCCCCGGCGGCAGCGGCCCTCGGCGACCGATATCCGCGGCAGCATGTGCTGGTGGCCGGGTACCTCGTCTACGGGGTCGGGCTTGCCGCGACGGCCGCGGTCATGGTCGCGTCGGCACCGCCCGTCGCCGTCTACGCTGTTGCAGCGATCGGCGGCTCCGCGCTGATCATCGTCCGACCCACGCAATCGGCGCTGTTGCCCGCGCTATCACACACGCCCGACGAGCTCACCGCCGCAAACGGGGCGGTCGGGGTCATCGAGGGTGCAGGCATCCTTGTTGGGCCGCTCGGTGCCGCCGTGATCCTGTCCCAGGGGAGTCCGGAGGCGGTCTTCGTGGCGGCGGCCGCGGTCGTTCTCGCCGGCGGCTTGCTCGTCTTCCGTCTGCAGGTGCACCAGATGCACCTGGCGGTCGTCGACCCGAAGCCGGACGCAGATGCCGTCGCAGGGCCAAGGCCTCGAGGAAGCATCGTCGATGGCGTCCGGGCCGTGGTCGGTGATCGCGATGCCAGGCTCGTCATCACGCTCATGTCAGCTCGCATGCTGATGATCGGGGCCGCCGACGTGCTCTTCGTGTTGATGGCGCTCGACTTGCTGGGCATGGGCGAGCCTGGGGCGGGGATCCTCAACGCCGCCCTTGGGGCCGGAACGATTGTCGGCGGCGCAGCCAGCTTCGTCCTCGTTGGCCGCCCCCGTCTGGCCAGCGTCGCCGCCGTCGGAGCGTGCCTGTGGGGCCTCGCCCTCGGCATTTCGGGCTGGCTCGCGTCGCCGATCGTGGCGACGGCTCTGATCGTGGCCGGTGGCGCGGGCCTGGCGATCGTCGATGTGGCGGGACGAACGATCCTCCAACGATCCGTCCGCGATGAGGTGCTTGCGCGCGTGTTCGGTGTCCAGGAAGGCCTGGCGATGGGCGCCCTCGCGGTCGGTTCCGTCCTCGTTCCGATCCTGCTCGCAACCCTTGGGTTGGCCGGGGCCATCATGGTGGTTGCCGCGGTCCTGCCGGTGCTGGTGGGTCTCCTCTGGGTCCAGCTCGTGGCGCTCGATTCGAGAACGACCGTACCCGTGCATGCCATCGCCCTGCTCAGGCGCGTGTCCCTGTTCGATCCACTACCGGCTCCGAACCTCGAAGCGATCGCCAGACGGGCAGGCTGGCTGAACCTCCCGGGCGGCACCGCCGTGATCCGCGAAGGCGACGCCGGCGATCGCTACTACGTGCTCGCAAGTGGTGCGGTCAGGGTCGAACGTGAGGGGCGTGTGCTCCGGGATCTCGATGAGGTGGGCGATGGATTTGGCGAGATCGCGCTCCTTCGCGACGTCCCGCGGACCGCGACCGTGACCACCACGGCGGACTCGCTGTTCCTGACCATCGATCGACTTTCGTTCCTCGCTGCAGTCACGGGCAACCCGCTCGTTCGAGCGCGCGCCGACACCGTGATCGAGGGAGCCGCGATGTGACCCACCGCCAACATCTGGCGAGCCCTCGACGGCGTAAAGTTGAGCGAGCGCGCGATGAAAAGGCCAATGCCAACCAGGAGATCGAAGACGCACCCTTGCCTGCACGACCACTGATCAGGGGGAGGGATTGGTGAAGGCGCAGCGCCCGACCACGAGCGCCGGTGTCACGACCGGCACTCCGGGGCAAGCCGGCGGAACGCTGGCTGTCCTCGACGCCTCGCCAAACCCCATCGTCGCCATCGATGCGGGGGCCGCGATCACCTACGTCAATCCGCAGGTCGAAATCACGTTCGGGTATGACGCGGCGGAGCTGATCGGACAAACCATCGAGGTGCTGCTGCCGCGGGCCATCGCGGATCGCCACATCGCGCATCGCGATGGGTTCCTGGTCAACCCGGTAGCCCGGCCCATGGGGATCGGCCTGGACCTGGCCGGCCGGCGCAAGGACGGGACGGAGTTCCCGGTGGAGATCAGCCTGTCACCCGTCGAGACGCCCGAAGGCTTGCGCGTGTTCGCGACCGTGGTCGATATCACCGCGCGCAAGACCGCGGAGAACCAGCTCCTCCAGGCGCAGAAGCTGGAGTCGATCGGCCGCTTGGCGGGGGGCATTGCGCACGACTTCAACAACGTCCTGTTCGCGATCAAGGGCTACGCTGAGCTCCTCTCGGACGACCTGTCCCCCGAACGGCGCGACAGGCTGGATCCGGACGAGGCGCTCCGGAGCGTGAAGGCCATCGCAGACGCTGCGACGCGTGCAGCATCACTGACGGCACAGCTGCTCGCGTTCAGCCGGCGCCAGGTGGTCCGTCCCGAGGTCCTCGACCTGAACGAGGCGATCGAGAACGTCGAACCCATGCTTCGACGGCTCATCGGCGCCCAGATCCGTCTCGTGGTGCGGCCCGGGCAGGGAGCGGGCAGGCTCCGAGCGGACCACGGTCAGCTTGACCAGATCCTGGTCAACCTCGTGATCAATGCCCGGGATGCGATGCCCGAGGGTGGAACCATCACGATCGAGTCGGGCAACATCGAGCTCGACGAAACGTATGCCGCCCAGCATCTCGACGTCGCGCCCGGACCGTTCGTCTTCCTCGCCGTCAGTGACACCGGCCTCGGGATGGATGTCGAGACCCGCGAACACGTCTTCGAGCCGTTCTTCACGACCAAGGAGCAGGGTCACGGCACGGGGCTCGGCCTGGCCACGATCTACGGCATCGTCCAGCAGACCGGCGGTCACATCTGGCTGTACTCGGAGCCCGGGATCGGCTCGTCGTTCAAGCTCTACTTCCCGCGCGTGGATGCGCCGGTCGCTGCGGCAACCGCACCGAGTCCGGGTCGGACCACGGCCGGCACCGGGACGGTCATGGTGGTCGAGGACGAAGCCGTGGTGAGGGACATGACCTCCGCCATGCTGCGCCGGGCCGGCTACCAGGTGACCTCCGTCAGCGACGGCCCCGAGGCCCTGGAGCGGTTGATCCGTCTCGCCCAGCCGGTCGACATCCTGGTCACCGACGTGGTCATGCCGGGCATGTCGGGGATCGACCTTGCCGAGCGGGTCCTCGATCGGTTCCCCGAGGCCGGTGTGGTCCTCCTGTCCGGCTACACCGCCGAGACCCTCGACCTCGACCGGGTGGTCACACGGGGCGCCCTCTTCCTGTCGAAGCCGGTCAACGCGAACGACCTTCTCGACGCCGTCAGGCGCGCGCCCGAGCGTCGAACCCATCCGAGCGTCGTCCCGCGATGACCCTCCCGGCGCCCTCGGGGACGGTGCTGGTCGTCGACGTAGCGTTCCCGGGCCCAGACACCGCCCAGCACGTCGGTGCCCTCGGTCACCTCGGCCCAGGTGTCACCGCGCTCGTGGAGCCGGTAGAACTTCGTGTCGAGGTTCGGCCACAGCGCGGGGCGTCGATCGGTGAAATCGGTCAACGCGGCGATGAACCGCTCAGGCGAGATCGTGCCTTCCGCCGAATACCGGATCGTCGCCACTCGTGCCTCCGTGCGTTGGGGACCGCCGACAGGAGTATGGTGGGCTCGTGGCCAAGCGACACCAGCGGTTCGCACTCCTCGACGTGACCTTCGCGGGCGCGAGCCTGCCCTCGGCGACGATGGACTGCTGGGAGGACTCGCGTGGTCAGACCCAATGGAGCGCGCGGGTCGTGACGCGCACCGGGCCCGTGCTCGATGAGGGCGAGCTGACGGGCCGAACGGCCGACGGCCGTGCGATCAGCGGGCACGCCCTGGTCGCGGGACGGCAGGTCGGCGCCGGCGGCCGGCGCGAGACCCTGGTCGAGTTCCACGGCTCGGGTGACCTGCGTGGCCTCGGGGGCGAGTAGGCCCCGATCGGGGTGTCGTTGACGCTTCTCGCGCTAATCCCGATAATCTAACTCGGAATTAGATCGACCCATGGCCTGAGAGCCGGAGACCGCATGACCGCAACCCGCGAGATCGTCACCGACAAGCGCGACCAGTTCGCCTTCCACGACGACATCGCGTACCTGCGGGAGACCAAGCGCGGTCTGACCCGAGCGACCGTCGAGGAGATCAGCGCTGTCAAGGAAGAGCCCGACTGGATGCTCCAGTACCGGCTCCGCGCCTATGAGCACTTCCTCAAGCGGCCTATCCCGACCTGGACGGACGGCCTCGACAAGATCAATTTCGACAACATCGTCTACTACCGCAAGCCGTCCGAGCGCGAAGAGAAGTCGTGGGACGACGTGCCCGACCAGATCAAGGCGACCTTCGAGCGGCTCGGGATCCCCGAGGCGGAGCGCAAATTCCTGGCCGGTGTCGGCGCGCAATACGACTCCGAAGTCGTCTATCACTCGGTCAAGGAAGAGCTCTCCAAGCTAGGCGTCGTGTTCATGGGCACGGACCAGGCGCTCAAGGAGTATCCGGACATCTTCCGAAAGCATTTCGGGACGGTGGTCCCGGCCGAGGACAACAAGTTCTCCGCGCTGAATGCGGCGGTGTGGTCGGGCGGTTCGTTCGTCTACGTCCCCAAGGGCGTCGAAGTACCGCTGCCGCTCCAGGCCTACTTCCGGATCAACGGCGAGAACACCGGGCAGTTCGAGCGGACGCTGATCGTCGTCGACGAGGGCGCCAAGGTCCACTACATCGAAGGCTGCACGGCGCCGATCTACGCCACCGAATCGCTGCACGTCGCCGTCGTGGAGGTCGTGGCGCTCCCAGGCTCCAAGGTCCGCTACACGACCATCCAGAACTGGTCGAACGACGTCTACAACCTCGTGACCAAGCGCGCCCATGCGTACGAGAACTCCACCGTCGAGTGGATCGACGCGAACACTGGCTCGCGCAAGACCGTCAAGTTCCCGGCGATCTACCTGCGCGGCGAGGGCGCCACGGCCGACATCATCAGCGTCGCGGTGGCCGGCAAGGGCCAGCACCAGGACACCGGCGCGAAGGCCGTCCACCTGGCGCCGAACACGCGGTCGCGGATCGTCTCGAAGTCCGTGTCCAAGGACGGCGGCCGCGCCACCTACCGGGGCCAGCTCAAGGTCTCCCCTGGCGCCACGAACGTGGTGGCGAGCGTCCGGTGCGACGCGTTGATGCTCGACGACATCAGCCGCAGCGACACGTACCCGTACATCGACATCCAGGAAGACGACACCTCGATGACCCACGAGGCGACGGTCGGCAAGGTCAGCGCGGAGCAGGTCTTCTACCTGATGAGCCGCGGGCTGACGGAGAACGAGGCGACCAACCTCATCGTCCAGGGCTTCCTGGAGGTCTTCACCAAGGAACTGCCGATGGAGTACGCCATCGAGTTCAACCGGCTGGTCAAGCTCGAGATGGAGGGGTCGCTGGGATGACGGTCGCGTCACCACGACCCCGCCCGGTCCGCCGGGCACCAACCGACCTCCCGTTCACCTTCGCCGACAGGAACCTCGCCGAGACGCTCTCGACCGATCGCGCAGAGCCCGCATGGCTTGCCGCGGAGCGACTTGCCGCGTGGGAAGCGTTTGAACGGCTCCCGGTCGAGCCCAATCAGCTCTACACGACCTACCTCGACCTGCGCAATGCCGAGCTCGCGAGCGCACAGCCGTACGTCCGCGCCGCTGGAGCTCCCAATGCGCTCGCCTCGGCCCAGTTGCCCGATGGCGTCGCCGGTCTGGTCGATGTCCGCGAGGATCGCGTCGCCGGACTCGTGCTCGAGCCTGCCGCGGTCGCGGCCGGCGTGATCCTCGAGACGTTCGCCACGGGGCTCGCGCGGGATCCTGACGGGCTGCGTCGGGCGATCGATGGCGGCGCCGGCCTCCCCGACGACGACAAGCTCGCCGCGCTGGCCCGCGGGTTCTGGAGCCAGGGGATCCACCTGCACGTGCCGGCCGGGGTTCGGCTCGAGCGCCCGATCGTGCTCCGGTGGTCGGTCGGTGTCGCGGATCGCGCCCTGATCGGCCGCACGATCATCACCCTGGGCGAGGACGCGGAAGCGACGGTCGTGGAGGAGCTCGGGGCGTCCGGGATCATCCCGCCCGATGCCGGCCAGTCACTCCTGGCGGGAACGCTCGAACTGACGCTTGGGCGAAACGCGCGGCTCGCCGTGGCGAGCCTCCAGGAGCTGCCGCCGACGACGGTTGCATTCCAGCATCGGCATGCGACGATCGGCGAGGGCGCAGCGCTAAAATGGGCACTCGCCCAGCTCGGTTCGCGGCTGGTCAGGAGCCGTGTTGACAACCGGCTCGAGGGCGACCGGAGCTCGGTGGAACAGGTCGAGATCGTGTTCGGCGGCGAGGATCAGCTGTTCGACCTGACCTCGTATACGCGCCACGTCGGCCGCGACACCACCGGCAACCTGCTATCCAAGGGCGTGCTCATGGACAAGGCTCGCTCGTTCATGAAGGGCATGATCGTCATCGACCGCAGCGCGGTTGGCACGGACAGCTTCCTCGGAGAGTTCGGGATGAACCTCTCGAAGCAGACGCGATCCGTGGCCATCCCCTCGCTCGAGATCGACCAGCCCGATTGCCGCCGAGCGGCCCATGCGAGCTCCGTCGGCCCGATCGACGAGGCCCAGCTGTTCTACCTCGAGAGCCGGGGGATCCCACCGGACGAGGCGCGCAAGGTCATCGTGCTCGGGTTCCTTGAACCGGTCGTCGCGCGGGTGCCGCTCGACGACGCTCGCGAGCGACTTCGCCAGCGGCTCGAGGAGAAATGGGACGCCGGCGTGGGCGCGGGAGCCGACGCCGCAGCGTGAGACGCATCGACCTCCTCGGGGTCGACGAAGTCCCCGAGGGCACCATGAAGATGGCCTGGGTGGATGGCACGGACCAGGTGCTGGTGGTCAACACGGGCGGCGAGATCTCGGCCGTGCAGGGCGTCTGCAGCCACGAGTACTTCGAGCTGGACAAGGGATTCCTGACCGCCGGAACCCTGACCTGCGCGCTCCACCTGTCTCGCTTCGACCTGTCGGACGGAGAGCCGCTCGACCCACCCGCCGAAGAGGCGCTGGCGGTCTACCCGGTCGTCGTCGAAGGCGGACGAGTGTTCATCGAAGTCCCGGACGGCCCCCTCGACTTCAACGAAGAGTAGGTGCGCCTTACCAATCGGACCAGCCGCTGACGATGGCGTCGCCGCCGGTGCGCATGCCGGGTTTTGGTGTCCGAATTTGGGTGAGGCCGAACCGCCCCTCGCCCTCGCCGAGCGGGGCGCCGGCCAGGCGCGCGACGACGTGCCGACCGATCATCGGCCCGTGCTTGAACCCGTGCCCTGACCCGCCGCCGACGAGCCACACGTTGTCGAAGTCCGGGTGGCGATCGATCACGAAGTGCGTGTCGGGCGTTGTCTCGTACTGGCAGACGCGCGTCTCCACGACCGGGGCGTCGATCAGCTCCGGAAAGCGCCGCGCGAGGTAGCGGCGAGCGAGCCGGACCGATTCCGGATCGACGATCCGCTCGCCATGCGACGGGTCGAAGACCGGGCCGTACCGATCCGGGGCGAGCTTCATCCCGCGCCCGTCGACGGCGGGCATCCCGTAGAACGCCGCCGCGTAGTCCACCCAGCAGGGCAGCTGATCGGCCCCGAACCGGCCATCGCCGGCCGGCGGCCCGATGAAGATGACGTCCTGCTTGGTGACGCGGATCAGCTCCCCTGCGACCTCGGGAAAGAGGCGCGGCAGCCACGGGCCGGCCGCGAACACGAATTGGTCGGCCGCGTACCGGCGGCCGTCGGGGGTGGCCACGTCGAGGAGGCGCCTCGCGTCTCGTTGGCCGGGCCCGACCGACGCAAGCTCGAAGCGACCACCCTCGCCCTCGAACTGGCGCGCGGCCGCGGCCACGCCACGGCGGGCCATCAGCAGTCCGGCTTCTGGCTCGAACACGGCAAAGGCGAGGTCGTCGGTCGCCAGCTGCGGCCACCGCGCGGTCACCTCCGATGGGCTGAGGCGCTCGACCGGAATGCCGAGCCGGCGAAGGGTGGCCTCCAAATCGGCCTCGAACCCCTCGGCAGCGTGGGCAAACCAGAGCGCGCCAGCCGGCACGAACAACGGATCGCCGCGCAGCTCACCCAGGGCGATCCAGGCCTCCCGCGCCTCACGCGACCAACGGCTGTACAAGGGGTCCGACCCGTGCGAGCTGCGAATGATCCGCGACTCGTCTCCCGAGGTGGCGCGCGAGTGACCTGCCCCGAAGGCGTCGAGCAGGGTCGTCCGCCAGCCCTGCCGTTGCGAATGGAGCGCCGTCCAGGCCCCCATCACGCCCGCCCCGATCACGACGACGTCGGGCTGGTTCGATGCAGTGTTCATGGCGTCAGCATGAGGACGGAGGCGGCCGCCTGCTCGATCGCGGCGGACGTGAACGGTAACGGCACCGTCCGTCCCGCCCGCCAGAGGTCGATCTGGTCGTTGTAGTGCCGGTCGAAGGGATTGCCGGCCTGGCCGGTCGTGATCACGATCCGGGCGCCATCGAGATCGCTCATGTCGATCGCGAACCGGTAGCTCGGCAGGTTGGTCACGTCAAAGACGCGATCGATGCCCACCGGTGCGTACTCGGGGTCCTCGGGATCGGGGTAGGCGCGGCTGAACCGGACGTACGTGTTGTTGATCGCGCCCGCCATGCCCGCAACGGCGTGTGGCCCATCGTTGAAGTACCACTCGAGCGGTCCGATCCCGCTCGCACCGAGCGTCGCTTCGCGGAAGGTGGCCGTATGCAGGCGGCCCCACGACCAGCGGTCCGGGCTGCCGATCGCGTCTCGCAGCTCCGCGCCGGCCTCGTCCAGGGCACGGATCAGGATGTCCGGCGCACGTTCCACGAGGTCCGGCGTCGTCGTGTCGTCCCACCAGGCGGCGGTCGGATCCTCGAGCAGGTTCGCGAAGACGACCCACGACGAGGGGCTGCCGACGTAGTCGCGCGCGAGCGACGCCAGCTCGTCGTCGAAGACGTCCCGCAGGGCTCGGTACTCCCAGGCGTTCCATGCCGCACATCCGAGGCTGTCAATCTCGCACGCCCCGTCCCACGATGCGATCCGGGCGCCGACGATTCGTCCGTCGTCCGTCGTCGCCACCACGTCATCCAGGATCGGGACGAAGTCGCGTGCCCGGAGTGGTGCTCCATCGACCTGGATCGGCGCGAACTCGTCCACGATGAGCCCATCGTCGCCGTACGCGTTGAGCAGGTCGATCACCCGCTCGGCACGGTAGCCGGGGTCCCACTCCTGGCCGATGAAGTACGGATAGGCGGCGTCGACGGCGGCGTTGTTGGCACTGACGATCCAGCCCGGCTCGGGATCGAGCTGCCACGGCAGGTCCTCGAACGGGATCCTGCCCGTCCACTCACCCGATCCGTCATCGCCGCGGACGGGGCGGAGGCCATGGTCCCCGGGATCCGAGCGGATCGGGATGTAGCCCGGAAGCTGGTAGCCGATGTGGCCATCGACGTCGGCGTAGACGAAGTTCTGGGCCGGCGCCCCGTAGCGCGACAGGCTTGCCCGGAATTCGTCGAAGGTCGATGCGGTGTTCAGGCCGAGCACGGCCTCGACGGTGTGATCGGCTTCCATCGTCGCGGTCCATCGAAGGGCCATCAGGGGCGCCTCGGCGAGCCGTTCGTCGACGCCGTTGAGGATCGGACCATGCACCGTCGAGCGCACTTCGAGGTCGACCGTCTCCCCGCCCTTGACCTCGATCGTCTCGACGCGGGTTTCGAAGGCGAGCGCTTCCCCACCGTGGAGGTAGCGCGTCGGATCGGCTGGGTCGACCGCTTCGAGGACCAGGTCCTGGACATCCGGCCCGACATTCGTCGCGCCCCACGCGATCCGCGCGTTGTGCCCGAGCACGACGCCGGGGACACCCGCGAACGACACGCCGGCCACGTCGTATGGGCATGCCTCGTTGACGGCCCGGCAGTGCAGCCCGTTCATGAACCAGATGGACGGCATCGCGATCCCCAGGTGAGGGTCGTTGGCCAGCAGGGCCCCACCCGTCACCGACCGGCTGGGCGCGACCACCCAGTTGTTCGACCCGATGCCGTGATCCGAGGCGAGGCCACTCGAGAGGTCCAGGCCCGCCACCGCCAATGCTTTCTGGCCAAGGGTCGCCACGGAGCGCCAGGCGGTCGCGACATCCGGATCGAGCTGCGATGGCGCACCGGCAGCGCGCCCGCCTGCGCCGGCGCCGGCGTTCCCGAATGCCGCGGCCGCGGCGCCCTGCACGCCGGCCCCTGCGCCCCCGGATCCGGATAAGCCGGACGGCGTGATCACCGGGGCGTCCTCGCGATAGGCGGGGAACAGCTCGTCGGTCCGGGCCGGGTCACCCAGCGTTGCGTCGGCCAGGTAGCGGAAGACCTCCGAGTCGAAATTGCCGCCGAGGTTCCAGGCCTGGACCTTGCCCCAGGCCATCGAATCGAGCTCGGTCCAGGGTTCCGGAACCGTTCCGCTCGCCACGAAGGCGAGGCCGAGCGACCCACGGTGGCTGTCGAGCCAGGCGTTCACGCCGGTGGTGTACGCCGCAAGGATCGCTCGGGTCGCGTCGCCGGCGGCGTCCAGGTCGCGCTGCGCCGCCACGCGCCACCCGAGCGTCCGGATGAACCGGTCCGTGTCCAGCTGGCTCTCCCCGAACAGCTCGGAAAGCCGGCCGGCCGAGATGTGTCGCCAGACCTCCATCTGCCACATGCGCTCGCCGGCATGCACGAAACCCTGGGCGAGGAACAGGTCGTGGGTCGAGGCGGCGGTGACGTGGGCAATCCCGGCCTCGTCCCGGACGACGGTCACGGGCGCTTCGAGACCGGGCACCGCGAGCGAGCCCGTCACCTGGGGCAGGGCGCGCGCCGTCACCGATGCGAGCAGGCCGATCACCGCGATGACCGCCACGACCAGCAGGGCCACGATGACCGCCAGGGCCGACTTGATGGGGCGCACCAGTTCCTCCACGGTCCCGTCGCACGCACAGACCGCCCGCTAGTGTGGCTGGCACATCCGCGTCTCGCTGGCCCTCCGCGCTCTGCGGATCAGCGCGGAAGCGTCATCCCGAGGCCAAGGTCGTTTGCGCGGCGGACGATCGCTGCGGCGAACACGACATCGGCAAGGCCCACGCCCAGGTGGGTCACGACCACGCGCCCCGTCGATGGCCGCGCCGTGCCCGCCAGGATGGCCTCGCCGATCGTGGCCGACGGCTCCGGGTAGCCATCGAACAGCCCGG
Source organism: uncultured Chloroflexia bacterium (assembly GCA_963809045.1). GTDB lineage: Bacteria > Chloroflexota > Limnocylindria > Limnocylindrales > CSP1-4 > SPCO01. Next base: position 1,141,226 of record CAWEHW010000004.1, read on the forward strand.
CCGCCCAATTCGCTAGGAATTGCTCGCGATGATCGACCAGGAACAACCCCGCCTCGCGGGCGACCTCCGCGGCACAGTACGTCGCGTAGTCGACCGGGACGACGAGGGCATCCGGCTGAAGCCAGTCCGAGGTCATCACCTGCCGGACCGGACCGAACGAGGCGACGGTGACCACGATGTCCACGCCTTCGGTCGCCGCCCGCGCCGAACCGGCGACGGTGACTTCGGCGATCCCGTCCGTCAGCCGCGCCTCGCGGGCGAGGGCCTCCGCACGGTCGGCGTGCCGATCGAAGACGGTCAGCTTCATGCCCGGGACCACGCGACCAAGCACCGGCACGTGGCTCCGGCCCTGCACGCCCGCGCCGATCAGCGCTACGCCGAGTGCCTCACGACCGCGGCGTGGCGCGAACTGCCGGATGGCTACTCCCGAGACGGCCGCCGTCCGCTGGGCCGTGATCGGCCCGCCGTCAAGGATCGCCGTCGGGAACCCGGTCGCCTCGTCGTTGACCACCACGAGCGCGTTGATGGCGGGCAGACCCATGGCGTTGTTCGACCCGAACCCGGCCACCCACTTCATCCCGACGAGGTCATCGGCGCCGCTTTCGTCCGCGCCTCGCAGGTGCGCCGGCATCGCGTGCACGAACGAACCGTCGGGCCGGGGGTGGATGCCGATCTTCGGCGGCAGCTCGGCCCCCGTTGCGAGGGCCGTCATGGTCTGCTCGGCCAGGGCCAGCCGCGTGTCGAGGTCGGGCATGGCGCTGACCACGTCGGCCGCCGCGAGATACAGCAGCGGTGGCGGTCCGGCCGGTGGCATCCCCCGAGTCTACGCGCCGACGATCGCCTACGATGCCGCCGTGGCCCCGATCGACATCGCGCAGAGCCTCGAAAACCTCAAGCTCGAGCGCGACGCGATCGTCCTCTACGACGCGCTGGCGCAGATCGACCGGGATCAGCGCCGCTCGGACGCCTTCCGGCGAATCGCATCGAATGAGCGGCGTCACGCCGACGTCTGGGCCCGCAAGCTCCGTGAGCTTGGGGCGACGGTTCCGGATGGCGGCGGGCCGCGCCCACGTGTCCGGGTCATCATCCTGATCGCCCGGCTGTTCGGCACCAGGTCGGTCGCGGACCTCGTCAAGGCCCTCGAAGGCGACGAGGAGGAGCTGTACGAGGGCCAGGGTGCATCGCCCGAGGTCGTGGCGATTGCGGCGGACGAACGCGAACACGCCGAGATCTGGGACCGGCTCAAGGTCGACGAGGAAATCACCGCATCGGGTGGCGGTCGGGTCGACGTTCCGCGTGACGGCGTGGCGATCGCGCGCCGGGCGCGGAGCGCCGCAGAGGTGGGTCAGCGCGAGGGATGGCATCGAACCGGGGGATCGGGCACGCTCCGAGCGGTCATCTTCGGCGTGAGCGACGGCCTCGTGAGCAACCTCTCGCTCGTCATGGGCGTGACGGGCGCCGTGGCCGGTAACCCCGGCTTCATCCTCCTCGCGGGGATCGCCGGCCTGCTGGCCGGGGCATTCAGCATGGCCGCCGGCGAATACGTCTCGATGCAGAGCCAGCGCGAGCTCTTCGAACACCAGATCGCCCTGGAACGAGCCGAGATGGAAGCCATGCCCGAGGAGGAGGAGGCCGAGCTGGCTGCGGTGTATCGATCCAAGGGCTTCGGCGAAGCCGAGGCCAGGCGCATCGCGGCCCGGATTTTCAGGGATCCCGCGACGGCCCTCGATACGCTGGTTCGCGAAGAGCTCGGGCTCGATCCCGACCAGCTCGGTTCAGCGTGGCGGGCGGCGGCCGGCTCGTTCGTCGCCTTCTCGATCGGGGCGGTCGTGCCGGTGCTGCCGTACCTCGTGGGCGGCGGCACGGGTGCCCTGGCCGCAAGCCTCGGGCTGAGCCTGGCGGCCCTGTTTGCGGTCGGTGCCGCGGTCAGCCTCCTCACGGGCCGGAGCGCGTTGTACTCGGGTGCCCGCCAGCTCGGGATCGGCCTCGCCGCCTCCGTCGTCACCTACCTCGTCGGCTCGCTGATCGGCGTGTCGGTCGCCGGCTAGGACCTCGACGATGCCCGCAGATCCGGCGAGCCGCCACGATCTCGTAGGTCGACTCCGGGCTGAAGGCCTCCAGCCCAGCGCGTGGTCCAACGGACCGGGCGATCGGTACGGTGCCCATGAGCACCCCTACGACAAGGTCATCGTGATCGAACGTGGCTCGATCCGGTTCGGGTTGCCGGCGACGAGAGAGACAATTGACCTCGTCGAAGGCCATCGGCTCGAGCTTCCTGCCGGGACGAGCCACGATGCCGTCGTGGGATCAGATGGCGTCTCCTGTCTCGAGGCCCATCTGCCCGAGGGGACGCTTGGGGCAACGGCTCGACGGCCTACGGGAACGTGGTAGCGGCCGACGTCGGCCGCGCGACGCCCGTTCTTTGCCACATCCGCGTGCCACGGTCGTTATGCACGGATTCGAGGGATTTCGCGGTTCGCCCGCCGCGATCTGAGCGTGGATTTGCCTCGATGGCCACGCGCAGCTGTCAAATCCTTGCCTGACGGCCACCCCGTGGGAATCTGGCATCGAAGCGTGGTGGATCGAGACAACATTCCGTGCCACGGTCGTTAGGGCGCGGGAAGGCCGTGCGAGCGCAGGAGTCCTTGCACTCGTCCGGGAATCCAGCGAGGTCCCGCATCCGGGACCTCGTCGGGTAGGCTAGCCGTGACGACAGGCGATCAGTTTCGGCCGAATCGCATCCAGAACATGCCGTCGTCCGATGGGGTATACCCCGCCTGACGCCAGTCGTCGGTGCCCAGCTCGTAGCTGATCAACGAAAACAGCGCCAGGAACCCGAGCACCGCCAGGATGGCCATCTCGCGTACCTCCGCTGCCTGGTTGCCGAAAGACAGGAACCTGCCCGACCGTTCGGTCGGCGACAACCAATGCCTGAATGGATGATAGCCTAACAAATCGCTACTGACAAGGCCCATCGACCTAATGAACAACGACCAGACTTCGAAATCGCCGCGATTGGATCGGATCGATCTTCAGCTCGTCGAGCTCCTCCAGGCCGACGGTCGGCGTCCCTACGCGGAGCTCGGAGCCGAGGTCGGGATCAGTGGCCCCTCGGCCCATGAACGCGTCAAGAAGCTCGAAGCGCGCGGGGTCATCGACCGATACGCCGCAATCATCCGGCCCGAAGCCCTCGGGTACCCGGTCCTGGCCTTCACGTGGCTGACGCAGGCGCCCGGCACCGCGGCGCACGATCTGACAGACGCGTTCGCCGGGATCCCCGAGATCGAAGCCTGCCACCACATCGCCGGTGAAGCCGACTACCTGCTCAAGATCCGGGCGCGCGATACGCGTGACCTCGAACAGGTCATCAAGCGCCTGGAGACGACACCAGACGTGTTCTCGACCGAGACCGACGTCGTCTTCTCGAGCGCCTTCGACGGCCGGCCGTTGCGCCTTCGGGAACACGGTCGCGAAACCGGTCGGGCGGCTGAGGCGTAGCAGGTGGCAGAGGTACGAGGGGTTCCCGCCGATGACACTGGGCTCGTTCAGGAGCTGGTGCGTGGATCGGAGGCTGCCCTGGCGACGCTCTACGACCGGTACGGCGAAGCGATCTTCGCGTCGGCATATCGGTTGACGTCGGATCGAGGGATCGCTGAGGAGGTCGTGCAGGAAACGTTCCTGACCTTGTGGAACCGGGCCGAGCTGTTCGACCCAGCTGCCGGCTCGTTGCCAGCCTGGCTGCACGCGATCGGCCGCAATCGCGCCGTCGATCGCTTGCGAGCGGCGGGACGGCGTCCCCGGCTCGTCGCGCCGTCGTCCGGCGCAACCGACGAGAGCGAGACGCAGGCCCTCGAGCGAGCGATGGCCAGCGGGACCGTGATCGCGGGCGCGGCCCAACTGCCCGGCCCGGAAGAGGCAGCCGAGGCTGCCGGACTTCGGGAAGCCATCCGGAACGCGATCACGACCATGCCGGACCTGGAGCGAACCGTGATCCTTCTGGCCTACCAGGAGGAACTCTCGCAGACCGAGATTGCCGATCGCCTCGATTGGCCGCTCGGGACCGTCAAGACGAGAACGAGGCGGGCGCTGCTGCGCCTGCGCGAGGCGCTCGGAGGGGAATTCGGCCCGCCAGCCGAACGAGCGGATGTCCCGGTCTCGACCGGGACGGACCGATAGGGAACGATGGACCACGACGAGACGAGGGAACAGCTCGAACTGGCGGCCGCCGAGCCTGGCGGCCTCGACCGGCTGATGGCCGGTGATACGGCGATCGCGCAGACAGTCGCTGCTCATCTGGCGGGCTGCCCGTCGTGCACCGAAGAGCTCGCGCGCCTCGAACGCGCCACCCCGCTGATCCGAGCGGTCGTCAGCGAGCTGCCGCCGGCCGACCTGCGCGAGCGAACCCTCTCGGCGGTTCGGACGGCAGGTATGCCCCGGGACGCGACGCCCCTGGCGACCGTGGCCACTGCGACGACGGCCACGCAACCGCCGACGCCGATCGCCACCATGCCGGCGAGCCGAGGCGGTCACGGGCCGAGGACGCTGGCGTGGGTCGCCGTCCTGGCGGCCGCCGTCGTCGTGTCGGTCGTGGCAACGACCACCTACATCAATTCACGCGTTGACGAGCGACTCTCCGGCCAGGTCGCCACCATCCACGCCCTCGAGGACGTAACGGCGGCGACGCTCAACGTGACCGCCGAGCCCGACGCCCGGCGCGTGGCCCTGTCTGCGCCTGACCCGGACACCAACGGGACCCTCGTCTTCTCGCCTTCGACCTCGGAGCTCGTGGTCGTGGCAACGGGCCTGGCGCCACCGCCGGCCGGGCAGGAATACCGGTGCTGGGTCGAGCTGAACGACGACCGCGAGCGCGTCGGCCTGATGTTCTTCAGCGAGGGCCTGGCCTACTGGGTCGGACCGGTGCCGGCGGTCGAAGGACTCACCGGCGACGCACGGTTCGGCGTCGCGCTGGTCACGCTCGACGGATCGGTCGACTCCGTGGACGTCCTCGCGGGCGACCTCTAGGCCCGATCGGGCTCCGTTTCAGGCGGGGCCACTGTCCGATCGGCGTCGGCGTTGGCGTCGACACGGCTGGTGTCGTCGATCACGTCGTCGTCGTCGATCGGATCGGGCGGTGGCGCACCGAGATATGCCCGATGGAGGAGGAGCAGCTGCTCCGCGGCGTCCGGGCTGACCTCGTAGCCGTCCTCGGCCATGACTGCCGACAGCCAGGCGGCTTCGCGCGGCAGCTCCGTGGCGTCGATCTCCGTCTCGCGACGCCGGCTGTCCATCATGACGAGCCAGGCCAGCCCGGCTCCCACGACGAGCCCGACGATGAGCAGCCACACGTTGAACTCGGCGTTCACTGGGGGCGAGTATAGGGAGCGCGACCGCTACACTCCGCGGATGCTCGATTTCCTGCCGAACCCGGTCGCGCTGCAGCTTGGGCCGCTGACCATCGGCTGGTACGGCTTGGCCTATGTCCTCGGGCTCGCGGTCGCGTACCAGATCCTGGTTCGACTGGCCCGCCGGGCCGGCGAGGACCCCGACGTTGTCGGCAACGGCATGATCGTCGTCGCGATCGCGGCCTTGATCGGCGGGCGCCTTTACCACGTCATCGATCAATGGGCGCTCTATCAGGACGACCTGCTGACGATCGTGCTCCCGCCGTACAGCGGTCTCGGAGTCTATGGCGGGATCGCGACGGGGCTGGTCGCCGTCGTGGTGTTCACGCGGGTGAATCGCCTGCCGTTCTGGCGCTGGGCCGACATCATCGCCCCGGCCCTGTTCGCGATGCAGGCCGTCGCGCGCTGGGGCAACTTCTTCAACCAGGAGCTGTACGGCCCGCCGACCACCCTGCCCTGGGGCATCCCGATCGACTGTGCCTATCGCGTGCTGGCCTTCCCGTGCTCGAACTTCCCCGTCGAGACCACGAGGTTCCACCCGCTGTTCCTGTACGAGTCGCTGTCCGGCGTCCTTGGCGCGGCGGCCCTGATCTGGATCGGCTTCCGGCTGCGCCGCTGGCTGCGACCCGGCGACCTGATCCTGATCTTCTTCGCCTGGTACGGCATCGTCCGGTTCCTGCTCGAGAACCTGCGCGAGGACAACTGGATCTTCTTCGGGATCCCGACCGCCCAGATCGTGTCACTCCTGTTCGTCATCCCCTCGGTTGCCGTCCTCGCCTGGCGCCATCGTTCGGGCCACGGTCCTGACGAGCCGGCCAGCCGACCCAGGGGCACGACCTGGGGTGCCCTCGGGTCGGGGGTGGAGACTGGTCCGGATGTCCACGACCTGGATGACGACCGCGACCCGTTCGATGACGAGGACGAGTTCGACGACGATGACGAGTTCGACGACGACGACGACGAAGACGACGACGAGGAAGTCGTCGCGGATGACGAGCCCGATGCCGAGCCCGACCCGGAGACCCGGCCAACCGACGAGGACGGGCCGGTCGTCAAGGTCTGAGGTGGACGATCCACAGCCGACGCCCGCCTCGCGTCGCCGACCACCGCGCGCCCGAGTCTCGCCGGAATCCCTCGCCGCCGCCCGTGGCGGTGCCGTCGAGGGCCTCGCATGGCTCGGGCGAGAACCGGAGTCTCGCGCATCGATCGCCTATCGCGTCATCCGCCTGCTGGCGCGTTTCGTCCTGTTCGTCGTCTTCCGCTTCCGGATCCGCACCGACGGCCAGCACAACCTTCCGGAGGGTGGCTACCTGCTGGTGGCGGCCGCGCATCGTGGCTGGATGGACCCGTTCGTGGTGATCCACGCCCTTCCAGTGGAGCCCCGCGCCTGGTTCCTCGGGAGTGCGCCATCGACGTTCACGTCGCGCTGGCGCGAGCGCCTGATCCACTGGCTCGGCGGGTTGCTCCCCGTCTGGCGTGGCGGCGTGGGCGTGGACCAGCATGTCGCGTCTGCCCGAGCCGTAGTGGCCAACGGCGGCGTCTTCGTCCAGATGCCGGAGGGGACCGTGAGCGGGCCGGCCGGGCGGGTGGGCCCGTTCAGGACCGGGTGGGCCGTCATCGCCCTCAGGACCGATGCTCCGATCGTGCCCCTGGCCGTGGCTGGGACCGACGAGCTGTATCTCGGCCGTCGGTTGGCGTCGCGAGTCCTGCCTCTGACGACCGCAAGGGCGCTGGCCGGCCTGGCCGACGATGACGAGCTCCCGCAACCGGGCTCGCGCGAAGAGATGGCGACCGCGCGGCGGATGTGCCTCGCCCTCGAAGGCATCCTCGGCCCAGCCGTGACCGCGCTGCATCCGTGGACGGTCGATCCGCCGAGCCAGCCGCGCCGACTCGGTCGCCGCCTCACGTGGCTGTTGATGCGGCCCGGACGACTCGACCGCGACGGATGACGAACCAACGCCCGGCCACATCGATCGGGTCGCGCGCGGCCCGGGCCTCGTGGCTCTACCGGATCCTGATGCTGGTTGTCCGACTGCTCGGGCGGGTCGTGTTCGGGTTCCGGACCGAGGTCGTTGGGGCGGACCTGCTCCCGTGTGATCGGAACGGGCGACCCGCCGGCGGCTGGATCGCCGCAGGGCTGCCGCATCGGACGTGGGTCGATCCGTTCGTGGTGGCGGACAACCTGCCCCTCGAACCCCGCCTCGTCTTCTTCGGTGACGGGCGCGCAATCTTCAGGTCCCGCTGGCGACGGGTCGTCTTCCGGATCATCGGCGGGGTGATCCCGATCTGGCCCGGCGGAGGGCGCGCTGCCGTGGACGCCCACCTGGTCGCCGCCCGAAGCGCGATCGAGGTCGGTGCCGTGTTGACCCTGTTTCCGGAGACCGGGCCGGCCACGCCGGCCGGCACCGCCCGACCGCTGGGTCTCGGGGTCGCCTACTTCGCGCTGCGAACTGGTGCTCCGGTGGTCCCGATCGTGCTCGGCGGCACCAACGAGCTGTACCGCGGCCGCCGATTCCGCCTGCACGTCCTGCCGCCGATGACCGCCCGGGAGCTGGCTGGCATCGCCGACGATGCTCCGCTCCCGGACCCATGGACTGCCGCGGAACGCGAGCTGGCCCACCGGATCATCGCCAGGTTGCATGACGTGACCGCCGAGCCGATCGCGGCGGCGCACGTGGCAACGGAGCCGCCGCCCGGGTCCACCAAGCGCTGGCGCTGGTTGACGACCGCCTGGCATTGACCTTGCGGGCGCGATCGGGCGCGCCCCTATACTCGGCCGCGATGCAGTACGCGGAGTCGATCCTGGACCTCGTCGGAGGGACGCCAATGGTCCGGATCAGCCGTGTGATCCGGGACCTCGGGCCCGCTGAACGCCAGCCGCTCCTCCTGGCCAAGCTCGAGATGCTCAATCCCGGTGGTTCGGTCAAGGACCGGATCGGGCTCCCGATGATCGAGGCCGCAGAGAAGGCCGGCCTGCTCAAGCCGGGCGGCACGATCATCGAACCGACGTCGGGCAATACCGGCCACGGCCTCGCGATCGCGGCCGCCCTCAAGGGCTATCGCTGCATCTTCGTCATGGCCGACAAGCAGTCGTCCGAGAAACAGCAGCTCCTCCGGGCCTACGGGGCGGAGGTCGTCCTGTGCCCCACGAACGTCGCCCCCGAGTCGCCGGAGAGTTACTACTCCGTGGCTGCCAGGCTCGCCCGCGACATCCCTGGGGCCTTCAAGCCCGACCAGTACTGGAACATGGAAAACCCGACGGCGCACGAGCGGACGACCGGGCCCGAGATCTGGGAGCAGACCGATGGCCGGATCACCCATTTCGTGGCGAGCGTGGGGACCGGCGGAACCATTTCGGGAGCCGCGCGGGCCCTCCGTCAGAAGAACCCCGGGGTCCAGGTGATCGGCGCCGACCCCGAGGGCAGCGTCCTGTCGGGTGACACGGCGCGCCCGTACCTCACCGAAGGTGTCGGCGAGGACTTCTTCCCGGGCACGTACGACGCGTCGATGATCGACCGGTGGGTGAGAGTCAGTGACCGTGATGCGTTCGCGATGGCGCGTCGCCTGACGCGGGAGGAAGGGATCCTGTCGGGTGGATCCTGCGGGACGGCGCTCGTGGCGGCCCGCGAGGTCGTCCGCGACCTGACGGCGAGCGACGCCGGCCGCGAGGCTGTGGTTGTCGTCCTCCTGCCCGACGGCGGCCGGAACTACCTGTCCAAGCTCTACAACGACGAATGGATGCGGGTCAACGGCCTGCTCGCGACGACGGGCGCGGTCGTCCGGGTCGGCGACCTCCTGGCCGAACGACATCACGATCCGGACCTGCCGGATGTCGTCGTCGCCCGGACGACGGACCGGGTCGGCTCGGCGATCGACCTCCTCCAGCTGTACGGCATCAGCCAGCTGCCGGTCTCCGAGCAGGCAGAAGGCGACGCCCTGGAGGGCATCGTCGGCTCGGTCAGCGAGAAGGGCCTGCTTGATCGCGCCTATCGGAACCCGGACGTCGTCGAGCGGACCGTCGGCGAAGTCATGGACCGCCCGCTCCCGACGCTCGGCGTCGAAGCGTCGCTCGATGACGCGTTCACGCTGCTGTCTGGCGGGGTGACCGGCCTGCTCGCGGTGCGCGGGGACCATCCCGCGGGGGTCGTAACGAAACTGGACCTGCTCGAGTTCCTGGCCCACCGGCCCTCCAGCTCGACCTGAAGCGGCCACACCCGGCGGTCTTCAGACGACGTCGGCCGCCAGGTTGACCGCCTGTGCGCGCGAGGTGGCTCCCAGCTTGCCCATCGCGTTCGACAGGATCCGAACGACCGTCGGCCGGCCGAGACCCATGCGTCGGGCGATCTCGGCGTTGGTCAGACCCTGACCGACGAGACGAAGCAGCTCGCGTTCGCGCCGGGTCAAGCCCGAACCGACCGGACGCGGCTGCCGATCGATCGTCGGAACGCGAACACCTGCCTGTCGCAACGAACGCCGGATCCTGACCGCGGCGACCTCGTGATCGCTCTCGACCGCGTCGTCCAGAGCAGCAGTCAGCCGCTCCTCCATCGGGGCCAGGTCGCCCGCGCGGCGTAGCGCCTCACCCTCGGCCCATCGGCAGAACAGGGCTCGTGGTGCATTGAACGCGCTCCAGCGCGTGGCCGCGTCCGCGAACTGGATGGCAGCGGCGGCGGCGGCCCCGGCGTGCAGCAGCCGGAGGCCCTGGACTTCGAACGCAGCCCCCGCCAGCGACGGGGTCGGAGGAATGCCAACCACGGGCGACGGCGGGTGCCCCAACTCGAACTCGGCCCACGCTCGCGTGAGGTGCGGCAGGGTGTGTCCGCCGTGGATCGGCGACGGGATCGCAAGGGCGGCGTCAACGAGTGCGATCGCGCGATCCGGTCGCCCGCCCCACAGTGCGAGCTCCGCCTGGGTCGCGAGCAGCAGCCCGCGTCCCACGAAGTCGGCTCCAACGATCTCCTCGAGCGCGCCGAGGCGCTGGGTCTCGTCGAGCTGGCCCATCAGGCCAAGGGAGCGCGTTCGGAAGATCTCAGCGGTGTGCCTCGAACGTGGTGGTGCCGGCTGCTCGAGCAGGTCGTCTGCTCGCGCGACGGCGTCTCGCGGCCGGCCGGCGAGAAGGCTTGCCTGGACGGCCTCTGCCCGCAACTCGAGCGCCGCGCCGGTGACGCCTGCCTCGTCGAACCTGGGAGCCAGCCCGTCCACGAACGAGACAGCCGCTTCCGCGCCCTCCCAGATCAGCAGCGCGTAGTTGACCACCCGCGCCAGGTCGGCCGCGGACGCATAGGCGCCGGCGGCGATCGCCGCATCGATGGTGCCGAGCAGGTACCGGATGTCGACGGGCAGCGTGGCCAGCACGTGCAGCGACTCAAGGATGGCGCGGACCCGGTGGTACGCCTCGCTGTCTGGCGACTGGCTCGCCATTGTGGCGCGGAGGTCTTCGATCGCTTCCGCGAGCCGACCGTCGACGTTGACCTTGAATGCGGCGCGCTCGATCGCGACGTGGGCAGCCACCGCCGAGGTGGGGTCGTTTCCGAATGAGCCAGCACGGTCGAGGACCCGACGCGCGTCGTCGTGCCGCCCGAGCGAGAACAGGGCATGCGCCAGCAAGGCGTCCCGCTCAGCACGCTCGTCATCCGTGCCTGAACCATCGACCGCCTCGAGGACCCCAACGGCCGCCTGCCAGTCCGAGACGGCCGACAGGGCAGCTGCCGCGACGAGGCTCAGCCCCAGGTCTGGCCCGCCGGGCGCGACCCGGGCGACGATGTCCAGCAACCCGGCCCGGATCGTGGGGTCCTGGGTCGCGTCGAGCCCAGCGGCCGCGGCCGCCCGTGCGGCGTCGGGTCGCCCCGCCAGGACGAGATGACGTGCGATCTCCAGCGGGTGGTCGAGCAGCGTGGCGGCTCGGGCATGGCGATCCTGACGGTCGGCATCGGCAAGATCGTTGCGGATCGTCTCGGCGATCAGGGCATGACGGAGCTCGACCTGGCCTTCGCGCTCGACCAGGACGCCGGCCCGGAGTGGCTCGTCGACGACAGCGTCGAGACGGGCCCGGTGAATGGGTACATCGGCGATCGCGAGCACCTCGACGATTGTTCGCGCGTCCGGCGTGAGCGCCGCCAGTCCTGCGCCGATCGAGCGACGAACGACTCCGGACGGTTCACCGTGAGCGGCGATCTCGTCGAGGACCAGGGGATTGCCCCCGGCGCGAGCAACGATCCGATTGACCTCGGCAGGCCCGAGCCCGGGGCTTCTTCGGAGCACGACGGCGCTCGCCGCCTCCGACGCGAGGCCGGAGAGGTGCAAACGGGCGAAATTCAACTCCTCGAGGAGGACCGTCGCGGAATGGGTCCCAGGATCGCCCATGCGGATCGCGACAACGATGCCGATCCGGCCGCGAAGCAAGCGGATCGCCTCGATCGACATGCGATCGACCCATTGCAGGTCGTCGACAAAGAGGACATCGGGTCCGACATGGCGCTCCACGATCGCCGCCGCCGTCGCAGCGTCTCCAGCGAGAGGACCGTCGATCGCGCGGCGCAAGGCGAGATACGCCGAGTCTGCCAGCGTCGCGAACCCACCACCCTCGCGGAGACGGATGCCGGCCGACGCGGCGGCCGCGCGTACGAGCGTTGTCTTGCCGATCCCCGCCTCGCCGATGATTGCGACCGCCGGATCCGCGGTCATCGACGCGCGCAGTCCGGCGAGCTCCTCGTCGCGTCCAACCAGGATCGATGTCACAGGCTGCATCGGCGCATCGTGCGCGGTTGACAGGCCGCCAGCAACGGGATTCTGCGCAACTGACGCGCCTTCAGGCGCGTTCAGCCCTGGTCGAGCAGCCAGCCCAGGCGTCGAGCGCGGGCGATCGCCTCGGTCGTTCGTTTCGTGCCGAGCGCGAGTCGCGCGCGTGCGAGACGCCGGTCGGCCGTGCGCCGCGAGATCCCGAGGATCGTTGCGGCCTCGCCCAGGGATTGACCTTCGGCGAGGAGCCCCAGGATGGCACGGGCCTCCGGTCCCACGGATGGAGCGGCGAGTGCCCGACCGACGCGATGGTCGATCGGACCGAGATGGCGGAGATCGTCGATGAGGCGGTCGACCACGTCCCGCGGGGCGACGGCGCGCACGGCGAGGCCCTGCCCCGCGAGCGCGGCGACCAGCGCCGCGGCCGCGTCCGACGCGGTCCGCACGGTCCCGGTTCGGACCGTTCGTCCGCTCCAGTGAGGTGACCCAAAACCGGGCTCAAGCCGCCATCCGGCGTTCGCGAGCTCCTGCGTGGCGATCCGCAGGTCGAGCTCGGATCCTTCGACGACGACGATTGGGCCCATCGCCCACGCATCCTGCCACGACCGGCGCGCCCGATTCCCGCATTCCGGCGGGCCGCGTTACCAGGGCAGCGGCAGCTCCACCGGCAGGAGGGCGTTCAGGAGCAAGCCCAGCGTGAACAGGCCGCCCGCGCGTCGCGTGTGGATGAACGCGTACCCGACGAACCAGAGCGGCCAGCCGCGCTCGGGATAGCCGGGTGGGGGAGTCGCCGGTTTGGGCTGGGCGAACACCCGGAGCACGGTCATGAGCCGAGGCAGCCCGAGGAGCACGAGACCGACCCACGGTCCGATCAGCCCGGCAAGGACCACGAGCAGGGTCAGCGGGTAGAACAGGATCATCAGCCACGCCCCGACGCTCCGCGCCCGCTTCTCCCCGAGGATGACCGGCAAGGTCCGGACACCGAGCTTCGTATCGGCCTCGATCTTGTCGATGTGCTTGCCGAAGAGCACCGACGTGACGATCAACGCGTACGGGATGGCCACGAGGAGGACCCAGGGCTGGATCGTCCCGGTTGTGGCCAGGAACGTGCCGCCGATCATCAGCGGGCCCCACACCAGCAGCACGCCGGGCTCACCCAGGCCGTGGTGCTTGAGGCGGATCGGCGGGGCGACGTAGAAGACCGACACGAAGAGTCCGCCGAGGGCGAACGCGATGACCAGCGGGCCGCGGATGGCCGCGAGGTACAGCATGATCCCGGCGCCGACCGAATTGACCATCAGGATCGCGGCGGCAAGCTGTCGTTTCGTGACCCAACCCGAGAGGATCGGATGCGGCGCGTAGAGCGCCCGAACGTAGTCGTCGGTGTCGACGCCGTTCGAAGTGTCGAAGTAGTCGTTGATCATGTTGTTGGCCGCGTGCGCCAGCACGAGCCCGACGACCGCGATGGCGAGGAGACCCCAGTCGACTGGCGCGCCGCCGGCGGTTCGCGCCGCTTCGACGGCAAGGAGACCGCCGATCAAGCCGGACCAGATGGTCATCGGGAACACGGCAGCCCGCGTGATCACGAGCCACTTCCCGACCGTGTCGAGCGGCCGTTCCCGCGGCGGGTTGGCCGTCTCGAGGATCTCCCTCCACGCGAGCAATCGCTCGCGGATGGAGGTGGGCTCGACGATCTTCGGGCTGTCCTTGGCGACGGTGCTCATCTGGTCCTCGTTCGGGAAACGTGCGTCATCAATGTATCAGGTTAGTTGGATGCGTTTGGCGCTGGCGGTTGGATGACCCGGATGCGACCATGCGCCCGTGGAAGTCCCCCCGATCAGGACCGCACGGTTCGAGCTCGTGTCGATGTCGCTCCCGTTCATGCGGTTGCTGCTGGCGCGCGAGGTCGAGGCCGCCTCCGAGGAGATCGGGGCGAATGTCCCCTTGGACATGGCCGAGCGCCTCGACCATTTCCTCCAGTTCCGGATCGCCGATCTCGAGATCGATGCGACGGCCCAGCCGTGGCTTGGCCGGGCGATCGTGCTGACGGAGGCCAATGGCACACGACAGGCGATCGGCTCCGCCGGCTTCCACGCCCCGCCCGGGCAGGACGGTCGAGTGGAGATCGGCTACCGGGTCGAGCCGGCGTACCGACGCCAGGGGGTCGCGACGGAAGTGGTGCACGCTCTCTTCGACTGGGCCGCGAGCCAGCACGGCGTGACCCGGTTCAGGGCCTCGGTCTCGCCGAACAACGTTGCCTCCCTGGCGATCATCCGGGGGCTCGGCTTCCGGCAGGTCGGGGTCCAGATCGACGACATCGACGGCGAGGAGCTCGTGTTCGACCTCGACGGCTGGACCATCGCATCCTGAACCTGCGGATGCCATGATGCCGCGATGGATGATCAGGCCGAGGACGCTGCACGCCACGCCGATTCGTTCGACACGCTGGCAGTGCATGCGGGCGCCGAACCTGACGAGCTGACCGGGGCCGTCTCGCCACCCATCTTCCAGACCTCGACCTACGCTCAGGATGGCGTCGGACGGCCGCGACGCGGCTACGAGTACGCCCGCTCGCAGAACCCGACTCGCGAGCGTCTGGAGCGGGCCGTGGCGACGCTCGAAGGTGGGACGCACGGGATCGCGTTTGCGTCGGGGTCCGCGACCACGGCGGCGATCGCCGAGCTGGCCGCGATGGGGGACGAGATCGTGGTCGGCGACGACGTGTACGGGGGCACGTTCCGGTACCTCGAACGGGTGCACCGGCCGAAGGGAGTGGAGACCCGCTACGTCGATATCGACACGAGCCCCGACGTCCTCTGGGAGGCGCTGACCGAACGTACCCGCCTGGTCTGGTTCGAGAGTCCGACCAATCCGCACCTCAAGCTCGTCGACATCGCGGCATCAGTCGCGATCGTGCGCGAGCGCGCTGCGGCGGGCGGCCGCAAGCCGTTGATCGTGGTCGACAACACGTTTGCCTCGCCCGCGCTCCAGCGCCCGCTCACGCTTGGTGCCGACATCGTGTTTCACAGCGCGACGAAGTACCTGGCGGGTCACTCGGACACGATCCTCGGGATCGCCGTGACCTCCGATGATGCGGTGGCCGACCGTCTCCGGTTCCTCCAGAACGCGATGGGCGCCGTCCCGGGTCCGCTCGACTGCTTCCTCGTTCTGCGCGGGCTGCGGACGCTGCACCTGCGGGTCGAGCGGAGCAGCACCAACGCGGCCGCGATCGCCGGGTTCCTCGTCGGTCGCCCCGACGTCGCCGTGGTCCGGTATCCCGGACTTGGGCCCGCGGCTGCCACCGATGCCCCGCTTGTCGGCACCCAGATGCGTCTTGGCGGCGGCATGGTCTCGTTCATCCCGGCCGCCGGCGGGCGGCATGACCGCGTCTCAGCCGAGCGCGCGATCGCGATCGCCGAAGGGACGCGCCTGTTCACGCTGGCCGAATCGCTCGGCGGCGTCGAATCCCTGATCGAAGTGCCGGCCGTGATGACCCACGCGTCAGTTGCCGGCTCACCGCTCGAGGTCGACGCTGCGCTGGTTCGCCTGTCGGTCGGGATCGAGGGCGTCGACGACCTGATCGCGGATCTGGCGCAGGCGCTCGACGAGGGCTGAACCCGGTCAGCCGCCGGCCATCGCCGGGAGGAGGACGAGCGTGTCGCCGTCGGCGACCGGCGTCTCGAGGGCCTTCAGGTGTCGGACGTCCGTGTCGTTGAGGAAGGCGTTGACGAAGCGGTTGAGGTCGCCGTTCTCGCCCAGGAGCTGCGGACCGAGCGCCGGATAGGCGGCAACCAGGCCGGTGACGACCTCGCGGACCGTCGAACCGCCGACCTGGACCTGCTTCGCACCGCCGGTCGACGTCCGCAGGGTGGGTGGGATCCGGACCGTGCTCATGCGACGCCCTCGAGCCAACGCTCGAACGCCGAGAGGCTGGGACGGATGGAGGGAGCCAGGCCGGCCTGCCCTGGTCGAGCGACGCCGTCGGCGCGCCCGAACGTGCGCGCGTCGGGCGTCTTGAGGCCATTCCCCGTCACCAGCGCGACCACCTCGTCGCCGGGCCGGATGACGCCCCGGCGGCGCGCCGCTGCAGCCGCGGCGAGCGTCACGCCGCCCGCCGTCTCCGGGTAGATCCCCTCGAGGCGGGCGACGTCGCGGATGGCCGCCGCGGTCACGTCGTCTGCGATGGCTTCGATCGATCCGTGCGATTCGTTGGCAAGCTCGATCGCGTATCGCCCGTCGGCCGGATTGCCGATCGCGAGGGAGCGGACGATCGTGTCGGGTTCGCGGACCGGCTCGATCACGTCGGTGCCCGCCGCCCAGGCCGTGGCGACCGGTGCGCAGCCGGCGGCCTGGCCGCCGACGAACCGGATCGGACGTCGCTCGATGAGCCCGATTTCGGCCAGCTCCTCGAAGCCACGCGCGACCCGCGTGAACATGGCGCCCGAGGCGACCGGACCGACCACGACGTCGGGGGAGCGCCAGCCGAGGGATTCCGCGATCTCGAAGGCCAGTGTCTTGGAGCCTTCGGCGTAGAACGGACGAAGGTTGATGTTGACGAACCCCCAGCCGGTCTCATCGGCAACCTCGAGGCAGAGGCGGTTGACGTCGTCGTAGGTTCCCTCGATCGGTACGACGGTGGCGCCGTACGCCAGCGCGTGGTCGACCTTGGCGGGCTCGAGATCGGCCGGGATGAACACGTATGCCGGCAGGCCGATGGCGGCCGCGGCGGCTGCCGTCGCGCCGGCGAGGTTGCCGGTGGAAGCACAGGCCAGGGCCTGCAGCCCGAATTCAATGGCTTTTCCGGCGGCGATCGCGACCCCGCGGTCCTTGAAGCTGAGGGACGGATTTCGCGTGTCGTCCTTGATCCAGAGCCGCTCGAGGCCGAGGACCGGCGCCAGGCGCTCGGCGTCGATCAGGGGCGTCGAACCCACGGGCAGGCCGCGTGCCGGTGGCGTCCCCACGGGGAGGAGCTCGGCATAGCGCCAGATGCCGGGTCGCCGCTCCGCCACGGCGTCACGAGTGAACGTTCGCGCAACGACGCGGTAGTCGTACTCGGGCTCGAGCGGACCAAAACAGGCTGGACAGACGTAGGACAGGCCGGCCGGCTCCGGACGCAGACAGTTGCGACAGCGCAGCCCGACGATCCTCGGTGGCGCGGATGTCTCGATTGGGGCGGGGAGGATTTCGATCGCCATGGCGGTCTCCGGGCTGGGAGTGCCTCGGAACCGGCACGGACGAAGACCGCCTAGTGAGTCGAAGGGGTCTCCGAAGGGAGTTCCCTTATCTCGCAGGAAGACCTGCCCGGACTTGGCACCTTGCCGGCTTTGCGCCGGTAGGTTGTCGTGGCTTCAACGGGCCGGTCCCTCTGCCACTCTTGATAAGAACTCTTCGGTTGTACGGTGAATGCTAGGGGCGGCGCCTGCAGGCTGTCAACGGCGCCGCCCCGTCACGAGGGTGTCGGTTCGGTTACATCCGGCCGGCGGCCACCTGTGCGAGCTGCTTCATCAGGTCGAAGCGGGCGGCTTTGTCCTTCGTCCCATCGTCGAACACGGAGATCGACAGCAGCTTGTCGCCCTTGAGCACGAGGAAGAGCTCGGCCACATCGCTGTAGGCGGCCTTGTCGCCGATCCCGTTGATCTCCGTCGCGCTCGGATCGGCCAGGTAGGCGTCGTACACGGCTGATGCGGGAAACGCATCGGACGTCGTGAACACCGTCGCCGCGAGTGGTGCGCCGTCGGCGGACTGGATGTCGCACGTATCCGGCGGACCGGCGAGCACCAGCGTGCTGACCTGGGTCCCGAAGATCCCGGCGAGTTCCCCTTCGGTGACCAACTCGCAAACGTTCCCGGCCGCTCCTCCGCCGGGGGCCGGCGCATCGGTCGCCGGTTGGGCAACCGTCGGCTCGGCGCTGGCTTCGCCGCCGGAGCCGGCGACGCTTTCGGTGGGACCGCTCGCCTCGGCGGTTGGGACTTCGGCGGGGTTCGTCGCGGCGCCAGTCGACCCACCGCCGCATGCCGCGACGACAAGAACGCCTCCCACGACCAGCGCGACCAATCGATTGCGCATCCTGGTGACCTCTGCTCGACGGCGCGCGGAATGCGACGCCCTGTTCGGCAGCAGCTTCGGTCGCCGTCGCCACCCGGTCATCGTCCAGTTGCGCCACCGCGCGGCCGATTTGTTGGTGCGTCCGGGCAATCCTTCGCAACCATCCTGCAACCTTGGCGTGGTAGCATCTGGCCACTGCGACTGCGGAAGCCGACTCCCGCGAACCCCCGGGTTCGCGTCACGCGCGGCCGGTCGATCCGATCGAGATCGCCCTGCGCCAAGGAGTCGCCGCCGATGGCCACCACCATTCCGAGCCGAACCGCGTCGCGGCCTCTCCTTGGCCGCCGGGTTCGGGCGAACCTGTCCACCGCCGAGCTGTACGAGGACGCGATCCGCCACGGCGAGGGTCTTGTTGCCGCAGAGGGTCCACTGGTCGTCCGGACCGGCAAGCACACCGGTCGCTCGCCCAAGGACAAGTTCATCGTCCGGGAGCCCGGTTCGGAGGCGAAGATCTGGTGGGGCGTGGTCAACAGGGCGATCACCGAAGAGCACTACGAGCGCCTTCGCGCCCGGCTCATCGAGTACGCGGCCGGCCGCGACCTCTACGCCCAGGACTGCTTCATCGGCGCGGCACCCGCCCACCGCCGGTCGCTCCGCGTCTACACGGAGACGGCCTGGGCCAGCGTCTTCGCGCGCAACCTGTTCCGCACCCCGACCGCGGCCCAGCTGGCGGACTTCGCGCCCAACTTCACGATCATCTGCGTGCCCTCGTTCCAGGCGGACCCGTCGACCGAGGGGACCCGCACGGGCACCGCGATCCTGGTCCACCTCAAGCGGATGGAGGTGATCATCGTCGGGACCGAGTACGCGGGCGAGATCAAGAAGTCCGCGTTCACGGTCATGAACTACCTGATGCCCGATGAGGGCGTCCTGCCGATGCACTCGGCGATCAACGTCGGTGCGGACGGTGACGCCGCGGTCTTCTTCGGGTTGTCGGGCACCGGCAAGACGACCCTGTCGGCGGATCCGTTGCGCAGTCTCGTCGGCGACGACGAGCATGGCTGGGGCGACGGGCTGACCTTCAACTTCGAGGGTGGCTGCTACGCCAAGACGATCCGCCTCTCGCCAATGTACGAGCCGGACATCTTCCAGACGACCCGGCGGTTCGGGACGATCCTGGAGAATGTTGATCTCGACCCGGTGACCCGCGAGCTCGACCTCGACTCGGAGCGGTTCACCGAGAACACCCGCGGCGCCTACCCGCTCGAGTTCATCGGCAACGCCGACGAGACGGGGATCGCGGGCTCGCCCCGGGCGGTCATCTTCCTGACCGCCGACGCGTTCGGGGTGGTGCCGCCGATCTCAAGGCTGACCCGGGAACAGGCGGCCTACCACTTCATCAGCGGCTACACGGCCAAGCTCGCGGGTACCGAGGTCGGGGTGAAGGAGCCGTCCGCCACGTTCTCGGCCTGCTTCGGGGCGCCGTTCATGCCCCGCCACCCGGGCGAGTACGCGCAGATGCTGGTCGATCGGCTCGAGCGCGACGAGGTCCCGGTCTGGCTGGTCAACACCGGCTGGACCGGCGGGCCGTACGGGACTGGCGAGCGGATGAACATCGCCCATACCCGCTCGATCGTGCGGGCGGCTCTCAGCGGGGCCCTCGCAACGGCACCGATGCGGCTCGACCCGACCTTTGGGGTCGAGGTTCCCACGACCTGCCCGGATGTCCCCGATGCGGTCCTCGATCCGCGCGGCACATGGGCGGACGCAGCCGCCTACGATCGCGCCGCGGCGAAGCTCGCCGAGATGTTCGCCGAAAACTTCCAGGCGTTCGCCGACGGGGTCGGCGAAGGCGTACGGTCCGCGGGGCCCAGGGCCAGCTGACCGTCCGCCCGCCACGGCCTGGGTCGGGGACACCGTTCGTCTCTCGAGGGCCCGCAAGACCGCCCCGGCCTAGAATGACGCGTCCCGACCGATCCCTGAAAGGAGATCCGTTCCGCATGGCTCGCCACAAGGTCACCGTCATCGGCGCCGGCAACGTTGGCGCGACAACCGCGCAACGGATCGCCGAAGCCGGGCTTGCCGACGTGGTCCTCGTCGACATCGTCGAGGGGCTCCCCCAGGGCAAGGGGCTGGATCTCGCGCAAGCGGCGCCAGTCGTCGGGCACGACGCACAGATCCTTGGAACCAACGACTACGCCGATACCGCCGGTAGCGACATCGTCGTCGTCACGTCCGGCCTGGCTCGGCAGCCGGGCATGAGCCGTGACGACCTTCTCGCCAAGAACGCGGGGATCGTCCGTGCGGTCGTGGAACAAGCCGCGAAACACTCCCCCGACGCCATCCTGATCATCGTCACGAACCCGCTCGATGCGATGTGCCACGTGGCGCTCGACGCCTCCGGGTTCCCTCGAGAACGCGTGCTGGGGATGGCCGGCGTGCTCGACTCGGCGCGCTTTCGCACGTTCATCGCACGCGAGCTCGGCGTCAGCGTCGAGGACACGCACGCGTTCGTCCTCGGCGGTCATGGCGACACGATGGTCCCCCTCTCGCGCTATTCGACCGTGGCCGGGGTCCCCATCACCGAGCTGCTCCCGCCCGATCGGGTCAAGGCCCTCGAGGAGCGGACAGCCAATGGCGGCGCAGAGGTCGTGGCGCTCCTCAAGACCGGCTCGGCGTTCTACGCGCCGGCCGCGTCGGCCTTCGAGATGGTCGAGTCGATCCTGCTGGACCGCAAACGCGTGTTGCCGTGCGCCGTGCTGCTGCAGGGTGAGTTCAAGACCAATGGGCTGTTCGTGGGCGTCCCCGTCGTCCTTGGCGCCCGTGGTCTCGAGCGCATCTTCGAGATCGAGCTGACGGCCGACGAGCAGGCGGCGTTCGATCGCTCCGCCGAGGCCGTTCGGGAGCTCGTCGCGAAACTCTGACCGCCCGACGCTGGGGCACGGGCCATTCAGCCGGGGCGGGCCGACACCCGCCCCTGGCGAGGCCTGGCGCTTCGATACACTGGGGCACACCGTGCCGATCGCCCTCATCGCGTTCGACTTCGACCCCGTCCTTCGCCTGGCGGAAGGCGTCGCCATTCGCTGGCACACGATCGCCCTCGTCGCAATCGTCACTGTCGGTCTCATCCTCACCGGGCTGACCGCCCGCCGGCAGGGCCTTCGAGCGGACGATCTCCTGTTCATCGCCGTAGCGGTCGTCCCGGGGGCGGTCATCGGCGGCCGAGCGGGGTACGTCCTCATGCACCTCGACTACTACTCGGCGAACACCACGGCGATCGCCGATCCGGGGCAGGGTTCGATGGAGCTGGCCCTGGCGATCGTGGGCGGGATGCTGTCCGGAGCGTACGTGGCATCGCTGCTGGGCGCGCCGTTCGATCGCTGGCTTCGATCGACCGCCCTGCCGCTCCTCTTGGTCCTCGGTGCCGGCAAGCTCGCGATGATGCTCGGCGGCGCCGGGCAAGGTCAGCCAAGCGGCCTGCCCTGGTCGACTGCCTACGCCGGCGCCGGGCCGTGGGGATCGCTGGCCCCGGACGTCGCGTCCCATCCTTCCCAGGCCTACGAAGGCATCCTCACGCTGGTCATCCTGGCGGTCCTGAGCGTTGGCCTGGCGGTCGGGGCGATCCGAGCCCGGGACGGACGCCTGTTCCTTGGCGCTGTGGCCGCCTGGGCCGTTGGGCGCGCCGCGGTTTCCCTGACCTGGCGGGATGACGTGGCGGTTGCCGGGTTGAGCGTGGGCGGCTTGATCGCGCTTGTCGTGGCCCTCGGCTTCGCCGCGGTGCTCGTGCTGCGCTCGCGGGGCCGGACGGCCGCCGTCGATCGCGAGCCGGCGATGGGGGACGTTGGCTGGGCGGACCCCGAAGCCCGCCCGCGCTTCTGATCTCGGGAGGGTTGCCCAACTCGACGGAGTATCGTTGAGGGGTATCGCGGTACCCGACGCCGCCTGCGCGGCGGCCACACGACGAAGAGGCATCCGATGACACAAGTCGCAGAGCCGGGAGTCGCTCGTTCCGACGCCCCGATCACCCAACGGGTCAGCCACTGGATCGGCGGGCGGACGGTTGCCGGGACCTCCGGCCGTAAGGGCCCGGTGTTCGATCCGGCCACCGGCCAGCTGACCAGGCACGTGGATCTCGCGTCAGCCGATGAGGTCGGGGCGGCCGTGGCAGCGGCCAAGGCGGCCTTCCCCGCCTGGCGCGCGACGTCGCTCTCGAAGCGAACCGACATCATGTTCAAGATCCGGAACCTGGTCGAGACCCACCGCCACGAGCTGGCGGCGCACCTGACCGCGGAGCACGGCAAGGTCCCGAGCGACGCCCTCGGCGAGATCGCCCGCGGGCTCGAGAACCTCGAGTTCGCCTGTTCGATCCCGAACCTGCTCAAGGGCGGTTTCACCGAACAGGCCTCGACCGGTGTCGACGTGTACCAGATCCGCCAGCCGCTTGGCGTGGTGGCCGGGATCACCCCATTCAACTTCCCGGCGATGGTCCCGATGTGGATGTTCGCAACGGCGATCGCCACGGGTAACACGTTCATCCTGAAGCCGTCGGAGAAGGATCCCTCGGCCTCGACGTACCTCGCCGAGCTCCTGCACGAGGCCGGTGTCCCCGACGGCGTCTTCAACGTCGTCCACGGCGACAAGGTTGCCGTCGACGCGATCCTCGAGCACCCGGACATCGCCGCGGTCAGCTTCGTCGGGTCCACGCCGATCGCGCGCTATATCTACGAGACCGGGACGAAGGCCGGCAAGCGAGTCCAGGCCCTGGGCGGTGCCAAGAACCACATGATCGTGCTGCCCGACGCCGACATCGACATGGCCGCCGACGCCGCGATCTCGGCGGGCTACGGCTCCGCCGGTGAGCGGTGCATGGCGATCGCGACGGTGGTGGCCGTGGGTTCGGTGGCCGATCCGCTGGTCGAGGCCATCAAGGCCCGCCTGCCCAAGGTCAAGGTCGGGCCGGGTTCGGACCCCGAGTCGGAGATGGGTCCACTGGTCACGAAGCAGCATCGCGACAAGGTGGCGTCGTACCTGGATTCGGGTCCCGCCCAGGGCGCAACGGTGGTCGCCGATGGCCGCGAACACCCACTCTTCAAGGACTCCGACGGGTTCTTCCTGGGGGTCTCGCTGATCGACAACGTGACGCCGCAGATGGATGCCTACCGCGACGAGATCTTCGGCCCGGTGCTGACCGTCGTGCGGGTCAAGACCTACGACGAGGCGGTCAAGCTGATCAACGACAACCCATATGGCAACGGCACGGCGATCTTCACCCGCGATGGGGGAGCGGCCCGCCAGTTCCAGTTCGAGGTCAACGCCGGGATGGTCGGGATCAACGTCCCGATCCCGGTGCCCGTGGCGTACTACAGCTTCGGCGGCTGGAAGAACTCGCTCTTCGGCGACCTGCACATGTACGGGCCCGAAGGGATCCAGTTCTATACCCGGGCCAAGATCGTGACGTCACGCTGGCCGGATCCGGGCACGAGCAAGATCGACCTCGGCTTCCCGCGCACCCGGTAGGCCCCGTCCGTTCGCCCGGTCTGTCACGCCCTTGCAACGACCCCTTCGAGAGGCATTGGGTCCGATCGTCATGCGATCAGGCGACGATGCGGCCCCGAGGAGGAACCATGACCGATTACGAACGGCAGACGGTCCGTGAGACCACGGTGGTCGATGAGACGCCAGTCGATCCATACGGACGCGATACGGCGGTCCGCCAGACCGTCCGGAGTACGGACGTTGCCTCCGTCCCGGCCCGACCCGAGCCCGTCGTGACCGCCGCGAGGGTCGTCACCTTCGCGTTCGGTATCCTCCAGGCCCTGCTGATCCTCCGGATGATCCTGCTCCTGCTCATCGCCAACCCCGGCAATGACGTCGTGGCCCTGATCCTCAACCTCACGGACCCATTCGTCGAACCGTTCCGCGGCATGTTCGCCCTGGATCGTGTCGGCGACGGTGAAGGATCGGTCTTCGATATCGCCGCGCTCGTCGCCCTGATCGGCTGGACCCTGGTCGAAGCGCTGATCCTCGCTGCGATGCGGATCTTCGCGCGACGTCCCGCCCAGATCTAGCGACCGCTCAGGCGGCGGGTTTTACCGCCCGCCGCCGTGCTCCGAGCAGCCTTCGGCCGATGGCCACGATCGTGATGTCGTCGGCCGGTTGCATGCCATCCTGAAACCGCTCGACAGATCGACGGATCGACTCGACGACATCGGCTGCCGAGCCGCCTCGAGCCGCTTCGATCGCTTCGCCCAGCCGCGCGTCCTGGAACCGCTCGCCGTCGAGTGATCGCGCGTCGGTGACGCCGTCGGTGTAGAAGACGACGATGTCGCCGTGTGCGAGGTCGACGACCGTCTCCCCGAGGCCGAGTGACGAAAAGGCGCCGAGCAGCGGCCCGGCTCCATCTTCGAGGGCTTCGATCGGCGAGCCGTCCCGGCGCACGATCAACGGTCCTTCGTGCCCGGCATTGGCCAGGCGCAGGCGACCGGTGGATAGCGTCAGCTGTCCGCACAACGCGGTGATGAACAGCGACGAGGGCCGCTCGATGAGCACGCGGTTCGTCCGCTCCAGGGCCTCGGCTGGTCCCGTGGCGTTGTCGATCGCCGCGTGGATGAGCGGACGAGCGAAGGCCATCAGGAGCGCCGCGGCCACGCCCTTGCCCGTGACATCGGCCACGACCACGCTCAGGGGACGGCCCGGGCTCAAGCGGCGGAATACATCGAAGAAGTCGCCACCCACCTGGTGGGCCTGCTCGTAGTAGCAGGCGAGGTCGTAGCCAGGCACCTCCGGTCCGACGAGACCCACGAAGCTCCGCTGGAGCTGGCGGCCGAGCGCCAGCTCGTCATCGATCAGGCGAGTCGCCGCAACGTCCGCGATCCCGCCGCGACCGATCGTGTGCGCGATCCCGAGTGCGACGGCGAGCGAGCCGATGCTCGCCTGCGCGAGACGCGACTCAACCATTGAGCCCCACGCCACGACCCGGCCGCCCGAGAATGGGCCGGCGGCGATGCCTCGCGCAACGACCGTCGACGGGGGATCGTCCGACGTCGTTCCAGCCACCCGCTTGCCCGCCGCGTCCTCGATGACGATGGCGAGGTCGTCGCCCAGCTCTCGGTACGGCGCGAGGATGGCCTCCGTGCCTGGGCCGCCGGCCGTCGGCCGATCGGGCATCGATGGCGTCAGAACGCGGCGATCGCGGTGGCCCGATCCGGATGGATGGCGAACAGGCGCGACAGACCGGTACGGGTGAGGACCCGCGCGACAGCGGGCTGCGGGGCGCACAGCTGCACCTCGGTCTGGGTCGTCCCGTCGGCGGCATCGAGCCCGAGCGTGTGCAGCGCACCCCAACCGGCTTCGGGGTCCGGCGGTGCCTCACCGTGCATCAACCGCAGAATCGAGTGGAGCGCCACCAATCCGGAGCTCGCCATGAACCGCAGGTCCGAGAGGTCCAGCAGCAGGTGCCTCGTCCCGGACTCGTACAGCTTGCGAGCCGATTCGATCAGCTCACCGAAATTCGACGCGTCGAGCTCGCCGTTGAGCACCACGATCGTCACCGGGACGCGGCCCGACGCCTGCTCGATGGTCGTCGCCAGGGCCATCTACCGGTCCTCCTTCCCGTTCCGTTCGAACGTTCGCACCAGGGTCAGTATGTTGCCTCCTCCGGGGCGTGGCTGGTAGGTCATCTCATCAACGCACATTCGGGCGAGCATCACGCCCATGCCGCCCGGCCGGCGCGCCATCGGATGCACGGTCAGATCCGGGTGCCGGGACGGAGGTCGGATCGAACGGCGGAGCATCATCGGCGATCGTCACGATGAGCTTGTCCCCCTGGGCCCTGACGGCGACCTCCACCCAGCCGGGCTCCCTGGCGTGGCCGTGGATGATCGCGTTGGTTGCCGCCTCGTCGACCGCCTGGACGAGATCGGCCGTGCACGCATCGGACGCGTCTGCCTCCTTCGCGACCGACCGGACAAGGTCGCGCACGGTCGTCAGCCGGGAGAGTTCCGAGGGGACGCGCACCGAACGCTCCGGTGACGGACCGCCATCAGCTGAGGCGGGCATGGTCTGCACGGGAGCGGCGGATGAACGTCCCGTGGCCCTTGCGGCCGGTGAACTCGCCATTCCGGACGATCACCAATCCACGGGACAGGACGATGTCGCTCGCGCCCTGCACCATCCGTCCCTCGTAGCACGAATAGTCGACAGCCATGTGGTGGCTCGACGACGAGATGGTCCGGCGACGGTTCGGGTCGTAGATGACGAGGTCGGCGTCCGAACCGACGGCCACGGCACCCTTGCGCGGGTACATGCCGAACATCTTGGCGGGGGCGGTCGAGATGATCTCCACCCAACGCTCCCTCGAAATCCGGCCGCCGATGACGCCCCCGTCGTGGAGCAGGTCGACGCGGTCCTCGACGCCCGGAAGTCCGTTCGGCACCTTCCGGAAATCGCCCCGTCCCAGCTCCTTCTGACCGTGGAAGTCGAACGGGCAGTGGTCGGTGGCGACCAGCTGGAGATCGTCCTTGACGAGACCGCTCCAGAGGTCGTCCCAGTGGTCGCTGGACCGCAGCGGCGGCGAGCACACGAACTTGGCGCCCTCGAACCCGTTCCCGAGGTCGTCGAGCGACAGGAAGAGGTACTGCGGGCAGGTTTCGGCGAAGGCCCGCGTGCCCCGGTCCCGTGCCGCGCGAACCTCGGCCAGCGCCTCCCGGGCCGACAGGTGAACGATGTAGACCGGCACTCCGGCGGCCTCGGCCAGCCGGATGACGCGATTGGTCGCCTCGCCCTCGAACACCGCCATCCGTGCCAACCCGTGTCCGATCGGATCCGTCGTCCCGGCCGCCACGGTCTGGGCAGCCACGACGTCGATGGCCATCCCGTTCTCGGCGTGCATCATGATCAGGCCGCCATTCTTCGCGGTCTGCTGCATCGCCCGGAAGATTGCCCCGTCGTCGCTGTAGAAGACGCCCGGGTAGGCCGTGAACAGCTTGAAGTCCGGCACGCCCTCGTCGACCAGGGTGTCCATCTCGGCCAGGGTCGAGTCGTTGACGTCGCTCATGATCATGTGGAAGCCGTAGTCCGCCACGGCGTTTCCCTCGGCCTTGGCGTGCCAGGCGTCGAGGCCCTCGCGCAGGGAGTGCTCGCGGCTCTGGACGGCGAAGTCGACGACCATCGTGGTCCCGCCGAACGCCGCTGCGCGCGTCCCCGTCTCGAACGTGTCCTTGGCGAACGTGCCCCCAAACGGCAGCTCCATATGGGTGTGGACGTCGATTCCGCCCGGGATGACGTACTTGCCCGTGGCATCGATCGTTTCGTCGGCGCTCACGGACGCCCCGGCTGGATCGCGGCCGATCTGCGCGATCGTCTCGCCATCGATCAGGACGTCGGCAACATAGGAGCCGTCCGCCGTGACGATCGTGCCGTTGGTGATCAGCGTGCGCATCCGATCCTCCTCCACGAGGCACCGCGGCCCATGGGGTCATTGTGGCGGATCGGGCGATGGGCTGGCGGCCGGCGTGCCACGAGCCTCGAGCCTAGGCCCCGGCGCGTCCCTCCGGCTGGGTCTCGAGCTCCCATTTCGTGCCCGGCGACGGTGCCGGCACGTCGGTACGCGGCGATCGTTCGTCGAGGATCGTGCGGACCCTGCGGACCAGGGAGTCCATGCCAAACGGCTTGGCCAGGACGTGTGCGGCCAGGCCGGGCAGGCCGTGGAAGGCCGTGACGTCGGAGGCGTAGCCGGAGACGTACAGGACCGGCAACTGCGGTCGCGACGCCCCGAGCGTCGCGGCGAGCTCCGGACCGCTCATGCCGGGCAGGACGACGTCGGTGATGAGGAGGTCGATGGGCTCGGCGAAGTAGCTGCGGACACGCTCGAGGGCTTCCTCGCCGCTCGACACCGCGGTGACGTGGTACCCCAACCGGCCCAATGCCCGCTCGATGAAGTCGCGGACCCCGTCCTCGTCGTCCACCACGAGCACCCATTCGGTGCCCGACGGCAGGGGTTCGACGGTCCGTGGGGTTTCCTGCATCGGTGCCTTGCCGACGGCGGGCAGGCGGACCGTGAAGGTCGTGCCGTCCACGCCACTCGCCACGCGGATCGAGCCACCCGACTGGACGAGGATGCCATGGGCGGTTGCCAGCCAGAGGTTGCCGTCCGTTCCCCGGTTGCCCCCGTGGAAAGGCTCGAAGATGACATCGAGCTCGTCGGCGGGGATCGGCAGCCCTTCGTCGTGCACGGTCAGGACCACGTCCGGGACGCCCGAGCCGTTCGTTCCCGCCCGGGTGGCCAGCGTCAATTTTCCGCCCGCGTGCATCCGGTCCTTCGACGACGCAACCAGGCCGACCAGCACGTGGTCCAGCTGCTCCGGGTCGACCTCAACATCCGGGATCAGGGGATCGAGCTCCAGGTCCACGGTCGTGGACCGGCCGGCGACCTCGCCCAGGAGGCGGATCGAATTGGCGATCGCCTGGTTGAGGTCGATGGGCCGGGGTGCCATGACCTGATCGCCACTCAGCGCCAGGAGCTGGTGGGCCACCTCGGCCGCTCGTTCCGTGGCGCGCCGGACCGCTTCGGCGGAGCGCCCGGTCCGCGGGTCCTCCGCGAGATCCTCGAGAACCAGGGACGCGTGGCCCTGGATGGCGGTCACCAGGTCGACGAGCTCGCGAGCGATCCCGCGAGCGAGGCGGCTGGCGACCTCCAACCGTTCTGCGCGCAGGCTCTCGGAGGCGAACCGCGATCGCTCCGAGATGTCCCGGGCGATCGACGATGCTCCCACGACGCGCCCTTCGCTGTTGCGGATCGGCGAAACGGTCAGGAGGACCTCGATGACCCGGCCGTCCTGGGTCTGCCGCGTGGTCTCGAACCGTTCGACCCGTTCGCCGTTGGCGATCGTGCCGAGGATGTGTTCGATCTCGCCGGCACGATCGCGCGGGACGAGGAGGTTGATGGACTTGCCAAGGACGTCGGAAGCGGCATAGCCGTACATCCGCTCCGCCGCGGCATTCCAGGTCAAAATCGTCCCATCGAGGCCCTGGCCGAGGATCGCATCCTCAGCCGAATCGACGAGGGCAGCAAGAAACGCTGCCGAGCCCCCTGGAGCGCCGAACCCCGTCCGGTCCGTCATCCCCGCACCTCCCCGAGATGTTTGAACAAGCGTGGGTCAGGCCCGGCCCTGGCACGGGAGCCACTCCTGTCCCGAGTCATGCGTCCCACGCGACCCCGATCGCACGGTCAATCTACGCCCGAGTGTCAATTGCACGCGACATATCAACTCCGCACCGCACGGGTGCAGACGACTTCATGCCTCGGCGGCAGTCACGCTCCGCATCGACGGAATCACGTCACGCCCGTACGCCTCGAGCTGGGCTTCCTCGTCGCCGTTCATGAGGTAGACGTTGAACTGATCGACACCGGCGGCCGCCAGCTCCTTGAGCTTGGCAACGTGGTCGGCCGGCTCGCCGAGCACGCAGAAGCGATCCGTCACTTCGTCGCCGACGAATGCGGCGTTCGAGGAACCGACCTCAGCGTGGTGCAGGTAGTCGTACCCGGATCGATCTCGCACGTAGCCGGTGAGGCTCGCCGGGAGCTGCTCGCGCGGGTACTTGTTGACGAGGTCGACGACGTGGTTCGACACGAGCGCCGGGAACCAGCGGGTGCGCTCCCGGCCCGTCTCGCGGGGCCCGACATAGGCCGCGGCGGCCGACTGGATCCGGATGGAGGCAGGGTCGCGTCCGGCGGCGGTCGCAGCCTCACGGACCTGGCTCACGAACCAGCGGATCAGGTCCGGGTCCGCCAGCTGGAGGATCAGCCCATCGGCGATCCGACCGGTCATGGCCAGGGCCATCGGTCCGTACCCCGCGACCCACACCGGGAGGGTCCACGAACCGGTCCAGTTGAACTGGAGGCTGGCTCCCTCGTAGTCGACCGAGCGGCCCTCCACGAGGCCCTTGATGACCGCGATCGCTTCCTCGAGGGTAGCCATCGTGGTCGGCGGCTTCCCGAGCACGCGCCGCGCGGAATCGCCACGACCGATGCCCAGGTCCATTCGCCCGCCGGAAACCTCGTCGAGGACGGCCAGGGCGGACGCGGTCACGGTCGGCTCGCGCGTCGCCGGGTTCGTGACGCACGTGCCCAGTCGCAGACGCGTGGTCGCCTGTGCCATCAGCGTGAGCAGCACGTACGGCTCGCGCCAGAGGACGTGCGAATCGAAGAGCCAGGCGTAGTCGAAGCCGGCCGCCTCGGCCTGCCGGGTCAGCGCGAGCGTCCGTTCGATCGTGTGGTCGGGCTTGAGCGTGAAGCCGAATTGCATGGCGTGCCCCCTTTTCGGGAGGAACGAAGCGGCTCGGCCGTCCTCCTCCTGACGGCCGAGCCGGATGGATGGTAGCCGTTCCGGCGTCGATCGGCTAGGCGTTCAGGAAGTCGTCGAATGCCTGTTGGTCGTCGATCGTCACGAAGACCTCCGAGATCCGGTCTTCGACCAGGTGATAGATCCGAACGGCACGCCAGGCGTGGCTCCGGCCGCCTCGCTTCGCGGTCAACTCGGTCATGTCGGCGCCGTGCGCTTCGCTCGAGAGGACGTCGTGCGTGTCGGTCGTCGGCGGGCCGTCGAGCAACGTCGGAAAGCGCCGGAAGAACGCCATCACCTCGATGCGGCCACGATACGTTCCGGAGAGCGGGTTGCGACCCGGAAAGTGGTAGACGACGTCGTCGGCCAGGAGCGCCTCGACCGCCGCCGCGTCGCGGGCTCCCAGCGCCACGGTGAGCGCGCGAACGATCTCCGCGTTCCGCCGCGCCCTGGCTGCCGGGTCGTACGCTCCCACTGCCGTTGTCGGAGCCGGACCGCCCAACCCTACGGTCGGGTCAGGTCGGCGTACGCATCCGGGCGACGGTCCCGGTAGAACTGCCAGGTGTTGCGAACCTCCGAGATCAGGTCCAGGTCCAGGTCGCGGACGATCAACTCCTCGTCGTGCGCACTGCCGACGTCGCCGATGAACTGGCCGCGCGGGTTGACGAAGTAGCTCTGGCCATAGAAATCGTCGTCGCCGATCTCCTTCTCGATACCGACCCGGTTGATCGTCCCGACGTAGTAGCCGTTGGCCACGGCATGGCTGACCTGCTCGATCCGCCACAGGTACTCGGACAGCCCGCGCGAGGTCGCCGACGGGATGAGGACGATCTCCGCACCGTTGAGACCGAGCGCCCTGGCGCCCTCGGGGAAGTGGCGGTCGTAGCAGATGTAGACACCGACCTTGCCGACCGCGGTCTCGAAGACCGGGTAGCCCATGTTGCCTGGGCGGAAGTAGAACTTCTCCCAGAACCCCTTGACGTGCGGGATGTGGGTCTTGCGGTACTTGCCGAGGTACTTGCCGTCCGAGTCGATGACGGCGGCCGTGTTGTAGTAGATGCCCGAGGCCTTGTCGTCCTCTTCGTACATCGGGGCAACGACGACCATCCCGGTCTGCTTCGCTAGGTCCTGCATCCGCTTGGTGGTCGGACCGTCAGGGATCAGCTCGGTGTAGCTGTAGTACTGGGCGTCCTGGACCTGGCAGAAATACGGTCCGTAGAACAGCTCCTGGAACAGGATGAACTGGGCGCCCTGTTTGGCGGCCTCGTGCGCCCGCTCCTCGTGCTTCTGGATCATCAATTCCTTGTCGCCGGTCCAGCTGGCCTGGACGAGCGCGCCGCGGACGGTTCGGGGCATCGGCAGGGCACCTCACACGGGTGTGTTCGAGGGTCGAAGAGAGGGCAGGGTACACCGTCTGCGCCGGCATCTGCCAGCGGGTTGCAACACGTCTGACAGTCCGAACGAGCGCGCGCGAACGCGGGGCCTGCGCCGTCGAACGCATGCTCGGCCGATGGCATCCACGACATCGGACCAACATCCAGTTGACGTCCTCCCGCCGGCCATTGCCGTTTCGCGCGGGCGGCATGCGGCCCGAGTTGCCTGGGCGGGTCTGGCAGGATTTGCCGCGACGTTCGCCGTAGTCCGAGCGCGCCGGACCGACGCCTTCGACCTCGCCATGACGATGCGGCTGCAGGCTCGCGCTCATCCCATCCTCGATCGGCTGCTCAGGCTGGTGTCCTGGCCCGGTTTTCCTCCGCAGAGCCGGCTGATCCCGGCCACGATCACCGCGTTGCTCGCGCTGTTCCGGCTCCGGCTGGAGGCCGCCTGCTTTCTGGTCGCGTGGGGGACGGCCCTCCTGGCGACCGGCCTGAAAGCAGTGATGAATCGCCCTCGCCCGATCGCCGGCACCGACCTCAGGGTGGCGGTCGCGCCCCTCGGTGGCTCGGGCTTTCCGAGCGGGCACGTGCTGACCTATGTCGGGGTGTACGGATTCCTTGCGTACCTGCTGTACGCGCTTGCTCCGGCCCTCCCGGCCCGTCGGCCGGTCAATACGTTGCTCGTTGCGCTCGTGGCGCTGGTAGGTCCCAGCCGCATCCAGCAGGGACACCACTGGTTCACCGACGTGCTCGCCTCGTACATGATCGGCACGAGCTATCTGATCGGGGTGGCCAGCCTCTATCGACGGCTCAAGGCCCGGCGGTCCGGAGCGCGGCCGTGATCGACACCGGCGAGGATCCGGCAGAGGGGAGCCCCATCACGGCGCGTCGCTATCGGGTGATCTTGAACCCGAATGCCGGCTCGAAGGGCGGCGTACCGATCAGCTCCGGAACCAGTGCGGGCGTTCGGGCCGTGATGGCCCAGCACGGCCTGGGCGATGATCTGGTCGTCGCGGCCTCCGAGGCGGAAGCCGAGAACGCGTGTCGGGCAGCCGTCGCTGATGGGGTGGATATCGTCGTTGCCGCGGGTGGGGACGGCACGACCGGGCTGGTCGCCAACCAGCTGCTGGGGACCTCGGCGGCCTTGGGGATCCTGCCGATGGGCAGCGTCATGAACATCGCCCGGTCGCTCGAGATCCCGCGGGATGTCGACCAGGCGGCGGCCATCCTCGCGGTGGGCCGGGTCAGGACGATCGACGTTGGCGAGACCCGTGGTCGACCGTTCTACGAGGCAGGCTCCGTCGGCCTGAACGCCGCGATTTTCCGCGAGGCAGCGCGTTTCGACGATCCGGATTGGTTTTCGATCGTGCGGTGCGTCTGGGTCGCCATCCGCTATCGGCCGGCGCGCATGACCATCCAGCTCGACGACCGCCTGGTCCGAACCCGCGCCCTGATGGTCACGATCTCAAACGGTCAGTTCATTGGAGCCGGCATGACGGTGGCCCCGGATGCGCGGCTCGACGACGGAAAGTTCGATGTTCGGGTCTTCCGCGGGTTCTCGAAGTTGGAGTTGATCCGCCACCTCGCGTCGATCGCCTTTGGCCGTCGCCGCTACGCCCCGCACATCTCCACGTTCCGATCCGCCGGCGTGAGGATCACCAGCGTCCACCCGTTGCCCGCCCGTGCCGATCACCGTGACCTTGGCTCGACTCCGGTTGAGATGAGGACGCGGCCGCGCGCGTTGCAGGTCGTCGCCGGGCCTGTGGCCACGCCGGCCGCCACGGCGCCGATACCCTGATCGCGATCAGTCCGGCAGGACCTCCGGTCGGCGGCGCATGTACCACTCGGTGAGCTCGCGACAGCGTCCGTCATCGTCGAAGCGACACACGAAGACGTTCGCGAATTCGCGATCGATGTCGGAGCGGTCGTCGGTCAGGTAGCGGGTCCGACCGTGCGCGACATAGGTCTCCCCGTCGACGGCGAGGACCTCGTAGTCGGCCTCCCACGAACCGGGCTGGTCAGGCTCGTTCAGCCATGCGGCGACGACGGCCGGCCGGCCGACGACGGCCTCGCTGAACGGATCGAAGGCGTACCGGACATCGGCGCTGAACAGGTCGCCGATGGCCGTTGGATCGTTCAGGCGCCAGGCATCCACGTAACGGACGAGCCAGGCGCCGAAGGCTGCGCGGTCCATTGGATCCTCCTGACGGAGATCTCCGGGTCACACTAGCACCAGATCGACACGGAGGCGAACATGTCCGATACCCGGGAGCTCTTGGCCAGAACGGCGTCCATTGCCGCCGACTTCCTGGGATCGCTGCCCGAGCGGCCCGTGGCCGGTCCAGTCGATCTGGGTGCCCTTCGGACGGCGCTCGGTGGCCCGCTGCCGGCGCATCCTGGCGATCCGCTCGAGGTGATCGAAGCCTTGGCGGCGGCCGCCGAGCCGGGGCTCGTGGGCACTGCGGGACCTCGGTTCTTCGGGTTCGTGGTCGGTGGCAGCCTGCCGGCGGCCCTTGCCGCGGACTGGCTTGCGGCCGCTTGGGACCAGAACGCCGCGATGTACGTCATGTCGCCGGCCGCGGCCGTCGCCGAGGAGATCGCCGCCGCCTGGCTGATCGAGCTGCTTGCCCTGCCGCCCGAGACCAGCGTCGGGTTCGTCACTGGCGCGACGATGGCCAACTTCACGGCGCTCGCCGCGGCGCGGCATGGTGTCCTGTCGGCCACCGGCTGGGACGTGGAGCGCCATGGGCTGCAGGGTGCCCCGCCGGTGACCGTGGTCACCCACGAAGGAACGCACGTGACGGTGTATGCCTCGCTGCAGATGCTCGGGCTGGGCCGGGAAGGGGAGCGTGTCCACCGGATCGCCGCCGACGATCAGGGCAGGATGCGACCCGACGCGCTCCGCGAAACCCTGGCCAAGATCGATGGCCCGGTCATCGTCTGCGCCCAGGCCGGCAACGTGAACACCGGCGCGTTCGATCCGCTGGACGAGCTCGTCCCGATCGCGCACGACCGTGGCGCCTGGGTCCACGTGGACGGTGCGTTCGGGATCTGGGCGGCGGCCGTCCCGGCGCTGCGCGACCGGATGCGCGGACACGCGACGGCCGATTCGTGGTCCACCGACGCGCACAAGTGGCTCAACGTGCCGTACGACTCCGGGCTGGTCTTCGTGCGTGACAAGGCGGCCCATCACGGGGCGATGACGCTCGGTGCCGAGTACTACGTCGAGACCGCCGGCGGGGAACGGGACGGCTACAACTGGGTCCCCGAGTCTTCGCGGCGGGCTCGCGGGTTCGCCGTGATGGCGGCACTCAGGTCCCTCGGACGTTCGGGTCTCGTCGACCTGATCGAGCGGGACTGTGCGCTGGCCCGGCGGATGGCCGATCGCCTTCGCGGTGGACCTGGCATCCGGATCCTGAACGAGGTGGTCCTCAACCAGGTGCTGGTTCGCTTTGACGCCCTCGGAGGCCGCGACGCCGATGGGGCGGCCGGCGACGTGCGCACCCGCGAGGTGATCGCTGCCGTGCAGCGAGACGGCACGTGCTGGCTCGGCGGGACGACATGGGCAGGGCAGGCGGCGATGCGGATCTCGGTGTCCAGCTGGCACACGACCGAGGACGACATCGACCGGTCGGCGAGCGCGATCCTCGCCTGCCTGGCGGAGGTCGATGGCGCCGGGGCCTAGCCGTCGATTCTCCCCGAACGCATGGCTGGACCGGCTGTCGGAACGCCGGTTCGCAATCGTGCTGGCGGTGCCGGGGATCCTGCTGGTAGGCCTGTTCGTGCTGCCCCCAATCTTGGCGGGCATCGGCATGAGTCTCTTCCGGATCGAGCTCCTCCGCGACGATCTGACCCCGTTCGTCGGCTTGCAGAATTATGTCGAGCGGCTCCCGACCGACCGGGCGTTCCTGGGGACGTTGCCGCTCACGCTCATCTTTGCCGTCGTCACGTCGATCGGGGCCGTCGCCCTGGCATTGACGGCCGCCGTCCTGATCCACGGACGCGCGCGCTTCTCGGGCGTCCTGGTCGTCGTGCTGCTCCTGCCGTGGGCCGTGGCGCCGGTCGCCGATGGAATCCTGTGGCGCCTGTTGTTCGAGCCACGCACCGGGCTGGTCACGTACCTGCTCGAACAGGCCGGTCTGCCACCGCTCGTCATCCGGGATGGACCTGGCGCGCTGATCGCCCTCGCTGTGGCCGTGACGTGGCGGGCGATCCCGCTCCTCGCGGTCCTGTTC
The DNA here is from genome assembly GCA_963809045.1 of uncultured Chloroflexia bacterium. Taxonomy (GTDB): domain Bacteria; phylum Chloroflexota; class Limnocylindria; order Limnocylindrales; family CSP1-4; genus SPCO01. Next base: position 1,177,363 of record CAWEHW010000004.1, read on the forward strand.
CTTGGGGCACTGCGACAGGTTCCCCCGAGCATCCGCCAGGCAGCGCACCTCGACGGCGCCTCGGGGCTGCAGACCTTCCGCTACGTGACCCTGCCGGCCATCGCACCGGTCGTCGTGGCCACCTGCCTGCTCCAGGTGATCCTCGCGCTCCAGGTGTTCGAGATCCAGTACGCGCTCTCCGCCAGCGCGCCGCCTACGGGTTCCATGCTCGCGGCCCACGCCATCTTCGACCGGGTCATCGAAGACATCAGCCTCGGCTACGGCTCCGCCATGACCGTGGTCCTCGGCGCGTTCACGGCCCTGTTCATCGCCGGCCTGGTCCTGGTCGTCGTGCGGATGACGGCGGCGCCGCGGACAAAGCCGGACGACGCCGACGACAGTCCCCTGGCCCGGCCAAGCCGGATCGCTTGGGCCGCCGTTGGGCGCCGCCTCCGTGGAGCCGCCCCGGCGGAGACCGCGGCGCCTTCGACCATCCGACATCGCGGCCCTCCTGGTCCGTGGCGGGTGTCGCTCGTTCGTCCGGCATGGCGCTTCATGCGAGCGTTCCTCAGTGCCGCCGTGGTGATCGTCCTCATCGCCTTTCTGGCTGGGCCCCTGCTGTGGATCGCCCTCGCCAGCACGCAGCCCTACGCAGCGCTCATCCCGCTGCCCCCGAGGTTCACGTTCGACCTCGACCTCTCCGGCTACGCGAAGCTGTTCGACCCGGTCTGGCAGGGCGCGGCGATCGATACGATCACGATCAGCGTCCTCGGCACACTGGTCGCCCTGGGCGCGGCACTGCTCGTCGCCTATCCCCTGGCGCGCTACCGGTGGCGTGGTGGCAGGGTCCTCCTGGTCGTGCTGCTGGCGGTGATGCTCATCCCGCCGATCGCCCTCGCGATCCCGATCCTGTACCTGCTCATCTACCTGGGAATCCGCGACACCGTCCTTGGCCTCGTGCTGATCAACGCGGCGTACTGGACGCCGATCCTGATCTGGCTGGTCCGGGGCGCGATCGCGCGGGTGCCCGTGGAGCTGGAACGAGCGGCCCGGATCGACGGTTGCTCCCGCCTGGGCGCGATCGTTCGGACGAGCCTGCCCGCCGCAGCACCCGTGATCGGCGCGGCGGCCGCGATCGTCTTCATCGGCATCTGGAACGACTTCGTGTTCGTGGCTGTGGTCGGTGGGACCGAGACCCAGACGCTGCCGCGGTACCTCGGGGAGAGCAGCACGCCGCGGATCAACGATTTCGCCTCGCGGATCATCCTGACCGTCGCGCCGTGCATCGCGCTGGTCGCGGTCCTCCGCACCCGGATCCTCGCGTTGCGCTGACGCCGGCGCGGACCGCCGGCGCGGACCGCCTGCTGCGGACCGGACGCATCGGCCGTCCCATGGGCAGCACCAGCGTGGCCCGGCATCGATCGTTGTGCTGTAATGGCACGCCAGTGGCGGCGAAAGCGCCGCCAGTCCGCTGTTCGCCGGGTCCCGCCGCAGGCCCGACCCGCCCCGAGGTGACCCGTGGCCATCACGACCGCTCCTGACTCACTGACCAGCGAAGAGATCGTCCGGCTCTCTCGCGAGCACACCTTCTTCTCGTGGTCTGTCCAGGGAGCCCTCGACCCGATTGCCATCGACCATGCCGAGGGCGTCTATCTCTATACGCCCGAGGGGCGGCGGATCCTCGACTTCAACAGCCAGCTGATGTCGGTGAACATCGGTCACGGCGATCGCCGCGTGGTCGATGCGATCACGGCCCAGGCGACGAAGTTGCAGTTCGTCCAGCCGGCCTTCGCGACGGAGATCCGGGCGCGCCTGGGGGCGAAACTCGCCGAGATCCTGCCCGGTGACCTCGACAAGGTGTTCTTCACCCTCGGCGGCGCTGAGGCGATCGAGAACGCGATCAAGATGGCCCGCCACGTCACAGGCCGCACCAAGGTCCTCGCCCGGTACCGCTCGTACCACGGCGCGACGATGGGGGCGATGACGCTGACTGGCGATCCGCGCCGCTGGCCCAACGAACCGGGTCTCGTGGGGGTCGTCCGTTACCCCGATACCCACCGCTGGGGAGAGGCCGAACCCCGTCCCGTGGCGGAGAGCCTGCAAGGGCTCGAGGACGTGATCCGCTACGAGGGTGCCCACACGATCGCGGCCATCTTCCTCGAGACAATCGTGGGGACCAACGGCATCCTGATCCCGCCCGACGGCTACATCCAGGGCGTCCGCGAGATCTGCGACCGGAACGACATCCTGATGGTCGCCGACGAGGTCATGGCGGGCTTCGGGCGGACCGGCAAATGGTTTGCCATCGACCACTGGGGGGTGACCCCGGACCTGATGACCATGGCCAAGGGCCTGACCAGCTCGTACCTGCCGCTGGGCGCCGTGGCCATGAACCACAAGGTCGCCGACAAGTTTGAGGGCATGTTCTACTCGGGCGGGCTGACCTACAGCAGCCACCCGGTCAGCCTCGCCGCCGCCCTCGCGACCATCTCCGTCTACGAGGAGGACGGGCTGATCGAGAACGCCGCGCGGCTGGGTCCCGTGATGGCGGACCACCATCGCCGGCTCGCCGACAAGCACCCGAGCCTCGGCGCGACCCGGAGCCTGGGGCTGTTCGGGATCCTCGACCTCGTGCGGAGCCGCGATCCCTGGACGCCGCTCACACCGTTCAACGGCACGTCGGACGAGATGAAGGCGATCGGCAAGTACTTCCGCGACAACGGGTTGTACACGATGGTGATCAACAACTCGATCCACACCAACCCGCCGCTGTGCATCACGGACGAGCAGCTCGCGGAAGGGTTCGAGATCATCGATCGGGCGCTCGACATCGCGGATCAGGCGGTGACCGGCTAGCCCATGGCGACTGCCGGCCCGCTGGACCTGCGCGCGCGGGTGACCCGGACCGAGGCCGGCGCGACGGCCGAAGCCGCCCCGGCGGGCCACTCGCGACGCCGACGGATCCTGACATTCGTCACGTTCGGCGTGGCCGTGCTCGTCCTGTGGGAGGCCGTCAAGTGGCTCGCCGGCGTTCCCTGGCGGTTCGAGAACGCGCTCGGGACCGGCGTGGCGATCAACCACAACCCGCCCTTCCGCTGGCCGTTCGCGAACGACCTGAACCTGCCCCACTGGTTCAGCATCCTGGGCGCCCTCGCGGCACCGGTTCAACGAAACGCCGACGAATCGCTCGGTCAGTTCCTCGCTGGTGCCGCGTTCTACACCTGGCGTGAAGCGGCGATCGGGTTCGTCGTCGGGGCCTTGTTGGGGCTCGTCCTCGCCACGATCTTCGTCCACTCGCGGTTGCTGGAGCGAGCCGTCGTCCCGTACGTCGTGGCCAGCCAGACGATCCCGATCGTGGCCCTCGCTCCGATGATCGTGTATGCCTTCGGGCCGAACGTCACCTCGGTCGTGATCATCGCGACCTACCTGACGTTCTTCCCGGTGACGATCGCCATGATCCGCGGGCTCCGGGCACCCGACCCGCGCGCCCTCGAGCTGATGCGGTCTTATGCGGCGGGACGCTGGGCGACCTACCGGAAGGTGCGCCTGCCAGCATCCTTGCCGTACCTGTTCACTGCCCTGAAGATCGCGGCCACGGCGTCCATCGTTGGCGCGATCATCGGCGAGGGCCCAGGCGGCATCCCCGACGGCCTGGGACGGGCGATCATCAACTTCAACCAGCAGTACATCACCGGACCGGAGAAGCTGTGGGCCGCGATCCTCGTCTCGTCGCTCCTCGGGGTCTCGTTCTTCCTGGCCATCAGGGTCGCTGAGGTGGTCGTGTTGCGTGGCCGGCCCGGGGCAGCCGAAGGATGAGCGGTGTGAGCGGTGTGAGCGTTCCAGCGGACGCCGCAGGCTTCAGCGACGTCGTCGTTCACATCGAGGACGTCGACAAGACGTTCGTGACCCGGGCGGCCGCGGTGACCACGGCGCTCAAGGGGATCGACCTCGACATCCGCCGCGGCGAGTTCATCTCGCTGATCGGCCCGTCCGGGTGCGGCAAGTCGACCCTCTTGCGGGTCATCGGCGACCTGGTGGCCCCGACGAGCGGCACCGTGCTCGTCAACGGCAAACCCGCCTCACGCGCGCGTCGAGATCGCGACTACGGGATGGTGTTCCAGGCGCCGGTGCTGTTCGACTGGCGGTCGGTCGAGGACAACGTCAAGCTGCCCCTCGAGCTGATGGGCTACGACGGCGCCCGCCGAACCGCGAGGGCCAGGGAGATGCTCGACCTGGTCGAGCTCGGCGACTTCCTTCATCACCACCCGTACCAGCTCTCCGGCGGCATGCAACAGCGGGTGGCGATCGCGCGGGCCCTCGCCTTCGAGCCGTCGATCCTGCTGATGGACGAACCGTTCGGCGCGCTCGACGAGATGACCCGCGAGCGGATGAACCAGGAGGTCCTGCGGATCTGGGAGCGGACCGGGATCACGATCGTGTTCGTCACGCACTCGATCCCGGAAGCCGTGTTCCTGTCGTCACGGGTTGTGGTCATGAGCGCGCGGCCCGGTCGGATCACCGACTTGATCGAGGTCGACCTGCCACGGCCCCGCGACGTGGAAACGCGCGAGCAACGCCGCTACTTCGAGCTCGTCACGGCGGTGCGAGAGGCGCTCCGCCGGGGAGGCGGGGACGCCGAGGATGACGGGCTGGCCGCCGGCGAGGTCGGGTCGATCGACCGGGCGATCGCCGAAGGAGGCATCGGGTGACCTCGGCGACCGCGGCAAGCCCGAGCGGCTCAGGAGGCTGGGCGGCCGCGGTGGGCCGGACGCTCCAGCGGGTCTGGTTCTACCTGCCGGCCGTCGTCGTGTTCGTCGGGACCATCGGGGCCTGGGAGTTTGCGGTCCGGAACATCGACCTGCGTGGGCTGCCACTCCCGGCTCCGACGGCGATCGTCGCCGCGCTCGGAGACAACTGGGCGGCGGGGCGGTGGCCGCTCGCCAAGGCCGCCGCAGCGACGTTGCTCGAGGCCATGGGCGGGCTCGCGATCGGCACCACACTGGGCGTCGCCGTGGCGTTCCTCACCGCCCGGTTCGCGACGGCCCGGGAGCTGCTCCTCCCGCTTGCCGTGGGGGCCAGCGCCGTGCCGATCATCGCCTTCGCCCCTCTCATGAACAACTGGTTTGGCGTGCTGAACCCGTTGTCGAAGATGATGATCGTGGCAGTGCTGGTGTTCTTCCCGGTGGTCGTGAACGTCACGCGAGGGCTGACCCAGGTCGAGCCCGCGGCCCTGGAGCTGCTCCGCTCGTACGCCGCATCGGAGTGGACGATCCTTCGGGTGCTGCGCTTGCCCAACGCCCTGCCATACTTCTTCACGGCGCTCAAGATCGGGACGACGCTGAGCCTCATCGGCGCCATCGTCGGGGAGTATTTCGGAGGGTCAAGCGAGGTCCTCGGACGCGTCGTCGTCCAGAGCGCCAGCGCTCTACGCTTCGACGTCACATGGGCGGCGATCATCCTGGCCGCCGTTACCGGGATCGCGATGTACCTGGCGACCGTCGCCATCGAACGAGTGGTCATTCCCTGGCACGCTTCGGTGCGGAGCCAGGAGCCGTAGGAGGACCGAGATCGACCGCGGCATGCGCCGCGAGCTGTTGGGCATCGAAATGGCCATCGAGCTGGCCATCGACATGGAGGAGGAGCACATGCATCGAACCCGGAGGTTCCTGAGCCTGGCCGCGGTGGCCAGCTTCGTCGTGGCCGCCTGTAGCAGCGGTGGTGCCAGCTCGGCGCCGAGCGCCGCGCCGAGCGGTGAGGCCGGCCTCGATGAGGTCCGGCTCCAGCTGCAGTGGGCGCCGCAGGCGCAGTTCGCCGGCTATTTCGCAGCCGTCAACCAGGGGTTCTACGAGGCCAACGGGATCGCCGTGACGATCATCGACGGTGGCCCCGAAGTCATTCCCCAGCAGGCCGGGTCGGCCGCGGATGGGCCCGAGTTCACGATCAGTTGGGTGCCCAAGGTTCTCGAGGCGCGAGAGGGCAGCCCGGCATCGGATCTCGTCAACATCGCCCAGATCTTCCAGCGCTCGGGGACGCTATCCGTGTCCTGGAAGGACTCGAACATCACCGGACCCGCCGACTTCGCCGGGAAGAAGGTCGGAGTCTGGGACTTCGGCAACGAGTTCGAGGTCACGGCCGGCGCACAGAAGGCCGGTCTCGAGCAGGGCGTCGATTACGAGAAGGTCATCCAGCCATTCGACATGACCCTGCTCCTGTCGCGTGAGATCGACGTCGCCGAGGCGATGATCTACAACGAGTACGCGCAGGTGCTCGAGACGGTCAACCCGGAGACCGGCAACCTGTACCAGCCGACCGACCTCAACGTCATCAACTGGAACGACGAGGGTGTCGCGATGCTCCAGGACGCCCTCTTTGCCCGGGCGGCGTGGCTGGCCGAGGCCGGCAACGAGGATGTCGCGACGCGGTTCCTCAAGGCATCGTTCCAGGGCTGGATCTACTGCCGGACCAACCCCGATGACTGCATCCAGTACACCGTGGACGCCGGCTCCACGCTGGGAACCGGCCACCAGACCTGGATGATGAACGAGATCAACGCCCTGGTCTGGCCGTCCCCGAACGGGATCGGGATGATGGATCCGGCCCTCTGGCAGCAGACGGTCGACGTCTCGCTGGAAGCCGGGATCATCAAAGCCGCCCCACCGGCCGAGGCGTACCGAACGGACCTCGCTACGGCCGCCCTGGCCGGGATCACCGAGGACAGCAAGGGCGGGGACTTCCAGAAGGGCGTCGTGGAGGTCACCGAAGGCGGCAACTAGCTGTTGGCTGTGGCCTCGACCATCGCAGACACAAGAGCCGGCCCATCGGGCCGGCTCTTGGATTCCCGGGCGGGCGGCGCGGGCGGGCGGCGGGCGGCGGGCTCGCTCCGCCGGGCCCGTTCCGCCGGGCCCGTCCGCCGGGCCCGTTCCCCGGCTCGCTCCGCTGGGCCCGTTCCGGGACGACGTACGAACTCCATTCCTATGCCCTGCCCAAGGGCTCCCATACCGAGGCGCTCCGGCCCGAATCCCCGCTCGAGCGAGCTCTGCCAAGCGTGACCCGCGATCAAGGCCACGCGTAACGGCCGGCAAAGCCCAGATCCTAAGAATGTGGTTCATGCGTGATGGAATACGGACTCGACGGCGTCCGGCCGAACCAACCCGCGAAGCGGCGCGCCTCTCGAGCGCCATGGCGTTGGAGCTTGGGCAGACGGTCCGGATCAGGCGGAAGCAGCTCGGAATGCGGCAGCGAATCCTCGCCGATCTCGCCGGCATCGATCAGACACGCGTCAGCCAGGTTGAACGAGGGCATGGCGCGCGTTTGCCGTTGGGCGGCTGGGTCGCGCTCGGTGTCGCCATCGGACGACCACTCGCCGTCTCCTTCTCACGAGCACTTGGCGAAGCGCGCGAGCCGATGGATGCGGGCCACCTCGCGATGCAGGAACGACTCCTCCAGCTGGCGCGTTCAGCCGGCCGAACGGCACGCTTTGAGCTGCCAACGCGACCAGCGCATCCAAACCATTCCATCGACGTGTGCGTCCGCGACGCCCGCTATCGCATGCTGATCATCCAGGAGGCGTGGAACACCTTCGGCGACCTCGGTGCAGCAGTCCGGAGCACGAACCGGAAGGCGGCCGAGGCCAGCGATCTCGCGGCCACGATCGACGACGGACCGCCGTTCACTGTCGCGTCGGTCTGGGTCGTCAGGCCGAACGCCTCGAACAGAACGCTCGTAGCTCGCTACCCGGAGATATTCCAATCGGCCTTCCCCGGGTCCTCGCGACGCTGGGCGGCGGCCCTTCAGACGGGCTCGGAACCGCCGAACGCCCCCGGCCTCATTTGGCTCGATCCGACGAGCGGCCGACTCATTGAGTGGCGCCGAGGATAGGTCACGGGCCGGGACCTACGGTCAAGCTCAAGTCCTGAGGTCTCGCCTCACCCGACGACGACCATGCTCGTCGCCGGAGATTCGGTCGCGAAGCCCAGCGCGGAGGTGATGGCCCTGGCAATCTTTGCCGCGCCCTGACTGGACGGTTCGAGCGGGTTCGCGTAGTCCGACGGCTCAACGCAGACAAGCCGCAAATCGATTACGGGAAGGTGCCACTCAAATGCGACCCGCAGGATGGCGTCGTTGAACAGCATCAGTCCGACCCGAGCCGACACCGCCTCATCCCCCGAGAGGTTGCCGTTGTAGATCGTACAGACCACGGTCTTCGGCACCCGCAGGAGAATGCCGGCCAGCGCTGCGCGATAGCTGGTCTCGAAGCCCTGGGCCCGCTCCCCGAACAGGTGAAGTGCCGCGTTGGTACTGGCGACGGGGATGTCCAGGACGTCCAAGTGGAGGATGGCGTCGTTCCCGCCCACCGATACGACGGCACGGCTGACGTCGGAGGGGAGCCTCGCGACCTGCAACTCGAGGTCTGCCGTCGTGTTGCCGTCGACTGCAAGGAGTGTGGCTGCGACTCCATCGGGCAGAATCCGGCGAAGGTGCGTGACGACGTCGGGGAGGCCCTTCGTGTACGCCCCGTTGTCGAATATCGAGTCTCCAAGCAACGCGATGTGCTCCGCCACTCGCTCACCTCAGAACCGCTTGGCCGTTCCTGATTTGGCCCCGACATGTCAGCTCCGACCTGTCAGCCCGACCTGCCGGTTCCGAACTGGCGGTCGCCCGCATCACCTAGCCCAGGCTGGATGTACCCACGGTCGTTCAAGCCGCGATCAAGTGACGCGCAGTGGATCTCGACGTCCGGGTGGGCCGTCGTGACCGCCTCGACTCCTTCGGGCGCCGCGATCAGGTTGACCAGCTTGATCCGCACCGGCTTCACCGCGCCCCACTTCTTCAGGACCTCGATCGCGGCCGTCGCAGATCCGCCCGTCGCAAGCATCGGGTCGAGGATCAGGCACAGGTCGACGGTCGCGGAGTCGGGGAGCTTGTTGTAGTACTCGACCGGGCGGAGCGTGCGCTCGTCCCGGAACAGCCCCAGGTGCCAGACCTGGGCCGTCGGCATCAGCTCGAGCATCGCGTCAACCATGCCCAAACCGGCTCGCAGGATCGGCACGAGCCCGATCCGCTCGCCCAGCTCGTGGGCGGTCATCGGTTCCATTGGCGTCCGGATGTCGAGCGGTCGCACGCCGACGTCGGCCAACGCCTCGTAGCCGAGCAGCCACGACAGCTCGCGGACGACCTCACGGAACTTCTTCGGCTCGGTCTTCTCGTCGCGCAGGATCGCCAGCTTGTGCAGCACGGCGGGGTGCTTTGAGACGTGCAGGGTTGGAGCGGGCACGCACCACCTCCGGGAGAAATCGCTTTCGAGATCGGCCGAATCGGGCCTCGGGCCGTCGAAAATCGGGCCGCGGGCCGTGCCATCGTAGCAACCGTCGCGGTATCCTCGCGGTCCACGATCCGAGCGCGCGCCCGCGACCGTCAAATCGATACGCGGAGATCCATCGACCTTGTCTGTTTCGGCCAGCCCGGCCATTCCCGGTGCCAAGCGCACGGTCACGGTGCGCGCGTCGCGAACTCGGGGCGCCCCGCCAATCCTCGTCCGCCAGATCCGCAACGGCATCGAGGAGAGCGTCCATCGCGGCGACATCGTCGAAGTCGATGCCGCGGGACGCCTGATCCGCCAGCTGGGCGACCCGGACCGGATCGTCACGCTGCGATCGACTGTCAAGCCGTTTGGCGCGATGGCCATCGTCGAGGCCGGCGGGATCGAATCCTTCGACCTCGAACCAGCCGAGATCGCGATCCTCGCCAGCTCCCACAGCGGCGAAGACCTCCACGTCCGAACCCTCCAGGGTCTATACCGGCGCACGGGCGTCAGCCAGGCGCTCCTGGCCTGCGGCGCGGAAGGCATGCCCCTCGACGCGCTGACGGCCGCCCGACTCGCGCGCGACGGGGAGAAGCCGGGACCCATCCGGCACATGTGCTCCGGGCAGCACACCGTGTCGCTCCTCCTGTGCCGGTTGAAGGGTTGGGACCCAACGGACTACTGGAAGCCCGCTCATCCCTCGCAGATCGCCTATCGCGCGGCGGTGGCCCGTGCGTTCGGGACGCCACCCGCCCGGCTCCAGACCGCGATCGACGGCTGCGGAGTTGAGACGTACGCCTTCCCGCTCCACGAGGTCGCGCGGGCCTACGCGATGCTCGCGGACCCGGCCTCGATCCCGGCGAGCGACCCGCGATCCGAGCTGGCCGCCGGCCTCGTTCGCGTCCGTGACGCCATGCTGGCCTTCCCGGAGATGGTCGGGGGCCGCCACGACCGTCTCGACACGTCGCTCATGAAGGCGACGCCGAACCGGCTCGTCAGCAAGGCGGGCATGGAGGCACTCCGCGGACTGGCCATCCTGCCCGGGCCGCGCAACGGGACCAACGACGAGGGCGCGACCGGGATGGCCGTCAAGATCGAGGACGGCGACGGTTCCGACCGCGGGACGTGGGCGGCATCGGTCGAGGCGCTCCGCCAGGCCGGCGTGCTCGATGGCGGCGCGCTCCGCGACCTGGCTCGCTACCACCGCCCCGTGACCCTGGACCCGCACGGACGGGCCGCCGCCGAGGCGATCCCGGACTTCGAGCTGGCACCGGTTGGAGAGCTCATCGGCTGACCGAAATCGGCCGCGCGGGCCGAACCGGAGCCGAACCTGAGCCAGACTGACGATGAACCTCGACGCCGATCCGTACCGCACGCTCGGGTTGACGCGCGGCGCCTCGCTCGATGAGGTCAAGCGCGCCTATCGACGCCTCGCGAAGGCCAACCACCCCGATGCTGCCGGCGCCGTGGCGCTTCCGCGGTTCCTGGCGATCCACGCCGCATACGAACAGATCGTCGGCGGTTCCGTGGCACCGGGTGCGCCGGCGGCCTCGACCAGCCGGCGGCGCCCGTCCTCCCCCCCAGACACTGAGCGAGCCGACGCCACGCGCCGAGCGTACGGCGGCCGGCCCCGCGAGTCCCGGACGGACTCGGGACCGGGTGCCGCTGGCGCCCAGTCGCGAGGAAGGGCACCGGGTGCCTCGGGGAATCGCGCCGGCCCCACGCGGCCAGGGCCGACGCGCCCGGGCCGCAAGGGAAGGGAGCCGGGTGACCAGTCCGCTCCAGGTGGTGCGCGAGCCTCCGAGCCAACGAACGAAACGCCCGGCGGGACCACCGAGGCGAGCCCGGCCCGTGGCAAGGCCACGCTCGGTTCCACGTCCTACGACGGAGCCGACGCCGGACCGTTCGAACCTGACTGGGGCGGCGCCAGCTGGTACGGCACCACCAGCGGCACGTACTGGACGATCAATCCGAAGGAGTACGCCGACCCACGCAAGCACGGACCCGAGTACCAGGCGCGCGCCCGAAGGGCCGCCGCGACACCCGGGGCAGCTGGGCCAGCCGGGCCAGCTCGGACAGCCGGGGCGGCAGGGACGGCCGGGGCAGCCGCCCGCGAGGCGACGGCGGAGCCAGGTCCACGACCGGACAGCCGCGACCGCGCCGCGCCGACGCACACCACCAGCTCGTGGTGGGAATCGACGTCCGGAGCGGAGCCGGAGGACGAACGAACGGCACGGGATCGCCCGAGACCGGCCGCAGCCTTCGACCAGGATCGCGCGTACGACTACCCACGACAAACCGCCTTCGATGAGCGATCCCGCGCCAGACCCGACTCGCGCTGCCCTCGACCTTGGACGCGCCTTGACCGACCCGCGATCCGGCGGGCTCCGCGGCCGCGCCGTCCGTGCGGTGCTCGGCTGGCTGCCGATCGCACTCGGGATCGGGTGGCTCGTCGGCGAGCTCACCGGGTGCGGGCGGTTCGCCGCGACGTGCGACCCGTCCGTCGCGCCCTTGACGTACGCCGGGCAGGCGATCGTGCTTGCCGGCCTGTTCCTCGTGCCGGAGATCGCCGCGATCGCCGCAGGTGCCGCCCTGGTGCTGCTCGCCGCTGCGACGGCCGCAACCCTCATCCTGTCCGCCACCGGAACCGCCGCGGATGAGGGATCGCGCCGCGCGGCACTTGGAGCGCTCCTGGTGGTGGCCTGGCTGAGCGGGCTCGGCATCGCGATCGTGCGCCGCGTCCGTTTCGGTGGCCGTCCGGCCCGTCCCGTATCCTGAGGTCATGCCTCGTCGACATGACCCCCGCGACCTGTCCTCGGCCGCCCAGGAGTACCTGCTCGCCCTGCGGGTAATGGCCGGAGCCGAGGACGCAGGCCGGGTCAACGCCGCGCAAATCGCCCGCCACCTCGGTGTCACCACCCAGGCCGCCAGCGAGATGTTCCGGCGGCTCGCAAGCGACGGTCTCGTCGTCCACGCGGAGGCGCGCAACCTCCACCTCAGCCCGGCCGGTCGAGCGGCGGCCGATGCCATCTTCCGCCGACACGCGCTGCTCGAGTGGCTCCTGACGGAGGTCGTGGGCCTCGGGTGGGCGGAGTCCGACGAAGAGGCGATGCGGCTCCAGGGCGCCATCTCGCCAAGGGTCGAAGCCCGTCTCGACGAGATGCTGGGTCACCCGGAGACGTGTCCGCACGGCAATCCGATCGACGCCGAGACCGCCCGGAGGCGGCCGGCCGGCGTCCCGTTGAGCGAAGTCGAAGCGGGCGAGGCGGCGACGGTCTACCGGATCACCGAGGAGGCCGAGGAGGACGCCGGTCTGCTGTCATACCTCGAAGCACGGGCATTGACCCCGGGCGCCGCGATCACCGTGCTTGCCCGGAGCGAGTCGCTCGATTCACTGACGCTCGAGGGTCCACGCGGTCGCGCCACGCTCGGCCTCCGTCCGGCCGCTCTCGTGCGGGTCCTGCCCGGGACCGCCAGCGCGGACCTGTTCCACAAGGTGCCGGCGCAGGTGTCGAAGCGCGGCCCGCGATGACCACGACGCCCCCGCGCGTCCGGATCGCCCCGAGTCCAACCGGTCCACTCCACATCGGGACGGCCCGCACGGCGCTGTTCAACTACCTCTACGCCCGGCACACCGGGGGCACCTTCGTCCTGCGCCTCGAGGACACCGATCAGGCGCGCGGGTCGCTTGCCTACGAAAAGGACATCCTCGACGGGCTGCACTGGCTCGGTCTCAAGTGGGACGAGGGTCCGGAAGTTGCCGGCGAAGCCGCTCGCGGGCCGCACGCGCCATATCGCCAGATGGAACGGTTGCCGTCATACACCGCCGCCGCGGACCGGCTGCTGGCCGCGGACCAGGCCTACCCGTGCTTCTGTTCGCCGGAGCAGCTCGCTGCCGACCGCAAGGCGCAGGAAGCCGCCCACGAGCCGCCGAGGTACGTCGGCCGATGTTCGACACTGACAAGCGAGGAGCGCGCGGCCCGCGTGGCAGAAGGGCAGCGCGGCGCCCTTCGATTCCGCGTCGGCCAGGGCGTGGTCGGGTTCGACGACATCGTGCGCGGGCATGTCGAGATCGACGTGTCCAACCTCGGCGGCGACTTCGTGATCGTTCGCGCCGATGGCTCGCCGCTCTACAACTTCACGGTGGTCGTCGATGACGCGGCCATGGAGATGAGCCACGTGATCCGGGGCGAGGACCACCTGTCCAACACCCCGAAACAGATCCTGATGTTCCGAGCCCTCGGGTACCCGGAGCCGAGATTCGCCCACCTTCCGCTCATCCTGAACCCCGACCGCAGCAAGATGAGCAAGCGCAAGAGCCAGACCGCGGTCTCGGACTACATCGCCGAGGGCTTCATCCGCGAGGCTCTCGTCAACTACCTGGCGCTCCTCGGCTGGGCGACGGGAACCGAGGAGGAAGTGCTCTCGCTCGAGGACATCGTCGAGCGGTTCGAGCTCGAGGCCGTCCACAAGGGCGGCGCCGTCTTCGACCGCGAGCGTCTCGAGTGGCTCAACGGCCAGTGGATCCGCCGCCTCGACGCCGACGAGCTGATCGAGCGCCTCCGGCCGTTCGTCGAGACCGAGCTGCGCGCCGGCCGTATCGACCGGATGCCGCCTGACGACGAGCTCCGGGCGCTGCTGCCGGTCGTCCAGGAGCGGCTCCCGACGCTGGGCTCGATCGGCGACCTGGCTGGCTTCCTGTGGCTCGATCGCGTGGCCGTCGATCCTGCGGTCCTCGTTCCGAAGCGCTGGGACCCGTCGACGACTCGGGACGGTCTGGCCGCAGCTCGCGCCACCATCGAAGCGGTGGGTGCGGTGGCCTTCGAAGCCGAGGAGTTGGAACCGCCGCTTCGCGCCCTCGCCGAGGAGCGCGGCTGGAAGGCGGGCGACCTGTTCATGGCCATCCGCGTCGCGGTGACTGGCCGGACGGCGACGCCACCGCTCTTTGACACGCTGGTCGCCCTCGGTCGTGAGCGCACGCTCGAACGTCTGGATCGCGCCCTGGAGGCGTTGCCGGCGGTCTGACCTGGGCGACATACATGTCACTTTCTGTCAGGTTTGCCTGGCAAGATCCGGACATGGAAGCCTTGCTCGCACTGTTCGCCATCGTCACGCCCTGGATGCTGATCGCGGCCTTCGCGCAAACGCTTGGAACCGATACCCGCGATACCCTGCCCGACGACCACCAACGCTGAGGAGCGATCACGACAATGACCCATGACGACGTCCAGCGCTGGCTCGACCGCTACGTGGCGGCCTGGCGCTCCTATGACGTGGACGAGATCGGCGACCTGTTCGCCGAAGACGCCGTGTACAAGTTCCATCCCTGGGAGGAAGACACGGTCCGCGGGCGAGAGGCGATCGTTGCGTCCTGGCGTGACGATCGCGACGAACCAGACAGTTGGGACGCCTGGTACAAGCCGTTTGCCGTGGACGGCCAGCGTGCAGCGGTCATCGGCGAGAGCCGCTACACGAAGCCCGACGGAACGCTCCGCGACCTGTATTTCAACAACTGGACCCTCGAGTTCGACGACGAGGGCCGGTGCGTGGACTTCGTCGAGTACTTCATGCAGCTGCCGGAGCGGGTCAAGGGCCAGTACGCCTGACGGCACGCCACTGGCCCGCCACCTGCTAGCGTCAATGCCGTGTTAACACGGCTGGCTATGCTGGTCCGAGATGGCACGCACGATCCTCGTCGTCGACGACGAGCCCACGCTTCGCGAGACGCTCGTCGACGCCCTGGAGGCGGATGGGTTCCGGGTCGTATCGGCCGCTGACGGCCGTGAGGCCCTGACCCGCTTTCGGGCGGAACGCCCGGACCTCGTCCTGCTGGACCTGATGCTCCCCGAGCTGTCCGGGATCGAGGTCTGCCGGATCATCCGTGCAGAGTCGGGCGTGCCGATCGTCATGCTGACCGCCAAGGACTCGGAGCTCGACAAGGTCGTCGGACTCGAGCTCGGGGCCGACGACTACGTCACCAAGCCATTCAGCCTCCGCGAGCTGTCAGCCCGGATCCGGGCGCTGTTCCGCCGGTCGGAGCAGGCCGTCGCGATCGACGGGCCGCCGGCGGTGATCGACCTGGGCACCGTCCAGGCGGATCTCGGCGGTCATCGGCTGCTCCGGGACGGTGAGGTCCTGCCGATCAAGCCCAAGGCGTTCGAGCTGCTCGCATTCCTGATCCGTCATCCGGGCCAGGTGTTCACCCGGGATCAGCTGCTCGAGCACGTCTGGGGCTACGACTACGGCGGTGAAACGCGAACCGTCGATGTCCACGTCCACTGGCTGCGCAGCCGGATCGAGAACGATCCGGGCAACCCCGAGTTCATCCACACCGTCCGCGGCGTGGGCTACGTGTTCCGCCGACCGACGTAGGCCAGCTCGGGCGGACAGGCTTGCGGTAGGCCGGTCAGCTGGCCTTGTGGTTCATCCGCTCGATCGCCTCCGCAGCGTCCTCGGCGGCATCGATCGCGTCCTCGAGCGCGGCATACAGGTCGCGCCACTTGATGACCTCGAGCGGATCGCCGGCCTCCCGAAAGAGCCGAGCGACGGCGGCGCGTGAGAGGCCATCCGCCTCGTGCTCGAGGTCGTGGACCTTCTTGAGATGTGGCTCCAGGCCCTTGAGCCCGTCGAGGCCCCGCAGCGCGGCCACGAGTTCCACGGATTGTTCGGCGATGATCGCCGCGAGGCGGCGTGCCTCGTCGGTCGGCTGCTTGACGTCGTAGATGACGAGTGTCTCCGCGATCGCCTGGATGCCGTCGACGACGTCATCGAGGCGGACCGTGAGCTCGTGGATGTCCTCGCGGTCGAATGGCGTCACGAACGCGTCCTCGAGGCGCCGGTTGATCTCCCGGTCGATCTCGTCACCGCGCTTCTCGAGCGCCTGGATCTCGGCGACGCGTTCGTCCAGCCGATCGAAGACGTCGATCATCTCGCGCAGCCGTCCGGCCGCCTGCTCGAGGTTGAGGCCATCCTCGATGAACAGGTCGAAGAACTTCACGTCCTTGGGGAGCAGGCGGAACGTCATCGATGTTGCTCCAAACGGGCGCCCGATCTACGCCTCATCCGAGGCCAACGAGGTTGAGCACGATCCAGGTCGCCGCCGCAACCAGGGCCGCCGCCGGGATCGTGACCACCCACGCCCCGAGGATGTTGCGCGCGACGCCCCACCGGACGCCTCGTGGTCCACGACTGGAGCCGACGCCCATGATCGCGCTCGAGATCACGTGTGTCGTCGACACCGGGATGCCGAAATGTGCCGTCGTGAACAGGATCGTGGCGGCCGTCGTTTCGGCTGCGAATCCGTGGACCGGCTCGAGGTCGGCGACGCGATGGCCCATGGTCCGCATGATGCGCCACCCGCCGATGGCCGTGCCGAGCGACAGGGCGGTCGCGGCCACGACGATCACCCAGGTCGGCACCGTGACGTCGTCGATCACGCCGGCCGAGAACAGGGCGAGGGTGATGATCCCCATCGTCTTCTGGGCGTCGTTCGATCCGTGTGAGAAGGCCATGAACCCTGCCGAGACGACCTGGACGCGGCGAAAGATGCGACCCAGCGGTCGTCGATGCGCGTTCCGGAAGACCCAGTAGATCCCGACCATGAGCGCGAACGCCCCGGCGAACCCGATCAGCGGCGAGACGATCATCGGGACGAGGACCTTGCCGACGATCCCGTCGACCTGCAGTGCCCCCGTGCCCGACGCGATCAGCGTCGCGCCGATGAGGCCCCCGATGAGCGCGTGACTGCTCGAGCTCGGTAGCCCTCGAGCCCACGTGATCAGGTTCCAGACGATCGCCCCGACCAACGCCGCAACGACGACGCCCTGGGTCGTGGTCTCCTCCCGGACGAGGCCGGACCCGATGGTTTTGGCGACCGCCGTGCCGGCGAACGCGCCGATGAAGTTGAACGCCGCCGCCATGACGATCGCCTGGCGCGGATGGAGGGCCCTCGTTGCCACGGACGTGGCGATCGCGTTGGCCGTGTCGTGGAACCCGTTGATGTAGTCGAACGCGATCGCCAGCACGATGACCACCACGAGGAGCAGCGTGACGCCTTCCATGCGACGCCGATCGTAGCGCCGCGCCGCTGCTCCGGAACGGCTTTGGCGGCTATCCTTCGCCGATGCGTCTTTCAAGCCTCTTCTTCACCACGCTCCGCGACGATCCTGCCGATGCCGAGATGCCGTCGCACCGGTTGCTCGTCCGTGCCGGCTACATGCGCCAGCTGGGATCGGGGATCTACTCGCTCCTGCCGCTCGGCTTCCGGGTCAACAAGCGGGTGGAACAGGTCGTCCGCGAGGAGATGGACCGGATCGGCTCCCAGGAGATGGAGATGCCGGTCGTCCACCCAGCGGACGTGTGGCGCGCGAGCGGGCGGTACGACGCCGTCGGTCCCGAGCTCGGGCGGTTCAAGGATCGCGCGGGACGCGACATGGTCCTGGCGATGACCCACGAAGAGGTCGTGGCGATGCTGCTGGCCGAGATCGTCCGGAGCTACCGCCAACTGCCGATGATGGTCTACCACTTCCAGACGAAGTGGCGGGACGAGCCACGCGCGAGGGGTGGCCTGATCCGCGTCCGCGAATTCGTGATGAAGGACGCCTACAGCATGGATCGGGACGAGGCCGGGCTGGACGCGAGCTATTGGGCGCAACACGGGGCGTATGTCCGGATCTTCGAGCGGCTTGGGCTCAAGACGATCGCCGTGTCGTCCGACGTCGGGATGATGGGCGGCTCGCTGGCCCACGAGTTCATGGTCCTCAACCCCGCCGGCGAGGACGTCCTGGTCCTGTGCGAAGCGTGCGGTTACGCGGCCAATCGACAGGTCGCCATGATCCCGCGGCCCTTCCCTCCGAAGGAGGATCCACTCCCGCTCGAGGAAGTCGCCACGCCCGGGACGACCACGATCGCCAAGCTCGCAGCGTTCCTTGGGATCGGACCCGAACGGACGGCGAAGGCCGCGTTCTTCAAGACCGGCGACGGGCGCCTGGTCACCGCGATCGTCCGTGGCGACCACGAGGTCAATGAGACGAAGCTGCTCAACGCGGTCAAGGCGACCGGCGGCATCCGCCCGGCGACCGTCGACGAGATCAAGGCCGCGGGGATGGAGCCCGGCTATGGGTCGCCGATCGGTGCGCACGACACCGTCGTGGTCGTCGACGATCTCGCTGCGGGTTCCGCCAACCTCGTCGCCGGCGCCAACCGGGAAGGGTTTCACTATCGGAACGTGAACCACGGGCGCGATTTCCAGGCCGATGTCGTCACCGACCTGACGAACGCCGTGGAGGGCGATCGCTGCCCAACCTGTGGCCAGCCGGTCATCCTGCGCAACGGGATCGAGGTCGGCAACATCTTCAAGCTCGGCACCAAGTACTCCGACGCCTTCGATGCGACCTATCTCGGCGAGGACGGGGTCGCGCACTCCATCGTCATGGGCTGCTATGGCATCGGCATCGGCCGGAACGTCGCCTGCATCGTCGAGGAGCACCACGACGAGAAAGGGATCGTCTGGCCGGCCGAGGTCGCACCGTACTCAGCACACCTGGTGTCGATCGGCGCGGCGAAGGAGCCCAAGGTCACGGAGCTCGCGGAGCGTCTGCACGCCATGTCGATCGAAGCGGGGCACGAGATCCTCTGGGATGACCGCGACGAATCGCCGGGAGTCAAGTTCACCGACGCCGAGCTCCTCGGGATGCCCTGGATCCTGACCGTCAGCCCGCGGTCGCTCGCTGCGGGCGGCGTCGAAGTCACCGAACGGAAGACCGGCGAGCGGGCGACCCGACCAATTGAAGACGTCGAGGCGCTCATCCGCAAAGCCTGAGCGGAATGGTCGGGCTCGCTGACCGGAACGGTTGGCTCCCTGACCGCGAGCTGGCCCTACGGGGCGGTCTGCGGTTCCTCGTCCGAGAGGTCGCCCGTAGTGCCGTCGAGCGCGATGACGTGCTCATCCAGCACCGGCAGCGTCTCGATCAGCTCGGCCGAGGTCACCGCCGTCCCTGACAGGATTTCGCCCTCGTCGATCCGGCTGATGACGAACGACACGCCGGGTGGGATCGACGCCGTGATGGAGATCTCCGCGATCCGATACGGCGATTTCTTGTCGCGGAGCGAGGCGTTTGTCTTTTCCTGCAGGGCGGTCGCCTTGATGACCAGCTCGGCGAGGGTGGCCGGATCGATCTTCTCGACCACGGTCGCCATGCCCTTGCGGGCCTGGCCCATCGCGTCCTTGGCCTGCTTGCTCAGGCGCTCGTGCATGGTCGGGTCCTGTGCAGACCGGCTTACCTCGGTCGCCTTGGTCCGGGCCGCCTCGGCGGCCTGCTGGGCGCTGCCGGCCGCCGCCTCGGCGGCTTCGCGGGCTCGCTGCAAGAAGCTCACGGGCGGAGTCTAGCGAGCGACGACGCCATGGGCCACTAGGATTTCGTCGATGCCACGACCCATGCTCCCGACGGAGGACCTCTACGCCCGGTTGGAGGTGCCGACCGACGCGAGTCCGGAGGCGATCGAGATCGCCTGGAGGGCCTTGCTGCGCCGCCACCATCCGGATGTTGCCGGCGAGAGCAGCCTCGAACGCGCCAAGCGGATCAACGTCGCTCACGACTGGTTGAGCGACCCCGCGATGCGCGAGCGATACGACCGTGAACGGGGTCATGGCAGGGCGGGCGCGCGCGGACACGGCTGGCATCCGCGCAGCCCCACTTCGCCGCACGCCGCGCCGGTCGAGCGGGCGACGCGACCACCAAGGCCGCCGGTCGATCCCATGGCCGAATTCCTCGAGCGCGTCTCGGCCCTCAACGCCGACGAGCTCGACCGGCTGGCCGCGGCCGACCCGGCACCGATCGCCTTCGGCGCGACGATCCGGCGCTTCCTGCCCGACGATCGTCGGATCGCCCTCGAAGCGATCGAAGGTGAGGTCGCTCGACGCCTGTCGACGGAATCTGCCGCGCGACCCGGGATCCGGGACACGATCGACGCGTATGCGGCGGAGCTTGTCCTCGGCTCGTTCCTCGACGACCTGCTGAGTGAGCCGTTCCGCGCCAGGACCGCGGAGCGCTTGACCCGTGGCTGGGACGCCGCGATCGGCCAGCCGCGATACGGCCCGAACGGTTCGCAGATCCGCTCCCTCGTCGCCCTCCTCCAGAGGCTGGACCGTGGTGGCGTCGCGGCGCTCGCGGCGCATGGTGGACGGGATCGCCTCGGCGACGATCCGTGGCCGCCCGGCACGTCACCCGACGACGACGAGGCGTTACGCGTGTCCTCCGTGCTCGCGGCTCAGGATGCCGCGGTCGCCCTGCCCGATGCCGGGCTGGATCGTCGTGTGCTCTCCCCGGCGCGCCGTGCGGCCGCACGACTCGCGCACCTGCTCGTGCTCCGACACGCCTTCTCGCCCGCGACCTACGCCGCGCTCACGGCTCCGTGGCGGCCGAGGTTCCTGCCGGAGGAACCTGCCGTCGCTCGCGTTCGGCGCCCACCGGCCGGCTGAGCGGCGCACCGGCACGGGCGGAGCCCGCGCTGTGCGATGCTCGCGCCATGGAGCCGGTCCTCGTCGCAGTCTCGGCGATCCTGGTCCTGGGACTGGCCGTCGTCGTCGTCCGGGGCCGCCGTCTCGTCGCCAGCGTCCGTGGCGTAGCCGGCGCGTCCCCGAGCGCAGATCTGGTGAGCGCGGTTGCCGCTCTCCGCGACCAGAACACCCGGTTCGAGGTCGAGCTGGCGGCGGATCGGCACGATCACGACCTGCTCATCGAGTCGCTCGCCCAGGGCGTGGTCTCGGTGGATCCGAGTCTCCGGATCGCCGGCGCCAACGCGGCAGCCCACACGTTTCTGCGGCGCACGCCGGGCGGGCTCATCGGCCGCACTATCATCGAGGCGTTCCTCGACGCCCACGTCGAGTCGATCGTCCGCGCGGCGCTCGACCAGGGCTCCGCGACCGGGGAGATCGGCCAGGCCGAGCCCGACGGCCGCCGCCTCCTGGTCCGGGCGAGGCGATCGTCGTCGGGCGGTGCGTGGCTCGTCCTCGAGGACGTCTCGGAGCTCCGCCGTCTCCAGCAGATCCGGGCCGAGTTCATCGACAACCTGTCCCACGAGCTCCGCACGCCGCTGACCACGGTCAGCCTCCTCGCCGAGACGCTGACCCGCGAGGCGGACGCAGCCGGGGCTGCGATCCCGGCCAAGATGCGCGACCGGATCGGCAAGATCGAGGTCGAGACCGGTCATCTCGTCCAGATGGTGAGCGAGCTCCTGGACCTGTCCAGGATCGAGAGCGGCGGGACCATCAGTGCGGTCGACTTGCTGGACGTTGGCGAGATCGCCACCGAGTCGACCGAACGCCTCCGCCTCTTCGCCGATCGCCAGGGCGTCACCCTGCGCGTCGACGTGGCCCGCAACCTGCCATCCGTTCGCGGCGACGAGGCTCGGCTCGGACAGGTGTTCGTCAACCTGCTCCACAACGCGGTCAAGTTCAGTCCTGACGGCGGCGACGTCGTCGTGACGGTCGCCGTCAAGGACGGTCGCGTCGTGAGCTCGGTGTCGGACCGCGGGGTCGGCATCCCGAAGGCGGCCCAGGCGCGCATCTTCGAGCGCTTCTACAAGGTGGATCGGGCGCGGGTCAGAGGGGAGACCGGTGGGACCGGGCTTGGCCTCGCGATCGCTCGGCACATCATCGACCAGCATGGTGGGACGATCTGGGTCGAGTCGGTCGAAGGGACTGGGTCGACGTTCTCGTTCAGCGTCTCGATCGCAGACGCCTCGGACTAGTTGATACAGCGGCAGGAGACGCATGGCCAGGCTGCACGTCGCGACCCTCAACATCCGGAACCTGGCGGATCGCTGGTTCGAGCGGCTGCCGCTGCTGCTCGCGGACATGGCCGTACTCCAGCCGGACGTGCTGGGGCTCCAGGAGGTCGTCTATCCGATGCAGCAGGACCGCCTCATCGGTGCGGCCGGCGACAGCACCTATGCTGCGTTCCGGGGCTGGGCGGGCCGGCCCGAGTACGGCAACGCGCTCCTCGTCTGCGAGCCGATGACCGCGACAATGATCGACCGGCTCGAGCTGAGCCGAAACCGGTCTGCCCTTCGGGCCATCGTGCCTCTCGAGGCCGGCGTGGACGTGCTGGTGGTGGTGACCCACCTCCACCATGAGGTCGATGGGGCGGACGAGCGCGACGAACAGACCGCCAGCCTGCTCGGGTGGATCGCCGCCGGTCCGCGCGCCGCAGCCGAGATCGTGATGGGCGACTTCAACGCCGACCCGGACGAGCCCGCGGCCAGGCGCATGCGTGCTGCCGGGTACCGCTCGGCCTACGCCGCCGCGAACGGGTCAGAACCTGCCGTGACCTGGCCTTCGGGCATCCAGGCGCCCGGCATGGATGTCGACGGCGATCCGGCGTGCCTCGACTACATCTGGATCCGCGGAGCGGTCGACGTCGTCTCCGCCCGGTTGGCATTCGACCGGCCCGACCCGATGGATCCAACCCTGTACCCGAGCGATCACTTCGGGATCGCCGCGTGGCTCGAGGTTGGACCATCCGCGGCCGTCGCCGCCTCGTGACCCGGCCACGGTCCCTGCGGCTGGCGCATCGGGGCGACTGGCGTCGAGCCAGGGAGAACACGCTTGCCGCGTTCGAGGCGGCCCTCGCGAACCCCGCCTGCGACGGCCTCGAGTTCGACGTCCGCCTCGCAGCCGACGGCGTTCCCGTGGTGTGTCATGACGAGACCCTGTTCCGCGTCCAGGGCAGGCCGGAACGCGTCGATGCGCTGTCGTCCACGGCCCTCCTCGACCTCGGCATCCCGACGCTTGCGGATGTGCTCCTCGTCGCCGGCCATCGAGCCTTCCTCGACGTCGAGCTCAAGGTGGATCCGGGCCCGGTGGTGGTCGAGGTCCTCGCCGCCGGCCGTGGCCCGGAGCTCCACAACGCCGTGATCTCATCGTTCGATGGCGCGGCCCTCGCGGCCGTGGGCCGGCGTGCTCCGACCTGGCCTCGATGGCTCAACACCAGGGTCCTGGACGACGTGACGATCGAGCTCGCCCGCGGGCTCGGCTGCCGCGGCGTTTCGGTCGAATGGCACGCCGTGGACAATGTTTCGGTTGGGCTGGCCCGCGCGGAGGGCCTCGAGGTCGCCGCGTGGACCGTTCGACGACGGCCGACGTTCGAGCGGCTCGAGCGATTGGGCGTGGTGGCCGTGTGTGTCGAAGCAGCGGCGCTCGACTGACCCGGGACCAGGCGGCGCGACGCACCGGTCACGAGGTTTCCCGGGCGACTAACCTCGGCAGGCTTGGAGGTTGGCGCAGTGGCTGAGCGGGCGGATCTCGTGGTCGTGGGGGCCGGCACGATCGGCGGCTGGGCGTCGGTCTTCGCGAAGGCCGGCGGCGCCGGCCGGGTGGTCGTTCTCGAGCGGGGCGTCGCCGGGAGCGGCGCCTCCTCGCGGGCGGCCGGGATCGTCCGTGCCCAGGGTGGCACGTCGGCGACCGTGGCCCTCGGACGCTGGACCATCGATTTCTACAACGGCCAGCAGGCTGCCTACGGGACCGATTCGGGGTTCCGTGAGCTCGGCTACCTGATCCTCGCGGTCACGGAGGAGGACGAGCGGTCGGGTCGCGAACGCGTGGCCATGCAGCGGGCGAACGGTCTCGACGTCGCCTGGCTCGACGCGGCGGAGGCGTGCGCGCGGGCGGTCACGCTTGGTCCGGACGGGCATCGGGGCGGCAGCTACGTGGCGACCGACGGCGCGATCGATCCGCCGCGGAACGTGCGCGCCTACTCGCTGGCGATGCAGGCTGCAGGCGTCGAACTGCGGGAGCGCACGACGTTCACCAGGCTGCGGACGGCACCGCTGCGGGGTGGGGGATCCCGGGTGCTCGCGGTCGAAACGGACAACGGCGCGATCGAAACCGACCGCGTGCTCCTGACCGGGGGTCCCAGCCTTCGCGCTGTCGGTCTGGCGGCTGGGTTGCGCATCCCGGCCGGCGCCGCCCGCCACACCGTCGCGGTTCTCGAACCGCACCCGGTCTTCGACGTGCCCCGGATGCCGATGGTCTTCGACATCGGCGACGGCCTCTACTGGCGGCTCGAGGAGGGCGGACTCCTGTTCGGCTGGAGCGATCCCGACGAGCGACCCGGTGAGGCCCGCGAGATCGATTGGCCGGCCTATGACCGCGCCAGGGCGAGGCTGGCCGGTTTCGTGCCCGTCACCCGCGAGCTCGGTCTTCGACGGATCTGGGCGGCCACGATCGACTACACCCCCGATCACCTGCCGATCATCGGCCCTGCGATCACGTCAGAGGGCACCCGGACAGAAGGCGTCACCGTCGCGTCAGCGGGCGGCCACGGGATGATGTGGGGTCCAGGCGTCGCCCGGGTCGCCGCCGATCTTGCCCTGGAGGGCCGATCCAACCTGATCGACGTCGGCGATCTCGGGCTCGACCGGTTCGACGCCGACGGCCGGAGCCGGCTCGCGAGCGACCCGATTGCCCTGCCGTTCCCCGTCAGCGCGGAGTAAATCGCCTCAGCAGCAGCCGGTTCCGCCGCAGCACGATGACCCGGCGAGGACCGGCAGGCCGGGCAGGGGAGCCGGCAGACTGACGGGGCGGACGTCGGCGGACGACCAACCCGCGGGCTTCGTGGCCCGGACGATCGCGCTGTGCAACCCGTCGCCCACGCTGTGGGTCGGCGTCACGGCGATGTCCACGAGTCCGACCGACTCGAGGCCGGCGCGGTATTCGGCGAATGACAGCGCCCCGGCGATGCAGCCGACGAAGCTGCCACGTGCCGCTCGTTCCTCGGGGCTGAGGGTGTCATCGGCGACGACGTCGCTGATCCCCATTCGGCCCCCCGGACGGAGGACCCGGGCGATCTCGGCGAAGACGGCGGCCTTGTCTGTCGAGAGGTTGACGACGCAGTTGCTGATGACGACGTCGACTGCATCGGCGTCGAGTGGGATCGCCTCGATCTGTCCCTTCAGGAACTCGACGTTGGTCATGCCCGCCTCGCTCGCGTTGCGACGGGCGAGCGCGAGCATCTCGTCGGTCATGTCGAGCCCGAAGGCGAAGCCGCTCTGCCCGACCCGTTTGGCCGACAGGAGCACGTCGATGCCGCCACCGGAGCCCAGGTCCAGGACGATCTCGCCCGATTTGAGCTCGGCGACGGCCGTTGGATTCCCGCAGCCCAGGCTGGCCAGCACGGCCGCATCGGGCAGGCTGTCCCGCTCGAGATGGCTGTACAGGATCTGGCCGAAGCCTGCGTCCTCGGACGGAGGGCAACACGCGGCCGCCGCGGGGTTTGGCTCGCGGTCAAGCACTGCTCGCGCCGCGCCGGCGTATCTCGCGCGGACTTCGTCGACGATCGGATCGATGGCGGCGCTGGTCTCGGTCGTAGTCATCGGAGTCCTCGCGTTCGGTGGGCGGCGGGTCAGGCCGGTGCGCAGCAGGTCGTGACGTCGGCCGAAGCCGCACCGGCCGACGCGACACCCGATCGCGGCCCGAACCATGCCGTCAGACGCGCGAGCGGCGAGCCATGGTTTGCATCACGGGCAGCATCGCGAAGGGCGACGAGGTGCGAAACGTGCCGAGTGTCGGGTTGGTCGAGTCGGGCGCCGCCGGCGATCATCCAGCTGACGAGCGAGTCGTTCCGGTCGGGCTGTCGGTCCATCAAATCCTCCTGGGCGTTTCGCGTGTATCGACGAGCGTCAATATGGCCCATGTATTGACTGTTGTCAATATCGAAGTTTGACGATATGCTTTTGGACATGACCCGCGCTCGAACCACCAGCCTGGACCCCGAGGTCCGGCTGCTCTCCGCACTTGCCGACCCGACCCGCCTGGCCATCGTTCGCCAACTCGCCCAGGACACCGCAACGTGCGCCTGCGACTTCACCTCGTGCTGCGACGTCGGGCAGCCGACGGTGTCCCACCACCTCAAGGTGCTCAGGGAGGCCGGCGTCGTCACCACCGAGCGCCGGGGCCAGACGATCTGGTACCGGCTGGCCCCCGACACGGCTGAGCGGTTGAACACCCTCGCCGGCAGCTTGATCCCGGGTCAGCTTGTGCCGGTCGGCGATCTGATCGCACGCCGTCAGGCCGCCCGTGCCACCGCGACGGTCACCGCCACAGCCGACGCCTGAACGCCGGGGTCAGTGCTCGGGCTTGAGCAAGTCCGGCGGGACGAGCCAGCGGAGCGTCCCGCCACCGGGCTCGAGGGGTCGGGGAACGTCGATCCTCGCCAACGCCCCCTTCCTCATTGGGACGCGGGTCGCGCCACACAGGATTGCCACGAGCTCGGTGAAGTCGGGGTCGTGCCCGACGATGACCGGCCGGGTCGGGTCGCCCGCATCCCGCAGGATGGCCTCGAGGTTCCCGATGCTGACCTCGCCGGCCAGCCGCTCGTCCTCGCCCACGGGGAGCCCGAGGCGATGGGCGACGATTTTCGCGGTCTGTGCCGCGCGAACCTTGGGCGAGGTGATGATGGCGTCGGACTGGAAGCCGATCCCGGCCAGGAATCGCCCCAGGCGGTCCGACTGCTTCTCGCCCTTGTCCGATAGCGGCCGGCGCTCGTCCGGGCCGTCCCACGTCGCTGGGTCGCCGGCATGGGCATGGCGCAAGAGGTAGAGCTCCATCACGTCCGGGTGAGGGTACCCGGTCAGGTCTCCCTCGTCGCCACGGCAGTTTCAAGCCGGTTGCGTTCGCGTCGCGCCAGCTCCACGAACTGGTTGATCCGCTCGCCCAACTGGATGAATACCCGCCGGAACACCGCGAGGCGCTCCTCGTCCGTGCCTGTTGCCTCGGCCGGATCCTCGTAGCCCCAATGGAGCGACTGGTGGACACCCGGGAACACCGGGCAGACCTGCCGCGCCTCGTCACAGACGGTGATGACGTAGTCGAATACCTGCCCGAGGTACTCGGTCACCGATTTCGAGCGTGCCCAGGAGGCATCGATCCCTGCCTCGGCGAGGATCTCCAGGGTCAGGGGATTGATCCCGCGCGGCTCCGTGCCCGCGCTATGGACCTCGAACCGCCCGCCGCCCCTGTGCCTGATCAGGGCCTCCGCCATGACGCTCCGCGCCGAGTTGCCCGTGCAGACCACGAGGACGCGGATCGGGCGGACGGTCATGGGTTCAGGTCTTCGACGTCGCCGGTCACGAGGTACACCACGTCCTCAGCGATGTTCGTCGCTCGATCGCCGATCCGCTCGAGGTAGTGCGACGCGATGATGATCCTGGTGCCGCGTTCGACATTGGCGGGATCGCGCCGCATGAGGTTGATCACCTCGTCGAACGTTGCGTGATACAGCCGGTCGATCTCGTCATCGTCAACGGCGACCTGGCGTGCCTGGACCGCGTCGGCGTCGACGAGCGCCCGGAGCACCCCATGGACCAGCTGGGCGCCGCGTTCGGCCATCTCGGGCAGGTGGACATAGCCCTCCAGCGGCGGCTCCGGCGCCAGCTTCACGGTCTGCTTGGCCAGCGACGAGGCGTGGTCGCCGATCCGCTCGAGCTCGTAGGTCACGTGATCGAGCGTCAGGAGGTATCGCAGGTCCCGCGCGACCGGCTGCTGGGTGGCGATCGTCACGGCGATGAGCCGCGAGACCCCGCGCTGGGCCTCGTTGATGATCGCGTCGCCCTTGATCACATCGACAGCGAGGTCGGCGTCGTGCGTGGTGAGTGCCCGGCTTGCCTGGCGGATCGCCGCTTCGACGAGCGCCCCCATCCGCAACACGGAATCGCGGATGAGCTGCTCCTCGCGATCCAGGGCCTCGCGCGGCGCCGGGTGGGGGAGTGGCGCGGGTCCGTCGGGGGCGTCGCTCATCAGCTCGTCGATCTGGGCGTCCATCGTGCTCTCCCCGAGTCGCTGTTGGTCGGTCATCGTGTGGTCCGCTCCGCTCAGCCAAACCGGCCGGATACGTAGTCCTCGGTCAGCTGGTTCTTCGGGTTGGTGAAGATGCCGACCGTCTCGCCCTGCTCGACGACATAGCCGGCGCGGTCCTCGCCCATCGTCATGAACACGGTGGTATCCGACGCGCGAGCGGCCTGCTGCATGTTGTGCGTGACGATGACGATCGTGTACTCGCGCTTGAGCTCTGCCATCAGCTCCTCGATCTGGAGCGTGGAGCGGGGATCCAGGGCCGAGCACGGCTCGTCCATCAGGATCACCTCAGGATTCACCGCGATGGTGCGCGCGATGCACAGGCGCTGCTGCTGGCCGCCTGACAGCGCCAGGCCAGATTGCTTGAGCTTGTCCTTCACGTCGTCCCAGAGCGCAGCCCGGCGCAGGCTGCGCTCGACGAGCTCGTTGAGATCGCCCTTGTAGCCGTTGATCTTTGGACCGAAGGCCACGTTCTCCCAGACCGTCTTGGGGAATGGGTTTGGCTTCTGGAACACCATCCCGACCCGTCGCCGGACCGCGACGGGATCCACCGCTTTCGCAGACAGGTCCTGGCCGTCGAGAAGGATGCGGCCTTCGGATCGGTACGAGGGCACGAGGTCGTTCATGCGGTTGATCGTTCGGAGCAGCGTGGACTTGCCGCAGCCGGACGGCCCGATCAGCGCGGTGATCGCGTGCTTCTCGATCTTGATGTCCGCGTTTCGCACGGCGCGAAACGAGCCGTAAAAGCACGAAACGTCCTGGAGCTCGACGACGTAGTCGCGGGCCCTGGTATCGCCGTCGGGTCTGGCGGAATCTCGAGGCATCGGCGCAATTCTGATGGTTCGGTCGGCGTTATCGGCGGTCGATTCGAGGACGGGCGCCTCTGACAGCTGGGTGTTCACGGCGTTCTCCTCTACCACTGGATGTGCCTCGAGAGGCGCGCTCGGACGACGACGGCAAGGGCATTGAGGACGAGCATGAGCCCGAGGATCACGATGATCGCGGCCGACGCGATCCCGGCGAAGTCATCCTGGGGTCGCTTCGCCCAATCGAAGATCTGCAGGGGCAGGACGGTGTACGCGGATAACGGGGTCGGCAGGAACGTCACGAACCCGACGCCGCCGATCACCAACAGCGGCGCCGCCTCGCCGATCGCCCGGGACATCGCCAGGATGATCCCGGTCATGATGCTCGGTGCCGCGGCCGGGAGCACGGATCCGCTGACCATCTGCCAGCGTGTCGCGCCGAGCGCGTAGGCGCCCTCCCGTTGCGCCTGCGGGACCGCCTTGATCGCCTCGATCGACGCGATGATCACGATCGGCAGGATGAGCAGGGTGAGCGTCAGCGCAGCCGCGAGGACCGTCCGCCCCAGCTGGAGCAGCTGGACGAAGACCGCAAGGCCGAGGATCCCGTAGATGATCGACGGCACGCCGGCCAGGTTGCTGATGTTGGTCTGGAGCAGCCGGTTCAAGCGCGTGTCACGGGCGTACTCCGTGAAGTAGATGGCCGCGGCTACGCCGATCGGGAAGGTCAGCAGGCCGACCATCACGCTGATCTCGAGTGAGCCCAGCAACGCCGGCAGTACGCCGGCGTTGGCCGGGCGTCGCGACGGCACCCCGGTCAGGAAGTCGACGTCGAGCCACGGCAGGCCACGCGCCAGGATGTCGACCAGCAGGATGACCAGCGCAAGCATCAGGATGCCGATCGCCGCCAGACACGCCCCGTAGAAGATCGTCCCGTTGAGCTTCCGGCGGGCCAACCCGGAATCGAAGGTGCCGCCCGTCGTCACGACCTGGGGTCCGGCCGGAGCGCTGGTCGTTGTCATCAGTAGACCGTCCTGAATTTGCGGACGACCCATGCGCTGATCAGGTTCAGGATCAGCGTGATCGCGAACAGCATCGCCCCGACCGCAAACAACGATTTGAAGGTGATCGAGCCCTGGGCCGTCTCGCCGATCGCGATCTGGGCGATGAAGCCGGTCATCGTCTGCACGCTCTCGGTCGGGTCGAATGACAGTTGCGGCTTGTCACCGACCGCCAGCGACACGGCCATCGTCTCGCCGACCGCGCGGCTCATGGCCAGGATGATCGAGGCCATGATCCCGGACACGGCAGCCGGGAGGACGACCTTGCGGACTACCTCGAACTTCGTCGCGCCCATCGCGTACGCGGCTTCGCGCATCCCGCGCGGGACCGCCCGCATGGCGTCCTCCGAGATGGACGCGATGAGTGGCGTGACCAGGAGCCCGACCACGATCCCGCCCGACAGCGACGAGAAGATGCCGATGTTCGCCTTGCCCAGCAGCGGTTGAAGGAGTTGCGGGGCGATGAAGTTGATGGCGAAGAAGCCGAACACGATCGTCGGGATGCCGGCGATCGTCTCCAGGAGCGGCTTGACGACGTTCCGGACGCGCGGCGAGGCGTAGTCGGCGAGCAGGATCGCCGCCAGGAGCCCGAGCGGCACCGCGACGAGCATCGCGATCCCGGCGACCAGCACGGTGCCGGACACCAACGGCCAGATCCCGAACACGTACGGCTGGATCGCGCCCGACCATCGCGTGCCGGTGAAGAACTCGACGGGGCTCACCTGGGCGAAGAACTCGAAGGTCTGGAAGCCCAGGACGAGGATGATGCCGGCCGTCACGAGGACGCCGAGCACCGCTGACGCAAACAGGGCAAGCTCGATGATCCGTTCGGAGCCGGGACGTTGCCTGGTCAGCGGGATGGGCGGTGCGGACATGTCCCTCGGGCCTCCCTGGTCGATCGGCGCAGCCGATGGCTCATTGTCGCGGTGCCTGGTCGGAGATGGGAAGACGCACCGGCTCGATCCGAGCTACGAGCCGGTGCGTGCGGAGGAGGAAGCTTCCTCGGTGCGATCAGCCGCCGACGGCGGCGGCCCACTCGTCCTTCTCGGCCTGGAGCAGGTCGTCGGGGAGGGGCACGTAGCCGACTTCGGCCGACAACGTGTTGGTGTTGTCCAGGTAGAAGTCGACGAACGCCTTCAGCTCCGGGCGCTCCATGGCCTTGCCGACGTCCGGGTAGATGAACAGCGGGCGGCTGAGCGGGGCGTAGCTGTTGGTGTTGATCGACTCGTCCGTCGGGGCGACGCAGCCATCGCCACCGTCGACTTCGACGGCCTTGACGCTGTCCGAGTTCTCGACGTAGTAGGCGTACCCGAAGAACGCGATCGCGTTGACGTCACCGGACACGCCGGTCACGAGCACGTTGTCGTCCTCGGACGGGGTGGCGAACTGGGTGGCCGCGTCGACTTCTCCGTTGATCACCTCGGTGAAGTAATCGAAGGTGCCGGAGTCGGCGCCGGGCATGAACCGGTTGACGGGCTGCGCCGGGAAGTCGGCCCGCACGTCGCTCCACAGCAGGTTCTGCGGCGAGTCGGGTCCATAGATCCTGGCCAGCTCATCGACCGTGAGGCAGGTGGCGAAGGTGTTCTCCGGATTGACCACGACGGTCAGGCCGTCTATCGCGACCTGCAGCTCGACGAATTTGATGTTGTTGGCCGTGCAGGCGAGACCTTCGCCCTCGTCCTCGGCCTTGATCGGCCGCGAGGCGTCGTTGATGTCGGTGTCGCCGACGCAGAACAGCTTGAACCCGCCGCCGGTGCCCGAGAACGCCGCCGTGACCTGCACCCCGTTGTTGACGGCCTGGAATTCCTCGGCCACGGCCTCGGTGATCGGGTAGACGGTGCTCGAACCGTCGATGGTGACCGTGCCGCTGAGGTTCTCCGGCGCACCCGACGCCCCATTCGCCCCACCGGTCGGCGCCGTCGTTGCGCCGCTTCCCGAACACGCGACGAGTGTGAGCCCCGCGAGCAGCACGAGAACGCCGAGACGAGGTTGCTTGATGGTCACTCGATGCTTCCTCCTGTCGTCGCGGCACGCGCGCTCGGATGAACGGACGTGTGCCTGCGCTACAGGTCGTACGTTCCGAGGACGCCATCAACGTGCCGATGCCGCGCCGTTAAGGCTTTGTTAACGGCCGGGTCAGGTCTTGCGGCACACCAAGGGCGAGCGTGCCCGATCAGGCCTCGGGACTGACGAGGTACGTCGTCATGAATCCCAGCCCCTTGACCTCGATCGGCTCGCGCTGCTTGAAAGCATGGTGGTCCTTCAGCAGCGCATGGGTGGCGGGCGAAACCTGGATCCGATCCGGCAGGCCGGCGGACTCCATGCGCGACGCGATGTTGACCGTGTCTCCCCACAGGTCGAACAGGATGCGGCGCTGGCCGATCACGCCATCGACCACCGGCCCGCTCGCGAGGCCCACCCGGAGCCCAAGCGGCACGCCGCTCTCCTTCCGCCGGGTCGCGACAATCTCGAGCATGGCCCGGGCGAGCCCGTTCGCCGAGGACGCGTGGTCCTGGCTGAAGAGGTCGTCGAGGAAGGCGACGACGCGATCCGGGTCGGTGTCGCGGGTCCAGGGCGTGAAGCCGGCCGCGCCTCGGCCGCACGACGGCGGAGATCGGTGTACCGGAGCAGCGCAAACGTCACCCCGAGCGGAACGAGAAGGTTGGCGGCGTAGAAGGCCAGCCGGCGGGGATAAGGCTGAGGCTCGATTTGGCTGCTCAGGACCGGGTCGAGGACGATGGACGCCACCAGGATGCCGACGAAGCCAACGAACCACGCGGTGGCTCGGCGCGGACCGAGCCCAAGGAGGGCCAGAACGGGTGCAAGGTAGCCGAAGACGATGGCGGCGCTCGAACCGTTGAGCCCGCCGAGGGCGACCTCGACGGTCATCGCCGCGACCAGGATGCTGGCGGCGAGGACGACCACGTACCGCTCGAACCGCTTCGTCCTGGCCAGGACAAACAGGTTTGCGGCGTTCACCGCGGGCAGCGCCACGGCCACCGCCCAGCTCAGCGGCAACCCGCCAGCGAGAAGTGAGAGCTGGATGGACAGCACGATGAGGACATACGCCGCGATGACGCCGACCCGCTTGCGGAGGCGCAGGTCGTCGTCATCGGTCGGTGCATCGGCGATCCCGATCAACGTCTGGGTGCGGCCCACGCTCCACAGGGTAGGTGAGCGGTCCAGGGGTCCGGAGGCGGCGTTCTTGCCGTCCGTGGCAGACTTGCGGACCAGGCGCGTCTTCGCGCCACTGAGGTGGAGGCGAGTCGATGGCCAAGACCCGCAAGGGATCCGGGAATGACAGCGCCAGGGATGCGCTCATCGATGCGATGACCCATCTCGTTGGAGGAGCCAGCGACGCGGTGCGGCCCGTCTCCAAGCGAGCCATCAAAGAGGTCGCCAAGCTCGAGAAGCGGCTCGCCACGGCCCGCGCCAAGGAAACGAGGCGCCTGGCACAGCTCGCGAAGGCGCAAGGATCCAAGGGACGCAAGCAAGTCGCGAAGCGGTCGAAGCAGGCACGCCAGGCTGCCTATGAGGTCGCCGTCATCGCCGGCAGGATGGCGCGCCTCGCGGCGTCGGCCGCGGGGGGTGCCGCCGGTGCGGTAGGGGACAGGGTGAGCGTCGCGGCCAGGGAGGTCGGCGCGGCGGCGGCCCAGGCGGTCGAGTCCGTCTCCCCTGTCAAGGTCGCGCCGATTGGCGGACCCGACGGCGGGACCAGGGCACGGACGGCGGGTGCCGCTCGGACCTCGGTCGCGGCTTCCTCGGGCCGCCGAACGACGGCCGCTACGCGCAGGCGTGCAACCGCAGCGTCAGCGCCGAAACCGACGACGAAAACGACCGCCGCGAAGCCCTCGAAACCAGCGTCGACCCGCGCCGCGGCAAGTTCGTCCCCATCGAAGCCCGCCACCAGAAAGCCCGCTGCCGCGACCCGGAAGCCGGCTCGCGCGAAGGCGAAGGCGACGGCCTCGACCTCCAAGCCTGCCGCATCCGCCACGAAGGCCACGGCGGCCAAGCCGGCCGCAGCCGCACGAAAGCCATCCGCGGCCACAAAGAAACCTGCCGCAGCCGCGAAGCCGACTGCATCCGCAAGGAAGCCGGCCGCACCCGCGACGAAGTCCAAGACAAAGACGCTAGCCTCCGCAACCGCGAAGCCGGCGACGCGATCGAGCACGGGAGCCAAGCCGTCGCGGAGCGCCGGCGGCAAACGGACCTGATCGACCCGAAAAGCCGGCCGCTTCGCCGCGTGGCA
The DNA here is from genome assembly GCA_963809045.1 of uncultured Chloroflexia bacterium. Lineage (GTDB taxonomy): Bacteria > Chloroflexota > Limnocylindria > Limnocylindrales > CSP1-4 > SPCO01. Next base: position 1,211,606 of record CAWEHW010000004.1, read on the forward strand.
ATGGCCAGCCGATGACCGTCGGGGCATCGGTCGACCTCGGATCGAACTCGGTGCACCTGCTGGTCGCCGAGGTGGAGGGCCACCGGCTCCGGCCGCTGATCGACGAATTTGTCTTCCTGGGACTTGGAGCGGCCGTCGCCGAGCGTGGGCATCTCGGACGTGTTGCACGGGTCGAGCTCACCGGAGCGCTGGTTCGCTATGCGGAGGTCGCCCGTGGGCACGGCGCGGCCGACGTCACGTTCATCGGCACGGAGCCGATCCGTCGGTCGGCGGACGCTTCGCGAATCGTCCAGGAGATCGTCGCGGCGGCCCGGGCACCGATGCACGTGGTGTCGCACGAGGAGGAGGCCTACCTCACGATCATCGGGGTCACGGAAGGCCTGCCGGTCACCCGGGAGACGCTCGTCGTGGATATCGGCGGGGGGAGCTCGGAGTTCTGTGTCGTCGACCCGGAACGCCGCCCGATTGCGGCCGGGCTCAGGCTGGGATCCGCCCGCCTCACCGACCGGTTCGTCGCCAACGACCCGCCGCTCGCGACCGAGGTCGATCGGATGCGCGCGGCCGCGGTCGACGCTGTCCTTGGCGCGCCGGCGGCGCTACCCGCCGAAATCGTGGCCGTGGGCGGTACCGCGTCCAATCTGCTCAAGGTGCTCCCGGAGGCCAGGATCGAACGCGTCCTGCGTCGGGAACAACTCCTCGAGGCCATTGGGGTTCTTCTGGCCGAGGGCGCGGCGCTCGCCTCGCAGCGACACGGGATCAACCCGATCCGGGCCAGGATCCTGCCGGCGGGTGCGGTGATCCTCGAGGCCATCCTGGACCGCTACGGCGTAGGTCAGGTTCGTGTTTCCGACGAGGGGGTTCGCGAAGGCACGATCCGCGCCGTGGCCCACGCGGGTCGGACCTGGCGCGACCGTCTCCCAGACCTCGCGCACGGCTGGCGCAGCTGAGGCCCGGACCTACGGGGCCGCGACCACCCGTCCGAGCGCTCGCCGGAAGCCGATGCCCGCCACGCCGCGCCAGGCTGGACCCACCGAACGTCGAAGCCGCGCGACCTCCCGCTCCCGGCTCACGAGGTACCGGCCGATCGCCGCGCCTTCGAGAGCCGAAAGGTCGCCGGCATGCTCGACGAGGAACGTCCGGGCCATCGATGCGGACACGTCGGCGTCGTTCATCAACCCGAGGTGGTCCTGGAGCGCCGTGACTCTGGCGATCAGGGGCGCCGAGTCGTTGCCAAGGGCTTCGCGCACGAACTCCAGCGAGTAGCGCAGCCACTTGCCGGCGATCCGGAGCTCGTGAAGCGTCTCCACGTCGGCCCAGCGGAGGACGGGCTCGTAGCCGCGCACCTGCTCGTACGCGTTCCAGATCCGGGACGCCGTCGTGTCCCGGATTCGGTGGGGCTGCGTCGGCCCGACCGGGACCACCGCGGCGCCCTCGGTCCGGACGAAGTCGTAGTAGTCGTCCACCCAGCGTCGGTAGTTGTCCGAATCGAGCTCACGGATGAGCAGCACCCTCGCGTCGTCGCGATGTCGCCGCCAATCGTTCAGCAGCGGCTCCAGCGCGCGCTGCTCGCTGACGGGCAGGTCCGCGCGGTAGTGGTCGGCGGCCTCCAGGAGCACATCCAGGTCACGGACCGCGCCAAGGCGAGACGCGATCTCGCGGAGGCCCGTTCGATAGCGCTTCGTCCGGCCCGGTCGGAACGCGGCGCCGAACACGCGCCAGGCCGCTCGCTGGCGACGCGTCGCGACGCGCATCGCGTGGACGTCCTCGAGATCGAGCCCGGAGCGCACACCTTCCTCGCGGGCGAACATCCGAGCGAGGTGGAACCGCATGACCTTGCGTCCGGCCTCGGCGACGTGATCCTCCGCCGTGACGCCCGGGGTCTTGCCGACCGGCAGGCGAGGCGCCGCCGAGGGCGCCGTCGGCTCGGTCGGCGCGGGCCGTGCGTCCGCGTCGGCGATCTCGTCAGACGTCGTCGCCACGACGTCCTTCGTCGTCGGGACGACATTCTTCGTGGACGCAACCACCGCAGGCGGCTGGGCGAGACGCTCTGGGCCGACATCGCGCGATGCCGTGCCGATGCCTTCGGCGCGGGTCGATGCCCTCGGTCCGGGCCCCCTTCCTCCTGGGCGACGGCTCCTTGCTCGTGCCGCCGTTGCGCGATCCGATGGCCGCAAGCGCGGCCTCGAGCTTGCTTCCGATCGATGGCGCGAACGCGGGATCGGCCCCGAAGACCGCCGCGAGACCGGTGAGGCGCTCTTCCGCACCCTTGACGAGCTCGGCCTCGAACTCGACGAACCGGTCAACCACGCGAGACCTGGCCACGACGTCGACCTCATCGAGGCTCAGCTCGACCCGCGTGTCGCCGTCGCGAACGACGCGCTTCCGGCGAAGCTGGCGGATCGTGACCAACTCGACGAGGGGCGCATCGCCGGCCAGCTCGAGGACCAGGGATCGGGCGTCTGACGCGGGCCACTCGATCGGTCCCGCGGTTCGGTCGGCAGGCCCTTCCAGCTCCTCGCGGCGTACCGAGCCACCCGAGCCGGCGGTGCGTTCGAGCGCCTTGACGGACACGGCGGTGTCGCTCCCGCTCTGGCGGAGTCGGACCGCAAACCCGGCCCTCGCCATCGCGCCGTCCGCGGTGTCCACGTAGCGATCCTCGAGCTGCGACGCGCGGGCAGCCGACCCACCGCTGAAGGAACCGATGTGGTCTGCGACCAGGTACCGCTCAGCCGCGGCCAGGTCATCGACGCGGTACTTCAGCTCGACCTCCATGTGCCGTGCAACCTCGCAGGCTCACGCGCGCGGATCCAGGGAACCGGCACCCGCGCCGGGGCGATGCGGGACGGCCGCCACCTGGCCACGGACGAGGGCGTCTTCCTTGAGGACCTCGAAGGTGTCGATCGTGCCCGCCCGGCCGAGCAGGGCCTCCGTCCTCGCCCAGGTCGCGTCGGCCTGGAGCTGCCACGACCGCCGATCGTCGTTGAGCATGACCTCGATGATCGAGGCGATCCGGGCGCGTGCATCCGGGTCTTCGACCGGGGCAACGGCCTCGATCCGCCGGTCCAGGTTGCGGTCCATCAGGTCGGCGGATCCGATGTACCACTCGCGATCGCCGCCGTTCTCGAACCCCCAGATCCGCGAGTGCTCGAGGAACTCGCCGATGATCGAGCGAACGCGGATCCGCTCGGAGATCCCCGGCAGGCCGCCGTGGATCGAGCATGCGCCACGCACGATCAGGTCGATGTCGACCCCGGACTGCGCAGCCCGGTACAGGGCCTCGATCACGGGGACATCGACGATGGCGTTGAGCTTGAGGATGATCCGGCCCGGCCTTCCGGCCGCGACGTGACCGACCTCGCGATCGACGAGGTCCAGGAACCTCGAGCGGAGGCTGTGCGGGGCCACCAGGATCCGCCGGAACGTGCGCTGCCTCGAGAGGCCCGTGAGCACGTTGAACAGGTCCGTGACGTCCGCCCCGATCTCCGGCCGGCAGGTCAGGAGGCCGAGGTCCACGTAGATCCGGGCAGTCGTGTGGTTGTAGTTGCCCGTCCCGATGTGGACGTAGCGTCGCAATCCGGAGCCCTCGCGACGCACGACCAGGGCCGTCTTCGAGTGGGTCTTGAGTCCGACCAGCCCGTACACGACGTGCGCACCGGCGCGTTCCAGCTTCCGCGCCCAGATGATGTTGGCTTCCTCGTCGAACCGGGCCTTGATCTCGACGAGGACCACGACCTGCTTGCCGCGTTCCGCCGCTCGAATGAGGGCCTGGAGGATGGGCGAGTCCCCGGTTGTCCGATAGAGGGTCTGCTTGATGCTGAGGACGTCGGGGTCGTCGGCGGCCTGGGTGATGAACCGTTCGACGGACGCACCAAAGGATTCGTACGGGTGATGGACCAGGATGTCCCCGCTCCGGATCGCGGCGAAGACATCTGCCGGCTCGTCCTCGTCGGGCGGCACGAGACGGGGCGGAGTGACGGGCGTCCACGGCGCAGGCTTGAGATCCGGGCGGTCCAGCTCGGCGATCGCCCAGAGGCCGGTCAGGTCGAGCATGCCGCTGACGTCGTAGCAGTCCGCTTCGTCGAGACCCAGCCCGCGCAGGAGCAGCGCGCGGGTCGTCGCCGGCATGGACCGCTCCACCTCGAGCCGGACGGCCTCGCCAAACCGGCGCCGCCGGAGCTCTTCCTCGATTGCCAGGAGGAGATCGTCGGCCTCGTCTTCCTCGAGCGCCAGGTCTGCGTTCCGGGTCACCCGGAACAGGTGGTGTTCCTCGACCTCCATCCCGCTGAAGAGCGCGTCGAGGTTTGCCTCGATCAGCTGATCGATCAGCACGAACCGCGACGGCTCCACTTCCAGCAGTCGCGGCAGGATCTGGGGCACCTTGACCCGGGCGAACCGGCGCTCGCCGGTGTCCGGATCGCGCAGGCCCACCGCGATCGACAGGCTGAGCGTCGAGATGTAGGGGAACGGATGCCCCGGGTCGACCGCGAGTGGGGTCAGGACCGGGAAGATCTCGTCGAGGAAGCGCTGGCGAAGCGCGTCGTGGTGCTCGGGGATGGCGGCATAGTCGACGAGCTCGATCCCCTCCGCGGCCAGCGCGCGCCGCACGGAAACGTAGACCGCCGAGTGGTCCGCCACGAGATCGAGGACCCGGGCTCGCGCGGCCGCGATCTGCTCCGCGGCGGTTCGGCCGTCCGGCGCGTGGGCGACCTTGCCGGCTTCGACCTGCTGGCGGAGACCGGCGATCCGGACCTGGAAGAACTCATCGAGGTTGCCCGCGAAGATGGCCAGGAACTTGACCCGCTCGAGCAGAGGGTTGCGTTCGTCACGTGCCTCGAACAGCACCCGGGCGTTGAACTCGAGCCAGGACAGTTCGCGGTTGAGATACGGGAACGGCGCCTTGGGTCGCGTCGTTCGCCGCGGGCGCGGCGCGATCGCCGGTCGGGCGGGAGCGCCGGGTTCGACGGCCATCGGCTGAGATCGGGCTCCTGGATCAGGCAGTCGCGACAGGCGACCGGCCGGCGAGGATAGCACGACCGTGTGAACGATCGGGGTCAGTCTTCGGCCCGGTAGCGCCGCCCACGCGTTGACCGGCGACGTACGGCGTAGTGACGACGATTATGTGTGCTCCTCGTGTCGTTGTGGGCTGGTGATCGCGACCGGAGGTTCGCCGCGGCGGGTCGTGCATTCCGGACAGGAACAACGGGCGCGCAGGAGGGCATAGGTGTAGTAGCCGGTGTGGTGCCCGTCGGCCCAGGTCGGGCACATCGCGTATCCGCCGACCAGGACCACGTCGACGAGCCGGGTCTGCTCCGTCGTCAGCGTCGGTCCACTGTCGAGCCAGCCGGGCATCCCGGCCTCGCCACGACAGAACGCGCACGGGCACAACCAGCGAAGGGTGGTCGTGTCGTACACGGTGACGTGCCCGTCGGGCCAGCCGATCTCGAGGCGGCCGGCCGCGCGGTCGGCATGGATGGATGCCGGGGCGGCCTGCCCGACAGTCGGCGGTGGCTGGGTCATGCGTCGATCCTACGCCGAACGGCGCCATCGATCGTTCGCGCTCGACGGCAGGTGGCGTGCACAGACCGGTGCGCCCGGTCACCGCGTCAAGGTTGGAATTCCGGAAACCGGACTATCCTCGCGAGCGTGAGCCTTCAGATCGATCACGTCACCAAGCGGTTCGGCTCGACCATCGCCCTCGACGCGCTGACCTTCGACGTTGCGCCGGGCGAGGTCTTCGGGTTCCTCGGGGCGAACGGCGCGGGCAAGACGACGACGATGCGGATCTGCCTCGGGATCATCAAACCCGACGGCGGCGAGATCCGTTGGACGGGCAAGCCGGTCGGCGATCTGCCGCGCGGGACGTGGGGATACCTGCCCGAGGAGCGCGGGCTGTACCCGCGGATGGGCGTCCTCGATCAGCTCGTCTACTTCGCGACGCTCTACGGCGAGACGCCCGATCGCGCGCGCCGCGAGGCCATCGCCTGGCTGACTCGCTTCCACATCCGTGACTACGCGGAGCGGCGCGCCGAGGAACTGTCGAAGGGCAACCAGCAGAAGGTCCAGTTCATCGCGGCGATCCTCCACAAGCCTGACGTGCTGCTCATGGACGAGCCGTTCACCGGTCTCGACCCGATCAACCTGGTGTTGCTGCGCGAGGCGTTCATCGAGCTGCGCGACCAGGGCCGCACCCTGATCTTCTCGACCCACCAGATGGAGGCGGCCGAGGCGATGTGCGAATCCGTGGCGATCGTCGACCACGGCCGGCTCGTGGCGGGCGGGCGGTTGCGTGAGCTCAAGCGCGCCAGCGGACGGCGCTGGATCCGGATCGCCCTCGAAGGCCCGACCCCCGCCCCCGGCTGGCTGTCCGACCTCGATGGCGTCGAGGCGGTCCGCCGGGACGCCACCGGGGCCGAGCTCGAGTTGCGCCCCGGCGTGGAACCCGCGTTGGCCCTGGCAAGCGTCCTGGCTCGCGGAGAAGCCATCAGCCGCTTCGAAGTGGTCGAGCCGAGCCTGGAGGCCCTGTTCATCGAGCTCGTCGGCCGGCCGCCCGACTCCGAGCCGCCGGTCACCGTCTCGCCCGCCAACCCCGCCGAACCCACTGAGGCGGCGGCGTCGTCCGCCCCGGCCCGGGATCCGGCCTGATGGGTCGTCGCGAACCGCTCCTGCCGAACGCCGCGATCATCGCCCGACGCGAGTATCGGGATCGCGTCCGCGGCCCGATCTTCGTGGCCACGACGATCATGTTGATGATCCTGGCGCTGCTGGTTGCCGTGTCGCCGATCGCGGTTCGGTATTTCGACCGGAACGTCGTCGCGAGGATCGTCGTTGTGTCCACGGATGGCGAGCTGGGGCCGCTGGCCGTCGGCGTCGCGAACAGCCTTCTCAACGTTCCGCCCGTCGGCGCCGACCCGGCGACCTGGCAGAAGCCGTATGCCATCGAGCTGGCAGACGACGGCCGGGATGCCGAGCGCGATCTCGCCACCGGTCGGGTCAGCGGGATTCTGGCCGTCGAACGTCTGCCGTCGAACCAGCTCGACGTCGTCTTCCGGACGACCGGCGCCACGGACAGCGTCCGCAGCCAGCTCGTCGGGTTCGCGGCGATCGCCATCGGGATCCTCGACTGGACGGCCGAGCTGCCCGACGATTCGCAGCTGGGCGCGTTCCAGACGCCGGCGTACCGCGTGGACCAGATCAACGCCCCGACCGACGGTGGCCAGCGTCTCGATCCGCAGCAGACGGCGAGCCGCGCCGTTCTTGGCGCCGTATTCGTCGTCCTCCTGTTCCTGAGCGTGATGATCTATGGGATGTGGGTCGCGGCCGGCGTGGCGGCGGAGAAGAGCAGCCGGGTCATGGAGCTGATGATCAGCGCCGCGTCGACGCGACAGCTGCTGGCCGGCAAGGTCGTCGGGATCGGCCTGGCCGGCCTGACGCAATACCTGGCGATCGTGCTCCCCGCTTTGGTCGTCGTCGCGCTCCAGGAACCGATTGCCCGGGCCATCCTCGGCCCGTCGTGGGCAGCAGGGACGCAACTGGTCACGGTCACGCCACCGATCCTGGCCGGCTATGGCGTGTTCTTCCTCCTCGGCTTCACGCTGTTCGCGTTGATCTACGCGGCGATGGGCTCGTTCGTCAGCCGGACCGAGGACATCCAGATGCTGTCGCTCCCGATGAGCCTGATTGCCATGGCCGGGTACCTCCTGGCGCTCGTGGCCCTGTTCGGGGGCGCGGGTGGGAACCTCGTCCGGATTGCGTCATTCGTGCCGCCGTTCAGCCCGTTCGTCATGCTGGCGAGGCTGATGGTGGCGTCCGTCCAGCCATGGGAGCTGGCACTGTCGATCGGCGTGCTGATCGCGTCGATTGCGATCGTCGCGGCCGCCGCGACCCGAATGTATGCCGCCGGCGTGCTGCTCTACGGACAGCGGCCGGGTCTCCGCGCGTTCATCGCCGCGGCGCGCCGCGCGGGGTAAGTGCCCGGTGGCGGGCGGGCGCGCGGCGGAAGCCGCCGCTACACATCCTCCAGCGGCAACCGGCTGATCAGGGCCAGGACTGGGGCCGCCGCCGGCCCGACGTCACCGTCAAGGTTCGGAAGGGCCACCGCTCCGGCTCCGCTCGTTGCCGCCACGAACCGCCACAACCGGCTGCGCGTGCCGGGCAGGTACGGACTCGATCGCTGACGGGCGAGCACTCCGGCGATTCCCTGGGCGAGCACCGCTTCGTACAGGGCGATGCCGTCGGTTGCGATGGCCGGAACCGCTACCACCTCGTCGCCCGGTCGCAGCACGCGTCGGAGTGCCTCGCGCCGGCGGACCAGCGGCTGCGACAGCAACGATCGCCCGTCCAGGTGGAGCAGGTCGAACGCGAGGAACGCCGCGGCTCGGCCAGTCTCGCCCGCCAGGCGTCGCGCCAGTTCCGCCGGATCGGCTCGGCCCGACGCGTCCACGACGACCAGCTCACCATCGAGGATCGCCGATCGGGCCGCCACCCGCACGGCCAGACCGGAGAGCTCCGGCAGCGCCTCGGTCAGGTCCGCACCCTCCGACCCGACGATCCGGACACCGCCCGTGCCGGGCAGGTCGCCCGGTCCGATCATGGCCAGCACGCGCTCGCCGCCCCACCACGGCTCGAACAGGTGCTCGTCGGAATCGAACGGCCCGGGCAGCGGGCGTGGAAGCATTGGCCGCAGGTCCGGGAGCGCGGGCAGCTGGTCGGCCTCGAGTCGCAGCGAGAGCTGGTCGGCCATCGTGGGATCGATGGTAGCCCGGTAGACTGCTCGCGTCCCCATCCCTGAGGTGTCCTGCTTGCCTCGTCCGCCGCGCCCAGACGATGTCTACCGGCTCCGAATCGCGACCGAACCACGAGTGTCGCCCGACGGCGCGCACGCGGTCGTCACCCTGCAGACCGTCGCCCCGGGGTTCGACGGCTACCGTCAGGCGCTCTGGCTCGTGGCGACGGACGGCAGCACGGCACCGCGGCAGGGGACGCTCGGGGCGAAGCACGATCGGCACCCGCGGTTCTCGCCAGACGGCCGCAGCCTCGCCTTCCTGTCGGATCGGCGAATGCTCGTCGAGGAGGAGCCAGACCGCGTCGCCGAGGACAGCACGGATCGTGAGGACGCCACCCAGGTCCACCTTCTCCCGCTCGATGGCGGCGAGGCGCGCCGGCTGACCGACCTGCCCCGTGGGGTCGAAGGCTTCGAGTGGTCGCCCGACGGAACGCGACTCGTCGTTCGGAGCGCATCGCGGGGTGCCACGCTCCCCGAGGACGCGCGACTCCGTGGTCGCGACGCGGCGTCGGGTTCACGCGCCGGAGCGCCGCCCGATTCCGACTACCGGTTCGTAGATCGCCTCGACTACATGCTCAACGGCAAGGGATTTGTCTACGACCGGGTGACCCACCTCTGGCTAGTCGACGTCGAAACCGGAGCGGCCACCCGCCTGACCGATGGCATCGTCGCCGATACCGAGCCGGCGTGGTCGCCGGACGGCACCCGGATCGCGTTCGTGTCGAACCGCCGGCGGAACGCCGATATCGTCGAACGCAGCGACATCCACGTCGTCGACGCCGGCACCCGCCGGGTAACGGCGATCACGCGGGGAGCCCGTTCCGTGTTCGCTGCGCCGGCATGGCTGCCCGACGGGCGAACCATCGCCGCCCTTGGTCATCGGCTCGAAGGGCGAGCGGGGAGCCGAAACGACATCTGGCTGTTCGCGGCCGACGGTTCCGATGCGACGCCCGACGGCGGGCGGAACCTGTCCGACCCGCACGACCTGATGCCGAGGTCCGGCTTCACCAGCGACGTCACGGCCGGGGAACCCACGGCGATCGTCCCGTCGGGTGACGGCCGCTGGATCCTGTTCAGCGCGCCGATCCAGGGAGCGTACGAACTGTGGCGGATCGCCGTAGGGGACGGCCACCTCGAACGGCTCACCCAGGGGCATCACACCGTGTCGAACTGGCACGCCGTCCCGGCGCCTGGTTCACGAGGCGCGATGCGCGTCGGCTACCTGCGGTCGAGCGCGACCGAACCGCCCGACCTGTGGACGCTCGACATCGGCGAGGCCGACGGGGCTGACGCTGCCACGGGCCGCGGAGCGCCGGGCCTGGGCGACGCTTCATCGACGCCCGAGGCGCGGCGGCTCAGCGCATTCAACGAGGACGTGCTGTTCGATCTCGAGCTTCGCGAGCCCATCGAGCGACACTCGACCGTCGACGGTCTCGACATCCAGGGCTGGTTCATTCCCGGCGGCGAGGGCAAGCAGCCGCTCGTCGTCGAGATCCACGGTGGACCCCACGCGTTGTATGGCTGGGCCGCGCTCTGGGAATTCCAGGTGCTGGCCGCGGCCGGGATCGGCGTCTTCTACTGCAACCCGCGTGGCTCGGAGGGGTACGGTCAGGCGTTCAACGACGCGAACCACCGCGACTGGGGCCCCGGCCCGATGCGCGACGTCCTGGCCGGGGTCGACGCCCTCGTGGCCGATGGTTTCGCGGATCCGGATCGCCTCGGCATCACCGGTGGCTCGTACGGCGGGTACCTGACCAACTGGATCGTCGCCCACGACCAGCGGTTCCGCGCGGCCATGACCTGCCGTAGCGTCAGCGACATGACGATGTTGTTCCTGACCGGCGACATCAGCGGCGGGGACTGGGCGAGGATCGGGTTCGACGCGGCACCCTGGGAGGACCCGGAGTACTTCCGCGAGATCTCGCCGATCACCTATGCGACGGCCATCCGAACCCCGCTGCTGATCCAGCATTCGGAGCGCGACCTTCGGACCACGATCGCCCAGGCGGAGGCCCTGTTCACGGTGCTGCGCTCGCTCCGCCGACCGGTTCGGTTGCTGCGGGTCCCCGAGGAAACCCACGAGCTGACCCGTTCGGGGACGCCGTTCCGGCGCGTCGAGAACCTGCGGATCGTCGTCGACTGGTTCCGTCACTTCCTCGTCGACGGGAGGCGCGGCCTGCCGCCGCTACCGCGAGTTCGCGGCGGACGCTAGCCGGCAGCCGACGGCCGCCAAACCGAGGTGTATCCTCTCCGTCCCATGACGGCCACGCGACGACCCGACACCCTTGCCCGCGAGCGTGCCCACGAGCTGATCCAGGCCTGGGATGGGCGCCCGGGACCCCTTGGCAGCCTGCTCGGACGGGTGACCGCGGTCGACCAGGTCGGCGTCGAGATGCGCGTCGAGGCGCTCCAGCGGCGTTCGATCAAGAAGGCATCGAAGCTGTGGGCGCTCAACCTCGCGATCTCGATGATGGACCTGACCACCCTCGAGGGAAAGGACACGCCCGGCAAGATCCGTGCGCTGGCGGTGAAGGCGATGCGACCCCAGCCGGGGGATCCCACGATCCCGTCCGTTGCCGCGTTGTGCGTCTATCCAGCCCTGATCGCCGAGGCCAAGGAAGCGCTCCGCGGCTCGAAGGTCAAGGTCGCCAGCGTCGCCACGGGGTTCCCCTCGGGCCAGACATTCCGCGACATCAAGATCGCCGAGACCCGCGCCGCCGTCGAAGCCGGTGCCGACGAGATCGACATGGTCATCGATCGCGGCGCCTTTCTTGCCGGCGACTACCTGACCGTGTTCGAGGAGATCGTCGAGGTCAAGGAGGCCTGCGCCGACAAGCACCTCAAGGTGATCCTCGAGACCGGCGAGCTCGAGACTTACGACAATGTCCGACGCGCCAGCGTCCTGGCCATGGCCGCCGGCGCCGACTTCATCAAGACGTCCACCGGTAAGGTCACCCCGGCCGCGACGCTCCCGGTCACGCTCGTGATGCTGGAGGCCATCCGCGACTTCGAACGCTCGACCGGCCGCCAGGTCGGCATGAAGCCGGCGGGCGGGATCCGCGTCGCCAAGGAGGCCATCCAGTACCTCGTCGTGCTGTACGAGACGCTGGGCCCGCGCTGGATGTCGCCTGACTGGTTCCGCTTCGGAGCGTCCACGTTGCTCAACGACGTGCTGATGCAGATCGAGTTCCAGCGCAGCGGCCGCTACCAGGACCCTGACGACTTCACGCTCGACTGACGGGTCGGCCGCGGCCGCCACGCTGGGAGACGCGCGAGGGCGCCACGCCCATGTCTGCCGACGAACGCGTTCACGTTCCGTCATGTACGAGCCCGGGTGGTTCGCGGCGACCATGGAAGGCCTGACGAGGCGTTTTCCCCTCCACCAACCAACGAGGGTGGTGCCCGAGAGGAATTCAGACTCCATCAATCCCAATTGGCTCTCTCGTACCACCCCGACTAGTAGGCGACCAGGACGAGCCGCCACGAAGCGCCACGGGGCCGGCCATCCAGGACGAGCGCCCCGCTCGGGGCTCACCTTTACGTGAACGTCAAGGTTCTGGTATCATCGGGGGGTGACCGCTGAATCCACCGAGGCCCGCCTCCTGCGCATCAACGAGGTCGCCGCGGAGGCCGGTCTGACGACCCGCGCGGTGCGCTACTACGAGGAGATCGGTCTCGTGGAGCCGGCAGCCCGCTCCGGTGGCGACTACCGGCTCTATGACGAATCCGACCTCGAGCGCCTGCTCTTCATCCGCAGCCTTCGCGACGACGCGGGGTTCTCGCTGGCCCAGATCGGCCAGCTGCTCGAGGACGAGGCCGCGCGCGAGCGCAATCGGGAGCGCTACCGCGAAACGCACGATCCCGCTGAGCGGCGAGCCATCCTGGTCGACGCCCTGGCACGGGTCGATCGCCAGATCGAGATCCTCGAGGGCAAGGCGGTTCGGCTCGCCACGATGATCGACGAGGCCCGGCAGCGGCGAGGGCATCTCGGGGCACATCTCGAGGAGCTCGACCGCGATCCTTTGGCAGGCCCCGACGACACCGGGACCACCGACCGATGATCGGGCGAGCGGCGTTCTCGCGCGAGCGGATCCTCGGCTCCGATGCGGTCACCGCCTTCCATCACCGCAACTACCGCCTGTTCTTCGCCGGCCAGCTCGTCTCGTTGATCGGGACCTGGATGCAGCAGGTCGCCCAGGCCTGGCTCGTCCTGCAGCTGACCGGCGACCCGTTCTGGCTCGGCGTCGTGGCGACCGCCCAGTTCCTGCCAGTCATCGTCCTCGGCCTGTTCGCCGGCGTCGCCGCCGATGCCCTGCCAAAACGCAAGGTCCTTATCGCGGCACAGGTGGCGATGATGGTTCTCGCCTTTGCCCTGGCAGCACTCGTGATCACCGGCGTGGTCGAGGTCTGGATGATCGTGCTGCTGGCGTTGCTGCTAGGGGTCGTCAACGCGGTCGACATGCCGGCGCGCCAGTCGTTTGCGGTGGAGCTCGTCGGCCGCGACCACGTCGGCAATGCGGTCGCGCTCAACTCGGCGATGTTCAACGGCGCGAGGGTGCTCGGGCCGGCGGCTGCCGGGTTGTCGATCGCGGCGTTCGGCCTCGCAGCGGCCTTCCTCATCAACGGTCTGAGCTTCGTGGCCGTCATCGTCGGGCTGTGGATGATCAACGAGCACGAGCTCGCGGTCACCACGCGGATCGACCGCCCGACCACGCCCCGGGCCGTCGTGGTGAACCTCGTGGAAGGTCTCGAGTACGTCCGCCGAACGCCCGTGGTGCTCCTGGCGGTCACCGTCGTTGGTGTCGTCGCCACCGTCGGCATGAACTGGAGCGTCCTGCTACCGGCCTTTGCCCAGGATGATCTGGCGAGCGATGCAGCGGGCTTCGGGTTCCTGATGGCCGCTTCCGGTATCGGGTCCCTTCTGGCCTCCCTCCGCCTCGTCATGGGCGGCCGACCCCGACCGTCCCGGCTGGCCACGGGCGCCCTGATCCTCGGAGTGGCGACGGTCGCGCTCGCGGTGTCGCGCGTCTTCCCGATCTCGATCGGTCTGATGGTCGTCGTCGGATTCGGCGCCATCCTCATGGCGGCCACGGGCAACACGACGATCCAGCTGGCCGTCCCGGACCAGCTTCGCGGGCGGGTCATGAGCGTCTACACCACGGTCTTTTCCGCATCCGTCCCGCTCGGCGGCATCGCGTTCGGGGCGTTGGCCTCCAACTTCGGGTCGTCGCTCGCGATCGGGGTTGGTGGCGTCCTGACGTTCATCGTCGGGCTCGGCGCGCTGGCGTGGGGCCGGCGAGGGGCATTCACCATCCCGTCGACATCCATGCCCGTCGCCGGTGCCACGCTGGCTCCTGGCCGGGCGACCGCTCGCCCGCGCTGAACGACGTCAGGCTTCGGGCGCGCCCAGCACCAGCGCGGCGTTGAGGCCACCGAACCCGAATGATGTCGACAGGACGCGTCGAAAGGTGTCGTCCCGACCGGTCCGCAGGAGACCGGGCAGCAACGCGGCGATGTCGTCGTCCGGCTCCGCGAGGTTGACCGATGCGGGCGCCCAGCCGTCGTAGATCGCCAGGGCGCAGATCGCGGCTTCGATCGCTCCCGATGCCCCGAGTGGATGGCCGTACAGCGCCTTGGTGCCGCTGACCGGGACCGAGGCGGCTCGCGCGCCGAGCGCCAGGCCGAGGGCGCGCGCTTCGGCGACATCTCCCAGCGGGGTCGATGAGGCATGGGCGTTGACGTAGTCGATCTCCTCGGCCGCGACGCCGGCGTCCTCGAGGGCGATCGTGGCCGCCCGGGCCGACTCGCGGCCGTCCGCTCGCGGCTGCACCATGTGGTAGGCATCCGAGGTCGCCCCGTACCCCATCAGCTCCGCGTACGGGACGGCGCCCCGGCGTGCGGCCATCTCAGCGTCCTCGAGCACGAGAAGGGCCGCCCCTTCGCCCATCACGAAGCCGTCACGGTCCTTGTCGAACGGCCGGGCGGCCCCCTCGGGCTCGTCGTTGTGCCCGGCGGACAGCGCCCGGATGATGTCGAAGGCACCGAAGGCCAGCGGGCTCAGCGGGATCTCGCAGCCGCCCGCGATGGCGGCGTCGACTCGCCCTTCCCGCAGGTCCCCGAGCGCCTCGCCGAGCGCCACCGCCCCTGACGCACACGAGTTGGCGGTCGAGAGGATCGGCCCGCGAACGTCCAACGCGATCCCGAGGTTCGCGGGAGCCGCCCCGCCGAACACCGCCAGGGCGAGGTTGGGCGCAACCTGCCGGATGCCCTTGTCGAGGAACCGCGTGTGCTGGTCCTCCGCGTACGCGATGCCCCCGAGTGCGGAGCCGAGATAGATCCCGATCCGCTCTGGCGCGGCGGCTCCATCGGCGCCCGGGGTCATCCGGGCGTCCTCGAGGGCGAGACGCCCGGCGACGAGACCGAACTGGCTAAATCGGTCGAGCTGACGGGCGGTCTTCGGCGGCATCCACGCGAGCGCGTCGAAGTCGTCGACCTGGGCGGCGACGTGGCTGCGGAACGGGGAGGGGTCGAACCGGTCGATCGTCTTGACCGCCGAGCAGCCCGTTCGCAGGCCGGCGCGGAATGCCGCCACGCCCGTCCCGATTGGCGTGATCACGCCGATCCCGGTGACCCAGACACGTCGACGCGGCGTCATGCTCGTATGTTCGTCGCGGCGCGCCGATCGGACTCGTGGAGGGTTTCGGCGAGCACCTTGAACGTGGCGAGCGTCCGGCCGGCGATCGACCGGGTGAACCATCGATCGACGAACGCGGCGAACCCGGGCACGCGCGGTCGGAACTCGTGGTCGATCGAGACCCGACAGCCTGCCCCGCTCGGCTCGATCCGCCAGGTGACGTCCATCCCGCGGGTCGCCCCGGCGACGTGGCTGAAGCGGAGATGCCACAGCTCCGGCTCGTTCCATGTCCGCGAGCGCCATGTGACCGGCAGGTCGATCCCCAGGACGGCAAGCAACGGCCGGCGCGCCACGAAGTCGACGACGAGCGATCCATCCGAGCGCCGCTCGCGGACCCGCGATCGAGCGTAGTGGGGGAGCAGCCGCTCCCAGCGGTCCACCTGGCGGGCCAGGTCGAAGACGAGCGAGGCCGGCGCTTCGATCTCGATGCCGATCGTCGTGTGCACGATCAGGGAGCGAGCAGGGCCGCGAGATATCGCGGGTCGAGTGCGGTGCTCGCCGGTTTCAGGTCGCCCATGACGAGCCCCATCGTCGCACGGACCGCCGCGCGTGATGCCACGCGTCGGGCGGCGTACTCGAACGCCGGCGGCCGCGCGAGGAATGCCTGCACCAGCCACGAGACCAGGTCCTTGGCCAGGAACCGGCGATGCATCTGGCGGTCGTAGGCGGCAAGGGCCGCACCATGCTGGTCCGCGTTGTCCAGGATGGCGGCCGCGGCGAGCTCCGCCGACACGAGCGCCCGATGGATGCCCTCGCCGGTGAAGGGATCCAGGAACCCGGCCGCGTCACCGACCAGCAGCCACCCTCGACCACGGCCCGCGACGCCGGCTCGGCGCGTCACGCGGTGACCGATGGGCGACGCTCCGGCGACGAGGTCACAGCGTCGGCCGAACCGCCAGGCGGCGTCGTCACCATCGATCGGCGCCACGGCTTCCACGATCGACCGGGTCACGGCAGCGGCGCCGTCGTTCCGCAGTCGCGTGCGCCACGAGTCACCCAGGACGATCCCGATGTTGACCCGGCCCCCCGGCACGGGCGCGATCCCGACGTAGCCGTCGCGGATCACGCACATCCGGGCATCGCGGACCGGGGCTGGATCGGCATCCTCGAGGTGATAGGTCAGGCCGACGCGCTGGGCGAGCCGCGCCCGTCTGGCCACGCCGGCGCCGCGGGCCACGATCGAGTGGAGGCCATCCGCGCCGACGATCACCGAGGCGCGAACCTCGGTCTCGCCATTCGCGTCTCGAACCTGGACCACACCGCGGTCCAGGTCGACCGCCGTGGCACCGATCCCGGTCCGGATGTCCGCGCCGCGGTCGCGTGCCAGCTGCAGCATGGCCGGGTCCAGCCGGGAGCGATCGAACCCGACCGCCGGCTCACCCCCCTCGTCGGCGCCGTAGGTCAGCCGGAAGCTGGTGCCCGACGGCGTTTCGACGCGCATCGCAGGGATCGGTCGCGTCACCGCGGCGATCGTGGCCTCGTCGAGACCCGACCGGCGAAGCGGCTCGAGCGCGGCCGGTGACGCAAAGACTCCGCATGCCCGCCAGCGCCAGGCCGGCGCACGCTCCAGGACGACGACCTCGCGGCCGGCCACGGCGAGTCGCGCGGCCAGCGACGCCCCGGCCGGTCCGCCGCCGACGATCGCCACGTCGACGCGTTCGGGCGATGTCACGGGTCGCCGGCGCCATGTGGGTCGGGCGGACCGGTCTCGTCGGCACGTTGGAGTTCGCGCGCGACCAGCGCGGCGATCGCGTAGCGCTGCCCGAACGCCCCGCGGACTGTTCGAACCGGGATCAGCCCGGCGCTGCGAAGCATCGCGATGACCTCGGCCGCTCGGTACGCCCGCCGCACCGACAGTGGGGCGTCGTGCCTGGTCAGCCGGTTCCGGGTCAGGACGTGGCCCATGAGCCACGCGCCGAGCCAACCCACCCGGGTCCGGTCCAGGTCGTTGACGACGACGCCGAGACGGGCCACCCGGCCCATCTCGCGCAGCAACCGGACGCCATCGGCGGCCTCGAAATGATGGACGACCAGGGAGGCATGGGCGACATCGAACGATCCGTCCGGGTAGGGCAGGCGAAGGCCGTCGCCGACGCGGAGCTCCAGGTCGTCCGTTGTCGCGATCCGTGGCCTCGCAAGGACAGCCGCTGACAGGACCTCGGGCCGCGAATCGACGGCGACGACCCGCAGATGTCGGGCGCGCGCCCGCGACCGGTCGATGAGGGCGACCGGGATGTCCGCGCCGCCGGTCCCGACGTCGATCATGGTCAGCTCATCCCGGTGCGCGGCAAGCGCTTCGATTGCGGCGGCCGACAGGTCGACACCGCCGAGGTATCGGTTGATCCGTGCGAGATCGCGCAGGTTGCCGGCCAGGGCGGCCTGGTCGTCGAGCGGTCCGTCGAGCAGCTCGACGGTATCGGAGAGGCGCTCCATCCCGCCGCAGGCTACACGACGCGAGTCCCTGGCCACGCTCAGGGCAGGGCGACGGTCTCCACGATGTCACTGACGAACAGGCCGGGCTCCGTTCCACCGAGGAGCACCCACGCGGAGCCGTCGAGGACGACGGCGCCCAGCCCGTGCCTCGCGACAGCTAGGTCGTTCAGCCGGGTCTGGGTTCCGTCTGCCGAGATGCATTCGACCTCGGCATTCGTGCCGCCCGGCGACTCGCCACCGACCAGGCATCCACCGATCGCCGGCCACCAGAAGGCGGCCACGCCACCGCGGCGCGTCGGCAGGTCGCCGAGGTGGCTGACGGCGCCGTCCCCGACGAGGTCCACCGTCGCCAGGTTCCCGTCCAACCCACCGACCCGTCCTCCCAGGAACATCGTGCGCCCGGTCCCGTCCGACGCCGCAGCGAGGTGTTCGCGAGGCTTCGAGAGCCGGCCGACGGTGTCCCAGCCATGGTCGCGTTGGGCGAACACCTCGGATGCGACCGAACCGGGTTCCACGCCACCGCCGTAGACGATGGCCGCGCCATCCCATGCGGCCGCACCCGCGGCTCGTGCCTCCGGCAGCGGAACGGCTTCGACCCATTCGGATGCGCCACCCTCCAGCAGCCGGACGGTCGCGGTGGGTGTGCCGAAGTCGCTTCCGACGTACCCGCCGATCAGCCAGAGTGCGTTGCCATCCGACACCAGCGCCGAGTGATGGATCGGCTCGGGCAGGGCCGGCCCCGCCTCCCACGTTCCCGACGAAGGATCGAGCACGAAGACGGCGTTCGTCGCGGCGCCTTCGGCGGTCAGCCCTCCGACCACCCAGATCCTGTCCTGGTGGGCTGCGGCCGCAACCTCGGTGAGTGCGACTGGCGACGCCGGCCCACGGCTCCACGGGGGACCCGCTGGCGAGGGCCGTTCGGTCTCGTTGACCAGCGGGCCGACGCAGCCGGCGACGGCCAGGACGGCGCACCCGACGCCGGCGAGGATCGCCTGCGGACGCCTCGTCTCGCGACGTCGCATGCCTACCATGCGGTACATGATCGTCGTCGCCGGCGAATCACTCATCGATCGTCTGGTCTCACCCGACGGCGTGGTCGCCGAGGTTCCGGGCGGCGGCCCGTTCAACACGGCACGAACGGTCGCACGACTCGGGCGGCCCGTCGCATTCCTGGGTTGTGTATCGACCGATCCGCATGGCCGGCTGCTCCGAGGCGTCCTCGAGGCCGATGGCGTCGACACGTCGCTGCTGATGACGACGGATGCCCCAACGACGGTGGCCACAGCCGAGCTCGATGGACGTGGCGGCGCCACGTATCGCTTCGACACGGTCGGAACGTCCGCGCCGCTCCTGGATGCCGGCGCGGTGCGGGCGGCCCTGGCCGAGGACCCGGATTGGCTTCACGTCGGCACGCTCGGACTCGTCCTCGAACCGATGGCCGCCGCCATGGCGAACGCAGCCGCCACAACTGGCTCCGAAACGCTCGTGATGGTCGACCCGAACGTCCGCGCCGCCGCCATCGAGGATCGCGCAGCCTATCTCGAGCGCCTGTTCCGCATCCTCTCAAGCGCCGACGTGGTCAAGGCGAGCCGCGAGGATCTCGCCTGGATCTGGCCGGCCCTGCCCGCCGACACCGCGGCACGCCAGCTGGTCGAGGGCGGTGCCCGTGTCGCGATCGTGACCGACGGGGCACGGCCGGTCCTGTGCCGTAGTGCGAGCGTTGCCTTCGAGATCCCGGTCCCCGAGGTCGCTGTCGTCGACACGGTCGGCGCCGGGGACGCATTTGGCGGTGGCTTTCTGGCTCGCTGGACGGAGCGGGGACACGGACGCGAGGCACTCGACAACGAGGCAGTGCTGCGCGACGCGCTCCGGATGGCCATCGACGTCGCGAGCCGGACCTGCATGCGCCGCGGCGCCGACCCGCCCTGGCGCTCGGAGCTCGAGTGAGGCCGCGCCGGGGCACGGTGCCATAATGGCCGCCATGGCCACCGAAACCGACCGGCGAGTGGTTCCCGCGTCCGACAAGTCCCCGTCGAGCTGGGGTATGGGCGACGGCCAGGCGATCCCTTGGGAGTACGCTCCGGCGCCCGAATCGAGCGAGATCGTCACGCTCAAGGAGCGCTACGGACTGTTCATCGACGGGCGAGAGGTCGCCGCAACCGGCGGTGGCACGTTCGCGTCGGTCAATCCGGCCACCGAGCTGACCCTGGCCCATGTGGCAAAGGCGACGCCGGCCGATGCCGACAAGGCGGTCAAGGCGGCTCGCCGCGCCCAGACCCGGCGTTGGGGCACCCTGTCGGGCAAGGAACGCGCCAAGTACCTGTTCCGGATCGCGCGGATCCTCCAGGAGCGTTCACGAGAATTCGCGGTCCTCGAATCGATGGACTCGGGGAAGCCGATCAAGGAGAGCCGCGACGTCGACGTTCCCCTTGCCGCGGCCCATTTCTGGTACTACGCCGGCTGGGCAGACAAGCTCGAGTACGCGTTCCCCGGCCGGGTGGCACGGCCGCTCGGCGTCGCTGCCCAGATCATCCCGTGGAACTTCCCGCTGCTGATGCTGGCCTGGAAGATCGCCCCCGCGCTGGCAGCCGGGAACACGGTCGTCCTGAAGCCGGCCTCCACGACGCCGCTCTCGGCCCTGCTCTTCGCAGACGTCTGCCGGCAGGCCGACCTTCCGCCGGGCGTCGTCAACATCATCACCGGGCCCGGCGAGGTCGGGATGTCGCTGGTCACCCACCCGGGCGTCGACAAGGTGGCCTTCACCGGCTCGACCGACATCGGCAAGCGCATCGCCAAGGGCGTCGCCGGGACGGACAAGGCGCTGACGCTCGAGCTCGGTGGCAAGGCCGCCAACATCGTGTTCGACGATGCGCCGCTCGACCAGGCCGTCGAGGGGATCGTCAACGGGATCTACTTCAACCAGGGCGAGGTCTGCTGCGCCGGGTCGCGCCTGCTCGCCCAGGAATCGATCGTCGAACCGTTGATCGACAAGCTCAAGGACCGCCTGTCGACGATCCGGGTCGGCGATCCGCTCGACAAGAACACGGACGTCGGGGCGATCAACTCGAAGAACCAGCTCGAGAAGATCACCGAGCTGGTGGCCTCAGGCGTGGCCGAGGGCGCCGAGCTCTACCAGCCCGCCTGCGACCTCCCGGACCGCGGCTATTTCTTCCGGCCCACGCTGTTCACCAACGTCGCCCAGAGCCACCGGATCGCCCGCGAGGAGATCTTTGGCCCGGTCCTGTCGGTCCTGACCTTCCGGACGCCGGACGAGGCGATCGAGAAAGCCAACAACACGGTCTACGGGCTTTCGGCCGGAGTCTGGACGGACAAGGGCTCCCGGATCCTGGAGATGGTGTCGAGGTTGAAGGCCGGTGTCGTGTGGGCGAACACGTTCAACCGGTTCGACCCGACCTCGCCGTTCGGCGGATACAAGGAGTCCGGGTTCGGCCGGGAGGGCGGCCTGCACGGCCTCCTGGCGTACGTACGGCTGGAGAGTCGCTGATGGCGACACCCGCGCGCCGTCCCGCGTCCGCCGGGCGGAACGGTTCCTCGCGCGCGGTCGCGGCGAAGGCGAGCCGCGCGGCAGCGACCGTCGCTCCAGCCCGGGTCGAGGTCCGCAAGACGTACAAGCTGTATATCGGCGGGGCATTCCCGCGAACGGAGAGCGGCCGTTCGTATCTCGTGTCCGGCGCCGACGGCGCGCCCCTGGCGAATGCCTGCCGGGCGTCACGGAAGGACCTGCGCGACGCCGTTCGGGCCGCGCGCAAGGCCTTCGAGGGCTGGTCCGCCAAGACCGCGATGAACCGCGGCCAGGTCCTGTATCGCGTCGCCGAGCTGATGGAGGGCCGCCGAGACCAATTCGCGGCCGAGGTCTCCCTGGCCGAGGGATTGCGCCCGGACGCCGCACGTGTCGTGGTCGATCGGGCGATCGATCGCTGGGTCTGGTACGCCGGCTGGGCGGACAAGATCGGCCAGATCCTCGGATCGTCGAACCCGGTCGCCGCTCCGTACTTCAACTTCACCATCCCGGAACCGACCGGGGTGGTCGGGGTCGTCGCGCCGGAGACCTCGTCGCTCCTCGGGTTGATCAGCCGGCTCGCGCCGCCGCTCGTGACCGGCAACACGGTCGTCCTGCTGGCGAGCGAGACCAGGCCGCTGCCGGCCGTCACCCTGACGGAGGTCCTCGCTACGTCCGACGTTCCAGGCGGCGTCGTCAACGTCCTGACCGGGCGAAAGAGCGAGCTGATCCCGGTCCTCGCGGCGCATGCCGATGTCGACGCGCTCGACACCTGGGGCGTCCCCGACGACCTGCGCGTGGCCGTGGAGGAGAGCGCAGCCGAAGACATCAAGCGGCTGCTGCGTCGCCCGACGACGGTCAACGAAACCCGCTTCGACTGGCTCGACGACGCACAGTCCGAGCGTCCCGAATGGATCGCCGCCTTCCTCGAGATGAAGACGGTCTGGCATCCGATCGGGGGCTGACGAATGGCTGTCGGGGCGCGGAGCGGGCGGCCGCGCGGGCGCCCGCCGGGTAGCCTGTCCGAAACGGGTGCGGTCGAGCGTCGCGTTTTCGTCCACGCCTCGCCACGAACCGTCTGGGCGACGCTCCATGAGCCCGCCTCGACCCGCGCCCTGTTCCCGGAGCTGAACCTGGGCCCGGCAGCCCCGGCCTGGCCGGCTGCGGCCACGACCCGATCGGCCAGCGCCCGGCTTGGCCTCCTGCGGGATTACGCACGCGTGGAGAGCCTCGAGGCGCGGCCGGACGCCCGGTTCCGTGTCCGGGTCACCGCTTCCGGGTTCGACAGCGAATGGAGCTGGCGGCTGGAGCCGGTCGCCGGCGGCACGCGGGTCATCCATGCCGCGACGTTCGAGCCATTCGATCGCTGGACCGGGATCCTCGTGCGGTTCTCGCGCGCGTCGCTGGCAACGCGGGTCGAGACCCACCTCCGAGTCTTGAAGGAGCATGCCGAGGCCGCCGAGCGCGGCACCACCGCGGCCACGTGAGGGACGCCCGCGAGGACGACCCGGGACGGGGCGGGTCCGACGCGGCAGGACGGACGACCCGGGACGACGACCCTGCCGACCAGGCGTTGATCCCGTTCGCGGGACTGCGCCGAAACGCGCGGGCACTCGCCGGCGGGTTCCTGTTGTTGCTGGTCGTCGGCTTCCTGGTGCCCGACCTGGCCCCCGCGCCTACCGAGCCACCCGTCGTCGAGCTGCTGCGCGGCCGCATCGTGGCGTTCCTGCCAGCGGGCGAAGACGTGACCGCACCGGACGTGCAGATCCTCATCCTCTCGGGTCCGCAGCGCGGCGAGACGATCGACGGCTACCTGCAGGGTCCGTCGGGCCAGATCGACCTGCCCCGCTACGACATCGGCGACGAGGTGATCGTCAACGCCTCGCTGGAACCGGACTCCGTGTTCATCTCGGTCGCGGACCTGTATCGCATCCCCGCGCTGGCCCTGCTGCTGGCGCTCTTCGCGGTCGCGGTGACCGTGATCGGCGGATGGCGCGGCGTGCGTTCGCTGATCGCCCTGGCGCTCACGCTGGCGGTGGTGGTCAAGATCGTCGTGCCGTTGATCCTGGCCGGCTGGGATCCGGCCTGGATCGCGATCCTGGCGGCAACGGGCGTAACGCTCGCCACCTTTCTGCTGACCGAGGGCGCCAGACCACAGACCGTCGCGGCCGCCATCGGGACCTTCGGCGCGCTCGCCCTCACGGCCGTCCTCGCCGTCGGGTTCGATGCGCTGGCGCGGTTCACGGCGCTACGCGGCTCCGAGGACGCCAGCTACCTGCAAGCGATCGGGATCGTCGACATCGACCTCGGCGGCCTCATCCTCGCGGCGATCATCTTCGGCGCCCTGGGTATCCTCGACGATGTGACCGTGACCCAGGCCGCGATCGTGTCGGAGCTGCACGCGGCCAACCCGGCCCTCCGCGGTGTCGCGCTCGCCAGCCGCGCGATGAATGTCGGCCGGTCGCACATTTCCGCGACCGTGAACACCCTCGTGCTCGCGTACGTGGGAGCGTCACTACCGCTGCTGGTCCTGTTCGCCGCCGGACGCCAGGACTCGCTGCTGACGGCGTCGACCGAAGCGGTCGCCGTCGAGGTCGTCCGGGCGATCGTCGGGAGCATCGGGATCGTCGCCGCCGTGCCCCTGACCACGGCCATCGCGGTCGCGCTCGTCGACCGCCGGCTGCCATTCCTGCCCGCCGATCACCGGCTGGCCCGCGGTTGGGACGCATGATGCCGGGTCGCACCTTGGGCCTCGCGGACAGGTAACGTCCGGGGATGGATCCCCTGATCGTCGGGCTGGTTGCGGTTGCGGCCGTGCTCCACGTGACCTGGAATATCGCGCTCAAGACCGCGGGTGACCCGTTGCGGGCGGCAACGATCGGGATGATCGCGGCCTCGGTCGTGATCGTCCCGGCGGGCATTCTCGTGTGGCTGAGCGACGGAGCCAAGGCGCCCCCGATCGAAGGGGTCGCGCTCGGGATCGCCTCCGGCGTCATCGAGGCGGTGTACTTCATCCTCCTGGCGGCGGCCTACCGGCGGGGGGACCTGTCGGTGGTCTATCCGATCGCCCGCGGGACGGCGCCACTGCTGGCCGTGGCGGTCGGCGTCGGTCTGCTCGGGGAGCGGCTCGGCATCGGCGGCTGGATCGGCGTCGCTGCCTTGCTCACCGGGTTCCTCTGGTTGCAGCGACCCTGGCGTGCCATCGCGCTCGCCGCACGCCGCGAGCGCTCGGCCGGCGGCCTGTTCGACAGCCCCATTCCGTTCGCCCTGGCCACGGGCGTGACGATTGCCACGTACTCCGCCATCGATCGCGTGGGGACGCGGTTGATCGACCCGATCCCGTACGCGGCGATCCTGTGGCTGACCAGCGTCGTGGTCCTCGTCCTCTGGGTGACGCTCGTCGCCGGCGGCGATCTCCTCCGCCACGGCCGCGCCGACGCGCGCCGCGCGGCGATCGGTGGCTGGCTGACCCTGGCGGCGTACCTGTGCATCCTCGTCGCCCTGAGCGTGGCCCCGCTCTCGGGTGTCGCACCCCTTCGCGAATCGGCGACCGTATTCGCCGCGGCGTGGGGTTCGGTCCGGATGGGCGAAGCGGCCGATCGGGGCGAAATCGGGCGCCGGGTAGGAGCCTCAGCCCTGATCGTCGGCGGTGCGATCCTGCTCGCAGCCGGGGGCTAGGGCGTCGGTGATGCGGCCTCGACCGGCGGCGTGCGACCGAAGATCGTGCGCTTCCCGTATCGGCTGTTGACGAGCGCCATCCCGCCGATCACGAGCGCGGTGCCCACCAGGAGGCGGCCATCGATCGGCTCGGCGAGGACGAGGAACCCGAGGATGATGCCCCAGACCGGGATCAGATAGGCGACGAGTGTCGTGCGGGTGGCGCCCCAGCTCGCGAACAGGCGGAACACGGCGAGATACGCCAGCCCGGAACCGAGGACGCCCAGCCACAGGATGGAGAAGATCGCCTCGAGATCCGGCTTCGCCTCCCACGGCCGTTCGAGCACGAGCGCGAATGCCCCCGAGATGATCAACGCGAAGGTCACCTGGAAGACGGCCGGGATCATCGGCGGGATGCCGCGCATGTTCCGGCGCGAGTAGACCGCACCAACTGCATAGCTCAGGGCTGCGCCCAGCAGGGCGATCTCGCCGGTCAGGTCGGAGTTGGTGAGCGACAACTCGTTGCTGGTCAGGACGACCACCCCGACGAAGCCGATCAGCAGCCCAGCGAGGCCGTTGACCCGGATCGGCTCGTCGTGGAGGAACAGCGGCGCGATGACGATCGCGAACAGCGGCACGGCGGACGTCAGGATCGCCGCGATCGACGAGTCGACCGACTGCTCAGCCCAGGTGATCAGCACGAACGGGATCACGATGTTGACCGTGGCCATGACCACCAGGTGACCGTAGATCCGCCGCTCGCGCGGGAGTTCCTGCCCGGCCAGGCGAACGGCGACCCACAGCAGCGCGGCGCCAACGGCGAGCCGAAGCGCGACCAGCGTGAACGTCCCGAAATCGTCGACGGCGAGCTTGATGAAGAGGTAGCTCGAGCCCCACATGAAGCCGAGCGCCAGGAAGAGCAGCCAGTTCGTTCGGTCGTTCACGCGCGGATGATACTCCCGGTTGGCCTACGCCGATAGGCCAATGCCACGCCGGAAACCAGGACCAGAATCAGCGCCAGCGCGTGAGGATCGCCTCGCGATCGAACAGGGCAACGCCGATCCGCAGACCGATCAGGCTGACCGTCAGGACGATCGCGGTCAGGACGAGGTACCCGCTCGATCCGACCAGGAGCGCCCCCGTTGCCTGGAGGAGCGTCACGCCGATGATCGGGACGATGATCACGCCGCCGATCTGCTGCGCGACCCGCGGGTCGTTGACCCGCGAGCTGACGATCACCCCGGTCACGACCGACGACAGGCCCACCGCCGGACCCAGCGCGAACACGCCAGTGACCCAGCTCGGGTCCGTGACGACGCCAAGGAGGTTCGGTCCGTAAACCACCGAGGCGATCCCGACGAATACGAAGTAGGTCAACCACCCGGCGGCAACCCCCGGCGCGAGGGCTGCGATCGCCTTGCCGGCAAGGAGCTCCACGGTGCGAACCGGTGCCGCCAGGACGGGCTCGAGCGTCCGCGCCTGCTTCTCGCCGATGATCGAGAACGTCGCGATCGAGAGCGGGATGTAAGCCGGCATCAGCAGGAAGAACGCGAGGAACTGCTGGACGGTGAACGCTCCCGCAAGCTCGCTCTGCGTGAACGTCGCCCACTCGGGGCGTTGGGCGAGGATCTGGCCCGCGAAGTCGGCCGGCAGGGCCCGTTCGCCGACCAGGCCGGCCACCCCGATCGGAGCTACGGTAAGAATCATCGGCGGGACGAGGATCGTGGCCATCAACAGGCGGTTGCGGCTGATCTCGGCCCATTCACGCCCAAGGATGGTCGCCAGGATCGATCGGCGCATCAGGCGGCCTCGTCGTGTTCGGGCCGCACGCCCATGACCTCGAAGTACGCTTCTTCGAGTGTGCTGGCGCGTTCGTGGACCTCGAGTATGTCGGCGCCCGCACCGACCAGGGCGCGGACGAGGGCGGGCGTCACCGCGGACGGATCGGCGGCCGTGACGATGAGCCGGTGATCGCGCGATGCTGCCCCATCGACTCCGGAGACGGACGTCGCGACGCCAAGCAAGCCCTCGTCTGGCGAGGCGGCCATGACCACCTCGACGCCTCGGGCGCCTGTCGCACCCCGCAGCTCCGCCGGCGATGCGACCCGAAGCAGCGTCCCGCCGCGGACGAAGGCGACGCGATCGCACAGCCGGTTGGCCTCATCGAGGTTATGGGTCGCGAGGACGATCGTCCGGCCGGCGCGCCGGAGCGCTTCGATTGCCTCGCGGACGACGTAAGCCGCCTCTGGATCCAGGGCTGCCGTGGGCTCATCGAGGAAGACGACGTCCGGCTCGTGCAGGAGTGCCCGTGCAATCGCCAGCTTCTGCTTCATCCCCTTGCTGAAGGTGCCGGCCGGCTCGTCACGCCGATCCCACAGGGAGAAGAGCCGGAGGTAGTGATGGATCCGCTCTGCCCGTGAGGCGGCCTCGACGCCGTAGAGCCGCCCGAAGAACTCAAGGTTCGCGGTCGCCGACAGCTTCTCGTAGAGCCCGGGCGTCTCGGTCAGGATCCCCACACGCGTGCGGACCATCTCCGGGTCCGCCACCACGTCAAAGCCGGCGACGGTCGCGCCCCCTTCGGTGGGTTCGATGAGCGCGGTCAGGATCCGGACCGTCGTCGTCTTGCCCGCGCCGTTCGGTCCGAGCAGGCCGAGCACCTCGCCCCGACGCACCTCGAGGTCCATGCCGCGGACCGCCCACAGGCGGCCGAATCGGCGGCCGAGCCCGGTGGCGCGGATCATCACGGCGTCCGGTGCGTGCACCGCGGCAGTCTGCCCTACGCGGGCCATGAGGCGCGCCGCGGCGGTGTGCCGGACACGCGTTACACGGGCGCGACTGCGAGAATGAGCGCATGACGGCCGCGTGGACCACGCCCGAGTTGACCGGGTTGGGACGGCTGCCCATGCACAGCGTCCCCCACGGCGACCGGCTCGACCTCGATGGTCGCTGGCGCTTCCAGTTGCTCGAGGCTCCGGACCGGGAGCCGGCCGCGGAATGGGGCGAAGCGGACGTGCCCAGTCTGTGGACGAGGACCGGGACCTGGGATCAGCCGCACTACACGAACGTCCAGATGCCCTTCCAGGGGCTGCCGCCGACCGTCCCGGAACGCAACCCGACGGGAATCTATGAGCGCGATGTCGAGCTGCCGGCGAGCTGGGCGGGCCGGCGTGTCGTGCTCCACGTCGGGGCGGCGGAGAGCGTCCTGCTGGTCCACCTCAACGGCCGCCAGATCGGCATCGGCAAGGACTCCCATCTCGCCTCCGAGTTCGACCTGACCGCACACCTGCGACCCGGCTCGAACACCGTCCGCCTCACCGTCGTGAAGTGGTCGGACGCGACCTACATCGAGGATCAGGACCAGTGGTGGCACGGAGGGATCAGCCGCTCCGTGTTCCTCTATGCGACTGGCCACGTCCACCTGGCTGACATCCGGGCGATCGCCGGGCTCGCGGACGACGGCACGACGGGCCTCGTGGAGGTGACCGCGGTTGCCGCCTTCGCCGGGGTGGAGCCCGAGCCCGGCTGGTCGGTCACCGTGAGCTTGCCCGAGACGGGGGCACAAGCCGGGGGCGTCCTGCCCCTTGCTGCCGGCCCAGCCTGGCCGACCGATCCTGCCGAGAAGGACCTCCTTCGACGTCATACCGCCGGCGGACCGCTCTCGGAGACGGAAGTCACGGAGACCTGGCCGGCGCTCGATCGCCGCCTCGGGCCTGCGCTGGCGGGCTCGCTCAAGATTCATCTCGAGGTCCCGGACGCCGACGCGTGGTCGGCCGAACGACCCAGGCTGTACGACCTGGTGGTCCGTCTCCAGTCACCGGACGGTGCGGTCGTCGAAGAGGCGTCGGTCCGGATCGGGTTCCGTCGCGTCGAAGTCGTCGGCGTGGACCTGCTGATCAACGGTGCCCGCGTCCTGCTCCGCGGCGTGAACCGTCACGACTTCGACCAGCACACCGGGCGGGTGGTCTCCGTCGAGTCGATGCGGGCCGACCTGGTCCAGATGAAGCAGTTCGGGTTCAACGCGGTCCGCACGTCGCACTACCCGAACGACCCGGCGTTCCTCGACCTCGCCGATGAGCTGGGTCTCTACGTCGTGGACGAAGCAGACATCGAATCGCACCAGTTCCAGAGCACGCTATGCGACGACTCGCGGTATCTGAACCAGTGGGTGTCGCGGGTATCGCGGATGGCCGAACGCGACAAGAACCACCCGTCGGTCATCCTCTGGTCGCTTGGGAACGAATCGGGCTACGGCGCCAACCACGATGCGGCCGCCGCGTGGCTGCGCCGGTACGACCCGTCGCGGCCGCTCCACTACGAGGGCGCGATCCGGTTCGACTGGACCAGCGATCAAGCGGTCAGCGACGTGACCTGCCCGATGTACCCGGAGATCGGCGCGATCGTCGAACATGCCAGATCCGGCTTCCAGCGTCACCCGCTGATTCTCTGCGAGTACTCGCACGCGATGGGCAACAGCAACGGGACACTGGCCGAGTACTGGGACGCCATCGAGACCACCCCCGGCCTGCAGGGCGGGTTCATCTGGGAGTGGTGGGATCACGGCCTGGTTCAGCGGCTCCCGGATGGTTCGTCGCGGTGGGCCTACGGCGGTGACTTCGGCGAAACGCCGCACGACGGCAACTTCGTGGCTGATGGCCTGAACTGGCCGGACCGACGGCCGAAGCCCGCCATGTGGGAGGCGCGTGCACTGAACGCGCCGGTCGCGGTTCGACTGGACGGCGCCGAGCTGGTGGTGACCAATCGCCAGGCGTTCGAGGGCCTGGCGTGGCTGCGCTGTACCTGGGAGCTCGCCGTCGACGGCGATCCGGTCGCAAGTGGATCGTTGGCCCTGCCGACCATCGCGCCCGGAGCGTCGGCCGCGGTTTCGCTCGACGGTTGGCCGCAGGACCTCCCGCCGGGCGAAGCGTTCCTGACCACGCACTGGGTGACGGCCCGGGATCTCGCATGGGCCCCGACCGCGTTCGACGTTGCGACGTTGCAGGTCCCGGTGCCAAACCATCGGCCCGACGCCGGAGCCGTCCGTGCGGAGGCGGCGTCGTCCACGGCTGCGCCAGTCGATGACGATGGCAACATCGTCCACGCGAGCTTCGCGGTTCCACCCGCGCTGTCGCTCTGGCGAGCTCCGACCGACAACGATCGAATCGGCGGGATGGCCTCGGGCTGGGAGTCCCTCGGTGTCGACCGCCTGCAGCGCCGGATGGTGGACCTGCGACGCGACGGTCCACGGGCCACGGTCGTCGACGAGGTCACCACCCGGACCGGGATCCAGGTCCAGCACGAGCGGGTCGTGACCGTGCTGGCCGACGGTGCCATCCGGGTCGAGGAACGCGTGGACATCCCGCCCGAGCTCGCGGACCTGCCGCGCGTCGGCACCGTCTTCGAGCTCCGCCCCGGCTTCGAGCAGGTCGACTGGTTCGGCACCGGTCCGCACGAGACCTACCCGGATCGGAAGCGCGGCGGCCTCGTGGGACGATGGGGGAGCACCGTCACCGATGTCGCGACCCCCTACATCCGTCCGCAGGAGAACGGCGGCCGGGCCGACGTGCGCTGGCTGGCCCTGACGCGAGACGACCGGACCGGGATCCGAATCACCATGGACGATCCGGCGCAGGCGTCTGCCACCCACTTCCGGGCTACCGACCTCGCCGCGGCGACCCACGATGTTGACCTCGTGCCACGACGCGAGACGGTCGTCCACCTCGACGTGGCTCATCGTGGTCTGGGCACCGCGAGCTGCGGCCCGGACACGCTGCCGAGGTACCTCGTCGGACCGGGCACCTATCGCTGGGGCTGGACCCTCGAGACCGTGGACCGCGCACCGTGACGATCGAGTGGCGCCCGGACGATGGGCAGTTCCATCTCGTCAACGAGCGGATCAGCCTCGTCCTTCGCGTCTACGAGGATGGCACCCTCGGGCACCTGCATCTCGGTGCGCCGTTGCCCGCGGGGCGCTCGTATCGCCATCTCGGGCCGGATCCCTTCGATGGCTTCTCGAACCGTGTCGGTGCCCCGGTTCCCTTGACGTACCCAACGCCGGGCACCGGCGATTTCCGCGTGCCCGCCCTGGTCGCCGCGACCACGGACGGTTCGACAGCGCTCGCACTTGCCTATCGATCCCATCGGACGATGGCCGGCAAACCCGCCCTGGACGGTCTTCCGGCCACGTACACCGATGACGACGCCGAGGCCGAGACGCTCGAGGTCACGATCGGTGACGCCCTCACCGGGATCGAGGTCGACCTGCGGTTCACCTTGTTCGCTGGCCGGCCGGTCATCGCCCGCAGCGCAACCATCCGCAACGTGGGGGCGAGCGCGGTCGAGCTTCGGTGCGCGATGAGCCTGGCCGTCGACCTGCCCGACGCGGATTGGCTATTGCTCGGCCTCGCCGGTGCGTGGGGGCGCGAACGCCACGTGGTCGAACGCCGACTCGTGCCGGGCGCGCAGTCGGTGTCGAGCGTTCGCGGCGCGTCCAGCCACGAGCACAACCCGTTCATCTGCCTGCGTCGATCGACGACGGACGAGGCGCACGGTGAGGCGTACGGCTTCAGTCTCGTCTACTCGGGGAACTTCCTGGCCGAGGCGCAGGTCGAGCCCTACGGCACGACGCGGATCCGACTCGGCATCGAACCGACGACGTTCACGTGGCGGCTCGCGCCTGCCGAGACGTTCACGACACCGGAAGCCGTCGTCGCCTGGTCCGCGACCGGGCTGGGCACCCTGTCGGCCGCCTTCCACGACCTCTACCGCGATCGCCTGGCGCGGGGCACCTGGCGAGATCGACCGCGACCCATCCTCATCAACAACTGGGAGGCGACCTACTTCGACTTCGATGCCGACCGGCTCGTCGCGATCGCCGAAACCGCGCGCGACCTCGGGGTGGAGCTGTTCGTCCTCGACGACGGCTGGTTTGGTGACCGCGACGATGACACGACGTCGCTGGGTGACTGGGTCGTGGACCGGCGCAAGCTCCCCGACGGCATCGATGGCGTGGCCCGCCGGATCACGGACCTGGGGATCGGGTTCGGCCTGTGGATCGAGCCCGAGATGGTCAGCCGGCGGAGCCGGCTGTTCGA
This sequence comes from uncultured Chloroflexia bacterium, assembly GCA_963809045.1. Taxonomy (GTDB): domain Bacteria; phylum Chloroflexota; class Limnocylindria; order Limnocylindrales; family CSP1-4; genus SPCO01. Next base: position 1,243,783 of record CAWEHW010000004.1, read on the forward strand.
GGCGCATCCGGATTGGGCGATCGGGGTTCCCGGGCGGCCGCAGACGGAGAGTCGCCAGCAGCTCGTGCTCGACTTGTCGCGGAGCGAGGTGGTCGACCACCTCGCCGACGTCCTCACCGAAGTGCTCGGCAGCGCGCCCATCACCTACGTGAAATGGGACATGAACCGCAACATCACCGAGCCGTGGACCCAGTCGCTCCCCGCCGACCGGCAGGGCGAGTTCTTCCACCGTTACGTCCTCGGCGTGTACGAGCTCTACCGGCGGCTGATGGCGCGGTTTCCCGACATCCTGTTCGAGTCGTGCGCCAGTGGTGGCGGTCGATTCGACCCGGGGATGCTGGCGTTCGCGCCCCAGGGATGGACGAGCGACGGGACCGATGCGGTGGAGCGGCTCCGGATCCAATGGGGAACCTCACTGGCCTATCCATTGAGCTCGATGGCCGCGCACGTCTCGGCCGTGCCGAACCACCAGGTCGGGCGCGTCACCCCACTCTCCACGCGGGCCGCCGTGGCCTTCTTCGGGGTGTTCGGGTACGAGCTCGACCCGACGGCGCTCGACGGCGATGAACGGGCCGCGATCGCCGACCAGATCGCGTTCTACCGTCGCCACCGCGAGCTCTTCCAGCGAGGCCGATTCATCCGCCTGGTGAGCCCGTTCGACGGCGAGCGCGATCGGGCGGCCTGGATGGTGGTGTCTCCGGATCGGCGGCGGGCGGTGGTCGGCACCTACCGGATCCTTGGCCGGCCCGACCCTGGGCCGGAGCGCCTTCGGCTCGCGGGCCTCGATCCGGCTGTGACCTATGACGTCGCCGGCTGGCCGGTCTCGGGCGACCGGCTCGTACAGGCGAACACCGGCGAGCGGAGTGGGGCCGAGCTGATGGGCGCCGGCCTCGTCCTCGAGCTCGAGCGGTGGGCGACCGTGGCCCGCGGCGACTTCTGGGCCCAGCTCTTCGTGCTCGAGGCCGGCTGACCGGAAACCCCGGCGGTCAGCCCTTGGTCGAGCCCAGCGACAGGCCGCTGATGAACTGCTTCTGGAGGGCAAGGAACACCAGGATCGTAGGAATGGCGGCGAGGAGCGCGCCCGCGGCGAGCACGTTGATGTCCGTGAAGAACTCGCCCTGGAGGTTGTTCAGGGCGGACGTGATCGGTCGGCGGTTGCCGTCCTTGAGCAGGATCAGGGCCCAGAAGAAGTCGTTGTAGATGAACGTGAACTCGAGCGTGGCGAGGGCCGCCAGGGCGGGCCGGCAGAGCGGCATGATCACGGCGCCCCAGATCCGGAGGACGCTCGCCCCGTCGACGAGCGCCGCTTCGACCAGCTCCTTGGACAGCGTCTTCATGTAGTTGCTGAGCACGAAGATGCAGAACCCGAGCTGGAACACCACGTTGATCAGGAAGATCCCGAAGAACTGGTTGTAGAGCAGGCCGTTGTCGCTCAACGGTTCCGGGATCCCGCCGAGGGCCGTGTAGAGCTTGAACAGGGGCACGATGATCACCTGCGGCGGCAGCAGGTTGCCGGCGGTGAAGATCAGGAGCACGACCAGGTTGAACCGCCACGTGAAGCGCGAGACGGCGAAGGCGACCCACGACGAGAGCAGCAGCGTCACGATCACGGCCGGGACCGTGATCAGGAGGGTGTTGAAGAAGTGGGTTTCGAAGTTGCCGCGGCCCCAGGCATCGATGAAGTTGTCGAGACTGAGGGTCGTCGGGGCGGAGATGTACCCGAGTCGCTGCGTCTCGGCGAACGGTCGGAGCGACGTGTAGACGGCCCACACCAGCGGGAACAACCAGGTCACCGCCATCACGGACAGGAAGGCGTAGAGGGCGAGGCGTCGCGGCTTGATCCGTCGCCGCCGGGGCTCGGTCACGGGCCGTAGCGTGGCGCCGAGCGCGCTCACGCCTGCTGGTTCCTGAGCATGCGGACGAGAAACGCGATGATCGGCCCGAGGGAGATCACCAGCAGCACGATCGCGATGGCCGACCCGAACCCAAGGCGATTGGACTCGCTGATGGCGTTGTTGGTGATCAGCGTGGACAGGAGCTCGAGGCCGTTCTTGCCGCGGTTGATGATGTAGGCGATGTCGAACGCCCGGAGGGCCTCGATCGTGGTGATGACCACGATGACCACGTTGATCGGCATCATCACCGGAAAGACGACGCGGAAGAACGTCTGTCGCTCCGTGGCGCCGTCGACCTTGGCCGCCTCGCGAAGGGCCGGGTCGAACGCCTTCAGCCCGGCCAGGTAGAGCACCATGATGTAGCCCACGTGGCGCCAGCTGGTGGCGATCAACGCGGCCCAGATGTTGAGGTCCGGGTTGCCCAGCCAGTCGATCAGGTTGTTGTTGGCGGTCCGCCCCAGGACGTTGTTGATGAACCCCTGCTCGGGCGCGTACTGGAGCCGCCAGATGATCCCGATGACCGCCAGCGACAGGACCACGGGCAGGTAGAACACGGTCTGGTAGAAGCGCGTCCCGCGGATCTCACGATCGAGGAGCACCGCCAGGAACATCCCGATGGGCGTCGCGACGAACATCAGGAACGCCAGCCAGATGATGTTGTGGGTCAGCGCCGGCCAGAAGAACGGATACGCGGTGAAGAGGCTCTCGTAGTTCTTGAAGCCGAGGAACCTGGTGGGCTCCTCGAAGGGCATCCCGATCCCGTTCCAGTTGGTCAGGGAGATCAGGAACGAGACGACCGTGGGACCCCAGATGAAGACGAGGTCGAGGATGAGGGGCACCCCGACCATCAACCCGAGGACCACCTTGTCCCGTCCGGTAAGCAGCCCGTAGCGGCGCCTCGTCCGGCGCGGAACGGCAGTCGCCCCCGTCGTACCGGCGGATCCGGCGAGGACAGGGGCGACGTCCTGGGTTGTTCGATTGCCCACGGTCTGGCGAGTCTACGAGCCCGCGGGCGCTGAGGCTACAGGGTGTCCCAGAAGTCCTGGATCTTCTGCGTGAAGGCGGTCAGATCCTGGTCGGGGTTCTGGATGAAGTCCAGCAGGAAGGCCTGCATGCCGTTCGGCCCGGCGAAGTTCGGGTTGGTGTCGCGGTCGAGGAACTGGGTGATCCGCAGGGCACCGCTGATCAGCTCCGCGCCCTTCTGCTGGAGGGCGTTGTAGCCGCTCGTATCGGCGTCGCTGGCGGCGGCAACTACGCCCGGGTTGGCCGTGGTGTAGATGGCCTGCGTCGAACCCTTTGACATGAACTCCATGAACGCCTTCGCAGCGTCCAGGTTGTCGCCCAGGGACGGCGAGTTCTTGGCGACCATGAAGCCGTCGATCGGCGCGTCGAGGGCTTTCTCGGCGTCGAATTCCGTGCCGAAGTTCGGGTACGGGAAGAAGTCGAGGTCGTCGACTTCTCCCGCGCCCGCGGCGACGAACTGCTCGGAGACGAACATCCCGAGCAGGTACATCGCGGCCTGCTTCTGGACGAGCGCCTGCGCCGCATCTTGCCAGGTCCGGCCTGCGGCGCCCTCCTGGTAGAAGGGGAGGAGGTCCTTCCACACGGTGAAGACCTGCTTGGTCCGATCGTCGGTCCACTTCTCGTTGCCGGCCATCAGCCCGACATGGAAGTCGTAGCCGTTCTGCCGGAGGTTGATGATGTCGAAGGTGCCCATGGCCGGCCAGCCGTCCGAATCGCCGAACGCCATCGGGACGAGGCCGTCCGCCTGGATCTGGGCCGAGAGGGTCTTGAATTCGTCGAGCGTCGTCGGGATCGCCCAGCCCTTTTCCTCGAACAGGCTCTTGCGATAGAAGACGGCCCACGGGTAGTTGTAGATCGGGATGAAGTACTGCTCGCCGTCGTCGCCGGTCGAGCCGACCTTGAAGGCCTCCGAGTAGTTCGAGCCGACCGTGCTCCACACGTCGGTGATCGGTTCGGCCAGACCCTGGGCGGCGAAGAACCGCATCCGGAAGCCGGAGAACCAGGCGAACACGTCGTCGGGCGTGCCCTGGAGATACGAGCTGATCTGGTCCTGGAAGGTGCCATGTTCGACGGTATTGACCGCGACCTCGATGCCGGTTTCCGCCGTGAACGCGTCGACCATTTGCTGCATCGCGGCCTTGGGCACTTCATCCGAGTAGTTCGAACCGAAGCTGATCGATCCGGTGGCGACGGCACTCTCTGCCGCCGACGGGGCGGCTGTCGCAGCCGCGCTGGGTGCGGCACTCGCCGGTGCACTGGTGCTGCCGGGCGTGCTGCAGGCGGCGATGATCGCCGGGACGCTCACCAGGCCGGCCGTGCCGGCGATACCCTTGAGAACGGTCCGTCTCGAGACGGCCTTCGCCGGGGTGGGTTCAGCCATGCCTAGCTCCTCCTCCAACGCCGTGCCCGACAAAATCCGACAGGACTACCCAGATTGTTCCGCTTCGCAGCCCCAATGTCAAGAGAATTCATCACATTCTGGCGAGCCGATGTTGAATGACGTTGACTTTCCCTCCGATGGGCGGCAATCTGTACAACGGGATGAGTGAGGAACCTCTCGGCCATGACCACGCTTCGAGACGCTCCGCGCCGGGCGCCCTGATGCTCGCCAGACAGCGGCAGGCGTTCATCCTCGATCGGGTCCGGGAGGATGGCGCGGTCCGGGTCGCGGAGCTCGTTCGGACTCTCGGTGTGTCGGACATGACCGTGCGCCGCGACCTCGAGGTCCTGCACGACCGGGGGCTCCTCGAAAAGGTGCACGGGGGCGCTACGTCCCTGCCGGGCACCGCCTTGTTCGAGCCGGGATTTGCCGCGAAATCGGCGCTCCAGCAACGAGAGAAGGAAGCGATCGCCGATGCCGCCGTGACGCTCGTCGAGCCGGGCATGGCCATCGCGGTGTCGGCCGGGACGACGACGTACGTGCTGGCGCAGCGGCTCGCCAACGTCGCCGGGCTGACCGTCGTGACCAATTCGATCCCGGTTGCGGACGTCCTCCACCAGGTCGGGCAACCGGACCAGACGATCATCCTGACTGGCGGCGTGCGGACGCCATCCGACGCCCTTGCCGGACCCTTCGCCGTCGCGGCCCTGCGGACCGTCCACGTCGACCTGGTGTTCATGGGTGTCCACGGCATGGACCTGCGGTCCGGGTTCACCTGTCCAAACCTGCTCGAGGCCGACACGGACCGGGCGTTGATCGAGGCAGGCCGGCGGCTGGTCGTGGTGGCCGATCACGCGAAGTGGGGCGTGATCGGGATCAGCTCGATCGCGCGTCTCGACCAGGCCGACGTGCTGATCACCGATTCGGCCCTGGACCCGGAGGCTCGCGCGACGTTGTCGGCGGCGGTCCGAGACCTGGTCGTGGTCGACGTCGGCCAAACCGAGTTCGCGCTCGAGGTGGCTCGTGCCGACTGACCCCTTGGCAACCAACTCGTCGCTCGGGCACCTGTCGAGCGAACCGCATCGCCGCTACAACGCACTGAGCGATGAGTGGGTCCTGGTGTCGGCCGGTCGTGAGCGACGACCGTGGCTCGGTGAGGAGGAGCCGGAGCCCGATGCTGCCGGGATGGCATTCGATCCGGACTGCTACCTCTGCCCCGGGAATCCCCGGGCCAACGGCGACGTCAACCCGAGCTACCCGGATACGTTCGTGTTCACCAATGACTTCTCCGCCCTGCGACCGGACACGCCGACGACGGCGATCGATGACGGGTTGCTTCGAGCGGAAGGCGAGCGCGGGCTGTGCCGGGTCGTCTGCTTCTCGCCGCGGCATGACCTCACGCTCGGCCGGATGCCGGCCGACGCCGTCCGGCGGGTCATCGACCTCTGGGCCGACCAGACCGACGAGCTGGGCGCCAGCTACCGATGGGTCCAGGTCTTCGAGAACCGCGGCGAGGCCATGGGCGCGTCCAACCCACACCCGCACGGCCAGATCTGGGCCGGGACCGCGCTGCCAAACGAGGGTGCGCGAGAGCTTGCCGCGCAGCGTGCCTATCGCGAGCGAACCGGCCGTCGCCTCCTTCTCGATTATGTCGATCATGAATCGGCCGGGGAACGGGTCGTGGCGGAGACCGCTGACTGGCTGGCGGTCGTCCCGTTCTGGGCGGCCTGGCCGTTCGAAGCGCTGGTGATCCCGAAGCGCCCCGCCGCGCGCCTGTCCGACCTCGACGGCAGCGCGCGCGACGAGTTGACCGGCGTGCTCCACGACCTGCTTGGCCGGTATGACAGCCTGTTCGACCGATCGTTCCCGTACTCGATGGGCTGGCATCAGGCTCCGTTCGGAGCAAACGAGGGGGATTCCTGGCAGGTCCATGCCCACTTCTACCCGCCGCTCCTGTTCGCTCGGGTGCGCAAGTTCATGGTCGGCTACGAGCTCCTGGCCGAGACCCAGCGGGACCTGACGCCAGAGGAAGCGGCCGCGCGGCTTCGTGCGGTCACGGACGCGCCGGCATCGCCCGTCGAAGCGGAGCCCGAGCCAAACCCGGTCTGACGAGTCCAGCCCCCGCCGTCTGGGTACGATGGCGCAGGGAATCCCGGACGAGGAGAGCGGTATGCGGTTGTGGGGTGGTCGCTTCAGCGAGCCGAGCGACCCGCGCCTGGTCGAGTTCACCCGCTCGATCGAGGTCGACGCCGCCCTCGCCGCCGACGACATCGCCGGCTCGATCGCCCATGTCCGCGGCCTGGGTCGGGCGGCCATCCTGTCCCAAGCGGAAGTCGAGGAGCTGGTCAACGGCCTGACCGCGCTGGCGGGCGACGTGGCGGCCGGGCAGATCGCCTGGGACCCCGAGCTCGAGGACGTCCACCTGAACCTCGAGGCTGCGCTCGCCGCGAAGATCGGACCCGTCGCCGGCAAGCTGCATACCGGGCGGTCGCGCAACGATCAGGTCGCCACGGATCTCCGGCTCTGGACCCGCCGGGCGATCGACGACCTGGATGCCGCGCTCATCACATTCGAGCGTTCGCTGATCGACCTCGCGGAGCGCGAGGGAACCGCGGTCCTCCCCGGGACGACCCATATCCAGCCGGCGCAACCCGTCCTGTTCGCCCACCACCTCCTGGCCTATGTCGAGATGGCCGAGCGGGATCGCGGCCGGTTGGCCGACGCCAGGCGGCGAGTCAACCTGTCGCCCCTGGGCTCGGGAGCCCTGGCCGGCGCGGGCTATCCGCTCGATCGCGCAACGACTGCCGGCGAGCTTGGCTTCGATGGCGTCACCGCCAACTCGCTTGATGCCGTGTCGGACCGGGACTTCGTCGTCGAGGTGCTGGCGGCCGTCGCGCTCGGCATGGTCCACCTCAGCCGGTTGGCCGAGGAGCTGACCTGGTGGTCGAACCCGCGGTTCGGGTTCGTCCGGGTCGCCGATGCGTTCTCGACGGGCAGCTCGATCATGCCGAACAAGAAGAACCCGGACCCGGCCGAGCTGGTCCGGGGCCGCGCCGCCCGCGTCATCGGGGAGCTGACCGGCGTCCTGGCGCTCCTCAAGGGGCTCCCGCTGGCGTACCAGCGCGATCTCCAGGAGGACAAGGCGCCGCTGTTCGATGCCGTGACGGTCTTCGGATCGTCGCTGGCCGTCCTTGCCGGGCTCATCGAGACCCTCGCGGTCGATGCGAGCCGGATGCGCGAGGCGGCGACCGAGGGCTACACCACGGCGACGGCCGTGGCGGACGCCCTCGTCCGGCGGGGTGTGCCGTTCCGCGCCGCCCACCACGTCGTGGGATCGCTGGTTTCCCAGGCCGAGGAGGCGGGTATCGGGCTCCACGAGCTCCCGGACGCGATGCTTGGCATGGCCCTCGCGGCGGCCGGTGACGAACGGGCACGCCAGCTCGCCGAGGACGCGGGAATCGGCGACAGCCTGCGGACCGCGGCGGGCATCGACGGGGCACTGGCCACGTGCGATGTCGTCGGTGGAACGGCGCCGAACCGCGTGGCCGAGGCGCTTGCCGAGGCCCGTCGACGACTCGATCCGTCGGGTGAGGGCGCCAAACCGGCGCCCTCAGGTCGGTAGGCACCCGCTCCGCAGGGCCCTCCGATGCCGCTGCTCGAGCGCGAACGGCAACTGGCCATCCTGTCCGCCACGCTGGACGAGGCAGCATCGCAGCACGGCCGTTTCCTGTTCGTCGAAGGCGAGGCCGGGGTCGGCAAGACGACGCTGCTCGGGCGGTTCCGCGATGGCCTGACTCCGGGGACGCCCTGTTTCATCGGCCGTTGCGATCCACTCTCGACGCCCCATCCGCTCGGCCCGTTGTTCGAGATCGTCGCGACGCTCGGGGGGCCGACGGCTGACCTCCTACGAGCCGGGGCGCCACGTGACGACGTCTTCCGGGCGTTCCTGACCCAGCTCGCCGAGTCACGCGGGCCGCTCGTGGTCGCCATCGAGGATGCCCACTGGGCAGACGAAGCCACGCTCGACCTCCTTCGTTTTCTTGGCCGCCGGATCGAGACAACCAGCGCGTTGGTGGTCGTCACCTACCGCGACGACGAAGTGGGTGCGAACCACCCATTGCGGATCGTCGTCGGCGATCTGGCGACGTCCCCGGCGGTCCGGCGCCTGGGCTTGTCGAGGCTGTCGGAGGGGGCGGTGGCGCTCCTTGCGCAGACCAGCGCACACGACCCGATCGAGCTCTACCGGCTCACCGGCGGCAATCCATTCTTTGTCACCGAGGTGCTCCAGACCGGCTCGAGCGGGATCCCGGCGACCGTGCGCGACGCCGTTCTGGCCCGCGCTGCCCGTCTCACACCCGCGGGCCGCCGCACGCTGGAGGCCGCGGCCGTCATCGGCACTCCGATCTCCGGTTGGCTGCTCAAGACCGTCACGGATGAACCGGCCACCGAAGAGTGCGTGGCTCGCGGCGTGCTCGTAGCCGACGGGCCCCGGTACGCCTTCCGGCACGAGATCGCCCGCACCGCCATCCTCGATTCGATCGACCCGTCGTTGCGCGTGGACCTCCACGCCCGTGTCCTCGCCGCCCTCCGTGGCTTGCCAGAAGCCGACTGGCCCGTGGCTCGCATGGCCCACCACGCAGAACAGGCCGGCGATCGGGCGGCCGTGCTGGCATTCGCCCAGGCGGCGGCGGATCGCGCGGTGGCCCTCGAGTCTCACCGCGAGGCTGCCAGCCAGCTTGCCCGGGCGGTTCGCTTCGCCGACCAGCTGCCGCCCATTGACCGAGCGAGCCTCCTCGAGGCCTACGCGCGTGAGCACTCCATCACCGATCGATCGGACCTGGCCACGCGCGCCCTCCAGGAGGCCGTCTCGATCTGGAGCACGGTCGGTGACCCTCGACGCCAGGGTGGAGCGCTGGCGCAAATGGCTGGCACCCTCGTCGCGAGCGGGATGAACCGCGATGCCGACGTGGCGTCGCTGGCCGCCCTCGCTCTGCTCGAGCCCCTGCCCGACGGACCCGAGAAGGTCCATGCCCTGTCCGCTCGCGCCTTCCTCCTGATGCTGGACCGGCACAACCGCGAGGCGCTCGAGGTCGGACACCGGGCCATCGAAGCGGGCCGGGGGATCGACGGGGCAACGAGCGCCGTGATCAGCGCCCACAACAGCGTCGGCTGCGCCCGGATCCTGTTGGGTGACGATGGCGGCCGGGAGGATCTCGAGGAAAGCCTCCGCGTAGCCCTGGCCGCCGGCTACCACCGCGGCGTTGCGGCGGCCTGGTCGAACCTGGGGACGGCGTTCGGCGAGATGTACCGGTTCGATGTCGCGGACGAAAGCCTCGCGAAGGCGATCGCCTACGCGATCGACCACGACAACGACCTCGCCAGGTACTACGCGGAATCGTGGCGGGCGCTGGCATACGTCCACCTGGGACGGTGGCCGGCTGCGGCCGAACACGCAACTGCCGTCCTGGACCGGCCGAACCTCGCCGCCTGGTCGCGGATCATGGCCAACGTGGCCCTAGGGCGTCTTCGCGCGCGCCGGGGCGTTCCGGGCGCCATGGACGCCCTCGACGAGGCCCTCGCCCTGGCGGAACCCACGGGCACGCTCCAGCGCCTCGGACCGGTGCGCGCCGCACGCGCCGAAGCAGCCTGGCTGGCCGGTGATCCGCAGCGCGCGGCGGCCGAGGCCCGGGCCATCCTGCCGCTTGCCGTCGAACGCGGTCACCCGTGGCACATGGGCGAGCTCAGCTACTGGCTCTCGAAGGCCGGTCAGCAAGCCCCGGTCCTGAACGGAATCGCCAAGCCCTACGCGTCGCAGCTGGCCGGGCGCTGGGAGGACGCGGCGAAGGCCTGGGAGGCCCTCCGGTGTCCGTACGAGGCTGCCCGCGCGCTGCTCGACGGCGGCGACCTCGGGGCCGTCGAGCGGGCGCATGCCACCTTCGCCAGGCTCGGGGCACGACCAGCGGAGGCGCTGGCCGCGCAGCGCTTGCGCGATCTCGGCGCGCGCTCCGTCCCGCGAGGTCCGCGGCCGGCGACGCGGCGCAACCCGGCGGGCCTCACCGCCCGCGAGCTCGAAGTCGTTCATTTGGTGGCCTCAGGCCTGCGCAACGATGAGATCGCACGGCGCCTGTTCCTGTCGACGCGCACGGTCGACCATCATGTCGCCGCGATCCTGGCCAAGCTCGACGTCCAACGCCGCGGCGATGTCGCCGGTGCCGCGGTCCGCCTCGGCATCGAAACCCAGATTGGGCAGCCGACCGACCCAGATTAGGCAGCCGCTGCCGATGTCGCGCGTGGCCCGCTGACCAAGACTCGTGGTCCAGGGTCGGGATCGAGGCGGCACCCCAACGCATCGGTCATCGCCACGGCGCCAGGTCGGTCGAATGACCGATGACCGGCGGCCAGGTCGCAGGCGACCCTCTCGACACGGCGACCGGGCCGCAGGTCCGGGCCGACTGAAGGAGGTTCCTCATGGCCAAATTCATGGACGTGCACAGCGGCTTCGTGGGCGTCACAGCGCAACAGCTCAACGAAGCGCACCTTCGCGACACCGCGATCGAGAAGGACGAGGGCGTGCATTTCGAGCGCGCCTGGCTGGACCCGGAACTGGGCAAGGTGTTTTGCCTGTCGACCGGCCCATCGAAGGAATCGATCATGCGGATCCACGAGCGTGCGGGCCATCCGACCGCCGAGGTCTACGAGCTGACGGTGGAGGTCGCCTGACATGCCAGCATCGACCACCAAGCGGCGCGCTTCACGCCTGCCGATGTTCGTCGGACTCGCGATCCTCGCCCTCACCTTGTCCGTGATCCCGGCCCTTGCCGCGCGAGGCGGGCAGTCGAACGTCGCCGGCGCACGGCAGGCAACGGCGCGCTTCCACGACCTCGACAAGGCCATGGCGGCTGGCTACAGCATCGTCGTGGCCGACCTCGCGGGGATCACCTGCATCGACAGTGCGGCCGGCGCCATGGGGGTGCACTACCTGAACATCGGCCTCGCCCCAGAACTGGGCGACCCCGGTGCCGAGGCGACGGTGGACGCCGGAACGCCGGAGCTCCTGGTCTACGAGCCGGGCCACAACGGCCACCAACGGCTGGTTGCCCTCGAGTACCTGGCGCTGCGAGCGAATTGGGATGCTCACAACGCCGCTCCGCCAGCGCTGTTCGGCCGGCAATTCGACCTGACGCTCGCAGGCAACCGGTACGGCTTGCCGGACTTCTACAGCCTCCACGCGTGGATCTGGAACCCGAACCCGACGGATCTGTTCGCGCCGTACAACACGCGCGTGTCCTGTCCGTAGGCGTCCCGCGCGAAGGATCGAACGGCTGGGGCCTCGCGGCCCCGGCCGCTTCCTGCTGGAGGCCGTCCGTTCAGCGGGTCGCGGTCTGTCTCGGTCGGTTGACCGGCACTTCGGCTGGTGGACGAATGACGGTCGTGACCCAGGTCGCAACCTCGGCACGTCGGGCGACACCGAGCTTCGCCAGGATGTGTTCCACGTGAGCGCTGGCGGTCTTGGGCGCGATCCCCAGCTCGCCGGCGATTTCCAGGTTCGTCCGGCCTTCGGCGATGAGCCGCGCGACCTCGAATTCTCTCGCCGTCAACGGTCGCCACGGCTCATCGAACGATCCGTGGCGGCTGGCGATCTCCGAGAGCTCGACAATCCGGGCGAGGAGTGGTGCGCTCTCCAGCCGGGTCGCCGTCTCCCGGGCCGTCGACAGGTGTCCAGCGGCCTCGGCGTAGCGGTTCGATCGCAGCAGGCAGCTCGCGAGGTCCACCCGAGCCCAGGTCGTTTCCCAGGCCCTGCCGAGCCGGTCCCAACCGGTGACGGCTGCCTCGAGGGCATCCCGTGCGGCACCGGTGGAGCCCGACGCGAGCCGCACCAGGCCGACCGAGTGGTCGATCGCGGGGCGCGCCACGGACGCCCAGGACTCCAGGTGTTCGGCCACCCCGGCCACCCATCGCTCGGCCGCTTCGGGTCGTCCTGCGGCGACCATCGCGCGTGCCCCGGTGACCGCGAACGGCACGAACAAGGCATGCTCGCCGGCTAGCTTGGCGAGTCCCAGGGCCTCGTTGCACAGGTCGACCGCCCGTCCGGGCTCCTGGGCCAGGAGCTCGTTCTCGGCAAGACCCCACAGGGCCGGCAGGATGAGCTCGACGGTCCCGCTGACCTGGCCTGCGGACTTCGCGCTCTCCAGCCTGGACCTCGCTCGGTCGACGTCGCCCAGGCCCATGGCAACGTACCCGAGGGCGACTTCGGCGCCGATGGCCCCGCGGGCGCAGCCACGCTCGACAAGCTCCTGCTCTCCGACAACGACGGCCTCCGGCCAGCGTCCGTCGACCCACGCGATCAGCGCTGATGTGGCGCCCATCACGTGCCGGCAGTGCGACTGCTCGATGGCGTCCGCATATCGCATGCCCTCGCGGATCGCGGCTTCGGCACCTGGGTAGTCCATGATCCGCGCGGCCATCGTGGCCGCGTCTCGATAGGCGGTCACGCCGATACTCTCGAAGCCGGCCTCGCGAGCTTCACGAGCGGCCGCGGAGATCGCGGCCTGCCCGCGCTCGATATCGCCGGCCAGGACCTCGGCCAGACCGAGCTGGCCCGCGGCATCGATCTGACCCGCGAGTTCGCCTGCCGCGCGTGCGGCGCCCCCATAGGCGATCGCTGCCGCTCCTGCCCCGTCAAGGTCCATCGTGTCGCGGAGCAGCATGCTGCGCATCTGGAGAAGGCCGGCTCGGGCCGACTCACGGGCCGGGCTCGCCGGAAGCGCCTCGAGCTCGGCAAGGCCCCCGGCCACCAGCTCGAGTGTTTCGGCCGCAGAGTGTGCCTCGCGGCGGCCCAGCGAGGCGAGGTTGTACAGGACTCGCGCGGCCTCCAACGGGCGACCGGCCGCGAGGTATCGATCGCGCGCGGTCCACGCCGCGCCCGCGGCCAGTTCGTTCTCCTCGATCGCCCCTGCCTCAGCACTGTAGGCCTCGAACAACGCACCAGCCGCCGCCGCCTCGAGTTCCGAGGGCACGTTGTCGACGGCGCGCCGGTACAGCTCGAACGACTCACGATGAGACGAGAGCCGGGCAGCCGCGACGGCTCCCGACAGGGCAGCCCGAAACGCGTCGACGCGGAGCCCAGCCCGCTCGAAATGAACCGAGGCATGGATCTCCGATGCACCCTCGAGCCTGGCACCGAATTCGGCAGCCCTGGCATGAAGCCGACGCAGCGAACTCGGTGGCACGGTTCGATAGAGCGCGCCGCGCAGCAACTCGTGCCGGTAGTCGAAGTAGCCAACGTCCCTGAAGTTGAAGGGGTAGAGGAACGCCTGGTCGACGAGCTCCTGCAACGGCGCGTCGAGCGACTCGGGCGGCACATCCATGATCCCGGCCAGGACCTCGGGGACGAAGCAGCGGCCCATCACGGCACCGGCCTGGGCGACGGCCCGTCCTTGCGCCGAGAGGCGCTCGAAGCGGGCGAGCACCGCGTCTTCGATCGTCGCCGGGACCGTGGCTTCCCGGATCGCGCGACCGTCGGTCCGTGCCTCGTCGGTCAGGGCTCCGAGCAGTTCCTCGACGTGCAGCGGGATCCCATCCGTTCGCTCGAAGACGGCCGCCACCACTTCGCGAGGCGCAGGCAGCCCCGTCGACAGGATCAAGGTCGTCATCAGGGCGGTCTGGTCGAGGGTCAGGGGGGCCAGTCGGGCTTCCTCGGCCAGCCGCTGGGTCAGGAGCCGCGCGCGCCATTCCCGGAGGATCGTGCCGGTCGGCAGCTCGTCGGTGCGGTAGGCACCGAGGATCATGATCGGCCGGTCGCGAATCCGGCGCGCCAGCTCCGCCACGATCTCGAGGCTGAGATCGTCGGCCCACTGCAGATCCTCGATCGCCAGGACGGCGGGCATGTCGAGCAATTCCAGGATGCGGTCGACCATGTCGTGCACCAGGAGCCGTCTCGATTGAACTGGCGTGCCGGGCGACGCTTGTGGCGCGCCGGTGAAGTCGGCCTCCAGCCGATCGAACGGGCGGATCCTGAGCATGGATCGCACGAGATCCTTGATCAATGCCCCGGGGACGATCCGATCCTGCGGGGCCAGATCCCCCTGCGCGACCAGGAACCCGAGGCTCTCGGCTTTCCGCGTGATTGCGTCAAGGAGCCGGGATTTTCCGACGCCCGCCTCGCCGGCCAGGAGCAGCACATGGCCGTGGCCGTCGGCCGCGTCGGCCAGCCTGCGATCGGCAAGATCGAGCAGATCGTCGCGGCCGATCAGGAGCGGGCTCACGAGCGGGGTGACGCGGCTCATCCGCCTGAGTGTACGCAAGCCCGTCCACGCGCCATCGGTCAAATGACCGATGGGCTGGGGATCGCCACGCTACGATCTCGACCGACGGGACACGACGGGAGGACCGATGGCCGAACACGTTCGCTGGGGCATCCTGGGGACGGGCGACATCAACCGGAAGCTGCTGCGGGGCGCCCGGCTGTCGGATGAGCTCGAGGTCGTCGCCGTGGCGAGCCGCACCCCGGAGCGGGCCGCGGCGCATGCCCGGGAGCACGAGATCCCGCGCAGCTTCGGGTCGTACGAGGCGATGCTGGACGACCCTGGCATCGATGCCGTCTACATCAGCGTCCCCAACTCGCTCCACCACCCATGGACGATGGCCGCGCTGGCCGCCGGCAAGCATGTCCTGTGCGAGAAGCCGTACACGCGCCGGCCGGCCGAGGTCATCGAGGCGTTCGACGCGGCCGACCGCGCGGGCCTCGTGCTCTCCGAGGCCTTCATGTGGCGACACACCCGCCAGACGCAGCGGGTCCTGGACCTGCTGCCGGAGATCGGAACGCTGCAGACGATCCGCGCGACCTTCTCCTTCGTGCTCGAGAACCCGGACAACATCCGCCTGCGGGAAGACCTCGACGGTGGATCGTTGATGGACGTGGGCTGCTACTGCATCAGCGGTTCGCGGCTGCTCGCGGGGGAGGAGCCCGCGTCGGTCTTTGCCTACCAGGAGGTGGGTCCCTCGGGGGTCGACGTTCGACTCAGCGGTCTCCTGCGGTTCCCGAGCGGCGTCGTGGCCGAGTTCACGTCGGCGTTCACCACGGACCACCAGGGTCTCGAGGCCATCGGGTCGGCCGGCTCGATCCGCTTGCCGGACCCGTGGCACAACGTCGAGGGTGTCCTCTTCCTCAACGACGAGGAGATCCGCCTCGAGCCGGGGAACCCGTACCAGGACGAGCTCGAGAACGTGAGTGCGGCCATTCGCGGTGACGCCGATGCGAGGCTTGGCCGCGCCGACGCCCTGGGCCAGGCGCGCACGATCGCGGCGCTGTACGACTCCGCTGCGAAGGGGGCTGAGGTCCGGCTTTGAGCCCGCCGTCCGGCGCGGCGATCGATGCCGACCTCGTCGTGGTCGGGGGTGGCATCCTCGGGCTCGCCACGACGCTCCAGCTGATCACGGCGCGTCCGGATCTCCGGATCGTCGTCGTCGAGAAGGAGACGGAGCTCGCGACGCACCAGTCGGGCCACAACAGCGGCGTCCTCCATGCCGGGCTGTACTACGCTCCCGGCTCGCTCAAGGCGACCCTCTGCCGTGAGGGCAAGGCCGCGATGGAGCGGTTCGCCGAGCGTCATGGCATCCCGATCGAACGCTGCGGCAAGCTCGTCGTCGCCCTCGACGAGAGCGATCTGCCCAGGCTCGCCGCGCTGCGCGAACGGGCGATCGCGAACGACGTGCCCGGGCTCGAGGAGGTGGGCCGGGAACGGTTGGCCGAGATCGAGCCGCATGCCGCCGGCATCCGGGCACTGTGGAGCCCCTCCACGTCGATCATCGACTTCCGGCGAGCCGCCCTCGCCATGGCCGACGACATCCGGACCCTGGGGGCAGATGTCCGACTCGCGCACCGGGTCACCGGCATCCAGGAGAGGGCGGGCGAGGTCGAGGTCGAGACGACGAACGGGCCCGTCGTTGCGCGGCACGTCATCGTCTGTGCCGGTCTCCACGCCGACCGCCTGGCGGCGATGGCCGGATCCACGACCGCGCCCCGGATCGTCCCGTTCCGCGGCGACTACTACACGCTCGCGCCCGCGGCTCGACACCTCGTCCGCGGGCTGCTCTACCCGGTCCCGGATCCGCGGTTTCCGTTCCTCGGCGTCCACTTCACGAAGCGGATCGACGGCGCCGTCTGGGCGGGACCAAACGCGGTGCTCGCCTTTGCCCGCGAGGGGTACCGCCGGCGCGACGTCAACCTGCGCGACCTCGCCGGGATCCTCGCGGACCGTGGCTTCCTGCGCCTCGCCGGGCGCCATTTCCGGACCGGTCTGGCCGAGATGTGGCGGGACTGGCGCAAGCCGGCGTTCGTCAGCGAGCTGCAGCGCTACATCCCCGAGATCCGCGCCGACCAGCTGACCTTCGGTCCGTCTGGCGTTCGCGCCCAGGCGGTCGCGCGCGACGGGTCGCTGTTCGATGACTTCAGCCTGGGTGGTTCCGGCCGGATCCTGCACGTCCAGAACGCCCCGTCGCCGGGCGCGACGAGCTCGCTGGCCATCGGGCGAACGTTGGCCGAGAAGGCCCGCGCGCGCTTCGGCCTGGGCTGAGTCGGGTTACGATCGGGGCGACCGATCCGGAGGCGAGCATGCTCCCGCACGACACGATCCGCGACGCGCCCAAGGCGCTCCTTCACGACCATCTCGATGGCGGGTTGCGCCCTTCGACGATCGTCGACCTCGCGGCCGAGTTCGGTTACGACGGCCTCCCGACGCGGGATCCCGACGAGCTGGCTGCCTGGATCCGGCGGGGCGCCGATCGCAAGTCGCTCGAGCTGTACCTCGAGACGTTCGCCCACACCGTCGGGGTGATGCAGGAGCGCGACGCGATCGTCAGGGTGGCCGCCGAGTGCGCCGAGGATCTCGCGGCTG
The DNA here is from genome assembly GCA_963809045.1 of uncultured Chloroflexia bacterium. Taxonomy (GTDB): domain Bacteria; phylum Chloroflexota; class Limnocylindria; order Limnocylindrales; family CSP1-4; genus SPCO01. Next base: position 1,260,978 of record CAWEHW010000004.1, read on the forward strand.
ACGGGGTGGTCTACGCCGAGGTGCGCTACGCGCCGGAGCTTTCCACGGAACGGGGGATGACCCTCGACGAGGTCGTGGACGCCAACCTCGAGGGGTTCCGGCTCGGCGCGATCCGTGCCGCGGAGGCCGGCCGGCCGATCGTGATGAAGATGCTGGTGACCGCGATGCGCCAGGCGGCCAGGTCCGTCGAGGTGGCCGAATGCGCGGTCCGCTGGCGCGACGCCGGCGTCGTCGGATTCGACATTGCCGGGCCGGAGGCCGGGTACCGGCCCACCCGGCACCTGGACGCGTTCGAATACATCCGTCGCGAGAACTTCCACATCACGATCCACGCGGGTGAGTCGTTTGGCCCGCCATCGATCTGGGAAGCCCTCCAGTTCTGCGGCGCGGAGCGCCTCGGACACGGCGTCAGGATCGTCGATGACATGACGACCCGCCCGGACGGTTCCGTCGAGCTCGGGCGCCTGGCGGCCTTCGTGCGCGACCGCCGCATCCCGCTCGAGATGTGCCCGACGTCGAATGTCCACACGGGTGCGGCGGCATCGATCCGGGACCATCCGATCGACCTGCTCCGTCGCCTCCGCTACCGCGTGACGCTGAACACGGACAACCGCCTGATGAGCGGCGTGACGATGTCGAGCGAGTTCGCGGCGCTCGACGAGGCATTCGGGATCGGGCTTGGCGAGATGGAGTGGCTGACGATCAACGCCCTCAAGAGCGCGTTTGCGCCGTTCGACGAGCGCCTTCGCCTGATCAACGAGATCGTCAAGCCCGGTTACGCCCACCTGCGAGCCGGCGAGGCGAGGGTCATCGCGTAGCGGCCGCGATGGCGTTGCGGGCGAGCGACCACCCGCCAGAGTGATGCACACCGAATGCATCACGACTCGATCGCTAAGCCGGCGACCTGCTCGAGCCCAGGCAGGGCCGATGGACCGGTCCATTGACACGTCGTGTGTACATGACCTGTCCAGGTCTGATGCATCCCATTTGCATCGCGCGCGAGGACGCGTCCGCTCGCGCCTATTCGGCCGGCAGCGCCACCACGAACCGGCTCCCGCCGTACCCGTTTGGCTCCAGGAAGACCCGGCCACCCATCGCGTCCATCAATCGACGCGCGGCGAACAGGCCGATCCCCGAGCCGCGGCTCCGACCCCGGCCGTTGATCCTCACGAAGGGCTCGAACACGCTCTCCCAGTCCTCGATCGGGACGCCCGGGCCGTCGTCGGTGACGTAGACCTGGATCTCGTCGCCGAGACGCCAGGCGCCGATGCTCACCCCCTCGTCGGAAGGCGCGTACTTGGACTCGTTCTCGAGAAGCTGTTCGAGAACCTGGCGGAACCGGACCTCGTCGCCGATCGCCATCAGCCCCTGGCTCGGCGGCTCCCAGCGGATGGGATGCGGCCGCAGGAGCAATCGAAGCGTCTCGACGGTCTCGCCGACCGACGCCACCGCATCGAACGGCGCTCGGGACAGCCCGGTCAGTCCCTCGCCACGCACCGAGGCGAGGATCGAGTCGACCTGGCGGTCGAGGCGGGCCAGCTGGTCGGAGGCCGCGGCACGCCAGTCGTCGATCGCGGCTGTTGGGCTGCCGGCGGCCGCCTCCGCGAGCAGGTCGACGTACACCCGAACGACGGACAACGGCGTCCGGAGCTCGTGGGTGACGACCGAGAGGAGTTCCGCCCGGGCCGCGTCGAGGGCGGTGAGCTGCTCGAGACGCGCCTCGACCTCGGCCGTCAGCCGCCCCTTCTCGACGATGCCGGCGAGCAGCGCGGCGATCGTCTGCAGGAACTCGATGTCATCCGGCGTGAACTGGCGTCGCTCCACCGCCTGGACATTGAGGACGCCGACGACGTTCTCGTGCCACACGAGCGGCACGGACAGCATGGCGTGCAGGTCCTCGATGTCGAACCCGCGGACCCACGAGAAGCGCGGGTCGACCGTGACATCGGCCACCGCAATGGGCTCGCGACCGGCGGCGACCCGCCCGGTGATCCCGTCGCCGAACGCGAGGCTTACCCGTCCGACCTGCGTACGATCGAGACCATTCGTCGCGGCCAGCGTCAGCCGCGTTCGATCGCGATCCGCGAGGTAGAACGAGCAGACCTCGACGCCCATCGCCACGGTCGTGCGGTCCACGATCGTGCGCATCAGCTCGTCCCAGTCCCGGGCCAGGGTCGCCAATTGGGCGATCTCGTGCAGGAAGGCCAGCTCGCGAAAGCGGCGGTCGGTATCGGGAACGCGCGCGCGTCCGGGATCAGTCACGAGGCAAGCATGCGGGATATCCAGCGCTCAGGGCGAGCTAGACTGCATGGACGCACACGTGGGGAGGGGGCGATGCGCGGTCACGGATTTGCTGGGATCCGCCTCGGCTTGGTTCTCATCCTCGCAGGCTGCGCCGCGGCTGGTCCCGCGTCAGTTCCGGCACCGGAGGCCACAGCCTCCCCTGAGGCTGGCAACCGATGCGCCCGCATCGACCAGCCCGCGCGCATCGCTCGCTCAACCGCCCTCATCGGCGGCTTCGGCGAGCGCACCCTCAAGCGATGCACCGCCCTCGCCCAATCCCGAGGCCGTGATCGTGCGCGAAGCGGCTATCGCGACGGCCGACGCGGGAACACTCCGATTCGAGGTCGAAATTCGGTCGACGGACCCGGCAGATGACGTTCCCGAGATCACCGGTCGCGGGCAGGTGTCCTTCCTGGAGCCGCTCCAGTTCCGGTACCTCGCTGACGAGTTCACCGGCGCCGGGGGAACCTCGCCGGTGTCTGAGTTGATCTTCGACGATTCGAGGTCATACGGCCGCGGACGAGAAGGCCTGCCCGAGTCACCCGAAACCTGGCTCGTCCTGGAATTCGACGAACTCGGGATCGGCCCGATCTTCCGCGAGCGGTATGTGGAGCAGTACGGCACCGCGCTGTTCATCCTTGTGCCGGCCCTCGGTGTCACGCATGCCGAGCACGCGGGGAGCGAGACCATCAACGGTGCGTCGACGACACACTATGTGGGACGTTCGAATCCTGAGGTGGCGTTGGGCCTTCTCCCGCCCATCGCTCGGGAACCGTACCGGCAGAGCCTTGACAGGCGTCGCAAGGGCTTCGACGTTCGCGGCGTCTCAGGCCCGCTCCCAGATATCGAGGTCGAGGTCTGGGTTGACGAAGAGGGGCAGGTTGCGCGGATTCGGTACGTTCAGGACGTTGGATCCAGTGACATCGAGGCGTTTCTCATCACGTACGACCTCGATTCGTTCGGGGCGCCCATGGACCTGGAACTGCCCGAGGGCGCGGAGATCCTCACGATCGCGGAATTGCAGGAGCGCTCCCGCAACTCGAGCGCGCCACCGTCACCGCCCGGGTGACGATGGGCAACGCCGACGCCAGCCCTCAGACAGCCGCCGGCTCCGGGTCGGTCACCTTGGTCGGCAGGTCGGCGAGGAGCGGATCGGTCCAGGTCCAGGCCGCGCCATGGTGCTTCCCGACCGCGCCGTGGCGGGCCGCCTCGACCCGCAACGGCAGGCCGAAGATCTCGATGAACCCGACCGCCGAAGCGTGATCGAACGCATCGCCCTCGTCGTACGTCGCGAGCGACTTGTCGTACAGCGAGAGCGGTGATCGGCGGCCGACCACGGTCGCGGTGCCGTGATCGAGCCGGACCCGGACCTCCCCCGAGACGACCCGCTGCGATGACGCCACGTAAGCCCGCAGGTCGCGCGACAGAGCGCTGAACCAGAGCCCGTCGTAGATCAGGCGAGCCAGTTCGTCGGCCACCATCCGGTCGAACCGGAGCGTGTCCCGGCTCAGCGTCAGGCCTTCAAGCGCCCGGTGCGCCGCATGGAGGATGGTGGCGGCCGGTGCCTCGTAGATCTCCCGGCTCTTGATGCCGACCAGGCGGTCCTCGACGTGGTCGATCCGGCCGACGCCGTGCGCTCCGCCGAGGGCGTGCAGCCGTTCCACGAGCTCGACCGGCGCGAGCCGCTGACCATCGAGGCCGACCGGGATCCCGCCTTCGAACTCGATGAGCACGTCGACGGCCGCCGGCGCATCGCCTGGGGGCACGGTCCACTCGTACGCGTCGGCCGGCGGCGTGACCCATGGGTCCTCGAGGACGCCCGTCTCGCACGACCGACCCCACAGGTTGACGTCGATCGAGTAGGGCGACGCCTTCGTGATCGGGATCTCGATTCCACGTTCGGCCGCGTAGTCGATTTCCTGGTCGCGCGTAAGGCCCATGCCGACGCGCATCGGCGCGATGACCTCGAGCCCGGGATCGAGGGCGTGCGTCGCGACGTCGAAGCGGACCTGGTCGTTGCCCTTGCCGGTACAGCCATGCGCGACGGCATCGGCGCCTTCCCGCTTGGCGACCTCGACCAGGAGCTGCGCGATCAGTGGCCGGGCGAGTGCCGTCGCCAACGGATAGGCGCCCTGGTAGAGCGCGTTTGCCTGGAGGTGGGGCCAGACGAAATCGGTGACGAAGCGGTCGCGGGCATCGACGACATACGCTCGCGAGGCCCCGGCGGACATGGCCCGCCCCTCGACGCCCTCACGCAGCGAGCCGCCACCGAGGTCGACAGTCAGGGTGACGACGTCCGCCGCGTACTGCTCCTTGAGCCACGCAACGGCCACCGAGGTGTCGAGTCCACCCGAGTAGGCGAGAACGACCTTGTTCACGAGTTCAGTGCCTCCGGATCAGCGGATGGGAGTGAGCGTCGAATGGCGGCCGGCGTCATCGGCGTGCTCCGGCGGGCCGAGCGCGGCGAGCCGTTGGAATCGCTGGAGCCAGCGGCCGAGCCGATCCTCGTCGGCGAACAGGACCAGGAGCGTATTGTCGCCCGCGAGGGTGCCCTCCTGCTCGTGGAGCGTCGATTCGTCGATCGCCTGGGCGATCACGCTGGCCGTGCCGGGCGTCCCGGTCAGCACGAGGGTGAGACCGCTCCTGCCGATCCGGACCGGGATGTCCGCGAGGATCCGACGCAGGCGATCGTCCGACGAGGGCGCGTCCATCGTGACGGGCCCGTCCGGAACGACGTACACGTGGCCGTCGATGCGCGATGCCTTGTGCAGCCCGAGCTCGGCGATGTCCCGGGACACGGTCGCCTGCGTGACGGCAAAGCCCTGCTCGGTGAGGGCGTCTACCACCTCTCGCTGGCTGCTCAACGGGCGCTCGAGGACCAGCTGGCGGATCGCCCGCTGGCGCAGCCGCTTGAGCTCATGGCCCGTGTTCACGACCCGAACGATCCCGCTCATGCCACGCTCGCCGGGGCCTGGCGGCTGGCCGTGATCCGGGTCCCGAAGGTCGGGTCGGTCAGGGCGCGCTCGAGCGCCTGCGGCGCCGATGAGTCGGCAATGATCGCCTCCGCCCCGTCCCAGCCGAGCGCGGCGAGCGCGGCCCGGACCTTTGGCACCATGCCGCCGGCGATCACGCCTGAAGCGATCAGCGCTTCCGCCTCGCCGACCGTCAGCGCATCGAGACGCCGGCCGGAAGCGTCGCGTACGCCATCGACGTCGGTCATCAGGACCAGCTGCCGAGCCCCGAGACCGGCGGCGATCCCCGCGGCCGCGTCGTCGGCATTGACGTTGCAGACGATCCCGTCCGCATCCCTGGCGAGCGGGGCGACGACGGGAACCTGACCGCCGACCAGGATGGCGTCGAGCAGGTCCCGGCGAAGCCCCACGACGCTGGCGACGAGACCCAGCGCCGGGATCCGCTCCGCGATCAGCAGCCCGCCATCGACCCCGGACAGGCCCACCGCGTCCACGCCGAGGTCCCGCAGGCCGGCGACCAGCTCGCTGTTGACGACACCGCGCAGCACCGCGGCGGCGACCTCGAGCGATTGTGCGTCGGTGACCCTGAGGCCACCCTCGAACCGGCTCGGGACGCCCAGCCGCTCGAGCCATTCGGTGATCCGCTTGCCGCCCCCGTGGACCAGGACGACAGGTCGCCGCCGGGCGACCGCCGCGACCTCGTCGAGCACCTGCCGCTGGTCGGCGATCGTGGTCCCACCCAGCTTGACGACGAGGATCTCGCTCATGTCGTGTACTCGGAATTCTCGATGACATAGGTTTCGGTCAGGTCGCAGCCGAATCCTTCGCCGCGTCCCGTGCCAAGACCGAGGTCGAGCGCGATCACCACCTCTGCGCCGTCCATGGCCGTCCTCGCCGCCGCCCGGTCGAATGCGACCGGACCGCCGCCCGATCCATCGAAGACGAGGTGACCGGCGATCCAGATCCGCAGTCGGCCGGGATCGAGGCTCGCCTGGGAGCCCGCTCGTGCGACGGCCTCGGCAGGGTCGAACCCGGACGCTTCGAGGACGGCCGCCGTGGCGAGGCGTGCGTTGCCCGCGGCGCCCGCGATCCGTCCCCAGTTCGGATCGCGGCCATGCGCCGCGGCCTTGACCAGACTCGATGACACCACGGCGCGAGCGAAGGCCCGGGCTTCGGCATCGTCGCGTGCTCCGGTTACCACCGCCGAGATGAGCGTCGTGGCGCCCTCGCCGTCGGCGGCCTGCTGGCGAGCCAGGTCGCGCGCAACTGTTTCGATCGCTGCACCAAGCGCCGCCGCCTGCGGCGTCCCAGGTTCGACGGCCACGGCGCCCGCGGCACCCGAGGCAAGCACGAAGACCGTGTCGTTGGTGCTCGTGTCCCCATCCACCGACAGCTGGTTCCAGGTCCGCGCGGCGATCGGGCGCAGGAGCCCCCACAGCGTCTCCGGGGCGGCGGTCGCATCCGTCAGGATGACCGACAGCATCGTCGCCATCTGGGGATGGATCATCCCGACGCCCTTCGCGATGCCGCTCACGGTCACCCGCACGGTGGCCCCGTCCTCGGCAGGCAAATCGACGGCTGCGGTCGCCGTCTTGGTCACCGAATCGGTCGTGCACAGCGCGACCGCGGCCCCGAGCAGCCCGTCGTCATCTGCCGAGATCCGCGAAACCAGGTCCTTCAGCCCGCTGGCGACGCGCTCCAGCGGGAGTCGCGCGCCGATGATTCCCGTCGAGAGGTGGAGCGTCCGTTGCGTCGTCGCCCCGGTCGCGTCCGACAGCAGCCGGGCGATTTCGAGCTGATCGGCGTCGCCCGCCGGGCCGGTTGCGGCGTTGGCGCTGCCGCTCGTCGAGATGACCGCTTCGGCCCAGCCGAACCCGCCGCGAGCATCGCCGGACGTGGCCGCCAGGTGGGCGCGAGACAGGCGTACGGGCGCGGCCGCGAACGTGTTGGGCGTGAAGACCGCGGCGACCGCGGCCGGTCCGTTGGTCGTCGTGATCAAGGCGAGGTCGGGCCGCCCGGACGCCTTGATCCCGGCCGCCAGCCCACCGGCCTTGAAGCCGGCAGGCAGGGCGGCGTGTCGCTCGACCGGTGGGAGGTCCGGCGAGGACGTCGGGACGGAGATGTCCGAGATGGTGGTCATGGCACGAGAGGAAGCTGCTCGAGGCCCGCGGTCTCGGGCAGGGCGTGGACCAGGTTGAACGCCTGGATCGCCTGCCCGGCCGCACCCTTGACCAGGTTGTCCTCGACGCCGATGGCGAGGATGCGGTTGGTCCGCTGGTCGTGCGTGACGTGGATCCGCACTTCGTTGCTCCCGGTGACGTGTTTCGTTGCCGGGGGCGCCGCCACGACGGTGACGAACGGCTCGTCCGCGTAGGCCGCCGCGTAGAGGTCGTCCAGCTCCGCCTGGCTCACGGGGCGCATGGGCCGGACGTGACAGGCGGACAGGATGCCCCGGGTCATCGGGATCAGGTGCGGCAGGAAGTCGACGGCGACGATCCCCGGGTTGGCGCCGGGGTCGAGACCCGCACCGGCCGCGATCGCGGCAAGCTCCTGCTCGATCTCGGCGACATGCCGATGGCCCCCGATGCCATACGCCTTGACGCTCTCGTTGACCTCACCGAAATGGAGCTCGGGTTTGGCCTCGCGTCCCGCCCCGGAGACACCGCTCTTGGCGTCGACGACGAGGTCGCCGATCAATCCGGCCCGCGCCAGCGGGGCGAGTGCCAGCAGCGTCGCGGTCGGGTAGCAGCCGGGTGCACCGACGATCGCAACGTCGGCATCGACGAGCGCCGACAACTGGGTTCGATGCAACTCGGGGAGCCCGTAGACCGCCTGCTCGAGGAGGTCTGGCCGTGGGTGCTCGAACCCGTACCAGCGTGGATAGTCCGCCGCATCCCGCAACCGGAAGTCGGGACCCTGGTCGATGACGGCCGTGCCCGCGGCGACGAGGTCCGGGACGAGTGCGGCCGCAGCCCCGTGCGGCAGGGCCATGAACACGGCATCCACGGGCGGGAGCTCGGCATGGACGGTCAACCCGGTCCCGACGAGATGGGGATGGATCCCCTCGATCGGGTCGTGATCGCGACCGCGGCCGACGAGGCCGACCAAGGCGACGTTGGGGTGGCGGGCCAGGAGGCGGACCAGCTCCGCCCCCACGTACCCGGTGGCGCCGATGATCCCGACCCGGACGCGGCGGGGCCCGCCCGCTCCTTCGACACCGCGTTCGGAGCGGGGGAGCCGTGTCGCCGTCGGCGCTGAATGGATGGCAGTCACAAGAGCATGACTATACAGCCGAAGTGCATAGTCATGCAACTGACTCGGGGAGGGCGCAGCGTCCGCGTGGCCACGTTGCCGATACCCGACTAGATTGGTGGGACTTCTGTGCTATTGTCGCAACTCGGTCGCGTGGTCGACCCGCACGAGGTTCGCGAGATGCCGAGCGCCGTTTCGAACGATGCCGAGGCTCGTCTGCCCAGGGCTCGAATGATCGACCCGCGCGGGCATCGTTTCGGAGCCGGCCTGTCCGCCGTCCTCCTGGTCGTCGCCTTCGGCCTCAACGCGCCGTGGCTCGTCGCCGTCGCCCTCGCCTCGATCGGGGCCAGCGCCGCGTTCGGCCTGCGCTGGTCGGTCTACGGTGCCATCTGGCGCCGGATCGTTCGGGTTCTCTCACTGCCACCGACGACCCCGGAGCACGAGTACCCGCCACGGTTCGCCCAGACGCTCGGGAGCGTCGCGCTGATCCTTTCGCTGGTGGCGTTCGCGGCTGGTGCTGCGCCGGTTGGCTGGGTCCTCGCCTTCGGCGTGGCCGGGCTGCAATCCCTCCTCGCGGTCACGGGCTATTGCCTCGGCTGCCGGTTGTACTTTCTGCGCTGGTGGGTGCCGGACCTCGTGACCCGGATCTGGACACGCGGCACCGCTCGGATCTCGCCCGTGCCACTCGCCCAGGAGCCGATCCGCTTCAAGTGAAGATCAGGTTCTGACCATCACTCCCGATCCGGGAGAATATCGAGCGGGGCGTACGGTCCCGTGGCGATCACCTCGCCCTCGGCCTCGTACGGGTTCGGCCCCGTCGAGTGGATCTGGTAGCGATGATGGACCACGGTGGCGCCCGCCGAGACCATCGCGCTGACCGGGCAGTACTTGGTCGCTGACAGCTCGATCGAGCGACGGATCGCGCCTTCGGAGACGTTCCGACCGGTCACTTCGTGCACGACGTCGATCTCCGTGTAGACCTGCGGATACTCGGACCGCTGGTCGCCGCGGACGTGGACCCGGTAGGCGTCCAGGACCTGGCGCTTCTTGACCGCGATCGACATGACGTCCATCGCCGTGCACGCTCCGAGCGCGACGAGGATCGTCTCGACCGGGCTGTACCACCCGCGTTCGACGTCGCCGAAGTCGATCTTGCGTCCTGTCCCGGTGGTGGCCTGGAAGTCCAGCTCGCCAACGTGTTCGAGGATGGCGGTGCGAACGTTGCTCATCGGGCTTCCGCCGGCACGGGCTCGGGCGGATGCTCCCCGAGGAATTGCTCGCGATAGAGCCGGGCATAGAGCCCGCCCTGGGCGATCAGCTCGGCATGGGTGCCTCGCTCGACGATCCGGCCGCGGTCGTAGACCAGGATCCGGTCCGCTCGCAGGATCGTCGAGAGGCGGTGCGCGATCGCGATCGTCGTGCGGCCTTCCATCAACCGCTCGAAGGCGGCCTGGATCAGCCGCTCGGACACGGTGTCGAGGGCGGACGTCGCCTCGTCGAGGATGAGGATCCGCGGATCCTTGAGGAGGACACGGGCGATCGCGATCCGCTGCTTCTCTCCGCCCGACAGCTTGTAGCCACGCTCTCCGACGATCGTGTCCATGCCCTGTGGCAGTTCGCCGATCCGGTCCCAGATGGCGGCGGCGCGCGTTGCCGCCTCGAGCTCGGCGTCGGTCGCCTCTGGACGAGCGTAGAGCAGGTTCGTCCGGACCGATGAGTGGAACAGGTAGGTCTCCTGGGTGACCACGCCGACGATCTCGCCGAGCGACGTCAGCTTGATCCGGCGGACGTCGACATCGTCGATCTCGACCGCGCCGCGATCGACGTCGTAGAGCCGCGGGATCAGGTAGGTGGTCGTGGTCTTGCCGGACCCGGAAGGCCCCACGAGGGCGACGAGCTCGCCGGGCTCGGCCTCGAACGAGATCTCGTCGAGGCCAAAAGCGGGAAGGAGCTCGATGTGCGGGACGTCGGGTGGCTTCTCCGGTTCGAGCGCCTCGTTGCGACCCGCAGCGGCCATCGCATCGTGGGCGCGAGTCGACGGAACAGCAGCCGTCGGATAGTGGAACGAGACCCCGCGGAACGCGACCTTGCCGCGCATCCTGGCCGGGTCCATGGCGATCGCGTCCGGCGCGTCCACGATCTCGGGGTCCATCTCGAGGTACTCGAAGATCCGGTCGAACAGCGCGAGGGCGCCCTGGATCTCGACCTGGACGCTGAGCAGCTGACCGAGCGGGAAGTAGAGCCGGCTCTGGAGCGTGGTGAAGGCGACGATGTCGCCGATGGTCGGTGCGGATGGGTCGTTGTTGATCGCGAGATAGCCGGCGAGCCAGTACACGAACGCCGGCGTGATGCTGAAGATCGTGCCGATGATCATGAAGAACCAGCGCCCGACCATGGCCTGGCGGATCTGCAGGCCGGCCAGGACCAGGTTGATGCCCCGGAACCGCTTGATGGCGTTGTCCTGCTGGCCGAATGTCTTCGACAGCAGGATCCCCGAGACCGACAGCGTTTCCTCGGTCATCGCGCTCATCTCGGCGAGCGACTTCTGGGTTTCCGTGCTGACCTCGCGGCGAACCTTGCCGACCCGGTAGGTCAGGTACAGGAAGAACGGGGTCAGGCCGAGCGACAGGAAGGTCAGCCGCCAGTCGATGATGAACATGGCGACGATCGTGCTCAGCGCGGTGGCCAGGTTGCTCGTGACCGAGCTCGCGGTGTCCGTGACCACCGACTGCACACCGCCGACGTCGTTCGCGAGACGGCTCTGGATCTCGCCCGTGCGCGTTTCGGTGAAGAAGCGTAACGGCATCCGCTGGAGATGCGTGTAGAGCGCGCCACGCAGGTCCTGCATCACGTTTTGGCCGATGACGTTGTTGAGATACGCCTGCCCGACGCCGATCAGGCCGGCGATGATCGGCAGGACGATCATCAGCCCGACGTAGAGGTTGAGCAGGCCGAAGTCGAGCCTTGGGATCGCGTCGTCGATGAGCAGCTTCAGCAGGATCGGGTTGATCAGCCCGATCAGGCTGGTGGCCAGGATCGCGACCAGGACGACGATGACCTGGAACCGGTACGGGCGGAAGAACGCCACGATCCGCCCGACCGTTCGTCCGCGGCGCTCGCGGGGCACAGGCTCGAAATCGTCGTGTCCGCCGCCGCCGTACCGGCCGCCCAGCCCGCCTCGCCCGAGCATCAGGTCCCCCTCTCGGCCGCGCGCCCGATCCGCGCCTTGTGCCCGACCCGCGCCTCGCGCCCGACTCGGCCTCCCCAGGTGATGCAAATCGGATGCATACCAGTTAGGGCGGCTGAGGAGGCTGCTCGGGAACTGGCCGCGGCGGCAAAGGAAGCCTCTCGGGCACCGGTCGGGGCCGTGATGCATTCCATTGGCATCGCGGCGAGCACATCGCTCCGGACTCGTGCTCGCGTGACCGGCCGATAAGCGGCTCTGCTCATGCTGGTGGCATGTCCTGGGAATCCTTCAGCCTGGCGCGCGCCGATCGCGGGACTCGACGAGGGTTCACGCTGATCGGGACGGCCGTCCTTCGCAGGCGACAGCGAACCGGGCTCTCGCAGCGTCAGCTCGAGGCGCTGTGCGGCGTGGATCAAACGGTGATCAGCCGCCTGGAGAACGGCCGCCTGGCGAGTCTTCGTTGGTCGCGCTTCGCCGACCTCGTTGCGGCCCTCGGCGGGCTGGAGGGCAACCACTAGGACCTCCCCACGGCCACGATCGTCGAGCGTCGCGAGGGGAACGGGACGGTCAGCAGGTCGCCGGCCAGGCCGAGCGCAAACGTCGGCCAGTGGCGCCCCCACGCGCGTGCGAGATGGCCGACGGTCGTCAGGCGCACGTCCGTGAACCCTGCTGCGACGAACGCCGAGCGCACCGAAGCCGGGTCGTTGCACGCCCCGACGAGCGGGTGGGCGTCGGCCGCCGTCGCCTTGACCAGCGGTTGCAACCGGCGGCGGGGACCATCAGGCAGGCCGAGGTAGCTCGCTACGAAGGGATGCCGCCGGTTCACCGTGGTCGCCACGAGCGTGCCCCCTGGTCGGAGCCACCGCCGGAGGTTCGCGACCGCCGCCTCGGGATCGGCGAAATGCTCCAGGGTGAAGCTGGACAGCACGACGTCGAACGATCCGGCCGGGAAGCCGTCGGGCTCGCGGCAGAGGTCCACGATCGCGAATTCGTCGAGGTGGGGGAGCGGCGTCGCGGGCCGATGGATGTCGGCGCCGACCAGACGATCGATCCTTGGCCGGAACGCCCGCAGCGCCGACACCCGCCCGCAGCCGGCGTCGAGGGCCACGATCGGGCCCGATCCACGCCGCTCGGCGGCATCGATCGCGTCATCGAGCGCTTCGTGGACCAGCGATCCGACCGGCGGCCCGATCTGCAACCTCGGGAGGAGGGCAAAACGCCCGGCTTCCGTCACTCCTACCAGGCAGTGGAGGTCGCGGCCTCCGTGATCCCCTGGGCCTCGAGCCAGCGCTCGGCGTCGATGGCGGCCTTGCACCCGTCGCCCGCGGCCGTGACCGCCTGCCGGTAGCGATGATCGTGGACGTCGCCGGCAATGAACACGCCTTCGACCTTCGAGCCGGTCTCGTCGTGGACGATCAGGTAACCGGCCTGATCGACTTCCAGCCAGTCGCGGAACGCCTCGGTGTTCGGCCGATAGCCGATCGCGATGAACACGCCGTCGACCGGCATCGTCGACTCCTCGCCGGTCGCCGTATCCGTGAGACGCAACCCGTCGACCTTCGTATCGCCGAGGACCTCCTCGACGGCGGTGTTCGGGTGGATCTCGATCTTGGGATGGGCACGCGCCCGGTCGATCATGATCTTCGATGCCCGGAATGTGTCGCGGCGGTGGAGCAGGTGCACCTTCGTCGCGAAACGGGTCAGGTAGGTCGCCTCCTCGAACGCGGTGTCGCCACCGCCGACCACCGCGATCTCGCGATCCCGGAAGAAGAACCCGTCGCACGTCGCGCACGCGGACACGCCGCGCCCACGGAGGCGCGTTTCGCTGTCGAGCCCCAACCACAGGGCCGATGCCCCGGTGGCGACGATGACGGCCTGCGCGCGGTACTCGGTGCCGCGGGCCCACAGCCTGAACGGCCGGCTGCCGAAATCGACCCGGTCGATGTCGACGTCGATGACCCGGGCTCCGACGCGTTCGGCCTGGCCGCGCATCGCCGCCATCAGGTCCGGGCCCTGGATGGCATCGACGAACCCTGGATAGTTCTCGACGTCGCTCGTCAGCATCAGCTGGCCACCGGGCGCCGAACCCGCGAGGACGACCGGTTCGAGGTTGGCCCGCGCGGCATAGATCGCCGCGGTCAGGCCGGCCGGCCCGGAGCCGACGATGACGACCTTGGCGTCGACCCGGCCCTCCGCGCTCCGGATCGTCGACGGGCCGCCGGTCGAAGTGGTCCCCTCCGAATCCGGGTCAACGATCGCGATGCTGAACCCGCCAAACGGGTTCGCTGCCCCGCTGCCGTTGGTGCTGTCTGTCATGACGTCAATCGTACCACGATGCGATACTCCCCAGGGGTATTAGCCGAGGTCATGGAGCTGCGGCAGCACCGCCCGCCCGAACAGGTCCAGGCGCGCCGGATCATGGGCTCCCTTGACGTCGACGATGACGTGCTCGGCGCCCGCGTCGGACAGCTCGCCGAACCAGTCCACCACCTGCGGCGGCGTTTCCGAGCCGCCGGCTCCGTCCGCGGCGAGGCGGACGTCCTGGAGCGTGGTTCGTTCGATCTCGCCCGGATCCCGACCGATCGCGGCGCAATGCTCGTCGAGGATCCGGAACTTGCGGGCGATGGCCTCGGGTCGGCCGAACACGTTGCAGGCGTCCGCGTACTGCGCCACGAGGCGAAGCGTCTTCCGTTCGCCACCCCCGCCGACCATGATCGGCACGCGCGGGCGGGACAGCGACTGGGGCGAATTCAGGAGTCGTTCCGCCCGGTAGTGGCGGCCCTCGAAGGTTCCTTCGGAGCCCCGCTCACCGCTGAACATCGCGTGGGCGATCTGGAGGGTCTCCTCGAGGAGCTCGAAGCGCTCGCCGAGGGGCGGAAACGGGAATGCGAGCGCCCGCGACTCCTCGGCGTTCCAGGCGGCGCCGATGCCGAGCCAGGCGCGCCCGCCGGAGAGCACGTCGAGCGTGGTCGTGGCCTTCACCCAGAGACCGGCATGGCGGTAGTGGACCCCGCCCACCATGAGACCCAGGCGCGCCCGATCGGAGTGGGCAGCCATGAACCCGAGCGCCGTCATGCCCTCGAGCATCGGTTCCTCGATCCGCCCGTTGCCCCGGATCTGGAAGAAGTGGTCCATCAGCCAGATCGAATCGAAGCCGGCGTCATCCGCCTGGCGAACGATTCGGGCGAGTGTCGGCCCGATCGCCTCCGGCCCGCCGGGCCAGGTGAACGAGCTGATCTGGAGACCGACCTTCATGTTGCGCAGCGTACTTCTTGCGCGCCCGTTGATCCGGCATCATCGCGGGGTGATCGTCCGGCTGGTCCACACGCGCGTCGCGGCTGCCACCCTGCCAGCCGGCTCGCCACGACCCGGGGCAGACCCACCTCGCGGAGCGGCGCCGCCTCCAGGTGGCGACGCCAGCACTGGGGCGCTCCACCCGAAGGAGCGCCTGGCCCGGACCGCGGCCCGGATCAACGGCCTCGAGACCCTCGTCGTCGGATGGCACGCGGGCGAAGCCCTTGCGTCGGCCTTCGCCCCGTCCGTAGTCGTGACCGCCTGGCGTGACGCCGAGCTGATGGTGGCCGCGATCGGCCAGGACGAGTCGGCGTTCCTGCGCGGGCGGCTGGGTCTCGACATCGAAGCGGACGAGGGCCTGTCCTACGAGGTGACCAGCCGCACGTTCGGGTCGCTGCCGGCACCAACATCCGTGCTGCGGATCGTGACGCTGGAGGCTCGCGCCACCGCCGAGGCCGCGCTGTTCGAGCGACTCCGGGACATCCAGCGCTGGCTGACCGATCACGGGCTGATCGCGTCGCACCTCGCGCGGCGCGTCGTACCGTCCGGCATCGAGGTTCTCGTCGTCAGCGTCTGGATCGACCGCAGCGCGGTCGAGCTCGCCACCCGCGGACGCCCCGAGGGTCCTGTGTTCCCCGATGAGATCGATCCGCTGATCGAATCCTCGAGCGTCGAGATGTTCGATGCGCTCGAGATCGCGCCGCGTCTCCCGCTGTCTTCGGGGCCGCCGATCCTCATTCTTGACGGCTCGCGCAGGGTCGTCGACCTCACGCCGGCGGCCGCGGCCATGCTGGGTCGAACCCAGGACGAGGCCTTGGGCATGCTGGTCGAGGACATCGCCGACTCGCGTGACCGCGACGGCGCACAGCAGTGGAGCCGTTTCCTCCACGACGTTCGTGACGACGCAGAGATGGCCAGGGAAGCCGCCTGGGTCGTTCCGTCAGGTGGCCACGTCATGATCCGTTGGCTCTTGCGCCGGGATGCTCCTGTCCAGGGGCGACACACGCTGCTCGTTCGACGCCGACAGGATCCCAAGCCGACGGTCGCGGAGCTCGAGGCCGCCCTCGTCGAAGCCTTTCCTACGGAAACAGGTCGAACTGGCGAGGCATGACGACGTCCGCGATGGAACCCTCGCCCCGTGTGAACGCAACGCCGCGGACCAGTGCGACGGGCCGTCCTGTGGCCTTGCCAAAGGCAAGCTCGGCCGCGGACGCGATCTCGTCGGCGACCGCCCGGACCGTTGAGCGCATGACCCGGCCGTCGGCATCCGGCTGACCCCGGAGGTCCTCGAGCGGCAGGAGACCCGACACGCCGATGGCCACGTCGACGATGCCCCAGCGCCATGGCCTGCCGAACGAATCGGACACGATGATCGGGACATCGACGCCGAACCGCTCCCGGAGACTGGCGCGGATCGTTTGCGCGGATGCGTCCGGGTCGCGTGGCAACAGGGTCACCAGCGAACCCGAGCCGGGCCCCACGTTCGACGCGTCCACGCCGCCGTTGGCGCAGACGAACCCATGCGAGGTTTCGGTGATCAGGACGCCATTGGCCATCCGGACGACGCGCCGGGCCTCGCGCAGGACGACCTCCACCTGCCTCGGGTCCCGGTCCCAGCGAGCCGCGAAGTCGATCGCCTCGGGCCGCGGATCGACCGTGGTCAGGTCAACGACGGCGCCCTCCGCCTTTGACACGACCTTCTGGGTCACGACCAGCACGTCCTCTGCGGTCAGCGGCAGGACCTCCGACGTGCGGTCGATGGCGCTTCCGATCAGTGACGCCAGGTCATCGCCGGCGCCGATTTCCGGGATGCCGTCGAGAGCATGGATGCGGACCGAGCCATCAGCCGGCAAGGGTGCCCTCCGCCTCGATCGACTCGACCAGGACGAGGTCGGCCGGGGTGTCGATGTCGTAGACCAGCGGTCCCTCCATCTCGACGTAGGTGGCTCCTCCGGCCTCGGCCGCGTCCTGGTGCGCCCGACGGCTGCCCGAGCCGAACCGGAAGTCGACGACGGCGGGTGGCCGAAGTGCGAGCACGTTCGTGCCGGTGCCGTGTCGATCCGAGACCAGGACGACCGCCGGTGCCGGCTGTTGGGCGAGGATCGCGAGGACGGCCGCGACGGTCTCCGGGCTCACGAACGCGAGGTCGATCGGGAGCACGAGCAGGGCTTCGGCGCCTCCGGCGATCACGTCGTCGCGAGCCTCGATCAGCCCCGCATTGAGCCCCTGCGATCGCTGACGGAGGGTCCGGGCACCGAGATCCGCGGCCACGCGAAGCACGTCGCGGTCGGGGCTGACGACGAGCACATCGTCGAACCCCTGGACGGCGAGGGCTGCCACGACCGTGCGGCGGACGAGCCGCTCGACGAGGTCCTGGCGCTCCTCGGCGTCGAGCGCTCGCCCGAGACGCGTCTTGGCATCCTCGAGCGTGCCGACGGGGATGATGGCGGCGACCCGCGTCGTCACGCTGCGAACCCCAGGACGTCACGGGCGAGGCGCGCCCGGCCCTCGCTTCCAGTCATCACCGTATCGGTCACGAGCGTCCGCAGGCCCATCGCGGCGATCCCGGCCTCCATCGAACGATCAAGGTCATCGAGCACGAACCCATCGATCACGCCGGCCAGGAGCCGGGCGACACCGATCGCGCTCGCCTCGAGGCCGAGGGACGCCATCATGCGGTCGGCCGGTCCCTTCAGCGCACGGCCCCCGACGATCGGACTGACGGCGATCACGGGCACGCCTCTGGCCCGCGCATCGGCGATGAGGTCCGCCAGGCCGGGCAGAGCCAGGATCGGCCCGATCGAGACGATCGGATTCGACGGCCCGACCACGATCGCCGACGCGCCGGAGAAGGCTTCGGCGACCCTGGCCGACGGACCGGCCTGCTCGACCCCGGCGTAGCGGACCTCGAGAACTTCTGGCTCCTGCCGTCGATGCACGAAGTACTCCTGGAAATCGAGCCAACCCTCGCCGGTCCGGACCTGGGTCCGAACGGGTTCGTCGGTCATCGGCAGGATCGCCGAGCTGAGGCCGGCGGCGCCCTGGAGGTCGAGCACGGCCTCGGTCAACGTTGCGCCGTTGCGAAGGCGCGAGCCTCGCGCGATATGGGTGGCGAAGTCGCGATCGCCGAGCCGGAACCAGGCTTCTTCTCCATAGCGTTCGAGCTCGTCCATGACCGCCCACGTCTCGCCCGCCACCCCCCAGCCGCGCTCATCATCGAACCGGCCGCCGAGCATGTACAGGATGGCGTCATGGTCGGGCATCACCAGGAGCCCGTGGCGCTCCGTGTCATCGGCCGTGTTGGCGACGATCGTCAGGTCTCCTGGCGGGAGGACGAGATGGAGCCCGTGGGCGAGCTTGGCGCCCCCGGTACCGCCGGCGAGGGCGACTACGGTCATGTGCCGAGGAGCTCGTTGACCTCGCCGATCCGGTCGATCGTCTCGCGATCGTAGGGCGCGGGCATGCGCACGATGACGGTGGAGAAGCCCAGCTCCTGGAACGGGCGGATCGTGTCAGCCGCCTCGGCCGGGGAGCAGAGGAGGGTCACCGCGGCACCCGCGTCGTCGACGCCATTGGCCGCCAGCAGCGCGCCGAATGCCGACGCTGCCTGCCCGGGGTCGTCGCGAAGAATGGTCGGGAAGCTGACGGTCTTCTCGATCGCGCCGATGTCCCGCCCGACCGTCGCGCAATGTTCGCCGAGGGTGTCGAGCTGGGTTCGGACCTGATCGAGTGTCCCGGATGTGTTCCACCCGTCCGCTCGCTGGGCAACCGTCCGGAGGGTCTTCCGGGGCCCGGAACCGCCGACGAGGATCGGCAGGTGCGGCTGGACGGGCCGCGGCTCGCAGATCGCGTCGTGCATCGCGTAGTACCGGCCTTCGTGACTGAATCGCTCGCCATCGAGGAGACGGCGCATGAGCATCACGGCCTCGTCCAGGCGATCGAGCCGCTCCCCGAACCCCGACCCGAACGGGATGCCCAGCCCGTCATGCTCTCGCTCGAACCAGGCGCCGCCGATGCCGAGCACCGCGCGTCCGTCTGACAAGTGGTCGAGGGTCGTCGCGAGCTTGGCGGTGTGGCCCGGGTTCCGGAACGTGTTCGCTCCGACCATCAAGCCCAGGCGGACCCTCCTGGTCAGTGGCGCGAGGCCGGCCAGCACGCTCCAGCCCTCGAAGATGGGCTGTTCCCACGGCCCGAAGATCGCGAACAGGTGGTCCCACGTCCAGACCGAATCCCAGCCGGCCGACTCAGCGGCCAGCGCCGCATCACGGAACCCGTGCCAGGACGTCTGCTGTGACCAGAGTTGGAGCCCGAAGCGCATCTCAGTCCTTGTGGTTGACGATGCCGATCGCCCGAAGCCGGAAGCTGATCCTGGCCTGTCGCTCGAACTGGCGGTGGATCAGCCGCTCGGCCTTGTCGGGGTCATCGGCGTGGTAGCGACGGGCCATGCCCGCGATGTCCGCCTGGGCCGTCGGCTGGTCCTCGACGACCGACACGAACCCGGTGATCCCGATCCAGCGGTAGCCGTCGACTTCGTCGATGACCGAGAACGCGACGCGCGGATCGCGGATGAGGTTCGACGGCCAGCGCCGCCCGACGGCGCTGTTCAGCACGATCTCGTCACCCTCGAGCGTGTACCAGACGACGGCCTGGCGAGGGGCGCCGTCTGGGTCCGTCGTGGCGATCGTCGCGAAGCGGGGGGCATCGAGGAATTGCCGGATGTCCTCGGGGAGGGCGATGAACGCGTCCGGACGGGTGGCGGTTGGGCTGTCGGTCATCGCTTTCGATGGTACGCGAGGGAGCGCCCGCACACCTCGTCTGGCGGGCCAGCCGTCGCCGAGCGACGCTTCCTACGGCGCTGCGCCTGATGGTCGCTCTGCTCGACGCCGGACCGCCAGCCGGCCGCGCTATCCGAGGCGATAGCGAATTTCGTCGACGGGGGTGCCGTCGAAATCGATTGGCTGGCGGCCTCCATCCGGACGCCAGCCGGCCCGCTCGTAGAACTGCCGGCCGCGCACGTTGCCCTCGATCACCCACAACACCAGCGGCGCGAACCCTCGCTCGTGCAGGTCGTCGACGGCGGTCGCGAGCAGCCGGCTGCCCAGGCCCCGGGACCAGGCCGCCGGCGCGAGATAGATGGAATGGAGCTCGCCGGCTCCCAGCGGCGTGTCGTCCTCCCGGGATGGCCGGGTGGAGGCGAACCCGACGACGGCTCCGGCATCCTCGACCACCCACGTCCGTCCATCGCGATTCGGCTCGGCTGACGAGCGACCCAGGACGCGCGTCCAGAACTCCACCCGCTGGTCGACCGACAGGCCGTCGAGGATGGCGTCCGGGACGATCCCACGGTAGGCAACCTGCCAAGACCGTACGTGGAGGTCGCCAATGGCCGCAGCATCGACAGGCTGAGCGAGCCGAACTGATGCGGTGTCACCGACTCGAGCCGCTCGGACCTGCGGGCCGTTCAGCCCAGCCGCTCCCCGGCACGGATCGGGAGGTCGAACCGGTTCTCGGGCGGGGCCAGGGGACAGGCCCAGCGCTGATCGAACGCGCAGGACGGCTGGAACGCGAAATTGAAGTCCAGGATCAACGTCCCGGCCACCGGATCGCCGCCCAGATCCGCGCTCTTCGCTGCGTCCACGAGGTATCGGCCGGCCCCGTATGTCTCCGTGCCGTTGGTGGAGTCGCGAAACGGGACGAAGAGGCCGCCCGCGTACCCCGCCATCCAGAAGACGGAGAGGTTGCGTGACCCTTCGGCAAAGGGCAGCTCCACTCGACCGAGCCGGCTGAACGAGAGCGTGTCCGCGCCGCTGTTCGGGAGCTGGAGCGCCAATGCGCCGGGCGCGACGGGCGGCGCCGGTTGGAGCTCCACCGTGAACCGCAGGGCCGCATCGTAGGCAAAATGGTGCGCGACGAACCCTTCGCGAGCATCGCGTGGAACCGGTGATTGCGGGTGCTCACGGAAGAGCCGCTCGCGACCGTCTCGCCAGTGGCGGTGCGCGACGGACGGATCGGTGACGGCGAGGGCTCGCACCTCCGCGTACAGTGCAGCGACCTGGCGTCGCCAGTCCGCCAGCCACGCACGATCCGATGCCGAACCATCGCCCTGCTCGAAGTCTCGCATCCGTACGATCAGTTGCGCGGTCGAACGATGAGCCAGACGCCGAAGCCGATCACGGCGATCGGCCACAACTGGTCCGCTTCGAGGCGTGGCAGGTCGAGGCCCAGCGTCCGCTCGGCGAAGTACCACAGGCCGACGCCAAGGATGATCAGGCCGATGACCATCGACCCGTACCGCGGTCCGTCGGCTGCCGGCCTGGGGTTCGGTTCAGGCGGAATCGCGGGTGGCGGCGACTCGATCGGTGGGAGCGGACTCGAGCTGGTCATGGGCGACTCCGAGCGGCGGTCCTCGTCGGCACCAATCGTAGTCGCCAGCGCCTAGAATCGAACCTTCCGCCGGCTCGACCGATCGGCGGCATCCAGGACGGAGGCGCGGCGTGGCCGACACGGCAGAGATCGGGGTGTTCGGGGGCTCCGGCTTCTACTCGTTGCTCGACGACGTGCGCGAGGTCAAGGTCGACACCCCGTATGGTCCGCCGTCGGACTCGGTCTTCCTGGCTGACGTTGGCGGACGTCGCGTGGCCTTCATCCCGCGGCACGGGCGTCGGCACACCATCCCGCCGCACAAGATCAACTACCGCGCCAACGTCTGGGCGATGCGATCGCTCGGGGTGCATGCCGTCATCTCGCCGTGCGCCGCCGGATCGCTGCAGCTCCACGTGAAGCCGGGCGATTTCGTCGTCTGCGACCAGTTCGTGGACCGGACCCGCCACCGCGTCGACACGTTCTACGACGGACCCATCGTCACCCACCTGTCGTCCGCGGACATCTACGACCCGGTCTTGCGGCGCCTGGCGATCCAGACGATCCGCGAGCACGGGATCGAGGTCCACGAGCGTGGGACGGTCGTGGTCATCGAGGGGCCCCGGTTCTCGACCAAGTCCGAATCGAAGTGGTTCAGCGATGCCGGCTGGGAAGTCATCAACATGAGCCAGTACCCCGAGGCATGGCTCTGTCGCGAGCTCGGCATGGCCGTCGTCAACATCAGCCTGATCACGGACTACGACGCCGGTGTCCACGAAGGCACCGAGGCGGTCGATGCCACGAGCGTCCTCGAGGTGTTCCAGCAGAACGCGACGCGGATCCAGGCGGTCGTCCTCGACCTGATCGGCCGCTTCCCGGCCGATCTCGAGGCCCTGGGGGCACGGGCGGCCCTGGCGCCGACGCGTGGCGACGGACACGCGATCGCCGGTGAGGACGTTCGCCTGTTCGAGACCGACCTCTAGGTGGCCGGCGAGGCACGGGAGCGACTGCCGATCGGCGTCTGTCTCCGCACGATCCGGACCGAACCGGCGTGGTGGCTCGAGAGTGCGCGGCGCCTGGATGCGGCCGGATACGCGGGGCTGTGGGCCTGGGACCACTTCATGGGACGTGGCGACCCGCGCGTCCCCGTCGTTGAGGGCTGGACGATCCTGGCCATGGCGGCCGGGGCCACGACGCAGGCGACCGTCGGACCATTCGTGCTCAACGTCACGAACCGGCACCCGGCGGTGGTTGCCAGGATGGCCTCGACGCTCCACATCGCGAGCGGCGGGCGGCTCGTGCTGGGGATCGGCATCGGTGGCGCGCCGCACGAGCACGCCGCGTACGGGATCGACTTCCCCGAGGCGCCCGAACGCGTGGCACGGCTGGAGGAGGCTGTCGCCGTCATCCGTGCGCTGTGGACGGGCGGTCCAGTGACTCGCTCTTCGCCGTATTACCCGCTGACGAACGCGGCCGCGTACCCCATCCCGTCGCCGCCACCGACGATCCTCATCGGCGGCGAGACCGCCTCGGGAGCGCGGCTGGCCGGGCGGATCGGTGACGGGTGGAGCGCCTTTGACAACAACTTCGAGACGAACCTCCCGGTCTACCTCGAGTCCCTGGCCGCGTCCGGGCGGAAGCGAGCGGATCAGACCGTGATCGTCGGGTTCCAGGGCGACTGGCTGAGCGACGAGCGGATCGTCGACAGTCCGTGGGTGCTGGCGCCCCGTGAGACGTGGGCTCGCTGGCAGGCGGCCGGAGCGGACGGGGCGATCGTGCTGGCCCGGACGACCGAGGATGTCGACGCGCTCGTGGCGGCGACGGACCGCTGGTAGTGCGGTGCCGCAACGCCGCCTGAGTTCGGCACGGCTCCCCGGAACTTGGGTCGGGACTCCATGTCGTCGCGCGATCACATCGGCCTGGATCGTGGGACCATCAGCCTTGTGACCTCGCCGACGACCGCCAAGCCCGAGCTGACGCACGCCTGCGTCCGGTGCGGCGCGCCCGTCGCTCTCGACGTCGGGTTGTGCGAGGACTGCAATCCGCTCGGCCTCCGCGATTCCTCGCCGACACAGGTCCATGGCATGGCCTTCCTGGGCGTCACCGGGGCGATCGTCGCCCTGGCCCTGATCGGGCGACTGGCCATCTCCGGGATCGGGCCCTTCAGCTACGAACTGGCGGACGTCGCCAGGGACGGCGAGGGACTGGCGATCACGCTCATGGTGACCAACGAGGGCCGGAGCGCCGGACGGACCACCTGTCGCCTGACGGATCCGCTCGACCGGAGCGGGGGAACGGCAGGGTTCGTGCTGAGCCCGGAGATCGCCGCCGGGGAGACGCTGACATTCACCAAGCGGGTCACGGGCCTCGGCTCCACCGTCCGCGAACTGTCGGTCGAGTGCAGCGCGCCGTGACGCGTGACCGTGCCGTTGCCGACCTGGGACCGGCGACGAGGTGGGGTGAGGAGCTGACATTCGGCCTGGACCTCGCCCGGCGGGCCGGCGCCGTCCTGATGGATCGGTACGAGCGCCTCGAACAGATCGACTACAAGAGCGCCCGGGATGTCGTGACCGAGGCCGACCACCTCTCCGAAGCCCTGATCGTCGATGCGATCCGGGCCAGGTTCCCGACCGATGCCATCCTCGCCGAGGAGACCGGCGAGCACCGGGCCGTGGCCGGCGAGGCACCGACGTCGGGTCATGGGCGCGTCTGGATCGTCGATCCGCTCGATGGGACGGTCAACTATGCGAACGGGATCCCGGTGTTCTGCGTCTCGATCGCGCTCGTCGTCGACGGCATTCCGGCGGTCGGGATCATCCTGGATCCCACTCGGGACGAGGCATTCGCCGCGGCCGACGACGCACCGGCGACCCTCAACGGTCGGATCGTGCACACATCGGTCAAGGACAAGCTGTCCGACTACGTGATCTCCATGGCGCTCAAGGGTCGATCGGCGACCGTTCGGACCCGGAACGTGCGCCGGCAGGTCCGTATCTCGCGTTCGATGGGCTCGGCCGCCCTTGCCCTGGCCTACGTCGCCAACGGCCGGTTCGACGCCTTCGTGCAGCAAGGCGGACTGTCGACGTGGGACGTGGCCGCGGCCGGGCTCATCGCCGAACGGGGTGGGGCGCGGGTTACGTCGATGGACGGGAGTCCGTGGTTCGACGTGAGCGACCAGCCGCGCTCAATCGGGATCCTGTCGGCGCCGCCGGACCACCACCAGGCCCTGCTCGCGCTGGCTGCCGGGACGAAGGGCCCGGCCTAGCCGGCGTCCCGGTCCTCGCGCCAGCGGTGCGGGCGGTCCGCGAGCCGGGACAACCCCCACTCCTCGCAGAACGCCTCCCACTCGGCCCGGGGCGTGCCGTCCCAGCGCAACTCGTCGACCTTCGCTTGCCGGATCGGGACGCCGTCCGCGTCCGTGCGCAGTCGAGCCAGGTCGCGGTAGAGCATCGCCTCGTCCCAGTGGGCCACCAGGTTCGAGGCCAGCCCGATGGCCCGCGTCCCGCCGAGGCCGGGGACTTCCCATGCGCTCGCCTGGCGCGGGACGTCGTCGAGCGAGCCATATTTCGCGAGCACGGCGGCCGCCGACTTCGCGCCCCAGCCCGGAAGACCGGGATAGCCGTCGGACGAGTCACCGACGACCGCGAGGTAGTCCGGGATCGATCCGGGGCTGACCCCCCACTTGGCCCGGACACCCGCATCGTCATAGGTGATCGCCCGGCGCCGATCCCACAGGACGATCCGCTCGTCCACCACCAGCTGCGCCATGTCCTTGTCGGGCGTGCAGATGAGGATCCGCTCCACGCGCAAATCCCCGGCAAAGCGGACGGCGGCTGCAGCGATGGCGTCATCGGCTTCGAACTCGACCATCGGCCAGAGCACGATCCCGAGCGCCTCCACGGCCGCCTCCGCAATGGGAAACTGGGCCAGGAGCTCCGGCGGCATGCCGGCCGACGACTTGTAGCCCGGGAACAGGTCGTTGCGAAACAATTCGATGATCCGGTCCGTGGCGCACCCGACATGGGTGGCGCCTTCCTCGCGAAGGAGGAAGAGCAGCTGCTCGACGAGTCCGGACACGCCGGATAGCACCACCCCGTCCCGTCCGAGCACCGGCGGCCGCGGCGCGAAATGCGCCCGAAACAGCTCGTAGGTCGCGTCGACGAGATGGACGTCCACGAGTAGGTCCTGTCAGGCTGCTGGCGGGACGTCGAACCGTTCGACACCCGCCGCCGCGAGCTCGTCGAGGGCTCGTTCGCCGTCGCCCGGGTCGACATCGACCGCGGCGATGGCGTCGGTGATCACCGCCGCCCGGTAGCCCAGGTCGATTGCGTCGAGCGCGGTCGCCTTGACGCAGTAATCCGTCGCCAGGCCAACGACCACGACCGACTCGATGTTTGCTGCCCGGAGGAGGCCATCGAGCTCCGTCGGGCTCGTCGCTCCGGTCGTCGGATCGCGCATCGTGAACCCCGAATAGCCGTCCTCGCCGTTCGCGCCCTTCCGGACGCGCGGGGCGGAATCCGGCAGTTCCAGGCCCGGTTCGAGCTCCGCTCCCCATGTTCCGCCGACGCAGTGGACGGGCCAGGGCCCGCCGTCCTTGGCGAAATGCGGTGTGACGTCCGGGTGCCAGTCCTGTGTCGCGATGATCGTGGCACCGCCCGCCAGCGCCGCCAGGATCTCGCGATTGACCGCGGCGACGACCATCCCGGCGCCGGACACGGTCAGGGACCCATCCGGGTCGGCGAAATCGTTCTGAACGTCGACGACGATCAACGCCGTGGTCGGGCCATATCGCATGCCCCGCAGCCTAATCGAGTTTCATGCGCCCCGGGCGCGCCCGGTTATCCGATCAGGGCAGAACGAGGATCGACCTTGACGGCATCCGGCACCGTTTCGACCGGGCTCGGCGGCTCGACGTCGAGCAGGTAGCCGATGCCCTGGAAGGTCTTGATCCGACCCGGCTCACCGGGCTCGGAGCCAAGCTTGCGACGGACGCGCGAGACCCAGACGCGCAGGTACTGGAGATCGTCGCGGTATTCAGGGCCCCACACCTTCGTGAGGAGCTCCGTGTGGAGGACGACCTTGCCGGCATTGGCCGCGAGGTGCTGGAGCAGCAGCCATTCGGTGCGTGACAGCTGGACCAGCTCACCGTTGCGGGTCACCATCCGGCGTTCGAGGTCGATCTCGACGTCGTCGAACTTGAGGACCCCCGATCCGGGCTGGGCTCCGGACGACCGGCGGAGGACGGCCCGGACGCGGGCCGCGAGCTCGTCGGGGTGGAACGGCTTGGCGATGTAGTCGTCTGCTCCCAGATCGAGACCCTTGGCCTTGTCGGCCGTCGATCCCTTGGCGGTGAGCAGGATGACGGCAACCGGCCGTCGTTCGCGCAACTGGCGCATCACCTCGATGCCGTCGATGTCGGGCATGACGATGTCGAGCAGGACGATGTCCGGTCGAACCTCTTCGGCCTTCGCCAGCGCCTCTTCGCCGCTGCCGGCGGTGACGACGCGGAAGCCTTCTTCGCCGAGCGCGATCGACACGAGCTTGGTGATGCGCGGCTCGTCGTCCGCTACGAGTACGAGCGGTTGTGTGCTCACGCTCTCCTCCTTGGTGTCATCACGCGGTTGGCCGGATTCTGACGTCGCCCCCGCGTGGCGCAAAAGCCGGTCCACGCAAGCGTGAACCGGCTGAAACAATACTCGTGGGCCGGATCACGAGGCGGCAGGCACCTCGACCGACGGGAGATTGACGTCGACGTTGATGTCGGGATTGCTCGTCCCGCTGTTGTTGCCGCCACCCAGGACGAAGAACCAGAGGCCGGCAAGCACGAGGATGATCACGACGATTCCGAGGATGATCCCGGAGCTCGACGATCCGCCTCTGTCGGTGACGACAACGGTATCGCGGGTATCACGGTCTGTCATGGAAGTTCCTTTCTGGTTGGGACGCCAGCATCGGCGGGCGCACCTGCCGTCCGTTGCCGGGGGCCGTTACAAATCCGTCTCATCGGCATTACAGTCGGTCGCCGTCCAGGGGACTCAACGTTGAGCTATCGGCCGATCGCACGAGCGCTGGGACGGCGGGGTCGGGCTCGCTGTCCTGGAACGTGCGCCGAAGCCAGACGCCGAAGGTCAAGGCTGCTGCAGCCGGAATGGCCGCCAGGGCGATGAGCGTCAGGACCAGGACCGCGAGCGCCGACCGGATGTCGTCGAAGCTGTCCTGGATGAAGCCCGCGCGGATGCGATCGGCCAGCACCGCTGCCTGGTCGCCCGCCTCCGTGAGGGACGCGGCGTTCGCGTTCAAGGCCGAGCGATCCGTATCGAGGTCGTTGGCGATCAGATCCAGCTCCGTGTCGAGGTCGCGGAGGCCCGTCGCCATCTCCTCGAACAGGCGAGCCGGCCCGGCGAGTGGCGCGGAGCCGAACAGCTCGAACGAACCCAGCTGGGATCCCACCGCCTCGAGATTGGGCCGCAGGCCACGGACGGTCTGGGCGGCCTGGCGAACCGAGGCCGGGGTCCGTTCGAGCGTGCCGGCGAATGATCCCGCCAATGTCCCCGCATCGTGGAGGGTATCGGCCGTCCGATCGAGGGTCAGCGTCATCTGGGCGACCTCGACCTCGACCGAGTCGGAGACCGCGGAGACGCGGCTGTCGGCCCAGACCAAGGCTCCGAGGCCCAGGCCAGACGCCATGAGCGCGACGATCCCGTAGGCGAGCAACCCGTTGCTCAGCATGTGCAGCGCACGGCGGAGTTCGGGTCGGTCGCGAGCCGTGTCCATCGGGCAAGGATCGGCTCGTCGGACTGCCACCAGCGGGACGTGGCAACCCTGGACCCTGCCAATCGCGTTACAGCCGGCGCAGCGCCGCGTCGCAACCGGCCCGCAACGTCCGTTTGAACGTGAATGGGCTACGCTGTGGCCCCGATGTATTTCGACGAGTTCAAGCACCAGCTTCCCGATATCGACGCCGCCGAGACCGAGGACTGGCTCACGTCGCTCGACCAGGTCGTCGCCCAGGAAGGCGAGAGCCGGGCCCGTTTCCTCGTCTACAAGCTGCTCAAGCGCGCCCGACAGCTCCAGATCGGGCTGCCGCCCCTGACCCAGACCCGCTACATCAACACGATCAGCCCGGAGCAGGAGCCAAACTTCCCCGGCGACGAAGGCATCGAGCGTCGCATCCGGAGGCTGATCCGCTGGAATGCGGTCGCGATGGTCTTGCGAGCCAACAACCGGTTCGCCGGTATCGGTGGCCACCTCGCGACATATGCGTCGGCAGCGACGCTGTACGAGGTCGGGTTCAACCACTTCTTCCGCGGCAAGGACGGGGAGGGGAGTGGCGACCAGATCTTCTACCAGGGCCACGCCGCGCCGGGGATCTACGCGCGCGCATTCCTCGAAGGCCGGCTCAGCGTCGACCAGCTGGATCATTTCCGACGCGAGACCGTGCCCGGCGAGGGCCTCAGCTCGTACCCGCACCCGCGCCTGATGCCGGACTTCTGGGAGTTCCCGACGGTGTCCATGGGGCTCGGTCCGATCAGCGCCATCTACCAGGCGCGGTTCAACCGGTATCTCCACAATCGGGGCCTCCTCGACACGTCGAACGCTCGCGTCTGGGCATTCCTCGGCGACGGCGAGACGGACGAGCCGGAGTCGCTCGGTGCGCTCCACGTCGCCGCACGCGAGGGCCTGGACAACCTGACGTTCGTCGTCAACTGCAACCTGCAGCGGCTCGACGGCCCCGTGCGGGGCAACGGCAAGATCATCCAGGAGCTCGAAATCAGCGTTCCGTGGCGCCGGCTGGAACGTCATCAAGGTCGTCTGGGGTCGCGAGTGGGACGAGCTGTTGGCCCGCGACGTCGATGGCCTCCTCGTCCAGCAGATGAACGAGACGCTGGATGGCGAGTTCCAGAAGTTCTCCGTGGCGGGCGGCGCCTACATCCGCGAGCACTTCTTCGGGCCCGATCCGCGACTGCGCAAGATGGTGGAGCACCTGTCCGACGACGACCTGGCAAAGCTCCGGCGCGGCGGGCATGACTACCGGAAGGTCTACGCGGCATACCGGGCCGCCGTGGAGCACAAGGACGCACCGACCGTGATCCTCGCCCACACGGTCAAGGGCTGGACGCTCGGACCGGGCGTCGAGGCGCGCAACATCACCCACCAGGCCAAGAAGCTCAACGAGGCGGAGCTAAAGATCTTCCGCGATCGCCTCGAGCTGCCGATCCCCGACTCCACCCTCAAGGAAGCCCCGTACTACCACCCGGGCCCGGACTCGGAGGAGGTCGAATACCTCCGCGAGCGGCGGCGCCTCCTGGGCGGCCCGATCCCGAAGCGCGTCGTCCGCGCCACCGCGCTCCCCGCGCCGGCCGCAGCCGTGGACTCGGAGTTCGCGGCAGGGAGCCAGACGCCGGTCTCGACGACCATGGTCTTCGGCCGGATCCTGCGCAACCTGATCCGCGACAAGGAGCTCGGAGCGCGGATCGTGCCGATCATCCCGGACGAGGCCCGGACCTTCGGCATGGACCCGCTGTTCAAGGAGGTCGGGATCTACTCCGCCCTCGGGCAGCGCTACGAACCGGTCGACTCGGACCTCGTCCTGTCGTATCGCGAGGCAACGGACGGCCAGGTCCTGGAGGAAGGGATCACCGAGGCGGGCTCGATGGCCAGCTTCCAGGCGGCGGGCACGTCGTATGCCTCCCATGGCCTGGCGATGATCCCGTTCTACATCTTCTACTCGATGTTCGGCTTCCAGCGGACCGGCGACCAGATGTGGGCATTCGGCGACTCACGGGGACGCGGGTTCCTGATGGGCGCCACGGCCGGACGCACGACGCTCACCGGCGAAGGCCTGCAGCATGACGACGGCCAGACCCAGATCATGGCCTCCACCATCCCCAACATCCGGGCGTACGACCCGGCCTTCGCCTATGAGCTGGCCGCGATCGTCCGTGACGGGATCGAGCGGATGTATGGGCCGAAGCCTCAAGACGTCTTCTACTACGTCACGATCTACAACGAGAACTACCCGCAGCCCGCGAGGCCCGACGTCACGGACGAAGCAATGCTGCGCGGCATCTACCGCTTTGCCGCTGCGCCCGAGGTGGGTCGTGGGTCGCACGCCGCGCGACTCGTTGGGTCGGGCGCGATTCTCCAGCAGGTGCTCGCCGCGCGCGACCTCCTGGCCGAGAAGTTCGGCGTGGCTGCCGAGGTCTACAGCGCCCCGTCGTTCCAGCTCCTCCGTCGTGACGGTCTCGAAGCCGAGCGCTGGAACCGGCTCCACCCCGATGCGAAATCCCCTCGGATCCCGTACGTCAGCAAGATCCTGCCCCACGAAGGCGGACCGATCATCGCGGCCACGGACTGGATGAAAGCGTTGCCCGACATGGTGGCCCGTTGGCTGCCGCCACACTTCCTGCCTCTCGGCACGGACGGATTCGGTCGAAGCGACACGCGCGAGAACCTCCGGGCCCTGTTCGAGATCGACCCGACGCACATCGCCGCCGCGACCATGGCAGAGCTGGCCAGGTGCGGGGCGATCCCCTCGTCGAAGGCAACCAAGGCCATCCGCGACCTCGGCATCGACCCGGACAAGACGGACGCGCTCGCGCTCTAGCGCAAGGCGGTCAAGCGCCAACCGGCCACGAGAAAAGCCGCGGACCGGATGGTCCGCGGCTTTGGTGATTACGAGCCGGACTTATGCCGGCAGCATCGTCAGCGAGGGAACTCGCGCGGCGCGTTCGGATCGAGCTCTTCGGTCTCTTCCTCGGCCTGGTCGCCGGCACCCGCGCCCGCTCCCGCACCGATCGCGCCACCGACGACGGCTCCCGGAGGTCCCGCGATCGCGCCACCGATGACGGCGCCGGCGACGCCGCCCCCGGCGGCCCCGGTGCCTGCGCCGGCTTCGTCGTCGCCTTCGCTCGCCTCACCGGCGATGGCGCCACCGGCCGCGCCGATCACGCCGCCGACCACGGCACCCGGAGGGCCACCGACGGCCATGCCGACTGCGGCGCCACCGAGCGCACCGGCCCCGGCTCCAAGGGCCTCGGCGCCGCCTTCCTCGTTCTCGGGCGCGGTGTCGTCGAGATCCTCGTCGTGGACGACCCGTCCGGTCGTCGCATCGTCGAGATTGTCGTCATGGGGGAGGGTGTGTCGATCGTCCTTGATGGTGTCCACGGCGAACCTCCTGTCGGTCGTCGCGGGCTGTGGGCCCGCCCTGGCGCCATCTGGCGCCGTGTCGAAGCTACTGGGCGGATATGGCGTCCGATGTCACGGATGGCTGTTGGTTGTATCAGCGGCGTAACGGCCGCACGGCCAGCCATGTGGCCTGGGGTCGCCCGCGGCGACCGGCGGGGTCAGGCGCGGGTCATGCCTCGGCGAAGGACCAGCCAGCTGAACAGGAGGGTGACGATCGCGATCGCGGCAAGGACGCCGTACTGGAACGTCTGCACGACCACGCCGCGGAGCATCAGGTCCTGGACGAGTCGGATGCCGGGGGTCACCGGCAACGCGTACGCCAACGTGCGAACCGGGGCGCTGAATTCCTCGATCGACAGGACGAACCCGCTGAAGAAGACCGACGCCAGGAGGACGAGGAGCGAGAGCTGGACGGCCTGACGCTCGGAGTCCGACACGACGGCGATTGCCAGGCCCACGCCAAGCGACGCCAGGAGCAGGAGGAT
Source organism: uncultured Chloroflexia bacterium (assembly GCA_963809045.1). GTDB lineage: Bacteria > Chloroflexota > Limnocylindria > Limnocylindrales > CSP1-4 > SPCO01. The sequence goes on from CAWEHW010000004.1 coordinate 1,292,999, forward strand.
GAGCGTGCCGGCGAGCGCGCGCGGATCCCCCAGCATCGGGACGCCAAATCCGACCCGGAGGAGCGCGACCGTGGTCACGGCGATCAGGCCACCGACGAACAGGTAGGCGAGGATCTTGCCGACGAGCACTTCCCAGGCGTTGACCGGCGCGACCCGGTACATCTCGATGATGCCGCTCGTTCGTTCTCGCACGAGCGACAGCGCGACGAGGGTTACGGCCAGGTGCTGGAGAACGAGCGCCAGGACCGCCGGCGCGAAATACGCCACCACCCCCGGGGTGACCTGGGCAAGGTTGCGAAGCTCCGCACGCGTCGGTTCCGCGACCACGGCAAGCGGTGTCGTGCCCGTCTCGATGACGCCGGCCTCGGCGGCGATCCCTTCGCCTCGTTCGGCGGCCTGGCGCAGGATCTCGCGGTTGACCTCGCTCGAAAGGTTGTTGGCGAGGAAGCCCGCATAGTTGGCCTGGATCGGGTCGACGACGTTGATCACCACGTCGAAGATCGACTGCTGGCCCGCGCGGAATGCTGCGGCCGGGTCCTCGGGCGCCACGATCAGGATGTCGAGGGTTCCATTGCCCAGCCCGGCGTCGGCGTTGCCGCGCTCCGGGATGACCGCCTGGATGTGGAGTCCGCCGCCAGCGAGGTCCTGGTACAGCCGCAGGTCATTCGGCAGACCCGACGAGGGCGGGATGACGATCACGGTCTCGAGTGGACGTCGTTCGCCGCTGTAGCCGAACCCGAACAGCGCCATGATCAGGAAGGGCCCGACGATCAGGCTGACCAGGGCGCCGGGGCGCCGGATTGCCTCGACCAGCTCCTTGCCCACGAGCGCCAGGACCCGGACGATGGCGCGCGCGAAATCGATCATCAGGCGTCGCCCGTCGTCCGCTCGTCGCTCTGGGTCGTTCGGTCGCGTTCGATCAGGCGGGCGAAGACGTCGTCGAACGATGGGCGCTCCTCACGGGCGCTCCCGACCTGGCCGCCCTGCCGCTCGACGGCCTCCACGACGTCGGGGGTCGCGGCCCCGGCATCGTCGACGGTGATCCTGAGCCGGCGAGGACCCTGCTGGCGGATGTCGCGGATGACCGGGAGGTCACGGAGGAGTTCTCCGTCGAACATGGCCACGGTCTCGACTTCCAGTACGTCGCCGCCCATGGCCTCGCGCCGAAGGTCATCGGGTGTGGCGAGCGCGATCAACCGGCCTTCGGCCACAAGAGCGACGAGGTCACAGGCTTCGGCCTCGTTGAGGTATTGGGTCGTGACCACGATCGTCCGGCCGTCCCGGCGCAGCCGATGGAGCTCCTGCCAGACTCGCTCCCGGAGCAGGGGATCGAGACCGGCCGTCGGTTCGTCGAGGAACAACATCGCCGGGTCGTGAACCAGCGCGCAGGCCAGCTCCAGGCGGCGTTGCATCCCACCCGACAGCTTGCTCGCCCGCCGATCCCGGACATCCCAGAGGTCCACGAGCTCGAGTGCCTCCCGAGTTCGACGCCGGCGCGACCGGAAGACCATCCCGAACAACGAGCCGACGAAGTCGACGTTCTCCTTGCAGGTCAGGTCCGCGAACAGGGTCAACGCCTGGGGCATGTAGCCAATCCGGCTGCGTGTCCGGCGACTGAAGGAGCGCGGGTTCTCTCCGAGGACGGAGACAGACCCGGTGGTCGGCTCCAGAGCGCCGGTCATCAGCCGGATCGTCGTCGTCTTGCCCGCCCCCGACGGGCCGATCAAGCCGAGAATCGTTCCACTTGCGACGCCGAAGCTCACCCCGTCGAGGGCGAGCTGATCGTCGAATTTCACGGTCGCGTTGTCGATGACGACCGCGTCCGCAACGCCCTGGTAGGTGCGGGGTTGGGTGATCGGCAGATCGACCGCCTGCGTTGCGTCCACGTTCGCACTTTGCGGGCGGACCGATTGCGATGAGCGTGGCGCCGGACCGCCCGGTGTCACAGCCTCATCTCAGCGCTGCAATGGGGGTGCGACTCGCATCGCTCGCCGTGCGGTATGGCTGCGAGGATTTCGACGGCACGCTTCGGCGATGTCCAAACGCCGAGCCGAGCCGGGTCCCGCCGGCGCCCGCCCCAGCGTTCGCCAATCGGCCCGCGCCGCGGGGCTTCGATACGCCAACAGCGACCGCCCTGGCTACGCGAGGCGACGATCCGGGCGGGGCTTTGCGTACCGGGACGAGACGGGTCGGCGGATCGGCGATCGGACGACGATCGCTCGGATCCGCTCGCTCGTCATCCCGCCCGCCTGGACCGATGTCTGGATCTGCCCCGATCCCGATGGCCACCTTCAGGCGACCGGCCGCGATGCCAGGGGTCGCAAGCAATACCGCTACCACCCGAAGTTCAGGGCGCGACGCAGCGATGCCAAGTTCGACCGGCTCCTGGCGTTCGCCGCGGCCTTGCCCCGGATTCGCCGCCGCGTCCAGAAGGACCTGGGCCGTCGAACGCTCACGCGCGAGAAGGTGCTCGCCGCGGTCGTCCGGTTGCTCGAGTTGAGCCTGATCCGGGTGGGGAACGACGAATACGCGCGTCTCAATCGGTCATTCGGACTGACCACGCTCCGCAACCGGCACGCCCACGTTCGTGGTGCAACGGTGCGGTTCCGGTTCCGCGGCAAGTCAGGGCGACAGCACGAGGTCAGCCTTCAGGACCGCCGCCTCGCCACGATCGTCCGCAGATGTCAGGAGCTGCCGGGACAGGAGCTCTTCCAGTACCTTGACGAGGCGGGGCAGCCGCACGACGTGACCTCCGACGACGTCAACGCCTACCTCCGTGACGCGGCGGGCGCCGACGTCACGGCCAGCGACTTCAGGACCTGGGCGGGAACCGTGCTCGCGTATCGGGCGCTGACGGCGCTGGACCCGGCGGCCGATCCGCGGGCCGCGCGGAGCAACGTCGTCGAGGCGATCCGGGTCACGGCCGCCGGACTCGGCAATACCGAGACCGTCGCGCGGAACAGCTACGTCCACCCCGGCGTGGTGAAGGCGTACCTCGACACATCTGCGCCGGACGCGTCCGCGCACGACACGACCTCGGGTCGCAGGAAGCGGGCCAGCGGGTTGCAGGCCGTGCCCTCCGCTTCGGCGGTGGACCGCGCCGCGGAGTCCGCGGTGGTTGCGCTGCTCGCCTCGCTCGACGACGCCACCGACTGACCGACCGGCCGGCCTCAGGCTGGTGCCGAGTGCCCGGTGATCGGCGAGCGGGGCAGGGCGAACCCGAACTCGGCGCCACCGCCCGGGCGGGGCACCGCCCAACTTCGACCGTCCATCGCACGGACCAGGCGGGCGGCAACGAATAGCCCAAGCCCGCCGCCCGTGCGTCCCGCCTCGGTCGCGGCCGGGTCAATGATGTCGGTGCGCTCCTGGGAGTCCGGAGCAGGTCCACCGTCGAGCACGCGGACGGCGACTTCGTCACCCTCGATCGCGACGAGGATCTCGATCGGTTCCTTGCCCTGGGTGTACCGGATGGCGTTGTCGAGAAGGTTCCGGACGACGTGGATCAGCATGGCCTCGTCGCCCTCCTCGGTTGCGGCGTCACTGGCTCCGAGGTAGCGGATCCTGAGCCCCGGGTTCCGGACCAGCTCACGGTCGACGGCGGAGACGATCAACCGGCCGACGGCCACAGGCTCGCGGGCGGACCTGAGCTCACCACGCTCTGATCGAAGCAACGTGACCAGGTCCTCCACGATCCGGAACAGGCGTTCGGCCTCTTGGCCGACATCCGTGGCCAGGTCCCGCCGGCGCGCCTCGGGGAGGTCGTGCGTCGCGAGCACCTGCGCGCCGCCGTAGATCGTGGTCACCGGCGTTCGCAGCTCGTGCGACAGGACGCCGAGCAGCAATTCCTGATCGAGGCCGGTTCTGGACGCGTCTCGGCCGCTTCGTCCTCGGACAGGACCGGGCGGCCTGGCCGCCGGCGCAGTGTTGTCGTGGATCGGTCGATCGCGTGGCATCGTGGCCCGATGATCGAGCGCATGCGGGCTGGATCACGTCATCGGGGCAAGAGGAGACGTTACGGATGCCTCGCGCAGCATGAGGTGAAAGCCAGGTGCACCTGGGCCGGGCCACGGAGCCGCGTCAGCAACTCGCACGAGGCGAAGCCGTTCCCACGGGCTCCCCGTCGTCGCATGTTGCGGGCACGCGAAACGGCCCGGGCGATGCCCGGGCCGTCATTTGTCAGGGGACCGAAGCTCAGCGGTTGAGCTCCCGACGGATGTCGTCGCCGGCGTTGCCGACCTTGTCCGCGAGGCTCTCGTCCCCGTCTGATCGACGCCATGCTCCCTTGGTGTCGTCGACGTCCTGCTGGGTGTCCCGGCGGATCTCGTCGCCGGCGTTGCCGAGCTCCTTGCGGATGTCGTCACCGGCGTTGCCGACGGCGTCGGCCACGCTCTCGTGACCGTCAGCCTTGCGCCAAACCTCCTTGGCGTCATCTTCGCCTTCGCGATAGGTGCGCTTCACGTCGTCCACGATGGCCTCCTGGTGGAGGGTCGCACCATGGCGACCCGGTGGACTCACCGTAGGGGAGCACCCATCGCAGGCTGACCGCGTTCAGGTGCCGGCGACTTTCAGTGCGCTTACAGGCCGGGGTGAAGCGGCGGGAACTACAGGCCGTTCCCGCCCTTCGCTCCCGACCCGGCCGGACGGCCCGCAGCGGTCCGATCGAGGAGGGCCAGGCCGAGCATGGCAGCGGGGACCATCGCTGCGCCGACGAGGATGCGGGGCGCTCCGCCAATCAGGAGGCCGGCGGCGAACCCGAACGACAGGACGGCCCCGAGCCGGACCATCTCGTCCGAGCTCGAGGCGATCCTGCGGTTGGCATCATCGAACGTCGATCGGCCCATCGCCGCGACGCCTGGGAGACGAGTCGCGGCATCTTCGGCGACGGTCTTCACGGCATCCGCCGCGTCCGCGGCGACCGAGACGGCCACGGCACGGCGAGATCGCTCTCGCGAGGTCTTCGTGGTTTCATCGCTGGGGGATCGGCTTGCGGTCGCCATGGCTGCCTCCTGACGGTGATGCCCGGAAACGGCAACGGACGACCCGGTGAGGGGCCCGGGTCGTCCGTGCGCAAAGCCCGGTTCTGCGCCCCGTCACAAGCGCATCCAGGCGGTTGGGATTCCGACTGAGGTCGCCGCTTGCGGACTCTGTCTCGTCTGCGTCGACGACGCAAAAGTACGTCGTCCCCGCGCCGACACCGCTAACGAACTGCGTGCGAGACATTGCAAACGCATGTCGGCGACGGGTTGGGACAGATTCGAGCCCAGCGCGTCGCACGCCGAGAATCGTCGAACGCCCACTGGGCAGTGGGCGTTCGAGCTGTTGCGCTGCCGGGCCAGGGGCCCGGCCCGGGTCAGACCGAGCCGACTCGGCGTCGGGTGAACATGCCGACGACCCACACGACGATCACGGCGCCGATGACGGCCGCCACGATCGAGCTGATGTCGAGCGCGCCATCGATCGGGTCGACCCCGGTCAGGACCCGCGCCAGGAAGCCGCCCACCACCGCGCCGACGATGCCGAGCACGATGTGGCCGATCACGCCGAGACCCTCGTCACCCTTGACGAGGAAGCCCGCGAGATACCCGGCGATCGCGCCGAGGACGATCCACGAAATGATGCCCATCTGTTCCTCCGTCCATCGCAGGCCCTGCCCACGATCCTCAATCCCCCGACGTCCCGAAGCCCGGGTTCGCGATCAATGTCGGGGTGGCCATACCCCATGCGGGACTACGCAACCATCGTCGGCCGTAACAAGGGGATATCAGCGGGCCGCCCGATGGCGCCCCAAGACCGCCGACCGAGGGGAGCTTCGTGGTCGAGCCCGGACGCGGACTGCAAGTCATCTGCGATGTCGGGCGCCACCGCGCGTGCGTGCGCGGGATGGCTCAGGCAGGACGCTGCGACGCAAATCTCGCCCAAGGCGGGATGGCAGTGGAGGAGACCATCGATGATCAGGTCAGGGATCGAGGAGGTTCCACTCGGGGGCACGGTTCACCGTGACGGGGCAGATATAGCCATGAACGTCCTCCAGTACGGAGCCGCGATCCTTGCGATCGTCGTCGTGACCCTGCTGACCGTGCTCCGCTGAACACCGGGCGCGACACGCCGATCCAGGCCCGGCTTTACGACGCCGATGGCCGGGATCGCGAGGTCCCACTCAAACGGGGCATGGTCGGGAAGCTGGCGGAACGACACCTGCTGTGGATCGACCTGCTCGGGCGGGACCCGGCGGACCTCGAGACGATCGCAGAGGCTGCCGGGCTGGATGAGCACCTGGTCGAGCGACTCGGTCGCGAGCTCGGGCGGGCCGATCTGACGCAGTACGCCGACCACATCCATTTGATCCTCGAGTCGATGGACCGCCCGGCGTCAGCGGCCGACCAGGAGGCACCCCCCGAGGCACTGGAAGTCGACCTGGTCGCCGGTCGCAACTGGGTGGTCACAGTGCACTCCAAGCCCGTGCCCGCGCTGGCTCGGATCGATGACCTGACGGCTGGGGAGACGCGGTTGGGAGCCCTCGCAGCCGCCGGTTTCCTGGCCGCCATCGTCGATGAGGTCATCGCCGGTTACCTTGGCCTTGCCGAAGCGATCGAGCACGAGATCGACCAGCTCGACGAACGCGCGCTCCGCTGGCGACCCCGCGACGACATCCTGGCCCAGATCCTCCGGCTGCGCCGGAGGATTGCCACCATCCGCCGGACCCTGACCCCGCACCGGATGGCGTTTGCGGCCTTGGCCCGTCCGGAGATGGAGCTGCAGGAGGAGCTGGGACGGCCCTGGCCGGGCCTCACCGACAACCTCAACCGGGCGATCGAATCGATCGAGAACCTGCGCGATCTACTGCTTGGCACGTACGACATCCACATGGGTCGGTCCGCGCAGCACGCCAACGAGACCATGAAGCGCCTCACGCTCCTCTCGGCCGTTCTCCTCCCGGCCGTCGTCCTCGCCGGGATCATGGGCATGAACTACCAAATGCCGTTCTTCGAGGAGGTCAACAACTTCTGGGTCGTCGTTGGGGCGATGGTCGTCTTTGGCGTGGGGCTGCTGGCGGTGTCGCGCTGGCGCGGCTGGCTCTGACGCGGCCTACTCGCTGAGCTGCGGCAGGGCGAACCCGAACTCGGCGCCAACCGGATCCCGTCGATCTGCCCAGATCCGGCCGCCCATGGCGGCGACAAGGCGGGCGCAGACGAACAGGCCGATGCCGGCGCCACCAGCCGTCGTCGCGGTCTTGGCCGACCGGTAGAACAGCTCGAAGAGGCGATCGCGTTCCTCGAGAGGGAAGCCGGGCCCATTGTCGAGGACGCGAACGATCACCTCGCCGTCGCCCCGCTCCACGCGGACGGTCACCGTCGAATTGACGCCGCCATACTTCGCCGCGTTGGCCAGCAGGTTGCGGATGACCTGCTCGACGTAGGTCGGATCGGCGCTGACCGTCGGAAGGCCAAGCTCGAGCTCCAGCTGGAACGTGATCCCCGGCCAGCGCCCATCCTCGGACTGCACGACGCGTGGCACGACGCGCTGCAGGAGCACCGGCTCAGAGCCAATCTCGCCGACCTTCTCCCCGAACCGATTGAGCGCCACGACATCCTCGACCAGGCGCTGCAGCCGTTCGGCCTCTTCGTGGATATCCCGGAAGATCCCGCGTCGCGTCTCCTCGTCCAGGGTCGACGTCGCCCGCGCGAGCAACTTGGCACCGCCGAAGATGGTGGTCACGGGAGTCCTGAGCTCGTGCGACAACACCCCGATGAACGTCTCGCGGACCGCTTCCCTTCGTCGTGCCTCGGTGACGTCGCGCATCACAACGATGGTCGCCTCGGGCGGCCCAGGGGCGGCCCCGCTCGAGGCCACGGGGTAGGTCGAAATCTCGATCCAGCGCTCCGGATCGGCCGTCGTCCGGAGCTCGACCGGGCCGCCGAGGCTCCCGAGCCCGGGGGCAATTCCATCGGGATCCTGAAGCTGCCCAAGGATCTCCTGGAAGGTGTTCTCCTCGACGTCGGGAAAGAGCGACTCCCCGGCTGGATTGGTCAGCTTGATCGTGCCGTCCGCAGCACAGACGACCACGGCCTCGCCCATCGCCCGGATCACGGCGTTCAGCTCGGCCGCGCGCGAGTGCTCCGATTCGGCCAGGCGCTGCAGGCGGATCTGGGTGTCGATCCGATCGCCGATGTCGCGTGCGATCGCGACGATCAGGGTGCCGCCGGGAAGGTCGATCGGCTGCAGGACGACCTCCGCCGTGATCGGTTGGCGGTGGGGCCGGACGACCTCGAGCATCACCGTCGCGGCATCGGCGTCGCCATCGGCAAGGCGCGTGACGTGACCGGCAAATCGCTCCGGATCCGCGCCCTGGAGCACCTCGGCGATCTCCCGACCGATCAACGCCTCGCGGGGCCGCTCGAGAAGGTCGGAGGCAGCGCGGTTCGCCTCGACCACGGTGAACGTCAAGCGGATCGAACACGAAAACCGCTTCGACGACCGACTCGAGGATGACGGCAGGGTCGATGGCCGCGCCGCTCGAAACCGGGATCGTCCGACCATCCGAGGCCGTCGTGTTGACTGCTTCGCTCAACGGCTCGGTCGGTTTCTGTCGCGGAACGGCAGCATGGGAACGCCTCCGAATCGATGTCGACGGTCCACGTGCCGGCCGGCCAACTGGATCACGCGCCATGTTGCGATCGCTCCGTCGCAGGCCCTCTCTGGTGTTGCAATGGGATCGCAAGCGACCCCCTGTATACTTCGCGCCCGGGTTGGCCAGAGCAGCATGAGGGATGGGCTGCGATGCACGTGACGCCGAGTGAACTTCGCATGGTCCGACAGGATCGCATTGTGGTTCGCTTTGCGCTGCTCGACACCGTGGCGTTCGTGCTCGCCGAGATACCGGCGACCGGGTCGCGCGGGACGCTCATGGAGCAGCCCTGCGTAAAGCCCCATTGGGGTTTCGTGATCTCCGGCGAGGTGGTCTTCGAGACCGACGGCCGAAGCGAGACCATCACGGCGGGCAGTGCGTTTCACGTGCCGGCCGGGAAGTCGCCCCATCGCTTCATCGCGCATGGCGCTGCAAGCCTGGCGGGCTTCGAGCCGATCGATCCCGCTGGCGACACCACCGATGCGGCCCTCGAGGCGCAGGGCTTCGAGGTGCTCGACAGCGAAGAGCTCAGCGCCGCGACCGTCATTCCGGCGACGATCCGGGCGCTCCCGGAGGCGAAGCAGATCGATGTCCGTGCCTGGCTGATGTCGTCGCTGGTGATGGCCCAGGCGAGATTCGGGCCGGGCAGCGGCTATACCAGTGATTGGTGCGACGCGCCCCACTGGGGACTCGTAACCTCGGGGCGTATCGCGATCGAGTGGGAAGACGACATCGAGATCCTCGCCGCTGGCGATGTCTACTACTGCCCGGCGGGGCCACCCGGCCATCGCCTGGAAGCTGCGGATCCGGCGAGCGTCATCGACTTTTCGCCCACCGAGGCCGCCCGCCGACCAAGGGTCGCTTCATGGCGCGTATGGCCGGCGAAATCCAGCTCGGGTGCCCAGGCACCGATCGCGGTCGCGGGCCTCGGCTGAGCGGTCATCCTGGGACGCGATCGCCGTCAGGGACGTCCTCCGTCTCGATGCCGGCCGGATCCTGGGCAACTGGCGTGTCCCGAGCCTGGAGGCGGGCGAGCACGATCTCGATCGAAGCGGCCATCGGCACGGCGATCAGCGCCCCGACCAGGCCGCCCGCCGCGCCGCCGAGCAACAGGCTGACGAGCACGAGGAACGGCGAGATGCCGATCGCGTGACGCATCACCAGCGGGACCAGGATGGTCCCTTCGATGAGCTGCAGCACGGCGTACACGCCGGCCACGACAAGCGCGAGCTCGGGTGAGACGGTTGCCGCAACGAGGATGGCCGGGATCGCGCCAAGGAGCGGACCCACGATCGGGATGGCCTCGGCGACTGCCGCGATGAGCCCGAGGAGGAGCGCGCCCGGGACGCCGAGGAGCGTGTAAGCGATGCCAGAGCCAACGCCGATCGCACCCATGAGGACGAGCTGGCCGCGCACCCACGATCCGAGACGGTCCTCGATCTCGTCCCACGCGCGCCTCGCGCCGGCGCGACGGCTCGCCGGCAGGAACGCCAGCACGTAGCGCTGCCAGCGGGCATGTTCGACAAGCCAGAAATACACGAGGGTCAGGACGGTCGCGAGCGCGAGCGCGACCTCCGCGACGGCCGTACCAACCTCGACGACCTCATCGGGATTGGGTGGCGGGGCCGGCCTGAAGACGATCGACACGGACCCGATCAGCGCCGTGAGGGCGTCGGACAAGGCGACCGGGCGCAGCTCGGCCGCGCGAACCCGCAGGTCCTCCAGGACGGGCGGCAAAGCCACCAGGATGGCCTGGGCCTGGCCGATCGCGATCGGGACCACGATCAGGGCGAGGCCGATCATCACCGCGAAGAAGGCCAGGTACACCGCCAGGATCGTGGCTCCGCGGCCCAACGGGAGCCGGGCTCGCAACCACAGGATGAGCGGCTCCAGGGCCGACGCGAGGAGGATCGAGGCGAAGACGAGCAGGAGGACGGCGAGCGCGGACTGGGCGAGGACAACCATCCCGACGACGAGCGCGACCCCGACTCCGAGGCCCAGCCCGCGGATGGACCAGGTCAGCAGATCGTTCCGCATCGGGAACCTCCGGTCGCCATCGGACCAACCGCCGGACCGGGCGGTCGGTGGCGGCGACGACATCGCGCGGAGCGTGGCGCGTCGCCCATCCCGCGCACCGTCTCGTCAGGTCATCCGCCGTTACAGACGTGTCGCACGATGGGCCTCAGCGGGCGACCGCGACGATCCGGATGACCTCGCCGGATCCCCGGTCGGTCGCAATGACCGTGCCGTCCTCGTCGAGGTCGATGGCGCTGATCGACCGACCCGATTCGCCGGCGATGGTCGGTTCCTGGCGATCGGTCGCTCGCGCGTCGAGGACCCAGAGGATCCCGGAGCAGGAGTCGGAGAAGACATACCCGCCGTCCAGCAACGGCTGGTCGGGATCGCGGACGACCACGCCACCGATGACCGCGCAGCCGAAGTCGTGGCCGTACACCGCGACCGGCATGGTCAAACCCGCGGTGTCGCACCCGCTTCGTGGTTCGAAGCAGTCGAAACCCTCCATCCGGTTCCAGCCGAAGTTGAGGCCGCCCTGGCCTGCGGGCGCCACGTCGAGTTCCTCCCAGGCGCCCTGGCCGACATCTCCGATCCACAGGTTGCCGGTCCCGCCGTCGAAACGGATCCGCCAGGGATTGCGGAGGCCGGTCAGCCAGATCTCGGGCCTCGCGTCGGCGACGTCCAGGAACGGGTTGTCGCCTGGAATTCGGTACGCGCGGTCGGCGTCGGGGGTGCCGTCGATGTCGATCCGGAGGACCTTCCCGAGAAGCGTGTCGAGCCGCTGGCCGTTGCCGTTCGGGTCGCCGCCCGAGCCGCCGTCGCCGGTCGCGATGTAGAGCATCCCGTCCGGTCCGAACACGACGCCTCCGCCGTTGTGGTTCGGATACGGCTGGTCGAAGCCCAGCAGCACCCGTTCGGACGTCGGATCCGCCGGTTCGCCGGCCTCCTGGACCTGGTATTCGGCGACGACGGTGTCGCCGACCAGGTTGGTGTAGTTGACGAACAATCGCGGGTCGGCCGGGAAGTCGGGGTGGATTGCGAGGCCGAGAAGCCCGCGCTCGCCGCCGCTGCTGATCCGATCGCGGATGTCGAGGAAGGGTTCGTCCACCAGCTGGCCATCCTGGATCGTGCGGATCCGTCCGGCCTGCTCCACGACGAAGACGCGACCGCTGCCGTCACCCGCCGATGCGAGGTCGATCGGCTGATCGAGGCCGCCCACTACGGTCTCGACCTCCAGGCCGAGGTCGGCAGGGTCGAACGAACCGGCGCTGGCGGGCGGCGTGGCCGATCCGGTGGACGGCGGGTCAGTCGTCTCGGAGGGTGGTGTCGGGTCGCCGGAGCTCGGCGATTGAGTCGCCGCGGCCTGACCGCACCCGAGGGCGATCGAGGCAAGGAAGACGCTCGCGAGCAGTCGAGCGCGACGATCCTGGATGGCAGGCATCGCCAGATGCTACCCGCGAACCGTGGAACGGGGCCGTCGCGCCGCTCGTCGAGCGGTGCCGGTACGCTGTGGTCCACCGAACGAGGAGGAGCCCGTGGACGCGTGGGAGCTGAGCGACATCGATCGCGCGCGTGGCCTCGAGCAGCGGCTGTACCGGGAATTCCTGCGGGTCCCGGACCTGTCGGCGGGGCTCTACGTGCTCGAGGCGGGAGGGACGGATCCCCAGTCGCCTCACACCGAGGACGAGCTCTACTACGTCGTGAGCGGACGCGGTTCGGTCACGGTTGGCGAGGACACCCGCGGGGTGACGACCGGTTCGCTCGTGTTCGTCTCGGCGACCGTGCCCCATCGGTTCCACGACATCGAGGAGCGCCTTCAGATCCTGGTCATTTTCGGGCCCGCGGAGGACACGCGCCGCTGACCCGGGCTGCGGCTAGCGGCCCTCGCGGCTCGCGGCAAGCTCGGCCAGGGCAAGCGCCAGCTCCGCGCCGCGACCCACCTCGTCGTGACGGAAGAATACGTACACGTCGTCGCCGGCCGACAGGAACGGTTCCAGCCGTGCTGCCCATGTATCCAGGTCGGCGTCGTCGTAGTCGTGGCGCCGGAGACGCAGGTAGAGGAACGGACCGGTCCTGCGGATGGTGGGCGGCTCGGGATCCTCCGGGAGCTCCGTGGTGCAGAGGGCGGCCCCGACCCGTGCGAGCGCCTCGAATGTTTCGTCGACGTGCCACGACGCGTCCTGGAGCTCCATCGTCAACGGCAGGTCCGCCGGCCAGGCAGCCAGGAGCGAGCCCAGGCGCTCGTCGTCGCGCGCGACGCCATCCGGCACGCGGAACAGCACGGTGCCGAGCCGCTCGCCGAAGGCCCGGTATGGCCCGGTGAGCCATGGCACGCTCTCGGTTGGATCGACCCGTAACGCACGGTACGAGCCGCCGCGCTGCGCCTTGATCGAGAACCGGAAGTCGGCCGGCGTGGCCGCGAGCCAGGCCGCCGTCGCGGCCGGCGTCGGGCTCCGATAGAACGTGTTGTTCAGTTCGACCGCGGACAGGCGGCTCGCGTAGTGCTCGAGGAGGCGCGCGGCGGGCAGCCCGGCCGGGTAGAACCGCGGCGCCCAGGCGGGATAGGCGAAGCCACTCGTCCCGACCCGGAGGCGGCCCCGCACGGCGGGTCAGCAGCCCGCACTTGAGCGTCCCGTCGACGAGGTCGCGCCGTCCGCGGCGTCGGGCCCGCACCGGCCGGAGTCGTACGTGGGTGCGTCCCCAGCCCGCCGCGCGACCGACGACATGGTCCGGTCGATGACCTCCAGGTCCTCGTCGTCGAGGATTGCCAGGAAGTGCTCATCGACGCCCCGGAGGTGCGTCTTCGAGGCGGCCCGCAGGCGCGCGAGGCCCCGCTCCGTCAGGACCGCTTCGGCGCCGCGCGCGTCGGCCAGACAGGCGCTCCGTTCGACCAGGCCGTCGTCGACGAGACGGTCGATCAACCGGGTGACACCGCTCTTGCTGAGGATGACCTCGTCCGCGAGCTGACGCATCCGGATCCGTCGCTCGGGTGCCTGGGCGATGGTCAGCAACGCATCGTATTCGCCGATCGTCAAGTCGTGTTCGGCGCGCAGCTCTTCGTCCAGCCTCCGCGATATGCGTGCGTGTGCGAGCAGGAACGCCCGCCACGGAGCAAGGCGTGGGTCGCGCGCTTCTAGCGGCCGTTCGACCGGCTGGGTGACGCTCATGGCGGCGATGCTACACCCGCGGTCGGCCTTGGCTGACCCTCCGTCAGCGCCAGCTTTCAGGGTCGAACAGGAAGAACGTCAGCTGGGACCATGATTCGCCGATCGACCCCAGCCAGTCTCCGATCGTCTCGTTGACTGGACGCCCGACGAGCTCGAGCTGCTCGATAACGCCGCCATCCGGCGCCACGACGTCCTGAGCAGCCGGGCCGACCGATCGGAACGGCGCGATCCCGGAAAACGCGATCTGGGGATCCGCTCCGTGGAGCCTGGCGCTAGCTGCGTATCCGGCCACGACCGGAGCCTACTCCAGGCTCGATCCGAAGCCAAGACCCAAGCATCGCGGCGCCCTATCCTTGGAGCCATGGCGACGGTCGTTCGAACCTTCGGCGCGCAGAGCATGACCGCGCCGTTGCTCGACGTGTTGATCAAACGTCCCGGTCCTGGCTTTGGAGCGGCGTTCGACGACGAGCAGCACGGATTCCTCCATCCGGTCGACCTGCTGCTCGCCCAGCGTGAGCACGACGCATTTGCCGAAACCCTCGCCCGGCTCGGGCCGCGCGTGCACCGCCTCGACGCCGAAACCGGCAACCCCGACCTCGTGTACACCTTCGACCCACTCCTGGTGACCGACCGCGGCGCCATCCCGCTTCGGCCGGGCAAGCCCAATCGGGCCGGCGAGCCGGCGACACTGGAGGCGTGGACCGAAGCGGCCGGGATTCCCACCGTCGGACGGATTGAAGCGCCCGGCACCATCGAAGGCGGCGACACGTTCTGGCTCCGACCCGACCTGCTGTGCATCGGGCGGACACTCCGAACCAACGACCACGGCGCTCGCCAGCTGGCGAGCATCGTGGGGGGCGACGTCCGGATCTTCGACCTGCCGTACTGGCGCGGCCCGGCAGAGCTCGTCCACCTGTTGTCGGTGATCTCGCCGGTTGCCGACGATCTCGCCGTCGTCTACCTGCCATTGCTCCCGATGGGGCTCCTGGAGCTTCTTCGAGACCTTGGGATCCGCCTCATCGAGGTTCCGGACGATGAATTCCCGACGCTCGGCTGCAATGTGCTGGCCGTCCGTCCCGGGGTCGTGATCGTCGCCGAGGGCAACCCGGTCACCGCTGCCGCGCTGGCCGGCGCCGGTTGCGAGGTCCACACCTATCCGGCGAGCGAGATCGGGGTCAACGGGTCCGGCGGCCCAACCTGCATGACCCGGCCAATCTTGCGCGCGACCGACCCCGTGTCCGCGTGACAGACCCCGTGTCCGCATGATCGACCGCGAGCGGATGATCGGCGATCTCAGGTCGATGATCCGGATCCCGAGCATCACCGGGTCCGAGGAAGCGATCGCGGTCTGGGCCGCGAGCGCCCTCGCCGGTCTCGGCCTCACGGTGGAAACCGTGGCCCCCGACCTCGCGGCCGTTCGGGGTGACCCGGACTGGCCGGGCGAGGAGATGCCCCGGCGCTCGCTCCCGGTCGTGATCGGCCGGGCCGGTCGGACGGGCGGTCGCCGGATCGTGCTCTCCGGGCATCTCGACGTGGTCCCGCCGGGCGATCCCACCACGTGGACGGCCGACCCGTGGGCCGGCGAGATCCGGGACGGGGCGATGTACGGCCGCGGGAGCTGCGACATGAAGGGCGGCGTGGCCGCCATCCTGGCGGCCGTTCGGGCCCTTTCCGCCGAAGGCGATCTCGAACGCCTGGCCGGCGAGCTGGTCGTGGCGCTCGTCCCGTCGGAGGAGGACGGCGGACAGGGGACGCTGGCCGCGATCCGGGCGGGTGCGACGGGTGACGCGGCGATCATCACGGAGCCATCCGACCTCGACGTCGTCGTTGCTCACGCGGGGGCCATCACCTTCCGGTTGATCGTTCCGGGTCGAGCGGCGCACGCATCACGACGTCGCGAAGGCGTCTCGGCGCTCGACAACCTGTGGGTCCTGGCCAGGGCGCTGGAGGCCGACGAACAGCGACGGAACGATGCCGAGACCGATCCGCTGATGGCCGTGCTGGGGCTGCCGTACCCCACGATCATCGGGATCGTGTCGGGCGGAGAATGGGCCTCGACCGTGCTGGATCGAGTCGTCGCCGACGGGCGGTACGGCGTGCGATTGGGCCAGACGGAGGCCGACGCCGCGGCAGAGCTGCGCGCCTGCATCGAGGCCGCCTGCGCCGCCGACGAGTTCCTGCGCGACCATCCCGCGACCGTCGAGATCACCGGCGGGCGGTTCGGCTCGGTTCGGGTGCCGTCCGACCATCCGCTGCCCGTCGGCCTCGCCGCCACCATCGAATCGGTCACCGGGCGTCGCCCGGAGCTGCTCGGTGAGCCGTACGGCGCGGACATGCGGCTCTTCGTCAACGTCGGCGGAACGCCGTGCGTCATCTTCGGGCCGGGAAACGTCAAGGTCGCTCACAGCGCAGACGAACATGTGCCGCTGGACCAGGTCGAGGCATGCGCGAGGGTGCTCGCCGGGTGGGTGCGCCGGGAGCTGCAGTCCGAGTTGCGGCCCGGGTCGGCCACGGCCGGCTAGACGGCGAGGGCCCGGCGGCGGGCGATCACGAGCCACACCGGGACCACGACCAGCGCCGCCCCGAGGATCCCGAGCGTCGTGAAGCCCGCGACGGCAACGACGACCCCGGACCCAATGCTCGCCGCCGCCGACGAGCTCCAGATCAGGGCGTCGGTCAGACCCTGCAGCCGCGTCCGCTCAGCGATCTCGAGGCCATGCGTCAGGAGGGCCGAGCCGGCCACGAAACCGAGGTTCCAGCCATATCCAAGGAGGAAGAGGGCCAGGAACAGGATCGGCCCGCCGTCCGGGGGTGCGACCGCCGACAGGATCGCGGAGAACGCGACGAGGAGGAGCCCCGAGGTCACGATCACGGCACTCCCGAACCGGTCCGTCAGCCGGCCGGAGATCGGCGACAGCGCGTACATCCCGAGGATGTGACCGCTGATGACGAGGCCCACGGCCGCCAGGTCGTGCCCGTGATCGGCCATGTGGAGTGGCGTCATGGTCATGATCAGGACCATGACCGCCTGACCCGCCAGGAGCGCGATGACCACGGCGGGGACATGAGGACGCCGCAGGATGGTCATCAGCGAGATCGCAGCCGACCCGGCTCCCTGTTCGTCGAGCTCCGAGCGATCCGCCAGCTCGTAGGGATCCGGGCGGAGCGAGACGAACGACAGCAGGGCCGCTCCGCCAACGAACACGATCGGCAGGAGGTAGGCGCCGGCCAGGGCAGGCAGGCCGAGGGACCCGCTGACCTCCCCGGCCCACCCGACGAGGTTCGGGCCCAGCACGGCGCCGAATGTTGCACCCCAGACGACGAGCCCGATCGCGGAGGCCCTGCGGGCGACCGGATACAGGTCTGCCGCGGCGTATCGCGACAGCAGGTTGGCACTGTTCCCGAAGCCGACGAGCAGGATCCCGATCATGAACAGGGCAAGCGACGCCTGGCGGATCGCCAGTGTCGCGATGAGCGCCCCGACCACCGCGACCAGGTAGCCGCCCACGAGGCCGCTTCGGCGGCCCCGGGAAGCCATCAGGCGCGAGAGCACCGTCGCCCCGATGGCGGCGCCGAGGACGACTGCGGCCGAAGGCGCGCCGGCCCAGACGGTCGTCCCCGCGAGGTCCTTGGCGACGATGGTGGCGACCGTGACAGCCGCGATATGCCCGGTGCTGCCGAGCGCGACGCCCGCCATCAGGGACAGGACCGTCCGCCGTCGCAGGCTGGCGAGCCGGCTCGGTGAGAGGTCGTCGCGACGTGCGTCAATCACGGCGACCGGCCAGTTCGACAAAGCGGCAGAAGGCATTGGCCAGTCGCATCTGCTCGGGCGTTCGTGCCCGGACCCGGACGAGGTCGGGGGAGGCGACGACCACGGCGACGCAGCGTGCCCGTGACGTTGCGACGTTCAACCGGTTCCGGCTGTACAGGAAGTCCATCCCGCGCGGGGCGAGCTCCGGGCTGGACGTGGTCAGCGAATAGATGCTGATGGGTGCCTCCTGGCCCTGGAACTTGTCGACTGTTCCGACGCGTGCTTCGGGTGGCAGCAGCCGGCGGATGGCGCCGACCTGGGCGTTGTACGGCGCCACGATCAGGATCTCCGACCAGCCGACCGGATGCACGTCGCCATGGCCATCCACCCAGGTCGAACCTGCGTCGACCAGCTCCCGGGCCAGGCGCGCGACGGCTTCCGCCTCGATCGGCGACTCGTTGTCGGCACCGACGGTCGGCACTGCAAAGAGACGCGGCCCGACCCCGTCGAACGGCGACGCGCGAGCGCGCAGGGACTGGCCGGCAAGATGGCCCTCCGGTTCGAGCCGGTCGTCGTAGAAGACCTCGGACGTGAAGTCACAAAGCTGCGGGTGCAGCCGCCAGGTTGTCTCGAGGAACAGGCCCTGCGCCGGTGGCATCGTCGCGTCGTCGCCGAGCACGTGTGCAAGCGCCGACCGATCGGCACCCGGGGGATGCGTCCCCCTGAGCGGCTGATCGAGCTGCTGCGGGTCGCCGAGCAGGACCATGCTCTCGGCAGACCGTGACACCGAAACGACGTTAGCCAGCGAGATCTGGCCGGCCTCGTCGACGAACAGGACATCCACGGCGTCGCGCATCTTGGCCGATGCCCATAGCCACGTCGTGCCGGCCGCGAGGTTCGCCCGTCGGTCGTCGAGCCGGGCGCGGACATCGTCCGTGTCCTTGCCGTGGGCCACGGCGTCGTGGATGACGATGCGGTCCTTCTCGCCGCGTTGGACGGCCCGGACCTCGACACCCTCATCCGCCGCTGCCGCGAGTACCGCCGAGAGCAGGTTGCCGATGACCTTGTGGCTCGTCGCCGTGATCCCGACACGTCGTCCGGCGGCCAGCAGGGAGCAGATCATGCGCGCGCCCGAGTACGTCTTCCCGGAGCCGGGTGGGCCCTGGATCGCCAGCGTGCTGTGGTCCAGGGCAAGACCGAGGCGCCGGGCGGCCGCCAGGTCGGACTCGCCATCCTGGGCGAGCGGATCACCGGGCGCCTGACCGCACCGAGGCATCCGGCGCAGGAGCAGGTCGCGGGCCGCCAGGAACGGCCCCGGCGCCTCGATGCCGTGGTCGGCCGCCCACTCGCCGATCTCGATGAGCGCCGCCTGATGGTCCGCCGTCCGGACCCATTCGAGGGGCACGATCGCCCGGGGATGCGCCTGGTTGGTGGACCGGCGAAGCTCGACCGTTCGCGCGGCTGGATCCACCGGCCCGATCTCACCCACCTTCCACGTGAACGGCGAGTCGCCTGGGGCTGCCTGTTTGCGGCTCGGGTCGTAGACATCCGGCCGGCCGAGGTCGTACTCCTGCGGCGGGAACGTGTAGCGCCAGACCTGGCGGCCGCCTTTGGCTTCGCTGACCGGTTCGATCGGTTCGAGAAGCCCGAGCGGCGCCGATTCGTCGACGAGCTGCTCCGGCGTCAGGTCCATGAGCCGATGGAACTCCCACCACGCAGACTTGTCCTCACGCCGGTGCCACGCAAGCAGCTGGGCGAGAAGCCAGCGGCCCGCCTCCTCGGGCGTTCGGTCCACCGGATCGGCAGGCACGCCTTCGGTCAGCCGGGCCGAGAGGGCCTCAACCCGAGCTTGCGCTTCGGTCAGGTCCGCCGGGAGCTCGTTCACTCGAACTGTCGGGCGCGGTACGTCCTGTCCCGTCAGGCCAGCCAGTTCCTCGCGCCGACCCTCGAGCCAGTCCCGGAGCTCGCGATTGCTGACCACGTCGTCGCGGTTGTAGCGCTCGATCCGCTCGAGATGGGTCGATGCGGGACGGTCTCCCTCGCCCAGCTCCAGCCATTGTTCGAACGCGACGATGCTCGAGCCCGCGTCACGCAGGTCGATCTCGCGCTGGAAGCCGTAGAACTGCTCCA
Source organism: uncultured Chloroflexia bacterium (assembly GCA_963809045.1). Classification (GTDB taxonomy): domain Bacteria; phylum Chloroflexota; class Limnocylindria; order Limnocylindrales; family CSP1-4; genus SPCO01. Next base: position 1,312,689 of record CAWEHW010000004.1, read on the forward strand.
TCTTCTTGATCGAATAGCTCTCGACCGATGCCCGCAGCGACTGGCGGACCGCTCGCAGCAGGTCGACCATCACGCCCTCGCGCAGCAGCCGGTCGACCTCGGCCTCGCGCGTCCCGTAGCGACCCATCAGCCGCTTCAACGCCGTCGGCTCGTATGGCGCGTAGTGATAGACGTGGAGCGCCGGATCCCGTTCGAGCCGATCCATGATGAAATCGATCAAGCGCTCGAAGGCACGCTGTTCACCCTCGAGCGAGAACTCACCGGCGTCGCCCTTCGACCAGATCGCGGTGAACGCCCCGCTCGTGTCGAGGACGCCGAACAGGTAGTCGAGCCCGTCGTCAAACGCGTACGGGTCGCCTTCGATGTCGAAGAACAGGTCGCCGGCCGATGGCGGCGGCAGGGATGCCAATCCGCGTTCCGTCGCGATCTCGGCGCCGGCCTCCGGGAGGAGGAGCTCGTATCGGGGCCACAGCTCGCGACGGCCCTGGAGCTGGATCCGCGCCTGTTCGCGGACTCGGAACAGGGCGCCCTCGCTCGTTCCATCGAGCCGCGGGTTGAGCGGGAGCGTGAGATCGCCCAGGGCCTCGAGGGTCGGGATGCCGCGCTCCGTCAGCGCCCGGCGTTGCCGGGCCGTGATCCCGGCGACCAGGCTGAGGTGGTCGTCCTGGCGTCGGCGCGTGGCGCACTCGACAGCCCAGCGGCAGACGTCGCAGTGCTCGACCGGGTCGGGGTACGTGCCGGTCGGCGGGTTCGTGGGCGGCGTCTCGTCGGCCATGGCCGCCAGGAACCGGTCGCGAGCGCTCCGATAGTAGGCCATGTAGTCGTCGACTCGCAGCCGCTCCACCGCCCGGGCGCTGCCGCCCAACGCGACGTGGAGCCATTCGGGTCGCACCTCCTGGAGCCGCTCCAGCTGATCGACGTATGAACAGATCTGGAGCACGGCGCTCGCCTTGACGTGACGCGCGAGCTTCGTGTCTGCGACCTCGTAGTGATACGGCCCCCAGCGCGAGGACCGCTCCGGCGACTCCACGCGGAGCAGAAAGTCGGCGTGGCCGCGGAACGTGCCGTCGAAGAACGTCGCCTGGTAGATCACGTCCGCCCCAGCGGCCATCGCTTCTGTCGTTCGCGCGGCGGCTGCCCGCAGCTCTTCGCCCCTGTCGGCAGCCGATCCGTCGAGCTCGATGGTGACCGGATGGCGACCGGCGGCGCGGAGGTCGGCCAGGAAGCGTGCTTCGTGCTCGAACCCGCGGCGCCGAATGATGTCCAGCTCCGGGTCGTCCCGGATCGGCCGTTTGACCAGGCCGGCGATCGCGGCTCGCTCGAGCTGGGTCAGGTGCTCGCAGGCCAGGTAGGCGACCAGATCGGTGGCCGAGTAGACGGGTCGGCCGTCGATGCGATCCATGCCTCAACCGTAGCAGCGCGCCGTGTCAGCTCGCCTGGCAGCCCGTTGCTGCCATCGGCGCGTGAGCCCGGAGCGACGCGATGCCGAGGGTCGGCCGCAGACCGCGCAAAGCTGGGAAAGCCTCGTCGAGATGGACCGCCTGGAGCCCGCGTTCGAAGGCAATTTGACCCGCGAGCCGATCGATCGAGTCTCAGCCCCAGCCGAAGAGTGCCTCGATCGCCTCCTCGAAGACCTCCGTGTGGCGATCGACGTCATCGGTCGTCGTGGCCGGCGACATCAGTGCCATGTTGTGGAACGGAGTCATCAGGATTCGCCGGTTCATCGCCCAGAGGTGCAGGAACCGCTCGAGTTCCGGGTCGGCGTTGGCCCATTGTTCCGCGCCGGTTCGCGGTGGGTCGGGCATGAAGTGGTATTCGGCGCGTGCACCCAACCGGGTGACGTGCCACGGCACGCCACTGCGGGCGATCGCGTCCCGGACTCCGGTCTCCCATCGCTCGGCCAGCGGGATCATGCGGGCGAACGCCTCACCGGTCAGGACGTCGCCGAGCGTCGCGCGCGTCGCGGCGAGCGAGAGCGCATACCCGGCGAGCGTCCCCCCGATCCCGCCCACGTCGGAGTCCTCCACCGCGATCGAGCCGCGGACCCGATCTGCCACGTCGGGGCTGAACCCGTACGCCGCGGATGGGATGCCGCCCCCGATCGTCTTGCCGATCACGAGCACGTCCGGCTTCAGGTCCCATAGCGCGGTGGCACCGCCGGGGCCGGCGCAGATGGTATGCGTCTCATCGATGATCAGAAGCGTCCCGGTCGCCGAGGTGAGGTCGCGAACCGCGTCGAGGTAGCCCGGTTCCGGCAACACGATCCCGACGTTCGTGAGCGCGGGCTCGATCAGGACCGCGGCCACGTCGCGATCCGCGAGCGCCGCCTCGAGACCGGCCACGTCGTTGAATTCGACGACCCTGGTCGTCTGGGCGACGTCGACCTGTGGGCCGACCGACCCGCGGACCGGGATGACCTGGCCGTCACCGGCCAGGATCGCAATGGCTTCATCCACGGACCCGTGGTAACAGTGATCGTGGACCACCACCTTCGAGCGACCGGTGATGTGCCGGGCCAGCCGGAGCGCCCAGCGATTCGCGTCGGTGGCCGAGAGGGCGAATTGCCAGGAGCCCACACCGAACCGTCGGGTGAGCTCCTCGCCGACCCAGGCCGCGTCCTCGGTGGGCAGCATGTGGGTGATCCCTCGACGAACCTGGCGCTCCACCGCGGCGATCGTCGGCGCTGGGCCGTGGCCGGCCATCGCGCCGGTGTCGCCAAGGCAGAAATCGACGTAGTCGTGACCGTCGGCGCACGAGAAATGGGCGCCAGATGCAGACTCAACGTAGAGGGGGAATGGGCCGGCCCACTTGACCATCCACGGCATTGGGACGCCGTCGAGGAGCGATGCCTTGGCGCGAGCGTGGTGCTCCCTGGACCTGGGATGGCCGTCGGCGAACCGCGCGACCTCGGCCGCCATCAGGCCTGCCAGCCGGGCGCGATCGAGCTGCACTGTCGAGTTCACGGGCGATCCTCAGAGAGCGTGCCCAGAGGATGCGGTCCCGAGTCAGCGATGACGCACCAATCCCGCGCCACGCGACGCGGGGCACGGGAGGCGTGCCGGGTCAGTTCATCCGGCGGACGTACCCGCAGATCGGGCAACGGGCGACACCCGAGATCGGATCGACCTCGAGGTAGCTGGCGCAGCCGTTGGTTGAACAGTAGAGATGCGATGCGGCCGTCGCGCGGCGGCGCAATCGGCGCATGGCCGATGCGCGCCCGGTGACGGACGACTGGGTGGAACGTGACATCATGTCGTGACTTCGATTACTTTCTGGCGCGCCGTCATCGCGAGATGAGCGATCGGCTGCGCGACCGGGGCTCGCCTCATCGAGTCGATTGACCCGGGGCGACATGTCGTTGTGTCTCGCGTGTCCGGGAGCGTGGATTGGGCGCTCTAACCGGTGTCCGCGTTTGACTGGTTACTCGAACAGTATGGACCAATCAGACCGGAATCGTCAAACGATTGCGGTCTCTTCATCGAAGTTTGGTTGAATCGTCGGAACACACGGGGCAAACTCCGCCCCGATCATCGATTCATCGAAACGCCAAAGTTGAGGAGGTTGGGTGTGACGTTGGGACGGTTTGCGCGCTCGCGCATGGCGAGGTTTGGCCTCGTAGGTTGGATCCTTGGGCTGGCAGCGCTGGCAGCAGCGCCGGCATCCCTGGCTCTCAATCCCGTCACGTTGTCGACGCCGTATCCGGCGATCGAGGTCGCGCCGGGTGCCAAGGTCAGCCTGACGATCAATGTGGACACGGCGAATGCCGGCCGCGTCGACTTGTCCCTGGAGGGCGTCCCGGCGGACTGGCTCGCCAGCCTGCGGGGCGGCGGCTTCCTGGTCAACGGCGTCCACGCCACCGGTGCGGATCCCACCGAGGTGACGTTGGATGTCACCGTCCCGGAAGGCGCCGGGGACAGCGTCGAGCAGCTCACCCTGCGGGCCGACAGCGACGGGTCGATCGCAACGCTGCCGATCGACATCCGCGTCACCCCGAACGCGGCCGGTGAGGTGGCGCTGGAAACGGAGTTCGCCGACCTCAAGGGCTCAGCGGACGACCCGTTCTCGTTCAACATGACCCTCCGAAACAGCACGCCGGACGACCTGGAATTTGGGGTCGTGGCGACGGCACCGACGGGTTGGACCGCCAACGCCACGGTGACGTCCCAGGCGCAGGCTGCCAGCGCGATCGTCGATGCCGGCGGCACGACCGCGATCAAGGTCGACGTTGAAGCGCCGGAAGGCGTGGAAGCAGGTGTGTACCCGATCACGGTCGATGCCACGAGCGGGAATCGGACCGCCCACGCCGAGCTCTCCGTGGAGGTCACGGGTAGCTACGAGCTCGAGCTGACGACGCCGGATGGCCGGCTGAGCGCGAACGCAGCGGCCGGATCGGTGACCGACCTGACCCTGGTGGTCAGGAACACGGGCACAGCCCCGGTCGACGGCGTGACGTTCTCGGGAGCAGCCCCGACCGGCTGGGAGGTCACCTTCGAACCCGAGTCGGTCACAGTCCCGCCCACCGCCGAGGGCGTCCAGGTGATCGCCCACCTCACGCCGTCGGGCAATGCGATCGCCGGTGACTACGTGACGACCTTCCGGGCTTCCTCGGACCTGGCCAATGCCAGCGCCGAGTTCCGGGTAACCATCGAAACGTCGCTCCTGTGGGGCATCGTGGGTCTCGGCCTGATCGCACTCGTCGTGGCCGGCCTATGGTGGACCTTCCGCCGGTACGGGCGGCGATGAGCGAGGAGGGCCCGAGGCCGCCCCGCCGCAGTGGTGGCGGGTGGGTCGTCCGCACGCGCAGCCTCACCAAGCAATACGGATCCCTCACCGCGGTCGACAAGCTCGACCTTGAGGTCCGCCGTGGCGAGATCTTCGGGCTCCTTGGGCAGAATGGCGCGGGCAAGACGACGACGATCCTCATGCTCCTCGGCCTGACGGAGCCCACCAGCGGCGCGGCCAGGGTGATGGGCCTCGACCCGACCCGCGAACCGCGCCGGGTCAAGCGACGGGTCGGATATCTGCCCGATGCGGTGGGCTTCTACGGTGGCCTGACCGGACGCCAGAACCTTCGCTACACGGCCAGGCTCAACGGCCTCAAGGGCGCCGAGGCGGAGACGTCCATCCAGGACGTGCTCGAGCAGGTCGGCCTCGTCGATCGAGCCAACGACCCGGTTGAGCAGTATTCGCGCGGCATGCGCCAGCGCCTCGGGATCGCCGACGCGCTGGTCAAGTCGCCGGACCTGCTCATCCTCGACGAGCCCACGGCCGCGATCGACCCGATCGGTGTCGTCGAGATCCTCGATCTCCTGCGTCGCCTCGTCGACGAGCGTGGGATCGCGATCCTGCTGTCCAGCCACCTGCTCAGTCAGGTCCAGTCGGTCTGCGACCGGATCGGGATCTTCGCAGCAGGCAAGCTCGTCGGGCAGGGGACCGTGGAGGAGCTCGCGTCGACGTTTGGGGATGGGACGGCGACGATCGAGGTCGGGCTCGAGCTGACCGACGATGCGGACGTGGCCCGCGCGGGCGACGTCCTCGGCAAGATCGAGCACGTCGAGACTGCGGTACCGCCGAAGGGCCGCGACGGATCCTGGCTGCTCACCGTTCGCCCGGCCGCGGAGGAGCGACGGGTACGACAGGCCATCCTGGTCGCCGCCGTCGAGCACGGCCTGCACCTGACGGCGATCCGGCCCATCGTCCCATCGCTCGACGACATCTACCGCTCGGCCGTCGTCCGGAGGGCGGCATGACCGCCGAGGCGAAGCCCCGGATCCGCGCCAAGGTCCGGCGAAGGCCGCCGATCGACACGCCGGACGTCGAGCGTTCCGACGTCGATGAGCGACTGCCCGGCGCCGGCTGGCGGGTGATCGCGGCGAAGGAATTCGGCGATCACCTGATGAGCGTCCGGTTCATGGTCCTGTTGATCGTGCTGGGGCTCGCGGCGGCGATCCCGCTGTACTTCGCCGCGGCGCAGATCCGCGACGTCGCCCCGGACATCAGCGGCGCGGCCGCGGTGTTCGTCTATCTCTTCGCGCTCGGCGCCGAGGAGATCCAGAACCTGAGCGTCTTTTCGTTCCTTGCGATCGTCGCCCCGTTGCTCGGGCTGGCGTTCGCGTTCGATGCGGTCAACGGCGAGCGGTCCGAGGGCACGCTCCCGAGGCTCCTAGCCCAGCCGATCTATCGCGACGACGTCATCAATGGCAAGTTCGCAGCCGGAATGGCGGTGATCGGCGTCGTGCTCGTGAGCGTGGTCCTGTTCATCGCCGCATTCGGCCTGCTGCGGCTCGGGATCGTGCCCCGCCCACAGGAGGTGCTGCGGCTGGTGCTCTGGGTCGCGGCCACGTTTATCTACGTCGCGGTATGGCTGGCGTTTGGCCTCCTGTTGTCCGTGGTCATCCGGCGCGCGGCCACGGCGGCGCTGATCGGGTTCGGCGTCTGGGTCGTCCTGACGCTGTTCGGCAGCCTGATCACCGAGTTCCTGGCCGGGCTCCTGGCCCCGGCCGCCGACGCGACCGCGGAACAGGTCCTGGGCACCATCCAGGCCCAGGAAATGATCCAGCGGCTGCTCCCCAGCACGATCTACCACGAGATCTCGTTGGTGCTGCTGAGGCCGGACGTGACCCAGCTCGGTACCCCGGCGACGATCGACCAGTTCCAGCAGGCACAGCAACGGATCCCGAGCCTGCTTTCGCTGGACCAGAGCATCCTGCTCGTGTGGCCGCATGTGGTCGCGCTCGTCGCGCTCGCGGTCGCGTGCTTCGCCGGTGCCTATATCTCGTTCATGCGCCAGGAGGTCCGAGCGTAGCGTCGGGGTCGGTGGTCGCCACGACGCCGATGATCTCCTCGCCATAGCGGTCCAGCTTCGTCGGGCCGATCCCCGGCACGCGGCGGAGCTCGGCGATGGACCGCGGCCGTCGCTCGGCGATCGCCTCGATCGTGGCGTCGTGGAAGACGATGAACGCGGCAACTGAATCGGTCTGGGCACGCGCCGTGCGCCAGGCGCGGAGCGCGTTCGACAGGGGCGACCGTTCACTCGCCGGCACCCCGCCCTTGCTAGCGCCGCCTGAGCCGCCACCGGCGCCTCGCCCGACCTCGCCACCGCTCGCGGAGATCGCCCGCAGGTTGCGCTGGGTCGCCGGCACCAGTCCATCGAGGAACCGCGACCGGCTCCGCCGCCCCTCGCGACCCGTCGCCCCGGTGCGCTTGACGGCCCACGACAACCAGAGATGTCGGCGCGCCCTGGTGATCCCGACGTAGAGGAGCCGTCGCTCTTCGGCCAGCTCGGCCGGTTCGGTGGCCTGCCGGATCGGCAGCGTGCCCTCCTCGAGCGCCGGGAGGAACACGGCATCCCACTCGAGGCCCTTGGCCCGGTGGTAGGTGAGCAGCTCGACCCCGGTCGCGACGCCCCCGGCCTCGATCTCTATTCGTCGCTCGATCTCGCCGAGGAACACGTCGATCCCGGCATTCGGTTCCGCGCGTACGAGATCCTCGGCGAGCTCAATCAGGGTGATCACGGCGGCATGGCGTTCGCGATCGGCCTCGGCACGCGGGGCTGTGTCGCGCCGGACGCCGAGGTCCCGCTCGAAGGCATCGGCCAGCCTGGAAACGAGAGCCTGGTCCCCGCTGTGCTCGGCAACGAGGGCATCGTCCCTACTCGGCTCGGCGACCTCGGCCGCGCCGCGTCCGCGCCGCCGGGCGAGCGTCCGTGCGACGGCGATGGCTCGTCGCACATCAGGTCGTGAGAAGAACCGTTCGCCTCGAACATGGAACGGGATCCCGGCCGCCCCCAGGGCAGCCTCCACGGCCGGCAGCTGGGCGTTCGTTCGGACGAGGACCGCCATCTCGCCGTGAGGCGTCCCTTCCCGGCCGATCGCCTGGATCCGTTGGACCACGCCGTCCAGCTCCGTGTCGTCGGCCGGGAAGCCACGCACCGTGGGCTCAGGCCCGGCGGGTCGGCTGGCGACGAGCCGCTTTGGCGGGCGCGCTGCCACGTTCGGCGATCGCTCATCGAGTGCCTGCCGACCGGCGGCCAGGACCCGGTTGGCGAGTTCGAGCACCTGCGGCGTCGAGCGGAAGTTCGACTCCAGCGTCACCACCCGCGCGTCGGAAAAGCGCGATGTGAAGGTCGTCAGGTAGTCGCTCGATGCCCCCGTGAACGTGTAGATCGTCTGGTCCTCGTCACCGACGACGGCGAGGTCGCGGCGGTCGCCGAGCCACGCGTCGAGCAGATCGGCCTGGAGCGGGTTGGTGTCCTGGTACTCGTCGACCGAGAACCAGCGATAGCGGTCGCGAACCTCCGCCGCGACCATCTCGTTCGTCTCGATCAACTCGATGGTTCGCGCGAGCATGTCCTCGAAATCGATCATCCGGGCGCGCTGGAGCGCGGACTCGTATCGGTGGAACAGACCGGCCATCAATTCCGCGGGCAGCGGCGCGTCCCGATCCAGCGAAGCAGATCGCGCGATGTAGTCGGCCGGGCGGATGCGACGCGCCTTGGCCCACTCGATCTCGCCCGCGAGGTCGCGGACCTCCCGGTACTGGTAGCCGCCCGGCAGGCCCCTGGCGAGCGGCACGAGAATCGGGATCTTCGACTCGAGGATCCCGGGTGGATCGCCGCCGTGCACGCGCGGCCAGAAATGGCGGAGCTGTCGGAGCGCGGCCGCGTGAAACGTTGCCGCGGTGACGCCGGGATAGCCGAGCGTGGCGAGACGGTTCCGCATCTCCCCGGCGGCCTTGTCCGTGAACGTGACGACCAGGACGTCGCGTGGCCTTACCACGCCATGTGCCAGGGCAAACGCCACTCGTCTCGAGATGACCCTGGTCTTTCCGGTCCCGGCACCGGCCAGGATGCAAAGCGGGCCCGTGGTCGCCATGACCGCCTCGCGTTGCGCCGGATCGAGGTCGTCCAGCAGGCTCTCCGGGTCTCGCGGTGGCACCAGACCATCGTAGCGGCGAACGCTCATCCGCCGGTCATCACGCCCGCTCGGCCCTCGGAAACATTGCAGAAATGAGTAGCCGACGGTTTACACGGGCCGTATGCTCGTGTGGCGAAGCGGGCGGACGTTCCGTCCGGCCAGGGCAAACTTGAGGGAGGATCGATGGATCAGACCGAACCGACCGGCGATCCGGGGACGCCGGCACCGCCTGCAGCGCCGTCAGGTGGCTGGGCTGCTCCACCACCGCCCGTCCAGACCGGCCCGGCAGGCTTCGTTTACGCGGATGTCCCGAACCGGGCGATCGCGTACATCATCGACGCGATCATCGTCGGCATCGTTGCCGCGATCATCACCGGGGTCCTCGCGGGGATCGGCCTATCGACGGGGTCCTTCGCCCCCGGCACGTTGAATTTCGAGGTCAACTTCGTCGGCCTCATCGTCTCGGCGATCGTCGGCGCCGCCCTCAGCGCGGCCTACTTTGTCTACACGTGGACCAGCATGCGCGGCACGCTGGGCATGAAGGTCCTCGGCATGCAGATCGGGAACGCCGGTGACGGCAAGACCCTGACGATGGATCAGGCCATTCGCCGGTGGCTCGTGATCGCCGCGCCCGGCATCCTGGCCCAGGTCCTGTTCGTCCTTCCCGCGATCGGGTCCCTCCTTGGTCTCGTCGCGTTCGGCTGGTTCATCTACCTGCTCTGGACGACCTACAGCAGCCCGACCAAGCAGGGCTTCCACGACAAGTTCGCGAACACCATGGTGGTCAAGGCGGCTCGCACCGCCGGCTGACCTGCCCGGCAACCTCACACGATCGCCCTCGGCGCCCAAGCCGGGGGCTTCGTGATTCCCGGGGCGCAAGCGGGACGCTCATGCCCCCGGCTCTCTAGAACGGCGGCCAGGGTACGGCGGGCCAGGTAGGGGACGGGAATGGGAACCTTCCGCGTTCGAGCAGGTCGTCGGTTCGCCGGACCGTCGCGCGGACCTCGGTGCGGCTGAGGAGCGTCCGAAGCACGGTCCCGAGCTCATTCGCGAGTGCCGCCCTGATCCGTTCGACGCCGGCGATCTCGTCCGGCTCGAGTGGCTGGCCGCGCCACCCCCAGAGCACCGTACGCAGCTTGGGGACAGGGGAGAAGCACACGCCGTGGTCCACGCCCTGGACGTGGCGACCGCCGTCGGTTGCCAGGATGTGGCCGCCCTTCCGATCGGTGTTGTTCATGACCGCATCGAGGACGGCCATCCGGCGCAGGCGCGGGTCGTCCTCGAGGATCATGGACACGATGTCGACCTCCGGGTCGGCGTCCACGAAGCTCTGGACCATGCCTTCGCCGAACGGGCCGTCGCGCAGCACCGTCGGCGGGACGATGCCCCAGCCGGATGCCTCCGAGACGTGCCAGGCGGCGACCTCCCGGCGAGCGAGCGTGCCGTCGGGGAAGTCGTTGAGCGGACGCTCGCCAAGGATCGGCTTGTAGACCGCCTCGAGTTGCTGGACCGGCTCCGGGTCCGGGCAGACCCGCGTGACCGACACGAGCATCGCGTTGTTCGAGGAGCCGACGATCCGCCCGATGATCTCGAGCTCACCCTCGAGGAGTACGTCGAGCGTCGTCGCGCGATCGAACATCGCGGGTCCGCCTAGTTGACGAAGTGACCGTTGCGCCGCGGGCAGATGTGCCCCTGCGGGTCGAGCGGCGCTCCACACAACGGGCATGGCGGCCGGCCGGAGGCCACGACCCGCGCCGCGCGGGACACGAACGAGCGCGCCGCGGCGAGGCTGATCCGGACCCGCAACAGGTCGGGGCCGTCCTCGTCTTCGTCGTCGTCATCGTCGGGATCGATCGCCTCGCCGTCCTCGGATTGCGCGCGAGCTTCGACGAGGACCTTTTCTGCACCGCCGTCCCACCCGAGCGTCAGGGAACCCGCGCGGAACGCTTCATTGAGCGGCTCGTCGAGGGGCGCGCTGTCGTCGGGTGGCTCCTGCGGCGCCAGGACGGCATCCGGCACGCCTCGGCGCTCGAGCTCGGCGATCAGCTCGCCGAGGCGCTCGGCCAGCACCGCGACCTGGACCTTCTCCATCACCACGGAGACCACGCGCGGTCCCTCGCGGGCCTGCAGGAAGAAGGTCCGATCACCGGGCTGGCCGACCGTGCCGGCCACGAATCGCTCGGGCGGATCGAACAGATAGCGTCGTCGGGGCATGTCCGGACTCTATACCGATTCGCCGCTGCGCCACGGTTGCCGAGTGAGCGAGGCCCGAATGTGGTTCCTCGTGGCGCCGCTCAGGCGACCTCGACTGCGACGGTGTGCCAGCCTCGCGCGCCATCGGGGATCGGCGGGCTTCGCAACTCCGTCTGGGTCTCGCCACTTCCGTCAGTCGCCCGGACCTGGAGCACGTGCTGACCGGCGGTCGCCGGCCAGTCGTAGACCCACTGCACCCATGTCGTATCAGAGATCGGACGTGACAGCCGCGCGTCCGCCCAGACGCCGTCGACGGCCACCTCGACGCGGGTCACGCCGCGATCGGGCGCCCAGGCGATCCCCGCGATCGGGACCGTCCCGGCCGCAACCGATCCGCGCGGCGTGTCGATCCTGGACTGCGTCAGGATGGGCGCCTCCTTGGCCCAGCCGAGCGGCACCCAGTAGCCATCGAACGACTCGAGCGTCGTCAGCTCGAGCTCGGCGAGCCACTTGGTGGCCGACACGTAGCCGTAGAGCCCCGGCACGATCAGGCGAGCCGGGTAGCCGTGGGCCGGCGGCAGCGGTTCGTCATTCATCTTGAGCGCGATCATCGGCTCGCGGGACTCGTCCATCACCCAGGCCGTCGGCATCCCGGCCGTCCAGCCATCCACGGATCGGCCCACGAGCTGCGTTGCCGACGCCTGGACGCCGGCCAGGGCGAGCACCTCGCGAAGCCGGACACCGGTCCATTTGGCGTTGCCGACGAGGTCGTCGCCCACTTCGTTGCTGACGCACGCGATCGTCACGTACTGCTCGAACATGGGCAGCCCGATGAGCTCGTCCCAGGTGAGCTTGGTCTCGCGATCGACCAGGCCGTGGATCCGCAGCGACCAGTCGGCCGTGTCGACGATCGGGGTGAGCAACGCGGTATCGATCCGGTAGAACCGGTCGTTGGGCATGACGATCGGGGTCAGGCCGGCTACGGTCGTCGACAGGTCCGCGTCGGCCGCCAGCGGGGGAACGGTCACCGAGGCGGGAGGCGCAACGGGCCCGGAGCCAACCGGCGCGGAACGCTGCCGCTCGAGGAGGCCGCGACCCACCAGGCCCGCGGCAATCGCGCCCACACCGATGCCGCCCGCGCGGATCATGAACGACCGTCGCGACCAATTGGGCATCCCGTCGGCGGGGCCACCCGCGGTTCCGATGAACCGGCCGAGGATCCAGACGCCGACCCCCACCGAGATCGATGCCAGGACGCCCACGATGGCCGGGTTGGCCAGCGGGTCACCCAGCGCGGCGAGAAACCCGACCACGCCAAACGCGGCAAAGCCAAGCGCGCCGAGCTCGAACCGCCGGCGGGCCAGCAGGCCGAGACCGCCGCCGGCGACCACGCCCACTCCAACGATGAACAGCTCGAACGCGAGCTTGTCGTTGGTGCCGAACAGGGCGACCATCAAGTCCTTCGCGCCGGGTGGCTGGAGGTCGATGGCGACCTGGCCGACCGACGCGATCAGGGAGCTGCCCCCGCTCAGGAGCCCGGCCAGGAGCTCCGAGAGCCCGAGGGCGACGCCCGCGGCGATGGCCCCGGCGACGATCGAACGCATGCCGTCGCCGTCCGGCCAGGCGCCGGCCCCGGCCGAGGGACGCGAACCCGTGAGTGACGGGTTGGAGGTGCTCATCGCCGCATCATGGTGCGCCGATGTGACGATCGCGTGTCAGCGAGCCATCCGCGCCCACGATCGACCGCCGCTCCGCGTCACCGCGATGGGCATGTCGAACGCACGGCTCAGGACGTCGTCGGTCAGGACGTCGTCGATCGGTCCGGCCTTCACGGCCTGGCCCGCCCGAAGGACCAACGCGTGGGAGAAACCCGTCGGGATCTCCTCCAGGTGGTGGGTGACCAGCACGATCGCCTGCGGACGCTTGGTGGAGGCAAGTTGGGCCAGGTCGTCCAGGAGCGTCTCCCGGGCACCGAGGTCCAGGCTCGCGGCCGGCTCGTCGAGTAACAGGAGCTCCGGATCGGGCATCAACGCCCGGGCGATCGATGTCCGGCGCCGCTCCCCGGCGGACAGCGTGCCGAATGGATGATCGGCGACGGCGGCCATCCCGAGGCCATCGAGGAGGAGACGGGCACGCATTCGGTCGTCGTCGGTGAAGGCGTGCCACCACGGTTCGGTCGCCGCGTAACGCGCGGTCATCACGAGGTCGATCGGTGTCAGGTCGCCGCGCATGACGCCTTCGACGGCGCTGCTGGCGAGCCCGATCCGTTGGCGCAGGATCCGCGCGTCCACCTTGCCGTACCTCGCGCCAAGGACGCTTACCGAGCCCTCGGTCGGCCACAGGCTCAGGCCGAGGATGGACAGGAGCGTGGTCTTGCCCGAGCCGTTCGCGCCGATCACGACCCATCGTTCGCCTGGTTGGATTGTCAGCTCGAGCGGCCCGAGGATGGTCCGACCAGACCTTCGAACGACGAGGTCACGGACCTCGACGATGGGTTGGCCTCGTGCAGCAGACGCCGTGTTCGATTCGTCCTCCGTCACGGAGGCGAAAGGCCGGCCTGCTGTGGCGGAGCCGGGCTTCCGACCGGCGCCTGTGAGGGCTCAGGCGTCGGCGGTGGCTCGGGTGTCGGTGTGGGCGGTGGCTCGGGCGTGGGCGTCGGCTCGGGTGTCGGCTCGGGTGTCGGCGTGGCTTCGGGCGTCGGCGTGGGTGTCGGCTCCAGGGACTGGGACGGCGCTTCCGACGGCGAAGCCGACGGGACCTCCGACGCCGGTGGGCATGGGAGCGGCACGGGCTCGGACCCCGATGGTGACGGGACGACAAAGGACGGGACCAGGCCAGAGCTCGGATCGGGCGTCGGGACGAGGAAGCAGCTCGGGGACGGGCTGGGCGAGCCACACCCTGGGCCGCCGGAGACCACGCCCCACGACGGGCCGTACGGCTGGAACCCGCGGTTGTAGAAGTAGCTCGTCCGTGTGTTGTCAGGTCCTCCGGCTGCCCCGGGGCCACGTCCTGCCCTCCGGAGCCAGTCCCGGTCCGCGTCCATCCACGCCGGGAAGCGGCCCTCGTACACGTTGGGGTGGGTCAGGATCGCCTCGCCGCAGGTGTTCTCCGGGAGCGATACACGCGGTTGCGTGTCGGCGAGGAACCACTCCGTGACGGAGGGTGCTCCCGCAGCGGCGAGGAATCCGGTCCACGGGTCGATCTCGGCCTGGACCAGGCCATCGGGCGGCGTGAAGTCCGTTTCCGGCCATTCGGCGCTCACCTGCTGCAGGAAGCCCTGCCAGACATACGTCGAGACCTCGATCGAGAAGAGCGGCGCTTCGGGCGTGGAGACGAGGCTGTTGTCCGAGTTCCCGTTCCAGACTCCCACCGCCAGCGCATACGCACCGGCCGCCCGACCCTCTTCGGTTGGCGGCGCGATGTAGCCGTAGGCGTTGAGGTCCTTGGCGTCGTTGTTGGTGCCTGTCTTGAGGGTCGCCGGGCGGCGTCGCTCCGGTCCGTTGATCGCGAACTGGCCCCAGAACGGGTTGATCTCCTCGTCCGTGTTGCCGGCGAGCATGTCGGTGACGATGAAGGCGGTCTGCGGGCTCACCACCTGTGTCCCTTCGGGTGGTGCGTACGCGTCGACGACGTTCTTCCCGGTCTGGGTGTCCTGGATGGCCAGGATCGTCGTGTGCCCGATGTTCCGGCCGCCGTTGGCCAGCGTCCCGTAGGCCGTGACGAGGTCGACCGGGCGGACTTCCTGGACACCGAGCGCCAGGGCAAGACCGGCGTCGGTTCGATCGACCTGGAACGTCATCCCGAATTCCTGCGCCTTGGCGAAGACATGGTCCGGGCCGTTCACGGCCATCGCCTTGACCGCCGGGATGTTCAGTGAGAACTGGAGGGCGTTGCGGACCCGGACGGGGCCGCGCTCCAGGAGGTCCGCATCGCTCGGGGTGTAGTCGCCGCCGAAATCCGTGCCGACGTCCATCAGCATCGTCGCGGCGGTGAGAGCCCGGTCCTCGATGCCGACCGCGTAGTTGAACGGCTTGAACGCCGATCCGGGCTGGCGGAACCCGTCGGCCAGAACGTCGAACTGCGGCTGGAACTCGGGACGGGTGGAGTTGGAGTAGTAGCTTGCGCTCCCGACGTACGCCACCAGTTCGCCCGTCTGGTAGTCGAGGGCAACCAACGCGCCATTGCGCAGGTGCTTGTCGCGCAGGTTCTCCATCCACGGCAGGACCTCTTCGAACCCGAGGTTCTCGGCGCTTGCCTGCGGGTCCCGCGCATGCGGCACGATCGCCGCTCCGCGGACCCATTTCTCCGCCGCGCGCTGGAGGACTGTGTCGAGGGTGGTGGTCACCTTCAGCCCCCCGGCCTCCAGGGTGTCGCACGTGCTCACGCCCTCCCCGCACAGGCGCAGGGCGAGCTCGTCGCGGACGGCCCACACGAAATGGGGCGCGACCCAGCGCGGCGTCACCTGGCTGACGAGCTTGACCTCTTCGTCCTTGGCGGCCTCGAAATCGGCCGCCGCGTATTCGTCGCCGGACATCGGCGTGCGGCCTTCGGCCAGGAGATCGAGGATCGCGTTGCGGCGCTCCACGACGCGCGTGTCCTTCGGGACGATCAGCTCGCTTTCATCGGCTGGGCACGCGGCCTCTTCCTCGACCTCAACCCCGCAGCGCTCGACAGCATTGCGCACCAGGTCGTGGTTCGACGGCGACTGGGGCAAGCCCGCCAGGATGGCCGCCTGCGCGGGCGTCAGCTCGTCGAGCTCGACGCCGAAATAGCCCTTCGCGGCAGCCTTGATCCCGTACAGCTGGTTGCCGTAGTAGTTCTGGTTGAGGTAGGCGGTGATGATCTGCTGCTTGCCCTTGTCCCGGTCGAGATCGAAGGCCTGGGTCACCCGGATCGACTGGATGATCTCCTTGAGCTTCCGTTCGATCGTCCGGTCCGAGTCCTGGACCAGGTCGTCCTCGAGGAGGCGCTGGCGGACCAGCTGCTGCGTGATCGTCGAGGCGCCGCGGCTGTTGCCGCGCAGCGAGTCGATCCCGGCCGCGACGATCGCCAGCGGGTCGAACCCGGCGTTCTCCCAGAACGTCTTGTCCTCGATTGCCGTCGTGGCGTCGAGGACGAGCGGCGGGATCTCCTCGAACGTGACGACCTCCCGGCGAGCGTCGCCGAACCGCGCGAGCTCCCGGGTACCACGACGGTCGAAGATGACCGTTTCCTGGGGGAGCACGTAGTTGGTCAGCTCGGATGGCGACTGCAGCTCCGGATCCGATGCCAACGCGACGTAGACGCCAACGGTCGCGACCGCCGCGATCGCCCCGAGACCGGCCAGAAACGCGAACGCGATGATCGCGACCCAGCCGACCGTCGATGGTTGGGTGTGCCCGCTGCGGCGCGGGCTGGCGGCTCGGCGGCGGGGAGGGGACTGCACCACGGCCTAAGGATGCCCCAACCATGCCCGGGACGGGTTCAGACCAGGCCCCATGTCAGGCGACCCGCCCGGCGCCGGCCGTTGCCCGGACCGGCAGGACCCTCGGAACGAGCCCGGTCCTCGCCGGGTAATCGCGCTCGACCGTCGCGCGGAGCGCCTCGACCGCGTCGGGTCGCACGAGATTGATCGTGCAACCACCGAACCCGGCGCCGGTCATACGCGCGGCGATCACCCCCGGGACCGAGCACGCTACCTCGACCATCGCGTCGAGCTCCGGCGAGCTGACCTCGAAGTCGTCTCGGAGCGACGCATGGCTGGCGGCGAACAGGGCACCGATCGCCGCATGATCGCCCGCCTCGAGGGCCTCGACCGTCGCACCAACGCGCTGGTTTTCGCTGACGACGTGTCTCGCCCTCCGGGCGGCGACCGGCGAAAGCGTGGCCTCGGCCGATTGCAGGCGTTCGGGCGTCACGTCGCGCAGGCTCTGGATGGCCGGATCGATCGCGGCGAATGCCGTGACGGCGGCATCGCATTGCGCTCGGCGCGTGTTGTACTCCGAGTGATCGAGATGTCGCGCCGACCCCGTGTGGCACACGACGAGGGCGAGATCGTCCGGCAACGGGATCGGACGCCACGCCGACGACCGGCAATCGAGGAGCAGCGCCGCTCCGGTCACGCCGCACGCTTCGGCGAACTGGTCCATCAGGCCGCTCTGGACGCCGACGTATTCGTTCTCGGCGCGTTGGCAGTGACGCGCGAGCTCCAGTGGATCGAGCTCGTCGGCCGCGTCGCCGAGGAGCGCCCAGGCCGACGCAAGCTCGATCGCGGCTGAAGACGACAGGCCGGCGTTCGGTGGCAAGGTGGAGGCCACGACGCCTCGGAAGCCAGTGAGTGTGAGCCCGGTCGCCGCGAGCGCCCAGGCCGTTCCCGCCACGTAGTCCAGCCAGGTCCCGGCCCTGGTTCGGCCTTCGTCGAGGTCGAACGACGCATGCTCTCCGCTGTCCAGGCGGGTCAGCTCGACTCGGCGGTCGTCGCTGGGCACGAACGCGATCCGGATCTCGAGATCGATGGCCGCCGGGAGGACGAACCCTTCGTTGTAGTCGGTGTGCTCGCCGATCAGGTTGACCCGGCCGGGCGCCCGAACGACGCGGACCTCCTTGCGCCGGGAAGCCATGGCCGGCTGGGCCGCGAGGAGGGCATCGGCGAGCTCGTCCGGTTCGAACGCCGTGGTCACGTGGGCCGCTCGGCGCGTGCCGACGCCACCGTCGCGACGATGTGCCGAGCGCGTCCGACGACACCGCCCGGCTCGCCGTCGCCGATCAGCCAGCCTCCGAGCCCAACCGCGGCAGCGCCGGCCGCGATGAACGACGGCGCGTTGTCGACGGTGACACCACCGGTCGGCACCACCGGGATCTCGGGGAATGGACCTCGTAGCTCGCGGACGAAGGCCGGCCCGGCCACCGAAGCCGGGAAGAGCTTGATCGCGGTCGCGCCCGCACGCCAGGCGGCCAGGGCCTCGGTCGGCGTCGCGCACCCGGGCAAGGCCGGGATGCCTCGCTCGGCCGCCCAGGCCACGAGTGCCGGGTCGACGTGGGGCATGACCAGGAACGTCGCCCCGGCATCGACGGCGCGCGCCGCCGATTCGATGGTGAGGACTGTCCCCGCCCCGATCGCGAGTCCGTCGCTCGACTGGTGACGTGCGACCGCTTCGAGCGCTCGCAGGGCGTCGGTTTCAGGCTCGTTCAACGTCAGTTCGAAAGCTCCGACCCCGCCCGCCTCCAGTGCGCGCGCGATCGCGATCGCCCGCTCGGCATCCAGGTGTCGGGCGATCGCGAGGACTCCACCGTCGGTGACTCCGGCAGGGATGGCCGGTCTGGCGCGGCTCAGGTCGGCCTCACGATCATGGGCGGATGGTACGCGGGCGTCAGCGATGTGGATCGGCGAGGGCAACCCGTTCGACGTCGATCCCTGGGCGCTCCACTGCTTCGACCGCGTCCGGTTCGGCGGCGAGCAGAGCGCTCAGCTCGTCGATGGCTTCCAGGGCCTCTGGCAGGAAGACGCGGTGGACACCCTGCTGACGGGCGTACTCGGCGAGCGCCTTCGGGCCGTGGTCCTTCGGTAGCCACCCGAAGGCATCGACGCCGCCCGCCTCGGCTTCGCGGACCTGGTCGGCGATGGGTTGCCGCCCGAGGAACTCGAGGTCTGCGGTCGTCAGGCGATCCCCGAACCGCTTGTCTTCGCCCTCCGAGGCCCATTGGTTCGGCATCGGCTCTTCGAACGCCGACGCGGCATCGGCCGCGTACAGGATCACGGCGCAGCCGTGCTCTCTCGCATGCGTGACGGCCGCAAGGCGGACAGCGGCGTGCTGATCGTCTTCGGTCGTGTAGGCGAGGACGCTTGAATCTCCGGCGAGCGAGTCGCCGGCTGCTTTGCTGGCCATGTCCATGGTCGCAGCATGCTCGTCGCGATATTGCGATCGCGACCGATCCCATCAGCCGGACATTGCAACGCCGATCACGAGCGCTCCTCCGGTTCGAGCACGAAGAGCGGAATCACCCGGTCGGTCTTGCGCTGGTAGGTCGCGTAGTAGTGGAACGCCTCGGTGACCAGCTTCCAGAGGCGGTCGCGCTCCTCGCTCGGGACCTTGACCTCGCGCGCGACCACGTCGCGGACCTGTTTGACGACCCGGATCGTGGCCTTCGGGTGAGCCCGGAGGTTGCCGACCCAGGCCGGGTCAATCGGGCGTCCCGCCCACGAGCCGACGGCCACGAAGTTGTCACCGTCAGGCCAGACATAGAGCGGGACGGAGCGTGGCTCTCCGGATTTCCGTCCCGTGGTGGTCAGGGTGGCGTTCACCCAGGCTCAGTCGTCCCGAACCGGAGATGTGTCATCAGGTGAGCTGCTCGGCCAGTCCCACGACGATGCCCTCGGGGCCGCGGACGTAACAGAGCCGATACTGGTCCTCATACTCCACGACCTCACCAACCAGCTCGGCGCCGTGGCGGCGCAGGCGGCCGAGGACGCTCTCGATGTCGTCGACGGCGAACATGATGCGACGGAGACCCAGCGTGTTCACCGGGGCATCTTCTGGCTCGGTCCTGACGGCGGCTGGTGTGTGGAACTTGTCGAGCTCGATCCGCCCGTGGCCGTCCGGGGTCCGCATCGAGGCGATCGTGGCCCGGACGCCGTCGAGGGCGATGAGGCGGTCGACCGACTCGCCTTCGACGATCGTCTCGCCCTCAAGCTCCAGACCAAGGTCGGCGAAGAACGCTTTGACAGCCTCGAGGTCGTCGACCACGAGGAGGACGTTGTCCATTCGCAGAACGGTCATCGCCCGACCGGACTCAATCGAGGTACTGGAGCGGCGTCACCGGGATGGCGAAGTCATCCGGCAGTTTCACGCCGGTCGCGTGATTCGGGCAGTACCCCCGGGGGTTCTTGTCCAGGTATTGCTGGTGGTAGTCCTCGGCGTAGTAGAACGGGCCGGCTGGGGCGATCTCCGTGGTGATCGCGCCGAAGCCGGCGGCGGTCAGGCTCTTCTGGAAGGCGTCGCGTGACGCCTCGGCCGCGGCGCGCTGGTCGTCGTCCGTCGGCAGGATGATTGACCGGTACGAGCTCCCCATGTCGTTGCCCTGGCGCATGCCCTGGGTCGGGTCGTGGGCCTCCCAGAATGCCTTGAGCAGCTCGTCGTACGAGATTCGGTTCGGGTCGTAGGCGACGAGGACGACCTCGGCGTGGCCGGTCTGCCCGGTGCAGACCTCTTGGTAGGTCGGATTCGGTGTCGGGCCGCCGGCGTACCCGACGGCGGTGGTGACCACGCCCGGGAGCTGCCAGAAGTCCTTCTCGGGACCCCAGAAGCAGCCGAGACCGAAGATGGCGGTCTTCGTGCCGTCGGGCCATGGACCGGCCAGCGGCGTGCCGAGGATCGTGTGGATCCCGGGCGTCATGATGGCCTGCGAACGGCCCGGGAGGGCGTCGTCGGCGGAGGGAACGGTTGGTTCACGAAAGAGGAAACGCATGACCGAAGTCTACTGTCGACGCATGACGCTGCCGTGACGACGGGCCAGCCGACCGACGCGATCCTCGCGGGGATCGAACGATGGGGGGCGGCTCATGCCGCCGCGGCCGTCATCGGTCCCGACGGCGTCATCGCGACGCACGGTGACGTCACGTATCGCTATCGCTGGGCCTCGGTCACGAAGCTGGTCACGGCCCTGGCCGTGTTCATCGCGGTGGAACGCAACCTCCTCTCGCTCGAGGAGCCCGCCGGCCCAGCGGGTGCCACGGTCCGCCACCTGCTGGCCCACACCTCCGGGTTGCCGTTCGAAGGCAGGACCGCGATGGCAACGCCCGGGACGCGCCGGATCTACTCGAACACGGCCTTCGACACCCTGGGGGCACTGGTCGCCGAACGGGCCCGAGAGTCGTTCGAGATCGTCCTCGCCGAGTGGATCCTGGTCCCGCTCGGTATGACCGGCGCGAGCCTGCTCGAGCGGCCGTCCGACGGGATCCACGGAACGCTCACCGATCTCGTCGCGCTCGCGACGGAAATCCACCGGCCCACGCTCGTCTCGAAAGCGACGCACGCGCTGGCCACCACCGTCGCCTTTCCGGGTCTCGCGGGCGTCGTGCCGGGCGTCGGCCGCTTCGATCCCTGCGACTGGGGTCTCGGGTTCGAGATCCACGGCGCCAAGACGCCGCACTGGATGGGCGACAGCAACAGCCCTCGGACGTTCGGTCACTTCGGCGGAGCCGGGACGTTCCTGTGGGTCGATCCCATTGCGGATCTCGCGACCGTCGCGCTCACCGATCGGGGGTTCGACGGATGGGCGCTCGAGGCGTGGCCGGCCTTCAGCGACCAGGTGCTGTCCGCGTTCGGACGGTGACCGGCTCCGGGCCGTATGCTCAGCTCGTGATGACGATCGGGAACGGGAGGCACGTCCGATGATCAGCGACCGGCTCAGCGCACTGCTCGTGGAGCAGATCGGCAGCGAGCTCAGCGCCCACCAGGCGTACATGGGCATCTCGATCTACTTCGAGCGCGAGAGCCTCAAGCGCTGGGCAGGGGTTTTCCGGTCGCAGGCCCTCGAGGAAGCAGGTCACGCCGAGAAGATCATGGCGTTCCTGATCGACAACGAGGTCGCGTTCGACCTGCCGCCCCTTCGAGGAGCGACCACGCACTACGCGTCCGCCAAGGCAGCCGTCGAGGCTGCCCTCGCGAGCGAGATCCGGGTCACGGGCCAATTCGACGCCATGGCCGCCGCAGCCCGCGCGGAGGAAGACCACCGGTCCTTCCAGTTCCTCCAGTGGTTCATCGATGAGCAAGTCGAGGAAGAGCGAACCGCTCGGAACCTCCTCGATCTCGTCAACAGCGGGATCAACCTCTTCCAGGCCGAGCCGTTGCTCGAAGCCGCGACCAGCTAGGCGGCCATGACCGGCCGCGCCGGCCTGAACGCGACCGCGATGTGGGAGGCGCTCGCCTGGCCAGGGGTCGAACACCTGGTCATTCGGACGACGGACGGAGCCATCGAAGCCGACGGCATGGTCGTCGCTCTCGACGAGCGTCCGCTCCGCATCCAGTACCGCCTGACGTGCGACCTGGACTGGACGGCCCGCAGCTTCTCGCTCGAGGAGCCCGAAAGCGGTACCAGGATGACCTTAATGTCGGATGCGGCCGGCCGCTGGACCGACGCGGACGACCGCGAGATCGACGAGCTCGCCGGCTGTGTCGACGTCGACCTTGCCGCGACACCGTTCACGAACACGCTTCCGATCCGGCGGCTCGATTGGCGCGTCGGGCAGGCCCGTGACCTGCGGATGCTGTACATCCAGGTGCCCGAGCTCACGATCCGGGCGCAGGCTCAGCGGTACACCTGTCTCGCCCTCGACGACGACGGCGCAACCTATCGGTTTGCGTCAGAGTCCTTCGTAACGGACATCCGCGTCGACCAGGATGGCCTGGTTCTCGACTATCCGGACCTCTGGCGCAGGATCGGGCCCGGGGCGGTCGACTAGGCGGTCTGGGTTCGGCGCCGATGACGATAGACAACCACCTGGGGTGGTGCAACCAGCCTCGCCGGGCCGATACCATCGGCGCATGGACTTCGGCATCTGCCTCCCAAACTTCCCGGACGGGGCGGCGGCGGATGGCATCGACGCCGCGGCCGAGGTCGCCGAGCGGCTCGGTTGGTCGACGGCCTGGACGACCGACCACGTCCTCGTACCGCAGGCCAGCGCCGCGGATTACGGACGCATCTACGAGGCGATCCTCGCCCTCGCGTGGGTCGGGGCGCGCCACCGGTCGATCCGCCTCGCAACCAGCGTGATCGTCGTCCCGCAGCGGAATGCCGTCGTCCTGGCCAAGGAGCTCGCGACGCTCGATTCACTCAGCGGCGGACGGGTCGTCGCGGGTGTCGGCGTGGGCTGGAACGAGACCGAGTTCGCCAATCTCGGGATGGCCGACCAATTCCACGTCCGCGGCGCCTATCTCGACGAGACGATCCGGCTCTGGCGACACCTCTGGTCGGGCTCGTCCGAGCCGTTCCACGGCCGGTTCCACGACATCGAAGACTTCTCGTTCGCGCCGCTCCCGGAGCGTCGGGCGGCATTGCCCATCGTCGTCGGCGGCAAGGCCAAACAGGCGCTCGAACGGGCCGGGTCACTGGGCGATGGGTACCACGCCAGCGTCTCCAGCCCGGCGCAGTACGGCGAGCGGGTGCCGATCGTTCGGGCCGCGGCGCAGGCGGCGGGTCGTCCGGAGCCGTGGCTGTCGGCTCGTGCCCGAGTCGAGTTCGGAGAGGCCGTCTCGACCGGCTATGCGATGCGCGGCACACCTGAGGAGATTGCGGCCGAGGTCCAGGCGTTCGCCGCGGTCGGGGTGACGCACCTCGCCCTCTGGCTGGGCACCACCGACGCGACCGAGCTGGTCGTCAGGGCGGAGCGATTTACCCGCGAGGTCGTGCCGCTGCTCGAAGGTGCCGCCTAGACCCGAGCCCAGGCGCCGTTTACGTTCGAGCCCGGCGCCGGCCCATCAGCCGAAGGCGTGCAAAAGCTCGAACGTCGCCTGCGGTCCGGGTCCAGCCTGCCAGGCGCCGTTGCCCATGATCCCGACGAGCTCTCCCGTCCCGGACCCCGACACGACGGTCCACGTGCCGCGTGAGCGAACGCCATCGTGGGTGCCGACGGAGGTCAAGACAAATTCCCCGCTGCGCCCGCCTCAACCGCGCCTTCATCCGGCGAACGCCATGGTGATGCTGGTGCTGGCGGTCGTGATTGCCGTGCGGGCCCGACGTTGATGGGCGTGGCGTCCGCCCTCTGAACGCGATACATCCGCAGCCGAACACTACTGTGACGAGCGGTTGATAGGGAGTCGCAAGCCCGGGCGGGCCAATGGCTCGCGCCGACGGGTGGCGGCCGGTGGGACGGTAGGGGAGCACGAGGCACCGACTGGAGGTTCCCGAGATGGCTACCCTCGACACCAAGGCGCGCGACAAGCTGCGTGATTCCCAGTTCGCTTATGTCGACCGACAGGGCGAGGAGCACCTGCCGATCAATGACGCATCCCACGTCCGGAATGCGATCGCCCGGTTCAACCAGACCGGGTTCGAAAGCATGGCCGCGAAGGAACGCGCCCGGCGGAAGATCCTGAGCGCGGCGGAGCGACACGGTATCGAAGTCGACAAGGACGACAACATCCGCAAGTCGACCCGATCGCTTCGCGCGGCGTCCACGAAGGCCGGCCCTCGCGGCGGCCGGAAGAGTTGAGGGAGATCGTGATGACTGACCGCAAGCAGGAGCCGCTCGATCCCGGAGCGTACATCGGCCGCGAGCCGGAGCGGGTCGCCGAAACCATCCCCGGCGGTCTCGGGCCAAAGGACGAGCGCGCGGCTGCGGTCGCGTCGCAGCCGGGTCCCCGTGACCAAGAAGGGGATCGTCCGGAGGGCCACCGGGAGGGCCCGGCCGCGACGGACGACATGGTCCGCGAGGCAGGTCAGAACCGGTAGCGCCGCCGTGGCGGGTCCGATCAGTCGGTCTCGACCCCGACATCGTCCGGGAAGCACCACAACCAGGACTCACCGGGCTCGAGCGAGCTGATCACCGGGTGGTTTTCCGACGCGGCATGGGCCGAGGCGTGCCGGTTGGGGCTCTCGTTGCAGCAGCCGGCGTGGCCGCACGTCTGGCACATCCGCAGATGGACCCACCAGGAACCAGTCCGAAGGCAGTCCTCGCACCCTTTTGCGGAGGGCGTGAGCGAGGGTGGGTTCGCCAGGATCTCCAAGATGTGATCGCAGCCGTCCATGCGTCCAGTGTGACACTCAAACGATCGTCGTGATCGGGTTGGGCCGAGTCTCGGCGTGTCCGGGCCCTCGACCCGGTCAGCCGAGCTCGACCCGCAGGTCGTCGTATTCGGGATGCCGTCGCAGCCACGAAGCGATGAACGGGCATTTGACGCTGAACTTGAGTCCCTGCGCTCGAACGTCGTCAAGCGCTCCGGCTGCCAGCTTGCCGCCGACGCCCCTGCCCTCCATCGCCGGGTCGACCTCGGTGTGGATGAAGATCAGCCGGCCACGAACGCGGCGGTACTCGGTGTAGCCAACAACCTGGCCGCCGAGTCGCGCTTCGTAGCGCTGCCCCGCCGGGTGGTCGACGACCTCCAGGATCGCCTCGGATGCGTCAGTCATGTGCCGATCCTACGCCGATGGGCCTGCTTCGCTAGAGTGCCCGTTTCATGGACGCCGCCAAGCAGGTCCAGCGGACCTACCTCCTGCTCACCCTCCTGACGACGCTCGCCGCATCGTTCATCTGGGGGATCAACACGCTCTTCCTGCTCGATGCGGGTCTGAGCAACACGGAGGCGTTTGCCGCCAACGCGTTCTTTGCTGTCGGCCAGGTCCTGTTCGAGGTGCCGACCGGCGTCATTGCCGACACACGCGGGCGCCGCTTCTCGTTCCTCCTCGGAGCGGCGACCCTGGTGGTCTCCACCTTGCTGTACCTGGTGATGTGGCAGATCCAGGCCCCCCTGGTCGGCTGGGCGATCGCCTCGATCCTGCTCGGACTCGGGTTCACGTTCTTCTCGGGCGCCACCGAGGCCTGGCTGGTCGATGCCCTCGCCCACACCGGGTTCACCGGCAACCTCGAGTCGGTCTTCGGCCGCGCCCAGACGGTCGGCGGCGTGGCGATGCTGATCGGGTCGGTCGCCGGTGGCGTCATCGCACAGGCCAGCAACCTCGGGGTGCCGTACCTCGTGCGTGCGGCGATGCTCGGGGTCACCCTGATCATCGCGTTCCGGTTCATGCATGACCTGGGCTTCACGCCGGCCCGTGGCGCGAGCCCGATCAAGGCCGTCCGGGCCGTCGTGAGTGGGGCCGTCGACGGCGGGTTCCGCAACCCGCCCGTACGCTGGCTGATGCTGGCCGCGCCGTTCACAACCGGCGTGGGCTTCTATGCCTTCTATGCCACCCAGCCGTATCTGCTCCAGCTCTACGGCGACGAGACCGCCTACGGGATTGCCGGCCTCGCTGCCGCGTTGATCGCCGGGGCGCAGATCGTGGGCGGACTGCTGGTCTCCCGCGTCAGGCGGCTCTTCTCGCGTCGGACCCATGCCTTGATCCTGGGGTCGTTCCTCAACGTCGCCTTCCTGATCCTGATCGGGATGACGAGCAGCTTCGCCATTGCGCTCGTGCTGCTCGCGGCGTGGGCGTTGATCTTTGCCTTCGAAGCTCCGCTCCGGCAGGCGTTCATCAACGGCGTCATCCCGTCCGAGCAGCGCGCGACGGTGCTCTCGTTCGACGCCCTGATGGGTTCGGCCGGTGGCGTCGTCGCCCAGCCCGCGTTGGGGCGGGCCGCGGATGTCTACGGCTACCCGGCGTCGTACGTCATCTCGGGCGGGATCATGGCGCTCGCCATCCCGTTCGCCTTCCTGGCTCGCCGCGAGAACGCGTCCTCGGACCCGATCACCGGCGAGACGCCGCCCGCCGCACCGCCCGAAGCGCCGCCCGCCGCTTCGGCCTAGCCCGCCAGCGTCATTGCCCGGTCCGGGCGGAGCAGGAAGGGTGGCAGGTACGCCGGCATGTTCGAGAACGGCAGGACGTCCGGGTGGAGGTCGATGCCGAGGGCGTCGCGCATGAACGAGCGCCGAGCCTGGATCCGCGCCCAGGCCGCCGGATACCGGGTCGCCATCTCGTCTCGGAGCGTCTCGTCGCCGAGGGCGATGCCGTCTTCGATGTTGGTCGTGAAATAGGGCGTCCCTGTTGCCGGGATGATGTCCACCTGGAAGGCCATCCCCGACCGAAGCTCCACGGGCGACTCCGGCCAGATCGGGGAGCTGACCCACTCGTCGAGGTGGAGCTGGTGGCCCGGGTTCAGGAAGATCCCGAAGAACGAATCACCCAAGTGTCGATCGATGATCGCCTGGAGAGCGCCACCGGTCTGCCCGATGTGGATCGCCGCGTACCACGCCGCGACCGCCTCGAAATACGGCCCGACGAGCCGATCGACGTAGTCGGCGATCTCGACGGGGAGCTCCGCCGCGTCCTCGACGACAAAACCGGCTCGGCAGTTGAGCGCGCCCCAGATCCCGAACGCGGTCGTGAACCGATCGCCGCGCTCGATCCGGCGATCGGATGGACTGAGCAGGCCAAACGTCGCCCGTGGCCCGCTCGTCAGCATCAGGTGGCACGACAGGGGCGCGCCGTCCCATCCGAGCAGGGCAACCGCCTCGCGCTCGGTCATCCCTGGGCGGAGGCCGAAGATCAGGTTCCGGACGCCCTGCGAGGTCCGGGAGGCAGCATGCTCGAACGCGGCGAGCTGCTCGACTTCGTTGATGACTCGAAGGCCATCGGCCGGGTCGATCACGATGCCGGCGGCGTTGTCGACCCGCCCAGTCGAGCCGGCCAGGCGCCGGAGCTCGTCGACGAGATACGAGGGCGCTTCGATCCAGTCCGTCGTTCCGTACGACTTCCAGCCGATCACCCCGATCCGTCGACCCGAGCCGAGGCCTTCGTCAGCCAGGATGTCCGTGAGCGATCGAGATCGGTTGCGAGGTTGGTGTGGCAGGCTCAGGTCCTGGAACAGGTGCCGGCGCATGGGCAGCGGTGCCGCACCGGCGGTGCCCCAGCATTCGTTGCCCACGAGGATCGCCGGGTCCTCGCTATCAGCCTCGCCGGTCCGGATCAGGACGATTGCCTCCTCGAACCGTGGATCGAAGCCGGTCAGCCACGAGATCGTCGCGCTGTGTTCGCGATCGGCATACACGACGAGGTGGTCGTACCCGTGCTCCCGTGCCCTGATCCGAAGCCGTTCGAGGCGCACCCGGTAGGTGGACGCGTCGATCTCCGGCTCCGCGTCCAGGACGCCGAAATCCGGGAGATCGATGGTCGCGAGTCGTGCCTTGGCCATCGCGGGTCCTCCAGGACTCAGTCGTTCGCCGGCTGGATGATGCGGGGTTTGCTCCCGCCGCGCTCGATCGTTGCGAATTGGTTGGCTCCGATCCGGATCCACTCGCCCATCTCGCCGTCCGGCCACTGGACGCGGATCTCCGCCCCGTCTGCACTCCCGAGCCCGAAGTGGATCCAGCCGAGCTGGCCACCGGCGTGGCCGCCGCCAATCGTCAACTCTCGTCGTTGGATCAGATCGCCGGTCCGGACCTCGATCCAGGCGCCAATGCCGGTCGCATTTGGTCCAGGCTGGGCGAGCGTGACGGCCATCCAGGCCCCCATGGGTGCCGGGGTGGTCGCATCGCCAGCGCCGACGTTGCGCCATAGCCGGACGGGCGCGCCGTAGTTGACTTCGATGAGGTCGAGCAGGCCATCGAGGTTGAAATCGGCGAGAGCGGCGCCGCGGCTGCGATCGAAGCTCACCGTGCCCGCCTCCACGGCGGCGTCCTTGAACGTGCCGTCCGGCTGCCCCAGCAACAAGTTGCTGGGATCCTTCTGCGCGTAATCGGGCATCGCGTTGACGTTGCCCTTGGCCACGAACAGGTCGATGAAGCCGTCGTTGTTGACGTCCTGGAATTCCGGATGCCAGGCGGTTGACGGCAGGGCATCGCCCCCGGCGAACGGCTGCGTCGCGGTCACGCCCCGGCGTAGCGCGATGTCACCGTAGCGTGGCTGATCGGCCTCGGCCGACAGCATCTGCAGCTTGTTGTCGCCCTGGCTGGTGAGGTAGTACTCGGGGTAGCCGTCGTCCGTGAGGTCATATCCGGCGATGCCCATGCCCCAGATCTGCATGCGCACCCAGCCCTCGCCCGATGTGTACAAGCGCGGAGTCTCGCCCGGAACCATCCGCCACAACTGCTCCTCGCCGTCGACGTAGTAGTGCCGATCATTCGATACCCGGAGGTCCCGTCGTCCCGAGCGGTCCCAATCGCTGAACAACAGGGACAAGGTGCACCAGCCCGGCGAAAGTGCGATGACCGGCTCGTATCCGATGCCGGATACCCGTGGCCGGAACAGCTCGTTGTCGGCGCAGATCCCGCCCGCGGTGGGCCGTGCCGAGTCGAGGGCGACGTAGTTGCCGATGGCCAGCGTTGGCAAGGTCTCGTTCGTCTCCCACGCGGCGCTGAAGGCGGTGCTCCATTCGTCACCACCGTCGAACGCCCAGGCCTCGTTGGCTCGCTCGAACCGGCATCCGCCGAGACCACGCAGCAGCACGTTCTCGCCGCGCCGCAGCACGGCCAGGTCCGTCGTCCCGTCGCCGTCGATGTCGAGCGGGTAGGCACCCGTCACGTCGCCGAGGTCGGTCGTCGGATCGGCGACGCGGCTGAACGCGAGAGCTCCACCGCGCGGACTCTCGTTGACGAAGAGCGCGGCCGGACGGCTCCCGCCTGCGAGATAGACGTCGGGGGCGAGGTCCCCGCTGCAGTCGAAGACGGCAACGCCACCGCCGACGAAGAAGTCCTCGCCGTCGTAGCGCAGATCGATGCCGGCTGTCGCGGTCTCGTCGACGAACCTGGGCGGCACCGCTCCCGCAGAATCGCCGATCCGGACGATCCCGAGCGGACCGGCCGCCAGCACGCCCGCGGCGATGGCGCCCGCGATCGCGACGACAACCGGCGCGGCACGCAACCCTCCGCGGCGTCCTGCGGTCACGACCCCTCCGTTCGACGATGCGGCCAGCGAGCCGCGCCGGGCACGTTGCGATTCGGTTGATCTCGCCTGTCAGACGAGCCAAATGCTTGACACCGTAGGTTGCCCGTAGGAGCCTACCGCAGGAGTTTGCAATGGGGGAATACAAACCCGGACCGAACACGCGTAATCCACCTGTTCCACGCGCCAATCCTGCCGTACACTCGGCCCGTCGCCGAGACCCAGGCAGGGACCAATCGAAACCGAACAGCACGCAGCAGGGTTGCGAAACCGGTGACCCGACCACGACGGTTGGGCCGCGACCCGGGAGCGCTGACGTCGCTGGCGGATCGCCGGGTGGATTGCCACGTCGGGCCAAGGTCACACCGAGGAGGAGACGCAATGTTCTATCGCCGAGGAGCAGTGCTCATGGCGGTCGTGGCGATCGCGCTCACGGCCTGTTCGAGCGGAGGCGGGGCGAGCTCCGCACCCAGCGCAGCGCCAAGCCAGGCCGCCGCCGATTGCAAGGTCGGGATGTCCTGGAACAACTATCAGGAAGAGCGCTGGGCGAAGTGGGATGAGCCCGCGATCAAGGCCGCGATCGAGGCTGGTGGCGGGGAGTACTTCGCGAACGACGCCAAGTCGTCCGCCGAGGCCCAGGCGACCAACGTCGAGACGCTGATCTCGCAGGGCGCTGACGTCGTCATCATCCTTGCCGAGGATGACGTGGCGATCAAGCCGTCCGTCGCCTCGGCGATCTCGAACGGGATCCCGGTCATCTCGTATGACCGCCTGATCGAGGATCCGGGCGTCCTCTACATCACGTTCGACAACATCGAGGTCGGGCGGATGATGGCTCGCGAGATCTTCGAGCGGGTCCCGTCGGGCACGTACGCGATCATCAAGGGCAACGAGGCTGACGCGAATGCGCGGTTCCTTGCCGACGGGTTCTACGAGATCATCGGCGACGCCGTGACCGCCGGCGACATCGTCATCGGTGGCGAGACGTTCACCGACGGTTGGAAGCCGGACAACGCCCAGACCAACATGGAACAGATCCTGACCGCGAACGACAACAAGATCGATGCCGTCCTCTCGGAGAACGACGGCATGGCTGGCGGTGTCGTCGCAGCCCTCGCCGCCCAGGGCCTCGCCGGGAAGATCCCGGTGTCCGGCCAGGACGGTGACCTCGCGGCCCTCAACCGGGTCGCCCTCGGCACGCAGACCCTGAGCGTCTGGAAGGACGCCCGGGAGCTCGGCAAGGCAGCCGGGGAGTCCGCCCTTGCCCTCTGCGCCAACAAGGACGTCGCGTCGGTCACTGGCACGGCGCCGTTCACGACGCCCGGTGGCAACGACGTTGCCTCCATCCTGCTCCCGCCGCTGCCGATCCTGCAGGACAACCTCAACGCCGTCCTTGACGCGGGTTGGATTGACTCCGCCACGCTCTGCAAGGACGTCACACCCGGTTCGGTTCCGGCCTGCCCGTAGCCAGCCGCTGAGAGTCGTTCGCTGAAACGCCCTGCGCTCGCGGTCCCCGCGACGCAGGGCGATCTGTTCCCCGAGCCGTCTAGCGAGGCGTCGTGATGTCCGAGGCCAGCGCGATCCAGGAGACGACCATTGCCGTCCAGCCGCCGAACCGCTCGGCGCGCTCCGTCCTCCAGGCAATGGAAGTGGATACCCGCCTCCTGGGCATGATCGTGGCCCTCGGGATCATCTTCATTGGCTTCAACTTCCTGTCGGACGGCCTCTTCCTCACCCCGCGCAACCTCTGGAACCTGACCGTCCAGTCGTCAGCCGTGGCGATCATGGCCACGGGGATGGTCCTGGTCATCGTTTCGCGGAACATCGACCTGTCGATCGGGTCGATCGTGGTCTTCGTCGCCATGGTCATGGCGCTGCTCCAGGCTGACTGGATCCCGAATGTCTTCGGGCTGGGCTTCGATCAGCCGTTCACGTGGATCGTGACGCTGGTCGTCGGGATCGCGCTCGGCGCCTTCATCGGCGGCCTCCACGGATTCATCATCGCCTACGTCGGCGTGCCGTCGTTCATCGTCACCCTCGGTGGCTTGCTCGTCTGGCGCGGCATGGCGTTCCAGCTCGCGTCAGGGCAGACGATCGCGCCGCTCGATTCCACGTTCCAGTTGCTCGGCGGCGGGCCACGGGGCTCGCTCGGCGAGACGCTCAGCTGGGTGGTCGCCGCGATCGCCACGGTTGGGGTGATCTACAGCCTGATCGCGAGTCGCCGCCGGCGACGGCGGCACGGCTTCCCTGTTCGCCCGATCTGGGCGGACGTCGCCATCGGCGTATTCGGGACGCTCGCGGTCGTCGGAGCCGTCTGGGTCACCAACAGTTACATGTGGCCCGAGGCGCTGGCCGAGGACTACGCGATCGAGAACGGGATCGCGATCCCGCCCGGTGGCCTGCAGATCCCGACGGGGATCGCCATTCCGGTCCTCATCGCGCTCGGAGTCGCGGTCGGGATGACCTTTCTCGCGACGCGACGCCGCTTCGGGCGGTACGTCTTCTCCATCGGCGGCAACCCTGACGCCGCGGAACTCGCCGGCATCAACACGCGGTGGACGATCATGAAGACGTTCATCGTCATGGGCATGCTCGCGGCGTTCGCCGCCGCAGTCATCTCGGCCCGGTTGAACGCCGCGACCGTCGGCCTCGGGTCGGGCGCCGAGCTGCAGGTCATCGCCGCGGCGGTCATCGGCGGGACCTCGTTCGCCGGCGGCATCGGAACCATCCCGGGCGCCGTCCTTGGCGCCGTCGTGATGCAGTCGCTCCAGTCGGGCATGATCCTGCTCAAGGTCGATTCGCCGGTCCAGGACATGGTCGTGGGCATCGTGCTCGTCGCGGCGGTGGCCGCGGACACGATCCTTCGTCGCCGGGCGACGTGAGGCACAGGAGATGACGATGCCGAGCAGCGACGTCGCGACCTCGACCGCGCCCGCGGCGGCCGCACCCCGTGTCCCGCTCGTTGAGATGCGCAACATCCGGATCGCGTTCGGTGGCGTCCACGCCGTCGACGGGGTGAGTATCGACCTTTATCCGGGCGAGGTGATGGGGCTCGTCGGCGGCAATGGCGCCGGCAAATCGACGCTCATCCGCGCCCTGTCGGGTGCCCATCCGGCCGACGAAGGCGAGATCCTGGTCAACGGCGACAAGGCCAACATCTCCAACCCGCGTGACGCCAAGGCCCACGGGATCGAGACGATCTACCAGACGCTTGCCCTCGCGGACAACATCGACGCCGCCGGGAACATGTTCCTCGGGCGGGAGCTCACCAATCGGGCCGGATCGCTCGACGACGCGGCGATGGAATCGGCGACCCGCAAGGTCATGGGCCGCCTCAATCCAAAGTTCAAGAACTTCAAGACGGCCGTGAAGTCACTCTCCGGTGGCCAGCGGCAGTCCGTGGCCATTGCCCGGGCGGTTCATTTCAACGCCCGGATCCTGATCATGGACGAGCCGACCGCGGCACTGGGACCCGCCGAGACCGCCCAGGTCATGGACCTGATCGCGCAGCTGAAGCGCGAGGGGATCGGGATCTTCCTGATCAGCCACGACATCCACGACGTGTTCGACCTGGCCGACCGGATCAGCGTGATGCTGCAGGGCAAGCTCGTCGGGACGGTCAACAAGGATGACGTCACCAAGGACGAGGTCCTCGGGATGATCATCATGGGCAAGCTGCCCACCGAAGTGACCCGCCAGGAGCTGGCGCAGCTCCACGATTGAGGCGCCACTCCGGCTCGCGGAGCGGCATGGAGGATTTGCGTGGGCGAAGCCTTTTTCCACGACGTTCCCGGCCCGATCCCGTTCGGGGGGCTCGATTCGCCTGACCCGCTGTCGTTCAAGGTCTACCAGCCCGACCGGCTGGTCCTCGGCAAGCGGATGGAGGATCACCTCCGGATTGCCGTCTGCCTGTGGCATTCGTTCAACTGGCCGGGCTCCGACGTGTTTGGGACGGGGACGTTCGATCGCCCGTGGCTCGATCCGCGGCTGGACCCGATGCTCGCGGCCCGCGCCAAGCTGGCGGCCGCCTTCGAGTTCATCACCAAGCTCGGCGTGCCGTTCTACTGCTTCCACGATCGCGACGTCGCGCCCGAGGGCCGGAACTTTGCCGAGACGAAGGCCAACCTCGACGCGATCGTCGGCGAGATCGAGGGCCACCAGTCCCGCACCGGAGCCCGGCTCCTGTGGGGGACCGCCAACCTGTTCAGCCATCCGCGGTATGCGGCCGGAGCCGCAACCAATCCGGACCCCGAGGTGTTCGCCGTCGCGGCCGCACAGGTCAAGTTGATGCTCGAAGCGACCCATCGCCTCGGTGGCGCGAACTACGTGCTGTGGGGCGGCCGCGAGGGCTACGAGACCCTGCTCAACACCGACATGGCCCGCGAGGAGGCGCAGCTGGCGCGGTTCCTGGCCCTGGTGGCGGAACACAAGCAGCGGATCGGGTTCAAGGGCACGCTCCTGCTCGAGCCCAAGCCCCAGGAGCCCACCAAGCACCAGTACGACTACGACTCGGCAACCGTCCACGGGTTCCTGGTTCGCCACGGCCTGGACGGGGAGTACCGGGTCAACATCGAGGCCAACCACGCGACCCTGGCCGGCCACAGCTTCCACCACGAAGTTGCCTACGCGGTGTCACACGGGATCTTTGGCAGCATCGACGCGAACCGCGGCGACTACCAGAACGGCTGGGACACCGACCAGTTCCCCAACTCGGTGGACGAGCTCGCGCTCGCGCTCTACGAGATCGTCCGGGCGGGTGGCTTCACGACCGGTGGCTTCAACTTCGACACGAAGCTCCGGCGGCAGAGCCTGTCCCGCGACGACCTGTTCCATGCCCACATCGGTGGGATCGACACCCTGGCGCGGGCCCTGCTCGTCGCGGCATCGCTGATCGAAGACGGGACACTCGAACGCCTCCGCGACGAGCGCTATGCGGGCTGGTCGGGCAAGCTCGGACGATCGATCCTGTCGGGCGATGCCGTCCTCGAAATCCTGACCGCAGGCGTAGCTTCCGGCGACATCGATCCAGAACCGCGTTCGGGTCGCCAGGAACAGCTCGAGAACCTGGTCAACCGGGCCATCTGGGCGGTCGACCGCGAGACGACGCCCACTGGGGCCGTCAGCGATGGACGAGTGCCGGTTCCGTCGCGAGACGAAGACCGAGACCGATGAGGATGACGCCGGTGACGGTGTCGAGCAGCCGGATCCCGGTTCGCTGAAGGGCAGCCCCAACCCTCGCGATCAACCAGGCATAGGCGCTCAGCCACCCCACGGTCATCGAACAGAACGCGACCCCTAGCGCAAGCACGAGGGCTACCGCCACAAACGCGATGAAGCTCGTCTCCATGCGCGAAGCATTGGGCTCGCGCGGCGCTCGGTCAACCCGGCCGCCTACTGGATCCCGGTCCCCGTGACGGACGTGCCGGCCATGAACTGGCGGCGGAACAGGAAGAACCGGCCGATGACCGGGAGCGTCGCCAGGCCGGCGGCATCGCGCAGGACCGCGAGTCATTCGTGCCCGATACTTGGCGAATGGCGACAGACGACTCGCTCAAGCGCATCGGTGGTGGGCGCTGGGAGACACGCGACGGCCGGTTCGCGATCGAGCCGCAATCGGGCACGTGGGTCGTCGTCGACACCACGCAGACCGACGACCTGGGACTCCCGCTGGTTCGCGGGCCGTTCGGATCCCTGACGGCAGCCAAGGAAGCGATCGAGGGCATGCGAACGTCGGGCCCGGTCGAGTCTCCGCTCGCAGAACGACTCAAGCAGGCGAAGGCGGCTGCGCCGAAGCCAGAGCGGGCGACCTCGACCAAAGCCTCCGGGTCCGGGAGCGTTGGCGAGGACGGGAAGGCCAAGCCCACACCAGAACCGCCAACCGAACCGAAATGGCTTCGCGATCTGGCCCCAGCCGCGCGACGACAGGCACGCGAGCTCATCGAGAAGCTCGAGAAGCTCGACGTTGCCAACGCCGACGAGATCGCGCGCTCGGAGATCGAGCGCAACGAGCCCGCCCTCGTTCGACTGGCGATCGTACGGGCACTCGGCGACGCCACAGCGAAGGCGCGAAGCCCGACAGGCGCCGTGCGCGCGGCGGTTGACGTCCTCGTGAGTGGGAAGGACACCGCCCTTGGAGCTCGCTGGAGGCTCATCGACGACGAAGGCCGCCCTGTTGGCGCGATCGATCTCCCCGACTAGGTCGCAGCGTCGCTGTCTTGCGGTTCCGTGACCAAACGGTTACCGTATACGTACGGTTACGAAGCACGACGGGAGGACGATCATGGCGACGGGGAGTGGCACCAAGGACGATCCGTGGGTTCTCAAGACGCCACCCGGCACCTCGGAATACACGATGTACCGCGACGACGCGTCAGACCCGCCGACGATCGTCTGCCAGGTCGGCGGGACCCGGCTCCTGTATGACGCACGGGCCATCAACGATCTCCACGCCATGCTCAAGACGCACGCTGACTGGATGCCGCTTGGTGGAGCCGACGAGCAGAAGCCGGCGGCCGACGGCACGGTCGAGGCGTGGGGACGCTCCGAAGCCAATCCGCTGGGCGGTTGGTATGGCCTGAAGAAGGGGCTCCGCGGGCGGTTCGGCGTTTACATGCCGCCCCTCATGGAGGCACTTGGCCTGGCCGAGGTGACGCACGACGCAAAGGCCAACAAGATGCGCGCAATCGGATGAAGTCATTCGAAGCGAGCTCCGACATCGGCGCGACGCCTGAGGCGATCTGGGCGATCCTCGTTGATGGAGCGCAGTACCCCGCCTGGGACTCCGGCGTGCTCCGGGTCGACGGCAGCATTGCCGCCGGCGCGACGATCAAGGTCGTGTCCAGCGTCAATCCAGGGCGGACGTTCCCGGTCAAGGTCACCGAGTTCAACGCCCCTCGATCGATGGCGTGGAGTGGCGGGATGCCCCTGGGCCTGTTCAAGGGTGTGCGGACGTTCTCCCTGACGCCAGGCGCCGGTGGGACCACGCGCTTCCACGTTCGCGAGGAGTACACCGGGCCACTCCTCGGGATGATGTGGCGATCGATGCCCGACCTCGGACCATCGTTCGCACAGTTCGCGAACGGGCTCAAGAAGCGCGCCGAACGGGCCTGATCGATGGGCGCTACGCTGCCGGCTGGGGATCCGTTCGACGCGCTGGGTGACGCCAACCGCCGCGCAATCGTCGAGCTGCTAGGTACCGGCGAGCGCTCCGTTCAGGAGATCGCCGATGTCCTGCCGATCAGCCGGCCGGCGGTGTCCCGGCACCTACGCCTGCTGAAGCGCGCCGGTCTCGTGGTAGAGAAGCCGGTCGGGACCCGCCGGATCTACCAGCTCCACGATCAGGGGATGGAAGCGGTCAAGGCCTACGTGGAACGCGTCTGGGGTGAATCCGCGGCGCGTTTTGGGATCGTGGCCTCCAACACAGCCGGGCGGCGTTCCGACCGATGATCGAACCGATCCGCCTGAGCTTCGACGTCGACTGCCCGGTCGACCATGCGTTCGAGGTCTGGACGGCGAGGATCGATCAGTGGTGGCCCAATGACCACACCGTTTCGGCCGAAGCCGACCTGACCGTCGTCATGGAACCCAGACTCGGCGGTCGGATCTTCGAACGTCAGGCCTCGGGCATCGAACACGACTGGGGTGAGGTGACGGTGTGGGAACCGCCCCAGCGCCTCGGGTACACGTGGCACCTCAATCGCGACGCGAGCGACGCCACGGATGTCGAGATCCGGTTCCTGCCCGTTGGCGAGTCGGCGACCAGGGTCGAGATCGAGCATCGCGGCTGGGAGCGGCTTGGCGTGGATGGCGAGCCCTGGCGAGATCGGAATCGGGGCGGCTGGGCGACGCTGTTGCCGCACTACGTCCGCGCGGTCACCGAGACCTGAGCGTGGCCAAGAAGGTGACGGCACCGCCCGCCAAACTGGCGCTCTACCGGCGCCTCATCGAGTCCGTGGACGGCGTGGACGCCCAATCCAACTTCGGATCCGCCTACACCGCGGTCAACGGCAACATGTATTCGATGATCTCCAAGCACGGTGTGGTCGGGATCCGCCTGCCGGAACCGAACCGGACGGCCTTCCTTGAGACCTACATCACGGAGCTGTTCAGGGGCGATCCGGCCTGGCCGCCGGCGAAGGAATACGTGGCCGTTCCGGACGCCCTGCTCGAGGACACCGAAACGCTCCGCCCGTACCTCGAGACGAGCTACCGATACGTCCGGACGCTCAAGCCAAAGACCAAGCCACCGAAGCCTGGCTGAGGTCATGGAAAGGACCGACCCGGGGGGTCGGTCCAATCGGATTGAGGTGAGGCGGCGCTTCGGCCGCCGCGAGGCTATCCCGGGCGGAGGCTGCGCGAGCCCTTCGCGAACCGGGCAACGGCGATCACGGCAACGGCACCGATGGTGGCGATGACGATGCTCTCGAGGTTGATGCCGTCGACGGAGCCGATCTTGAGCACGCTCGTGGCAACGAAGCCACCGACGACGCCGCCGACGATGCCGAGCACGACCATCATGAGAAGCCCCTCGCGGGAACCCATGAGCTGGCTGGCCAGGAAGCCGGCGATGGCGCCAACGACGATCCAGGCGATGAAACCCATCTGACTCATTCCTTCCGGTTCAGGGCGATGCGGACGCTGTCGATGATCCGTGTGTGCCTCCGTCAGGCCGGCTGGCGCCGGAAAACGCTCAGGGCCCAGATCACGACCAATTCGAGGACCGTCCAACCGACGAACGCCACGATGGCCGTGATGTCGAGGATCGAACCGGCTGCCTGGAGAGCATCCGTCCGAAGAATCCCCTCGAACGGCGACACGAAGAGCTGGCTGAAGTTGAGGATGGCCGACACGAGGCCGTTTGCTTCCCTCGCGTCGAGGAGGAGCAACACGAAGCGCGCTCCGATGACCAGCTGGATCAAACCGAACACGAGGACGACGATGCGTCGTGTTCGCTCGGAGGCCTCTGGTCCGCCGCCCGTGGTGTGGCGGCTGCTCGTGCTGACCGTTTCCTGAGCGCCGGCAGGCGTGGTTTCCTGGGTTACGACGGTCCGATCAACATGATCGATGGCCATGGGCGTTCTCCTCGAGGATCAGGCATCCGGGGAAGCGGCGTCATGAGGACGACCGCCGGGTTGCGTCCGGCCACTGCTGGACTTGCATTCAATCATCCACGGGTGATATTGTCAACAGTAGTTATCGCTGCCAACTGTAGGACATCCTGATGCTCGCACTGTCATTCGGGGAGATCCTTCGCCAGGCGCGAGAGGTGCGCGAGCTGTCGGCCGTTGACGCCGCACGTGCCGCGGGGATCTCGGCCGCCTATTTGAGCAAGCTGGAGAACGACTCCGTCAGAAATCCATCACCCCGCGTCCTACATCAGCTGAGTGAAGCATTGACCGTTCCGTATGCCGAGCTCATGCGCCTCAACGGCTACCGAGTTCCGGGCGATGAGGACGACCTGCCGGTCGATTCGTTGGGAGCCGCGTTGTTCGCCGACCTGACGGACGACGAGCGGCTGGAGCTGCTCGAGTACCTCGCGTGGTACCGGGCCAGGCGCCGATCGCACCGGGGACCCGTTCGGCCGAGCTAGGCCCGGGGCGCGGCGATCCGGTGCGTTGTGGAGGCTAGAGTGCCGCGGCCTGCGCGGCGAGCGCGGCGGGCAGGACGACGAGGATCCCGAGCCCTGCCAGCGCTCCCAGCGCGACGCTCTTGACGAGCACGATGGCCGGCCTTCGTTTGCCTTGACGCCCGTCCGTCGGGTGGGATCCGGGCAGCATGACGGTGTCGACGGGCGCCCGGCCCTGGAGGATGTGCTGTTCCGTGGCCATGGCTTGCTCCTTGGTGCCTTCAGGCATCCGGGCAAGCGATGGAACCGAGACCACCGCCGGGCGAGGCTCCGGCCATTGCTGTGCTTGCAGTGAACCACCGAGCGCTGCTATTGTCAACTGTAGGTACAGATACCCAACTGTAAGACCTAGGAGTACGCAGGGTGGCACCGTCGTTCGGGTCCGTGCTCAGACAGGCTCGTGAAGTCCGGCAGCTCTCGGCGGTCGACGCCGCCCGTTCGGCGGGTATTTCGGCGGCGTATCTCAGCAAG
Organism: uncultured Chloroflexia bacterium; assembly: GCA_963809045.1. Classification (GTDB taxonomy): domain Bacteria; phylum Chloroflexota; class Limnocylindria; order Limnocylindrales; family CSP1-4; genus SPCO01. Next base: position 1,352,403 of record CAWEHW010000004.1, read on the forward strand.
CTCGAGAGCGACGCCGTGAAACGCCCATCGCCCCATGTCCTGCATCAGCTGAGCGAGGCTCTGGCGGTGCCGTACGTGGAGCTGATGCGCCTGTGCGGGTACCCGGTGCCAAACGAGCCCGATCAGGCGACCGGAGAAACCGTGGGTGCGGCGCTCTTCGCCGATCTCACAGACGACGAACGCGAGGAGTTGCTCGAATACCTCGCCTGGTATCGGACGCGTCGTGGCACGAGCCGACAGGCGAAGGATCCGGCCTGACGGGTATACCCCTGGGGAGTATCATCGTCGTGTGACGCAGACTCCGACGACCACCGAGACGCTGGCCTTCCCTGTTGAGGGAATGACCTGCGCGTCCTGCGTCAACCGGATCACCCGGTTCCTGCAGAAGGTCGATGGCGTCGAGGGTGCGGTCGTCAATCTGGCCGCGGAGACGGCGACGGTCCGGTTCGATCCTGGGCGCGTCTCGGTCGACGATCTCGCCGCGGCGGTGGACGCGGCCGGCTACGTCGCGCGCACGGGCAAGGCGGCGTCCGCCGGCGTCGCGACGGACATCGCGACGGCCGCCGAGGCACGGGCGGATCGCGACGATGCCACGGCCAGGCATGTCACGATGCTCCGGATCCGCCTGGTCGTGGCCGCCCTGCTGACCGTCCCCCTCGTCGCCGGGCTCGCCCGGATGACCGTCGCTCCCTGGCTCCCGGCGATCCTGACGGAACCGCTTGTCCAGCTCGGCCTGGCGACCCCGATCCAGTTCTGGGCCGGTTGGCCGTTCTACCGCGCCGCCTGGAAGGCCGCACGGCATCGGACCTCGGATATGAACACGCTGATCGTGGTCGGGACGTCCGCCGCCTATGGCTACTCGCTGGCCGCGATCGTGGTGCCCGAGTTCTTCCGGTCCGCCGGGATCGGAACGGGAGCGGAGGAGGGACTCCCGCTCTACTTCGACACGGCCGCGGTGATCATCACGCTCATCCTCCTGGGCCGGTACCTGGAGGCTCGCGCCCGGGTCCACACGTCGGATGCCATCCGGCGGCTGATCGGCCTGGCGCCCCGAACGGCCAGGCTGGTGCGGCATCAGGTCGAAGTGGATCTGCCCCTCGCCGACGTTCGTGTCGGCGACATCGTCCGGGTGCGCCCCGGCGAAACGATCGCCGTGGATGGTGTCGTGGTCGATGGGGCGTCCGCGGTTGACGAGAGCATGATCACGGGGGAGAGCCTGCCGACCGCGAAGCAAGCCGACGACCTCGTCATCGCGGGCACGCTCAACGCCACCGGGACGCTGACCTACCGTGCGACGCGGATCGGCGCCGACACGGTGCTGGCCAGGATCGTCCGGCTTGTCTCCGAGGCACAGGGGTCGCGGGCACCGATCCAGCGGCTCGCGGATGTCGTGACCGGATACTTCGTCCCGGCCGTCCTCGGGCTCGCCGCGTTGACGTTCGTGGTCTGGTTCGTCGCCGGGCCGGCACCCGCGTTCAACCTTGCCCTGCTCAACACGGTCGCCGTCCTGATCATCGCGTGTCCGTGCGCCCTGGGTCTCGCGACGCCGACGTCGATCATGGTCGGCACCGGCAAGGGCGCCGAGGCCGGCGTCCTGTTCGCGAACGCGGAGGCACTCGAGCGCCTCGGCTCGGTCCGGACGGTTGTGCTCGACAAGACCGGCACCTTGACCGAGGGCCGGCCCAGGGTGATCGCCGTGACACGCTCTCCGGATGCGCCGCCGGAGGACGAGGTCCTCCGTCTCGTGGCGTCGGCGGAGCGGGGATCCGAGCATCCCGTGGGCGAAGCCATCGTTCGATACGCGACCGACACGCGTGGTCTCGCGTTGTCGCGGGCGACCGCGTTCGAGGCTACGGCAGGTGCGGGCATCCAGGCCACCGTCGATGGGGTCCTGGTGCGGGTCGGTGGCCGCGCGTTCCTCGACGCGGCCGGGCTCGACCTGACGCCGATCGACGCCGGGGCGGACGCTCAAGCGGCCGACGGTCTGACGCCGGTGTACGTGGGGTTTGGCCAGCGCGCTGTCGCCAGTCTCGGTGTCGCCGACTCGCTGCGGCAGGGCTCGGTCGAGGCCGTGGCCGAGTTGCATCGTCTCGGCCTCGAGGTCGTGATGCTGACCGGCGACAATCGCCGGACCGCCGAGGCCATCGCGCGGGCGGCGGGCATCGACCGGGTCATGGCCGAGATCGGCCCCGAGGGCAAGGCCGCGGCAGTCGTCGAACTGCAGGCTCGGGGCACGCCGGTGGCGATGGTGGGTGACGGGATCAACGACGCTCCAGCGCTGGCGTCCGCGGAGGTTGGCATCGCGATGGGCACCGGCACGGACATCGCCATGCAGTCGGCAGGGGTCACCCTCCTGTCGGGCGATCTGCGCGCGATCGTGACGGCCGTCGCCCTGTCAAGGGCGACGATGCGCAACATCCGCCAGAACCTGGTCCTCGCGTTTGCCTACAACGTCCTGCTGATCCCGGTCGCGATGGGCGTCCTGTACCCATTCACGGGCATGCTGCTCGATCCGATCCTGGCCGCCGCCGCGATGGCGCTGTCGTCGGTCACCGTCGTTTCGAACGCGCTCCGGCTGCGCCAATTCCAGCCGCGAGGGTTGCGGACGGCAGGGCGCCCCGAGCCGGCTGCGGCGACCTAGGTCGCGGTCGAGGATCCCCGGGCACGGCGCTTCGTCAACGCCTGCAGCGTGCGCTCCAGGGCAACGTTGGCCCGCCGCAGGTCCGCTTCGCCCAGCTCCTTCCCGAGGGCATTGGCCCACGTCCGCTGCGCAGATTGGATGGAAGCCAGTCCTTCCCGACCTCGATCGGTCAGCGACAGGAGCTTCGCCCGCCGGTGATGTGGGTTCTCCGCGTAGGTGACGAACCCCTCGGCCTCCAGGACGTCGGCTACACGCTGGACGCTCTGGCGCGCCAGGCCAAGCGTTCGAGCGATCGTGGCAACGGTCGTGGGGCCGTGCTCAGCGCTGGCAAGCACCTGCCACCGGGCGCTCGTCTGCCCGACCGGGCGGGCGAGCGCATCGCCCTCTGCCGTAATCAAGCCGTGCAGACGGATGACGAGGATCGCGAGCATGCTGAACGCATCGCCCGCGGCGGTCCGGGTGTCGTCCGGAACGCGCTCCATCTTGACAGTATGCTGTCGAGAAGGTAGCGTAGCCATGACAGCATCCTGTCAGAACCGATCGCGAAATGCAAGCGACCCGCCTGTGAGACCGCCGTAATGAGGAGCCAATGGCGACACGACGCTCGAACGGGAATGCCGATGTCCTGACCCAGCGCCAGCTCAACCGGGCTTTGCTCGCCCGGCAACACCTGCTCGCGCGAGTGTCCGGGCCGGCCATCGCCGAGATCGAGCACCTTGTCGGGCTCCAGGCCCAGGTCCCGAACGATCCATACGTTGCCCTATGGTCGCGACTCGACGGCTTCTCGACGGATGAGCTCTCGGGTCTGGTTGAGCGCAACGAGGCCGTCCGGACACCCGTCATGCGCGGAACACTCCATCTCGTCACCGCCGCGGATGCGCTGTCCCTTCGGGCGCTCACGCAGCCGGTGCTGGAGCGCATGTTCTGGAAGGGGAGCCCGTTCGCGAGGCACCTCGAGGGCCTCGATGCCGAGGAGGTCATTGCGGCCGGCAAGGCGTTCCTCGACGAAAAGCCCAGGCCGTCGTCCGCACTGGCCAAGCACCTCGGCGCTCGATGGCCCGATCGCGACGCGACGGCGCTCGCGTACGCGCTGCGGTTCCTGACGCCGATGATCCAGGTCCCCCCGCGCGGAATGTGGGGAGCCAGCCACCAAGCGACCTGGGCGACCACCGAGCATTGGCTGGGTCGGCCGGTCCCGGACGATCCGACCCCGGACACGGCGATCCTTCGGTACCTCGCGGCATTCGGTCCAGCAAGCGTCATGGACGTCCAGGCCTGGTGCTGGCGCACGAAGTTCCGTGACGGCATGGAGCGGCTTCGACCTGGCCTGCGAACATTCCGGGCGGAGAGCGGCGTCGAACTGTTCGACCTGCCGGATGCCCCGCGACCGGATCCCGACACCCCGGCGCCGCCGAGGTTCCTGCCCGAATACGACAACCTGGTCCTGTCGCATGCCGATCGGACCCGGGTGATCGACCGGATCTTCGGCGACGGCTGGTGGAAGGGTGCCTGCCTGGTGGACGGTGTGGTTCGTGCGACCTGGCGGTTCGCAAGGGAAGGCGACCGGACCCGGATCGAGATCAAGACGTTCATCCCGATGGAACCGGGGGACCGGGCGGCGCTGACGGGGGAGGGCGGACGCCTGCTGGACTTCGTGGCGCCGGGTGAGAACGATCAGGATGTGCGATTCGTCGACCCGGCTACGTGAGACGCCCGATCGTCTCGCGCGCCGTGGCCACGAACGAAGCCTGGGCCGGCGAGATCGTTCGGCGTGCGTTCCTCGGGGATCGACCCGGCGGACATCGTGACGCTCGACCGCGTCGTGTGCTGCTACCCCGATGCCGTGTCGCTCGTCTCGCTTTCGGCGGATCGCGCCCGCACGCTCTATGGGTTGGTCCTGCCGATGGACAGCCGGCTGGTTCGCCTCGCAATCTGGGTCAACAACCTGTGGTTCAGGCTGCGCCGGAGCCCGTATCGGGCGTTGAGCCACTCAAACCAGCTGGTGGATTCGCTCGTTGGGGAGCGCGGGCTTCGGGTGATCGGCGAAGGACAGACGTTCTTCTGGCGCGTCGTCCTGTATGGCCGACCAGGCGAGCGTTCCCGGGGCTCTGGCCTTCCGGCATAGGTCCCGGGCGCCGGGCCGCCAGGGCGGCCCGGCGATGAGGGGCACGGTCATGCGCTACTCGGCGTAGGGCTGATCCTCGCCCTGGGCGCTGTAACCGACGCTCCAGACGTAGCCGTCGGGGTCCGCGAATGTACCGCCGTACCCGCCCCACTGCAGCGCTGCGGCGGGTTTGAGGATCGTCGCGCCGGCGGCCCTGGCCTCCGCGATGACCTCATCGACACGGCCCTCGCTCCGCACGACGTAGTTGAACACGATCCCGCTGAAACCGCTGCCGGGGGCGTCGGCCCCAACCATGTCGGCCAGGCCGTCACGCCCGTAGAAGCCGACCTTTGAGCCACCGTGGGCCACGAAGAAGACGGAGATGTGCCAGTCGTTCTCGACCTCCCAGCCGAGACCGTCGACGTAGAACGCCTTGGACCGCTCCATGTCGCTGACGCCGAGAAGGATTGCGCTGACGTGTGCATTCATGATTGAGACCTCCTGCGATGTGGGATGAGCCAGATGGTAGGAAGCCGATGCCGCGCTGGCTTCTCCAAAACTGCTCGATCGCGGCACGACGACCGGCGGGCTTTGTATCATCCAACCCGCCGACCGTTGCACAGGGGGACCGGCCATGACACGGTTTCGAGCGATTCTCAGATGTGCCGTCCTTGTGGCCGTGGCCGCCGGACTGGCGGGCTGTGGCGATGGCGGAGCGAGCATGCCCCCCGAGTCGCCCTTCGAGTCGAATGCCCAGGCGGGGCCGATCGTGCTCGAGGCGCCCGACCGAGTCGCATCGGGCGCCGACTTTCGGGTGGCGTGGACGGGTTCGGTCAACGCCGGCGATTACCTGACCGTCGTTCCGGTCGGTGCCGGGGAGGTTGCCGATGATGCCGCGTTCATCTACCTGACCGGGGGGAGCCCGGGCACGCTCGTCGCGCCGAATGCGCCGGGCGACTACGAGATCTGGGTCGTGGAGGACGACACCAAAGGCGACCTGCTGAAGTACATCAAGGCCCGTCGGTCGCTCAGGGTGGACTGAGCCTCGGGGCCGGCGGCAGCGTCGTCCCGGCCACCGCCGCGGATGTCATCGCCGTGTCGAGACCCGGACGCGATGGCAGCCGTTGTTGTTGTAGCCGCGCGGATTCCAGGCCTGATCGATCGGCTGGGAGCGCCCGGCGGCGTCGGTGGCCCGCGCCATGATCGTGGTCGCACCGGTCGCTGGGCTCACCCATGGCAGTCGGAACCGACGCCACGCCCAGGGGCCGTCGCCCGGCTCCAATGTGGCGGTCTGCCAGGTCAAGCCCTCGTCGACTGTAATGGCGACGGAGTCGACTGACTCCCGTCCGGACCATGCCCAGCCGCGAATGTCGATCGGCTCGCCAGCGCGGACGACTGCACCGTCAACGGGATGGGTGATCACGGACTTGACGGGCACGTCCTCGATGACCCGGAAGGCAGCCGGATCGCTGGGATCGCCTGGTCCAAGGGCTGAAACCGGGAAGCGGTAGTCGGTCCCGGTCATCTTCTCCCCATCGTGCTCGCGATCGCGAACCTCGATCCGGGCAATCCATTTCTGCCAGGCTGACCCAGGAAACCCCGGGGCGACGATTCGCAGCGGCCCACCGTGATCGAACGGGAGCGGTGCGCCGTTCATCGCGAAAGCGACCAGCGTCTCGGGCGCAGCGGCCTTCCACAGGGGCAGGCCCCGCGAGATGGCGACCTTGCCGGCTGCCGTCCGATCGGGGCTGTGATGGGCGGTGTAGACGGCCCGTGGCGAGGGTCTCGCCTGGTCCAGGAGATCGCCCAGCCGGATCCCGCTGAAGCGGGCACAACCGACCGCGCCGTATCGCCATTGGTTCCCCTCGACCGGGGGATCGAGCAGGGCACGACCGTTGCCGGCGCATTCGAGGACCGCCGTGACCGTGGTGACCTCGAACTCCCGTTTCAGGTCGGCGACCGAAAACGAGCGTGGATTCGCGACGTGACCGTCGATGGCGAGCGTCCAGGTATCGGGATCTGCCGCAAACCCGTTTGGCTCCAGGCCGTTGTTCCGGAGGAAGAACCCATTCGCAGGGGTAAGGGGCAGGTCGAGGAGATCGAACGGCGTTTCGACGGCGACTGGTTCAGCCGACGGCCCGCGGGCCGTGGTGTCGTGGCGCACCCCCTGTGAGGCACGCGAGCGCGTCCTCGAGAGTCCTTGTGTGGCCAAGCCGTCCATCAGCTCGATTGGCCCGTGGTGTTCATGAGCGGAGACCATGCCGCGTCGGCCAGCTGCCATCAAGAGCGGAACGAAAGTCCCGGGTGCGCGCACGCACCATGGCCAAAGGGTCTCGGTCAGCTGCGTGCGCCAAGGCGTCGTCCGGGCCTGCGTCTGGCATGGCCGGGGGGTGGGAGGCGTGCCGGCCTTCTCGTGTCGATGCCGCGGAGCCCGCGCTGGGCCAGTGCGGCGGCGAAGCCCTCGATGTCCTCGACTGTCAGATAGAGGGCCGGGACGCGGACGCCCAGCTGGGAGACTGGTTCCCTGAAGTCGATCCGAACGCCTCCCCGATTCGTGCCGCCGAACGTCAGGTCGTGGTCGCGGACGCTGAGGCGGACGCCGATCGCGGTGATCCATCGCCAGGGGCCCTCGATGCGCCAAGACGCGAGGTTGCTCGTCGGTGTGCGGAAGCGGAAGAAGCCAAAATGAGCATCGAGCTCGTCGCCGCCGAGGTCGACGTAGGCGTTTGCCGGCCGGACGCCGAACAGGAGCAGCACGAGCTGCGAGCGGCGACCGATCCGGATGGGGAACCGCTGAGGCGTCACGACCGGGCGCAGCCACCCGCAAGAGCGCGGCCAGATCCGGGCTGGACCAAAGACCGTCCATGTAGGCCTCGCCGCCACCCCTTTGCCCGCCGTCAGGTCGTCGGCGGCCCGACCTCGACCCGGCGGACGGCCCGCTCCGCGAGGATGCGGACCGTCCCGCGGAAGATCAGGCCGTGCACCGGGTAGAGCGCGTACCAATAGGCGAGACCAGGCAGCCCCTTGGGCTCGAAGAACGCCGTCTGGACGAGACGGCTGCCGCCCTCGGTCGCGGTCACCTCGTATTGGAGCCACGCCTGGCCGGGGACCTTCATCTCCGCCCGGAGGCGGAGCAGAGTCGGCCGGCGGACCTCCTCCACCCGCCAGAAGTCGAGCGCGTCGCCGACCCGGAGATGGTCGGGGTCGCGGCGTCCAAGACGCATCCCGACGCCGCCGACCAGGCGATCCACCAGCCCCCTGATCCTCCAGAGCACGTTCGCGTACGGCCAGCCCGCGTCGCCGCCGAGGCGCTCCACCTCGGCGAAGATCCGCTCGGGCGGCGCGGCGACGACCCGCTCCCGACGTTCGACGATCATCCCCTCGCGAGAGGTGACCGACGAGAGGTTCGTCCGATCCGTAGCGGCGAGCGCATCGAACCACGTGGACTCGACGCCGCTGGGGTCGGTCCGATCGATCGCCCGCCCGAGAGCCTCGACATAGGAAAGCGGCTCGAGGCCGAACACGGCGGCGGGGCGGGGATCCCGGACGACGACCTCGTTGCGAAGGCCCTCGATGAGCGGCCGCGCGATCCGTGCCGGCACTGGCGAGATCAGATTGACCCAGTAGGACGAGAGCCGGGGCGTGAGTACCGGCACCGGGATCATGAGCCGACGGAGGCCGCGGAGGCGAGCGTACGCCCGCATCATGTCGCCATACGAGAGGATGTCGGGGCCGCCGACCTCGACGACGCCCGTCACCTCCGGGTGGTCGAGCGCGCCGACGAGGTAGTCGAGCACGTCGGCGATCCCGATCGGCTGGCAGCGGGTCCCCACCCAGCGGGGCGTGATCATGATCGGTAGGCGCTCCGTCAGGTGGCGAAGGATCTCGAACGACGCGCTGCCAGATCCGATGATCACCGCCGCCCGGAACTCGGTGACCGACACGCCCTGTGCGGCCAGCACGGCACCGGTCTCGTGGCGGCTGGCCAGGTGGTGGGAGAGGTCGGCGGAATCGTCGCCCAAGCCGCCGAGGTAGACGATCCGCGACACGCCTCCACGCTTCGCCGCCTGGGCCAAGTTACGGGCTGCCTGCCGGTCCCGCTCGGCGAATTCCCGTTCACCCGCCTCCATCGAGTGTGCCAGGTAGTAGACGACGTCGATCCTGTCGAGCGCTAATGGCAACGTCGATGGGTCGAGGAGGTCGGCGACGACGACCGTTGCATGGGGGAACCGGGCGGCGAGGGGCCGCGCGTCGCGGCTCATCAGGATGAGCTCATGTCCCTGCGCTGCGAGCGCTGGGACGAGCCGACCGCCGATGTACCCGCTGGCGCCGACGACGAGGATCCGCATCATTCGAGTATGAGAACTAGGCCAAGAACCGGTCGATCACGGCCGCCGTCTCGGCCGGCTGCTCAAGTTGTGGGAGATCCCCGGCGTGCTCGATCGTGATCCGTTCCAAATCCGCGTTCGCCGCGACGAGCGCTTCCGAGGCCGCGGTGTCGGTGAAGCGCGGATGATCCCCGAAGAGGAGGAGCGTCGGGCTCGCGAGCCGATGGTAGGCGCCCTCCGCTCGAGGATCATTGAGCAGCCCGGCGACGAACGCCAGCGGAGCCCGGTAGGCGCTTGGCTGCTGACAGGTCCGCCAGCAGTACCGCTCGTACTCCAGTGGGACCTGCTCCGGATCCGCGAAGGTCTGCCGAAGGAACCAGCGGATCACCTGGCGCCGTGCGAGGACCGCAAACAGCAGGCGACCGATCCCCGTGCGGCGCAGGAACTCGTAGATGTTCCGGGAGGTTCGGCCGGCACTACCCTTGAAGCGGCCGAATCCGGTCGGACTGATGAGGACGATGCGGCCGAAGCGCTGCGGATGCTCCGCGGCGGCGACGACGACATACTGCCCCGGCAGCGAGAGCGCGACGACATCGACGGAGGTCTCGCCCGGCTGCAGCGAGGCCACCCGGATACGCTCGAGTTGCTCGCCGTAGAGGGCCCAGCCGTAGGGCACGTCGGGCCGATCCGATGTGCCGAAGCCGAGCCAGTCGACGAGCACGACCCGTCGGTGCTCGGCCAGCCGTGACGCCAGCGGAGCGAGCTCGATCCCCGAACCAGCCGCGTTGAAGCTATGCAGGAGCAAGACCGTCCGACCCTCGCCCAGCCGGTAGGCGGTGACCCGGCCGGCGGCGGTCTCCAGATCAAACGGGACACCCGCTACGGGAGGGGGCAGGGGGATCATCACGCCCGTGCCCGTAGCGCTTCGATCAGGTCGCCGAGCCCGCGCGGATCCGCGACCCACCCGTCCGCACCGAGATCGAGCGCCACGCGTTCGTCCGGAACCGCGTTTCCGCCAACCAGGCGAGGAACCGACGGTCGTTCCCGACGGGCGGCGGCCAGGAGGCGTCCGGCTGCCGGACGACGCTCGCTGTCGACGACACTCACGACGACCGCCGCGAGAGATCCCGCATCGCGCATGGCAGCGACGAGCGACGCCGTCGGCGTGTCGGGGCCCAGGTTGAGGACCCCGTATCCGGCGTCGGCAAGGATGTCGGCGAGCATCGCGACCCCGAGTCCGTGACGCTCACCGGGCGGCATCGCGACGATGACGACACCCTTCTTGCGGCCCGGGTGCACGAACCGGGGGCCCAACCGTCCGATCAGCGTCGCGGCCACACTGCTCGCGAGATGCTCCTGGTCGATGGAGACGCGGCCCGATTGCCATGATTCCCCGATCGCATGCAGCGACGGCGCGAGAACGCGGACATAGATCTCGCCTGGCTCGAAGCCCGAGGCCATGGCAGCCTCGATGACCTGCCAGCTACCCGCGACGTCACCGCCGAGCATCCGCGCCTGGAGTCGCTCAGGCCAGATCGATACTCGCGGATGGCTACCCCCGCGGCGGCGGCGACCACGTTCGGGCGTTGTCGTCGCCCGCTCGAGATCGGCCCGGTCGATCATCCACGTGCCGCCGATCTTGCGGGCCGGCAGGATCCCCAGCCGGACGCGACGGTAGATCGTCATGTAGTGGACCCCGAGAAGATCGGCCGCCTCGTGCAGGCTGAGATGGTGGGACGAGTCCGGCGGCATCAGCCCGCCAGGGTTCCTGCGAACACCTGCCAGGCGAGCGCCGACTTCGCGACCAGGCTGAGCATGAAATAGGCCCTCTCGCCGAAGACGTACGACTTCCAGGGACCGACCCGCCGGTACTGGAGCCACATGTTAAGCGCGAAGATGTTGAAGAAGATGAAGAGCGAGACGAAGATCGCGTAGACGAAGGCGGGCGGCTCGGCGGTGCTACCGGGCGACCAAAGGTAGACGCCCACGGCCAGCCACGGCGCGATCCCGACGACGCACCCGAGCCAGAACGGCCACAGCGAGCCGCCGGGTCGCTCGTATCGCTCCTGGACAGCTCCGAAGAAGATCATGGCCGCATTGGCCGCGAAGATCCCGATCAGCGCCGCGACATCGCTGATCCCGGTGAGCATCGCGATGAGCACGATCATCACCGACGATGAGAGCGAGTACTCGGCCCAGCGAAAGTAGTTGTGCTGCGCGGTCAGGCCGGAGGTGTAGAGCCCGAAGACGCCGGGCAGCACCACGAGCCAGTGGAAGACGGCCGACAGCAGGAGGAAGAGGGCAACGCCCCACGCCACGGAGACGTCGAACAGCGTGGTCGGCGCGCCTGCCGCAGTGCCCGGCGGCCCCTCCATGAACGTCGCCGTGACCGGCAGCGCGAAGGCGGTCGCGAGCGCGAGGACGGCGACGGCCTGGACGGCATGGACGAAGCCAAGCCCGATGTTCCAGCGCCGCAGGGACGCAGCCCGAGAAGCCGGGAGCTCCACGGTCGGGGTGGAGATGAGCTGGTTGCTGGCGCTCACGATATTGTCCTTCACGGGACGAGGGTGGGGCCTGGAGGAGAGACAGGCCCCACCCTCGGGTGGAATGGGTCGCGGGAGGTCAGTTCGAGGGCGGAAGGAGGACCTCGTCGATGACGTGGATGACGCCATTCGACGCCATCACATCGGGAGTCACGACCTTGGCGCTGTCGTTCAGATAGACGGTTCCGTCCTTGACGGAGATGGCGATGGGCGATCCCTCGACCGACGTGGCTGAGGTGAGTCCGACGACCTTGTCAGCGGTGACCGAACCCGAGACGACGTGGTACAGGAGGATCTTCTTGAGAGCGGCCGGATCCTTGAGGAGGCCGTCGAGCGTGCCGGCCGGCAGTGCGGCAAAGGCCGCATCGGTCGGCGCGAACACGGTGTAGGGACCCTCGCCCTGGAGCGTCTCCACGAGGCCGGCAGCCTCGGCCGCAGCCAGCAGGGTCTTGAACGAGCCCGCCTCGGTTGCGGTCTGGACGATGTCCTTCATCATGGCGGCCGGTACCGAAGGCGCGGTGCTTGGGGCGGCGGCAGCGGTGGCTGCCGGGGTCGCCGTGGGAGCGGTGGTGGGCGCCGCGCTCGGTGAGGCCGCGCTGGAGCAGGCCGCGATCGCGATGGCGAGCGCTGGCACGAGGAGGGCGATGGATCGCTTCATGACTGATGACTTCCCTTCAGGCTTCGGACTGGATGTGGTGTCGGGTCTGGCTGACTCGAGCTCCCGTATTATTTAGCACTAAATCCATCCTGTCAACCAGGGACCTGCACCACGCATCGCCAGATCGAGGGCTGGCATGCTTTTGAGCAGGTAGTCGACGGCCGTCGCGAGATAGATCGGTCCTCGGGTCCAGCCGGTCACAGACCACGCCCAGGTGGGTCAAGCCTCCGAGGGCACTCTCAGGCTTCGGCGAACCTGCGAACGAGGCGATCGCGGTGCGGGAGCGGCCGGCCGAGCTGCTGGGTGGCTGGAAGTGCCGCGCGCTACCCTTGCCCTGCCTATCTTGCGTTCCGGCGTCGATTGCGCAGCACCGACCAGGAGACGAGGCAAGACTGCAACTCGTGCCGGCTGGCGCCGAGACTTGACCTCAGGGTGTTCGTCCACCACGGGGCCATAGTGTGGAGTCGGATCACCGGGTGTGATGAGCTGGCGGGTTCCGAAGTTATCGTCGCCCACCGACTGCGGAAGGGCGTGGGCACCGCCGAGGCGCTAGCCAACGGCTTCGCGCTGTTGACTGCCGCTGCGGTCGAGGCTCTCGGTCTCGAAGCCGACCGATCGGTCGTCTGGGTGCGCTCTGGTCGTCTGGGTGCGTTTCGATGGATAGACCAGCAGGACGACATCGTTCCGTCACACCGGCCTGTCAGCATTCGCGAGTCCTTCAACCTGTTCGGCGGGGACTGACCCCAATGCCGCTCTTACGACGGAACGGAGGCTCTGCAGATGAAGACGCGAAGGTTGTCGCTTGGTCTCGCGGCCGCGCTTGTGTCGATCGCGATGACAGCAGAGGGTTCCCTCGGCGCCGATCCGGCGGGCAGCTGGACCGCGACGGCGAGCATGGCGATACCGCGCGCAGACGTGACCGCGACGCGGCTCCCCAGCGGGCGAATCCTCGTGGTCGGCGGTTCGGATGAGCTCAGGACCGAGCTGTATGACCCGCCCACTGCCTCGTGGCTTACCGGCGGCTCGCTGAACATCGCTCGCGGGCTGCACGCCGCCGTGCGCCTCGCCGACGGGCGGGTACTCGTCGCTGGCGGGGCCGAGTACACCCCGAGCGCCGAGCTGTATGACTCGGGCACGAACCGTTGGACGCAGACCGGGAGCATGAGCGTTGACCGCTACGGCTTCACCGCGACGCTGCTGCGCGACGGGCGGGTCCTTGTCGTCGGCGGGTTCTCCCTCAGCGGGACCCAGGCGACCGCCGAGCTCTTCGATCCGGCGACCGGTCGCTGGACCCGGACCGCTAGCCTCCGAACGGCCCGCCGGAACCACACCGCGACGCTGCTGAATGACGGCCGAGTCCTGGTGGCCGGCGGCTTCAGCGGGTCCGGCTGGCTCAAGAGTGCGGAGGTGTTCGATCCCGCCCGCGGGCGCTGGAGTCGAGCCTCGAGCATGACGACCGCCCGCGAGCACGCAACCGCGACCCTGCTCGGCAATGGCCGCGTCTTGTTCGCTGGCGGCGGAAACCCGAGCGCCACCCGGACGGCCGAGCTCTACGACCCGGCCTCCGACCGCTGGCTCCCGACCGGCACGATGACCGGCTACGGCGGCTCGGCCGTGCTCCTCCAGGACGGCCGCGTCCTCAACGCCGGCGGCGGCACGGGCGATGTCTACTCACCCGCCACCGGCACGTGGACGCCGACCGGCTCGATGGTCTTCCCCTACGCCTCCGCAGGCGCCGTGCTGCTGCCGAGCGGGCAGGCCCTCTATGTCGGTGGCACTAAGGTCAAATACTGCGGCCAATATTCCTGCGACGAACCCATCGCCGACGCGGAGCTCTATATCCCGGGGTCGTAGCTACAACCGCTGCAGACTGAAGACGTCACCGCCGTTGACGAGATAGCTCCGGGCGAAGGTGTGGCGGAGAGAGTGCGGGCTGCATCGGCCGGTGATCCCGGCCCTGGTCTTGAGACGCTTGAAGACCTGCTGCATCCCCCGCCAGTCGAGGGCGCCGCGTCGACCGAGGAACAGAGGAGCGTCCGTTGGACCCGGTCCACGCTGGGCGATGTAGCGGACGATCGCTCCGCGGGCGGTCGAGCCGATCGGGACGATCCGCTCCTTGGCACCCTTGCCTATTACCTTGACTGAGCCATCGGGTCGCAGATCACCGAGCCGGATCCCGGCAGCCTCCGACACCCGCAGGCCGGTGTCGAGGAGGAGCAACACTATTGCCCGGTCACGCACGGAGGCGATGCCGAGCAGGCGTCGGAGCGTGTCGTCCGGGACCGGCTCGATGAGCTCCACCGGCACGCCTGGCTTGCGTAGCCCTCGGAACGCGGCGGCGTCTGCGAGCTCTTCGGCGTGGAGCCAGTTGCCGAACGCCTTGAGCGTCCTGACATACCCGGCGATGCTGACCGGAGCAAGCGTGGTCTGGAGTCCGACGATCCATGCGCGGAGTGCCGGCGCTGTCACACCGTCGACCCCCTGATCAGACTCGAACGCGCGCCCGAGACGGGCCAGGATCATGCGGTACCAGGTCGCGGTCTTGGGTGAGATGCCCTCGGCGGCCTTGGCCGCCAGGAACATGTCGATCGCCTGAATAAGTGTCGGGTGCCCGTCAGAGTCTGATGCCCACGCACGCGCACGCTTAGAGTCAGGTGCCCATTGCATCGAAATGCCTCCTTGCCGACGGAGGCCCGCACCCGCTCAAACCACCAGATGTTGTGCTTCGCTGTTTGACGAACCCAACAGGTTGTGGTGTTGGCTGGCGAGGAAGGATTCGAACCTTCGATCTCCTGATCCAGAGTCAGGCGCCTTACCGCTTGGCCACTCGCCAGTGGAGCGGGGGAGATGATACCGCAGGAGACCCGGCCGTCCGGCTGACCGCCTCGCGCTCTCAGGGGACATGCCTCTGCTACCCTGCCGCCCGTGGAATTGCCGCCGGGAAGGGATGACGAGCCGCGCGACGCTGATCCGCCGATCGACCTCGACACGGTGGATACCGAAGCCCTCGTCCTGCCCGCCGTGCCGGTCGCGGAGGTCGACGACGACGACGGCGAACCGTATGACCCCCCGCCCCCGACGCCGGTGCCGCATCGCTCCCGCTACGGCCCGGCGATTCTCGATGCCCTGATCCCGGGGCTGGGCCATTTCGTCGCCGGGCGACGGCTTCGAGCGCTGCTGTTCGTCTCGCCTGTGGTGATCATGGCCGCCGGCGCGCTCCTGGTCCTGGCGACGACATCGGGTCCGCGCCTCGCGGCGACGCTCCTCAGCGAGGAGGTCATCTGGGGCCTTCTTGCCGCGCAGGGGCTGCTGCTCGCATCGCGTCTCATCGCGGTCGGGTCCAGCCTGTTCGATCCGGCGCTACCCCGACCGGGTCGAGGCGACCTTCCGGCGATCGCGTTGCTCCTGGCCTTCGTGATCGCGCCCCAGGCGTACGCGGGATACGCCACCGAGATCGCACGAGAGGCGGCGGACCAGATCTTCGTGGAACCCGTGGTGGTGGCCGCCCCGTCCCGTTCGCCGGCGCCGGACCCGAGCTTTCTCGCCAGCGCCCCGCCCAGCGCATCCGCAGCTCCGACGGTCAGCCCGGCGGGCGAGCGCATCACTGGGCTCCTCATCGGCGTCGACGCCGGTGTCGGCCGGACGACCTACCTGACCGACACGATGATCGTGGTGTCGCTCGACCTCCACACGCGGACCGTGTCCATGCTGTCGATCCCTCGCGACATGGTCGATGCGCCGTTGCCCGATGGGCGGACGTATCGCGACAAGGTGAACTCGCTCGTCTCGTATGCCCGTCGGAACGCGGCCGCATTCCCCGGGTCCGACGGGACCGGCTTCGACGTGTTGACGGACGCGCTGAGCACCCTGCTCAACGTCCCGATCGACTACTACGCGACAGTCAACCTCGGTGGGTTCGTCCGGGTCGTGGATGAGCTGGGTGGTGTCAACGTCAACGTCGCCCGGGCCTTCTGCGACCCGACCTACGACGAATACGGGTTCACCCGAGGCTTCTCGATCACCGCCGGCCTGCACCATCTCAACGGTCAGCAGGCGCTGGCCTACGCGCGGGTACGCAAGGCATCCGGCGAGAGTGACTTCACCCGCGCGGCCCGCCAGCAGGAGGTGATCTCGGGGATCCGCGACTCGATCGTGGGCGGTGGGTTCCTCAACGATCCGATCGGCTTGCTCGAGGCCATTGGACAGACCGTCCAGACGAATGTCCCGCGCGAGCTGTTGCCCGATCTCGCCGAGATGGCCAGTGCCGTTGGCCGTGAGCAGACGTATCGGACCGTGGTGAACCACCCGCTGGTGCAGACCGGGTTTGACGTGCGCGGCTCCATCCAGGTCCCGGACGTGGAGGGTATCCGGGCGTTGGCCGCGGCGCTGTTCCCGGTAGACGGGTCGCTCCCGGACGACGCCTACGCCGTGATCAAGGCGACCCCGGGCGCTTCGCCCGGAGCGTCGCCTTCGGCGTCCTCGGCCACGCCATCGGGCAGCGGCGTCGGCGGCTGCGCGGCCGCGCCGCGACCCAGGGCAACACCCACGCCCAAACCCGCCCCGACCGTGACGGCGACACCAGCCGTCGAGCCCACGCCGGACGCGTCCGGCGAGCCGAGCCCATCGGCCGAACCTTCTGCGCCGGCCGAACCGACACCGACGCCCGAGCCGACGCCGGAGGGCCAGCCATCGGCGGCTCCTTCAGCGGCGGCCGCTCCTTCGCCGGCGGCGCCCTGAGGGCACCTCGCGGAGATCAACTCAGGCCGCGAGTGCCTCGCGCAGGAAGGCGGTCAGTTGGTCCCACTCGACCAGGAACGCGTCATGGCCCTTGGTCGAGCGGATCTCGCGATATGAAGCACGGAGGCCGGCCTCGGCCGCTCCTTCGACGAGGGCGCGGACCTGGCGAGGGCCGTAGAGGATGTCGCCTTCGATCCCGATCCCAGTCAGGGCAACGCCGGCGCGCCCGAGGTGGCCGAGCGCCCCATCGATCCCGCCGCGCTCTCGGCCGATGTCGTGGCTGTCCATGGCCCCGACGAGGATCCGGTAGGTCGCCAGGTCGAAGCGATCGACCAGCTTGTCGCCCTGGTGGTCGAGGTAGCTGACGATCGATGGCCGGCCATCCGCTTCGACCGATCCGCCGAACCGGTCGTCGAAATCGGTCTCGCTCCGATACGTCGTCATCGCCAGCTGCCGGGCAAGCGACAGCCCTCGGAGTCCGAGGTGCTCGATCAGCTGGAGCTGCAGGTGGTTCCACGCGATTGACATCGATCCGATGGCTGCCGGGGCCGCGATCGGGGCGACCCGCCGTACCGCACCCGGTCGGGCCAGGGCTACCTCGAGGGCGACCATGCCTCCCAGGGATCCGCCGGTGGCTAGTGCCACCTCCTCGATCCCGAACGCGTCGAGCAGGCGCCATTGCGCTTCGGCCTGATCCACGACCGTGACCGATGGGAACGCCGCCCCGTACGGACGGCCGGTACGCGGGTGCAGGGAGCTGGGCCCTGTGCTGCCGTACCGGCCGCCGAGCAGGTTCGCGCACAGGACGCCGATCCGGCCGGTATCGAGGGCCCGGCCCTCACCGATGAGTGGCTCCCACCAATCGCCGGCCGCGTCGGCCGATCCCGTGAGTGCGTGGATGACGAGGACCTGCGGCGCTTCATCCGGTGGCAGGCCGTCGTGGCGGTAGGCGACAGTCAGCTCGGGAAGGGTCGTGCCGCCCTGGAGGGTCAGCGGCCCGAGTGAGACCGACTCGAGCCGACCGGTCCCGATGGGGAGAGCGGTCGCGCGTATCCGGGGGGCTCGGAGTGTCATGCGACGGCTCCGCGGAAGGTGGTCGCATCGATCGCTGGCATGGCGTCAGTCCTCATCGTTGATCGGTCTGGTGGTCGGGATGCCTTGATGGGAGGCCCGTGTCGTGAGGGACAGGCGGTCACCCGCCGTGACATGGGAGGAACAAAAAAAGCTGCAGCTCCTTGTGGAGTTGCAGCCCCGGGACCTCGTCGTCGGTCCCGCTTACCTCTCAGGTGCGCGAGACGTCAGACCCCATCCTCCGCACGGCGGGGCCGCCTGCGCATACACATCTCCGAGGCGTTTCGAATCGTTTTCACGGCCAGCCGATGGTGCCGGATCGCCGGTTGGCTCGTCAACCATTGCTCCCAAACGCAACCTTCCAGGCTGGCCCGGGACGACGTCGAGCGGGGAGCCGTCAGCCGCATAATCGACCCATGACGGACGTGCGGCAATCGACCGCCGGCAAGCCGGCAGGCGCGCTCCAGGATCGCGTCGCTGTGGTGACCGGAGCGGGGCAGGGGATCGGCGCGGAGATCGCGCGCGTGCTGGCCGGTGCCGGCGCCCGGGTCGTCGTTGCCGACCGCAACGCCCAGACGGGCACGGCCATCGCCGAAGCCGTCGGCGGGCTGTTCGTCGAGCTCGACGTCGCGGATTCTACGGCGGTCCGGCGCGCAACCGAGGCGATCGTGGGCGATCTCGGCCGGATCGACATCCTCGTCAACAACGCGGGCATCGTCCGCAACACGCCCGCCGAGTCGACCACGGACGAGGAATGGCGGGCGATCCTCAGCGTCAACAACGACGGCGTCTTCTGGTGCTGTCGCGAGGTCGGCCGGGTCATGCTCGAGGCCGGTCGAGGATCGATCGTCAACATCGCCTCGATGTCCGGCCTCGTCGTGAACCGGCCCCAGCCTCAGGCGGCCTACAACGTCTCGAAGGCGGCCGTGATCATGCTCACCAAGTCGCTTGCCGCTGAGTGGGCGAGCCGCGGGGTCCGGGTCAACGCCATCGCACCCGGATACGTGGCGACCGAGCTCACGGTCAAGGGCATGAGCAACCCGGAATGGCGCGATGAGTGGCTCCGCTCGACGCCGCTCGGCCGGATCGCGCAACCAGCCGAGATCGCACCCGCTGTCCTGTATCTCGCTTCGGATGCCTCCAGCTACGTGACCGGCAGCACGCTGGTGATCGACGGCGGGTATACGGCGTGGTAGCCGACACGGCCATCCCGGATATGTTCCGGGCCTACGTCGCCGAGAAGGTCGGCGACAGCGTGGCTCGTGGCATCCGGGAGTTCGCGGAGGCAGACCTGCCGCCGGGGGAGGTCGAGGTCCGCGTCGGATGGTCGAGCGTGAACTTCAAGGACGGCCTCGCGACCCGCGCCGACGGCAAGGTCGCCAGGATCAGCCCCTTGATCCCCGGGATCGACCTCGCCGGTGAGGTCGTGGCGAGCGGGGACCCGGGGATCGCCGTTGGGTCGGTCGTGCTCGCCCACGGCTACGACCTGGGCGTGTCCCGCCACGGTGGCTACAGCGCTTACCAGCGGGTGCCGGCCGGTTGGGTCGTGCCGCTGTCACTCGGGTTGTCACCTCGCGATGCCATGGCGATCGGCACAGCCGGGTTCACCGCGGCCATGTCCGTCGTGGCACTCGAGGATCGAGGACTCCAACCCGATGACGGACCCGTGCTGGTGACCGGTGCCTCGGGCGGGGTCGGTGGCACGGCGCTCGCGATCCTGGCCGACCGGGGCTACGAGGTGTGGGCAGCCACGGGCAAGGCCGAGGAGGCCGAGCGACTCGTCGCCCTTGGAGCTGTCGGGATCCTGACCCGTGATGACGTCGTCGCCGAAGGCCGGCCGCTCGAATCGGAGCGGTGGGCCGGGGCGGTGGACGCCGTGGGCGGTGCGACCCTGCCATATCTCCTCCGGACGCTCAAGCACGGGGCAGCCGTGGCCGCGTCGGGAAACGCCGGTGGTGCGAAGCTGGAAACCACGGTCTTTCCGTTCATCCTGCGCGGGGTTGCGCTCCTCGGGATGGACTCGGTCACGGTCCCGATCGCTCGCCGGCGCGACATCTGGGATCGCCTGGCGACCGACCTTCGACCGCGCGAGCTCGGCACTCACGTGACCGAGGTCGGCCTCGAGGAGCTCGATCCTGCGCTCGACGCGATCGTGG
The DNA here is from genome assembly GCA_963809045.1 of uncultured Chloroflexia bacterium. Classification (GTDB taxonomy): domain Bacteria; phylum Chloroflexota; class Limnocylindria; order Limnocylindrales; family CSP1-4; genus SPCO01. The sequence continues at coordinate 1,372,641 of CAWEHW010000004.1, forward strand.
CCGGTGCGGCTCGTGGGCGATGGGTCGTGAGGGTCGGCGGCTAGCATTCGCGCCAGTCGCGCGCCGCCGGGTGGTCGCGCGGCAGCGGTCACGGGCGGCAGTTGGCCGCTAGTCGCGCGGCAGCGGTCACGGGTGGCGTCGCCGCTGCAGCAGCTTGCAGGCGTGTAGTGGTCGCGGGGTCGCAGCTCGCGGGCGTCGAGCCGTCGCGGCGTCGCAGCTGCTCGCGGGCGTCAAGCCGTCGCGGGGTCGCCTGACGCTGGTCGCAGTCGCTCGCGGGCCGCGACTTCTTGGGGCCCGAGATATGACTCCCATTCCTACAACGTGATGATCGGCAGCCACATCGGGTTCCGAAGACGCGGTTTCACGCTCGCGGCGTGCCGTCGCACGCGTCGTTCCAACGTCACCGATGGCGTTGTGGGCCTAGTAGCCCAGGCGGTAAGACTGGGGTTCGTAGCCGCGGCTACAAGGTGTCACCCGTGGGTCGCCGGCTGTGCGGATGCGCGGCGCCATGGAGCGGGCGACCGGGTCAGCGGCCGAGCGACCCGCGAGGGCGGCGGCGGCAAAAGCACCGACCGGACGGGCGACCGGGTCAGCAGCAGCGGCGGCGGCGGGCGACCGGATGCGCCGCGCATCGAGCGGCCGTGATCGTCACGGCACCAGAAGCGACCGGTACAACGCCTCGTACTCGTCCACCATCCGGCCAACGTCGAACCGTTCCAGCGCGGCTTGCTGGATGGCCGCGCGATCCAGGTCGTCGATCCGGTCATCGAAGAACGCCAGCTGTTGGGAGTCGTCGCCGATGAAGCCGTCGATGCCGTCGCGGAGGATTTCCGGGATGGCTCCCGCGCGACGCGCCAGCACGGGCGTGCCCACGGCGAGGGCCTCGATGACGACCAGCCCGAACGGCTCCGGCCATGCCGACGGGACAAGCGACGCACGGCTCCGGGCGACCAGCTCGTCGCGATCCGTGGCGGACAGCTCGCCCAGGATCGTCACGTCGGCTCGATCGAGCAGGGGCTTGATCACCGAGTCGTGATAGTCGATCTCGATCTGGCGCGTCGGTCGCTTGGCCGCAACCATCAACCGCCGGCCGGTCAGCCGTGCGACCTCGATCGCATCGGGGAACCCCTTCTCGGGCGACATCCGGCCCACGAAGCAGAGATCGTCGCCGGGGACCTCGGATCGTGCGGGCGGGTGGAAACTCACCCCGTGGTAGATCACGGTCCAGTCGGCTTCCGGGTGCGCCCTGCAATGATCGTGGCTCACCGCGACCAGGCCGCGCACCGGCTCCTGGAATGCCTCACGGGTCCAGGGCATATCCAGCCGGCCGTGAAACGTTGACGCGACCGGTACGCGTGCCCGGCGGGCGAGCTCGAGGTTCCATGCCTCGACGTGGCCGTGGATCAGGTCGAACTCGTCCTCTCGGTCGAGCACGAGCTCGATCGTCGCCCGAAAGGCATCGCCAGGATCGTCCGCGAAGCCGAGTGGGCGAAGGGCCTTCGGAACCGTGGAGACATGCCGTCCCGGCACCTTCGAATCGCCACTGGCGAACGTCGTGACCTCGTGCCCGCGACGATCGAGCTCGACGACGAGCTCCGCCACGATGCGTTCGGTGCCGCCATAGCCAATTGGCGGGACCGCTTCCAGCGGCGGAGCGACCTGGGCGATCCGGAGCGGCCGCCCGGTCACGCGCGTTCCCGGGTCGCTCAAAGCCGGACGACGACCTCGAGACCCGGGTCCTTTCGAAGGACCTCCGCGCTGGTCAGCCCGCGCCACCGATGGAGCAACAGGTCGCAGGACAATTCGCCCACCCGGATCCCCCGCACGACGACCTTGGTGAGTCCCGCGGGGAGGATCGGCCGATCCAGGGTCAGCCGGTGGTTCGACGCGTCGGCGGCCAGACCGAGCATCGTCCGGATCAGCATCAGCGACGCCCCGGCGGCCCACGCCTGCGGCGAGCAGGCCACGGGATAGGCGATCGGCGACCCGGTCGCGACGCGATCGAAGCCGCAGAACAGCTCCGGAAGGCGGAAGGCGGGGAAGTGCTGCGCGGCGGCCAGCATCCCGCTCGAGAGGGTATCGGCGGCCTCGTCAAAGCCGTAGCGGCGCAGCCCCGCCGCGGCGATGGCGGTGTCGTGCGGCCAGACGGTCCCGGTGTGATAGCCGATCGGGTTGAACCCAGGTTGCTCCGCGGCGAACGTCCGCAGCCCCCAACCGGAGACCATCGCGGGCGTCCCGAGGGCTTCCGCCACGGCCGACGCGTGTTCCGCCTTGACGATCCCGCTCCAGAGGGCATGTCCGGCGTTCGAACCGATCGTGTCGACGGGTCGTTTGGCGGCGTCGAGCGCCATCGAGAGGGCTCCGTCAGGCAACCGGAAATGCTCCGCGAACCGATCCTGCAAGGCGTGGGCATCGCGTTCGAGCCGCTCCGCCAGCGCCTCGTCGCCACGCCGCCGTGCGAGCCTGGACATCCGCAGCTTCGCGTCGAAGACATAGCCCTGGACCTCGGCCAGGGCGATCGGCGTGTCCGCTAGCGAACCGTCCAGCCACCGGATCGCGTCCGAAGAGTCCTTCCAGCCCTGGTTGCGAAGGCCGCTCTCGGCCTGGCGCTCGTATTCGACGAACCCGTCTCCGTCGCGATCGCCCCAGGTGTCGATCCAGTCGAGGGCGGCAAGCGCATGGGGCCACAGGCGATCTACGAGGTCGTCGTCACCCGTCCAGTCGTGCGTCTCGCCGAGCAGGACCAGCCAGAGCGGCGTCGAATCGACCGATCCGTAATACGGGGCAAACGGCAGCTCCCCGGTTCGGCTCATCTCGCCCGTCCGGAGCTCGTGCAGGATCTTGCCGGGCTCGGCATCGCGCCACGCGTCGACCGCCGTTGCCTGTTTTCGGGCGAGGATTTCCAGCGTCTGGACGGCGAGTCGCGGTGCGAAGGAGATGGCCTGCATCGAGGTGATCAGTGAGTCCCGCCCGAAGAGCGTCGTGAACCACGGCACGCCGGCGGCGATGAAGCGATCGCCAGTCGGGTCGGTGGACTCGAGCAGGCACAGGTCGTCGAGGGACCGGCGGATCACCTGGTTCATCAGCTCGTGATCGGTCTCGACGACCGCGTTCCGGCTGAGCCACTCGGCGTGGGCGCGGGCCGGATCGAGCGCGTCGGGATCAATCGGATGCACGGCCTGCTCGGGCTCCCGTGTCGCCCTAATGGTCCACGCGATCTTGCGGCGCTCACCCGGACCGAGCGGGCTCGTCCAGCGAGCGCTGACCGAGCCTCCCTGGTCGTCGTCGCCCGGCCCGAGGACGGGTGGCGGTTCGAAGGCGATGTGCGTTCGAACGGTTACGCCATCCAGCCCGACGTAGCCGAAGGTCAGCCCGCCGCGTTCGGTGATCTCGATCGGCAGGAGCTCGCCGCGGGCCGGTCTGGCATATCCCCGGACCTCGAAGATGTCGGCGAAATCCGCGTCGAACTGGACCTCGACGTCGCAATCGAACGGGATCGGCCCGTGGTTCTGGACCTCCAGCCGCTCGCGGTAGGCGTCGGACAAGGTCCGTTCGCGACCGATCGAGACGGTCTGGCGCAGGATCCGCTCGTCGCCGCCCATCTTGTCCCCGGGGTCCTTGCGGTATTCGGGGTTGGTGGCCTGGACGACGCCGCGCCAGCTTCCGCCGGGGTCCGAATGGAGTACGACGGGGCGCTCGCCCGCGATGCGAAGGACGCTGCACGAGAGGATCCGCGTATCGCCGTCATACAGGCCCAGTCCGCGGCTGTCGAGGTGGATGTCGCCGAACCCATCGGACACCAGGAACACGTCCAGGTGCTTGAGGACCTGGGCGGAGCCAAGGTCGGTGGCCTTGACGATCGGCCGGGGCCTGGCTGGAAAGGTCCGAGCCGCCGCTCCGACGTCCGGTTCCACGAGACGCGTCACGGGCCGAGTCTAAGCCCGTCAGCCCTGATCGTCCTGTCGGTCGCCCGCGCAGAGGCGGCCGCTCGTCAGCGCAATTCGCCGTTCAACTGGGCGACCGTCCGCAGCAACGGCGCCCGGACGTCCTCCTTCGGGAAATCCGGGAACGGCGTGCGCTCGATGGCCGCTTCCACGTCGAGCTCGTTCCGGTGGATCTGGCGGCCGAGCTCCGCGATCGTCCGGAGGGCCTCAGCCTGCTCGGTCACGAAAGCCCGGCCTGCGTGGTCGCCGTGCCCGGGCACCACGGTCCCGTGGACCAGCTCGGCCAATCGGAAGCCGGTCTCGGGCCAGTCGAGCGGGTATCCGTCGTTGTAGAACGGTACGTTCCCGCCTTCGATCAGGTCGCCGGCGAATATCACGCCCGCGTCCGGCACGGAAATCACGATGTCGTGGTCAGTGTGACCGCGCCCGAGGTACCGGAGGTCGACGACGCGATCGCCGACCTCGAGCCTCGCGGTCTCGTCGAAGACGCGGTCAGGCGGATCGATCACGACGTGGGCAAGGTCGGCGGCAATGGTCGGCTCGCTCGCCGTGATCCGTGCGCGGCGCGCTTCGCCCGTTCGCGCGAGGAACGGCGGGCAGCCCGACTGAGCCCAGATCGTCGCCGGCCGGAACACGTGGTTGCCGAAGGCGTGGTCGAAGTGGCCGTGGGTGTTGACCACGACGGTGACAGGATCCGTGGTCAACATCCGGAGATCGTCGAGGACTTCCCGTCCCTGCACGTGGGTCGACCTCGTGTCGATCACCAGGACGCCGCCGTTCGCGAGCACCACGCCGATGTTCTGGTCGTAGAACTCGTACCGTCGGACGAAGACTCGATCGCCAAGCTCGACCCAGGTGGACATCGTCGGCATGGTAGCGTCGCGGGGGAGGGACATGATGGACGATCGACCTTGGCCGCCGGCACCGGCAACCAGCGATGACGTGCCCCAGGCGGCAACGGGCTGGGTGCTTCCCACGCCGAAGGCGCCGAGTCGCTTCCGTTCAAGCGCGACAAGGGCGCGATTTGCCGTCGCTGCGCTCCTCGCGGTGCTCCTCGTGGACGCGGTGGAGATCCTCCACGTCTCAGCGTTCGAGGGTCTGCTCGCGGCGTACCTCGCCGGAACGATCGACACCCCGGAGATCGACAACTGGGACCAATGGTCGCTGACCATCGACCGGATCTATCTCGTCGTATTCCTCCTCTGCGGCATCACATTCCTGGCGTGGCTGTCACGCGCCGTCGACAATGCGCCGTCGCTCGGCGCCGGGGTCCCGCCGAGAAGCCCCCGTGGGGCCATCCTGTGGTGGTTTGTGCCCTTCGCCAACCTGGTGGTGCCCTACCAGATCGTCTCCGACCTGGCTCGTCGGCTGGCAACCCAGGCAAATCAAGGACCGACCAGGCCGTTGGTGGCCGCCTGGTGGGTCAGCTATCTGTTCGGGAACCTGTTCGCCTACGTGCCTGTGGTCCTGCTGATGGGCGAATCCCTCGAGGAGCTCCGCCTTGGTCTGACGATGACCGTCGTCTCGAATCTCTTCGACATCGTCGCCGCCGTGCTGGTCATCCTCGTGATCTACAAGATCCAGGGCAGGGAAGACGCGCGCGCCGCGGGGATCGCGCTCGGTTCCGCTCCTGCCGTCGACGTTCCGGCGGCGACGTGAGCCGGACAGCGATGCGGCCCACAGTCACGCATGACACCGCCGCCGACGGCACGCGATTACTCATCCGGCACTGGTCACGAGCCAGCGCCACGACCAGCCACCCACCAGCTCTACCTTCATGGGCATCGGTGCTGATCGTCCATGGCCTGGGTGAGCATTCCGGGCGGTATGAGCACGTCGGTGACCAGATGGCGGCTGAGGGCCTGGAGGTCCACGCCTTCGACCTGCGCGGGCAGGGCGGTTCGGGCGGACGGCGCGGTCACGTCGATCGCTGGGCCCAGTACCACGACGATCTCGCGGAGCGGTTGTCGGCTGTGCGTTCGACGGCCGCAGGTCGGCCGGTCGTGTTGTACGGCCACTCGATGGGCGGGCTGGTGGCGCTGGGCTATCTGCTGACGGAAAGGCCCAAACCCGACCTGGTGGTGGTCACGGCGCCGGGCCTGGATTCGACGCTTGCGGCCTGGAAGAGGGCGCTGGCATCTGTGCTCAGCCGGATCCTGCCGACGCTCCGGGTCCCGAACGGCATCGACGGCCGCACCCTGTCACGGGATCCTGGGGTCTGGGAGAAGGTCGCCGAGGACCCGGCCTGCGCGAAGTCCAGCACCACGCGGTTCGGTGCCGAAGGGTTGGCCGAGCAGGCCCGCGTTCGTCGCGAGTTCGGTCGGCTCAGCCTGCCGACGCTCGTGCTCCACGGGCTGGACGACGGTCTCGTTCCCCCCGCTGCGTCCGAACGCCTCGCCACCCTCCCGAACGTGGAGCGGCGGACGTATCCGGGTCTCCGTCACGAGCTCCACAACGAGCCGGAAGGCCCGCAGATCATCGACGAGGTGATCGCATGGCTCCGGGAGCGTGCTACCCTTGGAGGACAACCGAACACCGCCTCCGGGGAGCGCCTCGCGCGCTGAGAGTGTGGCAAGCGCCACAGACCCGCGGAACCTGATCCGGTTCGTACCGGCGAAGGAAGCAGGCCCGTCGACTCGTTGACGCCGTCCCCGTTCCCGGTGACCGCGTTGCCTGAGTCGAGGAGGTTCGGATCATGGCCACCACGCTCCGAGGACCGGCGGTCGGTGCCGGCCCTGACGCGCGCTGGAGGACCCGGGACATCGTCGTCGCCGCGGTCATCGGCGTGGCATTTGGAGTCGCGTTCTGGGCATTCGGTGCGGTCTGGCGCGCCGTCGAGTTCGTCGGGCCCGCCCAGAACATCCTGTATGGAGCCTGGCTGATGCCGGCGCTCGTCGCGCCGTTGATCATCCGGAAGCCCGGCGCTGCGCTCTTCGCCGAGGTCGTTGCCGCGGGGCTGTCGGCGTTTCTGGGCAGCTCCTGGGGCATCGACGCACTCGTCTCCGGGGTCGTGCAGGGTGCCGGTGCGGAACTCGTGTTTGCCGTCACCCGATATCGGGTGTGGACGTTCCCGGTCCTGGCCGCAGCGGGGCTGGCGAGCGCTGCCGCCGCGTTTTGCCACGACGTGGTCGTCTGGTACCCGGGCTACGCGACGGACGTCCTGATCGTGATCGCCGTCACGATGGCGATCTCGGGCCTGATCCTGCTGCCGGCGGCATCGATCGCCCTCGTGCGAGCGCTCCGCCGCACCGGCGTGCTCGAAGGCTTCCGCGCCTGACCGGTTCGGAGAGCGCGTCCGCCAGCGTGACCGACGGCGGCGCGCTTCGAGCCCGCGAGTACGGGTTCACGTATCGAGGCGCCTCTAAGCCGGCCCTGCAAGGCATCGATCTCGATCTGGAGCCGGGCGAGTGCCTCCTCGTGGTCGGACCGTCGGGCTCGGGCAAGAGCACGTTCGGTCTGGCTGTCGCCGGTCTCGTGCCGCGTGAGATCGGTGGCACGGTCGCTGGGTCCCTGACCATCGATGGGCGCGCAACGATCGACTACGAGCCGGCCGCCCTTGCCGCCGCGGTCGGGCTCGTCTTCCAGGATCCCGCCGTGCAGATCGTGCTCGACCGCGTGGAGGACGACGTTGCGTTCGGACTCGAGAATCGCGGCTGGCCAAGGAGCCGGATGATGGCCACGGTTCCGGCCGTGCTCGATTCGGTTGGTCTGGGCGGCTTCGAACGGCGCCAGACGCGGACCCTGTCGGGTGGACAGCAGCAACGGCTCGCCCTGGCGGGCGTCCTCGCCGCCGAACCTCGTCTGCTGGTCCTCGACGAACCGACGGCCAACCTCGACGCGGCCGGCGCAGCGGCGTTCTTCGAGCGCCTCACCGACCTTCAGGCGAGCCGCGCGGCGACGATCGTGCTGGTCGAGCATCACGTGGATGCCGCATGGCCGCTCGCTGATGTCGTCCTCGCGCTCGGGCCGGACGGATCGCCGATCGCAGTCGGCCGCCCGGACGTCGTGCTCCGGGAGGCGGGGCCGCAGATGGCTGCTGCCGGGATCTGGCTGCCCGGGACGACGGACCCCGCCGACGCGCCGTCGGCTCGGATCCCGGCCGCCGGCGCCCAGGAGGTGCTCGTCGCACGTCACCTGCGATTCGGGTACGACCGCGGCACGCCGATCCTGCGCGACATCGATTTCAGGGCGAGTGCCGGGGAGCGGATCGCCCTCGTCGGTCCGAACGGCGGTGGGAAGTCCACCCTGGCCCGCCTGCTGGTCGGACTCCTGCGACCGCAGCGCGGGACCGTCTCCTTGACCGGCCTGGACCCGGCACTGATCGCGCCGGCGATGCTGGCACGGGTGGCCGGATATGTTTTCCAACGCCCCGAGCAGCAATTCCTGACCCAGCGCGTCGTCGACGAGATCAGCCTGGGGTTGGGCCCTGTCGAGCTCGAGGACGCCGTTCGGCTGATGGACCGCCTGGGTCTGCCGCTCGGTATGTTCGGGGAGCGAAGTCCCTATCGCCTGTCCGGTGGCGAGCAGCGGCGACTCTCCCTCGCGTGCTCCCTGGTCCGACGCCCCGCGCTCCTGATCCTCGACGAACCGACCTTCGGCCAGGACCGAAACGGGTATGACGCATTGCTCGGCATCGTCCGGGAGATGGTGACGGCGGGAACCTGCCTGATTGCCGCGACCCACGACATGCGGTTCGTCGGCGAGGTCGCCGAGCGGGTAGTCACGCTCGAGGATGGCTGGCTGGTTGGCGACGACGTCGTGGTGACCGCATGATCCTGCCCGCGTCCGTCCCCGACGATCGGCAGGCGACCGTCCTGGGCCGGACGAGTCCGCTCACCAAGCTCGGTGTCGCGGTGGCGTGGCTGATCGGCCTGGCGGCGACCACCCAACCGGGGCCGCCGGTCGGCATCGCCTTGGTCGCGCTCGTAGCCGGAATCGTGCTGGGCGAGATCCCACCGCGGGCCCTGGCGCGCGCGTTGACGCCACTCTGGGTCGTCGCCCTGGTGGTCACGGTCGGCAACACGGTCTTCGGCGCGGCCAATCCGGACCCTCTCGCGACCGAGCTCATTCGGATCGGGCCGCTCCGGATCACCGGGGAAGCGCTCGCGACCGCGATCGGCGTCGGTCTCCGGGTGGTGGCCATCGCGTCGGTCGGGGCGGTCTTCGCCTTGACCACCAATTCGACCCGGCTGGTCGATTCGCTGGTCCAGCAAGCCCGGGTGCCAGAACGATTTGCCTACGGGGCACTCGCGGCCTACCAGGCGGTTCCGACGTTCGCGGAGGACCTCACCACCCTGCGCCAGGCACGCCGCATCCGCGGACTGCGCTGGAGCTGGCATCCCAGGTTAGTGCTGGGTCTTCTCGTCCTGGCCATTCGCCATGGGGACCGGATGGCCCTGGCCATGGACGCGCGGGCATTTGGCCTTGGTGACCGCACCGCCTATCGCCCGATTCGCTGGACGGCCCTGGACGTGGCGGTCGCCGCAGGAGGCGTCGTCGTCCTCGGGGCGGCACTCGCGCTTGCGGGAGCGCGGTAGGCTCAACCGCACGCCATGAGTCTCCCGGACGTCGGTCAGCTGCTCGCCCCGCTCTTTGCCCTCGTCGCCCTGGTGTTGATCGCGCTGCTCTTCTACGTGCTGATCGTGGTCGTCGCACGGACCATGCACCGGTTCATGCCCGCGACGTCACCCACCCGCGACCCGGCGCTGGATGCGCTTCGGACCCGACTGGCGCAGGGCGAGATCGACGAGCTCGAGTACCAGCGGTTGCGTTCCGTCCTGCAGGGCCACTGAGCACGAGCGCGGCCGGGTCCGCCATGATCCCGACGTGAGCGACACCCGAACGATCGTCTTCTTCCCGGAGGGCGCCTTCGGACCGACCAACAACTGTGTGGGGATCGGCCAGGTCCTGCGGGCGCGGGGTCACCGCGTTGTGTTCGTCGTCGAGGAGTCGTTCGCAGGGACGCTGGAGGCGAAAGGGTTCGAGGAGCGACTGATGCGCCTCGGACCGCCGCCGGAGGTGCCCGAGATTCCGGGACAGTTCTGGATCGACTTCATCCGCGACACGGCGCCGGTGTTCCGCAAGCCCACGATCGTCCAGCTCGAGGAGTTCATCGCGCCGACCTGGCAGGCCCTGATCGATGGGTCGAAGTACGTGAACCCGCGACTGGCCGAGATCGTCGACGAGCTCGCCCCGGACGCGATCGTGGAAGACAACGTTGTCGGGTTCCCGGCCCTCGCGGCATCGGGTCGGCCCTGGATCCGGATCGCCTCGTGCAACCCCGCGGAGCTCAAGGATCCCGCCGTACCGCCCTTTTCGTCGGGCCTCCCATCGAACGATCCTCGGGACTGGCCCGCCTTCCTGGCCGAGGTCGACCGCACCCACCGCGACATGTGGGGCGATTTCGACGCCTTCTGCCGCGCCCACGGTGAAACCGGGCTCAGGTTCGGGACGAATGGGCCGGACTTCATCGCCGAGTCACCCTGGCTGAACCTCTACCTGTACCCGGCCGAAGCGGACTACCCACGCGAGCGGACGCTCGCTCCGACCTGGCAGCGCCTGGACTCGTCCGTCCGGGCCGCCGAGACGACCTGGGAGCTTCCCGAGCACCTGCGTGAGCGCGACGGCGCACTGATCTACCTCTCGCTCGGCAGCCTCGGGTCCGCCGACGTCGGGCTGATGCAGCGCCTGGTCGACCTGCTGGCGACGACGGAGCATCGGATCATCGTCTCGAAGGGTCCCCTCGCCGAACAGATCACCCTTCATGACAACCAGACGGGCGAAGGTTTCCTGCCGCAACCCGCGATCCTGCCGCAGGTCGACCTCGTGATCACCCACGGCGGCAACAACACGGTCACGGAATGCTTCCACCACGGGAAGCCGATGATCGTGCTGCCGCTGTTCTGGGACCAGGTCGACAACGCCCAGCGGGTCGACGAGACCGGGTTCGGTCGGCGGCTCGCGACGTACGACTTCCGGGACGAGGAGCTGACAGATGCCATCGACGAGCTCCTCGCCGACGCCACGCTCGCGACGCGCCTCGGCGCGATCTCGAAGCGGCTGAAGGCGAGTCCCGGCACAGTGCGAGGCGCCGACCTGATCGAACGAGTCGCGGCTACGGGCGAACCGGTAGCCGGCTGACGCGGTCATCCGCGACACCTACCAAGGGCGACCACGTGGCGGGACGGCCTTTCGGTCCGGCGTACGATGGCGTGACACTCAACTGACCTTTTCGACACCCCAAGGAGGCAACTCCGTGACCGACGTCCTCGAACGCGTCAAGACCTACCAGCAGCTCATCGGCGGGAAGTTCGTCGACGCCGCGGACGGACGAACCGCCGAGGTCATCAACCCGGCGAACGACAAGGTCATTGCGAGCGTCCCGGCCAGCTCCCCGGAGGACGTGGATCGCGCGGTCAATGCCGCAGAAACGGCCTTTGGCGAGTGGCGCAAGACGACGCCGCAGGACCGCTCGCTGATGCTCCTCAAGATCGCCGACGCGCTCGAGGCCAAGGGCGACGAGCTCGGCCGCCTGGAGAGCGCCAACGCAGGCAAGCCGGTCGGCGCGGCAGTGGACGAGATGGCCGTCTGCGCGGACCTGTTCCGGTTCTTCGCCGGCGCCGCGCGGGTCATGGATGGCCTTGCCGCCAACGAGTTCGCGGCTGGGCACACGTCGATCATCCGGCGCGACCCGATCGGCGTCGTGGCCTCAATTGCCCCCTGGAACTATCCGCTGTACATGGCGTCGTGGAAGGTCGGCCCGGCGCTCGCGACCGGGAACACCGTCGTCCTCAAGCCGTCGGCGCGAACGCCGCTGACCGCCCTCGCCTTTGCTGAGATCCTGGCCGGTATCCTGCCTGCCGGCGTGATCAACGTCCTGTCCGGGTCGGGGGCAGAGATCGGCGATGCCCTCGTCGGTCACCCGAAGGTCCGGATGGTGTCCATCACCGGCGACACCGCGACCGGCAAGCGGGTGGCCCGGATCGCCTCCGAGACAGTCAAGCGGCTCCACCTGGAGCTTGGCGGCAAGGCGCCGATCATCGTGTTTGACGACGCCGACATCGGGCTCGCGGCCGAAACCCTCCGCTTCGCGGGTTACTGGAACGCGGGTCAGGACTGCACCGCGGCGACCCGTGTGATCGCGGGACCCGGCGTGTACGACAACTTCGTATCGGCGCTTGCCGACCAGGTCCGAACGATCAAGTGGGGCGACCCGGCCGAAGGCGACGACATCGAGATGGGCTCGCTCATCGCCGGTGCGCAGGCCGACAAGGTGCAGGGCATGGTCGACCGGGCACGCGGGAGCGCCGAAGTCGTGCTCGGCGGCGATCGACCGGACCGTCCGGGCGCCTACTACGCGCCGACCATCATCGCCAACCCGGATCAGAAGTCCGAGATCATCCAGGACGAGATCTTCGGGCCGGTCGTCACGGTCCAGAGGTTCAGCGACGAGGAGCAGGCCGTCCAATGGGCGAATGACACCCCGTACGGGCTCGCCTCGTCGATCTTCACGAGCGACATCGGCAAGGCGATGCGGGTCGGGAAGGCGCTCGACTTCGGACATGTCTGGGTCAACGAGCACTTCACGCTCACGTCGGAGACCCCGCACGGCGGCGTCAAGCAGTCGGGCTGGGGCAAGGACGGCTCGAAGTACGCGCTCGAGGACTACACGTTCGTCAAGCACATCATGATCAACACGGGTACCTAGTCCGCCCCGCGGACCCTGATCCGATCGCCATCGAGATCGGCCGCGGCGACGTCGCCGCGGCGCTCGATCGACTCGACCGGTCCGAGCTGGCTGCTGCTCGCTGGTTCGGCGCCAAGGGCAGGACGGTTTCAGGCGTCCGTCTCGAGGACGCGTTCGTCCTGGATCCTGTCGGCCCCCATGTCCTGGCGATCGCGGCACTCGATCTTGACGACGCCTCGAGCGAGCGCTACTCGTTCGCCCTGACCGGCCGACCGCTCCGCGTGGCTGACGGTGGTGACGGCACCTGGGGCGCGCTGATGACCGCGATCGCAGACGGCCGGACCGTCCCGTCCATCCGGGTCGATGCCGGCTCGCAGCACGGAGCGGCCGGACCGATCCGGGCCGCGCTGGTGTGCCGTCCTGGCGCGGCGTTGCAGGCGCTCCTGACGGAGGCGGATACCTCAGCGACCTTGTTCGAGCGAGCGCTCGGCGCCGACCAGTCGAACACGTCGGTCGTGCTCGGCGAGCGGATTCTCCTCAAGGCGTACCGCCGGCTCGAGGCGGGGCTGAACCCGGAGCTGGAGCTCGTGGCCTTCCTGACCGAGGTGGCCGGCTTCCCCGCCGTCCCTCCGCTGGCCGGATACGCGGAGGTCGTGTCGGCGACCTCCGGCGCATCGACCGTGGCAATCGCCCAGGCGTTCGTCGCCGACGGCGCGGACGCGTTCGAGGCGCTGGCCGAAGAACTCGCCGGCTGGCTCATGGCCCCGGGCGAGGTCAGCGTCGAATTCGCCACCGAGGTGGCGGCAGACCTCGGGTCGCTGACGGCAGGGTTGCACGCCGCCCTCGGCGATGCGCGCGGTGTGCCCGAGTTTGAGCCACGCTCGGCGTCGCGCGACGAGCTTCGAGCATGGGGCAGGACCGCCCAGCGCCAGCTGGCTCGCGCCCTGGAGGTGACGCCCGGCGAGTCCGGTCGGGTGTTGCGGGGTCTGGCGCCGTCGATCGCTGCCGAGCTGACGCTGTTCGAGGCGCTGCCGTCACCCCCGTTGCTCAGCCGGGTCCACGGCGATTACCACCTCGGGCAGGTCCTGATCGCCGCCGACGGCTACCGTGTCGTCGACTTCGAAGGGGAGCCCACCCGGCGGCTCGAAGAGCGCCGGGCCCATGGATCGCCGCTTCGCGATGTGGCGTCGATGTTGCGGTCACTCGACCACGTTGCCCGGAGCGCGGAACGGCGGGCGGCCGCCGACCCGGCGAGATTGCCCGACCGCCGAGGCCTGGACCTCGACGCCTGGCTCCGCCGCGCCCACGATCGGTTCCTCGACGCCTATCGGATCGGTCTGCGCGAGGCGGGCTCGCCGATCGACGTCGATCCGGCGCTCGTTCGCGCGTTCGAGATCGAGAAGGAAACCTACGAGTTCATCTACGCGAGCACGTACCTGCCGAGCTGGCTCTACGCGCCAACCGAGGGCATGCGCTGGCTCTTCGACTCGACGGCCTGACGGACCTCGTCCAGGCGCTCGATCGTCTCGTAATCGAACGGCGCCCGGAACACGACGATGACTTCCTGGACGCCGATTGCACCGTAGCCGTCGATGAACGCGGCGACGTCACCTGGTGGACCGCCGACGGACAGGCCGCGTTCACCGCCATCCGCGCCGATCCGCCCGACGATCCCGTGGGCATGGGCGGTTTCGTCCCACGCGTCGGCGGCGGCGATCGGATCGTCGCGGATCACCGCGTGGACCGTGACGGTCCGGTCGATCGCCTCGAACGCACGGCCGACCTCGTCGCAGCGCTCTCGGAGCAGGTCACTGGTTGTCGCGATTCGGTCCGGTGTCCCAAAGCCGTTCCATAGGTCGGCGTGACGCGCGGTCGTCCGCAGCGTCTTGGTTGGCCCGGAGCCGCCGATCATGATCGGCAGTCGTGGCTGGACCGGACGGGGCGCGCAGACCGCATCGCGCATCGTGTAGTACCGGCCGTCGTGGGTCACCCGCTCCCCGTCGAGCAGGCGGCGGATGAGGATGACGGCCTCCTCGAGACGATCCAGCCTGTCGCCGAAACCCGATCCGAAGTCCAGGCCGAATGCGTCGTGTTCGCGCTCGAACCACCCACCACCCAGTCCCAGGATGGCCCGTCCGTCGGACATGTGGTCCAGCGTGGCGGCGAGCTTGGCGGTCAAGCCCGGGCTCCTGAAGGTGTTGGCGCCCACGAGGAGTCCGAGCCTGACGCGGTGGGTCAGGGCCGCCAGCGCCGCCAGTGTCGCCCAGCCCTCGAGCTTGGCGTCGGTCCAATCGCCCTCGTCGGCGAGGAGGTGGTCGTCGATCCAGAGCGTGTCCCAGCCGGCCCGTTCGACAGCGAAGCAGGCATCGCGAAGATCGGGCCAACTGGTCCGATTGATCCAGAATGCCGCGCCGAACCGCATCGCCACCTCCGCACGGGATCCGCCACTATCGTACGGTCGTGCCCAAGACCGCGACGTCCGACCGTGCCGCCGTCCCGCCCGTGGATGGGCCACCGTGGCCCGCGCTGCACGAGGCGATCCTTGGCTGGTACGCGCTGCATGGCCGGAAGCTCTCGTTCCGTGGGTCACGCGATCCGTACGCGATCCTCGTGTCGGAGGCCATGGCCCAGCAGACCCAGGCGACGAGGGCCGGCGAGTCGTGGGTCCGGTTCATGGACTTGTTTCCGACCGTTGCGAGCCTGGCGTCGGCGACGCCGGCGGATGTGCTCAGGGCCTGGCACGGCCTCGGATACAACCGGCGGGCCCTCAACCTCTGGCGCGCAGCCCGTCGGATCGTCGATGTCCATGGTGGCCGGGTACCAGCCGACCTCGGCGCTCTGGAGGAGCTGCCAGGTGTGGGCGTCTACACGGCTCGCGCCATTGCCGCGATCGCCTTCGGGCAGCCGGTTGGCGCCGTCGACACGAACGTCCGGCGCGTCATCGGGCGGATCGTCGCCGGTGATGCCGGGGGTCTTGCCGCCCCGGCGCTGCAGGTCGTGGCAGATAGGGCCGTTCCGGAAGGTGAGCCCGGGGCATGGACCCACGCCCTCATGGATCTCGGGGCGACGGTCTGTCTACCTCGGCATCCGGCGTGTGCGGTATGCCCGGCGGCCACCTGGTGCCGCTACGCCGGATTCGCCGGAGCAGACCGGGCTGAGGCCGCGCCGGCCGATTCCTCGTCGCCTCGCGCGGCCCAGGTGCGCCCGACCGGATCCAGGCGGGCGATGCGCGAGGTCGCGCCCCCGTTTCCGGACACCTCGCGATGGCTGCGAGGCCGAATCGTCGATCGGCTGCGTTCGGCCGCAGACGACGAATGGGTGGTGATCGACGGTCCGATCGGCACGCACGACCGCGAAGCGGTCCTCGTCGCCCTGGACGCGCTTGCCCGCGAGGGCCTCGTGGAGCTCGACGGCGGCGATCCTGCCACGGGCGCAGGCCCACGAGTACGCCTTCCGGTGGGGTAAGTCCGGTCGCGTCTTGCGCCACGGCTCACGTCTCGCGCCGCGGGGCTCAGGTCTCGCGCCGCCACGCCCGCGTGGGTCGGCTACCCTTCGATGGCCATGCCCATTGACGCGTCGTCGCAGCCAGCCGCGCCGGACGCCACGCCCCGCCTGCCCGCCGACGATCCCGCGATCTTCTCGCTGGACCTTCGTGGACTCCGTCGGCTCTGGGCTGCTCGATCGGCGCTACCGGCGATCTCGGCCGAGATGATGACCGGTGCCGACCACAAGGCCCAGGCGCTCGGATACCCCCAGGAGCGCCTCATGGAGCACGCCGGCACGGCCGTCGCCGCGGCCGTCAAGGCCCTGGCCATCGACGTCGGGCGGTGGGGGACCGGACCGATCGTCGTCCTGTGCGGCCCCGGCAACAACGGCGGCGACGGCTACGTGGTCGCCCGCCGCCTGGCGCTGGCAGGAGCACGGGTCATCGTCGGCGTGGTCGCCACGGAATCCCGCCCGAAAGGCGCGGCGGCGGCCCGGAACTGGGATCGTATTGCGCGGGACGCGGGCATCGACAAGGTGCACCTGCCCGTGGCCCGCGATGTCGCCATGTTCGCGACCGGCATCGACAAAGCCGCAGTGATCGTCGACGCCCTGCTTGGAACCGGCGTCCGTGGGAGCCTGCGAGACCCGATCAGGACTGCCGTCGAGGTCATCGAGCGAGCGCGGGCCGGCGGTGTGCCGGTCGTCGCCGTGGATACCCCGACCGCCATCGACCTGTCGAGCGGCGAACCCTCCCAACCCGCGGTCCGTGCCGACCTCACCGTCACGTTCCATCGGCCGAAGACCGGCCTGCTGACCCGGCGCGGCGCTGCCTACGCCGGGAAGGTCCTGGTCGCTCCGATCGGGATCCCGGCGGCTGCCGATCGTGGCTGAGTCCAAGCCCGCCGGTCGTCAACCGGGCTGGTTCGAAGTCGTCTCGGTGGCAGCCGCGGCCGTCGCGGTAGTGCTCGGCGCCGGTGTCATCACCGGTTTGCTCCCGACGGAGGTCCAGGCGGTCGTGTTCCACACGCCGATCGCGATCGCCGTGTTGATCGTCGGAACCGGCTGGCTGCTATGGAGGATCTCGCGGCGCGACCCGCAGGCGCCAGACCGGTGACCCTCGAGTCCGGCCCGGGCTCGAATCCGTGGACGCCAACGCTCGATCGCCGTCGGGCGGCGGTTGCTGCCCTCACCGCCGAAACCTGGGATGTGGTCATCGTCGGCGGCGGGATCGTCGGCGCCGGAGCGCTGCTCGACGCGGTGTCGAGGGGCATGCGGGCGGCCCTCGTCGAGCAGGAGGACTTTGCCGCCGGCACCTCCTCGCGCTCGTCGCGGCTGATCCACGGCGGTCTTCGGTACCTCGAACAGTTCCGGTTCGGTCTCGTCGGGGAAGCCCTGGCGGAGCGGTCACGCCTCCTCGCCCTGGCCCCGCACCTCGTCCGCATCGAGCCGTTCCTCTTCCCGATCTACGGGATCCCGTACCTGTCGAAGGCGTTCTACGACGCGGGACTGACCCTGTACGACCTACTCGGCGCGCGGCGGGATGGGGGCTGGCACCGCCGGTTGTCGCGGATCGAGACGCTGGATCTTGCCCCGACCCTTCGAGGCAGCGGTCTCCGAGGGGGCCTCCTGTACCACGATGGTGTCGAGGACGACGCGAGGTACACCCTGGCCGTCGCCCGGACCGCTCAGCTCGCCGGAGGCGTCGCCGTGACCAGGCTGCGGGCGATGGGGCTGCGGCCAGGTTCGTCGACCGACACGAAGGTGCTCGTGGTCCACGACCGGACGTCGGGCCAGGACCTCGAGGTCGCCACCCGCGGCGTCGTGGACGCCACGGGCGTCTGGGCCGCCCAGCCCGGTCATCCGCTTGGTGGCGCGACAAGGATCATGCCGAGCCGTGGTTCGCACCTGGTCGTCCCACGCGACCGCATCCCGAATCGAACCGGTCTGACGATCCGCGTCCCGGGCAAGGTCGTGTTCCTCGTGCCGTGGACGGATCACTGGCTGATTGGCACGACCAATTCCCTGTTCGACGGGTCGCCCGAGCGACCCACCGCGGCCGGCTGGGAGGTCGATCGGCTCCTGGCGACGGTCAATGACGCGATGGACGTGACCCTCGACCGCAACGACGTGGTGGGCACGTATTCGGGTCTTCGACCCCTGGTCGCGGCAGCCAGCGGCTCGACCGTCAAGGCATCCCGCGAGCACCGGGTCAGCGTGGATGCCGACGGCGTCGTCGGGATCGGCGGTGGCAAGTACACGACCTATCGCGTCATGGCGCGGGACGTGATCGATGCGGTTCTCGGTCGCGACGCCGCGAGGGAACGACCGTCGCGAACGGCAGAGTGGCGCCTGGTCGGTGCCGCTGAAACCGACGCGCAGGCCCGGATCGCCAGCGAGCTGAGGACGATCGCCGCGTTCGCCGCGATCGGGCCGAAGGTGCCCGACCAGCTCGTGGGCCGATATGGCACCGAGGCTCCGGCGATCGTTGCCCTTGGCGCCGAACTCGACCTGCTCCGACCGCTCGTTCCGAACCGCGCGTTCATCGAGGCCGAGGTGGCATGGGCGGCTCGACAGGAAGCCGCCATGTCGCTCGATGACGTGCTGGCTCGCCGGATGCGGCTTGCCGCCGAGCTGCCCGACCGGGGCGAGTCCATCGCACCGCGCGTCGCGGCCATCCTTGGCGCCGAGCTCGGCTGGGGCGCGTCCCGCCAGGCCCTCGAGGTGCAGACGTATCTCGCGTCGGCGCGCCTGGAATATGCCGTGCCGCCACCCGGCGGCACGGAGCCTCCGGACAGCCGACAGGCTCCCGTCGATTGACCCCTGGGGGCGAGGCTCGCTGCCCGTTCGCCGAGGGCTCGGAGCCGCACGTTTTGGAGCCTGTTTGACCGCCAAAAGTCAGGTCTATGCAAGCCCAGATGCACCGCGTACTATCCCGCTCGTAAACGCCGTGGAAGCGTCCGCGGCCAGAACGTTGGTCGACGCAACTCGGACTCCTCTCACGGCTGACGCGAGAAAACCCGATGGGCTCGCGCCGGCTACCGAGAGGAGTTTCGTTTTCGTGTACAACGACAAGAACCTGACCTGTGCGGACTGTGGACAGGAATTCGTGTTCACCGCATCCGAGCAGGACTTCTACGCACAGCGTGGCTTCACCGAGCCTCGCCGTTGCCCCAGCTGCCGGGCGAGCCGCAAGGCCGCACGCAACGCTGAGGGCGGTGGTAGCTCGTACGGTGGCTACGGCGCCGGCGGGGGCTATTCGGCGGGTGGCTCGGGCGGCGGTGGTTACGGTGGCGGCGGCTACGGCTCCCGCGATCGCGGCCCGCGCGAGATGTTCACCGCCACGTGCTCGAGCTGCGGTCGCGAGGCCCAGGTCCCGTTCCGCCCCACCAGCGGCAAGCCGGTCTACTGCAGCGACTGCTTCCGAAGCCAGCGCGGCGGCTGACTGACCCTCTCGGCGCGGCCGAATCACCGACCCGGGTCGTCAGCCGACCCGGGTTTCTCCTTTTCGGGCGGTCAATTCGGCCGCCGCTGGGGCGGCGCAGGCTTGCGTTGCTCGCTCCGCCGGTCGCTCACGCACTCCTAGTGCGCTCGCTCCCTCTCTTCCCGGGCGCCTTCGCCTGCACCGTCCCAGCGGCGGATTCACGGATCCGCCAGCGCCGCTAACCGCCGTTCGGGCGTCGTCCCACGAGCAGGTCGAGGTCGAATTTGCGTTCCGTGCCGTGGAGGAGGCGGTCGATGTTGTCGGAGTGGGCCAGCCAGATGAGTCCCGCGCCGACCGCCGCGTACAGGACATAGGACAGCGGGGTTCCGGGGGCGACCAGCACGAACAGCACCATCACCGGGAGCATGGCCGCCGATCCGAGCAGCGATCCGAGCGAGACATACCGGGTCACAAGGATGGCGCCAATGAACACCGGCGCCGCGAGGACGACCGCCAGCGGCTGGATGACCAGCATGGTCCCGACCCCGGTCCCGACACCGCGGCCGCTGCGGAACCCGGCGAACACCGACCAGATCGCCCCGGCGACGGCACTGGCCGCGCACAACGCTTCCGCCAGCGCATCGCCGCCCGTCACGAACCGGGCCAGCAGGACCGGGAGGGCGCCCTTGGCCAGGTCACCGATGACGACGACGGCCGCCCACTTGCGGCCCAGCGCACGAAGGGCATTGGTTCCGCCGGTCCTGCCCGATCCGATCGTCCGGGGATCGGTGCCGCCCGACAACCGGGCCACGAGCACGCCCACTGGGATCGAGCCGGCGAGGTACGCCACCAGCATCAGGACGGCGGTGCGGAGGACGGGCGCAAGGTCCAACGGCACGCTCCAGTCGCGATCGGGACGCCGTCCGATCCGGCATCCGCGGCCGGAGTCTAGCACCGGGGAAGCCCGCGCCCTCGGTTGCGCGTCTCGCAACGCCGCGCGTACCATCGAGCACGATGACCCATCCGCCCAGCCGGCCAATCCGTGCCGGTCACGTGGCACCCTGAGGCACCCTGACCCATGGCCGTCGGCTCCTCCAATGACTTCGACCTTGTCGTGCTCGGTGCCGGCACGGGCGGTTATTCGGCCGCCTTTCGGGCAGCGCAACTGGGCCTCAAGGTCGCCCTCGTCGACGAGGACAAGATCGGCGGCACGTGCCTCCATCGGGGCTGCATCCCGACCAAGGCGCTGCTCGAGTCAGGCGCCTTCGCCGACCGGGTCCGCCACGCAGCCGACTACGGGCTGACCCTGTCGGGCGAACCAGTCGTCGACTACCCGGCGGTTGCCACCCGCAGGGATGCCGTGGTCAAGCGCATGTGGACGGGCCTCAAAAGCCTGGTCGACAAGAACAAGGTCACCTGGATCGCGGGCCGCGGCAAGCTCGAAGGCCCGGGCAAGGTCCGGGTGGCCCAGCAGGGCGACGATGGCAAGCCCGCGGGCGGCGACCGGGTGCTGAATGCCACGGACATCATCATCGCCACCGGTTCGCGGGTGAAGTCGCTGCCCGGTCTTACGCCGGACGGCAAGCGGATCCTCACGAGCGATGACGTGCTCAGGCTCACCGCGCTGCCCAAGGACGTCGTGATCGTCGGCGCCGGAGCGGTCGGCGTCGAATTCGCGAGCTTCTTCCATGATGTCGGGGTCAAGGTGACCCTGCTCGAGTACCTGCCGGGCATCGTGCCGCTCGAGGATGCCGAGGTCGGCAAGCTCCTGGAACGAAGCTTCACCAAGCGCGGGATCACCGTGATGACCAACGCCCGGTTTGACGTGGCCTCGGTGAAGACGGACAAGACAGGGGTGCGGCTGACGGTGGGGCCCGAGGGCAAGGATGCCGCCGAGATCGGCGCGGAGGTTCTGCTCGTCGCCACCGGCCGTGCCGCCAACGTCGAGGACATCGGCCTCGAGACGACCAAGGTCGAGACCGATCGTGGCGTCATCAAGGTCAACGGGAAGATGCGTACGAAGGAGCCGCACCTCTACGCGATCGGCGACGTGATCGGTGGGCTCTGGCTGGCGCACACCGCCGCCCACGAGGGCCTGATCGCAGCGCACACCATCGCAGGCGACGCGGACGTGCACGAGATGGACTACACGAAGCAGCCGAGGGCGACGTACTGCCGGCCCGAGATCGCATCGATCGGCCTGACCGAGGCGCAGTGCGCCGAGCGCGAGCTGAACGTCAAGATCGGCAAGGTGCCGTTCCAGGCGATCGCCAAGGCGCTCATCGGGGGCGAGTACGAGGGTTTCGCAAAGGTCATCAAGGATGTCGCGACCGACGACACGCTCGGCGTCCACATCATCGGGCCGCACGCAACCGACCTCATCGCCGAAGCCTCGCTGGCCTTCGAGCTCGACGCCACGCCCTGGGAAATCGGGCGTGCCACCCACGCGCATCCGACCCTGTCCGAAGTGGTGGGCGAGGCGTCGATGGCCGTCGACGGACAATCGATCAACTTCTAGACGGAGCCTGCCGGATGGCGGTGACCAAGCGCCGTGAGTCCAGGACCAGGGCCGACCTGGGAGCCGACCTCGGGCTGTCAAACGCCGACCTGATCGAGATGTATCGGCTCGTGGCGCTGGCGCGTGCAGTCGACGAGCGGATGTGGATCCTCAACCGCGCCGGCCGGATCCCGTTCGTGATCAGCGGGCAAGGCCACGAAGGAGCACAGGTCGGGATCGCCTGGGCGTTCGAGAAGGGCAAGGACTGGATCGCGCCGTTCTACCGCTCCATCGCGACCTGTCTCACCTTCGGGATGAGTCCGCGGGACATCATGACCGCCCAGTACGCGACGGCCAACGATCCGTCGTCCGGCGGTCGCCAGATGCCCGGCCACTACGGCAGCCACGAGCACAACCTGGTCTCCGTGTCATCGCCGGTCGCGACCCAGCTCCTGCACGCGGTTGGGATCGCCCTCGCGGCCAAGATTCGCAAGACCGGGCAGGTCGCGATGACCAGCATGGGCGAGGGCTCCTCGAACCAGGGCGACGTCCACGAGGGCCTCAACTTTGCGGCGATCCACAAGCTGCCATTCGTCTTCGTGGTCGAGAACAACGGGTACGCCATCAGCGTGCCGGCCGCGATGCAGGTGTCGATCGCCAACGTCGCCGATCGGGCGGCCGGGTACGGGATCCCCGGCGTGGTCGTCGACGGCACCGACGTCCTCGCCTGTTACGCCGCGACGCGTGAGGCGGTGGCCCGGGCGCGGGCCGGCGAAGGGCCCAGCCTGATCGAGGCGAAGGTGACCCGCCTGACGGCGCACTCATCGGACGACCAGCAGACCAAGTACCGATCGGCCGCGGAGCTCGATTCGGAGCGTGGCAACGATGCCCTGCCCCGCTTCCACAAGCAGCTCCGGGATGCCGGCGTCCTGACCGACGAGATCGAGGAGCGGCTGGCCGCCGAGATCAAGGCCGCCGTCGAGGACGCCACCGACTACGCGGAATCCCAGGCCGATCCGGACCCTGCCGGAGCGACCCGCTACGTCTATGCCGATGGCTCCGCCGGAGCGGACTACTGATGCCGCCTCGCACGTTCATCGATGCGATACGCGAGACGCTTGCCGATGAGATGCGCCGTGACCCGACGGTCATCGTCCTCGGCGAGGACGTGGGCAAGAAGGGTGGGGTGTTCCTGGCGACGGACGGCCTCTGGGCCGAGTTCGGCGACGACCGCGTCATCGACACACCGCTGACCGAATCGATGATCGTCGGCACCTCGATCGGGGCCGCGGTCAACGGACTCCGCCCGGTGGCCGAGATCCAGTTCGCCGACTTCATCTTCCCGGCGTTCAACCAGATCGTGTCCGAGGCCGCCCGGATGCGCTACCGCTCGAACAACGGCTACGGCGTGCCGATGACGATCCGGGCGCCATACGGCGGCGGCGTCCACGGCGCGCTCTACCACTCGCAATCCGTGGAGGCGTTCTTCACCCACGTGCCCGGGCTCAAGGTCGTCGTGCCATCCACCCCGCACGACGCCCGCGGGCTGCTCCGCTCCTCGATCCGCGACCCGGATCCGGTCCTCTTCTTCGAGCACAAGAAGATGTACCGCTCGGTGCGTGGCGAGGTCCCCGATACCGATTACGTGGTGCCCCTCGGCAAGGCCGCGATCACCCATCCCGGGACGCAGGTCACCGTCGTCGCGTATGGCCTGATGGCCCACTACGCGCTGGAGGCCGCCGATCGCGTGGCAGAGGATGGGATCAGCGCGGAGGTCGTCGACCTTCGGACCCTTCGGCCCCTCGACACGGAGACCCTGCTCGACTCGGTGCGCAAGACCGGCAAGTGCCTGATCGTCTACGAGGACAACCGGTTCGGTGGCTATGGCGCCGAGGTCGCCGCGATCGTCGCCGAGGAGGCGTTCGACTACCTCGACGGCCCGGTGACGCGGGTCGCCGGCCCTGAAGTGCCGGCCGTGCCGTACAACCACGCCCTCGAGGACTGGTTCATGGTCAACCCCGAGAAGATCGCCGACGGGATCCGGACGCTGGCGGCCTACTGACCGGTTGCCGCGTGGGGATCGGTGCCCTTGCTGAGCTCGATCACCAGGGCAACGGCCTCGTCCAGGGTCAGCCGCCGCCCGCGCTCCGTCGCCTGGGCGTATTCCTCAGGCTCGAGTGCCTCGCGCGCCCGCTGCTCGATGTTGGCGCCCGTGATCACGTGGAGGATGCCCGCAGGTGGCTTCACCCCGTAGACCTCACACAGGTTGTCGAATGCCCCGAGCAGGACGGCGGCCTCCTCGGCCCTGCCGCCTTCGAGCGCGATGCTGGCACACGTGGCCAGGCTGATCGTCGCGGTCGTCGTGTCCCGGAGCTCGTGATATCGGATGAGCGTTTGGACCGCCCAGCGTGTCGCCTCTCGAGGCTGATCCAGGGCGAAGTAGCACCATGACAGGCTGCCCGTCCCCATCGCGTAGTACCAGGCATCGCCGATGCGCTCGAACACCTCGACGGCTTCGTGGAAGACCGGCAGGGCTTCCATGAGCTTGCCGCCCGACATCAGCCGCGTCGCCCGCGCCCACGTTGTTCGGGCGAGACCCCGCTCGTCGTCCAGCTCCTCGAACAAGCCGGCCGCGGCATCCAATTCGAGTAACGCAGCCTCGGTGTTCAGGTGCAGGTTGTTGGCGAACATCAGGTTGAAGTGAGCGTCCGCCTCCCCGACGCGATCGCCTAGCTGACGGGCCAGAGCCAGCTGTTCCTGGTAGTACTCCCGCGCCGCGTCCATGTCGGAGCGCCAATACGCGATACCGCCGGCAGCGACGACCGCCGCAAGTCGGGCAAACGTCGGGGAATCGGCGCCTGGCATCGCGAGGGCGGCGTCCGCCAGCTCGCTCCCGTCGGAGAGTTGCCCTGTCAGCTGCCAGAAGCGCCAGGTATGCGCAACGAGGCTTAGTGCGAGGTCAACCTCACCAGCATCGATGGCCCAACGGGTCGCCGCCCGGATGTTCGCCTGGTCGAGGGAGAGCCGATCGAGCCAGACGGCCTGGTTGGCACCCGGGAGGTGCACGGCTGCGCGCGCCGCGAGGGCGTGGAACGCCAGGGCGTGCCTTCGTCGGACATTGGCTTCGCGTCCGTCGGCGACCAGCTTGTCCAATCCAAAGGTGCGGATGGTTTGGAGGACCCGATACCGGACAGCGCCCAGCGGGCCTTCGGGTTCTGGCCTGAGGAGGCTCTGCTCGGCGAGGATCGCCAGCCCCGGCAACACATCGCCATCGGCGACTTGCGACGCCTGCTCGACGTCGAGGCTGCCTTCGAAGGCAGTGACGTCATGCAGCAGCCGTTGCTCCGCCTCGTCCAACAGGTCATGACTCCAGGCGATCGTCGCGCCGAGGGTGCGCTGGCGATCCGGCACATCGCGGGGTCCCGAGCCCGGCAACGGCATGCTCGATGCGAGGCGATCCCGGATCGCGGGCAGCGGCAGCAGCGCGACGCGCGCCGCGGCGAGCTCCAGGCCGAGGGGCAGCCCATCGAGAAGATCGCAGATCTCGTCGACGATGGCGGCGTTCGGGCCTGGATCCCAATCGGGCCGGATCGCTCGAGCCCGCTGCGCGAACAATTCCACGCCCCCGGCGCGAGCGTCCAATGACCGAACGGGGTACTCCTGCTCGCCGGGTACCCTCAGCGGCGCCCGGCTGGTGACCACGATGCGCGAGCCCGGCGAGGCGCGAAGGATGGCGGTGACGTCACGGGCCGCGTCGAGGACGTGCTCGAAATTGTCGATGACAAGCACGAGCGAACGGTCCGCCACGTAGCCTTCGAGGCCATCTGCCGCGGGACGGTCTGGCCCGTCGAACAGACCGAGACTGCGGGCGATTTCGGTCCGAACTTCCGAAGGATCCCGGATCGCCTCAAGTGGGACAAACCAGACCCCGTCCGGGACACGGTCGTGCCACGCCCGCCCGAGCTCGATGGCGAGACTCGTCTTGCCGATCCCGCCCGGACCCGTGAGAGTCAAGAGGCGGTTCGTCGAGAGCAATGCCTCAAGCTCCTCGAGCTCGCCATCCCGACCGATGAAGCTGGTCATGCGGACCGGCAGGTTGCCCGTGGAGGGTCGGGCAGTCCGGAGGGGCGGGAACTCGACTCGCAGACCCTCGATGTCGAGCTGATACAGGCGTTCCGGTGCCGGAACGTCACGAAGGACGTGCCGTCCCAGGTCACGGGCAGCGATTCCATGGCCGAGGGCCGCGTCCGCGAGGAGGCGAGTAGTCTCGGACAGGAGGACCTGCCCTCCGTGGCCGGCCGCAGCGATGCGAGCGACTCGATTGACCTCGAACCCACCGTAGTCGTCGCCGGCAACGTGCGCCTCGCCGCTGTGCAGGCCCATCCGGACGGCGACCGGGATCTCCGCCGGCCAATCGTGCGCGGCCAGAGCCCGTTGGGCATCTGCCGCGGCGAGGACTGCGGCGCCCGCTTCCTGGAACGCCCCGAAGAAGGCATCCCCCTCCGTGCGCACGGGAACGCCACCGTAGGTGGCCACTGCCCGGCGGATCAATCCGAGGTGCGTGGCGTTCGCGCGGTCCCAGGCGTCGCCATGAGCCCGCGCGAGCGTCATCGACCCCTCGACATCCGTGCGCAGAAAGGTCACCGTGCCAACTGGCAGGTCCGAACGCTGCGGCATGGCGTGGTTCAGGGTGCGGTCATTGGGCGCTGATCCGCTCGGCGAGGGTCGCGAGCATCGCCATTGCGGCTTCCGGTCGCTCGCGCAGGATAGCCTTGAGGTTCTCGCCGTCAATCACCAGGACGCGGACGTCGCCTTCGGCGATGACCGTTGCCGCCCGCGGTCGATCCCGGAGGACCGCGAGCTCGCCGATGTGATCGCCGGCCTCGTAGGTACGGATCGGCCGCTCAGTGCCATCGGCCTGCTCGCGGACGACGCGAACCATGCCGGCCATGAGCACGAACAGCTCGCTGCCGAGGTCTCCCTCGCGCACGAGCTTCTCGCCACCAACGTATGCGCGCTCGTTGCAGGTGTTCGCGATCCGTTGCAGATCCTCGGGAGCGAGTCCCTCGAAGAGCGGCACCCGGCGCAGCAGGAGCATGGTGTCGATCTCGCTGATGGTCCGTACGGTATCCGCCATGTTCGCCGCCTCTTCCGCATCCGCGATCGCGCGGGTCGCGAGTGCCGCCACCCACGGGTCGTCGTTCCCGGCCAGGTTGCGGAGCACGATATCCCGTGATGCTGTCGATCCGCCAGCATCGGCATCGAGAAAGGACACGATTGCCCGGCGCAGCCGCCGGTCGCCGACCGAATCGAGCGCCTCGAGCGCCTGCGCCCGGGTCTCCGCGTCGCCGGATCGAATCGAGCGGCGGATGACGCCGCTTGCCTCCGACGCACCCAGGACCGCCAGGGCACCAAGCGCACGCTCGGAGAGCTGCCACTCCCGAGCCGCCAGCACGGACACGAGGAAGCCAACGGCGGTCTCGGGTCGCAAGCCACCGCCCTGGTCGCCTTCGAGCGTCCTGCGGGCCGCCCGCCAGTCCGTCGCTTTGGCGACTTGACCCTCTGCCCACTCGAGGACGACATCGCGGGCCGCCGGACCGTGGCCCACCAGCGCCAGCAGAGCGGCGTCCTGCGCTCTTGGCGAGCCGCCGGCCAGCTGCTCCACGACGCCGGGCGTTTCCGTGTCGCGCGTGGAGAGGAGGCTGGCAGCGGTCCGGCGGACGAGGGCACTCTCGTCATCGAGCGCCCGCACCAGCAGCGGTGCGATGGAGGCCGCGCGACGGAGACCGCCGATCGCCGCGACCTCCTCGATGACGGCGTGGCGGACGTCGTGCGATGGATCCGCCATGAGATCCGCCACGCTCTCCCCGGTGGCTTCCTCGCCGTCGAGAGCGACGGCCAGGGCGGCCCGCACATGGATGCTCTGATCTCCGCGGAGCGCTCGGATGCGGTCCATCGACTCGTCGGCCTGCAGTTGCCCGAGGGCGCGGATGGCGGCGGCCCGGACGGCATCGTCGTCGTCGGCAAGGCAATCGATCAGCGGAGCAGTCGCCGTGGATCCGTCGGGCAGCTTCGCCAATGCATCGATCGCTGCGATCCGCACGCCTGGATCGAGGTCCCTCATGGCGGCCGTCAGCGCTCCGGCAGCCCCGGGCGAGCCGATCCGCCCAAGCATGGCCGCGGCCATCTGTCGGACCAGGGGCTCCGGCGCCTCGAGGGCTGCCAGCAGCGCCGCCCCGACCTGCGGATCGCGACCGAGGGCGGCCAGACCCGGCCCGCCTTCCAGGACCTGCTCGCCAAGCCCTGAGCGCAAGGTACGGATCAGGCTGCCCCCATACCGCCGCCGGATGGCGATGACGACGGCCGTCAGGACGACAGCCGTGATCGCGCCCAGCCAGAAGACCTGGTCGGCCGCGAACACGCGACCGGCGCCAAGCATCAGGAGACCGGCCAGGATCATGCCGATCTGCCCCGGCACGCCGTCGACGAAGGCAAGGACCTGCGCCCGGCGCTCGGTTGGGATCACGTTGTAGAACGCGCTCCATGCGGCGTTCGACAAGCCTCGCTGGGTGGTCTGCTGCGTGAATCGGACGAGCGCAGCGGTCGCGAAGGAGAACTGCACGAGCCAGAGCGCGAAGCCGGCCACGTACACGATGGGCAGGATCAATGCCGTCCCGGCGACCCCGAAGCGGGCGTACAGCCGGTTCGCGACGGTCAGGGACAGCACGAATGAGGTGGCCGTTACCGCTGCCATGACGAGACCGATCGCGGTCGCCAGTTCGGCTTCCGTCGAGAATGCCGTCTCGGCAGCCTGCAGGAACGGGAATTTCACCGAGAACTCGAGGATCGAGAAGAGGACATACGCGAGGGCGACCAGCCGGAAAAGCGGCGACCGAAGCACCTCATCGAACCCGATCCGGACATCGGCGATGACCGATCCGCCCCGCCTGCGTGCGGGTACCCGGAGTCGTCCCGTTCCGGCAATCCGCCATATGAGGAACGACACGACGCCGAACAGGATCGCCTCGATGACGACCAACTGCTCCGCCCCGACGAGTCCTGCCACGGGACCCGATGCCAGGCTTCCCAGGAAGCTGCCGGCGATGGCGGCGCCCGTACACAACGGGAACAGCCGTTTGGCCTGCCGCGCGTCGAACGCCGACCCGGCGACGGTCCAGGAGATTGTCAAGGCAATGGCACCCGATGCGAACGTCACGAGCCAGATCAGCGGCAGCACCACGGTAATTCCGGTGGCGATCAGCAGCCGGCCGATCAAGAGCAGTAGCGCCGCACCCGCGAGGACGCCGACCAGCAGCGGTGTCCGTGACACACGGCCGAGGGCGGCGCCGTAGGCCAGCGCCGCGATCAGGCTCGCGACGCCGAGGGCGATGATCAGGTACGGCAGGGCGTCCGTTCCGAGTCGGCTGACGACCAGCGTGTCGACGCCGACCTCCCCGAGGCCCTTGCCCATCTCGAGCGCGATGAACATCGCGGCCACGAGGACAACGATCCGGCCTTCGCCGGCGCGCACCCCGGCGATCCGCGCGAGACGCTCGACGAGTCCGGGTCGCGGATTGTGGTCCACGGGCCCATGATGCCCGGTCGGTGCGTGCCGTTACTCGGCCGTCGTGTCCCTGGCGCGATTCGAGGCTCTCGCGTGGCCACGCTGGGAGGCGAGCCTCGTGAGCGCGGCGCGGTGCCGCAGGGTCAGCGCGTCACGGTTCGAAGCGATCCGAGTCCGTTGAAGAGGCCGGTTCGACGAGCGGCCGAAGCGCCCGGGCGGAGCGCGGAAGCCTCGGCTTCGCGTCGCTCGAGCGCCCCTTCGATTTCGATCGCGAGGCGCCGGCCGATGGGTGTTCGAGAGAGCCAGCGAAGGTAGTTTGGGTCGTGGTCGGCCAGGTTGCCCACCGTCCAGCCGGCGTAGCGCCCGAAGTCGAGGACGGACCCACCGCTGCGCTGCTCCATCGAACGACGGGTCGGGAGCTCCTGTCCGGCAGACGTCGGTGGCGGCGAGCTCTGTGGTGCAGCAGCAGCCATCACATCCGCCATCGAGGACGTTGCCGTGTCGGCGACGTCGACCGAGGGCAGGGCGTCGTACCGTGCACGGCGATCGGGGTTGCCGAGGATCGACCAGGCGAGATTGATCGCAGCCATCCGCCGCGGGTCGCCCCCGAAGTCGGGATGGTGCTTTCGCGCCAGCGCCCGATGGGCAGCCCGGATGACTTCAGGTTCCGCGGTGCGCTCGACCTGGAGGATCGAATAGAGGTTGGTCATCTGCGTTGGTTCTCGTTCACGCCGTTGCCTATCCCGGCCCACGTAGCATCGTCAAGACGGAGGCCCTGGCGTACCGCACGAACGTCCCGTTTCGACCGCATCGTTGAGTCACGGGCCGTTGGGCCCGGTTGGTCCATCCGATTTGGCGTTCAACAGGGCTGCAGTAGACTGAGCTCCATGTATGAGGTCACCGGCCGGCGCGTCATCGACGTCGACGTCGGCTAACTCGCACAACGGATCGCCCGGGCCGACCGGGTGATCGTCGATCTCGGCGCCGGTGACGGTCGAGCCGTCTTGGCCCGGGCCGCCGAGGATTCGTGTGCCTTCGTGATCGCCGTCGATGCCAACGCGGCCTCGATGGCTGAAGCGTCGCGCCGCGCGTCCCGGCCACGGACTCGGGTCGCGAACGCCTGTTTCCTTGCCATCGCGGCCGAGAAGCTGCCCGGAACGCTGGGCGGCGTGGCCTCGCTCGTGACCGTGACCATGCCGTGGGGTTCCCTCTTGCGTGGCGCGCTTGGCCTCGACGAGCGGGCGATGCGCGGACTCGCCTCGATCGTGGCGCCCGGCGGACGCATCGAGGTCGTCCTGTCGGTCGTCCCGTTCGATCACGTCGCCGGGCTCGACGCGCTCGACGAACGGGCCGGGCCGGCCATCGCCGCGGCCTGGGCGACGGCCGGCTTCGAGCTCATCTCGATGCGGACCGCCACCCATGACGACCTGCTGGCGACGCGATCGTCGTGGGCGCGGCGCCTGGGGCAGCGACCGGTCTGGCGGCTTGAGCTCGGCAGGAGCGCGCCGCCTCGCGCGCGCGGCCAAGATGGGGGACACTAGCGGCCTACCGATTCGACCCCAGCGCGCCGACCAACCGCCGGCGGCCAGCGGAGGACCTGCGAACGTGGCCAAGGTGACGATGCCCCAGCTCGGCGAGAGCGTCGCCGAGGGGACGATCGGGAAATGGCTCAAGCAGCCGGGCGATCACGTCGACAAGTACGAGCCCCTCGTCGAAGTGATCACCGACAAGGTGAATGCCGAGGTGCCGTCGCCGTTCGAGGGTGTCCTGCGCGAGATCCTCGCCGAAGAAGGCGCCACGGTCCCGAACAACGCCGACATCGCCATCATCGAAACGGCCGACGACGCGGGTGGCACTATCGCCGCGGCCGACGCACCGGCGCCGAGCGCCGAGGCTCCGAAGGCGGACCCTGAGCCTGCAGCCGCCAAGGCGCCGCCGCCCGAGGTCGCTGCGGCTGCCGCAGCCGCCGCAGCTGCCGCACCGGCTGCCGCAGCTCCCGCTGCTGGCCCGGCCGGCAGCGACGAACGAGGCCCGCAGGAGATGGCCGCCGCGTCCGCGGTTCCTGTCGCCTCCGCGAGTGCCAGCGCCCCTGCGGTCGGTGATTCGGAAGCGCGCATGACCCCGGCCGTTCGGCGCCTCCTGCGAGAGCACGAGCTCAGCGCCACGCAGATCGTCGGGACAGGTGGCGGTGGACGGATCACCCGGGAAGACGTGCTCAAGGTCGTCGAGTCGATCCGCACTGGTGGCGCGGCGCCGGCTCCGGCCGGCACGGCTCCAGTTCCGGCCGCGGCTTCGGCAGCCGCACCGGCTCCGGCGGCAGCCGGGCAGGCTGCGATTGGCATTGCGCCCGTGGCACCCCCCGGCGCCCGTGCGCAGGCCTCAACGGCCGGAACGCGGGTCGAATTCCCGGATGGCGCCGACGAGATCCTGGTGCCCATGACCCGCATGCGCCAGGGGATCGCGGCGCAGATGACCCGGGCGCTGCAAGCCCCCCACGCTTACGTGCAGATGGAGATCGACGCAACTCGACTCGTCGCGGCACGCGAGGGTGCGAAGCGCGCGTACCAGGAGAAGGAGGGCATCTCCCTCAGCTTCGTTCCCTTCGTCGTAAAGGCGGCAGCGGAGGCGCTGAAGCGCAACCCGAGCTTCAACGCGCATTGGAGCGAGCAGGGCCTCCTCGCGAAGCGGCGGATCAATATCGGCGTGGCCGTCGCCGTGGACGACGGCCTGCTCGTGCCGGTGATCCGGGATGCCGACACCCTGTCCATCCACGGGCTGAACGTCGCCATCACCGACGTCGCGAACCGGGCGCGCGCGAACAAGTTCCGGGTGGATGACTTTGGCGGCGGGACGTTCACCGTCGACAACACGGGCTACCTCGGCACGAACCTGGTCATGCCGATCCTCAACGTCCCGGAAGTCGGGATCGTGACGATGGAGGCCATCACCAAGCGACCGGTGGTCCAGTCCACCCCAGATGGTGATGTCATCGCGATCCGGCCGATCATGAACATGGTCCTTGGCGTCGACCACCGTGCCAACGATGGCGCGGGAGGGGCCGCTCTCCTCAGGGACATCAAGTCCTGGCTCGAGGCGGTCGGGCCCGAGACGCCGATCTACTGACATGGCGCGCGACCTCCCGATGTTCACGCCGTCCGGCGACGGGCACGGCCATTCGCCGGCCCTGCCGACGATCGCGATGGGCGGCGGCCTCGTCGGAGAACCGGCCGCGGACGGGTCGGTCGCGCCGAGACGACACCCGGACTGGATCCGGTCGCGCCTCCCATCGGGCGACAACTATCACGACCTGAAGGGCCTGCTCCGCGGCCTGTCCCTGAACACGGTCTGCGAGGAGGCCCACTGCCCGAACATCGGGGAGTGCTGGGACCAGCGGACCGCCACGATCATGATCCTCGGCGATACATGCACGAGGGCCTGCGGGTTCTGCGCGGTCAAGACCGGTCGCCCGACCTGGTTCGACGATGACGAGCCGCGCCGCGTCGCAGAGGCGATCGGGACGCTCGGCCTCGAACACGTCGTGGTCACCAGTGTCGCCCGCGACGACCTCCCCGATGGCGGTGCGAGCGTCTTTGCCGCGACGATCCGCCAGATGCGCGAGAGATCGCCGGGGATGGGCATCGAGGTCCTGATCCCGGACTTCAACGGCCGTGACGACGCGCTCCAGGTCGTCATGGACGCCCAGCCCGACATCCTCAACCACAACCTGGAAACCGTTCGCCGGCTGCAGAAGCCGGTGCGCAAGCGGGCTCGCTGGGAGCGCACCCTCCAGGTGCTGGATCATGCCAAGACCATGGCCCGGGTGATCGGCTACCCGGTGCACACCAAGAGCTCGTTGATGGTCGGGCTGGGCGAGGACCGGGCGGAGCTCAGCGAGGCATTTGCCGCCCTGCGTGATGTCGACTGCGACATCCTGACCATCGGGCAGTATCTCCGGCCGTCGCTGCAGCACCTGCCACTCGAGCGGTATTACCACCCGGACGAGTTCGCGGAGATGAAAGCCGAGGCCCTGGCACTCGGCTTCAAGCACGTCGAGTCCGGACCGCTCGTCCGCTCCAGCTACCACGCCCGCGACCAGGTCCCAGGCGCCGAGCTGAAGCGCCTGCGCCGCCAGGCGACCGTCGACGCGGAAGGTCGGGTCATCCCGCTCGCGGGCTGATCGCCCAAGCCGGTGGACGTCGAGTTCGAGCCGGTCAGGCTCGGCCCGCGACGCCGGCGACTCGATCCGGTCGCGGCGGGCGCCGTCTTGGTCGCGGTCGCGCTGCTCCTTTCGGTCGTCAAGCCCTGGGGTGACGGATCGGGATCGAACGACCTGGTCGTCGCGCCGGTGGCTACGGGGCAGGCCGTCGTGACGACGCCACAGCCGGCCCCGACACCCGGCGCGGTGGTCCCGAGGATCATCGTGGGCGCCTC
The DNA here is from genome assembly GCA_963809045.1 of uncultured Chloroflexia bacterium. Taxonomy (GTDB): domain Bacteria; phylum Chloroflexota; class Limnocylindria; order Limnocylindrales; family CSP1-4; genus SPCO01. Next base: position 1,406,670 of record CAWEHW010000004.1, read on the forward strand.
GCGTACGCTGCCCGGCTGGTCGGAGATCAAGCCCGTGATGCGTCGCCACGATACCTGGGGCGTGCGCGCGGTCCTGATGGGCGGTGGGTCGTACCACGAACGGTGGTTCAGGTTCCCGGCCGGCGGGACCGCGATGTCGACCGCGTTCCTCGATGCCGGGGACGACGTGATCGTCGCCCTCGGCGTCACGTTCCCGCCGTCGCAGACGCCGCTCGACGTCAGGATCTGGCGAGAAACGAGCCACGGTCTTGACTGGGTTGACGTCGAGGCGCTGGACCCGGCGCCGACTGGCGGTGGCTTCCTCTACGGGCGGCCGCCGATCTTCGGAAACGTGCGGCGGACCTGGATCCCCGGCACCTACCGGATGGACGTCCTCGTCGACGGATCCGTCCGTCGCCTCGGGATCGCGATCCCGGACCGGTTCTCGAACGTGCCGGCCGGTTCCGAGCGGCCGAACCTGCGTGACGTTCGGCCCCCGACGAACCGACGGATGCCTCCCCTGATCGGTCTTCCGGCCGGCCTCTTCGCGACCGCCGGGGAGATTGCCGTGTCGCTGCCGGCCGATGCCGGTCCGCCACTCGACGAGGCCGGGGCGTGGCTCGACATCGACCCCGGAACGCGTCGGGCGCCGAGGTCGTTCGTCGCCGAGGCGAATCTGCCGAATGCGACAACGCTCGGCGTGATCCTCGAGTCGCAGGTGAACGTGCTGTCCGCGACCATCGAACGGCTGGCCCCAGAGCCCATCGCGAAGGTCGAGCCCGAGGTCGGCCTCGAGACGCGCGACGGGGAGGCCAGATCGCAAGTCGTGTTTCGTGCCCCGGACGAGGGCGTCTGGACGCCGGGCGTCTACCGGATCACCGTTGCCTGGGCGGACGATGCCGGCCGTCACGAGGACAGCTGGCACGTCGGTCTCGGTCCGGGGCCCATTCGACCACCCGGTCAGATGCTGACGGCGATCCGTGCCTGGGCAAGGTACGCGGGCGACACGGGCATCGTGCGGGGGACAGCCGAACCCCTCGAAGGCGGGCCGCGGTCGGCGACGATCCGCCTGGAACGCGCGGCTGCCGGCGCGGGCGCCGGATATCCGCTGCGGGATCGGCTCCCGTGCGACGGCTTCCGCGTCGACGGGCCGGCCGGCTTGTTCGGCGTGGCGCAACCGATCGACGCGCCCGCCGTGGTCGTGTCCGCGCGGGCACATTTCGAGTACAGCCAGTCCGGTGAGCAGCCGATCCTGACCTCGACCCGGAGCCTGCCCGGGCTCATGCTGGTTGCCACGGACGGCGCCGCGGCGCCGATCTCGCCGGCGCACCGCTACCGTGTGGGCGAGAACCTCGACTCGACCTGGTCCTCGCTCTGCGTCGAGGTCCGCTAGTCGGTATCCTGCGGTCATGCCGCGCCCCCTCTCGCGCAAGGTCCCGCTGGCAGAGCTCCATTGCCATCTCGGCGGCGCGGTGACCCCGGCGATCATGTGGGGGATCGCCCACTCCCAGGGGATCAAGCTCCCGACGAAGGACTACTGGGAATTCCGGGACATGATCACGGTTTCCCCAAGGCGCAACCGGTCCTTCGACGGCTACCTCCAGCTCTTCCACTGGACGGAATTGATCCAGAGCTCTCCATTGGCGGTCGAGCGGTCGGTGTACGAGGTAGTTGGCGGGGCGTACCGGAAGAACAACGTCACGACGATGGAGCTGCGCTTCAACCCGATGAAGCGGAACCGTGGGGGGAGCAGGACCTCGACCACATCATCGCGGCCGCGGTTCGTGGCATGGACCGGGCGACGCTGGAGTACCCGGTTCGGCCCGGCCTGATCTTCTGCCTCGACCGCGCGTTCCCGTACGAGCTCAACGAGATCATCGTCGAGAAGGCGATCACGTGGCGGGATCGGGGAGTGGTCGGGGTCGACATCGCCGGGCCAGAGGCATCGACCTTCCGGGTCGCCGACTACCGCCGGCTCTTCCGGCGCGCGCGCCAGTTCGGTCTCGGGATCACGGTCCATACCGGCGAATCCGGCCCGGTCGAGGAGGTCGCCAGGGTCGTCGAGCTGCTCGAGCCGGACCGCATCGGGCACGGCGTCAAGGCGGCGTATGACCCGCGGGCGATGAGCATGATCCGCGAGCGCGGGATCGTCCTGGAGATCTGCCCGACGTCGAACCTGAATACCCGGGTCGTGTCCGGTTGGGACGAGTTCCGCTGGATCCTCGACACCTTCCGGAGGAACGAGGTCAGGTTCACGATCAACACCGACGGCCCCGAGATGCTCAAGACCTACATCCGAGACGAGCTCGCGCAGCTCGGTCGGCTGGGGATCCTCTCCGTCGCGGACCAGGAGATCGTCGCGGCGACGTCGCTCGCGGCGTCATTCGTTCCCAATGTGTCCGACGTGCCCGCACCGCGTCTCGAGCCGGCGACGCGCATCGCCGTGGAGCGCGAGGAAGCCTAGGTCCGCTCGCTGATGCGGTAGGAGCAGCATCGGTCGCCCGATGCGATGTGCTCTTCCCGGACCACATCGGCTCCGAGGACCTCCCGGAACAGCTCCAGCTCCGCCTGGCAGGCGGCCGGCGACCCTGCGGCTACGTGGTAGATGGCGCAGTTGTGTTCGTGGAGCCAGATCGTGCCGTCCTCGTCGACCTTGGTGTTGGCGAGGTAGCCGTTCGATGCCTGGATGACCGCCAGTTCGCGCACGCGGTCGATCAGGGAGGCGTCATTCGAGACTCGCTCGGCGAGGTCCTCCTGGACCCGGGCACCAAGCTGGCGCCGCCTGGCGGCGAAGACCTGTTCGAGAAGGTCGTCCCCACCGATGGCCTCGATGGCCGCGAGCAATCCGGTGGCGAGACCGTCGTAGTTGGCCGGGAACAGGTCCTGGGCGTCAGGTGTGATGTCGTAGAGATGACGCGGCCGGCCGACGCCGTGGCGCACGGTCTGGCGGCTGACGAGGTGCGCGGCCTCGAGCGCCCGGAGCTGTTGCAGAACGCCCGTCCGGCTCGCCCCGAGCCGGGTGGCGAGCTGGTCCGGCGAGCTCTGGCCGTCCATTCGCAACCGCAGCAGGAGATCGCGTCGGAGCGTCGATGCTCCGGTGCCCACGGCGGCCGGCAATGGCGAGGAACGGAGATCCACCGCAACCGCTGCGAATGGCTCGGACATGGCGACAGGCTAGCACTGGCGCCCGTCGCACGCTGCCCGCGCCGGTCCGGCTGGCGGCGGTGTAGGCTCCGGCCATGGACCTCGATCTGCCCGCCGAGCACCAGCTCCTTCGCGACACGGTTCGGGACTTCATGACCACCGAAGTCGCCCCGATCGTCGACGAGCATGAGCGCGAGCGACGGTTCCCCATCGAGATCGTTCGGCGCATCGGCGAGCTCGGCTGGCTTGGGATCCCGATCCCGGAAGACGAAGGTGGCGCGGGTCTGGACACGCTCGCCTACGCCGTTGCGATCGAGGAGATCGGCCGCGTCTGGGGTTCGCTCGGGCTCATCGTCGCCGCGCACACCAGTCTTGGTTGCGGGCCGCTGCATCTCGCCGGGTCAGCCGAGCAGAAGGAGCAATTCCTCGTCCCGATGGCTCGGGGCGAGGTGATCGGTGGCTACGGGCTGACCGAGCCCGGGGCTGGGAGCGATTTGGGTGGCACGCGGACGACCGCGCGGTTCGAGGACGGCCCGTCCGGCGGGTCGTGGGTCATCGACGGAGGCAAGCGGTTCATCACCAATGCCGGCCAGGCTGGGACGTATATCGTCACCGCCCGGACGGGCCAGCGGGACGACGGGGGTCCCGAGATCAGCGCGTTCATCGTCCCGGCGGACATCCAAGGGTTCACGATCGGCCGGCTCGAGGACAAGCTGGGCCTGCATGCGTCGGCCACCGGCGAGTTGCTCTTCGATGGCGCGCGTGTTCCCGCGGCCAACCTGCTTGGGGAGCGTGGCGACGGCTTCAAGACGTTCCTGCGGATCCTCGACGGCGGGCGGATCAGCATCGGCGCGCTGGCCGTTGGCCTGGCCCAGGCGGCGCTCGATGCATCGATCCCGTACGCGCAGACCCGGGAGCAGTTCGGCCGGGCGATCGGCACGTTCCAGGGCGTTGCGTTCATGATCGCCGACATGGCGACCGAGATCGAGGCCGCCCGGCAGCTCGTCTGGCGCTCGGCGTGGCTCAAGGACCAGGGCCGCGACTACGGCCTCGCCGCGGCGCAAGCAAAGCTGTTCGCCTCGGAGGTCAGCTCGCGGGCGACCAACGCCGCGATCCAGGTCCACGGCGGTTACGGCTACGTGACCGAATACCCGGTCGAGCGCTTCTTCCGCGACGCCAAGCTGACCGAGATCGGGGAGGGGACGAGCCAGATCCAGCGCCTGGTCATCGCTCGACGGATCCTGGGGTTGCGCGTCGTCTAGGGTTCAGCGGCGCCGGGCGGCCACCACAGGCTCCAGCTTCGGCGGGCGATCGCCGCGGCGGACGGCCATCGCCACCGGTGCGTACTGCAGCTCCTGCTCTGCCTCGACCGATCGCAGCATCAGGCCGCCCCGGCTCATGTCGCCCCGCCCGACGAACGCGGTCGGGAACAGGAGCCGGTCTCCGAAGATCGGCGCAAGGACGTCAACGTATTTGCCGGATGCGATGCTGCCCAGGAGGACGACCTCGCAATCGGCACCGACGCGGTCAAGCAATGCGTGCGCACCTTGTTCGAGAGGCCGCCGATACCCGGGGTTGGTGACATCGATCGGCTCCGAGGCGAAGTCCTGAAACGCGGCACGCGTGATGAGCGTGTCCGCAGGCAGCAGCCCGGCGTTTGGCGTGATCACCAGGACGCCCCCGCCGACCAGCGGATCGTCGGGGTCTGGCGGGCTTGCAAACTGACGGGCGTACGCCAGCTTGCCCCGGAAGTAGAGAGCGCTGCAGAAGCTGAAGACGTCCCCAAGCGGTGCTCCGGCCGTTCCTTGCAAGTCCCGCGCGAGGTTGAATTGAGCGGTAGCCGACGCGAGCTGCTGCGCGCGCTTGCCGGTGCAGCTCGCGGGTGACAGGAGAAAGATCCGCCGCCTGCCGCTTCTACCCACCGGTTCCCGCTGCTTCGGCCAGAGCCTCCCGGATTGCGGCCTCGAATTCGGGGCCCCACGGGCCCTGGCCGGCGAGGACGAACGGTGACTGCTCCACGGTCTCATACGTCTCGGGGTCGGTGACGAAGGTTGATGCGCACGCGTCGATCGATGCTCGGAGCCGCTCGAACGCGTCCCGGTTCCGGAAGATGTAGATGTAGATCCGGACGTTCTCAGCCTGGTCGAGCCCACGCGCATCGAAGGCGATGGCCGTCGGCACCAGCGCCGGATCGGAACAGCCGGCGTCGCCCGACACGAAGTGGTTCACCTGGATGCCGCGAACCGCCAACTCGGCCGTGATGCCGGGGAAATCGGCCGGCGTCGGAGGCGGCGGCGACGTCGACACGACGCCGCACGCGCCAAGGCTGCCCAGAATCAGCCAGGCGATCGCGAGGCGGCCGGCGATGGAAGGACGTCGAGGGGGCATCCGCGGAGGCTAGCACCGTGTGCCCGAGCCGGGTCAGCGCTCTCGAGCTCGGCGCTTCGCGTCGCGCAGCCGCTCCATCGTGTCGGCGTTCGGGGCTGACGGCATCGGGCTCGGTGGCCTGGCGGACGGCCGTGGCGCGTCGCCGGCTTCGGATGGAGACGGCCCGGCCGGGGCAGGGGACGGACTCGGGCTCGACGCGCGCGAGTTCGTTTCCGGCCGTGGACGTGCCGCGCGCAACGGTGGCGTGTGCGTCACCGTTGTCGAGGCGCCGGACGCCGCGCCGGTTCCGGCGGGTGCGGAACCCGCGGCGCCCTTGGCCTGGTTCGAGGCAGAACCCTGGAGCAGGGCAACCCGTGCTTCGTTCGAACCGGCCCGCTCGCGGGCGGCCAGCAGCCCCTCGCCAGTGGCCGTTCGTCGAGCCGTCGCCCCCCGCCGGCGAGGGATGCCCGTGACCCACGCGCGCGCGGCCACGAACTCGCGACGGCCGAGCGACATTCGTCGCAGGGCGATGTCGATCGGCCAGAGCAGCAGCGCCACCAGCAACAGCAGCGGCCAGAGCTCCGTGAAGCGGTCGGTGGAAGTCAGGTCGTGTCGCCACGGGTCGAGCGCGGTGACGATCGCGGTCCCGCCGCTGGCCGCGCGGATGGCGGCCAGGACCGGCTCATTGGCGCCGAGGATTCGATACTCCGCCGGCGTCTGGGCGACCAGCCCGACCGTCCGCCCGAGGGGCGACGACCCCGGTCGGGTCTGGGTCACGCGAACGGCATACGCGCCCGGATCGATCTCGCCGAGCGGAGCTTCGTAGACGCCGGGCGCGACCTGGACCAGGTCGACAGTCTGCGGCTCGAGACTCGGACCGACCACGACGGCACTCGTGACGTAGAAGTCGCGTGGCGATCCATCGGTCTCGACGCTCTCGACCCGGAGCCCGGTCTCGGTGCCGTCGGGCTCGAACGTGGCTTCGATGCCCCCGGTCTCCTCTCCCGGGAACGTCCAGCTCACGAGCTGGCTGAAGAACCGATTGAACCCCTCCCAGGCGACCCAGTCCCTCGCCCAGCGACCGGTCGAGTCCGAGGTCCAGGCCACGGATCGGCCGAGGCCGTACTGCCACTGGGCCAGGAGCGGGTCGTCGCGAGCCGTGACGAGCACGCCCTGGGCGGCCGGCTTGATCGTCGTCCCGTTGTAGCCGCGAAGCTGGGGCAGGCCGTCCTCGAGGCCGCGCAGGATCGGCGACGACGAGGTCTGGATCGGGAAAAACGGCTCCTCCACGATCTGCTGGCCCGAGACCTGCTGGGTCTCCTTGAGGAAGATGTCCGGGATGCTCGAGGGATTGGCCGCGTTGTAGAACCGGCCGCCACCCTGTTGAGCGAGACCCTCCAGGAACGGGTTGGAGCCGCCACCCGCGCCGACGGTGGAGAGCGTGATCCCGGCCGCCTTCATCCGGGCGAGGATCTCGTCGTATTGCCCCGAGGAGGACCAGCCGTCCGTCAGGAGGATGATGTGCCGCCGGGTGGCGGTGACCCCCTCGAGCGACTCGACTGCCTGGTCGAGCCCGGCAAAGATGTTCGTCTGGCCGTCGGCCCGGATCCCCGCGATCGAACCCTGGAGATCCTCGACGTTGCCCAGCGGCTGGGTCCGGACCACCCAGTGGGCGGCCTCGTTGAACGCCACGACCCCGATTTCGTCGCGCTCGGTGAGGGCGGCCGCGGCCCGCAGGATCGCCTCCTTGCCGATGTCCACCTTCTGGACGCCACCCATGCCGGCCCCGCCGCCGCCCTGGTTGAACGTGTTGCAGTGGCAAGCCGCCATCGAGCCCGACTGGTCGATCACGACCACGAGCGCGATGTCCGGCTGCTTCTGGCGATCCCGCACGCCCATATCGACGGGGAGCGTCTCCTCGAGGGGCGTCCGCTGGTAGCCGCCGGCCCCGTAGCTCTCGGGGCCACCGATCATCACGAGGCCCTTGCCCAGGTCGCGCACGTAAACCTGGAGCGCCGTGAGCTGGCGATCGTTCAGGCGGAGCCGTGGCACGTCGACCACCACGATGCTGTCGTACGTCGCGAGGCTCGCAAAGTCGGTCGGCAAGGCCTCTGGGACGATCGTGTCCACTTCCTGCCGCTGGCTCCGGAGGGCCGCCACTAGCTCTGCGGCGACGGTGTCGTTGCCGGCGAGGATGAGCGTTCGGGGCTCGCCCTTGACGATCGTGTTCGAGTCGGCCCGATCGTTCTGACTGAACGTGTCGCGTGCGGCCTCGACCACGGCGCGGAAGGTATGGAACCCGGCCTCGGTCGGGGTCACGTCGAACGACACCCGCGTCACGCCCGCCTGGAGCTCGACCGGCTGGGTGCTGACAAGGTTCCCGTTGACGAACAGCCGGACCGTTGCTGTCTGGGCGACGCTCGACCGGATCTCCGCGACCGCAGTCACCGATTCCCCGAGGCTCGCAGTCGATGGCGTCGTCAGCCGCTCGACGACGACCTCGTCCACGTTGCCCGGACCGATCCGGCGCGTCTCGACGCGAACGCCCTGCGAGGCGGCCAGCGCGGCCTCGGCCTGGCCATCGCCCGTCGTGTCGTTGCCGTCCGACATGAGCACGATCCGTTTCTGGGCGTCATCCGGGAAGAGCGCGGTCGCCAGGCGAAGGGCGGCCCCGATGTCGGTGGCCGTCTTGACCGGCGCCGACGCCAGTCGATCGATGTCGGTGAGGTCGGACGGGAGTCGCTCGACGAGGGCGTCCCGACCAAAGGCCACGATCCCGGCGACGTCGCCCTCGGGCTTCTCGGCGAGGGTCTCGCGGAGGAAGGCGAGCGCATCCTGGCGTCCAGCGTTCCCGACCGAGTCGGACAAGTCAACGACAAAGACGGTCGCCAGCCGATCGACCGGCAGGACGAGCTGGAAGCCGGCGAGCGCCAACACAAGCGCCGAGAGGAGGATGGCCCGCAGGCCGAGCGCGACGCTACGCCGGCGCGCACCGACCCGCCGTCGCGACGCCACGTGCAGCCCGATCGTCAGAGCCAGCGCCGGCACGAGCAGGAGGAGCGCGAGTGGTGCGTCGAAGGCGATGCCCATCAGGCCGGCCCGTCCGCCTGGCCGCGGCCCAGACGGGTCGCAAAGCCGCGCTGCAAGCGGGTGACGGCATCCCGGTGGTAAATGGCCCACTCGACCGACAGGAATGCCAGGACCACCAGCACGAGCGGGATCCATAGCTCGTCACGAGCGGCCGGTCTCGGCGTGACACTCCCGGTGCCGGGCTCGCCGGACGGTTGGGGCTCCGCGCCCAGGGCCTCGATCGTGGCCGCCGCTCCGGGTGCGATCGTCGATTCGTCGACGTCGAACAGGTCCACGGCGAACCGGACCGGCGCGAGCGGATCGACGGCGGGTGGCGGCGTGGCCGATGGAAGCGCGCCCGATGCGCCGGCGCTCGCCCCGGGCGTGGCGCTCGCACTTGGCGTGGCCGACGGGCTGCCCGCCGTGGGCGCCGAGGAGGCGCCCGGAGCGACCTGTGGCGTGACGACGTAGACGCCCGGGAGGTCGGTGCCCGCGAACGTGACCGACGTCGCGAGGCCCGTGCCAGGAACGAGCTCGACCACGGATCCGTCCGGTCGCTCCACGGAGATCCCGCTGGCACCCGTCGGGATCGTCAGGCTGACCGGCGTCCCAGGCTGGATGGCTTCGGCCGGCGGTGCCGATCCGCCCATCAGCTCGCCGGTCAGGTTGGCGAGGAGGATCGGGAAGGCCACCTGGAGCGGGAGATCCGACCTGCGCGGCTCGAAGGCCATGACCGCGGTCGGGAGTCCGGCCCGGCTGCCCGCGTAGAGCAGCGGCGAATTCGAAGGGCCAGGGATGACCGTGCGCGCCCAATCGGGCAGCACCAGCCGCGCGGCCTCGGAGATGTGGGTGGTCGAGAGGTCGACGTAGCGCAGGATCGGCTCGTCCGGGCTGAGAGTGCCGATCCCCGGGTCTCGAAGCCTTCCTGTCACCTGCCCGAGGTCGCTGGTCTCGGCTGGGGCGATGGCCAGGATCGGGGTCCGCGGCAGCTCCTCGGGGAGCGGCCCCTCGAAGATGGTCAGGTCCCACGGCCGGCCATCCTGCCGCTCGCTTGCGGGGCCGTATTCGTCGGGTGTCACCCCGTAGAGCTCCACGTTGGGCAGGAAGCTGAGGGCCGTCTCGAGATACGGGTCGCCTTCGCCCACGATCAGGATCAGCCGTGTCCGATCCGGCGGGATGATCGCCCAGGCCCGGTCGTCGGTCGCGAGATCGTCAGGCGCGGCTACCAGGGCCGGATCGGGTCCGACAAGGCGGAGCTCCAACGTCCCGATCTCGCGCGGGACGTCGTCGATGACGACATCGGACCGGGCCTGCGGATCGAGCATCAGGTCGCGAACCTCGAGCAGCCCGCCGTCACCCCACACCTCGAGCCGTCGACGTGCGCCTTCGAGATCCAGGTTGGCGACGCTCACGAACACGGACCGGGTCACGGCCGACGAAGCCGTCCGGACCGCGAGCGCGACGATCGCCTGGTTCTTCCCGGACCGGCCGACCGACAGGACGCGGATGGGCGAATCGACGGTGGCGCTCGGTTCGGTTGCGAGGGCCCCGTCGGTACCGACGAGGATCTCGGCGTCGCCCGAGCGTGCGGCCAGCTTTCCGGCCAGCTCGAGAGCGTCGCCGAGATCGCCCGAGGCGCTCGTCGGCTCGATCCCATCGAGGGCCTGGCGCACGCGCCCCATGTCGGTTGTCTCGTTGACCACGATCCGGGCGGTCCGGTCGGCGGTGATGATGCTGACCTTGCCCCCGGCCGGCAGGTCGCGCAAAGCGTCGAGGGCGGCTGTCTTGGCGGCCTCGAGCCGGTTGGGAGTGACGTCTGTCGCGGCCATGCTCGCCGAGGTGTCCATGACCAGGACGATGTCGCGCGCAAGGCCGGCCGGCCGCTCCAAAAACGGGCGCGCCGCAAGCAGGGCCAGGATCGCGACGAGCAGGAGCTGTAGGAGAAGCAGGAGGCTCCGCCGCAGCTTCTGCCAGGGCGCATTGGCCTCGACATCGGCCACCAGGCGGGTCCACAGCAGCGTCGAGGGCACGACACGTTCGTCCCGTCTCAGCTTGAGCAGGTACATCGCGATGACGGCCGGGATGAACAGCAGGCCGAGCAGCGCGAGCGGTGTCGTGAACGGCACGCCGCGCCTACCCGAGCACGCGTCGGCGACGGAGCTCGTTGAACATCAGGACCGCCAGGTTCGCGTCCGAGGACAGGTCGACATAGCTCGCCCGCCGCTTGGCGGCAAGGTCGGCGAACTCCGCCTTCCAGCTCGCCAGCCTGGCTCGATACGCGTCGAGGGTCGCGAGGTCAACGGTCACGTCGATCCCGTCACCGGTTTCCACGTCGACGAGGCGCAGGTCCCCTTCGAGACCTGGATCGAGCTCGTCCGGCGAGAGAACGTGCATCACGATCAGCTCGGACCCTGTCGCCGCGAGCTCGCGGATGATCCGGTCGGCGCCTGGGTCGAGCAGGTCCGAGAACAGGATCACGACGCCCTTGCCGTGCAGCTGCGCCGCTGCGTGACGGGCGGCGGCCACGAGGTCGGTTGGGCCGTCGGCGGGTTCGATCGACGACAAGTCGGCGAGGAGCCGGAAGATCCGCCCTGAGCCGCGCATCGAGGCTCGCCGCCGGGCCATTCGGCCGGACAGCGCGCTGACGGTGACCCGGTCCTCGCTGGCGAGACCGATATACCCGAGCGCGGCGGCCGCACGCTTGGCGAACAACAGTTTGGCCGGCCGCCCGGCGGCCATCGATGCCGAGGCGTCTATGAGCAACGTGACCGTGACGTCCTCTTCCTCGATGAACAGCTTGACGAACAGTCGCTCGAGACGGGCGTAGACATTCCAGTCGAGCTGGCGGAGGTCATCACCCATTGCGTAGTCGCGGTAGTCGGCGAACTCGACGGACTGCCCGCGCTTGACGCTCCGCCGCCCGCCCTTGAGCCCGCCGCGAACCGGCGAGCGCATCAGGACCAGCAGGCGCTCGAGTTGCCGAAGGAACGCTTCGTCGAAGACGGTCGGATCGACCTCGCTCGGCAGGAAGGCCTGGCGCTCGCGGGCGACGGGTCCGGAAGGGGTGGCCCGTCCGGGCGTCGCGAGCGTGGCCTCAGGAGGCGTCTGGGGACCGTCCATGGTCGACCCGCGGTGCTCGCGGGGCTATTCGACGGACGGCGCGACGACCGCGTCGAGGATGGATCGGATGACGGCCTCGGTCGTGATGCCCTCGGCCTCGCCCTCGAAGTTGAGGATGATCCGGTGCCTGAGAGACGGCAGGGCGACGGCCCGAATGTCTTCGATCGAGACGTTGAACCGCCCGTCGAGCAGCGCATAGATCTTGCCGGCGCTCACGAGAGCCTGGGCCCCTCGCGGCGAGCCGCCGTATCGAACATAGTCGCGGACGAGACCGGGGGCTCGCGGCTGATCGGGGTGCGTCGCCGCGAGGACGCTGACCGCGTACGCGGTCACGTGCGGAGCAATCGGGACCGCCCTCGCGAGTCGCTGCATCTCGACGATCTCGGCCGCGGTGCAGATCTTGCTGGCGGTTACGGAATCGGTCCCTGTGGTTCGGTCCATGATCGCGATCAGGTCTTCCTCGGACGGGAAGGGGACCATGACCTTGAACAGGAATCGGTCGAGCTGGGCCTCGGGGAGGGGATAGGTCCCTTCCATCTCGAGCGGGTTCTGCGTGGCGAGGACGAAGAACGGAGCGTCGAGCGGGAATCGCTGACGCGCGACGGTGACCTGGTGCTCCTGCATCGCCTCGAGCAGGCTCGACTGCGTCTTCGGGGTCGCCCGGTTGATCTCGTCGGCGAGGACGAGGTTGGCGAAGATGGGGCCCGGCTGGAACCTGAAGACCCGCTGACCACCCTCCTCGATGAGGATGTTCGTGCCCGTGATGTCAGCCGGCATCAGGTCCGGCGTGAACTGGATCCGGTTGAAGCTGCAGTCGATCACGTCGGCGATCGTGCGCACCAGCATGGTCTTGCCTAGGCCCGGCACGCCCTCGAGCAGGACGTGGCTGTTGGCGAGGAGACCCGTCAGCGTCTGCCGAACGAGGGCGGTCTGGCCGACGATGACCCGCCCGACCTCGCGCTCGATGGTCTGCGCGCGTTCGGCGAAGACCTCGGGCGCTAGCCGTGGCGCGGCCTGGTCGGTGGCGCTCGTCGCGTTCATGGGTTCCTCCGGGATCAGTTCGAGGGATTGAGCGAGCTGAAGTAGTTGCGAACGTAGTCCTTGACCGAGAGCGGGATGTACCCACGATCGAGCGAGGTTTGGGCGTACGCCTCGAAGTCGCTGAAGACTTCCTGGTACGGCGTGAGCGCCCCGTTGTTCGAGCCCGTGCCGGTCTGGTTGCCCTGCTGGGTCTGTCCGTCGCCGCCGGTGCCCGAGATGTATGACGGCTCACCGGGGCGCCCGACGCGGTCGAATGGCGCGTAGACGGATGCCAGGTCCTCGCCGAGCTGGGCCGGCCGGTTCGGGTTGGTGGGCCCGGCCGGGAGACCGTTGCTGCCGGTCCCCTGGCCGAGGGAGCGGGCGTTGGAGCCGCCTCCGCCGATGCCGCCCTGGCCTTGACCTTGACCTTGCCCTTGACCCTGGCCCTGGCCCTGGCCCTGACCCTTGACCCTGGCCCTGGCCTTGCCCTTGACCCTGCCCCTGACCCTGGCCCTGGCCTTGACCTTGACCCTGCGCCCTGACCCTGGCCCTGGCCTTGACCCTGACTGGCGCCCGGGCTTTGCTCCTGTCCCTGGCCCTGCCCTTGGCCCTGACCCTGCCCTTGAGCCTGCGCCTGACCCTGTCCAGGGCGGCCAGCGGTGGCGAGGTCACGCCTCGCGTCCTGGAGGCGTGACGCCGCGGTCGAGAGGTCGCGCGTGGTCGTGATCTGCCGATCTGCGCCGGTCAGCGCTTCGCCAAGGCGATCGAGCGCGGACCTGGCCCCGGCCGTGTCTCCCTGGGCGAGGCTCTGTGCGGCCTCGCTGAGGGCAGCACCCGCCGCCCCATTTGCCTGCGATGCCGTCGCTTCGAGCTCGGCCAGCTCGCGTGCGAGGGCTCGTTGCTCCTCGGGGGTCATTCCCTCGAGCTCTTCGGAGAGCTGTTCGAGATCTTCCCGTGTGACTTCGGGGTCGCCATCGCGATTGGCCTCCGGTCGCCCCGTGGCGGCGCGGGACAATGCTCGGCTGAGCGACGCCAGCGAGGCGGCCCGCTGCTCGTTGGCGGGATCGATCTGTGCGCGGACCTGGTCCTCGATCGCTCCAAGCCGCGCCAGGTTGACGTCAAGCTCGTCGGGCCGCTCCCGCAGACGAAGCGCCAGGTCGCGGAGCTCCTCCGCGAGTTGCGTGCGAGGGTCATTGGCGTCCTGGCCACGCGATTCGAGATCCTCGGCGACCTGGTCGAGCCGATCCGCTTGCCGCTCGGCCGCTTCCTCGATCTGTTGCTGCTGCGCGATCACGATGTCCTGTGGGTTCGGGAGCATGAGCACGGGCACGAGGAGCGCGGCTGCCAGGACGACGCCGGCTGCGGGTCGTCGTGACAAGCGTGGCGCGAACAGGTTGCCCGGGGCGACACGCGCCGCGGTAAGGGCGTCGCCGCGCTGGCGCCGGACGAACCGGTCGGTCTCGCGGGCTTCGTCGGACTCGGTCGTGACCGAGGGGTCCACGGCTTCGACAACGGCCGGTCTGGCGCTCGCGGGGAAGGCTACGGCAAGCTCCAGCGCGCTCGAGACCCGATCCCCGAGGCGGCCTTCCACGTCGAGCGCGAGTGCCGTCTCCCCGAGTCCGGGCCGGGCCCGGACGCCAGCCGCCAGCCAACCGACGAGGCCAAGCAGTGGGAGAGCCGCGGCGATGGTGGCAGCCGACGGTATCGGGACGACGCGCGCGACGGTCCACAGGACCAACTCGGCGATCGCGACGGTAGCCACGGCAAGCCACGCCCGGCGGACCAGCCGACGCATCCACAGCCGCCGGCGATGGGGTGCGAGCGAGGCGCGGATCTCGAGCAGGACGGGGTCGAGCGGGTCACCCAGACTCGTCCTCGGGTCCGGCGGCAGGTCGTGGGTTGCGACAACTCGGGGGCGGCGGAGTCGGTCGATCATGGTTCGCAAGACGTTCATGCCGTGGGTGCCGGTTCCCGACGACGTCCACGAATCCGCCAGCGGCGGGTCGGGGACACGAATTGCACGGTGAGCAGCACCAGGACCACCGACAGGATGAGCCAGGCGGCCACGCTCTTTGGCCAGAAGGCGTCGCGCGCGACCCCGAACGGATCCTGATCGGGGGCCACGATGCCGATCCTGGACGGCCACGAGCCCTGGCAACCGGACGACGCCGTCACGCGCGAACCCGGGATCGATCAACGGCATCGGGGCGGGGACCGCGCCGCCGCCTTCCTGGAAGACGACGCCGTCCTGCGGTCGGAGCAATTGGTTCTCGATCGAGCACCAGCCACCGAATGACGTCTCCGTGCCGCACAGCACGTCGACCTGGGCGAGGAACGGATTGAGGAAGGCGATGGCCTCGGGTGGATTTCCGCCGCGACGGACGCCGTTGTTGTCGGTCGGGCGCATCGCCTGCCAGAAGATCAGCACGAACACGGACCCGATCGTCATGGCCAGCACGCCGAAGATCGTGATCGCCGTGGCAGCCTGGGTTCGGCGGACGAGGCTGGAGCAGAACAGCCCGAACGCCCCCATTCCGAGGGCCGTCACGATCAGGACGACGTACCCACGCAGGACGTCTTCGGGGGCGACGCCGCCGTAGACGAACACGACCGCGGTCAACGGGATGGATGCGGCGATCAGCAGCCACACGTAGACGAGCGCGCTCAGCAACTTGCCGATCACGATCGCGAGCGACGTGATCGGCGTGACGACGAGGAGCTCGAGCGTCTGCTTCTCCCGCTCCATGCTGATCGCGCCCGCGGTCGCGGCAGGTGCCAGGAAGACGACCTGGAGGGTTTCGAGCATGAGGAGTGCGGCGAAGATCCCCTGGCCGATCGCTGCCGTGGCATAGGACCCGTTACCGCCGAAGCCGAACGAGTAGGTCCGCTCCATGATCAGCTCGACCATCCAGGCGAAGCCGCCCAGCAGGAGCAGGTAGATGGTCAGGATGATGAACGCGCGACGGCCGCGCATCCGGCCACGGAGCTCCTTGACGCCGACTGCGCCGATCCCTCCGGCGGTCCGGGACAAGCCGGACAACGGCGAACGCCGGCGTCGAGGTCGCCCAGCCGCCGATTCGGGCGGCTCAACCGTGCCGGTCGGCTCGGGCAGGTCGGCGGCAGTGGTGGTGGTCGTCGTCATCGCTCGTCCTCTATGCCGCTTCGAGCGGTTCGCGGTTGGGCGCGGTGACCTGCAGGAACAGCTCCTCGAGGTCACTTGCGGCACGCGCAAAGCTGACGATTGGCAGTCCAGCAGAGACGGACGTGGCGAGGAGTCGCGCCGATGCCTCGTCGTCGCCGCGGAAGCCGAGCTCGATGGTGCCGTCCTCGAGGATCGACGCCGACGCGACGTCCGGATCGGCCGCAAACCGGTCCCGCGCGGCCTCGAGCGCCTCGCCGTCGAGGAGCAGGCGGACCCGGAGGACCGCGCCGAAGCGGAGTCGTCGTTCGATGTCCGCCACACGACCCTGGGCGAGGACCTGGCCGCGATCGACGATCGCCACGCTCGTGCACAGCTCTTCGAGCTCCGGCAGGATGTGGCTGCTGATCAGGATCGTCTTGCCGAGCGCCCGGAGCTCGCGCAGGAGCTCGCGCAATTCCACGCGCGCACGGGGGTCGAGTCCGGAGGCCGGCTCGTCGAGGAGCAGGACCTGCGGATCGTGGACCAGGGCGTGCGCCAGGCAAAGGCGCTGTTCCATGCCCCGTGACAGCGTCTGGACGTAGTCATCACGCCGGTCACCCAGGTCGACGAGTTCCAGGAGGTCCGCGATCATCCGCCGTCGAGCGGCCGCCGGCAGCCCGTAGCAGCGAGCGAAGAAGTCGAGGTACTCCCAGACCTTCATGTCGTCGTAGACCCCGAAGACGTCAGGCATGAAGCCGAGGACGCGCCGCACCTCGTCGGGGTTCCGGGTCACCGACCAGCCGTCGATCTCGGCGTGCCCCGCCGAGGGCAGGAGCAAGGTCGCGAGCATCCGCAGCGTGGTCGTCTTGCCTGCACCGTTTGGTCCGACCAGGCCAAAGATCTCGCCCGGTTCGACCGCCAGGTCCAGGCCGGCGACGGCCAGGGTCTTGTCGTAGCGCTTGACCAACCCGTGGGTTTCCACGATGGCGGTCACTGGACGTCCCCGCTGATCGAGACGTCCACGCTGAACCCGACCCCGTCCATGCGGTCGTTGACGTAGCGGATGAGGACGGTGCCGGTGGTCGGCTCGACGTAGTTGGCCGGCTCGGCGACGGCATAGCGGGCGCCGGCCGTCAGGTGAGGCAAGCGCTTCCACTCCTGGTTCGCCACGTCGAACAACTCGACCTCCGGCAGGCCGTCGAGGATCGCCGGGGCGCATTCGTCGGTCGGCGGGTTGGGGCACCGCGGCGGGAGCTCCGGGAGCGGCTCGATCTCGGTCGGCTTCACGGTGAGTCCAGTATCTCCCCCGAAGTTCAGGGCCATCGACAGCTCGGTGGCGGCGAGCGTCCCGTCGAATGCCGTCGGCCGGTACGCGATGGTGGCCGAGCCTCGCCCGAAGTTGATGCTGTAGGGGTCCTTGCTGAAGAACGCCGCATCCGAGTCGACCACCGTGGACCGCATCAGGTCGGAGCGGAAGGTGGTCGTCCCGCTGATCGCCATTCTGGTGGGCAGGTAGTAGAGAACGTTGCCGAGCCGCCGCGGCTCCTGGTTCTCGATCTGGACGTGGAGCAGCTCCTGCGACCCCCAGGCCAGGATCACCGGGCCTTCGTGCGCGAGCTGCCCGGTCGAACCGAACATCGGGTCGTAGGTCAATTGGTCGACCATCGAATGCCGGATGTAGAGGGCCGCGGTGTCGGCGTTGGGCGCACCGTTACCAAAGAAGATCTGGCCGACGACCTTGTCCGACAGGGACTGACCGAACAGCACGTTCGCGACCTGGACGTCGACCGTCGCCTCGGCGCCGGGCGCGAGGTCCGCGAGTCGGGCCACCGTCCCACCGAGCACGACGGCCGGGCGTTCCAGGCGCTGGTCCGAGAGGTTCTTGACCGTCCCCTTCAAGCGGCCGTCCTCGAGCCGCAGGTCGGCCTCGATGAGGGGCACGGCCACCGGTGTCTCCGCCCGGATCGTGCGGAGGGAGCCAAACCCGACGGCCAGGTCTCGAACCCGGGCCGGATCGCCCTGCAGGACGTCGAGCTGGGTCGCCGCGCCCTGGTTCCCGAAGAAGTCGTTGATCGGGGCCGACAGCAGGGCGCCACCCGGGACGCTCACCTGGTATCGCCCTCGCGAGGGCGAGAAGATCCCGACGTAGACCTGGCCCGTGCCCTCGGTGGCGCCCGGCGCGCCGGCGACGATCGCGACCTCGTTGATGATCACGTCATTGCCGCGGAGCGCCGATCCGATCCCGTACGACCCGATCGTGAACGCCACGACGAGGACGGGCATCGTCAGCCACGCCCATTCGCGACGGTCGAGCCGGCGGAGGACCAGGTAGTTGATCGGTCCGATCAGCAGGATGTACGCGCCCAGAAGCACGATCAACGCACCGATCGGGGGCAACGCGAGCGAGGGGAGTTGCGAGACCGCACTCACCAGCATGTTGTCGTCGGAGAACACGAGCCCGCCAAACGACCGCGGCGGCAGAAGGCGGCGCCACAGCTGGTCCTCGGTATCGGGATCGGTGATCCAGCCCGGGTCGAAGCCCAGGAGCGTCACCAGGCCCGTGCCGTACGTTCGTTCGGCGGCCACAACCCGGTCGCCGGCCGTGGCGAGTGCCCGGCCCTCGATCAGCTCCCCGGTGAGCGCGGAAAGACTCTCTGCCGAGTCGGGGATCTCGCCCAGGAGGCCGACCAGGGCGGTAGCGGGGATCTCGGTCGTGGTCGTTGGGCGGTAGGGCAGGAGCGCATCGGGGAACGCGTTGAGCGTGTTCGGGCCACCTGTCCCCGCGGCGATGATCAGCCGTCCACCGTTGGCCACCCAGCCACGGAGCGAGGCGAGCTGCGCTGTGGTCAGGCGATCCGTGGGTACGTCGTGCCAGATCAGGCGATCCAGCATGTTCCAGCCCTCGACCCGTTCGGGGAGGTCCTCGGGCGTGACGCCCATGAGGAGCGGCGCGAGCTGGTTCTGGTTCGGTGGCAGGCGGAGGCCGCCGATGATGTCCTCGGGCCGTTCGGCCACGACCGCGACGACGAGCTGGGTGGTGTCGTGGATCGAGAACTTCGCCTTGGTCGACGCTACCTTCTCGTTGCCCGACGCGAGCACGATCTCGAGCTCGCTGCCAAAGGCCGGCGGCTGGGCGTAGAGGATCTCGATCTTGTCGGACTGGGTGGGCAGGTCCACGACCCGCCCGAAGCGTGTCTGGCCCTGGCTGCCACCGGCCAGTCTCAGCTCGCCGCTGACGGCGGGCCCGTTGTTGACGAGGTGGACCTCGATGGCCATCCAGGACCCGATCCGGGCATGGCCGTTGAGGAGGATTCGCGCCTCCATCGTCAGCTCGCCAGCGGCGGAGGCGGGAACGGTCGCCGGGGCGAGGGCGACGAGCGCCAGCGCCACGGCCACGAGCAACCGCAACCTGGGACGCCGGCTCCGATGAGGATCGATCAGGGAAGGACGGAGACGCACGAAGGCTCCGGTGGAAGTCTTGGACGGGTCTGGTCGCAGCAAGGACGCCTCGGCTCCCCGGAAAGTTGCACCTTCTTCGGCGTTTGCCCGGCCGCTATCGTACGATGCGGAGGTCCCGAGAGCCGTCGGCCAGTGAGCCCCAGCCCTGAGGTCCCGTGCCCGAGATCCGCCCGTTCCGCGCGCTTCGATTCGATCAGACCGCGATTCCCGATCTGGCCCGGGTCGTCGCCCCGCCCTACGACGTGATCGACGAGGCCCAGCGGCAGACACTCCTCGGCAAGCACCCCGTTAACGTCGTGCGCCTCGACCTGCCGGGCCCGGAGCAGGGTGACGAACCCGACGACCGCTATCGACGGGCCGCGCGGGCGCTTGCCGGGTGGCGGTCCGACGGGACCCTCCACAAGGATCCGCACCCGTCGGTCTACGCCTACGAGCAGACGTACGCGGTCCCCGGCACGGGCGTCAGCCGGACCCAGCGAGGCTTCTTTGGCCGGCTACGGCTGGAGTCGTTCGGCGAGGGCTCCGGGGTGCTGCCTCACGAGCGGACCCTGGCCGCGCCCAGGGAGGATCGCTACAAGTTGTTGCGGGCCACGGGCGTGAACACCAGCCCTGTCGTTGTCCTGTATGACGACCCGCAGGCGCGTGGCGCGGGTGTCCTGGATGCCGCGATGAACGGACCCGCTGCCGTCGACCTGGTCGACGACGAGGGCGTGCGCCACCGGTTGTGGGCAACCCCGGCCGACGCCGACCAGGCCGCCACGATCGCGCCACTCATCGAGGCGGCCTCGGCTGGTCCGATCACCATCGCCGACGGCCACCACCGGTACGAGACAGCGTTGCGCTACCGCGACGAGCGACGAATGTCGCGATCGTGCGAGGAGGACCCCGCCTTCGACTACATCCTGACCCTGTTTCTCGAGGCGACGGACCAGGCGCTGACGGTCCTGCCGACCCATCGGATCCTGCGTGGCATCGGCGAGGCTGGTGTGGTCTCGCTCCTCGCCAGACTCGATGAGCTGTTCGATGTCCAGCGCGGCGTGGACGCTGCTAACCTTGGGGCGCGAGTTCGACGCCATTGCCCTGGCCGCCGGAGGGGCCGGCCGGTTCGGGCTCTGGACGCGTTCCGGCGGGATGATCCTGACGGCCCGGCGGGACGCCTTCGAGGAATACCTTCCGGAGGGCGGAGCGGCACTCCGCGCGCTCGATGTGACCCTGCTCGCGACGGCGCTCGATCGGCTGGCCGGTCTGGACGAGGCGGCGGTCTCGGCGGGTGCCGTCCGGTACTCGAAGTCGGCCTCGGACGCGATCCGCCAGGTCGACGATCCGAACGACGATGCCGACGCGGTGTTCCTCCTGGAGCCGACCCCGGTCGCTTCCATTTCCGCGGTCGCCCGGGACGGCGATGTCATGCCCCAGAAATCGACCTATTTCTATCCCAAGGCCCTGACCGGCCTGGTCATCAACCCTCACGAATGGTGAGCCACATGCCCGACACGACACCCGACCAGATCCTGGCCCGCGCCCAGGTTCCAGCCAGCAACGGACGCCCGATCCGCAAGGACGAGATCGAGTTGGACGAGCGGGGGATCTACATCGAATCGTGGCTGCCCGAGCGGCGGTCACGGCGCAAGCCCCTGCTGTTCATCCACGGCGAGCTCGCGGGTTCGTGGGCGTGGGAGCGGTATCTCGGCTACTTCGCGGCCCGCGGCTGGGAGGGCCACGCGCTCAACCTGCGTAACCACCATTGGTCACAGACGGCGGACCCGACCACGCTCTCGTTCGACACGTACACCGAGGACGTCGTCGCCTCGCTCGATCGCTTCGGGACCGGGGTCGTCGTGGTCGGCCACGGAATGGGCGGCCTCCTTGCCCTGAAGGCGCTCGAGCGGATGCCGGTGTCCGGGCTCATCCTCCTGAGCGCCGAGCTGCCCCGCGATCTGCGACCGCCCGTGCGCCCGCATGAGCTGCGCGAGATCCCCGAGGTCTACGGGCGGGCGCTCATCGGCTGGGAGACACTCCCCGAGCGCCTCCTGCGAGACGATCGCGACCTGACCCTGGCTGATGTCCTCCGGATCCAGCACCTGCTCGGCCAGAAGCCACACGAGGCGGGCGCGGCGCGGCGGCAAATGCTTTCGGGCGTGCCCATCGACCGGCGCAACCTGGCGGGCGTTCCGATGCTCGTCGTGGGCGGTGGCCTCGATCGGACGGTGTCGATGGACGACTCGGAGCGCCTGGCCGAGTGGCTCGGCGCCGAATACGAGCCGTTTGCGGCGCACTCGCACTACGGCCTCGTGCTCGGCGAGACGAGCTATCAACAGGTCGCGGAGTCGGTCCGCAGCTTCCTCGAGACCAACCGGCTCTGAGCCGGCGGACGGCATCCCCGAAGGGCTGGTCGGTCCCACCCGCCGTTTGATGGTCCGAGTGGGCCGCTGGTATCATGCCGACCGGCCTGGCGGCACCCGCCGGCCCGACGGCGCCGCATTCGTCTAGAGGCCCAGGACACCGCCCTCTCAAGGCGGAGATCACCGGTTCGAATCCGGTATGCGGTACCAACACAACATGTTGTGGTTGGTCTGCGTGCCAAGCCCCAGATCTAGTGGTATCCGTCGAAGTCACAACTTTTGTCACAATTGTGACTATGACCCGCGGCGAACGTCACGGGATCGTCGACATTTGGCCCGATCTGCGCCTCGATCGCTTTTCCCGACGCGTCAAAGCACTTTGCAGGCTGGTCCATGATCATGAACTCGACTCCACTCCCCTCGTCGCGGGTCACCGCGGCGGCACCAGCCGTCCAGCCGTCCGGAACGGTCATCGAGAGACGAATCGGAAATGGCTTTTCGATCAGGTAGATGCCCCCGGCTTCGCGCCAGGCGTGGCAATGAGCCACCCGGCATCGGGGGCGTGGTCGGTGGCCACGACGTGGCCATTCACGATGACCGAGGCCCAGGTGTAGAACGGCATGTCCAGCTCGATACCCCACGTAGACGTGCGTTCCCCGGTCATCTCCATCGTTCCGCCAAAGGTGAACTTCGCGTTCGCGCCGCGCGGCCACACGTCCTGCCAGCGTTCGTCGCGGAAGCCCAATTCGTCTCCGACCGGTATGGAGATTCGTCCGCCACACTCGGGTCCGGTCGTACAGTGGTGAGCCATCCCGGGTTGACCGGACGCGTAGGCTGGCACGTTGTTGTCGATCCCGTAGCGCCAGTCGGGCACGCCGTCGCGATCCTCATCAGTGACAACGCCGTACCCGATCCATTGCTCGGCGGGATCAGCGACCGGAGGGTCGCTCGTCACGAGCTTGAGCTGCACGCTGCTGGTGTTGGCCATCACCCCGCGTATGTCGATCCAGGGGTCGATGTCAGATCCGGTGTCGCCAATGGGATCGAAGTACGTGAGGGGCATCGGCTGGACGCTCGCGCCGCCCCCTGCGGGCTCTGAGCGGACCGGCGCGGGCCAGTCCTCCGTGAGACTCACCGGGGTCCACGCCCGTGGACCGGCGGGACCGCTCGGCCGGGGACCTAGGCTGGGACGAGCGGAGGGTATCGGGGGTGGGCTGCGGCGTAGTATCCGCTTCCGTCGGACAGCTCTCGGTGATGCCGAGCAACTCGAAGACCAACTCGTTGGGGAGATCACGCGCGCAGATGTACGCGCCGTACGCCTCCTCCGACATGCGGGCGACGCCTTCAGGTGGCCCGAATAGGGCTGCAGGCTGTTCGCCGAATGCGATCTCCGTGACCTCGGTTGTACTGAACTGGCCCGGGATGGGCTGACCCGCGTCATTGGTCAGCGGCTCCCGCGTGCTCAGGATCAGCCGGGTCTCGATGTCGAGCCAGACGTCGCTCGAGAGCTCGCCGACGCACGCCACGTGGCGTGGGGCGCCCCCCAACGTATTCGACGCCGACGTACCGCCAGCCCGTCGCCGCGGTCCAATAGAGGACCCCACTCGGATCCCGCTCCATCTCGCAGCCCGGCCCACTGGGGAGACCGAGGATGGTTTCAAGGAACCACCGCGGGTCGTCTTCGATGGCCTCATGCCCTTGATCGACCCAGACCGCCTCGATGTCGACGAGCACCGTCCCGCTGATGCGGCGGTTATCGTTGACGATCGTTGAGCCGGAAGGCTGGGTCGCATCGGCTGACGCGAACCGATCGAATCGGGCCGTCCCCGACTGGTGGACGTAGACGCGGTCCAGGGCCGCGTCGTCATGCGACGGGCGGGAGCTCGGGCAGCCGCTCGTAGCTCGAGAGCACGAACGCCGGGAGGTCGGTTGGCGGCTCGAGACTCAGCTCGTCGACCGGGTCACGCTGGAGCACGGGCAGCGCCCCGACCGCCGCAGCACTCGCGAACGCCAGCGCGATCAGGAGCGCAGCAGCGATGAGCAGGCTCCGCCGACGGGCCACCGGGTCCGCTTCGCTAAGAGCACCCAGAAACGACGGCAGCGCCCGCGGCTGTCCAGTGGCCTCGACCGCATCGAGGACCCGCTCGCGCAAGCCGGCCTGCGCGCGCGCCGGAAGGTGGGCACGCAGCGCCTGGGAGATTTGGTCGTCTGTCAACGGTCGGCCGTTCATGCCTCGGCCTCCATCGCCTTCTCAAGCGCGCCACGCGCAGCGTGCAACCGCCACTTGGCAGTTCCAACGGGGATCCCGAGCGACCGCGCGATCTCGGCGACCGGCCGTTCCTCAACGTGGTGGAGAACCAGGATCATCCGGTCCTGCGGCCGCAGGCGGTCGAATGCGCGGCCGATCGCGTCGTTGTCGACCAGCTCGTCCATTGCGGTCCGAGCGCGCGCATCCTGGGGCGGTTCGGGCTGTGGGGTTTCGTCGCCTGGATAGGCCGGCCGAACCGACACCTCGCGGAGGCGGACCCGATGCCGGCGTCCCATCAGGGCGGCGTTCGCGACGATCCGGTTGAGCCAACCGTCGAAGGCCTCCGGGTCGCGAAGGCGAGGTATCTGCCGCCAGGCCAAGAGGAACGCCTCTTGGGTCGCGTCGGCCGCGTCGGCATCGTTGGAGAGGATCGACCAGGCGAGCCGGTAGCAGCGATCGATCCGGCTATCGACGAGCGCCCCGAACGCCGCCGCGTCGCCGGAGCGAGCGCGCCGAACGAGCGCGTCTTCGGCTGACGTCGCCCCGGTCGCTGTCGTCACCGCATCCACGGTCACCTCTCGGGTCGTCGATCGTAGCGGTCGCTCGTCGCGATGTCGCCAGTCGATCGCTGCTGTCGGGAGTCCAGATGCCGCCGATGGGCCGGTGGTTTGGTCGCGGTGGAATTCGGCCGCCGCCAAACCACGGACGTACGGAGGGCATGCGAGGTCGCGAACGTCTGCACGCGCGCACGTTCCTGCGTGAACCGCGGACTCGAACCGCCCATCGCACCGACCGTCGACGTTCTCGCGGCCGCGCCGAAACGTGCACGATGGATGGGATAGAGGAGTTCGGCGGCCTAACTCGTCGCCGCAGGGGATCGCGCTACGGAACGATGTCGATTGAGTCGAGGATGGAGCGGAGTTCGGCGATGTCGCCTTCGGATGACCCCGGCGACGTGCCGGCCACGATCATCAGGCGCTGGCCATCGACATCGAGCAGCCAGAACTCTTCGACCTGGCCCGGGTGGCTATAGCCGTGGTAGGCAAACGACAACGGCGCCCCGATCCAGCTCCACAGCTCGCCGTCCACGCAGCCAGCGAAGACGGTATCGTCTCCGGACACCTCGAAAGCAATGTCAGGAACCGTTAGCTGCAGGTACTTCCCGCTGAAGCCGTAGGCCGTGACAGCTGCCGGCGGCTTGGTGAGTTCGAACGGCTCCAAGGTGGCCAGCGCGGTCGCCATGTCGTCGACCGTCGGCCCGACAGGAGGATCGGCGGCTACATGCCCAGTGCAGCCCTGCTGAACCACGTTGGTGACGTTGATGATGCTCAGGCCGACGGTTGGAACTGGTTCGTCCGTGCCCTGCCCCAATTTGAACGCTCCGAACCAGCTCATCCAGCCTTCCGCGGGAATCGTGTAGAAGACCTGGATGTCCGTTGCAATCGGTTCGACGAAGTAGGTTTCGACCTCGAGCGGCGAGAAGTCCGGAACATCCATGACGTTCGCCGGGTAGGTGGGGACAGGCACCGCCGTCGGGCTAGGCCTCGTCTTGACGCTGGGAGCCGCCGCGACGCTGGGGGTCGGCGACGGTAGCGACGGCGACGAAGACGACGACAGGGAGGGCCCGCCGCTGGCACACGCCGTCAACGTCATGCCCAGGGCAACCACGAGGAGCGTTGGAATGCGCGACGCCATGGTGACCTCCGGATCGGCGCGTGGCTTGGACTCGGGTCAATGCGCCGCCTGTCCAGATGCTCGCCGAGGCTCCTGGGTTTGCCGGCCGGGCATCTAAGAAATCTCGGCCCACCACTTCGGGGCTCCTTTGCACGCTCGCTGCTGCGGTAAATCGACGGAGGGACGAAGTCGAGGCCGTAGGCCTCTCGACGCGGTCGACCCCGCTCGAGCCGGGCACTGGCTGTTCACTCCGAACGAGTGGAACCGCAGTAATCACCTTCGTCGAATCGATCAGTTCGCACGCACGACGCGCCGCAGCATGTCCAACCGACCGCCGCGTTGATGGACAGCGGGAGGAAGGGCATCTGGCTCACCTTGGGCTCGGCACCGGGCTCCGCGGCGCCTTGAGCTCGGATAGGCCCATGCCGGCAGTCAGCCCGGTCGGATCACCCGGAATCCCCGGTCCCTGGCCGCGGTCGCGAGGCGCTCGTCATACGTCACAAACGCCCGCAGGTCCGAACCGAACTGCTCAGCGCTCGCGAGGTGGATGGCGTCGAGCGACCGGAGATCGGCGGGCGCCAGCAGTCCGGCCGCGTCGAGGATCCGGTCGTTGATCCGGAGCAGATCCAAACGCGCGAGCACATCCCGACCCCGCCGAATCGCGTCCGGCCCGAGGGGTAGCAGGGCGCGCGCGACTTCCGTCCGGGCAAGGGCGCTCGACACGAGCGGCCGCCTGCGAGCCAGGTAGCGCCGCAGCGCGGCCGATTCGGGTTCGCGAAAAGCCAGCTTCACGAGCGCCGACGAGTCGACATAGGTTGCTCGCTCAGCGCTCATCGCGGCGCAGCCGATCGAGCACGCTGGACGGAGCCTCCTGCCCGATGGCCAGGGGCAATGGGTCTGGCAGGTCCTTTAGGTCGGAACTGGCAGGCACGAGGTCGCCGGTCGCCCGCAGGCGGTCGATGGGACGCTGATCCGGCAATGGCGCGAGCACGGCCACCGGCCGGCCGCGATCGGTGATCTCGATCGTCTCGCCGGCTTCCACCCGTCGCAGCAGCTCACTGGCGCGCTGACGTAGTTCCCGAATGCCCGTCGAAGCCATGTGCTAATAGTAGCACATAATGCGGGGAGCCCTTATCGGAGCCCCTACGGATCATGTTTCCATACGTCTCATGCGTCTCTTGGTGGGCGTTTCTGAACTCGGCTGAGAAACATGAGACGATTCACCGGGAATCCGGTATGCCGTACCAACATCACGTCAAGCCGATACTCGCGTGGGCCGGTATCGCATGGCCACCGCCCCTGACCGGAACTCCTGGCGATCCACCAGCTCGAGCTGGATGCGCTCGCGCAGCCCGGCGAGCAACGTCGGCCCGTGTCCGGCAAGGACCGGCTGCACGAGGAACTCGTACTCGTCGATCAGTCCCAGATCTGCCAACGCCAGGGGGAGCGTCACGCCACCCACCCACAAGCCCTCGCCTCGCTCCTCCTTGAGCCGCTGAACCGCTTGTCCCACGTCGCCTCGCAACAGCTCGGCATTCCAATCGACCTCGCCCAGCGTGCTCGAGACGACGTGCTTCTTCGCCCGGTCGATGGTCTCGGCGAACGGGATCCGCCACGGATCCATCCAGTCAGGCCACGTGCCCGTGGCCGGCTTCCGCCACGCCGACTCCATCATCTCGTAGGTCACCCGGCCGAACAGCAGGGCATCGGCTCGTTCCAGCTCAGCGGTCCAGTAGCGCATCGACTCCTCGTCCGGGGGGAGCGCTGCCTCGTGATGACAGCAGCCGTCGAGCGTGACGTTGATCGAGTATCGAAGTGGTCTCATCTCGTCCCTCTCGCCTGTTGCGCGCCCCGCGTTCACGAACCGTACTCAGACGCCCGCCGGCGCCATGTCTGATCGGCGCCCGATTCGCACACGTTCAACACCGTGGTGGGCGAGCAGACCGCAGACCGAGCGGGCGACCGATTCGGCGCTCCGGGTGTTCAGGTTCGCAACGGCACGGCGCCCATCACGCTCCGTCATGTCTCGAGCAGAAAGATTTCGATCGGCGACTCCAGACCCTTGACCTTGTGACGCCCGCGTTCCTCGAACCGAAGGTCGCTGCCCTCCACCAGGGCGCGCGTGACCGATGAGACGATGATCTCCGATGTGCCGGCCAGGGCCATGATCCGCGCGGCCGCATGGACGGCGACTCCTGCGATATCGCTTGGCAGCACCTCCACCTCGCCGGTGTGGACCCCGATCCGCAGCTCGATCCCCAGTCCCCGCACGGCGTCGCGCATCGCGGCGGCGCAGCGCAGGGCGCCGGCGGCGCTTCCAAACGCCGCCAGGAAGCCATCCCCCGTGGTGTTCACCTCCCGCCCTCGGAAGCGATCGAATTGCGCGCGGATGAGGCGGTTGTGCTCGGCCAGCACCTGCTTCCAGGCAGCGTCTCCGATGTTGGTCGCGGTGAGGGTGGAGTCCACGATGTCGGACACGAGGAGCGTCGTGACGAGGCGCTCGCGTTCACCCGGCACGCCGAGCGCGCCGATATTGCCCAACACGTCGACGACGATCACCGGTTCATCTCCAACGACCCAGACGTCATGCCCGGGCGGGACGTTCATGACGTCGCCGGGCCCGAATTCGGCGGTTTCGCCGCTTTCCATCTCGACGTGGAAGCGACCCTGCAGCATCAACTGAAGATGGTGGATCTGGCACGAGTGCGTGCCCTGGATCGGCTTCAAGGACGTCGACCAGCGAAAGCCGGGCTCCAGGATGCCGCGACCCATCGTCACGGCGCCGATATGCACCAGGTCGACGATCCCGCCTGGGAACCGGCGCACGTCATCCGGTGCGTCGAAGCTCTTCTGCTGGATGGCAGCGACGGTACGTCCCTCGCGCTCGGGCATGGCCTTGGCCCTCCTTCGACGGCTCTTCTTGTGTCGCCTGAACCCCGATCTGGACCATGATGCATTCCGTGCGATCGCTCAGCGCACGAGGGTAGCGAGAGCCTGCGGCCCTCTGTGACCATCGCTGCGTCGCCCAGCTCGACCAGGTCGATCGATCCGTGCTTTGTCAGCCGTTCGTACCTCGTCCGGACGATCGAACCGTTTCCGACGCAGCGGCACGCTCGGATCGTACGAGACCGATCAATGGGCACGAGCGCGCTTGTTCGCTTCAGCCGCCGACCTCGCCTCGACGCGGAAATGAAGGGTCTACGGGGCGATCAATACGGATGCCTCCCAATGTGCCGCAGCGTCCTCGGCCGCAGTCTTCGGTGTGACCGCGAGGTCGATTGCATGACCGAAAGGCAGGTCGAGATGCGCGAGTACCAGCTGGGATTGATCGCCCCACAGCGGATCGAGGCGTTTCGACGCGAAGCCGACTCGTTCAGGCTGATGCGGCTGCCTCACGAACCAAGCGCCGTTGGGCCCTCGGTCCCTGCCCGATTGCTGGCGACCGTCCGCCTGGTGGCGCGCCGGATCGTCCCGGCCACGTGATGGCAGAGCCCACGGACCACGCGGTGGCGACGCTCACCCCGAAGAAGGTGGTCGACGCCGACCCTGACCCTGGTCCCGATAATGGTTCGATGGACCTGCGAGTCTCGAGCCCGATCTTCATCGGCCGGTCCGAAGAGCTCGAACGATTGAAGGGAGCGCTCGTCACGGCCCGCGGCGGGCAGACGTCGAGGTTCCTCGTGGCAGGCGAGGCGGGGGTTGGCAAGACCCGCCTGGTGACCGAGCTGGCCGACGCCGCCCGGGAGAACGGCGCGCTGGTCCTCTCCGGTGGCTGCATCGACCTCGGCGAGGGAGGTGTCCCGTATGCCCCGATCGTGGAGGCCCTGCGAACCTGGGTCAAAGGAGCCTCGGAGGACGACCTCGAAGCGATCCTCGGACATGCGCGGTCGGAGCTGGCGCGGCTCGTCCCGGACCTCGGCCCGGTCAGCGGAACGCCGCCGGACTCGGTGGCCGGGCTGAGCATCGGGTCCGGGCAGGGCCGCCTCTTCGAGCTCATCCTGGCGGTCCTCCAGCGAATGGCCGCGATTCAGCCGGTTGCGTTGGTCGTGGAGGACCTTCACTGGTCCGATCGCTCGACACGCGACCTCCTCGCCTTCCTCGTCCGGAACGTTCGGGACATGGCCGTACTGCTGGTGATGACCTACCGCTCCGACGAACTCCATCGCAGGCATCCGTTGTTGCCGTTCCTGGCGGAGCTGGAACGGTCCGGCAACGTGGAACGCCTCGAACTCGGCCGCTTCGATCGACGGGAGCTGGGCGCGCAGTTGCGTGGGATCGCCGGACCGGACCTCGACCAGGCACTCGTGGACTCCATCCACGCCCGGTCCAACGGCAACCCGTTCTTCGCCGAGGAGCTCCTGGTCTCTGCTCGGGACCGGGGCACGGTCGAGCTGCCGCCGACGCTGCGTGAAGTCCTGCTCGCCCATGTCGCCGTGCTGTCGGAGCGCGCCCAGGAGTTCCTTCGGATCGCGTCGGCGGCCGGCCAACGCGTCGACCCGGTCCTGCTGGCGGCGGCGACCGGCGTCGAGACCGCCACGCTATACGAAACGCTTCGTGAAGCCGTCGGCCACCAGATCCTGGTTCCAGAGATCGTCGCCGGCGAGGAGCGCTACGCGTTCCGGCACGCCTTGCTCCAGGAGGCCGTCTACGACGACCTGCTCCCCGGCGAGCGCACGCGCCTCCACGGCGCGTTCGCCAGCACGCTCGACGAAGCGCGGATCGCGGGCGACCCGTCCAGGCTCTCCGAGATCGCCTACCACTGGTACGCCGCTCACGACATGCCACGCGCCTTTGATGCGGCGCGGATGGCGGCCGCCGCCGCCGAAAAGAGCTACGCCTTCCCCGAAGCGCGTGCCCATTACGAGCGGGCTCTCGAGCTGTGGGACCAGGTCCCGGACGCCGGGTCGCGTGCGGGGCTCGACCGGGTCGCCTTGCTCGAATCGGCCGCGAGCGTGGCTCGCTTCCACGAGCCGACGCGCGGCATCGCGCACATCCGGACCGCCCTTGGATTGGTCCCGGAGGCGGCCGATCCGATCCGGGCCGGGCTCCTGCACGAACGACTCGGGCGGTACGCCTGGATCGCCGGTCTCGGTGAGCTCGCGCTCGATGCGCATCGCACGGCCGTCCGATTGATCCCGGCGAATCCACCCTCGGAAGCACGTGCCCGCGCCGTCGCGGGTCTCGCCCAGATCCTGACGCTCCAGCGCCGCTACGGCGAGTCGTTGGCGCTGGCCGAGGAGGCGATCGACCTCGCGCGCTCGACGGGATCGCGCCAGATCGAGGGCCACGCGCTCAACACTCGATCGCAGGATCGCGTCCATGACGGCGAAGTCGAAGAGGGGCTGGCCGATCTCAGCGACGCCCTCCGCATCGCGGAAGAAGTCGGCAACCTCGACGACATCGGCCGTGCGTACGGCAACCGCGTCGATCTGCTCGATGTCGCTGGGCGTTTCGAGGAGGCCGTGGCGGTCGCGTTCGAGGGCTACGCCGTCGCGCGACGACTCGGCCTCATCACCTTCTTTGGCGCGCACTACCTGTGCAACGCCGCCAACCTGTTGTACCGGCTCGGTCGCTGGGACGAGAGCGAAGCCGCCGCGAGGCAGGCCGAGGAGATCGGATCGATGGGGATCAACGAGATCCTCATCCGCGAGATCCTGGCCAGGCTGGCGATGGCCCGGGGCCGATTCAAGGAGGCCGGCGAGGGTCTCCGGGCCGCCCGCCCGCTGGCGGTGCAGGCCGCAGACGGGCAGGTCATCGAACCCGTCCACGCCAGCCTTGCCGAGCTCGCCCTGTGGGAGCGGCGTCCGGACGAGGCCGCGACGGTCATCGCCGCCGGTCTCGCGTCGATGCCGGAGACGCCCGATGTCCGACACCTCGAGCTGTACGCCCTGGGCCTTCGCGCCCACGCAGACCTTGCCGAGCTCGCCCGCGCCCGACGAGCCTCGGCGGAGGCGGTGGCGCCGGTCGCGGCTGGTGGCGAGCTGATCGACGTCGTTCGGCAGCGTCATGCCGTTGCGGTGCGGCGGCCGGCTCTCGCCGCGCAGACGGCGGCGTGGATGGCCCTGTGCGACGCCGAGCATCAGCGCCTCCAGGGCAACCCGGCGGCGTATGCG
This sequence comes from uncultured Chloroflexia bacterium, assembly GCA_963809045.1. Taxonomy (GTDB): domain Bacteria; phylum Chloroflexota; class Limnocylindria; order Limnocylindrales; family CSP1-4; genus SPCO01. The sequence continues at coordinate 1,438,326 of CAWEHW010000004.1, forward strand.
TGGCACGTGTCGGCCGAGGCCTGGGACGCGGTTGGCCGTCCATATCCGGCGGCGTACGCCCGATGGCGCGAGGCTGAGGCGCTCCTGGCCGAGCGAGGGGACCGCAAGGTCGCGGCGGCCGCCCTCACGTCCGTCGTGGAAACGGCCACACGTCTCGGAGCGCAGCCGCTCCGATCGGAAGCTGAAGCCCTCGCGCTCAGGGCACGGCTCTCGCTCGTCAACGAACCACCGCCCGCGGCCGAGCCCCCGGACGACGATGCCACCCGCCTCGGGCTGACGGCTCGGGAGCGCGAAGTGCTCGCCCTCGTCGCTGCCGGACGGACAAATCGCCAGATCGGCGAGGAGCTCTTCATCAGCGAAAAGACCGCCGGCGTCCACGTCTCGAACATCCTGGGCAAGCTGGGCGTGGCAGGACGCGGGGAGGCCGCGGCGGTGGCCCATCAGCTCGGCCTCGCGGGGTCGATCCGGGTGGCGTCCGCCGGCGACCGCGACGGTCAGCCCGACTAGGGGTCCTCGCCGGCCCGATCGACAGAACGCCTGAATGGACGCGCCGGGGCACAATGGCCATGGATTTCGCCGGCCGTCCCGTGTCGGCGCGTACTTGCTGGAGCGTCCTTGGCTCAAGGGGGAGATCGAACGGCCGCGACCCGTGCCGACGACCCAGCGGCTGAATTCGCTCGCGACCATCCCGAGGCGTATATCGCGCGCGACCGGCGACGGGCCCTGGCCGAGGGCACGGCCATGCCGGACCGGGTTCGCGGGGCGGCGTTGTTCGCCGACATCTCCGGGTTCACGCCGCTCACGGAAGCGCTCGCGGATGAGCTCGGTTCGCAACGGGGTTCGGAGGAGCTGACCCGTCACCTGGGTCGGGTCTTCCACGCCGTCATCGGCGAACTGGACCGGTTCGGCGGCGACGTCATCTACTTCTCGGGCGACGCCATCACCTGCTGGCTCGACGGCGACGACGGCCTTCGCGCAACCGCGGCGGCGTTGGCCATGCGGGAACAGATGGCCCGGGTGGGGCAGATCGTCACGCCGGGCGGCGTCACCGTGCAGCTGGCGCTCAAGATCGCCGTGGCGTGCGGCGACGCACGGCGCTTCGTGGTCGGGGACCCGGACATCCAGCTCATCGACGTCCTGGCCGGCCGATTGATCGACGACCTGGCCGAGGCGGAGCACCATGCCGGCAAGGGTGAGCTGATCCTCGATTCCTCGGCGGTCGTGTCGCTGGGCGACCGGGTCACCCTCGGCGAGACCCGAGCCGATGACGCAGCCGCGAAGACGTTCCGGATCGTCGAGGCACTGACCGTGGACGTGCCCGAGACGCCGGCGATGGAGCCCGAGCCGTTGCCCGAGGAGCTCGTCCGCCCGTGGCTCCTGCCGGCCGTGTACGAGCGGATGCGCTCCGGGCGCGGCGAGTTCCTGGCGGAACTGCGACCCGCCTATCCCGTATTCCTCCGGTTCGGCGGCATCGACTACGACGACGACGAGGCCGCGGTCACGAAGCTCGACGATTTCGTTCGAAAGGCGCAGCGGGTCATGGCCGGGCATGGGGGCAACGTCCTCCAGCTGACACTCGGCGACAAGGGCGCGTATCTCTACGGGGTGTTCGGTTCGCCCGTGGCCCACGAGGACGACGCCATTCGCGCGGCAGCGGCCGCACTGGAGCTGCGGGACCTCGAGGGTTCCACCGATGCGACCGGGATCCAGGTCGGGATCGCGCACGGACGTCTCCGGAGCGGGACGTATGGGCACGCCATGCGTCGGACGTTTGTTTGCCTGGGCGATGCGGTCAACCTGGCCGCTCGCCTGATGTCGGCAGCCCCCGAGGGTCAGATCTACATCGCCGACGAGGTCCGCGACGCGGCGGGCGACGGGTTCATCTGGAAGCGGCTGCCCGGGCTCAAGCTCAAAGGCAAGAGCAGCGTCATCGTGGCTCACCAGCTGACCGGATCGCTGGAGCGGGCGTCACGACGGCGGAGGAGGTTCCAGCTCCCGCTCATCGGGCGCAAGGCCGAGCTGGACGTCCTGAACGATGCGCTTCGCTCCGCGACGGGCAGGGATGGCCGGATCGTCGGTATCGCCGCCGAGGCCGGCATGGGCAAGTCCCGCCTCGTTGCCGAGTTCGTGCGATCCGCTCGACGGCGCGGCGTCGTCGTGGCATTCGGCGAGTGCCAGTCGTTCGGCTCGACCGCGAGCTATTCAGTCTGGCGCGAGATCTGGCGACGCCTGTTCGGGATCGAGGACTCCGACACCGCCGCCCGACTGCGCCAGCGCGTCGAAGCCGAGTTGGGCAGGATCGACAGCGGTCTGGTCGCCCGGGCGCCGCTCCTGGCGGCGGTCCTTGGCAGCGACATCCCGGACAACGAGCTGACCGGATCGTTTGACGCGAAGCTGCGCAAGGCCTCCCTGGAGGACCTGCTGGTTCGGTTCCTCAGTGCGCGTGTGGAGCGGGAACCGATCGTCCTCGTCCTCGAGGACTGCCATTGGATCGACGAGCTGTCGCGGGACCTTCTCGAGGTGATCGCGCGTGCCGCGGCAGGGCTGCCCTTGCTGATCGTGCTGGCCTATCGGCCGTCCTCGGAGCCGGGTGGTGGCGTCGGTCTCGAGCGCCTCCCGACGTTCTCGGAGGTCGAGCTCGCCGTCCTCGATGACCTGGAGGCGGCGGCGCTCATCCGATCGAAGCTCGACCAGGTGAGCGGCTCCACCGGAGGGGTCGCGGACGCCCTCGTCCGTCTCGTCCTGGAGCGATCCGGTCGGAACCCGTTCTACATCGAAGAGCTCGTGAGCTTCATCGCCAGCCGCGGCATCGATCCGGCCGACGAGGCTTCCCTGCGATCGCTCGAGCTGCCGGGCAGCCTGCACAGCCTCGTCCTCTCTCGAATCGATACCGTCGCCGAAGCCCCGCGACGCACGCTCAAGGTAGCGAGCGTCGTCGGACGGTTGTTCCGGGCTCCCATCCTGCCCGGTGCCTACCCGGAGCTCGGCCCGCTCGATGGAGTGATCGACCACCTCGAGATCCTTCGAACGATCGACCTCGTGGCCCTCGACCGCGAGGCCGACCAGGCCTACCTCTTCAAGCATGTGGTCACGCAGGAAGTCGCGTACGAGAGCCTGCCGTTCGGCGTGCGGTCGGTGCTCCACGAGCGGATCGGAACGTTCATCGAGGTGTCCGAGCCGGAGGCCATCGATCGCAATCTCGATCTGCTTGCGCACCACTATTGGCACAGCGGCGCCGACGACAAGAAGGCCGAGTTCCTCGAGCGCGCGGCGGCCGCGGCCCAGGCAAGTTACGCCAACGCGGCGGCAATCGTGTACTACGAGCGGCTCCTCTCGCTGCTCGCCGGCCCGGCACGCGTGGACCCCGTGTTGAAGCTTGCGGACGTGCTCCAGCTCACGGGCCAGGTGGCGCGCGCGGAGGAGCTCGCGCTGGCTGTCCGCTCGCTCGCGGCGGCCGACGGCGACACGCGTCGGGTCGCCCGTTGCGACCGGTCCATCGCCGAATCCGAGCGCCGCCAGGGCCGCTTCGATGACGCCGCTGCTCGACTCCAGGCCGCGCGCGACGGGTTCGAATCGGTTGGCGACCAGGCCGGGCTTGCTGAAGCGCTCCAGGTCACGGGCACGGTGCACGCGCAGCGTGGCCATCCCGCCGAGGCTCGAGCCGCCTACGAGGCGAGTCTCGACATTCGGCGGCGCATCGGCGACGCGGCCGGCGTCGCGGCGATCACCAACAACCTCGGAATCGTCGCGCAGCACGAGGGCGACCTCGACCGGGCGCGCGGCCTGGGCTTCGAGAGCCTCGCCCTGTACCGCGAGCTGGGCGACCGACGACGGATCAGCGCATGCGAGATCAACCTGGGCTGGATGGAGGGAGAGGCAGGCAACTACGCGGCGGCCCTCGAGCACGGCGAGGAGGCCATCCGCCTCTCGCTTGAGGTCGGGGACCGACTCAACGTCGCCATCGCCCAGAACAATGTCGGTGACGCGCTGCGGGACCTGGGGCGACACGACGACGCCGGGCTCGCCTATGCGGCTGCGATCGAGGGATACCGCGACCTCGGTGACCCCGGTCCGCTCATGGCGCTGCTCGAAGACGTTGCCGTCCTCGTGGCGCTGCGAGCGCAGCACGCCGATGCCTTCCGACTCCTCGGGGCGGCCGACACGCTGCGGGAGACCCTCGGCTCACGCCGCTCGGCGGCCGCAGAAGCGGCACTGGCCGGCCGGCTCGCGCCCGGTCGCGATGCGATCGACGGCCCTGCGGCCGACGCCCCTCGTGCCGAAGGTCGGCGCCTGTCCCTGCCCGAGGCGATCGATCTTGCCATCGCCGTCACCAGGTCGGCTGCGAATTTGGCGACACCTGGATGAGGAGCAGTACTTTCGGCTAGTCCGACGGTGCCAGATGTCACCGTTCGCCTTGCTTCGCCAACGCAACGGGACTAGGCTTCAGCCGTCCGCAACAGCCATTTCGCCATTGTTCAGAGGGGTGGTGCGGGATGGAGGGTTTGCGAGTGACCGTTCCCGACAATCGGCGCTCTGTTTCCGTGCGCCGATCGGTAGTGACCGTCAAGCCTTCGACACGACCGGCACGCCGACGCGGCCTGACCGCGCTCGCCGTCGTCACCCTCCTTGCCCAGCTCCTCGTCGTCTTCCCGTCCTCGGTGGCGGCCGTGGACGACACGGCGTCGATCGCCGGGGCGTGGGCGGTGGGTGGCCCTACCGCGGTCCTAGCACGGGACGGTAGCGGTGGTATCGCCGAGCTTCAGTACAACCTGAATCCGGCCGGGTTCTCCACGCAGGCTTGGACGCTTACCAGCACGGCCACACAGGCGGGGACCGTCAATCTCGACTGGTTCTACAGCGGATTCCATGCCTACTTCCAGGTCACGGTCGGACTTCGCGCGTTCGTCACGAGCGGCGCCACCACGACATACACGCCGATTCTCAGTGCCGGTCCTGTCAGCTGCTGCACGTCGCCCTCTAGCGGCTTCGAATACGCCGACACGGTCAGCCTGAACGTCGCGGACGGCGACACGTTTGGCTTCGAGCTGAGCGGCAGCAACTTCGATTCTGAGAACAGGCTCACGGGAACATTCCGGGTCGGAATGGAAACTGTGGTCAACGGCAGCTTCGAGCGACCTGTGGTGGCGCCGTCCTGGCAGACGTTCGGGGCTGGCCCCGATGAGATCGATGGCTGGGACATCGTCAACGGGACCGTCGACCTCGTTAGCGAGCCGCATTGGGAGGCACCCGACGGGACCCAGGTCCTCGACCTCGATGGCGAGCCTTCGCTGTTGTCGACATCTGCAGGAACGATCAGTCAACTGGTCGAAACCGTACCTGGCGTCGACTACTCCCTGTCGTTGCAGTATTCGGGTAATCCAGACTGCGGGGATATTGGCGCGGTCAGCGCCGACGTCTCCTGGGATGGCCTCCTCTTCGAGACGCTGACTCATGACACTGCGGCGCCGCCTCTCCCCGATCGCTCACTAGCCGCCTTCGAATACCAGGCATTCGGCAACACAGTTTCGGCTTCGAGCACATCAACGCCGCTCGTGATCACGTCCGCAAACGCGACGACTTCGACTTGTGGAATTGTTCTCGACGCGATTTCCGTCAAGCCGGCCGATCTCGGCGACGTCCAGCCGCCGGAGCCACAGGACGGCAATCCGGCGTTCCTCTACCAGGCCGTGCCGGGCGGGGAGAGCGGCGAGCTCGTCGCCAAGGGTGTCATCTGGGACGACAACCCGAACTCGATCTACTCGGTCAAGTTCTGGACATCAACGGCCTGCAACGCGGACGGGACCCTGGTCTCGCCCGGTGCAGGCGACACGATCACAGTCAACTCCGACGCAGCCGGCACCGGCATCGTTGACGACGGGACCGGCCTGACCCTCGACAGCGAATCGGACACCACCTACATCGCGGCCCAGCAAGTCCTTCCGAACGAGAGTCCGATCGGACCGTGCATCGTTGCCGGGGCCGAGAACGACTCGTGGATGAACGCCCAGACGCTTGGCGCGAATGACTCCGCGTCGGGTTTCCTCGACGACTTCGGCCGCTCGCGCTGGTACAGGTTCCCGATCACGCCCGGCGGGAGCATCGAAGTCACGCTGTCCGGCGTCGGGGGCGGGGTTCTGCCAAAGGACTTCGATGCCTTCCTGTTTTCCGACATTTCTACTGCCCTCCAGGAGCTCAGCGACAGGAGCCTCGCGCACCTGACGGCCCAGTACGCCGGAAACCCGGCCTACATCGGGAACCCCGCCTACATCGGGAACCCCGCCTACATCGGCAACCCGAGCTACATCGGCAACCCCGCGTACATCGGGAACCCGAGCTACATCGGGAACCCGGCGTACATCGGCAACCCGGCGTACATCGGGAACCCCGCCTACATCGGCAACCCGAGCTACATCGGCAACCCGGCCTACATCGGCAACCCCGCGTACATCGGCAACCCGGCCTATATCGGGAACCCCGCCTACATCGGCAACCCCGCCTACATCGGCAACCCGGCGTACATCGGCAATCCCGCGTACATCGGCAATCCCGCGTACATCGGCGGGGAGATCTACGGCGCAAACGCCACCGCGGCCCGCAACAGCCTCGTGGGCTGGAATGTCGAAGAAGGAACGAAGGTCGCCAAGATTCCCGCCAACACCTTCGCGAACGAGGGCTACTTCTACGTTCATGTCTCGGGCAAGAACGGCGCCTACGACCTCCAGAACAAGTTCCAGATCAACGTCGCCACCGCCCCGAGTCCGTGCACGGGCGTTGGCCCTTCAGGCATTCCCGCGCCTGCGATCGGCTCCGCCGGATCAACCGCCGGGACCCTCGTCCTGTGGGATCGTGGCCTCATCCAGGGCACAGAAGGCGAGAAGAATGCCCTCGCGGCGAAGCTCACCACGCTCGCCGGAACCGGAAACGTGGTCAACCTCACAGGCGATGCCCGCGTGTCCGGCCTGCACAGCCAGGCCAATGGCGCACCGAGCTGCGTCTACGCCGAGAACCTCGTCGCCAGTGCCATTCGCGATGTCGTCAACGCCCACCGTAACCCGAACCTGAAGTACGTCGTCCTCGTCGGCGGCGACGCTTCGATCCCGTTCTTCCGCTACCCGGACCCGGCCGATCTCGCGCCGGAGTCGTGGTACGTCCCGCCGGTCGCATCGACCTCGTCATCGGAGGCCAGCCTCCGATCGAAGTACGTGCTGGGCCAGGACGAGTACGGCGCGAGCACGATCCTCTCGCTCGGCGGGACCCGCTTCCCCGTGCCCGACCTCGCCGTCGGCCGGCTCGTCGAGACCGCTTCCGAGGCGTCAACCGTGATCGACGCCTACCTCGCCCAGAATACGATCACGCCGACTCGCTCGCTGACGACGGGCTACGACTTCATCGCCGACTCGTCGGCCGTGGTCCAGCAGGAGCTGACGACCGGGATGCCCTCGTCTGCGATCAAGGACAGTCTGATCAGCAGCTCCTGGACGGCCGATGCGCTGCGCACTCGGCTCCTGGGCCCGAACCACTACGACCTCGTATACCTCGCGGGGCACTTCGATGCCAACTCGCTGCTCGCAGCTGACTTCGCGACATCGATGAACGCAAGCGAGCTCGCTCCGGCATCGGTGAACCTCACCCGGACCCTCGTCTGGAGCACCGGCTGTCACGCCGGCTACAACGTCGTCGACGGCGACGCCATCCCCGACGTCACCCAGACCCTCGACTGGGCCCAGGCCCTCGCCCGAAAGGGCGCGACGCTGGTCGCCGGGACGGGATTCCAGTACGGCGACGACGAGCTGGTCGAGTACAGCGAGCGCATCTACACGGAATTTGCCCACCAGCTTCGCGTCGGTACAGGACCGGTCGCCGTTGGCTCGGCATTGGTGAAGTCCAAGCTCGAATACCTCAAGGCCACGCCCGAGATCAAGGGCATGCACCAGAAGGCGCTGCTCACGGCGGCGCTCTTCGGCCTGCCCATGTCGTCGGTGAACATGACGGGCACGCGAGACACGTCCGGGCCAGGCTCCTCGATCGTCGGGGAACTCCAGGACGACCTGGGTGTCGAATACGACGACGTCGCGCTGGACACGTCGAGCGCGACGACCCAGCCCTCCACCGAAGTGCCCGGTGCGTCCTATGCGTCCGGACCGGCCGGCGTTGCGTCCAACCCGGGTGAGCCCGTGCTGCCCCGCTTCGTCTTCAACGTCGACGTCGAGGGCAGAGTCCTTCGTGGCGTCGGGTTCCGCGGCGGCCAATTCACGGACACGAGCCCGGTGACCCCGTTGATCGGCGCGCCCGGAACGGAGTTCGGCGGGAGCCAGACGCCGTTCACGGCGACGACGTTCTACCCTGCCCGTTTCTGGCAGGCGAGCTACTTCGCGGACATTGCCTCAGCCGGCGGAGCCACGAGCCTCGTGGTCACGCCTGCCCAGCATCGGCTTCCAAGTCCGGGCACGATCCGGCGCCTCTTCTCGAGCCTCGACCTCCGCCTGTTCTACGCCGGATCCGGCGACGCCGACGCGGCGCAGGCGACGGCGCCGCAGGTCTCCAGCGTGACGGGCGCCGCAGCGGGGTCCTCCGTGGACTTCCTGGCGAGTGTCACGGGCACAGACGCGAACGGTGCCGACAATGTCAAGGATGTCTGGTTGACCTATACGTTCGGGAGCGCCGGATGCGGGTGCTGGCAGTCGATCGACCTCGATCCCACGACCAATCCGAATGAGTACGGCGGATCGCTCACCCTGCCTGGGGGAGCCGATCCGGCCGATCTTCGGTTCGTCGTCCAGGCCGTCAACGATGCCGCCCTCGTCGGCGTCGACGACAACTCGGCGGCGTACTACACGATCGGCGAGGGCGCGGCGCCGTCGCTGTCGGCCTCGTCCATCGAGATCACGACTCCTGCGAGTGGTGTCGCCGGAACGTACGACGACACGGTCGGTGTCTCCGCGACCCTGACCAGCGCCGGCTCGCCGCTCGCCAACCAGCCGGTCAGCCTCCGTGCGGGAACCTCCATCCAGACCGTGATGACCGACGGCGACGGTGTGGCATCGGCGACGCTACCCCTCAAGGACGTCCCCGGGGAGACGCAGGTCGCCGCGGTCTTCGCCGGCGACGCGATCAACGAGATCGCGCAATCGAGTGACTCGCAACCGTTCACCATCGACAAGCTCAACACGAGCGTCGACGTCGTCGTGCCCTCCGGCGGGATCGTTCCCGGCGAGGAGAGCGGCGTCTTCGCGACGCTCCTGGACGCAAACGCGGCTCCGCTCAGCGGCTACTCGGTCATCTTCGTCGTCTGGGATGGGGTTCCCGGCCACATTGGCGTGACGAAACAGGTCTCGACCGGGTCGGATGGACGTGCCGCGCTCGGATCGCTGCCGCCCCTGTCGGGTGGGAGCCACACGATCACCGCCTACTTCAACGGCGCCATCACCTTGGACCCCTGGGCGGCGTCACCGACGACGATCACCCTCACCGACCTGGTCTACAACGCCAGCTCCGACGCCGCGGACGGCGACCTGATCGTCGATCCCGGGGCGACCGGCGTTGTGCCTGCGTCGGTGGGCCGCGGTGCGATCAGCTTCCCGGTGTCCATCGTCGGCGTGGGCTTCGCGCCCGGTTCGGCGGTCACCGTGTCCGGCACGGGCGTCACGGTCGGTTCCGTGACGTTCGTGGATGCGAGCCACCTCACCGCGAACCTCACGGTCGCCGCCAACGCCACGCTCTCGAGCCGGAACGTCACGGTCACCGCCCCCGGTGGCGGGACGACCACCTGCGTGGCGTGCCTCACGATTACGCAGGCGCCGTTCGGCATCTCGGCCGTACCGGTGGAGATGGGTCGTGGCGCCTTGAACGAGAACATCGCCGTTGTCGGCGTCAACTTCGGAGCGGGCACGTGGACGCCGGCGCAGGTCCTGTTCTCGGGAACGGGCATCACCGTCCATTCCGTGAACCGGGTGAACCAGTTCCTTCTCGTGGTCAACGTCTCGGTCGACCCGGCCGCGGCCACGACGGCCCGGACGGTCACCGTGGTCAATCCCGATGGTGGCCGGTCGACCGCGCCCAACGCCTTCACGGTGCGGCCGGCGCCGGTCGTGTCCTCGCTCAGCCCGAGTTCGCGAGGCCAGGGCGCCTCGAACCAGAACGTCACGATCAACGGATCGAACTTCAAATCGGGCACCTGGACGCCGTCCTCCGTGTCCTTCTCCGGCACCGGGATCACCGTGAACTCCGTGACCCGCACGGACTCGACCCATCTCACGGTCAACCTCTCGATCGTCGCGGGTGCCCCGACCGGTGCACGTGACGTGACGGTCCGGAACGCGGACGCCGGCCGGGCGACGAAGCTCGCCGCGTTCACGGTCGCCACTGGGCCATCGCTCACCTCGCTGAGTCCCGCGTCGCGTGGCCAGGGGGCCTCGAATCAGGTGATCACCCTCACGGGTTCGAACTTCGCGGGCACATGGTCGTCCGGTTCGGTTTCGTTCTCCGGGAGCGGCATCACGGTGAATTCGGCGACCCGGACCAGCGCGACCACCGCCACGGTGAACATCTCGATCTCGTCAACCGCCGCGGTGGGAGCGCGCACGGTCACCGTTCGCAACGCCGACGGCGGGAGCAGCTCCCTCCTGAACGGGTTCACCGTGACCCAGAGACCGACGCTCACGTCGCTCAGTCCGAACGCCCGGGCCCGCGGGCAATCCAACCAGGACATCATCTTCAATGGGACGGGCTTCATGACCGGAACCTGGACGCCCGCTTCGGTGTCGTTCTCGGGCTCCGGGATCACGATCGTCTCGGTGACATACCTCAGCCCGACCCAGGTGAGGGTCAGGATCAGTGTTTCGTCCGGTGCCTCGACCGGCCAGCGCAACGTGACCGTCCGCAACCCCGATCAAGGCACGTTCACGCTGAGCAACGGCTTCCGCGTTACCTAGCCGGCTGCCTCCTGCCGTCTCGGCGCCTCATCCGCGCCGAGGCGGGCAGTCACTCGCCTGAAACGAGCCGGAGGTTGCGCGCCGCCCGCCGGGCGGTCGTCGAGTCGGACGCCTTGTCCGGTTGGCCTTCATCGGCGGCCCCGTCCGTGGGTCGCGTCTGGGCGCGTCGCGACGCGTCTGCGGCCAGGTAGGCCTCGGTCGCATCGACGCCCAGCGGGCGCGAGAATAGGTAGCCCTGGCCGTACGCACAGCCGAGGCCCATGAGCCATTCGGCCTGATCGGGCTGTTCGATGCCTTCGGCGACGACGTGAAGCCCGAGGGTGCGCCCCAGCTCCACGATCGCTCGGGCGATGGCCGGTCGCTCGCCGGCGGGCGTGAGCGCCGAGATGAACGATCGGTCGATCTTGAGGCTGTCCACCGGGAATCGCTCGAGGTAGCTCAGCGACGAGTATCCCGTGCCGAAATCGTCGATCGCGAGGTGGATCCCAAGGGCACGCAGCTCGGCGAGCCGCCCGATCGTCCCGGTCGTGCGCTGCATCAACCCGCTTTCGGTGATCTCGAGCACGAGGCTGGACGGCGCGAGCTCGGTCTCCTCGAGCACGAGCCGAACAGTCTCCACGAGGTCGTGCTCCTGGAACTGGCGGGCCGAGAGATTGACGCTCACCTGGAGCTCCGGGAGCTCAAGCCGAACCTGCCACACGCGGACCTGGTGACATGCCTCGCGGAGGATCCAGCGACCCATCGGGACGATGTCGCCGGTCTGTTCGGCGAGGTCGATGAACTTGTCGGGCATGAGAAGCGGACGGTTGGGCGGCTGCCAGCGCACGAGCGCCTCGAGACCGACGACCGCGCCGCCGGCCAGCTCGACGATCGGCTGGTAGTCGAGCAGCAGCTCGCCTCGGGCCTCGACGCCACGGAGCTGGCTGACGACCTCGCTCCTCGCGAGCGCGTCGTCACGCAGGATCGACTGGAAGACCTGCGCCCGCCCGCGCGATGACGCCTTGGCCGCGTACATCGCAACGTCCGCGTTGCGGAGGAGGTCGTCCGCCGTCTCCCCGAACGTCCCGCTCATGGCGATGCCGATGCTGGCGGCCACGTTCGTGGTCACGCCGTTGACCTCCATCGGCTCGCGCAGCAGGTCGGCCAGCCTCACCGCGATCGACAGGGCCATCTCGTCGTCGCGGATCCCGTCGAGCAGGACGGCGAACTCATCGCCTCCCAGGCGGGCGGCGGTGTCGTCGGGACGGAGCGATTCGGCCACGCGGCGTGCCGTGGCGACCAGGACGTCGTCGCCCCGGGCGTGTCCGAGCGTGTCGTTGAGGGTTTTGAAGTCGTCCAGGTCGATGAACAGGATGGCGAAGGGATGTCCGTCCCGGCCGCGGCTGCGCTCGATCGCGTGGGCGACCCGGTCTCGGAACAGGATGCGGTTGGCAAGCCCGGTCAGCCCGTCATGCAGGGCCTGGTGCTGGATCTCCTGGTAGAGCCGGGCGTTCTCGAGCGCCATCGCGCCCTCACCGGCGAGCATCATGGCCATCGTCAGGTCCCGCCCGGTGAAGACGCCGCTACGGGACGACATCATTTCGAGGGTGCCGATCGGTGTCCCCGACGCGACCAGCGGCACCATGGCCATGCTGCGCATCCCGATCGACGTGAGATAGGCGATCTCGCTCGGATCGGCCCGTGGGTCGGCAGTGTCGACGATCATCGGCGTCGACGTCTCCAGGACGCGCCGGGTGGCCGGGTAGCTCGACAGCGGATACCAGGGCAGCAGGCTCGCGACCCGCTCGGGTGGATAGCAGCCCATCGTGATCAGCCGGTCGGTCTGGCGATCCCAGTAGCACAACGCGGACTCCGCGGCACCAACGGCGACCGCGATGTGCCGAACGATCTCGTTGCCGACCATCTGGGGATCCATCGTCCGGGACAGGTCGTTCGACATCGCGACGACCGAGCGCAGGTCGTCGGTCGTGTTCTTCAGGCGTCGGCTGACCTCCCAGAGGAACAACAGCAGGAACACGTAGGCGAGCACGATCGTCGCGAATGCGAGGATCGCGGTGATCTCTGCCGGCAGGAGCGTGCTGCGCGGGATGACCAGGCCGGCGACCACCGAGCCGATGCCCACCACGCCGACCATGACCAGGATCCGACGGACGCCACCGGCGCCGAGAAACGGGAGGACCAGGACGCCGGGGAGCAAGGCCGTGATGGCCATCGCCACCGAAACCGCGGGCTCGAGCACCGCGGCGGCCGCGACCAGCAGGAGCGTGGCTGTGGCGAGGCGGGTAATGGTGGTCTGTTTCCCGAGGTTCTCGGGGCGTCGCGACAGGAACACCAGCCAGAGCGCGAATGTCGTTGACGCCAGGCCGAGGACGATCGCGCGCCACTCGCCAAATGCGATGCCCACGATGATCTCGAGGACGTCGATCGGGACGATCGCCAGACCCACCCCGCGGATCAGCAGCCCGAGCTGGCGCTGCCGCAGGTCGGGTTGCATCGTGCGGTCGTCTCGTGGCGGCCAGCTTGCGGTCAGGGTCATCGGTGCTCGCAGCGTGGCATCAGCTGCGTGACGCGGGCATCCCCCATTCGCGTACCGGCAACCATGACCTTGTGCGACGTGTTCGCGCGCAAATCGCGGACGGCGCGGCCGCGGGTCCGCACCGAGCGCGGAGGGTGCCGTGTTCCCTACACTCGGTCGATGCGACCGACCAACCGACGACGCCTGCTCATCCTGGCCGAGGGCCAGTTCGGTGCCCACAGCGCGAAGACCGCGTACGGGGTCATTCGATACGGCCCCGACGAGGTCGTCGCGGTGCTCGACTCGACCCGTGCCGGAGAGAACGTCTCCGCGCACCTGCCCGGGTTCGACATCCCGATCGTCGGTAGCCTGGCGGAGGCATTGGCGTTCCCGAACCGGCCGGATGCCTTGCTGATCGGGATCGCCCCGACCGGTGGTCGTTTGCCGGCCGCCTGGCGGTCGGTCATCAACGATGCGATCGCCGAAGGGCTCGACGTCCTGTCGGGGCTGCACACGTTCGTCGGTGACGATCCGGAGTTCGCGGCCGCCGCGGCTGGGCACGGGACCGACATCATCGACTTCCGTCGCCCGCCGGACCGGATGGAGACCGCCGTCGGACGCCGCCACGCGCCCGGGAAGAAGGTGATCCTGACCGTCGGGACCGATTGCGCGATTGGCAAGATGTCCGTGGCGTTGGAGCTCCGCCGTGCAGCTGTGGCGGCCGGGGATTCGGCGAGTTTCGTCGCCACCGGCCAGACCGGCATGATGATCGAAGGCTGGGGTGTGGCAGTCGATCGCCTCATCAGCGACTTTGCCCAGGGAACTGTCGAATGGCTGGTCGAGCGGGGCGAGGCCGAGGGCGACTGGGTCATCGTCGAGGGCCAGGGCTCCCTCGATCACCCAGCCTACTCGTCGGTGACGCTCGCGCTCATCCACGGCGCAACGCCCCAGGCCATGGTCATGGTCCACAAGCCGGGGCTCGAAGGCCACGACTGGGATCACCTGCCGGGCCTGGAGTTCCCGATCGCGCCCCTCAAGCCATTCATCGCCCTCCACGAGCAGGTCGCCGGGCTCGTCGCGCCCTCGCGGGTGGTCGGTGTGGCGCTCAACACGTCGCTCTACCCGGATGCCGGCGACGCACGCCGGGTGATCGACGAGATTGCGGCTGAAACGGGACTGCCGGCCGACGACCCTGTGCGCTTTGGGGCGGACCGGCTGTGGCCGGCGATCCGGGAGCGGGTCAACGACTTGCCGTGGGTCAAGGGATCGTGACGCTCGCGCTGCGCCACGAGGTTCTCCGTCTGGGACTGCGCGAGCCGTTCCGGATCGCCCGAGCCGATCATGCGGCCGATCAGGCCGTCACGACGGTCATCGTCGAAATCCGCGACGAACGGTTTCCGGGTGTCGTCGGGGTGGGGGAGGGCTACCCGGACCGGTTCTACGGTGAGACGCCGGACACGATGGCCGCGGTCATGCCGCTTCTCGTGGCCGCCATCGGAGCCTTTGATCCGAACGTTTCCGGGTTGTCCGCCGCAACGGCCGCGATGGACCGGGCCATCCGTGGGCACGGATCATCGAAATGCGCGCTAGATATCGCCCTCCACGACTTCGCCGGCAAGGTCCTGGGCATGCCCGTGCACGAGATGCTCGGCCTGTCACCGGACTTGCCGCCCACCGACTTCACCATCGGGATCGACGAACCGTCCATCGTCGCCGAGCGGGCGAGCCGCGCGGCCCATTTCCCGGCACTCAAGATCAAGGTTGGCGGTCCGGGAGACCTGGCCACGCTCGAAGCGGTCCGCGAAGTTTTCGACGGACCGATCCGGGTGGACGCCAACACTGGGTGGCTCCCGGAGGATGCCCTTGGGATCCTGCCTCACCTCGAGCGCCTCGGAGTCGAGCTGATCGAGCAGCCGTTCCCTGCCCGCCGGCTCGATCAGCTTCGGTGGCTCCAGGAGCGCTCGTCGCTGCCGATCGTTGCCGATGAGAGCTGCGTGTTCCCCGAGGACCTCGATGGTCTCGTCGATGTCGTCGGCGGGGTCAACATCAAGCTCGCCAAGTGCGGCGGGATCGCCCCCGCCCGCCAGATGCTCGAGCGAGCGCATGAGCTCGGGTTCAAGACGTTCCTTGGCTGCATGGAAGAGACGTCGGTGGGGATCGCCGGCTCGGCGGTCGTCGCCTCGCTGGCCGACTGGGTCGACCTGGACGGCTGCCTCCTGCTGGCCGACGACCCGTTCGACGGTCTCGACCTCGATGCCGAACACCGCTGGGTGCTACCGGCGCGACCCGGCCTCGGGCTGTCCAGGCGGGCGTCGTAACCCGCCTCCTGAACCGGTTCACGCTCGTACAGCACAGGCGTTCGCTGAACGCCCGTTCATGTGGATAAGTTGGTGGACGAAGTCGTGGACAAGCCCTCTTCCGGGCCGGGCCTCATCGGCCTAGGATGTGCCGATACCGGCTGACCGACGTCCCAGGGCCAGATCGGTAGAGCAGAAGACCCGGATCGGGGGTCGGGCATGTCTCGTCCGACACGGCGGGTTTCGTATCGCTACCGGCTCGATCGGTTGCCTACGACTGCGCCCAGGAAGGGAAGGGAGGGCACGCCATCGATGGTTCCACGCACCGCCGCAACAGGCGCTCCGCACCCAGACGCCATCGAGTTCGTCAGGTTCTGTTACCACCGCCGACGGGTGGGGTGGCCGGAGCTGTATGACGAGATGTGTGCGGTCGCCGGACGAGGCCTGTTCCGAGGCTTCAGTTCCGACGACCTCGGAGGGATCGGCGTCGGGTTCAGCCTCTTCGACATGCCGGCCCTCGCGAATCTCGCGTGCCGTGTCGTTGCCGAGGAAGCTGCGCTTCGTCGGCCGGTGACCGTCATCCTCGCCGAGGTGACCGAACCCGAGTCGACATTTCCGTCGATCGTCGAACCGAGCCGGGCCACCCGGGCCCCAACACCATTGGTCACACCTGCGGCAAGCGTCTCGACATTGCCGCAATCTCGCGCCGCGGCCCCAGGGGACGACCGAACCTTCGACGTTCCGATCAGACTCGCACTGGCACCCGCGGGCGCCTGACCCACGCGTCGATCTCTTTCTGTCGATATCGACAGACCACGACCCCCGTCGACAACGGCGGGGGTCGTTCGATTCCAGTGGCGGTTCAGCGGGCCACGCGCTGACTCAGGCCCGGATGTGGCGCCTCGACATCTCGCCCTCGATCTGCCGCTCGGCCTCGACGTAGCGATCGATCTGCTCGCGGAGCTGGTTCGCCTCGGGCGTGTACAGGTGGACCTGCTGCTGGAGGATGTACGACAACCGCCGGCTGGTCATCCGGACGTGATCGAGGTTCTTCATCAGGACCAGCGGATCCATCGACGCGAGGTCCGACGGGTGGTACATCTGCTGCATGGCGGCATTCTAGCGACGATCATCAGCCCAGGCGGATCCTCCAGACGGTCTCCCATCGGCCGCCGGGTCCCGTGGCGATGACCTCGAGTGTGGTCGCACGTGCCCAGGCCGGAAGGCCCACGGTGTCCCGCGGAACGCGATCGACCGCCGTCGCCATGCCACTGCCCTCAGCGATCGAGATGTGCGGCACGTACTCGAAATCGTGCGACCGGCCATAGATCGGATGGTCCGGGAATGCGCCAGCGAGATCGGCCTGGAGCCGGATGAACGGCGCCTCCGGGTCGACGGCGACGTACACCGTGTCCGCCCAGCGGCGGACTTCCAGCAGCCGGTAGTCGAATGCCGCGTGCCGGCGTGCGACCGACTCGATCGCCCGACGCACGTGACGATCCAGGCCGGGCGGCTCGATGAACGGGTAGAGCATGGTCAGATGGGCTGGAACGCCGATGGCGGAGTTGGCGATCGAATCCCGGCGGATGCGCTCGAGCGGGCTCGGGAGGCGGGCCCTGACGACGATGGCGGATGGCATGGCCGATTACAGCGCGCGCAGGGCCCTCGGCGGCCAGGACCAGTCGACGTCCAGCGTGGCGCCTGCAAGCGCGCGGCGCCGTCCTGACTCGGTCGCGCCAAGGACCAGGATGCGATCCGTCTTGGTCGCTCGCCCCGCCTCGTCGCCCCAGAGCTTGGTCATCTTCCGGCCGGCCGCCACGTCATCGACCGCGACGCCGGCGAGCTTGTAGCCCTCCGGCTCCGCCGCCGCTTCCCAGGTACGTTCCGCGAGGCCCACGCCGGTGCGAATATCCCGGCCCCGATCGGTGAGGACATCGCCGATGACCAGGACGATCACCGCGTCGTCGGTCAGCGCAGGGCGCAACCCGGCCAGGACGTCGCGAAGGAACGCGAGGTATGGCGCTCGATGGTGGGCATCGTCAAGGGTCGCGTCGATCGCGCGGGCATCGAACCCGAGGAACCACGTTCGAAGCCAGTTGTAGTAGCCGTACTTGACGACTCGCAGGTATGGCGGCGATGCAACCACGAGGCGCGCGCGGTCCGGTCTGCCCGCGGCCCGAAGCGCCTCCTGCGCTCGCGGCGCAACGTCGCGCGCATCGCCAAGCAGGGCCACTCCCTCCGTCCGTGGCGCCGGCTCCCGGAACAGACGACCAAGCTTCTTCGCAAGGCCATCGAAGACGTCGCGCTCCGGCGAGACGAACTCGGTCCTGGCGGCAAACTCGCGGACGTAGCGTGGAGCCATCGAGAACGTGTTGGGCATCAGCTCGGACAGGTAGCTCGCGCTCTTGCCGTGGAGGATGCCGGTGATCGCGGCGGCCAGGAAGCGGTCTGTCCGATCGTCGAGCCGGAGGATGGTGCGAACGAAGAGGAGCTGGCCGAGCGTTTTCGGATGGAACGCCAGCGCGACCTCGACCGGGACGGACTCACGCCCGTCGTCCGGGACGCACCCGATCCGGCTCGGGGGACAAGCGAAGCCGGGTTCGAGGGCTCGGCATGGATCCGGGCGCCAAGGGCCAGCCAGCTCGATTGGCCGGCGTTCCAGGCGAGGCGCAGCTGTGCCAGTCGCGTTGTGGCCTGGGGTCGCGTCGGCGGTTGGACCTTGGCCGCGGTCAGGAGATGCGCAAAGGGGTTCAGGTCGTTGCCGACGCCGATTCGACCCTCTGCGCAGGCCTGGAGTGCGGTCGTTCCACGCCCCGAGAACGGATCGAGCACGACGTCACCCGGGCGCGAGTACCTCGCGATGAATGCGTGGGTCAGGGCGGCCGGGTAGCTCGCCAGGTACGAGCACATCGGGTGGAACGGGTGGCCCCACAGCCGCTGCTGGTCCTTCCATTCGGGCGCCAGGGCGATCGGTGGCAGCTCGAGCGGCAGCTCGAGCGGCAGCTCGAGCGCGAGCTGCCGCGCCGCGGTCCCACCCGCACGACGTGCCGACATGGGCGGTGACGTCCTCCCTGGCCACGCCCCGGATCCCGGCCGGCGCTGTGGGTCGCGGAGTCTAGCACGGCCGAATCGCCGACCGGAACCTCGCCGGCGCTACGCCCGTGCGAAGACGAGGCGATCCAAGAAGGCGTTGCTGAACTTGCCGTCCGGGTCGTGCTCGCGCGCCAAGGCGACGAAATCGGGCAGCCGCGGGTACCGGGACCTGACCTCGTCAGGCGGCATCGCGAACACCTTGCCCCAGTGCGGTCGTGGTTCGAACGGCTGGAGCGCCGCCTCGATCTCCAGGAGCAGCCGGTCCACCGCTCCAGCGTCCGGTTTCCAGGTGAAATGGAAGGCCGCGGAGGCGCGGCCGTGGGCCATGCTCAACCACAGGCGATCAGCGGCGATCGTCCGGATCTCGGCGACCAGGACGAGAGGCCGGATCCGGTCGCGGATCGCATCGAGCGCCAGGAGTGCGTCGACGGCGCGTTCGCGGGGCACGAGGTATTCGCTCTGCAGCTCGTCGCCGCTGCTGGGCGTGTGGTCCATCCGAAAGTGCGGCAACCGCTTGTGCCACGGGCCTGCCACGCCCAGCTGGGGTGTGCACGCATCGGCGGCGAAGCCGCGGATCGGGTGGCGCTCCTGGGTTGCCAGCGTGGCGCCGAACAACCCCGCCGATGGATCAGTTGCGTCGCGATCGCGGACCCTGCGCTTGAGCCAGACCTGGTCGACCGACGGACCTCGCCACTCGGTGAAGAAGCTGATGCTGGCGGCGCTCGCCGTCAGCTCGTCGAAGCGGGCCGCGAACGCTTCGAGCGGCAGGTCTTCGTAGACGTCCTGGCGAACCCGGTAGGTCGGCTCGACGCGCAACGTCAGCCGGGTCACGACGCCAAGCGCCCCAAGGGAGACTGCGGCCGCCTCGACGTCCCCGCGGTTGACCGAGACGAGCTCACCATCGGATCGGACGTGCTCCAACGCGACGATCGCGGTGGCGAGGGATCCACTGCGATCCCCGGACCCGTGCGTGCCGGTCGCGCATGCACCCGCAACCGAGACGTGAGGCAGCGAAGCCAGGTTGTGGAGGGCGAGGCCCTCGGCGTCCAGTTGCCGGCACAGCTCGCCATACAGGATGCCGCCGTCGACGGTCACGGTCGATGCGTCCCGATCGATCTCCACGAACCGCGGCATCCGCGCCAGCGACACCAGGTCGCCCGTCGTGTCGGTGATCGCGTTGAACGAGTGCCGGGACCCAAGCGTCCTGATCCTTTCTGATCCTCGGACGATCTCCTGGAGCTGCTCAACGGACCTCGGTTCGTGGAACGTATGAGCGCGATATTCGACATTCCCGGCCCAGTTCCGCATGCCACGGATCATGACCGGGCCAAACTCCGAGTGTCTCGCGCTAGACTCCCGCCACGTCCCCGTAGCTCAGTGGACAGAGCAGCCGCCTTCTAAGCGGAAGGTCGCAGGTTCGAATCCTGCCGGGGGCGCCAACGTTGGCTTTCACGCCCGGATTGACTATCCGCTGGCGCAACCCAGCGGGCTACATCCACCTTGTGGCAACGACCGCGATGGCAAGCCCCAGGGCGACCTGGGCGAGGAACACGAGCAGGAAGGCGAGGAGCCAGGCGCGCCACGTTCGCGCCCCGGTGATGACACCCGCACCGATGGTCCCGACGCCCAGGCCGGCCATCGTCGCGGCTTCGATGGCCACACCAGCCATCGCGATGAAGATCCCGGCGCTTACCGACAGGAACGCACCAACCATAGCCGCGCCGACCCGGCGAATTCTCGGGTCCGCCCAGCGAGCCGTGGTCAAAGTCGTTGTCATTTCGGTACCTCACGCTTCGAGGTGGCCAAAAGATGATTTGAGGCCAACGCGACGCTTGCGCCGATAGTGGTTGGGAAGGCCATACCAGTCAGGTATCCAGAGGTACTGGCCGTGAGCGGCCGACTGCCGCCATGGAGCCACGCACCTGTCTAGGACCAATCACGCGACAGGTGGCACGTCAGGAACGGGCCGGTCGGCACGGTGTTGGCAGGCGCTCGCCGTCCGACACTCAGGCCTATGGATGCGACCCGTGTGCCCAGCGCCTCATCGGAGCCCAATCACCCAGGATCGCAAGCTGCCGCGCTCGCCGAAGAATCGGCGTTGTCGCGCCGTCGCTTCCTCCGGACGGCCGCGGTCGCCGGTGGTGGTCTCGTGGCCCTCGGTGTCGCCGCCTGCGCGCCCGCCGCCGCACAGAACTGGACGTTTGGACCGTCGTTGAGCCCAGGTGAACCGGCGCCCTCCGCCGGCCCAGCCTCCGCGTCGCCGTCGATGGACCACACGCCGGCGCCATCGGGTTCGGCCGCGCCCGTGGACCACGATGTCCATGCCAAGTCCGTGGTCAAGCGGTTCCTCGGCGGTGAAGTCGCGGCGGTTCCGGGCTCGGCAACCAGCCTCTCGCGCCGACCCTCGAGGGCGAGGCGCAAGGTCTTCGAGATGACCATCGACGAGATCGAGCACCCCATCGATGCGGCGCAGGCCCCTCGACGCCCTCTGGCTACAACGGCACCTGGCCGGGCCCACGATCACTGTCACCGAAGGCGACCAGGTGCGCGTCAACTTCACGAACAACCTCGACGAGTCGACGGGCATCCATTTCCACGGCCAGGAGGTCCCGAATGCGATGGACGGCGTGCCGTTCATCACCCAGGCGCCGATCGAGCCCGGGGAGACATTCACCTACGAGTTCATGGCCCGAAGTCCCGGCTCGCACATGTACCACTCGCACCACAACGCCACCGACCAGGTCGGCCGCGGGCTGCTCGGGGCCTTCATCGTCGAGCCCCGAGGACCGGCCCAGCGATACGACCAGATGCACGGCGCGACCCAGGACATCGTCTGGATCAGCAACGACGCGCTCGGCGGATTCACGATCAACGGCCGCGGCTTCCCGGCCACGGCCCCGATCGTCGCGAACCTCGGCGAGACGATCGTGATCCGGTTCATGAACGAAGGCGACATGATGCATCCCTGGCACCTGCACGGGATGCCGATGCGCGTCGTCGCTCGGGACGGCTATCCGCTCGGAGCTGCCGCGTTTACCTGCGACACGCTCGGCGTCAACCCGGGCGAGCGATGGGACGTCGTCATCGAGTGCGACGAGCCCGGCGCGTGGGCCTTCCATTGCCACGTCCTCCCGCACGCCGAGGGGATGGACGGCATGTTCGGGATGGTCACCGCGCTCGTCGTCCAAGACCCAACGGCCGCAGCCGATCTCGAGTTGGCGGGCGCCCGGCCTTCGCCTGCGTGATCCCGGTCGCGGCTTGATCAAGCGATTCACCGCCGGGCCGCCGTCAGTGAGGTTCGTTCCGCTGCGTACAACCGATAGGAGTCCTTCCATGCCGACGGCCCGAACGATCCAGACGAGGCGAGACCGTCGGGCGGCTGAGCGCGCCGCTCGCCACGATCCACGCGGCCATCGGCGCCCCGCACGCCGGGTCGGCCTGGGCACGCTGTCGGTCCTCGGGATCGTCGGCGGGCTCACTGCCATCGTCCTCGCGATCGCCCCTCGGGGCACCCTCCGCTCCGGCGCCGTCCGACACCGCGCGGGTCGCGATGGCGCATGTACCTGCCGGCCTGCCTGCGGATGGCATGGTTCTCGGAAGCGCGGATGCGCCCGTCACGATCGATCTCTACGAAGACTTCCAGTGTCCCGCGTGCCAAGCCTGGAGCGACGGCGTCTTCCCGAGCCTCGCAGCGAACGAGTTGGCGGCGGGAACCGTGCGCATCGTGTTCCACGACATGGCGTTCCTCGGGCCGAATCGACCGACGCGGGTCGCGCAGCGTTCGCGGCCGCAGAGCAGGGTCGGTTCTGGGACATGTGGGCGACGCTCTACGCGAACCAGGGTCGGCGAACTCCGGAGCGTTTGGTCGTGATCGCCTGATCGCGATGGCGGACGGGCTTGGGCTTGACGCCGACCAGTTCGCAGCGGACATGGCATCGAGTGCCGCGGGGTCCTCGATCGCCCAGGGTCGGGCAGAAGCCGCGGCCGCCGGCGTCACCTCGACGCCCACCCTCATCATCGATGGCCAGGCATTCGTCGGCGTGCAGACCTATCCCCAGATTGCCGCGGCGATCGCCGCGGCGGCGCAGTGACGGCCCTGGGTGCCGTCGCCCCACGGACCCGTCGGATCCATCCGGGCCTCGTCCTGGCGGTCCTCGACCTCGTCGGTCTCGCGATCGCTCTCTATTTGAGCATCGTCGCGCTCCAGGGAGATCTGCCGTACTGCGGCCCGCTGAAGGGCTGCGAGGAGGTCGCCTCTTCGGAGTTCGCCAGGATCGCCGGCATACCGGTGGCCGTGTTCGGCGTGGCCCTCTCCCTCACGCTCCTTGTCCTCGCCATCGCCTGGACGAGGACCAACATGGGCGAACTGCTCGCGGCACACTACGGCCTGTCGCTCCTTGGGGTCGTGTTCGAGGTCTACTTCACGTATGTCGAAGTCTTCGTCATCGGTGCGGTCTGCGTGTGGTGCGCGAGCTACGGTGTCAGCCTCGTCGCGCGATTTCGGGTCGCCCTTTTCGTCTGGCGGCGCCGCGCGCGATACGCGCGGGTCTGACCGGCGAACATGCCGTCAGACTGACGCCATGCGTATCGTGAGTGCCCAGGAGGCGGTCGCCGGCATCGCCTCGGGCGACCAGGTCTACGTCCATGCGCGGCCGCCCGCCGTCCGTCCTCCTCGATGCGCTCGTCGCGCGCGCGGCCGAGCTCCACGACGTCGGGGTCATCCACCTCCACAGCGAGGGCCCGGGCCCGCACCTCGCTCCGGAGATGGCCGGCCACTTCCGCCACCGGGCCCTGTTCATCGGGCCGAACGCGCGGGCCGCGGTCAACGAGGGCCGCGCGGACTACGTGCCGGTGTTCCTCTCGGACGTGCCGCGGCTGTTCGACTCGGGGGCGCTGCCGCTCGACGCCGTCCTCGTGAACGCGACGCCACCGGACGCGCATGGGTTCTGCTCGCTCGGCGTCTCGGTCGAGGCGATGCACGCGGCGATCCGGGCCGCGAAGACCGTCATCGTCCAGTTCAACGCGGCGATGCCGCGGACGCTCGGCGACAGCTTCATCCACGTCGACGAGATCGACCTCGCCGTCGAGGTCGAGTCCCGCCGTACGAGCACCCGGTGGCCCGATCGGCGACATCGAGCGGCGGATCGGCGAGTACGTGGCGGAGCTCGTCCCCGACGGCGCGACGCTCCAGCTCGGGATCGGGGCGATCCCCGCGGCGACGGCGCTGGCGCTGCGCGACAAGCGCGACCTCGGGATCCACACGGAGATGTTCACCGACGCGGTCGTCGACCTCGTCGAGGCGGGGGTGTCACGGGCGCCCGCAAGGAGCGCAACCGGGGCAAGATCGTGACGGCGTTCCTGATGGGCTCGCAAGCGGCTCTACGAGTTCGTCCACGACAACCCGATGGTCGAGATGCGGCCGGTCGACTTCACGAACGACACCCACGTCATCCGCTCGTTCAGCCGGATGGTCGCGATCAACTCCGCGATCGAGGTGGACCTGACCGGCCAGGTCGTGGCCGACTCGATCGGCCATCGGCTCTACAGCGGCGTCGGCGGCCAGATGGACTTCGTCCGCGGCGCGGCCCTCGCGACGGGGGCGGGCCGATCATCGCGCTGCCGTCGACGGCCGCCGGCGGGACGCTGTCGCGGATCGCGCCGGCGCTCGCGGCGGGCGCCGGCGTCGTGACCACCCGCGCGCACGTCCGGACGGTCGTCACCGAGTGGGGATCGCCGAGCTGTTCGGGCGGAGCCTGCGCGAGCGCGCCGAGGCGCTGATCGCGATCGCCCACCCCGACCACCGCGACCGCCTGCGAGCGGAGGCGAGGGCGACGCAGGAGTTCTAGTTGCGGTCGATGGGCTGGGAAGGAGGTACGGTGAACGAACCTAGCCATCGCAAGATGAGCCACGATGCCCAACCGCTCGCCGCCGTCGACCTCCCTTGATCGATGCCTACTGGCGCGCCGCGAACTATCTATCGGTTGGCCAGATCTACCTGCTGGATAATCCGTTGCTCCGCGAGCCGCTCCTGGCCGATCACGTCAAGCCACGACTGATCGGGCACTGGGGCACGACCCCGGGACTCAACTTCCTGTATGCCCACTTCGGGCGGGTGGTGAAGTCCGAAGTCAACGCGATCTGGATCGTCGGGCCGGGCCATGGTGGCCCTGCCGCGGTCGCGAATGCCGGTCTCGAAGGAACGGACAGGGAGGTCTATCCGGACATCACGCGCGACGAGACGGGGATGCGCCCCCTCTTCAGGCAGTTCTCGTTCCCCGGCGGCATTGGAAGCCACGTGACTCCCGAGACCGGGCTGCATCTCATGAGGGCGGGGAACTCGGGTACGCGCTGTCCCACGCCTACGGGGCGGCCTTCGATTCGCCGGACCTCGTGGTCTTCTGCATCGTCGGCGACGGGGAGGCTGACCGGTACGCTGGCGGCCTCGTGGCAGCTCCAACAAGTTCCTCACCGGTCGAACGGACGGCGCCTCGTCCCGATCCTGCATCTGAACGGCTACAAGATCGCCAACCGACGGTGCTCGCCCGGATCCCGGAGGCTGAGCTCATCGCCTGATCGAAGGCTACGGCTATCGGCCGTTCGTCGTCGTGGCCGACGATCCGGCGTCGTGCACGGCGCATGGCGCCGGTGCTCGACGACGTTTGCGGTCGGATCGGGGCGATCCAGCGTGCCGCGCGGGAGGATGGCGTCAAATCACGGCCGCGCTGGCCGATGATCGTCCTGCGACCCCAAAGGGGGGGACCGGTCCAAGAAGGTCGACGGTCTGCCAGCCGAGGGCCTGTCGCTCGCACCAGGTCCGCCATGGCGGACATCCGCGGCAACCCGAAGCACCTCGCCATTCTCGAGGACTGGCTACGGAGCTATCGACCTTAGGAGTTATTCGAGGCGCTCGGGACCCTCCGGTCGGACCTCGCGGGCCTTCCGCCGGCCGGGCCCCGTCGGCTCAGCGCGAACCCCCCGCGAACGGAGGTCAGCTCCTGAGGGACCTCGTGCTGCCGGATTTCCGCGACTATGGGTCGAGGTGCCGGCGCCGGCGGCTCGACGACCGAGGCACGAGGGTCCTCGGCACGTTCCTCCGCGACGTGATCAAGGTGAACCCGACACGTTCCGGATCTTCGGGCCCGACGAGACGGCCTCGAACCGGCTGGGGCCAGTCTTCGAGGTCACGGATCGCGCCTGGGCCGGCGAAATCTCCGACGAACGACCATCTCGCCCCAACCGGGCGAGTGATGGAGGTGTTGTCCGAGCACAACTGCCAGGGTTGGCTGGAGGGATAACTGCTGACCGGCCGGCACGGCTTGTTCAACTGCTACGAGGCCTTCATCCACATCATCGACTCGATGTTCAATCAGCACGCGAAATGGTTGAAGATGACCTCCGAGATCCCGTGGCGTGGCCCATCGCGTCGCTCAATTATCTCCTCACCAGCCATGTCTGGCGCCAGGATCACAACGGGTTCAGCCATCAGGACCCGGGGTTCATCGACCACGTCGTGAACAAGAAGGCCGAGGTCATCCGGGTCTACCTCCCGCCGGACGCGAACACCCTGCTGTCCGTTGCCGACCACTGCCTTCGCAGCCGTCACTACGTCAACGTCATCGTGGCGGGCAAGCAGCCCGCACTGAACTACCTCTCGATGGACGCGCGGTCCTCCACTGCACGCGTGGCATCGGCATCTGGGACTGGGCGAGCAACGACGGCGGCGAGCCCGACGTCGTGATGGCCTGCGCCGGCGACGTACCCACCCTCGAGACACTTGCCGCGGTTGACCTGCTTCGCCGGCACCTTCCCGAGCTCAAGGTGCGGGTCGTCAACGTCGTCGACCTGATGCGCCTTCAGCCCGAATCGAGCACCCGCATGGTCTCTCGGATGGCGAGTTCGACGCGCTGTTCACGACCGACCGACCCATCGTGTTCGCGTACCACGGCTATCCATGGCTGATCCACAGGCTGGCGTACCGACGGACGAACCATTCCAACCTGCACGTGCGCGGGTACAAGGAGGAGGGAACGGTGACCACCCCCTTCGACATGGTCGTTCGCAACGACCTGGACCGGTTCCACCTCGTCATCGACGTGATCGACCGTGTTCCCACGCTGGGTTCGCGGGCGGCCAGCCTCCGCCAGGAGATGGTTGATCGGCGCGTATCGCTCAGGGCGTATGCGGAGGAGTACGGCGAGGATCCGCCGGACGTCACCGGATGACGTGGCCGTCCTGACCGGCTGACGAGCGGCCATGAAGGTTCTCCGCTTCCATCCCGGCTCGAGCTCCCTCAAGGCGGGGTCCTCGAACCACCCGGACGCGATCCGGTCGCGACGATGACGCAGGACTGGGGCGCCGATGCCACCCGGAAGGCCGATCGCGGGTCGGCGGTCGCGGTCGTCCTGGCGTCCTTCGCACGAAGTGGCGTTGCCTCGTCGTCGATCGATGTCGGCTATCGCGTGGTCCACGGCGGAACCCGTTTTACCGGTCCGACCCGGATCGACGATGGCGTCGTGGAGGCGATCGAGGAATCTCGGATCTTGCCCCGCTCCATAACGGATTGCCGCCAACACGATCCAAGGGGCGAGGGCGGCTTCCCCGGCATCTCCACGTGGCGCTGTTCGATACGGCATTTCACGCAGGCCTGCCTCCTGCCGGGTTCCGCTATCCCGTCCCCGAGGCGTGGTATCGCAACTGGGGGATCCGGCGTTTCGGTTTCCACGGCCTGTCGGTCCAGTGGTCCGTCGAGCGCGCCGCAGGGCTCGTGAACCGTCCGGTCGACGAACTCAGGCTCATCGTCGCCCATCTCGGCAGTGGCTGCTCCGTCACAGCGGTCGACGGCGGACGGTCCGTCGACACGTCGATGGGGATGACACCGCTCGAAGGGCTGATGATGGGCACGCGCGCAGGCTCGATCGATCCAGGCGTGATCCTGGCGTTGCTTCGCCAGGACCGCATGACCCTGGCCGACTTCGCCGAGACCCTCGATCATGGCTCCGGCCTGTTCGGCGTGTCGCGTCGATCCGCGGACGCTCGGGAACTGCTCGCCGAAGAGGCTGCCGGTGACGAGTCAGCTGCTCTTGCATTGGCCCTGTTCGTCCACAGGGCCGCCGCAGGGATCGCGGCATGCGCATCCGCCCTGCCGGCCATCGACGCGGTCGTCTTTACCGGTGGCATCGGTGAGCATTCGGGTCCCATCAAAAGCGGATTGCCGACCGCCTCGCGGTGCTGGGTGTTCCGGACGTGCCGGCCGACCCGATCACGACGGATGCCACCGTGGCTGCGGTGCCAGGCCGGCCGGCCGTCCTCAGGGTGGCGGCGCGAGAGGACGTGGTGATTGCCGAGGGCGTGCGCAGGCTGCTCGACAACGCGTGAGGGCCGGCGCCGGGAGGTGTTGGCCGGCAGCCGGGCGCTCCTCCCGGCTTCGATGATCTTCAGGCGACCCAGATCGTCTTGCCGCCGCCTCGGCTCCGGATAACTCGGCGACAAGCGCCGGCACGAACGCGACCGTCGCGACGAGCAGCCAGTCGGCCAGTCGAGCCGGGTGGCCGAAAGACTTCGCCAGGGGCGGGACATACGGGATGAGGACCTGGATCGAACGGCGACGATGCACGCAACCAGAGGAACACGTTGCGTCGAGGCGATGGATTGGCTCACAACGCTTCGGTTCGAGTAGGCCAGGACACACTGTCCGACGACTCAGGCGGTGTAGGTGAGCCAGGCCGACTGTTCGGACCTCCGCCGTGCGTCAGCATCAACACCAGCGCGCCGACGGCGGTGAACGAAACGGCGCCCAAGATCTTCACAAGGATCTCGTTCGTCAGCAGCGGCTCCCTCGCATGCCGAGGCGCCCGTCGCATGAGGCTCGGTTCGGGCGGCTCCCGCTCGAAGCACGGACGTGGATAGATCGATGAAGAACTCCATCCACAGGATCTGGACCGGGATCAGGACCTGCTGCTCGGCCACGAAGATCGTGGAGATCAGGATGAAACTCAGGAACGCGACGTGCGTCGAGACCAGGAAGACGAGCCCCTTCTGGACGTTGTCGACGATCCTGCGACCCTCTGTCAGCCCCAACATCAGGGTGGCGGACAAATCGTCGCCGAGGACGAGGTCCGAAGCTTCGCGGGCGACGGCTGTTCCGGATCCCATCGCGACCGCGACGTCGGCGCCATGGAGCGCTGGTGCATCGTTGACCCCGTCCCCGGTCACCGCCACGATCCTTCCCCGCGCGCGGGCTGCACGCACGGACGGAGCTTTTGCGCGGGGGTCGATCGAGCGACGACGTGGATCGTCCCGAGGTTGGCGCCGAGCTCCTCGTCGTCCCACGAGGCGAGGACTTCTCCCTTCACGATGAGTCGGCATCGAGGTGGCTTCCCGCGCGATCGTCGCGGCCGTCCCCAGATGGTCGCCCGTGACCATGACAACCTGGATCCCGGCCTCCCTCGCCGTCGACATCGCACCGGCGATACCTGGGCGGACCGGATCCGCAAAGCCGACGAGGGCGCGCATCTCCCATGGCCCCTCGCCCAATTTCCGGGCCAGGGCGACGAGTCGTTCCCGAGGCGGTCATCGACTCGATCAGCGCTCACCAATGCGCGCGAGTCGAGGAATCCTTAGCCTCGCCTGCCACGAAGCCGAGGACAACCTCCGGCGCACCGAGCGCGAGACCCTCGAGATGGCCTCCGCGCAACGCGAAGGTGCGAGTGACGGAAAGGTGCGATGCCGGGATTGCTTCGACTAGGTCGCCGAATGGAGACCGATTCGCCACCCGCCTGCGCGATGTCCGCGCGGAGGGCACGGGTGATCCGCGGCCCCGATCTCACCCGGCCACGCGTCTTCCTCGGCGGCAACGCCTCCTGGAGGAACTCGAGGCGCCGTACCCCCTCCTCGACCGGGCCCTCGAGCGTTCGCACCGACGAGATCGCCAGGCGGTTCTGGGTCAGTGTGCCCGTTTTGTCGGTCACGATCAGATCGACCGCCCCGAGCGTTTCCTCGGAGTTCAGGCGACGGACCAGGACCCCGCGCTTGAGGAGCCGATACGCCCCAAGGCCAAGGATCACGGCGAGCAGCACCGGTGGCTCTTCCGGGATCGCCGCGATGCTGCCGAGATCCGACAAGGATGTTCTCACCCAGCGTATTGCCGCGCAGAATCCCAGTCCATGGTGAGCGCGATCAGTCCATCGCCACGACGAGAAGAATTCGAACCAGCCGATCAAGTTCACGCTGGAGCGGCGATCGCCGACGTTCGCGCGACGTCAGTCCACCGGCGATCTGACCGAACTCCGTCGCTCGACCGATCGCGACGACGATGCCCTCGCCGCGGCCACCAACCACGCTGGTCCCCAAATAGGCCATCGCCCGCCGGTTCGCAAGGGCGGTACCGTCCGGGTCTGGGTCGATCCGTGCCTCCTCGGGGATCGACTCCCCGGTGAGGACGCTCCGATCCACCAGGAGGCGGTCCGCGCGGATGATGCGTACGTCCGCCGGCACGACATCGCCGGCCTGGAGAAGAGCGACGTCGCCCGGCACGAGCTCGGACGCGGAGACGGTGGTCGAGGCGCCATCGCGACGGACTCGCGCCATGGAGCAGATGCCGCGCGGAGTGCCTCGAGTACCCGCTCGCCGCGATACTCCGTGATGACGTCGGCACCGACGATCGGGAGCAATCCGAGTAGGACGAGCACGCCATCACGAACCTCGCCAACCAGGATGGCGAGCCCGCCCGCAACCGCGAGCAATACGACAAACGGCTCCATCGCCGCCTCGAACAGCATTTTCCAGAGCGGCTCGCGACACCTGCCTCGAGGGAGTGGGGCCGGCTGGATCGCGCGCCGGCTTGCCTCGGTTGCGCTCATCCGATGGCACTGTCGACCTTCAATACGCCGGCAATCGCCGCCGCGTCGAGCGCATGGGCTGTTGGTATGTCGATCATGGTGCGCGGCCGCGCGTCCTCCTCAGGTGCTGGCGGGCAAGGGGAGGCGGCCTCCAGGCGGCTCGATCTAGCGTCCGGGCAATTCCTATGTCCATTCTCTCACTGCTTCCCATGGCCGGACGCGATCTTCCGGGAGCCTCGCACCACAAGGAAGAAAAGTGGCTCGCCAATTCTCGACGCCTCGATCCATCGGCTTTGCCTGGCGAACACTCGATGCCGGATTGCGTGCGTCGCCCCGCCAAGGAGGGCGAGTCCCTCGGGAGGATCCTCTGGCATGAGCGGATCGCCGAGCGGGCCACTCGAGAAGAGCCAAACTCGCTTCGTCTTGAGGGCAGTTGAATCCCGGTCGATGAGCCGGCGAGCCTCCTGGAGCCATCGGCCGGCATAGACGGCACTCCCGATGATCACAGCATCGAATGGCGTGACGCTCTCGACGTCTCTCGGCGAGCGGACGTCCACGTCGAACCCTGCGGTCGTGAGTGTGGCGCCGATGTGGCGGGCGATGTCGGACGTCGCTCCGTGCTTCGACGCGGCTGCAATGAGCACCTTCATGTCAACCATCCTTTGGTGGCCTTGGGGCCGCGTGGGCGACGGCCCCGCGTTGATGTCGCCTCGCGATCGAAGCGCGGTCGGGGCCGACGAGGGTCGATTGCCGGACAGCGCCACCGATATTGAAGCTGAGCGACGGAGTTGGTACCAGAGCCGTCCGACCTTGCACCAAGACCCGGCCGGCATGAATGGCCGGCAGGACTAGCGAGGGACTACCAGCACCCGACAGAGACTCTGTTCGAGCACGCGAGCGGACATGCTGCCGAGCACGAGTCTCCCGAGGAGGCCGCGCCGGTGTGAACCGAGGATGACGACATCGACGTTCTCCGCTTCGGATGCCGCGAGGATCACCTCTGCGGGGTCGCCCTCCCAGACCAGGAACGTAGCCTTGGCTCCAGCGGCGCGTGCGCGGTCGGCAAGCATCCTGGCGCCGTCTTCGACCCGCGATCTCTCCTGATCGATCCGCCTCAGGAACCGGCCGCCAGGCAAGCGCAGGAGTCGTGGGTCGACCACGCTCAGCACCACGAGGAGTGCCCCGGACTCGACAGCCAGGCGGATCGCCTCGTCAGAGGCGCGTTCCGATGCCGTGGAGAGGTCGGTGGCCAGCAACAGACGTTGCAGGCCGGTCGCCGGCATAGTCGCGACATTCGATTCGAGCACCTGGTTCATCAGCCGATACTCAACGGTGACGCCGTGCTGCGCCAGTGACCTCTGGCACGGTTCGGTGTGCCATGCAGCCCCGATCCGCCCGGGCGCACCGTCTATGCTCGCGTCGATGTCCAGTCCGCCACCGATCCGGCGAACAGTCAACCAGGTCCAGGCCGCCCTGGACGCCGCAGTCCGAGGGATTGCGGAGCTCGGGACGGTTGACGACGTGCTGCAGGTGATCGTCGACCGGGTGCGCGACCTCGTGGGCGCGCAGTACGCGGCGATCGGGTACGTCGACGCCACGGGTGCCATCGAACGCTTCATCGCCAGCGGCATCGGACGAGGCAGGCCCGCGAGCGGATCGGCCATCTGCCGCGCGGCCATGGGCTGCTGGGGCTGATCATCCGCGAGAACCAGTCGTCGCGGATCCCCGACATCGAGCTCCATCCGCCCGCTACGGCTTCCCGCCGAACCACCCGGAGATGACGCCTTCCTGGGGATGCCGATCCCGGCGGGGCACCGATCGGCCGGCTGTACCTGACCAACAAGCTCGGCGCCACCGAGTTCAGCGAGAGGACCAGGTGCTGGTCGAGATGTTCGCGTTCCACGCGGGAATCGCGATCGAGAACGCCCGGCTCCACGAGCAGGACGCGTCTGGCGGTCGTGGAGGAGCGGGAGCGAATCGCCGCGACCTGCACGATGGGGTGATCCAGTCGATCTACGGCAGGCGCTCTCCCTCGAGGACGTGCCGAAGATGATGGACCGGGGACCGGAGGAGGCCGGCGCGGGTCGACCGAGCCATCGATTCGCTGAACTGTCATCCGCGAGATCCGCAACTTCATTTCGGCCTCCGACGGAGCTGCTCGAAGGGCGCCGCTGCCGGCGGGCCTGGCGAAGCTCGGCCACGGTGCTGCGGCACGACATCGGCTCGACGTGGTGATCGACTCGAGAGTGCGCTCGCCGAGCCTCCTCCCGATGGACCACCGGCCAGCTGCTGCGATCACCAGGGAGGCGCTGAGCAACGTGGCACGGCATCGCGGGCCAGGCGGGCATCGGTCAAGCTGGACGCGTCGAGCGCGACCGATCGAGCTCCGCGTGGAGGACGACGGGGCGGCTTCGATCGACCGCGCGGCCATCTCGGCGCACCTGGGGATCACCAACATCCACGCGCGGGCCACGGCTTTGGCGGGGACCACCAGCGATCACCCTCGGGAACCCTCTCGCATCGTCGTCCCCCGGCCGCGCGGCGCAAGGAGACGAGTGACCCACATCCGAAGCCCCGCAGCGACGGCGGCTCCTGGTCGTCGACGACCACGAGATCGTCCGCCAGGGCCTGGTGGCGCTGCTCGAGCGCCGGCACGCGTTCCAGGTCGTTGCCGAGGCCGGCACCGTCGCCGAGGCGATCGCGAGGCGCGCCGCATCCAGCCGACATGGTGATCATGGACGTGCGCCTGCCGGACGGCTCCGGCATCGAGGCGTGCCGCGACATCCGCGCGGAGCTGCCCGAGACGCGGGTGGTGATGCTCACCTCGTATCCGGACGAGGAGGCCGTCCTCTCCGCGATCATCGCGGGCGCCAGCGGTTACCTGCTCAAGCAGGTCCGCGGCCGCGACCTGGTGGCGGCGCTCGAAACGGTTGGCCGCGGCGGGTCGCTGCTCGACCCGGCGGTCACGGAGCGGGTGCTGCGAGCGGGTCCGGCGGATCGCGACCGGCGCCGACGAAGACGAGCTCGCAGCTGACGCGCCAGGAGCGGAAGATCCTGCTCCTCGTGGCGGAGGGCATGACCAACAAGGAGATCGCGAGCGAGGTCTTCCTGTCCGACAAGACGGTCAAGAACTACGTCAGCACGATCCTCTCCAAGCTCAACCTCCAGCGCCGCGCGCAGGCCGCCGCGTTCGTGGCGAACACCGCATCGATCGCGGCGGGACCTGACCGGGCGCTGCCATTGATTTCCCGGCTCGGTGAGGCGACGGCTGCACTCGATCCAATCGGGCGCTCCCGATCTTCCGGCGGGGGAGAGCATCGGGCTGAAGCTCGGGCCATTCCTCGGACGGCGCTTATACCGAAAGTGAGGGCGAACAAGTCCCGCCAACTACGTGCCAATGGGACGCTGACACCTGCCGTTTGACACTGCCACCTCTCAGGGCCATGAGGGCATCCTCGTTGCGAAAGGGGTGCCGACAGTGACGACACGAACGATGCTTCCACGGGCATGGCAGCCGGCGGACGGTGCGCAGATCTGGATCGATCACGAACACGCGGTCATCAGCGGGGCCACACGCGACCACACCAAGGTCGAGCTTCTCGAGCGGGAGCCCGATGAGAGCGAGGCCACCTTCGAGGCCCGAGCCGTCCACGAAGTGGTCGATGAGTCGAGGATTGTTGTGTCAGGCCCGGCGTATGCGCGGACCGGCTTCGAGCGAGCCTACGTGGCCATGACCCACCGGCCCGATCGTTTGGTCGAAGCCATCTAGCCATCTGCGACCACCACGCCGAACTCGGGCAGGCCTGGCGCAGCGCCAGGCAAGAACCGCGCCTCGGGCGAGTCGAAGCGACGGCCCGTGCGGCTGTCGCGCCGACGTTCTCCAGCTGGTCGTAGGACGCGTCATGACGACATCGACAATCGCCAGTCCAACTCCACGCGCGGCATTCACGACCGCGGATGGCGGTCGAGGGACCGGTGTGTGGCATGGCAGATCGTGGCGACGACGGTGCGCCCATCGCCGCCGCACGGCTGATCGCTCAGTGTCTTCCCTCGGACGTCGATTTGAGGGTCGTCGGAACGCTCGACGTCGACGCCCTCCTGGCCATCCCACCGCGCTGTGGAAAGGTGATCCTCGATGCAGCCGTCGGGATCGAACCCGGGGTCATTGAATCGATCCCCTTGAACGGTCTCATTGGCCGACAGGATCTCCGAATGCGATCGTCCCATGCCCTCGCGTTCCCGGAGGTGCTCGGACTGGCAGGCATGATGCGCGGCTGGCCGTTGTCCGGGGTCATCGTCGCCATCGGTGTCTCCCGATTTGCCCCGGGCAAACCACTGAGCAAGCGGGTCGCCCCGGCGCTGCCGGCATTGGTGCGCGCAACCCTTGAGGCTGTCGACCTGGCAAGGCCGCCAATCCTCCTGTGGGACGGCGACGGCTGGGTGCACGCCTGCGGGCCGGTGGACCCGCTGGAGACTGACCTTCGGCTCTTGGTCGACTGATCGCGGCCGCCCAGCATGACCATTGGAAGGCGGCTGGCAGGCCACGAACCGCGTCCCGCCTCCGAGTGATGTGAACGGAGGTCCGCTGTGACTCTCACCGAAACGCGCCGACCCGTGCCGCGGGATATCGCCACGATGCGTGCGAACGTGTTCCACGGCCCGAACGACATCCGCGTCGAGGAGGTGCCGCGGCCGCACGCCGCTGCGGGCGAGGCCGTCATCCGGGTCACGATGACGACGATCTGCGGCACCGACATCCACATCCTCAAGGGCGAGTACCCGGTCCGACCCGGGCTGATCATCGGCCACGAGCCGGTCGGCGTCATCGACGAGCTCGGCGCCGGCGTCACCGGCTACCAGGTCGGCGAGCGCGTCCTGGTCGGCGCGATCACGCCGTGCGGCCAGTGCCGCGCCTGCCTGTCCGGCAACCTCAGCCAGTGCGGCCACGGCGACGGCTTCGAGGCGCTCGGCGGCTGGCGCTTCGGCAACACGATCAACGGCGCGCAGGCCGAGTACCTGCTCGTCCCGTACGCCCAGGCGAACCTCGCCCCGATCCCGGACGGGCGTGACCGACGAGCAGGTCGTGCTGCTCGCCGACATCGCCTCGACCGGCTTCAGCGGCGCCGAGTCGGGCGGCGTGAGGATCGGCGACTCGGTCGTCGTCTTCGCCCAGGGGCCGATCGGGCTGTGCGCCACGGCCGGCGCGAAGCTGATGGGCGCGTCGCTCGTCATCGGCGTCGACAGCGACCCGGTGCGCCTCGAGATGGCCAGGCGGATGGGCGCGGACGTCGTCCTCGACTTCACCCAGGTCGACGTCGTCGCCGAGGTCAAGCGACTCACCGGCGGCGGCGCGGACGTGGCCATCGAGGCGCTCGGCACCCAGGGGACGTTCGAGAACGCCCTGCGCTGCCTGCGGCCCGGCGGCACGCTGTCGAGCCTCGGCGTCTACTCCGGCAAGCTCGAGATGCCCTACGACGCGTTCGCGGCGGGCCTCGGCGACCATCGGATCGTGACGACGCTCTGCCCCGGCGGCAAGGAGCGCATGCGGCGGCTCATCGCCACGGTCGAGTCGGGCCGCTTCGACCCGCTGCCGCTCATCACCCACCGGTTCGCGCTCGACGACATCGTCGAGGCGTACGACCTGTTCAGCGAACCGCCGGGACGGCGTGCTGAAGGTCGCGATCCGCCCATAGGCGCCACCGGCGCCGCCCCACGCGTCACGTGAGCGCGGGGGCGGCGCCTTGTTCTTGCGGCGACATGCAGCCGTTGGTCCATGACCGGGATCCATCCTGTTGTTGCCGATCCGTGCTCGTGACGCGCCGCACCCGCCACATCGGCAGGTGACTTTTGGCCCTCGCTGCACGGTCCACACGGCACGCGGTTCGTTCCCTTCGGCAGCGTGCCATCCGCGGACGGCGAGGCCACAGTGATCCCAGGTCCACGAAGGACGGCAAGGAAAGGGAGTTATCTCGATGAACACACGGTTGCGCAAGCTCGGACTCGTCCTGGCAGCCTTCGGTCTCGTCTTCGTGGCGGCCGGCGGGTTCGCCTTCTTGAAGGCCCAGGAAGGGTATCGGTCGCTCCAGGCGTTCAGCGCCGCGCAGAACGTCACGCTCAGCTACAACGAAGCCGGCCAGCTGGTCGACCGCGGCGAGACCGAAGGCGCCGCAGGCGATCATGTCGCTGCTGACCAACGACTGGGGCTATCGCGGTCGATGCAGGGCGAGCTCAACCCGAACGACCCGCTGGTCAACACGGCCAGCGAGTACATGTACCAGATGGCCACGATCGCCTATCACACCCTCCACGGCACGACGACGGTCGTCCTCGACGAGGACGTCACCGCAGACAATGGCACGGTCTACGCGGCCGGCAGTACGAGTTCGCCACCGAAGGCCGCTACTGGACCGGCTTCGACCGGGCCAACCCGATCGAGGCTGCGGCCCGCGAGCAGGTCTGGACCGGCACGGCCCACGCGCTGATCGCCAACCTGGGCGTCGGCAGCGTCACCGCCTCCGCCCTCCTGCTGGGCCTCGGCCTGGCCAGCCTCTTCGCCGGGGTCGGGTTCGTCACTCTCCTGAGCGGTATCGGCCTCGTCTGGGCCACCCGCGCACAGGAAGAGCGAGTCCCGGTCGCGGTTCGCCGCTCGGCACCAATGCCCGCCTGACATTCTCGTGCCGGCCAGCGAGCCGGCAGCCAGCTCCCTGGCAGGCCCGACCCATGGTCGGGCCCTTCTTCGTGTCACCCGGTGCCGCGTCGCCACCCGCGGAACCAGTCGACCACGAATTCCTTCGGGTAGCGATCGCGCGGCGACGCCGGTTCCGGCCCTTCGGCGAACTCGTAGATCCCGAGCATGAACTGCATCGGATAGACGATCGACTGCCGGACGACCCTGATGAGGTGGTCGTCGACGTAGAACGCGATCCAGGCCGGCGTCCACTCCGCCGCGTAGGTGTGATAGTCGCGCACGTCGATCGACACGGGCTCCTGCGAGAATGCGTCGACGAGCGTCGGATCGCCGTGGGGCCGGACACCCATGCCGATCCGCGCCACCCACGGAACCAGTCGATCACGAATTCCTTGGGGTAGCGATCGGGCGGCGATGCGGGCTCCGGCCCTTCGGCAAACTCGTAGACCCCGAGCATGAATTGCATCGGGTAGGCGATCGACTGTCGAACCACCTTGACCAACTGGTCGTCCACGTAGAACACGACACAGGACGGTGTCCATTCGGCCGCGTAGGTGTGGAAATCTCGAACGTCGATGGCCACGAGCTCCTGCGAGAACGCATCGATCAGGGCCGGGTCGCCATGCCGCCGGACGCCCATCCCGATCCGCGCCACGGCGCGTTCCACGTCGCGTCCGAAGGTTTCCATGATCAGGATCTCCCCCGACCGTTCGGGTTCGTCCTCGTACCCGATCATCCAGAAAGCGACCATGTTGGCCGGGTCGTCGAGAGCGCGAGCGCGAAGCTCGAACAGGCCGAAGGTCGGCGTGTACAACGCCACGTTCGGCTGGGCCTCGCGAACGATCATCCCCGTCGTGAAGTGCTGCTGGCCGATCCCGGTGCCGACGGGTCCGGAGAAGGCGCCCGTCTGGATCGAGGAGACCCGCAGCCAGCCATCGAACTCGGGGCACCACGGGGGCTGATCGGCGTCAATCCGTAGTCGGAGGTGGTTCCCGTCAAGCGAGAACCGGGCCGCCGAGGCCTCGCGCGAGCTCCAGTGCGATAGGTACCGGGGCAGCCAGAGCGCGGGATCGACCGTCGCGCCTTCGAATGTGTCTTCGACTTCGAGGACGTAGCCGGCGCGGTCGAGGATCGGTGCCGGGTCGTCAGGTTCCATCCGTCAGAATCCTACCCAGCCGGCACCGCGCCGGCGTCCGGAGGGATCTCGACGACGAACGGCGCCGCGACCACATCGTCGACGACCTGGTGGACAGGCATCGCCGCACCCGCCGCGAGCAACTCGTTGGCGCGTTCTTCTCCGAGGCGCTGGATCGCCAGGTCGCGCGGTTCAGGCAGGTGCAGGACCCGCACGGGGGCGAGCATGACGCCCTTGGTGCGCACGATCTCATAGGTCGCGCCCGCGGCCAGGGCACCCAGCTCCGCGTTGCCGTGCGAGAGCAGGATGATCGCGGCCATCCCGAGCCCGCGAACGATGCCGCTCTGGATGTCGTTCTCGTCGAACCACAGGAGACCATCGCGCGCAAACGCCCACGCCGCCACCGGGTCCCCGAGCTTCAAGTAGACCCCCGCATGGAAGGTCATGCTGTCGGCAACCTGGTACTCGGAGCCGGCCGCGCGGAAGGCGGCGAGGTTCTTCGACTCCAGCTCCAACGCGAGCCTGTTGTCCCCAGCCAGGAATACACCCAGCACGAGGGCCTGGCGCGCGCGGAGCTCGCCCTCGGCCTGCCCGATGGTGCTGTAGAGGTCGAGCGCCGCCTGTTCGTGCTCCCGTAGCCGCTCCGGATCCTGCGCGACCATGAACATGAACCCAAGGTCGTAGTGCGCGTCGGCGCGAAGGCCTTCGTCGCCCGTCTGGCCTGCGAGGGCAAGGCGTTCCTCGTAGGCGCGTCGCGCAGCGTCGAGGTCATCCGCCCAGTACGCCAACCCTCCCTCCGCCGCGAGCGCACCAAGCCTCAGACGGGCGTCGTCGGGAGCGTCCGCCATCAGACGAGCCAGCGTCGATCGCGCTTCGTGTGTTCGACCGCGTTGCTGGAACCACCGCCAGATGGCACTCATGATCCGGAGGCCGTTCGTCGTCGCGCCGGTCCGCATCGACCAATCGAGGGCGGCCCGGACGTTGTGCTGCTCCAGGTCGAGGCGCGCGATCGACGCGGACCCGCCTGCACCGAGAATTTGCGCTCCGTTCCATTCGGCGAGGTCGGCGATCGCTCCCGCGTGACGCGCCTCGAGTTCTGCTCGCTCGCCTGACTCGTCCAGCCGTTCGAGTGCGTACTCGCGCAGCAACGGATGCATGTCGAAGCGGGGTTCGCTCGCGGGCCCGTGGCTCCCCGCCGGCTCGATGCGGACCAGGCTCTTGTCGGCCAGCGACTCGAGGCCTTCGAGGACATCCATGCCGAGGCTGCGGTCCGGGTCCGCGACGACGAGCGCAAGCTCAGCCGTGAAGCCCCCCGCGAACACCCCGAGCTTCCGGAACAGGACGCGCTCGGGCTCCGAAAGCAGGTCGTGGCTCCAGGCCATGGCGCCTCGCAGGGTTCGTTGCCGCTCCGGGACGTCACGCGATCCTCCGGCCAGGTCCAGGCTCGTCGTCAGCCGCTCGAGGATCAGCGCCGGGCTGAGCAGTCGGACGCGGGCAGCGGCGAGCTCGATCGCGAGCGGAAGCCCGAAGAGGCGTTCGCAGATCTGGCGGACGATCTCCCGGGTTTCGCCGCCGAGCTGAAGGTCGGGCCGGATGGCCGACGCGCGCGCTTCGAACAGCTGGACGCCGGCTGCGGGATCGAGAGGCGGCACCGGGTGACCTCGCTCACCCCCGATGCGCAGGAGCTCGCGGCTGGTCACCAGGCATCGGACATCCGGCGCACCACGCGCAATGGACGCCACGACGTCGGCCCCATCCGGGAGCAGCTGTTCGAGGTTGTCGAGGAGCAGCAGGGTGGTTCGATCCCGCAGGTGCAGCTTCAGTGCCTCGGTCGTCGTGCGATCCGCCGAGTCGCGCAGGCCCAGGGTCGAGGCGATGGCGGGCTCGAGCATCCCCGCGTCGCTGACGGCCGCAAGGTCGACGAACCAGGTGCCGTGCGGGAACCGTTCGCGGACCGACTGGGCGACGCCAAGGGCGAGCCTCGTCTTCCCGCTGCCACCCGGACCCGTGAGCGTGAGGATCCTCGTCGACTCGAGGAGTTGGCGCAGGCTCAGGATCTCATCGTCGCGACCGACGAGCTCGGTGACGTCGCCTGGCAGGTTGCTGGGAGGCTCGAGGGTTCGCAGTGGGCGATCGTCGTCAGCCGCTCCTGCAACGACGATGCGATGCAGGCGCTGCGGTTCGTCGAAGTCCTTGACCGCGCGGAGGCCCTCATCGTGGCGCGCGACGCCGGCGCCGTGCGCGACGGGATCGGCGTCGAGCGCCTCGACCAGCGCGTGCGACAGGACGATCTGGCCGCCGTTCGCGGCCGCCGCGATCCGAGCGGCGTAGTTGACGTCGATGCCGACATAGTCCTCTGGATCGCCCGCCCTGCCGCCGGCACGCAGACGCCCCTCGCCGAGGTGGAGGCCCATTCGGACCTTGACCGCACAGGCGTCGGGCCAGGGTTCGGCGGCGATCGCGCGCTGCGCAGCGATGGCGCCATCCGCGGCGGCCGCCGGACGTTCGAACGCGGCGAAGAACGCGTCGCCCTCGGTCTTGACGACCACGCCGCCGTTCGCCTCGATGGTCGAGCGGAGCAGTGCATCGTGCCTGGCGACGACCCGTGCCCAGGCTTCGGACCCGACCTGGCGCTCGAGGCGCGTGGATCCCTCGATGTCGGTGAACAGGAACGTTACGGCGGGTCCGGTCGGGAGCGGCATGGTCCTGCCCATCTTGGCAGCGTCAATCGCGCGCCGCCACGCTGGGTGTGGTGTGACCGGTAGCATCTCGAGGTGCTCCGAATCCTCGTCGACCCGCGCGCCGCGGGCGTGCTGGGCTGCCTCTGCTTCCTGCTCATCGGCTGGACGGGTCTGCTGGTCCCGTCCCTGATCCGATCGATCGAGCACGACTTCAACCAGACCGACGCCGGCCTCGGGATCTTCTACTTCGTCAACGCCGTCGCCTACGCATCGGGATCGCTTGGGGGCGGGATCGTCACCGAGCGATTTGGCAGGAAGGCTGTCCTGGCTCTCGCTGCCGCGATCCTGATCCTTGGGCTGGTGCTGATCGGCTCGGTCCCCGTATGGGCGATCGTCCTGCTCGCGGCGGTGCCGGCCGGCCTCGGAGCCGGGGCGATCGACGGCGGAACCAACGGCATGATCCTCGATCTCTTCCCGACCTCGCGAGGCCGTGCCCTCAACACGCTCCACCTGTTCTTCAGCGTGGGTGCCCTGTCGTCGCCGTTGATCGTCGGCCGCCTGGTGGAGGCCGGGATCGCCTGGCAGGCGATCGTGATTGGGACGGCCGCCGTGGCCCTCCCGATCGGCGTCATGCTGGCCGTGATCCCGATGCCCGACGGGCGTCACCAGGGCGCGCCGGTCGCCGGCGAAGCAACACCCGGACGGCTGGCGTTCCGCTGGCCGTTGATCGTGCTGGAAGTGGCGATCGCCTGTTACGTGGCGTCCGAGATCGGGGTCTCGAGCTGGCTGGTCCGGTTCCTCGAGGAGGCGCCTCTCGCCACTGCGACGACGGGCCTCTCGCTGTTCTGGGCAGGGCTGGCGCTTGGCCGGCTCGTTTCGGCGCGGATTTCCGATCGGTTCGATCACCTGGTCTTCGCCACCGTCTCGGCGGCCGCGGCGGGGATCGCGGTGATTGCGGCCGTGCTGATCCCGTCGCTCGGGGGTTCCATTGCCCTGTTCGCGATCGCCGGTTTCGCCTCAGGTCCGGTCTTCCCGCTGATCGTCGCGATCGGCGGCGAGCGCCATCCGGGTCGGTCCGCGGCAGTGAGCGGGTTCCTGACCGGGGCGGCCGTGCTGGGTTCGGTGATCTACCCACCGGTCATGGGGTTCCTGTCCGTGAACGTCGGGCTGGCCGTCGCGATGTTCGGCACGGGCTTGCTCAGCATCGCGAGCGCCGGCGCGCTTCTCCTCGCGAGGGAGCGCCGGCCGGCATGACGGTCACCCTTCGCCGGGTCTCCACGCCCGACCTGGCCGACGCCGAGATCGAAGGCCTACGCCGGATTCTCTGGGCCGCCTTCGACGATCCAACCGAACCCGGCGAGGGCATGACCGAGGAGGACTGGGAGCATGCCCGTGGCGGGGTGCACGTCCTCCTCGAAATCGACGGCGAGTTAGTCGGCCATGCGTCGGTCGTGGAGCGGGAGCTCCAGGTTGATGGTCGACCGCTGCGGACAGGCTACGTCGAGGCC
Organism: uncultured Chloroflexia bacterium; assembly: GCA_963809045.1. Classification (GTDB taxonomy): domain Bacteria; phylum Chloroflexota; class Limnocylindria; order Limnocylindrales; family CSP1-4; genus SPCO01. The sequence goes on from CAWEHW010000004.1 coordinate 1,481,011, forward strand.
GTCGCGATCGATCCGGCCCGTCAGCGGAGCGGGCTTGGGTCCCTGCTGATGACCGAGATCGCCGCCGTGATCGCCGATCGGTTCGAGCTCGGAGCGCTGGGCACCGGCAGCCCCGCCTTCTACGAGCGCCTCGGATGGGTCCGCTGGAAAGGGCCAACCTTCGTCCGGGCGCCAGGTGGGCTCGAGCGAACCGACGAGGAGGACGGCGGAATCCTCGTCCTGCGGACGACACGGACGCCGTTCGAGCTCGACCTGACCACGGCGATCAGCTGCGACTGGCGCGCCGGAGATGTCTGGTGACGGAGGCATCGGACGCCATCCAGTCCGAGCGCCTCGATCTGCAGCCGTTGCGGACGTCGGATGCCGATGCGATGGTCGTCGTGCTCGGCGACGCAAGCCTCTACGAGTTCATCGGCGGCGAGCCGCCCACCTCGGCGACCTTGCGAGAACGATACGCGCGTCTGTCCGAGGGCCGATCCCCGGACGGAACCGAGGAGTGGCGCAACTGGAGCGTCCGCACCCGAGCCGATGGCCAGGCGATCGGAACGGTCCAGGCGACGATCCTGGACGACGGCCAGCGGGCAACAATCGCCTGGGTGATCGGCGTTCGTTGGCAGGGCCGTGGATACGCCACCGAGGCGGCCGCTGCCCTGGTTGCATGGCTGGCGGCTCGCGGCATTTCCGCGATCAGCGCCACGATCCATCCCGCCCACATCGCGTCGGCGACCGTCGCGATGCACGTCGGCCTCGAACCGACGGATGACCTCGTCGACGGCGAACGTGTCTGGCGTCTGCCGGGACCGAATCGCACTACGGATTCGCCCACGGGCACCGATGAGTCTCGGTAAGCTCTGCAGTCTTACCTCGGGAACTGCCCAATCACTCCCCACGTGAGGTCGTCATGACGCAGCCAAGGGGCGCCGATGCGCCCGCCGTGCAGCTGAGCCCGCGCGCCAAGCTCGAGATCTACGGCGCGATCCTGCTCGTGTTGTTCCTGTTCGCCCTCGACCAGACGGTCGTGGGGACGGCGCTGCCGGTCATCGTGACCGAACTCGGCGGAAATGAGCTCTACGTCTGGGCGGTCACGATCTACCTGCTAACCAGCACGATCTCCGGTCCGATCTGGGGCAAGCTCTCCGACCTCTTCGGACGCCGGCCGATCCTGCTCGGGGCGGTCGTCCTGTTCCTGCTCGGTTCTGTCGGCGCCGGGCTTGCTCAGGAGATGTGGCAGTTCCTGCTGCTCCGCGGCATCCAGGGCCTCGGTGGCGGTGCGGTCTTCCCGGTGGCGCTCGCCGTCGTGGCGGACATCTACACACCCGTCGAGCGAGGCAAGTACCTCGGCCTCTTTGGCGCCGTCTTTGGCCTCTCTTCGGTGGTCGGACCGGCGGTCGGCGGGTTGATCACGGACCTGGTGAGCTGGAACTGGATCTTCTTCGTGAACGTGCCGGTCGGCCTGATCTCCCTGGCCGTCCTGTGGCGCCTCCTCCCGTCGATCAAGCGACCAGACGCGGCTCGCAACATCGACTATTTCGGTGCTGCCGCGTTCGCCGCGGCCATCGCGCCGTTCCTGATCGGCCTGACCAACAAGTCGGGCCCACCCGTCCGCGACTGGACCGACCCGCTGGTCGGCGGCCTGATGCTCGTGGGCCTCGCATTTGGCGCCCTGTTCATCTGGATCGAATCGCGGGTCGAGGAGCCGATCGTGCCCCTCGGACTGTTCCGCAACCGCTCGTTCACGATCTCGGTCGCCGCCACGTTCCTGGTCGGCTTCGGGTTCTTCGGGGCGATCATCTTCCTGCCGCGGTGGTTTCAGACGGTCGCCGGAGCGAGCGCCACCGAGTCCGGCTACAACCTGCTGCCGCTCGTGATCGGGATGATCATCGCGGCCGTTTCCGCGGGCCAGATCGTCGCCCGAACCCACAAGTACAAGCTGATGATGATCGGCTCCCTGGCGTTGCTCGCGGTGAGCCTCTTCCTCATGACGAACCTGCGCTCCGACACGGATCGGCCGGTCCTCTGGCTGTGGATGGTTCTCGCCGGTCTCGGGATCGGGCCATCGCTCGCGGTGTTCACGCTGGTCGTCCAGAACGCCGTCGCGCCGCAGCACATCGGGACGGCCACGAGCAGCGTGACGTTCTTCCAGCAGATCGGCGGAACCATCGGGTTGACCATCGCCGGCACCGTCTTTGGCGAGCGGTTCACCCAGGAGGTTCCCACGCGGCTACAGGCTGCCGGCGTTCCAGCCGAATTCGCCGCGCAGTTCGCGGGCGGGGGTGGCGGCGTCGATCTGCAGGGCACCGGCGACCTCGGGGAGAGGATCCTGGCTTCGGTGCCTGCCGAGCAGCAACAATTCGTCGCACCGCTCATCCCGGGCATCGTCCAGGCGATCTACGACTCGGTGTCGATCGCGATCGCGTCGAGCTTCTGGGTCGGGATTGCTGCGGCCGTGATCGCGGCGATCGTCGTGATCTTCATCCCGGAGGTCCCGATGCGGGACACCTTCGAGATGGAGGAAGCTCCCGCAACGTAGAACCGTTGCGGGTCGTAGCCCGCGAAGATTGAGTCACGCGACCATCGAGCCTGCCCATACCGTGTGAACGTGCCGCGCTGATGCGGCGCCGTTGGACGGAAGGTGATGGACAGGGACCTGGTGGAGCGGGCGCAACGCGGTGATCGAGAGGCCTTCGCGAGCCTCGCGGTCGCGGCCGGCGACCGCCTCCATGCCGTGGCGCACCGGATCCTGCGTGACATCGACCTTGCCGAGGACGCGACGCAGCAGGCGCTGCTCGCGGTCTGGCGAGATCTTCCGCAGCTTCGCGACCCGGCACGCTTTGACGCCTGGTCGTACCGGCTCCTGATCCGCGCTTGCTACGCGGAAGGGCGCCGGACGCGCCGCTGGGCGCCCAACCTCCGTCTCCTGCCGGCTGACGAGCCGACGGCGGCGGACGGGCTGAGCTCCGTCGTCGATCGCGACCAGCTCGAACGTGGCTTCCGGCGCCTCTCAATCGATCATCGGGTCGTGGTGGTCCTCCACCACTACCTCGACCTGCCGCTCGATGAGGTGGCCGAGACCCTCGGCGTGCCTCTCGGGACGGTCCGTTCACGACTTCACTACGCGATGCTTGGGTTGCGCGCCGCGCTCGACGCGGATGCTCGCCCGACCATGCGGGAGGTGGCCCAATGAGCGCCGATCGCGAGGTCAACCGCATCGTTCGGTCGTGGCTGGAGGAGGGCGTCACTGCGCTCCCGGACCGCGTCCTGGACAACGTGCTCGACCAACTTCCCGCGACCCCCCAGCGTCGTGCCCCGTGGCCGGCGCGGAGGTTCCACCCAATGAATGCTGTTCGAATTGCGGTTGCGGCCGCCGCCGTGGTGGTGGCTGCCGTGGTCGGGATCAACCTGATGCCGGGTCAGGGTGTGGGTGTCGGGCCGTCCCCGTCGCCGTCGCCGAGCCCGACGATCTCTCTGCCCGCCGGCACGTTGGCCGTACCACCGGCCGACGGCGCCCTGACCCCGGGGAGGTATCTCATCGGGGACCCCTTCCCGCTCGATGTATCGCTCACCTTTGGTGAGGGCTGGACATCATGGTCGGGAACCACATCCGAGTTTGCGGCCTTCTACAAGGGTTCGCCCGATCCGCCTGGTGGCTATGGGTTCGGCGTCCTGATCGTCGACAACGTGAACGCCGATGCCTGCAACCAGTACGAGGGCGAACTCGATCCTCCCATTGGGCCTGCGCCCGACGATCTGGCCATCGCTCTCGCAAACCAGCCGATGACGGATTCGTCGCCGATCACCGATGTCTCGATCGACGGCCACGCCGGCAGATATGTCGAGCTGTCCATGAACGGCGTTGTCGAGCCCGGCTGCGTCAAAGGGCAAAGCCTGGTCCGCTGGCCGGGCCGGGACGCCCTCTTGTATGAGCAGGACAAGATCTGGATCGTCGATGTCGACGGTGTCCGGCTCGTGATCGACGCGTTCTCCTGGCCGGGCAATCCGGAGTCCGATCATGCCGAAGTCCAGGCCATCGTGGACTCGATCAGGATCGAATAGCGCGCACAGCAACCACTGCGTCGCCGATACCAAAGACCTGGGCACGGTCCACACGTGTCCAGGTCTTCCTGCGTCGTTGATCGCGGTACGGTGTGTCCGTGGTTGACATCCTCGTCCTGATCCCCGGCTACCAGGAGGGTCCGAGGATTGGCGCGGTCGTCACGGGCGCACGTGCTCACCTGCCAGTCCTTGTCGTGGACGATGGCTCGACCGACGACACAACCGCCAAGGCAGAGGCCGCGGGTGCGACCGTGCTCCGGCAGGTCCCAAACCAGGGCAAGGGCGCGGCACTTCGGACCGGCTTTCGTGAGGCGCTCGAACGGGGCGTGGCGGCCGTCGTGACCCTCGACGCAGACGGCCAACACGACCCCGCGGAGATCCCGGCCTTTCTTGCGGCCCTGGAAGCGACCGGCGCCGAGCTGATCGTCGGCAAGCGGGACTTCCGCCAGATGCCGCCGGTCCGGCGGATTTCGAACACGCTCGGCGGTCTCCTCGTGTCGGCCGCGGTTGGCTGCCACATCCCCGACAACCAGTCCGGGTATCGGCTGATCGGGCGCCGCCTGATGACCGAGCTCCTCGACAGCACCGAGGACGGCTTCGCGTTCGAGGTCGAGATGATCGCCCGGTGCATCGCCCGGGACCTTCGCCTTGCCTGGGTCCCGATCCGCACGATCTATGCCGGCGAACCCAGCCACATCCGGCCAATGGCCCACCTGCGGAGCTTCACCGTCGCAGCGCGCAATGCCCGCCGGATCGTGCGTGCCGGTGCAGGGAGTAAACGAGGTGGTACTGGCGGATAACCCAAAGTACGGCTTGGCGCGAGCCACCCTCCACCCATACGCTCTGCCACCTAGCAGGCCGGACTCCACCTCGGTGCACACCAGGGACCCGGACCGACCGATTGCTAGACAGAGCGAGGCAACAGCACATGGCATCGATGGCCATCAACGAACTGGGACCGATGCTCACGGCGACCGAAGTCGCGGACATGCTTCACCTGCACGTCAACACCGTGAAGCGGCTCGGCGACCGCGGCGAGCTGCCGTTCTATCGCGTGTGCAAGCGCGGTGACCGACGGTTCCGGCTCGACGACGTGATGAAGTTCCTGACCCAGAACCGCTGACGCATCCGACCGGCTGCGTCCGGCCGTAAACGTTCCAAGAAGCAAGCAGAGCGCCCGACCCCTGGGGAACGGGCGCTCGTTGGTGTCCGGCGTCGGTCGTCAGGTGCGGGGGATCGCGGCCAGCGTCTCGCCGAAGATCTCGACTGCCTCGGCGATCTCGGCCGGGCTGGCGTTGAGCGGCGGGATCCAGCGGACGACCTCATGGGCCCGACCGCACGTCAACACCAGCAGCCCGGCGTCTGCGCAGGCGGCCATGAGCTGATCGGGAAGGGCGCCATCGGGCTCGCGCGTCGCCCGATCGCGGACGAACTCGACGCCGATCATCAGGCCACGACCGCGGACGTCGCCGATCCGGTCGTCTTCGGCCGCGATCTTGCCCAGCCCGGCGACCAGCTCAGCGCCGCGGGCCGTCGCATTCGCCAGCAGGTCTTCATCGCGGATCGTCTCGAGGACGGCCAACCCTGCCGCGCACGCGACCGGGTTGCCCCCGTACGTCGAGCCATGCGCCCCGCGGCCCCAACGCTCCTGGAGGGACCGGCTCGAGACGATCGCGGAGAGCGGCAGCCCGTTGGCGATCGCCTTGGCCACGCACACGATGTCGGGAACGATCCCGCCGTGCTCGAACCCCCACATCTTCCCGGTCCGGCCGTACCCGGACTGGACTTCGTCGGCGATGAGCAGGATCCCGTGCTCGTCGCAGATCTCGCGGAGGCCCCGCAGGAACGACGCGGGCGCCGGAATGTAGCCGCCCTCGCCGAGCACGGGCTCGATGAGGATCGACGCGACCTCCGAAGGCGGGACGATCGTCGTGAAGATGGACCGGAGAGCGGACAGCCCCGCCGCGGAGGCGGCTTCCTCGTCGTCCGCGAACTCGGCGTACGCCGCCGGATACGGAGCGAAGACCACGCCGGGCAGGAACGGCGCGTAACCGGCGCGGTAGTTGAGGTTGGACGTCGTCACGCTCGCCGCGCCGAAGGTCCGGCCGTGGAAGCCGCCACGGAACGCGACGATCCCGGCCCGTCCCGTGACCCGTCGCGCCATCTTGAGCGCGCCATCGATCGCTTCCGAGCCCGAGTTCAGGAACATCACCGAGTCGAGGGGCGCCGGAAACGTGGCCGCGAGCTCGACGGCAAGGCGAGCGATCGGCTCGGCGTACCCCAGCGCGGAGACTGGCCCGATCAGGCGGTCGACCTGTGCGTGGATTGCGGCCGTCACACGCGGATGGGCGTGCCCGAGTGCGGTGACGGCGATCCCATTGGCAAAGTCGAGGTATGCCTTGCCGTCCGTGTCGTAAAGGCGGTGGCCCTCGCCACGGCTCCACGAACGCTGGAAATAGCGACCCAGGACGGGGGTCAGGTTGGCTTCCGCGAGGGCGGCAACGTCGCGCACGGCGTCGGTGGTCATGGTCGGGCTGGACTCCTGAACGTGGGGCGAGCCCGAGTATACGAGGCACCCGATGATCGTCGTCGCGACCTGGCCGCCTGCTAGGATCGGCCGATGGTCGACTTCAGCCTGACCGACGAGAATCGCCTCGTCCAGCAGAGCGCCCGCGCCTTCGCCGAGAGCGAGATCCTGCCCCACATCCGGGCATGGGATGAAGGCGGTGGCTTCCCGCGCGACCTGTTCGCGAAGATGGGCGAGCAGGGGTTCCTCGGGGCACCGATCCCCGAGACCCATGGCGGCGCGGGCATGGACTACATCAGCTTCGCCATCCTGTGCGAGGAGCTCGAACGCGCCGACACGGCCTTTCGGGTCATCCAGAGCGTCCACGTCGGGCTCAACTCGCTGACCCTCCTGCAGTGGGCGACCGAGGAGCAACGGCAGCGCTGGTTGGTCCCCCAGGCGCGCGGCGAGAAGCTGGCCACGTTCGGGCTCACGGAACCAGGCGTCGGCACCGATGCCGCCAACCTGGCCACCACCGCCCGCCGCGACGGCGACGTCTACCGGCTCAACGGCCAGAAGATCTGGATCTCCCTCGCGGACGTCGCCGACCACTTCCTGGTGTTCGCCACCGTCGACCGGGCGAAACGCCACAAGGGCGTGACCGCGTTCCTGCTGGAGCGTGGGATGGCCGGGCTGACGACCGGGTCGCTCCACGGCAAGCTCGGGATCCGGGCGGGGAATACCGGGCTGATCAACCTCGACAACGTCGCCGTGCCCATCGAGCACCGGATCGGCGAGGAGGGCGAAGGCTTCCTCATCGCGATGAGCGCCATCGACCAGGGTCGCTACACGGTCGCCGCCGGAGCCGTCGGCCTTGCCCAGGCCTGCCTGGATGCCAGCGTCCGGTATGCCCACGAGCGGCAGACCTTCGGCGAGGAGATCGGCCGGCACCAGCTCGTCAAGCAGATGATCGCCAAGATGGCGGCGGGGATCGAGGCCGGACGGCTCCTCGTGTGGCGGGCCGGCTGGCTCAAGAACCAGGGGCTCCGCAACACCCGCGAGACGAGTCTCGCGAAGTGGCATGCCACAGACCATGCCGTCCAGAGCGCCCTCGACGCGATCCAGGTCCACGGCGCCAATGGCTACTCGAACGAGTTCCCGGTCGAGCGCTACCTGCGCAACTCGAAGGCGGCCGTCATTTACGAGGGAACCAGCCAGCTCCACACGCTGATCCAGGCCGACTATGCGCTGGGCTACCGCGAGGATCGGCCGCTCCGGTGCGAGCCATGGCCGGCGCAGGGATGGACTCGCCGAGGCGCCTGACAGGCCCAGCCAGCCAGCCAAAGAGGACCCTCGGGTCAGCCGGGATCGACCGAGGGCAGGGGAGTGGCCGTCATCGACGTCGACGCCGCCGGCCTCGATTCGACCGACGCGGCACGAGGCGGCCGCATCCGACCACGGGCCGTGACGATTAATGCGACGGCTCCGACGATCACGGCGCCCGCGAGCAGCGTTCGTGGCTCGATCGGTTCGCGCAGGATCACCGCGCCGAGGATGACCGCCACGATCGGGTTCACGTAGGCATATGTCGCGATGAGGGGCAGGGGTGCGACTCGAAGCAGCCAGCCGTACGCCGTGAACGCCAGCAGGCTGCCAATGACCGTCAAATAGAGCATGGCCAGCCAGGAGTCGGTCGAGATGCCCTCGATCCGGAACCCCTGCGTCTCCCCGCTGGCGAGGGACATGACCACCAGGACGAGCCCGCCGGTCACCATCTGGGCCCCGGTCGCCACGAGCGGCTGACCGGGCAAGGTGGCCCGGTGGGACGCGAACAATGACCCCGCGGACCAGGCGATGGGCGAGACCAGGATCGCGGCCAGGCCGAGTGGCTCGAGTGCGCCTGCCCCACCGAAGGCCGACGGCCCGATCAGGATCGCCACGCCGCCGAACCCGAGCACGATCCCCGCCACGGCCAGGCGCGGCAGTCGTTCCCGAAGGAAGATCCCGCCAAGCACGGCGACCCAGACCGGCATCATCGCGATGAAGAGCGCCGTGATGCCCGATGGCACGGTCTGCTCGCCGAACGCGACCATGCCCATCCCGCCACCGAGCAGGAGAGCGCCGACGATGGTGCTGTCGCGCCATTCGCGAAGGCTCGGGAAGCTGAACGACCGACCCGCACGGGCGACCGACCACGACAGGAGCACAAGGCCGGCGACCAGGAATCGGGACGCCGCCATGAGGAACGGCGGGATCGTGTCGACGGCGATCGCGATGCCCAGGTAGGTCGATCCCCAGACCACGTAGAGGATCAGGAGCCCAACCCAGATCGGCGCACCCTTGGGTGCGGGTTTCCCGTCGGTTGGCATAGCTGAATGGTCCAAGACCGGAGTGTACGCGGCCGCCGCGGCGCCGTCCAGTTCCGTCAGGCGGCGAGGGCGCCGGACCCGGGACGGCAGACCTTGCAGGTCCGGTATCCGGCTCCGATCGCGGCTCCGAGCGAGCGGAACGGGACGCGATGCGCACCCGTGATCCGCCTGGCATTCCGGCAGGTGGGAAGGCAGACCACGCCGGTCGTGTCCGAGCCGACCAGTCGGATGCCGGCCCGAGCCTCGGCCTCGAGCCGGTCCGGATCGAGGCCTTCCGCCGCCAGGATCGTCCGCTTGTTCTGTGGCCCACCCAGGGAGTACTGGCCGATCGATCCGTCCGCCCGGACCACCCGGTGACACGGCACGATGAGCGGCACCGGGTTGTGCCCGAGCGCGGTCCCAACGGCACGCACCGCCCGAGGCCGGCCGATCTCGCCGGCGACCCAGCCATACGGTCGCACTTCCCCGCGCGGGATCTCGAGCGCCTTCTGCCAGACATCCCGCTCGAAGTCTGTGTGGCCCCGGAGGTCCAGATCGATGCGGACGCGTCGGTCACCGGCGAGACGCCGGCGGATGGCCTGCTCGAGGGGTCCGGGGAGTCCCGGGCTCCGGATCGCTCGTCGGCCGGTCGCCGCTTCGTGGGACCGCTCGAAGGTGACGTCGTCCGCCGCCTCGCCGACCGACGACACCCCAAGCACGTTCCAGGCCACGACCAGCGGTCCGATCGGCGAATCGAGGTTGGCATAGCGATCGGCCAGTCCCACCTCCGCCAGAACACCCGGGGCGAGCGTGGGAGGCGCCGTGGTGAACAGGTCGGCCATGGCCTCCTCCAGCTCTCGATCGTTGGTCGTCATGCGGTCATCTCCTCGCCTTCGCGGCGCTGGTCGGTTTCGTACGCCGTTCGCAACAGGGCCAGGCCCCGGTGGACCTGCGCCTTGACGGTGCCTTCGGGGCGATCGAGCGCCGTCGCCACTTCCGGATACGTGAGGCCATCGACGTGTCTCAGCACTACCGCGCTGCGATAGACGGGCGGGAGCGCCAGGAGGCGATTGGCCCAGGTTTGCCGCGCGTCCCGTCGGTCGGAGGTCGCCGCCGGACCGGATCGTTCGTCGGCGGGTGGATCCATCGTGCCGGGCTGGGCAGCGTCGAGCGACAGGGCCGGCCGTCCGGCCGCCGCTCGGCGCCCGATCCTCGTCCGACAGACGTTGAGCACGATCGTCGCGAGCCATGGCCGGAGCCTGAGCTCGCGGATGCGACCCTCGTCGTAGGCGGCCAGCGCCCGGTAGGCGCGGACGAGGGCGTCCTGAGCGGCTTCCTCCGCGTCCCGCGGATCGCCCAGCATCCGAAGCGCGATTGAGTAGAGCCGGTCCTGGTGGACCGCCACGAGGCGTTCGAAGCCACCGTCGAGGTCCGTGGCCAGCGAGGCCGTGAGTTGGCTGTCAGTGTCCATCGATCCCCAGAACCATGGGCTCTCGCCGATCGTTGCATCGGAGACCGTACGGCATCGCGGCCGTCGCCCAATGGCACTGCCAGCTTGCCAATGCGCCGTGCGACAATCCGGCCACGATGCGTCTCGACGACCGCTTCGACGAACTGATCGAAACCCTGACCGGGTTCCACCGAACCTGGATCGTGTATCTCGGCGTGGAGCTCGGACTCTTCGGGCTGCTCCGATCGGCTGGTCGCGATGGGCTCACCGCGGCCGAGCTGGCGAGCGCGAGCAACTGTTCGCCCGGCCCGATCGACGCGTGGGTCCTGGCCGCCGACGCGCACGAGCTCGCGGAGCTGCGAAATGGCCGCCTGGTCCTCGATGACGACACGGCGGTCATCCTGCTCGACGAGGCCCGGCCGGAATTCCTCGGCGGCCAATTCGTCCACTCGGTGATCGCCTCGCTCGACTGGAGCGACATGCTCGGGTTCTTCCGGACCGGCGAACCGATCCGGCATCGTCCCGATCGCTACCGCCAGTCGATCGAACGGCTCACCGTCCAGGACGTGGCGGTGTTCTTCCAGGAAGCGCTGGCCGAGCTCCCGCAGCTCGTCGGGGAGCTCGCGGCCGGGGGTCGAGTCGTCGACATCCACTGCGGCGGTGGCCGCTGGCTCATCGCGATGGCCCAGCGGTTCCCGTCACTCGAGCTCGTCGGCATCGAGTTCGAGCCCGATTCCGCGGCGCGGGCGAGGACCAACGTGGGGGCTGCCGGGCTTGGCCACCGGATCGAGATCCTGCAGGGCGACGTGACGAGCCTCGAGTCGGCCGGTGCCTTCGACCTGGCCTATTTCCAGTACGCCCTTCACCAGCTGGGCGATCCGGTGGGAGCGTTGCGGACCGCATCCGCCGCGCTCAAGGCTGGCGGCCGGATCCTCGTGCTCGACTGGGCGCTTCCCTCCAGCGTGGAAGACTTCCGAACGGGCCAGGGCGAGCTGATCGCCGGCGTCCAGCTCGACGAGCTGTACCAGGGGACCGCCCTGGCGACCCGCGAACAGTTCGCGAGCTGGTTCGCCGAGGCTGGACTGCCGGTGGACGCAATCGACCTGCCGTCGGGCGCATCGCTGTTCGTGGCCGAACTCGCCGGCGAGTAGGTGCCTGCGACTCCGGCGACTGGCGCGAGCCACCCGCCGGCGTCGGCGTATGGCTAGCTGACGGTGATCGTGCCCTTCATGTCCGGGTGGACGGCGCAGTGGAACGGATATGTCCCGGCCGTATTGAAGGTGAGGCCTTCCGATGCGCCGTTGGCGATATTCGGGGTCGTGCACGAGCCGTCATCGAGGGTTGCCGTGTGCGGCGCCGAATCACCGTTCGTGAAGGTGATCGTCTGTCCAGCCGTCGCGGTGATCTCCCCGGGGTTGAACGCGAAACCTTCGATCGAGACGTCGACCTCGCCACCGGCCGAACTCTTCTCGCACGCCGCGGCCGCTGGGGCTTCGCTGGCGGGGGCCTCGCTGGCGGGCGCCGCCGTGTCGGCGGGAGGCGCCACCGATGGAGCCGCGGTTCCGCCGCCGGACGAGCACGCTGCGACAAGGAGCAAGGTTGCCGCCAGGGCGACAACGGGACGAAACGACATTGGATCCTCCTTCGAGTCTTGGGGTCTCAGCCCGTCCTACGCCTCATCCGACGGTCCGGTTTCAGCGGCTATCGTGTGGGCCATGCCGATCCGACTCGATCCTGACACCATGCGCCGGCTCGCACGGCACGAGGCGATGGTGCATGCGGTTCCCGGCCGGGACCTGCGCGATCTTGGGGATGCCATCCTGCTCCACGACCCGATCGATCCGGAACCCTTCTGGAACCGGGCGGCGAGCATTCGCTGGCCCGAGGACGCGGAGGCGTTCGATCGCCGGCTGACCGAGCTGCTCGTGCTCTTCGCGTCGCTCGGCAGGCAGCCGCACGTGTGGCCCTCGCCGGAGCACGACGCGCCCGACGATCTGGTCGCACGCCTGACGGCGAACGGTTTTCGGGACATGGGCCTGAGCACGATGATGGCCATCGAGGGCGAGGTGGCTTCGTCGCTCCGCGAGCCCGATGCGCCGTCCGGAGTCACGGTCGAGCGCTCGACCGCCCTCGATCCGTCCGCGGCGGCGTCCCTGGCGCCGGCATTCGTCGAGGTGCTCCGCGATGCGTTCGACGTCGGCGCGGACCGGGAGGCGGGGATCCGCGACGAGACGACGGTGTCACTGGGTCATCGATCGTTCACCCACTACATGGTCCGAATCGATGGGCGACCGGCCGCCGTGGCGCGTCGCGCGACGTTCGATGGGATCAGCTACCTGTCGTCGATCGGGACGGCCACCTGGGCGCGCGGGCGCGGCCTGGGCCGGCTGGTCACCAAAGCCGCCTTGCGCGACGCCACGCTCGCCCGGAGCGAGGTGATCCATCTTGGCGTGTATGCCGACAACCACGCGGCGATCAACCTGTACCGGGGGCTCGGGTTCGATCGGATCGGGACCTCCGTGCCCGACCTCCTCCTGGTGTGAGCGGCGACGAACGGATCGATCGGCTGACGGGAATCCTTCGCACGGAACGCGCGGCGTCCGTGCTCGAGGTCACCCAGGGGCACCCGCTGGCCATCGGCTGGGCGACGGTGGAGCTGGATCGCACCGTGGCCGACATCGTGGCGGCGCTGCAGATCCCGGCCCATCGGTTCACCGTTGCCCCCGGGAGCGTGGCTCTCGGCGCCCGGTGTCTCATCGGCGTCGACGTCCTGCCGGGTGGCGTTGCGCTGCTCCTGCTCGAGCCGAACACGGAAGGCCGGCTCGCGGCGACGCTGGCAAGGCATGACGAGGGACCAGCTGCCGCGTGGCTTGGCGCCGGGAACCTGGCCGACGCGGTGGCCCGGCTGAGCACCGTCGGACACCCGGCGTCGCCGGCGCAGGCTGGGCCGTTTGGTTCCGAACGCCTCGTCAACGGACCGAGATACGGACCGCATCTCCTTCTCGTCGAATGGCCGGGTACCATCCGCGCATGACCGACGCCGCCCAGATCACGCTTCGCCCTGCCCGCTCGACGGACGCCACCGCGATCGCGGCGCTCTTCACGGACGAGGGCTATCCGGCGGGACCGAGCGACATCCTGGCTCGGCTCGACCGCTTCAAGACGCCGGAGTCGCGCGTGGTCGTGGCCGAGCATGACGAGGCGATCCTTGGGTTCATCGCCGTTCATGCGATGGCCCGCTTCGAGCATGACGACTGGATCGTGCGAATCCTCGCGCTCGTGGTCGACGCCGGCGCCCGCGAGCGCGGAGTCGGCCGGGCGTTGATGGGCGAAGCCGAACGGATCGGGCAGGAGCTCGGCGCAGCGTTCGTCGAGCTGACGGCTGGTCACCATCGACCCGAAGCTCGGCACCTGTACGAATCCCTCGGCTACGACGCCACGGTGACTGCGTACCTGCGCAAGAAGCTCTGACGGACCCGACGAACGTCGCCGGCCCGGCGTTCCCGCGGCTGCGGCTGCGCGAGCGTGGCGCGAGGCTGCTCGACCTGCCCTGGGAACGGCCGCTCGGGGAATGGCCAGTGGATACGCTCCACTTCCGCGACCTGCCGGTCGGCCCATCGCGACACCTGGTCAGGTTCCTGGTGGCCGACGGCTTGACGTTCGCGCTCAAGGAGGAGCCCCTTGGCGTCGCCCAAAGCGAGTTCGACGTGCTCCGCCATCTCGAGATCGCCGGCTTGCCGGCCGTCGTGCCCGTCGGCCTGGCAACGGCGCCGGAGCGTGACAGCGCGATCCTGATCACGGAGTACCTCGCCTATTCGATCCAGTACCGGCGGCTCCTGATGCGGTTCCCGCTGGGACCCGGGCCGTACCGCGACCGGCTCCTCGACGCGATGGCGTCGCTGCTGGTCGACCTCCATCGCGCCGGCGTGTACTGGGGCGACTGCTCGCTGGCCAACACCCTGTTCCGCCGCGACGGCGACAAGATCCAGGCCTACCTGGTCGATGCCGAAACGAGCGACATCCATCCTTCGCTGTCGGCTGGCCAGCGGGCGTACGACCTGGACATCCTGGTCGAGAACGTGGCATTCGGACTGGCCGACCTCGGGGTGATGCAGGGTCGCGGCGACACGTTCGAGGATGCCGTCGAGGCGGCCGAGACGGTCCGTTCGCGGTACACGGCCGTCTGGGACGAGCTGCACCTCGAGCCCGAGGTCGCGCCGGGCGACCGTCACGCGATCCGGGCACGGATCCGGCGCCTCAACGACCTCGGGTTCGCGATCGACGAGGTGACGCTCGAGCCCAGCGGCACGACAACCGACGTCGTGCGCTTGCGCGTGGCGGTGGCCAATCGACGGTTCCACGCCCACAAGCTCCAGGAGCTGACGGGCCTGGTCGCCCTGGAGGGCCAGGCGCGCCTCCTTCTCAATGACATCCGTGAGTACAAGGCCTGGCTGGAGTCGTCGACGCGAACCGAGCTCGACGACCAGCCGGGCGGCCGAACGGTGGCTCGGCGAGATCCTGCACCCCGCGATCGAGTCGCTCGTGCCGGCGATCGGACCGCTGCGTGACCCGCTGCAGGCGTACTGCGACGTGCTCGAGGAGAAGTGGCTCCTGTCCGAAGCCGCCAGGCGCGACGTCGGGCTGGAGGCAGCCATGGCCGCGTATCTCGAGCTCGGTGCTCCAGCTCCGGAAGCCGGGACGACCCTCGCGGACAGCTCGATCGCGCTCGACATCGACTGGTCGAGTGGGTTCGACCAGGAGGATGCGGTCTGATGCCACGAACGCCCGCGCTTCGTGGCACCATCGGGGCATGACCAACCCGGGGGCCGTCGCGAGCCAGACGGCGATTCGTGTCCGGGGCCTCGTGAAGCGATACGGCGCGGTCAAGGCAGTCGACGGGATCGATTTCGACGTCGCCGCCGGCGAGGTCTTCGGTCTCCTCGGGCCGAACGGCGCCGGCAAGACGACCACCGTCGAGATCCTCGAGGGCCTGCGGACGCCGGACGGCGGCGAGGCCTCCGTGCTCGGTGTCGATGTCTCGAAGGGCGCCGACTCGCTCAAGCCGCGGATCGGCGTCAGCCTGCAGACCGCCGCGCTCTACCCGAAGCTCACCGTCGTCGAGCTCATCGACTTGTTCCGCAGCTTCTATGCCGCAGTCGCGACCAACGGAGGAGCTGATCGAGGCCCTCGAGCTCGGGGAGCGGCGCAACGCCCAGACCAAGGAGCTGTCGGGCGGCCAGCGCCAGCGTCTGGCGGTCGCGCTGGCGCTGGTGAACGATCCGGAGCTGATCTTCCTGGACGAACCAACCACGGGCCTCGATCCCGCCGCCCGTCGCTCGTTGTGGGATCTCGTTCGCGGCATGAAGGCGCAAGGGCGCACCATCCTGCTGACGACCCACTACATGGAGGAGGCCGAGGTCCTGTGCGACCGCCTCGCGATCATGGATCACGGCCACATCCTCGAGATGGGTACGGTCGACGAGCTCATCTCCAAGCGCTTCAAGGAGCGTGCCGTCCGGTTCGACCGGATCGACACCCTGAGTGACGCGGAGCTGGCCTCGCTGCCTGCGGTCAGCTCCGTCAAGCACGACGCCGACGAGGTGATGCTCTACACCCGAGACGTGGCGGCGACGATCGGCGCATTCCTGGCGCTGACCGAAGGGCGGGGCGTCGAACCGCAGAACCTGGGCGTCCGACGCGCGACCCTCGAGGACGTGTTCCTCGACCTGACCGGTCGAGCGCTGCGCGACTGACGTGACATGACCGCGCTAATCGCCCTCACCGTCGCCAACATCAAGAGCTATGTCCGCGATCGGGCGGCCCTGTTCTGGACGCTCGCGTTCCCGCTGATCTTCATCTTCATGTTCGGGTTCATCTTCCAGGGGGGCGGCCAGTCCAGGCTGACCCTCGGCTGGGTGGACCAGGACAGCTCCGCGGCCTCCGCAGACCTCCACGGGCGATTTGCCGCCCAGGACGGCGTGACCCTCGTCGACGGCACGGAGGACGAGGCGCTGAGCCAGATGCGGGTCGGCGACGTCGACGCCGTCATCGTCGTTCCCGGTGGGTACGGCGAGACGCTCGCGTCGAACGGCGAGACGCCGGGCATCCCCGCGGCAATCGCCGTCTATACGGATCCGTCCCGTTCTGCGCTGGCCGGGGAGATCTACCAGGCCGTCGGGACCGTGCTCGGGATCGTCAATCTCGGAGATCGACCGCCACTGGTCGTGCCAAGCCCACAGACGATCCAGACCGAGAACCTCAACTTCATCAGCTACTTCGTTCCGAGCATGCTCGGCCTGTCCGTCATGCAGGTCGGCATCTTTGCCGCGATCCCGCTCGTCGCGGATCGCGAGAAGCTGATCCTCAAGCGCCTTGCCGCGACGCCGTTGCGCCGCTGGCAGCTCGTCGGGTCCAACATCCTGATGCGCCTGCTCATCGCCATGACCCAGGCGATCATCATCGTGCTCGTCGGGTCGATGGCCTTCGGCGTCCAGATCACGGGCAACCTGCTGCTCGTCGCGGGCTTCGTGGTCCTCGGGGCGGTCACGTTCCTGGCGCTCGGCTACGTCATCGCCTCGTTTGCGAACACCGAGGACTCGGCGAACGGCATGACCAGCGTCATCCAGTTCCCGATGATGTTCCTGTCCGGGTCGTTCTTCCAGATCGACCAGATGCCCGACTTCCTGCAGCTCATCGCCCGAGCCATTCCGCTGACCTATCTGTCCGATGCGCTGCGCCAGGTCATGGTCGGCGGTGCGCCGTTCGCCCCGCTGTGGGCGTGCTTCGCGGTGCTCGGGGTGTGGCTCGTGGTGTGCTTCGGGATCGCGGCACGCAAGTTCCGCTGGCAGTAGGCGGAAGCCCGGCCGTCCTGGTCCGGCCGGCTACCAGCGTTCCCGCCGCACCACGTCGTCGAGCGGGCGGCGCCCGCCGGCCTTCGGCGGTCGCGTGAGGTCGGCCGGATCGGCCGGATAGCCGAACGACAGGATGTACTCGCAGAACTGGTCGGTCGGGAACCCCAGCAGCTGCCGCGCCAGGTCCGGTTCGTAGACCGTCGCGGGGACGCTGCCGATCCCCAGCTCCCACGCCGGCCAGCATCATGTTTTCGGCGGCCATTCCGACATCGAACAGGATCGATCGGCCGGCCCCAGGCGGACGCTGGATCGGGCGTGACCAGGGCGACCGCGACCGCCGCGCCGGCGATGTGATCGGCAAACGGGCCGACGGCCGCCAGCTCCCGCAGGTGCTCGCGGTCTTCGCAGACGATGAACGTCCAGCGCTGGCGGTTCTTGCTGCTGGGGGCGTGCCGGCCGGCCCGCAGAATCCGATCGAGGTGATCGGGCGCCAGTGGCTCGGCTGCGAACCGTCGAATGGCTCGCTTGCGGGCGATCGCATCCCAGACGGGCGTGGGCCCGGCGCTCATCGCGGTGCCTTCGCTCCGGGCTCGGGGATCCAGCACGGGGCGCGGACGGGTGGCGCCGGGTAGCGCGACCTGCGCGAGTGTCCGGAAGCCGCCGGGCTCGTCCTCGATCGCCGTGAACCGGGCCTCACCATCCGGGATTCGGTTCGACGGCGTGGCGGCAGCGATGTCTCCCGGCTGCCTCGGGGTCCAGCGGCCCGCCGAAGGCCGTGGTCAGGAAGCGAGTCACGGCCCGTCGATAGCCGGGGTCCTCGTACAGCCATGAATGCTGGCCGCCGGTCACGATCAGGGTCTCGACCGGGGCTGCGTCGGGATTGCCTGCCCGCGATCGTCGGACCGCGTCTTCCAGCCGGGCAAGATGACGAACGGGGAGCACCGCATCTTCGTCTCCGTGGGCCAGCAGGACCGGCCCGGCGTACCGGGCGATGGCATCCGAGGCACTGACGGCTCGAACGCGATGACCGCGCGGTCTGAGGTAGACGCGCGTCGTCAACCAGGCGAGCGGGTAGGCGATCGGGTCGGGAATGGGCAGGTGTGCGAGCCGGAACGTCTGGCGCGTGAGCCGGTACGGATCAGCCGGGCCGGATGTGGCCACGACCGCGGCGACACGCGGGTCCGAAGCCGCCGCGAGCAGCGCCCCGATCGCGCCGAGTGAATGTCCGGCGATGGCACCAGCGGTGACATCGGGCCTGGCAAGCAGGGTCCGAAACGCCGCCAGCGCATCGGAACCGAACTCCCCGCCGCTCATCGGCAGGGTCTCCGGGGGGTTCGCGCCGTGGCCCCGCACGTCGAAGGTGAGGCAATGGAAGCCGGCCGCGTGGAGGAAGACGGCCAGCGGGAGCGTTCGATCCCGGGCCGACTCCCAGCCGTGCACGAGGACCACCGCCGGTCCGGGTTGGCCGCCGCGAGCCGGGATGAACCAGGCCGGCAGGGAGAGCCCGTCCGACTCGACGACCGTGGGCTCGAACGGCAAGCCGAGATCCGCCGGCGTGATCACCGGGGGGTTCTGCCTGGGGTAGCCGGCCCGGACCCGATAGGCGAGGGCAAACCGGTAGGCGAGCCCGAGCGGCGTTGCGGCAAGTGCCGCAGCCAGACCCATCCGGCGAATGGTTCCCATACGGGTAGGGGACGGCAGCGGAGCCGAGGCTGTCAAGTCGCCGGGTGATGCGGGCGTCGACGGCCCCGTGTCCTACACTCGGGCGGATGGCCAAACGCGATCCCAAGGACGTCCTCGGCGTCGAGGCCGGTGCGACCCCGACCCAGATCAAGGCTGCCTGGCGACGACTCGCTCGAACCAACCACCCCGACCTGACGGGCGACGATCCTGCCGCATCGCGTGCCGCGACCCGACGCATGGCGGAGATCAACGACGCCTACGCCGCCCTGACCCGGACGACGGGCCGGCACGGTGCTGACGGCCGGCAGGCGACCACGGACGGTCCGCCATTCGAGGCAGGGACGCAACGTCGGCGCGGTGGACCGCCGGCACCGAAGCCGACCCGTCCAGTGACCGGTCGTGTCGACACCAGCGGGACCTACCGGGTGCGCAACCAGGCTGTGGGCAACGCGGCGCGGAGGACGACGCTGCCGGGCCAGCCGCCCTTGCGCAACGACCCCGTGGGCAGGGAACCGCCACGCGCCTCGACCCCGACCGGGCCACTCGTCCGCGACCGGATGCGCCACTTCCGGCGGCCACCCGCCCCGTCGCTGGACGACGCCGAGGCGACGATCATCACCTTCGGCAAGTTCCACGACCACACGCTCGGCCAGATCGCGGCCTTCGAGCCGTCGTACATCGACTGGGTCGCGGGGACGGTCAGCCACGATCCCGACCTCGTCTCGGCGGCGCGCGTCATCCAGGCCGAGCTCGATCGTCGAGGGATCGCCCGCCGCGCGCACCAGGCCCGAGAACCACGAGGGCGTTCCGCCTGAATCGCCCAGAAATGCGAGATCGCCCTCCGATACCGGAAGGCGACCATGACGCGGATGAAGTTCGAGCGATCAGTGCTGCCGATCCGTACGTTCCACCAGGCCTGCTGGCCGATGTCCTGTTATTCGGCTCGTGAACCGGATCCGTGATCACCCGCCCCGAACGTGCCTCAGAGCAAGTGTCCGTTCCCAGTCCCGTGACCGACGCCCCAGGTATCTCCCGGTTGGATCGCGGCTCGGCGTAATCGGAACGTTACGCCCCGCAAGGCGGGGAGGGCAATGGCACCCTTGGCCCACTTTGACCCGGGCGATGGTCGGGCGCATACGGGCACCGAACCGGGACGCATGTACCAGGTGTCACAGCGCACCGCCCGGCGGTCGCGCGCGCACCAGGCACGGTGGGGATACGCTGCGGACATGCCCCTGATCGCCGGTTCGCTCGGCCGTTTCCTGCTCCTCGCCACAGTCGTCGGCGGCCTCAGCGGTGTCCTCGGAGCGTGTTCCGGCGACACCCCTGCGTCATTCGATCCAACGGGGCCGTGCACCGTCGACGGTGCATCGCCCGGAGCCTACCCTGAGCTCGAAGCGCTGCTCCCGCAAACCTATCGTGGCGAACCCCCCGCGCTCGTGGATTCGGGGCGCAATTGCTCGGCCGAGGCGTTGGGGACGTTGGCCGATCGGTTCGACTCCGTTCGATTCGCCGGCGCGACGTGGACGTTCGGAGCGGAGCGCGCCGTGGTGCTCGTCGTGTTCACCGCGCCAGGGCTCGACGCTCAGGCGATGGCCGACTTCTACGCGGCATCCGCCAGGACGGCACCCCGCACGGAGATCCTCGCGCAGTCCGACCCGTCGGTCGCCGGGCGCCCAGGTCGCCGCCTGGATACGCGGCGGGTTGAGCGCCTGCATACGGTGGTCATCTGGCCGTCCGCGCAGGAGGACCACGTCAACGTCGTGCTGACGAGCGACCTGCCGGAACCGCGGATCCAGGAGGCCATCGAAGCCTTCGGTGACGACTAGCGATCACCGCGTCTCCGGCAGCGGCTTCGCGGCCGACTGCTAGATTGACCACATGACCGATCGATCGGACGCATGGACGAAGCGTCGCCGAGAGTGGGAGGAACGACGGCTCGCGGGCGCGCTGGACCGGGCTCCCGAACGGAAGGGCAGTTTCTCGACGATCAGCGACATGCCGATCGAGGGGCTCTATGGGCCGTGGTCGCTGTCGGACGTGGACCCGGTACGCGACGTCGGGCTTCCCGGCGAGCCGCCGTTCACCCGCGGGATCCACCCCACGGGCTATCGAAGCCGGCTCTGGACGATGCGCATGTTCGCCGGGTTCGGTGCGGCCGAGGACACCAATGCGCGCTTCCGCCAGCTGCTCGCGGCCGGGCAGACCGGCCTCTCGATCGCCTACGACATGCCCACCCTCTACGGCTACGACACCGACGATCCCGAGGCGGAGGGCGAATTCGGGACCTGCGGCGTGGCGGTCTCGAGCCTCGCCGACATGGAGGTGTTGCTCGCCGACCTGCCGCTCGAGCGCATCTCGACGTCGATGACCATCAACTCACCCGCCGCGCCGATCTGGGCGATGTACATCGTGGCGGCCGAGAAGGCCGGCGTGCCGCGCTCCCACCTCGAGGGCACCACCCAGAACGACATCCTCAAGGAGTTCATCGCCCAGAAGGAGTACCTGTTCCCGCCGACGCCATCGATGCGCCTGGTCACGGACACGATCGAATTCGGGACGCGGGAGCTCCCGAAGTGGAACACGATCTCGATCAGCGGCTACCACATCCGCGAGGCCGGCTCGACCGCCGTCCAGGAGCTCGCCTTCACGATCGCCGACGGGATGGCCTACGTCGAGGCGGCGTTGGCGCGCGGGCTCCGGATCGACGACTTCGCGCCACGCCTCTCCTTCTTCTTCAACAGCCATAGCGACTTCTTCGAGGAGATCGCCAAGTTCCGCGCCTCGCGCCGGATCTGGCACCGGCTCATGACCGAGCGGTATGGCGCCGAGAACGAGCGCTCCGCCTGGATGCGGTTCCACACTCAAACGGCCGGCGTCTCCCTGACCCCGCAGCAGCCGTTGAACAACCTGACCCGGGTCGCGCTCCAGGCCCTCGCTGCGGTGCTCGGCGGGACGCAGTCACTCCACACCGACGCCTACGACGAGGCGCTCGCGGTGCCGACGGCGGAGGCCGCGCTCCTGGCCCTTCGCCAGCAGCAGATCATCGCCGAGGAATCCGGGGTCGACGCCACCGTCGATCCCCTCGGCGGGTCCTGGTTCGTGGAGGCCCTCACCAACGAGACCGAGGCCGCCGTCCTGCGCTATCTCGACGAAATCGATCGACGCGGCGGGATGGTCGCCGCGGTCACGGAGGGCTACCCGCAGCGCGAGATCGCCGACGCCGCCTATCGATACCAGCGCGAGTTCGATGCCGGGGAGCGACGCGTGGTGGGGATCAATGCCTACGTCGACGAGACCGAGGAGACTGCGGTGCCGGTCCTGGCGGTGCCGGCCGGGTCGCTGGAGCGCCACCTTGCCCGCCTCGAGCGGACTCGACGCGACCGCGACTCGACCGCGGTCGACGCGGCGCTGGCCGGCTTGCGCGACGCCGCCGCAAGGCCCGAGTCGAGTGCCACCAACCTCATGCCGCACTTCCTTCGGTGTGCCGAGGCGTATGCGACGCTCGGCGAGCAGTGTGCCGTGCTGCGCGGGGTCTTCGGGGAGTACCGCGAGCCGGTTGCTGTCTAACGGCGTCGCGCGTCAGGATCGGCGCATCACCAGCGCCGCGCCCGCCACGGCCACGAGCCAGGCCAGCAGGATCTCGAGCGGCGGTGCGACGGCTGCGATCACGATCGCGAGCAACCCGCCGGTCAACAGGGCGGCCTCCGACCGCGCCCACGCGCGACCCGAGGGACCGAACGCTTCCCGGCGGATCTGCTGTCGCTCCGATGCGTCAGCGGTCCTCCAGCTGCCCACCCCGCGTGAGTAGACGGCGAAGGTCGCCCCGATGGGGACGAGCGCGCCAAGGATGTGCGGTCCGATCCAGGCGAGCCAATCGCTCACGGGCTCGAGCCCGATCGACCTGAGGACGACGGCGACGATCGACCCGAAGCCGTCGATCGGCCCGCTCAGGAGCTCGTGTGCCGGGACCCTCGACCAGATCGACGCCACGGTGTCGCCGGTCGTGGACAGGGAGGCACCCGGGGTGACCTCGGGCACGAGTGAGAGGACGACAGCCGCGACGCCGGCCGCGAAGGCTAGCCAGCGCCAGCCGAGCAGGAGCCCGACGCGCCGCCGCCGGCGCTCGATCCGGACGGCTCGATCGAGGCGAGAGCGGTAGAACCGCGACCCGGAGCCGTCGCCCCCGGGATCGTCGATGTGCCGGATGAGCGGGACGAGGAACCCCTCGTCGTTCTTCCAGTACCCGTCATGGTCCAGGCCCAGGTGCATGAAATTCGTCACCGGGCGGCTTTCGACCTGGATGGGCGACGCCGGTTGGTCGGGAACAACGGCGGGGACCGCGATGAGCGGGCAATTGTCGACCCGCATGAGCTCGCCGGCCGGGGCCGGGTCATAGGACGCCCAGAAGTCGACCCACCGAAGACCCGGTCGCGTCGCGCCGAGATCGCCACGGATGGGGTTGCCGGCGACGAATGGGCCGGTCGTCTGCTCGAGCCGCCAGCCCAGGGCGAGACCCTGACCCAGGGTAATGAGCTTGGCCACGGGCAGGTCGTGGTACGCCTCGTCGAGAAGGGTCGAGTAGCTGACGATCGCACCGCCCGAGTGCGCGATGAGGACGATCTCATCGCAGCCGCGATCGCGCGCCCATCGGATCGTGTCGGCCAGGCGCTCGCGGACGATCGCCGCCTGGACGGGATCGTCGAGCAGGACCGGCAGGTCGCCAAAGGCGCTGACGAGCTGCGCATCGAGACTCGCGAGCTCCGCCCGTTCGCGGATCGCCTTGATCGGGATCGCGCGCAGCGGTGCGTACGCGGCCAGGGCAAGCACCGACACCGTCGTGGCGACCGCATTCAACAGAGACCGGACGGCTGGGTACTGCCAGATGGAGTCGAGGGTGTCGATCCAGCGCCATCGGACCCCGCTCGAGGCCCTGAGCTCGCCGATCTGGTGGGCGATCCGCCCGTCCCACGGCATGGGCTCCTGTTCGATGATCTCCTTGACCCGTTGCTCGCGACGATCCTCCCGCAGGCCGTACCCGGCGGTGATGCCGCGGATGATCGCACCGACGTGGTTCTGGATGTACCGGAGTGCCTGTCCGAAGGCCGGTGCCCGGAGCCGTCCGGCCCAGTGCGCTTCGGTCAGGAGCCAGGTGGTCGCGCGGTGGTCTGCGTCCGTGTGCGGGATCGCGATCCGGACCCACGCGCGCTCGTCGGTTCCGCCGATCGGTTCGATGCCGGCCGCCTCCACCGGATCCTCGCCGATGGCTTCCTCGGGGTGGAGCTCGTCGTACTCGCGGCGCCATTCCGCCAGCATCTCGACGATCGGGTTCGCCCAGTCGAGCAACGTTTCGCGGGGCGGTTGCGTCCCGATCCCGTGGACGAAGACGACGCCGATGGTTCGGACGGGTGCATCGTCAGGGGAGCTGTCGATGACCGGCCGACCTGCGATCGAACGCGCGAGGTTCGCCACCGACGATCGGCTGGGCATGGCCGGAGTGTAGACCGGTGCCTCGCGCGGATACCATGCCCGCATGTACCAGAACGCACTCGAGTTCCTCGAAGAGGAACGGGACGCCTGGGCGCCGTTCGAGGCGCTCGCCCAGCTGACGGACGAGCAACTGTCACGCCCGCTCGAAACGGCCCACGGCTGGTCCGGTCGGCGACTCATCGGACACCTGCTGCACTGGCAGGGCCATGCGTTGGAGGTCGTGAAGGAGCTGGCGGTCAACGAGAAGAGCCCGGCCAAGGAAGCCCTCGACGAGGAATGGGAGCGTCGGGGCGGCGACGTGGTCAACGACGAGGTCGACGCGATTTGGGGCGCCAAGCCCATGACCGAGCTTCGCGAGACGTTGAGCACGCAGCCGGGTGAGGTGCGCGGGTACCTCACCGTCGTGCCCGAGGCGCGCTGGCTCAAGAACGCGGACTACCTGGCCTTCCTGACCGAGGAGCTGACCGCGCACTACGAGGACCATCTCGCCGACCTCGAGGCGGTGCTCGCCTCGGCCCGATGACCCTCCGCGGGGTGCTCGAGGAGATCGCCGCGGGCCTTCCGGATCTCGAGGAGGTAGGGCAGCCAGATGGCTCACTGAGCTGGTCTCGTGGTGGCCGGCTGTTCATCGTGCGTTGGGGCGGATGGGTCGTCCGCGGAATTTGCCCTGGACCCGGCGGTTGCGGCAGCCGCCACCCGGACGCCCGATGTCGAGGCCTCCACCGGTGGCCCCGGGTGGGTGCGCTTCAGTCCGACCCTGCTGGACGATCACGGCGTCGACCGGGCCTCAGCCTGGTTCGCCTCGGCCTACCGTCGCGCGTCTCCAGCCTGACCGCGCCCCCGGTCACCGTGTTCGGCCGGGACCAAGGCGCCACCGCCGCCCCTCAGCGGCCACCGCCGCCCCTCAGCCGCCCCGGTCAGAACCTTGCCCCGAATGCAAGACTCCAGTGTTGGCGTGCGCCGGATGCACGAATGTTCCCGTTCGCCCGACGGATCCGAGAACACCCATGCCGCGAGTGCACGGCGCGGGGAATATCCAAGTCGAGTCGGCACAAAACCGATGCACTCCCTGCATGGATGCGACGGAATACGTTGCCTGACGCGGTCGTCGGCCACGACTCGTGCGCCCGATGCATGGCGGGGGTCGAAAGCGCGGGCCCCTGGTGCCACCGCGGCGCCCCCAAATCGAACGACCCCGGCGCGGCCGGGGTCGGGATCGTGCGTTTGTTCCGGCTATTCGGCGCTGACCACCGCGTACTCGGCGAGGCCGAATGTCTGCTCGAGCTGCTCGAGGGGCCGGAACCCGACGACGCCCTGCGGCTGCTGGCCCGGCTTGAAGAACGCGATGACCGGGATGCTCAGGATGTTGAATGCCTGGGACAGGCCCGGGTTGGCGTCGACATCTACCTTGACCACGTCGACGGCGCCGTCGTACTTCTCGGCGAGGCGTTCCATTTCCGGAGCAACCATCTTGCAGGGCCCGCACCAGGCGGCCCAGAAGTCGACCACGACCGGGCGCTCCGACTTGAGGACGAGCTCCTCGAAATTCGCGTCGGTCGCGACCCTGATCTCCGCCATCGGCTTCGGTCCCTTTCCTCTCTCGCCCGCTAGCGGGCAATATCCTGGATCAATCGGTAGGCCTCGAGGACCCGGGGGTCCGCCAGGCGGTAGAACACCGTGCTCCCGTCCCGGCGCGTGGTCACGAGACCGGCGCTCCGCAGCACGGCAAGATGCTGGCTCATGTTCGGGATCTGGCAGCCCACACGGCCGCTCAGGTCACCGACGGACAACTCGCCGAGGGCGAGCGATTCGAGCACGCACAACCGCTTCGGGTCCGCCAACGCGCGACCGATGGCCGCGTACCGCTGGCGCTCCGGCTCGCCGGAGACCTGTGGCAGTGCCGCGAGCTCGTCCAACATCTATTCGACGATATCATCGCTTGCGCAAGCACGCAAGTGAGACCGAAGCCCGAGGTGGAGAGGTGCGCGTGGGCGCCGGGACCGAGGGTCCCGGCGCCTGTTGCGTGTCTGGGAAATCGGATCCCCTCCCGCCCACAGGCCGGCGCCGTCTGGCGCGACGCCGACCATGGACGGTCCGATGACCCGTTAGCTCAGCGGATCGGGCCACCACCCAGCAGCCCAAGACCCAGCAGCCCGATCCCGGTGTTGGCGTTCACCGGGGCGATCTGCGTGGCGGTCGAGCTGGCTTCAGCGCTCTGGCTGGTGTTGTTCGAGTTGCCTGCGTCCTGGCTCTGATTGACGTCGCCGCCATAGGCATCGCCTGTGCTGGCGTCGCTACCGGAGCTCTTGCAGCCGCAGTCGCCCGATCCGTCGCCAGCCGTCGCGGCACCGGACTCGGCGTTGCCGCCGAAGCCGTACTGCTGCTGCTGGTTCGACTGCTCGGTGTTGTTGAGATTGACGGCCGTCGCATCGCCCGACTCGTTGTCGTTCGACTGCTCGACCTTGTCGTCGCCGAAGGACAGGATCCGGATCGGCGCGTTCAGGTTGATCGGCAGGATCTGCGTGGCCTCGGACGAGGCGGCAGCCTCCTGTGAGGTTTCGTTGGTGTTACCGGCGGCCTGCGCCTGGTCGACGTCGCCACCGACCGCCTTGCCGGTCGAGGCGTCGCCGCCATCGGAGGTAGCCGGCCCGGAGGCGGCGTGGCCGCCGACCCCGAGCTGCTTCTGGTCGTTGGACTGGTCGGTGTTGTTGAGGTTGATGGCCTTCGCGTCGCCCGACTCGTTGTCGTTCGACTGCTCGACCTTGTCGTCGCCGAAGGAAAGGATCCGGATCGGCATGTTGGCGTTGATCGGCAGGACCTGCTTGGCCTCCGAGGAAGCTGCGGCCTGCTGTGATGTCGCGTTGGCGTTGCCGGCCGCCTGGCCCTGGCTGACGTCGCCGGCATAGGCATCACCCGTGCTCGCGTCGCCGCCATGGCCATAGCAGCCACAGTCGCCCGACCCGTCCTCGGCAGTCGCGGGTCCGGACACGGCGTTGCCGCCGAGGCCGACCTGCTTCTGGTCGTTGGACTGATCGGTGTTGTTGCGGTTGCCGGCGAACGCATCGCCCGACTCGTTGTCGTTCGACTGCTCGACCTTGTCGTCGCCGAAGGACAGGATCCGGATCGGCGCGTTCAGGTTGATCGGCACGAACTGCTTTGCCTCGGAGTTCGCCGCGGCTTGCTGCCGTGTCGCGTTGTGGTTGTCGGCCGTCTGGCTTTGCTCGACATCGCCACCGACCGCTTTGCCGGTGCTGGCGCCGTCAGCGCAGTGGCCCACAGTCTTGCCCTTGGTGTAGTCCTTGGCATACGCGTCGCCCTTGCCGGTCTCCCAGCGGATGCCCTTGTCGCACCAGGTCGACGAGCCAGCGCTCGAGGCAGGCCCGGAGACCGCGTCGCCGCCGACGCCGAGCTGCTTCTGATCGTTGGTCTGTTCCGTGTCGTTGCCGTTGATGGCCTTCGCGTCGCCCGACTCGTTGTCGTTCGACTGCTCGACTTTCGAATTCCCCTGGAACCACCAGACGGACTTCCAGATGGTCTGTTCGTGGCGGCTCGGGAACCCGAGCTGGTCTTTCGGCGCCACCGGCTCGCCGGCAGCGGCTGGGGCGGCGCTCAACAGCATCGCGAACACCACGCCCAGGGCAATGAGGTATCGCTTCATCAGAGAAGAAACTCCTTCGTTCGGATCTTGTGGACCTCGACCGGGCGAAGCCCGGCAGGCCCATGGCTCGTGCGCGCGCCCGGCTAGCCGGGGGGTACGAGCGGTCCGACGAAGCGCTGCGGCCGCCAGAAGACCGCGGCGAGGTGGAGCCGGCTCACCCTGAAGGGTGGCGGCAGCAGGAAGAGCAGGAGAAGACCGAGGGCGGCGCTTACGCCGAAGGCGAACCCGTTCAACGTCTGACCGGATCCGAGACTGCCCAGCGATCCCAGCTGTCCCAGCTGGGTCCACCACGGCGTCGCCAACCCGGGCTCGGCTGCCCGGCCGGCGACAGATCCAGGATCGGTGGCCGGTGGCGTCCGAAGGACAGCGTGTCGCCCAACATCGGGGGAGATCACGGCGGGAGTGGCGGCATTCTTTTGCACGCCCTGGAGCAGGGGAGTGCCATCGGGCGCGCTCGACCCGGCTGTCAGATCGATGCCGGGGGTGAGCGGGCCGATGGGCGTGAATCTCGGAAGGTCGATGCCTGCGGTCGGCAGGTTCGGGACGCCGATCGGCATCGATCCCGGCGGGAGCGTCGTCGTGGCGGGCTCTTCATCGCCGTCGATCGGAGGTTCCGACGGCAGGCCGCCGACGGGCTCGACGACCGGGTCGACGATCTGCGTGACCGGCTCGAGGACGGGAAGGACAAGGCGTCGTCGACTGTGTCACGCCGGCCAGCGGCTGAAGGAGCTGCCCGGCCGGCGCGACCAGGCCGGTGACCGGCTGAGTGACGGGATCGACGAGGGTCTCGACGAGGTCGTCGACCGGATCCATGACCGGCGTGACGATGCCGGAGACCGGCTCGACTATTGGATCGAGGATGGGATCCACGAGGTCACCGACGGGCTCGACGACCTGCGTGGGGAGCGATGTCACCGGCTCGAGGACCGGCACAATCGGCTCGATCACGGGTTCGACGATGGGATCCGCGACCGGCTCGATGAGGTCGTCGACCGGCTCGACGATGTCGCCGAGACCGCCCGCCAGCCCACCGAGCAGGGAGCCGCCGGTGTCCGGTTCGGCGGCCTTCGCCGTCGTGGCTGTCGTCAGCAGGAGGATCGCGACTGCCAGGCCGAGGGACCAGCCGATCGTGCGCACGAGTCCATGCAAGCCGTCACCGACGAGGTGACGAACGGTCGGGGGGCGGCCGTCTGCACGGAATGTGGCGATCAATGCGAGAACCCCGGACCCCCGGTGTGTGGGGGCTTGGCGGACCACGGTCCGCATGGCTTGTCGTCCCGAGGCACAGTATAGACCCATGTCACCAACCCGCAAACCCGGTCCGCTCGACCATGTCGTCCCGCTCGCGGACATCCTCGACGCCCGTGAGCGCCTTGCCGGCCGGTTGCACCGGACGCCGATCCTCACCTCGGCCACGGCGGCCGCCTGGATCACCGCTGCGACTGGACGGCACATCGGCGACGACCGGCTCTACCTCAAGGCGGAGCACCTGCAGAAGACCGGGTCGTTCAAGCCGCGAGGGATGACCAATCGGGTCGCGACCCTGACGGCGGACGAGCGCTCCCGGGGCGTGATCACGCTGTCGGCCGGGAATGCCGGCCAGGCCTACGCCTGGGCCGGACGCTCCGCCGGGGTGGCCGTCACCGTCGTGATGCCCGCGGCGGCGGTGCGATCCAAGGTGGATGCCTGCCTTGGGTATGGCGCCCGGGTGGTCCTCCATGGAGCCCATGTCGGGGAGACGTTCGCGGAGATGGAGCGAATTCGGGATTCGGACGGCCTGCGCTTCGTCCACCCGTTCGACGACCCGGAAGTGATCGCCGGTCACGGCTCGATCGGCCTGGAGCTGCTCGAGGATCAGCCGGACCTGGACGTGGTGGTCGTCGGGGTAGGCGGCGGTGGCCTGATCAGCGGAGTCGCAGCCGCGCTCAAGGAGCAGCGGCCGGGTATCCGGGTGTATGGGGTCGAACCGGTGCGGTCGAATGCCGTCAGCCTCGCGATGGCCCGGAACGAAGTGGTCCAGATCCAGCCCGAAAGCGTCGCCGACGGGCTGGGTGCGCCGTTCGCGGGCGCGTGGACGCTGGCGATGAGCCGGCGCTATCTCGATGACATCGTCCTGCTGGACGATCCGACGATCCTGGCCGGGATGCGCTTCGCCATGGAGCGCATGAAGCAGGTGCTCGAGCCGGCCGGTGCGGCGGCGCTCGCAGCGGTCCTCGCCGGTGTCGTGCCAATCCGGGCTGGCGAGCGGGTGGCCGTCGTCCTGTCCGGGGGCAACGTCGAAGTTGGGCGGATCGGGGAGCTGCTCGCCACCGCAGGTACGCTGCCCGGCGCGTCCTAGTCGATCCCCAGTTCCTCGAGTCGCTCCTCGTCGATCCCGAGGTGGTGGGCGAGCTCATGGACGACCGTCGCCCAGACCTCATCGGCGAGCTCGTCAGGGTCGGGGAAGTCCGCTTCGAGCGGTAGCCGGAACAGGATGATCCGGTTCGGCACGGCCGCCCAGTCGGCGCCCCATTCGGTTCTCGGGACCCCTTCGTACAGGCCGTACAACGTGTCGCCGCCCTCGAGCCTGTTCTCGCGCCGCTGGTCGTCCGTCGGCTCGTCATCGATCACGATCGCGACCTCGTCGAGCGCGCTCGCGAACGGCTCGGGGATCGAGGCGAGCGCGAGGTCGACCAACGCCTCGAAGGGTCGGTGGCGGCTGGATCGTGGGCGGGCGCCGGCGCTGCGGGCACCGCGGCGGCGCTTGGCCATGGCGACCGTATCCTACGGGCGATGCTGACCGTGCCGCCGCCCGATCCCGACTTCGAGCCGGCCGGGTTCGTCGTCGAGGTCGCGCCGGGCGACCGGGTCCACTTCCTGGACTGGGGCGATGCCGGCCAAGGCGTGCTGTTGGTCCATGGACTCTCGAATACCGCCTGGTCGTGGACCCCGGTGGCGCGCCGGTTGCGATCCGTGCGGCACGTCTGTGCCATGGACCTCCGCGGCCATGGGTTATCCGACGCGCCGACGAGCGGGTACGACCCCGAAACCTTCGCCGGCGATGTCATCGCTGTGGCCGAGGGCTGCGGGCTTCTCGGCGCTGCCGACGACCGGCTCGTCCTGGCCGGTCACGGCTTCGGTGCGATCGTGGCGGCCTGGGCCGCGGTCGAGCTCGGCGCCCGGTGCCGTGGGGTGGTCCTTGTCGACGGCGGCTGGGAGTCGATCGAGCAGACGAGCGGCATGGACCTGGTCGAGTTCATGCGCAACCTCGACGAGCCCCCGGAGGTGATGCGCTCGACGACGGCGTTCCTGGCCGATCGTGCCGGGTTCGACCCTTCGACGTGGGATGCCGACCAGGAACGCGCCGCGCGGGCCACGGTCGTCGAGACACACGCTGGCAAGGTCGTGCCGGCGACGCGTCCCCACGCGCTCAGGGCGAGCGTCGAGGCGATGTTCGGGTACGACCCGTCCACGACGCTCCCGCGGATCCAGGCGCCGATCGTCGCGCTGATCGCGGCGGACGAGGACGGCTCGCGGATGGCTGCGCTGGAGGCGGCGTCCGTGGCCATGGTCGCGGCCGGCCGCCCGGCGATCGCGGTGACGTCGTACCGCCACGACGGGCACAACCTGATGCGGTACCGTCCGGATGCGGTTGCCGCGGCGATCCTGTCCGTCGACGCCGTGATCGATCGACCGCAGCCGTAGGAGCCCGCATGCAGGTCGTCTACACGCCGGCGCATCTCGCCCATGACATCTCCGTGGAGACGTTCATGGGCATCCCCATCCCGGCCAACGAGGTCGCCGAGCGGGCCGAGAAGATCCGGCAGGCGCTCGAAGCGGACGGCGGGTTCCCGATGGTCGGACCAACCGAACACGGTCAGGAGCCGATCACCGCGGTTCATGACCCGGGCCTGGTCCGGTTCCTCGAAGTCGCCTGGTCCGAGGTTCGAAGGCAGGGACTCCCTCGTCCGTTCCTGACGGCCGACACGTACCCGAACTGGCAGATGTTCGAAGGGATGTCCGCCGAGGCCGTCAAGGCGCTGGTCCGCGAGCCCGAACAGGCCGCCGGTCGCGCCGGCTTCTGGGGTCTCGACTCGGCCGCACCGCTCGTCGCCGGGACCTACGCCGCCGCCCGCGCCGCCGTCGACGTCGCCCTGACCACCGCGGACCTGGTGCTGGGCGGCGAAGCCATGGCCTACGGGTTGTGCCGGCCGCCCGGTCACCACGCCGCGCGGTCCATGTATGGCGGCTACTGCTTCTTCAACAATGCGGCCATCGCCGCCGAAGCCCTCGTCCGTGCCACGGGTGAGCGCGTCGCGATCGTCGACGTCGATTACCACCACGGCAACGGGAGCCAGCAGATCTTCTGGCGGCGCGGCGACGTCCGCTACGTGTCGATCCACGGCGACCCCCAGCATGCGTATCCCTATTTCCTCGGTCGCGCCGACGAGACCGGTGAAGGCGAGGGAGCCGGCGAGAATTTCAACATCCCGCTTCGCGGCGGGGCGACGGACGCCGAATACCTCGACGCCGTGGATCGCGCCGTCGAGGCGATCGATGGCGTGCCTGGCTCGATCGTCGTGGTGTCGCTCGGGTTCGACACATACGGTCTCGATCCGATCGGTGATTTCGCCCTGACGACCGGGGTCTATCACGAGGTGGGTCGGCGCGTCGCCGCGCTGGATCGCCGCCTGGTCATCCTCCAGGAGGGCGGTTATCACCGGCCTTCGCTCGGCGAGAATGCCCGGGCCTGGCTGCGCGGCGCCGAGGGCCGGCCCTTCGATCCGTTGCCTTCCGCAGGTTTCGGGGAGCACGGCGCGGTTGCCGGCTGACCCGCCGGACCGGACCGCACCGACCGACTACGCGCCCCTGACCATCGCGACGCTGGCGGACGCGGTCGATCAGCTCGCGGCGCGCGACCCGGACATGGCCGGGATCGTGGCCCGGTTCGGGTCCCCGCCGTTGTGGGATCGTGTGCCAGGCTTTGGGACGCTGCTCCACATCGTCCTCGAGCAGCAGGTGTCGCTCGCGTCGGCCGCCGCGGCATTTGGCCGACTGCGGGCCGCCGCCGACCCACTGACGCCCGCCCACTTCCTGGCGCTGACCGACGCGGATCTCCTGGCGATCGGCTTCAGCCGCCAGAAGGCTCGGTACGGGCGCGCCCTGGCCGAGGCGATCGAGACGGGCGCACTGGATCTCGCGACCCTCGAGATGAGCGACGACGAGTCCGTCCATCGGGCTCTCCAGGCCATCCCGGGGATCGGGCCGTGGACCTCGACGATCTATCTTCTGATGGTGCTCGGTCGACCCGATGTGTGGCCGGTTGGCGACATCGCGCTCGCTGCCGCCGTCGGCGAGATCAAGGGCCTGGACCACCGACCCGGGCCACTCGAGATGGCCGAGCTCGGGGAGGCGTGGCGCCCGTGGCGGTCAGTCGCCGCCCGGCTGTTCTGGCACGACTACCTGGGTCGACGCGGCCGGGCCGGATAGGCGCTCCGGTCCCACGGGGGCGCGCCAGTCGACGGGCGGGGCGCAGTCGAACACGAAGCCGTACCATCGCCTTCGTGGACGCCCCGCGGTTGCCGAACCATGTTCGTCGTCTGGTCGACGAGATCGAGTCCGAGATCGGCGAGGCGGACGGAGATGCCAGCGAACGCAAGCCGGCGTCCGGCAACGGGCGCGTGGAGGCCGCCGTCCGCGAGATCCTGATCGAGATCGGAGAAGACCCCGAACGTGACGGGCTCCACGGCACGCCGGAACGGGTGCACCGGATGTACATGGAGCTGACAGCCGGGTATCACGTCGATCCCGAGCGTCTGATCAACGGTGCCATCTTCGACATCGCCTACAGCGAGATGGTGGTCGTCAAGGAGATCCCGTTCTACTCCCTGTGCGAGCACCACCTCTTGCCGTTCTTCGGCACGGCGGCGGTCGCGTACATCCCCCGCGGACAGGTGATCGGGCTCTCGAAAATTCCGCGCGTCGTCGAGATGTACGCGCGTCGTCTGCAGGTCCAGGAACGCCTCACCCAGCAGATCGCCGAGTTCCTCCAGGATCGGCTCGATCCGCAGGGTGTGGGCGTGGTCCTCGAGGCGACCCATCTGTGCGCGGTCATGCGCGGGGTCCGCAAGCCGGGCACCGTGATGACCACGTCCTTCGTCCTCGGCCTGTTCCGCACGCGCGACCGGACCAGGGCCGAGTTCTTCGCGCATCTCGATCGCGCGGCGCCGGGCGCGTGACGCTGCCGGGGTTCATCGGGGAGCACATGGCGGAGCTCGATGCGGCTCGCGCCGGCGGGCGGGCCTGATGGACCTCGGCCTGCGTGACCGGGTCGTCCTGATCACCGGCGCAGGCGGAGCCGCCGGTCCGACTGTGGCTCGTGCTTTCGCGAACGAGGGCGCCCTGATCGCGGTCCACCACCGGCCGGGTTCGAAGCGGGCCGCCCGGGCCGAGGCGACCGTCGAGGAGATTCGGAGCGCCGGTGGCCGGGCGATCGCCGTGCCCGCCAATCTCGGCTCGCGTGCTCAGACCGAGGCGATGGTCGAGCGGATCGCCACGGAGCTCGGCCCCGTCGCCGTTCTCGTGACGGCGACCTCGGCATACCGGACCGAGGCAATCGCCGAGATCACCGACAAGTCCTGGGGGTCGGTCGTGGACGACATGCTGGGCGCGACGTTCCGGACGTGCCGTGCGGTCGTGCCCGGGATGCAGGCGGCCGGCTGGGGCAGGATCGTCAACATCGCGGCGCGCTCCGGGTTGGTCGGGGTGGCGAAGGCAACCCACTACGCCGCGGCCAAGGCGGCCATCGTCGGCTTGACTGTGTCCCTCGCCAAGGAGCTCGGCCCAGGCGGGATCCTCGTCAACGCGGTGGCCCCAGTGCAGCTCCTGACGATCCGGGACGGAACACCGTCCATTCCGGATGATCGCGCTGCGGAACGCGCCAAGGCCATCCCGGTGCGACGCCTGGCCACTCCCGAGGACCTCGCGGCCGTTGTTGTCTGGCTCGCATCCGCCGCCAACACCTACGTCACCGGCGAGACCATCTCGCTCCACGGGGGCGATCAGCGCTGACTTCGCACGCGGCGATGGTGCCGCGGGACCGCGACCTTCCCACCTGAGGGACGCCTACAATCCGCCCATGACCGATCGACCGATCAAGGTGCTGATCGCCAAGCCGGGTCTCGACGGGCACGATCGGGGCGCGAAGGTGCTCGCCCGCGGCCTGCGCGACGAAGGCTTCGAAGTCGTCTACACCGGGCTTCGCCAGACGCCCGAAATGATCGCGACGGCCGCCCTCCAGGAGGACGTCGACGTCGTCGGGCTGTCCATCCTGTCGGGCGCCCACATGACCCTCGTGCCGCGGGTCACCGCATTGCTCAAGGACCGTGGCATGGTCGACGTCCTGGTCACCGTCGGCGGGATCATCCCGGACGTCGATGTGCCGGCGCTGCGCGAGGTTGGGGTCGCCGAGATCTTCGGTCCGGGCACGACGATCTCGCAGGTTGCCACGTACCTGCGGGCGAACGCGCGCCCACGCGACTAGTGGCGGATGCCCCGGCGCGAACCGAGGAGCTGGCCACGGAGCTGGCCGACGCGGCGGTCGCCGGCGATCGACGCGCATTGGCGCGGCTGCTCACCGCGGTCGAGAACCGGACGCCGATCGCGGAGGCGGCGATGCGACGGCTCTACCCGACGGCCGGCAGGGCCCACCTCGTCGGGATCACCGGCCCGCCGGGGTCGGGCAAATCGACCCTGGTTGCGGCGCTCATCGCGGAAGTCCGCAAGGCCGGGCGGTCGGTCGCCGTCGTCGCCGTCGACCCGTCGAGCCCGATCACCGGGGGCGCTCTGCTGGGCGATCGCGTCAGGATGCAGGCCTATGCATCGGACGACGGCGTCTTCATCCGGTCCATGGCGGCCCGCGGCCATGCCGGCGGCCTTGCGTCGACGTCGACGGCCGCGGCCGCGGTCCTGGACGCGGCCGGCTTCGACCTGATCCTCCTCGAGACGGTCGGGACGGGGCAGAGCGAAGTCGAGGTTGCCGCCGCCGCGGACACGACGGTCGTCCTCGAGGCACCGGAGATGGGCGACGAGGTCCAGGCGATCAAGGCCGGCCTCCTCGAGGTGGCCGATCTGGTCGTCGTCAACAAGGGCGACAAGCCCGGAGCGCAGCGGACCGCGGCGCAGTTGCGGGCGATGCTCGTGGCGACGGCCAGCCGGGACGCGGACGCCACCCGCCCTCGGCCGAAGCGACCCGAGGTGCTGATCACGACCGCCGTCACGGGCGTGGGCGTCCCGGAGCTCCTTTCCGCCCTCGATCGGCATCGTGCTGCCGGTCGGGAGAGCATCTCGGCCACCGCGCGGATTGCCCGCGCCGAAGGGTTGGTCTGGGCCATCGTGGCGGACCGGCTGCGGGGACGCCTGCAGGATCCCCGGCATCGCCTGTCGACGACGGCGACTCTCGAAGACGTCGCGGCCCATCGCCTGGATCCGTATACCGCGGCGGACCGTCTGGTGGAGACCCTCGGGTCGACCGAAGGGTGAGCGCCCCGGCCACCGGATCCCGGCCAAGCCTGATCACCGGCCCGTTCATCAGTCTCGCGGCTGCCACGCTCGCGTTCTACGTGGCGGGTGGCGTCCTCCTCCCGATCACGCCCCGGTTCGTCGAGGAGCGATTGGCCGGCGGCACGCTTGACGTGGGGCTTGTGTTTGGGTCGTACTCGATCGCATCGCTCATCCTTCGACCCGTCGTGGGGTGGGCGTCAGACCGGTTCGGACGCAAGCCACTGCTGGTTGCGGGTGCCGTGCTGACGGTTGTGGGCTTGCTCCTGCACCTGGTGGCCGGGAACATCGCGGTGCTCGTCCTCGCCCGTTCGATCCTCGGGGCAGGCGAGGGGTTCTTCCTGGTCGCCGCGATCGCCGCGGCAAGCGACCTCGCGCCGCCGGAACGCCGGGGCGAGGCCATCAGCTTCTTTTCGCTGTCGCTCTATCTGGGGATCGCCGCAGGTCCGT
Source organism: uncultured Chloroflexia bacterium (assembly GCA_963809045.1). Lineage (GTDB taxonomy): Bacteria > Chloroflexota > Limnocylindria > Limnocylindrales > CSP1-4 > SPCO01. The sequence continues at coordinate 1,518,038 of CAWEHW010000004.1, forward strand.
TGATCGGCGAGGCGGTCCTCGGCGTTGGGGATTTCGCAGCTGTCTGGCTCGTGACCGCGGGGATTGCCGCCTGCTCGGCGGTGCTGGCCCTGTTCGTTCCCGAGTCCGCCCCGATGGTCGTCGCGAACGCCACCCCTCGAGGAAGGACGCCGCTCATCCACCCGGCCGGGCTGTTCCCGGGCATCGTGATCCTGGCCGGGATGTGGGGCATGGCCGGGTTCTTCGCGTTCCTCCCCGGTCACATCGAAACGATCGGGATGACCGGGGCGAGCCTGCCGCTCCTGGTCTATGCCCTGATCGTGATCGCCCTTCGGATCGTCGGCGCGTCGATCCCGGATCGGTTCGGCCCGGCGCGGGTCGGGAGTGCCGCCCTCGCGCTCGCAGCCATCGGGCTGGCGACCATGGGAGCGGTCCCGACTTCCATCGGGCTGCTCGCCGGGACGGCCGTCTTCGCTTCCGGGATCGCATTCGTCATGCCGGCACTCGTCACGCTTGCGGTCGCTCGGGTCCCGCCCGAGGAGCGAGGCGCCGTGGTCGGGACCGCGGCGGTCTTCCTCGACGTCGCCTTCGGTGTTGCTCCAGTCGTCCTGGGTGTGATCGCATCCGGTACGGGTGGGGCGGGTCCGACGTTCCTGTTCTCGGCGGTCGTCGCGGGCCTCGGCAGCGCCCTCCTGCTGTCGCGGCGCAAGGGGCTGGGCCAACCTGTGGCCACGTGAGCGCGATAGGCTAGGGTCGTGACAATCGAGCGGGTGTTCGTGGCCGGGGCCGGCCTGATGGGTCACGGCATCGCCCAGGTCCACGCGGCGACCGGTCTCGCGGTCACCCTCTACGAGCCCGAGCTGTCGCGGGCGGAGGCGGGCCGCGACCGGATTGCCGCCAACCTCGAGCGGGCGGTGGCCAAGGGCCGGCTGGAGCCAGCGGATCGGGACGCGACGGTGGAGCGGATCTCCGCAACGGCGGACACGCGCGCCGTGGCCGATGCCGATCTGGTCGTCGAGGCGGTCTTCGAAGACTTCGCCGTCAAGACAGCCCTCTGGCGCGAGCTGGATGGGCTGGCGCCGGCAGCCGCCATCTTCGCCTCCAACACGAGCTCCATCTCGATCGGCCGTCTGGCCGACGCTGTCTCACCGGCACGCCGGGAGCGGTTCGTGGGGATGCACTTCTTCAGCCCGGTCCCGGTCATGCCATTGATCGAGCTGATCCGCGGCGCGGACACGACGGATGCCACCGAAGCCTCGATCCGCGAACTCGCTGAACGCCTCGGCAAGCAAGTCATCGTGTCGGCGGACCGGCCCGGGTTCATCGTCAACCGGATCCTCATGCCGTTCCTCGCCGAGGCCATGCGCGCGTACGAGGAGGGCCTCGGAACGGCCGACGATATCGATGCCGGGGCGCGGGTCGGCCTCAATCACCCGATGGGCCCGCTCGAGCTGGCCGATTTCATCGGGCTCGACGTCTGTCTCGGGGTCATGCGCGTGCTCGACGAGGGTCTCGCGGGTGCGCACTTCGCGCCGCCGACGGTCGCTCATCGATCTGGTCGAGGCGGGGCACCTCGGACAGAAGACCGGCCGCGGGTTCCACACCTATCCGCGACCCGAGCGAGCGACCCGATGACCGGCGAGCTGACCCAGGAGGAGCAGCTGCTCCAGGCGACGGCCCGCGAGTTCGCGACCCGCGAGCTGGCCCCGACGGCCATCGAACGCGACGAGTCGGAACGCTACGACCGATCCCTGTTCACCAAGATGGGCGAGCTGGGGCTGACCGCGGCGCCACTCCCCGAATCCGTCGGCGGGGCGGGCTTCTCATACCTCGCCTGGACCCTGGTCATGGAGGAGCTCGGCGCCGTCGACATGGCGATGGCGGTGTCGCTGTCGGTGCACCTGCTCTCGCAGTACCCGGTGGTCACCTGGGGATCGCCCGAGCAACATGCTCGCTGGCTCCCGCCAATGCTCGAAGGGGAGGCCCTCGGGGCCTTCGCCCTGACCGAGCCGCATGCCGGGAGCGACGCCGCGGCCATCCGGACGCGTGCCGAGCGACTTGGGCCCGCCGACAGGCCCACGGGCTATCGGTTGACCGGCACGAAGATCTGGATCTCGAACGCGCCCGAGGCGGATCGGTATCTCGTCTTCGCCACGCTCGACCCGGAACTGGGCGCGAAGGGGATCACGGCGTTCCTCGTGGAGAAGGGGACGCCGCGGTTCCGGTTCGGCGCCCACGAGCGCAAGATGGGGATCCGGGCCTGCCCCGCAGCGGAGCTCGTGTTCGACGGCGCCGAGGTGCCCGTGGCGAACCGCCTGGGCGAAGAAGGGGAGGGCTACAGGATCGCCCTGTCGGCGCTCGGGGAGGGGCGTATCTCGATCGCCGCCGCATGCGTCGGCATCGCCCGGGCCGGGCTGGAGGCCGCCGCGAGGTACCTCACCGAACGCCGGGCATTCGGGGCGCCACTCAGCGAGCAACAGGGCTTGCGGTTCATGCTGGCCGAGATGGCGCGCGAGGTCGCTGCCGCTCGGGCGGTCACGCGCGAGGCGGCACGAGCCAAGGACCGTGGCGAGCCCCTGGCGGAGGTGTCGTCGATCGCCAAGTGGACCGCATCCGATGCAGCGATGCGCGTGGCAACCGACGCCGTCCAGCTCTTCGGCGGCAGCGGCTATTCGCGCGAGACGGGCGTGGAGCGCCTCATGCGCGATGCCAAGGGCGCCCAGATCTACGAGGGCACCAACCAGATCCACCGGCTGATCGTGGCCGATGAGGTCCTGCGCGGCGTCGCTCCCTGACCAGCGCCGGGCGTTCCGCGAGGGTCGGTGTAGATTTGAGCCATGACTGAACCAGCCAGCCCGAACGGCCAGGTCTTCGTGGTCAGCGCGGCGCGCACCCCGATCGGCAAGTTCGGTGGCGCGCTGGCCGGCGTGCCGGCGGTCGAGCTGGGCGGCGTCGCGATCCGCGCCGCCGTGGAGCGCGCCCTGCTGCCCGAGGGCACCCCGATCGACGAGGTCCTGATGGGCCAGGTGCTCCAGGCCGGGGTCGGACAGGCGCCCGCCCGCCAGGCGACGTTGCGCGCCGGGCTCCCTGACACGACAAGCGCGACCACGATCAACCGGGTCTGCGGGTCGGGCTTGAAGGCGATCATGCTCGCGGCCGCCGAGATCCGCGCCGGCGATGCCGAGGTGGCCGTGGCCGGCGGCATGGAGTCGATGAACGGCGCGCCGTATCTGCTGCCGGGAGCGCGGTTCGGCTACCGGCTGGGCAACGCCGAGCTCGTCGATGCGACCGTCCATGACGGCCTGTGGTGCGCCATCGAGGATTGCCACATGGGCACCCATGCCGAGCGCGTGGCGATCAAGGACCACGTTAGCCGGGACGACCAGGACGCCTTCGCGCTGGCGAGCCATCAGAAGGCCATCGCCGCGATCGACGCCGGCCGGTTCGAAGCCGAGACCGCCTCCGTCACGGTTCGCGACGCGAAAGGTCGTGAGACCGTCGTCTCGGTTGACGAAGGCCCGCGACGGGACTCGACGGCCGAAGCGCTAGCGCGCCTGCGACCTGCCTTCGCGCTCCCGGACGGCGAGGATCGCGCCGGCGCCACGGACGGGACTGTCACCGCGGGCAACGCCCCCGGGATCACCGACGGAGCGGCGGCCACGGTCCTGGCATCCGAACGCGCCGTAGAGCGGCTGGGCCTGAAGCCGCTCGCCCGGATCGTCGGTTATGCGCAGGCCGAGGTCGCGCCCAAGTGGCTGTTCCTCGCGCCGGTCGAGGGCGTGCGCCGGCTCCTCGATCGGATCGAGCTGCCGATCGAGGCGTTCGACCTGATCGAGATCAACGAAGCCTTCGCCGCGCAGACCCTCGCCGATGGGCGGGAGCTCGGGTTCGACTGGGACAAGGTCAACGTGAACGGGGGAGCGATCGCTCTCGGGCATCCCATCGGGGCGAGCGGCGCGCGCATCGTTGCGACATTGCTCCATGAGCTTGGTCGGCGGGACGGCCGGTACGGCCTCGCGACCCTCTGCCTTGGCGGCGGCGGCTCGGTGGCGGCGGCCTTCGAGCGCGTCTGAACCGGGCTACGATGCCGGCATGACCGAGACAGCGACGACGCCCGCAGACGCCACGACGACAATCCCGACCTACCGGAACTTCATCGCCGGGGAGTGGTGCGATTCCACCTCGGGCGTCACGTTCGAAAGCGTCAACCCGGCCGATACCCGCGACGTGATCGGGCGGTTCCAGCAGGGGACCGCCGCCGACGTGGCGATGGCCATCAGCGCCGCCTGGGCGGCGCGCCCGATGTGGCAGCGGACGCCCGCCCCGAAGCGCGGGGAGATCCTCTACGCGTTCGGGGCGCTGATGGCGGAGCACAAGGAGCGCCTCGCCCGTGCGATGACGCGGGAGATGGGCAAGGTCCTGTCGGAGGCCCGTGGCGACGTCCAGGAAGGGATCGACATCGCCTACCTGATGGCCGGCGAGGGCCGCCGGATGTTCGGCGATACCACGCCGTCCGAGTTGCCGGACAAGTGGGCGATGAGCATCCGCCAGCCGATCGGGATCGCCGGGATCATCACCCCGTGGAACTTTCCGATGGCCATCCCGTGCTGGAAGATGATGCCGGCCCTGGTGACCGGCAACGTCGTCATCTTCAAGCCGTCGAGTGACACGCCGCACTGCGCGACCCTGCTCGTCGAGCTCATGGCCGAGGCCGGGTTCCCGCCGGGCGTGGTCAGCCTGGTCACCGGGTCCGGGAGCGAGGTCGGCGATGCAATCGTCGGCAACCCGGACGTCGATGTCATCTCGTTCACCGGCAGCTCGACCACCGGTCGCCGCCTCGCGGAGAAGACCGGCCGGCTGCTCAAGCGCCTGTCGCTCGAGCTCGGTGGCAAGAACGGGGTCGTGGTCCTCGCCGATGCGGACCTGGACCTGGCCACCGAGGGCATCCTGTGGAGCGCGTTCGGGACCACCGGCCAGCGATGCACGGCCTGCTCCCGGGTCATCGTGGAACGCAGCGTGGTCGAGCCGCTCCTCGAGCGCCTCGAGGCTCGCGCTCGCAAGCTCCGCCTTGGCCCGGGCCTCGATGAATCGACCGATGTCGGGCCGCTGATCAACGCCGCTGCGCTCGACAAGGTGGGCTCGTATGCCGACATCGGTCGAACTGAGGGTGAGCTCGTCATCGGCGGAGCCGCGGCGCGCGACGGCGACCTGGCAAACGGCCATTTCTTCGAGCCCACGATCTTCTCGGGTGTCCGGCCGATGGACCGGATCGGCCAGGAAGAAATCTTCGGACCGGTTCTGTCGATCATCGCCGTTGACGACTATTCCGAAGCCATGACGGCACTGAACCAGACGCGGTATGGACTCTCGTCGTCGATCTACACCCGCGACGTGAACGTCGCGTTCAAGGCGATGCGCGATTTCCAGACGGGAATCGTGTATGTCAACGCCGGGACGACGGGTGCCGAGACGCACCTGCCGTTCGGGGGTTGGAAGGAAACCGGCAACGGCCACCGCGAGGCGGGCCACGCTGCGCTGGACACCTTCACCGAATGGAAGTCGATCTACGTCGACTTCAGCGGGCGCCTCCAGCGAGCACAGATCGACAACCAGCCGAGCTGAGGCCCGCGGTGCCGCGTCGACCGTTCGTCTGATGCCAGGGTTCGATGACGTCCGGCGGATCGCGATGTCCCTGCCGGAGACGACCGAGGTGCTGACCTGGGGCACTGATGTGACGTTCCGGATCGGCAAGAAGATCTTCGTGATCGGCGGCGATGGGGCCACCCACGTATCGATCAAGGCCACCCTGGACTCGCAGAGCGACCTCGTCTACCGGGATCCGGAGACCTTTGCGTCGGCGCCGTATGTCGGCCGCTATGGCTGGATCAACGTCGACCTCGCGCGGATCGACGCCACTGAGCTCGAGGTCCTCCTGCGACACGCCTGGCGGTTGACCGCGCCAAAAAAGCTCGCCGCGTCCGTCCCGGAGTGATCCAAGGCCCGAGTCAGCGGCGACGGGGGCCAAGCAGCTCGCCGATCCTTCCGAATGGCGTCAGCCGAAGGATCCGGTCGACCCCAGCCGAGACACCGCGCCGAACGATTCGGCCCGCCACGGCAGCGACCGGTACCGCTCGGGCTCGCGCAAGCTCTGACACCGCGGCGAGACCGGATCGGGTCGCGACGACGTACAGCGCATCGCCGGCCGCGAGCTCCACGCTGTCGTCCGGAAGCCAGAGCAGGTCGCCTTCGGCGGACCGTTCGACCGCCAGGCATCGACGTTCGCCCGCCACGAACAGCGAGGTGATCGTGCGGCCAACCAGTGCCGAACCCTCGGCGACGTTGACTCTCGCGGCGAGCACGACGCGCCGATCACCGACCGGGATCGAGGCGATCACCTCCGAACCGAGGGCGGCGGCAGCGAATGCCGGTGCCGCGAGGTGTGAGACCGAGCGTGTGAACCGGATCCCGAACCCGCGCTGAACGCGGACGGCGAAGTCCGGATCGAAGAGGCGGACGACGACACGCAGGTCGGGTCGGATCGATCGCCCGTTCAACGCGGCAGCGAGGTTGACCAAATCGTCGCTGGTCGCGGCCACCAATGCGCGGGCGCGCCTGATGCCAAGCTCGGTGAGCAGCTCCCGATGCCGAGCGTCACCGATCACGACCGGGATGCCAGCCGCCCTGGCCGGCGCCACGAACCTGGCGTCCTCATTCTTCTCGATGATCACGACAGGAACACCCCGCTCCGCGATGCCCGAGGCGACCCGGTACCCGATGGCACCGAGGCCGCACACGATGACGTGGTCGTGGATGTTCGACGGGATCGTTCGCCGTCCGAGGGTCTGGAGCAATCGGGAGCGCACGATCGCGTCCGTGATGAACGCGTAGACGACCGCGACCAGCGCCGCGCCGACAAGGCTCAGAAAGATGGCGTACACACGGAGGGGCACGGTTGCCGTGTTGACGTCGATGGCGGCGAATAGCGATGCACCGGTCAGAACCGTGACCGCATATGAGACGGCATCGAGCGGACCAAGCCCGGCGGTCAGACCGAAGTAGACCGCGGACACCGCTGCCAGTCCAAGGACGATCAGGACGAACTTGACGAGTCGCCGTTCCGGTGTCGCGAGTCGTGCCCGGGTGGCCGCCGGGAGCTCGAGGAGGCGATCGACAAGGCCGTGACGACGGACTGAGCCGGTCTCGCCGGGGTCGCCTCGATCCGTCTCCGCCGCACCCCTGGCGGCGGCGACCGCCGGATCCTCGATCCGCAGCACGATCATCCCTTCGGGGTCGGCGGCATCTGCCGGCAAGACCTCCACCGTCCGGTCGGGTCGCAGGCGCGCGATCGGCACCGTGGGCGTAGCGACATCGGACGGCGACGCGGCCGATCCGGCGGTGCTCGCGGTCAGCACCTTCCCGCCGAGTTCGAAGCGGTCTCCTGTTTCGCCTTCGATCGCCGCGGTCACGAACCCGGGCGCGGCGAGCGCCGAAGAGGACAGCGCGACCGCCGACGGAAAGAGCTCCTGGAGGTGCGCGCCCAGCTCGCCATCGAACATCCGGATGACGACACGAATGCCGGCGTTGAGCTCCTGGGCGGCGAGTGCTGCGGTCAGGTTGCCGAGGTCGTCGTCGTCGGTCAGGACGATCGCGCTTGCGTTGGCGACCCCGGCATCGGCGAGGACGCGGGCGAGGCGGTGGTCGCCGGCGACCACCCGCGCGTCCTTGACTCCCATGTCGGCCGCCCGCTCCGCGGACGACGCGATGACGACGACGGTCTCGCCCCGCATCCGGAGCTCATCGATCGTCCTGACGCCAAGGTGGTCGACACCGCAAACGACGACATGACCCGCGGGTGGCATTCGCGCAGTTTACGGGCCGAGGTTCCGGCCATTGGTACCGGCCGGACCGAGGACGGTCGTTGATCGACCGCAACGGATTCGATTTTTTCAGTCGGGTGCGGCCCGGTCTGGTGAGGTGCGTGCCATCCAGGAGTACTGGACCTCCGGTGGTACCCCCTGCGAGCATGCCGACAGGTCGATCGGGGGACGACACGACGCACTCATCCAGCAACGCGCCAACGCCAGCTCGGGAGATCCATCAATGAAGTCAACGCGCTTCTCGCACCGCACCGGACGTGCCCGACGGCTGTCGTGGCTGGTCGTGGCCGGTCTCACGACCGCCGCGCTCGTCGGGCCTGGCGCCGGGGCCGCATCCGCGGATCCGTTGTGGGCCACCGTCACCGGCTATGCCGCCGGTTCGGCCGCCAACAACAACCCAGACAACTGGGGTGACGATTGCACCAAGCTCGACGATCCGCAGGTCAATACCTACACCCTCGGCGCCAACTACGCGCTGGTCATCGTCAAGGCCGGCTCTGAGTCCTCGGCCCCCGGTCACGTGAACACGCTCTTCGCCAACGCGAGCATGGGCGAAACGGTCTGGGCGGACTCGAACGGCTCCGGCGCTTACGACAACGGTGACAAGGGCATCAGCCACATCATCTTCTGCGGACCCCGCGAGACGACCACGACTTCGACAGAGACGACCTCCACGGAGACCACGTCGACCGATACCACGTCAACCGAGACCACATCGACGGAGACGACCTCGACCGCTACAACGTCGACAGAGACGACCTCCACCGAGACCACCTCCACCGAGACCACGTCAACCGAGACCACCTCGACCGATACCACGTCAACCGAGCCCACGCCGACACCGACGCCGGATCCGACGCCGACGCCGACCCCAACGCCCACTCCGGATCCGACCCGCCCGACGCCGACGCCAAATCCGACCCCCACGCCAACCCCGGATCCCACGCCCACGCCGACGCCTGAAGCTACGCCTCCGCCCACGGGCGAAGTGCTCAGCGAGGTCGGTGTTCCAGCGGTCACCCTTCCGCCGACCGACACCCTGACGCAGAGCTCCTCGGCTCCGGCCGGCGACAACTGGCGCCTGATCCTTCTGGCGATGGCCGGGATCCTGGCTGGATCGCTCGTGCTGACGCCGGGCGAGGTCCGGGCAAAGGGCAAGGGTCGCTAGGCCCCACTTAACGCCGTATCCGCCATGAGCACCCCGAGCGCCCATGGTTGGGACGGAGAGACGAAGGACCGGGACCGCGAGGTTCCGGTCCTTCGGTGTCTGGCGGTCTCAGCCCCGGGCTCGAGAGTCGTAGCTCAATCCCCGGCCGCTCCGGGAGGACCTACGGGTCGCGTCGGGGGCGACGGGTTCAGGCGTCCTGCCTCGGGCGAGCGGCGAGACCGGCTCGACGCCGAGCACTGGATCGGCCGGAGGCGGCGCGAGGCTGAAGCAAACGGGACAGCGGTCTGGCCACCGGGGTTCTGGGATGCCGGCTGGCGCTGGATCGCGGTGAACCTCCGGACGCATTGACGAGTGGGTGCAAGGTGAGCAGCTCATTGATCTCGATGCTTACCCACTCCGCGCCCAGATAGTAGGTGACGCCCAGGCCCAACCCCGTGGCGTAGGCAGTGACCGCTTCGTAGACGTTTCCGTCGACGGCTGCCATCAACAGCTCGACAAGTCCAGGCGCGACGTCGGGGTGGCGGGCGGCATCCCCATGGAACCTCACGCGGATGCGTTCACGACCGGGGCGGTCGACGTCCATGAAGTCATCAGCCTGTTCCAGGATCATGCGGGCCACCAATCGAGAGGGCAGACGTGGCATGGAGACGCGCCTCGTACTGAGACAAACGCCAACACGTTCGCGGTGTTTGGGCCGGTCCGGGAACTGGAATGGTTCCGAAAGCATTGGCCCCAGTCGTCCCCGTCATGTTCGCGCGGAGCAGCAGGTGGGCTCCATAGCCCGAACGTACTCGCCACCGCACCGGGTTGGACGCCCGCCGCCAGCCGACGTCGGCCCTCAGGAAGTGCACCCGCTCAGGGCCGGATGAGGACCTCATTGGACTTGGGCGCCTTCTGGAGCTGGGCATCGATCCAGAGTTGTCCGGCATCCCAGAACTCCCGGGAGCGCGGCCAACCGCGGAGTTGCGCCTCCCGCTCCCAGGCATCCAGCCAGGCTTCGGCGTTCGGGCGGGACTGCCCCATCCGCACGAGGCGCTCGAGGCAGCGCGCTCGACGGGCTTCGATGATCCGATCCTCAAGACCCAATCGGGGGTACCCCAAGCAGCTTCCGCTCGGTCGACGAATTGCCCCCGGTCCGCGTCGATGTGAGGACAACGATGACGGCCCAGCCGATGGGCAGCAATACCAAAACGAAGGGCGGTGATTTCAAAAACGAAAAGTCCTTGGTGCACCGACGCACCAGCCTCGATGCGTCAAGCCCTCGCCAGTCATGCTTGCCCATAACGGCGAGGCACCAAATCCCGTTCTGTCAGCAGCAATCATCCGCCTCCTCCGAGGAACTTCCGAAATGACATCCCTCGCCCTGTCGCGTCACTCGTTCCTCCCGATCGCGGGCCTCATGACGCTCCTCCTGGTCGCGGCTCCCGTCCTGGCGGCCAAGCCCGACAAGGGTCCTGAGCTGGCCAAGACGCTGACCGGCATGGTGGCCAGCGGCGAGGACTCGAAGGGGCGCCCCACGTTCACGATGACCGTCGATGGCGTCGTCTGGGAGCTTTCGGCCGGGCCGAAATGGTTCTGGGGCGTGAATAACCCGCTTGCGCCGTACGTCGGGGATGCCGTCGAGGCCGTGGGCACCCATCACGCGGGTGAGACGAAGCTCAGTGTCGACAGCATCAATGGGACGGCTCTTCGCCCTGCTGGCCGGCCCGACTGGGCGGGCGGACCGAAACGAGTCGGCGGGCGTCACCCGGGCTTCAAGGATGGGTCGCATCCTGGCAAGGGTCTCGGTCGCGCGAATGCTCCGGGCCAGCTCAAGGACAAGGCGAATCCCGGCCAGGGCAAGGGCCGAGACAACGCGCCCGGACAGCTCAAGGACAAGTCCAAGGCGCCCGACGCCGACTGAGTCGTCGCCGCCCCGGTACGAGTACGGACGAAGCCGATCGAACCTAGGACAGGCCCGGTCGACGTGCGACCGGAGCGCGATCGATGTGCGCGAGCGGCGTCTCGATGTCTGCGAAACCGTACGCTGCGGTACCATGCACGCCGCTGGTCGGTGCTTGCTGCATCGTCGGACTCCTGATCCTTGGCACTGTGACAGGTACCAATCATCAATCGTTCGATCGGTGCAGTTAAGCCGCCGATCAGTAACCTGCTCGAACGACGTTCGAGACGATGGGCCCGTAGCTCAATGGCAGAGCAGCTGACTCTTAATCAGCGGGTTGAAGGTTCAAGTCCTTCCGGGCTCACCACCTGATCTGAACGTGAAATCGGCCCCAGGACAGTCGTCCGAGGGCCTTGCTGATTTCTGGCGTACTCCGCCGCGCCTACGCGCGCTGTCGCGCGATCGTCAGGCCGACGATCCGGGAGATCACCAGCGCGACGTACATCAGGCCGGCTACCTGTTGGATCATGACCCAGGATCGGGCATGCGCCAGGACCGGCGTGATGTCGGACAGGCCGACGCTGGTCAGGTTCGTGAACGACAGGAAAAGCAACTGGGACCAGGTCCGGGGAGCCTCTGGGTCGATTGCGGCAATGAACGAGCCTGGCCAGATCACCTGGATGGCCATGAACGTGTAGGCGAACGCCCAGGCGACGACCGTGAACGTCGCCGCCGTCGCCCAGAGTTCATCGGTCGTGATGAACCGGTCGAGGAACATGTAGCGCAGCAGCGCCACGCTCGTGTAGAAGTAGAAGACCGCGTGCAGGATCGATGACCACAGGATCACCTCGGCGTTGAGTGGGTCGACCACCTCCAGGATGGTCAGGACCACGATGGGTACGCCGAGTCCCACCGAAACCCAGACCAGGGCCTGCGTGGCCTGCACGGCGCGGACGGCCAGAAAGAGGACCACCAGCGCGAAGGTCGACAGCGCCGCCCGGCCGAGGGCCGACTCGTCCATGAACGGGTAAAGCAGCACCCCAACGAGCTGCACGGCGAGCAGGATCGCCGAAGGTTGTTGCCAGAGCCGTGGAAGCCAGCCGTTCACCGCCGCAGTCTACGGGCGGCGGTGACGGCGTACGAGTCGTGTGGCGGCCTTCGCCACCACGCCGAGCACCAGCTCGCGGCTCGCGATCAGGCCTTCGAGCTTGTCACGGAGCCGAGACCATCGGGATAGTCAGCGCTGTCAGGGGTCTCGTACTCGGCCATCGGCCCGGGCTCGATGGGCTTTGTTTCCGCCGCCGGGAAGGCGATCGGCTCGAACTCGCTCGCAGGCGACCGCATCGAGTCGACGCGCTGCCGGATGGTACCGATGGCTTCGCTGATCCGAGCCCGCAAGGACTCGTTGCTGAGGATCGCCCACCCGGCGACACCTGCCGCCACGACACCGGCGAGCGCCAGGGGCCATCGACGCGGAGACGAACGGCGGATGCCCGCCGCGTCCATCGCGCTGGCAATGGCGTCGGGGACGTCGACCTTGGGCGGGTCGAACTTCGGGAGATCCAGGTCGGGAAGGGCGGCGGTGAGCGTTGCCATGGGGTTCCTCGATAGCGCGTGCCTTGTGTTGGACGTCAGGAATAGCAGCAGGGAACGCGCATGCGCGTAACAGCTCGATGCCGAGGGGTTTCAACCGCGGCTGGACATGTCCTGGTGGCGCTGCGTCCGGAATTGCGATTGGCCTGCAAGTTCAGGGCCCGTGGCGTGGGGCCTGACAGGCCGACGGACACGTATCCTCGGGACATGCAGGACGACGACGCATGCTTGGGCTGATCGGCACGTTGCTGCGGTGGCGTGCGCTGTTTCTGGTCGCCCGCGCAGTCGTTCGCTGGGTGTGGCCGAGGATCAGCCGCCCGCGCTGAACGCGATGCCCACGCGACTCAGCCGCAGACCTTGGGTTGCGGCGTCGGATGCGCATCCCCGTGACTGGCGGCTTCGTACCCGGTTCGCTTGGCGATCACCATCAGCTTCCCGACCGTGCCGCGGGGTCCTTCGGACGTCTGGATCCAGAGTTGCTCGGGGCCGATGTCGAAGACGCCGTTCAGGGAGGTCACGTGCCGCCTGACCCTGGTCACCTTGTAGGTCGACACCAGGTTGTTGCTGGTCCACACCTTGACCGTGGCGCCGATCAGGCTGGCGCCATTGTTGATCCGTGACTTGATCAGGAGCGGCTCGAACATGCCCTTGCGCGCGTGGGCGTAGATCAGCGTGACGCCCGCCTCGCGGGGCTGGGACAGTTCCTGGATGTACATCGCGACGTTGCAGACCGGATAGCCTGGGCCTGGCTTGATGACCGGCAGGTCGATCCCCAGGCCGGGGATGGCGATGCGCGTCGCAACGGCAAAGCTGAGCACCCCGCATCGAGCATCGGATCCGTTGCCGATCTTGATCGAGAACGGCGTCGTTCTCCCGTACCGCCAGATCGAGTTCATGATCTTCGTCGAGACCGCGGACACCTTGGTGACAGCACCGTTGGCGTTGGTCACGGCGCCGGGAAGGCGGGTGATCACGCTCGGCTTCGCGCACGATCCGCGATAGGCCACGATCGGATACGTCGTGGACGGCTTCAGCCCCACCAGCTTCAGGCTCAGCGAGCCGTTGCCCGCCCAGTAGGCCGTGAGGGTCGCGGTACCGTTCGCGCCGTTCCCGCCGAGCTGCGCCTTCCATGCGCGTCGCACGGAGGCGGCGGACGCGGTTGGCGCCGCGAGGGTCGCGATGATGGAGGCGATGGCAACGACCATGACCGCGCGTCGGACACGCTGGATGGGGCGGCGGGTGGTGTCGTGCATCGCGAAACCCTACCTGACCGCACCGGACCGATGCACTCCGCACAGTGCCCTAGTGCCGGCAGGCGGTGACAATCGGCACCGGGAAATGGCCATCGGTGGAGATCCCCCAGGGTGCATGATCAGGCGATGACATCGCTGAACGCGGCTCGTCGCGGCTCGCTTCTCGCCGCGACATGGCTGATCGGCCTGGGGGTCGTCTTCCTCGTGCGGGAGCTCGCGAACCTGAGCTGGGCGCAGGCCTGGCCAATGTTCGTGATCCTCGTCGGGATCGGTTCGCTCGTTGGCCGAGCCGTCCAGGGCGGGTTCGGGATCGTCGAAGCGCCGTGGGTCCTGACCGGACCGATCTTCTGGACGATCGTCGGGATCGTCCTGCTGCTGAGCACGACCGGCAATCTCGCGGCCGGACCGATCGAGTTGATCGCCGCCTGGTGGCCATGGCTGGCGGTCGCGCTGGGCGTCTGGTTCCTCGTTGGAGCCTTCATCCAGCGGGGACCGAGGTACACCGAAGCGCTCACCCTGCCGCTCGACGGAGCGACCGACGCCTCGATCCGGATCCGCTTCGGGGCCGGGGACCTGGCAACCCGTCGCGCGGCCGCCGGCCATCTCGTCGATGGGTCCTTCCTGGGCGGCGTCACGCACCGGCTCCAGGGCGCAGGACGCGTGGAGCTCGAACAGGACACCTCACGTGGCCTGCCGTGGCTCACCTACCGATCGAGTTGGAAGGTGGGCCTGACCGGCGACGTTCCGCTCGACCTCCGGATCGACGCCGGAGCGAGCCGCAACGTGCTGGACCTGCGCGACCTGCAGGTGCGCTCGCTCGAGCTGCAGACCGGCGCGAGCGAGACGCGGATCCTCCTGCCCCGGTCCGCGGGGATGACCGCCGTCCGGGTCCAGGCTGGCGCCGCGTCGCTCGCGCTCGAGGTACCGGACGGCGTCATGGCCAGGATCCGCACGCGCGTCGTGCTGGGCAACGTGCAGGTCGACGAGGCCAGGTTCCGACGGGTCACCGGAGGCTTCGAGTCGCCCGACTACACGTCAGGTGCCAACCGGGTCGAGATCGACGTGCAGGGCGGGGTCGGCTCCCTCCGGATCGCGGGAACGTCGTAGCCCGAGTTCCCGCGACGCTCCCGGCGGAGCCGGCCTCTGGTACCCTGACGCCGTCCTTTCGTGCCGGTCCTGTGAGGCCGGCGTACCGGTCCAGTGAGGCCGGGAAGGAGGCTGATCGACCGTGCCACGGCCAATCGGCGGAGCGATCCGCCGCGCCCGCGCCCCTGGTCTGGCCCTTCCCGCAGGTTCCTCACTGGATCCCACCGTGCCCGCGTGATCGTCCCTCCGTCGCCACGACCCTCGGCCGTCGTTGACCCGCGAATCGGCAACCTGGGTCCCGCATTGCTGGCGCTCGAGGACGGCTCGGTCTTCCCCGGGGTTGCCTTCGGGGCACCCACCGCGTCGGGCGGCGACCTCGTCGTGAACACGAGCCAGACCGGCTACCAGGAGGTCTGCACCGACCCGTCGTATGCCGGCCAGGTGGTCGTCATGACGTATCCCCTGATCGGCAACTATGGACGGCTCCGGGACGACGATCAGTCCGTCAGGCCCTGGCTCCGGGCGCTCGTCGTCGCGAATGCCACCGCTGCGGTACTCGATGATGCCCGGCAGCTCGCTGCTCTCTTGCGCGACGACGGGATCCCTGCGATCGCCGGCGTCGACACCCGAGCCCTCGCGCGCCACCTGCGGACGCACGGGAGCCTCCGGGGGATCGTGACGGCGCCCGGAGAGATCGACCCAGATGCCGCCACGACCGCCGCGCGTGCCGTGCCGCGCTGGGAGGACCAGGACTTCGTGGGTCACGTGTCACCGTCATCGATCGTCGACATTGGCCGGGCAGAGGATGGCGGACCCTTGATCGGCATCGTCGACTTCGGGTTGAAGTCGAACATCGTCATCGCGATGCGGCGCCGCGGCGCGCGCGTCCGGATCCTGCCCCACACCATCTCCGCGTCCGTCGCGCTCGCTCCCGACATCGATGGCCTGATCTTGTCACCTGGGCCCGGTGACCCGGCTCGTCTCGACCGGCCCGTTGCACTCGCCAGGGCGATCATCGACGACGGACGGCCCCTGCTCGGCATCTGCCTAGGCCATCAGATCGTGGCTCGCGCCGCCGGCGCGGACACCGGCCGGCTCCGGTTCGGGCACCACGGCGCCAACCATCCCGTCCAGGACATCGACCTGGGGCTGGTCCAGGTGACAGCCCAGAACCACGAGGTCCAGGTCGTCGGCGAGACGCTCCCGACGTCGTCCGGCTTCCACGTGAGCCAGGTCAACCTGAACGACGGATCCGTCGAGGGTCTTCGCCATGGCGAGAAGCCGATTGAGACCGTCCAGTATCACCCCGAAGGCTCGCCCGGCCCGCTCGACGCGCTGGCCGTCTTCGACCGGTTCGTGGCCGCCGCCGCGGGTCGCCCGTGAGTGCCCCTGGACCGAAGCCGGCCTCTGTCCTGATCCTTGGTTCGGGGCCGGTCGTCATCGGCCAGGCGGCCGAGTTCGACTACGCCGGGACCCAGGCCTGTCGCGCCCTTCGCGCTGAAGGGATCCGGACGATCCTGGTCAACTCGAACCCGGCGACGATCATGACCGACCCCTCCGTGGCCGACGCGATCTACCTCGAGCCGCTGACCGTCGACGCGGTCGAGGCCGTGATCGCCAAGGAACGCCCTGAGGGGCTGCTGGCCGGGCTGGGGGGCCAGACCGCGCTCAACCTGGCGATCGCCATGGCCGACGCCGGCGTGTTCGAACGCCACGCCATCCGGCTCCTGGGCACGCCGCTGTCGGCGATCCGGATGGCCGAAGACCGCGAGGCGTTCCGTGACCTGCTCGACCGGATCGGGCAGCCGTACGCGCCGTCGTACATTGTCGAGGGCGTCACGGCGGAGGCACGCCAGGCTTCGACGGCGGCGGCGCTCGAGACGATCGGCCTGCCGGCGATCGTCCGGCCGGCCTACACGCTGGGTGGGACCGGCGGCGGGATCGTGGAGACCGAACCGGCCTACCACGAACGTGTTCGTGCCGGCCTGCGAGCGAGCCCGATCGGCCAGGTCATGGTCGAGCGCTGCCTGGTTGGCTGGCAAGAGATCGAATACGAGGTCATGCGTGACGCCGACGACACGTGCATCGCCGTCTGTTCGATGGAGAACGTCGACCCATTGGGGGTTCACACGGGCGATTCGATCGTGGTGGCGCCCGTCCAGACGCTGACGGACGCGGTGCACCAGCGCTTGCGCAGCGCTTCACTGGCGATCATCCGGGCGCTCGGCGTGGAGGGCGGCTGCAACGTCCAGTTCGCCCTGTCGCCCGACTCCACCGACTACGCCGTGATCGAGGTGAACCCACGGGTTTCGAGGTCGTCGGCCCTGGCGTCGAAGGCGACGGGCTATCCCATCGCGCGGGTCGCGGCGCAGATCGCGGTCGGGCGGCGGCTTGCCGAGATCCCCAACGTCGTCACGGGTACGACCGTGGCTGCGTTCGAACCGGCGCTGGACTATGTGGTCGTCAAGCTGCCGCGGTTCCCATTCGACAAGTTCCCGGGGGCGGACCGGACGCTCGGCAGCCAGATGAAGGCGACCGGCGAGGTGATGGCGATCGATCGAACGTTTGGATCTGCCCTCAACAAGGCGCTTCGTGGCCTGGAGCAAGCCGGTGTGGGACCGCTCGCCGAGGACCCGGGCTGGATGCCCACGTTCGACTACCTGGCCGCCGTCTACGCGGGCGACCCGGAGTCCGGGACGGACGCCGACGGGCCGATCCGCTGGGTTGACGAGGCGGGGCAGGCGTGCGAATCCACCCGCCATGCGCAGCGAACCGCGGCGCCGATCGTCCTTCGCCGGTTCCTCGAGCCGTCGGACAGCCGGCTCTGGCGGGTCCTGGGTTTGATGCGCCGGGGAGTGCCCGAGGCCGTGATCGGGGGCACGACCGGCATCGCTTCGTGGTTCCTCGCCGAGATGGGCAGGAACGTTGCGCTGGAGGCGGAAACGCGTGCGATGGGCGCGCGGCTGACGGACCCGGCCGATCAGGGCGCGGCGGAGCTGCTGGCCACGGTCAAACGCGCCGGGTTTGGGGATCGCGAGCTGGCCGGCCTGTCCGGTACGACCCAGGACGACATTCGGGCGACACGTCTCGTGCTTGGCCTGCGCCCCGGCTATGCGATGGTCGACACGTGTGCGGCTGAGTTCGCGGCCGAGACCCCGTACTTCTATTCGACCTACGCTGCGGCAGGGTCGGCGCCGGAGGCTGCCCCCGTTGAGCGAGAGGCCGCGCTCGTGATCGGCTCGGGCCCGGTTCGGATCGGGCAGGGGATCGAGTTCGACTACTGCGCGGTCCAGGCGGCGGAGGCGCTGCGCCAGGCGGGCTGGCGGGCGGTGATGATCAACTCGAACCCCGAAACGGTCTCGACCGACTTCGACGCGAGCTCGCGGCTCTACTTCGAGCCACTGGACCCCGAGAGCGTGCGCAGCGTGATCGACGCCGAGACGGCCGACGGCCAGCCGCTCCTCCCCGCGGTGGTGGCGTACGGCGGCCAGACACCACTCAACCTGGCGGCCCCCCTGGCGGCCGGCGGGGTCACACTGCTGGGCTCGGACCTCGAGGCGATCGACCAGGCCGAGGAGCGGACCCGGTTCTCCGCATTGCTCGATCGGCTGGGCATCCCGCAACCAGAAGGTGGGATGGCCCACAGCGTCGAGGAGGCGCTGACGCTGGCCGAGCGGATCGGCTACCCGGTGATCGTGCGCCCATCGTTCGTGATCGGCGGCCTGGCCATCGACTTCTGCTACTCGCCGGAGGACCTTGCGCGGCAGCTGGCGGCCGCCACGGTGGTCGACCCGGATCGCCCGGTCCGGATCGACCGGTACCTGGAGGGCGTCGAGGTGGACGTCGACGCTGTTTCGGACGGCCGGGATGTCCTGATCCCCGGGCTGCTGGAGCACATCGAGCGCGCCGGTGTCCACAGCGGCGACTCGGTCGGCGTCTTCCCGCCGCAGACGGTGTCGGTCGGCGACCAGGAGCTGATCGTGGCCACGATGGAACGGATCGTTCTCGCGCTCGGGGCGCACGGCCTGGTCAACGCGCAGTTCATCGTTCGCGACGATGGGGTCTACCTCATCGAGGTCAACCCGCGGGCGTCGCGGACGGTGCCGTTCATGTCGAAGGTGACCGGCGTGCCGATGGTCGAGCTGGCGGTCCGGATCTCGCTCGGGGCCACCCTGCCCGAGCTCGGCTGGCATGGGGGACTGCTCCCGCCACCCTCGTTCGTGGCGGTCAAGGCACCGGCGTTCTCGACCGCGAAGTTGCGCGGCGTCGACCCGTCCGTCGGCCCCGGCATGCAGTCCACGGGGGAAGTGATCGGCATCCACCACGACCCCCGGGTCGCCTTGGCCAAGGCGTTGCTCGGGGCCGCGCTGGTCCCGCCTCGACCGGGCGAAGGGGGCGCGCTTGCCCTCGTGTCGATCGCGGACCGGGACAAGACCCTGCTCACGCGGCTGGCGGGCGCCCTGACCACGGCCGGCTACCGCCTGGCAGCAACGCCAGGGACGCGCGAGTCGCTCGAGGCGGCCGGCTTCGAAGCCCGATCGGTCGCGAAGCTCGGCGAGGAGCCGAACCCATCCCGCGACGAAGTCCCGATCCTTGAGCTGATCGCCTCCGGCGAGGTCCGGCTCGTCGTCAACACGCCAACGCCGCGCTCAGGCGCCGTCCGGGACGCTGCCGAGATCCGTCACGCTGCGACGGCCGAAGGCATCCTCTGCCTGACCGCGATCGAAACCGCGGTCGCCGCCGCCGAGGCGCTCGACCCGTCCATCGCAGGCCGCCTCGCGGACGTCAGGTCGCTCGACGAATGGGTGCCGCGCGAGGCCGTTGTCGCCGTCAGCTGATGAGGGTCGTTTCCTCGACGTTGATCATCCGCGCGTATTGATCATCCGCGCGTAGAGGCTCTGCTCGTTGACTTCGAGGCTGTTGATCAGCGAGAGGCAGAGGACGATGCCGCGCCCGACCAGCTCGTCTGCGATCTCGCCGAACTGGACCTCGAGGAGGACGTTGGCCGCGCGCTCGTCGTTTGAGACGCTCTCCGGGTCCTGCCACGTGCCTGCGGCTTCCAGCTCCGTGGACGCCCGCATGAAGTCAAGGGCACCGGCCTTGAAGGGCCATGGTCAGCGGCTCGTGCTGGACGCGATCGAGGTGCGTGTTCGTCGATTCGTCGCCGAAGAGCAGGGCGAAGAGCACATCCTTGGCTCGGGTGAGCAGCGCCTCGAGCGCCCGGCGATCCAGGCCCTGGTGCTGGACCCGCGCCAGGCGCTCGGCCCGCGCCCGCGCCTTGGCCTGGACGACGACCCGCCGATCGATCTCCTCGAGGCTGTGGGCGTCGAGCGTCAGGCGCACGACCTGGTCGATCAGCCGTTCGCGATCCTGCTCCGCGAAGACCGCGCGAAGCCGCTCCTCGAACTGGGGCATGAGATCACGGTTGATCGAGCGCACCACGGTCTCGATCGTCGACATGGGACCTCCTCGATCTACTCCACGGGACTGACGACGATGGCCTGGCCAAGGGACCAGAGCGTCAACGTGGTGAGCCCGACCATGACCACGGCCAGTGGCAACTGGCGGAGTCGCAACCCTGCGGGAGTGGTGCCGGCGGGCGCCTCCGCTGCGGCCACAACGTGGCCGCCCCAGGCACCGAGCATGTGGCCGCCGACCACGGCCGCGAGCTGGACGGTCCAGACGAGTCCGGGCGGCAGGAACGCGCCACTGGGTTCATGGAATGCCGTGCCGAACAGGTTCCAGCCGCGCTGGAACGGGTCCGAGATGGCGATCAGGATCCGCTGGCCATCGATGAGCAGGAACGTGAAGTAGTGAGCGATCAGGTAGCCGAGCGCGATGGGCAGGAGGCCGGCGCCAGTCGCGGCAAGCCCGACCGTCCGCACGACCGCTGCCGCTGCGCCGATCACCAAGACGAGGAACCCGAACAGCAGCACGGTGGCACCAAGGACGCCCGGCGCGCCGAAGAGATCGAAGTAGATCTGCGTCTGCGACAGGCCGTCGAAGAGGATCGAACCGACGCCCAGCGCGACGAGGGTCACGTCGGCCCACGACCAACCGGGCTCCAGCAGGCCGCTGCCGAATGAGCGTCGGCGGATACGTCCCGCCTCATCCGCCAGCGCAAACGGGGCGAGCCTGCCGAGCAGCCGGAACCAGACCGTGAAGGTCTCCCCGTGCGAGCGCCACGGATCCCGCCCGAACTGGGCCATCATCGCCAGCGTGAAGGCGGTGTACCCGACGGTCACGATGAACAGGGTGGAGGAACCGGCGAACAACACCAGCTCCAGCCAGATGAAGGCGGCGAGCCCGATCGCCGCCGGCCAGCGGCCCAGCGATTCCGGGTAGTCGGCGGGATCCCAGCCACTGATGCCGAGGCGGCGGAGAGCTGCCGCACCCAGGTCATGCAGGGTCGAGAACGGGTCCAGGTAATGCCAGACCGGCCCGAGGATCGCGGACAGGATCGCGACGCCGACCCAGCCATAGACCCACAGGAACAGGGTTGCGACGTCCCCCGCGCTCGACCCACCAGCAACCCCCTGGGCCATGATCCATGCCCACCCAAGGAGACCGATCGCCTGGAGTCCGCGACGGATGACCACGGAAGGCAACGTCCCGGGCCCCTGGTCGGCCGGCGCCGCGGCGCGAACGTCTCGCGTGATCACGAAGATGAACGAGAGGGCAACGGTCGTTGCGGCGCCAACCAGGTAGACCGCCAGCGGCAGGCGGCTCTCGTACGTTGCGTTGAGGCTGTGCGCGGCAACCGTGGCGGGACCCAGCAGAGCGGCTCCGACGGCCGCGCCGGTCGCGGGCCCCAGGCGTCTACGCCAGCTCACGGTCTCCGTCAAGGAGCTTGGCGGCCGCGCCGGCTGAGCAGGTACCCACCGCCAAGGGCGACCACGAGGAGGGCGACGACGATGGGGATCACCACGTCGCCCGAACTGGCGGCGTCGACCGGGCCCGGGCTCGGCGATGGGCTCGGGGCCGGCGTCGGTGCAGGCGTTGGCGTTGGCGTCGGCGGGGCGACCGACTCGCTCGGCTCTGGTGTCGGCGACGGGCTGGGTGTCGGCTCGGGAGTCGGCGGCGGTGCCTCGACCTTGAAGGCGACCGTGCCGCGCTCCACGTGCCCGTCCACGGCGATCCCGGTCCAGGCGATCTGGTAGTCGCCGGGACCGAGCGGAGCGTCGAGCTCGAATTCCATGGTCGCGCCCGGTCCATCGACCGTCGCGTCCGCGATCGCACCACCGCCATCGTCCTGGAGCTCGGCCCCGCTCCCGTCGGCCAGCTCCTCGGAGAACTCGAGCAGGATCGGACCGTCGAATGGCGCCTCCACCGTGCTGCCGTCAGCCGGCGTCGAGCGTTCGAGCTCGGTGTGCGCCGCGATCGTCGCCGGAAAGGCGCTCACGATCATGAGCGCGAGCGCCACGCCGGCGAGCCGGCGAGCGGTGTGGTTGGAAGGCGTGTGGTTGGAAGGTGTCATAGCCCGCGCAGTGTACGAAAGCCGCGCGGATCCGGCCCGGCCCAACCGTCCCGAGGACGCACGCGCTACGATCCTCCCAACCGACCACCGCGGCAGCCGCCGCCCAACCCCAGAGGTCACGCGTGCCTACCTCCGTTCCGGAGGTCGTCTTCAGCGACCAGCGCCTTGCCAATGGCCTGCGCGTCATCGTCGCCGAGGACCACCTCGCCCCAGTTGTCGCGGTCAATGTCTGGTACGCCGTCGGCTCGAAGCACGAGCGCCCTGGCAAGACCGGGTTTGCGCACCTCTTCGAGCACGTCATGTTCCAGGGATCGCGCCACGTCGCGAAGGCCGAACACATCGCGCTGGTCCAGGCCGCCGGCGGCACGATGAACGGCTCGACGTGGCTCGACCGGACGAACTATTTCGAGACCATGCCGGCCCACCAGCTCGAGCTCGCGCTGTGGCTCGAAGCGGACCGGATGGCGACGCTTCTCGATGCGCTCAGCCAGGAGAACCTCGACAACCAGCGCGAGGTCGTCAAGAACGAGAAGCGCTGGTCGTACGACAACCGCCCCTACGGGTCGTGGCAGGAGAAGCTCCAGGGCCACATGTATCCGCCGGACCATCCGTACCATCACTCGACGATCGGATCGATGGACGACCTCGATGCGGCATCCCTCGAGGATGTCAGCGCGTTCTTCAAGACCTACTACGCGCCGAACAACGCGGTCCTGAGCGTCGTGGGCGACGTGGAGACGGCCGACGTCGTCGCGGCGGCGGAGCGGTACTTCGGGCGCGTTCCGGCCAATCCATCGATCCCGCCGCTGCCGGACATGTCGCTGCCACCGACGCTTGGCGGCGAGCACCGCGAGACCGTGTACGACAAGGTTCCGCTCCCACGGATCCACATCGCGTTCCGGGCGCCCGTCCTCGGCGATCCGCGGCTGGACGCGCTCGATCTCGCCGGTCAGATCCTGGCCGGCGGCAAGGGCAGCCGGCTCAATCGCCGCCTGGTTCGCGACGAGCGCATCGCCCAGGACGTCGCGCTCTTCACGCTCGGGTTCGTCGGCGGCGCTTCGATCTGCGTCGGATGGGTCACCGCCCGACCTGGCATCGACCTTGGTCGCGTCGAGGCCGCATTCCACGAGGAGCTCGAACGCCTCACGACGGACCTCGTCAGCGACGACGAGCTCGCCCGCGCCAAGGCGCTCACCGAGGCGGATGAGCTGGGTTCGCTCCAGCGCGTCGAAGAGCGCGCGGATCGCCTGTCGATGTACGCAACCCTGTTCGACAAGCCCGGGATGATCAACGAGATGCTGCCCCGGTACCTGTCCGTGACGGCGGAGCAGATCCGCGATGCCGCGAGAGCCGTGTTCCGGGTGGACAACCGCCTGGTCCTGACCTACCTGCCCGAGGGGCCGGCCGCGGACGACGTCGCGATCCTGCCCGATGGCGAGAGCGCGGACGACGAGGAGGTCGCCGCATGAGCGCCGTGGCGCGGGACGCGGGCGGCGATCTCGTGATCGCGACGCGGCCGGAGCCCGGTGCTCCTCGCGCATATGAGTTTCCGGCGGTCGCCGTGGACCAGCTGTCCAACGGCTTGAGGATCCTGGTCGCCGATTTGCCCGGTCGGCCGCTCGTCTCGGCATCGGTGGTGATCCGCGGCGGCGCCGCGCTGGAACCGTCCGCGGATGCCGGGAGCACGGTGCTCGCGGCCCGTGCCCTTTCGGAAGGCACCCAGAGCTACGACGCGATCCAGCTCGTCGAGGCAACCGAACGCCTGGGCGCATCGCTCCACGCCGACGCCGGGTGGGACGCGATGAGCGTCAGCGTCGATGTGCCTGCCGATCGGCTGGCCGCGGCGCTCGAGCTCGCTGCCGAGGTCCTCCTGCGACCGACGTTCCCGGCGCCCGAGGTCGAGCGCCTTCGGGATGAGCGACTCAACGACCTGCTCCAGGCCCAGGCCGACCCGCGACGACGCGCCGAACACGCGTTCGCGGCCACGATCTACGCGGCGGCGTCGCCATACCACCGGCCGTCGGGCGGCACCCGCGAAACCGTCGAACGGTTGACGCCGGACCACCTCCGGCACGCCTACGAGCGCGCCCTGGATCCCGGCCGGGCGACGCTGATCGTCGCGGGTGATCTGGGCGGACTACACGTCATCCCCCTCGCCGAGCAGCTGTTCGGTGGCTGGACGGGTGTCGGTCGCGGCGGGGAGCAGGCCGCCTCGATCGTCGATACGGCCGCCCGCGCAGACCGGGTGGTGCATGTCGTCCATCGCCCCGGGTCCGTCCAGACGGAGGTCCGGATCGGCCATCGTGGGCTGTCGCGCAAGATCCCGGACTTCCATGCCGTCTCGGTCATGAGCGCGATCCTCGGCGGCCTGTTCAACTCGCGTCTCAACATGAAGCTGCGCGAGGAGAAGGGCTACACGTACGGCGCGAGCGCAGGCTTCGATCTCCGGCGCGGCGCCGGGCCGTTCGGTGCGCGGGCGGCGGTCAATACCGAGGTCACGTTGCCGGCCGTGCTGGACATGCTCGACGAGCTTGACCGGATCCGGCGGAGCGAGGTCGAGTCGTCAGAGCTGGCTGCCGCCCGGGACTTCCTGATCGGCGTGTTCCCGCTTCGGTTCGAGACTGCGGGAGCCGTCGTCGGGGCGCTCTCGGGTCTGGCGGTCCACGAGCTGGAGCTCGACGAATTGATCGGCTATCGCGAGCGGATCGAGGGGGTTGACGTTGGCGCCATCCACGCCGCTGCGAACGCCCACCTGCATGTCGATGACGCCGCGATCGTCCTCGTCGGCGATGTCGACGCATTTGGCGAGGCGCTCGAGTCGGCCGGCCTCGGGCCGATCGTGATCGAGCGTGATCCCTTGTCCGACGTGCTACCCGCATCGGAGGCGATCGACACGCCCGGACCGGTCGACCAGGACGACCAGGAGGGTCCGACAGCCGGCGCCGAGGAGCCGGAGCTGCCCGGCACGACCGAAGAGTCTGTCGAGCCCGGCTGAAACCTTTTCGCGCCGAGGTGTCTCAGAGGGAGTAGCGCCGGCAACGGATCGGCACCCGAAACGGAGACTTCTGATGCGCACCAACAATCGCTTGACACGGACGCTTGGCGTCACCGTCGTCGCCTTGGCCTTGTTCGTCGTGACGGGCGTCGCCCTGGCCTCGGGCAGGCTGGCGAACACCCTCGATCGAGGGTCATCGCTCACGCCGGCTGCCACCGGCGCATCCACCCCAACGCCGACCGCCACGGCCGGCGACGCGGCGACTGCCGGAGCGACGGCCACGGAGACGGCGGAGCCGACCGGCACGGCCGGCGCCACGGAGACGGCGGAGCCGACCGACACGGCTCAACCGACTGGAACGGCCGAAGCGACCGAGACCGCGGGACCAACCGGGACGGCCGTACCCACGAACACCGCCGGCCCGGCGAACACGGCGGAGCCAACGAACACGGCCGGGCCGACCGGAACCGCCGAACCCGACGCAACCGACGAGCCGGACGGGACGGATGACCATGGCGGCTCGAGCGGTTCGGGCGATGGTGGCGATCACGATGACGACAACAGCGGTCCGGGGGGTGGCGACGACGACTGATCGATCCCCGGGGAACCACTGTCACGTGACTGCGACGTACCGGGTCCTGAGGTGACTCATGGAACCATGGGTTCGCTCGGATCATCGAGACGATCAGCAGGGAGCGAAGCCATTCTCCAGGCGGACACGAAGCGCAGACAGCAGACCGATCGTGCAATCGTCGACACCGTCCTCGCCGGCGATCGCGACGCGTATCGCCAGCTGGTCGAGCGGGAGGGCGCTGCGGTGGTTCGCGCCTGCCATCGGATCCTCGGAGATCTCCACGAGGCTGAGGACGCGGCCCAGGAGGCCTTCGTGACGGCGTATCGATCCCTCGCATCGTGGCGCGGGGACGGACCGTTCGGCGCATGGCTCAGCCGGATTGCGGTTCGAATCGCCGTGCGCAAGGCGGGTCAGCGCAAGACGGTCGGCTGGCTCAGCATCGATGGCGATCGGACGGATGCGTTCGACGGCAGCTCGACGGGACCGCTGGACGCGGCTTCGATTGCCGCCTCGCCCCGGACCGACCCGGGAGCGATGACCATCAGGGCCGAGCGCGCGTCCACGGTTCGCCGGGCCGTCGCCGCACTCCCGGAGCCCTATCGCGAGGTCGTCCTCCTGCGGTTCTTTGGCGAGCTGTCGCTCGACGAGATCGCGCGCGAAGTCGATCGGCCGCTGGGGACGGTCAAGACGCACCTGCACCGCGGCCTGGCCCGGCTTCGCGGCAGCGTTTCGCCGGAGGACGCGACGTGATGGGCCCCGGTCGTCGGTTCGATCCGTCCGAGCTCCTGAGCGGGACCGACGCCGACCCGAGCGAGGGCGAGCTCGCCGACGCGTTCGCGGCTGCCCGGATCCTCGAGGCTCATGCTGGCACGGACCGGATCACGCCGTCGGATGGCTTCGAGGATCGGGTCATGGCCGCGATCGCAACGGAGGCGGCCCCGCGGGTGGTGGTCCGCCCGGGTGGAGCGGTTCGCGGCGGCCGACCCGCGGCGCTCCTCGTCGCCCTCCGCGACGCCTGGTCGATCGCGACGCGTGGCGGCCATCCGCTCGCCGTTCGGGCCCAGGCGCTCGCCATCGTCCTTGTCGCAGGCGCGTGTGCCGCAGATCGCATCGCCCCCACGGATGGCTTCGAGGATCGGGTGATGGCCGCCATCGCGACCGAGCCGACGCCACGGCTGGTCGTTCGACCTGGCGCCATGGTTCGCGGTGGCCGTCCTGGGGCGATGCTCCTGGCGCTCCGCGACGCATGGGGGATTGCCACGAGTGGCGGCTGGCCCATGGCGATCCGGGCGCAGGCCCTCGCCGTCGTGCTGGTCGCGGGGGTCGTGTTGACGTCGCTGCTGGGCGTGGCGGCGGTCGGCGTCGGCGGCCTGCTGTCGTCTCAGCCGAACCCGCCACCCGCCATCGCGCCGTCGCTGCCGCCGAGCCAGAGCCCGAGCGCTCCATCGCCGTCGACGTCCACGACTCCTGCGTTGACGCCCAGCCCTTCACCGACCGAAACCGGCCCTGGTGCGGAACCGACAAGCCCCACGGCATCACCGGAGGCCACGGAAACGCCGGAGCCGACGGAGACCGACGAAGCCGGTGAGACGCTGAAACCGGCCGAGACGCTGAACCAGGCGAGACCCTCAAGCCAGGCGAGACGCTCAAGCCCGCCGAGACGCCGCGGCCATAGGCAGGTCGCCCGGGGCCTGAACCGAATTCGCGTCGGCGCGTCTGCCGGGACGGCGCCGGTCAGCGGCGGATCAGGCTCCAGATCGGGCGTTCGTTGCCGCGCTCGACGAGGAACACGACCGCGGCCGCGACGACGGGGCCGAACATAGCGCGGGAGATCCGTAACCGACCAGAGGATCTCGTAGCCGAACCAGGTGGTTCCGAACCAGAGCGCGGCTCCGAGGAATCGATTTGTCATGCCCGGATCGTCGAGTTCGGGCACGGGCCAGACCAATCACCGATTCGTACCAACCCGCCCCGCCGAGAGTCGGGCCACCGGACCAAGAGGAGGCCAAATGCCAAACCTACCGGCGGATACGTCGGGCGAGCCGGCTTGTGAGTTAGCGACTTTCGAGACCCGCGTTAGCGGACGAGGCCCTTGTATG
This sequence comes from uncultured Chloroflexia bacterium, assembly GCA_963809045.1. Taxonomy (GTDB): domain Bacteria; phylum Chloroflexota; class Limnocylindria; order Limnocylindrales; family CSP1-4; genus SPCO01. The sequence continues at coordinate 1,546,021 of CAWEHW010000004.1, forward strand.
TGAACTGATACAGGGCGTTTGGGTCGTACGGCATGTGGATCGTTCCGGACCCGTGGATCTTCCATCGCCAAGAAATGATTTGAACTGCTGCATAGCCGTCCGCAATTCCGCCACCACCCACATCGACCGTCCCGCGTGGGTTGTATATGGTTCCCGAAAGGCTTAAGCTGGTCTGTCCCGACAAGTTGACGGCGTTCTGTGGCCCGTCCGTTGCGGCGCTTGTGGCTCCGTCCTGCCAGATCAGGATTCCCTTGTATGGTCCCGACGCTAGGCCATGCAGGAGGAGGTCGGATCCCGCAGTGAAATTGACATTGTCCTGGCACTTGGAGCCGCCTGCGGTGCCTGTCGCGCATTGAGCCGCGTACATCGGATCGTCCGTGCTGTAGATCATCACGGGCGCGGGTCCACTCGCGCCGCTCACTGACGTGATGGTTCCTGAAGCTCCAACCGAGACACCGCCGCCGGCGATGACGTAGATGCCTGGGTTCAAGTGGAGTGTGACGTTTGAGCCTGTCACCTTCCATCCGCCGTAGTACACGCCCGGGCTTAGATGGTATGTCGTGTCCTTCTTCTTGAAGTCACACCCCTGCGCGCCAGCCTCGGTTGTCTGCGTGACCGGATTCGGATCCAGTGCTGGATCTCCACAGAAGGCGCCCGGTGGCGCGAATGCAGGCGGTGGCAGATCCGCAAGCGGATCACCAATGATGACGCTGCCTTCGTCAAGAACTGAGTACAAACCATCTCCCGCCCCTAGTGCAGCTGGAGGAGCGTATGGTCCATTGCCTTGACATGCGCCCACCACGTACGTCTTCGGGGCGTCAAGCAGGCCGCTTTCGACCTTGAGGGCACCGGACCCACTTGTGCAGATGTCATTGCCGGTGTTGCTACCGCAGCTGGAATTGACGTGAACGTAGCCCCCCTCAATGCCGGGCGCCGCGGGAACGATCTCCACCCGACCACCGCCGGTTATGAATCCCGGCGGGGATTCCCGGAGCACCCACCGGGATCGAGGGCGATCAAAGAGCTCGAGTTTGAGTTTCCGTCGTCATTTGCAGCAACGGCCGAGCTCGCGACGCCTATCTGGCCTATGCCAAGAACCCTCGCAACAAATGTCACATGCTGCCGTCCGATCTGGACCTCTACTTTTCCGAGATCCCCAGCGAATGTCCCGGCGTTCATCGTTGGAGGCCAATGCACGGTGAGCTTCGTCCCGTCCGGGTCATGTGCTTCGGTGCACCCAGTGTCAGTCGGGAAGCCAGGAGCGTTTGAAAAGAAGCCATTCTGCTGGGCGTAGAAGCACGCCGCCTTATTCATCTCAATCAGCTTGTCGCTATCGGACATCCCCGTTAGCCTGATGAATTGAGCCGCAGCTACCGCTCCAGGATCCACAGCGTTTTGCTCCGCTCGCCGGATCATGAAGGCAAACCCTAGGTCGATTACCAGGGCCGCGATCGCCAAGAGCGCGATAAGCCCGCCGGCGAAAACGACAAGTATCTGACCCTGCCGACGACGTCGATCCAAAGAGGACATGGAATTCCTCACTGCTGGCGCTGGAGCACTTCTGTGACGACCGCTTGTAGCTTGATTTGAGAGGGAATACCTAGAGACCAGGTGCCCCAAGGAACTTGGAAGCCCGCGCCTGCAAGTGGTGGTTTCCAGTTGAAGCACGTGTAGACCGTCACGGTCGTTGGATAGTGGGTATCGGATCCTGTACTGCCGGCGACGACGGCCACGCTGCTCGCCTTGTCGTCCTGGTCCGCAGTCGCCGTTTCCCGATTAGGGTCGGTCGATGGCGTGGTGACCGCTGCAGGACAAGCGAGCGAGCTTGGGTCCAACCTCGGATCGACTCCGCCTATGGTGCAGTCCGTAAAGGCGACCCCTGCTGTTGTTGGGCTCTGGTCTCTCTGGAGAGTCGCCGGATCTACGTATCCCGACCAACACGCGCTGAGGGAGACCTGGTTGGGCGCCACGCCCCATAGGAAGCTCCGCGCAGCCTCCGTCATGAATGGCCAGCCACCTTCGGGGGAATCACATCTCCAATACGTGCCGGTCGGCGGCAACATGTCGCTACGAGGATCAAGCTGTGAAACCGTGGGGCACTGCGCCGTTGATGTATGAACCGCCGCGTATCTGGCCGCTTCTCGGGCGGCGTTCGCGAGCTGCTGGTTGTAGAACATGTACAAGCCGAACGAAATGATTGCGAAGAGAAGGAGCAGGAAGAGCGGGACGACGAGCGCAAATTCGGCCAGGGCCTGGCCCTTGGAGCGACGCGAAATCTGGTTCACGCTCCGCACTCATCCTCGATCAACACAAACCAACAAGGAATTGTAAAGGTCCGAGTCCTCTGGATCCAAACGTTTCCGAGCGAGAAAAGCGGAAGTTCGAGGATGGACTTGAAGTGGTAACAGGTCTGGACTTCAACCCAACGCTTGCTGGTACCGCTTTGATAGTTCGTGGACCCACCAACGAGGTCGCTGCAGCCCGCTGGGATGCCTTCGCCCCCTGGATTCGCCTCGGAAGCGCATGCGGTGTCTGCACCATCGTGAACGCAGACGACCACGACGGGCATATTCGGCCGTGTGTCGGCCGCACCCCCCTGGCAGGTCTCAGTAACCGAATCAAACGTCGTTTCCCTGAGGCTTCGGAGTTCATCGCACACGACGCCGGCGGCGTAGTCATGGAGAGCCAAGTAGTAGGCCGGATCTGTCGAATCCGCAGGACAAGCCAAGTTCGGAGCTGCGTCGGCGCACGGCGGAGTCCTACTTGGTGGCGGGTTCGCGAGATATTCGTTGGCAGCGGCCTCTGCCGCATCTCGCGCGGCAGCTTCCAGGGCGATGCCAACCGAGAAAACACGACTGAAGTCGGCAATCGCAATCAAGAGCATTAGGAGGATGGGCACGACTAGGCCGAACTCGACCATCGACTGGCCGTGCGCATGGCCACGTTGGCGCGTCGTCAACGGTCGTCGAAATCGGGCCTGGGATCGTCCAGATCGAATCAGGTGCCGGATGCGAGTGTCCTCCGCCTGCCCCGGCAGGGCGATGGTAGTCCCCGTCACCTTGCGACCCGCATTGCACAGTCGCTACAAATCGCCGCGCCGCGGACTCGAGGTGACGCGAAATGGTCGAATGCCAGCCCGCGGACGCAGGATCCGTTCTCCGGCGAAGGAGAAAACGAGCGCGTAGCCGTTTCGTTCGGGATGGCATGGGACGATTGGGGCAATTCGTGAGCGTTCGTACGTCGTTCGTGTTGCTCGGACGAACCGGCTACGCTCCGCGCGTGATCGTCGTGGTCGGGCATCCACTCGCTCTGATGACCGAGGACGGAGCCGACAGCGGACGGGCTCCCGGCGCGGATCGCCCTGGCCGCGGCTGCGGCGAGGCCGTTCGGTCCAGCTGGTGGGCAAGGCAGGCGAGGATCCCGAAGGAGACGCCGTCGTTCTCGCGCTCGCGGCGGGCAGCGTCGGTCACGTGGCGCTCCTTCGCGATGCGGGTGGCGCGACGCCGGCGTCGCGTGATCGACGCATTCGCCGACGGACGGTGCTGACGGATCGCGCTCGAAGATCCGGCCGCCGTCGATGGACGCCCGATCGCAGCGCCTGGTGAACCCCGCTGGACGCCGCCGACGTCGAACTGGCGCTGCGCTATCTCACGGAGTACGCGGTGGTCGTCCTGGCCGATCCCGCCAACCCGGACGTGCTCAAGGTCGTCGCCGATGCCGCAGGCTGGGTCGGCGCCCGGTTGATCCTTGTCGTGCCGCCGGGCAGCGCGCTGCCGGAACCTGCCGTCCGACGTGATCGTGTTCGAGGCACCAGACGGGGATCCCGATGGCGCGTTCGCGACGTTCGTCGGAACGTTCGCGGCGGCGCTCGACGAGGGCGACGATCCCGCCGACGCGTTCCGCTCATCGATCGCGGCCGAGGGCTGGGCGGCCGCGACGGACTGATCAGCCCGCCGCGACGACCAGCGGTTCGATCAGGGCGGGACCATCCTGGCGGACATCGTTGACGAAGCGGTTTACGGCGTAAACATCGAGTGCGACATCGTCGTTCGGGCCCAGGAGGCCGAGCAGCTCGCTCCGGTCGCCGGGTGACGGATCGAGCCAGCGTGCCCAGGCGTCGTCGGCGACGATCACCGGCATCCGATCGTGCAGGTCGGACAGCTCGCGATTCGGCGTGGTCGTCACGATCGTGAAGGTCCGTCGAACGGCTTCAGTCGCCGGGTCGTGCCAGCCCGCCCACAGGCCAGCCAGGACCAGCGGTCGTCCATCCGATCGAACCACCCGGTACGGCTGGCGGATGGTCCCTTCCCGCTTCCACTCGTAGAACGACTCCACGGGGACAAGGCAGCGACGACGCTGGAACGCACGAGCGAACGCCGGCGAACGGGTCAACGTCTCCGCCCGCGCATTGAACATGCGTGAACCGACCTTGGCCTCGGTGGCCCAATGCGGGATGAGGCCCCAGCGATAGGCGGTGATGGCGCGTCGCTCCTCGCGCTGGACCACGACGAGCGCCTCATCGGTTGGCGCGACGTTGTAGCGAGCGCCGGGGTCGTCAACCAGCGGTTCCGCACCGAAGATCTCCGCCAGGTCGGACGCCGGGCGCTCTTGGGTGAACCGTCCGCACATGCCGCAAAGTCTACGGCCTGCCGTGGACCCGTCTCGGACCAACGGGGTTCAGACTCGTCTTGTATCGTCCGCGCGATGGACGACACGCGACAGCCGCCGGCACCGCCCGATCCCACGACCGGCGGACCGCTCTCGCGCGAGTCGGCCAAGGCATTGCTCGAGCGCGGCCGCGAACTGCTCGCTGCCGGCGAATTCGGCGGGGCGGGCGACCACTTCGCAAGGGTCGTCGGGTTCGACGACCCAGCGGTCACCGCGGCCGCGCTCATGGGTCTCGGGGAAGTCCGCTATCGCCTCGACGACGAGGCAGCCGCTGTGACCACGTGGCTGGCGGTGCTCCGGCTCGGTGAGACACCGTCGACCTATGGCGCATGGCGCAACATCGCCGCCGCTCGGGTTCGGGCGGGCGAGCTGCAGGGTGCCATCGACGCTTACCGAGAAGCCGATCGGCGCGCGCCGCACGAGGACAAACCGGAGATCGCCAATCGGCTGGGCTGGCTGGCGAAGGAAACCGGCAACGCCGGCGCCGCTCGTCGCTACTTCGCGCGCGGCCGGGGCGACAGCCCGCTCTTGACGGTCACCCTGGTGCTCGTCGCGTTGAGCTCGATCATCTCGCTCACCGCATTCACCGCGACCGATGGTCGCGCGATCTTCGAGCTGCTGTGGCTGGACAAGCCAGCCCTGGCGGCGGGCGAGTACTGGCGTCTTTGGACGGTCACCCTCCTCCACGGGGATCTGATCCACCTTGCGTTCAACATGTACGCGCTCTGGCTGGCCGGGCCAATCGTCGAGCGCTGGTATGGGCGAGTCCGCTTTCTCGCCTTCTACCTGGCCTGCGCGGCGGGGGGATCGGTGGCGAGCTTTGTCTTCGGAGGAGACGTCCCAGCGGTTGGCGCATCCGGCGCGATCTTTGGCCTGTTCGGTGTGCTGCTGGCGGCGGGCCGGCTCCATCACCCCGTCGATCGGCAAAGCCGGGCGCTGGTCGGCCAACTTGGCATGCTCATCCTGATCAACCTGGTTTTCGGGTTTGCGTCGGGCGGCAGGATCGACAACGCCGCGCACATCGGTGGGCTCGTGGCCGGCCTGTGGCTCGGTGCCTTGATCCTGCCCTCGGGTGTCCCAACCCTGTCGTCGCTTTGGCACCGACCGGCTGGCGGGGGCGCCTCGGCGCGCACCCAACCGGGCAACTCACCGGCCTACATGGCGGTGATCGGCATCAGTGTCGTGGCCCTCGTCGTTGCGGCCGGGGTGGCCGTTGGCACCGCTGATCGCCGAGCCGGGATCGTTCCACCCGATGTTCGTGCGGCGGCCGTGGCGTCGACCGCGCAGGACGGGCTCACCGCGCTGCTGGCACCCTCGGCAAGACGACGCTGACCCGCGCGCCCCGAGGCGCCACGTTCTCGGCGTGCACGGAGCCCCCGTGGGCGAGTGCGAGCTCGCGCACGATGGCCAAGCCAAGGCCGCTCCCGGGACCCGTGCGCGCCGGATCGGCTCGGTAGAACCGCTCGAACGCCCGTGCCGCGGCGCCGGGTGGAAATCCCGGGCCATCGTCGGTTACGGAGATGACCACCGTGCCACGCGCCAGCAGGTCACTCGGGCTGCTGTCGCCAGCCGGCCCAGGTTCGGCGGCCAGCCAGATGTGACCGCCGGGTGACGGCGCCACCGTGAGCGCGTTGCTGATCAGGTTGGCCATCACCCGTTCCATCGCCCCTCGATCCGCGACGAAGCTTGGCGGCCCGCTCCCGACGGCCGAAGGGCCCCGTTCTTCGTCGAAATCGCCCACGATTGACAGGGTGACGCCCGCAGCGTTGGCAGCTGCCCGAATCGCTCGACCGAGCTGTGCATCAGCTCGAAGGCGTCGATCGGCTCGGGACGCAGGCCCTCGGCGCCCCGACGCAGTCGCTCGACAGCTCCGAGCTCGTCGACCAGCCGTTCCAGACGGGCGGCTTCGTCGCCGATCGTCCGTGCCGCCCGCGTGGCCTCGAGGCCCTGCGCCGTCCCATCGGCGAGGGCGGCGGCGTACCCGGTGATCACGGTGAGGGGTGTTCGCAGGTCGTGCCGCAGGTCGGCGAGCAACGCCGCTTCGCGCGCACGGGCGGTCTCGAGCTCGTCGGCCATCGCGTTGAACCGGGCCGTCAGCTCGCGCACCTCGTCCGGGCCCTCCAGGGGCAGCGGGTCGTGCGCCTGCCCCTCAGGCAGATCGGCCGTCGCCTGGGCCAGCCGTCGAAGAGGACCGGCGACGGATCGGGCCAGGAGCGCCACGAGCGGCAACCCGACGATCGCGCTGACGACCAGCACTAGGGGCAGGGCGGTCACCAGGTCGCGGAGCGCCATCGCCCGGGACCGGTCCGGCTCCGACAGGACGATGGCGCGTGGGCCCGCGACGCCCTCCTGCCGCAGCACCGTCGCGGCATACACGTGGTTGTCACCGTCGGTGAACCCGACCGCGCCGGTCACCGTATCGCCGCGAGCCGCGTCGGCCCCGATGTAGAGCGGCCCTGCCGGTGCGGCCTGGGAAGCGCCCGGATCGTCGAGGTCGATGTAGCTGCCGTCCGCGCGCATCAGGTGCACGGCGATACCCTGGCCGGCGACCGCGTCCCGCACCTCACCGATGATCTGCCTGAGCTCACGATCGACCGCGGCCGTCCGGAACCGCGTGATCAGGGTCTGGCCGACGTCGGCCAGCTTGGACTTCGTCGCGTCGGCATGGAGGTTGGTCAGGATCACCGTCATGGCCAGCGCCATCGCCAGCCACGCCGCAAGCAACGGCAGCACGACGACAAGGACGATCCGGCCGGACAGCGAGCGGGGCACGGTCAGGTGGCGGGATCGGGTTCCAGCGCCGGAACGCGGGCCGGGGGCACGAGCCGGTACCCGATGCCGCGCACCGTTTCGATCTCCGGACCGTCAGGCCGGAGCTTCTTGCGAACCTCTGAGACGTGGACGTCCACGGTCCGCGTCTCGCCGGGGAAATCGGTCCCCCAGACGTCCTCGAGAAGGCCATCCCGCGTCAGCACGGCGCCCGGGTCGCGGGCCAGCGCGATCAGGAGGTCGAACTCACGGGCCCGCAGGTCCAGCCGTCGGTCGGCGACCGAGGCTTCGCGGCGTCGCGGGTCGATCCGGAGCGTGCCGACCGCGATTGGCCGCCCACCCCGCGACGTGACTTCCGTCCGTCGAAGGATGGCCTTGACCCGGGCCATCAGGGCCCGCGGATTGAACGGCTTCGTCACGTAGTCGTCGGCACCGAGCTCAAGGCCGACGATCGCATCGATGTCGTCATCACGCGCCGTCAGGATCAGGATCGGCGTGTCACCCCGGCGCCTGAGCTCCCGGCAGACCTCGAACCCGTCGCGCCCCGGGAGCATGACGTCCAGGATCACCAGGTCGGGCTCGTGGCGCGATTCCTGGCTGAGGGCCTCGTCGCCGTTTCCCGCGCTCACCACGGCGAACCCCTCGCGCTCGAGGTACAGCCGGATCAGATCGACGATGTGCCGCTCGTCGTCGACGACGAGGATGGTCTTCACCGGCCGAACGATACCGTCGACCGTCGGCGATCACGCAGCGACACGTAAGCTGCGTGTAAAGCCGAACGCCAGTCGAGAGTCCCAGACCGCGATGTTCGCCACCCTGCTCGGACCCTTGCCCCGACCGCCGTTGCCGCCGGGTGCGCCGCCGGATGAGCTGTTGCTGGCCGTCATCCGGGCCCAGGAAGACGCCGGTATCGAGCCGGTGGTCGACAGCGGCTTCGGGGTCGGAGCATCGCTGGTGGAGCGGTGGCAATCGGCAGCCTCGTTGACCAGCCGGCCGGTCAAGGCAATCCTGACCGGGCCGTTCTCGTCGGCAACGGCACCCGAGCACGTGCTCACCGTTGCGGCGGCCACCAACCACGATCTCCACGCGCTGGCTGCCGACGGCTGTCCGTACATCGAGATCCACGAGCCCGCAGCCGCCACGATCGGCACCGACCCATCCGCCCAGGCCCTGTTCCGGGAGGCCCAGGCTCGCCTCCTGGACGGGATCTCCGGCCCGCATTTCTCCCTCGCGATCACCGGGGGAAGCGCGGACGCGACGGGCGTCGACACCATGCTGGCGGGCCTGTACGCCAGCCTGGCGGTGGACCTCATCGACGGCCCCGACAACTGGCGACTGGTGACCGCTACGCCGGGGAGCCTCGGGGTCGTGTGCGGGGCACTGTCGACCGCGCGGAATGCCGACGATCGGCCCGAGATCCTGCTGTGGGCGGCCGACTACGCTGCTTCGACCGGGGGGCGGGGCCTGGACCGGGTCGGCCTGGCGAGCGCTTCGTCGATGGCCCACCTGCCATGGGACGTGGCACTTCGCAAGGTCGGCGTCCTCGGCGATACCGCCCGGCTCGCCGGTCTGTCCCTCGACGACCGCCGCGAACGCATGAACCCCCGGGCCGTCGACCCTCGGAGCGCCGCGCTTGGCCGTGTCGGACCGCCTCCTGCGCATCGCCGGCGTCCGTAGGTACGATGACGCGCCATGGTTGAGGAATTGCTGGCCGGTCACGGGCGGTTTCGGGCCGAGTACGCCGCCCAGGAGCGGGCGTTCCTCGCGCATCTCGCGGCCACGGGCCAGCACCCTTCGGCCCTGTTCATCGGCTGCTCGGACTCACGGGTGATCCCGGAGCTGCTGACCAATGCGGCTCCGGGCGAGCTGTTCGTGGTGCGCAACGTCGCGAACCTGGTCCCGGTTCGCGACAACCAGGATCGGAGCATTGCGGCCGCGATTGAGTTCGCCGTGGGCCAGTTGCATGTCCGCGAGGTCATCGTCTGCGGGCATGACGGCTGCGGCGGCGTCCAGGCGGCATTCGACGGCATGCCGGGCATCGAGCCGGACTCCGAGCTCGCCGGATGGCTCCGCGGACTGCAGCCTGCGGTCGCCCGGGCACGGGCGAGTGATCTTGATCCGGACGCCCAACTGAGGCTCGCCGTGGAGGAGAACGTCCTGGAGGGGATCGCGAACCTGGTGACCGTTCCGGTTCTGGCGACGGCGCTGCGCGATGGGCGAGTGCGACTGCACGGCTGGGTCTACGACCTGAGCAGCTCGACCCTGCGCGTCTACGACGCGCCGCAGGACGCGTTCGTCGTCCAGGGCGAGGTCCCACCCGCCTGAGCCGGATGCGCTGCCCGGATCGAACTTGATTCCGCAGCGTGGCAGTGCCACCATCGTCACACCTTGCCGCGACCGCGCACCGTCGACCGGTGAGGGCGCCAGGACGCGCTGAGGAACACAGCAACCGGTCAGCGGCCACTTCACCGCACGCGCCGTAGGAGGTTCCGTCGTGGGCGAACACATCTCGTTCGTGGTCAATGGCACGCCACGAGAGCTGGACGTCGAACCCAGACGGCTGCTCGTCCAGGCCCTGCGCGAGGACCTGGACCTGACCGGGACCCACGTCGGTTGCGACACGAGCCAGTGCGGGGCGTGCACGGTCCACGTCGACGGGATGGCCGTCAAGTCGTGCACGATGCTCGCCGTCCAGGCCGATGGCGCGAACGTCCAGACGATCGAGGGCATGGCCAACGGCGAGACCCTCCACCCGCTGCAGACCGCCTTCTGGGAGAAGCACGGGCTGCAGTGCGGGTTCTGCACCCCGGGCATGATCATGACCGCCGCAGATCTCCTCGCACGCAACCCGGATCCGACCGATGGCGAGATCCGGCATGCCATCGAAGGCAACATGTGCCGCTGCACCGGCTACCAGAACATCGTCGCCGCGATCCGCGAAGCCGCCCGGACGATGCGGGCCGGCGATACCGCGCCTGTCGGCGCGCAGGCGTAGGAACGGGAGGGAACGATGGCAGTCGACGTCCTCGGGGCCCCGGTCAAGCGAACGGAGGATCCCCGCTTCATCACCGGCAAGGGCCGCTACCTCGACGACATCCGGCTGACCGGGATGGTCCACATGGCCATCCTCCGGAGCCCGTACGCCCACGCCAACATCCGCTCGATCGACACGACCGGGGCGAAGGGCATGCCCGGCGTGATCGCCGTGTTCACCGGCGCCGACATCCCGTACAACCCGCTCCCGATGGCCTGGCCGGCCGGTGGGTCCAGCGGCATCCAGAACAACGTCAACACCCCGCGCGTCCTCGCCACGGACGACGTCAAGTGGACCGGCGAGGGTGTTGCCGCGGTCATCGCCGAGACCGCCGAACAGGCCGTCGATGCGCTGGACGCCATCGCCGTCGACTGGGAGCCGCTGCCGGCGGTCGTCGACTCGGAGAAGGCGACCCAGCCGGGTGCCCCGCAGCTCCACGAGAACGCGCCCAACAATGTGGTGTTCGAATGGACGGTCGGCGACAAGGCGGGCACGGATGCCGCCATCGACAGCGCCGAGGTCGTGGTCAGGCAGCGGATCGTCAACCAGCGGTTGATCCCGAACCCGATGGAGGTTCGTGGCGACATCGGTTGGTACAACCCCGGCACCGACGAGTACACGATCTGGATGTCGAGCCAGACGCCGCATATCCAGCGGCTGCTGCTGACGGCGTTCGTGACCGGGATCCCGGAGCACAAGGTCCGTTGCATCGCCCCCGATGTCGGAGGCGCGTTCGGAACCAAGATCTTCTGCTATGCGGACATGGCACTGGTCATGTTTGCCAGCAAGGCGATCGGCGGCCGACCGGTCAAGTGGGTTGAATCACGCCGCGAGAACTACCAGTCGACGATCCACGGGCGGGACCACATCACGTACCTCGAGGTGGCCGGCACGCGCGACGGCGAGATCACCGGCCTCCGGGTGAAGACGTACGCCAACCTCGGTGGCCGCCTGTCCACGATCGGACCAGGCATCCCGACGACCCTGTATGGCCGCGTGCTGGCCGGTCCGTACAAGTTTCCGAACGTGTACTGCGAGGTCACCGGGGTCTATACCAACACGACGTTCGTGGACGCGTACCGCGGTGCGGGCCGGCCCGAGGCCACGTACGTGGTCGAACGGGCGATGGACCTCTTCGCGGACGAGATCGGTCTGGACCATGCCGCGATCCGCCGCAAGAACTTCCTCCCACCGGATGCCTTTCCCTACGACAACCCGTCCGGGCTCGGCACCGCGGTGAACGGCGAGAAGATCTTCATCGACTCGGGCAACTACGAGCCTGCCCTCAACAAGGCACTGACCGCGGTCGATTACTACGGGCTGGACAAGCTCAAGGAGGAGGCCCGCACGCGCGGCAAGTACCTCGGGGTCGGCCTCAGCACGTACATCGAAGTCTGTGGCGTGGCGCCGAGCAAGTGGATCGGCGCCGTCGGCGAGGGCTGGGGTGCCGCGATGTGGGAATCGGCCAACCTCAAGGTCCATCTCACCGGCAAGATCATCCTCACGGTTGGCACGCAGCCCCAGGGCCAGGGTCACGAGACGACCTACGCCCAGGTGATCTCGCACGAACTGGGCATCCCGATGGACGACATCATCGTTCAGCACTCGGACACCCTCGGGACGCCGTTCGGCTATGGCTCGTACGGCAGCCGGACGAGCTCCGTTGGCATGACGGCTGCAGTCAAGGCGGCCGGAAAGATCCGCGAGAAGGCTCGCCATTACGCCGCGCACATGCTCGAGGCGAACGTCGAGGACATCGAGGTCGACGGGGCGAACTACTCGGTCAAGGGCTCGCCCGACCGGGTCAAGACGATCCAGGAGATCGCCTTCGCGATCGACCTCGGGTTCAGCCTCCCGGATGGCATGGAGCCGTATCTCGACGAGACCGCCTACCACGACACGCCGAACTGCACGTGGCCGTTTGGCACCCACATCGCGATCGTCGAGATCGATGAGCAGACGGGCGCGGTGGAGCTCACGCGGTATATCGCCGTCGACGATGTGGGCAAGAAGATCAACCCGATGATCGTGGATGGCCAGCTCCATGGCGGCATCGCCCAGGGCGTCGGTCAGGCACTCTGGGAAGGCGCCATTTACAGCGACGACGGTCAGCTCCTGACCGGTTCGATGCTCGACTACGCGCTCCCGCGGGCGTCCGACCTGCCCAACCTGGAGCTCGACGAGACGGTCACGCCGTCGCCAGTCAACCCGCTGGGCGTGAAAGGCGTCGGGGAAGCCGGGGCCATCGCCAGCACGGCGGCCGTGGCCAATGCCGTCATCGACGCCCTCAGCCCGCTTGGCATTCGTCACCTCGATATGCCCTACCGGCCGCAGACCGTGTGGCGCGCGATCCAGGGCGCGAAGGGAGGCCCGGCATGATCCCGGCGGCATTCGGGTACCAGCGCCCGGGCAGCCTTGACGAGGCACTGCAGCTGTTGGCGGCGAACGACGGCGCCAAGGTGCTCGCCGGAGGCCACAGCCTGCTACCCCTGCTCAAGCTCCGGCTCGGGGCAGCCGACACGTTGATCGACATCGGCCGCCTCTCCGAGCTCAAGGGTGTCCGCCAGCTGTCGGATGGGCGGCTGGCCATCGGAGCGATGACCACGTACCGCGAGCTCGAGGAATCGCCGGCCCGGCACTACGGCCTGTTGGCCGACGCTCTGCCGGGCATCGGCGACGTCCAGGTGCGCAACCGGGGGACCGTGGGTGGAGCGATCGCACACGCCGATCCGGCGTCGGATCTTCCAGCGTGTCTCCTGGCACTCGACGCCGAGGTCGTGGCACGCTCGCCCAAGGGTGAGCGAACGATCCCGATCGCCGACTTCTTCGTGGGCCCATTCGCGACGGCGCTCGACCCGGGGGAGATCCTCACGGAGATCCGGCTGCCGGGGCCGCGCGACGATGCCGGATCGGCATACGCCACGCTGGAGCAAGCGGCCTCGGGCTACGCGATGGTCGGCGTGGCCGCGGTGCTGGTCGTCGGCGAGGGCAAGCGGATCGTCTCCGCGAACGTGGCCCTCACCGGCGTAGGCGAGCATGCCTATCGCGCCCGCGGCGTGGAGGAGGCGCTCGCCGGCTCCGACGGTTCAGCCGCCGCAATCGAGGCGGCTGCGGCGCATGCCACTGACGGGATCGATGTAGCCAGCGACATCCATGCCGACCGCGCCTATCGAACGGCAATGGCCGCCGTCTTCACCCGACGCGCGATCGAGGCCGCCCTCGCCCGCCTGACCTGATCGAATCTGGCCCGGCGTGCGAGTCGAGCGGATCACTCCGGGTCGGCGCGCCCCGGCACGTCTCGCGGGTTCGATCCTGGCCCGCGACCTGAGGATCGACGGGAAGCGCTGGGCCAAGGGCCGGCGGCTGACTGCCGACGACCTGTTGGCCATCGCCGCGGCCGACCCGGACGATCCGGTTTCGGTTCTGATCCCGGAGGCCGGTGAGCTCCACGAGGACGACGCGGCACTCCGTCTCGCGGAATCGGTCGCCGGGTCCGGGCTGGCCGTCCGCGGGCCATCCGAAAGCCGCGTTGATCTGATCGCCGAATCGCCGGGCGTCGCGAACGTGCGTGTCGCCGAGCTCGAACGCCTGAACCGCATCGATCCCCTCGAGGTCTTCACCGTGTTCGATGGGCAGGTCGTCGAGGCGGGCGACCTCGTGGCCAGTGTCAAGGTCGCCCCTCATCTCGTGGATGCGGCCACGGTGGATGCCGGCGCGCGAGTCGCCGACTTCGGCAGCCGTCCACTCGTGTGGGTTGCCCCATTCATCGCGAGCCGGGTCGGCGTGATCGTCAAGGAGTCGGTGCGCGGTGTCGCCCGCGAGCGATTCGAAGCGAGCGTCCGCGCGAAGATCGAGGGCCTCGGTTCGGCGATCGAAGCCATCGAATACGTCGACGACGATGCCGATGCCGTGGAGCAGTCCATGGCCGGCTTCGTGCGGCGGCCAGATCCAGTCGAATTGATCCTGACCGCCGGCGCCGCCAGCACGGACCCGCTCGACCCGTGTTTCGTGGCCATCGCCGCCCTTGGTGGTCGGATCGTCCGTCGCGGCGTGCCGGCCCACCCCGGCTCCATGCTCTGGCTTGCCCGGATCGGCCGGACGGCGATTCTCGGTCTCCCGACCTGTGGCGCGTACTCGAAAGCCACCGCCGCGGACCTGCTCCTGCCACGGCTGCTGTCGGGTGAGGACGCATCGGAACGGACCGTCGCGAAGCTCGGCCACGGCGGGATCCTGTCCCGGAGCCAGCGGTTCCGGTTCCCGGCCTACGCCCGCGAGCTGGACGCTCCAGATGGCTAGACGTCCGAACCGGATTCGTTGCGTGCGCACCTTTGGACCTCGGTGACGCCGAAGACCCCGAGGGGCCTTGGGTGGCCCCGGTGCGCGCGGTTCGCGCGGTTCGCGCGGTTCGGTCGCCCCACGCCCGAACGAACGATGGCGCAACGGGAACCAGTCTCTCCCTCCCCGTTTCGGGCGCCGGGGGCTTTCAAATGGGCTGGAGCCGTCCTGATCCGATCATCCGTACCTCCCCTCGGTCGCCCCACGACCGACGCGACACCGGGAAGAGGTCGTTCGGGCCGGCCCTCCGGAGCCCTGCCTGACGGTTGACCCTCTGGTAAGCGATCGTTGGCAGGATTCTGCGATGGCGACGAGTGAACGGAGGATCGATCGAGGTCGAGCGCAGGCAGTTCGAATCGCACGGGTCACCGGCGGCGAGGTGCGGCTTATCCGGCGCGGCGCAGGAGTCAGCATTCGCGTGGCCGCGAGCTCGATCGGCATGAGCGAATCAGTGTTCGGCCGCATCGAGCGAGGACAACTTCCCACCGTGACCGTTGCCCAGCTCGCGCTCGCATGCGCAGCGGTTGGCCTCAAGCTCGTCGCCCGACCGTACCCCGATGCCGATCCCGTTCGAGATGCCGGCCACGCGAACCTCCTGAAACGGCTGCGCAATCAGCTTCATGCGGATGCGACCTGGCGGACTGAGGTACCACTCCCGATCCCAGGTGATCTCCGGGCGTGGGACGCACAGGTTCGCTTCGGTGGTGTAGTGATTGGGGTTGAGGCTGAGATGCGAATTGACGACCTCCAGGCACTTGAGCGCCGGATCGAGCGCAAACGCCGCGACGGCGGAATCGGCGTCGTCATCCTGCTGGTCGCTGACACGATCGGGAATCGGCGACGGATTGCCGATCACCGGGAGGCGCTTCGCCCGGGTTTCCCGCTCGATACCCGCGCAGTCCTGGCCGCGATCCGCAGCGGGCGACCGCCGGTGGCCGGTGGCATCGTGGTGTTGTAGGGCGCTTCCCATGGGATCGCCCGGCGACCGAACGGATGGAGGAGGGGACCGAGCGCCCTTGCTGCGCACGTGAGTCAGGGCGCCCGGAGACCGAACCGAGGGCCGACGGGCAGGCGGCCCGGACTGCGCCGTTGATCCAGGCGCCCGGCAACCGAACTGAGGAGCGCGGGACACGCTCCGGCCGCCGATCCGGGCGCCAGGTGACCCGAAGGCCGACCGGCCGCAACTCCCGGTCCTGCTGCTCCCCGTGTAGCATCGTGGCACCATGTCAGACCGCGACCAACGCCCGCCAGGAACCCGTTCGATCGAGGCCATCCAGGACGAGTTCCGCAGCCGCGACTACATCGCCGACCGCTCACTCGCGACGGCGGTCTTCCTCGCCCTCGAGCTCGGCCGGCCGCTGCTCCTCGAAGGCGAAGCCGGCGTCGGCAAGACCGAACTGGCCAAGGTTCTCGCGGCCTCGCTCGGGACGAAGCTGATCCGGCTCCAGTGCTACGAAGGGCTGGACGTCAACACCGCTGTCTACGAGTGGAACTACCCGCGCCAGATGCTCGAGATCCGGCTGCTCGAGGCACGCGGGGAGGCGGATCGCGCAACGGCCCACGACATCTTCGGCGAGGACTTCCTGATCCGGCGGCCACTCCTCCAGGCACTCGAGGCGACCGACGGTGTCGCTCCCGTGCTCCTGATCGACGAGATCGATCGCGCCGACGAGGAATTCGAGGCGTACCTCCTCGAGATCCTGTCCGACTTCCAGGTCACGGTCCCCGAGATCGGCACGATCAAGGCGGCCACCCCGCCGCGGGTGATCCTGACGTCCAACCGGACACGCGAGGTCCACGACGCGCTGAAACGGCGCTGTCTCTATCACTGGATCGATTACCCGACCGCCCAGAAGGAATACGAGATCGTCCTCGCACGCGTGCCGCATGCTCCCGAGCGCCTCGCGCGCGACGTGGTCGGGTTCGTGCATCGTCTGCGGGAAGCCGATCTCACCAAGGTGCCCGGGATCGCGGAGACCCTGGACTGGGCGGCCGCCCTCCTGTCCCTCGGCGCCCGCGAGCTCGATGCGGGCCTGGTCGACGAGACGCTCGGCGTCGTGCTCAAGTACGAGGAGGACATCCGCCAGGTCCGGGGTGAACAGACGGCGCGGATGCTCGCCGAGGTCGCCGCGCGAGGCTAGGTGCCCATGGCAACGCCCCAGGATCCAGCCATCGTCCAGGCGCCGTTCGGCCCAGAGGTCGACGGGCGCCGCCTACTCGCCGAGGCCGTGGGTTTTGGCCGGTCGTTGCGGAAGGCCCGGCTGTCGATCGATCTCGGGGCGGCCGTGGACTTCGCGCGGGCGTTGACCCTCGTCGACATCGCCGATCGCGAGCAGGTCCGTTCGGCCGGGGCCGCGGTGTTCGTCCGCCGGCGGGACGATCGACAGACGTACGATGCGGCGTTCGACTCGTGGTGGCGCCGGCGGCGGTCCAGCCTGGGCCCGGATTCGGGGCCGTCCACGGTTCGCCGCGAGGACGACGAGGTCCCCCAGGAGTCCGAAGGCGGTGCGACACCGCCCGAGGCCGGTTCGGACCGGACTGCCGCGCCGCCCGACGAGCTCGGGACGCCGATCCCCGCAGAAGGCGACGAGGCCGATGAGGAGGCGCCGATCGACGGCGTGATGATCTCGCCCGACGCGTACTCGAAGGGTGAGGTGCTCCGGCACCGCGAGTTCGACCGGATGACGCCGGCCGAGCTTCGGGAGGCAGAGCGGCTGGTTGACGCGCTCGTCCCTCGCCTCGAACGACGGCGGACCCGCCGGTACGAGCTGCATTCGCACGGTCGTCGACTGGCGCCCCGAGCCATGTTCCGGCGCAACCTCGGGACCGGGGGCCAGCTCTTGACGTGGGTCTGGCGCCGGCAGATCCGCGAGCCGAGGTCGCTGGTCGTGCTGTGCGACATCTCGGGCTCCATGGAACGACACTCGCGGCTGCTGCTCCGGTTCATCCAGGCGCTGTCGGCGGCCTCGGAGGTCAGGACCGAGTCGTTCGTGTTCGGGACCCGGCTCACCCGGGTGACCCGGCTTCTCCGGGATCGCAACCGGGACCGTGCGCTCGCTCGTGTCGCCGATTCGGTCAACGACTGGGCCGGCGGGACACGGATCGGCAATTCATTCCGGTCGTTCAACCAGCATTGGGCGCGGCGGGCCCTGCGAACTTCGGGCGTGGTCATCGTGGTGTCGGACGGGTGGGACCGCGGCGATCCGGCGCTGGTCGCCACCGAAACGGCGCGGCTGCGGCGCAACTGCCACCGCCTCGTGTGGCTCAACCCGCTCGCCGGAACGCCTGGCTACCAGCCGCTCGCGGGGGGCATGCGCGCGGCGTATCCCTACATCGACGATTTCCTTGCGGCGGGCACGGTCGCCAGCCTCGAGCGGCTTGGCGAGATCCTGGGTGGCGTGAGGGCAGGGGACACGAGGCGGGGGAGCGAGGCGGCGGCTCATGCCGCGCTCCCGCTGGGCGAAGGCCGCCTCGATCCGGTGCGTTCCGTGGCGGCTCCTCCGGGCGTCGTCGGCGGCGACGCCATCGATCCCTCGGCACCGAGGCCCCTCCGATGAAGGAGTTGCTCGAGACGCTCCAGGGCTGGGAGTCCGATGCGGTCGGCGTCGGGCGCGCGGTCGTCGTCCGCACGTTTGGGTCGGCGCCACGACCCGAGGGCGCCGTCCTGCTGTACGCCGACGACGGCCGGATCGCGGGTTCCGTCAGCGGTGGGTGCGTCGAGGGCGCCGCGGCCGAGGAAATCCAGCGAGCACGGCAAACCGGAAACGCGCGAGTGATCCGCTACGGGATCAGCGACGAGCAGGCGTGGGACGTCGGGCTCGCATGCGGCGGCACCATCGACGTCCTCGTCGAACCGACTGTGCCGGCCCTGGCGGTCGATGCGGCCTGGGCCTCCCTTGGCGCCGGCGGCCTGGGCTCAGCCGTGATCACGCCACTCCCCGAGGACTCGCCACCGGGCACATTCGGCCCACACGAGCCCGGGACAGGATCGCCCCCGGCGCCGAAGTTGATCGTCACCCAGGACGGTGCGATGAGCGGCACCTCGGGCATGCCCGACCTGGACGCCGGGCTCCTTGAAGCTGCCGGCGACGCACTCCGCCGAGGCCTGTCCCGGACCGTGGAGCTCGCCGGCCGGTCGTTCTTCGTCGAGGTGTTCCCGGTCCGGCCTCGGCTCGTGATCGTGGGCGGCGTCGAGGTCGCCCGGTCGCTGGTCAGGCTGGCTCGTGAGCTTGGCTTCGAGACGGTCGTCGTCGATGGCCGCCCGGCGTTTGCCACCCTGGAACGGTTTCCGGACGTGGATCGACTCATCGTCGGCTGGCCGGATGAGGTGGCCGACGAGATCGAGCTAGGGCCCAACGATGCGGTCGCGGTCCTGTCCCACGACGTGAAGTTCGACGAGCCGGCAATCATCGAGGCACTACGGCGGGGCTGTCGCTACGTGGGCGCGGTCGGATCGCGCAAGACCCAGGCCGATCGGCGCGCCCGGCTCCTGGCGGCCGGCGTCAGCGCCGATCAACTGGAGCGCCTGCGCGGACCTGTCGGCCTCGACCTCGGAGGACGGGCTCCTGCCGAGACGGCCCTGGCCATCCTGGCCGAGATCGTCGCCGAGCGCTATGGCGGCACCGGGACGCCGATGAAGGAGCGTGCGAAGGTCGCGGCGTCGGCGCCGGCCTAGCCGGCGGGCTCACTCCGGTCATCGTCGGGAACGACGTCCGCCGGTGACGCCGGAACCCACGGCGCGGAAGGCGCCGAAGGCGTGGCAGCCGCAGCGACCAGGGCGGGCTGCCGCGAGCTCCAGGCGATCCGGCCACTCAGCGCACCGCCGACGATGACCAGCACGGCACCGAGCGCGTAGCCCAGGAAGCCCAGGTAGTCGACGACATCCAGCGAGACCTCGGTGCGCCCGAGGCGGGTCAGGTCACCCCAGTGCCCGATCGCCAGGATCGCCGCGAACACGGCGATCGCGGCGCCGACCCAGGCGACCGGGATCGGTGAACTGATCCGGGGCGCCTCGACGACCGTGAGGGCGGCGATGACAAGCACCGCGAGCGGCAACGCTGCTTGCTGCATCGTCCAGAAGCCAAGCGACAGGTTGATCGCCCATCCGACCAGCACGATCGCCAACCCGGCCGCGGCAACCTTCACGCCCTGATCGCCCGTGGCGACGGCTCCAAGTGGGTCTGCCCCTCGCCGCATGGCAGCACTGACCATCATCACCGTCGCGATGGCAAGCGCGATGGCGAGCGCGAGGCCGACGACGCCGTCCCTGTCGAGGTCGAACAGCACCTCGACCGCCTTCATGACGCCGAGGCTCGCGGCGACGCCAGTCGCCAGGAGCTCGATGGTGGAGATGCGGATCGGCATCGACCGGGCGGTCTGGCTGGTCCCGAACCAGGCCGTGACGATCGCGAAGATGCTCGCCGTCAGGATCAGGAGCGCGAAGTTGGCCGAATCCCAGACGCTCAGCGGCAGGCCGATGATGACGAGCGTGATCGCCGCGGCCGACCCGCTGACCAGCAGTCGCGCGTTGCGGTCAAGCGTGCCCCACGCGGCGGTGATGTCCGCCGACAGCGCCTCGCGGACCGTCGGGGTGGCGACCGTCTTGACCGGCGCGTCTTCATCGACTGTTTCGACGCTCTGGGACATCTGCGGAACGTGGAGCGTTCCGGGCTCGTCGTCTTGCACGGCTCGTCGTCCCTTTCGTGCGGCCGCCGACCCGGACGGTGATCTGGCGCGGACGCTCGGCGAAGGCTACCCCGCCGATCGCGCGGTGGGAAGATGCCGTGGTGGCAATGCGCACCGTAGCGATCGTCCTGGCCGCCGGGAACGGGACCCGCTTTGGCGGTGGCAAGATGCTCGCCCGGCTCCAGGGCAAACCGATCCTGCAGCACGTCCTCGACCATCTCGCCGAGGCCGGCGTCACGGAGGTGGTCGTCGTCCTTGGGGGTGAAGCGGCCGACATCGAGGAAACGCTCGAGTGGCGGGCGGAGAAACGGATCCGGAACCCGGATCCCGATCGCGGCCTCTCGAGCTCGCTCCAGGCCGGCATGGCTGCCCTGGAATCTGAGGTCGACGCCGCCTTGATCGTCCTCGGCGATCAGCCGCTGACGGCCCCGCACACGATCCAGGCCCTCCTCGCCGAACGGGTCGATCCCGACCGGCCCATCGTGCTGCCGGCCTACCGCACCGATCGAGGGCGGAACCCGGTGCTCGTGCGCCGAGCCGCGTTCGACCTGATCGCTGCGGTGTCGGGCGATCGCGGACTCGGTCCGGTCATCGCTGCCCACCCGGAGCTCGTCGCCGAGGTCTCGGTCGACGCCGACAACCCGGATGTCGACACACCCGAGGACCTCGCCAGGGTCGTCGAGGCAGCATGGGCGGCGCGCGTGAAGGCCAATCGCGAGCAGGTCGAGCGGATCCGCGAGGTCCCGGACGGAGCGGACTTCTACGCGCCCGTGCGGTCGTTGTTCCGCGCCGATCCCACCCGGTCCGACGACCCCGTGCTGAACGCGCTGCTGGACCTGGTTCGGCCGGGCGAGACCTGGCTCGACGTCGGCGCCGGGGCTGGGCGGTTCGCCCTGCCGATCGCTCGCGCGCTCGATCCATCCGGTGGATCGGTCGTGGCCATCGACACGTCCGAGTCGATGGTCGAAGCCCTTCGCGAGATCGCCGACGACTATTACATCGAGAACGTCCGGACGTTGATGGCGCGCTGGCCCATCGCCGACCCCATGTCCGTGGCGGGCGATGTGACGCTGATCGCCCACGTCGGGTACGACATCGAGGCCATCGGGCGATTTGTCGACGCGCTCGAGGTTGCAACGCGGCGCCTGTGCGTCGCCGTGCTCATGGAGGGCGCACCGGCCGCCGCCGCCGATCCGTTCTGGCCGCCGACGCACGGCGAGGCCCGCGTGCTCTTGCCGGCGTTGCCGGATTTCGTCGAGCTGCTCCGGGCCCGCGGGCGTCAGCCGTCGGTGACCATGATCGAGGTCGAGCCGCGCCGGTTCGATACGCGCGAAACGCTCGGCGGGTTCGTTAGCCGTCAGCTGTGGATCGACCCGGCCGGCGCGAAATGGGCGCGGTTTCAGGCGGCCCTCGAGGCGCTGACCGAGCAGTCACACGATGGCTGGGCCATCCGGGACCGTCCGATGAACCAGATCGGCATCGTCACGTGGAATCCACCCGTTGACATGTGACTAATTGGTCACCTATATTCCCGGACATGACGGACCCCATGGCACCGGTCTTCCGGGCGCTCGCCGATGGCAATCGGCGGGTCTTGCTCGACCGGCTCTTCGAGCGCGATGGCCAGACGCTCGGTGAGTTGTGCGCGCACCTGCCCGACATGACCCGGTTCGGGGTGATGAAGCACCTGGGCGTGCTGGAGGAGGCGGAGCTCGTGACCACCGTCAAGGCGGGTCGCGAGAAGCGCCACTTCCTGAACCCGGTGCCGATCCGTCTGGCTCACGACCGCTGGATCGGCAAGTTCGCCGAACCGATCGTGGGCGCCATGTCGAGGCTCAAATCAAGACTGGAGACTTCGGTGGATCCGATCGATCACGTGTACACGGTCTTCATCAAGGCCACGCCCGAGCGAGTGTGGCGGGCGATTGTCGATGGCGACGACACGATTCGCTACTACTTCGGAACGCGGGTCGCGTCGGACTGGGCCCCCGGTTCCGCGATCAGCTACGCCTATCCCGATGGCCGGTTGGCGGCGGACGGCGAGGTCCTGGCGATCGAGCCTGGACGGAGCGTCACGATGTCGTTCCACCCGCGATGGTCGCCCGAGATGGATGCCGGCGGCCCGGTCCGGATGATCTGGTCGGTGGATGCAGAAGAGGACGGCGGGTCGAGGCTGACCGTCACCACGGCGATCGTTCCGGGTTCGCCCGCCGACACCGAGTTCCGCGACGGCATCGCGTACATCGTCTCGGGTCTCAAGACGCTGATCGAGACGGGCGAACCGCTCGCCGTCGGCTAAGGCCGCCCAGGGCGCGTCATCGCGCCGTCACTCGGCGGGCCTAGAATCTGCCGTCATGGCCCGCCGAGGACACTCCGCTTACCGGCATCGCTTCACCCGGATGGGCGCGATCGCGCTGCTTGTCGTGAGTGGTTGCGCCTCCGGAACCGTCACGTCGGCGCCAACGACCAGCTCATCGCCGCCGGCGTCCGCGCGGCCGGAGGCAACGGCGTCAGGTGAAGCGCCCGACACGCCACCGCCACCAGCCCCGACTTCGTCGGCGAGTCCGACGCCCTCGGTACCCATAGCCTGGCGCGAGCTGCAACCCGAAGGCGGTTCACCGCAGGCGCGCGAGGATGGGACGTGGACGGCGGATCCACGTGGCCGGGTCGCGTACCTGTTCGGTGGCCGCGACGGCGGCAGCATTCATGGCGACCTCTGGGCCTTCGATCTCGACGCGGAGACGTGGACGGCGCTGAGCCCGGACGGTGCAGCACCAGCGGCCCGGTTCGGCCACGAAGCCGTCTGGGTCGACGACGTCGGCATGGTCGTGTTTGCCGGCCAGGCCGGACCGACCACCTTCTTCAACGATCTCTGGGCCTACGACCCGGACGCCAATCGCTGGCGTGCGTTGACCGTCGACGGAGTCAGCCCAAAAGCCCGCTACGGGACATGTGCTGCGCTCGGGGCCGATGGCCGGTTGTGGATCAGCCACGGTTTCACGGAGGACGGCACCCGGTTCGCGGACACGCAGGCGTTCGACTTCGGCACCAGCCGCTGGTCGGACGTCACGCCCGCTGGACAGGCGCCGGTCAGCCGGTGCCTCCACGGCTGCTGGTGGACGGACGATGGACGGTTCGCGCTGTACGCCGGCCAGACGACGGGCGTCACTGCGCTCGGGGATCTCTGGACGCAGGGAGGCGTCGGGACGGACGCGGCCGCCTGGACCAGGGCCACGGCCGACCTTCCGGCGGATCGAAACCTCTACGCCTTCGCGCGTCATGGGAACCAGGTGATCGTCGTCGGTGGTCGCGGTCTGGATGGCTTCCTCGACGATGGGTTCGCGATCGACGCCACGTCGCTGGCGATCGAGCTGCTGGAACCCGAGGGCGACAGACCGCCTGGGCGTGCCGGCGCGATGCTCATCGACGATCCGGCTCGCGGTCGTGTCGTCCTGTTTGGCGGCAAGAACGACGACGGTGCGTTCGGCGACCTCTGGGCGCTGTCACTGCCGGAGTAGCGTCGCGGCAGGGCGGGGGTCGAGCCCCGCGGACCCGGCGGCCGTATCATCGGGGGCATGCACTTTCAGGGTTCCGTTCCCATCAGTGCGTCCAGGGACAAGGTCTGGGCGTTCGTCAACGATCCCAACCAGGTCGGCCAGTGCGGGCCCGGCGTCGAGAAGATCGAGGTTATCGACGCGACCCACTTCAAGGCGACGGCCAAGGTCGGGATCGGGTTCATAAGCGCCCGATTCGTCGTCGACATGACGATCGCCGAGCAGGAGCCCCCGGATCGGGCGTTGATCAAGGCTCACGGACAGGCTCCCGGGAGCGCTGTCGACGCCACAGCGGAGATGCGCTTGTCCGATGGTCCGAATGGCACGACAGTCATGGACTGGCAGGCCGACGTGACGATCGCAGGGACACTGGCCAGCGTCGGCTCCCGATTGATCGAAGGTACCGCCAACAAGATGATCGGCCAGACCTTCGATTGCATGCGAGCCAAGCTCGAGGCGTGACCTACTCGATCGTCGCGCTCGACTCGGCGACGGGCGACCTCGGGGTCGCGGTCCAGTCCAAGTTCCTCGCCGTCGGTTCGGTGGTCCCGTGGGCGCGGGCTGGGGTTGGGGCGATCGCCACGCAGTCGTACGCCAACCTGCGCTACGGCCCGGATGGCCTCGCGCTGCTAACCGACGGACACGACGCCGACGAGACGATGCGGCGTCTGGTCGAGGCAGACGATCTGCGGGCGCAACGCCAGGCCGGGATCGTCGATGCCCAGGGACGCTCGTCGTCGTACACCGGGGACGGCTGCCTCGCCTGGGCGGGCGGGCGGCTCGGCGAGGGCTTTGCGGCACAGGGCAACATCCTGGCCAGCAGCGCTGTGGTGGATGGCCTCGCGGATACGTTCCTCGCCGGTGGTCGCCCATTTCCGGAACTGCTGATCGACTGTCTCGTGGCCGCCGATGCGGCCGGCGGTGACCGCAGGGGCCGTGAATCCGCGGCCATTCTCGTCGTCCGGGAAGGCGGGGGCTACGCCGGCGGTAACGATCGCTTGATCGACCTCCGCGTGGACCACCACGACGATCCCATCGGCGAGCTCTCCCGGTTGCTCTCGTTCCAGCGCCTCTACTTCGACAAGCCCGATCCGGCCGATCTGCGGCCGATCGATGAAGCCCTGGCCGCGGAGATCCGCGAGATCCTGGAAGCGCAGGGCGGCGGGCCGGGCGGCCGGTTCGGCTCGGTGTACAAGTTGATGTCCGGGGCACCGGCCGACGATGGGGGTGTCCGGCCCTACGTGGGCGAAGCGCGACCATTCCCGTCGAACTGGGATGCGGCGTGGCACCGGGCGCTCGACGAGTGGATGGACGTCGAGAACCTCGAGGAGCGAGCTGCCGCGCCGGGCTGGATCGATCCGCGCGTGCTGGAGATCCTCCGGGCGAAGCGACCCGGTTAGGGGTGGAACGCCTGCATCGCGTCGTCGGACCGATTGCGACCAACCTTCACCTGCTGGCCGACCCGACGTCGCGCGAAGCGATCGCGATCGACACCGCGACCCCGTCACTCACTTGGATCGCGGACGAGATCGCGGCGCGCGGGTGGACACTCAAGCTGATCGTCTCGACGCACGGGCATTGGGACCATATCGGTGACAACGCAGTCGTCGCAGCGCACACAGGGGCCGACATCGCCGTCCATCCGCTCGATCGCGAGCGACTCACCCACCCGTCGTCGGGCTCCGCCCCGTTCGAGATCCCGCCGTCCGTTCCGGCCGTCGAACTGGCCGAGGGTGGCTTGATCCGGTTCGGCGAGATCCGCCTTCGGGTGCTGCACACGCCCGGTCACACCGAGGGGTCGGTCTGCCTCCTCGAGGAGGACGAAGGCCTCCTCTACAGCGGCGATACGCTGTTCGCGGCCGGTTGGGGCCGCGTCGACCTTCCCGGTGGCGATCCGGATGCCATGGTCGAGTCGCTCGCGAGGTTGACGACACTGGACGACAGGACGGCCGTGTTTCCCGGCCATGGCGAGGCCACGACGATCGCTCGCGAGCGCGCCTGGATGGAGCTCGTTCGCGACGGCCGACGACTGTTTGCCTGACTCGGACCGGTCAGCTCACTCCGGATCGAGGGCCCGCCGGTACGCGGCCGCCCGGCTGAAGACCTCGAAGCCGAGTCCTTCATAGAGCCCCAGCGCACCGTTCGCGTTCTCCGAATCGACACCGAGCATCCCCTCGTCCATGCCGGCCTCGCGCAGGCGGACCAGGGACATGGCCGTCAGGGCCCTGGCCAGCCCGCGTCGGCGCCACGGACGACGGACGCTGATCCGCTCGAGCCACCCTCGCTTGACGCCCAGCTTCTGGTTCTCCTCGGCCCAGATCCAGTTTTCGACGACGCCGGCGATCTCGTCGCCGTCCCAGGCCACCATCCACAGGTCGGTGTCCAGCTCCGCCATGTTCAGCGTGGTCCGGATGCTGTCCTCGGTCAGCGGTCGGCTGCCCCAGTGGTCGCGGAACGCCTCGAATTCGGCCGAGATGATCGGCCGGCGCTGCTCGGGCGT
This sequence comes from uncultured Chloroflexia bacterium, assembly GCA_963809045.1. GTDB lineage: Bacteria > Chloroflexota > Limnocylindria > Limnocylindrales > CSP1-4 > SPCO01. Next base: position 1,572,566 of record CAWEHW010000004.1, read on the forward strand.
GACGGGACGCACCTCCAGGCCGGATGGCAGGGGCGCGTCCGGCACGTCGTCGAGTGACGGGCGTCGCATCAGGAAGAAATGGCGCACCGGCTCGAAGCCGGCGCCGGCAAGCAGGGCTCGATGGCCCGTTTCCTGGTCCTCGGAGCCGCCTTCAACCGTGACGTTGACGCCTGGGTCCTCAGTGGCCGCGCGCTCGCGGATCCGATCCAGGGTCCAGGTGAGGAGAGCAGCCCCGAGGCCGCGTCGACGGAAGTCGGGGTGGACGAAGCCTTCCATGTCGTACATCGGGGCCTCGTCGCGGACGACGCGATCGACTGACGTGGCGGCCACGACGTGCCCATCGACCTCGGCGAAGAGGACGTCCTTGGTCGGGTCGATGGACGACTTGGAGCCGATCTCTGTCTCGAGCTGTCGCGCCGTCGGGACCCATGGGATCCGGTCATGGGTGTTGGCAGCCGTCGCGACGTCGGCCATGCGTTCGTAGTCCGACGCATCGCGGAACAGGCGGTAGGTGGCGCCCGGGATCCGCGCGCCGACGGGTACCGGGATTGGCTGGATGGTGGGCGTGCTCTGTGTGGTCATCGCTCGGCTCCGTACTTCCGTTCCATGTGTTCGTTGACCGATTTCTGGATGATTCGCCAGGTTCGCCGGTGCTCGGCCCTCGCGCGCGGGTCACCCTGCCGCTCGGTGCGGGCGAGCTCGCGTTCGAGCTTCTGGTGGCTGGCCAGCCGCAATTCGGTCAGTCGACCGTCCAGCAGCGCCTCCCGGATGGCGCAGCCCGGTTCGCCCTCGTGCCGGCAATTGCTGAACCGGCATTGCGCGGCGAGGTCCGCCACGTCATCGAAGGCTGCTTCGACCCCTTCGTCGGCGCCGAGGACTTCGAGCGCCCGGATCCCGGGCGTATCGACCAGCAGCGCGCCACCGGGAAGCTCGAACAGCTCGCGGTGGGTGGTGGTATGACGGCCGCGCGAGTCCGAATCCCGGACCTCGGCGGTCTTCTGGCGCTCCTCGCCCAGCAACGCGTTCACGAGCGTCGACTTGCCGACCCCGGACGATCCCAGGATCGCGGCCGTCGAGCCAGGTCGCAGGTGGGCGCGCAGGTCATCGAGTCCCGCACCCGTCCGGGCGGAAACCGGCACCGTCGCCACGCCCGGCGCGATGGCATCTACGGCGACCAGCCGGCCATCGACGTCGTCGGCGAGATCGGACTTGTTGAGGACCACGACCGGCGTGATCTCGCTCGACCAGGCGACGGCGAGATAGCGTTCGATTCGTCGCAGGTTGAAGTCGTTGTCGAGGCCGGCCACCAACAGCGCGACGTCGACGTTCGACGCCATCACCTGCTCGTCGTCCAGGCCGGCGCTGCGGCGGCTCCCGTCGGCGGCCATCCGCTTGAACATGCTCCGCCGCGGGAGAACGGCGGCGATGACGCCGCCGCCGTCGAGCGCGACCCAATCGCCGACAGTCGGGAAATCCGAAGCGGCGAGGGCATCGAACCGGAACGACCCCGAAACGGCCGCGGGCCGGTCGCCATCACCGTCGCGCACGATCGACGTTTCGCGATGGACGGCAACGACCCGCGCCGGACGGAGACCCCGCGCCGCAAAGGGCGCGAAGGCCTCCGCCCAGGCCGCGTCCCAGCCGAGGGCACGGATCGCCGCCTCGGGGATCTCCATCTCAGCCGACCCGCTTGAGCTTGCCGGTGCGCTTGGCGTAGCGCTCGGCGCGGCCGAATGCCCACAGCCCGAACGGGATGAGCACGGCGCCCATCACGATCAGCGGCCAGACGTCGCCCAGGAGGGCGGTGACCGGCGCGCCCTCGATCAGTCCGGCACGCACGCCATGGAGGACGTACGTGGCCGGCGACAGGTGCGAGAGCACCTGCATCCAGCCAGGGAGGATCTCGATCGAGTAGTACACGCCGCTGACGAGCAGCAGGCACGACTGCAGGACGAAGGTCATTTGCGCGCCGCGTTCGACGTAGAGCAACGGGAGGATCGCGGCGATCATGCCGATCCCGACGAAGCTGAACGACCCGAGGAGCATGAACGCGACGACCGTGAGCGGGTTCGCGTTGGTCAGCTCGAGCTGCGGGAAGAACAGGATCAGCGCGACGAGGATGACCGTCGTATGGACGAGGCCATAGACCATCGCGTAGAGGACCGAACCGAGCAGCTGCGACCAGCGCCGGATCGGCGCCATCATCGTGTACTCGAGGGTGCCTTCCCAGCGTTCGACCGAGATCGTCTCGGCGATCCAGCTGAACACGACCGACAGGTAGTTCCAGAAGATCGCTCCGACCATCAGGGTCAGCAGCAGTGTCGGGCTGCCCTGGTCTGCACCGATGAGCGAGATCGAAAGCGCGCCCGCGACGGAATAGACCAGGAACGCGAGCTCCCAGCCCCAGTAGCGGCGAGTCAGAAAGAAGTTGCGCTCGATGAAGGCATACGAGGCCTTCAGCTCATGGGCGACGATGGTCACGACAGTGTCTCCTGGCGGTGGGAGCTGACCCGGCCCCTCAGCGGGACCGAGCCAGCTCGAGTGATGGTTCCGCCGCGATGCGCTGGCCGACCGCGATCACGCGGCGACCGACGAATCGGCGGACGGATGGACGGCTGCGCTTGATCCGACGCTCCTGCGCGGACTCGGCGATCAGCTCTTCCTGGCGCATGCGCGCCAACTCCAACGCGACAAAGTTGATGTTCATTGCTCTCACCTCCTTTCAGTCATCCGATTCGGCGTGGTCCTCGTCGACGTCGTCGTCGAGGGAGCGGCCGGTGTAGGTCATGAACACGTCCTCGAGGGTCGCGGAGCGACCCAGGCGGTCGGCGGTGAGGGCCTTCAGGCCCTCGGGCGTGTCCTCGGCGACGACCCGGCCGTCGTTGAGGATCGTGATCCGGCCGCACAGTCGTTCTGCTTCGGCCAGGTCGTGGGTGGTCAGTACGATGGTTGCGTCATGCGTGACGCGGAGCTCCTCGACGAACGACTGGACGTCGAGCTTCGAACGCGGGTCGAGCCCGGTCGTCGGCTCGTCGAGCAGCAGAAGCGTCGGGCTGGTGAGGAGGGCTCGAGCGATCGAGACCTTCTGCTGCATGCCTCGGCTCATCTGCTCGATCGGGCGACCGACGCGCTTCTCCGAGATGCCCAGCCGGGCCAGGATCTCGAGCGTCTCGCGCCGGGCGGTCCGGCCGTCGATGCCGTAAAGACGAGCTGCGAACAGCAGGTTCTCCATCGGGCTGAGCTTCTTGAAGAAGGCCGCGTCCACGCTGACCCGGTTGATCAGCCGCTTGACGGCCATCTCGTCGCGTTCGATGTCGTGCCCGAAGACCTCGACCCGGCCATCGTCGAGGGTCAGGAGTCCCGAGATCAACCGGATCAACGTCGACTTGCCCGAACCGTTGGCGCCCAGGATCCCGTGGATGTCGCCGCGCTCGAGGCGCATCGACACGTGCGAGATCGCGGTCACCGGCTTGCGCTTCCGCCCGACGACGAACCGCTTGCTGACGTCCTCGATGAGGAGCGCCGGCGTGGCGGACGCCACGGTCGGCAGCACTGGCTCCGGCAGGAAGCTCGGCCCCAGCGTTCCGTTCTTCAGTTCCGGGGTGAGGGTGGCGGTCACGGTGGTGCTCCAGGTGGGTGCGCTGCGAGGGTTGCGAATGGCGATGCGCCGCTCGGGCGAAACAAGAAAGCCGCGGGTCCTGACCAAGAACTTCGTTGCCGAAGTTGTTGTCGGTGGGCCTCGCGGCTGCTGTGTCGCTCGTCGCCCGGTGGCGGAGAAGCGCATCAAAAAAGCCGTGGGGCCCGATCTGGCCCACGGCTCGTGGTTCGTCCGGTCGGCGGTCCTGCCGCCTGCGGTCTAGCTCGAGATGGGCACAGATCTCCCGCTCACGTCGGCGCCATCGGGCGCGACGATTCGCCGGAGAGAGGTATGCATCGTCATTCAGGAACCCTCCTGATTGAGCTGGACGCGGACACGCGATCTGCGGACCGGTCGGCAGTCTAGCGGCGAGGCCGACCGGGTGTCAACTCCAGCCGGACGATCGGGCGGATCGGCGCGGTCGCGTTCCATTGCCGGCGCGCCACGACCCGGAAACCCGCCCGTTCGAACATGGGAAGCGTCCCGTGGTACGCGCTGGCGGCCGGCACACGGCCGTCGCCGGTGTCGACGGGGTACCCCTCGAGCATCGTCGCGCCGTTGTCGCGGGCGTACGCGACCGCGGCGTCGAGGAGGGCGCCCGCCACGCCCGCGCCTCGGGCGCGACGCGAAACCACGAAACAGACAATCGACCAGACGGGCACCTCATCGACGGGCGCGAGGACCTTCGAATGCGCGAGGCGGTCGTAGTCGAGGCGCGGACCGAGGCTCACCCAGCCGACGGCGCGGTCTTCGCGATAGGCCACGAGGCCGGGCGCCGTATGGGCATCGGGATCCCTTGCTGCCAGGCCCTCGAGCTCCTTGCGATTGCCCGCGGGTGTCGCGTTCGTCCAGCTCCGACCGCGAACCCGGAAGTACGTGCACCAGCACCACTTCGGGTCGCCGCCTTCCTCGAACAGCGCCGCGAGGTCGGCAAACCGTTCCGGGGTCAGGGGCACGATGTCGAGATCCTCGGAGGCCATCACCCGGATCGTATCGAACGCTTCCCCAAGCGTTGACATGTTTGGTCGTGTCCGGGACAGCCGCGGCGGACCCGGCTATTGTCGGCGCCAGGCGGTGCACGCCGTTCCACGCCGGAGGACTCCCTTGACTCGAACCCTGGTCGGCTTGATCGTCGCGGCGCTTGCCGTCATCAGTTGCGCCGGCGGTTCAGCGTCGGTGGCGCCCGCGGCCGCCGCCAGCGCCGCGCCATCGGTGGCACCGACGGACGCAGCCTCGGCACCACCCTCGGCCTCGGCGTCGGCGGCGGCGTCGGCGGCGATCGAGAACGGGGTGCCTGCCACGGAGCTCGCGATCGCCACGATCGAGGCGGTCGAGAGCCCGTGCGAGCTGGCCGAGGGCCTCGGCCTCATCTGGATCAGCTCGTACGCTGCGAGCGAAGTCGTCGGGATCGACCCGGCGACGAACGAGGTCACCACGACGCTGCCGGTTCCCGAGGGGCCGTGTGGGGTGACCGTCGGGTTCGGCTCCGTATGGGTTGGCGGTGGGAGCGGATCGGTCGCCCGGATCGATCCGGAGAACGGCGCAATCCTGGCCACCGTGCCGATTCCGGGCGAGATCTACGACGTCCAGGCCGGTCCCGATGCGGTCTGGGCCACGAATCGGACAAACGGCGCCCTGGTCCGGATCGACCCGGAGACGAACACGATCGCGGCGACGTACCCGCTCGGGACCAGTGCCGACGGGTTCCGGATCGGACCGGACGCGATCTGGGTCGCCGGCGACCGGGGCAACGAGGTGTTCCGCGTCGATCCGGCGAACGGGTCGGTCGTCGCCACGATCCCGGTCGGCGCCAAGCCCAACTGGATCGCCCTGGGCGACGACGCCGTGTGGGTCGAGAACACCGACGACGGCACGGTCAGCCGGATCGATCCCGCCACGAACGAGGTCGTCGGCACGTTCGACGTAGGTCGCGGCCCTGTCTTTCTCGCAGTCCTGGACGGCCGGCTGTGGGTCGCCAACGGGATCGACCACACGGTCAGCGTGCTCGATACCGCAACCGGCAAATTGGTGGCGGAGGTCACGTTCGACACCGGCGTCCACGGCCTCGCCGCCGCCGACGGCTCGATCTGGGTGCTGGATCTCCACGGGCCGCGGCTCGTCGCGAATCTCGAAGGATCGACGATCTGGCGGCTGGATCCGGCCCGCCTGACGCCCTGAGCAAGCGCGACCAATGGCTGACCGCTCAGGGCCGGGCCGGTGGGCATTCCGGCCCATCCCGCCCGACGCCCGGTCGATCGCGGAGCTGATCCGCGCCGGCACGCTCGACGCGGAACTGGCCGCGACGCTGTGGCTGCTCGTCGAGGCCCGAGTCCCGGTCCTCGTCGCCGGGGCCGCACGAAGCGTCGGCAAAACGACCCTGCTGACGGCCTTGCTCGATTTCGTCCCGCCGACAATCAACATCGTTGAGCTTCGCGGGGTCGACGAGACCTTCGACTGGCTGCCCCAGGCTTCCGAGCTGGGCTGGCCCGGCACCCCGGTGCCGGCCGTCTCCGGACCCCAGATCCGACCCGACAACACCACCATCCTGGTCGCCGAGCTGTCGGACCACACCCCGGCGTACACGTGGGGCGACGCGGCGCGGGTCGTGGCCCGGGCGGCGGCCATCGGGTACGGACTGGCGGGCACGATCCACGGCGACTCGCTCGACGACGTCTTCGCCGAGCTCCGCTCGAAGCCGCTCGACTTGACCGACGACGAGCTGTCGAGGCTGGGTGTCGTGCTCGTTCTTCGCCAGGACAGCAAGGGGACTCGACGGATCGTCGCCGCCCACTACATCCGACCGATCGTCCGCGACAACCATGGCCACGTCCAGCGCCTGGGCCCCGCCGTGCTCGCGACCTGGGATCCCGGCGGGCAGACCTTCGAACACTTCGGGTGGGGCGTGATCCCGGAGCTGGCGATGCGCGTCGGGCTGCGGCCGGGCGACTTCGAGATCGAGGCCGACGCCCGGCGGGTGCTGCTCGAGGGGCTCGTCGCAGGCCGAGCCACGGATGTCGACACGGTCCGCAGGGCGATTGAACGCTATCGCGCCGGGGCGGCAACGCAGCCGCCCGGCGACCACCCGTTGCACGCGCCCAACTGAGTCGCGGGTGGCTCGATTGACGCCTTCGAGGCATGCCCGTAGGCTCCGTTTCCCGTGACCAAGCCGTCCCGCTCCGCAGCCGCTCGGCTCCCGACCACGCTCGCCGAGCTCCGGGCGAGCGGGTACCGGTCACGGACGGTCAAGGACGAGTTGCGCGCCAACTTGCTGGCTCGCCTGGCGTCGGGTGACGAGGTCCTCCCGGGTGTCGTCGGCTACGAGGACTCGGTCGTCCCGGCGATCGAGAACGCCGTGCTGGCCGGCCAGGATCTCGTGTTCCTCGGGGAGCGGGGCCAGGCCAAGACCCGGATGGCACGGCTGCTGGTCGGTCTGCTCGACGAGTGGCTCCCGATCGTCGAGGGCGGCGAGCTCAACGATGACCCGCTGGCACCGGTCAGCCCGGCTGCCGTCGCCATCGTCGAGCGCGAGGGCGATTCGACCCCGATCGCCTGGCTCCCACGAGACCGGCGCTACGCGGAGAAGCTCGCGACGCCGGACATCACGATCGCGGACCTGATCGGCGAGATCGATCCGATCAAGGTCGCGGAGGGGCGCTATCTCTCCGACGTCCTGACGCTGCACTACGGGCTCATCCCGCGCGCCAACCGGGGCATCGTTGCGATCAACGAGCTCCCCGACCTTGCGGAACGGATCCAGGTCGGTCTGCTCAACATCCTCGAAGAGCGGGACGTCCAGATCCGCGGATTCGTGGTCCGTTTGCCGCTCGACCTGTACGTGGTTGCGTCGGCCAATCCCGAGGATTACACGTCGCGCGGGCGGATCATCACGCCGCTCAAGGACCGACTCGGATCGCAGATCCGGACGCACTACCCGCGGACGCTCGAACACGAGATGGCGATCGTTCGCCAGGAGAAGCAGCGCTTCGACGCGGAGGAGGGGACGCCCACCGTCGTGGTTCCGCCGTTCATGGAAGAGCTCGTCGCCGAGCTGACCCAGATGGCGCGTCGTTCGCCGGAGATCAGCCAGCGCTCGGGCGTCAGTGTTCGCGTCTCGGTCGCGAACGCGGAGGTCCTGGAGGCGGCTGCGCTGAAACGCGCGGTTCGCCTCGGCGAACCGGTCGGCGCCCCCCGCGTCTCGGATCTTGGGGCCGTCATCGCGTCCACGGCTGGCAAGGTCGAGCTCGAATCGATCGGCGACGAAGCACCTGAGGAGCGGATTGTCGAGCGGTTGATCACGAAGGCGCTCCACGCGACGTTCAGCCGTCGCGCTTCGCTCGACGATCTCGAGGGCGTGATCGAGGCCTTCGAGGACGGCTTCACGGTCGAGACCGGCGACCGAACGCCGTCGCGCGAATACGTCGTGTGGATGCGCGAGGTCCCCGGGCTCGCCGACGCCGTTCGCGGTTTGGGCGCCTTCGACGTGACCGATGGCGCCGAGGAGCCGGCCGTCGTGGCCTCGGCCGTCGAGTTCCTGCTGGAGGGGCTCCACCTCGGCCGTCGGCTCAACAAGGACCGGATCCCCGGCGGGACCGTCTACCACCGGTGAACGGGCCCGTCAGCCAGTCAACTCGACGCCGGGAGGTCCGCTGGGGGCGATGACCAGCTACTCGCCGGATCCGCGTGATCTCGGGCCGGAGCAAGTGCGCCGGCGTGAGGCAGCGGCCAGGCGCGGTGCTGCGGCCGGCAGCGGCGGCGACGGGTTGGTCGCCCGGGCTCGCTATTCGCGCTGGGACGGCAGCCAGCGGGTCGCGGACCTCGATGCCGACGAGATCCTCGATGCGCTGGCCGATGACGTGCTCTCGGAGGGTGACCTGGCGGAGGCCCTCCGACGGCTGATGGAACGCGGCTGGCGGACAGGCGATCCGTCGCGCGGGGACATGGTCGGGCTGCGCGACCTGCTCGAACGGCTCGAGCGCCGGCGGGAGGCGCTCCTCGACCGTTACGAGATCGGCGACGTCCTGCGCGACATCCGCCGGGAGCTCGACGAGATCGTCGACGACGAACGGGCAGGCGTGCAGCGCCGGCTCGACGAGTCGGGCCGACCGAGCGCCGCCAATCCGGCGACCGCCGGTGATGCGGCGACCGCCGCGGAGCCGGCGGGCGAGGGTGAGCCGGTGGGCGCGGATGCCTCGGACGAGGATCGGCCCGCGCTGCGCCGGATGCTCCGCGACGTCGCGGCCCGACGCCTCGACCAGCTCGACAGCCTCCCGGCCGACGTCGGTGACCGGATCCGCGGGCTCCAGGACTACGACTTCCTCGAACCGGAAGCCCGCGAACGGTTCGATGCCCTGGTGAAGCGGCTCCAGCAGCAGGTCCTCGATCAGTACGTCGCCGGAATGTCCGAGTCGATCCGGTCGATGACCCCGGATGACCTCGCCGCGAACCGGGAGATGGTCCGCGACCTCAACGAGCTGATCCGGGAGAAGCTGGCCGGTGGCGAGCCCGATGCGGCCCCGTTCCTGGCCAGGCACGGAGCGTTCTTTCCCGGCGCACGGACGTTCGACGACATCATCGACCAGCTCGCGCAGCGGATGGCAGCGATGCAGTCGCTCATGCGGTCGATGAATGCGGAACAGCGCGCCGAGCTGCAATCGATGATGGAAGCCCTCCTGCGGGACGACCGCCTCCTGATCGACCTCGCACAGCTGGCCTCGAACCTGGACATGCTCTTGCCGGGTGGTCTTGGCGAGCGGGTCCCGTTCGGCGGGGATGAGCCGCTCGGACTCGACGGAGCCCTGGCCCAGATCGGACGGCTCCAGGCGATGGATCGGCTCGAGGACACCCTCGCCGATGTCGAGTCGACCGCCGACCTCGCGTCGATCGACCGTGACGAGGTGCGCGATCTGCTGGGCGATGACGCGATCCGGGATCTCGACGCGCTCGAGGACCTCGCCCGTCGGCTGGAGGAGGCCGGGTACCTGACCCGCGACGGCGAGCGACTCGAGCTCACGCCGCGCGGCAACCGGCGGATCGGGCAAAAGGTGCTCGACGACCTCTTCGCGCGGCTCCAACGCGACGCGTTTGGCGGCCACCGGCTGGAGCGTGCGGGAAGGGGCGGGGAGCGCGACGACACGACCAAGCCATACGAGTTCGGCGACCCATTCCATCTCGACCTGCAGGGCACTTTGTTCAACGCCCTGGGTCGCGAGGAGAACTCGAAGGTCCGTGGCATCGACGTCGGACCCGAGGTCCGCAGCGCCGGCCGGGGGATTCGGCTCCACCCGTCCGACTTCGCGGTCCACCGGACGGAGCTCCTCACCCAGACGTCGACCGTCCTCCTGGTCGACATGAGCCGCTCCATGTTGCTGCGCGGCTGCTTTCTGGCGGCCAAGCGAGTGGCGGTCGCCCTGGACGCCCTGATCCGGACGCAGTACCCGCGCGACCAGCTCACCGTCATCGGGTTCGCCTACTACGCCCGGGAGATCGCTCCGGGCGCCCTCGCGGGGCTGACCTGGCACGGCTACGAGTACGGGACGAACCTCCAGCACGGCCTGCTGCTTGCCCGCCGGATCCTCGCTCGCCAGCCCGCGACCAACAAGGAGATCGTGGTCATCACCGATGGCGAGCCGACGGCCCACTTCGAGGGCGGCCAGGTCGAATTCAACTATCCGCCAACCCGCCGGACGATCGCGGAAACCCTGCGCGAGGTCCAGCGCTGCACGAAGGACGGGATCACGATCAACACGTTCATGCTCGAGCGATCGCGCGCTCTCGCCGATTTCGTGGCGCACATGACCAGGCTCAACCGGGGCCGCGCCTTCTATGCAAGTCCGGAGCGGCTGGGGGAGTACGTCCTGGTGGACTTCGTCAACCGCCGGACAAAACGGGTGTCATAGCGGCCAATCCGGCCGCGCCGAGTACTTCCCGCGCCCTATCCTCATGGCGGTGGCAATCGCCACAGCGGAGGAGGGCGCGATGGACCTGGGCTGGCTGTTCCCGTACCTGTTGTTCCTGCACGTGCTCGGGGCAATCGTCGCCTTCGGGCCAACGTTTGCGTTCCGGTTCATCGGAGCGATGGGTGGAGCTGAGCCACAACACGCGCAACTTCGCGATTCGCGTCTCGGAAACGCTGACCCATCGGCTGGTCTTTCCAATCGGGATCACGCTGCCAATCACGGGCGCGGCGATGATGCTCGTTCGCAAGATCAATCCGCTCGACCGTCCGTTCTGGTGGCTTGCGGTAGCGATCGTCCTGTACGTCACCGCTTATGGGTATTCGTACTTCTACCAGAGCAAGGTCGTTGCGCGGGTCATCGAGCTCACGTCTGCGCCGCCACCTCCCGGCGCATCCGGTCCGCCGCCGGAGTTGCGATCGCTTGTCGCTCGCATCCAGCGCGGCGGAATGTTCACTGGCATCCTCCTGGTGACGATCATCTTCCTGATGGTGGTCAAGCCGACGATCTGAGCGGTCCTGCCTGGGCCGCTACCATTGGGCTCCCCGATCCTCTCGAGGAGACTGCGCTCCGATGCCTCACGTCGCGACTTCGCCCGCTGACCTGCTCGCTCGCATAGCCCCCAGCGCGCACCTCGACGGTGACCGCCTGACGATCGATGACGAGACCGCGTTGCGGGACGCCGGGATCCGCGACCTGGCCTGGACCGCGGCCTTCGCGACGGATGAGCCGACAACGTCCGCGGCCCAGTGGATCGTCTGGGAGGCGAGCCTGGCGCTCGGGGCCCGCTCGGCGAGCATCCAGGGGCTGTACGACGCGCGTGCCCGCGGCGAGGTACATGGGTTCACCGTCCCAGCCATCAACATCCGGGCGCAGACGTTCGACATGGCGCGGACCGTGTTCGACGCTGCGGAGGCCGCCGACGTCGGAGCGGTGATCCTGGAGCTGGCCCGCAGCGAGCAGACCTACACGTTCCAGCGACCGATCGACTATGCGACGGCGGTGCTCGCCGGCGCGATCGCTGCGGGATGGCGGCACCCGGTGTTCATCCAGGGCGATCACTACCAGTTCAACGCCAAGAAGTACGCCACCGATCCGGAGGCGATGACCGAGGAGATCCGGCGAGCCTGCCGGCTCGCGATCGATGCCGGATACCGGAACATCGACATCGACTCCTCGACGTTGGTCGACCTGTCGAAGCCGAACGTCGACGAACAGCAGCACGAGAACTACGCGCGCGCAGCCGAGCTGACCGCGTTGATCCGCTCGCTCGAGACGGACGGCGTGACCGTCAGCGTCGGCGGCGAGATCGGCGAGGTCGGAAGCCAGAACTCGAACGTCGCCGAGCTCCGTGCCTACCTCGATGGCTATCGTCGCGAGCTCGACGCTCGTGCCCCCGGGGCGACGGGCATCTCGAAGGTGAGTGTCCAGACGGGGACCTCGCACGGCGGGGTGCCGCTGCCGGACGGCGGGGTCGCGGAGGTCAAGCTCGATTTCGAGGTCCTGCACGAGCTTGGGGAGGTCGCCCGGACGTACGGCCTCGCCGGCGCCGTCCAGCACGGGGCATCGACCTTGCCAGACGAGCTGTTCCACCGGTTCCCCGCCGTCGAGACGGCCGAGATCCACCTCGCAACCGGGTTCCAGAACGCGCTGTTCGAGCACCCCGCGTTCCCCGAATCGCTCCACCGCGAGATCGAGGCCTGGTGCTTCGAGAACACCGCGGACGAACGCAAGGCCGGCCAGACCGATCAGCAATTCGTCTATACGACACGCAAGAAGGCGATCGGTCCGTTCAAGCGCCAGCTCTGGGAGCTGGAGTCGAAGGACGAGATCCTGGCTGCCCAACGGCGGAAGATCTCGTACCTGTTCACCGAGCTCGGCGTGAACGACTCGAGGGCGATGGTCGAGCAGTACGTCCAACCTGTCGAGATCCATCGGCCGATGCCCGACGCGCTCCGCGAGGCCGTCGCCGCGGGCTGATCGCCTGCGAATCTCGCGCCCGTTCGCAGTTCCGGGCGCGAATTTCCAAGATTGACGGCCCATCCTGCGGTGCTATTCTCCCGCGCAGGTCCGGCACGGGATGAGGGATTCCGGCCGGATCGTCCGTAAGCGTCCGTGTGTCACTCCCCAGAGGGCAGGCTCGCACCCGGTGGTGCGGCGACAGGAGGAGGAGAACCCGTGGCGGGACCAGGTACTGCCCAGGACATCGCCGCGCAGGACGACGCGCATCTGCGATCCCTGGGGATCAAGCCGGAGCTCAGGCGGACCCTCGGGTTCCTCTCGAACTTCGCGATCGCGTTCAGCTTCATCAGCGTGTCGACGGGCTCGTACGGCAACTTCTCGATCGGGATCGGGCAGGCCGGCCCGGCCTTCTTCTGGTCGTGGCCGATCGTGATCATCGGCCAGTTCATCGTTGCCCTGGTCTTCGCCGAGCTGGCCAGCCACTTCCCGGTCGCCGGCTCCATCTACCAGTGGTCCAAGCGACTGTCGAACCGGACACTCGGCTGGTTCACCGGCTGGTTCTACTTCTGGGCCCAGGTCGTCACGGTCACCGCGGTGGCCGTCATCGTCGCGTTCGTGATCGACGGCATCGTCCAGCAGCCAGGGTTCCTCGATTCACCTGATCCGACCGGGCTGACATCGATGTTCACCGCCATCTCCCTGGTGACGCTCATCCTCACGACGCTGATCAATGCGTTCGGCGTGCGTCTCCTGGCGCTCCTGAACAACATTGGCGTTGCCACCGAGATCCTCGGGATGCTCGTGTTCGCGCTCGTCTTGCTGTTCTTCGCCAACAACCAGTCCCCGGGCGTGCTGTTCGAGTCTGGCGGGACCGAGGGGGCGACCGGTGGCAACTACCTGCCGGCGTTCGCGCTTGGCATGTTCATGGCGTTGTTCGTGGTCTATGGCTTCGATACGGCCGGCACGTTCGGCGAGGAAACGGTGGACGCGGGGCGACAGGCGCCGCGCGGCGTGCTGTGGTCGGTCGTTATCTCCGGTCTCGTCGGGACAGTGTTCCTGATGGCGGTCATCCTGGCCATCCCGGACATGCCCGCCGCGATCGCCGAAGGTCAGGCACTCGGCTTCCCGATCGCGACGACCATCCAGGCAACCCTGACGGCGGAGCTCATCGCGGGCATCACGGTCGGCGAGGTCTACCTCTTCGTCATCCTGGCGTCCGTGTTCGTGTGCACTCTGGCGATCCAGGGCGCTGCCACACGGATGATGTTCTCGATGAGCCGGGACCGGCACCTGCCGCTCGGCAGCCTCTGGGGCCAGGTCAACCAGACCTTCCGCACACCAGCCAACGCCGCGATCGCGGTGGGCGTTCTCGCAGCGATCCCCATCCTCGTGATCGGCCCGCTCGGCGGGTTCTCGGTGTCGATCGCCGCGACAGGGTTGATCTACCTCAGTTACCTGTTGACCAACCTTGGCGTGCTCGTCGCCCGGTTCCGTGGCTGGCCACGAACGCCCGCGTGGTTCAACCTTGGCCGATGGGGCAAGCTCATCAACGTCGCCGCGATCGTGTACGGCGGCCTCATGCTGCTGAACATCGCGATCTGGCAGGACCCGGCCCTGTTCGGCGACTTCGGTGGCGACGGCCGGGCTATCACGAACCCGACGATCGACGGGTTTATCACCCCGTTCGGCAACGTCATCGAAGGCCTCCCGGCCTGGCCCATCTTCGAGAGTCTCGTGCTCACCCTGCTCGTGCTTGGCGCGATCTACTACGCCATCTCGGTTCGCGGTCGCGAGGCCGACGCTGAAGGGGCGGACGCCATTACGGGTGAAGCCACGATCGGGTAACTCCTTGCATCGAACGGGAGGGCTGGCGCGCCGCGGCGAGCGATCGTCGCGGCGCTCCTCGTTCTTGTGGCTGGATCGTCTATGACGAACGACGAGCCTCTTCAGGGGGAGCTATACGACGAGCTCGTTCGGGCTATGCAGAAGGTGCCCGAGCTGGCCGGTCGTCAGCTGACCCTGACAGCGCTGTCCGGCGGCATCACCAATCGCAACTTCCGGGTGGACGCGGCCGGCTCCCAGGATCGCTGGGTCATCCGCCTCGCCGGCAACGACACGCATCTCCTGGGAATCAGCCGCGAGGTCGAATACGCGGCCACGATGGCCGCGGCCGAGGTTGGCGTGGGGCCCGAGGTGACCGCGTTCATCCGGCCCGAGGGCTACCTCGTCACCCGCTTCATCGTCGGATCACCCGTGCCGGACGAGGTCGTTCGGCAGCCGGACACCCTGCGCCGGGTTGCCGATTCGCTTCGTCGCATCCACGACGGGCCCGCGATCCCGGGGCTGTTCGTGCCGTTGCGCATCTGCGAGGCCTACCGGGCGCTGGCGCTCGCCCGAGGTGTGACGGTCCTGACCCAGTACGACGAGGCCACCGCGATCAGTCGACGGATCGAGGCGGCGCTCGTCGCCGATCCCATGGAGCTCCGGCCGTGCCACAACGACCTGCTGAGCGCGAACTTCATCGACGACGGGACGCGGATCCGGATCATCGACTGGGAGTACGCCGGCATGGGCGACCCGTTCTTCGATCTCGGCAACTTCAGCATCAATCACGAGCTCACCGAGGACCAGGATCGGATCCTTCTCCAGGCCTATGACGGCGAGGTCGCACCTCGACGGCTCGCGCGGCTGACCCTGATGCGGATCGTCTCCGATTTCCGCGAAGCGATGTGGGGCGTGCTCCAGCAAGGTATCAGCTCGCTCGACATCGACTTCGTCGCGTACGCTCGGGAACACTTCGATCGGCTCCTGGCGAACGCCGCCGAGCCGCGGTTCGAGGCTGCCATCGCGGAGCTCGGCGACTGACCCGGAGCGGGTCGGGGCGCCGGTCAGGGGTTGTCGAGGGCGGCCACGAGGCGGGCGGGCGCCACGCATCGGTACGCGTCCTCGACCAGGGCGTGAATCTCGTCCCAGTCGACCGGCACGTCCAGCCAGACACCGAGCCAGCCGCGGTGACCGACGTACGGCGGCCGGAAGAACCGATCCGGCGCCGATGCGACCAGGTCTTCCTGCGCGCCATCGGGGGCGGCACACCAGAACGCCGACCCGGTCGTCGTGATGGTGGTCGGCGGTCGTCACGAACGACACCTTGTCGCGGACGAACCACGTCGCCTCGCCGTGGCTTGGGCGCTCGGTGACCTCGGGGAGTGCGAGGCAGAGTTGCCGCAGGCGGCCGATCGATGGGTCAGGCACCGGTGCATTGTCGCGCCGATGCGGATCCGCACGTCGATCCGGACGACGCGGCCACATGTTGACCCGATACGCTACGGCCGATGGCTGACCACGCCCGAGCAGTGATCATCGGTGGCGGTGTCGGCGGGACATCGATCGCCTACCACCTGGCCGAGCGTGGCTGGACGGACATCGTTCTGGTGGATCGCGCCGAGCTGACGTCCGGGTCGACGTTCCATTCGGCAGGGCTCGTCGGGCAGCTCCGGAGCTCCGTCACGCTCACCCGGATGATGATGTACGGCGTCGACCTGTACCGACGCCTGGCCGTCGAAACCGGCACGGATCCGGCCTGGCACGAGGTTGGCTCCCTGCGGCTGGCGTCATCGAGGGAGCGGCTCGAGGAGCTCCAGCGGCAGGCCGGCTGGGCGAAGACGTTCGGGCTGCCACTCGAGCTGATCAGCGCCGGAGAGGCCCAGGCCCGGTTCCCGCTGATGTCGACCGATGGTGTGCTCGGCGCGGTCTTCCTGCCCACCGATGGCTGGCTGGATCCGTCCGGGCTGGCGCTCGCCCTCGCAGCGGGGGCAAGAGCCAAGGGTGTCCAGATCCGAACCCACACCCGCGTCGTCGCGATTGCGACCGCGGGTGGCAGGGTCACCGGCGTGACCGTCGAGCATCACGGCGAACGCTCCGAGATCCTCGCGGACGTCGTGGTCAACGCCGGTGGCATATTCGCGCCGGAGATCGGCCGCATGGCCGGCATCACGGTTCCGATCATCCCGATGGCCCACGAATACGTCTTCACGGAACCGATCGACGGCGTCCACGCCCGGCTCCCGCAGCTGCGCGACCCGGACAACCTGGTCTACTTCCGCGAGGAAGTGGGCGGGCTGTGCATGGGCGGCTACGAGAGGCACCCGGCCCCGTGGTCGCTCGACGGCGTCCCGGCCGATTTCAACGGGAAGTTGCTTGCCCCGGACTGGCCGCGCTTTGCCGAGATCATGGACGGGGCGGTCCGTCGCGTGCCGGCGATCGGCGATGCCGGCATCAATCGGATGATCAACGGACCGGAAGCCTTTACGCCGGACAACGAGTTCATCCTCGGCGAGAGCGAAGTCGGTGGGTTCTTCGTGGCCGCCGGGTTCTGCGCGCACGGGATCGCCGGCGCCGGAGGGATCGGGCGACAGGTGGCCTCGTGGATCGTCGAGGGCGAGCCCGAGCTCGACCTCTGGAAGATGGACATCCGGCGGTTCGGCGCGCAGTACCGGTCCCAGGCGTACACGCTGGCCCGCACGACCGAGGTGTACGCCACGTACTACGACATCCACTATCCGAATGAGGAACGGCTGGCAGGGCGACCGCTCCGGACCTCACCGACCTACGAGATCCTCGCCGGCCTGGGCGCGTCGTTCGGCGAGAAGTCCGGCTGGGAACGACCCAACTGGTTCGAATCGAACGCCGCGCCCGGCTTCGAGACCCTCCGCCCGCGTGGTTGGGCGGGCATGCACTGGTCGACGGCCATCGCCAGCGAAGCACTCGCGACGCGGAAGGCCGCCGGCCTGTTCGACGAGACATCGTTCGCGAAGCTGGAGGTATCCGGTCCGGGCGCAACCGCTTTCCTGGGCCGGATGTGCGCCAACGACATCGATCGACCGGTCGGTACGATCACCTACACGCAACTCCTCGACCGGCGCGGCGGGATCCAGGCCGACCTGACCGCTACCCGCCTCGCCGACGACCGGTACCTGCTGGTGACAGGAACGGCCTTCGGCAACCACGATGCGGCCTGGCTTCGGCGCCACCTGCCGGACGATGGCTCGGTCACGTTGCGTGACACGACATCGGCACGTGTCTGCTTCGGCCTGTGGGGACCGCGCGCCCGCGACATCGTCGCTTCGGTGACGCGCGACGACGTTTCGGATGCCGCCTTCCCATTCCTCACCGCCCGCGAGCTCACCGTCGGTTCCGTCCCGGTCCTGGCGTTGCGGGTGACCTACGTGGGCGAGCTTGGCTGGGAGTTCTACGCGAAGACCGAGTACGGCCGGACGTTGTGGACGACCCTCTGGGACGCGGGCGTGCCGCACGGCCTGGTCGCCGGTGGCTACCGGGCGATCGACGCGCTCCGGCTCGAGAAGGGGTACCGGGTCTGGGCGAGCGACATCACCCCGGACGAGACGCCGTATGAAGCCGGTCTCGGTTTCGCGGTCGCACTCGACAAGGGGATCGACTTCCTCGGTCGCGACGCCCTGATGGCTCCGACGGAGGCCGCTCCGAGGAAACGCCTTCGATGCCTCGTGCTCGACGACCCGCAGTCGGTCTGCCTCGGCAACGAGCCGGTCCGGGTCGGCGGCGAGATCGTCGGTCGGGTGACCTCCGGTGGCTATGGCTTCGCCGTCGAGCGCTCGATCGCGTACGCGTACCTGCCGCCCGATCGGGCGGCCATCGGCACGCGCGGCGAGGTGGAGGTGTTTGGGGAGTGGATCGGCTTCGAGTTGTCGCGCGAGCCGCTGTACGACCCGAAGGGCGAGCGGATCCGGTCGTGAGCACGATCGACGAGCGCCGCGCCTGGGTCGACCTTGGGCTCGCGATCGCCGACGAGGCGGATGCGATCGCCATGCGACATTTCCGACGCGACCTCGAGATCTCGACGAAGCCAGATCGAACGTTCGTCACGCAGGCGGACACCGCGATCGAGCGGATGATCCGCGAACGGATCCTGACCGCGTTCCCCGATCACGGTCTGGTCGGCGAGGAATACGGCATCGAAGGCGGGGACGCTTCTATTCGCTGGTACATCGACCCGATCGACGGAACGCACAACTTCATCCGGGGCGTGCCGCTCTTCGGGATGTTGCTGGGGGTGGAGGAAGACGGCGAGCTCCAGGCCGGGGTGATCTCGGCGCCCGCGCTGGGCGAGCGCTGGTACGCGTGGCGCGGAGGCGGAGCCTGGGCCGTGCGGGCGGCGTCGGGCGACCAGCCCCGGAGGCTGAAGGTCTCGACCGTCGCAGCGGTCGGGGATTCGCAGCTCCTCTACGGAAGCGCCCGCGACATCCGGTCGTCGGGTCGCGCTCCCGGGTTCGAGTCCCTGCTCGACGACGTCTGGCGCGAGCGCGGGTTCGGCGACTTCTGGGGGTATGCGCTGGTGGCCGAGGGCGCCGCCGAAGGCATGGTCGAGGTCGACCTGTCGCCCTGGGACGCGGCTGCCCCGGCCATCGTGGTCGAGGAGGCGGGCGGGCGCTGGTCGGATCTCGATGGCGCCCAGCGCCTCGATACGCGGACCTTTCTGGTCACCAACGGCGTCCTACACAAGGAACTCCTAAGTCGGCTCCGAACCACCGGTTGAATTGCTCCTCAAATGGGGAATCAGATGTTTCCACGACACCACCTGCTGATCGCTTGCGCCCTCTTGTGCCTGGTGGCCGCGTGCCAGCCGTCGCCCCAGGCACCGAGCCCGGATCCTGTGCCAAGCCCGGGCGGGTCCGGCGCGACCGTCGAGCCATCGACCCCCGCAGCCGAAGCGACGATCGATCCCGCCTGGGTCACCCGCCCGGCGCTCACCTGCGGCGATCCTGAGCGGCTGTTCCCGCCGGAGGCGTTGGCGGGGCTCGGGCTCGCCGAGCTCGGGATGGATCCCGCGGCCGGGATCCTCAGGGCGACCATCGCGGAAGCGCCACCAGAGTCGCAGTTTCCGGCCGGCGGCTGGCATCGCGTGATCGACGACCCGTCCGGCGTGACGTTCGTGGCGTCCGGGACGGCCGACACGCAGTGGGTGACGGTCACGGTGGGGGTCCTCAACGGGACGCTCCAGGCGACGGAGTACGGCCAGTGCAACCTCGCGATTGCTGCGCCCGACGGCGTCAACTTCGCCACCTGGTGGCTCGACCCGGCGGGCCCGCCACTCGCGCCGGAGACGACGACACTCGCGATCCTGATCCGCGAAGTCGAATGCGCGAGCGGGCAGCCGCCGGAGGGTCGCGTCCTCCCGCCGACCATCATCACGAGGGAAGACGGTCTCCAGATCGCCATGGGCATCCGGGCGCAGACGACCGCGCAGGACTGCCAGGGCAACCCGGCGTACCCGGTCGAGATCGTCCTGCCCGAGCCGCTGGGCACGCGCGGCTTGTTCGATGCGAGCGACTTCCCGCCGCGACCGGTGACGACGGAGGATCCGGGCTAGCCGGACTCCATCAGGCCGTCGATCGGTCGACGGCGGCGAGCGTCAGGCAGGCCGGACAACATGCATCGGCCCACGACGCGACCGTCGCAAGCGGGGAATCGCCTTGCTGCCCGCGGCGACGCTGCAGGAGCAGCCAGCCGATCCCGCCGATGACCGCCAGGCCGACGGCCGCGATCGCGAGCGGCCCGAGCGCACCGCCGACGGCGGTCACGACCGGCTCGCCCAGGATGTATCCGAGGCCGAAGTGGGCGGTGATGAACAGCGCGTTGCCGATCGCCAGGCCCGCGGCGAAGGCCACGGCCGGGATGCCCGCCAGGGCGCTTGCGGCGATCGCCACGATCCGGACCCCGGGCGTCGACCGGGCGACGGCAACTGAGCGCGTCCCACCTCGCCGGAGACGATCCGTCTGGCGTTCCACGCGTTCGGCGGAGCCGAAGCGCTCGAGCAATCGCAGCATCAGCGGCCGCGCCACCGACCGAAGGAGGCCGTACTGGAAGACGCCACCGACGATGCTCGCGACGACGATGGCCAGCAGCGCCACGCCCGGGTCCAGCTCGCCACGACCGGCAGCCACGCCGGCACCGATCACGATCAGGTCGCCCGGGACCGGGATCGGGACGCCGGCCTCCTTGACCAGGATGAGGCCGACGATCGCGAGGAGGGCCGCTGGTTCGAAACCGTTCATCGTTCCTCGTGCAGGCCAATCCGGCGGCCCGATCCGCGAGGCCGGTGCCGTCTAGGCTCCCGCAGCCGCCAGGCTGTCGTCGATCACCGACAGGGCCAACGCCACCTCGTCCGCCGTGGTTACGAGCGGCGGGATGATCCGGATCACGTTCACGTACGTGCCCGCGGTGAGCACGATCAGGTTCCGCGCCAGGGCCTCGGCCTGGATGCGCTTGGTCAGGTCCGGATCCGGGACGCGGCCATCCCCGACGCCCGGCTTGACCAGCTCGAGCGCGAGCATGAGGCCGAGCCCGCGGACGTCGCCGACGCTCGCGTACTTCGCGGCGATGCCGCGGAGACCGGCCAGGAATTGGGCCCCGCGCTCGCGGGCGTTGGCGACCAGGCCCTCGTCCTCGATGACGTCCAGCGTCGCGTTCGCGGCAGCGCACGACACGACGTTGCCGCCGTACGTGCCGCCGTGGCTGCCGGGCTTCCACGCGGCCATCAGCTCGGCCCGGGCCAGGATCCCCGAGAGCGGCAAGCCTGAGGCGATGCCCTTGGCCATGACCGTGATGTCCGGCTCGACACCCCAGTGCTGCATCGCAAACAGCTCGCCGGTGCGCCCGAACCCGGTCTGCACCTCATCCGCGATCAGGAGGATGCCGTGCTGCCGCGTGATCTCGCGAAGGCGGGGCAGGAACCCGGGTGGCGGAACGAGGTAGCCGCCTTCGCCGAGGACCGGCTCGACGATGACCGCGGCCACGCGATCGGGGTAGATGAACTGGTGGAACGTGAGGTCGAGCTGGGCCTCCCAATCGCACGTGCACGCATCCGGGGCGTGGGCGCCCCCCGGCGCGCGGTAGCAGTACGGGTAGGCCGTGTGGTAGACCGACCCGGGAAGCGGCTCGAACGCTCCGCGGTAGACGTCCTTGGCCGAGGTCAACGCCATCGTCTGTGCCGTGCGCCCGTGGTACCCGTAGCGGAACGCGAGGATGGCCGGGCGCCCGGTGGCGACCCGCGCGAGCTTGACCGAGGCCTCCACGGCCTCGGCACCCGAGTTGGACAGGAAGGCTTGCCACGGGCCGCCCGGGAGCAAGGTCCGCAACCGCTCGTAGAGGCGCAGCCCGGGCTCGTGGTACAGGATGTTCTGCTGTCCGTGGAGCAACTTCGATGCCTGCGCGGCAACGGCTGCTGCGACCCTTGGATGGGCATGGCCCGTGTTGGTGACGCCGATGCCGGAGGTGTAGTCGAGGTACCGCTCGCCGTCCCGGGTGATCAACCACGAACCCTCACCGCGGTCGACGTCCAGGTTGGTGATTCGACCCCACACCCCGGGCACGACCGCGTGGTCGGGCAGGGGAGACCCGGGGGACGTTGACGACTCGGAGCCTCGGGCACCGTGCGCGATTTCGACCATCGGATCAGGCCTCGACTTCGGTGAGGACAGCGCGCGTCGAGTCCGTCTCGACGGGTTTGGGATCTGCAGTGGGCGGCGGCAACGGCCGGCGAGCCCGGGACTGGAAGATCGTGGTCAGGGCCACGAAGCCGACCGCGATCAGGAAGAACGCCGTCCCGATGACATTGACCTGCACCGGGACGCCGACACGCGCGGAGCCCCAGATGAAGATCGGGAACGTCGACGTGCGGCCGGCGGTGAAGCTGGTGATCACGTAGTCGTCGATCGACAGGCTGAACGCGAGCAGCGCCGCGGCCATGATCCCCGGCAGGATCATCGGGAAGGTGATCTTCCAGAAGGTCGTCCACTCGTTCGCGCCCAGGTCCATCGCCGCCTCCTCGAGGTGGCGATCGAAGCCGTAGAGCCTCGCCCGGACGGTCACGACCACGTAGCTGATGTTGAACATGATGTGGGCGATCAGGATGGTCAGGAAGTTCGTCGGAAAGAACGGCGGATTGCCGATCGCCACGAACAGCGTCAGGAGCGAAGCGCCGAGCACGATCTCCGGCGTTGCCATTGGCAGGAAGATCAGGATGTTGGTCGCGGCCGAGCCGCGGAAGCCGTAGCGCACGAGGGCCAGCGCGATCAGCGTGCCGAGCGTCGTGGCCGCGATCGTCGACAGCAGGGCCACCACGACGCTGGTCCGCACGACATCGAACAGCTGCGGGACGCCGAACGGATTGAGCCACGCGTCGAGGGAGAAGCCGTGCCAGGTCACGTTGCTCTTGCCGGGCGGGTCGTTGACCGAGAAGAGGGCCATGACGGCCACGGGCAGCATCAGGTACAGGATCGCGAACGCCGTATAGACGTAGAGCAGGTAGCGGTCGAGGAACTTGATCAGGCCGGCCTGGCGCGGCCGGGCATGTGGAGCGGCGGCGGTCATCGGGTGGGTCCTGGCTCGATCATCCGGAGCTCGTCAGTTCCTTCGTCCCGAGCAGCCGGGCGTAGATCGCCACCGCGATCAGGATCCCGGCCATCAGGATGAAGCTGAGGGCTGCCGCGGTCGGATAGTCGTTGTTCTCCAGGAATCGGCTCTGGATGACGTTGCCGATCATCCGGGTCTGGGTGTTTCCGAGAAGCTCGGCGTTGACGAAGTCGCCCATGGCGGGGATGAACGTCAGCAGCGAGCCGGCGAAGACGCCCGGTAACGACAGCGGGAGCACGATCCGGACGAACGACTCCGACAGGAAGAAGGTCCCGATCAGGACACCGACGACTGCCCCCCCGACGGCGATCGGGGCGATCGCATATTCGAATGCGCCGGCGAGGATCCCCGCGAGCAGGGCCCCGACGATGCCACCCGCGATGGCTCCGCCCGGTCGCCACGGCCCGGCGAACAGGTCCTTGGCCGCCTCCACGAGCCGGGTGTCGATCTTCTCGAGCGACACGTAGATCGGGAGCGTCATGAACGGCAGGAAGTTGTAGGCGATGCCGGCCACGACAGCTGCCGGCGTTGCCAGCACGCGAAAGTCCGGGCCGAGGATCCCGAGATCCTTGAGCGGACCGAAGAGGATCCCGTCGTCGCCCAGGATGATCTTCCAGCTCTGGGTTCGAAGCAGGAAGCTCGTGAAGAACGGCGCGATGACCAAAAACAGCAGCAGGCTCTTGTAGCGCCCGCCACGGAACGCAATCGTGTAGGCCAGCGGATAGGCGATCAGGAAACAGACCAGGGTGGCTGCCGCGCCGTAGACGATGGAGCGGCTGAACTGCGGCCCGTAGCGCTCCAGCGCGTCCGTGTAGGTCGTCCAGTTCGACAGCGACACGCTGAACCCGGTCTCCAGCGTGCCCGACCAGAACGAGCTGATGAACATCTGGATGCTCGGGTACACGTAGAACACGAGCAGCCAGAGCATGCCGGGCGCCAGCAACAGGTAGGGCGTGAGGCGGTTCAGCCGTTGGCGCGCGCCCATCGGTCCCTAGCCCTCTGCCGGCCCGTCAGTCGCCGAGGAGTGCCGAGAACTTGTCGTTGAACTCCGTTTCTTCGTCCTCGGTCAGGCTCTTGAAGATCTTGACGTTCGCCAGCACGTCGGCCGACGGGAAGATCAGGGAGCTCTCCGCGAGCTCCGGATCCAGGGCAGCGAGCGCCTCCTGGGCGCCCTTCACGGGGGTCACGTAGTTGACCCAGGCCGCGATCTGCGCGGCAATTGCCGGGTCGTAGACGAAGTTGATCATCAGCTCCGCCGTGTACTTGTGAGCGGCTCCCTTGGGGATGAGCATGTTGTCCGTCCAGAGCATCCCGCCCTGCTGCGGGAGGCGCCACGCGAGCGTCTCCTTCTCCGCCTGCTTCACGATGATGTCCCCGGACCAGGCCATGGCCAGGACCACGTTGCCGGCGACCATGTCCTCGGCGTATTCGTTGCCGGTGAACGCCCGGACGATCCCGTCGTCGACCGCCTTCTGACAGGCCGTGATCGCCGCCTCCAGGTCAGCCACGGTGGCCTGGCTGGGGTCCTTGCCGGCCCGGAGCATGGTCAGGCCGATGCAGTCCCGCATCTCGTTGAGGAACGTCACCTTGCCCGTCCAGCGCGGGTCAATCGTCCACAGCGCCTCGAGGCTGGTCTGCTCGCCCGTGACGGCGTCGTCGTAGCCGAGACCGGTCATGCCGCTCTGCCACGGGGCGTGGTGATCGTCGGTCGGGTCGAAGTCGACGCCCTTGTAGACGTCCTGCATGTTGGCGACCTTGTTCGGCATGTTGGCGAGGTCGAACGTTTCAGCCCAACCAAGGCGGATGAGCCGGGCGGCCATCCAGTCGGTCAGAACGACGATGTCCCAGCCGCTGTCCTGGCCACCTTCCAGCGCCGGCCGGATCGTCCCGAAGAACTCGTCGTTGGCGTTGATCACCTCGGAGTAGTTGACGACCGTCCCGTATTCGGCGGTGAAGTCGTCGAGGGTCTTGTGCTTGCTCGGGTCGTCCTCGTCGGTGTCGATGTACAGCGGCCAGTTGGCGAAGTTCAGCTCCGCCGACGGCGTCTGCTCGGCGCCACCCGCGGACGGTGCCGTCGTGGCGCCGCCGCCGGTCTCGGCCGGAGAGCCGCCGGTGCCGCTCGTGCCACACGCCGCGATGAAGGCCGCCACGCCCGTCAGGGCCGTTCCCTGCAGGAAGCGACGACGGTCGAGCTCCAGCGCCAGTCGGGTCTCGAGTGCGGTCATGGGTCTCCTCTCATGACCCGGCCACCGGCGGTCACGCCGAAACCGGAGCCGTTGCTCGGGGCGCGCCTGGCGCCGGCTCGACGCCCCCGGGTTGGCTGACGACGAAGCTGTGATCGGGTGCCCAGGTCATGCGGACCGCCTCGCCTGGAGCCCAGAGCTCCGCGCGCGTCGCTCGTTCCACATTCTGCTCGTACACGGTCAGCCGCACGCCCCCGCGAGCCTCGACCTGGTACTGGGTGCTGACGCCGAGATAGGACGCGTCACGCACGACCCCGGTGAGCTCGTTGTGACCGGCTGGAGCCGCCTCCGAGGCCTCACGCAAACGGATCTTCTCGGGCCGTACGCCCACGGCCACCCGTTTCGCACCGTCCGCCGCGAGCTTTGGTGCCCTGACCCGGGAATCATCGCCCAGGCGGACCGTCACATAGCTGGAGTCCGCACCCTCGACGTCGCCCACGAGCAGGTTGCTGATGCCGAGAAAGCCGGCCACGAACCGTGTCGCCGGTCGCTCGTACAGGCTCTCGGGGTCGCCGAGCTGCTCGTACTTCCCGGCGTTCATGACGGCGATGCGATCGGACATCGTCATTGCCTCTTCCTGGTCGTGGGTCACGTAGATGAACGTGATCCCGACCTCCTGCTGGATCCGCTTCAACTCCACCTGCATCTGGCGGCGGAGCTTGAGGTCGAGCGCCCCGAGGGGCTCGTCGAGGAGGAGCACGGCGGGCTTGTTGACAAGGGCGCGAGCGAGGGCCACGCGTTGGGCCTGGCCGCCGGAGATCTGGGTGGGCTTGCGCCGCTCATAGCCTGGCAGCTCGACGAGCTTGAGCATCTCGGCGACGCGTGACTTGATCTCACTGTCCTTGACCTTCCGACGACGCAACCCGAACGCGACGTTCTCGAAGATCGTCAGGTGCGGGAACAGGGCATAGCTCTGGAAGACGGTGTTGACGTTCCGCTTGTAGGGGGCAAGCCACGTCACGTCCTGGCCCTGCAGCTCGATCAGGCCGGAGGTTGGCTCCTCGAAGCCGCCGACCATCCGCAGGGTGGTCGTCTTGCCGCAGCCGGATGGGCCCAGCAGGCTGAAGAACTCCCCATCGAGGACCTCGAGGTTGATGTGGTCCACGGCGACCGCATCGCCGAATTTCTTGACCACGTCCACGAGCCTGACGTCTACGGTCGGCAAGGTCCTTGGCACTCCAGGCACGGAGAGGAGAGCGGCGAGCTGCCGCCAAGCGGGGATGGCGCGGAGAATATGGTCGCCGCGCAGGGGGTGTCAAGGAAGCGCGGCGCACCGCGAGACCGGCGCCGAAGGTCCAATTCGTGTCGCGGTTGGACGCCGTCCGACGAGCTGCGGGCTCGTCGGCGCAGCGCGGGGTAGGATTACGACGCAATCCCTGTCAGAAGGCATCGGCCAGGAAGGTCCATCGATGATCTCGATCAGCGAAGCAGCCATTCTCGACGCGCTTCGCGCGGTCCGCGAACCAGAGCTGCCGGGGGACATCGTCACCCGGGACATGGTCCGGAACCTGACGATCGATGGGACCCGGGTCGCGTTCACGATCGAGCTGACGACGCCGGCCTGTCCCCTCAAGGACGAGATCGAAGCCGATGTCAACCGTGTCCTCGCCCCGCTCGGTGTCGAGGCGGTGGACCTGACCTGGGGCGCCATGGTCCGGCGGGCGCAGCCACGCCAGGCGGAGCAGCTCGTCCCCGGGGTCAAGAACATCCTGGCCGTGGCATCCGGCAAGGGCGGCGTTGGCAAGAGCACGGTCAGCGTCAACCTCGCGGTTGCCCTGGCGCAGGCGGGCGCGACCGTTGGCCTCCTCGACGCCGACATCACGGGCCCGAACATCCCGTTGATGATGGGTCTCGAAGGGCAGCCCAAGGCCAGCTCGAACAACAAGATCACGCCCCTGGAGCGGTACGGGGTCAAGACGATCTCGATCCAGTTCTTCGTGCCGGAAGGCCAGCCGATCGTCTGGCGTGGCCCGCTCGTGGGCGGCGCGATCCAGCAGTTCCTGCGGGACGTCGAGTGGGGCGAGCTCGATTACCTGGTGATCGACCTCCCGCCCGGGACCTCCGATGCCCAGCTGACCCTGGCCCAGGCCGTCCCGATCTCCGGGGCCGTGCTGGTGACGACGCCGCAGGAGGTGGCGCTCGCCGACGTCGGGAAGGCCCTCGCGATGTTCCAGCGGATGAGCGTGCCGGTCCTCGGCCTGGTCGAGAACATGACCGCCTTCGCGTGTCCGCACTGCGGGGAACTCACCGAGATCTTCGGCCGTGGCGGCGGGGAGCGGTTCGCGGCGACCCATCGCCTGGAGTACCTGGGCGGCATCCCGCTGGATGTGACGGTGCGCCAGGGTTCCGACGTGGGCGTCCCCGCTGTGGCGCAGCGAGAACCGGGTCCCGCGGCGAAGGCGTTGACCGATATCGCCCGGACCGTGGCCGCGCGCATGAGCGTGCGCGCCGCGCAGAACGTGGGTCAGCCGGTCCTGACGATCTCCTGATCCGCCGGTGCCGACAGTTCGGCCGGCTCGCCCGGACGGATGACGGCGCTGAGTCCGGGGACCGCCGGCCGGATCCACGGGCCGGCGACCGCGCAGAGACTCTCCAGCTCGGGTCGCCGCGTCGGGGAGTAATGGACCAGCAACGCCGAGCGCGCCCGGGCGCGGGTCGCCATGTCGATCGCTTCCTCGGGGGTCAGGTGGCCGCGCTCGAAGTCGTCGTGTGCTGAGTTCCGCAGCGCTGCCTCGATCAACATGAGGTCGGCGTCTCGACAGAACTCGACCACCGACTCGCTGGGTCCCGTGTCGCCGGTGTAGGCCAAGCGGGCCCCGTCGGGTGCTTCGACGGTGAGTCCCCAGGCCGGTACGTAGTGGCGGCCCCGGGTGAACCGGATCGTCAGCGGACCGATGACCAGTGGCTCGTCCGGGTCGTATTCGACGGCGTCGTAGGCGTCGTCGAAGAACCCTACGCGTTCGGAGATGCCCATCGCGAGCGCGTCGAGCCTGGCTCGGCCGCCCGGGGGCAGGTGGACGGGGAGGGGATCGGAAGCACGTTCGCCCCACGGATAGAGGTAGCGAAGCCCGACAAGGTCGAGCGAGTGGTCGGCGTGCATGTGGCCGATCACGACGGCGGCCAACCCGTGCGGGTCCATGCGATCCTGGAGCGACCGGATGACGCCCTGGCCGGCGTCCAGCATGACCGCGGTGTCCTCCCACTCGACCAGGTACCCGGCGGCGGCCGACTCGGGGTGGGGGACGGCCGTGCTGTTTCCGAGCACGGTGAGGCGCAGGCGTCCCCGATGGTCAGTCATGGTCGTCATCGTACGGCGTGTCAGCGCCGGCGATGGAACAACGCCGACGCCGGGCCTGTCACGTGGGCGACAGCGCACCCGGGGCAGCGGTGGTAGGAGCCGTGCTGCGGGTTCAGGAGGACTGCAGTGTCTCGAGGAGGTATGCGGCGGCGGCGAGCGCCGATCGCGACCGCCCGAGCGGACCGGTCAGGAACACGATCCGGCGATCCGTGCGTTCCGCAGTCGGGGTGCTGATCGCGATTGCGACTGCCGTGTCGCCGGTTCTCGCGCGCGCCCGTACGGCGACACCCACCGCGGAGCCACCGAGCTCTCGCGCTCGCCGTGCGAAGGTCAGCAAGTCGTCATCGTCACGGTCGGCGTCCTCCGCGTCCCCGTGGGCGCCCGCGGCCGGCGCGTCGAGCGAGATCGTTTCGTCGAAGCGGAACCAATCCGTGTCGCCCATCAGGTGACCGAAGCTCCCCGCGGTCCCGATTTCCGCCGCAGACAGCGTCCACCCGAGTTCGCCAAGTCGCGAACCGATGGCCTCGCTCCACGTGGTTTCGCCGGTCGCCCAGACGTGTCCATGCAGGAGATCGAGGACCGCGGCGGCTGCTTCCTCAACGAGCTCGTCGGCGCTCCGTGGCGGCTCCGCGGTCGCGGAGATGCGGACATCGACCGCTTCGACCCGCGCGTAGGTTGCCACGATCGGGTTGGACGCCCGCAGCAGCGCCTCACCCAGCCGTTCCGCGACCTGTGACTCCCCGATCCCGGTGAGGCGGTACGTTCGTGCCGTGATCTCCGTCCCGAGCCCGCGCTCGCGCAGGATCGGCAGCGCATGGTCGGCCCACATCGGTCGCATCTCTCGTGGTGGGCCCGGGAGGGCCACGACAACCTGTCCATCGTTCGCGGACACGAGCCAGCCGGGTGCCGTCCCATTCGGATTGGGCAACGGTCGCGCCGACGGGATCAGCCACGCCTGCTTGAGGTTCAGCTCGGGGAACGGCATGCCTCGCCGGCTCCACAGTTCCCGGAGCCAGCGCTCGGTTTCGGGATCCACGACCGGCGCCTCGCCGACCGCAGCCGCGATGGCCTCCCGCGTCAGGTCGTCCGGGGTTGGGCCCAGACCGCCGGTCGACACGACGAGGTCTGCGCGAGCGACGCCTCCCTTGAAGGCCTCGGTGACGGCATCGAGATCGTCAGGCAGGGCCGTCAGGCGCGCAACCCGGACGCCGAGGGACGTCAGACCGCGAGCCAGCTCGCCAGCATTGGTGTCGCGGGTGTCGCCGACCGTGAGCTCGGTGCCGATGCTCAGGATCTCCGCGGTCAGGAGCCTGCGGGTGCGGTGGCTGGACGTGGCGGGGGCCATGGCTCGCAGCGTAGCGTCCGTAACGCCTTGAGGGGTACCCGCAACGCGGAGCGCGATGGTCGCGCTGGTATCATCGACCGGACCCCGCGCCCGCCCGGCGCCCATTCGCCAGCCGGAGGACGACCCCTGGACGAATCCACGACCGCATCCCAGCCGGGTGCGAACGCGCGCCGGCCCGCGCGCGGCATGCGGGCGCAGCTGCTGGCGACGCGAGATGCTGCGATGGGTCTCGTCGAAGCGCATGTCGACCTGGCCAAGGCCGAGCTCTCATCGATCCGCGACGAGATCACCCGGATCGCGGCGCTCGTGGCGATCGCCATCGTCGTCGTCATCATGGCCGGCCTCCTCGCGGTCATCGGCACGGCGCTGTTCCTCGGGGATTGGCTCCTCGGTTCGATCGGCTGGGGGATCCTCCACGGGATCCTTGCGTTCACGGCGATTGCCGTGGCCGCCGGGCTGATGGCGGCAGGCGTCAGTGCCGGCCGGATTGTCCGGTCGTTGGCCGTCGGTGTCGTTGTCGCCGTCGTCCTCGGCGTGGTGCTCGGCCTCCAGCTGCCGAACCAGGCGTACGCGGCCGCCGGCGAGGCCGCCACACTGAACGTCGAGATCGGCGTACGCCCCCTCGTCATCGGGTTGCTGTTCGGCGCGTTGGTCGGTGCCCTGATCGGGTTCGCGGCAGCCGTCAAGATCGGATCGGGGGGTGGTCGCGTGGCGGCCATCGTGGGGCTCGTGATCCTCGGCGCACTGCTGGGCGCCTTCAGCGCGATCACCTTCGGCCCCCAGGTTGGCGCTGCCCTCGGGATCACCGTCGGCTACCTGACCTGGATCGGGGTGATGGGCGTCGACGTCGCCCGCGAGGGGATCGAGGTTGGCGACCTGCAGGAACGCTTCTATCCGACCCAGACCATCGAAACCGGCAAGGAGACACTCGAGTGGCTACAGAAACGGATGCCGCCCGGGATCGGGTCCTAGCGGCGCGAGCCGCGCTCGGCGACGAGATCGACGCCCTCGAGGCGTCGGCGCGCGCTGCCTTGGACATCCCGGCCAAGGTTCGGGCGAGTCCGGCCAAGGCCGCGGCGATCGCGGGCAGTGCCGGGTTCGTGGTGCTCGGTGGTCCGAAACGGATCTTCGGTGCGGCTCGTCGGGCCGTGTTCGGCCCAACGGCCGAGCTGCCCAAGCAGATGTTGCCCAAGGAGATCGAGAAGACGCTGAAGAAGCTCGGCGACGATGGCGACAAGGTCCGCGGGGCGATCGAGCGCGATTTCGCGGCGTATGCCAAGGAGGCCGAGAAGAACCGCGGCGTCGGCTCCCTGGCCGCGACGGCCGCACGGCCGATCCTGATGCGTGGCGCGAAGGCTGCGGCCGAGTGGTTCCTCCGACCGGACGACGACGGGTTCCAGGCCCGTCTCGCCGAGGTTCGCGAACGCGCCAAGGACGAGGTCGAGAAGCGTAGGGCTGACCAGAAGCCGTCGGACGTCGCCCGGGACAACGAAACGGATCGCAGCGGAGCCTGACGCTCCCGCGCGATTCTTCGACTCCAACACGGTTTGGTACCAGCATCTGGTCGCGAGGGGGCGAACGTCGACCCGCCATGTAAAAGACTCTTGACATGATGTCGACCCTGTCATACATTCGGCCATGTCAAGAACCCTTTACATTGGAGCTCGCGATCAATGTCATTCGAAGAGAAGGGAACGTGGGTCGTGACCGTGATTGCGGTCGCGACGGCGGCGGTGTACTTCGCCACGACCCTCAGTCAACTGCCGATGACCGCCGTGGGCGACATCGACTACCAGGTGCCGCTGCTGACGGCCATCGGCGCCACGATCGGCCTGTCCATCGCGGCGTCGATCGGGGTCGCCATCCTCTCGTCGATCCTGTCAGGTGAGGACGCCAGCAAGTCCGATGTCCGGGATCGGGACATCAACCGGTTGGGCGAATACGTTGGCGGCATCGTCGTCACCTTCGGGATGATCGTGCCCCTCGGCTTGGCGCTCGCTGAGGCTCCCCATTTCTGGATTGCCAACGCCATGTACCTGATCTTCGTCGTGTCCGGCCTGTCGGCAGCGGTGGTCAAGCTCGTGATCTACCGCCGCGGGTTCTAGGGGTGAGCAAGCCAACCAGGGTTACCAACGAGATCCGGCGCCTGCGCTTTGCGAACGACGAGATGACGCAGGCCGAGCTTGCCGACCGGATCGGTGTCACGCGCCAGACCATCATCGCCATCGAGCAGGGGCGTTACTCGCCGTCGCTCGAGATGGCGTTCCAGATCGCAGGCGTGTTCGGAGTGCCGCTCGACGATGTGTTCCAGTTCTCGGGAGACAAGCCATGACCACGGAAACAACCAGGCAGGAAACAACGAAGCGGGCGCCGCGTCTGCCACCGCGTTGGTTCATCCGGTCCTTCTGGCTCATGCATCGAGCGGTGTTCTCGGTCACGAGGGGGCGTCTCGGCCTGCGGAGTGCCAAGCCCGGTCGATGGGGCATGCTCCGCCTCAGGACGGTCGGCCGGCGCACTGGCGAGGAACGGATTGCCATCCTCGGCTACCTGGACGACGGACCGAACCTCGTCACCCTGGCCATGAACGGTTGGGCCGATCCTGAGCCCGCATGGTGGCTCAATCTGCTCGCCCATGCAGATGCGACGGTAGACCTCCATAACGGCTCCAGGCTGGTGACCGGACGTGCCGCGAGCGGCGACGAGCGAGATCGGCTTTGGGCGCGATGGGTTGCGTTTGGCGACGGCGACTACGCTGGGTTGCGGTCACGGGAAACGGCCGTCGTCATTCTCGAACCGCGCGGCTAGACTCCGGGGAGGGGCGAGTGGCGGAATGGCAGACGCGCCGGCCTTAGGAGCCGGTGCCGCGAAAGCGGCGTGGAGGTTCGACCCCTCTCTCGCCTACCACAACGGAGCGACACCCGAGGCGGCCATGAGCGACAACGACAAGTCCACCAGCGATGCTCGGCGCGCGGCCATCCGCGGTGCGCTGACGGGGTCGGGCATGGATCCGAACGTGGCCGAGCGCTGGTGTGGTGCATGGGAGGCCGAGGCCGCCATGCGCGGAATGAAACCCGGGGACGACTACTGGGATGCCGGCAAGCGGTGGATCGACGCCCAGTGCTCGGCGAGGAAACAGCCACCGAACTGAGGACGCCGCACCGGTCGGCGGCCCCACCCCGCACCGGTCGCCGGGCCCTGCGGCCCGCTCACGAGCACCGCCCTATACTCGTGAGCGATGCAGATCACCGCCACCCCAGCCCCCAAATCCACGGTCGTGCTCGAGATCGAGCTGCCCGCCGAGCGATTGGAACGCGCCGTCGACGAGGCCGTCCGGCACCTGTCCCGGCGAACGAGGGTGCCCGGGTTCCGGCCGGGCAAGGCACCCCGGCCGCTCCTGGAGCGCCACCTCGGGCCGGGCGCGATCCTCGATGACGCCGTCGACCACCTCGTCCAGGACGCTTATCGCCAGGCGCTCGTCGACCAGGACCTGCTGCCCCTCACCAATGCCGACGTGGAAGTCGTCCAGGCAGAGGAGGGCAAGCCACTCGTCTTCAAGGCCACGGTCCAGGTGCGACCCGACGTCAAGCTCGGGGACTACAAGCAGTTCAACTTCAGCCCCGAGATCGAGGCGATCGACGACGCCCGCGTGGACAAGGTCCTCGACGAGCTGCGCGACCAGAACGCGACCCTGGCGCCGGTCGAGGATCGCGGGGCCAGGGAAGGGGACTACGCGGTCATCTCGTTCACGGGCACCCGCGACGGCGAGCCGTTCGAGGGTGGCGCATCGGATCGGATGCCGATCATCCTCGGCCAGGAGCGCCTGATCCCTGGATTTGAGGCCAACCTGGTCGGGCTCGAGGTCGGGGGCAAGACCGAGTTCGACATCACCTTCCCCGAGGACTATCCGGAGACCGAGCTGGCCGGGAAGCCCGCCCACTTCGCCGTCGAGATCAGGGAGCTTCGCGAGAAGGTCCAGCCCGACCTCGATGACGACTTCATCAAGACGCTCGGCGACTTCGACGACCTGCCGGCGCTGCGGGCCGACATCAAGGCACGTCTGGAGCGCAATGCGCTGGATCGGGCTCGCCACGGGTTCGCCGACCGGATCATCGAATACGCGGTCGCGAACGCCACGGTCGACCTTCCCGACATCCTGGTCGACCAGGAGGTCGAAGTGATGCATGACGAGTTCCGCGGCACGCTCGCGCGACAAGGCATCAGCCAGGACGCCTACCTCAAGGCCGTCGACAAAGCCGAATCCGATCTCCACGCCGAGTTCAGGCCGGGAGCCGAGAAGCGGGTTCGGACCCTGCTCGTGCTCTCGAAGGTTGCCGACGAGGAGGGCGTCGCGGCGCCCGAGGCCGAGGTCGAGGCCGAGATCGCGCGAGGGCGCGAGCGGTACGCCGACGATGCCCGACTTCTCGCGTACTTCGACTCGGACCGGGGTCGCTCGTACATCCGCAGTACGCTCCGGCGCAGTCGGGTCGTCGAACAGCTCATCGACGAATGGCTGGCCGCTCACCCGGAGCACGTCCCGCTGCCACACCTCGAAGATGTGCCTGGATCGACGATCGAAAGCGGCCAGGCTGCCGGCGATGCTGCCGCCGAGACCCTCAACGCATCCACCGCCGCCGGCTGATCGCGCAACCGAACCGGCTCAACCAGGGAGTTCCAGAATGCTCGTCCCCATGGTCATCGAATCCTCCAGTCGGGGGGAGCGTGCCTACGACATCTACTCGCGGCTGCTCAAGGAGCGGATCATCTTCCTCGGCGACGCCATCGAGGACCATCTCGCCAACCTGATCATCGCCCAGCTGTTGTTCCTCGACTCCGAGGACCCCGAGAAGGACATCAGCCTGTACATCAACTCGCCGGGCGGCGTGGTCAACTCCGGGCTCGCGATCTACGACACGATGCAGTACCTTCGCGCGCCGGTGAGCACGATCTGCATCGGCATGGCGGCATCGATGGCCGCGGTGCTCCTGGCGGCCGGGACGAAGGGCAAGCGATACGCGTTGCCGAACGCGCGGATCATGATCCACCAGGGCTCCGGCGGGTTCCGTGGCAATGCGCCTGACGCCGTGATCCAGATGAAGGAGTGGGAGTTCCTCGTCCAGCGCAACAACGAGATCCTCGCCCGCCACACCGGCCAGTCGGTCGAAAAGATAAAGACC
Organism: uncultured Chloroflexia bacterium; assembly: GCA_963809045.1. Lineage (GTDB taxonomy): Bacteria > Chloroflexota > Limnocylindria > Limnocylindrales > CSP1-4 > SPCO01. The sequence goes on from CAWEHW010000004.1 coordinate 1,607,627, forward strand.
GACACGGACCGGGACCATTTCATGGCTCCCGAGGACGCCAAGGACTATGGCATCATCGACGCGGTCTACTCGGTCCAGTGGGATTCACTGACCGCGCAGCACCACGATGAAAAGGTCGCCGAAGGCGGCGACGAGGAGCCTGCGGTTGAGCCGGCGCCTGAGCCGAAGCGGACCAAGGGCGAGTAGATAGACAGGGAGCCAAGCGGCACGTGACCTCAACCAGCAGCACCAAGGGCCCCAAGGTTCCCTATCGGTGCTCCTTCTGCGGCAAGAGCCAGGAACAGGTCCGCAAGCTCATTGCCGGGCAGGGCGTCTACATCTGCGACGAGTGCATCAATTTGTGCCAGGAGATCATCGAGGAGGAGCTGCTCGAGACTCCGCGCCAGAAGAGCAGCTCGACCAAGCTCCCGAACCCGCACCAGATCAAGGACGCCCTCGACCAATACGTGATCAGCCAGGAGCGGGCCAAGAAGGTCCTCGCGGTAGCGGTCTACAACCACTACAAGCGGGTCAACGCCGGTCACCAGGTCGATGACGTCGAGCTCCAGAAGTCCAACGTCCTGCTCGTCGGGCCGACCGGCTCCGGCAAGACGCTGCTGGCCCAGACCCTGGCCCGCGTGCTCGACGTGCCCTTCTGCATCGCCGATGCGACGTCGCTGACCGAAGCGGGATACGTCGGCGAGGACGTCGAGAACATCCTCCTGCGGCTGATCCAGGCCGCCGACTTCGACGTCGCCCGGGCGCAGCGCGGGATCATCTACATCGACGAGATCGACAAGATCGCCCGGAAAGCGGACAACCCCTCGATCACCCGCGACGTGTCCGGCGAGGGCGTCCAGCAGGCACTGCTCAAGATCCTCGAGGGAACGGTCGCCAACGTGCCACCCCAGGGCGGCCGCAAGCATCCCCACCAGGACTTCATCCAGATCGACACCACGAACGTGCTGTTCGTCTGCGGCGGCGCGTTCGACGGCCTCGAGAAGATCGTCGAGGAGCGTGTCGGCAAGCGCTCGATCGGCTTTGGCTCCGAAGGCGCGATGAGCCCAATCCAGCGGGGCAAGATCCTCGAGAAGCTGATGCCGGAGGATCTCCTCAAGTTCGGGCTGATCCCGGAGTTCATCGGCCGGTTGCCGGTCATCGTCACGCTGACCGCGCTCAGCGCAGAGGACCTCGTCCGTGTCCTGACCGAACCAAAGAACGCGGTCACGCGGCAGTTCGAGAAGTTCCTGTCGCTCGACAAGGTGGAGCTCGCGTTCACCCCGGGTGCCCTGCAGGCCGCCGCCGAGGTCGCGCTGGATCGCAAGACGGGCGCGAGAGCGCTTCGATCGATCGTCGAGGAATCGCTGCTCGAGGTGATGTACGACATCCCGGATCGCGCCGACATCCGGAAGTGCATCATCACCGAGGAGACGATCCGGTCGGGCCGACTGCCCCTGCTGCTGACCAAGACGGAGATCGACAAGGGCGTCGACGAGACCAACTACGAGGAATGGCTCGCCGAGCGGGGCGCCAGCGCCTAGCTCCCGGCGCCACCCGCGCGCCGAGCGGCCGGCTTGCCACCCGCACGCCGGGCTACCGGCCGAACCGGCCCACGCCCGACGACAAATCGTCTCACCACGACTCATGGGCGTCATTCTCGCCGTAGGACCGCCCGCTAACTGGGCCTGGCCGGTCCCTTCACGTTTGTTCGCTGCACGATCTGACGGCCAGCCCTTGCCAGCATCCGTCGTTGAGTCACTCCGCGACTATTCGGCACGAACCACAGGCCGCTCATCGCGCCGTCCGGGTGGTTCAGCCAGCGGCGGACTGCAATCGCCTGGGAACATCCTTGCGATCAGGTCGTGCCGCCTGACAAGCCGTCGAAGCGGCGCCACGGCGGGCATGACGACCAACCGGCCGACCTTGGCGAGAGTCCAATGCCAGCGCTGAGCGACGATGCTCGGAACCAGCCTCGCCTTTTCGTCGAGTTTGCGTCCCGGGGCCTCGATTGATGCGACGTCCGTCTTGACCTCCACGACGACGACCGCCCGCTCTGTCTGGGACACCTTGGCGCGGGCCGCCAGTTCCACCTCACTCCACCCACGACGGGGGCGTAATGCCCGGATGACGAGCCCGGTCGTTCGGTCGTCCACACCGAAAGGGTGATCGGACGCGATCACCGAGGGCGCATCGTCGGCTTAGCGCCCGCTTACTCCTCGCTCGTCCACGGCTCGCTGATGGACAGGATGTTGCCCTCGCTGTCGCGGAACCAGGCAGCCCGCTCGGGGCCGATCCAGGCGATGTGGTCCTCGGTTTGGAGCCCGGGGAAGTCGTAGTCCTCGAACGAGACGCCACGCTGGGTCAGCGCGTCGATGATCGGCTCGAGCCGGTCGACCTCGAACCCCGCGAGCGTATGTCCCGGTGCCGGAGCGGTGCTGTGGTACAGCAGCACGCGGGCATCGCCCGCTCGATGGAGCACGCCGGCGTCGGACGTCGCGACATGCTCGAAGCCCAGAATGCCCTGGTAGAAGGCGCTGGCCCGGTCGAGGTCGGCCACCGGGACGGTGAGGATCAGCCCGGCCGATCGAAGATCCGCGTTCATGGCTGGCATGGTAGCGCCTGGGCGCTCCCTGCCGGAACGACCCCGGCGATGTCGCCTCGGCCGTTGACCGGGTGCTACACTCGCGCCCTCACGGCGAGGACCGAGAGGAGTAGCGACGGGAACGCCCCGGAGCGAGCGCGGGATGGTGCGAGCCGCGTGGGTTGGACCGGCGTGAACGTCACTCGCGAGCCGTGCGGCCGACGCCCGATACCGCGTCGAGAGGATGCCTGGCTCGATGGATCGCGATGAGCGACCCCATGCAGGCGTCGAACCAGCAGGTGGTACCACGACCCGTTCGTCCGCTGGACGAGCGGGCCGTTTGTTTGTCCGAGGAGGCAATGGCGGAACTGCCGAAGGCCTACACGCCGCGAGACGTGGAGGGCCCGATCTACGAACGATGGCTCGCCGCTGACGTGTTCGCGCCCGATGGCGCGGGATCGACGGCCGATCCGGCGCTGCCACCGTTCACGATCATCCAGCCGCCGCCGAACGTGACCGGCTCCCTCCATCTTGGCCACGCCCAACGCACCGCGGTCGAAGACCTGATGATCCGGCACGCGCGAATGCGCGGCCACCGGACGCTCTTCCTGCCCGGCCTGGATCACGCGTCGATCGCCGCGCAGTTCGTGCTGGACCGGATCCTGGCCGGGGAAGGGGAAAGCCGGCAGAGCCTGGGGCGCGAGCGCTATCTCGCGCGGATGGCCGAGTTCGTGGAGACGACCCGTGGCGTCATGCTCGGACAGCAGCGGCGAGTGGGGGCCTCGGCTGACTGGAACCGCCTGCGGTTCACGATGGACGACGTCTCGGCAAAGGCGGTTCGGGTCGCGTTCGAGCGGCTCTACCGGGCGGGTCTGGCGTACCGGACGGAAGCGCTGATCAACTGGTGCCCCGGTTGCCGGACATCGGTCAGCGACCTGGAGGTCGTCCCGACGCCGGAGACCGGCACGCTCTGGAGCGTCCGCTACCACCTGATCGACCCCGCGACGGGCGCCCCGGACGCGGCTGCGACCGTCACCGTGGCCACCACCCGGCCGGAGACGATCCTGGGGGACACAGCGGTCGCCGTACACCCCGACGACGAGCGATACCGGTCGCTCATCGGGCGTTCCGTTCGCATCCCGTTCGTCGAGCGCGACGTGCCGATCGTGGCCGAAGAGCGCGTCGATCGCGCGTTCGGGACGGGTGCCGTCAAGATTACGCCGGCCCACGACCGGGACGACCACGAAACCGGCGTGCGTCACGACCTGCCCGCGCCAACGATCCTGGCCGACGACGCCTCGATCACCGACACCGGCACCGCCTACGACGGTCTCGATCGGTACGAGGCGAGGAAGCGGATCGTCGGCGACCTCGAGGCGCAAGGGGACCTGGCAGGGTCCGTCGCCCACGAGATGGTCGTCGGGCGCTGCCAGCGCAGCAACGACGTCATCGAGCCGCGGCTCAAGACACAGTGGTTTGTCAAGACCGGGCCCCTCGCCGAACGCGCACTGGACGCGACCCGTTCGGGTCGAACTCGGATCCTGCCCGAACGGTTCGAGAAGACCTGGGAGCACTGGCTGACCAGCATCCGCGACTGGAACGTGTCCCGCCAGTTGTGGTGGGGCCACCGCATCCCGGCGTGGTATTGCCCAGATGGTCACATCACGGTTTCGTCGTCGGCAACCGGCCCGGACGCCTGCGAGACGTGCGCCCGCCCGGCCGCCGAGCTGCGCCAGGACCCCGACATCTTCGATACCTGGTTCAGCTCGGGGCTGTGGCCGTTCTCGACGCTCGGCTGGCCCGATGACACATCGGACCTGGCGACCTATTACCCGACGTCCGTCATGGAGACCGCGTACGACATCATCTTCTTCTGGGTGGCCAGGATGATGATGCTCGGGATCGAGCTCACGGGCACAGAACCCTTCCATACCGTCTACCTGTCGGGCCTGATCCGCGACCCGGAAGGCCAGAAGATGTCGAAGACGAAGGGCACCGGCGTCGATCCGCTCGACTTGATCGATGAATCCGGTGCCGATGCCCTGCGGTTCGCCCTCATGCACGGCGCGACGCCCGGCAACGACCAGCGCTTCGGGCCGGCCAAGCTCGAACACGCTCGGAACTTCGCCAACAAGCTGTGGAACGCCACGCGCTTCGTGATTGGCGCACGGCCGGCGAGCATCGCCGCCGACGCGGAACGTCAGATCCCGGTGGACGCGGACCTCGGGCCGGCGGAGCGCTGGCTGCGTTCGCGGATGGCGGCGACCACGGAAGCCGTGGACGCGGCCATGAGCGCGTACACGTTCGGCGAGGTGACCCGCCTCCTGTACGACGCGATCTGGAGCGAATACTGCGACTGGGGCGTCGAGCTGGCGAAGGTCCGGCTCGCCGACGAGTCATTGCCGGCCGAGGCGCGCGAGGCCACCTGGTGGACCCTGGTCGAGGTGCTCGATGGGTACCTGCGCCTTCTGCACCCGGTGATGCCGTTCGTCACCGAGGCGCTCTGGGCATCCTTGCCGCATCGCGCCAGCGACCCCGAGCTCCTGATCGTCGCTCGGTGGCCGGGGGTGGGTGCGCGCGACGGAGCGACCGAGGCCGAGGTCGAGACCATCAGGGCGCTGGTCACGGAAATCCGGAACGCACGGGCGGCCGCGAAGGTCCCTGCGGGCGACTGGCTCGCGACCCGCGTCCATGTCCCGGTTGAGCTCGGAACCACGTTCGAGGCGCTCCGGCCGGCCATCGAGCGCCTCGCCCGCGCCCGGCCGCTATCGCGTGACCTCACCGCGGAGCAGCTCCAGGCGCAGGTCCAACCCGGCGATCTCGTCGTGATCGTGCCGGGGAGCGAGACCCAAGCGGTGATCCGGCCCGCCGGCGCGGACGTTGGCTCGGCGTCGCTCGAACGCGAGCGTCTCGAGCGTGAGCTCGCCGAGGCCGAGGGTTGGCTCGCGGCTGCCCGGGAGCGATTGGCCAACGATGCGTTCACCTCTCGGGCGCCCGCCGCGGTGGTCGACGGCGCGCGCGCCCGCGAAGCCGAGCTGGCCGACCAGGTGATCCGGCTCCGGGAGGCGCTGGGCCGCTAGGCCGGCCGCATCGACCAGGCCGGCCGCACCACTACGTCTGCGGCGCCGCCCAGTCCATCAGGGCCGGCGGATCGAAGGTCGAGTCGATCGCGATCCGTCGTCGCTCACGCATGGACTGTCGAGCCGCGGAGAGGATGTCAACGACGTGTGCGGCATGGTCGCCCGTCACCCGCTGCGGCCGCTCATCCGCGATGGCATGCGCGAGATCGGCCACGCCCCGCCCCCAGGCGATGCCCTGGTAGGGCTCGCGGACGGGCTCGACAGGTTCATATTCGCCACCCGCCGGACCCTGTCGGACGGTCGCGTGAAAGTCCTGGAAGCTCCCGAGGGAGAGCGACGCCGCGTCGCCGTGGAATTCCATCAGGCCCGGCGGTCCGCTCGGGCGTCCGACGTAGAAGCTGCCGGTCAGGCGGACCACCGCTCCACCGGCCAGCTCGACCATTGCGACGATCAGGTCGGGGCTGCCGATCCGGTACGTCTCGCCGCCTGTCGTCACGCGCTCGGGGAGCAGATCCCAGCCGCGCGCTTCGATCGCCGTCGCCCGCCCGAGGAACGCGGTGGCGATCGTCAGCGGATAGACGCCCACGTCCACGAGGACGCCCACGTCATAGAACGGGATCGGGGCAGGGTGCCAGCGTTCGATCCGGCCCCAGTTGACGTCGGCGTAGACGGCCCGGACCGTCCCGAGATCGCCACGCCGGATGATCGCGCCAACCGTCTGCTGGGCTTCGCCGAGGAACGTCGCCGGCGAGCAGGCGAGCCGAACGTTCTGACGTCGTGCAAGCGCGACGAGCTCGCGCGCTTCCGCAGCCTCCAGCGCCATCGGCTTCTCGCTGTAGACGTGCTTGCCGGCCTCGAGCGCCTGCTTGGTCACGGCGAAGTGCGCGTGATGCACGGTCAGGTTGACCACGATCTCGACGCCGGGGTCGGCCAGCAGGTCCCCGAGTGAACCGTGTGCCCGAACCCCATGTTGGGCTGCGAGTGCGCCGGCCTTCGACGAGTCCACGTCGGTGACCGCGACGAGGTGGACCTCGTCGTGTTCGGCGATGCTCAGGGCGTACGGCCCGGCGATGTTGCCGCAGCCCACGATGCCCACGCCGAACGAACGCGGGCGGTCTTCGATGGTCATGCCCGAAGCGTACGGCACGGGCGGCGATCGATGGCGTACGGTTGCCTCATGCGTCCGGACCAGATCGCCGTCCAGCTCTATACGCTCCGGGAACTTGCCGCTCAGGATCTTGCGGGCACGCTCCGCGCTGTTTCCGGCGCAGGGTTTCGGGCGGTCGAGCTGGCCGGCCTGCCGCCGATCGAGGCCCCCGTCCTGCGCGATCTCCTCGCGGCTGAGGGCCTGACGCCGGTCGGGTCGCACGAAGGGCTCGAACGGCTGCGGGTGGACCTCGAGGGCGTCATCGAGCGGATGACCGTCGTCGGATGCCCGCGGATCATCGTGCCGTGGATGTCCGAAGCCGATCGAACGGACGTGGCGGCCGTCCGACGCGTGGCCCAGGACATCGCCCGGATCGCGTCGGTCTGTGGCGATCGAGGGATCCGCCTCGGCTACCACAACCACGCGTTTGAGTTCGAGCCCCTCGATGGGACGACCATCTGGCAGCTGCTCCTCGAGCACCTCCCGCCCGACGTCGAGCTCGAGCTCGACGTGTACTGGGCCACGGTCGGCGGTCGCGATCCGGTCGAGGTTATGCGCGCCGCGGGCGATCGCGTGCGCCTGCTCCACATGAAGGACATGGCGGCCGGACCCGAGCGGGGCGACGTCACGCCGGGCGACGGAATCCTGCCGTGGCCGGACATCGTCGCGGCGGCGGCCCAGCAGAACGTCGCGTGGTACATCGTCGAGGAGGACAACCCCGTTGATGCGATCGCCGAGATCGCGAGGGGACGGCGTTACCTGGAGGAGCTCGCGACCGCCGCGCCCAGCTGATCCTCGTCGCCCGCAAGCGCAAACGTGCCAACGACGGGCAGGTGGTCCGACGCATCGCCAGCCTCACGGTGGACGGCGCAGGCGACCGCTCGCAGGCCCCGCGTCAGGAGGTGGTCGATCGGGTTTGGCCCACTGGAGGCTCGACGAGGATCCCCGGCCGCGATGCCGACGGCGGCAAACGCATCGTCGAACCTGCGCGTCAAGGGCTCGAGCTCGGCTCCTTCGATCGGTGCGTTGAAGTCACCGACAACGACCGTGTGCAAGCCGACGTCCGAGGCGATCCGGGCGACAGCCTCGGCCTGGACGAGTCGCTGGGCCGTCCCCGCGTAGGTCAGGTGCGCGTTGACGATCGAGATCGTCATGGCCGGGCCGGCCAGACGGCCACCGACCGCGCAGCGTGGCTCGCGGACGCCCGCCTCAGCCTCGCGAAAGGTCACGCCGGCGAACGGCAGGGCGCTTTCGGTCGGCTCGACGAAGTCGTCGTCATGCCCCCGGGGCAGGCCGATCGTGAACCCATCGACCAGCGGCCGCCGCGTGAGCAGCGCATTGCCCCAGCTGGCCGTGCCGATCGAGCGCCCGTTCTCGGGCTCGACGAGGGCGAAGGCATGGACGGCGCCATACCGCACGGCCATGCCGGTCATCCGGGCGAGCTCGGCTGGCTCGTCGAGCAGGTCTCCATCAGGACACAGGACCGCCACCTCCTGGAGGGCCACGACGTCGGCATCGAACGTGCCGATGATCGCCGCGATCCGCGCCAGGCGCCGACGATCGACGTGCCGCCACCAGGCCGGCGGGAACGGCTCGCCGGGTCCGATGGCTGCCCGGATGTTCCAGGTCGCGACCCGGATGGTCGGCGACGCCGCCACCGGGTGTCGGCGTATCGCCGATCCCCGGGCTATTTCACCGAACCGGCAAGCAGGCCCTGGACGAAGTACCGCTGGAGGCTGAAGAAGACGAGCAGCGGGACGGCCATGAGGATGAACGCCCCGGCCGCCAGGAGGTGCCACTCCGTGCCGTACTGGCTGAGGAGGTTCTGGATGGCCTTGGTCATCGGCCACGAGTCACCACGCTGGACGAAGACCAACGCCATCAGCAGGTCGTTCCAGACCCACAGGAACTGGAAGATGCCGTAGGCCGCGATCGCGGGAACCGAGAGCGGCACCACGATCTTGCGGAAGATCCCAATCGTCGACGTTCCGTCGATCCGGGCGGCCTCGATGAGGTCCTTCGGCAGCGTGATGAAGAAGTTGCGGAGCAGGAAGATGCCGAACGGCAACGCGAATGCCGTATGCACCAGCCAGATCGCCCCGAAGCTGTTGAGCAGCCCCGTAGGGGCGAACAGCTTGAGGAGTGGGATGAACGCGACCTGCGCGGGGATCATCAGCAGCGCGACGACCAGCAGGAAGAGCCCGTCGCGGAACGGGAAGTGGAGCCACGAGAACGCGTAAGCCGCCATGGATGCCAGCGTCAGCGGGATGAGCGTCGACGGCACCGCGATCAGGAACGTGTTGACGAACGCCTCGAGCATGCCCTGCGAGGTCAGGACCTCCTCGTAGTTGGCGATCGTGTACCGGAACTGCAGGAAGCTCTCCCACCAACCGGTGACCTGGATGTCGCTTCGGGGCCGGAACGAAGTCACGAGCAGGCCCACCGTCGGGGCCAGCCAGATCAGCGCGATCAGGCCCAGCGCCACATGGATCGGTGTTCGGTTCAGGCTGCGCACGATCCGCTCGGTGAGCGTGTGCTCGCGAGCCTTGACGCGCGGTTCTGCGACTGCCGTCATCTAGGTGACCCTCTCGCTGCGGAACCGCCGGATGTTGTAGGCCATGATCGGGATGAGCAGGATCAGCATGATGACCGCCACCGCGGCACCGCGGCCGAACTGGCCGCCGGGGATGGACTCCTGGTACATCGTGAAGGCGATCACGCGGCTGGAGGTCCCGGGTCCGCCGTTGGTCAGGACGTAGATCAGGTCGAACAACTTCACGACGTTGACCAGCAGAGTCACCGCGAGCACCGAGATGGGCAGGCTGACCATCGGGATGATGATCCCGAAGAACACCTGTCGTTCACTCGCACCATCCACCCGCGCCGCCTCGAGCACCTCGCTCGGGATGCTCTTGAGGGCGGCTGACAGGATGACCGTGGCAAAGCCGACCGAACCCCAGATCCCAGCCGTGATCAGCGCCGCGTTGACGAGCGAGGGGTTCCCGAGCCAGGAGATACCCCGTTCCGTGACCGGGTCGAGGATCGCGTTGAGGAGCCCGATATTGCTGTCGGGTGCGTAGACGAAGTTCCAGATGATCGCCAGCGCGGTGGCGGCGATGGCCATCGGCAGGAACACGATCGCCTTGATGATCGACTCATACCGGACCCGCGAGGCGAGGGTCGCCACGACGAGACCCAGGAAGATCACCAGGCTCGTGTAGAACACCGCCCACAAGAGGTTGTTCCAGATCGCTCCGGACGGCGGGAACGTGCCCAGATCGAGGAAGCTCTTGTCGCCAGTCAGCAGGCTAACGTAGTGGTCGAGCCCCACCCACTCGGTGAACTCGCCCCGTCGCCCGCGGTTGAAGCTGAGGGCGATCGTGTAGATCGTCGGATAGACGAGGAAGACGAGGAGCAGCAGCCCTGGGACGCCGAGGAAGAGCAGCGACGCCTTGTCGTAGCGTCGACCACCCAGCCGCGGCGCCTTGGGCGGCTTGACCACCCCTCCCAACCCACCTGGATCGACGCCACCGGGCGCGACGACAGCCATCGTTCCTCCTCGCGGAATGACGATCGCGGGCGGCCGTGGGCCGCCCGCGATGGGTGATGTCTAGGTCAGCGCTTGGGTCACTCGGCGTCCCAGGCGGCCTTGACGCGCGTCTGGAAGTCGGCCCAGTCGATCGTGTCGCCCCGGATGGCCCGCTGCAGCAGCGCGCCGAGGCTCTCGCCGGCGATGCCGGCAGGAAGCAGGTCGGCGCCGTCGTAGCGGATCTGGGCGGCGTTCGTGAGGGACTCGGCCTCGCGGACGACCAGCTCGTTCGGGTACGCGTCCGTGCCGACGCCCTTGTGCGGCGTCACGATCGCGCCCGTGCCGGCCCACACCTGGTTGGCCTCAGGCGTGATCACGTACTCGATGAAGGCCTTCGAGGCCGGGGTGTTGGTCAGGGCGCCGATGACGTCGCCACCGAATGTGGTCACGTCGTCTCCACCGAAGCTCGGGAACGGGAACCAGTCGATGGTCTCGCCGATCACCAGCTCCGTGTTGGTCTGGCCCATCGCGATGCCGCCGACGAAACCGCCCTCGTAGAAGACGGCCGCTTCCGGCTCGGGCTTGAAGACCTGCGCGATGGCGTCGGTCCAGGCACGCCCGACGGCCGCATCGATGCCACCGACGACCAGATCGTCGTTGATGACTTCGAGCATCGTGTCGACGGTTGCCTGCACCGACGGGTCCGCCCAGTCGCCTTCGGCGCCGAACAGCTTGTCGTAGGCGTCGACACCGGCCTGGCGGATGTAGATGTTCTCGAACCAGTCGGTCAGGTTCCAGTCGTCCTTGGCACCCAGCGACATGGCACCGGGGCTGGACTTGAGCGACTCGAGCGCCGCCTTGAACTCGTCCCACGTGGTCGGCACGGCGACGCCGGCCGCCTCGAAGAGGTCAGGTCGGTACCACATCGTGCCCTTGTTGTTGTACTTGGCGGGCAGCGCGTAGAGCTCGCCATCGACGGTGCCCGCACCGAGGAACCCTTCCGGGTAGCTCTCGGGAAGACCCGCCGTGTCGATACCGAGATCAGTGATCTTGACCAGCGATCCGTCCTTCGCGAAGCGGCGGAGGAATCCGATGCCCGGGATGATCGCGATGTCCGGCGGGTTGCCGCCCGTGATCCGCGACTGGAGCGTCGTGGAATAGGTCTGCCGATCGGCTTCGTAATTGACCGCGATGCCGGTCTTGGCGGTGAAGGCGTCGAGGACGGCCTTGAAGGCCTCTTCCTCGCTGCCGCCCCACAGGGACAGCACGTTGAGGGATCCGCCTGCTGCCGCGTCACTGCCGCCCGGGGCAGCTGAGCCGCCCGCCCCGGGCGAGCTCGAGCCGGTGGTGCACGCGGTCGCGATGAGCGCGGTGGCCAGGAACATTGAGACGAAACGTAGCGATCGATTCATCGATCACCTCCGATGGGTCCGGCTCCGGCCACGAAGGGTGACCGCGACGGACGGGACTCACGAAAACGAGGCGCTCGGATCTGCCCGAATCTCCTCCACTGCGATCGTTTCCTGCAGCGCGGGTCCCCCTCCACATCGGGAACGCGACGTCTATGCGGGAGCGATCGGGTTCTCTCCGGCGGTCGTCCGAACGCGAACCGCCTCAGAGTTGGATGGCAGACTGCCATCGTTCGCGAGACTAGGGCTCCCTTCCGCAGGCTGTCAATGGCGAACCGGTTTACTAAACTTCCGATCCGACGCCCGCCAGTGCGAACGCAAGCACCCGGCGACCGATCGCGGCGGCTTCCGATGGCGGCGGCCAGCTGCTGTCCTGCTCCACCATCAGCCAGCCCTCATAGCCGCGAGCGGCAAGCACCCGGATGCAGCCGAGGAGATCGAGGCTCCCGCTTCCCAGCTCGGTGAACACACGCGCTCGGACCGCGCCGCCGAAATCCACGATCTCGCCGCTGGCCATGCGTCCAAGGACGGTCGGATCGACATCCTTGAGGTGGAGGTGCGTGACCCGATCGCCCAGCCGCTCTAGCGCCTCGACCGGATCGCCACCCCCGACGAGGTAGTGCCCGACGTCGAGACACACGCCGACCCGGGCCGGGTCCGTGATCGCCACCAGGCGGTTCACCTCGGCCGGGGTCTCGACGTAGGTCCCGGCGTGCGGGTGGAACGCCAGCCGGTGACCCGCGGCGATGGTTTCGTCGGCCAGTTCGTGGAGCACCTCCGCCAGACCTTGCCAGGCCTGGTCCGTAAACCGCGGCGAACGGTCGTCAGCGGCGCGGCCGGCCCAGCGCTCACGGTCGGGCGATCCATCGAGGGCGACGCACAGCACGTCACCGCCGGCAGCGTGCAGGAGGCGCAGGCGCTCCCGGCCGACGACCATGGCGTCGTCGCCCAGCCCGGATGGCGTCGCCGACAACGCCACATAGACCTCGGCGAGCCGGAGGTGCCGTTCCGCAAGCATCGAACGAAGGGCGTCGCCTTCCGGGAAGCCGATGCCGAGCTGGGTGCCCTCGTACCCAAGGCGCGCGATCTCGTCGAGGAGCGTCGCGGCGTCGGTTCCCAGTCGAAGCTCCTCCACGTCGACGTTGTTCCAGAGGATCGGGACGGTGCCGATCGAAGCGAGCGGGAGTGCGTCCCCGGGTCGTCGCAACCGTTGTCGCAGGTCCGGGGCGCTGTCGGGGGACGGGTTCACGGGCTCAGATCCTTCCTGCGCGGGATCGGATGATGGCAGGTCGGGCGGTTCGGCGGCCTTGCCAGGCCGGTCCATACTCTGGCTACCCCGATCGATCGTACGGGGTGATCGTCAGGGCACCGAACATGGACCAACGCAGCGTCCCACACGCCGAACGCCTGGCCCACGAGTTGATCGAGGCTTCGTCGACCGCAGGCTGGAGCATCGCCCTCGTCCTGTTCCGGCCCGTGCCGCGCCTCCGCTCGCCGATCATGGAGCCCCGCCCCTTCACGCCTGTACCGGACGATCGCGACCGGCCGGGCATGAACGTGCCCGCCGCCCGAGACGTGATCCGGCCGATGGGCTGGGGGCTGCTGGTGGCCATCCCGGTCCTCTTGCTCGTCGGCTGGCAGATCGCGCTGTTCCTGGGGCTCGCCTCCGCGATCGTTCGGAGCGTGGACGGGCTGATCGCCCGTTCCAATCTGTCGTTTGCGGACGGCTTCATCGGGTTCCGTACGGAAACGGCGTGGCCAAAGGGCGTCCAGGAGGATGACGAGGTCCGCTGGAACTGGTCGAAGGCCGGCAATGGCCAGACGGCCCACGGCTGACGCCGGCCCGGCCAGGGCCCGGGTATCAGCGTACGCGGACGGTGGCGATCTCCCACGGATCGAGGGCGAGTCGAATGCCCAGGGTGGACACCGGGATCGCAGCCCCGGAGCGGCCCAGGAGGTCCACGGCGACCGCTTCGCGAAAATCGCCTCGGACGACGGCGATCGTCGGGGCGGGATGCTCGGCAACCAGACGGATCTCGAGCCAGTCCCCGCGGCGGCGGAGCGCTGACAGGACGACCCCCTGACCCTCGACGGCGAGCCCGGCGGGTAGCGGGATTCCCCGTTCGGGTTCACGCCCGGTGCCGCGCGCGGCCAGCAGAGGATGCCGGTACCGCTCCATCGCCGAGAGGATGCCCGCCTCCGACCAGCCGTTCGCATGGGGCATCAACGCGAACGCGAAACCACACTCGCCGATCAGCTGCGCCGCGGGGACCGGGATCTCCGGGCCGGCGGGGTCCTCGCGGTATGGATTGGCGTTCCGGCTGATCAGCCCGAACGACCGCAGCACCGTAAGCGCCAGTTCCCGGCCGTCGCCCACGAGCTCGTATTCGGTGATCTGGTCGAGCAGGACCGTGGCGCCCGCCACATGGATGAAGCCGTGGGCCGGGTAGGTTGGCAGTGGGACCTCGCCATGGCCGCCTTCCATCGTCAGGCCGCGTTCGATGACGGCGAACTGGCCCTCGGCCGCGGACACGGTCGCCGCCGTGGGCAACGGGATGTGCCAGCGGACCCGATGGTCGCGGGCCCGGTTCTCGAAACCGACACGCACTCGCAGGAACGGTTCTCCCGCGCGGAGCTCCAGCCGGGTCGTCACCTCCGTCGGGACGGTCGCCACAGTCCTCGTCATGCCGCTCGGCTCGAGCCCGACCGGCCAGTCGTAGGTGCGATTGATCACGAGCTCGCCGAGGAGCGGGCCGGTCGCCTCGTTCGAGATCGAAACGGATCGGGGCTCGTCGACCACCAGGTCGGTCGCCGGCGGACCGTAGTTGTAGCTGTCCCCGAAGTCGCCGCCATCGACGAGGCGGCCGACTCCGGCCAGGTGCGATCCGCCGCCCTGGAGCCGGAACGTCCCCGAAGTCGTCGATCGCCACGTTGACAAGCCCATTCCCCAGCGATCGGTCCGTGGCCGACACCGGTTCCACGTCCATCGTTTCGCCTTCCGACGAGCGGCTGGCGTCCACCACGGCCCAGCTGAGCGCCGGGGCCGGCACCCGGACGATGACCTCCCGCCGATCGGGCGTCAGGACGAGGAGTTCCCAGGCATCGCTTGGCGACGCGCTGGCCACGGCCGTGACGGCTTCGATCAGCTCATCCACATCGAGCTCCGGCGGTTCGGCGACCTCGTCGACGAGGAGGGTGATGGTCGGCACGGTCCCCGCGGTTTCGATCCGGTACCCGTTCAGCTGGCGTCCGAACAGCTCGCGTCCGTGGCGACGACGGCCCAGGAGCTCGGGGATCTCGTCGCCGCGGAGGCTGAGCCTGGCCACGACAGTGTCCTTTCGCGTGACCTCCTGCGACGGGAGCGTCCGTCCGGCAGCGGTGAACGCGGGCTGCTTACCCGGGCCAATGGCGACGTTCAGGGTGACCAGGTCCGTACGATCGACGGGGGAGGGATTGACGATCGCCCACCCGCCGAGGGGGACACTCGAGGCGATCCGCTGGGTCACCTGGCCGACGATCCCACGGCCGATCTGCTCGGCCTCGGCGAAGCGGCTGAGGACCTGGGCGACGACTGCGTCGTCCGAACACCCGCAGATCGAGTCATGCGCCGAGTTGTCGACCATCCGTCGCCAGGCGAGCTCCAGCAGGCGTTCGGGCCACGGTCCGCCGTGGAGCGCCGCAAGCGGCTCGGCATAGCGTTCGAGCACGCGTTCCGCCCGAGCCGCGGCGGCCTTGAGGTCGATCCGCGCTGAGGTGACGCCCATCAACATGTTGGCCCGGGCGCCCGAGCGGAGCTCGCCGGTCCATCGTTGGGACGGACGTTCGTCCCTCTCCGGGCGGGCGGCGTAGTCGGCGAGCGTTTCCAGACGGACTTCGATGGCGTCGCCTGCGCCGTTCACCGCGTCCACCAGGTCGGCCAGCCGGGGCGACGGGACGGCGTGGTCCGTTCCGTACATCGCAAGGAGCGACCGCTCGCCGTAAAAGGCAGCGTTCGCCTCGCGGTAGCCGGCGAGCTTCGAGCCGAACAGGTCCGGGACGTCGAACAGGTAGGCCCCGTTGCCATAGCCGCCCACGAGGTATTCGGTCTCGACCTCCGAGCCATCAGGCGCGGCCCAGCGGAAGGTGTTTCGATCGATCGACTCGGGGACGCCGCGCCAGACCACGGCTCGCTCGATCCCGGCTCGGCGCAGGATCTGGGGCATCTGGGCGATGTGACCGAACATGTCGGGGAGGTAGCCGACCGGCATCGCTCGCCCCAGCGCTTCTGCCCGTGCCCATCCGAGCTCGAGGTTCCGGATGATCGTCTCGCCCGAGACGAGGAATTCGTCCATCAGGATCTGCCACGGCCCGATGGCCAGCCGGTCCTCGGCGATGAGCCGCCGGATCAACGACTCGGCCTCCGGCCGCACCTCGAGATAGTCGTCGACGGTGGCCGCCTGGCCATCGAGCGTGAACCGCATCCGCGGATCGCGGTCCATCCGCTCGAGGAGCTGGTCCACGAGCTCGACGAGACGCATCCGGAACGTTTGGAACGGCTCGTACCACTCGCGGTCCCAGTGCGTGTGGGGAACGAGGTGGATGACCGTCCGTTCGGTCAAGCCGGGGCCTCGATCGCGATCGCGAGACCGGTTTGCGCCGCACGCCGGGCAACGATCCGCTGCGACGTGACGATGTCGGCGCGACCCTCCAGGACGCCCGCTTTCGGGGGCGTGCCGTCGGTGACCAGCGCGTGGAACGCCAGGAGCTCTTCTTCGAACGCTTCAGCGTAGGCCCGATGGTTCGTGTCGCGTCGTCCGAGGCCGTGGGCTTCGGCCACCCGGAGCCTGGTCGGGGCATGGAGCAGGTACGGAGAGGGGAACTCGAGCTCGACCGTCGCCTGCTCGGTGATCACGCGGACCTCTTCGCGGTAGGCCGGGTATTCGGGCAGGAAGTGCCAGCGGATGGCGAAGCGCGCATCGCCTGGCAGCCGTCCCGTAACCGAGACGGATGGTGGCCATCGGTCTGTCGGCCAGACGTCCACGGCGTCGATGGCCACTGGATCGCCGATGAAGGCCCGGATCAGCGCGAGCTCGTGGACGATGCTCCCAAGCACGATGTTCGAGTAGAGCGCGCCGAGCTCCTCCGCCGCCGGTCCGAGTGCCATGGTCCGAAGGCGGTCGCCCTCGGCGGTCAGCGCGCGGATGATCTCGGCTGAGATGTCCGTCGCCGGGGGAAGCAGGCGGGCATGCGCGAGCTGTCGTTCGCTGGTCGGATGGAGGACGCAGACCTCGATCGACCGGATCTGGCCCACCCGCTCGACGTCGGACACCGCGGCCACGCCTTCGACGACCGCCGGGTCGTACAGCTTCATGTAGCCGACCTGGAGCTTGCCGCGTGGGTCGCCGGCAAGCCGGGCGCCGATCGCGTCGGCTTCGGCCAGGGTCCAGGCAAGCGGTTTCTCCGCGAACACCGCGAGTCCACGATCCAGCCCCGCGAGAACAGCGGCGCCATGAGAACCCGACGTCAGGATCAGCAGGCCGTCGAGCTGAGGGCCGGCAAGCAGTCCCTCGAGCGACGTGAACCGGCCCGCGACTGGCACCCGGTAGCGGTCGCCGATTCGTTCGACCAGGCTGGGTGACAGGTCTGCGATGGCCGCGACCGCGAAGCGGTCGCCCAGGCGATCGAGGATCGGGAGGTGCACCGCCTGGGCCACCGCGCCGAGGCCCAGGATGCCGACGCGGACGCGATCAGGCACGGGAAGCGGTGCGCCGGCGGGTCCCATCGGCGAGGAGTATAGGCGGGAGCCGGGGCGCCACCGGTGCGCGTCAGGACCCGCCGATGTCGCTAGGCTGGACAGGAACGCCGCGACCCGTTGAGCCGCGCAATCCGTGGAAGGGAGGACGTCCGTGCCCAGGGCGCCTCGTCGCACACCCAAGACAGCTGCCGGTCGGGCCGGACACCTGGTTCCACCGGTCGTCGGTGCCGCGTTTGGCGCCGATTGGTGGCAGCGCGGCGTGATCTACCAGGTCTATCCGCGCTCGTTCGCGGATTCGAACGGCGACGGGGTGGGGGACCTGCCCGGCCTGATCGACAAGCTCGACTATCTCAACGACGGAACCGAGCAATCACTCGGGATCGACGCGATCTGGCTCTCGCCGATCCATCCCTCGCCAGGGTTCGATGTCGGATACGACGTCTCCGACTACGACGCCATCGATCCAGTGTTCGGGACGTTGGACGACTTCGATCGACTCGTCGCCGAGGCACATCGGCGTGGCATCCGGATCATGCTCGACCTGGTCATGAACCACTCGAGCTCGGCCCATCGCTGGTTCGAGGAATCGCGGCGCGATCCGTCGGGCCCGTTCGGGGACTGGTATCTGTGGCGTGACGGCGTGCGCGATCGGTTCGGCCGGCTCGGCCCTCCCAACAACTGGAAGTCGTTCTTCGGCGGACCGGCGTGGACGTGGGACGACACCCGTGGGCAGTTCTACATGCACACGTTCCTGCCGGAGCAGCCCGACGTGAACTGGCGGAACCCCGAGGTCAGGACGGCGATGCTGGCGATGGTCCGGGGGTGGCTCGAGCGAGGCGTCGACGGGTTCCGTCTCGACGTCTTCAACGCGTTCTTCAAGCACGCCGACATGCTCTCCAACCCGACCCGCCTGCTCGGTCGGCGACCCTACGATCGGCAGGTCCACCTCTACGACAAGGATCGGCCCGAGCTGGACGACTTCCTCGCCGAGTTCCGCGCGCTGGTCGACTCGTTCCCGGAGCGGATGACCGTCGGCGAGCTCTTCTCGGGCGACCCGTCCCTGGCCCCGAAGCTCAGCCGGCCGCGCCACCTGGTGTTCGACTTCGAGCTCATCCGGCAGCGCTGGAACGCTCGGGGCTTCGCCGACGCCAGCGCCAAGCACGAGGAACGGTTCGGTCCGGATGGCTGGCCCACGATCGTCCTCTCGAACCACGACCAGTCCCGGCAGGCCTCGCGCCTGGCTCCACGGGCCGACGAGGCGACCAGCGACGAGGTGGCCCGGGCCGCCTGCGTGATGAGCCTCAGCCTCCGCGGCACCCCGTTCCTGTACTACGGCGAGGAGGTCGGCGCCCGTGACGTGCCCGTGCCCTGGCCCGAGATCATCGATCCACCCGCCAAGCGCGGCGGGCGGCTGATCAGGAAGCTGGTCCCATGGTGGAACCGCGACCAGGCGCGATCGCCGATGCCCTGGGGCGGTGGCCCGAACGGCGGCTTCTCTGGGGCGCGGCCCTGGCTACGGATCGCGCCGGACGCGGCGACCAGGAATGTCGCTGCCCAGGACAACGATCCATCGTCGGTCCTGGCGACCTACCGGCGGATGCTCTGGTTGCGACGCAAGCACCCGGCGCTCCAGGTCGGCACCTACCGGCAGATCCCGTCCGCGTCGCCGCATCTGTACGCCTACGAACGGTCGACGCCCGACGAGACCATCGTCGTCGCGATCAACTTCGGGACCTCGGCGACGGGCTTTCGCGTCCGGACCGGGCGGCAGTGGTCAGTGATCCTCAGCACGCACGACCACTCGACCCGCGACGTCTCCGGGGGCGATCAACTCCAGCTGGCCCCACGAGAGGCGATCGTCCTCCTCGCCAGCTGAGGATCGTCCGGGACCCGCCGAGCCGCTGCTACGATAGGCTGTGAGCCCATCCAAGCACCCTGGGAGCCTTACGTGCCGCTCGAATTCCTGAAGCGCCGCGGGCAGGCCGCCGAGCCAGCCACGCCAGCCTCGACGAGGCAGACGTCCGGGCTGATGCCGGAGGAGATCGTCGCCCAGGACCACCAGCTCAAGCTGTATTACGCCGGCAAGAGCAGCGAGGGGGTCCGGATGAAGACCGGACCGGCGGCGATCCGCGAGCTGCCGTCCATGCTGGTCGGGCTGGCGCGCGGCGAGATCGAGGTCGTCGAGCCGCTCGCCATCGAATACAGCGAAGCCACTCCGACCATCGTCACGCCCTCGGAAGCCATGCAGTGGCTCAACGCGCACCACGCCCATTCGCCGATCACACGGCACGCGCTCGTCGTGCTCGAGTCGATCGACGCCGTCGACCTCGCGTTCGACACGTTCGTCTGTGCGTTGCTCGACGGGGAGGTCGACACCTCCGGCTACCCGGAGTACAACGCGATCATCGGTGGCGTCGCCGCCCACTGGGACGAGGCGACCGGCGACATGATCTGCCGCGCCGTCGTCGGGTGGGGCGGCAAGGGCGTTCGCGGCGACACGGACCGGACCGGGGCAAAGCTGCTGGGCAGCCTCCTCAACAACGTCCTGGCCAGCCAGTACGCGATGGGCCTGACCGCCATCGAACGACCGGTACCGGCCGCGGGCCGCGGTGGCCTCGTGTGTGCTCACTGCGGCTTTGCATCGGCCCACGAACGCGCCTTCTATTGCCCGAAGTGCGGCATGCGCCTCCTGCGCGGCTGAGCGATCGCATCGTATGCCCCTGTACGACTACGACTGCGCCGAATGCGGTCGGCGCGTTGAGGTGGTGCATGGCGTCCACGCGCCGGGGCCGACCCACTGCCCGAACTGTGGCGGCGGCCCGCTGAGGAAGGCGATCACGGCCGCGGCGGTCCATTTCAAGGGCTCGGGCTGGGCGAAGAAGGAGCGGCGCGCAACGGTCGCCTCGGGCGCCTCGAAGGGTGACGACGGGTCGAAATCTGACGATGGGCCGAAGGGCGAAGACGGCGGGCAAGGCGACGAGGGCTCGAAGGCGAGCGACGGCGCGCGCAAGACTTCCGACGCATCGGACACCGATGGCGGGAGCAAACCCGCGACCACCGCGTCCAAGACATCGTCGAAGCCGGCCGCAGCCGGCACCGCGACCAAGAACGACTGAGATGCCCGCCCCCACGGACTGGATCACCCTGGGCGAGGCCGCCGAGATCCTGGCTGCCTCGAACATCCACTTCACGCCCGCCACGATCGGCGGATGGGCACGCGGTGGACGCTTGCAGAGCATCAAGCTGGGCGGCCGGCGGTTCGTGCGACGGGGCGAGGTCAAGGCCCTGATCGCGGCGCCACGCCGGGTGCGCGCCGAGGACTTGCAGCCCGTCCTGTTCGACGACCTGGGAGGCTGATCCCGACCACCGATGGACGTACGCGGCTTCCTGGCTCGCATCCTGGAGCGTCCGGGGATCGTCGCCTTTCGAGCGGTCTTCGACACGTACGGCCGCGCCGCCGGAGGCCTCCTGGCGAACGGGCTCGCGTTCGCCGCCCTGTTCGCCGCGATCCCGACAACGCTGCTGGTGCTCGGCCTGGCGGGCTGGTTCGCCTCCGGCGACCCGACGATCCAGGAGCGGGTCATCAACGCGCTGTCGACGGCGCTGCCTCCGCTGGCCGAGCTCATCCGCAGCTCGGTCGACATCATCGCCGACGGCGCCGCGTTGACTTCGGTGGTCGGCGCCGTCGGTGTGGTCTGGACGGTCAGTCAGCTGTTCGCGGCCGTGGATACCGCGTTCGCGAGGATCTTCTTCGATGAGCCCGAGCGCGACCTCTTCCGGCGAACGCTCCGCGGGTTCGTCGTCGTCGGATTGATCGCGGCGACCGTCATTGTCGCCATCGTGACGCTCGGCTTGCTCGCGGCGCTCGACACGGCGAGCGGGAATGAGGGATCGCTGGCGCGGGCGACACTCGACGTGCTCGGATCGCCGCCATTCCTCGGGCTCGGAGCGTGCTTCGTGGTCATCGCCGCATACCGGAAACTGCCGCCTCGTTCACCGACCTGGCGCTCACTGGTCATCCCGGCCGTCGTCGTCGGCGTGGTCCTCGTGATCCTCGGCCAGGTCTTCACGCTGCTGGTGCCCTGGTTGGTGGGTGTGGCCGACCTCGCGGGATCGCTCGCGTCGGGGTTCGTGGCGCTCGCGTGGCTGTCGTTCTCGTTCCAGGCGTTGCTGCTTGGCGCGGCGTGGGTCCGGGTTCGTGACGCGGGTGTCCCGACCGACTCGGAGGCCGCGAGCGCGGCGTCCGGGTCAGCGAGTCTGGAGCGTGCCGCAGCGTCGGCAGAACCGGGCAGTGGCGGACAGTGACAACCCGCAGCTGATACAGGGCTGGATCCCGCTGGCCACCTTGCCTGGCGCTGGCGGAGCGGTCACCAATTCCTGGTTCGAGGCGGCCCAGAGGGCGTCGATCCCGCCTTGCGGCGTCGCTGGGCGGCCAAGGAACGGCAGGCCCGCCGCGGCCGATGCGGAGCGCCATTCCGGTCGAGTCGGCCACTGCGGATCGCCGGCCGGGCGGGCTGGTGCGCTCGGTTGTGGCGGGGCGCCCGGATCGATCCCCGGGACGGCGGGTTGCGCGGATGTCGGGTCGGGAGCAGTGATCCGCCAGGTCGGTTGTTCGACGACGTCCGCGGCTGCGGCGGCAGCAGGCTCCGCCACCGGTTCATCGGGGACCTCGATTGATTCGAGTTCGCGTCGCTGCGCGGCGACGGGCTCCGCGGCGACGACGGGCTCGAACGCCTGGTCGGCGCCGTCATCGGCCACGTCCGGCGCCCTGAACGGGTGGTCGTCCGCGACGTCTGTCGGTGGCTCGAGCCGGTCACCTGCTGCCGGCGGCACATCGGAGGCCAGCGCCGACACCTGCTCCACGGAAGCCGAAGCGGCCGCGAGCCGCTCCGCCTGGAGGGCGCCAAGATCGTCCGTTGGGGCGTCGGCCTGGGTTACGGGTTCGGCAGGCTCGGAAGCGTCACGCTCACGTTCGAAGGCGTCGAGCGCGGCATCGAGGCTCTGTCCGGGGCGGAAGCGCTGGAGCAGCCCAAGCGTCTGCGATGCCGCCTTGTCCCCGGCATCGCCGGTCTCGGTGGTGGCGTCGGAAGCCGGGTCATGGGCGATGCCGTCAGCGGCGATCTCGTCAGCTGCGGCGACGGGCTGCTGGGGCGCGTCGATCGTGTCTTCGATGACCGCTGCCGGCGGCTCCACGAGCTCGTCGACCGACCGTTCGGCCGACGGCGCCAATGCCCAGTGCTCGGCGATCTCGGGCTCCGGTTCGGCGATGCCCGGGGAAACCTCGGCCTGGGCGGCGTCGACACGTTCGGGCTCATCGACGACCGGCCAGGCCTCGGCTGCCATCTCGATCGCCGGCGCCCCGTTGCTCGGGGCGGCTTCGCCGGCCAGGACCGCGTCAGTCAGCCCTGGCAGATCGTGGATGTGCTCGGAGATCTCAGGGATCGCGAGCGGCGCACACGAGAGGCATCGCGCCTCGGCTTCATTCCAGCAATTGGGGCACGTGTACTGGCGGCACGACATGCAGAAGTTGAAGGTCTTGTGAAAGGCATCGAGCTGATGTGACGACGTCTCACGGTCGGCTTCGCTCCGCGCGGCTGCCATTGCCTCGTCGATCGACGTGTCATCCGAGAGGACGAAGTTCTTGAGCCCGCGCGAGAGCACCTTCACGCCCTTGAGGCGAGTCCGCGGGCGCGCGGATTCGAAGGTGTAGCGGGTCCCGCATCGTTCGCAGAACGATTCGGTCAGGATTTCGGTCATCGTTCCCCGAGATTCGCGGATGATCCGAGCGCGTGCCCGCTCAGACGGGGCGAGAGTATAGCGCACGACTGTTCTAGGTCTTCCCACGTCAGTACCGTCCCGACGAGGCGGATGGTCACGGCAACGCACGCCACCGACGCGGTCGTCGTTGTGCGGTAGACTCCGCGACCGACCATGCCGCCACTGGCCGCCATCGAGCGGTTCTTCGAACGTCTCTTCGAGCGCCCGTCGGCACGGCTCTTCCGCACCCGCGTGCAACCGGTCCAGATCCAGCGTCGCATCGAGCGCGCCATGGAAACCGGCCGACGGCCAACCTCCGATCGGTCGCTCGTGCCCAACCGGTTTGTCGTCCACCTCCACCCGGACGAGCTGGCCGGGTTCGACGGCGTGGCCGACGAGCTGGCCTCCGGGCTCGCCGACGAAGCACTGTCGTTCGCGCGGGCGCATCACTATGCCCTCGCCGATCGCCCTCGGGTTGACCTCGTGGCCGATCCCGCGATGCCTCGCTCGGACATGCGTATCGAGGCGCGGTTTGCGTCGGCGGCCGCCGCCGAGCCCGGCCTGTCCGAGAGCGGCGTAGAGGTCCCCGCGAGACCGAGCGAGCACGTGGATCCGACGGCGACCGTCGTGTTCACGGTCCCTCGCTCGACCAGCCCTCGGGCGGTCCTCCATGTCACCGATCCCGACGGGCAGACCCGCACGTTCGCGATCGAGGCCGGTGGCCTGAGCATCGGTCGAGCGGAGGATAACGACCTGGTCGCGCGCGACGGGCGCGTGTCGCGGCACCACGGGCGGATCGTCGGGCGACGCGGAACCCTGGTCTACGCGGACCTTGGCAGCACGAACGGGTCGAAGGTCAACGGCGAGCCGGTCAGCGAGGTCGTCCTCGGCGTCGACGATCAGCTGCAGGTCGGCGACACGATCCTTGTCCTCGAGGTCGAGGATCCCGGCTGATGGATGGCTTCACGCTCGTCCTGTGGGGCCTGCGCCTCCTGTTCCTCCTGCTGCTGTACGTCTTCCTCGCCCGGGTGATCCGGGCCCTGTTGCGGGACCTCCGGGCTGCCGCACGCGAAACGGTGGAGCGACCCGGGAGGTTGGTGGTCCTCGAGTCCCCATCGGGCGAGCCCGAGGCGGGCCGATCGTTCGGCCTGGACGTGATCACGCCCCTCGGTCGGGACGTCAACAATGCGATCGTCATCGACGACCCATTTGCGTCGGCGGACCACGCGGTGCTGACCTACCGGGGACGGAGCTGGTACCTCGAGGACCTCGACAGCACGAATGGGTCGTTCATCAATGGCCAACCCATCGACGGGGTCGCCGCGCTGAGCTTCGGTGACGAGATCCAGATCGGCCAGGTCCGCTTCCGCCTCGAACGAACCCGCCGATGACATCCCAGGCCGCGTCGGCAGAGCCTCGGCCCGCCCCGGTCGCGACCGCGCGGCTGCCGCGCGTCCTTGGTCCGATCCGGCCGCGGCCACGATGGCAGGAGCTCCGGTTGCTCCTGCTCGTCGCCCTCACGATGGTGGTTGGCAGCATCTCGCTGGGCGCGGCCGTCACCGGCACGTTCGCGTTGCGCGATCCATGGGGCCTCGGGATCTACCTCGGCGTGCTCCTTGCGGCCCACCTGGCGCAGGTTCTCGCCGGGCGCCGAACGGACCAGATCCTGCTGCCGGCCGTCGCGATGCTGGGTGGGCTCTCGCTCCTGCTGATGGAGCGCCTGCCGCAGGACCTCGTCGTTCAGCGGTTCTTCGGCACCTCATTCGGCTTGGCCGAGGTGCAGCTGATCTGGCTGGTGGGGGCGGTCGTCGTCGCGACGACGCTCGGCATCGTCGTCCGGTCGGATAGCTGGCTGCGCCGCTACAAGTACACGTGGGCGGCCGTCGGCGTGGGGCTGTTGCTCCTCACGTTCGTGCTCGGCACGGAGATCAACGGCCAACGCCTGACGCTCTCGATCGGCCCGATCAGCGGCCAGCCATCCGAACTGCTCAAGGTGATCCTGGTCGTGTTCCTGGCCGGCTACCTGTCGGAAAACCGGGCGCTCCTTGTCGACCAGGACACCCGCGTGGGGCCGCTCCGTCTGCCACCGCTGCCGTATCTCGCGCCGATGGTTGCGATGTGGGCCATTGCCCTTGGCATTGTCGTGATCCAGCGAGACCTCGGTGCGGCGTTGCTCTTCTTCGGCGTGTTCCTCGCGCTCCTATATGCCGCTACGGGACGGATCAGCCTGGTCATCCTGGGCATGGTGCTGTTCCTGCTTGGATCGGCGGCGATGGCCAGCCTCTTCGGGCACATCCAGACCAGGATCGACATCTGGATCGACCCGTTCACGGACCCGCTCGGGGCCGGCTACCAGGTCATCCAGGCCCTGCATGCCTTCGCGCGGGGTGGCCTCCTCGGCATGGGTCTCGGCGCCGGCCTGCCCGAGGTCGGTGGCCGCCCACCGATCCCGGAGATCCACACTGACTTCCCGCTCGCGGCGTTGGGCGAGGAGCTCGGGATCGTCGGCGTCATCGCGATCCTCGGGATCTACCTCGTCATCGTCCAGCGTGGGCTGCGGATCGGGATCGCGGCGGCGGATGACTACCGCTCGCTCCTCGCGATCGGGTTGTCGCTGGTGATCGGCATCCAGGCCTTCATCATCGCGGCCGGCAACCTCAAGGTCCTGCCGCTCACCGGGGTGACCCTGCCGTTCATCAGTTACGGCGGTTCATCCCTGCTCGCGAACGGCCTTGTCCTGGGCCTGCTGCTGGCCCTGTCCGACAAGGGCGTCGAGCCACCACCCCCGCCCCGGCCGGCTTCTCGCTGGCGTCGCCTGGCTCGACGAGCGGGAGCCTGATGCTCGGCCCGGCCACCAGTCGCCCCCTTGGCCGCCAGACGATCCACGTCGCGCTGCTGCTATCGGTCGCGTTCGCCGTTCTTGCCGGCGCGGCCGGCTATTGGGGCGTCGTGCGTGCACCGGAGCTCACGCGCTCCCCGGACGACGCCGCGGTGATCGCCGCCGCGCGAACCGTGCCCAGAGGCAGGATCCTGGACCGGAACGGCCGGACACTCGCCAGCAACAAGGCCGATGCGAACGGCGAGCTCTACCGTGCCTACATCAGCCCGGTCGTCAGCCAGGTCATCGGGTATGCCTCACGGACATACGGGCGGGCCGGCCTGGAGCGGACGTATGACGCCGAGCTGACCGGGCTCGCCGGCGATCCGCTGACGGATGCGTTCGCCAAGTTCGGTGCGGACCGGTACGACCCCAAGGACCTCACGCTGGCCCTGTCATACGAGCTGCACCGGGCCGCAGTCCTGGCACTGGGCGACCGCCGAGGCGCCGTCGTGATGCTGGATCCGCGAACCGGTGAAGTCCTTGCGCTGGCGTCGAACCCGACCTACAACGCGTCGCGTCTCGCGGACCCGACGACCGCCGCCGAGACGTTCGAGGCCCTGCGCGACAGCCCCGCGCAACCGTTCCTGCCACGGGCCACGCTCGGGCGCTACGTGCCGGGTTCGGTGTTCAAGATCGTGACCGCGATCGCCGGTCTGGGTTCCGGCGCCGTTTCGGCAGAGACGACCTACGACGAGCAACCCGCCGCCGAGGAGGACGGCCTGCTGGTCGAGGGCTTCCGGGTCCGGGACGGCCACCATCGGCAGACCGGTTCCGCGGCGCTGGATTTCCTCGAGGCGACCGAGGTGTCCTGCAACATCTGGTTCGCGCTGACCGGTCTCGAGACCGGTGGAGAGGCGCTCG
Source organism: uncultured Chloroflexia bacterium (assembly GCA_963809045.1). Taxonomy (GTDB): domain Bacteria; phylum Chloroflexota; class Limnocylindria; order Limnocylindrales; family CSP1-4; genus SPCO01. Next base: position 1,634,585 of record CAWEHW010000004.1, read on the forward strand.
TCGAATACGCCGGCCGGATGGGGTTTGGGGGCGTGATCCCGTTCGACCTGCCGACGGCCGTGTCCCAGGTCACCAACGGCAGTGGCGCCGATCCGGGTGGGTTCGTGGACGACGTGGAGCTGGCGAATGCGGCGTACGGCCAGGCCGAGACGTTCGTGACGCCCCTCCAGATGGCCCTGGTCGCGGCCACGGTCGCCAATGACGGGGAGCTGATGCAGCCGCGACTCGTGACGTCGGTCAGCGGCAAGAATGGGACGCGGGCGGTCGGACCGGCCTCGATGGGCCAGGTCATTGCCGCGGCTGATGCGCAGGCGATCAACGCGGCCATGGTGCAGGCCGTGGAGGGTCCGCTCGGTCGAGGGTTCACGTCGGGCGCCAAGATCCCCGGCGTCACGACCGCCGGCAAGTCCGGGACGGCCGAGCTCGGCGGCACGGGCGAGCCACACTCCTGGTTCATCGGCTTCGCGCCGGCCGAGGATCCGCAGGTGGTGATCGCCGTCCTCGTCGAACAGGCCGGCCGGGGTGGGGAAGTGGCGTCCCCGATCGCCGGAGATCTGATGGCCCTCTGGCTGGCGGGCATCGAATGACGGACGCCCACGAGCCGCCGGAGCCACGCGAACGCCGACCCCTGATCGAGCGCATCGGTCTCGCTGCGATCGCCCTGGTTCTCGCGATCCTGTTCGGCGCCGTCGCCGTCGCCTCGTGGTCCGGTGGCGAGCTGTTTCTCGCGGTGATGGGTGCCATCGGGAGCCTGATGACGGTCTGGGTCGGGGCGATGACCCTCTTCAAGGGGTAGGGCTGGCAAAGGCACGTGGTACGGATGTTCATCAGCCGGCAAAACGGCGGTAACGGCCGGCCGCGAGGCTGATCCGCATGCAGGGATCCCGGGGAGCGTGGTAGTCGTGACGGTTGGGGGCCGCATCCGGCGCCTCGCTCCCTCGCCTGCCTTCTGCCGGCCCGGGTCGCTCGCCCGTCACCGGCCGATGCTCGTCCGGCGCCGCTGCCATCGTGGGTCGCCGGCAACGGTCCCGGCGGTGCCTACGCCGGGGTCGACGCGGCCGGCATCGCAACGTACGCCTTGATGGTGTCCCGGTCCCTGAATGCCGCAACGATGGCCGCGGGATCCGCCAGGCCGGCGATCGGCGTGGTCAGCAGCTGCTCGAGCCAGCCGGCGTGGAAGGCCTCGGCCCTCAACATGTCCTCGACGCCGCGAAGGAAGTCGTCCCGCGAGGCATTGACCGTCCCGACCATCACCTTGTTGCCGAGAACGAAGTCCTGGTTCAAGGCATTCCCGTCGATCTCGAACGTCTTCGGTCCACTCGTCACACCGCACAGGATCAGAACGCCGTTGGTCCCGAGCGCCCCGACGGCATCGAAGGCCAGGGGGCTGTAGCCACTCGCCTCGAAGATCACGTCGAATGGGCCGTAGGCGGCCGCCGCAGCTTCGAGCCTCGTGTCACCGGTGCTCAGGTACCTCGCGCCGAGCGCTTCGATGAGATCGCTGTTCCGGTACGGGCGAGAGCGTCGTGAAAGAACAGTCACCTCTACCCCGCGCAGGCGCAGGACCAGGGCCGCGAGCAGGCCGATCGAACCGGCTCCGATCACGGCGGCGCGCTGCGGGCGCCAGATCCGCAACCGGCGCTGGATCTCGGTCGCCTGGTGAAGCCCCTTCTCGACGATCGACAGCGGCTCGAGGAGGACGCCGACCGTGGCCAGGCTCGGCGGCAGGGGGACGAGGAAGGCCGCGTCATCGACGTAGGACTCGGACAGGAAGCCGTGCAGTTGCCGGATCCCACGTTCCAAGGCCGGCTCGGTCGTGAAGTCCTGCATCCCCAACTGGTCGTAGAGGCTCCCTCCCGGGCGTCGGACCGTCGCGACGACGAGCGTGCCGACTTCGATGTCCGGGGGGACACCAGGGCCGACGGCCACCACGCGTCCGAGATTCTCGTGGCCGAGGATCAAGGCCTCCTCACCGTTCGGAGCCGTCCCGAACAGGCCTTCGGTGATCTCCTCGTCCGTGCCGCACAGGCCGACCCGCAGGACGTCGACCAGGACGCCTCGACCGTCGGGCACGTCGTCCACCCGAGGTCTCGGCACGACACGGGAGTGGATCGATCCGGCGACGCCGGGCCGCACGGCGATCGCTCGCATCGTCGCCCCGGCAGTCGTCATGCGGCGCGGCGACGGACGATCGCCCGGGCCGGCCCGCCATCCGATCCAGGAATGAGCAACGGGAGGCAGATGAAGTCGTACCAGCCGGGCTCGATCGCCCGCAGGTCCAGGCCCTCGACGATCACGATCCCGGCCCCCAGCAGGATCTCGTGGGTCGGCGTCGGCGCGTCGAACGGCGCGATCGAAAGGTAATCGGCGCCGACGAGCCGCAGCCCACGCTCGACGAGGGCCGTCGAACCGTCGCCCGTCACGGCGACGAAGGACCGGTCGAACCCCGGCTTCTCCCAGAGGGCCGTGTTTCGGCTCCGGAAGAGAAGCCGTTCCGTGCCGGTCGGGATGGCCAGCCTCTCGATCGCGGCGCGGTCGAACGGCCCGTCAATGCCCGTGGCGTCGACCACCAGGGCCGGGCCGACCAGCGGGTCAATGGGGACGTGCTCGATGCCCGCGGCGCCGTCGATGAAATGGACCGGCGCGTCGATGTGGGTCCCGCTGTGCAGGCCGAAATCGAGCCGGCTGACGTTGCAGATCGCACCCTCGGCCATGACCGAGACGCGCTCGAGGTGGACCAGGGGGTCGCCTTCGAAGGTGACCATGCCGTCCCGGATCGGAACGCTGATGTCCTGCCAGTCCATCGCCCCTCCAGTTTTCAATGCCTCGCCGGGAACCGAACGAACGGTCTCGACGTACTATCTGCCAACACCCGGCAGCCTAGCGCCGGCCGTGAGCCACGCGCCCCGTCCGATCCCCAGCGTCACGCTCCGACGCGGAGGGCGTCGACCGACCTGCGAGAGAGGCCATGACAAAGATCCAGGAAACCGGCGACAAGGTAATAGCCAACGTCGAGCGGGTCATCGTCGGCAAGCACCATGAGGTCCGCCTGGCGCTCGTCGCCCTGCTGTGCCGTGGCCATGTGCTGATCGAGGACGTCCCCGGAACCGGCAAGACCGTGCTGGCCAAGGCCATCGCCCGGAGCCTCGGCTGTTCGTTCCGGCGGATCCAGTTCACGCCGGACCTGCTGCCATCCGACGTGTCGGGCCTCTCGATCTACAACCAGAAGACGCAGGAGTTCGAGTTCCGGCCGGGCCCGATCATGAGCCAGGTCGTCCTCGCCGACGAGATCAACCGGGCCACGCCCAAGACCCAGTCGGCGTTGCTCGAATGCATGGAGGAGCACCAGGCCACGATCGACGGCACGACCTACCAGATGCCCGATCCGTTCCTGGTCATCGCCACGCAGAACCCGATCGAGTACGAGGGCACGTTCGCCCTGCCCGAAGCGCAGCTCGATCGGTTCATGCTCCGGCTCCGGCTCGGGTACCCCCAGCCGATCGAGGAGATCGTCATCCTCGACGAGCAGAAGCGGACCCACCCCCTCGAGGATCTCGAGGAGGTCCTCAACGTCGAGGATCTGCGCGAGATGCAGGGCGCCGTGCGGGAGATCTACGTCGACTCGAGCGTTTCCGACTACATCGTCCGGCTGGTCAACAACACGCGCAATCACCCCGATGTGTATCTCGGCGCGTCGCCGCGCGGCTCGATCGCGCTCTACCGCGCGGGTCAGGCGCTTGCCGGGCTGCTCGGGCGCGATTACGTCATCCCCGACGACATCAAGGCGCTCGCGGAGCCTGCCCTGGCCCATCGCCTGATCATCAAGACGAGCTCATCGATCCACGACGTGCAGGCCGGCCAGGTCGTTCGCGAGCTGCTCGAATCCACGCCGATCGACGGGATCCGACCGACCGGCGGTGGACCGACGGAGCTGCGCCCGAATGCCCGCAGCTCGTCATCGACCGCGAGCGCCTAGCGCCCAAGACCGTCCGACCACGCGGGGTACGCGGTGATCCGAAAACTTCAGCTGATCGTTGCCGTCGCGATCCTGGTGCTCGCGGCGTTCTCGACCGCGCTGCCGTTCCTGTTCTACTTGCTCTATCTCGCGATCCTGGTCATCGGTGGCTCGTACGTCCTCGTCCGGCTCGGGCTGACCGACCTCGAGGCCGGCTATGCGGTGAGCCAGTTGCACGGGCACGTCGGCGACAAGCTGCGAGTCACCTACACGCTTCGAAATGCGAGCCGGATCGCCAAGCTCTGGCTCGAGATCCACAACCCGACGACATTGCCCGGCGGCCTCCCGGGACGGGCGATCACCCTGTCCGGCAACAGCGAGCGGTCCTGGCTGATCCGGATCCCGCTGATGCGGCGTGGCCACTTCCGGATCGAGCCGCTCCACATCCGGACTGGCGATCCGTTCGGCTTCTTCGAGGCGTCGGCGACGGTCGGCCAGGGCGTCTCCGTCGTGGTGTACCCGCGGCTGGAGCCGCTGCCCCGCTGGCGGCTCCCCGCGGCGGCCATCGAGGGCAGCCAGGTGTCCCCGGTCCGAACCCTCCAGACGACACCGCTCGTCACGACCATCCGGCCCTACGCCCCGGGCGACAGCATGAACCGGATCCATTGGAAGAGCACCGCTCGCCACGGCGAGATCCAGGTCAAGGAGTTCGACCTGGAGCAGACCGCCGATGCCTGGATCGTGCTGGACCTCCAGCGGGGGATCCAGACGGGCAAGGGCGATGAGTCGACGGTCGAGGCCGCGGTTCGGGCGGCCGCCTCGATCGCGGACAAGGCGCTCCAGGAGAATCGCTCGGTCGGGATGACGGTCAACGTCGGACGGACCGCGTTCCTGCCGCCCGACCGCGGTAGCCGCCAGCACCTCAAGATCATGCAGCTTCTCGCCTCGGTCGACGCCGATGGCAACGCCCCGTTGGTCGAGACACTCATCGCGACAGTTGGCCGGCTCCGCCGAGGCATGACGGCGGTGATCATCACGCCCTCGCTCGATCCATCATGGGTTCGACCGCTGGCTGCGCTACGGACCCGTGGGGTGGCCTGCGTCGTACTGACCCTCGACGCGGCGGCTTTCGATCGGGCGGCCAACCCGATCCCGACCTTCACCGTCGAAGGCGGCCCCCAGCGGCCGCCAGACCAGGACGAGGAGACGGCCAAGCGTGCTCGCGCGCTCCGTCACGCCCTCGCCGAATACGAGCTGTCGTCGTACTCGATCACACCGGGCCGACCACTCGGCGAGATCCTCGCCCGATGAACCGGTTCGGCCTCGCCAATGGGCGCATCCCCCTCGCGCCGTCGGAGGGGTGGTTCACGCTCGGCTTGACCTTCCTGCTGTGCATGACGCTCGCCGGGTCGCTCGACGACGCGCGCTGGGTGCTGGGCCGCGAGACGTATCTCGATTTCCTGCCGATCTCCGTGGCCGGCGGTGTCCTGGTCGGGTTCATCGGGCCGAAAGTCGGCTGGGGTCGGTGGCAGACGCACCTGATCGGCGCAATCTTCGCCGCCCTGATCATTCCGCTCGTCGTCGCGGTCGTCGGACAAGCGCGCGACGCGTCGACCGGGGGGCTCTACCAGGCAACGGCCGCGTCCGTGGTCGCCGCGTACACCGACATCGTCGTTCGCGGGCAGGCCTCGACCGTCCAGTACCTCCACTACCTGCTCACGATTGGCCTGGTGATGTGGGCCACGGCCCAGTTCGCGTCGTACGCAGTCTTCGGCCATCGACGTCCCCTGAGCGCGGTCACCGTGATCGGCCTGCTGCTCGTCGCCAACATGTCGATCACGATCAACGATCAGCTCGTCTACCTGGTCCTCTACAGCCTTGCGGCGCTGTTCCTGCTGATCCGCGGACACGTGCTGGAGGAACAGTCCGAATGGCTCCGTCGCAGGATCGGCGATCCCTCGTCGATCGCGTCGGTCTACCTGCGCGGCGGAACAGCGTTCATCGCGGTGGCCGTGGCCGGGGCGCTGTTCCTGACACAGACCGCGTCCTCGGCGCCGCTGGCGGGGGCCTGGGGCGGGGTCAGCGACGGCCTCGCCAGCGTTTCCCGCTCGCTGCAGCGGTTCCTGCCGGGCGGTGGTGCCAACCGCTCGTTCGGGGTCAGCTTTGGCCCGAACGCGACGGTGCAGCAGGTCTGGACGCCCGATTCGTCGCTGGCGGTGACGATCCAGCGACCGCCAACCGACAAGACTGATTACTACTGGCGTGCGGTCACCTATGACCAGATCGAGCTGACCGGCTATCAGATCGGCACGACGACGACCGTCCTGCGCGAGGCGGAGTTCCCGCTGCTCGACGGGCTCCCTGACAACGTGTCGGCGCTGGGGCACCAGGAGCTGACAGTGACCGTCGTGCCCCAAGGCCTCAACGGCTCGACGATCCTGTCCCCACAGACACCGATCAGCGTCGACGAATCGACCCGGATGAGCGTAGTTGGTTCGGGCTACTTCGCGACGGTCGATCGGGACGGAGGCGATGGGCCGTACTCCCTCACCGCGAGGGTTCCGCTATACGGGGACGAGCCGGGTCAGCTCAACGAGGAGGCGCTCCGTGCGGCGGGCGAGGAGTATCCGCAGGAGGTGCGCGACCTCTACCTCTTCGTGGCCGCGGGCATGGTCGGGCCCGACGCCCTGGCGCTCAAGGCCAAGATCCTCGCCGACGCCCGGTCGAGCGCCCCGTACGATCTCGCGGCGCAGCTCGTCGAGGAGCTTCACTCGACGAGGTACAACTACCAGACGGACATTCGCGGCATCGAATGCGCCGGGATCTCGTCGGTTGAGTGCTTCGCCCGGTTCAAGCGTGGGTTCTGCCAGTACTACGCCTCGACGATGGCCGTGCTCCTGCGCGACCTGGGCGTCCCGACCCGCATCGCCGAGGGCTTCCTGCCCGGCGCTCGCGACGCGAACACCGGCGTCGAGCAGGTCCTCAACAGCGATAAGCCCACGCTGGGTGGAGGTCTACTTCCCGGGCTACGGATGGGTGACCTTCGATCCGACCGGCGGCGGCGTCGCGGTCAATCCCGCCGCTCCCTTCCGGACGGCCGGTCGCCAGCCGCTCGCCGGGCTCGTCCGGCCCTGCCGTCATCCCGACCCGCCCGCCACTGTTCGACGACGAAGAGACCGGGTTCGGCGGTGTCGGCCCAACGAACAATCGCGGGTCGCTTGGGCCGCTGGTGGCCGTCACCATCCTCCTTCTGCTGACGGTGGGTGGGATCGCTTTTGCCGTCTGGCAGCGAGGGCCGCGAGGGGCCACGAGTGCCGACCGTGCGTACGGGACCGTCGCGCGCCTGGCCGGCCGGTTTGGATTTGGCCCCCGCCCGACCGAGACGGTCTACGAGTTCGCGGGGGCGTTGGGGGACGTGTTGCCACACGCCCGACCCGAGCTCCAGACGGTGGCCCGGGCGAAGGTCGAGACGTCGTACGGCCGGCAGATCCTCGGCGACGATCAATTGAACGCCCTGCGCGTCGCGCAGCGACGTCTGCGCCTGGCGCTACTGCGGTTGGCGTTCCGGCGGAAGGAACGGCGCCGCCGGTAAGCGCCTTCGGCTCGAACGCCCAGGCGGCGGGCCAGGCACTCGCGGTTAGAGCGCGCCGCTTCGGCTGCGTTCGTCCAGCTCGTCCTGGGTTCGCTCGTCGAGGAGACCCGCGAGATGGGCTGTCAGGTTGTGCGCGCGGAGCACAGGGCGCCCGGCTCGGAGCTCGATGACCGTGATCCCGCAGAGATCCATCGACCACATCCAGAAACGGTCGAGCGGAATGTCGAACAGGGTCAGCAAGGTCACCTTGAAGACTCCGTCGTGCCCGACCACGATCGACCAGGGCTGATCGACAGGCCCGTCCCGATAGCCGGCAACCTGGGGTCGGTCCTGCGTGCCCGGAGGACGGCCCTCTGCGAGCGCCGCCAACAATTCGGCCAACGCGGGCCGGACCCGTGCCTGGACCTCGGGGAGTGACTCCCCACCGGGCGCCCAGGCCGACAACGGCTGCCGTCGCCAGGCCGCCAGCTCGGCCGGGTACCGGGTATCGATCTCGGTTCGATGGAGCCCTTCCCAGGCACCCTGCCCGATCTCGAGGAATCCGCGATCGGCCCTCCGCGGGGCTGCGGTTCCGGCGTCCCGCAAGGACCGTTCGATCGGCTCCGCGGTCTGAGCCGTGCGTCGCAACGGCGAGTGGACGATCTCGAGTGGCGACCGGTCCGGGATCGGAAGCGCGGGCGTCTCCTGGGCGCGGGCCAGACGAGCGGCGACGAGCTCGGCCTGGCGCAGCCCGGTGGGGGACAGCGGCGTTTCGGCCTGGCCCTGGAACCGCTCCTCGACGATGAACGTGGACTCGCCGTGCCGAACCAGGACCAGCGTGGCATCGAGCCCGTCCGGAACGATCGACGCCATCGGTCCGGTCAGCGCGTGCTCCCGAGCCGGATCGCCCACAGGTCGAGGACCGCTTCCTGGGCGCGGATCGCGTCGGACACCGCCACGGGAACGTCGTCGTCGAGGGCGAGGATCATGAGGGCATCCTCGCGGGGCCGGCTGCGGGCGAGATGCATCGCGCTGATGTTGACGTCGGCCTCGCCGAGCATGATCCCGACGCGACCCACCGTGCCGGGCCGGTCCATGTGCCGGGTGATCAGCATCGTATCGGCGGGAGCCATGTCCAGGCGATAGTCGTCGAGCCGGGTGATCCTGGGTTCGCCCGCTGCGACCGTGCCGGCGACGACGGCCGTCCGTCCGCCTGTCTCTCCAGACAAGGTGAGCAGGGCCGCGAACGCCCCCGCGTCCGGGGTCTTGCGCTCGACCACGGTGATCCCACGGGCCCTCGCGAGGGCGCCCGCATTGACCAGGTTCACCCGCTCCGTGGTCGCGGTCTCGAGCAGTCCGCGCAGGACCGCAGCCGTGAGCGGGCTGCCGTCGAACTCGGCCAGCTCGCCGGCGATCTCGAGGGTGAGCGTCCTGACTCCGCCGCGGGAGAACTGGGCGAAGAACCGGCCGAGGATCTCGGCGAGCGGCAGATACGGGGCGATCGCCCGGGCGGTTTCGGGCGTGAGCAGCGGCGCGTTGACCGCATAGCGGGCGCTCCGACCCTCGAGCACGTCGAGGACCTGCGCCGCGACCTCCTCGGCCACCAGGATCTGGGCCTCGGCGGTCGAGGCTCCCAGATGCGGCGTCAGCAGCGTGTTCGGTGCCGTGCGCAGCGGCGAGTCGGTTGGTGGCTCGTGCTCGAAGACGTCGATCCCGGCGCCGCCGAGATGGCCCGATGCCAGGGCTTCGGCGACCGCAGCCTCATCGATCACGCCGCCGCGCGCGACGTTGAGGATGATCGCACCCGGCTTGAGCTTGGAAATCGCGGTGCGGCCGATGAGGTTCCGGGTGGACCGCGAGAGGGGGACGTGGACCGTCAGGACATCGCTCCGTCGGAGCACCTCGTCGAACTCGACCAGCTCCACGCCGTGGTTGGCCGCCTGCTCGGCGGTCACGAACGGGTCAACCGCGAGAACGCGCATCTCCATCGCGATCGCCCGGACCGCGATGGCCTGGCCGATCTTGCCGAGGCCGACGATCCCGAGCGTCCGGCCGCGAAGCTCGAGGCCTGTGAACTCGGCGCGTTTCCACTCCCCGCGGCGCACGGAGGCGTCGGCCGGCGCCGTCCGCCGGGCCACCCCGTAGAGCAGCGCAAGGGTGTGCTCGGCGGCCGCGATCGTGTTGCCCGTGGGCGCATTGACGACCATGATCCCGGCCCGCGTCGCCGCATCGAGGTCGACGTTGTCGACGCCAACACCCGCGCGACCGATGACGACCAGCCGCGTCCCCGCGGCGATCAGCCCGGAATCGACCTGCACCTGGCTCCGGACGATGAGCGCGTCGTAGTCGGGCAGGATCGCGCAGAGCTCATCCCGGGTGAGACCCGGGCGCTCATCGACGTCGTGCGAGGCCCGCAGCAGCTCGACGCCCTCGGTGGCGATTGGTTCGGCGACGAGGATCCTCATGCACCAGCCGCGACGGGTGTCGCCGCGCCGATGCCGAAGGATTCGAGCGCTGCGATCTGCGCGGCGGCCACGGCCGATCCGGGCTGGACGGCGCGACCCGACTGGATCGAGACGAACTCGAGCACGCTCATCGCGCCGAGGATCTCTTCCACCGTGACCGAGCCGAGGTGGCCCAGGCGGAAGATCTTGCCGGTCAGCTTGCCCTGGCCACCGGCGAGGACGAGGCCGCGCCGCTTGAGATCCGTGTTGAAGGCTTTCCAGTCGAGGTCTTCTGGCACGACCGCGGCGGTGACCGTCCGCGAGGCGTGCCGCTGGTCGGCGAAGAGCTCGAACCCGAGGGCTCTCAGGCCGGCCCTGGCGGCGGCAGCGCATGCCTCGTGCCGGGCGAAGATGTGGTCCGCCCCTTCGGCCGTCATCAACCGGATGCCTTCGTCGACCTGGTAGACGACCGCGATCGCCGGGGTCCATGGCGTCTGGCCGGCGGCATGGCTCTCGCGATGCGCCCTGAGGTCGAGGTAGATGCGCGGCATGGTCGCCGACTCCATCGCCGTCCACGCCCGAGGCGAGGCCGCAATCATCGCCAGCCCCGGTGCCGACATCCACGCCTTCTGCGAACCCGTGACCACCACGTCCACACCCCAGGCGTCCATCTGGAAGGGCACCGCCCCGAGTCCCGAGACGCTGTCGACCAGGATCAGCGCATCGGGGGATTCCTGGCGGACGGCCGCGGCGAGCTCCGGGATCGGGTTCATGACCGCGGTCGAGGTTTCGTTGTGGGTCAGCAGCACGGCCTTGACGCCGGGGGTCGCCCGGAGTGTCTCTCGAACCTCGGCCGCGTCGGCTGCCTCACCCCACTCGGCCTCGATCTTCGTGACCTCCGCGCCGTAGGTCCGGGCGATCTTGGCAAACCGGTCACCGAACGAGCCAATCGACACGCCGAGAACGCGATCGCCGGGGGATAGCGTGTTGACGACCGCCGCCTCGAGGCCCCCTGTCCCGGCGGTCGTGATCATCGCGATGTCGCTGGTCGTGCCGAAGTACGGCTTCATCCCCGTGAGGATCCGGTCGAGCATCGCCGCGAACTCGGGCCCACGGTGGTTGATCATCTGGCGCGCCCCGGCTTCGCGGACGCTCGGCGGCAGGGCCGTCGGACCAGGGATGCGCAGGTTCGGCTCGAAGCGGTCCACGAGGGCCTCCTGACGGGGCAAGGCGCTGGGTTGCGTGGCAGATGGTGGCACGGCTTGACTCGGTGTCGCCAGCGTGTCATATATGCCGTCATATGCAGACCCGACGAACGACCATCCTGGCCGATGCCGACCTCCTCGAACGGCTCGAGCGATACGCCAACCGGCAGCGCACCACGAAGACCGCGGTCATCGGCCTGGCGCTGGAGGCCTACCTCGCCGACCACGCCAGCGATCCCGAGTTGCCGTTCCTGGCCGTGGGTCGGAGCACGCATGGCCGGCTGTCACTCGATGGGCGTTCGATCGCGAAGCGTGAGGCGGGTCGCCGGACCAGCACGTCCCGCTGAGCCGTGGCGATCCTGCTTGATGCCAGCATCGTCCTAGCGGCAGCCGATCGAGCGGACCTCAACCACGCCGCGGCCATGGCCTGGTTCGGTCGCGCCGACGAGCCAATGCTCCTGGCCGCACTCAGCCTCGCCGATCTCGACACGTTGCTCCAGCGCGAGCTCGGCACCGACGCTGCCCTCGCCGTTGTGGCAGCGGTCACCGGGGGTGCGATCCGGCTCGTGCCACCGGTCGATGCGGACCTCGTCAGGGCTACCGAGCTCCTGGCGGCGGCCGCCGAGCACCATCCGAGGCTGGTCGACGCCTTGATGGTGGCCGCCGCGGAGCGACTCGGCGTCCACCGGATCGCCACGTTCGACCGGCGTCCGATCGCGGTGTTCCGCCCGAAGCACGTCCGTGCGTTCGACCTTGAGCCGTGACCGGCTGAGCCCTGCCGTGGCCGGCATGAGCCGTGACCCGCGGGAGCCCTGCAGGGGCCTGGCCGGTCGCCGGAACCGGCCGCCAGGGTCAGGTCGGGGTGCCGTTCCGCCTCGAACGTCGAGTGAGAAGGACGATCAGGACCGACAGCCCGGCCGATGCGAGCGGCAGGCGGACGTCGGCTGACGCTTGAGCGGTCACCGCGTTTTCTCCACGCATGTCGGTCGGGGGGAGGCTTGCGCGAGCCCGCAGGGTCAAGGTGTCGGTGCACGTGTCGAGCGCATCGGTCTGATCGACGACGACCGTGACATCCCATTGGCCGGCGTCCGCGGCCGAGTCGAATGTGACCTGGCGATACCAGGTGCCGTCGGGCCCATTGAACGCCGTGTATTCGCGGGTCAAGCCGTCCGAACGCCGCTCGAAGGTGATCGTCACCGTGCCTGGATCAGCGAAGTCGTGGTAGGAGTCGAAGAAGTCGACGATCTCGCCGAGCCCGTAGACATCCTTCTCCACGACGCCCTCCGGAACCCCGGCTGGACAGCCCCCGGCCGACACCGCACCGGGTAGGAGAAGTGGCAGAAGGAGTGCGGCGAGCAGGCTGAACCGGCGCATGCGGACCTCGGGCTGGACGCTCGCTTCGCGGAGGAGCGGGAATCGCATTCTATGGCACGCTGCTCGAAACGCCGTCCCGGGCGTCGCATGGACGCAGTCCGATGCGTCGTCTGGTGGCGTATCCCAGTCGTGAGGAATCTCGAGCCCTTGTACGGACCCTATCGCCGCCGGCGACGAGCATCGCTCGGCCGCATTGCGCTGCTTGTCGTGCTTGCCGGCACGCTGCTGGCCACGTTCGCGGTGTCGACCGATGCCTTCGGCGCCGGCAACCTGTTCGAGCGGGCGCTCGATCGGCTGGATCGGCTCATCGCGGGACCGGTGCCCGACCGACCCACCGACGGGACCGTCCTGGTCACGGAACCTCCCGTCACGCCGGCGCCGACGGCTGCCCCGACGTCGACCCCTCGCCCATCGAGCGCCATCTCGTCCTCGACGCCGGAAGCGACACCCGAGCCCACGCCGACGCCCACACCGGCGCGCGTCCCGGTCGACGTCGACATCGCGACCGATCCGGAGGCCGTCTTCGCACACGAGGTCAAGGACACCTGGTGCGCTCCTGCCGGGGTGCAGATGACGCTCGCCTTCCTCGGCCTTGCGGACACGTCGGACGACTTCCAGCGAGAGTTGCAGAACCGGGTCAAGGAATGGGAGAGCTACGGCGACAGCCACAACGGCAAGTGGGGTCCGTCGGCGATGGCGCTGGCGCTGGACGCTTACGGAGCATCCGGCTACGAAGTCCGAGGCTACGAAACGCGGGCCGGCGCGCTGCGAGATGCCGCGGTCGCGATCGAGGCGACCCAATCGCCCGTCATCCTGCTGGCCTGGCGAGGTGCGCATACCTGGGTCATGACCGGCTACCGGGCGGACGCCGATCCCAGCGTGTTCGCCGATGCAACCGTGGAGGGCGCGTACGTGCTGGACCCGTGGTACCCGTGGGTCTCGAGCATCTGGGGTCCTTCCGATCCACCGGGCACGTTCCAGGACGCCGCCGAGATGGAGCGCAACTACCTCCGCTGGAAGCGCCCCGAGGGCGCGTATCCGGAACGAGACGGGTTGTTCATCTCGGTCGTGCCGACCATTCCTGCCGGCGGTTGACAGCCGCGGCTGACACCGGCGGCCGCCGCTGACGCCGTCAGACCGTCCGGCCGACCCCGATCCTTCGCAACCGGCGCAGCAGGAAGTACGCGAGCAGCAGGTCCTTGGCAGCCATGCCCGCCGCGTAGCCGAACGGGATCGCCAGGATCCCGACCGGCCCGACCAGCGCGGACGAGACGGCCACGACCACCCCGAGACCTGCGAACGACGAGGCTGCCTGACGGATCGTGTCGTGCGTGGCGTAGAGCGCACGCGACAGCGGGTAGGCCAGCGCATCGAACGGAACGGAGATCGCGAAGGCCGCCACCATCGCGGCGGTCACCGCCACGTCCTCCGGGCCGAACCGGCCACCGCCGAGGAGGACCTCGACCACCATGCCGGCGAGGACAAAGAGCGCGGCGCCGGCGAGGATCGTGAGGATCGCCACGGTCACCACGTTCCTGACCAGCACGGCCCGGAAGGCCGGGCCGTCTCCGGCAGCGAAGGTCGCGGACAGCGTGGGGAAGATGGCCAGGGAGAACGGAGCGGCAACCAGGAGGATCGGTACGACCTGGTAGTCGAGGGCGAAGTTCAGGGATGACACGCTCCCGGCGCCGATCCGGGTGGCCAGGATCGTGAACCACGTCAGCATCAGGAGCTCCACCGGGTGGCTCGCCATCCTGGGCAGCATCAACCGGATGAACTCGCGAAACGCCGGGGACCTGACCTCGAGGCGAGGCCGCACGCGGAACGTGGTCCGGAGCGTCCCCACGAAGCGGACGGCCAGGTGCGCTGCCGCCCCGCCCACGGCCCCCCAGGCCGTCGCCGCGATCCCGAACCGGTCGGCGAACAGGACCGTTCCCACGACAATCCCGCCGGAATAGAGGATCGGCGCAAGCGCGTAGGCGAGGAACCGTCGGTTGGCCACGAGGATCTCCCCCAGGGCGAACGAGGCGGCAAACAGCACCTGCGCAAGGCAATTGATCCGCAGCAGGTCCACGTACAGGGCCCTGGTCGAGGCGTCGAACCCCTCGAGCCGATCGCCGACCCACGGCGCGAACACGAAGATGACCGTGCTGGCGACGGCCATGACGGCGATGGCACCCGTCAGGACGGTTTGGCCGAACCGGTTGGCCGCCGGCTCATCCCCCTGGCGCAGGCTGGTGAAGATCGGGACGAACGGCGCCGTCAGGCCGGCAGCCACCAGCACGTCGAGGGCGATCTCCGGCAGGCGAAAGGCCGCGTAGTAGGCATCGAGCTCGCTGCCGGCCCCGAACGTGTTGGCGAAGACGCGGTTGCGAACGATCCCGGTCGCGAAGTAGCCAAGCGACAGGATGGACAGGATGAGGGCGCCGCGAGGGAAGATGCGATCGATCAGCCTCCGGAAGGCGACGAACGCCGCGTGGCTCGTGAAGCGCGTCACGTGTCCCTGACGAATGGCCGTGCCGTCAAGCGACGATCGCCGGTCAGCCGCCGGCGGCGACCTGCTCTGCTTCGACCAGGCGGAGCAGCTCGGCACTGTCGCTCAGATGTCCGTAGAAGATCTGTCGCGCGGCATCGAGCAGGACGTAGATCTCCGGGTCTGCGGCGTGGTATCGGATCGTCGTGCCGGACCGTTCCGGTACCACGATGCCGCGGCTTCGCAGGACCGCCAGCTGCTGCGACACGGAAGGGCCCGCGGCGCCGGTCAACGACTGCAGCTCGCCGACGCTGCGGGGGCCGCGGCGCAGGTGTTCGAGGATCGCAATGCGGACAGGGTGGGCGAGCGCCTTGAAGAATTCCGCCTTGAACTGGCGGAGGCGCTCCGGGTCTTCGGGACGAGGCGGTCGATCGGACATGGCGGCACAGCCTAGTAGGCCACGCCCGTTCGGGCAAGTCTCAGAACAATCGTATCTTCGAAAACACGAAGATTGCGGTATGCTAGGGGTGAATGCCGTGCCGTTGGCGCGCAGACGGGAGTTCAGATGACCCAGGCCAAGGACGCACTCGCATCGCTGCTCGCTCGAGCGGAAGGCGCCGATCCGGCACATCGGATCGATCTTCGTGACGACATCGCCGCTCACGGGTCGGCGGCCATCGAGGCGGTGACGCCCTGGCTCAAGGTTCCGACGCTGGCCGCCTTTGCCATTCGGGTGATCGCCCGCGCGGGCCTCGACGGGGAGCGCGAGACGGCGCAGGCCGCGCTTCGCCAGGCGCGTCGTCGCCTCGACGTCAAGCTCCGCGCCGATATCGACTGGGCGCTTGCCACCCTCAAGGTGGCGCGCCAGGCAACCCCGGTGGCGGCGACGGCGGTCCGGCAGGCCTTGCCGCGCAAGGTTGAAGCCCCTCGGTACGCTGCAGGTCAGCGGCCGCTGCGGGCTCGCCCGCGGTCCGGGCTCAGCGCCACCCAGTAACACACGTCCCGGGGCGCGTCAGGACGCGTCGCGCTTCTCGGTTTCCGCCAGCTTCTTCCGGTTCGCTTCGCGTGTCTTCATGATGCTGTCGCCCGATCGCGGCTTGATCGCGGGAGGGGGCGTCTTCGATCGGGGCGTACGACCTGCGGCTTTCGCAGCCGCTCTGGCTTCGGTCCGGGCTGCCATGCGGGCCGCGATCGTCGCCTCGTACCCCTGATCGGTTGGCAGGTAGTACTGGCGAGCCACGATGGCGTCGGGGAGGTACTGCTGCTCGATGTCGGCGCCGTCGAAATCGTGGGTGTACCGGTAGCCGACGCCGATCCCGTGCTGCTTCATCCGGTTGTGCGGAGCGTTTCGGAGGTGCAGCGGGACGGGCAGCGCTCCGCTGCCTTCGACATCTGACACGGCCGCCCAGTAGGCCATGCCCGACCGGTTCGATTTCGGCGCGGTCGCGATGTAGGTCGTCGCCTGGGCGAGCGCGTATTGCGCTTCGGGGAGGCCGATCCAGTCGAGCGCCTGCCCGGCTGCCACGGCGACCTGGAGCGCCCTGGGGTCGGCGTTGCCGACGTCCTCGGATGCGCTGATGATCAGGCGACGGGCAATGAACTTCGGATCCTCGCCCGCAGCGACCATCGCCGCGAGCCAGTACAGAGCCGCGTCGGGATCGTTGCCGCGGAGGCTCTTGATGAACGCCGAGACCGTGTCGTAGTGGCCGTCGCCGGCCCGGTCGTAGGCGAGAATCCGCTGCTGTGCGGCGGACTCGACATCCTCGAGCCGCGGGCTGACATGTCCGGATGGGTCACGGATGTCTTCCGCTTCGGCGAGAGCGCTCGCGCCTTCGAGCACGTTGAGCGCCGCCCGGGCGTCGCCGCCGGCCAGCGACACGAGGTGATCGAATGCCTCACTGGAGATGGCGACGCCACCGTCGGGCCCGAGCGGACCCGCCAGGCCCCGCTCATCGTCCCCCAGCGCACGCCGGACGACGGTGGCGACCTCATCGTCGGTCAGGGGCTCGAGACGCCAGACACGCATGCGCGAGAGCAGCGCCGCATTGACCTCGAAATAGGGGTTCTCGGTCGTCGCTCCGACGAGGGTGATCGTGCCGTCCTCGACATGGGGCAGCAACGCATCCTGCTGGGCCTTGTTGAACCGATGGATTTCGTCGAGGAACACGATCGACCGGGTGCCGTGCAGGTTCAGCCGATCCTGCGCCTCGGCGATCGTGCTCCTGACCTCGGCCACGCCCGACATGACGGCCGACATGCTGTTGAAATGGGCGCCGACCTCGGCCGCGAGCAGCCGCGCCAGGCTGGTCTTGCCGGTGCCGGGAGGTCCCCAGAGCAGGAGTGACGAGAGGTGCCCACGGGCGACGCTGCGGCGAAGCGGCCCGCGTTCGCCGACGAGGTGCTCCTGGCCGACGAACTCGTCCAGGTTGCGTGGGCGCATCCGGGCCGCGAGGGGCTGGCGCTCGGGCGGGGGTTGGAACAGGGCTTCGGGGCGAGCCCCCTGGATCCGCCTGGCGGATGGCATGGCCCGATGGTAGCGCGCCGGGCTGGTGCGGCCCGGCCTGCCGGACTAGATCGTGGTACCGGTCACCTGGGTGACGACCCACAGGATCAGCAGGAGCACGATCAGCGTGCCCCCGAAGAGCGCGACCCTTCGGATGTCGCGGCCCACGTAAGCGTATTCACTGGCGGCGGACACGGCCAGCGGCGAGGTCGACCGGACCGGCGCCTCGGTCGTGCTCCGCTGCGTCCGTTGCCGGCGCGCGTCCTCCGCCTGGCGTTCTTCTGCGACGATCGCGGCCTCGAGCTCTGCGGCGCGCGCTTCCTCCTCCGGCGTCAGCGATGCCGGCCGGGCGGGGACCGCGGCTGCGGGGCCGACCGTCGATGCCGGCCTGGCCTCGGGTGATCCTGGCCGGGCGGCCGGGCGCTGCATGGGCCGGCGCTGGCCTGGGCGAGTCGTGGTGCCTCTGGCGCGCTTGGCCATGATGTCTCGGAGAACCTCGATCAACTGGGCGGTGTCAGCGGCAGAGGATAGCACCGGCCAGTGGAGGCGTCGCTGGTACGTCCGGGCGCGGGACCGCCTGCTATTCTCGGATCGCCTTCGGAGGACCCTCGGATCGACCTCGACGCGCTCGTCCGGCCCAACCTCAGCGCCCTCGTCGTCGGGCTGATCGCTGCCGTCCTCGCCCTCGCCGTCGCTTGCGTCATCCTGGCCCGGCGAACCCGCCAGCTCGATGCCCGGCTGAAGGGCATCACCCGAGGCTCGGACGGCCGAAGTCTCGAAGCCATCCTGGACGCACACCTCGAGAAGGTCTTTGCCCTGTCGCGCGAGCTCACCGACGTGTCCGCCAGGACGGCCATCCTCGAGGCGGCGCAGCGCCGATCGTTCCAGCGCGTCGGGCTGATCCGGTACAACCCGTTCGAGGAGACCGGCGGGAACCAGAGCTTTGCCCTGGCGCTGCTCGACGCAGCGGGCGACGGGTGGGTGCTGTCGAGCCTGCACGCGCGTGCCGGCACGCGCGTCTACGCGAAGGAAATCCGCGCCGGCCGTGCCGAAGCGGGTCTCTCGGCTGAGGAAACCGCGGCCATCGCCCAGGCGACGGCCTGACACCCTAGGTGGCACGGCGGCCGACGATGCTCCCGGCATGCCCCCTCATGCTGTTGCCTCGGACGATCATCGGCTCCCCACCGTGAGCCCTACCCGGATCCGGCGTCGCCGCGAACCGTCAGCCCTCGAGCAGATCCCGGCGTGGCATGACTTCGTCCCGGTCATGGATCCCGGGCCGGCCGGTGACCAGCCCACGGGGCTTGACGCGCTCCTCCATGGACTGAACGCGGACCAGTTGCGGGCGGTCACCCACGGTGAAGGCCCGCAGCTCGTGGTCGCCGGCGCGGGGACCGGCAAGACGCAGGTGATCACGCGGCGGATCGCCTGGCTGATCGCGACACGTCGCGCGAAGCCGTCGGAGATCCTCGCGCTGACCTTCACGGACAAGGCCGCGGAGGAGATGGCGATCCGTGTCGACCAGCTCGTTCCGTACGGCTACACGGACACCGCGATCTCGACGTTCCACGCGTTCGGTGACAGCCTGATCCGCGAGTATGCGCTGGAGCTCGGACTGCCCACGGACGTACGGGTCCTGACCCGCCCGGAGGTGGTGATCTTCCTCCGCGAGCACCTCTTCGAGTTCGACCTGGACGCCTATCGACCGCTTGGCGATCCGACCCGGTTCCTGGCGGCGCTTGCCACCCTGTTCAGCCGCTGCAAGGACGAGGACATCTCCCCGGAGGAGTACCAGGCCCACGCGGATCGGGTTGCCGTCGAAGCTGCGCGGGTCGCCGAGGCGTCAAGCGCGGACGGCACACCACCGCGTGAAGCGGATCCGGATGCGGTCGCGGCGGCAGCCGAGACCGCGCGCCGCCAGGCTGAGCTCGCGCGGGCGTACGCGACCTACCAATCCCTGATGGCTGCCAACGGCTGCATCGACTTCGGCGATCAGGTCGCGCTGGCGCTCCGCCTCGTCCGAACGTCGGCGGCAGCCCGGGCCGCGATCGCCGGCCGGTTCCGGTACATCCTGGTCGACGAGTTCCAGGACACGAACCGGGCCCAGGCGGAGCTCGTCGCCTTGTTGAGCGAACCCCTTCGGAACGTGACCGTCGTGGGTGACGACGATCAGGCGATCTACGCGTTCCGCGGCGCGGCCATCGACAACATCCTGGCGTTCCGGGAGCGGTATGCCGGGGCACGGACCGTGGTCCTCCGGAGGAACTATCGATCGCTGGCGCCGGTGCTCGACGCGGCGTATCGGCTGATCCGCTTCAACGATCCCGATCGGCTCGAGGTTCGGGCGGGGGTTGGCAAACGCCTGCGAGCGGAACGTTCGGTGGTTGCGCCTGCGCCCGTCCGGCTCGAGGTGTTTGCCTCGGGAGCCGAGGAGGCGGACTGGGTCGCCGCGGAGATCGGCCGACGGGTCAGTGCCGGAGCCGAGCCACGGGACCACGCCATTCTTGTTCGGGCGAACGGTCACGCGGACCCCATCCTCCGGGCCCTGAACATGGCCGGCATCCCGTGGCGGTTCTCGGGAACATCGGGCCTCTATTCGCGGCCGGAAGTCAGGATGCTGCTGGCGTTCCTGCGGGTGATCGCGGACCTCGACTCGAGCGTGGACCTGTACGCCCTCGCGGCCTCTGAGGCGTACCGCCTCGGTGGAGAGGATCTGACCGCGATCGTCAACATGGCCCGCCGCAGGAACCGGTCGGTGTGGGCGATCCTCGAGGAGCTGGACCGTCAGCCCGGCATCCTGCGCGTCGGGCTCGAGACACGGGCCACCGTCCACCGGCTGGTCACCGAGGTCCGCGACCACGCCGCGATGGCCCACGAGCGACCGGCCGGCGAGCTCCTGTACCGCTTCCTGCGAAACAGCGGCCTCCTGGGCAGGCTCGTGGCCACCGATACGCCCGCGGCCCAGGAAGCGCTCCAGAACGTCGCCCGGTTCTTCGAGATCGTCCGGGCGCAATCGGCGCTGCTCGCCGACGACCGGGCGATTTTCGTCGCCCGCCATCTCGCGACGTTGATCGAGGCCGGCGACGATCCGGCGACTGCGGAGCTCGATCCGGACGCCAACGCGGTGGCCGTGCTCACAGTCCACAAGGCGAAGGGCCTTGAGTTCCCGGTGGTGTTTATGCCGGGTCTGGTGGCCGGCCGGTTCCCGCTCACCGGTCGAGGCGAAACGCTGCCGATCCCCGCGGGTGTCGGGCGAGGAGTGCCGGCGACGCCCGAGACCGCACTCGCGGAGGAGCGGCGGCTGTGCTACGTCGCCATGACCCGGGCGCGCGACGAGCTCGTGCTGTCACACGCGGCCGACTATGGCGGCGCCCGCGCCCGCCGAGTTTCCCCGTTCGTCCTGGAAGCCCTCGACCTGCCCCTCGCGTCGGGCGTTCCCGGCGCCGGAGCCCGAATGACGACCCCAGCCGAACGCCTGGCCACCTTCGAGGCCATCGCCGTGCCGGCAGATGCGCCCGAGGGTCCGATCACCGAGCCGCTGTCGCTGAGCTTCTACCAGATCGACGACTACCTGACCTGCCCGGCCAAGTTCAAGTACGCCCATGTCCTTCGGGTTCCGCTCGCCCCGCACCACGCGATCATCTACGGATCGGCCCTCCACAAGGCGGTCCAGCTCTTCCACAACCGGCACGCCAAGGGCGTGGTGATGAGCGAGGAAGAGCTCGAGGAGGCGTTCGAGGCCGCCTGGACGAACGAGGGCTTCGTGAGCCGCGACCATGAAGCCGCGCGGCTCGACGCAGGCCGGGCCGCTCTCAGGCGATTCCGGGCTGCCCAGCTGGCACCCGACGCGGTGATCCCGACCTACGTCGAACGCGAGTTCAGCTTCTCGCTCGGCGGTGACCGTATCCGGGGCCGCTGGGACCGGGTCGATGTGGAGTCGGTCGGGGAGGGCAGCGCGCCCGCACCCACCCCCGAGACAACCCAGCAGACCGCAGACGTCGTCTCGCCGACGCTCGGGATGCTCGGGCCGGAGCGGGTCACGATTACCGATTACAAGTCGTCGGATGTCCGCGACCCGGCCAGGGCGCGCCAGAGGGCGCGTGAGTCCCTACAGCTCCAGATTTACGCGATGGGTTACGAGGCGATGACGGGCCGGCTGCCGGACGCGGTGGCCCTGCATTTTCTCGAGTCCGGCCTGGTGGGCCGGGTGGAGGTCGATCCGAAACGACTGGCCAAGGCGCGAGCCAGGATCGAGCGAGCCGCCGCCGGAATGCGGGCACGCGACTACACGGCGACGCCCGATTACCTCGCCTGCACGTACTGCGCGTTCCGTGACATCTGTCCGTCGAGCGTGGCTCGCTGAGGCGCCCGATAGGGCATTCACCCAACTCGACGCTGGATCGAGCATCGGGCATCGTTCGCGACCCGCCGGCCGAGGCGGCCGCTACTGGAGATCGCGTCGATCATGGACCGCCTCGCCTGGAGGAGCCCGCCTCGGACTCCGTCTGACGGTTCGAAGGACCTAGACTCGCTCGTCATGGAGCAGCGCGACCGTCTCGCGAACCTCGGGTTCTTCGCGGCTGCGGCGGTGGTGTGGTTCCTGGTTGGGCTCGTCGTGACGACGCGCGATCCCGTGATCGATCCCGGCGCAGGGTTCATCGGCGCGGCGCTCATCGGGCTTGCCGTCGCGCTGACCCTGGTCCCACTCGTGTGGCTGACCGTGTTCAGCCGCCACCGCCAGATCTCCTACCGAGGCGATTGGGTTCGAGCCATCCGGCGATCGACGTGGGTCGGCATCATCGTGGCGGCCTTGATCGCCCTCCGCGTCCAGGACTTGCTGGAGCTCCCGATCGCCCTGTTCATCATCGCCTTGACGTTGGTCGCAGAAGCGACGCTCTCCGCCGAACGCTAGCGTCGGCGGGGCTGCGCGGGCCATTCCCGCGTTGCCGCTCCCGCTAGGCTGTGGCGTCCATCTGACCCCTCACGAGTTCCGGAGCCTGCTTGTCGTCCCTCATCAGCACCAGTCCGGCCGAGCCGTTCGTCGATGCCAAGAAACGGATCGCGGTCGCGGTCGAGGATGCTCGCGCCGAGATCATCGACCTGTCGCATCGCATCCATGCATCGCCCGAGCCGGCGTTCGAAGAGTTCCAGGCCGCAACGTGGGTCGCCGAGGCCCTGGCGCGGCATGGCTTTGCCGTCGAGCACCCGGCCGGCAGCCTGAGCACCGCTGTCCGAGCCGTTCGCCCGGGCGGGCGGGGCGGGCCTGGGCCACGGATCGGGATCCTGGCCGAGTACGACGCCCTGCCGGGGCTCGGGCACGGCTGCGGTCACAACACCATGGCTGCCTCGGGCGTCGGGGCCGCCATTGCGCTTGCGTCGATCGTGGATGAGCTGCCAGGCGAGATCGTGTTCCTCGGGACTCCGGCCGAGGAACGCGGGAGCGGCAAGGCGATCATGATCCAGGAGGGGTTGTTCGACGGACTCGACGCGGCCTTGCTGTATCACCCGTGCGATCGCAGTCACGTCGAGAGCCACCCGCTTGCCTCCGAGGACGTCGACGTGGTCTTCACGGGGCTCCAGTCGCACGCCTCGTCGGACCCGTGGATGGGCAAGAACGCGCTGGACGCGATGATCGCCCTCTTCGTCTCGGTCGGATTGTGGCGCCAGCAGCTCCGACCCACGGCGCGGGTCCACGGGATCATTCGTGAGGGTGGCACCGCGGCCAACGTCATCCCGGATCGGACTTCGGCCTGGTTCATGATCCGAAGCGACAACGAGACCGAGTACGAGGGCATGCGCGACCGGTTCCGCGAACTGTGCGAGGCGGCCGCCCTCGCGTCCGGCACGACCGTCGAAGTCAGTTTCACGGGCCGAGCCAAGACGATGCGGAACAACGGCATCCTGGCTGGCCGGTTCAGGGCAAATATGGCCGCGTACGGTGTCGTCGATCAGGGCGACGACCTCAACGCCGGCTCGACCGACATGGCCAACGTCAGCTGGGTCTGCCCCACCATCCATCCGGACCTGGCGATCGCACCCGAGGGCACCGCGGGCCACTCGATCATGTTCCGTGACGCGGCCGCCGAACCACGGGCCGACGAGGTGACGCTGCTCGCGGCAACCCTGATCGCCCAGACCGCCTACGACCTGTACGCCGATCCGGACCTGGTAGCCGCGGCCTGGAAGGAATTCCGCGAGGGCTAATCGCGCCGCTGGACCGTCGACCGTGCGGCATCCGCACGGGAGTCTCACGAAACCGAGAATCCGGCGCCAGGGCGAGTCAAGTCGAAGGCGCCGGTGAGCAAGGGAGCGAGCGCATCCACGATGCGTGAGCGAGCGGCGGCGCCGACAACGCGCGAATGGCCCGCCATGGCGCCGGCCGACGTGAGTGCTACTCTCGTCGGGCGCGCCCCGCTGGACGTTGGTCGAACCGGCGGCGCTCCCAGTGAGACGGATCAAGCTCCCGCGGCTTCAGCCCGCGATCGTCTCCGGAGGAACTCGTGGCCGAGCGCTCCAATCCCGATGCCGAGCGGCCGTTTGCGTCCGGAAACGGCTGGGATCAGCCGTTCGATACCTTCGACGATTTCGACCTGCCGACGTATGTCGGCCCGTCCACGTTCATGAAGCTGCCGTGGGTGACCGATCCGGACGAGCTCCGCGCACGAGGCGTCGACGTCGCCATCATCGGCGCGCCCTTCGACGACGCCGTCACCCATCGATCCGGTGCCCGATTCGGACCGCGGGCGATCCGCGAGGCCCAGTACACGTCGGGGGCGATCCACTCGCTCCAGCTCGACATCGATCCCTACGACGTCCTGACCGTGGTCGATGCCGGTGACGCGAACATCATCCCGTCGTGGATCGAGCGCGGCCACGCGATGATCTACCGCAAGGTTCGGGAAGTCGCGGAAACCGGCGCCATCCCGATCGTCCTCGGCGGCGACCATTCGATCACCTGGCCGGCGGCGACCGCGATCGCCGAGGTCCGCCACCCACGCAGCATCGGCATCGTGCACTTCGACGCACATGCCGACACGGCCAACGATTCGTATGGTGTCCTGGCCAGCCATGGCACGCCGATGCGGCGCCTGATCGAGTCGGGCGCGGTAAGCGGACGCAACTTCGTCCAGGTCGGCCTCCGTGGCTACTGGCCACCGCAGGAGACGTTCGACTGGATGAAGCAGCAGGGCCTGCGCTGGCACCTCATGCGCGAGATCGAGGAGCGCGGAGCAGAGGCCGTCATCGCCGACGCGATCGCCGAAGCGCTCGACGGCGCCGATGCGATCTACCTGTCGATCGACATCGACGTGATCGATCCTGGCCTTGCACCAGGGACTGGAACGCCCGAACCGGGCGGAATGCTGACGCGCGAGGTCCTGCGGGCGATCCGCCAGATCGTTGGCGCCGTCCCGCTGGCGGCCATGGACATCGTGGAGGTCTCGCCGCCGTACGATCAGGCTGAGACGACGGCGATGGCCGCCAACCGGGCGGCGCTCGAAGCGATCAGTGCCCTTGCGGTCCGGCGCCGCGACGGCCACCAGATTCGCTGGGAGGGTTGATCCCATCGACACGAGCGATCTCGGCAGGCCGGACCCGGAGGTAGCCGCGGCGCTCGCGCGTCTCTACGACCTGGACCTGACCGACGATCCGGGCGACCTCGACTTGTACCTTGCCCTGGCAGACCGGACCGGTGGACCGATTCTGGAGCTTGCCGCGGGGAGCGGCCGCCTGGCCATCCCGCTCGTCCAGGCCGGGTACGCCGTCACCGGGGTCGACCTCGACCCGGCGATGCTCGACCGGGCCCGATCGCGCGCGACTGCAGCCGGGCTGGGGGGCGCATCCGATGGCTCGCTCGGTCTGATCGAGCACGACCTGGTCGATCTCAGGCTTCCCACCGCCGGGACGTTCGGTCTTGCCTTCATCGCCTTGAACTCGTTGCTCGTGCTGCCTACCCGGGCCGCCCAGCGCGCTGCGCTCCGGACGATGGCCGACCACCTGGCGCCCGGTGGGCTGGCCGTGGTCGACGTCTGGATCCCCGATGCCGACGACCTGGCTCGGTTTGACGGTCGGATCAGTCTCGAATGGCCGCGGCTCGACCCGGACACCGGCTCGGTGGTGACCAAGGCGGCGTCCGCCCAGCACGACGCAGCATCGGCGACCGTGACGCTCACCACGATCTTCGAAGAGGGGATCCAGGGCGCTCCGGCGAGGCGCTGGATCCGGCGCGACAAGCTCAGGCTCCTGTCGGCGGACGAGCTGCGCGGCTTCGCGGAAGATGCCGGTCTGACGATCGAGCTCATGGCCGGCGACTACGGGCTGGGTCCCATGGGTCCGGTGAGCGACCGCGCGATCCTCATCGCCATCAAGCCCTGACCGCGGCATGTCCGGGTCCCGGGGACCGGGCCATGTCGACCGCGCGGCACCCGGACGTCTGGGTGGGTCCGCAAACCGACCCTCGTGGTATCGTCGAATGGATGGCTCCCAGTGACCAGACGCGACTGCTGATCGTCGAGGATGTCCCGCAGGTCGCT
This sequence comes from uncultured Chloroflexia bacterium, assembly GCA_963809045.1. Taxonomy (GTDB): domain Bacteria; phylum Chloroflexota; class Limnocylindria; order Limnocylindrales; family CSP1-4; genus SPCO01. The sequence continues at coordinate 1,660,641 of CAWEHW010000004.1, forward strand.
CAGTACATTCGCGGTCTGCTCGAAGCCCAGGCTCGGGTGAAGCTGCTCGAAGTCCTGACGGAAGGCGGCCGGGCGCTCGCCGCGATCACCGAGATGCGACCCGATGTCGTGCTCGTCGACGCCCTCCTCCAGGGCCGGGTCAAAGGTCCCAAGCTGGTCGAGCAGATCCACGAAGCCAAGCTCGGCGTGCCGGTCATCGTCCTGACCGTGCCCCAGAACCCGGTCGAGCCCGACCCGATGAACGGCATCGACGGCGTGCTTTCCATGCCGTTCTCCGGCTTCGACCTGATGACCCGGATCGCCCAGGTGAAGAAGGACTTCGACGCGCGCCAGGCGGTCGGCACGAACCGGCTCCTGACCGTATTCGCGCCGAAAGGCGGCGTCGGCAAGACAACGATCGCCTTCAACCTGGCGGTCGCGCTCGCCCAGCTGGACCAGAAGACCGTCCTGATCGACGGGAGCATCCAGTTCGGCGACCTCCGGGCGCTCCTCAAGGTGCCGGTGGACGCGCCGTCGATCCTGGACCTGCCGACCGACCGGATCGCCGAGTCCGACCTCGGCGACGTGCTCTGGCGCGACCCGTCGGGGATCGACATCCTGCTCGCCCCGCCGCGGATCGAGATGGCCGAGATGCTGACGGCCCGGGATGTCGAGAAGATCCTGTCGCTCCTGCGGCGCGTCTACGGGTGCATCGTCATCGACATGTCGAGCCATCTCAACGACATCAACCTCGCGTTCCTCGATGCCAGCGACACGATCATCGAAGTCGTGACCTACGACTCGACCACGATCCACAGCACGATGGCGATCGCCGACACCTTCCGGGCGATCGGCTACCCGGCATCGAAGGTCCACTACCTGGTCAACCGGTCCGATTCGTCGGGCGGCATCGATCCCGCGGACCTCGAACGGGCGCTCGGCCGGGTCCCCGAGCACAAGGTCGTCTCGGATGGCCGTCTCGTCGTCCAGTCAAACAACGAGGGCGTCCCGTTCGTCCTGGCGAGCCCTACCGCGCCGATCAGCCAGGACGTCATCCGGACCGCGAACGAGCTCCTCAACGCCGGCCGGATGGCGGCCTTCGCCGGACGATCCTGACCGCCGTCATGTCCGATCCTCGACCGATCGGGGTCTTCGACTCTGGCGTTGGCGGACTGACGGTCCTTCGCGAGATCGTCCGCCGCCTGCCGGCCGAGCCCACGATCTACCTGGGTGACAACGCTCGGGCGCCGTACGGCGTGCGCCCCGACGACGAGGTCCTGGCCTTCTCCACGCAATCGCTCGATGCCCTCGCTGAGCGCGACGTCAAGGCGATCGTCGTGGCCTGCAACACCTCGACGGCCGTCGGGATCGGCGCGCTGCGCAGGCGGTACGACCTGCCGATCCTCGGCGTGATCCGGCCCGGTGCGTCGGCGGCGGCCCTGGCGACGCGCAACCGGCGAGTCGGCGTGATCGCGACGCCGGCGACGATCCGGTCCCATGCCTACTTCAGCGCGATCAAGGACGAGAACCCGGCCGTCGAGGTGTACGAGCACGCGACGCCGTCGCTCGTACCGCTGGTGGAGGCCGGGCACCTGAGCGGGCCGGCCGCCGAGGCCACCGTCGCGGAGGCGCTCGCGCCGCTGCTCGGCGAACGTGATGCGGCCGGCGAGTTCATCTTCCCCAAGCCACCCGGAGCCGCGATCGACACCTTGCTGCTCGGCTGTACGCACTATCCGTTGCTCGCCGCGGTCATCGCCGCACAGGTCGGCGAGGGTGTCGCGGTCGTCGACTCCGCGACCGCAACGGCATCGGCCCTGGCCGAGCTGCTCGGGGTCAACGGCCTCGAGGCACCCCCCACGGAAGCCGCGGCCGTTCATCTGCAGCTGACGACAGGGGATCCTGAGCGATTCCGCTCGCTCGCCGGCCTGCTGTTCGGGTCCGCGTTTCCCGACGTCGAACAGGTCGATCTCGGCGTGGTCGCCCGATGACCCGCGCGACCGGGGGAGCACGGGGAGCGCGCCGCGAGCCCGGGCGGTCGGGAGACGAGTCGGACGACCGTCCGCCGTGGCGCGACGATCGCGTCTGGCAGGCGGGCTTCCTGATCGGATCCGCGCTCGCCGCCGCCGCCGCCGTCGTCGGTCGTCGCGCAGAACGAGCCGCTCGCCGGGGCCTGGTCGATTGGCCCGAGGTCGAGCGGATCGCCATCGGGCGCCTGGCGAAGGCGCCGGGAGCCCTGTCAGCGGCCGACCTCCGGGCGGCGGAGCCCGCCTATGCGGAGGCCATGGCACGGATCGTGCCCGCATTGTCGGCTGCCCTCGGGACGTCGCTGCCGGGCGTCGTGGAGCGATCGGGCGTCGTGGATCGCGCCGGCTGGGTGCGCGCCAACACGGGCTCGTTCGCGTCATTGATCGGCAAGCTGGAAGGCGAGCTGCTCGACCAGGTCGTGCCGCCCGGGAGCGGCCTGGCCAAGGCGACCATGGCGCTCGCGAACCGGTGGGTCACCAACCGCCAGCTCGGTCTGCTGCTCGGGTTCATGGGCACGCGGGTCCTGGGGCAGTACGACCTCGCGCTCCTGTCCATGGAAGCCGCTCCCGGCCGGCTCCTGTTCGTCGAGGAGAACATCCGTGCCACCGCGCGGGCGCTCGGCGTGCCGATTGGGCCGTTCCGGACGTGGATCGCGTTGCATGAGACCACGCACGCGTTCGAATTCGAGGCGCACCCATGGCTCCGGCCGTACATCGCCGAACGGCTCGAGCGTCAGCTGCGGATGTTCTCGACCGATGCTCGCGATCTCGGACGGGAGGCGCTGCGAGGGCTGGGCCGGGCCATCCGCGGCGAGGGTGGCGGCGAACACTGGATGGAACAGTTGATGGGGCCTGAGCAGCGGCGCCTGTTCCGCGAGACCCAGGCGGTGATGAGCCTGCTCGAGGGTTTCAGCGACTACGTCATGGACGAAGTCGGGCGCGACCTGGTCCCCGACGTGGAGCGGATCCGGGCGCGGTTCGACGAGCGGCGAACCAAGCGGACGCCCTTCGAGCGAGCAATGCTCAGGCTGACCGGTCTCGACCTGAAGATGGAGCAGTACAAGAAGGGCGAGCAGTTCGTGCGCTCCATCGCCGCCCAGCGCGGGCCGGCCGCCCTTGCGCGGCTGTGGGACGGACCGGAGAGCCTGCCTCGCGACGGCGAAATCGACGCTCCGGAGCTGTGGATCGCCCGGGTGCTCGACGGAGCCGCGGCATGACCGGTCCCGGCACCGGTTCCGGCCCGCCGGGTCCCGGCAGCGGTCCGGGTGGCGCGCCCACCGCGATCGCCCTCAGCCCGATCCTGTCCGCCCGCTACCGATCGCGCGACCTCGAGCGGATCCGTGCCGCGGCGCCCGGAGCGCAGATCGTCATGGTGTCCGTGGAGGGCCTCGCCGACGGTCCTCTCGACGACGTCGAGGTCATGCTCCGTGGCTGGCTTAGCTCGGAGGCGTTCGACCGGTTGCTCGTTCGCGCCCCGCGGCTGACCTGGGTCCATTCCGCGACCTCCGGCGTGGAGCGCGCCCTGACCCCGGCGTCCCGGGAGCGCGGCCTGGTCGTGACCAACGCACGCGGCGTCTTCAGCCGTCCGATCGCCGAATACGTCCTGATGATGATCCTCGCCGTGAGCCGCCGGCTGCCCCAGCTCCTCGAGCTGCAGCGGGAGCGGACGTGGCAGCCCCTCGAGGGCGCGGAGCTGCGGGACGTCACCATCGGGATCGTCGGTCTCGGCTCGATCGGTCGTGCGGTCGCCGCGCTCGGCTCGAGCTTTGGCTGCCGGGTCGTGGCCGTCCGCCGGCACTCGGAGCGGGAGGGCGCCGCTTCGACTCCGATCGATGACGAGGTTCCGGCGATCGCCCAGCTGCAGCTCGATCGGGTCGGCGGTCCTGAGACCCTGCCGGAACTGCTTGCCGAATCGGACTTCATCGTCCTCGCGGCGCCGCTGACGCCCGAAACCGAGGACATGATCAACGCCGAGACCCTGGCCATGGTCAAGCCGGGTGCCTGGCTCATCAACGTCGCCCGCGGCCGGCTGATCGACGAGCGGGCGCTCCTCCGCGCGCTGCGCGACGGCGAGCTTGGCGGCGCGGTCCTCGACACGTTCCGGGATGAACCGCTGCCACCGATGTCCTCCTTCTACGACCTCCCAAACGTCATCGTGACGCCGCACACGGCCTGGTCGAGTGGCCGGGTGCTGGACCGGAGCGTGGAGCTGTTCTGCGACAACCTGCGGCGGTTCGCCCGCGGCGAGGCGCTGCTCAACGTCGTCGATCCCGACGCGGGGTACTGATCCCCGGCACAATCGGACGATGCAGATTGCCATCGTCGGTCTTGCCGGATCGGGCAAGACGACCGTCTTCAACACGCTGACCCGGGGCCACGCGGAAACCGGCGGCTACGGTGGGGTGACCCTGAACGTCGGCGTGGTCAAGGTCCCGGACCCTCGGCTCGAGGCGCTCGCCGCGATCTTCAAGCCGAAGAAGGTCATTCAGGCCGACGTGACGTACGTCGACATGCCGGCCCCGCCGCCGTCGTCCGAGGGGCACGTGGGCACCGAGGACCTGCCGGCCGACCACCTGGCCCGGTTGCGTGACTCGGACGCGCTGCTGCACGTCGTCCGGGCCTTCGAGGATCCTGCCAACCCGCACCCGGAGGGGAGCGTCGATCCGGCGCGAGACGTGGACCGGCTCGACCTCGAGTTCATGCTCGCCGACCTGGCCATGGCCGATCGTCGCCTGGAGCGGCTGAAGAGCAGCGCTCGTCACGGGACGTCCGCCGAACGGGAAGCCGCCGAACGCGAGGAGGTCGTGGTCCGGCGGATCCACGGGGGCCTGGAGGCCGGTTCGCCGATCCGCGACCTGGGCCTGGACGCCGACGAGGAGAAGGCCATCCGCGGGTTTCGGTTCCTGACCCAGAAGCCCGTCCTGGTCCTCGTCAACGTGGGCGAGAACGACATCGCCGGCGCCCCGGCCCTCGTCGAAGGCCTGACGGCCGGCTATCGGCACGAGCACGTGATGATCGAAGCCTTGTCCGCCCGGATCGAGATGGAGCTGGGCGAGCTGGAGCCTGACGAGGCGGCCGTGTTCATGGAGGAGCTCGGGATCGCCGAGTCGGGCCTCGACCGGGTGATCGCGTTGTCGTACCGGCTGCTTGGCTTGATCTCGTTTCTCACGGCCGGGCCGGACGAGGTTCGGGCGTGGCCGGTGGCGGACGGATCGACCGCGGTTGATGCCGCTGGGGCCATCCACACGGACCTGGCGAAGGGGTTCATCCGGGCCGAGACCGTCGCCTACGAGGACCTTCTCAAGCTCGGATCGATGGCGGAGGCGCGGAAGGCCGGCCGGTTGCGCTCGGAGGGCAAGACGTACCGGGTGCAGGACGGCGACGTCGTCGAGATCCTGTTCAGCCGCTAGTTCAGGCGGTCGTTCCCGGGGTCGAACTCCGCGATGACCGCGCGGTAATCGACGCGCTCTTCCGGCTCGCGGTCGTCGTCGTCATCATCGTCGTCGTCTTCCTCGGCGTCGGCGAGCTCGACCTCGAGCTTGGCCAGGAAGTTGTCGCTCTCCTCGGTCGAGACGTTGACCGAGGCCACCAGCTGGTCGTCGCTGACGTAGACGAAGCCATGCTCTCGCTCGAGCTCGATGGCGATCGCCTCGACCAGGGTGTCCTGGTGGTACTGACCCTGGAGCCTCCGGCGGATCGTCTGGACCAGCTCGAAGAACTCCTGGGGCTCCCACTCGGACTCGCTGACGACGAGCACGTCCGAGTAGACCTCGCTGTCCCCCTCATGCAGCTCAAAGAAGAACACGGTCACTCCATGCGTGTGGTCTGGTCGGGCGGGCAGTATACGACCGGGGCAGGATCGATCCCATCATCGAGGAGGCCATGACCGAGGATGCCGTCGACGTCGTCCACATCGGTGCGGCTTGCCGCGACCTGACGGACGACGATCCTCGCGGCTGGCGGCTTGGGGGCGGATCGACCTATTCGGCCCTCACCACGGCCCGTCTCGGCCTCCGTACCGGCGCGATCGTGGGTGTCGACGCGACCGCGGCCACCGCGATGGAGCTCGACCTGCTCAGGGCGGCTGGCGTGGATCTCGTCCTGGTGCCGCTCGAGGAAGGGCCGATCTTCGTCAATCGTGAAACCCCCTCTGGGCGCAGGCAGACCTGTATCGCGACCGGCCTGCCTCTCCCCGTGGGAGACGTGCCCGCGGACTGGCGAGCGGCGACCGCCTGGTCGCTCGTGCCCGTGGCAGGCGAACTCGACGCCGGATGGTTGTCGATGGTCCCGGATCGACCCCTCGTTTCCCTGGGGTGGCAGGGTCTCCTGCGTGAGCTGAAGGCCGGCGAGGAGGTCGTGCGACGGGCACCCAGACCGTCGCCGCTGGTCGGACGCGCCGACCTCGTCGGCGTCAGCCGCCACGACCTGGCTCCCGGCACTGAGCCCACGTCGTTGCTGTCGCTCCTCCGCGCCTCGGCGCGCCTTGTCGTCACCGATGGCCTGGAGGGTGGCCGTGTTCTCGAACGCGCCGTCGGCGGAGACGTGTCGGTCCACCGATACGAGGCCGTCGCTCCGGACCGCGACGTCGACCCGACCGGGGCTGGTGACGTGTTCCTCGCGGCGCTGCTCACGGCCATGGTGGAGGACCACCGCGCGAGGATGACCGGGCGATCGCTTCGCGACCAGCTCCGCTTTGCCGCGGCCGCGGCCTCGTTCGTGGTCGAAGCGCCTGGTCTCGGTGGCGTCCCGGAGCTGTCCGCGGTGCTCACCCGCCTCGGGCGACCGACGCGAACGGATCGACTGGACTGAGCTCAGGCGATCGAACGTCGCCGGACCATGGCCTCGCGGCGGAGGAGGCGCTCGTGGCGTCGGACGAGATCGGCTTCGAAGGCCGGTTCGGGCATGCCGACCCGGCGTCGGCGTTCGATCAGTGCAAAGCCGCGGAGCACCGCGCGGACCGCCGCCCCGCGATCACCCAGGCGGTGCTCGTACAGCTTGGCCAGCTCCATCGTGGCGATGATCGCGCTTCGGCTGGTCCCGGCCGCCACGGCTTCCCATGCCGCGACCGCATCACCGAAGCGACCGAGCCGCCGAAGCAGGTGGGCCCGCTCCATGGCGATCCGCTCGGTGGTCCATGGCGTATCGAAGGCGGCGTTTCGCGGGGAGTCGGAGACCGATGGGCGTCGCCACGGGCGACCACCGAAATCGGCCCGGCGTCGCGGTGACCACCACGGTTCGTCCTCTGGCTTGGGTGTCTCCTTGACGGCGGCGGGAGCCCGGACGGCCGGCACGTCGCTCGAGCGGTCGATCGCGAGGTCAAGGCAGTCGAGGGCTTCCCCCAGGCGGTGCTCCCGGGTGAACGCTCGGGCCAGCCCAGCGAGGTCCCCCGAGACGGCCGCCGCACGACGGACCGGGTCGCCGAGGCTCGTTTCGAGGAGCGCGAGAAGCCTTGCCAGCGACCGAACATCCTGGTCGTTATGCCGGACGACGTCGACGAGGTCGTCCGCCGGACCGCCACGCAGAAACCGCAGGTATCGGCTGGGGATCTCCCAGCCCTCGATGTCGCCGATCCGGTGCATGCCCAGGAGGGCCGACTCGGCGGTCCGAAGCCGCGCGTTCTCCATCCGGTGGCGGAACAGCCGGCGTACGACGGGCAGGAGGTCGAGATGACCGGCATGAACGGGGGCGGCGCGACGTGCGAGCCGGTAGCGGGCCACGAGCAATGGCCAATCGAACCCCCGCCCGTTGTAGGTGACCAGCCAGGCGTCCGGCGCGATGAGTCCGGCCATCGCGGACAGCAGGGCCCGCTCGTCCGCATGATCCGGGAGGAGGAGCTGAGCCTGGCGGAATTGCTCGCCCTCCCACCAACCCAGCCCGATCAGCCAGGCGACGGTCCCGGCTGCCGTGGCAAGCCCGGTCGTCTCCGTATCCAGGCAGACCAGCGGCGCATCTGCCGGCGGTTGACCGGGGAGCGTGGCGAGCCGCTCACGATCGAGCGGGATGGGTCGCGCCGGCACCTCGCAACGGACGATCGTTCCCTCTGGGGTCACGATGATCTGGCCGTCCATGGCCGCCGCGAGCCGCTCGGCGAGGCGGTCCGTGGTCTGCTCGGGCGGCGGACCCGGCTCCAGGACGGGTGGGGCGTGGGCCGCCGCTCGGTATCGTTCCAGGCGCCGTGCCAGCGGGAGCGGGCTTCCCTCGATCACGTGCCGGGGGAGCCGGCAGCGGCCGCAGAGCCGGCAGGGCTGGCGGAGGCCAGAGCCACCGGAATCGGTGCACCCAGGTCACCGAGCAGCCGAAGCGCCAGCGCCTTGGCGTTCACGTGCGGCTCCAGGCGCGGTCCGGTGCACGCCGGGCAGCCGGCTTCGCACGAACAGGCGCCGATGAGATCCGCGGCGCCTGCGAGCAGCTCGTCGTGGCGCTTCCAGAGTCGTTCCGAGAGGCCCACGCCGCCGGGAACGGCCTCGTACAGGTAGATCGTCGGGGCCTCGTGATGGGGCGACCTGATCTGGCTGACGAGCCCCAGATCGCGCGGATCCACCATCAGCAGGACGCTGGCCACGGTCTGGATGGCCCGGCCCGCGCCGGGCAGGGCGACATCCAGCTCGTCCCGTCGCCAGCGACCGGTCAGTCCTTCGGCCGTCAGCCAGTAGGCCGTCGTCTGGAGCTCCAGCTCGGGCAGGTCCACCGGGCCCCAGCCGACGTTCTCGTCGGTCAGGAACTTGAGCTTCTTGTAGAGGGTGACGAGGCTGGCGACCATGACCTCGCCGTGCACCCGGCTGCCGCCGGTGGCGGGGGCTTCGTCGAACACCTCGAGTGGCTTGAGGGTGACCGCCCGGTTGGCGTAGGTGTAGTGATCGACGTCGATCTTGTGGACGTAGGCCTTGCGCTCGCCCCAGTCGAGCTTGTCGACGTGGTACTGGACCAATTCGTGGATGTAGATCGCGTGCTCGTGAACGAGGACCTGGGCCGAGAACAAGTCGACCTCACCAAGCACCCGCGGGCGATCGGGGGTCGTGTCGATGATCACGACGTTCTCGGGGGCAGCCGTGCGCAGGGAGATCTCGGACGCGGGGAAATTCTCGCTGGACCAGTACCAGCGGCCGTCGCCCGCCTGGCGGACATGCCGCTCCTCGGCGAGGAACGCGAGGAGGTCGTCGACGGGCCCCGGTCCGAACACGTCGCCCGGATCGAACGGCAGCTCGAACGTGGCCGCCCGAAGGTGGGCCAGCAGGACGTGGAGGTTGTCGGGGTCGGCACGCGCCTCCTCCGGCGTGCCTTCGAGCAGGAATTCCGGGTGGTGGACGACGTACTGGTCGACGGGAGCGCCTGATGCGATCAGCACCGCGACGCTAGTCCCGGCCCTCCGCCCGGCACGCCCGAACTGCTGCCACGTGCCGGCGATCGAGCCCGGGTAGCCGGCGACGATCGACACGTCCAGACGGCCGATGTCGACGCCGAGCTCGAGCGCGTTGGTCGCGACGACCCCGAGGATCTCGCCATCGCGGAGCCCGTGCTCGATCGAGCGCCGCTCCGTCGGCAGGTAGCCCCCGCGATAGCCCCGGACGCGCGTCCGCGGCCCGTACCCCTCGCGCAACGACTCTCGAAGACCTGTCAGCAACAGCTCGACGGCGACCCTCGATCGACCGAAGACGATGGTCTGCCGCCCGGCTCGCAGGAAGGGCAGAGCCCACCGCTGGGCGAGGGTCACGGCCGAGCCGCGAGCACCGCTCGCGGGATCGAGCAAGGGTGGGTCGACCAGCACGATGTGTCGCTCGCCGGCAGGCGCCCCGTTTCGCGACAACACTTCGACGGGCCGCCCGATGAGCGCTTCTGCAAGCTCCCCGGGGTTCCCGATCGTCGCCGAGCAACAGACGATCACCGGATGGCTGCCGTAATGCGCACAGATCCTCAGGAGCCGCCGGATCACGTTGGCGACGTGTCCTCCGAACACGCCGCGATAGGTGTGGAGCTCGTCGATGACGATGTAGCGAAGCTGCTCGAACAGCTGGAACCACTTGGTGTGATGCGGCAGGATCGCCGAGCTGAGCATGTCCGGGTTGGTGGCGACGACCTGGCCGGCCGTCCGGATCGCCGACCGGATCGGGGCGGGCGTGTCGCCGTCGTAGGTCGACGCCGAGACATGCAGGCCGGCCGCCCGCGAGAGCTCGGCGAACTCCGTGACCTGGTCCTGGCCCAGGGCCTTCGTGGGGAAGAGGAGGAGGGCGCGCGACGCCGGGTCCTCCGCGATCGCCTGCAGGATGGGCAGCGCGTAGCACAGCGTCTTGCCCGACGCGGTTGGGGTCACGACGACCACGTCACGACCGAGTCGTGTCGCCTCCATGGCTTCCGCCTGGTGGACGTACGGCCGCTCGATCCCGCGTTGTCCGAGGCCGGAGACGATCCGCGCGTCAAGCCACTCCGGGAAATCGCCAAACGCGGCGGGACGTGGCGGCAGCACCGCATGGTGGACGACGCCGCGAGCCATCGATGGCTCGTCGAGGATGCCGTCCAGGACCGCTGTTGTTTCGGTGGGGGCATAGATCCGCATCCGGCAGCCTCTGGAATAGAACATGTGTACGAAACTGCGCGAGTCTAGCAGCACCGTCGGCGTGCGGCGTGACAGGTTGGGTGTCACACGCGGGATGGGTTGACATGCCCGGAGACCGTAGCTACGCTCCCGGGAATGATTCGCCGGGCCGACACGCAGCCACCCGATGACGCTTCCGACGACCGGGGGGAATCGGCCCAGTCGCCCGAGACCACGCCGTTCCTCCCATTCGGTCCCAACGGCCCGGACCTGTCGGCCCTGCCGATCGCCGGGATCACGCAACGGCGAGTAGCCATCGTCCTCGGCGCCCTCATCGCCGCCTGGATCGTCCTGCTCTTCGCGCGCCAGGTCGGCGAGGCCTCGGCCGCGTCAGGCCGGGCGGAGGCGATGATCTCCGAGAACGCCGTCCGCCACGCCGAGATCGCCGGGCTCGAACGGGAGCTCGATCGGATCCAGCAGCGGCGGTTCATCCTGCAGCAGGCGCGCGCGCATGGTCTGGGCGGGCACACCGAGATCGCGTTCACGCTCGACAGGGACGCGCCACCCCTGCCGCCCGACGCGCCTGGCTCGGCCGCCCTTCGGGTTGGAGCGCCGACGGCCGTCAGTCCACTGGAGTCGTGGCTGAGCTTGCTCTTCGGCGCCGACGACTGACCGCGCGGGCTACTGAGCCCGTACACCCTCGTCGCGGCGCCGTTCGCCCGCTATCCTTGTCGACCCGGCGCCTCGCCGCCGGAACCGTCACGTGAGGGGGCGATTCCAGCGATGTTCGACATCCCGGTCGAGGACCTCGTGTTCGTCGTCTGCACGCTCGTCGGCGGCGGCCTTCTGCTGATCACGGTGCTGGTCGACGACATCCTGGGCGCCCTGATCGACTTCGACATCGGCGGCGTGTCCCTGATGCCGTTGCTCCTCGCGTTCGTGTCGATGTTCGGCGTCGGCGGTCTCGTCGCGACCCAGGCCCTCGACGTCCACGGTGGGCAGGCAGCGATCGTCGGCAGCGGGTTCGGGTTCGCCGGGATGGGCATCGCCTATCTGTTGTTCGGCGTGCTCCGGCGGGCGGAGGCGGCTGAACCGTTCTCGATCAAGGACCTGATTGGCGACGAGGCATTCGTCGCGGTCGGCATTCCGGCCGGGCGCTTTGGGAGCGTGCTGGCCAAGAAGGAAGGCCAGACCCACGAGTTCAGCGCCACGGCAACAACCGAGATCCCGGCCGGGACCACCGTCCGGGTGGTTGGCGTGGCCGGCGCCGGTGTCGTCGTGGAGTCGATCGTCAAGGGAGGGAACGAGCGTGCCTGACATCTTCGACTTCGTGGGCAGCGGGGTGCTGCCGGTCTTCCTCGTGATCGTCATCGTCGTGCTGCTGGTTTCGTACATCGGCAGCCGCTACAAGGTCGCGGGAGCAAACGAGGCCCTCGTCGTGAGCGGGCAGCGGGATCGCGGGCCGGATGGGAAGCGCAGCCTCAAGGTTGTCCGCGGCGGCGGCGTGATCGTCCTGCCGCTGGTCAACAAGGTTGGCAAGCTCAAGCTCACCGCCCGCCAGATCAACGTGAACCTGGCCGATGCCGTCACGCGGCAGGGCATCAAGGTGGCGGTGCAGGGCGTCGCGACCTTCAAGATCGGGGCCGACGACGAATCGATCCGCAACGCCGCCGAACGGTTCCTCGAGTCGCAGGAGGAAGCCGTCGACTCGATCGTCAAGAACGTGCTCGAAGGCTCACTTCGCTCGATCGTGGGCACGCTGACCGTCGAAGAGCTGAACCTCGACCGCATGAAGTTCCAGCAGGCCGTCCAGGACGCCGCGAAGGGCGACCTGGCGACGTCCGGTCTCCAGATCGACTCATTCACGATCCAGGCGATCCGCGACGAGTCCGGGTACATGGAGCTGATCGGGCAGCAGGAGACCGCCCGGCGCGAACGGGACGCCCGGATGGCCAAGGCGTCCGCCGACCAGGAGGCCGCGGTCCGGGAGGCCGAGGCCGAGCAGATCAAGATCAACGCGGCACGTGACGTCGCCCTGCGCCGCGCGGAAACCGAGACCCAGACTGCCGCCGCCCAGGCCCGGGCTGCCCAGGCCGGGCCGCTTGCCGAGGCCGAGGCGACCCAGGAGGTCACCCGCAAGCAGACTGAGCTCGCTGAGCTCGAGGCGGCGCGCAAGCAGATGGAGCTGCTGACCAGCACGGTCCGTCCGGCGGAGGCGGACGCCGAGGCCCAGATCCGGCGCGCGGAAGGCGACAAGGGAGCAAAGATCGCCCAGGCCCAGGCCGAGGCCGAGCGCGTGAAGCTGGCCGGTTCGGCCGAGGCGGCGGTGACGATCACAAAGGGCGAGGCGCAGGCCCGCGTCGTCGAGGTCAACGCGTCCGCGGAAGCCCAGCGAACGACCCTCGAGGGCAACGCCGAAGCGGGGATCACCTTCACCAAGGGCGAGGCGGAGGCCAAGGCCCTCGCCCTCCGGGCCGAGGCGTACCGCCAGTTCAACGACGCCGCGATCATCCAGACGGTCCTGTCGATGCTTCCGGACATCGTCCGCGCCGCGGCAGAGCCGCTCGCCAACATCGACAACCTGACGGTCCTCTCGAATGACGGGGCCTCGGACGTCGTCAAGACGGTCACCCGAACGGTTGCGGAGGCCAATGCGACGGTCAAGGGCCTCACCGGCATCGATATTCCCGCCCTCGTCGGCGATGCCATGGGCGGCACGGGCAGCGGCGGCACCGGCGGCGGCGGTCCGGGCGGCTCGGGCGGTGGGGGAGCATCAGGCTCCGGAGGGCGATCTCCCCGCAAGAGCGGACCGACCGGTGGGGGTGGATCCTCGGGGACCTCCGGCGGAGCGACGGGCCCGGGCCGGTCCGGCCAGTCGGGATCGGCAGGAGCGACGACGACGGGGCGGTCCAAAGCCCTTCCGACCGAACCGGACGAGGGCGCCCTCCGGGGTGCTGCGGATGCCGTCGACACGGCGCTGGCGGGTGCCGACCGGGCGTTCAGGACGGCAGACTGCCGCCCCGGCCGCGCTGACCGACATCGCCGCCGGATCAGCGCGGTCCCCAGGCGCCCGGCCTGCCAGCGCCGGGATCACCCGGGAGACGTCGCTCGACGAGGCGGCGCTTCGACTGGCCACGGACCTGCGCGCCATCCCCGGCATCGAGCGCTTCACCGGGACCCGGCTCGCCGACCTCGAGCGCGGTGGTCCGCGCCCGCTGCGGACGATGTGGCGTATCTCGCGGGACCAGCTCGAGCAGCGCTACGGGCAGCTGACGATCGGTGAGCTGATCGAACGATACGGTGGGGCGCCGCCGCCGGCCTGAGCACCGCGCCGCGGATCGACGCTGCGTCGTCCGACCCCGCCCAGGGGACACCACCTCGCGGCACCAGACCGTACCAACGAGCCATGGCGGGCCAGACGGCCCATCGATACGGTCCGCTGCATCGCCATGAGTCTCCAGGATCGCGTCTCGCACACCCTGACGGCCGCCGCCGGGCGTCGCTCCGGTCTGCGCACGGTCGTCGTCGCGCCGGCCGTCGCGATCGTCGTCGCCATGGCCGTGTTCGTCTCGAACGGCGTGGCGGACGAGTTGCGCCGTACCGCCACCAATTCGGCAGTCCACAGCGTTGAGGCGATCGTCCGCGGCTACGTCGACCCCGTGCTCAACGCTTCCAGCCTCGACCTCGATGCGCCGCGCGACCCGGCGATCGACGCACAGCTCGAGCGCCTGACCGGATCCGGCGACATTCGCCGGATCGACCTGTGGTCGCGCGATGGTCGTGTCGTGTACTCGAACGTGCCGGAGCTGCGCGGAGAGCGACTTTCGATCGGGCCGCAGCTCGCCGCGGCGTTCGGGGGCGCGAGCAATGCCGCCTACGCCACGAAAGGTCAGGAACCGTCGCCCGCATCGGCTGCCTTGCCGTCGCAGTATCTTGAGCTGTTCGTTCCAATTCGCGGAGCCGTGGATGGCGATCCGATCGGCGTATACGGCGTCTACCAGGACGCGCGGCTGATCGAGGAGCGGATCGATGCGACGCGGTTCGGCGTGTTCGTCGCGGCGCTGATCGCCAGCAGCCTCCTTGTCGGGCTCATCTGGCTCGCCTTCGGCGGCGCGTCCCGGGTCCTCGCCGGTCAGAACCGGCGCCTCAACGAGCAGGCCGCCAACGAACGCCTGCTGCTCGTCGACCTCCAGCGCAGCGAGGAGCGCTTCCGATCCCTGGTCCGGAACGCCTCGGACTGCGTCGTAGTCCTCGGCGAGGACCGCCTGATCCGGTTCGAAAGTCCGGCCGTGGAACGGATCCTTGGCTACGTCGCCGATGACCGGATCGGCCAGCCGATCATGACCAACGTCCACCCCGACGACCTGGTCATCGTTGAACGGCGGTTGAGCGAGGTCGCGGCGCGCGGCGGATCCCAGGGCGTCCTCGAGTTCCGCGTCCGCCATGCGGACGGATCGTGGCGGATGATCGAGGCGATCGGCAAGAACCTGCTCGACGATCCGGCGGTTGGCGGAATCGTCGTCAACTATCGCGACATCACGGAGCGCAAGACGCTCGAGGAGCAGCTCCGCCACCAGGCGCTCCACGACGCGCTCACTGGCCTGGCCAACCGCTCGCTGTTCCTCGACCGGTTGGGACGTGCCCTGGCCCGCGCGGAACGCGGCGCCCAGCCAGTCGCGATCGTCTATCTCGATCTCGATGACTTCAAGACCGTCAACGATCACCTCGGACACAGCGAAGGCGATCGGCTGCTGGTGGCGGTCGGCGAAGCCCTGACCGCGGCCACCCGTGCCGACGATACGGTCGCCCGCCTGGGTGGGGACGAGTTCGCGATCCTGATCGAGGAATCGGGGCTCGGCGAGGCGCAGCAAGCGGCGGATCGCATCCTCCAGCGTCTAGCCGCCATCACCGCCGTCGGGGATCGTGAAGTCAGTACGCACGCAAGCATCGGCATCGCGATGCAGGCGCTCGATGGCGCGGACGGGGAGGAACTCCTGCGCCAGGCGGACATCGCGATGTACGCGGCCAAATCGCGGGGCGGGCATCAGCACGTGACCTACGAACCGGTCCTGTACGACGCGACGGTCGCCCGGATGGAACTCAAGGCCGACCTCCGTGGCGCCCTCGATCGGGGTGAGCTGCACGTCGCCTACCAGCCAATTGTCGACCTCCGAACCGGATCGATCAGCGGGACCGAGGCGCTGATGCGCTGGACGCATCCGCTGAGGGGCGTCGTCGCGCCGTTTGAATTCATCCCGCTCGCCGAGGAGAGCGGCGCGATCCTGGCGATGGGCCGCTGGATCCTCGCCGAGGCCTGCCGGGTCACGCGATCGTGGCAAGAAGGCAGTGGGTCCCGGGACCTGTCCGTGAGCGTCAACCTGTCGGGCCGCCAAATCGCGGATCCGGGCCTCGTCGCCTCCGTCTCCGAGACCCTCGCAATGAGTGGCCTCGACCCGGCGTCGCTGGTGCTCGAGATCACCGAGAGCATCCTCGTCCAGGACAGCGACGAGACCATGGCGACCCTGCGTGACCTGAAGGCACTTGGCGTCCGCCTGGCGATCGACGACTTTGGCACCGGCTATTCATCCCTCAGCTACCTCCGCCAGTTCCCGATCGACATCCTCAAGATCGATCGATCGTTCGTCGCCGGTCTCGATGGCGGGGTCGATTCGACGGCCCTGGTGCGGTCGATCGTCGAGCTCGCCCATACCCTGCGCCTCGAAACGGTGGCGGAGGGGATCGAGGCCGCCGAGCAACGCGATCAACTCGTCGAGCTCGGGACACCGAAGGGCCAGGGGTACCTCTTCGCGCGGCCAATGGACGCGGTCGCGCTGCGCGACCTGCTCGGGGAACAGACGTCGTCGAGTCGCGGAGCCGCGGTGCCGCCAACGCCGGCCAGTGCCATGCGTCGAGCCCGCCGTCCCCTGGCCACGCCACCTGACCCACGACTCACGATCCACCCATGACCCGCACCCTGCCGACAAGGCGAAAGGAACGCTCGTGACCACCCACCGATTTCGTGCTGCCAGGCTGATCGGCATTCTCGTCGCTGCCGTCGCTCTGGTGGGAGCCTGCGAGGCTGCCACGCCAACCCGCACCATCACCCTAGACACCCTCAACGACTCGGGCGTGGCCGGCACGGTCTCGTTCAGCAAGGTCGGGGACAAGACCGGGGTGAAGGTCGAGGTCGATCCGGCCGACAACCTGGACATGCCCGCTCACATCCACCCCGGAACCTGTGACGCCTTGACGCCGCAGCCGAAGTTCCCGCTCGAGAACGTCGTGGACGGGCAGTCCTCGACGGTCGTGCCAGCCACCATCGACGAGCTGTTCGCCGGGAACCTGGCGGTCAACATCCACAAGTCCAACGACGACCTGCAGACCTACACCGCCTGCGTGGACATCCGGTAGTCCGGACACCGAACGTCATCCCATGAACCGCTGGAAGCCCCTGGGGGTCCTGGTCGCTGCCGTCGCCATCGGCTGCGCGGTGCAAGGCGAAGCTTCATCGCACACGATCGAGATCTCGACCGCGCCCGGCCAGGCGGCGCGGTTCGAGCCTTCCGACCCGAGCGTGGGCTTCGCGAGCAGCTTCATGGTCAGGTTCCGGAACGCCTCGAGCCAGGCGCACAACCTCGTCTTCGTCGGGGAGCTCGAAGCAGCCACGAGGACCATCGTCGAGCCCGGCCAGACGGAAGAAGTCAGGCTCGTCATCCCAGGCCCGGGCACATACACGTTCGTCTGCACGATCCACGAGTCGATGGAAGGTTCACTCACCGTCACCGGCACGGCCGCGTCACGCTGACGGACGCGGACGTCGGCCCGTCAGGACCGAGCTCGACGACCTTCCGATCCGGCTGCACGTGGTCGACGGCCTGCTCGCCGGGCCGCGTCGGCGAGCAGGTATTCGATCTGGGCGTTCACGCTCCGAAGCTCGTCCGCCGCCCAGTGCTCCAGCGTCTCGTAGAGCTCCGGGCTGATGCGGAGCAGGAAGGACTTTCGCTCGGCCATGAGGGCTACTGGTACAGGGTCCCGGTGTTCACCACGGGCTGTGCCGGTGCCAGTCCGCACAGGACGACGAGCAGGTTCGAGACCATGGCAGCCTTGCGCTCCTCGTCGAGGGTCACGATGCCTTTCTCGCTGAGCATCGTCAGCGCCATCTCGACCATGCCAACCGCGCCTTCGACGATGCGTGAACGTGCCGCGACGACGGCGTCGGCCTGCTGTCGACGAAGCATGTCCGAGGCAATCTCGGTGGCGTACGCGAGCCGGCGGAGCTGCGTTCGGAGGACCTCGACGCCGGCCACGATCAAGTGCTCCTGGAGCTCGCGATGGAGCGAGTCGGTTACGGCGTCCGCGTTGGCCCGCAGGGATGAAACACCTTCGTCGTAGCTGTCGTACGGATAGAGGCTGGCCATGTGGCGAACCGCCGTTTCGGTCTGGATCTTGACGAATTCTTCGTAGTCCTCGACATCGAAGACGGCTTTCGCCGTGTCGACGACGCGCCACACGACGACGGCGGCGACCTCGACTGGATTGCCGACGGCGTCGTTGACCTTGAGGATCTGGCTGTCGAAGTTCTTGACCCGGAGCGACACGACTCGGCGAACCGTAAGCGGCCAGGTCCAGATGAAGCCGCTGCGGTGGACCGTCCCGAGGTATGACCCGAGGAAGATCACGACGGCAGACTGGTTGGGCTGGATCACCACGAACCCAGAGGCCGCAAGGCCGGCCACCAGGGTCAGGACGACGCTGCCGACGACGGTGCCCGCTGACGGTTCGTCACCGCCACTCAGGCTGACGATGAACAGATAGGCGGCGCCAACGAGCATCGCGATGATGACCACCACCATCAACAGCCCGGGAATGGCCAGAGCGTTCCGCTCCCTCATCGGATCTCCTTGCTATATCGAAGTGATATCACGACGATATGAGCCCAAGCGACCGGTGTCAAGGGGATTCGGAAGGGCGGCAGATGCGGCCTACTCGGCCGTGCGAACCGTCCCGCGAATCGTCCGAACGAACAGGCCGGTGGCGGTGGACAGGACGAGCACGACCAAGCCCAGTCGGAGGCCGCTACCTGTGTCCCCTTGGGAGGCAGGCTGGGCAGCGTCACCTGCGCTGGGCGCGGCGGCGGCGGCTGGCTCGAGCGGCACTGGGTCATCGCCGGAGGCGTTTCCGGCCGTGTCGGATCCGGTTGCGCCACCCGTCGCGACGACTCTGATGACGCCCGCCATCTCCGGATGGAAGCTGCATACGTACCGGGTCTCGCCTGCGGCCTCGAAGGTGCGCGTGAACGACTCGCCGGCGGCGAGCGTGCCGGAATCGAACGAGGCGTCCTCGGCGGTGACCGTGTGCGGTGCAAACCCGAGGTTGGTCCATGTCACCTGGGATCCGGGCGTCACGGTCATGTCACCGGGGACGAACTCGAAGTCACGAACTTCGACCGGCGACACCAGCTCGGTCACCGGGCTCGGTGAGACCGCTGCGTCCGGGGTGGGGGAAGGCGCTGGCGTTGGCGACGCCGGCGGTTCGGCCGGTTCGGATGTGTTGCCGTCGCCTACCACGACCGTTCCGGTCATCTCGGGATGGATCGCGCAGAGATAGGCAAAGGTGCCGGTGGTCTCGAAGGTCGCATCCCAGGTCGCGCCTTCGGCGAGCACGCCGCTGTCGAAGCTTCCGGATGTGGACGTGACAGTGTGCTCGCGGTCGTCATCGTTCGACCAGGTGACCGTGCCTCCTCGGGCGATGCGCACGGTGTTCGGCCCGAACGCGCGCCCGGCCATCCCGACGCTGGCGGTCGAAGGGACCGCCGACGGTCCGGTCGGAGGCGGCCCAACCGGGCCGATGGGCGTCGATTTATCCAGCGCGGTCGTGACGACGATCCGGCCGAAGAAGTTGGCGTCGTCATCGGCACGTTCGTCGAGATACGCGTAGGACCCGGGTGCCGTCAGGCGGACCGAGAACGATTCGCCGGGCTCCAGGTTTCCCGAGTCGAACCTGGCTGGCCCGCTCTGCGATCGCATCCGGTGCCGTTCCTGTGATGCGTTGATCCAACGGATCTCGAGGCCCGGCGCGATCGAGACGTTCGCCGGCTCGAGCCGGTCGCTGATCCGGATCGTGAGGGTCGTGGTGCCGGTCGCCGCGGCCGGCAGGGCGAGCATGCCGAGCAGAAGGATGGCCCCGGCGACCCAGCGCAGGGTTGCTTGACCGAGCTTGTGAGGACGTCGGTGGCGGGGGACTGCGAATGGCACGAGGAACCCTCCAGACAGCGGGTCGTTACCGTCTTGAGGCATTCCAGGCGGGTTTGGTTTCAACGTTCGTCGACGGCTGGGTGCGAGGCCGGACGAGCGACCGTGAGGACGACGTCTGCCGTTGCGCTAGAATCGCCGGCCTCGGCGGAGTAGCTCAGTGGTAGAGCAGGGGACTCATAAGCCCTTGGTCGGTGGTTCGAATCCGCCCTCCGCTACCAGATCTCCAGGCACGGGTATCAAGGGAATACCAGGCCGGCTAGGCGTCCGGCGGAAAGATCCCGGTGCCGGTCCGTTCCGTCCCGTCTTCGGCGATGAACCGCCATTCGAGGTCCTCTGGACCGAGGTCCTTTTCCCGAAGGGCGATGATCCAGGCACCGTCGACGACCGTCCCGCCACGCTGGTCCGGGAACCCTGCAAGCTCCACCCGGACGGTCCCTGCGGCGGCGGACCCGAACACGAAGGTGTTCCACGCCTCGCCGGTTTCGCCGGCATACGACAACAAGTGCAGGCTGTCCATGCCAATGGCGCCGCGCGACGTGGTCAACGGCGACCTCACCCACGTCCCATCGCGTTTCACGATCGCCACGATCGACACCGTGCCGCCAGCACCCACGACCGGTACCACGGCGGAGCCGTCGACGTCGACGACCGCCGCCGGGTCAATCCCAAGCCGTCTCGCGGCATCCGTGGCCGTGTCTCCGGCCGCGCAGGCGATACCCAGGACCGCGACCATCAGCCACCCGATCGACCGGGTCAATGGTTGAAGGTGGCGAATGCAGCCGTCGACCACTGGTTGCTGTCCGAAGGCGACACGGAGATGCTCGGGCCGACGCCGCCCGGGACGCTGAACCCGAGCGAGTAGGACGCGGACCCTTTCGTGTGGACGTATTTCATGGTCACGTTCGACGTTCGCGACTGCCATGCCGGCTCGCCGATGTAGGCGTCGCCCTCGCCCCAGTGGACGTTCGTCCAGATCTGGGAGCTGCGTTGCTTCTGCTCATGGAACGACCAGCCGACCCCCACGTTGGCGGCGACATCGCTCCGGTAGATGTCAAGCGGGCTGGTCGTGTTCCCGTACGGGCGGTAGAAGCCCGTCGCCGAATCAGCCTGCAGCGCAAGGCCGCCGGCCCAGGCAGTGGCGATCGAGTCCTCGTTCCGGTTGAACTGATCGATCCCATCAGAGCCGTTCCACCGGAAGTACGACGCGATCACCCAGCGGTAGCCAGGGCCACTCAGACGGGCGATCCCGACGGAGGCGTACAGGTCGTACCGCGCGGTTGCACCCGACGAAGCGGCAGTTCGAAGATCGGGCAGCCGAAGGTGGGAGCCCGGCCTTGCGCGCGATGGTCCGACCTCGGTCACGGCGGCCCTCCCGTCCGGTCCGATCGCGATTCGGTAGTAGGCCCGCGTGTACGCGACCGGCAGGTAGACGCCCGCGTCGCCGAACAACGACTCCAGGCGGCGGCGCTCCGTGTCGTCGGCTCCCCTGAGCACCTCGGCCTGTTGCTCCTCGGTCAGGACCAGCTCGCCCGCCTGCCGGTCGAACCCCGCGGGCCTGGCCCCGCCAAGGAGCCCGAGCGCGAGTGCCCCAACCATCGCCACCGTCGACGTCCGCCATACCCTGGTTCGCACGATCTCTCCCGCAGTATCCGTGTGATTCCCGGATGGGCAGCGGGCATGACAAGCGTACGAATCGGCGCGTAGCTGCGGCTTACCACCGGATTGTGGAGACGGTCGTATCGAATCCTTTACCTCGACGGACGCCACCATCCGACCCCGGCGGACGTCCGTATCTCCGAGCGAGAGCCATGACCTCCGTCAGGGGGGCGTGCACGGACTCATGGCTATACTCGAATCCATCAGCGGCGCACGGTCGTCGCCTTTCCGATCCGGAGGCTCCTTTTGAATCCCAAGTTCTTCCGGAACGGCATCGTCATGCTGGTGCTCGTCGTTGGCACCGCGGCGCTGCTGTTCACGTGGATCCAGTCGACGACGCCCAACCAGGCCGTCAACTACTCCGAGTTCCTGGCCAACGTCAAGGCCGGCGAAGTCGCCGAGGTCAAGCAGCAGGGCGAGACCCTGACCGTCAAGGGCACCGGGCCGACACAGACCTACACCGTCATCGTCCCGAACATCCTTCAGGACGTCTATGCGGACATGCAGACCGCCGCGAGCGAGGGTGGCCGGCCGCTGACCGCGACGTTCGGCGCCGACCCGACGCCCGACACGTCCTGGCTTGGGTTGCTGCTGACGGGGCTCCTGCCGCTCCTCGTCATCGGCGGCTTCATCTTCTTCATGATGCGGCAGGCCCAGGGCACCAACAACCAGGCCCTCTCGTTCGGCAAGAGCCGGGCCCGGATGTTCCTCGGCAACAAGACCGTCGTCACGTTCAACGACGTGGCCGGCGTGGACGAGGCCAAGACCGAGCTCCAGGAAGTCGTCGAGTTCCTCAAGTACCCGGAGAAGTTCAACTCGCTCGGCGCCCGCATCCCGCGCGGCGTGCTCCTGGTCGGACCTCCGGGCACGGGCAAGACGCTCATGGCTCGCGCGGTCGCCGGTGAGGCGGGCGTGCCGTTCTTCAGCATCTCGGGCTCGGAGTTCGTCGAGATGTTCGTCGGCGTCGGCGCCAGCCGCGTCCGCGACCTGTTCGACCAGGCCAAGCGCAACTCGCCGTGCATCGTCTTCGTCGACGAGATCGACGCCGTTGGCCGCCAGCGCGGCGCCGGCCTCGGTGGCAGCCACGACGAGCGCGAGCAGACGCTCAACCAGATCCTTGTCGAGATGGACGGCTTCGACACGAACACGAACGTGATCGTCGTCGCCGCCACCAACCGGCCGGACGTCCTCGACCCGGCGCTGCTGCGCCCGGGCCGGTTCGACCGCCAGGTCATCCTCGATCGGCCCGACATGCGCGGCCGCACCGAGATCCTCAAGGTCCACACCAAGGGCAAGCCGCTCGACAAGGGTGTCGAGGTCGAGGGCGTTGCCCGTCAGTCGCCGGGATTCTCCGGGGCCGATCTCGCCAACCTCGTCAACGAGGCGGCGATCCTCGCCGCGCGACGTAACAAGAAGGTCATCGGCATGTCCGAGTTCCAGGAAGCCCTGGAGCGGATCGTGGCCGGTCCGGAGCGACGTTCGCGGATCATCTCCGACGCGGAGAAGGCGGTCATCGCCTACCACGAGGGCGGTCACGCTGTCGTGCAGCGGATCCTGCCGAAATGCGATCCGGTGGCCAAGGTCACGATCATCAGCCGTGGCATGGCCCTCGGCTACACGATGGCCCTGCCGACCGAGGACCGCTATCTCCAGTCCAAGACCGAGTTCGAGGACAAGATCGCCGGGCTGCTCGCAGGCAATGTCGCCGAGCGGCTGATCTTCGGGGACACGACCACCGGTTCGAGCAACGACATCGAGAAGGCGACCGACCTGGCCCGGCGCATGGTCACCGAGTTCGGGATGAGCGACAAGCTCGGCCCCCTCTCGTTCGGCAAGCGCGACGAGCTGGTGTTCCTTGGCCGCGAGATCGGCGAGCAGCGCAACTACAGCGACGTGACCGCCAAGACCATTGACGAAGAGGTCCGAGCGATCATCGACAAGGCCTTCGAGCGGGCCACCGAGGTCCTGACCGTTCATCGCGACAAGCTCATGGCCCTGGCCGAGAAGCTGGTTGCCGAGGAGACCGTGGACTCGGAAGGCTTCGAGGCGCTGTTCAGTGATCTGCCACCTAAGGAGGACTCGCACGGGATCCCGACGATCGTCGGACCCGGTCAGCCCGTCCCGGAGCCGACCGCCCAGCCAGCCTGATGGCAGTCGACACGAACTCGGCGCTCGAAGCGCATCTCGTAGCGACCCGCGAGGGTCGCTACGACTCATTCAAGGCATTCCTGAGCATCCCGAGCATCTCGGCGTTGCCGGCACACGCGGCGGACGTCCGGCGAGCGGCGGGCTGGCTGGCCGACGCCCTGACGGAGGCCGGTCTCGAGCATGCGGAGGTGTGCGAGACCGGCGGCCACCCGGTCGTCTACGCCGATTGGCTGCACGCCGAGGGAGCCCCAACCGTCTTGATCTACGGGCATTACGACGTCCAGCCCGTCGATCCGCTCGATCTCTGGACGTCCCCCCCGTTCGAACCGGTCATCGAGGGCGACCGGCTGCTGGCTCGGGGCGCCGCCGACGACAAGGGCCACATCCATGCCCATGTGATGGCGGCCCAGGCGTTGCTGGCGACGCGTGGCTCGCTGCCGGTCAACGTCAAGTACATGTTCGAGGGCGAGGAGGAATTGGGCTCTGTCAGCCTGGATAGGTGGCTGACGGCCAATGCCGAGCGCCTCGCTGCCGATGCCGTCGTCATCAGCGATACGGGCTTCTTCGAGGGCAACGTCCCGGCCATCACGATCAGCCTGCGTGGCCTGATGTATGCCCAGATCGACGTCGTCGGGACACCCATCGACGTCCATTCCGGCGGCTACGGCGGCGTGGTGGAGAACCCGGCCAACGCCCTGGCCCAGATCATCGCCGCGCTCAAGGGACCCGATGGCCGTATCCGGATCCCAGGTTTCTACGACGACGTCGTGCCGCTGTCGGACGACGAGCGAGCCGCGCTCGACGAGCTGCCCTTCAATGAGGAGGCGTTCCGCGTCCGCGCGGGAGTGACGGCCCTGGTCGGCGAGACCGGATTCTCCGTGCTCGAGCGAAAGGGCGCTCGTCCCACCCTCGACGTGAACGGCCTCTGGGGCGGGTTCATGGGCGATGGGAGCAAGACCATCATCCCGGCGCACGCTCATGCCAAGCTCAGCTGCCGGCTGGTCACGGCGCAGGAACCCATGAAGGTCTTCGAAGCGCTGCGCGACTACGTCGCCGACATCGCCCCGCCGGGCGTGACGGCCACCGTCCGGTTGCTCGGGACCGGCCTGCCGAGCCTGACGTCGACGGACGATCCGGTGACGAAGGCGGCAGCGCGCGCGCTGGAGGCCACCTTTGGCCGGGCGCCGGTGTTCATTCGTGAGGGTGGCTCGATCCCGGTCTGCGCCAGCTTCGAGTCGATCCTCGGCCTGTCGGTCGTGCTGCTCGGCTTCAGCCAGCCGGACGAGCATGCTCACGCGCCCAACGAATGGCTCGCCCTCGACAACTACGAAACGGGCATCCGGCTGTTCGCGCAGTTGTTCGACGAGCTGGTCGGGATGGGCCGCTAGCGGGCCGTTGTCGCCCATCAGGCGAAGTCCCTAGTGCGGACATGGGCGGTCTGGGTAGATGATTCGGCTGGATTCGGGTGCTACCCTACGGTCCACCGTCCAACCCCGGGAGGAATCCACCGCGTGAGTACCGAAGCTCCCGACACGATCGTTCCAGACGCCGCCGCTCCCGATTCCGCCCCGGCGACACCGGTGTGGCGCCTCGACACGGACAACGGCAGCCTGCGACCGCGTTCGGCGCTGGACGTGCTCGTCGACCTGAACGACAAGGTCACCACCGGCCATGTCTCCGAATATCAGCCGGTGCCGCTCGGGTTTACGCCGCTCGACAAGACAATTGGGACCGGGCTTCGAACCGGCGAGCTCCTGCTGATCGGTGGGGCGCAGGGCACCGGCAAGACGACGATGGCCCTCCAGATGGCCAGGAACGTCGCCTCGGGCGGCCAGGCCAACGTCCTGTACATCTGCTTCGAGCACGACGAGCAGTACCTGCTCAACAGGCTGATCGCGATGGAGTCGGCGCTCGCGCACCTCCCGCACAAGACCGGTGCGATCAAGATCCAGGACGTCCGCAAGGAGATCCTGGGGACCTGGATGGCCGAGGGCGAGACGAGCGCCCAGATGGCGAACAACCCGCGCCTGCGGCCATCGATGGACCGAATCGCCCGGTATGGGCAGAACCTGTTCCTGATGCGCGGGTCGCAGACCGCCAGCACGATCGACAACATCCGCAAGCTCGTCCAGGAGCACGCCAAGCTGTCGGGCAATCGGCGTCTCGTGGTGTTCGTGGACTACCTGCAGAAGGTCCCGCAGATCCCCGAGCCGGAGAACGAGACGGAGAAGGTCACCTACCTGATCAACGGCCTCAAGGACATTGCCCTGTCCGAGGAAGTGCCATTGGTCTGCATCGTCGCGGCCGACAAGGAGGGCCTGAAGGCCCAGCGCCTGCGCAACTACCACCTGCGCGGATCGTCGGCCATCAACTACGAGGCGGACATCATCCTGATCCTCAACGAGAAGTACCACATCGTTGCCAAGGTCAATATCGAGTTCAACCCGTACCAGGCGCAGCGCTTCCGCGACTGGGTCGTGATCTCGGTCGAGAAGAATCGCGGCGGCCAGGACAACGTCGACCTGGAATTCGAGAAGCACTTCGAGTTCAGCTGCTTCGACCCCAATGGCCGGACGGTGCAGGAAAAGCTCATCGAGGAACGCCTCTACAACGACTAGCGCCGCCATAGGGCCGCCCTGTTCGGCTGTCGCCCGCCGGTCCGGCGGTCCCTTGGTCCGATCGTGCGCCGATCCGGCCGTGCCGCCCGTCCCGGGCGGCAGTTGCCGGGTCTTGCGAGCCTCGATATGAATCCCAGTCCTAGGATCGGGGTATTGGAGGCCATACCGCCCGCCGTTTCGCCCTTCATCCTGGGTTGGCGAGCGCGGCTTGGTCCGTTCGTTGGGCGATGAGGCGCCCAAAGCGCCCACGCTAAGAATCCGGTTCGTATCCGTTTCGATACCAGGCCCGCGACACCACGGTCGCTACCAGGCCGGGCCGCGCGACCACGCCGATGATCAGCGGCGGCGGCCGAGTATCGTGTTGCTGTGAGTGAGCGTCCTGCGTTTCCCGACGTCGTCGAGATCGTGGTGGAGATCCCGCGCGGAAGCCGTAACAAATACGAGTTCGACGAGGCCGCGGGCGTGTTCCGGCTCGATCGGGTGCTGTCGAGTGCCGTGTTCTACAACTTCGACTACGGGTTCATCGAGGAGACGCGGGCAGGGGACGGCGACCACACCGACGCTCTACTGATCATCGATGAGCCGACCTTCACCGGCTGCCACGTGTGGGCGCGGCCGGTCGGTGGCCTGGAGATGCGTGACGAGAAGGGCTTCGACTTCAAGGTGCTCTGCGTCGCCCTCGGCGATGCCCATCAGGCGCACATCGACCAGCTCGAGCAGATGCGGCCGCATCGACTCGTCGAGATCGAACAGTTCTTCGCGACGTACAAGGCGCTCGAGGACAAGACTGTCGACATCCTGGGCTGGCGCGACCGCGGCCGGGCACTCGAGGTTCTCCGCACGGATCGGGAGGCCTGGGCGGCCGAACACGCAGCGCCCGACGGTTGACCGGCCCATCGAGGCGGCCACGCTGGCCGGGGGCCGACCTGCCGGGACGCCGGATCTTCATCGCCGCACCGCTGCCGGACGACGCGTCACGGATCGTGTCGGAGCTGGTCGACCGCATCCGGGCCGAAGGGGTGCCGGGCGGGGGACGTGACGTTCGGTGGGTGCGCCTCGACGGCTTGCACCTGACGCTCCGGTTCCTGGGTCCCACGCTGGAGGATCGAGTCGCGCCCGCGCGTGACGCCGTGGCGGAGGCAGCCGGCGATCACGCGCCGATCAGCGTGACGCTGGGCGGTGCCGGCACCTTCCCGCCAGGCGGCCGCCCGCGAGCGCTGTGGCTCGGCGTCCGCGAGGGAGGCGCCGACCTGGCGGCTCTCGCAGCCACCGTCGATCGCTCCCTGGTCGATCGTGGCTGGCCGGCCGAGGCCCGGCCGTTTCGTGCTCATCTGACCCTCGCGCGAGCGGATGGCGTGCCTGCGGGCGCCGCCATCGGTGCTCGGCTGGCAGCCGCGGCGGCAGACTTGAAGGTGACGTTCGAGCTGGACCGGATCGGCCTGTTCGAAAGCCTCACGGGAGGCGGACCGGCACGCTACGAACCGCTCGAGCTTGCGGTCCTCGGAGGCGGTCTGCGGCTGGGCTGAAAAGGCGGTCGGAGCGCCCGGGGTGCTACCATCACCGCGACGGGGGGCCACTGAAGGCGACCCCGCAGGAGTGGCTCGAATCGCTGTGACAGCCGCCCAGCGAGCGCGCCTCGTCGTCGCCTTGGGCATCGTCAATTTGGTGCTGGCCGGCGTCGCCTTCGGCGTCGGGGTGACGAGCCAGCCATCGGTGACGCCGGTCATCGAACCGGGACCCGTGGCCGTGGTACCGACGCCCACGCCCGCGCCCACCGCGTCACCCCCTGCGACGGTGTCGCCCTCGTCTCCGGCGACCCCGGGCCCCGTGCCGACGCCGAATCCCACGCCAAATCCCACCCCGTCGGCTGAACCGTCGAACCCGGTCACCGCTGTCGGGCCCACGCCGTCCGAACCGCCGCCAGGTGTCGCCCCAGGCCCGGGCGGACCGGGCGCTCCTGACCTGCGCCCGACGCAGACGACGGCACCTCGACCCGAGCCGACGGCGACCGCGGCGCCGAGCCCAGCAGCGACGCCGGTCGCAACACCTGCCCCGACGTCCGTCGCAACACCGGCCCCGACGCCCGCTGCGACCCCAGCAGCGACGCCTGCTCCAACGCCGAACGCGACGCCGGTGGCCACCCCGGCCGCGACGCCGGTGGCCGCTCCGACTACGCCGCCGGCCGAACCGACGCCAACGGCCACGCCGCCGCCGGCCGAACCAACCCCGACCGCCACCCCGCCCCCGGTCGAACCGACCCCGACCGCCACCCCGCCCCCGGCCGAACCGACCCCGACCGCCACCCCGCCGCCGGCCGAACCGACCCCGACCGCCACCCCGCCCCCGGTCGAACCGACCCCGACGGCGTCACCAGACAAGCCTGGCGGCGCCCATCCGCCGTGCCCGACCGACGGCGCCCCACCGCCCGGGCACAACAAGGGCGCCGATCCGCAGGACCGCCCCTGCAAGGGAGGCAAGTCGGACCACGGAAACAACGAGGACCACGGGCAGGACAAGGACCACGGCCAGGACAAGGACCCCGGCCAGGACAAGCACAAGGACAAGGACCACAAGGACAAGGCCCAGGGCGGGACGGGCGACGTTGCCGGCGGGCTGTTGCTGATGCCCCTGGGGTTCGGCGGATCGGTCGCTTCATGGGTGCGAACGCGCCGAACGAGCCGGCGGACGAGGGGTCGGTTGCGCGCGCGGCGCCGCGCACGCTAGGCTCGCGTCCCGCCCGGGCGGTCAAGCCAGACCGACGGCAGCAACCCAGGAGAGCGTGATGGCCCCGACGGACCCTCGACAGACGAAGTTCGTCCTCGACGAGTCGCACATCCCTCGGGCCTGGTACAACATCGCCGCCGATCTGCCCGAGCCTCCTCCTCCCGTGCTCCACCCGGGAACCGGCCTGCCCATCGGGCCGGGAGACCTGGCTCCGCTCTTCCCGATGGAGCTCATCAAACAGGTCGTCAGCACGGAGCGGGAGATCGAGATCCCCGAGCCCGTTCGCGACGCGTATCGCCTCTTTCGGCCAAGCCCGCTGTATCGAGCCCATCGGCTCGAACGTGCGCTCGATACGCCGGCGCACATCTACTACAAGTACGAGGGCGGAAGCCCATCGGGTAGCCACAAGCCCAACACGGCGCTCCCGCAAGCCTTCTACAACAAACAGGAAGGCGTGACCCGCCTCGCAACCGAGACCGGCGCGGGCCAGTGGGGGAGTGCCCTCGCGTTCGCCGGGGCTGCCTTCGGCCTCGAGGTCAAGGTGTACATGGTCCGCTCCAGCTACGACCAGAAGCCGTACCGACGCGTCCTGATGGAGACGTACGGGGCCCAGGTCGTTGCGAGCCCGAGCCGAGACACCAAGTACGGCAGTGGGGTCCTCGATGACGTTCCGGACCACACGGGATCGCTCGGGATCGCCATCTCCGAGGCGATCGAGGACACGGTGACCCATCCAGGCACGAAGTACTCGCTCGGGTCGGTCTTCGACTTCGTGCTTCTGCACCAGACGGTCATCGGCCAGGAGTCGATCGAGCAAATGGCGATGGCCGGCGAGGAGCCGGACGTCATCATCGGCTGCGCCGGGGGCGGGTCCAACTTCGCCGGGTTGACGTTCCCGTGGCTCGGTCGCGTCTTCCGCGACGGGAAGTCCTACAGGATCATCGCTGCGGAACCCGAAGCTGCGCCGTCGTTGACCCGAGGGGTGTACGCATACGACTTCGGCGACACGGCGAAGATGACGCCCCTGGTCAAGATGCACACCCTGGGGTCCGGCTTCATCCCGGAGCCGATCCACGCCGGTGGTCTGCGCTACCACGGCATGTCACCGCTCGTCTCGCTGCTCAAGGAACGCGGGTCGATCGACGCACGCAGCGTCCATCAGCGGGCCTGCTTCGAAGCCGGCGTCATGTTCGCGCGGGCCGAGGGCATTCTCCCGGCGCCCGAGCCGACCCACGCCTTGAAGGTGGCGATCGACGAAGCCATCGAGGCGCGGGAGGCTGGCGAGGCCAGGGTCATCCTGTTCAACCTGTGCGGGCACGGTCACTTCGACCTCTCCGCGTACGAGAAGCATCTCGCCGGTACCCTCGAGGACTACGAGTACCCGCGGGAGCAGGTCGAGGCCGCATTGGCCGACCTACCGAAGGTCTGAACGAGCACCCGCCATGCCAAAGCTCGCCTGCTGGTCATGCGGCCGGCAGATCTACACCGTCGCGCCGCTCGAGTCCCTGTTCGCGGAGGAGCGGCGGTGTCCGCGGTGTGGCGCCTACCTGAAGGACGATCGCCGCGCCTTCGAGCGGCGGGCACTCCTTCGCCGGCTCAACCCGCCGACTGACCCCGGGCCACCGGAGGGCGAGGGCGAGCGTCGTGTGACCGAGCGTCGTGTCGATCGACGCCGTGGCCGCGGAGGGTCGAGACCGACGCCGGAGGGCTGACGAGCGAACGTTCGCGGTGCCGGCTGCGATACTCGACGCCATGCACCTCGGGTTCGTCGGGTTCGGCCTGATCGGCGGTTCGATCGCCCGGGCAATTCGAGCATCCGACGAGCGAGGGTCGTGGACCATCAGTGCATGGTCGCCGACGGGTGTCGGGCCGTCGCAGGCCGCCACGGACCGGATCATCGACCACGCTGCGCCGTCGGCGACCGACGCTATCGCCGACGCCGACCTGGTCGTCCTCGCCGGCCCACCGACCGCATGCCTCGGCGCCATCGACGATCTCGTCGGGCCGTGGCGCGGGGCGCTGCCGCCCGGTGCCGTCGTCACCGACGTTGCCAGCACGAAGGGATCGATCGTCGCCCGGGCCGATGCCGCTGGCCTGCGGTTCGTCGGAGGGCACCCGATGGCGGGCCTCGAGGTGAGCGGCTACGGAGCCAGCCGCGTCGACCTGTTCGTTGGTCGACCATGGGTGATCGTGCCGGGACGCGTCGCGCGCCCGCCCGACGTTGCCCGGGTCACGATTCTCGCGGAGACATGCGGCGCCCGCATCGTGGAGCTCGATGGGACCGTTCACGATCGGGCGGTCGCGGCGATCAGCCACTTGCCCCTGTTCGTTTCCGCGGCACTGGTGGAGACTGTCGCGGGCCGGGCTGCAGCCGGAGCGTCCGACACCTGGCCAATCGCGTCGGAACTCGCGGCATCGGGATGGCGCGACATGACCCGTCTCGCGAAGGGCGACCCGTCGATGGGGGCGGGGATCGCCGCCACGAATGCCGCGGCCTTGAGCGAGCAGCTGCGCGCGCTCGAGTCGACGCTGGCGAGCTGGCGAGAGGCCCTGGAGCGATCCGGCGAGCCGGACGAGGCATCGATCCGCGAACGCCTGGCCGCCGCGAAGTCTCGCTTGGAGGAGGCGCCGTGACCGCCGAACGCGTCTATGTCGTCCCGCGCGTGGCGCTACCGGACGAAGCCGGCTGGTATGGCCTTCGGATCGATGGGCTCGACGCGTTCGTCGCCGCCTTCGAACGCGACGGACGGTACGAGCCGCGGCCGGAGATGGAACGCGATCCTGCCTTCAAGCAGATCATCCCGTACCTCGTGCTCCGGGACGGCCAGCAATACTTCCTGATGCAGCGGACCGCCGCGGGCGGTGATGAGCGGTTGCACGGTCGGTATTCCATCGGTGTCGGAGGCCACCTCAATCCGGGGGATGGCGGGCTGCTTGGCGGTCTTCGACGCGAATGGGACGAGGAACTGCGGGCCGATTTCGTCCCGGAGTTTCGGCTCGTGGCCCTGCTCAACGACGACACGACGCCCGTCGGTGCCGTGCACCTTGGCGCCGTCTACGAGGCGGATGTTGCCGGCCGGACGGTCGCGATTCGCGAAACGGACAAGTTGACCGGTGGATTCGCGAGCCCCGGTGAGGTCGCGGCCGTCGCGGATCGCCTGGAGACCTGGAGTCAGCTCGCCTTCGCGTTCCTCGAGTCCCGCGAGCGTGCCGGGGTACGATAGGACGCGTCGGAGGTCATCCGTGGCCCGTCACATCGGCCGCTCGCTGCTCGCACTGCCGTTCCTGCTCGGGGTCGTGGGGATCCTGGCCGGTGGTCCAGTGCGCGCTGCAGGTGGGACCGTCGTCGTCCTGCCGGCGACCGGGGTCGTCGACCAGGTGCTCGCCGGCTACCTCCAGGAAGGGATCGCCGTCGCCGCACGGGACGGCGCATCAGCCGTTGTAATCCGCCTGAACACGCCGGGCGGCAGCCTCGATTCGACGCAGAAGATCGTGTCGAGCCTGCTCGATGCGCCGTTGCCGACGATCGTCTGGGTCGCCCCCTCGGGCGCCCGGGCGGCAAGTGCCGGGACGTTCATCACGATGGCCGGCCACGTCGCGGTGATGGCATCGGGCACGAACATCGGTGCTGCGTCGCCGGTTTCCGGGTCCGGCGAGGACATTCCCGGGACGCTCGGCCAGAAGGTCCTCAACGACGCGATCGCCAACATCCGCTCGATCGCCGAGGCACGCGGGAGAAACGCGGACTGGGCGGAGGAGACCGTCCGTGACGCCCGCTCGTCCGCGGCTTCCGAAGCCGTCGAGGTGGGCGCCGTGGATGGGATCGCCGACAGCATCGATGCCGTGATCGCGTTCGCCGAGGGACGGAGCGTGACGGTGGCCGGCGAACCGGTGATCCTCTCGCTGGCCGGTGCGACGGTCGAGGAACTGGCGATGAACCCGTTCCAGGAGCTCCTCCACCTCCTGTCGGACCCGAATATCTCGTTCATCCTGTTCACGATCGGGTTCTACGGCCTGCTGTTCGAGCTCCAGAGCCCGAACTTCGTCACGGGTATCCTGGGTGCGCTGGCGATCATCCTCGCGTTCATCGGGTTTGGAAGCCTCCCGCTCAACGTCGGCGGCCTTCTCCTGATCCTGATGGCCATCGTGCTGTTCGGCCTCGAGCTCAGCGTCACCAGCCATGGCCTGCTCGGCGCGGGCGGGCTGATCGTGTTCGCCCTGGGCGCGTCCGCCCTGTTCACACAACCGGGCGACCCGTTCCAGCCGCTTGCGGTAGTGGCGCCGGGCGTCATTGCCACGACCACGATCACCGCGGGGGTGTTCCTGGGTCTGATCGTGTGGGCGGCGGTTCGCAGCCGCGGGATGACCTCGCCGAGCGGCGTCTACGGCAGCTCGGCGGCTGTCCCGACCGGGGCGGCCGGCGTCGTCCGGAGCGCGATCGCACCCCTCGGGTCTGTGTACGCCGCGGGTGAGGAGTGGTCGGCGCGCACGAGCGACGGATCGCCCCTCGAGCGCGGGACGCCCGTGCGGGTCGTCTCAACCGATGGGCTGACCCTCGTCGTCGAACCCGACCCGTCATCATCGTCGTTCCAGTCGTGATCAATCGGAGGTTCTGATGGAAGTCCCGGTCCTGGCCGCGGTCGTCGCGTTCGTCGTCGTCGTTCTGCTCGTGATCGTGTATCTCTCGATCCGGGTCGTTCAGCAGTACGAGAAGATGGTCGTCTTCCGGCTGGGCCGGACGAACGAGAGCATGGTCCGGGACCCAGGCCTGCGGTTCCTCGTCCCGATCATCGATCGCCCGGTGAAGGTGGACGTCCGCGAGCAGTTCATCGAGGTTCCCAGCCAAACGACGATCACCCGCGACAACGCGCCGATCAACGTCGACTTCCTGATCTACTGGCGGATCAGCGACCCGCTCAGGAGCGTCGTCAACGTCGTCAACTTCCCCGGCGCCCTCCAGGGTGTGGCCACGACCACTCTCCGGGCCGTCATCGGCGACATCCTCCTCGACGAGGTGCTGTCCAAACGCGAGCAGATCAACGAGGTCCTTCGCGTCAAGCTGGACGAAGTCACGGAACGGTGGGGCGGCAAGGTCACGACCGTCGAGATCCGCGAGATCACCCCGCCGCGCGACGTCCAGGACGCGATGAACCGCCAGCTCTCTGCCGAACGGACAAGGCGTGCCGTCATCACCGAATCAGAAGGTTCGCGGCAGGCCGCAATCAATGTTGCCGAGGGCCAGAAGCAGGCCGAGATCCTGAAGGCCGAAGGCGACCGCCAAGCCGCCATCCTGCGCGCCGAAGGCTTTGGTGAAGCGCTGACCCGGATCTTCCAGGCCGCGACGAATATCGACCAGAAGACGATGTCGCTCCAATACCTCGAGGCGCTGAAGGCGCTCGGCTCGGGTCCCGCGACCAAGTTCATCATCCCCATGGAGTTCACCCATCTCCTCGATCCGTTCGTCGACTTCCTGTCGCCGGACAGTGGGAGCGGCGACGGCGGCGACACGCCGACTGGCCGTCGGTCGACGCGGGCCATCCCGCCGCCGGCCGCCGGCCCGGAGGCGTGATCCGGCGAGCGCTGCTGGCCGCGGGCGCGGTCCTCGTCCCGATCGTTTCGCTTGACGTCCTGACTCGGCGCGGCAGCCGACGGTTGCTCGAGGCGCCGCGAACGACGCCAGGGGAGGCCGGCCTGGGTCCGGCGCTCGATGCGCTCGGCGGCGAGGTCGTCCGGATCCGGGCGCGCGACGGTCTCCGGCTCTCGGGCCGCTGGCTCCGCGCCGACGACGACGATCCGACATGGACACCGGACCCACACGAGGCGGTTCTGCTGCTCCACGGCTGGTCGGGCTCGATCGTGCCGCACCTGATCGAATACGGGCCGTACCTGCGACGGACGGCCGCCGTGCTGGGTCTGGACTTCAGGGGGCACGGCGAGTCCGAGGTTTCGCCCACGACGTTCGGCCTGCGCGAGGTCGAGGATGTCGCCGGTGCCTTGTCGTGGCTCGGCGAGCGGGGGATCGAGCGCGTCGCGCTGGTCGGGATGTCGATGGGCGGGATCACCGCGATCGCGGCAGTCGCGGTTTTGGGTGAAGGCTCGCTGCTCTCCACGGACGTGGATCCCGCGGCGCCCGCGCATGTTGACCCCACGCGGAGACCGCGGATCGTGGCCGTCGTCGGCAATTCGGTCGCTCCTGAGCTCGCGTCGGTGGCCGTCCCCTTGATCCCCGGTCCCGCGCCGCGGCTGCTTGCCAATCGTCTCTTCGATACCGTGGCGCGGACCCTTGGCGCCGACCCGCGCGAGACCGAGCCGATCCGGGTCATCGGCCTCCTGGAGGGGGTTGCCACGCTGCTGATCTCGGGCGACGAGGACCCGATCGTGCCGGTCGTGGACGCCCGTCGGCTCGCGGCGGCGGCCCCATCCGGAACGACGCTGTGGATCGTCGAAGGTGCCGGTCACCGGGGTGCGCATGCCGCCGATCCGGCCGGCTACGAGTCGCGGACCACCAGCCACCTGCGGAGCGCGTTTCTCGGCAGCCGCCAGCCCGACCTATAATCGCCCAGCCGGGCCCCTCGGCAGGGGGAACCGAGCGAATCCCGGGAGGACGAATGCCGGCCAAGATCCTCG
The DNA here is from genome assembly GCA_963809045.1 of uncultured Chloroflexia bacterium. Lineage (GTDB taxonomy): Bacteria > Chloroflexota > Limnocylindria > Limnocylindrales > CSP1-4 > SPCO01. The sequence goes on from CAWEHW010000004.1 coordinate 1,696,201, forward strand.
TCGTCGACGACGACCCGAACGTCCAGCGACTGCTCCAGTACACCCTGAAGCAGGAGGGGTACGACGTTGTCACCGCCGCCGACGGCTCGGAAGGGTTCAGGCTGTGGGGAACCGAGGCCCCGGATCTGATTCTCCTCGACGTCGTGTTGCCGAGTCTCGATGGCTACCAGGTCGCCACCAAGATCCGCGCCGAGGAAGCTGCGAACGTCCACGTCCCGATCATCATGTTGACGGCCGAGCGGGAGGTCGAGCAGAAGGTCCGCGGCCTGCGCGCCGGGGCGGATGACTACCTGATCAAGCCGTTCCATCCGGCCGAGCTCCTGGCTCGGATCAAGAGCCTCCTCGCCCGGTTTGCACCACGCGAGACGCTCCTTGCGAGGCCGCCGCTGGGGCGCGTGCTGGCGTTCTATCCGGCCAAGGGCGGTGTCGGTTCGACGACCATCGCGATCAATGCCGCCATCGCATTGCATCGCGAGCTCGGACGCAAGGTCTGCCTGGTCGATGGCAATCTGCAGTTTGGCGACCATCGCGTGTTCCTCGATCTCGGGCTCGATCGGAAGAGCATCGTCGACGTCGTGTCGGCTCCGACCATCGATCCGGACCTGCTCAAGTCCGTCCTCGTGAAGCACGACTCCGGCATCGACCTGTTGCTGGCGCCACCGTCGCCCGAAACCGCCGAGCTGGTCCACCCGGACCACCTGCCGCACATCGCCGGAATGCTTCGGACGATGTACGACTACGTCCTGATCGATGTCGACAAGCGCCTCGATGACGTGAATCTCGGCGTGTTCGAGGCGGCCGAGATCGTGTTCGTGGTGATGACCGCGGACCTGTCGTGCCTCAAGAACGTCCGCCTGATCCTCGAGACGATGAACCACCTCGGCTACGCGCCGGAGAAGGTCCAGCTCGTGTTGAACCGCTCGAACGCGTTCACCGGGATCAGCGTGAAGAACGCCGAGGGCGCGCTGCGCCGTACGATCGACCACCAGGTCGTAAACGAGTATCGGGGCGCGATCAGCGCGCTCAATACCGGCGCGCCGTTCATGGCTACCAAGTCGGATTCGGCGCTCGGCGGTTCCGTGCTCCAATTCGCAAAGGCCGTGGACAAGCCCGCCGCGGTGGCCCTGGCGCCCGCGCCCGCCCGCTGATCGCCCGCCTGGGCTCGCCACATGCGGTCGCGGTGCGACTCCGCGTTGAGCGTCGAATAACCAACGATTGATCACCGGGTGATCGTCGAGGGCTAGCCTCCATCGAGTGCTGGCCATCGTTCCATCCGCGACGCTCCAGGGCCTGGATGGGCGGCTCATTCGGGTCGAGGTCGATGTCGCCCCAGGGCTGCCAGGCTTCACGATCGTGGGTCTTGCCGATGCGGCCCTCCAGGAAGCGCGCGAACGCGTTCGCGGCGCCCTGAGGAACGCCGGATACACCTATCCGCCACGCCGGATCACGGTCAACCTCGCCCCGGCCGACCAGCGCAAGGCCGGCGCGTCGCTCGACCTGGCGATCGCCGTGGGGATTCTCCTCGGCTCAGAGCAGGTCCGCCCCGGCGCGGGTCGGGTGGCGCTGATCGGTGAGCTGTCGCTTGGCGGCGAGGTGCGGACGGTCCCGGGGGTGCTTCCGATGGTCGCCGCGGTCGCCCGCCGCGGGATCCGCCGCGTGGTCGTTGCGCGCGGCGCCGTCTTCGAAGCGCGACTCGTCGAGGGGATCGAGGTCCTCGGCGTCGACACGCTCCTCGAGGCGGTTGAGCTGGTCCGCACCCGCCGGCACCGGCGAGCCGCGAGCGCGCCACCGAGGGTGGAGCTTGGGGAGCCGGCCACCGGCGACAGCAACGGCGAACCACACGAGGCGCCACCCGGCACACGCATCCCGGACCTCGCTGAGGTTCGTGGCCAACCCGGAGCTCGTCGCGCGCTCGAGATCGCACTCGCGGGCCGTCATGGACTTCTCATGGTCGGGCCGCCAGGATCCGGCAAGACGCTGCTCGCACGGACCATCCCGGGTCTGCTCCCGGATTTGGATGATGCCGCATCGCTGGCAGCCACCGTCATCGCGTCGGCCGCCTCGGATGGTCCGATCCTGGGCCTGCGCCGGCGCCCGCCGTTCCGTGCGCCACACCACACGATCTCGTATGCCGCCATGGTCGGCGGAGGACCACGGCTGTCCCCGGGCGAGGTCACCCTGGCCCACCAGGGCGTCTTGTTCCTGGACGAGCTGCCCGAATTCGATCGCGACGTGCTCGAGGCGCTCAGGCAGCCCCTCGAAGAAGGTCGTGTGGCGATCGCCCGAGTTGGCCGGGCGACCATCTTTCCGGCGCGGTTCCAGCTGGTGGCCGCCATGAACCCGTGCCCCTGCGGCTATGCCGGTGCCGGGGATCGTCCGTGCACCTGCCCGGCGCTCCTGCCCGAGCGGTACCAGCGTCGCGTCTCGGGTCCGCTCCGCGACCGGATCGACCTCTGGGTGTCGATGCCGCGGGTGGCGGCCCTGTCGCTCGTCAGCGGCCCGGACCCCGAGGATTCCGGCAAGGTCGGCGCGCGCATCGCCGAGACTCGCGCCCGGGCCGCGCAACGCGGCGCGGGCACCGACAGCGGTCGCCTGTCGGGACGCGCGCTCCGCGCGGCCTGCCGCCTCACCGCCGCGGCCGAGCGACGGGTGGTGCAGTTGGCGGAGCTCGAACGAGCGAGTGGTCGCGGTACAGAGCGCATCCTGCGCGTTGGTCGAACGATCGCCGACCTGGCTGGGGAGGACACCGTCCGCGAAGAGCATCTCGATGAGGCGGCATGGTTCCGCCCCGCAGACGTTCGGCTCGCCAACGCCGAGGCTTGCTGATGCTTGGGGTCAGCGCCACGGGCCCGATCGGTCCGCCCGCTTCGACGTCGACACCGGTCGCTCCGGCTTCCAGCGTCACCGCGACGCCAGAACGCGATGCCTGGGCGGTGCTTGCTGCGGTGGAGGGTCTCGGGCCGGTCGGCTTCGGTGGCCTCCTGGCCATGTATGGGAGTGGGGTGGCGATCCTCGACGAGGCGGCATCGCCCGGCGGGATCGAGCGATTGGCCGCCGCGCCACCCGCCGCCGAGCCGTCCCAACACGGTCGTCGGCTCAACGCGAAGGTGGCAAGCGCGATCGCGACCGCCGCGGAACAGGCGGACGCAACGATCGCCCGCATCCGGGCCCTCGGCCTGGAGATCGTCACCACCGCCAATTCCGCCTACCCGGGACGCCTCGCGGCGATCGAGATGCCTCCGCCGGTCCTGTTCGTGCTTGGCAACGTCGCGGCACTCGAACCTCGGTCGTCGATCGCGATCGTCGGGACCCGCCGGCCGACGGACGCGGGGCGGGGGATCGCTGCCCGGCTTGCGTCGTCGCTCGTGACGGTCGGATCGACGATCGTCTCGGGGCTGGCGATCGGGATCGACGGCGCGGCGCACGCCGCCACGCTCCACGCCGGCGGAGCCACGGTGGCCGTGATCGGATCGGGCCACGCAGCCCTGTTCCCCAAGGTCCACAAGCGCCTGGCTGCTTCGATCGTTGCCGGTGGTGGCGCGATCGTTTCGGAGCTTGCGCCGGACGTGGAAGCCACCCACGGCACCTTTCCGAGACGAAACCGGGTCATCAGCGGGCTGTCGGATGCGACCGTCGTCGTGGAGGCTCCGGCCCGAAGTGGAGCCTTGATCACCGCCTCGTGGGCACTCGAGCAGGGGCGGGAGTGCTTTCTCGTCCCCGGGTCCATCGACGCTCCGGCCTCCGCCGGATGTCTGTCGTTCCTGCGTGAGTTCCACGGAACGGCGCGGATCGTGACTGGCATCCCGCAGCTGATCGACGACCTGGGCCTGGCCGACCACCTGACCGAACCCGGGGTATCGACGAGCGCAGCCGCGACTCTTGTCGACGTCGGCGAAGCCGCGGGCCGCATCGGTCGGGAGCTCGTTCTGGGTCGGGTCACGGTGGACGAGCTCGTCGCGGTCACGGGATGGCCGATCGCGAGCATCCTGAGCGCCTTGACCGTGCTCGAGCGGCACGGGTTGGCCGTCGGGATCCACGGCCGGTTCCGGCCCGCGGGCAGGCTTGCCGCGTTGGATCCGTCCACCGCCCGAGGGACAGGCACGCCCCGACTCACCCAACGATAGAAGCCGTTGCGGGGAAGTCGCCCGGTTGCCCGGCGCGGAGGGCCAGTGCTACCCTGTCGCCGGCCGTTACCCCAGAACGGCTTGGACCGCCCGCAGTGCTGTCCCCAGAGCACGAGCCAGGAGCGAGTATTGCGCAACGCTGCCATCGCGCTGCTGGCCGTCCCAATTCTTGCCGCCGTCTACATCGGCGCGCTGCTTCGTCGGTCGGTCGTGTCGCGGGTGGCCGTTGCCTTGGGCCTGAGCGTCGTCCTCGGTGTCGGCATCATCGGCGCCAGCACGCCCACTCTGACGATCGCTACGCCGCCGGCCCCACCGATCGTGCCGCTCACGCGGGCAGCGTTCCAGACGGTCGTCGCCACGAACACCAGTGTCCGCCAGCCCGTGGCCATCGAGTTCACGACCCCGATGAACCCGGCTTCCGTAGCCGCGTCCGTGACCGTCGACCCTCCAACGTCGGTCGAGCTCATCTGGAACGGCGCCCGCGACACGCTGACGATCGAACCCGCCACGACCTGGGCGCCGGGCGTCTACCACAACATCTCCGTGCAGGCAGGTGCGCTGGCCGTGACCGGCCAGCCCCTGGCGCGACCGGCCCGGGCTGCGTTCCTCACGCGCCGACCGGCCATCGCGACCGTGGCAACGACCCAACCGGTCGGGAAGCGCGTGTCGGTCGGGACATCCTTTGCGATCAGCTTTGACGGTGCCGTCGATCCAGCCACCGTCGTCGACGCCGTCCTGATCGAACCGGCAACGCCGGGCACCCTCGAGATGACCGGCACACCGAGGGGCCCCATGCGCTACGCATTCGTGCCAGCGGAGCCGCTCAAACCCGACACGGTCTACAAGCTGACCGTCTCGGGCGTGCGCGATCTCGACGGGCTGGCGCTCGCCCCGCAGTCGATCTCCGTTCGAACCGTCACGGCCCCGGGTGTCGTCCGGTTCCGCCCCAGGGCCGACGCGAAGGATTCCGCCCGGGATGCGCCGATCTCCGTCAGGTTCACCGAACCCATGGATCGGCAGGCAACGGCGAAGGCGTTTTCGGTGAAGATCGGCGGCAAGGCCATCAAGGGCACGATCAGCTGGGCCGAATCGAACACCGTGCTGGTGTTCAACCCGGCCAGCGCGATGCCGTATGACGCCGCGGTCGTGGCCAAGGTGGACATCACGGCTCGGAGTGCGACCGGCGCGACGATGATCCGGTCGGTCCGCGCGATCTTCAACACGGTGCCCAAGCCAAAGCCGCAACCCGTCGCGTCTCCGGCCCCGGCCGCGACGGTCAGCGGTGGTGGTGGTGGCGCTGTCGGCAGCGGCAGCTGGGCGGCCGTGGAGAACTACTACCTCGGACTCATGAATTGCACGCGCCAGGGCGGCTGGGTGACGTCGAGCGGTGCATGCAGCAGTCCGGGCGGGCGCAACGTCGCCGCTCTCAAGAAGGACGGTGGGATCAGCTCGAACGTCGCCCGGCCGTACGCCAAGCTCCTGGCGACGCGCGGAGCGTGCACCCACTTCATCGGCGGAAACCCAGGCAACCGGCTCTCCCGCGCGGGGTATACCAGCTATCGCTGGGCGGAGAACATCGGCTGTCGATCCGGGAATGCGAGCGCCGCCGTCCTTGGCTCGCACCTGTACTTCCAGAGCGAGAAGTCGTACAACGGCGGGCACTACGTCAACCTGATGAACCCGGCCTACGACCGCGTCGGCATCGGTGTCTGGGTGTCGTCAGGGCGGGTTCGCCTCGTAGTCGACTTCTACCACCCCTGACCCCGGCGGGTCACGCCTGACAGGACCATCGGCTGGCTGGACGGACCCCCGCGATCCGGTGACCATGGGCACCATGATCCGGAATGCCATCATCCACATCCAGAACGAGCAGCCGCTCCTGGCCGACCTGTTCGAGGCGCCGGGGCCCGGTGATATCGGGCTGCGCTGCACCAACCTTCGGACGAACGACGGCAAGCGCCCCGTGTTCATCGAGGATTCGGGGTCCGTCTTCTTCTTCCCGTATCTGCACGTCCGGTTCGTCGAGATCCCGGCCAGGTCGATGACCGGCGGCGACCCCTCGTTCGCGCTCGAGGTGGCGGAGCCGATGCAGCTGCCCGCACCGGTGCCCGAACCCGAGCCGGAGCCCGACCTGGAGATCGACGAGGACTTCCTCCGCCGAATCCGCGAGGTCTGACCGGGTAAGGGTCCGCGCAGGACCCGGTGCTACACTCCCGGCCGTGCCGAAGAACCTCGTCGTCGTCGAGTCGCCGGCCAAGGCCCGAACCATCGAGCGCTACCTCGGCGCTGATTACCGAGTCCTGGCGTCATACGGCCACGTCCGCGACCTGCCGGAGAACCCCGGCAAGGGCAAGTTCGGCGTGGACGTCGATCACGACTTCGCACCGGAGTACGTGATCTCGGCCGACCGCCGCAAGCAGGTCACGGAGATCGAGAAGGCCGCGAAGAGCGCGGACGCCATCTACCTGGCAACCGACCTCGACCGCGAAGGTGAGGCCATCGCCTGGCACGTCGCGGAAGCCACGCACATGGCCGACGCGAAGACGCACCGCGTGACGTTCAGCGAGATCACCGAGCCGGCGATCCGGGAGGCGTTCGCGCACCCTCGAAGGATCGACCAGCATCTCGTCGATGCCCAGCAGGCGCGCCGGATCGTCGACCGCCTCGTTGGCTACACGCTGAGCCCATTGCTCTCGCGCAAGGTCCGTGGCGGCCTGTCAGCGGGACGCGTGCAGTCGGTCGCGGTGCGCCTGGTCGTCGAACGCGAGCGCGAGGTCAACGCCTTCACGGCACGCGAGTACTGGACGATCGAGGCGCTCCTTGCCACGAAGGCCGGCGAGCGGTTTTCGGCCGAGGTCGTCCGGATTGACGGGAACGCCCTCGACGTCGCCGATGCCGACGCGGCCGACCGGCATGCCGCCGCGATTCGCGCCCTCCAGCCGACCGTCACCAAGGTCGGGACGCGGACCCAGAAGCGCTCACCGGCGCCTCCGTTCACCACCTCGACCCTCCAGCAGGAGGCCAGCCGGCGGCTCGGCTACAGCCCCAAGCGGACGATGTCGGTCGCCCAGCGTCTGTACGAGGGCGTCGAGACGGCCGACGGCCAGGTGGGTCTGATCACGTACATGCGGACCGACTCCACAGCGATCGCCGGCATCGCGATGGGCGAGGCCCGCGAGGTGATCGGCGAACGGTACGGCCAGCCCTACACGATGCCAAAGGGCCGCGTCTACAAGACCAAGTCGAAGGGTGCGCAGGAGGCCCACGAATTGGTCCGCCCAACCAGCTTCCGGCGCGATCCCGACTCGCTCGAAGGCTCCCTGAAGCCGGACGAACTGCGGTTGTACCGGCTGATCTGGCAGCGGGCGCTTGCCTCGCAGATGGCGCCCAAGGAGCTCGAGACGACGACGATCGAGCTTTCGGACGGACCCTACGAGCTGCGCGCCTCGGCGACCAAGGTGCTGTTCGACGGGTTCGCCCGGGTGTACACCGAGGGCCGCGACGACGGTGCGGACGACGACGAGGAAACCAATCGCCTGCCGGCCCTGGTCGACGGTGACCGAACGAGCGTCGAGGACGTGACGCCGACCCAGCACTTCACCGAGCCGCCACCCCGGTACACGGAAGCGACGCTGATCAAGGCGCTCGAGGAGCACGGGATCGGGCGGCCGTCGACCTATGCCGCGACCATCTCGACGATCGTCGATCGCGGCTATGTCCGGGTGGAGGAGCGCCGGCTGCGTCCCGAGCCGGTCGCCGACATCGTCACGGATCTCCTCGTCGAACATTTCGGGGACTACGTCGACCTCGAGTTCACGGCACGCATGGAAGAGGAGCTCGACGAGGTCGCGCGCGGGGAGCGATCGTGGGTTCCGCTGCTCCGCGACTTCTACGGGCCGTTGCGCGACCGGGTCGACCTGAAGCGCAAGGAGCTGAAGCGAAGCGACTTCACAACCGAGGCGTCGGACGAGGTCTGTTCGCTCGGGCATCCCATGGTCATCCGCCTGGGGCGGAACGGCCGGTTCCTCGCCTGTTCGCTCTATCCGGAGCACAAGGAGAGCCGCCCGCTACCCGGTGACGAGCCACCGCCGCAGGAGGGAACTGGCGAGGTCTGCCCGAAGTGCGGCGAGGGGACGCTGGTCGGCAAGCGCGGGCGATTCGGACCGTTCGTCGGCTGTTCCCGGTATCCGGAATGCGATTTCATCAAGAAGGACGGTCCGCCGCCACCGGATCCCCTTCCGTTCGAGGTCACCTGCCCCAAGAACCGCGATGGCCACCTCGTCCCGCGCCGCGCCAGGCGCACGGGCAATGTGTTCTGGGGCTGCTCGAACTACCCGCGCTGCGACTACACGACCAACCACGAGCCGCTTGGTGGCCTCCACGAGACTGACGACGGCCCGCTGGCCCGCAAGGACGAGGCGGCGATTTGCCTTATCTGCGGGTCGACCAGCGACGCTGGGGCGGTCGATGTGGTGCCCGGCCAGCGCTATCCGGGCGGCCCAGCCAACCCGGAGGCGCTCGCCCGCCCGGCACGTGCCCGGCGCGGTGGCGGCTCGTCGGGCGGTGGCAAGCCTGGCCCTCGCGGACGCGGCGGGGCACGTGGCGGAGCGCGCTCGAGCACTCGTCGCCCCGGGGCTGTCGAGCCCGCTCCCGACGCGTGAGCGCCGCGCCGGCGGACCCAGCGACCAACCCGGCGCTCGAGCGTTTCCTCCGGTCCCTCGCCGCGCGTGATACCTCGGCCCACACGCAGCGCGCCTACACGACTGCCGTCGGGACCTACCTGGCGTGGCTCGCCGAGCGCGGGGTGGACTGGCGCCGGCCCTCGCGCGCGGACCTGCGGGCCTACCTCGCCGTCCTGGGTGAGGGGCACGCCAGGACGACCGTCGCCCAGCGCCTGGCCGCGATCCGCGCGTTCCATCGCTGGGCGACCCGCAACGACCTTGCCCCCGGCGACCCATGGGGCGCCATCGCGACACCTCGCCTGCCCCGCCGCCTGCCTCGCGTCCTGGAGGTCGATCAGGTCGGGCGGCTGCTGGCGGTCATCGACGCCGACCTGGTGGCGCCACCGGGTGCCGATCCGGATCGTGCGTCGATGAGGATGGCCCTGGCGCTGCGCGACCGGGCCCTGGTCGAGACGGCGTATGCGGCCGGGCTGCGCATCAGCGAGCTGGCGTCGGCTGACCTTATCTCGCTCGACCTGCGCCGCGGCGAGATCCGCGTCCTTGGCAAGGGTCGCAAGGAGCGGATCGGTCTCCTGGGACGTCCGGCGCGTGATGCCCTCGCGGCGTACCTGGAGGACGGGCGCCCGGTGTTGCTCGCCCGGCGCTCAGGCGACGATCCTCGAATGATCGAGATCTTCCTGAACCACGTCGGGGCGCCGCTCGGCGTACGTGGGCTTCGCTATCGCCTCGATCGACTTCGTCGGCGGGCCGGGTTGCCCGTGGGCGTTTCGCCGCACACGCTCCGGCATTCGTTCGCGACGCACCTGCTGGACGGGGGTGCCGATCTCCGCGTGGTCCAGGAGCTCCTCGGCCACGCCAACCTCGCGACGACACAGGTCTATACGCACGTCTCGCCGGGCCGCCTCCAGACCGCGTATCGGGAGGCGCACCCCCGGGCGCGTCGCGACGCAGCGCCGTGACGGCGGCCATGGGCCTCGCCCGGGCCGGACTGGTGGTCTCGGGGGCGTTTCTCGTGTCGCGGGTCCTGGGCTGGGTCCGCCTGGTCGTCATCACGCGCGCGTTGCCGATCGAAGAACAGGATGCGTTCTACGCCGCGTTCCGGATCCCCGATCTGATCTTCCAGCTCGTGGCGGCCGGCGCGCTCTCATCGGCGCTGATCCCGATCGTCGCGGGTCTCCTCGAACGGGACGAGGACGCCCACGCCTGGCGCGTCGTGTCGACCGTGATCAACCTGATGCTGGTCGCCCTGGCGATCCTCGCCGGGATCCTGTTCCTGCTTGCACCACCGATCATGGGCGCGATCACCCCTGGATTCGAGGGCGAGCAACTCGAGCGGACCATTGGGTTGACACGGATCATGCTGCTCAGCCCCATCTTCCTGGCGATGGGGGCGGTGGCCACGAGCGTGCTCAACGCCGGCGGCCGGTTCGCGGCGTCGGCCCTGGCGCCAATCATCTACAACCTGGCGATCATCGGCGGAGCGCTGGTCCTCGAGCCCGCGATCGGCGTCGAGGGTCTGGCGGTCGCCGTCGTGGCCGGTTCCCTCGGCCACCTCCTCGTCCAGCTCGCGCCGCTCAAGCGGCTGGGCTTCCGCTACGAACCGCGCATCGAACGTGAGGACCCCCAGGCTCGCCGGGCACTGGTGCTGATGGCGCCCCGAGCGTTCGGTCTTGGTGCCAGCCAGGTCACGTTCATCGTGGTGACGGCGCTTGCCTCCACGCTGGCCGTGGGCGCCGTGGCCGATTTCAACATCGCCTTCACCCTCCTTCAGATCCCGATCGGGGTCATCGGCGTGCCGCTCGGGATCGTCCTTCTACCGTCGCTCTCGCGCGACGCCGCGGTTGGTCGCGAACCCGCGTTCGCCTCGCTGCTCACGCGTGCCCTGCGGCTGATCGTGTACGTGATGATCCCGATCGCCGGACTGACCGCGGTCCTGCGACGGGAGATCGTCGATCTGCTTTTCGGTGGCGGCCACATCGGGGCAGGGGACCTGGCGCTCATCGCGGAGACATTCCTCTGGTTCCAGATCGGCCTCGCCGCACATGCGTTGATCGCCGTGCTCGCAAGGGCCTTCTACGCGCGCCAGGACACGATGACTCCGGTGCTCGTCGCCGTTGCGGCGGTGGTCGCCAATACCACGCTGGCCGTGGTCCTGGTCGGACCGCTCGGACTCGGCGGGATCGCCCTGGCGATCGCGGTCGCAGCCTGGATGGAGGCGCTCGTGCTCCTGGTCATCCTTCGAACACGGGTCGAAGGCCTCCTGCTCGGGGACTTCCTGCGGGTCGCGATCCAGGCGCTCGTCGGGACCGGCGTGGCCGGCGCACTCGCCTTCGGAACGGAGGCGGTCATCAGTACTGCGATCGGAGCCGATCCGTCCGCCCTGCTGCTGGTCCTCGACATCGGCGTCGTCACCGCGATCTTCGCCCTCGCCTATGCGACGGTCTCGATCGTGTTGCGGATCCCCGAAATGGCGTCTATCGTCGAAGTGATGGTCGACCTGATCCGACGCCCGCTCAGGTCGTGACGGCCGATCCTGCGGGCTGGGACCAGTTCGTCGAGCGCCTGGACCTCGGGTCGTACCTCCAGCTATCCGGCTGGGCGGCCGTCAAGGCCGTCAACGGATGGTCGGCGCATCGAATCGTGGCGGTCGGATCGGAGCCGGGTGGCCAGGTCACGAGCGCCGAGATCGGCGCCCAGATCCTCGTCAGGCGGCCGCGCCCGATGCCGTGGGCCTTCGCGTATGCCCCGCGCGGCCCGGTGACGGGCCAGTGGACGCCCGACACGATCCGCGCCTTCACGGAGACGGTCCGGACGCGCTTGCCAGACGCCGCGGGTCGCGTGTCGCACCTCCGGATCGACCCGGAGATCGAGCTCGACGGACCACTCGATCCCGACGGAGCGTTCCGGCGAGCCTTGCGCGCAAGCGGTTGGCGAACCGCGCCGCCGATCCAGCCGAACGCCACCCGCATCATCGACCTCCGCGCGGACGAAGACGTCCTGTGGGGCGACCTCCGAAAGAAGTGGCGCCAATACGTCAACAAGGCGCGTGGTGCCGGAGTCGTGATCGTCGACGGCGACGGCTCGAGGCTGTCGGAGTTCTACGCGATCTATCGCGATACCGCGGACCGGGCCGGGTTCCTGATCCGAACGGAAGCCGCGTATCGCGACGTCTGGAACGCCTTCGCCCCGGGCGGACGCGCCCGGCTGCTCTTTGCCCAGTCCGCGGACGGCGAACCGCTCGCGACGTTGTTCCTCGTGCGGAGCGGCCCGCGGGTCGTGGAGCCCTACGGCGGGATGACCGTCGCCGGCGGCGAGTCGCGCGCCAACTACCTGCTCAAGTGGGAGGCAATCCGGACGTCGCGCGAGGCCGGAGCGACGAGCTACGACCTCTGGGGCCTCGCGACGGGCGGAATCGCCCATTTCAAGACGGGATTCGGTGGTCGCGAGGTCCGGTACATCGGTGCCTGGGACCTCGTGCTCGATCCGCTTGGTCGCCGCGCCTACGAGCTAGCCCAGCAGGGCCGCGTCTGGTGGGCGCGACGTCGTCATGGGATCAACGGCGCGGGCAGTGCGGCCGCCTACGGACCGGCCGATTGAACGCTCGCGAAGCCCTTCCCGACGAGCTCGCGGGCTGGGATGCCCTGACCGTCGAGGCCCCGGGTGGCCACGTTTACCAGTCACGCGCCTGGGCCGAGCACCGGCGGCGATCCGGTTGGATGCCACGATTCATGGTCACGGACGATGGCGGCCGGGTTCTGGCGCTGACCCGGCGGTGGCCCCTGGTCGGCGGCGGGAGCGCCTACCTGCCGCGCGGGCCCGTGCCCAGCGACGGACCTCCGACGCCGGCCGGCCTCGCCGAGCGACAGGTTGCGATCGCGGAGACGCTGGCCGGGGAGGGGATCGACGTGGTGGCGGCCGATCCCGAGGTTCCGGCCGCCGAGCGCGAGTTCGGCGAGATGATCGCGGCGGCCGGGTTCCGACCCATCGAGGAGATCCAGCCGTCGCGTCATCGGGTGTCGCTCCCGCTCGAACCCCAAGCCGACGAGACCGCCGTCTTCGAGGCGATCGCCAAATCGACGCGCCAGCGGATCCGCGCCGCGGAGCGTGACGTGATCGTCGTGCGTCATGACGTCCGGTCGGGCGCGGATGGAGCAGGGGAAGGTTTCGTGGGCCCTGCCGGCCCCGCAGCCGTCGCCCTGGACCAGTTCTACGATCTCCTCCTCGAAACCGGTGAACGACGGCAATTCGCATTCGGCCCTCGAGCGAGCTTCGTTGGCTGGTGGCAGGCCGCATTCGACGCCAGTCACCTGGTCTACCTGGAAGCGCATGCTCCCCCCGACCCGGCGGGTCGCCCCGAGGCCCTCGGACCGCCGCTCGCGGGCCTCGTGCTCTACCGGCACGGCGGGCGGCTCTCGACCGTCCATTCGGGTGATCATGCCTCGACTCGCGGCGACCACCCGGGGGCGCTGCACCTGCTCCGATGGCGGGCGATCCAGCTCGCCATCCGCGAGGGTTGCACTGAGATGGACCTCGGCGGCGTCGACGTCCGCGGATCCCGCGATGAGCCTGTCGAAGGCGACCCACTCCACGGGCTGTACCAGCACAAGCGGTCCTTCGGTGGTCGCTGGCTGGAGCTCACCGGTGCGCACGAGCGGGTCTTCAACCCCCGCGGGTACGCCGTCGGCCGGTTCGCGGCGCGCATCGCCAAGGTCATCGATCGATGACCCGTGATCCGCACATCACCGACCCGGCGAAGGCCACCATCGACGACCGAATTCGTGCCGCCGAGCCCACGAAGCCGGCCCGGCTCGCCGCCCTGATCCAGCGGCTGGACGGCGAGGGCCGCCTGCGGGGCGCGCGGCGGGATGGTCGCCCGATCGGGAGCGGAGGGCTCGACGACGTCGAGGTGACGGGCGTGACCCACGATTCCCGGGATGTGCGCTCGGGCACGTTGTTCGTCGCCGTGCCCGGTTTGCACGTCGATGGCCACGACTTCGTCGCCCGGGCCGAACGCGCCGGCGCTACTGCGGCGCTCGTCGAGCGAGCCGTCCCGGACGTCGCGTTGCCCCAGGTCGTGGTCGAGTCCACCGCAACCGCGCTCGCAACGGCGGCTGCCTGGTGGTACGACGACCCGAGCGAGGACCTGTCAGTCCTGGGCATCACCGGCACGGATGGCAAGACGACGACCTCGTTCCTGGCGCTCGCCGCGCTGGAGGCGGCGGGCGTTCGGACGGGGCTCATCTCGACCGCGGCCACACGGATTGGCGGCCTCCAGGAGCCGAACGAGGAGCACGCGACCACCCCGGATGCTCCTGCGCTGCAGGCGCGACTCCGGGCGATGGTGGACACTCACGACGAAGCGGCGGTAATCGAGACCACGTCGCATGGCCTGGCCCTGGGTCGCGTCGGTTCGATCGCCTATGACGTCGCGATCCTGACCAACCTCACCCACGAGCACCTCGAACTGCACGGAACGTGGGAGGCGTACCGGGACGCGAAGCTCTCCTTGTTCGAGCGACTCGGCGGCGGGCCGGCACGCTCCGGCCATCGGCCCAAACGCTGGCCGAAATCGGGGATCGTCAACCTCGACGATCCCTCGGCTGGCGCGTTCGTCGGTGTGGCCCAGGAGGCAGGGGCCAGGGTGCTGACCTATGGCACCGATCGGGCGGCCGACATCCGCGCCACGCATGTCGACGAGGACCGGCGGCGGCTTCGGATCGCCTATGAGGCGCCTTCGGGCCCGGCGACCGTGGAGCTCCAGCTCGTCGGGCGGTTCAACGTCCTCAATGCCCTCGCTGTCGTCGCGCTGGGCGAAGCGATCGGACTGGATCCTGCGGCAGTCCGCGAAGGGCTCGCGTCCGTGCCGGTCGTCCCGGGTCGCATGGAGCGTGTGGACCTCGGCCAGCCGTTCGAGGTCATTGTCGATTTCGCGCACAGCCCGGCGTCATTGCAGACCGTGCTCGACTTGCTCGCTCCGGGCGCGGCGGCGCGAGGCGGTGGGCTGATCGCCGTGTTCGGCTCGGCGGGCGAAAGAGATACGGCAAAGCGCCCGGTGATGGGCCGGATTGCCGGCGAACGGTGTCGCCTGGTCATTGTCACGGACGAGGACCCGCGAACTGAGGACCGCGACGCGATCAATGATGCGATCGCCCGGGGCGCGGAGGCGGCGGGCAAGCATCGTGGCCACGATCTGCTCGTCATCGCCGAACGGCGCGCGGCCATCGAAGCGGCATTCGAGCGTGCGCGACCCTCGGACATCGTCCTTCTTGCAGGCAAGGGACACGAACGATCGATCATCGGTCCGGGGGGTCCCCAGGCCTGGAATGAGCGAGCCGAGGCCGAATCCGCCCTTCAGCGGATGGGCTTCGGCTGAGGACCGCTCCAGGGCCGCTGCTATTCTTGCGGCCCATGGCCAGCCCCTCTCCCCGAACCAAGACGCCGACGGCGCCACGTGCGAAGTCGGCCGCGACGACGACCGTCAAGGCGAAGTCGGCCGTCACGAAAGCCACCGCGACCGCCGGGACTACCTCACCGGTGGAGAACGGGAACCGCCGCGGCCCTCGAACGCCGACCGCGGCTGCCATCGCCAAGGCCGCAACACCGGACCTCGAAACGCTCCGCGGGAACTTGTTTGCGGCGATCCTCGAGGAACACCCGGGCGTCGACCTCACCCTCGTCGGGGCGGCGTTCGACCTGGCCGTCTCCGCGCATGAAGGCCAGCGCCGCGGATCGGGCGAGCCGTACGTCACGCACCCCATCGCGTCGGCGCAGATCGTGGCCGAGCTCGGGATCGATCCGATCGCGATCCAGGCCGCGTTGCTCCACGACGTCCCGGAGGACACCGAGTACAGCCTGACCGACGTCGAGGAGAAGTTCGGCTCCGAGGTCGCGCAGCTCGTCGATGGCGTCACGAAGCTGTCCAAGTTCAGCACGCACACCCACGAGCAACAGCAGGCCGAGAACATCCGGAAGATGCTCCTGGCGATGGCCCAGGACATCCGGGTCGTCCTGATCAAGCTCGCCGACCGGCTCCACAACATGCGGACGCTCTACGGCCTGCCGTCCGAGAAGCAGCAGCGGATCGCCCGCCAGACGATGGAGATCTACGCCCCGCTCGCCGAGCGACTCGGGATCTGGCAGATGAAGTGGGAGCTCGAGGACCTGGCCTTCAAGGCCCTCGAGCCCGAGCGCTTCCGCGAGCTGGCGAAGTTGCTCGACACCCGCCGCCAGGGTCGCGAATCGCACATCGATCGCGCCATCGGCGAGCTCCGCCCGAAGCTCGAGGCGGCCGGGATCAAGGCCGACCTCCAGGGTCGCCCGAAGCACATCTACAGCATCTTCAAGAAGATGGAGCGCAAGAGCGCGGAGTTCGGCGAGATCTACGACGTCTACGCCATCCGCGTCCTGGTCGACGACGTCCGCGACTGCTACGCGGCGCTCGGCATCGTCCACTCGCTCTGGCGTCCGATCCCCGCGCAGTTCGACGACTACATCGCGGTGCCCAAGAACAACCTGTACCAATCGCTCCACACCGCGGTGATCGCACTCGACGGCAAGCCGCTGGAGATCCAGATCCGGACACACAAGATGCACCAGGTCAGCGAGGTCGGGATCGCGGCTCACTGGCGGTACAAGGAGGGCACCAAGTCCGACCGCGAATACGACGCCAAGCTGGCCTGGCTTCGCCAGCTCCTCGACTGGCAACGCGACGTGTCGGACGCAACCGAGTTCGTCGAGGGGATCAAGCTCGACATCTTCCAGGACCAGGTCTTCGTGTTCACCCCGAAGGGCGACATCAAGGACCTGCCCGCGGGCGCCACGCCGCTCGACTTCGCCTACCGGATCCACACCGACGTCGGTCACCGAACGATCGGGGCGAAGGTCAACAACCGGCTCGTGCCCCTCGACTACCGCCTCAGGAACGGGGACATCGTCGAGATCGTCACGACCAAGGGCGAGCACGGGCCGTCGCGCGACTGGATGAACGTCGTCCGGACCTCGCACGCCCGCGAAAAGATCCGCCAATGGTTCAAGCGCAAGGACCGCGACGAGAACATCGTCCATGGCCGCGAATCGCTCGAGCGCGAGCTGCGACGCCTGGCCAGGACGTCCATCGGCGCTGTCGGGCCGGATCGCATCGGGGACGTCGCGAAGCACTACAACTACGAGACCCTCGACGACTTCTATGCCGCCATCGGGTATGGGGCGGTCGGCGCGCAGTCCGTCGTCATGCGCCTCGGGGTCGTGGACGACACCCAGGACACATTGCCGACGGTCGCGCCGCCGCAGGCCCTGGCGCGGACCGGCGGTGTCCGGGTCAAGGGGGTCGGCGACCTCCTCGTGCGCTTCGCCAAGTGTTGCCACCCGATCCCGGGCGACCCGATCGTCGGGTTCATCACCCGCGGCAAGGGCGTCACGGTGCATCTCCAGTCCTGTCCCACCGTCGTGAACGAGCGCGAGGTCAGCCGGCTGATCGAGGTCGAATGGGAGGCCGCGCCGACCCAGAGCTATCCGATCGCGATCCGCGTCGAGGCCTACGACCGGACGGGCCTGCTCAGCGACATCACCCAGGTCGTCGCCGAGAACAAGGTCAACATCCTGGCGGCCAATGTCGGCGTGACCTCGGACCACACGGCGGTGGTGACCGCGACGCTCCAGGTTGCCTCCGTCTCTCAGCTCGCCCGGGTCATGAGCCGGATCGAGACGCTCAAGGACGTCATCAGCGTGCAGCGGGACCTCGGCTAGCGATCCGATGGATCCGGGCGACACGGAAGACCCGAACAGGAACTGGAAACGGACCTGGATCGTCGAATTCGGAAGGATCGTGGCTATCGCCATTGCGGCGGTCGTGGGCCTGATCGTCGCCCTGGTGTTCGTCTACGGCCTGATCCCGCACGGCGAGCTGGGGACCGTCCGGAGCGACAGCTATGGCGAGAGCGTCGACGTGACGGCGGCAAACCCATTGGGTATCCGAGTCCTGTCGGTGACGGTTGGCCAGCTCAGTACCCCGGTTGACGAGATCGGTGTCGACCTCACCTTGACGACCAACCGCGCGCCCGACGAGATGTGGATCGCCGCGATCAGGCTGGACAACGGCCGCGCCATCTATCTCGCCGAAACCAGCGCCGGCGTGTTCCAGGACACGGTTGCTCCCCAATGCCAGGACTCAAGGTGCACGCGGACCTACGTCCTTGTCGCGTGCTGGCGCCGGCCAACGACGGAGCCGGAGGCAGCTGTGTACTTCGGAGGACGTCTGTCAGCTGTCCGGGCCGCAGGACCGCCGTCCGCGAACGTGTCGTTGGACGTATCGGGGCACACCGTCACAGGCGAGGTGGCGACGTCGATCGCCCAGACGAGCGGGTGCGACGTTCGGTCCTGACACGCACAACGTGCCGGTGCTCGCCGCCGGACCCTAGACTCTCCGTGATGCCCACCTACCGAGCGCCCCGTGGCACCCGCGACCTGTTGCCGAACGAGACGGCGCTGTGGACCCGGCTCGAGCGGCTCGCGGCCGACCTGGCCGAGCGGTACGGCTACCGGCGGATCGAAACCCCGATCTTCGAGCAGACCGACGTGTTCGAGCGCGGCATCGGGGAGGTCACCGACGTCGTCGAGAAGGAGCTCTTCCGCCTCGCGCCGCGGACCGAGGAGTCGGAGTCCTGGTCCCTGCGCCCCGAGCCGACCGCCGGGATCGTCCGCGCCTACGTCCAGCACGGGATGCAGACCTGGCCGCAGCCGGTCAAGGTGTCGCAGACCGGACCGATGTTCCGCTACGACCGGCCGCAGGCCGGGCGGTACCGCCAGTTCTGGCAGTTCGACGTCGAGGCCATCGGCGATCCGGGTCCGGCGGTGGACGCGGAGATCATCGAGCTCGGGACGCGGTTCTACCGTGACGCGGGCCTGCCCGGTGTCGAGGTGCTGCTCAATTCGATCGGTGATGCCGCGTGCCGGCCCGCCTATGTCGCCGAACTGAAGGCGTACTACGAGCCGCACCGCGCATCGCTGCCGCCGACCGAGCGTGGCCGGCTGGATCGAAACGTCCTGCGCCTGCTCGATTCGAACGATCCGGCGATGACGGAGATCAACGCCAAGGCGCCACGGATCACCGATCGGTTGTGTCCGGCGTGCGCCGAGCACTTTGCGAGCGTCCGCGCGCATCTGGATGCCCTCGGTGTGACATACCGACTCGCGTCCGGTCTGGTGCGCGGCCTCGACTACTACACGCGAACGGCATTCGAGTTCTACGTGGTGGGCCGCGAGGGCCAACAGCAGGCGCTCGCGGGCGGGGGGCGCTACGACGGGCTGGTCGAGCTGCTCGGTGGCCGGCCGACCCCAGGGATCGGGTTCGGGATCGGGCTTGATCGGCTCGTCCTGGCGCTCACGGAGACGGGGGTCGTCGCGCCGTCCGAGGCGCAGCCCACCGCGGTGGTCGTCGGAGCCGATCCGGACGACACCGTCGGGCGATTGCGGATCGCGACCGAGCTCCGCGCCGCGGGGATCGGCGCCCGTGCCGAGCTTGGCCGTCGGAAGATGGGCAAACAGCTGGAGTCGGCGGCTCGCGACGGCGCGCACTTCGCGGTGATCCTCGGCGACGAGCTGGCCGATGGAGCCGTCGGGTTGCGCGACCTGCCCGCTGGAACGCAGAAGGCCGTGAACCTCGCGGACCTGGCTCGCGAGATCCAACGTGCGCACGCGGCGCATCGACATGGCGGAGCCGAATGACGGTCGGCCAGGATCGATGGGGTGGCGCTGCGGCGTACGAACGGTTCATGGGCCGCTGGAGCCGGAAGCTCGCGCCCGTGTACCTGGCGTGGCTTAAGGAGGCACCGGGTCGTCGCTGGGTCGATGTCGGGTGTGGCACGGGCGCCCTGTCAGTAGCAATCCTCGCTCGGGAAGAGCCGGCGGCGATCGTGGGAGTCGACCCGTCCGAGGATTTCCTGAGCCTGGCCCGAGCCGACGTCACAGATCCCAGGGTTCGGTTTGAGCGCGGCAGTGCCGCGTCGATCCCGCTCGAGGATGGCTGGGCGGATGTCGTCGTCGCCGGTCTCGTCCTGAACTTCGTGCCCGATCTGGACGCAGCGCTGGCCGAGATGCGCCGGGTTGCCGCGCCTGGCGCCGTCGTCGGGGCCTACGTCTGGGACTACGGCGGCGAGATGCAGTTCATTCGCCGGCTGTTCGACGCGGCGATCGCGCTCGACCCGGATGCCGCGCACCACGACGAGGGCGAGCGGTTCGCGATCTGCGCGCCGGGTGGGCTTCGAGCCGCACTGGAAGGCGCTGGGCTTGGCGACGTCGTCGACGAACCGATCGAGATCCCGACCGCGTTCCAGGACTTCGACGATTTCTGGACGCCGTTCCTCGGCGGCGTCGGCCCGGCCCCGGCGTACGTGGTGAGCCTCGGCGAGGATGCTCGCGCCAGTCTGCGAGAACGGCTGCGGGCCACCCTGCCGACCGAGGCGGACGGCTCGATCCACCTGACGGCCCGAGCGTGGGGCGCACGCGGCGTGCGCTGACCGAACAATGGTGGACGCGCCAGACGTGATCGGCGTCATCGACGCGCTCGACGCTGCCGGTGTTCGCGTGGGGATCACGGGCGGGTGGGGGATCGATGCACTCCTGCGGCGACAGACGCGGCCGCACCGCGACCTGGACCTCGGGCTCTCCGCGGGGTCCGTCGATGCGGCGATCGACGCACTTGCGGCGCTCGGGTACGCGCTGACCGTCGATCAGCGGCCTGTTCGGCTGGAGCTCCATGGGCTGCGCGGCCGGGTCGATCTCCACCCGATCGTCTGGGACGACGCCGGCCACGGCGTCCAGATCGGCTTCGATGGCCAGACGTTCGACTACCCTCCCGGCAGTCTGGACGCGGCCGGCGAGATCGACAATCGGAGCGTCCGGTGCGGCACGCCCCAGCTCCAATGGGCATTCCATCAGGGCTATGCGCCCGCCGAGCACGACCTCCGCGACCTGGCCGCGCTTGAAGCGGCGTTCCCGCAAGCCATCCGATCGGCTGACGAACGCGGCGAAAGTGCCCCTCGTACAGAAAGATGCCCGTGATACGGTGGCCGCGGTGGACCACTGACGTTCACAGCCGGGCGTTCGCGGTACCGGCAACTTCGTGACCGACAATGACGCTTGACGACGGGTCCGGGGGACCTGCCAACCCGACACCCGCCAGGCATGGCGGTTTCGTGGAACTACGCCAGCCCTTTTCGGACCAATCCGAGGCCGACCAGTCGGGTTCGGACGCCGATCGAATGGCATCAGCCGAAGACCAGGCCGCCTCAACCGCCGATCATTTGGCCGCGCGCGAGGACCAGTTGGCCTCCGACCGCGACCAGGCCGTCGCCGATAGCCAGCACGATGCCGCACGGAGTCTGACCGCCGACGACGAGCTCGCGTACGAGGCCGCTCGCGAGGAGCGCGTCGCGGTGACCCTCGGTCGTCAGCAGAGCCGCTTCGGCCGGGAGCAGACCGCGCGTCTGCGGCGCGTGACCGCCGCGCTGCGGGACCGGGTGAGTCGTCCGCGCATGCGGGCCTCGGCGATCCGCAAGCGCCTCGTTGCCGAAGGCGAAACCCCCGAGATGGCGGTGCGATGGTGTGACGCCTGGGAGCTCGTCGCCGAACGTCGCGGCCTCAGCCACGATGCCGACTACTGGAACCAGGGAACCCAGTGGATCTGGACGGAGCGCGCTGCCGGTCGGAGTCACTGATCCGGGCCAATCCGCCGAGGTTGCCGCAAGTCAGGCCCATGAAGCGAGTGCCGCGGTCAGAATGGTGGGCATGGCGAAACCGGCGACGGTCGACGAGTACCTGGCCACGCTGCCCGATGATCGACGTGAGGCCATGACGCTGCTGCGGGATGCGATCACTGCCGCCGCCCCGGACGCCACCGAAACCATCGCCTACGCGATGCCCGCCCTTCGGAGTCACGGCGGACAGTTCCTGGTGTCGTATGACGCCTACAAGAAGCACTACAGCCTCTTTCCCGCGAGTGAGCGCGTCATCGAGGTCCTGGGCGCCGAATTGACCCCGTTCCTGTCGGGGAGCGGGACGATCAGGTTCCCCGCGGACAAGCCCATTCCGGTCTCGATCGTGAGGCGGATCGTCGAGGTGCGATACGCCGAGAACGCCGCCCACGAGCGTGGCAACACGCGCACCGTTTGACGTTCAGCGGCGCCTCGTGGAAACTTGATACATGAAGCGCGCACGTTATCCACGATCCTTGCCCGCGACGTTGCTCTACGACGGGGATTGCGGTCTCTGTCGCGCCACGGCCGCTTGGGTGGGCTATCGCGTCCCGCCGGCTGGCCTTCGGCTAATGGCACTGACCGAAGTCCCGAGCGACCCCAGCCTGGCCGAAGCGGTCGAGGGGCGCGACCTGCAATCGATGCTCCATTTCGTCCACCCGGACGGGAGGGTGTCCACCGGCGCCGGGGCAGTCCTGGCCGCTGGTCGTCTCATCCCAAGGTGGCGCTTCCTGGCCGTCGCGTTCGATCACCGCCTGGGTCACCTGGTGCTCGAGCCTGTCTATCGACTGATCGCGGCTCACCGGCGTCAGGTGAGCCGCTTGCTGCGCCTGCCGCCTACGTGCGCCGTGCCCCGGCCCGAGGATCGGCAGGGCGCGCGAGACCGTGCCGAGGGGATCCCCGCGCCCTAGCGCCTCGCGATCGACGTGGCAAGCTCGTCGAGCGTCTCGACCACCGTCGCGGCACCCGCTCCCTCGAGCACGGCGGCGTCAACGGCCGATCCCGCCGTAACCCCGATCGCGATCATGCCGGCGGCGACGGCCGACACCATGTCCCAGGTCGCGTCTCCGACATACCAGCAGGCCGCCGGCGGCACGCCAACCTGCTTCGCCGCGAGAAGCAGCAGGTCGGGCTCTGGCTTGGCGTGCTTGACGTGGCTCGCGTCCACGATCATCGGCTCGCGGTCGAGGCCCAGGGCGGCGACGGACCCCGCGACCTGCTCCTTTCTACTCGACGTCGCGATCGCCCAGGCGATCTCCCGGCGCTCGAGCTCCCGGACCAGGGCGTGGACGCCTGGGAGGGGCAGCGGTGCTGCATTCAGCTGCGCGTAGATCTCGCCCGACCGGCGATCGATCTGTTCCGACCTCGCTTCGTCGATCGGACGGCCGGCGAGCGCCGCGATCTCGCGTGCCAGGCGCTTGCCATCGAGCCCGATCAACCGAGCAAGCCGGTCGCGACCGGTCGGTAGCCCGGCCTCGTCGAGCGCACGCTCCCAGGCGGCGATCCGCGTTTCGACCGTGTCGACCAGGGTGCCGTCCAGGTCGAGCAGCACGGCCTCGGGCAGCGGAATGTCGTCGATCGAAGCGCCCACGCGACCACGATACCGTCGGATTCGGGATGGCGATGTTGAAGCGCGCCGACCGCGTGCGACATCTCCGCTGTGACCCGGACTGGGACTATCGGCTCATGGTGCGGAGGGTCGGGGTACCGCAGTCTGCGCAAGTTGAGTGCGGATAGCTCAAACCGGGGAGTACTGCCGTCCTGATGCCTGACTTCGCGGAACTTGCAGGGCAAGTGACGTTGACCTATGTCGCCGTGGCCGTCGTATTCGGCGCCGCGCTGCTTGGGGCGGTCGGGTTCGCGTGGACCGTCGTCCGTCGGCAGACCAAGCGGACCGCAAAACTCCTCGACCTCCTGGCATCCGCGACGGATGCTCATCACCTGGCGGACGCCAAGGGCATCGCAGACCCGCGCCTCCGAGCAAGCTTCGGCAACCTCGCGGAGCGAATGACCGAGGTCTGGACACTCGCCACGGTCGATCAGCTCACCGGCGTGCACAATCGACAGGCGGTTCTCGCCGAGCTCGAGAAGGAAATCGACCGCGCGGCACGGTACGGGCACCAGTTGTCGGTCGTGATGGTCGACATCGACCACTTCAAGCGGCTGAACGATTCACACGGCCATGCCGCCGGGGACCGGATGCTGCGTGAGATCGCGGACGTCCTCCGGACGAACCTGCGGACCGTCGACGTCGTCGGACGCTATGGGGGCGAGGAATTCCTGATCGTCCTGCCCGAGACCGACGTCGACGCCGCGGCGTCGCTCGCCGAGAAGCTCCGACGGCTGGTCGGGCGCCACGAGGTCGTCATGACCGACGGCTACACCTCGACCGCGACGCTGTCTGCCGGCGTTGCCGGAGGGTTCGGCAGCCACCTCAACCTCGAGGGCCTCGTCCGTGACGCGGACAACGCGATGTACAGCGCCAAGGCGCTCGGCCGGGACCAGGTCTACGTATTCCACGAGATCGAGGACAACGGGCTGGTCCGGCGCGCCGCCATCGCGCCCAGTGCCCGAACCCACGCCATCGAGGTCGGCCGCGCGGCGTTCGGCGCTGCGACGGACTCCCTCACGGCCGCCCTCGACGCCCGGCCCGGTTGGGCCGGCAAGCCCTCGTCGATGATCGCCGGCGCGGCCGTGGAGCTGGCGCTCGGGCTTGGCCTCCCGCAGAGCGAGATCGAGCGGATCCGTGTTGCGAGCCTCCTCCACGACCTCGGCAAGCTCGCCATCCCGGAGGAGATCCTGACCAAGCCCGGTGAGCTCAACGATCCCGAATGGCGGATCGTGTCGGAGCATCCCAAGATCGGCCAGGTGATCCTCGAGCAGGCCGGCGCCTTGCGCGACGCCGCCACGATCGTGCTCCATCACCACGAGTGGTATGACGGCCGTGGCTACCCCCACGGCCTGTCGGGCGAGGAGATCCCGGTCGGGGCGCGGATCGTCGCGATCGCCGATGCCTACGAGGCGATGGTCGCCGGTCGTCCATACCGCGACGCGATCACGCACGAAGCGGCGATCCAGGAGCTCCGGCGCCACGGTGGCATGCAGTTCGATCCACACCTCGTCGAAGCGTTCGCGGAGTTGTTCTCCGAGCGGATGCCTTTCGTCATCGACCTTGGGTTCAATGGTCACGCGCATCCGCACGACGATGTGCCCGATGCTCGCAGCAACGCCGAGATCCACGATCAGCTGCACGACCGCCGACGGCGTGTGGTGCCAGCGGCGGGAGCGCTCGACGAGGAACTGACGGGCACCGAGGGTTAGCCGCGCGGGAGCCGGGCCGTCTACGATACGGCGGCCATGACGGACCCCACGCCAAGTCTTGCCACGCCGTATCGCACGCACACCTGCGGCCAGCTCCGGGCTGCCGATGCCGGCACGGTCGCCCGGCTCTCCGGGTGGGTCCACCGGCGTCGTGATTACGGCGGCCTGATGTTCATCGACCTGCGCGACCGCCACGGGATCACCCAGGTCGTGATCGACCGCGAGGATGCCCCCCCGACGGTACTCGAGGTCGCCGGCCGCATCCGGCCCGAATTCGTGATCGGCGTCCTTGGTGAGGTCGCGCCCCGCGTGGCCGGCACCGAGAACGCGAGGCTGCCGACGGGGGAGATCGAGCTACGGGCACGCGACCTGGCGATCCTGTCGGAAGCGAAGACCCCGCCGTTCTACATCAACGAGCCGGACGCCGCGATCGATGAGAGTGTCCGGCTGAAGTACCGGTATCTCGACATCCGCCGCGAACCGATGCAGGCGAACCTGCTCCTCCGGAGCCGGATGGTCCAGGCGATCCGCGAGGTCCACCACGCCCACGGGTTCGTCGAGGTGGAGACCCCGACGCTGATCAAGAGCACGCCCGAGGGCGCCCGGGACTTCATCGTTCCGAGCCGCCTCCAGCCGGGCAGCGTCTATGCGCTCCCACAAAGCCCACAGCAGCTCAAGCAGCTGCTGATGGTCGCCGGCATCGATCGCTACTTCCAGATCGCCCGGTGCTACCGGGACGAGGATCTCCGCGGCGATCGCCAGCCCGAGTTCACGCAGCTCGACCTCGAGATGAGCTTCGTCGACGAGGCAAGCGTGATGGGCTTCATCGAGGCGATGGCCGTCGAGGTCAGCAGCGCGACCGTCCCCGAGCGACCGATCCTCCAGACGCCGTTCCCGATCCTGACCTACGACGAAGCGCTCGACCGGTTCGGATCGGACAAGCCCGACATCCGTTTCGCGATGGAGTTGGTGGACCTCGGGCCGGCCCTGGTCGACCCGGACGGATCGCCGGCTTCCGGGTTCGGTGTCTTCGACTCGACGCTGGCTGTCGGCGGGCGGGTGAAGGCAATCGTCGCGCCAGGCATGGCCGGCGTGACCCGGCGGGAGATCGACGAGCTCACGGAACGTGCCAAGCGATTTGGTGCAAAGGGCTTGGCGTACCTCGAACTCGAGGCCGGGGGCGAGATCAAGAGCCCGATCGCCAAGTTCCTGTCGGACGACGTGCAGCGCAGGATCGTCGAGCAGACCGCCGCCACCGAAGGCGACCTGATCCTGGTCGTCGCCGATCAGCCGGAGACCGTGGCCGACGTCCTGGGACGGCTCCGGGTGGAGCTTGGTGCCCGCCTCGGGCTGGCCGATCCGGACGTCCTGGCCTACGTCTGGATCCACCGATTCCCGATGTACCAGTGGGACACCGAGAACGGCCGATGGGACGCCACGCACAATCCGTTCAGTGGCGTCCTGCCCGAGGACGAAGCGCTCCTGGTGACGACCTCGGGCGATCCTTCGAGTCCCTCCCCGGACGACCCGGCCGGTCGTGCCCGGGCCTTGCAGTACGACCTCGCCCTCAATGGCTGGGAGCTCGGCGGTGGCTCGATCCGGATCCATCGGCGCGACCTCCTCGAGCGCTCGTTCCGGCTCCAGGGCCAGACGCTCGATGGCATGCGCGAGAAGTTCGGCGCCGTCCTCGACGCGTTCGAGTTCGGGGCGCCGCCGCACGGCGGTATCGCGCTCGGGATCGATCGCTGGGCTGCCCTGTTCGCGCGCCAGACCAACATCCGCGAGGTGATGGCCTTCCCCAAGACGCAGTCAGGTAGCGACTTGATGCTCGAGGCGCCATCGCGGCCGGACACGAGCCAGTACGACGACCTCGGACTTCGGTTCGTGGGCGTTCCTGAGAAACGGGCCTGAGCGCGCTCCTCCGCGCCCTCGACTGGTTCGCCGCGCGACCCAGGCTGGCGGCCTTCCTGGGTGCCACGTGTATCGCGTTCTCCGGAATCTTCTACCGGTACGCGGACGTGTCGCCCTCGACCGGCACGGTCTACCGGGCGCTGTTCGGGCTACCGCTCCTCGTGCTGGTCGGAGTCGCGGAGTGGCGCCGCTACGGTGCCATGCCCGCTGTCGCCGTACGGCTCGCGGCGATTGCCGGGCTGTTCTTCGCCGGCGACCTGCTCCTCTGGCACCACGCGATCGAGTACGTGGGCGCGGGTCTCGCGACCGTGCTCGGCAACCTGCAGGTCATCATCGTCGGGATCGTCGCGTGGTTGCTGCTCGGGGAGCGGCCGTCGCGGGCGACCCTGCTGGCGCTGCCGATCGTGCTGGGTGGCGTCGTCCTGATCTCGGGAGCGGTGGGCGGGCAGGCGTACGGCGAGAACCCGGGCCTCGGGGTGGTCCTGGGAATCGGCACGGCGATCTGCTATTCCGGGTACCTGCTCGTGATCCGGCGTGGCGGTCGTGATCCCCGCCGGCCGGCCGGACCGGTCGCGATCGCCACGGTGTTCATCGCGCTTGCCGCGGGTGGGGTTGGTGCTGCCTATGGCGATCTCGACCTGGCGCCATCCGTCGAGAGCCTGGCGTGGCTGGCACTGCTCGGGATCACGTCGCAGTCGGTCGGCTACCTCTTCATCTCGATCTCGCTGCCACGGCTCCCGGCCGTGATCACGTCGATCATCCTGCTGGCCCAGCCGGTCATGACCGTGGTCCTGTCGATCATCCTGCTGGGCGAGGCGCCGTCCGCCATCCAGTTGCTCGGCGTTGTCCTTGTAATCGGTGGGATCGCTGCGGCCACCGTCCCGCTCGCGCGGATCCGGGATGGCCTCCGATCACGGACCGATCGAATCGCCGAGGCGGCCGAAGACGCTACGGTTCGCTGAGTTCAGCCTCGGAGGCGACGTCGGCGCCCCATTCGTGGGTATGGCCACCCGGGGGATCCGGCGGGCCCTCGTACGCGGGCAGGTCAGCAGGGGCCGTGTCGACGTCATAGATGACGCCTGGGTCGCCCATCTCGATCACGCGCGCCGGCACGGCCGCAACGAGCTCGTGGACCACGTCCAGCGGCATCTTGTCGGGCGCAATCGCCCGGAGGGCGTCCAGACGGACCATCGGGACCAGCACCGGCCAGCCCGGCTCTCCCTGCCAGCCCGGCAACAGCACGGTCGCGGGATCCGGGCCATGCGCCTCGATGAGTGAGGTGATGGTCTCCGGGCCGATCCACGTCATCCGGGCCGGCCAGACCAGCACGGCGGTCGTATCGCGCACCTGCTCGATCGCCAGCTCAGCGCCGCGAACCATCTGACCGACCGGACCCGCCTCCGGTGGGGCGGGGGAGCCGTACACGGCCTCGGTGCCAACGAGCGTGCCGGCAACGGCGCCGTCGGGGTCCGGTGCGAGCACCATCACCGGCAGGGCGCCGCCCGACCAGGCCAGGTCCACCAACCGGCGGACGCGAGGCTGACCGAGGGTATCCGCGAGCGCCCCATCGGTCGTCGCGGACAGGATGACGGCAGCGACGGTCATGGATCGAGTGTAGCCGTCCCCAGTCGGGCGGTGCCTCGGCGCCACGCCCTGCGGCCCGTCGATTGGGTTCCGTGGCACAATCGGCTGTCCCCACCGCCTGGAGATCCGCCCAACCGTGCCCGACGCCACGCCCGCCGTACCCGCCATCGCCACGCGAAGCCGACCTTCGCAACATCGCCATCGTCGCCCATGTCGACCACGGCAAGACCACGCTCGTCGACGCGATGCTGCGCCAGACCGGCGCGTTCCGTTCGAACCAGGCCCTGGTCGATCGGGTCATGGATTCAGGCGATCTGGAGCGCGAGAAGGGGATCACGATCCTCGCCAAGCAGACGACGATCGACCACGCGGGCGTTCGCCTCAACATCGTCGACACGCCCGGCCACGCCGACTTCGGGGGCGAAGTCGAGCGCTCGCTCCTGATGGTCGATTCGGTGCTGCTCCTGGTCGACGCGGCGGAGGGGCCACTGCCCCAGACGCGGTATGTCCTGCAGAAGGCGATGGCTCGGAGGTTGCCCGTCATCGTCGCGCTCAACAAGATCGACCGGGGCGATGCCCGTCCTGCCGAAGTGCTCGATGAGGTCTACGAGCTGTTCATCGATCTCGGAGCCGACGAGCACCAGATCGAGTTCCCGGTCGTCTACACCAACGCCAAGGCCGGCACGGCGACGCCTGAGCTTGCGAAGCCCGGAATCGACCTCCGGCCCCTGCTGGACTTGTTGATCGAGGTGACGCCGCCGGTCACGTTCACGCCGGGCCATCCGTTGCAGCTCCTCGTGACCAACCTGTCGGCCAACGACTACGTCGGTCGGATGGCGGTCGGACGGATCTGGAACGGCGAAATCCGCACCGGGCAGCGGATCACGGTCGTTCGCGAGGAGGCGGACGACACGGCGGGCACCGTGGAGCCGGGCCGGACGGTCACGCTGACGGGCACCGTGACGAGCCTGCAGACCGCCCACGGCATCGACCGTGTCGACATCGAGCAGGCGGGTCCGGGCGACATCGTCAGCGTCGCCGGCCTGCCGGAGGTGACGATCGGCGACACGTTGACCGAGCCGGGCGACCCGCGGCCACTGCCGCGCCTTGACGTGGACGCACCTACCCTGCGGATGACCTTCGGAGTGAACACCTCGCCACTGGCCGGCCGTGAAGGCAAGTTCGTGACCAGCCGCCAGATCAAGGCCAGGCTTGAGAAGGAGGTCCTTGGCAACGTCTCCATCGAGGTCCGTCCGGCGGAATCGAGCGAAGCGTTCGAGGTCCGCGGACGTGGCGAGCTGCAACTCGCGGTCCTCATCGAGCAGATGCGCCGCGAAGGGTTCGAGCTCACCGCGTCACGGCCCGAGGTCCTCCTGCGCGAGGTCGACGGCGCGGTCCAGGAGCCGTATGAGCGGATCACCATCGACATCCCGCCCGACTACATCGGCGAGATCCAGTCGGCGCTCGCCGGCCGGAAGGGCCGGCTGGACCAGATGTCGACCGACGCGGACGGCCGCGTCAGGCTCGAGTACGTGCTCCCGGTGCGTGGCCTCATCGGGTATCGCGGCCAGTTGTTGACCGACACCCGCGGCACCGCCCTGCTGCACCAGATCGGGGAGGGCTATGGCCCGTGGGCCGGCGAGGTGACCCATCGAACCAGCGGAGTGCTCGTGTCCGACCGGGCCGGCACGTCCAACGCATACGGCCTGTTCAACCTCGAGCAGCGTGCCGACTTGTTCATCGGGGCCGGAGTCGAGGTCTATGAGGGCATGATCGTGGGTGAGAACTCGAGATCGGGCGACATGGACGTGAACCCGACGAAGGAGAAGAAGCTCACCAACATCCGGACGCACTCCCACGATGAGTCGCTCCGGTTGACGCCGCCGCGGCCGATGACCCTCGAGAGTGCCCTCGAATTCATCGCCGGCGACGAGCTGGTCGAGGTCACCCCGCTCTCGATCCGATTGCGAAAGCGAGCCCTCTCACAGCATGACCGGCGTCGCGAGATCGGCCGGGCCGAGGACCTGCGTCGCTCAGCCGAGCGGGAGGGTGCCGCGGCCGGCTGATCCTGCCCAGTGCGAGCGCCCAGCGAGGCGCCCGCCCGGTGGCTTGGCGCCGGGCCTAGCTCGCGTGGTTGAACACGAACCGCGGCGCGTCCTCTTCCTGGACTCCACGCGGCCATGGAAGCTGGCGGTTGGGCGGAAAGAGCTCCTCGATGATCGTCTCGGAGCCCGCCGCGATGACGCGGACACTCAGGACGAGCAAACCGACGATGGCGACAACGACGATGGTCTCAAGCATTGGGATCACGCTCCAAACGATCGGTGGAACAGGTCGACGGGCTGCCCATCACCCGCGGTCGGGGTGTTCCGGAACGTCTCGATCACGAGCAGCACGAAAAGGATGAACGGGAGGGACGTCAGGACGACGGCGGTCAGGTCAGGCATGTCATGAACTCCAGGTTGGTGGTGCGTCCACCATGCCGCTCGCGCTCGTCGCGAGGCATCGTCGGCCGTCGAGAACCCGCCATGGACAGATGACGAGGGCAGGGCGGCGAAGGTCGCGGCGTACAATCCCGCGCATGGCGATCTACCTCGACCACGCCGCCACGACCCCGCTCCGGCGCGAGGTCCTCGACGCGATGTACCCGTTCATGACCGAGGCGTTCGGCAATCCGAGCTCGGCCCACAGCTTCGGCAGGGCAGCGCGCGCGGCCCTGGACGACGCCCACGAACGCGTTGCGGTGCGACTCCGCGGCGAAGGTCGCGAGATCGTCTTCACCTCTGGCGGCACCGAGGCCAACAACCTGGCGATCAAGGGCGCCGCCTGGGCCGGCAAGGCGCACGGACACCGGATCGTCACCTCGGCCGTCGAGCACCACGCGGTTGGCCACGCGCTCCGATACCTCGAGAAGTTCGGCTTCGAGATCGTGGAGCTCCCCGTCGACCGCTACGGGCGCGTGGACCCCGACCAGCTCGAGTCGAGCCTCAACGACCGGACGATCCTGGTCTCGATCATGCTTGCCAATAACGAGGTCGGCACGATCCAGCCGATCGCCGAGATCGCCCGGATCGTCCACGCGCACAAGGGCGTGCTGCTCCACGTCGACGCCGTCCAGGCGGCGCCATACCTCGATCTCGACGTCGAGGCCCTTGGCGCTGACATGGTGTCGCTCGGCGCGCACAAGTTCGAAGGCCCCAAAGGGGTCGGCGCCCTGTACGTCCGCCACGGGACCCACATCCTCGCCCAGCAGCAGGGCGGTACCCAGGAACGGCATCGCCGGGCCGGCACGGAGAACGTCGCCGGCGCGGTGGGTCTTGCCGCTGCCTACGACATCGCTTGCCAGGAGCGACCAGAGACCGTTGCCCGGCTGCGCCGCCAGCGTGAGCGACTCGCGAAGGCGATCCTCGTCGCGCCCGGAACGGAGGCAACGGGACATCCAAAGCAGCGTCTCCCGGGCCTGTTGTCCATCATCGGGCGGGACACCGACGGAGCGTCGGTGGCCATGTCCCTCGACCTCGAAGGGATCGCCGCATCGGTCGGATCCGCATGCACCACGGGCTCGACCGAGGTGAGCCACGTCCTGACGGCTATGGGGTACCCGGAGGAAGAGGCCCGCGGCGCGTTGCGGCTGTCGCTCGGACGGACGACGACCGACGAGGAGATCGCGACGGCCAGCGAGGTCGTGCCGCGGGTGATCGCGTCCATGCGGCTCGGTTCGGTGGCCGTTGCCGCCGATCCCCTCGGGCAGGGAGTCCCCGTATGAGCCGGATCCTCGTCGCGATGTCCGGCGGCGTCGATTCGTCGGTCGCGGCGGCCCTGCTCCACGAGCAGGGACACGAGGTCGTCGGCGTCTGGATGCGCCTCCACGACGTGGCCGACTCGTATTCGGAGTTCAAGAAGAGTTGTTGCTCGCTTGACGCGGCCGACGACGCGCGGCGGGTCGCCGCCCAGCTCGACATCCCGTTCTACGTCATGAACCTCGAGCGCGAGTTCGATGCCGGCGTGCTCCAGCCCTTCCTGGACGCCTACCTCGACGGCCGGACGCCGAGCCCATGCGTCGACTGCAACACGTACGTCAAGTTCGGAGCCCTCCTTGGGCGCGCACGGCACCTGTACGACTGTGAGGCCGTTGCGACCGGCCACTATGCGCGGCGGGACATCGGGCCGGACGGCGGCGCCCGGTTGCTGCGCGCCCGCGATCCCGACAAGGACCAGACCTACTTCCTGTACGGCTTGCGGCAGGACCAGTTGCTTCACGCGAGGTTCCCGCTCGGCGAGTTGACCAAGCCTGAGGTCCGGGACGTCGCCCGTGGCCTCGGCCTGGTGACAGCCGACAAGCCGGAGAGCCAGGAGATCTGCTTCGTGCCCGGTGGTGATTATCGGGAGGCGCTTCGCGATCGTGCAGGGTGGACGCCGGTCCCCGGACCGCTCGTCGACCATGACGGTGAACGCGTCGGCGATCACGGGGGCGTTGCGGCCTACACCGTCGGCCAGCGGCAGGGCCTAGGCGTGGCGCTCGGCGCGCCGCGCTACGTCAGCCGGATGGACCCGCTCACGAACACGATTACCCTGGGCCGCCGGGAAGACCTCGAGACGACAACGATCGAGCTCGAGCGCGCGACCTTCGTCGCCGGCCGTGCTCCAGCGGACGATGCGTTCCGGGCCGAGATCCGGATCCGGCATCGGGCCATCACGATCCCGGCCACCGTTCGTCGCTCGGGTGCTGGCCGGTCCGCGTGGATCGCGGAGACCGACTCTCCGGTCTGGGCGGCGGCGCCCGGTCAGGCTGCCGTCTTGTACGATGGCGACGTGGTCCTTGGTGGGGGACGGATCGCGCGACCGACGCCGGCTGGAGTCGGCCGCGACGCGGCCGCGACGGCGTCAGCCGAACTCGTCGGCTCGGGCGTGTGAGCGTCGAGCCGGCGATCATCCTGGCCGTCCTCGTCGGCATCTTCCACGCTTCGGTCTATATGCTCATCCGAGGTAGCGCCGGAGGCCGGCTGCCGATCATCGTGGCAGCAGCGATCCTGGGCGCCTGGGCGGGCGACACGCTGGGCGATCGCCTTGGGATCACCATGTTCTCGATCGGTGATTTCGGGCTCGTTGCCGCCTCGGCGATGGCGTGGGTCGGGATCGGTATTTCGAGCGCAGTTGCGATCCTGGGGCCGTCGCGCGGCAGCACGCCCTGACCAAACACCACCGCATCCGACGGGCTTGACCCCAGGCCTCGGTCACGCGGTGGCGGGCTCCTGCTCGGCTTCTACGAGGTCGAACTCGGTCCAGGCGCAGGTCGGACAGGTCCAGTTGGTGAACGCGCCATCCTTGGCTGCGTCATCGGCTGACGACCAGCTTGCGCGGCTGTCGAGGCTTCCGCACTTCTCGCACTTCCTGATGAGCGGCATGGGAACTCCTTCCCGTTGCGGTTTCCGGTCCTGACCGTACCGAGCCCGCCCCAGCAGGGACCTAACCACCGACGACTCGCACCTAACGCCCGCCTATCAGCCGTCCGAGCGTGCCGGTTGAGTACCATTGCGTCCGATGCCGCCCCCCGATCAGACCCCAGACGCGAGGATCGTGGCGCTGCCCGCCGCCGAGATCCGCCGTCGATTCGTCGAGTTCTTCGCGGAGCGCGGCCACGCCGTCGTCCCGAGCGCCAGCCTCGTGCCGGCCGGCGACCCGACGCTGCTCTTCACGAACTCGGGCATGGTCCAGTTCAAGGACGTCCTGACGGGCGCCGAGACCCGCTCCTACAAGCGTGCGGTCGACTACCAGCGGTGTCTCCGTGTCGCGGGCAAGCACAACGACTTCGAGGAGGTAGGGCGCACGCCGCGCCACCACACGCTGTTCGAAATGCTGGGCAACTGGAGCTTTGGCGACTATTTCAAGCGCGAAGCGATCCAGTGGGCCTGGGAGTTTCTGACCCGCGACCTCGGGATCCCCGGCGAGCGCCTGGCGGTCACGACCTACAAGGACGACGAGGTCGCCCGTGCGGCGTGGCGCAACGACATCGGCATCCCGCCGGAGCGGATGGCGACGTGGGGCGATGTCGACGCGGGCGACGACCACAACTTTTGGCGGATGGCGGACACGGGACCGTGCGGGCCGTGCAGCGAGATCCACTTCGACCGCGGGGTGGAGCTGTCGGAGGGCCCCGAATGCATCCCCGACCATTCCGAGACCTGTCCGCGCTGGCTCGAGATCTGGAACCTCGTGTTCATGGAGTTCGACCAGCGGCCCGACGGCCGCGTGCCCCTGCCGTTCCCGAGCGTCGACACCGGGATGGGCCTGGAGCGGCTGGCCAGCGTGCTCCAGCAGGTCCCGACGAACTACGACACGGACGTGTTCGCCCCGATCCATGCCCGGATGCGGGAGCTGATCGGGCACGACCCGGATACGTTCGAAACGGAGCGGTTCAGCTACCAGGTCATCGCCGACCACTCGCGTGCCGTGACCTTCCTGATCGGGGACGACGTGCTGCCGTCGAACGAGGGTCGCGGCTACGTCCTTCGGCGGATCCTCAGGCGTGCCGTCCGGCACGGCCGCCTCCTGGGCCGGCGTGAGCCGTTCATGGCGGACGCGGGATCCGTGGTCATCGACGTCATGGCCGAGGCCTACCCGCATTTGGAGGAGCGAAGGGACGAGATCCTCGCGGTGATCGCCCGCGAGGAAGCGCAGTTCGCCCGGACCCTAGATGCCGGCACCGGGCAGCTCGAGGAGGCCCTGCGCGCGCTCACGGGCGCCGAGCGGGTGATCGGACGTCGACCCGAAGACCTGCCGGCAGGTGCCCCGACGCTCCCCGGTGACTTCGCCTTCCGGCTCCACGACACGTACGGCTTCCCGATCGACCTCACCGTCGAGCTCGCGGCCGAACATGGCGCCGGGGTCGACCGTGGCGGCTTCGATCGTGCGCTGGCCGAACAGCGTGACCGGAGCCGATCCGGCAAGAAGGCCGAGCTGTCGCGGCACGCGGAGCTGACGGCGCAGTACGGCGCGATCCAGGGCCGTGCCGGCGACACGACGTTTCTCGGTTACGAGACGACGACGGCCACCGGGCGGGTCGTCGCGATCCTGCGCGACGGGATGGAGTACGACGAGCTGACCGGTCACGGCGAGGCGGAGGTCGTTCTCGACCAGACGCCGTTCTACGCGGAGGGCGGCGGCCAGGTCGGCGACCAGGGCGTGCTGCGTGAACCGGACGGCGGCAGCGACCTGTTCGACGTGACGGACACGCAGAAGCCGGTCGGTGGCCTGATCGTCCATCGGGGCACGCTCCGCGGTCGCCTGAAGGTCGGCGAGACGGTTGAGGCTGCCGTCGACGCCGACCGGCGCGCCAACACGATGCGCAACCACACCGGCACGCACCTGCTGCATCGCGCATTGCGCAACGTCGTCGGCAATCGCGCCCGGCAGGCCGGTTCGCTGGTCACGCCCGACTACCTTCGATTCGACTTCCCGTTCGATCGCGGTCTGACGGTCGCGGAGCTGGAGGCGATCGAGGACGAGGTTCGCCGCATCATCCGGGACGACCGGCCCGTCTCCATCGCATTCACGAGCATGGCGGAGGCGGCGGCGGGAGGCGCGGACGCGTTCTTCGATGAGAAGTACGGCGAGACGGTCAGGACCATCCGGGTCGAGGACTACAGCTTCGAGCTGTGCGGCGGCACCCATTGCCGGGCCAGTGGGCAGATCGGCGGGTTCGTCATCACCGGCGAGCGGAGCATCGGGTCGGGCATGCGCCGGATCGAGGCCGTGACCGGGGCCGGCGCTGATGCCCTCGTGCGCACTCGCCTTCGAGCCCTGGATGACGCCGCGGAGGTCGTGGGCGCGCAGTCGCCCGACGCGATCCCGGCGCGGATCGCCGCCCTTCAGGACGAACTCCGCGAAGCGCGACGGCAGCTCAAGGCCGGCGGTGGGGCAGGCATCCCCAGGCCCGGCGAGCTGGTCGCGGGCGCCGATGAGGTCGCCTCCGGCGTTCGCCTCGTGGCCGTCGCGCTGCCATACGGCTCGATGGACGTGCTGAAGGCCGCGGCTCGCGACGTGAGCGCGGCCATCGGGTCGGGTGTCGTTGCCCTCGTCCTCGATGCCGACGAGCCGCAGCTCTTCGTCACCGTGTCCGACGACCTCGTCTCGCGAGGGATCTCCGCGGGTGACCTGGTCAACGCGGCGATGCCGGCGCTCGGCGGTCGCGGCGGTGGACGGCCGCAGATGGCCCAGGGCAAGGGAACGCTCCGTGGCGGCATCGAGGAGGCCCTCGGCGATCTTCGGGCGCGGCTCGCGACGGGAGTCTGATGGCCTTCTGGCGTCGGATCTGGCAACGGGATGGCCAGGAGGCCCTCGCGGCCTGCACCGCCTTGGACGTCGGGACGGAATTTGCCAAGGCGCTCGTGTTCGACATCGATGCCGCCGGGCACGGAACCGTCCGTGGTGTCGGTCGCAAGCGACAGGGTCTGTCGCACATGCAGTCGGGCACCGTCGCCGATATCGCCGCGGTCGTGGACAACTGCGCCGTGGCGCTCCAGGAAGCCGAGGAGATGGCCGGGTTCCGGCCGACCCAGGTCGTCGTCGGGATTGCCGGCGAGCTGGTCAAGGGCTTCACCACGACGCATTCGCAGGAGCGCAAGAAGCCGAACCAGCCGATCAGCGAGAGCGAGCTCCAGAAGCTCATCGACATCGTCCAGCGCGAGGCGCTCCAGGAAGCGGAGCGGGCGATCACCTGGGAGACCGGGCTGCCGCACGTCGACGTCCGGCTCGTCCATGCCGCCGTCACCGGCGCGTCGATCGACGGCTACGCCCTGACCAACCCGGTCGGCTTTCAGGGCCGCCACGTCAAGATCGGGATCTTCAACGCGTTCGCGCCGCTGGTCCACCTGGGCGCCCTCCAGAGCGTGGCCTCGCAGCTCGACCTGGAGCTGCTGCAGATCGTCGCCGAGCCGTATGCGGTCGCGCGCGTGCTCGGCAGCGACCACATCCGCCAGGCCGGTGCGCTGTTCATCGACGTCGGAGGCGGGACCACGGACGTGGCCCTGGTGCGCAAGGGCGGTATCGAAGGCACCCGCATGTTCGCGCTCGGCGGGCGGGCCTTCACGAAGAGCCTGGCGGATCGCCTGGACCTGCCGTTCCCGCGGGCCGAATCCCTCAAGGTGGACTACGCGCGAGGCGTGGCGGTTGACCACGCGGAGGATGTGGCCAAGATCGTCGGCGATGACGTGCGCGTCTGGGCGGCCGGCGTCGAGCTGGTCATGGAAGAGCTGTCGGAAGGCGACCTGCTCCCGGGGCGCGTTTTCCTGTGTGGCGGCGGTTCGCGGCTCCCCGAGATTCGGTCCGCATTGGCCGCCGAATCGTTCTGGCAGCGGCTGCCATTTGCCCGCCCTCCTGAGATCATCGTGATGGCGCCGGACCAGGTCGACACGATCTCGGATGCAACGAACCTGCTCGTGGACCAGCAGGACGTCACCCCGCTTGGCCTGGCCTACCAGGCCATCGAGCTCCAGACGTCGGAAGACGCTCTCGACATGGCCCTGCGCCGCGTCCTCAGGGCGATGAAGGTCTGATCGGAATGCCGGGCGGGATCGTCTACCTCGACGTCGACGACGAGATCACGTCGGCAGCGGCCCGGATCCGGGACGTGCCCGAGCGACGGGTCGCGCTCGTGTTGCCGTACGGCTCGCGCGTCGCGACGTCGCGGATCAACTTCCGGCTCCTGTCGCGTGACGCAATGCTCAACGAGAAGCAGCTGGCCGTCGTCGCCGGGGACTCCGCAACGAGGGCCTTGGCGGCGTCGGCCGGGTTGCCGGTCTTCGCCTCCGTGAGCGAGTACGAGTCGACCCAGCCCGATGGCGGCGATGTCGGTGGCAAGCCCGGCGCGGCCGCTGCGGAAAGCGAGTCGACGGGGACGCCGGCGGCCGCAACCGTGCCCGTGGTCGTTCCTGCGCCCTCGAAGCCGCCCACGACCACCGCCAAACGGCCACGACGCGGCAAGGCGACCGAAGCCTCCAAGGCAACGTCTCCGATCGAGCCCGATGCGCCCGTGGAACCACCTGTCGCGAAGCCGCCGCCCGACCTCGCCCGGCGAGCAGTGACGACCACGGCGGCGACCACGGTCGGCGAGGAGACCGTCCAGGTCGAGATCCCCTGGTCCCCGAAGCCGTCCACCGGCCGCGAATGGCACGATCGCTCCGCCCCCACCGCGCTCGTGCCGAGTGACCAGCGCAGCAGACGGCGGCCCGGGTCAGGTCCCAGCTCTCGCCTGCCGCTCGTGATCGTCCTGGCGGCCCTCTCGCTCGTGGTGCTGGTTGGAGGGGTCGCAGCGTACGTCGTCCTCCCTTCCGTCTCGATCGTGGTCACCCCCAGGGTGGAGGACCTCGCCCTGCCTGCCATCACCGTGACCGCGGATCCCGGGGCCATCGAGCCTGACGTCGCTGGCCGGGTGGTTCCCGCCGTGGTGGTCCCGCTCGAGGTGACCGTGAGCGAGTTCTTCCCGGTCACCGGAAAGCGGGTCGAAGAGGAAACCGCCAACGGTGTCGTACGCTTCGCCAACCTCGACTTCCTTCGTTCGAACACGATTCCTGCGGGGAGCATCGTCAGTACCAACGCAGGCGTCCGGTTCCGGACCGCGAAGGAGGTCACGGTTCCACGAGCCGACCTGGTCGGCCTGACCGTCTTCCCCGGACGGATCAACGTCAACGTGACCGCGGTTGAGCCGGGCACAGCCGGGAACGTGGAGCCGAACGCCATCGTCATCGTCCCGCAGGGCAAGGATCCACAGGCATTGAAAGTCGTGAACCCGAATGCGACAACCGGCGGGACGCACGAAGAGTTCCCCCAGGTCGCCCAGGAAGACGTCGATGGCGCCCTGGAACAGCTCCAGACGGCCCTGGCCGCCGCGTTCGAGGCGCGTTTGGCCGATCCTTCGATCGCGCCCGAGGGAGCCACGGTGTTTGGCGAGACAGCGACGCTCGGTGAGGCGACCCCCACCGTGGATCCGGTATCCCTGGTCGGACAGGAGATCGAGACCTTCGAGATCGGGCTGTCCGCGACCGGCAACGTCCTGACGGTCGATCCGGCCCCGGTCACGGCGATCGCGGATGCGCTCCTGAGGGCTGCCGTAGAACCCGGTCATCGGCTGGTCGCGGGATCGATCGATGTCGCCGTGAGCGCCCCCGTCGTCTCGGGGCAGTCGGTGTCCTTCTCCGCGACGGCCACCGGCCAGCAGGTGGCGGTCCTCGACGTGGCGAGCCTACGGGCATTGGTGATCGGCAAGCCGCTCGACGAAGCGCGGGCGGCCCTCACACCGTTTGGCGAGGTGGAGCTGACCGCCTGGCCGGACTGGGTCGGGGCCGTCCCGACCATCGAGGATCGCGTGGAGCTCGAAATCCGGGAAACCGTCGAGGTCGAAGCACCCGCAGCGTCCGGAGCGACCTCGTGACGAGGCGGCTCGGGATCGACCTCGGCGAGCGCCGGATCGGGATTGCCATTGCCGAAGGGGATGGCGCGCCAGCGCGTCCGCATTCGACTCTCAGGCGGGCCGCCAGCATGGATCGCGACGCCGCCAACCTCGAGGCGCTCATCATCGCCAATCGAATCGACGAGCTGGTGCTCGGTCTGCCGCTCGAGGCCAGCGGTGCTGAGGGCACGCAGGCCGCGATCACGCGCGCGTGGGGTGACGCCATGGCCGAACGACTTCCTGTCCGCCTCACGTTGCGTGACGAGCGGCTCTCGAGTCACGTCGCGGAGGGCCGCCTCGGTGCGATGAAACGCGGCCGGTCGGGCGGCCCGCCCAGCAAGACCCAACGCGATGCATATCGTGCCAGGATCGACCGGGAGGCTGCGGCGATCATCCTCCAGGATGAGCTCGACGCCCGTGCCGGCGTCGGCGAATCATGACGATCCGGTCCGGCAAGCGGCCGCGCGATTCTCGCGAGTGGCAGGCGCGACCGTTCGAACCCGACGCCTATGCCACGCAAGCCGCCGACGACTACGGCGAGCCGCCCCGGCGGCGCCGCAATGGCGGCGGTGGAGGATCGGGCAGCGGGCTCCTGGGCCTCCTCAAGTTCCTGGTGTTCGCCCTGGTCCTTGCCGGGGTCGTCCTTGTCGTTGCGTTGACGGCCCTTCGGCCACTCGTCAAGGACGTCGTGCTCGGCCTCGCCCAGGACAACCCAGCCGCGCTCCAGGTTCCCTTCGTGAAGGACATCGTGCGCGAGGATCTCGGGGCGTCCCTGACCGAACCGGTCTCGGACGATCCGACCCAGACCAATTTCGCCGTCGAGACGGGTGACACCGCCCGATCGATCGCGGACCGGCTCGAGGCCGGCGGCCTGCTCGCGGACAGCCGGGCCTTCGTCTTCATCGCCATCGATCGGCAGCTCACGACGTCCCTGCGGGTCGGCGACTACATCCTCCGTCGCAACCTGACACCGGATCAGCTCGTGACGGCGCTCCTCGACCCACCGGTGATCACGTTCGTCGACATCTCGTTCCGGACGGGTCTCCGGCTCGAACAGATGACGGCCAAGCTGCAGACCCTGGCCGACCTCGACATGGACCCCGAAGCGTTCTACCAGGTCGCATCGTCGCCGCCGGCCGCGCTTATCGCCGATTACCCGTGGCTCGCCACGATCCGTGAGGACGCACCAGGCGACGCGTCATTGGAGGGATTCCTGTGGCCCGGGACGTATCGCGTGCTGCCCGACACGACGCCCGAGGAGCTGGTCCGGCTCATGCTCGACCAATTCGCGGCGAATGTCGGCCAGGAACGGCTCGACGTGCCAAGCGACCGGGGCCTGACCTTCTACCAGGTGATGGCCCTGGCCTCGATCGTCGAGCGCGAGGCCATTCTCGACGACGAACGACCCCTGATTGCCGGCGTGTACCAGAACCGAATCGACGGGATCGAAGGGGTCACCACGCATCTCCTGAACGCCGATCCGACCGTCTTCTATGCGATCGACACGCTCGCCCTCGACGACCTGCCCTTCGACAACTGGCAGGAGTACTCGTTCTGGAACCCGCCGGGCGTGCCCCTTGCCGACGTGGAGCTGCCCGAAGCGCTGCAGGGCTTCCAGACGTACCAGACGCCCGGTCTCATCCCCTGGCCGCTCTGCACGCCGAGCCTGCCGTCGATCGACGCGGCACTCGAGCCGGATACCGCCGATGCCTTTATCTACTTCCTGGCGATTCCCGACGGTGATGGAGCCCACGCCTTCGCCAAGACCAAGGCGGAGCACGACGAGAACCGGCGGACATACGGGTACATCCAGTGACCGGTTGGCCCGTCCCGGCCGACTTTGCCGAAGCGCCGATCTCGACGCAGCTGGCGGCGTGGGACGAGGCTGACCGCGCGGCTCGGCCGAGCCGGACCGAGCGCCTTCGGGCACGATTTGCGGCGGCCGGGGTTGACGCCTACTTCGGGGTCCGCCGGGAGCACATGCGCTACCTCACAGGGTTCGCGCTCGCCGAAGGAGAGGAGAAGGCCGCGGGCTACTCCGGCCAGTTCCTGATCGGTCGCGACGAGGTCGTCCTGCTCGCCGACTCGCGGTACACGATCCAGGCCCGCCGCGAGGCACCGGAGGCCCGGCTCTTCGAGGCCTATGCCGATTTCCCGGCTCGATGGCCAGTGCTGGCCGCATCCGTCGGCGCGAAGCGGATCGCCGTGGAGGCGGGGTTCCTGTCGCATGCCGCGTGGCAGCGATACGCGGCAGCCGCCCCGAACGTCGAGCTCGTGCCCGTCGAGGGCTGGCTCGAGGCTGACCGTGCCGTGAAGGAGCCGGCAGAGCTCGAGCGCGTGGCCGCCGCCTGCGCTGTGGCCGATCGGGCGCTTGCGGCCCTCCTGCCCGAGATCCGGCCCGGGGTGACCGAGGCCACCCTGGCGCTGCGACTCGAGTGGTTGATGCGGACGTCAGGCGCCGAAGCGCTCGCGTTCGACGTTGCCTGCCTGGCCGGTCCGGAGGCGGCCTTGCCGCACGGCGCACCGGGCGATCGACCCGTGGTTGCCGGCCAGGTCCTGCTGTTCGACTTCGGGGCGCAGGTGGCCGGCTACCGAAGCGACATGACGAGGACCCTGTTCGTGGGCGACCCGAGCGCGCGCGACCAGGACGTCTACGAATTGGTAGCAACGGCGCAGTCGGCGGCGATCCAGGCCATCGAAGCGGCGGTGGGCGGCGGCCCTGGCCCCGCTCCGGAGCTGCCGAGCGGCCGGGCGATCGACCGCGTGGCGCGGGACATCATCGCGAACGCGGGGCACGACGACCATTTCGGCCACAGCCTCGGTCATGGGA
Organism: uncultured Chloroflexia bacterium; assembly: GCA_963809045.1. GTDB lineage: Bacteria > Chloroflexota > Limnocylindria > Limnocylindrales > CSP1-4 > SPCO01. Next base: position 1,738,848 of record CAWEHW010000004.1, read on the forward strand.
TCGGGCTCGCGACCCACGAGGCCCCATCCCTCAGCAGGACCGCCAGCGACGAGCCGCTGCCAAGCCCGACCGTGTTCTCGGTCGAGCCGGGCGTCTACCTCGATGGCGAGATGGGCGTCCGGATCGAGGACCTCGTAGCCTTGGACGCATCCGCGGGCACGGTCAAGCGCCTGACCCGATTTCCGCGCGAATTGCTCGTCGTCGGGCAGACAGCAGCTCCGATCGAACGCTAGGCTGAGCCGCCATGGACGCATTGCCCTTCGATCCGTTCGCTTTCGTCGGCGGAATGATCGCGGTCAGCCTGATCGTGCCGCTGGTCACGACCGGGCTGGTCGTCGGCTTGATCGTCTGGGCAATCCGTCGGTCCTCACCTGCAGCGCGAGGATCCGGCTGTGGCCGCGCTGAAGGCTCGGCTGGCGCGCGGCGAGATCGACCCGATCGAATACCAGGTGCGGATGCGGGCCCTCCGCGACGGTGAGGACTGACTTCCGCGGCCTGGCCATCCTCGCGATCCTGGCGATCGCCGGCTGCGGCGCGCCCGTGGCCAGTGGACCACCTCCATCGCCCACGGTCACCTGCAACGGAATCCCGGTCGAGCGATGCGAGGAGGCGGTCGACTCGGTAGCCCTCTCCCTGCCGAACACGGTCCCGACCGCGATCGAGGTGATCTGCGTGTCCGGGACCTGCACCGCGGAGTCGGGCGCCATGGACACGGTCGTCACGCTCGCTGACGGCAGCCAGCTCCGATCCACGACGACGTCGTGGGCCCAGGCCGCGGCACCTGTCCCAGGCGTGAAACCCCAGCCCGAGCCGGCGCAACCGGCTCCGCCGGCGCCCGCGGACCTGCCCCTCGAGCCGCAGTGCCAGGGCGTTCCGCTGGAATGGTGCCGAACCATGGCCGAGACCGCCTTCGGGGAGGTCAGCTCGGACGACGTCCTCACGATCCTCGTCCGCTGCGACGAGCCGCCATGCACCGACGACCACGGAGTCGGCGAAACCTTGATCACCTACCTGGACGGGACGATCAAGACCACGACCTGGGAATACGCCGGCGGATAGACCATCGCGCCGGGCGGCCGATGCCCGTGCTGACGCGTCGCGACCGTCGGATACAATCAAGATCTCAGCTGTTTCGAACGACCTTCGCCGGTGCGCGCCCCGACCCCTCGACCCGCCGGCCGCCAGCCCAGGAGTCCCCGCCATGATCAGTACCGGCGAACTGAAGAAGGGCGTCGCCATTGAGCTCGATGGCGAGCTCTGGCGAATCATCGACTACCACCACATCAAGATGGGCCGAGGCTCGGCCCAGGTCCGGATCACGCTCCGCAACATCAAGCGTGGGCAGACCGTGGATCGGTCCTTCCAGGCCGGCACGAAGTGGCCGCGCGCGACGATGGAGAACCGCCCAGTCCAGTTCCTCTACCGGGACGGCGACGACCATCACTTCATGGACACGGACACCTATGACCAGTTCGTGCTCTCCGCGGACCAGCTCGGCGAGGCGACGCTCTATCTCAAGGACGGGATGACGCTCGATCGCACGAGCTACCAGGGCGAGACCATCGGCGTCGAGCTGCCGGTGACGGTCGATCTCAAGGTGGTGGACACCGAACCCGGCTTTGCCGGCGACACGCAGACGGGCGCCCGCAAGCCGGCCACGACCGAGACCGGACTCGTCGTCCAGGTCCCGATCTTCGTGGAATCCGGGGACGTCATCCGCGTCGATACGAGGACGGGCGACTACCAGACGCGCGTCTGACATGGAGGCACTGCTCGATCCGCGCGTGATCGGCGCGTTCGGGCTGATGGTCCTGCTGACGATCGCACCGGGGCCCGACATGGCTCTCGTCACCGCGACGTCGCTCGCTCGCGGTCGTCGTGCCGCATTCCGTACGAGCCTCGGGATCTCGACCGGCACGGTGATCTGGGCGACGCTCTCGGGTCTTGGCGTTGCCGCCTTGCTGCAGGCCTCGGCCGAGGCATTCACGCTGGTTCGGCTCGCCGGCGCTGGCTACCTCTGTTTCCTGGGTGTCAGGGCGATCCGGGATGCGCTCACGACCGAGGAGGCGCCAGAACCGTCACATGGTGCCGCCGACCGCGGCGCCAGGTTCGGCCGTCCGTTCCGACAGGGTCTCCTGACGAACCTGCTCAATCCAAAGGTGGGCCTCTTCTACACGACCCTGGTTCCCCAGATCGTCGACCCGGGCGACCCGATCGCCGTCGTGTCCGTGGGGGTTGGCCTGGCGCACGCGACGATCGGGCTGGTCTGGCTCGCCCTCCTCGGTGCGGCGGTCGATCGAGCCGGCGACGTGCTCCGGCGGCCGCGCATCCGGCGGGCCGTGGCCGGGTTCACTGGCGCCGTGCTCGTGTTCTTCGGCGTGCGAGTCATCGCCGATCCTGGATGACGTTGGCGTGGAGACCCTGCCCCCGACGGGGATGACCGCCCCGCCCGGCACGTTCGGCTTGAAGATCCTCGGCGTCAGCGATGTGACCCGGGCGATCCGTGGTGCCGTCCGCACCGACCCGCGACTGGCGGATCTGTGGGTCGAGGGCGAGATCGGGCGGGTCACCGTCTCCTCCGCCGGGCATGCCTACTTCACGCTCAAGGACGAGCGCAACCAGCTCCAGTGCGTCTGGTTCCGCGATGACCGACAGCGCTCGGCGTTCGAAGCGCAGGCCGGACTTCGGGTCGTGGCCCACGGCCGCATCGACCTGTTCGAGCCGCAGGGCGCCCTCCAGCTCTACGTCGAGTCGATCCAGCCGAGCGGGCTTGGCGATCTAACGCTGCGGTTCGAGGCGCTCAAGGCCAGGCTGGCTGCGGAAGGTCTCTTCGCCCCGGAACGAAAACGACGGCTGCCAGGTCGCCCGGCGACGATCGCCGTGATCACGAGCCCGAGCGGGGCCGTCTGGAAGGACATCTGTCACGTCCTGGCGCGTCGCTGGCCCTTGACCCGGGTCGTGCTGGTGGCAGCCCAGGTCCAGGGCGAGGCGGCGCCCGCGAGCATCGTCGGCGCGTTTCGCAAGGTCGAGCGCTACGCGGCCGCGATGACGGCGGCAGCACGGCCCGACGATGCACCCGCGCTGACCATCCTGGCGCGGGGTGGTGGGTCCCTCGAGGACCTGTGGGCGTTCAACGACGAGCAGGTCGTCCGGGCGGTGGTCGGGCATGTCCTGCCCGTCGTGTGTGGCGTTGGCCACGAGACGGACGTCACGTTGTCGGATTTCGCCGCCGACGTCCGTGCCCCGACGCCGTCGGCCGCTGCCGAGGTCGTCGTGCCCGACCGGGTTGAGCTCCTGACCGTCGTGAGGTCCCACCGACGGCGCCTGGATGGCGCGGTCGACGCGCGGGTCAGGGCAGCCCGGCGCGAGCTGGTGGGGGAGCGCCGGGCCCTGGACCGGCTCAGCCCCACGGCCCAGCTGGCGGCGACGCGGGAACGCGTCGGTCTGCTCCTGGATCGCGCCACCAGGGCCACCCGTGAGCAGCTGGCCGGAGCGCGCCAGGTTGTCGATCGGCTTGGCCGCCGGCTGGCTCCGACGCTACCGGCCCGCGTCGCCGCGGATCGTGTTCGACTCGCTCGCACAGACGTCATGGATCCGCTCGTCGCACGCCGGCTAACGACCGCCCGGGCGTCGCTCGGTCGCGCCGGCGCTGCGCTCGGCGTCCTTGGTCCGCAGGCGACCCTGGAGCGTGGGTACGCGATCGTTCGTCGCGCAGGCGATGGATCGATCGTCCGGGATCCCGCCGACGCTCCACCGGGGTCGAAGGTCGTCCTGCGCGTGGCCAAGGGCGAGCTCCCCGCCACGGCGGATCCGCGATGACGGCGGGCCGGTGAGCGGGCTGGGCGAGGCGATCGTCTACCTTGCCATCGTCGGGGTCATCGCCGTTGGCGCGATCCGGATTGGTATGCTCCTCGCCCCGCGTCTCGACCGCGTGACCACACCCGACGATGAGGATGACGGTGGCCGGCCCGACTGATCCCCCGATCGAAGCCCTGAGCTTTGACGACGCCCTCGCGGACCTCCAGCGGACGGTCGCGGCGCTCGAGGCCGGCGGCCAGCCGCTCGAGGACGCGATCGCGCTGTACGAGCGCGGGGTCGCCCTCCAGGCGCGCTGCGAGAAGCTCCTCGCGGACGCGGAACTGCGCGTGCAGCAACTCGTCGCGCGCGCCGGCGGTGTGCTCGAGACCCGGGACGTCAGCCCGGAAGACGCGGCCGAGGAGCCGATCGCCTAGGTCGATGCTGCCGTCTAGCTGGGCGGGATGTTGAGATTGCCCCGGAAGAGGTTGTCCGGGTCGTAGCGTCGCTTGACGACCTGGAGTCGTTCGAAGACCTCGGGCGGGTACGCAGCCCTCGCCCGATCACGTGGGCGGCCTGAAACGGCCTCGCCGGGCATCGCGTAGTTGACGTATAGGCCGCCGCTCGACCATGGCGCAATCCGCGCCGTCATTCCCCGGCTCCAAGCCGTGCCGGTCTCGTCGAAACCCGGGTCGTGCCAGACCCCCAGGAAGGTCACATGGGCGCGCGCCGAGCGATTGGGATAGGCGGCGTAGTCCGTGTCTCGGCGCCGGGCCGCACCGTGGACAGGCTCGATGAGGATCCCTGACTCCGGCGTGGGGATGCCCGCCGCGACGTCCAGCAGCACGTCGATCAGCTCGTCTTCGAGATCGGTCACGAAGCTTGACGACCAGTAATGGCGTGACCCGAATGGTTCGATCGGATTGATCGACTGGATGTCGAGATACGAGCAGGCCCGCAGCTCACCGTTGCCAGTCCACGCATCCCCCAGGATCGTTCGGGCGAATCGTTCCCCGATCGCGGAGTCGCCGACGTACGCGAACTGGACCTGGACGAACGGACGGCCATCCTCGTCGATGCCGACGACGAGCATCGGTACCAGCTCATCCGGCGCCTCGCGCATCAACGCCGCGTACCGCCGAATGGCTGCTCCGTCGTCGAGGGGTACGGTCGACGCCCCGCCAAACATCGCACCAACCGGTCGCAGGGCCAGGTCAAAGCGGGTCACCACGCCGAAGTTGCCGCCGCCGCCCCGAAGCGCCCACAGCAGGTCGGGATCGTCGGTAGCCTCCACGATCGATCCGTCCGCGGTGACGACCCTGGCCCCGACGAGGTTGTCGCAGGTCAGCCCGCCGATACCCATCAGGAACCCGACCCCGCCGCCAAGGGTTAGGCCGGCCACGCCCGTGTCGCCGTAGACGCCACCGGGAACGGCGAGGCCGTGCGCCAGCGCCGGCGCATCCAGGTCCTGCCACTGCGCCCCGCCCTGAACGTGGGCCACGCGACCCGAGGCGTCGATCTCGACGCCGCGCATGCCCGATAGATCCGCCACGATCCCGTCTTGCACGATCGCGTTGCCGGCCACGCTGTGCCCGCCGCCCCGAACGCCCAGCAAGAGGCTGTCCTCGCGAGCCGCCTTGATCGTTGCGCGGACGTCGCCGTCATCGGCGCATCGGACGATGGCGGCAGGACGGCGATCGATGAGGGCGTTGTAGGTCCGTCGGGCATCGTCGTAGTCGGACGCCCCGGGTCGGATCACTCGACCGGCAACCGTCCGGTCGAGCCAGTCCAAACGCGCTTGCTCCACGAACGCACTATACGGATCGCAGTCCGGCCCGGACCGCTGAAACACGCGACCTGCAAGGAACAGGTTTACACTCTGCGCGGCGTCGCGTTCGGGGGCATCCTGTGCGCCACGAACCATCACATCCGAGCACCAAGATCCGTCTGCCCGACCAGACCGGCGATGACGCGCCGGCCAACCCAGGAGACCAGGTTCCGTTGCCCATCCTGCCGACGATCCAGAGCCCAGCCGACCTGCGCGGCCTCGATGAGGCGCACCTCGCCCAGCTCGCTGTCGAGATCCGCGACACGATTGTCCGAACGGTCGCCCACACCGGTGGACATCTCGGCTCATCGCTTGGCGTCGTGGAGCTGACGATCGCCCTCCACAGGCTCCTCGAGTCGCCGCGCGATCACATCGTCTGGGACACGGGTCACCAGGCCTACCCGCACAAGCTGCTGACCGGGCGGCTCGACCGCTTTGGCACCCTGCGCCAGCTCGACGGCATCGGTGGGTTCCCACGGCGGTCCGAGTCGCCGCACGACGTGTTCGATGGCGGGCATGCCGGGACCGGCCTGTCGATCGCCGAGGGTCTCGCGGAGGCCAGGGACCTGCGGCACGGCCTCGAACGGATCGCCGTGGTCGTCGGCGACGCCGCCTTGATGAGCGGCCTGTCGCTCGAGGCCCTCAACGACATCGGTCATCGCAAGACCCAGCTCCTGATCGTGGTCAATGACAATGAGATGTCGATCAGCCCGACCGTCGGCGCGTTCTCCAAGTACCTGTCGCAGATCAAGCTGTCGCGGACCTGGCACCAGAGCCGGAGCCTTTACGACCGGTCGGTCGAACGGATCCCGCTGATCGGGGGTTCGGTGCTCGAGCTCAGCAAGCGGCTCCGCCGGACGGTGGTCCAGTTCGCGCAGCCCGGGCAGCTGTTCGAGGACCTCGGCATCACCTACATCGGCCCGGTGCCCGGCCACGACCTGCATGCCCTGCTCGAGACCCTCGGTCGCGCGCTTGCGCAACCAGGCCCGACGATCGTGCACGTCAGAACGCAGAAGGGCCACGGTTTCCAGCCGGCAGAAACCGACCAGGTCAGCTTCCACGGCGCCGCGCTCCCGCCGTTCGCGATGGCCCCGGACGCCGATGCGTACAACGGGACCCGGGCGGCGATGCCGACCGAATCGATGGCCGACGACGCCGCCCCGCCGCAACATGTCGCGGAGGCACCGAAGAAGAACCCCAACTACACGGCCGTGTTCGCCGAGGAGCTGATCGAGCTCGCTCACTCGGATCGGCGGATCGTGGCCATCACCGCGGGCATGCCGACCGGCACCGGGATGTCGAAATTCCAGGCCGCCCACCCCACGCGATTCTTCGACGTCGGGATCGCCGAGCAGCATTCGATGACGCTCGCGACCGGCCTGGCGATGGGTGGCATGCGTCCGGTCGTCGCGCTCTACTCGACATTCCTTCAACGAGCGTTCGACCAGACCGTGCACGACGTCTGCCAGAACGACCAACCGGTCCTGATCGCGGTCGATCGGGCCGGACTCGTGGGTGAGGATGGGACCAGCCACCAGGGCATGTTCACGCTGTCGGCCCAGCGCCAGCTGCCGAATCTCGTGATCGCCTCTCCCAGGGACGAGCAGGAGCTGCGGTCGCTGCTGCATTCGGCGCTCGCGCAGGATCATCCCTTTGCCTTGCACTACCCGCGCGATGCGGGCTTCGGGTTGCCGGCCGTGACGCCGGTCGCCATCCCGGTCGGGCGCGGTGAGGTGCTCCGCGAGGGTCGCGAGCTCTTGTTCGTAGGGTTCGGGCCGATCGTGGCCCGCGCGTCGGAGGCGGCCATCGCGCTCGAGGCAGAGGGCTGGTCGATCGGCGTGATCAACGCGCGCTTCGCGCGACCGCTCGATCGCCAGCTCATCCTCGACCAGGCCCGCGGGAAGCGGCTCGTGGTCACGTTCGAGGAGAGCGTGGTCACCGGTGGCTTCGGGAGCGGCGTGCTCGAGCTCTTCGAGGAGGCCCGGCTGGCCGATCCCGCTTACCGGGAGGTAGCCGTCCGGATCGTCGGGATCCCGGGTGACCGGTTCGTCGATCATGGTTCGGTCGCGGACCTGCGACGCGTCCTCCGCCTTGACGCACCCGGGCTCGCGGAACAGGTCCGGGAGACCCTGGCGACGCTGCGGGCAACGCCGGGACGCTCCGAGGTGCCCGCCGGCTGACCAATCGCGGGTGAGTCTTGGTGCAGCCGGCTGTGCCACGATAGGCGGGTGAGCCCCGCGAAGACGCCGCGTGTCCGGCTCGACCAGCTGCTCGTGGAGCGCGGTCTGGTCGAGTCGCGCAGCCGTGCCCAGGCGCTCGTCCTGGCCGGCAAGGTCGGAGTGGGGGATGGCGACGCCGCACGGCACGATCGCAAGCCGGGTGACCTGCTCGCCGCGGACACGCCGGTCGTCGTCGCTGAGCGGCAGCCGTTCGTGAGCCGCGGCGGCCACAAGCTCGCTGCCGCCCTCGATTCGTTCGAGGTGGACCCGACGGGACTCGTGTGCCTGGACGTCGGTGCGTCGACCGGGGGGTTCACCGACGTCCTGTTGCAGCGCGGCGCGAGCCGGGTCTACGCTCTGGACGTGGGTCGCGGCCAACTCGCCGAATCACTCAGACGGGACCCGCGAGTTGTCTCGATGGAACGAACGAACGCTCGTGACCTCACCGCTGAGACGCTCCCCGAGCTCGTCGCGCTGGCTACCGTGGACGTGTCGTTCATCTCGCTTGGCCTGGTCCTTGGGCCGGTCGCCACGACGCTTGCGCGGTCGGGCCAGGTCGTCGCGCTGGTCAAGCCCCAATTCGAGGCCGGGCGTGGCAGGACCGACCATGGCGTCGTCCGGGATCCGGCGATCCATCGCGAGGTCCTCGAGCGAACGGTGGCGATCGCTGAAGGGGCGGGCCTGGGCACGCGAGACGTCATTGCCTCTCCGCTGACCGGACCCGAAGGCAACCGCGAGTTCCTGGTTCATCTGGCACCCGGACCAGGTTGCGCGGCGATCGGCGATCGAATCGCGGACGCGACCGGAACGGCGACCAGGTGACCGTCTCGCGGATCGGGTTCGCGTACAACCCGACCATCGAGGCCGCGGTTGAGCTGAGCGCTCGCGCGGCAGGCTGGTGCCAGGTCCGCGGGATCGACGAGTGGGAAGCGCCGTCCGGCGACCTGGAGCGGCTCCTCCGGGAGCTCAAGACGACCGATGCCCTCGTCGTCCTGGGCGGGGACGGCACCTTCCTCCGGGCCGCGCGTGCGGTCGCCGAGGTCGACGTCCCGCTGCTCGGCATCAACCTCGGCAAGGTCGGGTTCCTGTCGAAGGCGGAAGCAACCGATTTCGAGGCCGTCCTTGGCTTGATCGCCGAAGGCGAGTACCGGATCGACGAGCGGATGGCGCTGGAAGGCCGGATCCTCCGCGGCGGGACAGGCCGGCCCCACGACGCGGCCAGCGAGCCCGCGGGTCCCGTGACCCGGCACTTCGCACTCAACGACGTGGTCATCGCGCGTGGCTCGCTCGCCCGGGTCTGCCGCCTCGATGTCGAGATCGACGATTCACACCTGGCCACCTTCATCGCCGACGGCCTCGTCGTCGCCAGCCCGACGGGCTCGACCGGCTACTCGTTCTCGGCCGGCGGGCCGATCGTCGATCCCGTCAGCCGGAACCTGATCGTCACTCCGATCGCCGCCTACCTGTCGTCCATCCGCTCGGTCGTCGCGAGTCCCACCCAGGTCGTTCGCTGCACGGTCGTCGACGCCTACGAGGCCCTGGTCTCGATCGACGGTCGCGAGGACCTGCCGATTGCCGTCGGCGACGTGGTCGAGGTTCGGGCCGTCGAGCAGCCGATCCGATTGATCGAGCCCGTCGGGGCCCAGCCTTTCTGGGACCTGCTCCGGCACAAGGTGGCGTTGCTGCCGTCGTGAGCGCAGGGCGGCTGCTCGAGCTGACGGTCAGCGACCTGGCCCTGATCGATCGCCTGCGCCTGACGCTGGAGCCCGGCCTGAACGTGATCACCGGCGAGACGGGCGCCGGCAAGAGCCTCCTGATCGACGCGCTCGGGCTGGTTACCGGGTCGCGCGCGGATACGACGCTGATCCGCCATGGCTCCGAGACCGCCCGCGTGGAAGCGCTGTTCGATCGGCTGCCCGAGCCACTCATCGCGGTCCGTGAGGTCGCCGCCAGCGGACGATCAACCGCGCGCCTGGACGATCTCGCCACGACCGCCTCGCGGCTCGCCGAAGAGGTCGGTCCGCTCGTCGAGATCCACGGCCAGCACGAGCAGCAGCGTCTGCTCGATGAACGCTGGCAGCGTGACCTGCTTGATGCCTTCGGCGGTCATGCCCCTGCGCGTGCGCGCATGGCCGACGTCGTGGAACGCTGGCGGGCGAACCGCGCGGCGCTTGCCGAGCTGGCCATCGAACCTCGCGATCTGGCGCGACGGGTCGACCTCCTCGAGCACGAGGCCGCCGAGATCGCCGCGGCCAGGCTGCGACCCGGGGAGGCCGACGAGATCCGTGGCCGGCTTGCCGCCGCCCAGCATGGCGAGGCGATCGCCCGGGGAGCGGCGATGATCCATGAAGGACTCACCGCCGACGGCGCCGGTGCGCGCGAAGTGACCGCGGTCGCCCTTCGCGAGGCGCGGAACCTCGGCCGTTTGGACGGACGGTTCGAGGCGCTGGCGACCCGGCTCGAGGGTCTCGAGGCGGAGCTCGCGGACGTTGCCGCAGAGATCAGGGACCTGGCCGATGCCGTCGACCACGACCCCGACGCGCTGCGGGCGCTCGAGGAACGGCTGTCGACGATCTATTCGCTCGAGCGACGTTACGGTGACGATGAGGCAGCGGTCATCGAGCACGGCGAGCGCGCCGTCGCCGAGCTCGAACGTCTGAGCGGCCTCGACGCGGAGCGCAGCCGGCGCGAGCGCGAGGACGGCGCCCTGCTCGACGAGGTCGCGCGTGACGCCGAGGCGTTGTCCGCGATGCGGAAGACCGCGATCCAGGCGCTCGTCGGCGCGGTTGGGGAGCTCCTCCAGAGCCTCGGCTTTCCCGGAGAGGTCTTCGACGTCGGCATCGGTCGCCGCGTGGCGTCTGCCGACGAACCCGCCATCGAGATCGACGGCGATGCCGTCGCCTTCGACGCGACCGGCGCCGATCAGGTCATCTACCAACTGGCGCCAAACCCCGGGGAGCCGCCGCGGCCGCTGGCGCGGATCGCGTCCGGTGGCGAATTGTCGCGGGTGGCTCTCGCGATCAAGCAGGTGCTCGCCGAAGCCGATGCAACGCCGGTCCTGGTCTTCGACGAGGTAGACACGGGCATCGGCGGGCGCAGCGCGGATCCGGTCGGTCGCAGCCTGTGGGCGCTCGGGCGTCGTCACCAGGTCCTGTGCGTCACGCACCTGCCCCAGATCGCCGCGCACGCCGACGCGCACTATCGGATCGCCAAACGCGAGCGCGACGGGCGCACCGTGACCGAGATCGAGCGGCTCGATCGCGAGGGCCGAATCGTCGAGCTCTCGCAGATGCTCGGTGGCGAACCAGGCGGAGCAGCGAGTCTCGCGGGGGCACGCGAGCTCCTCGATCGGGCCGAAGCCTGGCGCGGCGGTGTCGCCCGGGCCGGGTGAGGTCCTCAAATTGACCGACCTGCAGACCGCCATCGACGGCTACCTGACGTACCTGCACGTCGAACGAGGCCTCGCGCCGGCGACCATTCGGGCGTATCGGGCCGACCTCGCCGACTTTGCGGCGACGCGTGGGGTCAGCCGCTCGTGGGCGGCCTCGCCCGACGCGGCGATCGACTACCTGGCCGCGCGAACGCGCCGTGGCAAGCGAAACGACCCTGGTCTTGCGCCCAGCAGCCTCCGCCGGCGCGCCGCTTCGCTCAAGGGGTTCTTCCGGTTCGCCTACGGCGAGGGGTTGATCCGGATCGACGTGGCCGCCCACGTCGACCTTCCGAGGCCATCTCGACTCCTGCCGGAGACGCTCACCGTCGCCGAGACGGTGGCCCTGCTCGACGCGGCCGGTGGAGACGACGGGGAGCCACGCGCGCTCCGGGCGCGGGCACTGCTCGAGCTGATCTACGCCGCGGGCCTGCGAATCAGCGAGGCGATCGGGCTGGATCGCGAGGACCTGTCCACCGATGGCGCGTTCGTGCGCGTGATCGGCAAGGGCGACAAGGAGCGGCTGATCCCGGTCGGCGACATCGCCCTCGACTGGCTGAACCGCTGGATCGCGGGGCCCCGGCTCGCGCTCCTCCGGCGCAGCCACGTATCGCCGAAGCGAGGCGGCCCGCTCTTTCTGGGTGATCGCGGCGGACGGCTGGCGCGCCAGCAGGCGTGGGCCGCGGTCAAGCGCGCCGCCTCGCACGCCGCACTCGCCGAACGTGTCAGCCCGCACACGCTTCGCCATTCCTTTGCCACGCATCTGCTCGAAGGGGGAGCGGACCTGAGGATCGTCCAGGAGTTGCTCGGTCATGCGAGTATCTCCACGACACAGCTCTACACGCATCTGACCGGGGAGCGGATCCGGGACGTCTACAGCCGGGCCCATCCGCGGGCCTGAAGAGGGAGGCCTGGCGCCATGAGCTACGCCGATTCGCTGCTGTCCACCGGGGAACGGGTCACCCATCGGGTCCGCCAGCACTGGCTGATCCTGCTGTGGGGCGCGCGGATCCCGATCGCGGCGATCGTCGCGGCGCTCCTGCTCGTCGTCCTCAGCCAGAACGTGACCGGCACCGCCCGCGACGTGCTGAGCGTTCTGACCGCGGTCCTGTTCATCGGCGGCCTGGCGTTCCTTGCCTGGGCGACGCTGCAGTACCTCAACACGGAGTTCGTCCTCACCAACCGACGGGTCGTCCAGGTGCAGGGCGTGGTCAACAAGCGCGCGACCGACAGCTCGCTCGAGAAGATCAACGACGCCGTGCTGACCCAGTCGATCTTCGGCCGGATCTTCGGGTTCGGCGACCTCGACGTCCTGACCGCGGCAGAGGCCGGCATCGAGCGGTTCCGGATGATCATCGATCCCGATCAGCTTCAAGCGCGCGATGCTCGACGCCAAGCACGAATACGAGGTCGACATGGAGCGATCCGGTTGGCAGCCGAGTCCGCCCATCCGGGCGGCGACGGCCGGCATGACCCCGGCCGCCAGCGGTGCCGTGGGCGGTGGGAGCGGTTCCGGATCGATTCCGTCGGCCGCGGGCCCGGCGCCCGAGCCAATGCGGACTGCGTCGGCGTCGACCGCGTCCTCGGTCAACTCCGGGACCTCGCAAGCCGCGAAACCGGCCGACCCCAAGGCCAATCCGGACGAGGTCACGCGAACGCTCGCCAGCCTGGCCGACCTCCGCGACCGGGGCGCCATCTCGGCCGAGGAGTACGAGGCGAAGAAGACGGACCTGCTCGGGCGCCTCTAGGCGCCATCGATTTCCGGTTCCTGCACCACGCGTCGCGCCACGGGACGGACGTCGCCGGACCGGTGAGTGCGCCCGCGGCTACGATACGCGGGACCTTCCGTCACCAGGTGCCGCGTGGATCTTGAACAGCTGCTCCCTGCCGCGATCGTCGTCGCGATCATGCTGCTCGTCGGCTTCCCCGTGCATGAGTTCGCCCACGCGTTGGCGGCGTATCGGCTTGGTGATGGGACCGCGAAGTTGTTCGGCCGCCTGACGATCAACCCGATCGCCCATTTCGACCCGCTGGGCGGCGTGCTGCTGGCGGTCACGTTCATCGGATCCGCGGCATCAGGTGCTCCCTTCGGGTTCGGCTGGGCCAAACCCACGCCGGTCAACCCGATGAACCTCCAGGGCGGACGGCGTGGCGAAGCGATCGTGGCCGCCGCCGGCCCGCTTTCCAACCTGGTCCTCGCGGCTGCCGCGGCCATCCCGCTTCGGTATCTCGACTCGCAACCGGAGCTTGCCGCCCAGATCCCGATGCTCGGCGCCGTCCTCGAGTTCTTCGTCTACATCAACATCGTGCTGATGGTGTTCAACCTGATCCCGATCCCACCCCTCGACGGATCGAAGGTCCTCTTCGCCTTCCTGGACCGCCGCACCGAATACCAGATCCGGCCGCTCCTCGAGCAGTACGGTTTCCTGATCCTGCTGGCGTTGTTCTTCCTGCCGCCCGGCAACTCGATCGGCGGCAGGATCCTGTTCCCGATCCTCGATGCGATCTTCAGCTTCCTGGTGGGCCGCTAGGATCCGCCAGTTCCGGACGCACCTCCGGGCCCGCGTGGAGCCCGAGGAGCGAGCGGCACTGGCGACCTGGATCACCCCGCCACAGCTGGCATTGTTCGACTCCATGCACGTGGCGGATCGCCGGCACGGGCTGGACGTCGTGGCATCCCTGCGCGCGGAACACGTGACCGAACGCGATGTCCTCGTGGCCGGGCTGCTGCATGACGCCGCCAAGGGCGATACCGGCGTCTGGCCCCGGGTCGCCTTCACGCTCGCTCGTGCCTATGGCGGGTGGATCCTGGCCGTCGTCCGCTGGCTCCCAGGCTTCCGGACCGCGCTCGAACGGCTCCGGACGCACGCGGAACGATCCGCGGAGCTGGCCGCCGCCGCCGGTTCCGAGGCACGGACCGTGGAGCTGATTCGGTACCAGGACGCACCGGTCGACCCCGAATTCGGAGAGCTGCTCCGGCTCGCCGACGAGGCCAACTGAGCGTGGTCGACGTCGGCGTCCCGGTGATCGCCGCAACAGCCGTGCGGTTCGGCGACGGTCGACGACCCGAGACGGCGACGCAGGTCCAGGTTGCCGAATTCGACGGTCCGCTGGCGCTTCTGCTTTCGCTGATCGAGGCGCGCCAGCTCGATGTCATGACCATCCCGCTGGGTGCCGTGGCCGACGCCTACCTCGACGCGCTTGCCACCCTCGAAGTGGATCGGCTGGGCAACATCAGCGCGTTCGTGGCGATCGCCAGCCAGCTCATCCTGATCAAGAGCCGCCAGATGTTGCCCCGTGCACTTCCCAGCAATCCCGAGGCGCTGGCCGACGAAGGCGCCGACCCGGAGGCGGAGCTTCGGGCTCGGCTCCTCCTCTACCGAGCCCATCGCGACGCGGGACGACGGCTTGCCGAGGACGCACTCGAGCGGATCGGGCTGTTCCGGCGCGAACCGAGGATCGCCCACGCGGCTGCGCTGGCGGGGGCGCGACCCGGGGATGCGCCCGTGCTGGATCCCGTGCTGCTCAGCCGGGCGGTCGCCCACCTCGCGACGATCACGCCGCCACCCGAACTGCCACCCGAGGTCGTGCCACGGACGATCACCCTGGCCGAACGAGCCGCCATCATCCGCGCCGCGTTGCGCGACGCGCCAACCGTCGTCCTCCAGGAACTCTTGACCGGGATCCGCGATCGGGTGGTCATCGCGGTGACGTTCCTGGCCATGCTCGAGCTCATGAAACGGCGGGAGATCGTCGTCGAGCAAGCGGAGCCGTGGGGTCCGATCGTGGCGCGCGTGACGACCGCCCAGGAGCGTGCCGCGGCGGGCGTGCCGCTTGCGCCGGCGGATGAACCCCTCGACGAGACCCTGGAGTCGTTCGCGTGACGGACGTCATCGGCGAGGGAGCGGCGCTGTCGGCGGGCTCCGTGGACGCCAAGCCTGCGCCCCAACCGATCGACCTGACGGAGGCTGCACTCGAGGCGCTCCTGTTCGTCGCGGAGCGACCGCTGTCAAGGCGCGAGATCGCGACGCTGGCGGGGTCCGACCGGGCGACGGTCGACGCCCGCCTCGGCGATCTCGAGGTCTCGTTGCGGGAGCGGGGCATCCGCCTGCTGACCGACGGTGACCGGGTCGAGCTCGCGACGGCCTCGGAGGGCGGCGCCCTGGTCGCCCGGTATGTCGGGGCCGATGCCGTGCGGCTGTCCCCGGCCTCGCTCGAGACGCTGGCCATCGTGGCGTATCGCCAGCCAGTGACCCGGGCGGCCATCGATCGGATCCGCGGCGTGGACTCGGACTACACGATCCGAACCCTGCTCCACCGACGCCTGATCGTCGAACTGGGCCGCTCCGACGCTCCGGGACGGCCGTTCCTGTACGGCACGGGGTTCGAATTCCTCGAGCGGTTCGGGCTCACGAGCCTGGAGGAGCTCCCGCTGCTCGATGTCGGCGTGGCAGCCCGGCTGGGCGAGGAGGGCGGGGACGCCGTCACGGAACCGATGTTCCCGGACCTGGGCGGGGATCCAGTCTCGGCCGAGGGGGCGGGCTGATGGCGGTCGAACGACTGCAAAAGGTGCTCGCGGGCTCAGGGGTGGCCTCGCGGCGGGCGAGTGAGGTGCTCATCGCGGCGGGCCGTGTCACCGTCAACGGCAAGGTCGCGATGCTCGGGTCGCAGGTCGATCCCGACAAGGCGATCATCGCGGTCGACGGACGGATCATCGGCGCGGCGGCGGCGTCGGAATATCTGCTGCTCCACAAGCCCGCCGGCGTCACGTCCACCGTCCGCGACCGGCACGCCTCCCGGACCGTGCTGGACATGATCCCGACCGCGCTCGTCCCCGAGGGTGCCCGCCTGTACCCGGTTGGGCGGCTTGACCAGGACTCGGAGGGCCTGTTGATCCTGACCAACGACGGCGCCTGGGCCGATCGTGTGCTCCATCCGCGCCACGGCGTCGAACGGGAGTACGCGGTGGCCCTCCGGCAACCATTGTCGGGCGAGCAGGTCGCGGCTCTGCGGACGGGGATCCAGCTGGACGAGGGTCTCGCAACCCTCACCGGTCTGCGTGCGACCACTGACATCGAGACGCGCCGCCTCGAGGCGCTCCTGGCACCCCCGGTCGCGGAGCTCGTCTGGTACCGCGCGATCATCGCCCAGGGCTGGAAGCGGCAGCTTCGGCGGATGTTCGGCGCGGTCGGGGCGCCAATCGCGCGGCTCGTCCGCGTCCGGATCGGACCGGTCCGCCTCGATGACCTCGCCAGCGGTCGCGCCAGGCGGCTTCGCGCGCCGGAGGTCCGCGGCCTGGCGGCAGGAGCCGGCGTGAGCCGTGCCGGAGCCGGCGCAAGCCGTGGAGGTTCCGGAGCAGCCAGGCAGCCGGCCTCCGCCCCGGCGCCGGCCGGACGCCGCCGCTCGACTCGCTAGGACGTCCCGCGACCGGCCGGCTGGATCGCTGCAACCATGACGAGGCTGACAAGGGCCTCGGCTATGCTGGAACCGTGGATCGACAGCGCATGCCGGGCTCGGATGAGAGGCGCCTCGTCGTTGCCATCGACGGCCCCGGGTCGTCCGGCAAGAGCAGCGTCGGGGCGGCGGCAGCGCTTCGGGTGGGATACCGGTTTTGCGATACCGGCCTCCTGTACCGGGCGGTGACCTGGCTCTCCCTCGCTCGGCAGGTGTCACCGAGTGACCCGAGCGCCCTGCGAGCGCTCGCCGACGAAGTCGAACTGGCCACCGACGGCGCGGGACGCCTGGCCCACGTCCTCGTCGATGGCATCGATCGGACCGCTGACGTCCATACGCCGCCGGTGGACGTTGCCGTGTCGGCGGTCTCTGCCGTACCCGAGCTTCGCGCCGCGTTGCTCCAGCGCCAGCGTTTGCTTGCCTCGCCCGGCGGGATCGTGATGGCTGGCCGCGATATCGGGACGGTCGTGCTGCCGGACGCGGACCTGAAGCTGTTCCTCGACGCATCCGTCGAGGAGCGGGCCAGGCGCCGGGCCGAGGAGCGTGGTCTCGACCCGCACAGTCCCGAAGGGGAGGCCATCCTCGAAGCGTTGCGCGTCCGCGATCGCCTGGACTCGACCCGCGCGGTGGCACCGTTGCACCCGGCGCGGGATGCCCGGATCATCTCGACGGACGGGAACCGTTTCGAGGACACCGTGGATGCCGTCGTCGGAGCGATCCTCGACGCCCAGGCACGTCGCGCGGCGGAAGAGGCCTCGACCTCGACTCGATGACTCCACCGACGGCGATCGACAGCTCGATCACGCCTTTGATCTCGATCTGTGCCTTTGGCGCCCGGCTGTTCTGCCGGGCGATGACCCGGGTGACGATCGAGGGCCCCGTTGACGCGATCCCACGAGAAGGGCCGGTGATCATCGCCGCCAATCACGCCTCGAACCTGGACGTCCCGGTCATCGGCTCCTGGCTGATCCCGCGGATCGGCCGGCGGATCCACTGGCTCGGCAAGAAGGAGCTCTTCGACTGGCCGATCGTCGGCTGGATCGCCGCCAATGGCGGGGTCCACCCCGTCGATCGAGGCGGCGCCGACATCGAGGCCTTCCGCCTCGCCCAGCGGATCGTGAGCCAGGGCCATGTCCTGTTCGTCTTTCCCGAAGGAACCCGCAGTCCCGATGGCGAGCTCCAGGAGGCGCGTGACGGGATTGCGCTCCTGGCGATGCGCACCGGCGCCCCGATCGTCCCGATCGGGCTCTCGGGCACCGACCGGGTCTGGCCCAAGGGCCAGCGCCTGCCGCATCCGGGCGGGCGCGTAACCATGCGTGTCGGGTGGCCGTTCCGTCCAGCCGACGAGATTCCCGAAGGCACGGACCGGGCGACGGCCAAGGGCCTAGTCACGCGGGCGATCATGGGTCGGATCGCGGAGCTCCTCCCGCCCCGACAGCGTGGCGCGTACGGGACGGCTGAAGGGTCGCAAGGGGACCCCGTGCGATAATCAAATCGTGGGAACTGTGCAGGAAGTCCGCATCGCCAAACGCACCGGCTTCTGCTATGGCGTTCGCGAGGCGATCGACAAGGCCAAGGAAGCGTCGGCGGCGGGCAAGCAGACGCACACGCTGGGCCAGGTCGTCCACAACGAGGGGGTCGTCCGCGACCTCCAATCGCTGGGGATCCAGACGGTCGAGACCCTGGACGATGTCGATCATGGCGCGGCCGTCGTCATCCGGGCCCACGGCGTTCGCCCCGACGTCATGGCCCGTGCCGACGCCCGCGGCCTGGAGGTCATCGACGGCACGTGCACGTGGGTCATCCAGGAGCAGAAGGAGCTCCAGAAACTCGTCGAGGACGGCTACACGATCGTCCTGCTGGGCACGCCGAAGCATCCTGAGGTCGTCGGATTGCTCGGGTTCGCGCCCGACGCGATCGTCGTCGACGAGGAAGAGGAATGGGACGCCGCCATCCCGCGTCGAAAGCGGATGGCGCTGCTCTCCCAATCGACCCAGCCACCGTGGAAGTTCGAAAAGCTGGCGGCCCTGATGGTCTCGCGCGCACATGAGCTCAAGATCGTCAACACGGTCTGCCCGGTCACGATCCGGCGCCAGCAGGACACCATGGACACGGCCGCCGAGGTGGACCTCATGGTCGTGGTCGGCGGTCGCTCGAGCGCCAACACCAAGGAACTGACGCGGCTGTGCGAGATCGCCGGTACGCCGGCCGTCCAGATCGAGAGCGTCAAGGATCTCGACGACGCCACTGTGTTCGCGAATGCGCGCATCGTCGGCGTGACCGGGGGCACATCCACGCCGATCGAGGACCTGCGTGACGTCACGGAGCGGATCCTGACCCTGGCCGGTACCCCCGATGCGAGCGGCCGCGCCCCGGAGCTGGCCTCAGCCGCGCTGCAGCGAGCGGCGACACCTGCCGGCCGCACGACCTCGCTCCCGACGCCTGCCCGGCCGATCGAAACCGGCGCCGCCTGAGCGGTGGTCAGCGGCAAGGGCGAGATCCCCGTCGTCGCGATCGTCGGGCGTCCGAACGTCGGCAAGAGCACGCTGTTCAACCGGATCCTCGGCCAGCGCTCCGCGATCGTGGAGGACCGCGCACGGACGACGCGCGATCGCCTGTACGGCGACACGGAGTGGAACGGGCGCCGGTTCGTCATCGTGGACACCGGCGGTCTCGAACTTGATCCTGACGATGCGATCGAAGCTCGCGTTCAGGAACAGGCCAGGCTGGCCATCGCCGAGGCAGACGTCATCCTCTTCATCGTCGACGCGATCAGCGGCATCACCCCCGCAGACCTCGAAGCCGCCGCCATCCTCCGCCGGGCCACGGCGCCGGTGATCGTGACGGTCAACAAGGCGGACAACGACAAGCGCGAGCTCGAAGCAGCCGAATTCCATTCCCTCGGCTGGGAGGAGACCTACGCGATTTCGGCGTCGCACGGTCGGGGGACCGGGGACCTGCTCGACGCCATCGTCTGGGCCCTGCCGCCCGAGACCGAGGCCGAACAGGCGCGCAAGGCACGCGACGCCGAGGCCGAGTCGTGGGCCTCGGAGGTTGCGGCCGGGACACTCGAGCCGTTCGTCGTCGGGGACCCGGAAGGTGACGATGCCGACGGCGAGGAGATCGATCCGGACGATGCCGAGGCGCGTCGCTGGGATGCCGCAATGGCTGCCGACGCCGACGGGCAACCGGCCGCGATCGCGTTCGTCGGGCGCCCCAATGTCGGCAAGTCGAGCCTGCTCAACGCCCTTCTCGGTGAAGAGCGGGCGATCGTCTCGGAGGTACCCGGCACGACGCGCGATGCGATCGATACTCGGCTCGCCTGGGGTCGCAGCGAGGTCGTGCTGATCGACACGGCCGGGATCCGGCGACGCGGCAAGGTCGCATCCGGGCCTGCCGCCGAACGGTATTCGACCCTTCGCGCGCTCCATGCCCTGTCGCGGGCGGACGTTGCCGTCCTCGTGATCGATGCGGTCGAAGGGTTGACCTCCCAGGACGCACATGTCGCGGGCTACGTCGTCGACGAAGGCAAGGGCCTGGTCATCGCGGTCAACAAGTGGGACCTGGTCGCCGACAAGACGGACCGGACCTTCGATCAGTACACCGAATGGATCCGGAATGAGGTTCCGTTCCTCGACTTTGCCCCGATCGTCTCGATCAGTGCGAAGACGGGCCAGCGCGTGGGACGCGTGCTGGAGGAGGCCGTCAACATCTGGGGGGAACGACGAAAGCGGATCTCCACCGGCGAGCTCAACCGGGTGCTGATGGCTGCCACTGATCGAACACCGCCGCCGCCCGTCCGCGGCCACCGGCCGAAGCTGTTTTATGCGACCCAGGCTGCCGTCGCGCCCCCGACCTTCGTCTTCTTCGCCTCGGATGCCTCGGCCGTCCATTTCAGCTACCGGCGCTACCTGGAAAACCAGTTGCGCGATCGGTTCGGCTTCGACGGGACGCCGATCCGATTGGTATTTCGTGACCGGGCGTCGGTGAAGCTCCCGCGGCGCAAGAAGCTGCGAAGCGCCCCGGTGTCCACGGCGCGTGGGTCGCGCCGTAGTGGGGCAGCCGGGCGGCCACGCAAGGCGCGTTGATGGCCGGTCCGCGAGTCGCGGTCGTCGGCGCGGGGGCGTGGGGGATGACGCTGGCCCGGCTCATCGCGGGTACGGAACCGGTCAGCCTGCTCTGTCACACGCCCGGGATCGCGGCCGAGATCAACAGGACTCGCCGCAACGAGGCCCGCCTGCCAGGGATCGACCTCCCCGAGCGCGTCGTCGCGACCGCAGATACTGCCGAGGTCGCGGAAGCCGCAGACCTGGTCGTGTTCGCGACGCCATCGCGGTACTTGCGCTTGACAGTCGGAGGCGTCGCGCCGCATTTGCCGGCCACGGCGGACGTCGTGTCCGTGGTCAAGGGCCTCGAGGCAGGCAGTCTCATGCGCATGACCGAGGTGATCGCGGACGCGGGCGGGATCGCGCCCAAACGGCTCGCGGCGCTCTCTGGGCCGAACCTCGCCCTCGAGATTGCTCGCGGACTGCCGGCATCGGCCGTCATCGCTGCGCTGGACCCGGACCTTGCTCAGCGCGTCGTGGCCCGTCTCGGCCGGCGTGAGTTCCGCCTGTACGTGAACCGGGACGTCCTCGGGGTCGAGCTATGCGGCGCCCTCAAGAACATCGTGGCGATCGCCGCCGGTGCAGCGGATGCGCTCGGGTTCGGTGACAACGGCAAGGCGGGCCTGATCACGCGGGGCCTGGCCGAGATGACTCGGGTCGGGATCGCCGCGGGCGCCAATCCGCTCACGTTTGCAGGCCTGGCAGGGATCGGCGATGTCATCGCGACGTGCGGATCGGGCCTGTCGCGCAACTACCGCCTCGGGGCGGAACTGGCACGCGGACGCTCATGGCCCGAGATCGAAGCCACGCTGCCCGGGACGGCCGAGGGCGCGTACACGGTCGACGCGGCGCTCGCGCTCGCTCGCAAGGTCGGCGTCGAAATGCCGATCGCCCAGGAGGTCCACAACGCGCTCTTCGAAGGCAAGAGCGTCCAGCGCTGCCTGATCGACCTGCTCGCCCGCGAGTCCAAGGACGAATTGGCCGACTACGGTCGCTGGGTGGAGCAGCTGGGCCGGGCGCCCGGGGGCTGATCTGGCCTCTGCTAGACTCGATCACGCGTCGGGGCGTGGCGCAGTCTGGTAGCGCACCAGTCTGGGGGACTGGTGGTCGTCGGTTCAAATCCGGCCGCCCCGACCAACATTCGAGCACGAAACCGGCCCGGAACGCTCAGCAGCGGTTTGCTGATGCCGAGGAGCTCCGCGCAGTGCTAATCAGAGGGATGCCGGCGGCCATGGCCCCTACAACGACGCCGGCTGTGCCCGCCAGCCCGCCAGGCTGATGAATGTCCGGTCCGGTGTCCCGACCCCGACGGGCCGACGGGGGTCGTAGTTGGGATCCTCCGTCAATTTGGCGGGCTCCAGGGCGGTGACGATCAGCTTCCCCATCAGCTCGAGGCAACGGCGCGTTCAGCGATCCGACGGATTCGGCCGGGATAATGGCCCGAAGGGCACGCAAACCCGCGCGGATGCGACTCTTTGCTGTTCCGAGCGGTAAGCCGAGTTGGTCTGCGACCTCGGTATGCGTCAATTGGGCGAAGAACGCGAGCGTCAGGGCGTCCCGCTGCGTCGCCCTAAGTTTCGCCAAACCGCCGACTAGCTCGTTCCTATCGAGCCTCTGGGCAATTTCCTTCCAGGGATCCTGGGTAATGAGTGCGATAGGTAGTCCATCACCATCTGGCAGCTCGCTCGTCATGCGTCGGCGTCGGAGCTGTTCGATTGCGCGGCGTCGCACGATCATGGCAAGCCACGTGGTGACCAAGGATAGATTGGGGTCGTAGCGATCTGCCGAGCGCCACAGTGCGAGAAACGCCTCTTGCACGGCGTCCTCCGCGGCCCATCGATCGCGAGTCACCGCCATGGCGACACCCATTGCGAATGAGGCGTGTCGTTCATGCAACAAGCCGAAGGCGTCCGTATCTCCAACGCGCACCAGCGCCAGCAACTTTTCGCTAGTGAGTGCGGAGATCGGCGACATCGCTTAGCGTCGCGCGACCTGCTCGTCGCCGAGGGCATGGCCAATCAAGAAGAGGGTCGGCGGCCAAAGGCCGACGAAGATCGCGAGGCGCTCCGGCCGGTTCCCGTCCTTCTTGTCGCCATCGCGTGGCACGAACCACATGAGGATAGACAGGACCATCGAGCCGATTGATGCCGCGTAGAACATGTCGGGCGTCAGCCCAGTGGAGCGAAAGAGACCGAGCATCGCAATTCCCCTGCCGCCGGATGTAGGCCTGGATACTCGGCGTCCTGGGGGTCCAACCGCATATCTCCCGCCCGAAGCTCGCTTGCAAGGGGCTCACAGTCCGGTCGGCCAGTGCAAGCTGTATTGCAGTTCGGAGCGCCTGCCTAACAAGGTCCCCAGCGCCGACGTTGTCTCGATCGGAGCCCAGGGGGTCGCCGACGTTCTGGGCTCCTCAATCGTTACCATGTCATCGGCTCCGTCGACCAGCCATCATCGCCACGCCCGAACACACCGCCGGCCTCGTCCTTGCTCCTCCCAGCCGGACGGGGCCGTACAAGGTGCTTGATCATGCGTCGGCCAACAAGCCGGCTAGCCCCTGTCCCAGTCCCGGTGGCTCGCCTCAATGGAAGAAGGACCCTCCTGACACGGCGCCGAACCGTGCCCCCCTGAGGATCCTTCTTGCGTCAAATGGTCGGGCCGACGGACTGCGCGGACCACCATCCGAGAGTCCTACTTGACACGCACGAATGGCGCAGACAGGCCGCAGACAGGCCGCAGATAGGTACATCAGCCAAGTTGACTCGATGCACCGACCTTGCGACGGTTACCCCCCTCATCGCGATCGTCGCGATCATTGCCCTCATCTTCATCGGCAACCAGGACCTCGGACCTGAGCAACGTCGGCAAGTCCATCTAGCAGGCACGTCTCACCATATGGACGCCCGGGCTGGTTGCCCCCCGACCGCCCGGGCGTTTCCACGTGTTGTCGGTCGTCGCCGGTGCATGCTCGACGGTAGGGGCCGCCGACCTCGCCGGCCGCGACCACTCTGATGGCCGAGCGACGCACGACCATCGTGGCTCGACTCCAATTCGGCTCGCGTCGGCCCGCCGGCTTTGCAAGCAGTGTTTCAGATGTTCGGCCGGTCCTAACAAGATGGACCGGCTGACGTTGTCTCGCGTAGGGAGCCCAGGGGGGCGCCGACTTCCATCCCCCCGGCGGTCGATCGGCGTTGGGCTCCTCAACAACCTGAACGTGCAATGAAGAAGCCCCGCCAGTCTGGCGGGGCTTCTGTTCGTCCGGCTACAGGAGCTAGATGGACTTGCCCGCCGTGCGGAGCTGACGGCTGACCTGGCTGCCCAGGAAGATCAGGGCGATGATCGCGACGATCGCAATGAGTGCGAGGATCAGCGCGTACTCGGCGAGGCCCTGGCCTTCGCCCAGGTGCACTGGGTCTACGAGCCCATGGGACCTGCCCCAGGGAGGAAAGTCCTGTGTGCGAGGTGGCCGAAGCGCTCACCTTGCCGTCACCCGCGCCGTCTGGACGCTAAGTGGCTCCGTGCTGGAGTTGATCGGGGCGCAGCAGCCTCAGGCCGACACGACCGACTCGGGCAATGGTTCCTTCTGCTTCGAGTTGCCGCAGCACTCGGCCGGTCATCTCGCGAGTCGTGCCCACGAGCCCCGGAAGGTGCGTCCGATCGAGGATCGGCAATTCGCAGAAGAACAGGTCGCGATGCTGGGCGAGGATCCGGACCACGCGACGCCGGGCGTCCTGATGCAGGAAGCCCTCGATTCGCTCGACCGTCTGGTGCAGCGACCAGGCCATTGAGTCGATCGCCACGGCCGCGAGCGCGGGATCGGCAAGGACGATCGCACGGATCCCCGACCCAGGCCACTGGGCCACCACGCAGGTCGTCAGTGCAACCAGTTCCACGCTGGACGGAACCGAGGCCAGACCGGACCAGCCAAAGAGGACGCCGGCCGGCGCAACGCCACTGACGATCTCCTTCCCGTGGACGGTCGTCCGCCGCGCGGCTCCGAACCCCTTGACGATCAAGGTCAGCGGCACCGGCTCACCCTGGAGGTAGATGTGGTCGCCCTGTCTCACCGAACGAAGCGTGACGGATTGGGCCAGCAAGTCGAGGGTGGCCGCTCGGCAGCCAGCAAGCGATCGACCAAGCATCCCCAACAGTTCCTGTCGGTCCGTCGTCGCGTCGAGCGTGATGGTAGGTGGGGACATCTCAGCGAGAGTACCCGAGTCGAGGGCAACCAGGCTGGCGCAGCACGGGGACCGGGTCATCCGCTCTCTTGATCGGTTCCACGCGGCGACGCGAATCCGAACAGACGGGCGATTCGCAGGTGGTAGGATCAGCCGCGGATGGTGCCAGACGTCAACACGGGAGCGTTCGTTGGTCACGGACTGACGAGGACGCCGGTGAACTCACCGCCTCGCACCCCGGACCATCGTACCGGGGCTGTTAGGCCATCTGTCGACCCCGTAGCCATCATCATCGGTCGACACTGTGGGCCGGCCCTCCGGCGTCGTTCAGCCGGGCAACGAGACAGGTGATGACAGACGTCCTTCTGTCGCACACGGCGACCGCGCACTCCGTCCAGTCGGCTCTGTCCGGCATGGTCGCGACGGCGGTCGGCGCGCTCGGCTGAGCGAGGGGAGACGGATGGAACTGCCCATCTACATCGTCGAAGGTCTCTATCTCCTCCTGTTCCTGGCGACCGTCTGGCGCTATCTGCGCCAGCGAGACCCGATCACTCGCGACCTTGCCCTGATCTTCAGCCCGCTGGCGATTGCCTTTGTCGCCGAGCTCTGGGAGCGCGTGGCCGGAGCACCCGCGCCCGGCATCGGCGCAGTCGCGGCGATTCTGCTGGTCGCGCAGCCATTCCTGACCCTGCATCTCGTGTCGCTGGTCCGATCCGTCCCGCGATCACTCTTGATCGGGACCGCCGTCGTCCTCGTGGGGAGCACGGCTCTTGCCATCGCGTTGCCACCTGATCCGACGGGGACGATCGGCGGCAAGACGATCGCCTCCGTCATCCTGATCCTGGTCGTCGTCCTGGCCGAGACGGCCGCCGCCATCTATCTCCTGCTCGAAGCCATGCGCCGTACGGGCCCGGCGGCTGGGCGCATGGGCCTCGCGGCGATTTCGACGGGCGTCTTCGCCTCCGCGCTGTTCGCGGCGATCATCGGAACCGTGGCAGAGGCGCCGCTCGAGGCGTCACAGGCCGCCGGGATCGGCCTCGCACTGCTCGCCGGGATCGGCTACGTCCTCGCATTCCTGGCTCCGGGTCCGATTCGGCGGATCTGGCAGGCGCAGACGACGGTCGACTACACGCGGGACCTCATCGCCCTGGCGAGCGAGCCGGTCGGCGTGATCTGGAGGGCATTCGTCGAGACGACTGTCCGAATGCACGGCGGGAAGGCCGTCATGCTGATCGGACCCTTGTCAGGATCCGTCGCCATTGCCGCGACGAGCGGGCTCGACAGCCTTGACCACTTTCAGACGATGCCATGGGCAGAGTTCGACACCAGGCTCTCGACCGGAGATGTGCGCTGGGACGTCCCGGTCGACAAGGTCGGGCCATTGCGGCGACAGCTCGCCGAGGCCGCCGGAGCGCGGTTCGTGACGGTCGTCCCCGTCGACGTGCCCGAGAGCGATGGGCGAGCCGCGCTCGTGCTCATGTCGACGCATCGGCAGCTCGTCCACTCGTCGGACTTCGCCCTCCTGGGGGCACTGGGTGCACAAACGGCGATTGTCGCCGAGCGGCGGGCGGTCATGGCCGAACAGGAAGCACTCACGGATCGGCTCGCGTCCACCGTCGAAGCGCTCCGATCGGCAAGCGCGGCGAAGAGCGACTTTGTCGCCTCGATGAGCCACGAGTTCCGCACGCCTCTGAGCGCGATCATCGGGTTCAGCGACCTCATGAGCACAGAACCACGGGACGGCGACAAGGTCGGCGTGCCGATCGAATGGGTCGAGCACATCCAGCGCGGCGGGCAGCACTTGCTGGCGCTAGTCAACGACGTGCTCGACCTTGCGCGGGTTGAAGCCGGCAGGCTGGACCTGCGTCCCGAGCCAGTCGACGTTGGGCACGCCGTGACGGAGGCCGTCAACGGGCTGAGGCCCCTCGCCGACCGCAAGAATTTGGCGCTCGAGGTCGCCACCGTGCCGGTCATCGTCGACGTCGATCGCGGCCGGTTCCGCCAGATCCTGTACAACCTGATCTCGAACGCCATCAAGTACACCCCGGATGGCGGTTCGATCCGGGTAAGCGTCGCCAGGGGCGATGGCGAAGTGCGGATCGCCGTGGCCGACAGCGGCGTGGGTATCGCGCCGGAAGATCACCCCCGGGTGTTCGAGGAATTCCGCCAGGTCGGTGATCCTGCCGAACGCCAGCCGGGTTCCGGGCTGGGCCTTGCCGTGACGAAGCGGCTGGCCGAGGCGCACCAAGGCCGCATCGACCTGACGTCCGCCCGCGGACAAGGCAGCACCTTCACGCTCGTCCTGCCCGACGGTCCGGTGCAGGCCCCAGGTGGCGACGCCGGGTCCCCGGGCGTCGGTGCCGGCGAGGTTGCGCAGGCGACGCCTTCCGGCGGCGAGATCCTGGTCATCGAGGACGATCCGAGCGCCGTGCGACTCCTTCGGGAGTATCTCGAGGGCGCCGGGTATCGCGTGCGGGTCTCAGCCAGCGGCGAGCTCGGGATCGCCTCGGCGATCGAGGACCGGCCCGCGGCGATCATCCTCGACGTCCTGTTGCCCGGGATCGACGGCTGGGAGGTCCTTCGTCGGATCAAGGCGGACGGCCGCGTGCGGGACATCCCCGTCGTCATCGTGACCGTCGTCGAGGAACGCGAGGTCGGGCTTGCCCTTGGGGCGGTCGACTACCTGGTCAAGCCGATCCATCGCGAGGCCTTGCTGGGGTGCATCTCGCGGTACGTCTCGAATGGCTCGGGCCACACGAAGCGTGTCCTCGCCGTCGACGATGAATCCGCGGCCCTTGCCCTCATCCGCGGAGCACTGGAACCCGAAGGCGTGGATGTCGTGACGGCCCAGGGCGGGCGCCAGGCACTCGCCTGGGCAGAAAACGGCCAGCTCGTCGACATGATCATCTGCGACCTCGTCATGCCCGATGTCGATGGCTTCGAGGTCATCGCCGCGCTCAAGCGGAACCCACGGACCGCCGGCCTTCCGATCGTGGTCTACACGGCCCACGACCTCACGACGGACCAGAAGGATCGATTGAACGGTCAGATTCTCGGGATCGTGGCGAAGGGCCAGGATGCCCGTGTCGGCCTGCTCGACTGGCTGGAGCATGCCGTGCCCACGAACGGCCACTGATGCCCGCTGGTCACGTCGTCCTCGTCGTCGAGGACGAAGAGCCGAACCGCGCCCTCCTGCGGGCCGTCATGGCCCGGGCGACCGACGAACGGCTGCAGGACCTGACGCTTCTCGAGGCGCCGGACCTGGCGTCCGCGCGAGCCATCCTCGCGACGAACCGCGTCGATCTCGTCCTGCTTGACGTCCGTCTCCCGGACGGGAATGGCCTGTCGCTGATCATGGACGAGACCGGTCGCCAGGAGCTCGCACCACCCTTCGTCGTGCTCAGCGCCAGCGTCCTCCCCACCGAACGAGCCGCGGCGCTCGCGATGGGTGCTGCCGGGTTCATGGCCAAGCCGTACCGCCCGGCCGACCTGCTCGAGGCCGTGGCCGAGCTGCTGGGGCCTCGTCCAGCCGACGCGGAGTAGCCAGTCGACGGGCGCGACGGCCCATACACTCCTTCGGTGACACTGCCGGACGACGACGCACCGTCGCTTGACATGGACCCGGAGACGTTCCGGACGGCCGCGCACGCGGTAGTCGACCTCATGGCGGACTACCTCGAGACGATCGAAACGCGCGCGGTCTTTCCGTCGATCGAGCCGGGCTCGCTTCGGCCACAGTTCCCGGTCGCGGCCCCTGAAGCTCCGGAAGCGCTCGAGGCCATCCTGGCCGATTACACCCGGTTGATCGAACCGAACGCCACACACTGGCAACACCCTGGCTTCCTTGCGTATTTCGCCACGACGGCCTCCGGCCCGGGGATCCTCGGCGAGATGCTCACGGCGGCGATCGGCCAGAACGCGATGTTGTGGCGGACCTCGCCGATCGGTACGGAGCTGGAGGAGGTGGTCGTCGACTGGCTCCGTCTCGCGCTGGGTCTCCCCGACGAATTCGATGGCCTGCTCACGGACACCGCCTCGACATCAACGCTGATCGCGCTGGCCGCCGCCCGCGAGGCGGCCGGTCTCGACGCCGCCGAGCGCGGGCTGGCCGGGCGCCCCGAGCTCGGTTCGGGTCTGCGCGTCTATGCCTCGGCCGAGGCTCACAGCTCGGTAGACAAGGCGTGCATGACGCTCGGCCTGGGCCGCGCCTCGCTCGTCAGGATCCCGACCAACGACCGGTACGAGATGGTGCCGGCCACCCTGGCCGAATCGATCGCCGCCGACCGGGCCGCCGGGTTGCGACCGCTGGCCGTCGTGGCGACGGTCGGGACCACGTCCTCGACGTCAGTCGATCCCGTCGCCGAGATCGAAGGCATTGCCCACGGGGCAGGGCTCTGGCTCCACGTCGACGCCGCCTACGCGGGTCCGGTGGCCATGCTGCCGGGCTCACGGGCCGCGTTCGCGGGGTGGGATCGCGCAGACTCGATCGTCGTCAATCCGCACAAGTGGCTGTTCACGCCACTGGACGCGTCGTTGTTGCTGACGCGGCGGATGGCCGATCTCAGGGCGGCGTTCAGCCTCGTGCCCGAGTACCTCAGGACGCTGGATCGAGCTGCGCCGGTCCGCGACTACAACGAGTACACGCCGCAGCTCGGGCGCCGGTTTCGCGCGCTCAAGCTGTGGGTCCAGCTCCGCTGGTTCGGGCTCGACGCGCTCCGGCGACGGATCGAGCAGCATATCGAACTGGCTGCGGGATTCGCCGCGTGGGTCGCCGCCGAACCGGATTGGGAGCTCCTCGCGCCCGTACCGTTCTCGACCGTCTGTTTTCGGTGGCGCCCCGCCGACCTTGCATCACGAGCCGACGAAGCGGATGTTGCCGAGCGTCTCGACGTGGCGAACGCCGCGATCATGGACGCCGTCAACCGAACAGGCCAGGTCTTCCTGTCGCACACGCGGCTCCGGGGGAGATTCACGATCCGTCTCGCGGTCGGGAATCTTCGAACCGAAGCGCGCCACGTCGAGCTAGCGTGGGCCCTGCTGCGGGCCGCTGCGTCGGACGTGGCGATCGGACCGTAGCCGCTCGCGGGGCCGATAATGGCGATGACGCGCATTCACAGGAGGCCGAGCCTGACCCGTGCCACCGATTGACGAACTGACCCGGATCGAGCCGGTGCACCTCGAGCGGCTCGAGCACCAGGGCATCTTCACGACCGGTTTGCTCCTGGAGGTGTCGGAGACGCCGACACGGCGCCAGACGCTCGCCGATCAGGTCAACGCCACGCCCAACGACGTGTTGATGTGGCGCGACGAGGGGCTGATGCTGAACCTCGCGAGCTTTGGCCCTGCCGAGCACCAGCTCCTGATCCAGGCGGGGATCGACGGGCTTCGCAGGATCCTCGGGCTGCCCCTCGACACGTTCAGGGCGCGAGTTCGAACCGCAGCGATCGAGCTGAAGGTGGATCCGCCGTCCGACCTGACCATGGAGGGCTGGTGGGAGCAGGCCAAGACCCTCGAGGATGAATAGCGGGGAGCCGGCGGGCTGAACGCTCCGGGTAGGATTGGGCGGTGCGTGACGCCCTGCGGTCGTTCCTGGTCGCCATCGCGGGTGCTGTCCTGGTCGTCACCGTCGCGGTCCTGCCGTTCCTGACGCCGCAGTGGGTGGCGTTCGAGCAGGAGCGGGCCGAGGCGACCGCATGGACCGGCTACGCGGTGGATGAGCTGAACGCCGCAACCGGCGCGATCCTGTCCGACCTCGTGTTCGGCCCGCCCGCCTTTGACGTCGACGTTCGCGGTGAGCCAGTCCTGAACGAACGCGAGCGCGGACACATGCGCGATGTCCGGACGGTGTTCACCGGCCTGTGGATCGCGGCTGGACTGTCGATCGTCGTCCTCGGGGTGGCGTTCGCGCGTGGCGATCGATCGCCGGTGTGGCGGGCCATCCGGCGCGGAGCCGTCGGGCTTGCGGCTGCGGTCGTCGCGCTCGGGCTCATTGCGGTCGTCGCGTTCGACGTGCTCTTCGAGGTCTTCCACCGGATCGTCTTTCCGGGTGGCTCGTATACGTTCGATCCGACGACGGACCGCCTCGTCCAGCTGTTCCCGTTCCGGTTCTGGCAGGAGTCCGCGATCGTGGTCGGTGTCGTGATCATCGGCCTTTCGCTGCTCATCGCTGCCATCGCGAGTGGCCGCGCGACCGCAGCCCGGGGTGGACCGGCGGTCGCGCCGTTGCCCGAGCCGAGCCAATGACATCCGCGC
Source organism: uncultured Chloroflexia bacterium (assembly GCA_963809045.1). GTDB lineage: Bacteria > Chloroflexota > Limnocylindria > Limnocylindrales > CSP1-4 > SPCO01. The sequence goes on from CAWEHW010000004.1 coordinate 1,770,104, forward strand.
CGGCCGTCGATCTGCTGAGCGTGGAGGCCGCGCGCGAGGCGATCCTCGACGGGGTCGAGGCCCTAGGTGCGGAGCGCCTTCGCACGCCGGACAGCCTGGGTCGCGTCGTCGCGGAATCGCCGGTCGCCCAGGTCTCCCTGCCGCCCTGGGCGAACTCGGCGATGGATGGGTACGCGATCCAGGCGAGTGACACGGTCGAGGCGTCGGAGGATGTCCCGGTCCGCCTCGCCGTCATCGGGGACATCGCCGCGGGGGCTGCCCCGGACGTCACCGTCGGCCCAGGAACGGTCTCGCGCATCGCGACGGGCGCCCGAGTGCCCGACGGCGCCGACGCCGTGGTCCCCGTCGAGCTCACGACACCGCTGGATGCCGCTGGGACGCCGGGACCACGCGGTCGCGAGGCGACTGGGCCGCTACCAGCGGAGGTGCTCGTCCACCGCTCCGTCCCACGCGGTGGTTCGATCCGCGACGAGGCGAGCGATCTCCAGGCGGGCGCAACGTTGCTGGAACGGGGCGTTGCGATGACGCCGGCGTCGATCGCGCTGGTCGCGGGCGCCGGCGTCGACGAACTGGTCGTCCATCGCCGCCCGCGCGTCGGCGTCCTGGCCACCGGTGACGAGGTTCGCGGCCCTGGAGAACCCCTGGGGCCGGCCGGGATCCCCGACGCCAACGGGCCAGGCCTCCGGGCCCAGGTGACCGCGGCCGGCGCTGAGGCGCTCGATCTCGGCATCGCGACCGACGAGCTCGACAACGTCATGAGCCGCCTGCAGCGCGGCCTCGACGCCGGCGCCGACGTTCTGATCGTCTCGGGTGGCGTCTCCGTCGGTCCGTACGACGTGGTGAAGACCGCCATGGAGACGATCGGGCGGGTCGATCTCTGGCGGGTCGCCGTCCAGCCCGGGAAGCCATTCGCGTTCGGGACCGCCCCGCGGCCGGGTGGCGGCCCGCCGGTGCTCGTCTTCGGCCTCCCGGGGAACCCGGTCTCCTCCGCGATCACGTTCGAGCTGTTCGTCCGTCCGGCGCTCCGACGCCTGGCGGGTCGACGCGACCTGTATCGCGCCACGGACCGCGGCGTCCTGGCGCAACCGGTGTCGAAGGGTCACGGTCGGCGAGCCTTCATCCGGGTCGAGTCAGAACGTGACAAGACCGGCACGCCGATGCGCGATCCTGCGGGCCGGGTTCGATTGAAGCTCGCGGGCGGGCAGGGGAGTCATGTGATTTCGGCGCTCGCGGCGGCCGACGCGCTTGCGATCATTCCTGAGGCCGACAATTCGCTGCCAGCCGGTGCCGAGGTCGCGGTATGGTGGCTCGACCGCGGCTGATGACTCGCGAGATGCCCGAGGGCCGCCAGGGCAGCCGAACTGGAGCGGAGGAATCGATGGACCAGAAGCCCGCCCCGCGCGCCGAACGTCGACGGCTGTCCCATGTCGACCGGTCGGGGCGGCCGCGGATGGTGGATGTCTCGGCCAAGCCGGTCACGGCACGGCGTGCGGTTGCCGAGGCGACCGTGGCGGTCTCGCCCGAGACGATGAGCCTGGTGATCGACGGCGGAGGCGAGAAGGGCGACATCCTGGGCGTGGCTGAGCTCGCGGGGGTCATGGGCGGAAAGCGAACCAGCGAGCTGATCCCGCTCTGCCACCCGCTGCCCCTGACGGATCTGCAGGTCGCGATCACGCCCGATCGGGTGGCCGGCGTCCTTCGGATCCGTGCCGAGGCCGCCACCACGGGTCAGACCGGGGTCGAGATGGAAGCGATGACCGCGGCGTCGGTTGCCGCCCTCACCGTGTACGACATGGTCAAGGGCGTCGAGCGTGGCGTCGAGATCCGCGGCGTGCGCCTGGTCTCGAAGACCGGTGGCAAGAGCGGAACATGGCAGCGAACGCCGGGTCCGGTCGACGACCGGCCCAAGCGTCATCCCGGAGACCGGATCGCCGGCCGGTTCGGTCCGAAACGCAGGGGCAATGCATGACGGTTGACCCGGTTCGATCGGCACTGGTCATCACCGCCAGCGACGGCGCAGCGGCGGGCGTCCGCGAGGACGACTCGGGCGCACGGGTCGCGCAACGCCTGGAGGCGCTCGGGTTCACGGTGGAGCGGCTGGTCATCCCCGACGACCAGCCCACGATCGAGCGCGCCCTGGTCGAGGGTGCCGAGCGACATCCCCTGGTCGTCACGACCGGCGGAACCGGCTTGACCCCGCGAGACGTGACGCCGCAGGCGACCCGGCGGGTGATCGATTACGACATCCCGGGGTTCGCGGAGGCGATGCGGGCTGCGGGTCGCGCGAAGACGCCGCTGGCAGACCTGTCCCGGGGGGTCGTGGGCGTCCGGGGCCGCACCTTGATCGCGAACCTGCCGGGGAGCCCGAAGGGTGCGCAGGAATCGCTCGAGGCGCTCGAAGCGGTTCTCGATCACGCGCTGGAAACGCTGGCGGGTCCCCACGACCACGGAAGGAGCGGCTGATGTTCGAGCCGTTTGCCGCGGTCCCGGCCTACCCGCTCGTCTTCCCCGTGTTCTGGGGCGCGGCGATCTTCTTCGCCTTGGCGATGGCCCGCCACCTCCGCGTGTTCGCGGTTGCCCGGCCGTCGCGGCCCTTCGCCCAGGTCCCGGCGCGCATCGTCGGGCTCGTCCAGTACGCGTTCCTGCAGACCAAGATGTTCAAGGACCTGCGGGCAGGCCTCCTCCACGCCGGGATCTTCTGGGGGTTCGTGCTGCTGACGATCGGCACGGCGGACATCGTGACCGGCGGAATCATCCAGACTGTCCTGTCGGCGCCCTTCGACGGCATGCTGTGGGCGGCCATCAGCGCGATGCAGAACGTCGTGGCCGTGATCGTGCTCCTGTCGATCGGCTGGGCGTACTTCCGTCGGCTGGTGACTCGGCCGGCCCGCCTCACGTTCAACCGCGACGCCCTGGTGATCCTCGGGATGATCGGCGGCGTCGTCGCGACCGAACTGCTGGCGCAGGCGTTCGAAGTCGCTCGACACGGCGAGATCACGGGTGCGTTCGTCTCGAACGCCCTGGCGGTCGCCCTCCGGGGCACCTTCGCACCCGGGGTCCTCGAGGGCGCCTTCGCCGTCCTGTGGTGGGGCCACATGGCCCTGGTGGCGGCGTTCCTGTGCTACCTCCCGTTCTCCAAGCACCTCCACATCGCGACGAGCTTCCCGAACATCCTGTTCCGCAAGCTCGCACCGCGAGGCGAGCTGCCGAAGATGGACCTCGAGGACGAGACCGCGACGTTCGGCCTCAAGACCCTCCAGGACCTGGGCTGGAAGGACCTGCTCGACGGGTTCACCTGCACCGAGTGCGGTCGCTGCCAGCAGGCGTGCCCCGCCTGGAACACCGGCAAGCCGCTCAACCCCAAGACCTTCATCATGGGCATCCGGGACATGTCGGTCGACGCCGAGCACGGCATCGACCTGATCCCCAACAGCCCGATCGTCCGCGAGACCTACGGGCTCGAGGGCACCCGGCCGGCGGCGGAAGCCCTGGCCCGTCCCATCGTCGACACCGCCATTCCGTACGACGCGGTCTGGGACTGCGTGACCTGCGGCGCGTGCGTGGAAGCCTGCCCGGTGCTGATCGAGCACGTCGACAAGATCGTCGGGCTCCGCCGGAACCTGGTGCTCGAGGAGAGCCGCTTCCCGGCCGAGCTGACGCCCGCGTTCCGGGCGATGGAGAGCCAGGGCAACCCATGGGGCCAGCCCTCCTCGGCTCGGACCGACTGGACGAAGGGACTCTCCTTCGACGTCCCGCTCGTGGCCGATGTCGCCGCGGCCGGTGGTCTCGGCGAGCTCGAGGTCCTGTACTGGGTCGGCTGCGCGGCGGCGTTCGACACCCGCAACCAGAAGGTCGCCCGAGCTGTGGCGACATGTCTCCATGCCGCCGGGGTCAGCTTCGCGATCCTCGGCCAGGAGGAGTCGTGCACCGGTGACCCCGCGCGCCGGATGGGCAACGACTACGTTTTCCAGATCCTCGCCTCGGGCAACGTCGAGACGCTCAACAGGTACGAGATGGGGCAGCGCACGATCGTGACCGCCTGCCCGCACTGCTTCAACACGATCGGCAACGAGTACGGCCAATTGGGCGGGACGTTCAAGATCGTCCACCACAGCACCTTCCTCGCCGAGCTCGTCGCCTCGGGTCGCCTCGCGACCCTGCCCGAGGACGCCACATCGGCGACCGGAGACCACCGGCCCGGTGGGGTGACCGTCCACGACTCCTGTTACCTCGCCCGCTACAACAACGTGGTCAGCGCGCCGCGCGACGTGCTGGGTGCCGCCGGTCTGACGATCACCGAGATGGACAAGAGCGGCAAGAACACGTTCTGCTGCGGCGCCGGCGGCGGCCGGATGTGGATGGAGGAGACGCGCGGCACACGGATCAACGCGGAGCGTGCCCGCCAGGTCGTCGAAACGGGCGCGGCCACGGTTGCCACCGCCTGCCCGTTCTGCATGGTCATGCTCAGCGATGGGCTCGCTGCCGCGGACGGCGGTCAGGCCGTCGCGACGCTCGATGTCAGCGAGGTGCTCGCCGCACGGATCGCCGCGGCCCCGGCGGACCGGCGGCTGCCGGTCGTCGGCTAGCCGGGGAGCTTGCCGCCGCAGCTGATACAGCGGTCATCCGTCCACAGGTTGCCCATGCCGCACTTTGGGCAACGCTTCTCGCCCTCGGTGGAGGCCGCGAACGGCGATTCACGGGGCGGCTCAAGCGCCCGGCGCTGGTTTCTGAGGATTGCGAGCGTCGCGACGATGCCGAGCGCGGCCGCGAGCGTCATCGCGAGCAGCTGCTGCGTCTGGTCCATCCCTCGTCCCCGTCCTGCCGGCTCCGTCGACCCCGAAGCAACGATTCCCGGCACGACGGAGCGTACGCGGCGCCCGTGGCCTCGACAAGAGGGGTAATCGGCCCAGGAGCGGCAGAGCTGGACGCGGTCCGGTGCTACGATCGGTCGCGGTGACCGCGACGAGCCCAGTCCACGGCCCCTACCGGTTGACGGAGGAGCAGGAGCTCCTGCGCGATGCCGTTCGCGTGCTCGCGGACGAACGTGTCGCGCCTCGTGCCGCCGACATCGATCGCACGGCCGAGTTCCCCGAGGATCTGCGCCAGCTCCTGGCCGCCCAGGACATCCTCGCCCTGCCGTTCCCGACGGAGCACGGCGGGTTGGGCGGTGACCTCCTCTCCCTGTGTCTCGCCATTGAGCAGCTCAGCCGGGCGTGTGCCACAACCGGACTGATCCTGGCCGTCCAGGAGCTCGGTGCCCTCCCGCTGCTCCTGGCGGGGACGCCCGATCAGCACGCCCGTTGGTTCCCACGGCTGGCAAGCGGAGACATGCTGATCGCCTTCGCCCTGACCGAAGCCGAGGCTGGATCGGATGTCGCCGCCACGCGAACGCGGGCCGTGCGCGACGGCGACGACTATGTCATCACCGGTTCCAAGCGCTTCATCAGTCACGGATCCGTAGCGGACCTGATCACGGTGTTTGCCGTGACCGATCCCGATGCCGTCCGCCATCGCCGGCTGAGCTGCTTCGTCGTCGAGGTTCCCACGCCCGGCTTCTCCGTCCCACGGATCGAGCACAAGATGGGGATCCGGGGGAGCCCGACTGCTGAACTTGCCTTCGACGCGGTCCGAGTCCCGGCGGCGAACCGGGTTGGCGATGACGGTGACGGGTTTGAGCTTGCCATGCGCACGTTCGACCGGAGCCGTCCGGGGATCGCGGCGCAGGCCGTGGGGATCGCCCAGGGGGCGCTGGAGGTGGCGACGGAATACGCGACCCAGCGGCGCCAGTTCGGGCAGCGGATCGGCGACCTCCAGATGGTCGGCGCGATGCTCGCGGACATGGATGCGGCGACCGAATCGGCGCGCCAGGTCCTGTACAAGGCATGCGCCGAGATCGAGGCGGGCTCCGCCGATGCCAGCCGGTGGTCGGCGATGTGTAAACTCGTGGCCGGGGATGCGGCGATGCGGGTGACCACTGACGCCGTGCAGGTGCTCGGTGGTTACGGGTACATCGACGAGTTCCCGGTGGAGCGCATGATGCGCGACGCGAAGATCACGCAGATCTACGAGGGGACCCAACAGATCCAGCGGCTCGTGATCGCGCGAGCACTGCTTGGCAAGGACCGAGCCTAGCTCGGTTCGGACCGCGCCGCGCTCGGTTCGGACGGCTGATCGCAGGGAGGAGGTACCGACTTCGTGCACATCGTCGTCCTGGTGAAACCGGTCCCCGACCCAGCGTCGGGCGGGGAGCGGCTCGGCCCTGACGGTCGCCTGGACCGGGCGTCCACCCCGGCCGTCGTCAACGGCAACGACGAGTACGCGCTCGAAGCCGCGCTCAAGCTGACGGCAGCCGCTGGAGAGGGTAGCGAGGTCACCTTGCTGTCGATGGCGCCGTCGGCGGCGCCAGACACGCTGCGCAAAGCGCTGGCGATGGGCGCGACGCGAGGCGTCCATGTCACGGACCCGGTCCTGCAAGGCTCATGCGCCGTGTCGACCGCCGCGGTGCTTGCGGCGGCCCTTCGCACCATCGAATGCGACCTGGTCCTCGCCGGCGTGGACACGTCCGATGGCCTGGGCGGCAGCGTGCCGTCGGCGGTGGCAGCGCATCTCGGGCTGCCGTTCCTGTCCTACGCGTCGAGCATCGAGCCCGACGAGGCGGCCCGCACCGTCCGTGTCCGACGTATCAGCCCAACCGGGTACGACCTGCTCGAGGCGCCGATGCCGGCGCTGATTTCCTGTACGCAGGCGCTGGGCGAACCGCGATACCCGTCCCTCAAGGGGATCATGGCCGCGCGGGCGAAGGAGATCACGACGCGATCGCTCGCGGATCTCGAAATGGATCCGGCGTCCGTGGGCGGGGCCGTGGCAACCACGAAGGTGCTCGACACCCGCATCCCGCCGGCGCGCGGCGCAACCGAGGTGGTCCGCGGTTCTGCCACCGAGGGCGCGGCTCGGATCGTGGCGTTCCTCGCCGAACGGCGGCTCATCTGATGGCCGAGCTGTGGGTTGTCGGCGAACCGGGTCAGGACGGTCACTTGGCGAACATCAGCGCCGAAGTCGCGACCCTTGCCCGGGCTCTCGGCGAAACAGCCGGCCACCACGTGCTCGGGATCGTCGTCACGGAGCAACCCGATGGACCGGCCCAGGAGCTTGCCGCCTTCGTACCGCGGGTACTTGCCGTGACGGTGCCCTCAGCGAACGACCATGCCTGGGCCGCCCTCGCCGCAGACGTGGTTGCCTCCATGCTCGCGACCGCGTCCGCGGCACCCGATGCGATCCTGGTCGGCGCGGGCCCGGATGGGCGCGACCTCGCCGGCGCACTGTCGGCCTTGACCGGTCTCGGGGTCCTGACCAACGCCACGGCCGTCAGCTGGACGGCCGACGGCCCGGCGGTCGAGATGAGCGTCTTCGGAGGCAAGCTCGTGACGACGTCCGGGTTCTCCGGCGGTCGCGGCATCGTCACGGTCCGGCCGAACGTCGTGACCGCGGAGGCGGCGGCCGCTGCCGGCGCGGTCGAGGCGCGCGATGTGCCGAGCCGGGAACCTGCATTGCCGAAGGTCAAGGTGATCGAACGGGTCAGCGAAGCGGGTGCGGCGGCGCCGATCGAGGAGGCCAGGATCATCGTCGCCGGTGGAAGGGGCATCGGCGGGACGGACGGGTTCACGCTCGTGGAACAGCTCGCCGAGGTGCTGGGCGGGGCGGTCGGAGCCACCCGAGCGGCGGTCGATTCCGGCTGGATTGGCTATAGCCAGCAGATCGGTCAGACCGGCAAGATCGTCAAGCCCGAGCTCTACCTCGCGCTCGGGATCAGCGGCGCGATCCAGCACAAGGTGGGCATGCAGACCGCCGGCAGCATCGTGGCCATCAATCGCGACCCGGACGCACCAATCGCCGAATTCGCGGACCTGCTCGTCGTCGGCGACCTGTTCGAGGTGGGTGCTGCCCTCCTCGACCAGCTCCGCGGGCGCTCGACCTGACGGCGCGAACCCGGATCCGCTGATGGAGCTGGCAGCCGTTCTCTTGCCCGTCATGGCGTTCATCGCCCTGGCGGCGGGTCTCCTGGTGGTCTTCCGGGGGACCGCCAGGATTGCCGCTCGAACGCGCGAGATCCATCAGTTCCGTGGCGGCGTCAAGGACCTGGCCGCCCGGGTGGATGCCCAGCTCGAGGCCGCTGCGGGTCGGATCGACGCGGTCCGCCACCACCAGGCCGGGCCGGAGATGATCAATCAAACGGTGGTCGACGCGTCCGAGGCCATGGAGCGATACGGTGAGGAAGCGCGCGCCCTCAAGGCTCCGCGTCGCGCGCAGTCGATCCGGGACGAGCTTGTCTCCGACATCGAACGGGCCAGCCGGGCGCTCGGCATGGTCGAACACGGCGCCAACATGCTCGCGTCGTCCCGGCGGGGCAGCCGCGAGCTGGAAGCCCAGACCTCGATCAAACGCGGCTACCTGAACCTCATCCACGCCCGCGAGGCGATCGCCCGGCAAGCGATCCGCGCGGACGACCTGCGGATCGATGACGGCCCGTCGGAACGCCAGATCTTCGACCTCTAACCGAATTCGTCGATCCCTGAACGGACCCCAACGACCACACCATGTAGTGGTATCCTCGCTGCACACCACAAGCCCTTGTGGTGCGACCGTGCAGGAGAGCCATGCGCTGCCCCCAGTGCGGCGAGCGGGAGACCCGCGTCGTCGACTCGCGCGACCTCGATGATTCGGCGACGATTCGGCGACGCCGTGAATGCGCAGCCTGTTCGTTCCGGTTCACCACCTACGAACGGGTCGAAGCGGCGCGGCTCATCGTCATCAAGCGGGATGGCGCCCGCCAGGAGTTCGATCGCGAACGGCTCGTGTCAGGGCTGCGGAAGGCGTTGACCCGCCGACCGGTCGCCGACGGGGCCGCGGAAGGAGCCGCCGACGCCATCGAAGCGGAGCTGCGCTCTGCCGGGGTCACGGAGGTGCCCTCGTCGCGGATCGGGGCGCTGGCGATGGAGCAGCTCCGCGGCATCGACCAGATCGCCTACATTCGCTTTGCGAGCGTCTACCAGAGCTTCGAGGACCTCGAGGCCCTCAAGCGCGAGGTCGACTCGCTCTACGCCGAACGCGGCAGCGGGAGCTACGCCAAGTGAGCGTCCTGTCGGACCGGGACATCCGCAGCGCCCTCGAGGCAGGGACGGTCAGGATCGAGCCGTACGACGCGCATGACCTCCAGCCGTCGTCGGTCGACCTGCACCTGGACCGGAGCTTCCGCGTCTTCCGCAACAACCGCTACGCGTACATCGATGTCCGCGCCCCGCAGCCGGACCTGACCGAGCTGCTGACGATCGCCGATGACGAGCCGTTCATCCTCCACCCCGGCGAGTTCGTGCTTGGCCAGACGCACGAGTGGGTGGAGCTGCCGGACGACCTCGTGGCGCGCCTGGAAGGCAAGTCGTCCCTGGGCAGGCTGGGCCTCCTGATCCACTCGACGGCTGGGTACGTGGATCCAGGGTGGAAGGGCAACCTCACCCTCGAGCTGTCAAACGTCGCCAACCTGCCGATCGCGCTGTATTCGGGGATGCGGATCGGCCAGATCAGCTTCTTCCGGATGTCGAGCTCCGTGGACCGGCCCTACGGGTCGCCTGAGCTCGGGTCGAAGTACCAGGGCCAGTCGGAGCCAACGGCGTCCGCCTTCCACCGGGATTTCGAGCCGGCCAGCCGGACCGAGGAATCCTCAAGGTCCTAGCCGATGGCGATAAACGACGCAGTCGATTGGGCGCGGGATCTTGGCGGTGGCGTTCGCGTCGCGCTGATCCAGGCCGGGACCTTCCGATCCGACGCTGGCGCGTTGTTCGGCCCGGTGCCCTGGATCCTGTGGGGGAACCTCGTCGGCGACGAGGTCGATCGCCAACCGGCGGTTGCTCCAGGCGCTCAATTGCCTCCTGGTCGAGACGCCGGCCGGTCGCGTGCTGGTCGAGACCGGGATCGGCGAACGGATCGATGAGAAGGCCCGGGCGATGCGGGTCTACGAGGGGCCCGCGGTCGTGCCAGCGCTGCACTCGGCCGGGTTTGCACCCGACACGGTCGACGTCGTGGCCATGAGCCATCTCCACTTCGATCATGCCGGCGGCCTGCTGCTGGCCGATGGCTCGCGGGCGTTCCCGCGGGCCTCGATCGTGGCCCAGCGCGCAGAGTGGGACGTGGCGCTCAGCGACAACTCGCGGGTCGTGGCGTCGTACGTCCAGCCGGAGCTCACCCTGGTTCGCGACTGGGGTGCAGAGGGCTGGGCCGAAGGCGAACGCGAGATCCTGCCCGGCGTGTCCGTCGTCCCGACGGGAGGCCACTCTGCGGGTCACCAGGCGATCGTCGTTCGAGCGTGGTGACGGCGGGCGGACCCTGGCCTTCTTCGGCGATCTCCTCATGCGGCCGTGGGCGGCGAACCCACGGTGGGTGACGTCGTTTGACGACTTTCCACTCGACTCCGTCACGCAGAAGGGCGCGCTGTTCGCGCAGGCTGCGGACGAAGGGTGGATCGTCGTGCTCTCCCACGAGCGAGAGCATCCGATCGGGCGATTGGTGCGCGACCGGGACCGGTTCCGGTACGAGCTGAGCACCTAGTCGACGCAGTCACGCTTTGCGACCGCGGCCCCGCCTGGCGCCTCGAAGTCAGCTACCAATCGCCGTAGTGCGAGGCGACGTCTCCCGCTACGGCGAGGCCGATCCTTCTCCAAATGCCCATGTGCGTAGTGATCGGGGGCAGCGAGAGCGTTCACCGGGTTGGATCCAAGGCGGCCACAACGCGGGTTGGTATTTGATGCGCGCGGGTGTTGGGCCGCGAACAGGTCAGGTCACCGCTACGGCAGGATGGCCTCGATGGCGGCGACGGCGGCCGCCTCGTCGACCGTCTTCCCGACCGACGCGATCACCCCATCGGGTCGGATGAAGAACTGCGTCGGCAGGCCGTACACGCGGTAACGCCGGAACACGTGCCCTGACGCGTCGAACCCGATCGTGTAGTCGAGCTGGTAGCGATCGGCGTAGGCGCGGATATCGGCCGGTTCGGTCTCCTGGACAGCGATCCCGACGACGACGAGGCCGGCGTCCAGGTAGCGCTCGGCGAGGTCTCGGATGATTGGTGTCTCCTGCTGGCACGGCGGGCACCAGCTCGCCCAGAAGTTGATCCACACCGCTTTCCCACGCAGGTCGGCCAGGCGGATTGGCTGGCCGTCGAGGTCGGTCAGCTGGTACGTCGAGCCGTCGTCGAGCGTCGCCTCGAACTCCGGCGCCAGGTCGCCGGGTTGCAGGCCCTCCTGCGGCTCGGGTCCGATGATGAACTGGGTGGGCAGCGGGTCGACCGTCCCGGGTCCGTCCGCGGTATTGCCCAGGGGTGTCGTGACGGCGGCGAGCACGATGATCGCGACGACGACCACGCCGAACGCGGCGAGCAGTTGCCGGCCACTGAACGGTCCCACCAGGCCATGGCGTTCACGGCGGTGGGTGAAGCCTGGGCGTTGGGTCACTCAGATGGCCGTGTTGAAGTTGAAGTAGCGCGGGAAGAGCGACAGCCAGTCGAAGACCATGGCCAGTCCGATGAACGCGACGAGCAGGCCGCCAATGAGCGACACGACGCGGCCGTGTCGAACCAGCGGCGCCAGGAGGCGCGGGGCCCGGTCGTAGACGGCCGCGATCAGCAGGAATGGCAAGCCGAGCCCGAGGGTGTACGCCACCAGCAACAACGAGCCCTGGAGCACGGTCGCCGAGGTCGCCGCGAGGGTCAGGATGCCGCCGAGGATGATCCCGATGCACGGCGTCCAGCCGATCGCAAAGATCGCGCCAAGCCCGAAGGAGGCAAGCCAACCGCCCCGCGCGCTGACGATCCGCCCCCCGAGGCGATCGGCCAGCGTGGGTGACGTGGTCCTGCCCAGGCTGATCGAGTTGGTGGCCGTCGCCAACGAACCCGCCGCACCCGGATCGAGCGGCCGCCACGTCCGTTCCAGGGCGGGGATCCGGAGGATCCCGGCAAGGTTCAGCCCTAGCACGATCAGGACGACGCCACCGATGATCCGAAGCGTTGGCAGGTAGTCGACGAGCGGCCCAGCTGCAAACGTGGCGGTGATGCCGAGGAGCGTGAACACGGTGCCGAACCCGGCGACGTAGGCGAGTGCGTGGCGCATTGCGGTCCACCGCGAGGGCCTCGATCCATTGGCGGCGGAAGCGACGGCAATCGCACTCAGCTGCCCTACGTAGGCGGGCACCAGGGGCAGCACGCACGGCGAAAGGAAGCTGATCACCCCGGCCGCCAGGGCCACGAGGATCGTCAGGTCCGTGCCATTCATGTCGCTGTCAAGCGCCCAGGACGTCGGTGAGCAGGCGCTGGACGCGCGCCGGGCTCGTTGCAAGCTCGATCCGTCGGTCGCCAAGCTCGACCACCGGGATTGAGGCGAAGAACTCGCGCTCCCACGACGCGTCGCTCTCGATGTTGCGTTCGATCAGCTCCGGTGTGGCCAGCCCAGCCTCGCGGCGTGCGGACAGGAGCTCCATGAGGAATGTCCGCGTCTCATCGCACAGCCCGCAATCGGCGCGGCCATACAGGACGAGATCGGGTAGGGGAGAGAGGCGCATCTCGGTCGGGATTGTACGCGAGGGTCCTTGGCGCCCCCATTCGGCGGATGCCGGAGGGGAGCAGGCCGCCGCGGGAGGAGCAACGGCCCTGGGAGGATGACGCGGCTTGCTCGGAGCGAGTTCCCGGACCGGCGTCGGGATGCGGGCGCGGTAGGATGGAACCCGCGCCCCCGTAGCTCAGTGGACAGAGCGAGGCCGTCCTAAGGCCTGCGTCGGCGGTTCGAGTCCGTCCGGGGGCGCCAGATCCCGTGGGCGGCGCCGGATGCGCGGTTGTCAATTACGCCGCCAGCAGCCGCCGCCTTATCCCGAAGAGGCGATAGGCGCTGCGTCCAGCAGCTCGTCAATGATCGGGTCGCCAAGCGCGCGGGCCGTGTCCAGATCGATCTGGTCGAGCATGCGCCGGGCCTGCGCGGCGTGGACGGCGCAGGCGCGGAGCCAAGTCGATCGCCAATTGCCAGCGGGATCCTCGACCAGATCCTTCAGCCAACCCGCGAAACTGGTCGGCACGTCGCCTGCCGTCGGGGGCAGGCGCTCCAGCCGCTCTGCCATGGCCAGATCACGCTTGAGCAGCGGTAGCACCTGCCTGGCCTCGATGGGGCTCAGGAGGACCTCCAGTGCCTCGAGGGCAAGGGATCCTCGCGGCCCGCTCGCATCGAGCTCGACCATCGCCGGGCCGAGTCGTGTGGCGCCATGTCGCGCGAGGCGGCCCGTCTTCACGCGGAGGCAGGCGAGGTCGAGCTCGTCGCGAAGAGCCCGCTGTAGCGGCGCATCGGTCTCTCGGTGGTCGTCTCCCGCGGCGTCGATCGCAACGAGCGCCGCCAGGATTCGGGTCGCGTGACGCACATCCTCAGGCAGCGCGCGATCGAGTTCCTCGGCGATCGCGCCCTGGGCCGGCTCGAGCGTGCCGAGGCGCTCCATCACGACAAGCCCGAGCTCGCGATCGCGGTGCCCGATGTTCCGGACGAGGACGTCGTCGCGCGCCGCCGACCGGCCGGTTGCCGCCCGGACGAGGCGAATCGCGAGCAGGGACGCTTGCCACGGCGTGCGGTCGAGCAGCCCGGCCAACGACGGAACCATTGCGTCGCCGAGGCGGCCGACTGCGCCCGCGGCGGCGCCGGCCGAGCGGGCGTCATCGAGCGCCGCGATGGTGGGTGCCACAGCGAACAAGTCGCCGGGTTGTACCAATTCGAGCGCAGCGCATCGGACCTCGACGTCGCCGTCCTCCAGGAGCGCAGCGGCCGCTGCCCGATCGCCCTGGTCAAGGACCTCGAGCGCAGCAGCCGCACGCAGCCGGATGGCTGGGTCCGTCGAGCCGATCCCGGCGCGGACTTCGCCCGCGAGTCGCCGTCTTGCAGCCTCATCGCCCGATGCCGCAAGCGCGGCGAGCGCGGACATCCGGATGTCTGGCCGCGCGTCACCGGCCAGCCCGCCAAGCTCCGTCGCAAGCGCCGGGGAGGCCATGATTCCGAGGAGGTCGACGCCCAGCCGCGTCACCCGCGGGTCCGCGCTCGAGAGGAGTCGTCGCGCGATGGCCTCGTCCTCGGAGGTGGCGTCGAGGTCGGCCATCGGGCCGAGGAGCGGCCGGCGTCGGAGCGCGTCGACGAGTGCCGGCCCATAGGCGCGATAGAGGAGGAATGCCACCATGGTCCAGACCGCGCAGACGATCGTGGTGACGATGATCGTCGCAGGGAGGGCGAATGGCAGGGCGTTGAGAACCAGGATGAGCACGCCCGAAATCCCGATGGCAATCGGCACGCCCATCCCCTCAACCGCGGCCTGCAATGACAGGCGGCCGCGCTCCGGGAGCACCTGATAGGTGGCGTTGATCGACGTGCGGGTCATCCCATCGGTGAGCGCGATGTCGGCGATCCGGGCAGCGGACACGATCACCAGGAGCACGAAGGAGGTGCCACCGCTCATCGCGTTGACCGCGACCATGGCGAGGGCCAGGGCGGTGAGCACCAGCGGGTTGGCGGGGATGCCCAGCCGCAGCCCGAAGCGACGGAGCAAGGGGCCGGCCAGCAGGGCCAGGAAGGCGATCGCCACGACGTTCATGACCGCCGTGTAGGAGGCGAGGAACCCGGCAAGGTCCGCCGGATCGGCGTACTGGGCGGACGCGCGGTCGTAGACCAGGAAGTCGGACAGCTGGCTGCCCAGCGCCGACAGGACCTGGTAGCCGAGGATCAACACCACGAACCGGCCCGCCAGCGACCGCCGCAGGGAGAAGCCGGACGACTGATCCTGATCCTCGCGCGCAGGCGCGCTGGGCGACGGTTCCGGACCCGGTGAGCCGAGCAGTGTGGCGTACCGCCGCGCCGTTGCCCAGACGAGCGCGGCGAACGCCGTCTGGGCAAGCGCAGTCGCCAGCAGCAAGTCCTCCGTCCGCCCGAGCCAGGCCACCAGCTGTCCACCGAGCACGCCCCCGAGCACGGCGCCAATCGGGAAGCCGGCCATGATCCTCGGGAAGCTCGCCTTGATCCCGGCGATGTCGAGGAGCCGGCCGCCCTGCCCACCGATGAACACGAAGCCGAGTTGGATCAGGATCGGGAACAGGACGAGCAGGGGAGCGGACACCCACGCGGCATCGCCCCCGGTCGCGATGATCCAGGAGGCGGCGATCCCGATCGCGGCCCCGCCGAGCACGACGACCGAGATGCCTAGTAGGTCGAATCGCTGCGCGGCGTGGGCGACGGCACCCGACACGATGATCCCTGCTATGCCGATTGCGATGTAGGTCACGGGGAGCCACGCCGATCCGTAGGCGTGCAGGAACATCGCGTTGGCGACAATGCCCAGCAGCGCGGCCATCGCGCCGAATACGACGGCCTGCGCCGTCAGCCAGCGAACGGCTCCGCGGCTCGACCTGACAGGCCCGGTCATTTCGGCGTCGTGTCAGCCTCGGACTGAGCTCGCTCGCGCACCATCGCAACGAGCGCGACGATGATCCCGTGCGCCAGCGCCGGCCGATCGGCGAGCAGCTCCTCCAGCAGCGGACGGTCGATCCGCAGCAGGGTCGTCGGCTCGAGCGCCGTGACCGACGCGGCACGTGGCTCCGGCACGAGTGCCGCGAGCTCGCCGACCGTCGACCCGGCACCCAATTCGATGACATTCCGCTCGCCGTGGTGGACCCGAACGCGCCCGCGCACAACGGCGTACATGTGCTCCTCGACCGCGCCCTCGGCGATCACGAGCGTCCCCGGTGCGACGTCCATCTCGGAGGCCCGCCGAGCGAGCGCCGCGAGGGTGCGGCCGGGTACTTCGGCAAACAGCCCGACCCGCTGAAGCGCGACGACGCGCTCGACGGTGGTCATCGTCATGTGGCCGCGACCGGCGGCTGCAGGCGCAACGCGAGCTCATCGACACGGAGCGGGCGCAGCCAGGCCCGGGCGTACAGCTCACCGGGGATCATGATCACATCAACGTCGCGTTCCGCGACGATCTCGCTGTTCCGCTCGGCGCGGCGGATCACGCCGGTCGTACCCACCGGTACCCACGGCGCCAGCGGCGAGGGCGCGTAGCCACCGGTCGGGCGGACCACCAGCCCAGGCCCGGTCGGAACGTACACGAATGACGGCGCCGATCCCGGCACAACGAGGACTTCGCCTGCCCGGATCGTCGCGCGGCAAGCCTCGGCGAACGCAGCCGCCCGGTCCAGCCCGTCCGTCCCGACGCCATGCTGGGCCATCTGCCGCAGCAGCTCAGCAGCCTCTGGCCCCGCGCCATCGACGGGCTCGGCGGAGAAGAAGCGACGCTGTTCGGCTGGCGCCGCACCCTCGGTGTCGGCGACCGTCGCGAGTCGTCGTGCGATTGCCGGGTCAAGGGCCGCGACCAGCGCCAGGACATCGTCGGCAAAGCCCGGCTCGTCGTCGGGGCGCTCGAGCTGGATCTGCATGTCGTCACTCGAGCGGGTCGGAGCGGCGAGGAGGTTGCCGACGGAGACGCCACCGAACGACGGGATCACGTCTGCCTGGATGTCGTCAATCACGTCTGCGACGCTCGCCGCCGCCCGCCGGGCGGCCTCCTCGCTGCCGAAGCCGCCCCGATGGAACGCGATTCGCAGGTGCCCTTGTGGGGTGACGAATGCGGCGCTGATGTTGGCTTCGCCTGCGCCGCGGCGGTCGTCGTAGATGATCACGTACGCGGCATCACCGGTTGCGGGTCGCAGCGTGCAGACGGCGCGAGCTGTCTCGGCGTCCATGCACACCTCGAACCCACCGGACGTGCGCAGGACTGTGCCGCGCTGACGCAGCACGTCCGCGGCCCGTAGCGCCCGCAGGACGTCCACGACGTCGTCGGCGAGCTCGGCATGCGGACCCCTCTGTGCGGCGAGCCACGCGAACGACCGTGAAGGGTCCTCGTAGACGTCGGTGTTCGCGTTCGCAGGCATGGGTGACGTGTCCGCCGCCCGCGGCAACAGTTTGGCCACGCGGTGGTCGTCGAGGCTGGCGAAGACCATCCGTTGCAGCAGTCGCCGAAAGGCCACTCGGTCGTTGAGCACGTCGGCCGGGACAGCGGTCTTGCTGTGGGCGACGCTCATGCTGAGCATCTCTCTGAGGACGATCTCGAGCGGCGTGGCGAACGGAGCCACGCGAGCGATCTCGGCCAGTCGCGTGCCAACCGGTCCCGTCGCCAGCAGGTGTTCGACCAGTGGGGCGACATCCGGCCCGAACGCTGCATGCGCCGCGAACAGGGCGTGCACCCGCCGCCCGGACCGGGTCATGTCAACCATCCCGATGTCGTGGAGGTAAGCCAGCGCGACGCCGAATGCCCGGATGAACTGCTGCCGGTTGGCCGGCCGCCAGGGGAGGAGGACGCCGTTGATCGTGTCCAGCAGTCGCACGAGCCCGAGGGCGACGTCCCGGACATGGACAACACCGTGGTCGGCGAAGATCGCCGGATGCCTTCCCGGATCCGCAAGGAACTCAGGGTCGTCGCGGAGGACCTCGAGCGTCGCTTGGGCTTCGATCGGCCGCCAAAACCGTTCCTCGAGAAATGTCCGGATGTGGCGGGGCAGGTAGTCATCGAGTTCCACGGCCGGACCCTGCTCCTCCATCGGCACACAGTACCTGCCGTGTGCCAGTGCCGACTGGGGCCCCATCAGCCTCCGATCCGAGGACGGCCGTTTGTGCGCCTGCAACCAGGCGCCACGCATTTTCGGAAGATCGGTTCCTTGCCTACATCGGCCGGAAGCCGAGAAATCGCTCCGTTCTCGTCGGCTGACCTCCGGCCTGGGCGGATCGACCGCCTAGCGCCAGCCGAGCTCCGGGGCCACGAACTTGAGGATGCTCTCGATCGCGTGGGCGTTGTACTCGACCCCAAGCTGGTTCGGGACCGTGAGCAGGAGCGTGTCCGCCGCCTGGATCGCCGTGTCCCCGGCGAGCTCCTTGACGAGGACATCGGGCTCCGCCGCGTACGAACGCCCGAAGATCGCCTTGGTTTGAGCGTCCAGGTAGCCGACCTTGTCGGATTCCTGGTTGCCGCGCCCGAAATACGCCCGGTCACGGTCGTCGACCAGCGCAAAGATGCTCCGGCTGACCGACACCCGCGGCTCGCGCTGGTGCCCCGCCGCCGTCCATGCCGCACGGAACAGCCGGATCTGCTCGGCCTGGAGCTCGTGGAACGGAACACCCGCGTCCTCGGTCATCAGGGTCGAGGACATCATGTTCATGCCCTGCTGGGCCGCCCACTCCGCCGTCGGGCGCGATCCGGCACCCCACCAGATCCGATCGCGCAACCCGGGCGAGTGCGGCTCGGGGCGGAGCAAACCGGGCGGGTTCGGGAACATCGGTGAAGGGCTGGGCTGCGCGAATCCGGCGCCTGACAGCGCCTGCAGGAAGACCTCAGTGTGCTGGCGGGCCATGTCGGCGTCCGTCTGGCCGTCGGGCGGCACGTAGCCGAAGTACCGGAAGCCGTCGATGACCTGCTCGGGTGAACCGCGGCTGATCCCGAGCTGCAGGCGACCACCCGCGATGAGGTCGGCCGCACCGGCGTCCTCGACCATGTAGAGCGGGTTCTCGTAGCGCATGTCGATGACCGCGGTCCCGATCTCGATTCGTCTCGTTCGAGCCCCGATCGCGGACAGGAGCGGGAACGGTGACGCCAGTTGCTGGGCGAAGTGGTGGACGCGGAAGTAGGCGCCGTCGGCTCCCAGGTCCTCGACCGCCTCCGCGAGCTCGATCGACTGGATGAGCGCGTCAGCGCCTGACCGGACCTGCGAGTAGGGCGACGTCGACCAATGGCCGAACGACAGGAAGCCAATTCTCTTCACAGCCCGATTCTAGGGATGTCGGCGACGGCGAGCACGGAGTCAACGAGGTCATCACGACCGCGGGTCCCTGCTGACGTCCAACTGCATGGCCGTTCGGTGAGGTGCCGCCGGCGCTGATGCCACCGAACTGACGCCGAGAAGCCCCAGCCCCGGCGGGTCCCGTCCACCCACGCGTCCCGACCCAGTCGCGTCTATCCTGCCCCGATGAGTCGTCAGCGGATCCCGGAAGGGGTCCTGTCGGCCGCACACGCCCGCGCGAGGGCGCGTGAGGCACGTGACTGGCCTGAGGCGGATCGCCTGCGCGAGGAGATCGAGGACGCCGGCTGGAAGGTCGTCGATCGCGGGACGGACTTCGCCCTGTCGCCCGCCGCGCCACCAGATGTCGCCGAGGTCACCCGGACTCGCTTTGGCACAAGCCGGAACGTGCCGTCACGACTCGACGAGGCACCCGTCGGCCTTGCCACCGTGGTGCTGGTGGCCACGGACTGGGCGGACGATCTCGATCGCATCTTGAGCGGCCTCCGTTCGGTCTCGCCGCCGGGCACCACGGTCGTGGTCGTCGCCGACGGCCCTTCGGATGAGCAGACGTCCGTGCTCGTGGCCATGGACGCTGAACCTTCGGCCGATGTCCCGGTCGAGGTGGTCTGGACGAGCGAACGGCTCGGTCATGGCGCGGCCCTCAATGTCGGGTTGCGGCGAGCGAGCGCCGCTGTCGCAGTCCTGCTCGACACGAGCGTGGAGGTGACCGGCGACATCGTGACGCCGCTCGTCGAGGCACTCTCGGACCCGTCGATCGCCGTGGCCGGCGGGTGGGGCATCGTGTCCACCGACCTCCGCAAGTTCGAGTCCGCGCCGGCGGGCGACGTGGATGCCATCGAGGGCTATTGCCAGGCGTTCCGGCGGGCCGACTACATCGAGCGGGGACCGTTCGACGAGCATTTTCGGTTCTATCGGAACCTCGACATCTGGTGGAGCCTCGTCCTGCGCGACGAGGGTCCTGGGCAGCCACCCCGCCGCGCCGTGAGCATCGATGGCCTCCCGCTGACCCGTCATGAGCACCGGGGTTACACGATGCTCCCCGAGAGCGAACGTGATCGCCTCAGCAAGCGCAACTTCTACCGGATCATCGATCGCTTCGGGTCCCGCCGCGACCTGCTGGTGCGACCCGACTGACACGACCTCAGGATGGTCGGATCTTCGTCCTGATGCGTGACCCGTCGGCGCCGTCGACGACCTCCAGCCCGAGGGATGCCAGCTCGTCGCGGATCGCGTCTGCGCGCCCGTAATCCCCGGCGGCGCGGGCCGCCGCACGTTCCGCGAGCATCGAGCGAATCTCCGGGGTCGTCTCAACAGGTTCGTCGGTGTCGTCAAGGGACCCCGTGCCGGCCGCCTCATCCCAGACCTTGTGCAGGTCCAGTCCGAGGACCAGGTCGGCATCGAGGATGAGCCAGCGCCGCTCCTCGGCCGGGATCGAGGTGCGGAGGATCTCGCGGAGCAGGGCCATTGCGCCGGGCATGTCGAGGTCATCGTCGATCGCGGCGACGAACCGGTCGTGCAGGTCGCGCCCGGTGGGCGACAGCGGCGCCGTCGGCTCGGTCGCGCGATCCGACGCCACGTATGCCTCGCCGTCGCCGTCGCCGTGGCCAGCGGCGCCGTCGGCGACCCCGATTGGGCGGTCACCTGCGGCACCGGCCACGAGCGGGGCAGGAGCCACCCACGGTCCGTTCGACGGCGGGGCGCCCAGCGTGCGCAAGCCGCCGCGAAGGGACGCGAGGGCGCGCGCCGACGCCTTCAGCGAGCGATCCGAGTACTCGAGCTTGCGACCGTACTTCGCGGTCAGGGCGAGATACCGGAAGGCGAGCGGGTCGACGCCGCCGTCGACGACCTCGGTCACGCGCTGGAAGTTCCCGGCCGACTTGGCCATCTTGTGGCCGTCCGCCAGGAGGAATTCGCCATGGACCCAGGTCCGGGCGGGGATGACGCCGCCGATGGGCTCGGACTGGGCGATCTCGTCCTCGTGATGCGGGAAGACGTTGTCGATGCCGCCCGTGTGGACGTCGAACTGGGCGCCGAGGTACCGCATCGCCATGGCGGAGCACTCGAGGTGCCAGCCCGGGAACCCGTCGCCCCATCGGCGGGTCGGCCACTTGAGGAGCCGGCCTTCGCTGGCGCGCTTCCAGAGTGCGAAGTCCGCGTGGTCGCGCTTGTCGGGTTCGACGTCGCCTCGATGCCCCGCTCGTAGATCGTCGAGGGAGTTGCCGGACAGCGCTCCGTAGCGAGGAAACGTCGCGACCGAGTAGTAGACGTTGCCCTCGGGCGTGGCGTAGGCGTGCCCGGCGTCCTCGAGGGCTTCGGCGAGCTCGATCATCTCGGCGATGTGCTCGGTCGCGCGCGGGAAGACGTGGGCCGGAAGGATGTTCACGAGCGCAGCATCGGCATGGAAGGCGGCTTCGTAGGCCGCGGCAATCGCCTCCGGCGTCTTTCCCTCCAGGCCGGCCTGGATGAGCATCGGATCGTCGCCGTGGTGGAGGTGTTCGTCCCGCAGATGCCCGACGTCCGTGATGTTCTGGACGTGCAGGACCTCGAGACCGTGGTACAGCGCCACCCGGCGGATGAGATCGGCCAGCATGAAGCTGCGCAGGTTGCCGACATGGGCGTAGCGGTAGACGGTCGGGCCGCAGCTGTACATCCGAAGCCGTCCTGATTCGAGCGGCACCACGGGTTCGATCTGGCGAGTCAGGGTGTTGCGAAGGTGCAGCATCAGGCTCCCGATGACGTGATGCGACCATCGTACCGGCGGGTCCGGATCGCGCCCCAAAGATCGTCCGCGGAGACCCCTAACATTCCGCGCGGCTGCTCGTTATCGCTGCAGAGGCCTTGCGGCCCGTCCATCGTTCCCCCGGCGGTGTGGACCTGCAAGGCCTCATTTCGCGCCCGTTGGGCGGCCGATGCCCGCGGGCGCGAAGGGCCTGTGTCGGAGCCGCTCGGACTCGGCCCCACACGAGCAAGATCGAGAGCCGGTGGGTCCACGCCTATACTCCGCGCGATGCGCCGCTGGGTTGCCTGCCTCCTCGCCGTCCTTGCCGTCACGGTGTCCTGTTCCGAGCCTCGCGGCGCGAACGGCGACCGTCCGGTCAGGATCCTCACCGGCGTCGCGACGTCGCTGGATCCCGCCGTCCAGGGTGATGCCGGGAGCGCGGCGATGAGTGCGCAGCTGTTCGAATCATTGACGGCGTTCGACAACGACCTCGAACTGCGCCCGGCCCTCGCCGAGTCGTGGCGGTTCGACGACGGTGGTCAGCAGATCACGTTCCGGCTGCGGCCGGATCTGGCCTTCTCCGACGGGAGTCCACTGCGGCCGTCGGATGTGGTTCGAAGCTGGCTCCGCCTGATCGATCCCGTCCAGCCATCACCGCTGGCGTCACTCGCGTTCGACATCGTTGGCGCTGAGGCGTACCTGCGAGGCCAGA
This sequence comes from uncultured Chloroflexia bacterium, assembly GCA_963809045.1. Classification (GTDB taxonomy): domain Bacteria; phylum Chloroflexota; class Limnocylindria; order Limnocylindrales; family CSP1-4; genus SPCO01. Next base: position 1,792,445 of record CAWEHW010000004.1, read on the forward strand.
ACCCCGACCCGGGATCCGTGGCGTTGCGGGCCGACGACGCCACCAGCGAGCTGACCGTGGACCTGGTCCGGCCGGCGTCCGACTTCCCGAACATCGTGTCCGGGCCGACGTTTGCGATCGTGCCGCCTGGCGTGGGCCAGGATCCCGGCGCGCTCGCGGCCGGCGATGGGTTCGTGGCAAGCGGTGGGTACGTGCTGACCGGCGAGACCGACACCGCCCTGACCCTGACCGCCAACCCGCACTACTGGGCCGGACCGCCGGTGATCACGACGATCGAGATGATCGGCGACCTCGGAGGGGCAAGCCAGGTCGCCGCGTTCGAGGCGGAAGAGCTCGACTACACGCCGATCAGCAACTTCGATGCCGCATGGATCGCGTACGACGCGACGCTCGGGCCGCAGCTCCGGGAGGTGGCGTCCCTGGTCGTGACCTACTACGGCTTCGACACGACGCGGGCGCCCTTCGACGACGTGCGGGTCCGTCAGGCCGTCGCGATGGCGGTCGACTGGCGGCGGATCGGTGCGCTCGCGGGATCGGATGGCTCGGTCACACCGGCAAATTCGATGGTGCCGCCGGGCATCCCGGGTCGAAGCGACGCTGACTTCCTGCCCGCCTACGACCCCGAGGAGGCTCGACGCCTGCTCGCGGAGGCCGGCTATCCGGGCGGAGCAGGGTTCCCGGACACGACCCTGATGACCTTCGGTGGCGGGTTCGACGAGGCCATCCTCGAGGAGCTCGAACGCGAGCTCGACGTCACCCTGACCTGGGAAACGATGGGTGACGGCTACTTCGACCGCCTGGGGACGGAGACGCCCCAGATGTGGACCCTCGGCTGGGTGGCCGACTACCCCGGGCGCAACGATTTCCTGGGCGTGCTGCTGAGCAGCGGCGCGTCGAACAACTACGGGGGCTGGAGCTCCCCGGAGTTCGACGCTGCGATCACGGAGGCCGGGGCCGCGACCGATTCGAGCGTGGCCGCCGCGGCCTACGATCGTGCGGAAGCGGTCATTCGCGACCAGGTGCCAGTCGTGCCGCTCGTTTACGGCACGGGCTGGGCGCTGTCACGGGACGGGCTCCTGGGCGCGCACCAGAACGGGCTTGGGGTCGTTCGCATGGCCGGCCTGGCGTGGGCGGAATGAACAGGGTGCCGCCCAACGGGCGACGGGCCGTCGGCCGCGCGGCTCGGTTCGCCGCCATCGCGGTGGTTCTGGCGGCCTCGTTGTGGGGCGCGCCCGCAACGAGCGCCGCGGACCTGGCCCAGTTCGGCACGCCCACCGCCGAGTCGTCGTTCTCCGAGGGCCTCGACTTCACCCAGCCGGTCACGATCGACCAGGACTTGCGGCGCGTCGAGCTGGTTCTCACGGTTGCCAACAGCCCCGGCGCCACCGTGATCGAAGTCGATGGACCCACCTCGACCGGTCCGACAACGCTGACCCACCACATCGATCCGGTCGACGACTTCCAGCTGTCACCGAACACGCCGATCGTTGCTCGCTGGAGGCTGGTGGCCGCCGACGACCCGTCGCACGTCTCGGTGGGGCCGGAGGTCCGGATCCTGTTCGCTGACGATCGGTACACCTGGAACACGGTTTCCGGCGACCTCGTTCGCGTCCATTGGTACGAGGGCTCGCAGGCGTTCGGCGAACGCGCGCTGTCGATCGGCGAGGAAGCCGTGCGCGAGGCATCCGCCCTCCTTGGCGTCACCGAATCGGAGGCGATCGACTTCTTCGTCTATGCCGATCGTGACCCGTTCTACGACGCCCTCGGGCCGGGCACCCGGGAGAACGTGGGCGGAGCACAGATCCCCGGCTTGCGAACGATGTTCGCGCTGATCCCACCGAGCGAGATCGATGACTCCTGGGTCGCAACCGTCGTGCCCCACGAGCTGACCCATCTCGTCTTCGAGACGGCGGCGGGCAATCCGTACCACTTCCCGCCGCGCTGGCTGAACGAAGGACTGGCGGTCTACCTCAGCGAGGGGTACGGTTCCTCGGACCGGGCGCTGGTCGAATCGGCGGCCGCGAGCGGTGAGCTGATCCCGGTCGATGGCCTGATCGGCCAGTTCCCGACGAGCGTGGACGGGTTCTTCCTCGCGTATGCCGAGAGCGTCTCCGCAGTGGAGTACCTCGTGCGGACGCACGGCAACGACCCCATGGTCTCCCTGATCCGATCGTACGCCGAGGGGCGCACGGACGACGAAGCGTTCACGGACGCCCTGGGCGTCGACATGGCCGCCTTCGGGGATGCCTGGCTGGCCGACCTGGGCGCCACGGCCCCAACGAGACACGGACCGCAACCGGCCCCGGACGGCCCGGTGCCGGAGGCGTGGCTCGTCCAGCCTGGAGCAAGCCCGCCGGTTGCGTCCGGGGTGCCCGCGCCGTCGAGCGGGCCTTCGGCTTCGCCAGGAACCGCGGAGACAGGCGGCGAGTCGTCGACGCCGATCGCATTGGCCCTCGGCGTCGTTGCCGTCGTCGTGGTCGTGGCTGTCGCGATCGGGCTCATGGTCGCCCGCCGACGCCGGTTGCCGCCGGGATCCGAGGCGTGATCCGAGCCCGGGTTGGCCGCATCCCGAGCTGGCAGGTCACGCTGGGAGCGGCACTGCTCGTCCTCGGCTTCCTGATCGCCGCGCAGCTTGGGGCTGAGGGCCCGCGGGTTCGGTACACGACCCAGGAACGGACGCCGCTGCTCGAGACCGCGACGGAGCTGCAGGCTCAGCAGGACGACCTCAAGACGCGAATCCTGCAACTCCGCGAGGAGATCCAGGCGGTCGAGGGCCAGGGTGCAGGATCCGCCGATTTGGTGCGGCAGCTCAATGCGGACCTGGAGGAAGCGCGGATCGCGGCTGGTCTGATCGCTCTCACCGGGACCGGAATGGTCCTCCAGCTTGATGATTCCCAGGCGCCCGTGCCGCCAGGCGCGAGCCAGGCGGACTACCTCGTCGGGTCGCACGACGTACGCACGGTCGTCGAGGAGCTCTGGCTGGCCGGTGCGGAAGCGATCGCGATCAACTCGGAGCGATTGACCCCGACCACAGCGATCATCGACATCGGCTCATCCCTCCTGGTCAACTCCGCCTACCTGGCGCCGCCATACCAGGTCACGGCCCTTGGCTCGGTCGACCTGTACGAACGCCTGAGTCGTTCGCCGGGCTTCATCGACTTCGTCCGGGCACGGGCGGAGGCCTACGGCATCCGGCTGTCCTTTGCCGAACCGGAAACGCTGGAAATGCCGGCATTTTCCGGCACGGTGACCCTGCGCTATTCGCGCTCGGTCGCGCCGGCGGAAAGCTAGACGATGCACCGGACCCGCAGTCAGATCACCGTCGCCGTGGTCGCGCTGGCCCTTGGCCTGCTCGTCGTCGTGCAGTTGCGGGCGCAAGCTGGGAGCGCGGGCCTCGCCCAGCTCTCGTCGCAGGATCTCACCGTCCTCGTGGCCAACTTGAACGCCCGGAACGACCAGCTGCGCCGCGAGATCTCCCTGCTCGAGGATGAGCTCGCGGCTCTCAATCAGAACCGGTCGCGCGGCGATGCGTCGATCGACGAGCTTCGGGCGGACCTCCGTCGCGTCAGGGCCTATACGGGCCTCGATCCGGTCGGCGGTCCGGGCGTGACGATCTCGATCGCGGGTCCGATTGGGGGGTCCGGTGTCGAGGAGCTCATCAACGAGCTGCGCAACGCCGGCGCGGAGGCCATCGGCGTCGGCCAGGTCAGGATCGTCACGGGTGTCGTGATCAACGGACCGAAGGGTTTCGCGACGGTGGCCGGCGCTCCGCTCGGTCCGGTCTTCGAGCTGTCGGCCATCGGCGCCCCGGAGAAGTTGACCGGATCGCTTACCCGGTCCGGCGGCGTCATCGCGCAGCTTGCCGCGACCGAGCCCGATGTCACCGTCACGGTCACGCCGGTCCAGCGGATCGAGCTGCCCGCCACCACACGGATCCTGGTACCGGCTCATGGTGAACCTCGCCTTTGATACCCTGACCCGCCCGATGCCAGAACCGCCCGTCCTCGTGCTGCTCCTCGGCGACATCGTGCGTCTGCGACGCCCCCACCCCTGTGGCGGGGACACGTGGCAGGTCGATCGACTCGGGGCGGACATCGGCCTTCGGTGCCAGAGGTGTGCGCGTCACGTGCTGCTCGATCGGCGGCGGCTGGAACGCCGCTTCGTCGCATTCCTGTCACGCGGCGATGCCGCCTTGAACGCCGCCCTCGGCGGTTCCGCGCCAGAATTGATCGCGTGACCGACCCGATCCCGTCGCCGGACGCGGCAGAGCCGGCGGCCCCGGCCGTGGTGGCTGCACCGCCAGACCCGACCGCCGCTCCAGGGGCGACAACCCCGAACGAACCGACAGATGGCGGTGGTCTCGGCGTGTTCCGCAACGCTTCGTTCCTGCGCCTCTGGCTCTCGCAGGCGGCGACGCAAATCGGCGGCAACATGGTCCTGTACGGCCTGACCGTCATCGTCGTCAATTCGACGCGGTCCAATACCGCAGTCAGCCTCCTCGTCCTGTCGTTCCTGGTGCCCGCCGTCCTGTTCTCGGCGGTGGCCGGGGTCTATGTCGATCGGATCGATCGGCGGCTGATCCTCATCGCCACGAACGTGCTCCGGGGCGCGTTGTTCGTGGCCCTGTTCCTGGTCGGCGACAACCTGGCCCTGATCCTGCTGCTCAACCTGCTGGTGTCGACGATCACCGTGTTCTTCGCCCCTGCCGAGGCCGCGATGATCCCGGTGCTCGTGCGGCGTGACCAGCTCCTGGCGGCGAACGGGGTCTTCACGCTCACGCTGAATGCGGCGTTCGCCCTCGGGTTCGCCCTCCTTGGGCCGCTGGTGGTGAACCTGGCCAACCCCGAAGCGGTGATCCTGATCGTCGCGGTCCTCTACTTCCTCGCGGCGGGGTTCTGCGTCACGCTGCCCGCCTCGCCACCGCCGGCCCATGAGGGCGGCCGGTTGGCGGTTGGCGAGGCCGAGCGGGCCGTCGGGTCGACGTTCAGCCAGCTTCGCGAAGGGCTGACCTTCATCGGGGGGAACCGGGCGATCGGCTGGTCGCTGATCTACCTCGGGATCGCCGCATCGCTCGTCGGGGTGCTCGGCGTGCTCGGGCCCGACTTTGCCCAATCGGCGCTCGGGCTCGATGCCAAGGACTTCGCGGTCGTGGTCCTGCCGCTGGGCTTCGGCATCGTGACCGGGATCCTGTTGCTCAACGCATACGGTCGCTACCTCCCGCGCCGGCGCGTCATCGAGGGCGGCTTGATCGCGCTCGGCGCGCTGTTGGCGGCCCTGTCGGCGGCCGGCCCGATCAGCCGGCTGCTCCAACGAGCCGATGGACCCGGTGGCTTCGATCTCACGGCGATCACGTCCCTCCTCGCGATCGTAGTGGTCATCGCCTTCTTCGCCGGGATCGCATACGGGCTGGTCGCCATTCCGTCGCAGACCCAGCTCCAGGAGGACCTGCCCGCCGACGTCCGTGGGCGGGTGTTCGGCGTCCTGAACATGCTCGTCTCCGTCGCCAGCTTCCTGCCGATCATCATCGTCGGGCCGATCTCCGACCTGCTCGGGACGACGACCGTGATCTTTGCCGTAGCCATCGGCGTTCTCGTCATCGGCGTGCTGTCGGTGGTCACGCGTGGTCCGCTGCTCGCCTCGGAGTCCCGGCCGGCGAGGGATCCGCTCGCAGTCGATCCGATCGCTGCGGCGCTCGGCGGGGATCGACCGGCCTGGCCCGAGAACGAGCTGATCGTCACGCCCGGCATCGCAACCGGTCTGGAGCACACCGGCCTCGAGCACGCCGGCCCGTCCGACCCCACGGAACGGGACTGACCGTCGATGGCTCGGGTGGCCGTCATCTTCACGGGCGGCACGATCAGCACGGTCTTCGATCCTGTGGCTGGGGGCAACGTGCCTGCGCTGGACGGCGCCGCGATCCTCGCTCGAACGCCTGGCCTCGCCGAGATCGCCGATATCGTCGCCATCGACCGCGGCCGGACCGCCGCGAGTCACTTCACGTTTCCGCAACTGCTCGAGATCGCGGACGTGCTCCGCTCGACCCTTGCCGATCCGGCGATCGACGGTGCGGTCGTGGTCCAGGGAACGGATACGATCGAGGAGACCAGCTTCTGCTGGGACCTGCTCCTGACCGGGTCCAAGCCCGTGGTGGTCACCGGCGCGATGCTGGCCTCGGATGTTCCGGCGTTCGACGGGCCGGCCAACCTCCGGGGCGCCATCCGGGCGGCTGCCTCCCCGGCGATGCGCGAATCGGGCGTCACGGTGAGCCTGGCGGGCACGATCGAACCCGCCGACGACGCCCAGAAGATGCACGCGACGGCGCTCGACACGTTCCGCAGCCCCAACCGCGGCTCATTGGGTCGGGTGGGGGACGGCGGCGTGGACGTCACGCGAGCACGCGGGACTCGCCGCCACGTGGTCACGGATCGGGCCGCGGAGCGCGTCTATCTCGTGACCGCGACCGTCGCCACCGATGCCACGCTGCTCGATGCGGCGATTGCCGCCGGCGCTGACGGGATCGTGGTCGCCGCCACCGGGTCCGGCAACACCGACCCTTCGCTGCTGGCTGCCGCAGAACGCGCGATGGCCGCCGGGATCCCGGTCGCACTCGCCTCGCGGTGCCCTGCCGGGCGTGCCACGGCCGGATACGCGTTTCGGGGCGGCGGCGCCGAGTGGCTAAGGGCCGGGGCGATGCCGGTCGGAGCCCTGTGCGCGCTCAAGGTGCGGGTCGCACTGGCGCTCGGGATCGGCGCTGGCCTGGATCGGCTCGGGCTGACTGCGCTCCTGGCCGACCCCGTAGGCTGAGGGAATGCCGCTCGACGCCCTCGTCACCGGTCGGATCGCGACGCTGTCGGGTGACGCCGGGTTCGGCTGGGTGGAGGCCATCGGGATCCGTGACGGCCGCGTCGCGTTCGCCGGCACCGAGGTCCAGCTCGAAACGCGGGCGGACCCATTCACCGAACGGGTCGCCCTGGAGCCCGACGAGGTTGCGGTTCCCGGGCTGACCGACGCGCACCTCCACCTTGCCCATGCCGCAGTCGGCGATCGCCAGGTCGACCTGTCGGACGTTCGAACCTTGCCGGAGGGCCTCGAGCTAATCCGAAGCGGTCACGAGCGGTTGACCGACCCCGATGCCTGGCTCGAGGGGCATGGCTGGGACTCCGATCGCTGGGGTCGCTGGCCAACGGCCGCGGATCTCGAGACCGTGGCACCGGGTCGTCGCTGTGCGATCTGGGCGCACGATCATCACGCCATCCTGGCGAGCAGAGCCGCTCTGGCGGCGGCCGGCGTCACCCGTGAGACGCCTGACCCGCCGGGGGGCGTCATCCGCCGCGATGCGGCCGGCGATCCAGAAGGCGTCCTCTACGAGGCGGCCTCCCGTCTCGTCACCACGAAGGTGCCGCCGGTGGCCGTCGAGGAGCTCGAACGGGGCCTCATGCGGGTTGGACACGAGCTCGTCGCGCTCGGGATCGTGGCCGTCCACGATCCAGGCGGGCTGTCGCCGGACCGCGATCTCAACTGGTCGTTCCCCGCGTATCGCCACCTCGCCGAAACCGGCCGGTTGCCGCTGCGGGTCCATGCCTCGTTTCGCGACGACGTGCTCGACGCGGCGATCGCGCAAGGCCTGCGAAGTGGGGACCCGCTGGGCGACGGACCCGACACTCGCGCGCGTGTCGGCTGGCTGAAGTGCTTTGCGGACGGATCCCTGGGTTCGCGAACGGCAGCACTGCTCGAGGACATCGAGGTCGAACCCGACCGACCGTTGCCACCTGAACGGCGGCGCGGGGTCTGGATCACCGAGCCCGAACGTCTCGAGGAGCTGGCGGCACGCGCCGCGGAGGCCGGGATTGCGACGCAGATCCACGCGATCGGTGACGCGGCCGTCCGGGCCGCGCTCGAGGTTCTCGCCCCGACGGCCGCGCGTGTGCCCCTGATGCCGCGCCTGGAACACGTCCAGCTGCTCAACCCAGCGGATCGCGGCAGCTTCGTCGCGGCCGGCATCGCCGCAAGCGTGCAACCCGTCCACGTTGGCACGGATGCTGCGCAGGCTCGGCGGCTGTGGGGCGCGCGCGCCGAAACGCATGGCTACACCTGGGCGTCGATCGCGTCGACCGGGGCGGTCATCGCGTTCGGAACCGATGCACCGATCGAGTCGTTCGATCCGTGGCCAGGGCTCGCGCTCGCCGTGCGACGCGAGGACGCCCGCTGGCCCGCCGGAACTCCCGCCTACGGGCCGCACGAGTCACTGACGATCGAGCGGGCGCTGCGCGCAGCGTGTCTTGATCCGGCGTTGGCCGCTCGCGAACTTGATCGCGGGCGGCTGACAGTTGGTCAACGAGCCGACGTGGTCGTCATCCCGGCCGCGGCGCTCCGGGAGCCCGTCGAACCCGGCGGCGCGCTGGCAACGGCGCGGCCCAGGCTCGTGATGATGGACGGCCGGGTGGTGTTCGAGACATAGGCGCCGCCAGCCGCCAGCCGACAGCCGACAGCTGCTGGCTGCGCTCCGCCAGGCCCGGGTCGGTTCGCGCCCAGCTAGGACCTGGCCGCGGCCTCGAGATCCTTGTCGAGCTCGCGCCTTGCGTCCGCAAACAGGCCATTGAAGATCCGCGACGTGGACGGGAAGGCGTGGATCGTCTCGGCCAGGACATCGATGGTCACGTGGGCCTTGATCGCCACCACGCACTCGTGGATCGCGGCCGAGGCGTCGGGTGTCGCCAGCGCCGCGCCGATGAGCTCCCGCGTCGCTCGATCGACCACGATCGTGACGTGGCCGAACTTGGCCTGCACCGCGTAGCCCTTGGAGCTCTTGGCGAACTCGGCCACCTGCTCGAAGGCATCGAACCCGGCTTCGCGGGCTTCGTCCAGAGTCAACCCGACCGACGCCGCCTCCGGATCCGTATAGGTCGCGCGGGGAAGCGCTCGATAGTCGGGTTTCACGTTCTCGCCAAGCGCCATCCGGACCGCGACCTCACCCTGGTAGTGCGCCTGGTGGGTGTGCAACTCCGGCCCCGCCGGATCGCCGATGACCCATAGGCCGTCGGCGATCCGCAGCCGCCCGTCGCGCGGGAACGGCGTCCGCCCGCTGGTATCGATCCCGTAGTGCTCGAGCCCGATGTCGTCGACCGGGAAGGACCGGCCGATGGCTAGCAGGATGGCGTGCCCCTCCGCAGTCGAACCGTCCGCGAGCTCGATGACGTGGGCTCCGTCGGTCCCTGCGCCGGCCCGTGCCCGGGTCGCGCGGACGCCGGTCCTGACGTCGACGCCGTCGCGTTCGAGCGCCTTCCGGACGGCGTCCGAGTTGCGCGGATGATCCGTCGGCGCGAGCCGCGGGCCGGATTGGACGATCGTCGTGGGCACCCCGAAGCGGGCGTAGACCTGGGCGAGCTCGCAGCCGGTCGGGCCGCCACCCAGCACGAGCAGGCTCCTGGGAAGCTCGCGAGCCAGCGTCGCCTCTCGGTTCGTCCAGACCGGGATCTCACTCAGGCCTTCGATCGGGGCCGGCCGCGAGGTCGAACCCACGGCGACCATCACGTTTCGCGCCTCTAGCGCGTGAGTCTTGCCGTCGTGGCTGACGTCGACCCGGCCGCGATCGACGATCGTCCCGACGCCGCGGTAGGCGACGGCTCCAGCGGTCTCCAGCGCACGCACGTGCCCGCCGTCGTCGGGTTCCTGCGCTGTGGCGGGCCGGTTGACCATGTAGTCGCGTTGGGCCGACGCGTCGTTCCACGAGTAGCGCGCCGGGTTGGCCGCATGCCGCGCGGCGCCGTCGAGCAACGATTTCGACGGCAGGCAGCCGATGTGGGGGCAGCTCCCGCCGAACCACAGCCGGTCGATGATGGCCACCGAGGCATCCAGCTCGCGGGCCTTGTGCGCGGCGGCTTCGCCGGCGGGTCCAGCGCCGATGATCACGAAATCGAAGGCGTCCATTGGCACGACGTTACCTCGTTTGGTCAGCCGGGCCACGCTGGCGGCGGGCCTCATAGAGCAGGATGGCCGCGGTCGCCGCGACGTTGAGGCTGTCGGCGATGCCCGCCATCGGCAGGCGCACCGCCTCGATATCGTCGCCCGACCAGGCCGTGGACAGGCCTTCTGTTTCGGCACCGAGCGCGATCGCGATGGGTCCTGTCAAGTCCACATCGGTGTAGAGCCGTTCGGCGTCCACCCTCGCTGCGACGATCCGAAGCCCGCGGTCCCGAAGCCAGGCGAGCGCCACCGCGGTCGATGCCGAGGCGATCGGCACGCTGAACGCCGTCCCGACGCTGGCCCGGATGGCGTTTGGATTGAACAGATCCGTGCGCGCGTCCGCTGCCACGAGGGCGTCCGCGCCAGCCCCGTCGGCGGAGCGCATCACGGCCCCGACGTTGCCCGGCTTTTCGACCCCTTCCACGACGACAACGAGCGGCCCATCCGGCAACGCGAGCCTGCCCAGCTCGAGCGACGGGATCCGCACGACAGCGACGATGCCCTCGGCACGGTCCCCGAAGCTGAGCTTGGCGACGACCGTATCGGTCACGCTATGCGTGGGCGCGCCCGACGCGGCGAGCAGGTCGACGACTGCCCGTGCGTCTTCCCCCGCGAGCAGCGACTCACACACGAAGGCCTCGACGACGGTCGCTCCGGCCTCGAGACTCCGGCGGACCTCGCGGGCGCCGTCCACCACGGTCAGACCGCTCCGATCGCGTTCGCGCCGATCACGCAATACCGCGGCCGCCTTGACACGCGGATTGGCCGTGCTGGTCAGGATCGGTCGCAGCGGTGCGTCCATGACGGCATCATGCCCCGCCTGGCCATCGTGCGAATGCTCCCAGCTCGAGCCGGCGGCCATCCTGGGTGGCGACCGCCAGCGCTCCACGCTCCACGTCGCCCGCTGGCGCGCGCACCATCGACCGGAGCTCCGCCGCCAGGCGATCGCCGTCGTAGCCGGGCGAGTGGGCCGTCAGCAACACGAATCCGGTCGGCGCCACCAGCTTCGCCGCCCCGGCGAGCAACGTCGCGAGGTCGCGTTCCAGCCGCCACGCCTGGCCCTGGGGGCCGTGCCCGTAGCTCGGCGGGTCGAGGACGAGTCCGTCATATCGCCGGTTCCGCCGTGTCTCGCGGGCGATGAAACCGACGGCGTCGTCCACGATCCAGCGGATCGGCCGGTCGGCAAGCCCGGATCGCTCGGCGTTCGCGCGGGCCCAGGCGACCGTCGGGCGAGCGCTGTCGACATGCGTCACGGACCCGCCGGCGCTTGCGATCGCAAGGCTCGCCAGCCCCGTGTAGGCGAAGACATGGAGGACGCTGGGTGGCGGCTTCGTGGTGTCGCCAGCGGCGATCCGCGCTCGCACCTGGCCCGTGATCCAGGGCAGCATCGCGAGATGCTCCGGGAAGAGCCCGATCTGCCCGGCTTCGGTTGGGCGCAACTCGAGCGTCACGCCGCCAATGCCGATCGGCCAAGGGTCCAATGCATGGGGCTCGCCGGTCCAGCCTCGTTCGCGATCGAACCGCAGGTCCGCGTGCCGCCACGCGTCCGGATCTCCGCGCGACCCGAGAGCGCCCGGATGCGGCCGGTCCACGACCCGCTCGCCAAACTGCTCGAGTCGTGCGCCTCCGCCGACATCCAGTAGCCGATACGAGTCGGGGGAGTGCATCGACCGATCATGACGTTCCGGCGAACGCGGGCGCTCGACACGTGCGGTAGGGTTGTGCTCGGGCGGGGCCGTTTGCACGGTGACGCCCAGACCAGAACTCGCCGAGGCATCACGCGTCGACCGTCGGATCCGTCTCATCCCGCCCCGCCAGGCGCTGCAGATCGCCGGCCGCAGATGAACGAACCGCGTCCCGCCACCCGGCCACCCTCGGAGGTCCACCTCCATCTCCAACCCCGATCCCACCCAAGGCCAATCTGACCGCGAATTCCTCCCGCACGTCGAGGGGTTGCGCGCCGTCGCTGTCCTTGCCGTGCTCTGGTATCACATCGGCCTCCCAGGCATGCCCGGGGGGTTCGTCGGCGTCGACATCTTCTTCGTCATCTCCGGGTTCCTGATCACCGGATTGCTTCTCCGTCAGCACGAGGCATCTGGCCGGATCGATCTGCGCCACTTCTACTCGCGCCGGCTGCGCCGGATCCTGCCGGCTGTCCTGGCCACGATCGTCTTGACGATGGTCGTTGCCGCGCTCGTGCTCGCTCCGCTCCAGGTCCCGGGGATCGCGCTGGATGGGGCCGCGGCGGCACTCTCGGTTGGCAACCTGCGCTTTGCGCTCGAGTCTGCGGACTACTTCGCGGCGACCGATCCATCGCCGTTTCGCCATCTCTGGTCGCTCGGGGTCGAGGAGCAGTTCTATCTCGTGTGGCCGGCCCTGTTGATCCTCGCGTTGCGGGTGACGCGTTCCCGTCCCGCGATCGCCATCGCCATTGGTGCGCTCACTGCCGGCTCCTTCGTGTTCGCCTTGTGGCTGACCGAGAGCTTCGCGCCATGGGCGTTCTACTCGCTCCCGAGCCGTCTCTGGGAACTGTCGCTGGGCGGTCTCCTGGCCGTGGCTGCCGGCTGGTTCGCACGCGTCCCTCAGGTTCTCCTCATGCCAGTTGGTTGGGTCGGCGTCGGCCTCGTGGCGGCCGGTGTGGTCCTCGTCGACGGCATGACCCCGTACCCGGGATCTGCTGCCTTGCTGCCGACGCTTGGAGCGGCGGCCTTGATCGTCGGTGGTCGGAGCGGCCCGGTCGGCTGGCTCCTCTCCCGGGAGCCCGTCCGGTTCATTGGCCGGATCTCCTATTCGCTCTACCTGTGGCACTGGCCGATCCTGGTCCTCCCGTCGCTGGCCATCGGCGAACCACTCCCTCTCGTCGTGAGCTGTGCGTTGGGCGCGTCGTCCGTCCTGGTGGCCGCGGCCAGCTGGCGCTTGATCGAAGAGCCGTTCCGGCATGGGCGTGTCTGGGTTCGCCGCCCGAAGCTCGTCGTCGCGACCGCCCTTGCCACGGCCGTTGCCGTGGCCGGCGTGTCGATTGGCCTGGGGGACTACAGCCTGGCCCGGGTGGCGGCCGTTGGGGCGACGCCGGATAGCCAGGCCTTAGTCGTCGAACCCGAGGGATCAGAGCCCGGCGGCCACAGCAGCAGTCACCCCGAGCCCTCAGCCCGCGGCGACGCCCGCACCATCAAACGCCGAGTCCTCGCCCTTGACGGCCGGGGAGCCGTCCGCCACGCCACCACCGGCGGCATCGCCTGACCCGACGCCGACACCGGCTCCGGAGGTGATCCCGGACCCGTGGCCGTTGCCTGCCACGATCCAGCCCTCGCTGGCCAATGCCCGGAATGACAAGGAGCGGATCATCCGGGACGGTTGCTTCATGAGCCTCAAGGGGACGAAGCCGCCCGACTGCGTCTACGGCGATCCTGACGGTGCGTTCACGGTGGCCCTGGTCGGGGACTCGCACGCCGCGCACTGGTTCCCGGCGGTCGAAGCCATCGCCGAAGCCAACCGCTGGCGGCTCCTGGTCTTCACGAAGGCGTCCTGTGTCTTCGTCGACCTGCCGATCTACTCACCGATTCTCAAGCGCCAGTACACCGAATGCGAGGCTTGGCGTCCGCAGGTCGTCCAGCGGCTCATCGAGGCGCAGCCCGACTTGACGATCGTTTCCTCGGATCGATGGCTGCCGACGTCGGTCAAGCGCGACAGCGACCTCAAGCGACAGGGCCAGGCCATGGCTCGGTTGCTGAACCAGATCCCCGGAGCGAAGGCGATCATCGGGGACACGCCTGCATCGCGCGTCGACGTGCCGGTCTGTCTGTCCCAGCACCCCGGGGACATCACGCGTTGCGCCACGGACCGGGCGTACGCGTTCGGTCGCCAGAAGCTCGTTCGCGAGAAGGCGGCCGCTGCGGCTTCGAATGCCACCGTGGTCGACCTGTCGGAAGCCATCTGCCCGGGCGACCCGTGCCAACCCGTGGTCCGGGACACGATCGTGCAGCGCGACGACCACCACCTGACGGCGACGTTTGCCAGGTCGCTCGCCGGTCGGCTGGAGGCTGCGCTGCCGATCTCGCAGTAGGCCGAGGGCGTTCGAGCCCGACCGTCCGGAAAGCCGAGGCCGTCGGCGCCCGTCGCTCGCGGCCGTTGTCCGTCCGGCAACCTCGGGGTATGATGCCGCTCGCCGCTGGCTCCTCGATCCCGCGGCTTCGACTTCGGCGCGGACCTGGAACACCCGCGAGCCACCGAACCGAGGCTCAAGTTTCGAGGGACCGGCGACTCTCGACGGACGGCCCCCTGGCATGACCCTCAGTTCGGGCCCGAAGCCCTCAGCGGACGCTGAACCGCTCGATCTGGCTCCAGACGCTGTTGGCATTGTCCGGCGTCGGATTGGCAATTGCGCGGACGTACCATTCGCCGCGCGTGCTGAACGTCCACGAAACGCTTGAATCACCGTAAATCCCGACGGGTATGTCGCGCGTCGTAAATCGCTGCCACGTGCCGCTAACGAGGCGGTACACGGCAAAGGAGAAGGTAGTTCGAAGCAGCTCGGGCCGCGACGGGCGAACCGACAGCGTGAATGTGACCTGCCGCCCAGTGCTGAGGATCGTCGTCTTGCCGCTGGACGTCGGCTTCAGGACGACAACCTGGCGGACTACCACCCGAACCACGTCGCTTCTCGCAAATGCCAGGTCCGGAGCGCCCTGGAACGTAGCCCTGTAATAGCGGTTCGTCGCCGGACGGTAAGCCCAGGACGTATTTCCGCTGCCGTCGGTCGTCAGGATGTTGATGTTCTCCCACGTGAGCAAGTCGCGCGAGGTCTCGAACACAACGATCCGGTTCGCGCCGGCTGCCCCAAAGGCCATCCTGAATACGACCGTGTCACCCCACGTGATGGTCGTCGCCGATGGCGTCAGGGTGAGCGCAGACGCTCCGCTGACGGTTGCCGGCGCCACGACGGACAGGCCCATGATCAGCATCACCAGGATGGCCGCTGGCAGCTTGGCTCGGGGATGACTGACGGCGACCATGCCAACGTGAACGTTTGCGCGAGATCCCATGGTATGTCCCTCGTTGGGCGATGAAGGCCTCCGGACGATACACGACGCCCGTTGCCACGACGGGCCCAACGACAAATCCCGTTGACCGAGCACCACGCACGATGGAACTATCCGAGGTATGACGAGCGGGAGACGGTCTGCTAGATTCACCACTCGTTTCGGGCGGCTAGCTCAGCTGGTTAGAGCACTTGCTTGACATGCAAGAGGTCACTGGTTCGAGTCCAGTGTCGCCCACCACATCATCGAATAGCAGCATCGAACGGGATACGCCCGTCGGGATGGGGCCTCGAGAGAGCCGGGCCACGGTTGCAAGCCTGGCGGTCACCACCGATTTGGTACCACCCGTGAGCGGCCGGTGAACCGGCCCGGGCGTCGCCCGTTACCGCGACCATGAGTGCGCCGCCTCGGCGGCGAATGCGGGTGGGACCGCGGGAGTGCACCTCTCGTCCTGGCAGACGGATGAGGGGTGTTTCGATTCTCAGGAGGCGCACATGACGGACCAGCGGACCGACTCTGGAGGCATCGTCGCGGACGCGGATGACGCCGCCCTCGACGCGGGGCTCGAGGCACCCGAGCGTGGCTCCGCCGAGGAGTTGCTGGACGCCGGGGCTCACAGCGAGCTGGATGCGATGCGGCATTCGGCGGCGCACGTGATGGCGGAGGCCGTGCTCGACCTCTTTCCTGGGACGAAGCTCGGGATCGGCCCTGCCATCAAGGACGGCTTCTACTACGACTTCGCCGTCGAGCGTTCGCTGACCCCGGACGACCTTGCGGCGATCGAGGCACGGATGGCCTCGAGCGTCGCCGCCGACTCGCCGTTCGTCCGCCGCGAGCTGCCGCCCGAGGAGGGCCGGTCGTTCTTCGTCGAGCGCGAGCAGCCGTTCAAGGTCGAGATCCTCGACGACCTCGCCGCTCGGGCGGCAAGTGACGGCACCCCGATGCCTCCCACGTCCGTCTACGAGCACAGTGCGTTTGTCGACCTGTGCAAGGGGCCGCACGTTGCTTCGACGGGCAAGATCGGACCGTTCAAGCTGCTGGCCGTCGCGGGCGCGTACTGGCGTGGCGACCAGAAGCGCCCGGCGCTCCAGCGGATCTACGGAACTGTCTGGGAGACGCAGGAGGAGCTGGACCAGTTCATCTGGCGTCGGGAGCAGGCCCGCCTGCGCGATCATCGGCGCCTCGGCGTCCAATTGGACCTGTTCAGCTTCCACGACATCTCGCCTGGGGCGGCGTTCTGGCACCCGAAGGGCTGGACCCTGTACCGAACCCTCGAGAACGCCATGCGCGAGTTGCAGGCCTCGCGCGGCTACCAGGAGATCTACACGCCGCCGCTCGTCCACAAGAAGCTGTGGGAGACGTCGGGTCACTGGGAGCTTTATCGCGAGCACATGTTCCTCGTCGAATCCGAGGAGCAGACGTTCAGCCTCAAGCCGATGAACTGCCCGGAGTCGACCTACATCTACAAGAGCCGGGTGCGGTCGTATCGCGACCTGCCCCTGCGCTTCTCGGAGTACGGCAAGCTACACCGGAACGAGCTGTCCGGCACCTTGTCCGGCCTCACTCGGGTCCGCCATTTCGTCACCGATGACGCCCACATCTTCGTGCGCCCGGACCAGATCGGGTCGGAGATCGAGGGGCTCCTGAGCGAGGTTCGAGAGGCCTACTCCTGGGTTGGCCTGACCCCCCGATTCACGTTCGGGACGCGACCGGACAAGGCCCTCGGCGATGCCAGGCTCTGGGAGCGGGCGGAGGAGCTGATCCATGCCGCGCTCGAGCGATCGGGTGTGCCGTACCGCGTGAAGGAGAAGGACGGCGCCTTCTACGCCCCCAAGATCGATATCCAGGTTGATGACGCACTCGGGCGCGAATGGCAGACCGCGACCATCCAGATCGACCTCGTGATGCTGCCCGAACGGTTCGATCTCCACTACATCGACGAGGAGGGTCACCAACAGCGGCCGGTTGCCATCCACCGTGCGATCTACGGTTCGCTCGAGCGCTTCATCGGGGTCATCACGGAACACTTCGCGGGGGCGTTCCCGTTGTGGCTGGCCCCCGTCCAGGCGACGATCATTCCGATCGCCGACCGCCATATCGAGGCGGCCCAGGAGCTTGCGACGCTCCTGCGAACACGTGGGCTGCGGATCGAAGTGGACGAAACGTCCAACCGGATGCAGAACAAGATCCGTCTCGCCCAGGAACAGAAAGTGCCCTACATGGTCGTACTCGGTGACCGCGAGATCGAGGCACGGTCGGCGTCGCCCCGGACCAGGGCAGGGGAGCAGCAGCCCGCGGAGCCATGGGACACCTTCGCGGACCGGCTCGCGGCGGAAGCCAAGGAGCGGCGCGTCGGGTAGAGACGGGCCGGCGGCGGCCGGGGCGGCGGTGGCGGCCGGGGCGGCGGTGGCGGGGGGCGGCGGCCAGATCTGGAAGACGGCGGCCACGGCCGGAGCTGGACGGCCGTTGCCAGGGCGGCGCCGGCGGCCATCACTGCTCGAATTGGGCGCCGGTTGGGGCGGCCACTGTCGTTAAGGCGCTGGCCCCGTCGGCCCGTATTGAGGCGCCGGCCGGGCTCGTGGCTGGTCGCATTGCCGGGACGTCGCTAAGCGCCGAGCTATGAACACCAGTCCTAGGACCAGGGCATCGAGGGTCGCAAGGAACGCGGAACTCGTGCAGTCACGCTCGTCGTACATCTCCGCCGTGCCAAACGGGTGGTTTTGCGCTCGGTAACGGCTTGCCTGTCATGAGCTTAGGAATGGGGTTCATACGCCGAGGCCGAAGACTCGATGGGCCGCCACCCGCCCGCGCCGCCACCCGCCCGCGCCGCCACCTCGATCGCCGCGCCACGGTCCTGATCGGCCGCGCCCATCCAGGGCCGCGCCCCATCCAGGGCCGCGCCACCATCTCGATCGGCCGCGACCGACCCGATCAGGGCCGCGCCACCATCTCAGGGCCGCGCCACCACCTCGATGGGCCGCGACCGACCCGATCGGTAGCGCCAATCCACGGCCGCATCCCCCGGGCCGCAACCGCGGCACCGACCGAGGTCATCGTGCGCCACGCGGGCGGCGGCAGCCAGCGACCGAACGGGCCGCTGCGCCACTGAGGGCACGAGATTGTCGCTCCGGGGGGCCTATGCTATCCTCCCGCTTCGGCCGTGCCGGGCCTTCGTGTGCCCGCGCCGGTCGTCGGAGAATCGGTAACGAAGGGGACTGACCATAGCTCGAGACCTGCGCGTGAACCAGATGATCCGGATCCCACAGGTCCGGGTGGTCGATGAAGAAGGTGCCCAGCTGGGTGTGATGCCCACGCCGAAGGCACTCGAGATGGCGCAGGACAGAGGTTTTGACCTCGTCGAGGTCGCTCCGATGGCCTCGCCACCGGTCGTGAAGTTCCTCGATTTCGGTCAATACAAGTACGAGCTGACCAAGCGGGAGAAGGAAGCCAAGCGCAAGCAGCGCTCGGTGACCTTCAAGGAGGTCCGACTCTCGCCGAAGATCGGCATAGGCGACTTCGACACCAAGGTGCACCGGGCGATCGAGTTCCTCGAGGACGGCGATCGAATCAAGGTGACCGTCCGGTTTCGTGGACGGGAGCTGACCCATCCGGAGCTCGGTCGGAACCTCATCGCGAGGTTTGCGGACCGGGTCAAGGACCACGGTGTTCCGGAGCGGACGCCGTTGCTCGAGGGCAAGTCGATGCACATCACGATGGCATCGATCCATAAGCCCAAGGGGCACGACGCGCCACCGGCCCGCGGCGGGGACGCGTCGCCGGCTCGGGTAGACGGGACAACGACACAACCGTCGGGTTCGGCTCCGGCAGCTTCGGCTCCGGGACCGTCGCACAGCCGCTACTGAACCGGCACCGGCAGCGGCGCCACCAGAGCCAGCACCGGCAGCGGTGCCAGCCAAACCGGCACAAGACGCGGCGCCAGCCACAGTGGCAGCAGAAGTGGTGCCAACCAAACCGACACCGCGAGCGGCGACAGCAACTGCCGCACCTGAACCGGCAACCCCAGCACCAGCACCACGCACGGCGGCGACAAGGACAGCAAAAGCGGCCACGGAGCCGAAGGCAACGAACGACAAGACCCCGGCCCCGGAGCCGGTCGCAACGGGAGAGTGACGTAGCGTGCCAAAGATCAAGTCGCACAAGGCGGCCCAGAAGCGGATCGGCGTGACCGGCAGCGGCAAGTTCGTCCGCGTCAACGCCTGGAGCGGCCACCACCTCGAGATCAAGTCGTCCCGTCGGACGCGGCGCTATGCCGGCAAGTCCCTGATCGGGCCCGAGCACGCCAGGCAGGTCCGTCGCCTGCTGCCGTACCTCTAGGAGCAGTTCGCCTCATGTCACGAGTCAAGCGGGGCGTCACGGCCCACAAGCGCCACAAGCGCCTTCTCAACGACGCGGAGGGCCGCAAAGGCACGAAGTCGCGCCTGATCAAGCCTGCCCGCGAAGCGCTGCTCCATGCCCTCAGCTACGCGACCCGCGACCGCAAGCAGCGGAAGCGCCAGATGCGCGAGCTGTGGATCGTCCGGATCAACGCAGCCGCCCGACAGAACGGCCTGACCTACGGGCAGTTCATCAACGGCCTCAAGAAGGCGCAGGTCGAGATCGATCGCAAGATCCTGGCCGACCTGGCCATCCGCGACGCGGGCACGTTTGGCCGCATCGCCGAGCTCGCGAAGGGCGCGTAGCGGCCGCCGGCCAAGGATCTGCGACATCCACTCGGAGGACCGAGGCGACGCCCTGCTACCCTTCGACGAGCCCTCGACGTCGGTGACGGTCGAGGGTTCGTGATTCCCGGCCCAACGGACGGACAAGGACGGACGTGGATCTCGCTGATCTGACTCGCGACCTCGAGGCGTTGCGCACCGAAGCGCTGGCATCAATCGATGGCGCCCCCGACACGGCAACGCTCGACGCGCTCGAGGTCGACGTCCTCGGCAAGAAGGGCCGATTGACGGCCGTGCTCCGGGGCATCGGCGTCCTGCCCCCGGAGGACCGACCCAAGGTTGGCGCCGTGGCCAACGTGGTCCGTGGAGCCATCGAAATCGCTCTGGCCGAGCGCAGTTCGGCGCTTCGAGGCTCGGAGCTCGGCGCTCGCCTGGTCGCCGAAGCCGTTGACGTCACGACGCCCGGCAGACCCATTCGACGCGGGACCCTCCATCCCAGCATCGAAGGGATGCGCGAGATTGCCGAGATCTTCGAGCAGTTCGGGTTCGTGACCTACGAGAGCCCGGAGATCGAGGACGACAGGACCAACTTCCAGATGCTCAACATCCCGCCGGATCATCCCGCGCGTGACCTCTGGGACACCCTGTACGTCGATGTCGAGGGCAAGCTCCTGCGCACGCACACATCGCCCGGCCAGATCCGCGTGATGCAGGCCGAGCGACCGCCGATCCGTGCGCTGCTGCCGGGCCGTTGCTTCCGCTACGAGGCCATCGACGCGAGCCACGGCTCTGAGTTCTTCCAGGTCGAGGGCCTGATGATCGACGAAGGCACCACGATGGGCGATCTCAAGGGCCTCCTCGACCAGTTCGCCAAGGCGATGTTCGGCGCGGACAAGCGGACCCGCTTCCGACCCGGCTATTACCCGTTCACGGAACCGTCCGTGGCGTTCGACGTGGAATGCCTGGTGTGTGGCGGCGCCGGCTGTCCCGCTTGTGGTCGAACGGGCTGGATGACGATCCTGGGTGCGGGCATGGTCCACCCCGTCGTCCTCCAGTACGGCGGCCTGGATCCGGAGCGTTACCAGGGCTTCGCGTTCGGGATGGGCCCGGAGCGGATCAAGATGCTCAAGCACGGGATCACGGACCTCCGCCTGTTCCTCGAGAACGACCTGCGCTTCCTGGAGCAGTTCCGATGAGGGGGCCCGAGCGCCGCGGAGGGCCGCGCCGATGAGGGTGCCGCTCTCCTGGCTGCGGGACTACGTCGACGTCCAGTTGACGCCCGACCAGCTCGCCGAGCGCCTGACGCTCCTCGGGATGGAGGTCAAGTCGGTCGAGGCGTGGGGCTGCCGACTGGGACAACGTCGTCGTCGGCGAGCTGCTGGCCGTCGAGCCACACCCCCGCGCGGATCGGCTGTCGCTGACCCGGGTCAACGTCGGCGGCGGCGAACCGCTCGAGATCGTCTGTGGCGCCACGAACATCGCGGCAGGCCAGCGCGTGCCGGTCGCGCTTCCCGGCGCCGTGCTGCCCGGCAACCGGCGGATCGAACGGACCGAGAAGATGGGCGCCGTCAGCAACGGGATGCTGTGCTCCGGCGACGAGCTCCGGCTGACGGGCGATGCCGACGGGATCCTGATCCTGCCCGCCGATGCGCGCATCGGGACATCGCTGGTCGACCTGTACGGCGACACCATCCTCGACGTGGACGTCAAGCCGAACCGCGGTGACGTGCTCTCCCTCGTCGGGCTGGCTCGCGAAGTCTCCGCCGTGACCGGCGCCCCGTTGCGGTTCCCCGAAACGGACCCACCAGAGGATCCAGCCGAGTCCACGGGTGATCGACTCGCGGTCAGCGTCCAGGAGCCGGCACTCTGCACCCGGTTCGTCGGCCGCTGGATCGAGGGGGTGCGCGTTGGTCCCGCGCCCGACGAGGTCCAGATGCGTCTTCTCGCGGCTGGCCAGCGGCCCGTCAGCAACGTCGTCGACGCCTCGAACTACGTCATGGTCGAGCTCGGGAAGCCGATCCACACCTTCGATGGGGCGGCCGTGGCGCGCGACCAAGGCGGTCGGGCACAGATCGTGGTCCGGCTTGCCCGGCCCGGAGAGCAGCTCGAAACGCTCGACCATGTCCAGCGGGGCCTGGACCCCGAGACGCTGCTGATCGCCGACGAGGAGAAGGTGCTCGGGATCGCCGGGATCATGGGCGGCGCGTCGTCGGAGGTGTCCGACTCGACCACGGTCGTGGTCGTCGAGTCCGCCATCTTCGACCCGATCAGCATCCGGCGGTCTGCCTTCCGGTATGCCCTCCGATCCGAAGCAAGCCTTCGGTTCGAGAAGGGCCAGGAACACCGCCTCGCGCGCCTCGGTGCCGATCGGACGGCCCGCTTGATCGCGGAGTGGGCCGGCGGCCGCGTCGCTTCCGGGGCCGTTGATTCGAACCCCACCGAGTCGCCGCAGGATCGAGTGGCCTTCAGGCCGTCGCGCGTCAACCGGTTGCTCGGCGTGGACCTCCCGAGCCGGGCGCAGCGCGACGTGTTGGCGCGGGTCGGCATCTCGACCGACGTCGCGCCGTCCGGGACGCAGGTGGTGGTGTCGTCGGAACCGATGCCCCTCGAGGTCGATCCGGGCGACGCCGAGACCCTTCTCGCGACCATCCCCAGCTGGCGGCGTGATCTGTCGATCGAGGCCGATATCACCGAAGAGGTCGCCCGAGTCCAGGGCTATGACGTCGTGCCCGAGCTGCTGCCGCACACGTCGATGCCCCATCACCGGCATACGCCACTTGCCCTCAGGCACATGCTGCGCGAGACGCTGGCCGGAGCCGGCCTCACCGAGGCCGTGACGTACGCGCTGGTTTCTCCGCAGATGGTCGAGCGGTTCGGGCCCCTCGAAAGCCCACTCGTCCCGGGTGAGGGCGAGGCCAGCGGCCGTCCAGTGACGGTCACCAACCCGCTCTCGAGCCAGCATTCGGTCATGCGCCAGAGCCTGATCGGCAGTCTTCTCGAGGTGGTGTCGACGAACCTGCGCCAGGGTCGAGCGGACGTTGCGATCTTCGAGATCGGCAAGGGCTACGGGGCCACGGAAGACGGCGACGAAACGCACGAATGGTGGCGCCTGGGGATCGCGCTGACCGGCGCAGGCGAGATCCCGGCCTGGAACCGGACCAGTCGTCCGTACGACCTCGACGATGCGAAGGGCGTGATCGAGCTCCTGGCGCGGCGTCTCGGCCTGCCCCAGCCGGGTTATGTCCCGCTGGCCGACGATCCCAATCTGCACCCCGGCCGTGCGGCCCGAGTGACGGCGGGGCCCGGACTGGTCGGCAGAGTCGGCTCGATCCACCCCGCGTTGCTCGAAAGCCTCGAGCTACGGGCGGCGGACGTCGTCGTCGCGGAGCTCGCGATCGCCGGCCTGTCCGGCGGGCAGCCGAGCATTCCTCGGACGGTGACGCCATCGAGGCACCCGGTCGTCGAACGGGACCTGGCGGTGATCGTGGCCGAGGCGACGACCTCCGGACAGGTCGAGGCTGCGATCCGTCGGCACGGTGGCGCGCTCCTGCGGGCGGCGGCGCTGTTCGACATCTACCGAGGGCGCCCGCTGGACCCCACTGAGAAGAGCCTGGCGTTCCGGCTCGCCTTTCAGGCGGATGACCGGACGCTGACCGATGGCGACGTCGACGGCGCGATCGAGGCCATCACCCGCGGGCTGACGAGCGACGTCGGCGGTCGCCTCAGGACCTGACCGGACCTGACCGCATCGGACCCGATCCCTTTGTGCCGGGTATAGGGCATTTGGGTCCCTTGCCGCCGCGCGATCGGCGCTGCTACCCTTGCGCGGCTTTGGCGCCGGTTTGGACCGCTCGCCTGCTCATGGAGGCTGATGCGTGAACCTAGGGGAGTTCATCGGCGGGATCGGGACCGTCGACCTGCTCATCCTGTTGTACTTCATCGGGTTCTTCGTCCTCGGGTTCGCCCAGGGGACGATCCGCCGGTTGATCGGCATCCTGTCGGTGCTGTTCTCGTTCCTCTTCGCGGCGCTCCTCGCCGCTCCGCTCGGGTCATTCTTGGGAGACCACTGGACCCAGTTCGCGCGGGAATACAGCTACATGATCGGGTTCGGGACGGTGTTCTCGGCGTCGGTGATCGCTCTCGCCCTGGTGGTCCAGAGCTACTACAAGCCGCAGCAGCTGTTCAAGAAGGCCCGGTTCGCGGACGAGATCATTGGCGCATTCCTGGGCCTGATCCAGGCAGCCCTGATCTTCGGCGCCGTGCTGATCATCCTCGACAGCTTCTTCCTGGTCCCGAACATCCCACAGGATCCGCAGGAGTTGCCCTTGCTTCGCGACTTCTGGGGCGGCCTCGACAACACGCAGTTCGCGCTGCTGTTCCGGAACGCGTTGATCCCGGCTGCGTTCGTGGTCATCGGCCTGTTCATTCCCGACAAGATCAAGACGCTCTACTCGTTCCGCTGAGCCGTCCGGACGCCGTCGATTCGTCGGTCTTCGATCGGTCGGCCCTGGCCCGGCCCACCCTGGAAGCCGGCCGTGCACTTCTCGGAGCGACCCTGGTCCGCGACGATGACACAGGCCGGCGTGTTGCCCGGATCGTCGAGATCGAGGCCTACATCGGACGCGACGATCTCGCGTCGCACGCCAGGTTTGGGGAGACCAACCGGAACCGGGTGATGTTCGGGCCTCCCGGTCGGGCCTACGTGTACCTTGTCTACGGGATGCACGCTTGCCTCAACGTGGTGACCGAACCGGAGGGCTCTCCGGCCGCACTCCTGGTGCGCGCCGTCGAGCCGCTGGACGGGCTCGCCAGGATGCGGGCGGACCGGATCGTGCGTGCGTCCGCCAGCCGCAAGGCAACGACAGCCGAGCTGGCTGCGTCTGACGCCGCCCGGATCGGCCGGGTCGCGGACCACCGCCTTGCCAGTGGTCCAGGCCTGGTGGCCGCGGCCTTCGGGCTGGACACTGGTTGGACCGGGACCGACCTGTGCGACCCGGCGTCCGCGCTTCGCCTCGAACGATCACCGACGGCCGACAGCCTGCCACCCGCGATCGTCGCGACGACGCGGATCGGGATCGGGTACGCCGGCGAGCCATGGACCAGCCAACCCTGGCGGCTCAGCCTCGCCGGCCACCCGTCAGTGTCCGGGCCTTCTCCCGCGAGCTGAGAGCGTCGTGGACCAGCGTTCGCTCGTGCTGCTCGAGTTCCCGGCGGTCCTGGCACGGCTGGCCGACGCCACGTCGTTCCCCCCATCGAGACGGCTGGCCGAAGCCCTGGAGCCGTCGACGGACCGTGTCGTCGTGGCTCGCGGTCTCGATGAGACGGACCAGACCCGTGCCCTCCTCGAGGAACGCCCCGGCATCGGGATCGGCGGCGCCCACGACATCGGGCCGGCGGTCGAACGGGCTGCCCGGGGCGGCCGCCTCGAACCGGGCCAGTTCCTCGAGATCGCGGACACGCTCGACGTCACCACTCGCCTGATAACGCTGCTCGCCGACGAGCGCCGGCCGTTGTTACGCGCGCTCGCCCAGGACCTGCACGGCCTGCCCGCGTTGCGTTCGACGCTCGCGAGGAGCTTCGACCCGGTGGGGGAGCTGCTCGACACCGCATCGCCGCGCCTCGGCGGCTTGCGAGCGGCCGTCAGGGTGGCCTACGACCGGCTCCGAAGACGCCTCGATTCGCTCGTCGGTTCGGAGCTCGGGGCCGCGCTCCAGGAGCCGATCATCACCCTCCGGAACGGCCGCTACGTCGTCCCGGTCAAGGCCGAGGCCAGGTCACGGGTCAAGGGCATCGTCCACGACGCGTCCGGCAGCGGCCAGACGCTGTTCATCGAGCCGCTCGTCGTCGTCGAGCTCGGCAACACATGGCGCGAGGCACAGGTCGCCGAACAGGAGGAGATTGCCCGGATCCTCGACGAGCTGTCCGCCTTCGTCGCGGCCAACGCCGTCGACCTGCGCGAGACGCTGGGTGCCCTGGCGCGGTTCGACCTCTGGGCTGCCAAGGCGGCGCTCTCCTCGGACATGCGGGCCGTCCGTGCCGAAACGGTCGATCGGTTCGAGGTGGAGCTGCTCTCGGCCCGTCATCCGGGGCTCACCGGCCGTGTCGTGCCGATCGACATCCGGATCGGCGACGGCTATACCGCGCTGGTCGTCACCGGCCCGAACACCGGCGGCAAGACCGTCACCCTTCGGACGGTTGGACTCCTCAGCCTGATGCACCAGGCCGGGCTCCACGTACCCGCCGCGCCGGGGAGCAGGTTGCCGGTCTGGCGCGACATCTTTGCCGACATCGGTGACGAGCAGTCGATCGCGCAGTCACTGTCGACGTTCTCGGGTCACCTCCGCTCCATCATCCGGATCGTGGCGTCGGCGGGCCCCGGCACGCTGGTGCTCCTCGATGAGCTCGGGGCGGGCACCGATCCGACCGAGGGCTCCGCACTGGCCCAGGCGCTGCTCGACCACTTCATCCGGGCGGGAGCATTGATCGCGGCGACCACTCATTACGCCGAGCTCAAGGCCTATGCGCACACGACGGAGGGTGTCCGGAATGCCGCCGTCGAGTTCGACCTCGATACGCTGTCGCCGACGTACCGGCTGACGATCGGGTTGCCCGGCGGCAGCCAGGCTTTCGCGATCGCTGAACGGCTTGGCCTCGATGGCGCGATCGTGGCCGATGCGCGGTCGCGCCTGACCGAGGCTCAACGAAGCTTCGAGGCCACCCTCGCCTCGATCCGCACGACAGAGGGCGAGACGAGCGAGGCCCTCATCCGGGCGCGCGACGCGGAGCTCCGAGCCGTCGAACAGTTGCGCGTCGCGGAGGAGGAGCGCCGCCGCGCCCGTCGCGAGCGAGATGAGGCGGTTCTGGCCGCGCGGGTCGAGGCGGAGCGGATCGTGGAGGACCTGCGAACCGAGGTCAGCACGACACGCCAGGCCCTCGAACGCGAAACCCTGACCGTGACCGCGCTCGACGAGGCCGTCAGCCGTGCCGAGGCCGACCTCGATCGGCTGCCCGCCCAGGAGTCGGAGGCCGCCCCGGAACCCGTGGCCCCGAGAAGCTGGCGGCTGGGCGAGCGCGCGCGGAGCGTCAGCGGCGGCTGGGAGGGCCGGATCGCGGCCCTCGAGCGAGGCGGGAAGCGGGCGACGCTCGAAGCCGGCGGGATGCGCGTCACCGTCGACGTCGACGATCTGGTGCTCTCATCGGGTGGCGAGGTCGGCGGCAGTCGTGCCGGCGAGGCCCAGGGCGCCGCCTCCAGCACGTCGGAGCTGCGCGCCGATCGGTCGCGGAGTGTTGCGTCGTCGCTCGACCTTCGCGGCGCCAGGGTTGAGGAGGCACTCGAGGCGCTTGGGCGCTACCTCGACGATGCCGGTCTGGCGGGTCTCTCCAAGGTGATGATCATCCACGGCC
Organism: uncultured Chloroflexia bacterium; assembly: GCA_963809045.1. GTDB lineage: Bacteria > Chloroflexota > Limnocylindria > Limnocylindrales > CSP1-4 > SPCO01. The sequence continues at coordinate 1,819,530 of CAWEHW010000004.1, forward strand.
TCGGCACGGGCGCGCTGCGCGATGCGGTGAGGAGCGAGGCGACTGGCCATCCCCTGGTGCGATCCCTTCGCCCGGGCGAACGGGGCGAAGGCGGCGACGGGGCGACCATCGTCGAGCTGTAGCGGCCGGTTAGCCGCAGCCGTCGACCTTGTCCCGCGTCCTCAGATTGATCTCGATGGGTGTGCCCGCAGGGACGAACTCGCCAGCACCCGGTCGTGTTGTCTCGACCACGAGGTCGTCGTTCTGACCCTTGGAGTCCACGTTCCCGACTGCCAGACCCACGCCGTTCAACACGGCCACGGCAGCTTCGAGGTCGAGACATCGGACCTGTGGAATCTGGAACGTGCCGTCGACCGGCGGTGGGCAGCTCTGGAAGAACGGATCGCACACCGTGGGTGGGGGCACATAGATCGGGCACAGCTGGGTCGGCGCGAACGGTGCACCCCAGGTCCGGCCGAACGGGGCGAACGAGTTGTTGTAGAAGAAGGAAGTCCGCGTGCCCTCCGGCCCGCCACGCACACCCGAACCCTTGGCCGCCCGGGCGCCCCAGTTGGCGTTGGCCGCCTGCCAGTTCGGATAGGCCGACTCCACCTCCGACAGGTTGAAGTACCCACGCGTGATCTGAGGACCTTCGCAACCCTCCTGCCAGAGAAGGCCTGAGGCCTCGTCGATCTGGACCCCGACCCGGGTCGTTTCTTCCTGGGTCGGGATCGTCCCAGGCAGGAACAGTTCCTCGACCGTCTCCCGGGTGAACGGTCCAGGCTTCAGCCCGGTGAACGCGTCCACCTCGGCGGTCTCCAGGTCGGCCGGCTGCACGAAGTCGGCAATCGGCAGCCCTGCGCTGATCTCGGTCAGGATGGCCGACCAGAGCGGCGCCGACGTATCGAGCGACAGCTTCCCGTCGTTCGGGCTGTTGTCGCTGTTGCCCATCCAGACCCCAACCGCCAGCGCGGGGCTGGACTCGTCTTCCGGCGGAGCGAGGTAGCCGTACGCCGCGACATCGCGGTTGTCGCTGGTCGTCCCCGTCTTGTACGCCGCGGGCCGTCGCGTGTCGCCTTCGCGGATCGCCCACTTGCCCCAGTACGGATTGACCGAGGTGTCGGTGTTGCCGGCCAGGATGTCCGTGACGATGTAGGCCGTGCCGCTGCTGGTGACCCGGATGCCGGTCTGGGCGAGATCGCTCAACGGCCAGACCGTGTCGCCGTTCACGTCGACCACGGACTGGATCACCCGTCGTGGCGCACGGATGCCGCCGTTGGCGATCGTCCCGTACGCTCCGAGCAGGTCGATCGGGTGGACCTCCAACGTGCCGATCCCCATGGAGACGACCGGGATGGCCGTGTTCGGGTACTTCAGCCCGAAGTCCTTGGAGCGTTCAAACGTCCGGTCCAGCCCGGTGATCATCGACGCCTTGATTGCCGGGATGTTCAGCGAGAACTGGAGTGCGGAGCGAACGCGCACGGGTCCGCGTTCGAGCTTGTCGGCCTGCGTGGGCGTGTAGTCGTTGCCGAAGTCCGTGGTGACGTCCATGAGCATCGTGCTGGCGGTCAGGGCCTTGTCGTCGATCCCGATCGCGTAGCCGATTGGCTTGATTGCCGATCCCGGCTGGCGCCAGCCATCGGCCAGCACATCGAACTGGGGTTGGAACGTCTCGTTGCCCCTGGCCGTGTAGCTCGCGCTGCCGACATAAGCCAGGACCTCACCGGTTCGGTAGTCGATGACCGCCGACGCGGCGTTGTTGATGTTGTGGCCGCGAAGACCCACGACCCAGCGCTGAGCCGCAGCGGGGATCTTGCGGGCATCCATCACCGCGCCCGGGTCCTTCGCATTTGGTGCGCGTGCTGCCACGTAGGTCCATTTCTCGGCGACCTTCTGCATGTTCCAGTCCAGGGTGGTCGTCACCTTGAACCCGCCCGAATCGACCTTCTGGCAGTCGTCAGGCGTCTCGGGGCAGAAGATCAGGCCGAGCTCGTGGCGGACCTGCCACACGAAGTGCGGTGCTCGCCAGCGTACGAAGACCTGCTCGACGAGCTCGACGGGTTCGTCCTTGGCCGCGTCGTATTCCGCGGTCGTGTGGTCGTCGCCGCTGAGCGTGCTCCGCGTCTTCATCAGGTCGAGGATGTAGTTCCGGCGCTGGACGATCTCGGTCTCCGCGGGCACGACGAGCTTGAACTTGGTGCATTCGGCGCCCTCGGCGACCTCCTCGAGGCATTCGCGCTCGGCGTTCCGCACCAGGTCGAAGCGGGTGGGGGACTGGGGGATCGCGGCAAGGATCGCCACCTGGGCCAGGGTCAGCTCCTCGAGGGGCTTCCCGAAGTAGCTCTTGGCGGCCGCCTTGACGCCGTAGCTCTGGTTTCCGTAGAAGTTCTGGTTCAGGTAGGCCGTGATGATGTGTTCCTTGCCCTCCTCGCCCGGGAAGGCCTCGGTCAGCTTGATCGACTGGATGATCTCCCGGATCTTCCGGTCGTAGGTCGATCCCTCGAAGGCCCACGGCGGCAGCAATCGCTGGCGAACGAGCTGCTGGGTGATCGTGGAGGCACCGCGCGGGCGCCCACTGACGGTGTCGATCCCGGCGTCGAGGATCGCGAAGAAGTCGAACCCAGGATTCGTCCAGAAGTCCTTGTCCTCGATCGCGGTCGTCGCGTCAATGACCTCGCCGGGGATCTCATCGAATTCGACGAGCTCGCGCTTGAAGTCGCCCAGGCGCGCGAGCTCGATCTTCCCGGTTCGGTCGTAGACGATCGTTTGCTGCTCGAAGTCGAGCGTGCCCAGGGCGGCCGCGACCGGCGGGAGGCCGGCGGCGTATTGGTTGTAAGCGCCCACGACGACCGCGAGGCCGACGAAGGCCACGAGCAGCATGCCGAGGATGACGGCGGCGAGGCTTGCGCCGACGACCGTTGCGACGGTCGTTCCGCGGCGTCCGGCCGGGCGTCGCCCGAGCGCCCTGCGGTGGCGCTGTCGCCGCGCGAGACTGGTCTGCATCTGGGGCCGCACGATAGCATAGGGGGCGTGAGCCAACGGTCAGCCGCCTCCTGCTGGGTCCAGACGACTCGGGCCCAATTCCTGTGACGAGCCCCGTCCCCGGAGCGGGCGGGTCAGATGGCGGGGCGGCACGCGGCCTAGGCGGTTTCCTCGACGATCTCGAGTGGCGCGGCATCCTGCATGCCGCCACGCCGGGCCTGGCCGCGCGGCTGGCCACGGGCCAGCCCATCGCGGCCTACATCGGGTTCGACCCGTCGTTTGCGTCGCTCCATGTCGGCCACCTGGTCCCGATCTTCGGCCTCCTGCGGTTGCAACGACACGGCGGACGCCCGGTGGCACTCGTGGGCGGTGGGACCGGGATGATCGGCGACCCGTCGGGGCGATCGTCGGAACGGAACCTGCTGGACCGCGAGACCCTGGAACGCAACGTCGTCGCGTTGCGTGGGCAGCTCGAACGGTTCCTCGACTTCTCGCCGGGCGCGGGCGCCGCGGTCATGGTCAACAACCTGGACTGGCTCGGCAAGCTCAGCCTGATCGACTTCCTTCGCGACACCGGGAAGCATTTCACGATCCCGTACATGCTGGCCAAGGACTCGGTCCAGGTCAGGCTCGATCGAGGCCTGTCATACACCGAATTCAGCTACATGCTGCTGCAGTCCTACGACTTCGCCCACCTCTATCGAGAACTCGGCGTCGAGCTGCAGATGGGTGGCGCCGACCAGTGGGGCAACATCACCGCTGGCCTTGAGCTCATCCGCCGGCTCGCCGGCGGCGAGGAGGGCAGCGAACCGGCGCATGGCCTCGCGTACAAGCTCCTGCTGACGCCGTCGGGCACGAAATTCGGCAAAAGCGAGGTCGGCGACTCGGTCTGGCTCGATCCGGCGAGGACGTCGCCGTACGCGTTCTACCAGTACTGGCTGAACGCTGACGATCGGGACGTTGGGACCTACCTCCGCTGGTTCACCGAGTTCCCGAAGGACGCGATCGAAGCGCTCGAGGCCGAGGCGGCAAAGGCACCCGAGGGGCGACCGGCCCAGCGAGCGCTCGCCCGGGACATCACGGCTCGGACGCACGGTGAAGCCGCCGCGGCCCAGGCGATCGCCGCATCCGAAGCCCTGTTCGCGGGGGACTCGATCGCGGATCCGGCCGTCCTCCGCTCGCTCTTCGAGGGCAGTGGCGGCTTCACGTTCACCGCCGAAGCGCTAGCCGCAGGGACGGCCGTGCTCCTCGCCGATACCGGCGTGTTCCCGTCGCGTGGCGAGGCGCGGCGGATGATCGCCGGGGGCGGCGTGACCGTGAACGGCACGCGTGTGACGGACCCGGCGTTCGTCCCCGAGCCGATCGCCGGGGAGTGGCTCGACGTCCGGATCGGGAAACGTCGACGCGAGGTCGGACGAAAGGTCGGCTGAAGCGCGCCGACGGTCAGGCTCGGTGCCGGGCCCTCAGGGTATCGACGACGGCCGACGCCGCCAGGCCGCGTTCGGCCAGCAACACGAGCGCGTGGTACAGGAGGTCGGCGGCCTCACCGGCCAGCGCCTCGCGCGTCGCGGCACGATCCGCGCCGGCCGACTCCGCCGAGGCGTCGTCCTTGGCGGCCATGAGGACCTCCGTTGCCTCCTCGGTGACTTTCCGCGCGGTCGCGTCCACCCCTCCGGCCAGCAGCCGAGCCGTATAGGAGCCCTCCGGCCGCTTGGCGGCCCGGGAGGCGACGGTCGTCCAGAGCGACTCCAGCCACGCGAACCCCTGGGTCTCGCGCTGGCCAGCCGAGCCTTCCAGGTCGAAACAGCTCCGCGTTCCGCGATGGCAGGTCGGTCCTGCGGGATCGACGGTCAGGAGCAGCGCGTCTGCGTCGCAGTCCGCGGCCAGGGTTATGAGGCGGAGCGTGTTGCCACTTGTCTCGCCCTTGCGCCAGAGCGCATCCCGAGAGCGGGAGTGGAAATGGACATCGCCAGTTGCGAGCGTCGCGTCAAGCGCCTCGGCGTCCATCCAGGCGAGCATCAGGACCCGGCCGTCGGTGGCGTCCTGGACGATTGCCGGCGCGAGGCCGTCGGGCCCGAAGGCAACGTCGGGCCGTGCCGACCCAGCGCCGCTCACGCCACGGCCTGCGGCACGAGGCGAACCGGCAGGCCCGCGGCCGCCATCGCGTCCTTGACCTCGGCGATGGCATGGATCCGCCGGTGGAAGATCGACGCCGCCAAAACCGCATCGGCGCCTCCGTCGACCACCGCGGTCACGAAATCGGCCGGGCCTGCGGCTCCACCCGACGCGATCACCGGGACCCGCACGCGCGAAGAGATCGCGTGCAGCAACGCCGTATCGAACCCTGATCCGGTTCCGTCGCGATCCATAGAGGTGACGAGCAGCTCGCCAGCGCCCAGGTCGACCGCCTGCTGCGCCCACTCGACGACATCGCGGCCAGTTGGCGTCCGGCCGCCCTGGACGACGACTTCCCAGGCGCCAGGCGCCGTCTGGCGGGCATCGATGGCAACGACCACGGCCTGGCGCCCGAACCGCTGTGCGCATGCGGCGATCAGCGTTGGATCGGCCACGGCTGCCGTGTTGAGCGACACCTTGTCCGCGCCTGCCCGGAGCACGTCGCGCATCTCGTCCACCGAACGAACACCACCGCCCACGGTGAGCGGGATGAACGCTCGTCGCGCGGTCCGCTCGACGATGTCGAGAAGGGTTCCGCGCCGCTCGGGCGCCGCCGTGATGTCGAGGAAGACGAGTTCGTCCGCTCCTTCGAGGGCGTACCGCTCGGCCAGCTCAGGCGGGTCGCCCTCGTCGACCAGGTCGACGAAGCGCGTGCCCTTGACCACACGACCGTCGGCCACGTCGAGGCAGGGGATCACGCGGCGACGGAGCATCAGGCGGCTCGCACGAGGTCGACGAAGTTGGCCAGGAGGCGCAGGCCGTCCGCGCCACTCCGTTCCGGGTGGAACTGGACGCCGACCAGGTTGCCGTGGCTGACGGCGGAGACGAACGCGGACCCATGCGTGGTGTGCGCCACGACGTCGCAGTGGCCATCGGGCAAGTCGCCGGCATACGAGTGCACGAAGTAGAAGTCCGCGCCGTCCGCGATGCCGTTGAAGACGGGGTGCGGATACGTTCGGCTCACCTGGTTCCAGCCGATGTGCGGGAGCGTGGGTGCGTCCCGCAGCCTGCGCGTGCGGCCGGGCAAGGCTCCGAGGGTCATCGCGCCATCCTCGTCGCTGCCCTCGAACAGCAGCTGAAGACCGAGGCAGATCCCGAGGAACGGTCGGTCGGAGGCAATCCACGCCTGGATCGGGGCCACGAGGTCCTGCGCGTGGAGGCGCGCCATGGCCGGCTCGGCCGCGCCGACGCCCGGTACCACGAGGGCATCGATGCCCTCGAGGTCGGCGGGCCCGCCGGCGATCCTGACATCGGCGCCGACTGCGGTCAGCGCCTGCTCGATGCTCACCATGTTCCCGGCGCCGTAGTCGACGACCGCGATCACGGGTTTGGCGCTCATGCGAGCGTGCCCTTGGTCGACGCGACGCCGGTCCTCCGTGGATCGAGCTCGCAGGCGACGCGGAGCGCGCGGCCCAGCGACTTGAAGGCCGCTTCGGCCAGGTGGTGGTCGTTGCGCCCGGTTCCCGCGACGTGGAGCGTGGCGCCGGCGGTCCGCGAAAACGCCTCCAGGGCGTGCTCGACGAGCTGCAGCGGCAGACCGCCGACGCGTTCGCCGCGGAACGGCAAGTCGATGACCGCATATGGCCGCCCACCGAGGTCCACCACGGTGCTGACGAGCGACTCGTCCATGGGCACGGAGCTCTGCCCGAACCGGGCAATGCCGGCACGATCCCCCAACGCTTCGGCGAATGCTGCGCCCACGACGAGTGCAACGTCTTCGACGGTGTGGTGTTCATCGACCTGCAGGTCGCCATCCGCGGTCACGGCGAGGTCGAACAGGCCGTGGTGGGCCATCGACCCAACGAGGTGGTCGAAGAACCCGATCCCGGTGTCGATCGTGGTCGTTCCGGCGCCGTCGATGCCGAGGGTCACGGTGATCGACGTCTCCTTCGTCGAGCGGCCTACCGACACCCGCCGGCCTTCGCGCGGCCCGATCTCGAGGTCGCCCAGAGGTGTGGTCACGCGTCCATCTCCTTGGCAAGCGCCTGGGCGGCTTCGATGAGCCGGTCGTTCTCGATGGGGTCCCGCACGGTCAGTCGCAGATGCGCCGCCAGCGGGTGGCCGGCGCCAAAGGTTCGGGGGACGAGTCCCCGGGCCAGCAGCCCTTCGGCGATCGCAGCGGAACGAGCCGGCGTCCCGAAATCCGCCAGGACGAAGTTCGCGACCGAGGGCCCAACCGACCAGCCCGCCGACCGGAGCCCGTCGGACAGCCGCCGGCGCTCGCGGACGACGCGCTCGAGGTTGTCGACCAGTACCGAGTCGTCGAGGAGGACCTGGGTTGCCACGGTGACGGACACGATCGACACGGAACCCGGCGGTCGGTAGGGGTTGAGGCGCGCGATGATCTCCTGCCGGGCGACGGCGAACCCGACCCGCAGGCCGGCCAATGCGTAGGCCTTGCTGATCGTCCGCACCGAGATCAGGTTCGGATACACGTCTCGCAGGCCGGCCAGCGAATAGCCGACGAATTCGGCATAGGCCTCGTCGAGAACGACGATCGGGGCCTCGCGACCGGCCGCGTCGGCATCGGCGGCGAGCATGGCGAGCAGGTTCTCGATGAGCCCGTCGGGCTCCGCGAGGGCGGTCGGGTTGTTCGGGCTGCAGAGCCAAACGACCGACGCGCTCGCAGCCGCCTCCCGAACGGAGCCAACGTCGAGGGCCCACCCTTCGGCTTCCCCGAGCCGTGGAACGAGGACGGCGGTGGCGCCACGTTGCTCGGTGCAGACGCGGTACATCGCGTACGTGGGGATTGGCACGACGGCGCGTCCATCCGGCGGGATGAACGCCTTGGCGATCAGGTCGAGGATCTCGTCGGCTCCCGCTCCGACGATCAGTTCCTCGGGTCGGACGCCGTATCGCGCGGCGGCCGCTGCAACGAGACGTCGGTAGTCCGAGGGCGGATATTCGGACAGGGGTGGGTCGAAGTCACCGGCCGCCAGCAGCTGCGCGACCATCGCCGGCGGGGTTGGGGACGTGTTCAGGTCAAAGCGGACGATCGACGTCGGATCGACGCCATAGCGCAGCGCGACCTCGTCGTTCGTGGCCTCCCACGTGTAGGAGGCGGGCGCGATCGGCGAGCTGAACGTCACAGGAGTGGGGCTCATCGGTCGCCCTCGAAACGGATCTCGACGGCATCCCGGTGGGCGAGGAGCCCCTCGGCTTCGGCCAGCGTCCCGATCGTCTCGCGGATCCCGGCGAGCCCTTCGCGGGTGAGACGCTGGACCTGGGTGTACTTCCCGTAGGCCTCCACGGCCAATGCGCCCGATGCCCGAGCGAGTCCGCCGGTCGGGAGGACGTGGTTGGCGCCCGTTGCATAGTCCCCGGCGGACTCCGGCGCCCAAGGCCCGACGAAGATCGACCCAGCGTTCCGCAACCGATCGACCGTGGGCTCGAGCGGCTCGATATCGACCGACAGGTGCTCTGGGCCGTAATCGTTGATGAAGGCGATCGCCGCATCGAGCGAGGGCGCGAACGCGATCAGGCCGTGGTCCCGCAGCGCGGCGGTCAGGATGTCGCGACGTGCGGCCGTGACGAGGGCGTCGTTCACCGCGATCTCGACCGCATCGGCGAACGCGAGGTCAGTGGTCACGAGGATCGCGGGCGAATCGGGTCCGTGCTCCGCCTGGGTGATCAGGTCCGCCGCCACTCTGGCGGGGTCCGCGGGCGGAGCGGCGAGCACCATGCCTTCCGACGGCCCGGCCGGCAGGTCGATCCCGACCTCGCCGACGACTTCGATCTTGGCGGCGGTCACCCACGCGTTGCCGGGCCCGACGATCCGGTCGACCGGGCGGAGTCCCGACTCCGGCAGCCCGTACGCGAGTGCGCCGATCGCCTGCGCGCCACCGGCGACCACGAACGCGTCGATCTCGAGCAGGCCGGCCGCACCGAGCAGCACCGGGTTGGTCACCCCGTCGCGATCCGCCGGGGAAGCGACGACGATCCTGCCCACGCCGGCGACCTGGGCCGGCACCACGGTCATCACGAGCGAGGACGGATAGGGCGCGGAACCACCCGGGACGTAGGCGCCGACGCTGTCGATCGGGGACCAGCGGCGCTCGATCTCGACCCCTGAGGCGATCGTCGTGGTCGTCGACGCGGGTCGTTGGGTCTCGGCAAACCGACGGACGTTGGCGATGGCCTGGTCGAGGGCTCGGCGGATCGCGGGGGACAAGGCGTCCCTGGCCGCGAGCAGGTCGCCTCCATCGAGGACCAGGCGACCGTCCGGGCGGCCGCCACCGACCCGTGCGTTGGCGGCGCGAACGGCCGCGTCGCCGTCGGCCCGAACCGCTGCGAGGGTGGACCGGACGGCATCGCGAACCGCCGGATCGGGCACCGCTCCGCGGCGCACAAGGGCGCGATACGTGGCTCGCGCGTCGATATCGCCGGCTGCAACTGCACCGAGGTCGAGGCGCCGCAGCCGGAGACGCGGTTCTGCTGTCGCATTTGCGCCGGACGACGTCGTCGTCACGGGACGATCTTTTCGATCGGGAGGACGAGGATGCCGGATGCGCCCGCGGTCTTGAGGCGGGGGAGGAGACCCCACACGTCATCCGCACCCACGACCGAGTGGATGGCGATCATCCCGGCGTGGGCCAGCGGGATGACGGTGGGGGATTCCATGGCCGGCAGCAGGCGCTCGATCTCCGCGAGCGTCGCGGCGGGCGCATTCATCATCAGGTACTTGCGATCGCGCGCTGCGATCACGGCACTGAGCATCGTGTCGATCGATGCGAGCTCATCGGCGCGCTCACGCTGCGCTGTCGGGTTGGCCACGAGGACGGCCTCTGACGACAGGACGTCCCCGATCTGGCGGAGGCCGTTCATGACCAGGGTCGAGCCCGTGGAGACCAGGTCCACGATGCCCTCGGCGAGGCCGAGTCGCGGAGCCACCTCAACGGCGCCGGAGATCGGGATGATCTCGACGTCGATGCGCTGCTCCGCGAAGAACCGGCGCGAGGTGTTCGGGTGAGCCGTCGCCACCCGACTGCCCGCCAGGTCCGCCACCGTCTGGAAGGGCGAATCGTTCGGCACGGCGGCGGCCAGCCGACATCGGCCGTAGCCGAGCGAGCGGATCCGTGGCAACTCCGCGCCGGACTCGCTGATCAGGTCGTCACCGGTCACCCCGAGGTCGGCGACGCCGTCGCCCACGAACTCGATGATGTCGTTCGTTCGAACGAACAGGATGTCGAGGTCGTAGTTCTGGACCTTGGCGACGAGCATCCGGTCGTGCTCGTCGAAGATCAGGCCGGCGTCGTGGAGCAGCCTGAGCGTCGGCTCGACGAGCCGGCCCTTGTTCGGGATCGCCAGGCGAAGTCGCGGGCTCATCGCGGTGTCGTGGCGAGCTTCTCGAGCATCGCGCGGTAGCCACCCTCACCGTGATTGAGCCACGACGCGATCCGGGTGATGGTTGCCGTGCTTGCGCCCGTCCGTCGGGAGATCTCCGCGTAATGGAGGCCGTCGTTCAGGAGCCGCACCACGGCCCACCGCTGGGCCATGTCACGCAGTTCCGTGAGCGTGCAGAGATCGCGGAAGAACCGTTCGGTCTCCTCGATATCGTCGAGCCGCAGGATCGCTCCGAGGAGCTCTTCCACGTCGGGTGTTCGCCAGTCATCGACCATGAGCGCCAGGTCCTCAGATTGTTGTAGCGTAGTAGCGTGCTAATACGGTAACATGATGATATGAACGACGCAAGGCCCTTCGACGTGCTGGCCGCGATCGACCTCCGTGGTGGGCGTGTCGTTCGCCTCAAGCAGGGCGACTTCGATCGTGAGACTGCGTACAGCGACGACCCGGTCGAGACGCGCGAGGCAGTTTGCCGATGCGGGAGCGCGGTGGTTGCATGTCGTCGACCTGGATGGCGCGCGAACCGGGCAACCAGCGCACGGAACGGTCATTGCGAGCATCGTGAGGGCCGTGGGGGAACGGGTGAACGTGGAGGTTGCGGGAGGCCTGCGTGATGAGGCAGCCGTGGCGGCCGTGCTGGGGTTTGGTGCAGCGCGCGCCGTCGTGGGGACGGCCGCGCTACGAGATCCGGCGTTCGCGGGCCGGCTCATCGATGCGCACGGCGTCGACCGGATCGCCGTTTCGATCGACGTCCGGGACGGATTGGCGCTTGGCCAAGGGTGGGTGACCGACGCACAGGGCGTACCAGCCGAAGAGGCGATCACACGGCTCGCCCAGGATGGCGTAGCGACGTTCGAAGTGACCGCGATCGATCGTGATGGGCTCCTCGGAGGTCCCGACCTGGCGCTTTACGAACGCATCGTCACGTTGGGCGTGGGCTCGATCATCGCTTCTGGCGGGATTTCGTCGGCGGACGAACTGCATGCCGTCCGAGCCCTTGGCTGCGAAGGCGCGATCGTCGGGCGGGCGCTTTACGAAGGCCGCCTGGAGATGCGAGAGGCGCTTGCCTTGGACCGAGGAACCTGAAGCGGGCCGCAGGCAACGAACGTTTGTGCATAGAACGCACGAATGGTCGCTGCGCTCGCGCGGCGTGGTTCTAGTGGCCGCTCCCGTGGCCGGCCGCTTCGAGCTCCTTGCGGTGGCTCTCGATGACCTTCTCGGCAATGTGGCCCGGCACGTCGTCGTAGTGGTCGGGCGTCATCGTGAATGACCCGCGGCCCTGCGCCAGCGACCGGAGCTCCACCGCGTAGTTCGCCATCTCCGCCAGCGGAACGTGGGCGCTGATGATCTGCATGCCGCCGTCGCTGTCCATGCCGAGGACCCGTCCGCGCCGGCCGTTGAGGTCGCGATTGACCTCGCCCATGTACGCCTCAGGGATCCGGATCTCGACCGCCATGATCGGCTCAAGCAGCGCGGGCTTGGCGTTGTGCACGCCGTCCTTGAGTGCCATCGATGCCGCGATCTTGAACGCCATCTCGTTCGAGTCGACCGGGTGGAACGATCCGTCGTACAGCGTCGCCCGGAAGTCCGACAACGGATACCCGGCCAGGACGCCACCCTCGGCCGCCTCGCGGATGCCCTTCTCGACGCCGGCGAAGAACCCCTTGGGCACCGAACCGCCGACGATTCGCTCGGCGAACTCGACCCCGCCCTCGGGGTTGGGCTCGAGCTCGAGCCACACGTCCCCGAACATCCCGTGCCCGCCGGTCTGCTTCTTGTAGCGGCCGTGGACCTGGGTCTTGCCGCGGATCGTCTCCTTGTACGGCACCCGTGGCGTGTGCGTCACGATCGCAGCACCGAACTTTCGCTTGAGCCGCTCGATGATGACCGCGGTGTGGGCTTCGCCCATCGTCCGGAGTGTCTGCTCGCCCGTGGCGCTCCGCTCCAGGCGGACCGTCGGTTCCTCCTCGAGCATCCGGGCGAGGGCCGGACCCATCTTGTCGAGGTCGCCTTTGCTCTGCGGCTCGATAGCCAGCACCAGCGATGGTGCCGGGAATTCGAGTGGCGCCAGGGTCAGCGGCTTCTCGCGAGAGCTCAGCGAATCGCCCGTCTCGGTGACGGCCAGCTTGGCCACCGCGCCGATCTCGCCCGCCTTGAGCTCGCCGATCGGCTCCTGCTCCTTGCCGTGCAGCAGGAGCAACTGGCCGATCCGCTCGTCCTCGTTCCGGGACGCGTTCCAGACGTGCGCCTGCGACTTGAGGGTTCCCGAGAGAATCCGGAGGTACGTCAACCGGCCGACGAACGGGTCGGCGGTCGTCTTGAACACCCGCGCGAGGAGCGGGCCGCTCTCGTCGGCCGGGACCTCGACGACGGCGCCGCTCTTGTCGGTCGCCTTCGCGGGCGCCTCGTCCGCGGGCGACGGCAGGTACCGGACGAATGCATCGAGGAGGGCTTGCAGGCCGATCCCCTTCGTCGCGCTCCCCACGAGCACCGGCGCGAGCACCGAGTCCTTGACGCCCTTGCGCAGGCACGCCTCGAGCTCCGGGTCGGAGATCTCCTCGCCCTCGAGGTACTTGGTCAGGACGTCGTCGTCGGCCTCAGCGGCCGCCTCGAGCAGCTGGTCGCGACGCGTGGCAACCTCGGCCTCGAGCGCGTCGGGGATGGGCACCTCGACTTCCTTGCCGCCCTCGAGCTTCCAGGCCTTGCGATGGACGAGGTCGACATAGCCCTCGAACGTGTCGGCGGCTCCGATGGCCAGCTGGAGTGGCGCGATCTTGTTCCCGAACGCCGCGCGAAGCGCGTCCAGGGCCGCATTGGGGTCCGCGTTCTCACGGTCGCCCTTGTTGATAAAGAAACACGCCGCGGTGCCGGTCGATCGTCCCAGCGCCACGGCGTGCTCGAGGCCGGCCTCAACGCCGCCCGAGGCATCCATCACGAAGAGCGCCCCGTCGGCGGCGGCGAACCCCTCGATGACGTCGGCGATGAAATCGGGATAGCCGGGTGTGTCCACGAGCGAGATCCGGGTCCCATCCGCCTCGAAGGTCCCGACCGCGAGGCTCAGCGACTCCTTGCGCTTCTGCTCCTCGGGCTCGAAATCGAGGTGGGCCGTGCCGTCGTCGACGCGGCCGGCGCGGGCTACGGCCCCGGCGCGAAAGAGCAGCTGTTCGGCGAGCGTCGTCTTGCCCGACCCCGCATGACCGGCCAGGACGACGCTTCGAAGGTGTGGGAGATCGACGCTCTTCATCGTCATCGGGTTCGTCGGTCCTTCCTGCTGGTAGGGACACGGGACGTCCGGGGAAGCCGGGAAGTGGGGCCATGATAGTCCGCTATACTCCGGCCCGCGATGTCAGGTCACTCAAAATGGTCCACGATCAAGCGCCAGAAGGGCGTGGCTGACGCCAAGCGCGGAGCCCTCTTCACCAAGGTCGCTCGTGAGATTTCCGTGGCTGCCCGGCAAGGTGGCGGCGACCCCGACGCGAACTACCGGCTGCGCCTCGCGGTGGAGAAGGCGCGCTCGGTGAACATGCCGGCCGACAACATCAAGCGGACGATCGACAAGGCGACGGGCGGCGGCGAGGCCGAGCAGTACGAGGAAATCGTCTACGAGGGCTATGGCCCGGGTGGCGTGGCCGTGCTCGTCGAGGCGCAGACCGACAACCGCAACCGGACGGCCGCGGAGGTCCGATCGATGTTCACCAAGTCGGGCGGCCAGCTTGCGGGATCGGGCGCCGTGGCCTGGCAGTTCGAGCCGCGCGGGCTGATTTCCGTGGTGCGCAACGGCGTGGACACCGACGAGGTTGCCCTGGCCGCCATCGACGCCGGTGCCGAGGATGTCGATACCGAGGACGAAGAGGTCATCGAGATCTACACGGCGCCAGCCGAGCTCGAGCGGGTTCGCCAGGCGCTCGAAGGGGCCGGGGTTGCGGTCGAATTCGGCGGAATCGACGATGATCCCCAAGCAGACGGTGGATCTCGATTCGTCGAAGGCCCGGCAGGCGCTGCGCCTGGTGGAGCTGCTCGAGGACCTCGACGATGTCCAGCGCGTGACCGCGAATTTCGAGATCCCCGAGGACGTCTTTGCCGAGGTCGCCGGGTGATCGTCCTGGGTATCGACCCGGGGACGGCAGCACTGGGCTACGGAATCGTCGAACGGACCGGCGGGCGGCTGCGCGAGGTCGACCACGGGTGCCTGGTCACGAGTCCGGATCTCGGTCTGCCCGAGCGGCTGCTGGCGATCCACGCCCTGATCGACGAGTTGATCGGTCTCCACCAGCCAAATCTCCTGGCCGTCGAGCGGCTGTTCTTCTCGCGGAACGTCCAGACCGCCTTTGGGGTCGGGCAGGCCCGCGGGGTCGTGCTCCTGGCCGCCGCTCAGCACGGGACGCCGGTGCGTGAAGCGACTCCCAACGAGGTCAAGAGCGCCATCACGGGCTACGGCGCCGCGGACAAGGATCAGGTCCAGCGAATGGTCCAGCTGGTGCTCGGGATGGCCGAGATGCCGAAGCCCGATGACGCCGCGGACGCCCTCGCCATCGCGACGTGGGCGGCGAACGTGGAGCGGAGCGGTCCGCAGGCGACGGCCGGGGTGCTCGATCGTGCCGCGGTGGCTCCGATCACGCGCGGTGAGTCTGGCTACGAGCGGGCCGTTCGGGAGGCCCTGGCCGCGGAACGCGGCGCCGCCAAGCGGAACGCGTCGTAGGCCCATTCCTTGCCAACTTCTCTCCCCACGGTCCTTGGGCACGGGCTTCGGCCCGATTGGATGCTGATGAGCCTGCGCCAGGCTTGCGGCGTCATCCCCGACCGGCCGGGGGCCAAATTCGCTGCCCAACGACCGCGCTCACGGGAATCTGGCACGGGTCTCGGCCGGAACCTGCCAAATGTGCGTCGCGGGACTGCTTAGTCCGGGTATTGGTGCCAATTCGTCCGAATCTGGCTCCATGCGAGCGTGAACGATGGGTGGACCCAACCGAGCCTGGTCCGAGGCCATGCCTAAGAGTTCAGGGGCGCACGTTTGGCAGCGCCATGATTGCCCTCGGCCAGCCATTGGGGCCGTGACACCTCGCCGGACCGTCAGCAGCCGGCGGATTGGGGAGCGGCCGGAATGATCGCCTCTGTCGAAGGCGTCGTTGGTGCGGTTGCGGCTGACTCGCTCGTCATCGAGGTGGGCGGGATCGGCTACCGGGTGTTCGCCGCGCCGGCGATCATCGCGACCGCCCAACCGGGTGGGCGACTCAAGCTCCACACCTACCACCTCGTCCGCGAGGACCAGCAGGCGCTCTATGGGTTCCGAACGGCCGAGGAGCTCGGCTTCTTCAACCTGCTGCTGACCGTCACCGGCGTCGGGCCAAAGGTCGCCCTCGCCATCGTCGGTAGCCGGCCCACGGCCGACCTCCAGCTCGCGATCATGCTCCAGGACCAGGCCGTCCTCGTCAGCATCCCGGGGATCGGCAAGAAGCTTGCCGAGCGGGTCATCTTCGAGCTCAAGGAGAAGGTGACCGCGGCGGGTGTCGCGGCGGCCTCGGGCATCGGCTCAGGCGGGCTCGGGGCGGCCGAGAGCGAAGTGATCGCGGCGCTCCAGGCGCTCGGCTACTCGCTGGCCGAGGCCCGCGAAGCATCCCGCGTGGCCCTCGCCGACGCCACCATCGGAGGCACGCTGGAGGATCGGGTGAAGGCGGCACTCCGGAGCCTGCTCCGGGACTAGGGCCGCCTCCCGGCCAGGGCATCGGCGTGACGACCGCGCGGGTCGATCGACGGCCGGCCCTGGCGCGCCGCGAGTTGCGCGAGCGTCTCGTAGTCGAGGATCTCGAGCATGGCGTCGCGGACGTCGATCATCGCATCGCGCAGCGAGCAGCTCGGCTCGTCGGGACAGGAGCACGGCTCGTAGTAGCGCAGCGACACGCAACCCACCGGGGCGAGCGCACCGTCGAGCAGCCGAACGACCCGCCCGATCGAGATGCTGCCCGGCTCAGCGGCCATCGCGTAGCCACCGTGCGTCCCGAGCGTGGTTCGGACGATGCCGCCGTGCTTGAGCGTGGCCATGATCTGCTCGAGGAACTTGACGGGCAGGCGGTTGCGGGTCGCGAGGGTGGTCAACGCGATCGGACCTTCGCCGTCGTGCCGAACCAGATCGATCAGGGCGCGGAGGCCGTATTCGGACCGGCGAGACAGCCGCATCCGCGCATCCTAGCGCCGAATCCCTAGTCCCAGAGTGGGACTTCGTCGCGATGTGAACATGCGTGCGATATGGAGCATCGCATGGTAGACTTCCTGGTGATGGCCGACGACTTCACGCACATCCTCTCGGCGGACGTCGAGGACGACACCGACCGGGTCATCGAGGGCACGCTGCGCCCACGAACGCTCGATGAATACATCGGGCAGCGGGAGGTCAAGGCGAACCTGTCCGTCCTGCTGACGGCGGCGCGGGGCAGGGGAGAGGCGGCCGACCACGTCCTCCTGTACGGGCCGCCGGGCCTCGGCAAGACGACGCTCGCGACGATCATCGCCCGGGAGCTCGGCGTCAACGTCAAGTACGCGTCCGGGCCTGCCATCGAACGCGCCGGCGACCTCGCTGCGATCCTGACGTCGCTCGAGGAACGGGACGTCCTGTTCATCGACGAGATCCATCGCCTCAACCGGGCCGTGGAGGAGATCCTCTATCCGGCCATGGAGGATTACGCCCTCGACGTGATGATCGGCAAGGGCCCGTCGGCGCGATCACTGCGCCTGAGCCTCAAGCCATTCACCGTGGTCGGCGCCACCACCAGGGCAGGGCGGATCAGCTCGCCGTTGCGTGACCGCTTCGGCGCGACCTACCGGCTCGATTTCTACGACGAGGACGAGCTCGGGGCGATCGTCGACCGCTCCGCGGCCATCCTGGGCGTGCCGATCGATGCGGCCGCCATCCGGGCCATCGCTCGACGCGGTCGCGGCACGCCACGGATCGTCAACCGGCTCCTCAAGCGCGTTCGCGACCATGCCCAGGTCCACGGGGACGGCGAGGTCGACGAGGCGACGGCGACGGCCTCGATGCGGGCCATGGAGATCGACGACGAAGGGCTCGACTCGACGGATCGCAAGCTCCTCGCGGCGATCATCCAGAAGTTCGCCTCGGGTCCCGTGGGCGTGGCAGCACTGGCCGCCGTCCTCTCGGAAGAGACGGAGACGATCGAGGACGTCTACGAGCCGTTCCTCCTCCGCCTCGGGTTCATCGACCGGACGCCGTCGGGGCGGATCGCGACCGACCTCGCCCGGGCGCACCTGTCGGGTCTGGGGTACGAGATCCCGCCGCCTCGACGCTCGGATCCGGGCATGCCCAGCCTGTGGGACGACCCGCCCGCCACGCCCGGAGGCCCGCCCGAAGGCGCATGACCGGCCCAATCCCGGCGGCCCGGCACTGATGCCCGGCGCCGCCACGTTCACGGTTGAGGTCCCGCAGCCGGCCGACGGCACGACGCGGGCGCGGGCAGGTCGCCTGGAGCTGTCGCACGGCGTCGTCGAGACGCCCCAGTTCATGCCGGTCGGGACCAACGCGACGGTCAAGGCCCTCAGCCCGGACGACATCCGGGACACGGGGGCGTCGATCATCCTCGCCAACACCTATCACCTGTACCTGCGACCGGGCCACGAGCGGATCGAACGGCTCGGCGGCCTCCACCGGTTCATGGATTGGGATGGCCCGATCCTGACGGACTCGGGCGGATTCCAGGTGGTGTCGTTGGGTGACTTGCGCGTCGTCGACGAGGACGGAGTCACCTTCCGGAGTCACCTTGACGGGTCGGTCCACCGGTTCACCCCGGAACGCGCCATGGCCGTCCAGGAAGCGCTGGGTTCGGATGTCGCGGTGGCCTTCGACCAGCCGGTCGTGCCATCGTCCCCGCGGGCCGTCGTCGCCGACGCCACTGCCCGGACGCACCGATGGGCAGAACGGTCGCTCGCCGCGCACCACCGAACCGACCAGGCGCTCTTCGGGATCGTCCAGGGCGGCCTGGACCCGGAACTGCGGGCCGACTCCACGCGCTTCATCGCGTCGCTGCCGTTTGACGGCATCTGCCTCGGCGGGCTCGCGGGGGATGAGACGCCCGAGGAACGCGACGCGACGCTCGATCTCGCGGTCCCGCTCCTGGTGAACGACCCGCGACCGCGCTACCTGATGGGGCTTGGCTCGCCGGCGGACCTGTTGGAGGCAGTCCATCGGGGTGTCGACCTGTTCGACTCGGTGATGCCGGCACGGGTCGCCCGGAACGGTCAGTTGTGGATCCCGGGTGGGCGTCTGAACATCCGGAACCAGCGTCATCTCGACGATCCGGGGCCGATCCAGGAGGACTGTCCGTGCCTGGCCTGCCGGCGGTTCTCGCGAGCATATCTGGCCCACCTGTTCCGGGCCAAGGAGCTCCTGGGCTACCGCCTCGCGACTTGTCACAACCTCACCTTCACCCTAGACTTCATGGCCAGGATCCGAGCCGCCATTCGGGCCGGAACCTTCCCCGCCGCGATGGCCGAATTGCGGGTCCGCGCGGGCCGGACGAATGGCGGTGAAGGCGCTGTGAAGTCGGCGTGAAGCGCCGTTCGGTAACCTTCAGAGAGACGCGGAGGCGCTGCAATGGGCTCGCGAAATCGACCCGGCAAAGAGGCCAAGAAGAAGCCGAAGGCCAAGTTGGCGCAGCCCAGCCTGTCGCCGCTGGCGGAACCGCCCCGGAACGTCGAGGTGATCCGCAAGCCGCGCAAGGAGAAGCCGGTCGAGGACGAATCGGAGGAAGGCTGATCGGCCGGCGGACGCCATCACGGTCCGCTCCGGCGAGCGGTCCCCCTGGATCGAATGAGGAGCGTGACGGATAGATGGCGATGACCGACGAACGCAGCGCGGAGCGGACCGCGGAACGAGCCCTGGCTGAGCGCGGCAAGGCGGTTGACGCCGCCTTGGCCACCATCGAGAAGCAGTTTGGTCGCGGCGCGATCATGAAGCTCGGCTCGCGCGAGAAGCTCCAGATCGACACCATCCCGACGGGCTCGATCGCGCTGGACCTCGCGCTGGGCGTCGGCGGCATCCCGAGGGGCCGGATCACGGAGATCTTCGGCCCTGAATCGTCGGGCAAGACGACCATCTGCCAGCACGTCATCGCCGAAGCGCAGCGCCGCGGTGGGGTGGCCGCATTCATCGACGTCGAGCACGCGCTCGATCCGGCCTACGCGCGGGCCTGCGGCGTCAACGTCGACGAGCTGCTCGTCAGCCAGCCCGACACCGGCGAGCAGGCGCTCGAGATCACCGAGACGCTCATCCGCTCCGGCGGCATCGACATCGTCGTGCTCGACTCGGTCGCAGCGCTCGTGCCGCGCGCCGAGATCGAAGGCGAGATGGGTGACTCGTTCGTCGGGATCCAGGCCAGGTTGATGAGCCAGGCCCTCCGCAAGCTGACCGGTGCGGTGTCGCGATCCAACACCGCGCTGATGTTCACGAACCAGCTGCGCGAGAAGATCGGGGTCATGTTCGGCAATCCCGAGACGACACCGGGTGGCCGTGCGCTGAAGTTCTACGCCTCGGTACGGCTGGACATCCGGCGGATCGAGACGATCAAGAACGGCACCGACTCGATCGGCAATCGCTGCCGGGTCAAGGTCGTCAAGAACAAGGTCGCGCCGCCGTTCCGGGTCGCCGAGTTCGACGTGATGTACGGCGAAGGCGTCTCGAAGGAAGGCGGCCTGCTGGACGTCGGCGTGGCGATGGACGTGGTGACCAAGACGGGTGCCTGGTTCACCTTCGATGAGACGAGGCTCGGCCAAGGTCGAGAAGCGGCCAAGGAGTTCCTCAAGGGCAACGCGCCCATCGCCGAGGAGATCGAGCGCCGGATCCGGGGCAAGATCAACGAGGTCACGATCCCCGTAGAAGGCATCGAAGAGGCGGAATAGGCTTGCCGTGATGCGGCCCGCTCGCGGCGTTCGCGTCTCCGCGCCGATGCTCACGCACTCTGCAGTGCGCTCGCGATCGTGCTCTCCGCGGCCTTGCGGGCGGACCGGCTGACGGCGCGCTCGATCCCGGTGGCGCGTCGTGAGTCGTTCGCTGAGCGGCGGGAGCGTCGGGCGGCCATTGACGATCCGGCGGTCGTGCTGGAGGCCGCTGCGAGGTTCCTGGAGGCACGGTCGCGGTCGGTCGGAGAGGTCCGGCGACGCCTGACGGGAGCGGGCTACCGCGCCGAGCTGGTCGAGGGTGCGATCGAGCGCATGACCGAGCTCGGGATGCTCGATGACGAGACTTTTGCCCGTGCCTGGGTCGAGTCGCGAGACCGCGCACGGCCGCGTGGCGAGCGTGCGATCCGCGAGGAGCTCCGGCTCAAGGGCGTGGACCGGGCCTCGATCGACCTCGTCCTCTCCGAGCGGCGCGAGGCCGTCGAGGTCGTTGATCCTGACGGAGCCGCCCCGGACGACCTGGGTGGCAGATCGCCCGATCGAATTGCGGCCGAGCGGCTGGTCGCGAAGAACCGTCGCAGCCTCGAACGGGTTGTCGACATCCGCCAGCGCCGGCAGCGAGCCTACGCGCTGCTGGCGCGGAATGGATTCGATTCGGAGGTGTGCCGCGAGGTCGCGGCGATGGTCGTCGATCAGGCCGACCGGCCGGACGACCTCGACTAGTGCATCACCATCTCGAGGCGAGGTACTCCGCGTCCACGGCGACGCCGCCGAGGTTGGCCGACGCATTGTTGTGCTGCCACAGCAAGCCGATGAAGGTCAGCCCAGGGAGCTCGCTCACGCCTCGAACGTGCCGCGGCACCCCGAACTCGTCGAGGATCGGCAGATCCAGCCATCCGTAGTTTGGGGCGTATCCGGTCGTCCAGAGGACCGTGGCGATGCCCTCGCGGGCGAGATCGAGCTCGGTGACCTCGGGCGGCTCGTAGGTCGGCCATTCGCGATCGTCGTCGGTCACCTCGATGCCGGCCCGCTCGGCAAACGTGTCGCAGAGCGGGCGGAACCGGCTGTCGAAGAACGCATCCGCGAACTTGAGGTTGTCCGCCAGATCGGCCGCGAAGGTCGTGCGCTCGCCATCGGCGGCGACAAACCGACCGACGAGCCGGATGCCATCGAGTGCCATCTGCCGCAGGTTCGTGTCGTGCCCGCCGCGATGACCCGAAACGTGCGGGTTGCAGGAGAACCGGAGGCGGGGATCCGGGAACTGGCCGACGGTCGGTAGCAGGGTCTCGAATTCGGGTCCGCGCGTCGCGAGCTGTCGGATCCACCAAAAGTTGTCGTATCCGCGATAGCGCCGCGGAGCCCGACCGCAATGCCCGACCGACAGGGTCACCTCTCGACCGGCCTCGCGCAGCTCTTCGGCAAGCTGGACCCCGGTCTGCCCCGAACCCACGATCAGGATCCCGCCAGGCGGCAGCTGCCCCGGGTTCCGGTAGTGGTGTGCATGCACCTGCATGACGCGCGACGTCAGGGCGTCGGCCGCCGCCGGGATCCTGGGCCGGTGGAAGGCACCCGTGGCCACGACCACGCTATCCGCGTCGATCGGCCCTTCCGTCGTTTCGAGGTGGAACCGCCGCGGCCCCCCGTGAAGGGCCAGTCGCTCGACCCCGGTTGCTCGCCGCACCGGGGCGCCGATGACGTCGGCGTACCGGCGCATGCGCTCGGCCACGGCGTCACGCGGCATGAATCCATCGGGGTCGGGGTCGTCATAGGGAAAGCCCGGCAGTCCCGTCGTCCAGTTCGGGCCGACCAGGACGAACCCGTCCCAGCGATCCTGCCAACCGCCACCGAGGGTCTCGCGCCGGTCGAGCACGACGTGCTCCCGGCCGGCACGCTGGAGGTGCCAGCTCATGACCAGGCCAGCCTGGCCTGCACCGATGACGACGGTGTCGATCGAACGAGGGGTCGTGTCGTTCATCACTCTCCCGAGGGCATGGCGCTCAGTATCGTCGGCGACTTGTCGAGATGCCACTGCCCGCGGCATGTGTGAGCGTCAAGTGGCGCCCGGTTAACGGTTCGTAACCTGGTCGGTTGCCGTCGAGGCCCGGGCGCCGTAGGCTACGCGACAGATCATTCGACGTCGCTGGCGCGGCGTTTCCAGGCAAGTTCCGGTGTGTATCGCAGCCCAGATTCATCGGTGGGCTCCGTCATATCGACGGGGCGGCGAGTTCCGGGCAACGGCCTCGCCCCACACCCACCATGCGATCGCGCCATCGCAGGTAGACACGTCCGGCCGCACAAACCGGTCCGGATGGGAGGACACCGATGGATATCGTGTTGCTCGGGGTGGTGGCCCTCGTGGCCGCCGCCGGCGGAGCCGTTGTCGGGTTCGTCGTGCGTACCGTCTGGGCATCCCAAACGATCAAGGCCGCCTCAGCGGAGGCGCGGCGGATCGAGGCCGAGGCGCGGACTCGCCAGAAGGAGTTGATCCTCGAGGCGAAGGACGAGAAGCTCAAGTTGCAGCGCGAGGCAGAGGACGAGGCACGGTCTCGTCGCGGCGAGTTGTCGGCCTTCGAGAGCCGGCTCCTCCAGCGCGACGAGCAGCTCGATCAGCGCAGCGACATGCTCGAGCAGCGCGATCGAAAGCTGATCGACCGCGAACGCGAGCTCGACAAGACCCGGGACGACCTGGCGCGAGCGCATGGCGAGCAGGTCGCGGCCCTCGAACGGGTTTCGGGCATGTCGGCCATCGAGGCCAAGGGCATCCTGATCGAGGCCGTCCGCGAGGAAGCCGAGCACGATGCGGTCAAGCTCGCCCGCGCGATCGAGCGGAGCGCCCGCGAGGAGGCACAGGACAAGGCTCGGGACATCGTCATCACGGCGA
This sequence comes from uncultured Chloroflexia bacterium, assembly GCA_963809045.1. Taxonomy (GTDB): domain Bacteria; phylum Chloroflexota; class Limnocylindria; order Limnocylindrales; family CSP1-4; genus SPCO01. The sequence continues at coordinate 1,842,793 of CAWEHW010000004.1, forward strand.
TGCAGCGCGTCGCCGCCGACCACACGGCCGAGCACACCGTCTCGGTCGTCCACCTGCCGTCGGACGAGATGAAGGGTCGGATCATCGGCCGTGAGGGCCGCAACATCCGCGCCCTGGAACAGGCGACCGGGATCGACCTGATCATCGACGACACCCCCGAGACGGTCATCCTGTCAGGCTTCGATCCGGTTCGGCGTGAAGTCGCGCGCCTGGCCATCACCAAGCTCATCGCCGACGGCCGGATCCACCCAGGACGCATCGAGGAGGTCGTCGCCAAGGCCCGCGCCGAGGTCGACGTGGTCATGCGCCAGGCCGGGGAGCAGGCCGCCTACGAGGCCGGCGTGCCGGGACTCCCGGCGGACATCATCAAGACGCTGGGCCGGCTCAAGTTCCGGACCAGCTACGGCCAGAACGTGCTCAACCACGTGGTCGAAACCAGCCACCTCGCCGCGATCATCGCGGCCGAGATCGGCGCTGACGTCCAGGTCGCCAAGATGGGCGGTCTCCTGCACGACATCGGGAAGGCGGTCGACCACGAGGTGGAGGGCCCCCACGCCGCGATCGGGGCCCAGATCGCCCAGCGACACAACCTCTCGCCCAAGGTCATCAACGCCATCGCCGCGCACCACCAGGAGGTCGAATACACCTGCCTGGAGTCGCCGATCGTCCAGGTCGCCGACGCGATCAGTGCGTCGCGACCGGGTGCCCGAGGCGAATCGATGGACACCTACGTCAAGCGCCTCGAGGATCTGCAGGCGATCGCCGAGAGCTTCGGTGGCGTCGAGAAGTCGTTCGCCGTCCAGGCCGGCCGCGAGGTGCGCATCCTCGTTCGACCGGAGGAGATCGACGACCTGACGGCCAGCCGCCTGGCCCGCGACATCGTCAAGAAGATCGAGGAGCAGCTGACCTACCCGGGCCAGATCAAGGTCACGGTCATCCGCGAGACCCGCGCCGTGGAGTACGCGAAGTAGCGGGGCCAGCGGACGAGGCGACCGGCGCGATCGGCCGAACGCGCCTCGGGAATACGACCAATTCGAACACCCCGCGTCCGCCGGGGGCTTGTCGAGTGCTGATGATCGGCGACCTCATCGGCAAACCGGGACGGATCGCCGTCGAGTCCACGCTCCCGGACCTGCGTCAGGAACGTGACATCGACTTCGTCACGGCCAATGGCGAGAACGTGGCCGGCGGCATGGGCCTCACGCCCTCGACCGCCGATTCCCTGCTCGCGAGTGGCGTCGACGTCATCACGTCCGGCAACCACATCTGGGACAAGCGGGAGATCTACCCATACCTCGAGGCGAGCGAACGAGTCCTGCGGCCGCTCAACTACGGCACGCACGAGGTGCCCGGGCGAGGGTGGGGGACCTACCAGGCGCTCGATGGCACCGATATCGCGGTGATCAACCTGCAGGGTCGAACCTACATGCAGCCGATCGAGAACCCGTTCACCGACATGGACCGGCTCCTCGATGAGTCGTCGGAGCCGTTGCCGCCGGTGCGCCTGGTGGATTTCCACTGCGAGCTCACGTCCGAGAAGAACGCGCTCGGGCTCTACCTCGATGGACGAGTCAGCGTGGTGGCGGGCACCCACACCCATGTGGTCACCGGTGACGAGCGGATCCTGCCCAACGGCACCGCCTACCAGACCGACCTGGGGATGACCGGACCGGTCTGGAGCGTGATCGGGTTCGATCCGAAAACCGTGCTGCCGCGGTTCATGAATGCGCTGCCGACCCGGTTCGAGGTGGGCACGGGCACGGTCGTCTTCAACGCGCTCCAGATCGACATCGACCCGGCCACGGGACGGGCGCTCGGCATCGAACGAATCCAGCGACTCATCGAGGCCTGACGTGACGGGGGGCCCGCCACCAACCACGCGCCGCTGGCGGCATCGCCACGAGCCGGGTGCGACCTGGGAGCCCGTCGTCCCGCCCGGGCCCTCCCAGGTCGACCTGCACGCGCACACGCTTCGATCGGACGGCGTGCTGGAGCCCGGAGACCTGGTTCGCGAGGCGGCCTCGTGCGGCGTGACGACGCTCGCCATCACCGACCACGACACGCTGGCGGGGTATCGGGAAGTCGCGGCGACCGGCGTGCCGTCGGGCATGACCCTGATCCCGGGCGTGGAGATCAACGCCCTGGTCACCCGTGACCTCGGGTTGTGGGAGGGCGAGCTCCACATCCTCGGGTTCGGGATGGATCCGGACAACGATGCGTTCGAAGCGGCCCTCGCCGGCCAACGCGAGCAGCGTCTCGTCCGGTTCGAGCGAACGGTGGACCGTCTTCGGGAGCTCGGTCTCGGGATCGATGCCCAGGTTGCGGCCCTCGCCCGCGACGACAACGACGCACTCGGACGACCGACCATCGCACGAGCGCTGATCGCCGCCGGCCATGCGACGACCGTCGACGACGCCTTCCGGCGGCTGATCGGTCATGGCTGCCCGGCGTACGTGCCGCGAATCGGTCTCGGGCCCGTCGAGGCAATCGCGGCGATCCGGGCCGCCGGAGGCCTCCCGGCGCTGGCCCATTTCAGCGAGGCACCGGCACGGCCCGACGTCGTCCGCGAGCTCGTCGACGAGGGCCTCGGCGGCCTCGAGGTCTACTACCGCTCGTTCGATGCGGCTACCGTGGAAGCGGTCGGCGAAGTGGCGGCTGAGCTTCGGCTCACGCCGACCGGCGGATCCGACTACCACGGTGACACCGGAACCTACGCGGCTGCCCACGCCACGCTGTGGGTTCCAACGTTCGTCGGCGAGGCGCTGGTCGCGCGTCTCGATGCGCCGCCGTCAGCTGCCGGGTGACGCCGGATCGGCCTCATCCTTGACGAACGTTGGCCGGAGCTCGATCGCGGCCTGCCGTCGACGCCTGGCCCGCAGGTTGAGCGCTTCGACAAAGACCGAGAAGCCCATCGCCGCGTAGATGTAGTCCTTGGGGATGTGGAACCCGAAGCCGTCCGCGATCAGCGTCACGCCGATGAGCAGCAGGAACGACAGGGCGAGCATCTTGACCGTGGGGTGGTCGTGGACGAACCTCGACAGCGGTCCGGACGCGAAGAGCATCACGCCCACCGCAATGACCACGGCCGCGATCATGATCGGGATCTCGTCGACCATCCCCACCGCGGTGAGGACCGAATCGAGCGAGAACACGATGTCGAGGAGCACCACCTGGACGAGGACCCTGCTGAGGGTCGCGCCGGTGCCAGCGACGGCTCCTGGGTGGCCCGGCTCGCCCTCGAGCGACTCGTGGATCTCCGTGGTCGCCTTCCATAGCAGGAAGAGCCCACCCCCGATCAGGATGAGGTCCCGGACGGAGAACGGACGATCGAGGATCTCGAAGAGGGGCTGGGTGAGCCCAATGATCCAGGAAATCGTCAGCAGGAGGGCGATCCGCATCCCCATCGCGAGACCCAGACCGATCAACCGGGCACGGTCGCGCTGCTCCGATGGGAGGCGCTGGACAAGGATCGAAATGAAGATGACGTTGTCGATGCCGAGCACGATCTCGAGCACCGTCAACGTGGCGAGGGCGACCCACGTCTCAGGATTTGCCAGCAGTTCCATTCGCCTAGCGTAACCGGCAAATGGGACAGCCCGCGTACCATGATCCGCGCCGTGACCGAAATCGTTGCCACCAAGAGAATTCTGCCGGTCCTCGACCTGGTCGGATCGAGCGATCGTCACGCGCCGCGCACGCCCCGCGCCCCTGGCGACGAGCGACTCACCGAGTACGTGCTCGAACCCCGCACCCTCCCGCGGTTCCATGTCTGGACGCTCGGGTGCCAGATGAACCGGAGCGATTCGGAGGAGATGGCCGGACGGCTGCTCGCCGCCGGCTGCGAGGAAGCTGCCGATCTCGAAACCGCCGACCTGATCGTCATCAACACCTGCGCGATCCGTGAGGGCGCCGAGCAGAAGGTCATCGGCCGACAGGGGCAGCTGGCGAAGCTCAAGGAAGCCAATCCCGGTCTCCGCGTCGTCCTGACCGGGTGCTCGGTTCGCGAGCCGGATCGAGGTGGGCTGCGTCGGCGGTATCCGGCCGTCGACCTGTTCCTGCGACCGGACGAGGAACCGGAGCTCATCGATCGGCTGGGTCTTGCCTCGGCGCAGGCACCGATCGGGGCCGTGGGCGCGACGACGACGGTTGGGCGGACGATTGTCGGTGCGGCTGACCACCTTGCGGGGACGCGCGCGCAGGCCGTTGGCGGTGGGACGGTCGCACGCGGGTCGGCGATCTCGGCCTGGCTGCCGATCATCTACGGCTGCGACAAGACCTGCACGTATTGCATCGTGCCGTTCAGCCGGGGTCCGGAACGCAGCCGGCCCTTCGACGACGTGCTCGGCGAGGCGCGGTCGCTTGCGGCAGCCGGCTATCGCGAGGTCACGTTGCTCGGCCAGAACGTCAACTCGTACGGTCACGACCTGGCGCCCGAGCCACGGTTCGCCCACGTCGCCGGCGCGCGTTGGGCGGGTCACCAGCTCGACCTGGCCGGTCGGCCGGACCTGGCGGAGCTCATCCGGGCGATCGACGGGATACGAGGGGTCGACGGCCGCCCGGCATTGGAGCGACTGCGGTTTGTGACGTCACATCCGTGGGACCTGTCCGATCGCCTGATCGAGGCCCTCGCCGAGTGCGAATCGGTGTGCGAGCACCTCCATCTACCAGTCCAGTCGGGATCCGATGCGGTGCTCCGGCGGATGGGTCGCCAATACACGATCGAGCACTACCAGGAACGGCTCGCCAGGATCCGCGAGGCCGTCCCGGGGATCGCGGTCTCGACCGACATCATCGTCGGCTTCTGTGGCGAGACCGAGGTGCAGTTCGAGGAAACGCTCGCGCTCCTCGAGACCGTTCGATACGACCAGGTCTTCGCGGCGGCGTATTCTCCGCGACCGGGCACGCCGGCGACACGGCTCGCGGACGACGTCCCGGCGGCCGACAAGCGTCGCCGGCTGAACACGCTGCTAGCGATCCAGGAGCGGATCGGTCTCGAGCGGAACCAGGCGCTCCTTGGTTGCGAGCTCGAAGTCCTCGTGGACGCGGTATCCACGCCACGGCCGCACGGCCACGGTGCCACCGAGGGACACGCGGAATCGTCGCCGAACCTGACCGGACGGACACGCGGCAACAAGCTCGTGCACCTCTGGGGCGAGCCGGCGCTCATCGGCCACGCGGTCTCGGTCCGGATCGATCACGCCGGGCCCTACGCGTTGCGAGGCGCGCTGGCGGGAGCGTGAGTCGGCCCAGCGGCGCGGAGCGAGGGGCGCCCCCGCTGATCGTGATCGCGGGAGCCACGGCGACCGGGAAGACCGAGCTCGCGATCCGACTCGGCGAGGCGCTCCACAAGGAAGGGCGGCAGACCGTGGTCATCTCGGCCGACTCGCGGCAGGTCTTCCGCGGTCTCGACATCGGAACGGCCAAGGCCACCACAAGAGATCGCGTGCGAGTCCCGCATCAGGGTCTCGACCTGGTCGAGCCCGACGCACCGTTCAGCGTCGCGGATTTCGCCGACCACGCCCGAGAGGTGCTGGCCGGCCTTGCACCCGACGCCGTGGCGATCCTCGCCGGTGGGACGGGTCTCTATCTCCGCGCCGTCGGCCGGGGCCTGGACACGGCCGCACTGCCGAGCGATCACGCTGTTCGTGCCCGCCTGGAGGCCGATCTCCTGGCAGCCGGCCTCGAGCCGCTCGTGACGCGACTCCGGGCCGAGGCGCCGACCCGGGCGGCGCAGGTCGACCTGAACAACCCGCGGCGCGTCGTTCGGGCGCTCGAGATGACCGAGCTTCTTGGCGATGTCTTGCCGCCCGAGCCTCGCGGCTACCCAGGTTCGAGCGTTTGGCTCGGGTTGACGGTGGAGTCCCGGCCCCACGCCGAACGGATCCTGGCCCGGGCGAGATCCCAGTTCGATGCCGGTCTTGTCGAGGAGGCTCGCTCGCTTCGCGAACAGTTCGACCCGGCGCTCCCGGCCTTCTCGGCGATCGGCTACCGCGAAGCCTGGGCGGTGATCGACGGTGAGCTGACGCGCGACCAGGCGATCGACCTCGACGCGCAACGGAATGTCGCCTTCGCGAAGAGGCAGCGGACCTGGTTCAAGGCGGAACCGGGCATCGCCTGGTTCGACGCCACCGAGGACCTGCCCGTCGACAGCGCTCTCGAACTCGTACGTCAGACACTCGATTCGGGCGCGGCGCCCTAGCCACAGGTCGCGGGATCAAGCGGTTCGACCTTGAAGACGACCCGCTCGACCGCGGCAGACGGGCCACCCTGGGCCACCCTGACCGTCACCGACGGCAGGAGCTGGTACGCCTCCCGGGTCGGCAGCAAGTCCTGCTCGTTGAGGCGGAGGATGAACACCGGTCGCTCGCAGATGAGCGACGCAATCCGGTTCTCGCGGCTGCCCCAGCCTTCGTAGACGATGTTCGTGTCGTCGACCACGAGGACGTCAGGGCGCTGGGCCAGGACCAGGGTTGCGTGCCACAGTGGCGTCGCCGCGTCCCACTGGGTCAGGATCGCCGCATCGGTCGGAAGCGCCGCCAGGACGGCGTCGACATACGTCTCGGCAGAACGGTCCTGGCTTCGGTCCGAGCGCTCCCAGTTCGTGACACCCAGCCACGCCGCGAAGACCACCGCGACGGCGCCAACGACGGCTTCGGTCGGTCGACGCCAGCCCTTGCGGACCACCAATCGCTCCGCAACCGCACGTGACATGGCGTCGAGTGCGACCGCCGCACCGAGTGCGACGATGAGCCACGCCACCAACAGGTAGTGCTCGAGCCGCAGGTATGTCGACCAGACGTACAGGTGCAGAACCAGGATCGCAACGCAGGTCAGCCCGAACGCCCGGCGTCGTTTCACCAGGACGGCCAGCCCGGCGAGGCCCATGACCGGGAGGATCGGCGTCGCGTGTCCCGAGGCCAGCGCCCACAGGGCAGGCAACGCAGCGATGAAGTCGGCCGGTCCACTCGGCGTCAGGAAATTGAACTGGCCCCGGAACTGCGTCCCGTTGACCAGCCACCAGAAGGCGTCCCAGGTGACCGGGTGGTTGTAGGCGAGGGGAGGGGACTGGCTGGCGGCGATCGGGATGTACAGGTAGACCGACAGCCCCGCCAGGCAGGCTGCCGCGGCCGCCACGATGCCCCACGGCCGTGCCCGCAGCGCATCGCGACCTACCCACACGACGTAGAGCCCGAGGCACGGCACCACGAACAGCGTCAACAGGTGGTTGCCAAGCGCCAGCCCGATGAGCAGGCCGCCGATCACGAGATCGCGGATCGATCGGCGCTCCTCCCAGATCAACGCGCGATGGAGCAGCAGCGCAATGAGCGCGAGGTGCAGTGGGTTCACCTCGGCCACGGTCGCCGCGGCCCAGACCGTCGGGACCGCGGCCAGGGTCAGACCCGCAGCCAGCGCGACAACGGGACGGACGCCGAGGCGAAGCAGGATCGCGACCATGACGGCCAGGGCCGTGGAGACGAGCACCGCAGACAGGAAGTTCGCCCGGAACGCAACCGATCCGATCGGGACGAGCTGTGCCGCCCAGGAGAGGAGAACGTAGGTCGGGTAGCCGGTCGGGTGGGCGACGCCGAGCACGTGCGGGACGGTCTGCATCTCGCCCCAGTCACCGAACGCCATCCCGGGGAGCAACGTCCGGACGTAGACGACCAGCGAAAGGCCGGACACGATTTCCAACGCCCTCGGCGGCGGGCGTGGCGCGGCATTCGATGCGGTCATGGTCGTGTGGCGGTCAGGGGCAGCATCTCGGACTACACTACGTCGCCATGCCCGCACGCCATCTGATCGAGCTCGAACGCGTTCCCGAAAAGGCCTTCCTGGTCGCCGTTGACACCGGTGACGATGCCGGCTGGTCGGCGGAGGACTCGCTGACCGAGCTCGCCAACCTTGCCGCGACGGCCGGCGCCGACGTGGTTGGGGCCGAGTGGCAGAACCGCCGCCACGTCGACCCGAACTGGTACGTCGGGAAGGGCAAGGCAGAGGAGCTCGCGGCCGCCAAGCGCGAGACCGGCTTCGACATCCTGGTCGCCGACGACGAGCTGTCACCCAGCCAGCAGCGCGCGCTCGAGGAGCTGCTCAACGTCAAGGTCATCGACCGCAGCCGGCTGATCCTCGACATCTTCGCGATGCATGCCCAGACCCACGAAGGCCGGCTCCAGGTCGAGCTTGCCCAGCTCGAGTACCAGCTGCCCCGCCTCACCCGACTGTGGACGCACCTGTCGCGCACCCAGGGCGGCATCGGCTCCCGCGGCCCAGGCGAGTCGCAGCTCGAGACGGACCGCCGGATCGTCCGAACCCGGATCTCGAAGATGAAGGAGCGCGTCGACCAGGTCCGCCAGCAACGGGCGACCGCCGCTCGCGGACGGGACCGCCGTCTCTGGCCCACGGTTGGCATCGTCGGCTACACGAATGCCGGCAAGTCGACGCTGCTCAACGCACTCGTCGGCAGCGAGGCCGCGAAGGCCGAGGACAAGCTGTTCGCCACGCTCGACCCCACGAGCCGGCAGGTCAAGCTCGGTGACGGCCAGACCGCGATCGTGACCGACACGGTCGGGTTCATCCACAAGCTGCCGCACCAGCTCGTGGAGGCGTTCCGGGCGACGCTCGACGAGGTGAACCGCGCCGACGTCCTGATCGAGGTCGTGGATGCTGCCGATGCCCATTTCGAGGAGCATCGGACCACGGTCCAGACCGTGCTCGACGAGCTCGGGGCAGGCGACAAGCCACGTCTGGTCGCGTTCAACAAGGCCGACCTGATCGACCACTCCGCGCGCAACGGCGCGGTGCCGGCGCCGGCCATCGCGGGATCCGTCTTTGTTTCCGCCCTGACCGGCTACGGGATCGACACGCTGCGCGCGGAGATCGCCGCGCTGTTGGCGTCCCTCTGGGTCGACGTGGATCTCAACCTGCCGTACGCGGCGGGCGAGCTGCTCGCGCGTGTCCGGGAACGGGGCACGATCGAGCTCGAGTACGGCGAGCGCGACGTCCAGGTCCGCGGACGGGTCGCTCCGTCCCTGGCCTCGGAACTCGAGTCCGTCGCTGCCCGCTGGGCGGCAGACCTCGGCGAAGCAGACGAGATCGTCGTCGCCCATCCGTGATCGACGCAATCCGACGCGCCGGGCGGATCCGCCTGGATGACGGGACGCTGCTGGTCTGGTCCGTCGCGGGCGGCCAGCGCGGTCGCCGCTGGCGAGCGATGACGTCGCGCGGCGGCCACATGCTCGAGGCGCGCCTTCTCGAGGTCGACGGTCGTGGCCGTCCCGCTCGTCTCGAGATCACCAACGCGGCCGGCGTGCTCACGTTGCACCCCGAGCCGTCGGGCGGGCTCCATGGCAACGTGGTCATGCCGGACGGCGTGCGCCACCTCTCGCTCGATTGGAGCGACACGCACGAGATTGCCGTGGATCGCTCGCCGATTGCCACCGCCGTGACGGCGCTCCGGTTGTCGACGGTGGTTCCGGTCGGGGAGGGTCGTGACATCGACGTCGTCGCCGTGACCCTGGACCTCGAGGTGCGACCGGGCACGCGGCGCTTCGATCGCATCTCGGAGACCACCTGGCGGATCACCGGCGGCGACGAGACCCGTTCGCTGACCATCGACGAGCGGGGAATCCCGATCTGGCCGGACGACCGCGGCGACGCCGCCGAATGGCCACTGGAGCTCCCCGCCGAGCGTTGACAGCGCGCACCGTGGACAACGTGTGGACAACGTCGCCAGATGGCGCTCTGTTCGCGAAAACTCGTTGATAACCCTGTAGCCAAGGCCTGGCGGCGGGGGCTACATTGTCTTTGCTCGAAGGGGCTCTGGACCGAAAGCAGTGTCGCGGATGCAAATCAGCGGCGTTGACTACGGACCGGCAGTTCCTTCGGGCGTTTTTGGTTTTCGGCGCCCCGTGCCACATGGCATGATCGCGGCGTGACGACCCCCTCGGATCCACTGTCGCTCGAGGCGATTCGGCGCGCGCAGGCATCGATGGATCCGGCCTTTCGCGACTCCCCGCAGTACGTCCACGAGGGGTTATCGGCTCGGGCGGGGGTCCCGGTCATCGTCAAGGTCGAGACGGCCAACCCGATTCGGTCGTTCAAGGGCCGCGGGACCTGGGTCGCCGTCCATGCCCTGGCAGGGGAGGGGAGGATCGGACCCGACCGGCCCGTGGTGGTTGCCTCGGCCGGCAACTTCGGACAGGGCGTGGCATTTGCCGCTCGCGCACTGGGCGTGCCGGCTGTCGTGTTCGCGTCGGTCAATGCCAACCGTGGCAAGGTTGAACGGATGCGGGCGCTCGGCGCCACCGTGATCCAGGAAGGGGAGGCCTTCGACGACGCTCGCGTCGGTTCGGAGCGATATGCGGTCGACCACGAGGCGGAGCTGCTCGTGGACGGCGAGGACGCCCGGGTCGCGACCGGTGCGGCGACGATGGCGCTCGAGATCGCCGATGCCGTGCGGGCGGGCGTCCTGCCGACGCCAACTGTGGCCCTCGTCCCGGTCGGGAATGGGTCGCTGATCAACGGCGTGGCATCGGGCCTTCGCGCCGGCGTGCCGGGCTGCCGGATCGTTGGGGTCCAGGCCGAAGCCGCACCCGCGATGACGCTGAGCTGGCGCGCCGGGCACCCGATCGACACGCCTTCGGCGGCGACCTACGCGGACGGCATCGCGTCGCGCGTGGCCATCCCGGCCGCGGTGGCGCTGATGCCGGGGCGCGTCGACGACATGGTGCTGGTCACCGAAGACGCGCTCCACGCCGCACAGGCCATGCTGACCGAGGAACTCGGGATCACCGTCGAAGGGGCCGCGGCGGCCAGCTGGGCCGGCCTGGAGGCGATCCCGAGGCCGGACGGACCGGCCCTGCTGATCCTCACCGGCAGCAACACCTGACCGAATTGCCCGGCAGACGCGCATGAGTCGGGCTCGGCGGGCGCTCCCGACGGATCTCGCAGACGCTGCGCGTTCCGGGGTTCCGCTCGGGCTGTTGATCCTGGCCGCGGCCGTGCCGGTCCTCCGGCCGGTCGTGCTGGCGATCCTGGTGGCGGGCTTCGTCGTCGCGTACCAGCGACAGGCTCCCGTGCGTTGGGCGTGGGCCGCCCCGATCCCGGTCGCGGTCAGCCTGTGCTTCGGCCTCCTGCCGGCGCCGCTTGCCGATGCTACGGGCGCGGACTGCACGAACATCGGCTCGCCACCCGCCATCTGGCGCGTCGGCGAAGCCATCCTGGCGCTGGCCACCCTCGCGGCCCTTGGCTACGTCCTCCGGGCACGCCGAACTGACCTGGGGCTGCGCTGGCCGGCGCGATGGGTGGTCCGCCTCGCGCTCGCCGGTGCGCTCGTCCTGGGGCCGATCGGCCTGGTCCTCGGAGCGCTGCTGGCGCGCCCGTTCTTCGGGACGTTCGAGCTTGACCTGAGTCGCCCCGGCTTCCTCCTGCCGGCTGTGGTCTTTGCCATCGCCAACGGGACGATGGAGGAGCTGTCCTACCGCGGCGCCCTCCTCGGCTGGACGTCCAAGGTCACCGGAACGTGGCTCGCGGTGATCGGCCAGGCCGTCGTGTTCGGGCTGGCGCACGGTGGCGCGGACGTTGGCGGGTCGCCGATCGTGTTGATGCTCGCGCTCGGTGCCGGCGGGTTCCTGGCCGGGGTCATCGCGCTCCAGACGCGCTCGCTGCTCGTGCCGATCGCCTGGCACATCGCCCTGGACCTGCCGCTGTACGCGTACCTCGCCTGCCGGGTGCAGCCGGGATGATGATCCGGAACGCGCCGGCTGCGTACTGGATGTAGCACAGGACGGGGGACGAGCGCTCAAGCGCGCCCAGATCGCGTGGGCGAAGGCGCAGGGCTATGAGCGCCTGGTCACGGGAAACGAGATGCGCAACGAGCCGATCCGCCGCCTGAACGCCCAGCTCGGGTACCGCGAGGCACCCGGTCGCATCGTGATGAGCGGGCCGTTGCTCACCGTCTGATGATCCAGTCTGGGTGTCTGGCCAGTGTGGTCGGACGTATGGTACGATGTATGGCATGGAGAAGACGACGGTCTACCTGACGTCAGCGCAGAAGCACGCACTGGCCAGGGCAGCCGAGATTTCGGGCAGAAGTGAGGCCGAGTTGATCCGCGAAGGCATCGACGAGGTTACCGCTCGCCACCGGGTTGCCGAACCGACGATCCCGCTCTTTGACAGCGGGCAGCCGGACCTGGCGGAACGTTTTGACGAGTATCTCCAGGGCTTCGGCGAGTCGTGATCCTGCTGGATGCGTCCGGTTTGCTCGCCGTGATCGACGCCGCGCAGCCGAGCCACGGGGCTGCTGTGAAGGCCATTCGTGAGGCGGTCCCGCCACGATGTCTCTCGCCGTTCGTGCTCGCGGAGCTGGACTACATGGTGAGCACGCGAGTCTCGCGGGCCGCCGCCAGGCGGTTGCTCGTCGAGGTCGGCAATGGTGTTTACCAGCTCGAGCCCTTCAGCTCAGCCGACATCCAGCGGGCTGTCGAGATCCTGGACAAATACCATGACCTCGATGTGGGGATCGCCGACGCATCTGTCGTTGTGCTGGCGGAGCGGTACGGCGTTCGTGACGTCCTGACCCTCGACGAACGGCATTTCCGGGCATTGCGCGACGATGCCGGCAGGGCCTTTCGCATTCTGCCGGCGGATCAAGCGGCCTAATGGCGTCAAGGTGAGCGTGACGACAGGTGCAGCCCTGGTGTTCGCCGTGGTCGTGATCGGCACGGTGGGCTTCCAGCTCGCGCTGGCCCTCGGCGCACCCTTGGGTGCCTACGCCATGGGCGGTCGGTTTCCCGGACGCTTTCCCACGCCCATGCGCCTGGCCGCGCTCGTCCAGGCAGTCTTCCTGGGTGCCCTGGCCGTCATCGTGCTTTCGAGGGCAGGTATCGCGCTGCCATCGGTCTCGGAGGCGCTGCCGTGGCTGATCTGGCTCACGGTGTCCTTCTCAGCCGTCAGCCTCGTGCTCAACGTCATCACGCCAAGCCCAGGTGAGCGACGCGTCTGGGTCCCTGTGGCCGTGGTGATGCTGCTCAGCAGCCTCGTGGTGGCGCTAGCGCCTGCCTGATACCACTTCCGATAAGGTGAGTTATGTCTGACTCTCGCCGATGTCTGCCTCGATATCGTGGACGACAAAGACCTTTCCTTGCCAACGCCCTCGAACAACGACCGGCTTGTCTTCAAGGCCTTCGATCAAGTCGACCAGGGGTACGTCGTCAGGTACTCGAATCGTGGTTCCTGCTGGACGGCTCCTAGGGCAATGTTCCGCCTGTTGAGATCGATGACTCGGAGGACTCCACGCAGTTCATCCTCGATCTGCCGAGGCTTCGTCGTCTGAGCAAGGGACCGGCGACGGAACCGGTTGCGTGTAGTCCGCGTCAGGATGGTTGGTGGTCCTGATGTACCGATCTCCCGGATTTCGATCTCGCCTACCTCAGTACCGTCAGGTGCGATGTTGCGCACGAGGCGCAGTAGGACATTGCGGTACGCCTCGTCCGGCACCAGTTCAACCAAGGAGTCCTCGTCGTCACTCTGCGTCGCGCGGAGGACCGCCATGGTTTGCGACAGCACGGCCGACGTGTCAAATTCTTGATCGAGAAGGGGTAGTTGACTGTCCGTTAGCCGAACGCCGAATGTGAAACTGCCAGCGACAGGCTGGGTGACCAGGAGGTCGACCGCCTCTCTTACGTCCTCGGGAGCCGGCGTATTCGTTCGTACCTCCCGACCGGCGATCATCTCAACACGCGCCAGGCGAGGCGCTGGACTTGATCGATCTTCAAAGCGACAGTTTCCGATCGGCGACGCCAAATCCGACGCGACCACCGCGCAGAGCCCATTGCAACCCTGCAGATTTGGATACAAACCCGCGAGCCGCTCCGTCCGGAGCTCGTCAACAGGAGCTCGATTTCGAACTCGGCGTCCTCTGGAATACCGCCAGCAGCCGACACCGTGTACGCCTGCTTTGATGCTGCGTCGTCGCGGTGGGCTTCCCGGTACAACGCGACACTGCTAAGACCAAGTACGCCTTGAGTGATCGGCTTATCGGGTGGCGTGTTCGCGTACGCCTGCGCTTCGGCCTCGGCGGCGCGGCTGTAGAGCTCCCGTGATGCGTCCGCGTCACCAACGGCCTGGGCGCGCTCGGCCTCCCCCATGAAAACCTCAGCAGCGCGGTGGAACTCGATCACAGCTTCGTCACCTTGCGCAGGACGACGACGCTGAGTCCGAAACCCCACGATTGCAACCATCCCTGGCTTGCTTAACTGCCAGCCCGAACCTGCGCGGTCTTGTCTTTGAGGCGCTCACTCATTTTTCCAGGCGTGGTCCCCATTCCTGAGACCTCGATGCGCCAAACATCCGTTGCGTCCAAATCGAACGTAGGTTCTATTGTGCCACGCGGTCGCGAGTACCTATGGCTCCCGTGCGCCGTTCGGCCCGGCCGATTGTGACTAAGCCAGTCTCTTCTCAGTTGCCGCGAGAGCAACGCGTACGCTCCGTCGCGCGTGGCGTCATCCGATTGTTGTGCGACGTCAATTGTTGAGGCGTCGGCCACGTCCACACCAATGAGTACACCCGACCCGAACGTTCCGTTTCGACCCTTGTCCGAGTTGGCGGAAGGACATGGTGCATGGAAAGGCAAACTGCAGGCCTGCGCCAGCTTGGTGGTTCGCCGTGCCGGGGTCGAGACCGTGTCGCAGGTGCATGTTAATCAGAGCATGCTCTGTGGGATCGGACGCCGACGGGGTCCTACGCGCTTGCGCATCTCCCCCTTCTTGCTCTCAGTCGGTCGCCGCGAATATAGCCGGGCGCCGACACTCATGCCGGATGCCTGCGCATGCGGCATGCACGGCTGCCCGCTTACCACGGGCCAGCGCAAGAGAATGTTGCTGCCTGCACGGAAACGGGCAGGGTGGCGCCGCAGGTAGCGGCGGCGAAGGCAAAGTCTTGCACTGGGCGATTTCAATTCACCCGTTCGCGCGCAGAGAGTTCCTCCAGCCAGCGGAAGGCCCTGATGGTGGAGTTGCCGAAATCACGAAAGCTTCATCGAAGCCGAGATCCAACAAGAGGCAGGACATCAAGACGAATGACGCAGACTGCGACAGGAGGAACATCTCGACGCCGAACGTAATCGCCTTTGGTGTCCCCTTGCCGCGGTGCGTCATGGCGTTGCGCATCGCGACTGCACTGGGCGCGCTGAATTGGTCAGCGCTCCCGACCACTCCAGCCTACAACGTTGAAGGCCCGCGCGTGAAGTTCTCGAAGCCGATCTCTAGGGTCGGTTCATTGCTGAACGCCAGCCGCCTAAGCCACGCACGATGCTCGGTTGGCGAGGCCGCCACGGGTGCCGACACGTAACCTGTGCTCTGCCTTCGGGAGCAGCTCATTCCGATAGGAGCCCGGTGGTAACCCTCGGCCGCGCTCACGGTGTTGAGAAAGTGATTGTCCATGAACGTATCTGGTCTGTAGCGGGGCCCGAGGTACACGTCCAAGACACTGCCCAGCTGCTTCTGAAGTTCGAACCAGCGCGCAACTCGGGGCGCGAAGGCGGCGCCGAGGGCCGCCGCGTCGAAAAGGAAATCGAAACCTCGCCGTTCTGGTTCGCGGGTTACGCGTTCACGCGGGTACCAGGCGTTCACCTTTGTGCCGATGGCTTGGTCGTAGCGAAAGGTTGTGAACTCGAGTGCGGTGACCTCATTTGCCTGGTCGGAGGCGAACGTAAGGAGGTGCCGTAGAGGGCTTCCAAACGCCCGCAGCCATTCGTTGACGCCGAGCGGTTCGTCGACATCAACCAGGAACCCGACGGACTTCTCGATGCCCATTGATTGGACGCCGTCGCCTGCCGTAGCCCAACCGTGCGCAAGCTTCAAACGCCCCAACGGGAGATCCGCCTCTTGGGCCGCCGGCATCTTCAGCGACACGGTGAGTTCAACGTCATCGATGCCGAAGTGCTGCTGAAGCCCGGAGGGGCCAGCCCATCCATCAGGTCCGTAAAGTCGAAAACAGCTCTAGTGAACTGTCGATCGTTGGCGTCCGGTAGGTGTGCTCCGACGAAGACCACATGAGCCATCAGCGTCTCACGCCTAACGGCCTCGTCGAGCTTTGGAGGAGGCCGTTGAGATTCCAAGGGACTCCACTCGTGAAAGCGTGATGGTTTCTCCGCGCGCCAGTGGTACGCGGACCACATCTAGGGCCTTGCCCGGGGCTCCGTTGGTGATAGGTTCCTGCAGCTCAAGGGTTGCTCTTCGATCGTCCGTCAGCCTCAACTTCCCGGCGGCCGCATGCTCCGGAGTTTGCGGTTGCCACCACCGTCCAACGTGTCGCTCATCCATTCGCCCGGCCTCCTTGATCCGCGCACGATCCGCTCCTGGCCGTCCTTCGCCCATGTGGCGGGCCCGCGCGATGGTCCTACTCCGCCAACGACGCGATCCAGGATGCGAATCTTATGTCAGCCGCGGTCCGATCCGCCGCATCCGTTCGAGCTCGCGGCGAAGCTGTTTGCTCGGACGGCCCTCCCCGCGGATCGCCTTGATGCCGGGCGCGATCTCGCGGATGACCGGCGGTGGGCTGTTGTCGACGTAGCACGTGGCGGCGACCGGCGCGCCGACGCGCGTTTCGATCGGCCGCACGACCTCGACGATCCGCTCACGTTCGGCGATCAGCGCATGCACCACGTCGCCGGCACGAACCTTCGTCGACGGCTTTGCCGGGTTGCCGTTGACGCGGACGTGGCCGCCCTCGCACAGCTGCGTCGCCATGGGCCGGGTCTTGACGAGGCGCACCGCGCACAGCCAGCGATCAATTCGGGTGTCGTCGGCCATGGTCACAGCGTAGCCTGCGGGTTGCGAGCGGTCCCGCCAGCGATCACGATCCGCCGATGACAGAAGCCGCGTCGACCGTCGTGAACGAAGCTCGCGTCGCCGAGCGGCTCGATCCCAGCACGCGACTCCGCATGCTCGCGTTCGCGACCATCGTCAGCTTGATCGCGGCCGGCTGCGCAGGCGCGGCCTCTTCATCCGTCCCCTCCCCCACGCTCGGAATCACCATCGCCGTCCGCGCCGTCCTGGACCGCCACTCCCCTTGCGGAGCTGGTCGTCGGTGGGGATCGCCCCGTCACCGTTCATCTGCCGGCGTCATATGACGCGGGCCGGCCAGCACCCCTGGTGATCCTCCTGCATGGCTACGGGTCGTCCGGCCTGGGCACCGACGACTACTTCCGCCTGGCTCGGGCGGCGGATGCACGTGGGTATGTGTACGCCTACCCCGATGGGACGATCGACAGCAACTACAACCGGTTCTGGAACGCGACCGACGCCTGCTGCGACTTCGACAATGCTGATGTCGACGATGTGGCCTACCTCACGGGCGTCGTCGCTGAGATCCAGGCGAAGCTCGCCATCGACCCCAAGCGGATCGCTTTCGTCGGCCACTCGAACGGCGGTTTCATGTCGTATCGGATGGCCTGCGATCGGGCCGGCCTCGTTGCGGCAGTCGTGAGCCTGGCCGGCGCCAGCTTCGCGGATCCGGCCGACTGCGCGCCGAGCGAGCCCGTGTCGGTCGCCCAGATCCACGGCACGGACGACGACGTCATTCGATACGAGGGCAACCGGGGCGCGGGCCTCAGTTACCCGGGCGCAGAGGCGACAGCCGAGGCCTGGGCAACGTACGACGGGTGTGGCGAGACACCGTCGCAGCTCAGCGCCAGGGTCGATGTCGACGTGGCCCTGAAAGACGGCGCCGATCCGGCCGAGACGTCGATCGCGGAGTGGTCCGGATGCAAGTCAGGCGCGACGGTCCAGCTCTGGACGATCCCGAACGGTGGCCACGCACCGGTGATCACGGCATCGTTCGCAGACTCGGTCATGGACTTCCTGGTCGACCATCCAAAGCCCTAGACGGCTATCCGACCCGAGGCCACCTCGATGAGCCGAACCGATGAGTCTCGATCCGATTCGCCGTCCATCACCGTCGTCCGAGCCTTGCATGTGCGAGCCTGCCTAAGCGCTCCACGTCGGAAGGTTCGAGCACGGGCTTCAACGATCGCATCGCCTCGACCAGGCGGCGGGGTGGAAGGACTGCGATCCCACGCGCCTTCGGTCTGGTGAACCAAGGAAACTCGCCGCCCAAGACGCAAATGTAGCCTGCAATGTCGGTCGGCTCGAGGGAGGAAGCGACTGCGGCGATCTGGCGCTCAACCTGGTCGAAGAACCCTGTCTTGCGTCGACCGTCGATGAATAGCTCCCCTCCCCTCACCCTGACGGAACCGCGGTAGGTCTTGGTTTCGACTACGAAGACGCCAGGCGGTCCGATAAGCAAATGGTCAATGTTCTCCCGTGCGCCGGGAATGCGTAGGTCATGAAGGACGACAAAGCCTTCGTCCTCGAGCGGTTCGAGCAATGAGCCGAGCCGCTCCTCCCCGCCAGCGCCGATCGCCCAGGCTCGAACGCTGGGCGGCTCCACAAACAGCGCAGACAACGTGCGGAAGATGCCGAGCAACACAAGTGGCCAACCTGCGACGGCCCATGTCGTCGGCGAGTTCAGCAGGGCGACGCCAGCGATAACCAGTACCAAGCCAAAGAAGATGATCCTGGGTCGCGCATCGCGCACCCGGGCACGATGGCGCTCACGGCGTCGTTCGTAGGTTGCGCGGGCGGACTCCCCGGCCTCCCTTCGCCGCCAACTCGGGTCATCCCACGGAACGGCACCTGCTACCGGCGATGGCGGATCATGAGGTCGTACCTGCTTGACAGCCTCGAGCGGCCGTGTTCCTCGGCAGCGCGGGTAGGTTGAACATCCCCAGAAGCCGCTTTGGTCCGACCTGCGTGCCCGCCGCACCATCACCGATCCGCATCGCGGACAGTGGAGGTCGCCTGATCGTTCGGCCGTGATGTCCCCCGTCATCAATTCGAGGGTACGCGCCACGACGTGGCAATGCCAACCCTCAGGTTAAGGAGGTTGGGGGAGCCCCGGGTGTGGCCTCTAGCCGGGAATCGCGGCCGGGTCGTCGCGCCGGAGGAGGATCCCGAGGTAGTTCCTGAACGGGCCGACCTCCGCGTCCTGCGTCGCGGCCATTCCCGCGAAGATTTGCGAGACGTGATCCAGGTCGTGCACAGCCCACGCAGCGAGCAGTTCGCGGAGCGTGACTTCGCCGAGGGTGGGATGGAGGCCGCGCCGGTCTAGATCGGCATCGTCGGTGACCAGCTCGATCCAGGCGGGCCAGCGTCTGTGCCCGCAGTTCCGCGAAACGGTCGACGAGTCGCTCCAATGGCACGGCCGCATCGCGTTCGACGTGGGCAAAGCGATCGAAGGGGTCGAACGGCTTCGACGTCCCGTCCTCGAAAATCCGCTCTGCTCGCGGGATCCAGTCGTCGAGCTCGGCGGAGATCAGGTGGCCGACGACATCGCGCGGCAGCCAGCCATCGGTGACGTCCGGCACCTGCGTCCACGCGTCGGGAACGCCGGCCAGGAGCGCTGAGACAACCGCCGGCGTGCGCCGGAGGACATCCACCGTGTCCGTCAGGGATGTGGGCATGGCGCAGAGTCTACGGTGAGTTGGCGTCCGCGCGAGAACGTTGCACCCGGCTCGTTGCGAAATCGATCATCCGCTGCCGGTCAGCGTCGGATTCGAAGGCCCTCGCCGGGATGTAGCCGAGCACGGCTCGGTCACGCATGAACACCGTGATTTTCGCGTTGGAGAAGACAGCCGTCATCGTCTTCCACGGGAATTGGCTGGCGCCAAGTTCGTTCGCGAACCGCAGCCCCAGGGTATCGCTTGCGGCGGCCACTCCGGTACCTTCGCCCCCGCTTCGGGGTATTTTCGGGCGATTCGGCCTTGGGCACCGATAACCGTACTGTCGGCAACCGCGGGCGAAGCCGTTGGCTGTTCGCAGCGGGGAAGTGTCATCGGGGCCGGCCGTCAGCCTCACGTGGCGATTTCGAATTTGGGGGTTACGCAGTGAGGCATGTAGCACGAGCGCGACTGGCACCGGGTGCATCGGTCCTGCTGGCAATCCTGTTGGTTGGTTGTGGCTCACCCGCCGTGCCCAGCGCGACCCCCGAACCGACCGCGAGTCCTACTCCGACACGAGCTCCGACGCCAATCCCCACTCCCGTGATCACCCCGTCGCCTTCGGTGAGCGCAGCGGTGGACGCCGCGGAGGGTCTCGCGATCGCGTCGCCATACGAACTCGTCGCTCTCGATCCGATCACGGCCGGCGCGATCGAGGGAGCCATGGAGGCCGCCCTGGGCGAGCTCGGCTCGGTCTTCGAGTTCGGCTACCGTTTCGTTGCAGAGTCGGGCGAACAGATCGCGGATTCGATGGTCATGGTCATGAACGTTCCGAGCGGCGCATTGACGTCCGCGCCTGGGTTCCTCGAGAGCGTGGCCGGAGGTATCGCCGGCACCGCCAGTGGATCGGTCGAGACGACGACGATCCTCGACCGTGAGGTCGCCGTGATCACGACCGAGGCGCTCGTCTACGCCGCGTACCAGTCCGACACCGCTGTGGTCATGGTCCTGACGCCCACCCTCGAATCATCGGAAGCGATCGTCACCGCCTTGATCAGCGCCTCGGAGTAGGCCGCTGGCGCCGGCGGGGCGAACCCGCGGGCTCGATGGTGGGCAGGACTGCTAGTCGGCAGCCGGCGCCACGTTCGGGTTGACGCGGAACACGTTGTCCGGGTCCCATACTCGCTTGAGGGCGCCCAGCCGGGCGAGCTTGGCATCGCCATAGATCCGGCGGGACTCCTCGGGGCTGGAATCGCTGTTGCCGTTCGCGTACGCCCCGAGGGCTCGATCCGCGTCGATGAGGGCCATCGCACGCCGGCACCAGTCGGCGTTCGCCTGGTCGAGCGCCGCGTCCTCCCAACTCGTGTCGGCGCTGAGGTCGAACGCGACGTCCCGCCCCGAATACGCCGTCGCATCCTCCCCCACCCTGCCGATCGCGCCGCCGAGCGCCGTCACGGAGAAGGTCCCCTCCCCTGGCGCTGTCGCGACGAGCTCGACCAGCTCATCGAGCGCCTCGCGACGCACGTCGTTCGCGTTCTGGCTCTTGATGAACGACCGGCCGCCCCAGGCGAACGCGAGGTCGTGCGCGGTCTGGACGTCGAGGAAGTTGGCGCTCCCGATCGTCGAGGTGATCGGCTTCGGCCCGACGCGAAGTCCTGCGGTGTCACGGTCGGCGGCCTCGGCCGCGCCGCTGTGGTTCCAGGCCAGGTACGTGATCGGCTTGCCGACCAGGGCGTCCGGGTAGCCGGCGTCCGATCCAGCCCGGTCGATCCCGAAGATGACGGACAGCGTGTCGGGCGCGTTCGGCACGAAGTCGTGGAACACGGTCCAGACGTCCTGGACCTGCGCGGCCGGGAACGCCAGGAAACCCCGGTGCAGGTCTGGCCCGAACGGATGGAGCCGGAATTCGAAGGCGGTCGCGATACCGAAGTTCCAGCCCGCCCCTCGAAGCCCGAAGAAGAGCTCGGGCTCGTCCGTTTCGGACGCGCGAAGGATGCGGCCGTCGGCGGTGACGAGCTCGACGGCGGCGAGGTTGTCGATCGTCAGGCCGAAGTTCCGCTGCAGACGACCGACTCCGCCACCGAGCGTCAGCCCGGCGACGCCCGTGTGGCCGACGACCCCGGTCGGGCAGACGAGTCCGTGCGCTTGGGCCGCGATGTCGAGCTCGCCCAGGAGTGCGCCGCCGTTCGCTCGGGCGATCCGGGTTGCCGGATCCACGGTCACGCCCCGCATCTGCGACAGGTCGATGACGAACGAGCCGTCGGCGCCCTTGAAGCCGGCCGCGCTGTGACCACCGGACTTGACCACGATCTCGAGGTCGTGGTCGCGAGCGAACTGCACGGCCGCCGCGACGTTCTGCGCCGTTGTCGGGTAGACGATGACCGCCGGCCGTCGATCGTGGATCGCGTTCCACAGCCGGCGCGCTTCGTCGTAGGTCGTGTCATCAGGCGCGACCACGTCGCCGACGGTACGACGCAGCTGATCGAGATCGCCAGGAGCCAGGCGGACGGTTGTATCGACCATCGTTCCCTCCGGACGGGTTCGGGTGTTCGATGGCCAGTATGCCGGGGATCGTCCAGGGCCCCGGCGTTACGCACCACCGCTATCGGGTGATCGAGTAGTCGACAGGGGCGCATCGGCCGCTGACGGAGGTTCCCAGGCAGGTATTCTGTTGCCGGTGACGCAGTATCAATTCGTGACGGTCTGGCGGCTACAGGCGCCGATCGAACGCGTGTTTGCCGAGATCGACGACATGGAGGCCTGGCCTGACTGGTGGCCGAACGTGCGCCGCGTGGAGAAGCTCGCCGCAGGCGACGCCGACCGTATCGGTGCTGCGTTCTCGACCGTGTTCGTCGGTCGCCTCCCCTACAAGCTCCGGTTCGATCTGCGGGTCAGCCGACGCGAACCGCCCACGTCCATCGTTGGCGACGCGACGGGCGAGCTAGAAGGCGTTGGTGAGTGGACGCTGTGGGAAGAGGGCGGCTGGACGTTGGTCCGCTACGTGTGGGCCATCCGGACCACCGCAGCCTGGATGAACGTGCTCGCTTCCCTGCCCTTCGTGGATGCCATCTTCCGGCTGAACCACCACAGCGTCATGCGCGCCGGCCTGGCGGGCATCCGGGCGCGGTTGGGCGGCGTCGCCGGTACGTACACCCGCGAGGATTGAGGCGGCGTCGCGCGCTAGCCATCGGCACCTTGTTCTTGCCGCCAACGTTGAGGCCCCGAAAGAGAACGAGGTACGCGGTCACTGGGGCCTCAATCGGTGCATTGCAGGTGCAAACGCGACTCCCGTAGGGCCGCTAGTTCCAGTTGACGCTGCGGAGCTCGACCGGCGCGTCGACTCCCTTGAGGGTGACGACTTTCGGCTCCGACAGCCCAAATCGGACCGCCTGTATCGCCTCGAGCGCCGCCTGCGAGATGAGGATCTCGCCACTGCCTGCCGTTGCACCGACACGCGCCGCGACATGGACGCCATGGCCGTGGTAGTTGCTGCCCTCGCGGGTTGCATCGGCCGTGTGGATCCCGATCCGGACCGTTGGGGCGAACCCGTGTTCCCGGCGGTGTCTCGCCAGCCGCCGCTGGATATCGACGGCGCATTCGAGCGCGTCGGCGGCTCGCTCGAAGGCCACGAAGAAGCCGTCGCCCGTGTGGTTCGCCTCTACACCGCGATGGGTGGCAAACGAGGCTCGGAGCTCACGGTCATGCCAGCGCAGCAGCTCGCCCCACGCATCGTCGCCGATCAGTCCAACCAGGTTGGTCGAGGTGACGATGTCGGTGAACATGAATGTCCGCGTGACCCCAGAGCCCGAGCTCGTGGAATGAACCGCGTCATCGCCGAGAAGAGCATCGACTCGTCGCACGTCGCCCATGGCGCCAAGTCGCTCGAAGGCGCTCCGTGCTGCGCGAAGATCCCGCCGCGCAGACTCGGCGTCGCCGTCGGCAGCGAGGGCCTGCGCGTATCGCAGACGGGCCAGCGCGCTTTCGTAGGGCAGGTCGTTCTGCAGCCATAGGCGCCATGATCGGCCGAGAAGTGGAGACGCTTCGGACGGCCGATCCTCGCCAAGGAGGAGTCCACCCCGACAGGTGAGGGCACCGGCCTCGAAGACCGGCCGCGCGAAGTCGGAAGCGATGGCCTCCAGCTCGTCGACCGCCGGTCCGGCTGTCTCGAGGTCACCCGCCGCCAGGGCAATCTCGATCTGGGCAGGCAGGAGCCTCGCCCTGGTCGCGCGGTCCGAATATGCGCCGCCGCTGGCCATGGCCGCGAGGGCGCGCGCGATGGAGCGGGCCGCCTCAGCCAATTCCCCCCGTGCCATGTGAAGGAGGGCGATGCCGGGCTGGGCGTCGGATCCGTACTCGTAAGCGCGATCGAACGCTTCGGCTGCTCGATCCAGGTCACCCATCCGGAGCCGGATCTCACCGATCTCGTTGTGCGCATAACCCAGGCTGTCGAGGAGTCCGAAGCGCTCGAGCTCCTGGCACGCCTGGAGGGCCTCCTGTTCCGCCTCGGGCCACTGGCCGCGGAGTTTCTTGAGCTCAGCCCTGTGCACCTGGCAGATGCCAGGGAAACCGCCGACGCTCTGCCGACGCATCCAGCGCTCCGCTTCGTCCGCCCACTGCGACGCCCGCTTGTAGTCGCCTGCGGTGCGGGTTGCGGCAATCGTGTTGCACCAGATGTCACTCGCTACCCGAAGGTCCAGCTGACCTGATGCCGCGGCAGCAGCCGCCTCGTCGATGAGGGCAAGACCATTCGACAAATCGCCGGTCATCACGAGCGCCATACCCTTGAAGCTCGTGGCGATGGCGCTTGAACTGGGGTCGTTGTACCGGTTGGCCAGCTCGAGCGCAAGCTCCGTTATGCCCATGCCGGCGTCGATCTGGCCGGCCATCAGGGCGCCGAGCGCGTGGAAGACCGCCAGGCGAGCGTGGATCGCCGATTCGGGCTCTGACTTCAGTAGCTGATCGGCGCGCGACAGCCAACCACCGCCGACCGGTAGCATCTGGCGCCTGAACGCCTGGTAGGCCAGTTTCAATGCAACCCAGGCGGCTCCGATGGTCTGGCCACTTTCCAGGTAGGCCGCGAAGGCTCTCTCGAGGGCCTCGCTCGACTCGTCGGGACGTGCCGCCCACCACGCGGCCGTCCCCATGAGCTCGAGGTCGTCTGCGGTCAGGCTTGCTTCACTGTCGGCCGTCGCAAGCTGGGACATCGCCTCCGCCCAATCGTGGCGGGCGGCGGCATCGCGCCCCAGTTGGACCGTTTCGATCATCGGAGCACCTGCTGCGCCGGATCCTCGTCAGACGACCCGCGCATACCCTACCGCGAACCTCGGGCCGATCCAACGTTGGGACTTCACCCTCGACTAGCCCTGGACAGCGAACAGCCGCCACTCACCCGGCACGCCCTTGAGCTCGTGTGTCCCGCGATCCTCGAAGATCAGCCCGGAACCGACGACCAGATCCTTGATCGTGCTCGACACGAGCACCTCGCTCGCATCGGCCAGCGCTGAGACGCGCGCGCCGAGATGCACGGCGAGTCCGGCAATGTCGTCCGGCAGGACTTCGATCTCCCCGATATGCAGTCCTGCACGGATCTCCAGGCCCAGTTCCTTCACGTCATCGCGGATCGCCAGGGCGCAGCGCACGGCACGGGCCGGACCATCGAATGTGGCCAGGAAGCCGTCGCCGACCACCTTGATCTCGGTGCCACCGAAACGGCCGAGTTGGCGGCGCACGACGCGGTTGTGGTCGGCCAGCAGCGCCTGCCATGGGCCGTCGCCGAGCTTGGCGGCGAGCTGAGTCGATCCGACGATGTCGGTGAACAGCACAGTGGCAAGCACCCTGCGAGCATCCGGAACCGGCCGGGTGCCGGTCACGAAGTCCTGGATTTCGGCCACGACCGCGTCCTGATCGCCAGCCCAGATGAGGTTGTCGATCCCGGGCAGCTCCACGTACTTCGCATTGGGGATCTGTTCAGCGAGGTACCGGCCGTGCCCGACCTGGAATCCGATGGCGTCGGTTCGGTGGATCACGAGCGTCGGAACGCGGATCGCCGGCAGGATGTCGCGCACATCGCTTTCGTAGATCAGGCGGACGATCGCCTTCGTGCTGCCCGGCGTGGCCGCGTTGCGCTCGTATCGCGCCCAGGCACGTCGCGTCCGCTCGTCGTTGGCGACCGAAGGGGCGAACAGATCGATCATGACTCCCCCGCCGATGTCTGACTCCGCCAATTCGATGCCCTGCGCGAAGTCCTCATCGGACCCACCGATCGGGAAATCAGGCGCTTCGAGGAAGCGGGCAAAGCAGTCCACCAGGATCAGGCTCGAAACCCGGTCGGGGTGCGCCGCGGCGAACGGCATGGCCAGGATTCCGCCTCCGATGTTCGCAATCAGCGCAGCCCGGTCCGAGCCGACCGTGTCGAGGACGGCCGGGATGTCGGTCATGAACTCCTCGAGCGTCGGCAGGGACGACGTCGGGATGGGGTCGGACAGACCCGTCCCGCGCTTGTCGAACATGATCAGGCGGCCGAACGTAGCCAGGCGCTCGCGTAGTGCGGCGAGCGCCGGTACGTCCCACTGGGCATCCAGATGGCCGAACCACTGGTCGAGCAGCAGGATGTCGGGGGGCCCATGACCCATGACCTGATAGGCCAGGTGGAGCTCGCCCAGTCGCGCGTATCGCGTCTCCGGAACCATCGATGCAAGCCTACCGATGTGGGACGCTCCACGGTGGTCGCGCCGGCAGCCCATGCGCCGGCACCGGCGGCGTCACGACACTTCCGCTGCCGCTTTCAGCCGCTCGAGCAGGGCGATCGTCGTGGTCCAGCTGCGGATCGTCATCGACTTGTACAGCGGCGTGGTGATGGCCCTGTTGAGGCGGCTCTTCGTGCGTTGGGCGCTGAGCCGCTGCGAGTAGATGACGTCTTTGCCCGGCCAGACACGGTCGACCTCGGGGTGCGGGTCGAAGACCTCCATCGCCGTCGTCGCATCGACTCCGATCAGGAAGATCGCATCGCTGTGATACAGCTCGGGATGCGCGCCAAAGCCCTTGGGCCGCTCGTCCACGACGGCCTGCAGCTGCGCGCGGGTCAGGACCGCGACGGCGACGAGCTCGCTGTCGAGCCTGAAGGTCCGGGGGAGTGCCGCTTCGATCTTCTGCTTGATCTCTGTGGCTGGGCGGTCGGAGCGGAGGATCGCGTTGCCGCTGGCGATGTAGGTGGAGACGTTCGAATAGCCGAGCCTCTCCAACAGTTCTCGCAGGGGCGCCATCGGCACCTTGTTCTTGCCGCCGACGTTGAGGCCGCGAAAGAGCACGAGGTAGTCCTTCACGCGGTCAGGATCGCATGACACACCCACGACCGGGATCGATATGCTCCGCGCGTGGCGCACTACACGTTCAACATCCATGTCGATGCCCCACCCGAGCGCGTGTTCGCCCTCTGGACGGACCTCCAGCGCATGGGCGAATGGGTCGGTGGCGTCACCGGCGTAACGGACGTCTCCGGGCCGGTGGATCGCGTGGGAACGACCTACGTCGTTCGCTTCGGGCCGGTCAAGAGTCCGACCGAGGTCCTGGAGGCCGATCCGCCTCGCCGTTTCGCGACCCGCTTCGGTAGCTGGGTGCTGCGTGGCAAGTCGAGCGCGACCTTCGAGCCCGACGGCGACGGGACACGAGTCACCCAGGAGTTCGAAACCGTTGGACGGATCTCAGGCATCTCGTCGTGGGTGTTCTCGCGCGGCTCCTACGAGGGCAGCTTCCGTGGGGAGCTCGAGAAGTTCGGCAGGCTCGCCGAACGTGAGGCTCGCGAGAGCGCTCAGCGAGCATGAAAATGACGCCCCCGGCACGGGTGCCGAGGGCGCTGTGAGCGGTGTCGGGTCGGTCAGTTGCCGATCCCTCCGTCGGGCTCGACGGGAAGGATGACCTCGCCGCCGATGCCGCCATCGGGCTCGACCGGAAGGACGATGCCGCCGCCGATCCCGCCGTCGGGCTCGACGGGGAGGACGCTCGGCGAGCTCGCGTAGGCGAAGGCGACCGATCCAAGGGCGACGAGCACGACCAGGGTGAGGGCGATCGCGAAGCGACCGAACCGCCGCTGGGTGGATGCGATGAGTTTCATGAGGGGCTGGTTCCTTGTAGCTGTGGTGGTTGTCATTGGTGAACGGGCGCCTGTTCACTCACGAGACGAAGGCCGCGGATCGGCGGTTCCTGCCTGGGATGCGACGAATGTCATCGGTTGTGGCGGCCAAACGTCGACAAAACCGCGCACGGCGAGGCGGATCACGGATGACGGCGAGCTGCGTGCAATGGCGGACGTGTACCGCACCAAGCTCGAGTGGCCGTTCGAGGTGAAGGATGGTGGTTTCGTCGGCCCGAATGCGCCCACCGCGGGGCCACCCCCCTACTCCGTTTTCAAGATCACGCCGTCCACGATCTTTGGCCTGCCGGGCATGCTCGGCATGGAGGAGTTCAAGCCTGACGAGCTCCCTCGGCCGACACGCTGGGACTTCGCGCCGAAGACGTAGCATTGCCCCGATGAGCGAGAAGCGCACGACGGCTCGAGCATTTCACGACGCCGTCGGAGTCGAGGACTGGCGGGTCCTGTTCCTGGGCGCCCACGCCTACTTCCAGGTCGGATCGTTCGCGGAAGCAGCACGTTTCGTGGCCGCGATCGCCGAGGTTGCGGAGGCTGTGGGCCACTTCCCCGACGTGGACGTGCGACCCGAGGGCGTCACCGTCCGGACCGCCTCCGGGGACTACGGAGCGCTGAGCCAGCGTGATGTCGAGCTGGCACGCCAAATTTCGGCAGAAGCTCGGAAGCTGCGGATCGAGCCGGATCCCTCCCAGGTCCAGGTCGTGGGCATTGCGGTGGCACAGGACGCCGGCAGCGACGTCGGTCCATTTTGGGCGGCGGCCCTCGGGTACAGGAGCCTTGGACCGAAGGAAGACGTCGTCGATCGGCACCGACGTAACCCGTACGTGTCGTTCCAAAGCCTTCGCCCTCCCAAGCCGGGGCGTGGCCGGACCCACATCGACGTCAGCGTGCCGGCCGATCAGGCCGAAGCAAGAGTCGCGGCGGCACTCGAGGCTGGCGGACGCCTGGCGGACGATACGCATGCGCCCGATTGGTGGACACTTGCGTCGCCCGAGAACCACGGGGTCGACATCGCGGCCTGGCCGGACGTCGAGGACGACGAGGAGGACTGAGCCTCGCGGCTAGCCTCGACGTCAGCCGGCGCAATGGTCACCCGCGCTTGGCCAGCGAGGCGAGCCAGGCGTCCCGGTCCAGCGGGCTCGGGCTCGAGCGTTCGCGGCGTGGTGGATCACTGCCGATGGGCTGATAGCCGCCCGGGCGAGTCTCCAGGATCCCCTCCCCCATCGACAACCCCGGCAGCTGGTGCTGGATTGTGCGCACGCGGTCGACAGCCATGACGGCCGACGCCCGCGTGACGCCATTCGCGGAGAACTGTCCCGTGACCCGGCCGCCGAGACGCCCCAGCGTCCCCAGGACGGCCTGTGCGGTCGAGCTCGGCATTTCCAGCGACAGGTTGGCCATGGGCTCGCAGACCCATGTCCCGGCTCGCTCCAGGGCCTGCGCCAGGACGAGCTGCGTCAATCGACGGAAGTCACTCGCCGACGTCTCGGGTGACCCGTACCCGCAGTCGGTGATGGTCACCCGGCAATCGGTGACCTGCCAGCCTGCGAGTCCCTCCGCGAGCGCTTCGTGGACGTACACCGCCATCTGCATCGAGAAGGCCTCGGAGGTCTTGTAGATGTAGAGCGGCACGAGCCGGTTCTCCAGGTCGACCCCGACCTCGACGCCGGAGTCGAAGGGCGCGGGCTCGATCCGGAGGGCAAGGGTGGCGCGGAACGGGTTGGAGCTCAGCGGGGAGCTTCGCCCCGTGATATTCGTCTTCGTCTTGGCATGCAGGATCTCCTCGGCCTCGCCGACCCGCGCCGGCCGCTCGATGCACACGACGGTCGTCTCGCGGAAATCGGCAACGACGCCGTACTCGCGCTCGAGCGTCGCCTGGATGACCTCCTTCTGGACCTCGCCGTACAGCGAGACCCAGATCTCCGAGCGATGGTCGTCCTGCCGAACATCGATCAGCGGGTCCTGCTCAGCAAGCTGCCCGAGCGCCGCCCGAAGCGAACCCGCCTGCTCGGGCAACCGCGGGAAGACGACCGCTTCGAGCGCGGGACGCGGAAAGCGAGCGACCGCGTCCTGCCCAGGCGGCGGGTCACCGAGCGCGTCGCCCACGCGGACCGCACCGAGGCCACGGATCATCGCCATCTCCCCGGCCATGACCGCATCGCGTCGGGTGGCATGTGCCGGGGCGAAGACCCGGATCGAGGTTGCTTTCGCCTCCTCGCCCCCACCGATCCGGATCCGCTGGCGCGGGCGCAAGGT
This sequence comes from uncultured Chloroflexia bacterium, assembly GCA_963809045.1. GTDB lineage: Bacteria > Chloroflexota > Limnocylindria > Limnocylindrales > CSP1-4 > SPCO01. The sequence goes on from CAWEHW010000004.1 coordinate 1,872,693, forward strand.
CCCCGCGAACAGGCGCGCGTAGGCGACGCGCTCACCCGATGGCGTGCGCTCGATCTTGAACACGCGGCCTGAAACCGGGGCTTCCGGGTCGCCGCCCTGGCTCGCGAGGAGCTCGCCGATCCCGGCGAGGAGGATGTCGACGCCGGTCCCGCGCCCTGCCGAGCCGAAGAACACGGGATGGACCGCGCCGCGACGGGTCTGCAGCGCCAGCTGATCTCGCAAGCCCGGGTACGAAACTGAAGCCTCATCGCCGACGTAGGCGCGGAGCATGGCGTCGTCATGCTCGGCGAGCGTCTCGCTGAGGGTTTCGCGGTGGGCCTCGTCGTCGGCCGTCAGCGCCCGGACATTCGCGTCCGGTCGGCCGGCGTCACGGGAGGTCGTCATCGCGACGACTGATGGCGCGAGACGGCGGGCCATGGTCTCGACGACGGCTTCGGGATCGGCGCCAGCCCGGTCGACCTTGTTCACGAAGATCAGGGTCGGGACAGCGAGGCGCTGCAGCGCTCGGAAGAGGAGTGGCGTCTGGGGCTGGACGCCCTCGACCGCCGAGACCACGAGGACGGCGCCGTCGAGCACGCCGAGGACGCGTTCGACTTCGGCAATGAAGTCGGGGTGGCCCGGCGTGTCGACGAGGTTGACCGCCAGGTCATCGATCAGGAACGAGGCAACGGCGGAACGGATGGTGATGCCGCGCTCGCGTTCGAGCTCGAGGGAGTCGGTCTGGGTGGTGCCGGCGTCGACGCTGCCGACGTGATCGATGGCGCCTGCGGTGTAGAGCAGTCGCTCGCTGAGGGTGGTCTTACCGGCGTCGACGTGTGCGAGGATTCCGAGATTGAGCGTGCGCATGGGACCTCATGCCTTCCAAGGAGGTAGTCACCTTCTGGCTGGACATGCGTGCTCCCATTTCGCTCCCTTCTCGCGGCTCTGCGCTCTGAACGGCGTTCATCCTAGCGCGGGTCGATCGTGCGTGCGTCGGTGGTCCGGCCTCCACGCGCAGGTCCCCGCGGTATCCTGTGCGGCCCATGGCGAACGAGATCACGGTTCCGCTGCTCCCTTGTCCGTCCATCGATGAGATCGAAGCGTTCTACGGCATGCTCGGGTTCGAGCGCACCTACTACCAGAAGGTCCCGAACCCGTACGTGGCACTCCGACGCGAAGACATCAACCTGCATTTCTTCGGCATGCCCAACTACAAGCCGGAGGACTCATACAGCACCTGCCTGATCGTCGTTGAGGACATCGGGGAGCTGTACCGGAGCTTTGCCGACGGCATGCGCGCAGCCCACGGCAAACTCCTGGTCTCCGGCATTCCCCGGATGACCCGGCCCCGCAAACGCAAGAACGCCGACAACCTTTCCGGGTTCGCGGTCATCGATCCCGGTGGCAACTGGATCAGGATCACCGCCGCGAAGGCGGCTCCCGAGGACGCCGCGCGGACGACCGGCAAGCTGGGCGCGATCCTGGCCAACGCCGTCGTGATGGGCGACTCTCATGGCTTCGATGCCCGCGCGGCGCAGATCCTCGATGACGCAATCGCGCGGCACGCGGACTCCGCTTCGGCGACTGAGCGGGTGGAAGCGCTGGCCTACCGAGCCGAGCTTGCGCTCCGACTCGACGATCCGGCTGCTGCCACTCTCGCACTCGCCCAGGCGCACGACGTGCCATTGTCCGACGCGGAACGGGACGTGCTCGCCGACGTCATCGCCGGCCTGGACGACATGGGCAACCCGGGCGCCAAGCGAACCTGACGTCCAGCCGTCGTACGTGAGCGACGGCGACTCGGTCAGGAATTCCGTGCGGTTTGCGGCTCGAACACGACGACCGTAGTCGTCGACCCGTGGGTCCCTGGCGTAGCTCATTGCCGGTACTCGCTCAGCTCGAAGAGGTGGCCGTCAGGGTCACGCAGGAAGCAACGAGTCTCCGCTCCATTCGTGATCGGCTCCGTCAGGAACGTCCCGCCTCGGGCTCGCAGCAGCTCGTACGTTGCCTGGCAGTCGTCGACGCGGATGGTGAACAGGTTATCCCTCACGTTCGCGTCGGCTGGCGGCGCGAGCGTGACGCCCGGCTTGTCATCGGTGGGTTCGCCGCCCTCGACCAGCAGGAGCCACGCGCCAGCGAAGCTCAGCACGACCGACGACGCGTACTCGCGGTACAAGGTCGCCCCGAGCACGTCCGTGTACCACGACTTCGAGCGCGCCGGGTCGGCCACGACGAGGATGTGGGTCAGGGCGGTGTCGGGCTTCGGGAAGGTGGTCAACGCAAGGCTCCTTACTCCTTCAGGGCGAAGGCCACGCCCTTGTCCAGGTCGAGCGCCGTGCCTGCGGCACGCGCCCGTTCGATGTCTGTCGAGGACCCCCTTGCTGAGAGCGCCTCGAGCGTGCCCTCGTATTGCTCGCGTTCGTCCGGTGGCCATTCGCCACCTGCCTTCCCGAGGAGCGACTCCGCGATGCCGACGAGGGTCGCGGCACGTTCCAGTCGTCCCTGCGCGGCCGTGACCGCTGCGAGCCCGTTGATCACCCACGGGATGGCCATCTCGTCCCGTTTCGCGACCACGATCCGGAGCGCATCGCGGGACAACGCCTCCGCCCGGGCCAGGTTCCCGAGCCGGCGCTCGACCATGCTCAGGTTGGATGACTCGACGAACACGATGAACTCGTTGCCGGTCTCGCGAGCGTGGTCGAGCCGCTCCGTCATGACATCGCGGGCGCCCTCGTAGTCGCCGGACATCTGCAGTGCGACCCCGAGGACGTGGTCCGCGCTGGACCGACCCTCGCTGTCGGGCAGATCCCGCGTCACCTCCATCGCTTCGCGAAGCAGGACCACAGCCCTGGCCGGATCGTCGTTCAGGGCGACCCGTGCGGAACCGGCCAGCGAGAGAGCAACCACGTTCGAGTCGCCTGACGCCACGGCGAGCCTGCGAGCTTCGACAAAGCGCCCCTCCGCGAGATCGTACCGACCGGCCCAGAAGACCAGGTACCCATGGTCGTAGATGGCCCTCGCCCGACTCGGGTCCGCGAACGCCCGGTCGGCGATCGCGCGACGGAACCATGCCTCGCCATCGTCGATCCGTTTTGTGGCCATCCAGAACGGCACGAGGGCCGTGGCCAGCTGGTCCGCTTCGCTCACCCGGCCCTGGTCGAGGTACCACGTCATGGCCTCGCGCATGTCGGCGTACTGTCGCTCGAAGTCTTGGATCGCCGAGGCGTCGTCCCCGCGACGCATCCCCGCGCGCGCCTCAACGGCTGCGGCCAAGAGCGTGCCGGCGGCTTCGGCGTCCACGTGCCCAATGATATGGAGGTGGCCGCGTGCCGGGAACCAAGCGCCGCTTCACGGGGTATGAAGCGCAAGCCGCGGTTGACGCGTCTCGATATACTGGGGGGGAGTATACGGAGAAGCGTCATGCAGCGTCCTATTCGCACCATTGCCTACGGTTTCCTCATCTGGTGGATCTGGTTTGGCTTCTTCGGGATTTCCCGCCTGTTCCCCGAGAGCGTCACGTCCGCGCCATCGTTCGCAACGGTTCGGCTCCTCGTCCTCGTCCTGCTCGTCGTGTTCTTCGCCGTCGATTACCTGCGACGGGTCGAGCTGAGCTCGTACACCGAGGGCCTGGTCGTCGGCCTCATCTGGGCCGCCCTGATGGTCGCCAACGACCTGGGTCACAACCTGTTCATGGAGTCGATGGATGTCGGCGTCTACCTGACGACGTTCGCACCCCTGTACCTGTGGATCCCGATCGCGACGATCATCCTCTTTGGGCGTCTCAGGGGCCGAGCCTGAGGAGCGGCTCGACGAGAGCGGTCAGCCCTTCGGGCGCTCGCGGATGACGGCCTTCGGGTCCTTCTCGAGCTCGATCCCCTTGTAGGCGGCCTGCCGGACGAGGCCGTCACCGGTCCAGCCGGCAAATTCGGCACGGATCACGAGGTCTGGGCGGAGCCAGTTGGCGTTCCGTGCGGCCGCCTTGGGCGGTGGCGTCGCGAACGGGGGCTCCGATGTTGCCAGCGGCGCCACGGCGGCCAGCAGCTCGGCCCGGCTGCCCTGAGTGAACCCGGCACCGATCTTCCCGGCATAGACCAGGGACCCGTCCTCGTAGACTCCCACCAGGAGCGCGCCGAGGTCGACGGCACTCCCGGTCCCGGTGACCCAACCGCAAACGATGAGCTCCTGCTCCGGGCGGATCTTGACCTTCTGCCAGCGGTCCGTGCGCCCACCGGGGATGTACCGCGAGTGCCGGTCCTTGGCCATGATCCCCTCGAGGCCTCGATCACGGGCGGCTTCGAAGAAGGCGACGCCGTCGGCCTCGATGTGCTCGCTCAACCGGACGCGCGGATCCGGTCGCAAGACGCCCGCGAGCAGGCGACGACGCTCCTCCAGCGGCTCGTCGAGCAGGGATTTGCCGTCGAGATGGAGCAAGTCGAACACCTCGTACACAAATGGGGTCGGCTCGGCGGCCACTCCCCTCCCCTTGATCCTGGCCTGCAAGAGGGCGAAGTCCGGCTCGCCGCGAGCGTCCAGGGCGATCACCTCGCCATCCACGACCGCGCTACGTGCCTCGAGCCACGTGGGCGGCTCCAGGAACGGCCCGAAATAGCGTGACGCGGCATCCTGCTCGCCCCGTGTCCACAGGCGGACCACATCCCCGTCGACCACGGCCTCGACGCGGAAGCCGTCCCACTTGACCTCGAACAGCCAGTCAGGATCGTCGAACGGTCCGCCGACCAGCGTCGCCAGCATCGGTGGGATGAACCGGGGTTTCGTCACCGTTTGCCTCGTGATGGGGCCGTCACCGGCTCGTAGTCGCCGTTCGCGAGCCGTGACGCGTCCGGTTCGGGCAGCCAGGTCGCCTGATTGGCCGCGCGCGCCAGCTCGAGCCAGCCCTCCCCCACTGCGAGCTCCGCCGCGGCGTCGAGAACGGCGGTGATGCCCGAACTGGGGCTGTCGCGCCGCCAGGCCATCGACCACGCATAGAGCGGGACCGGGTCGACGATCGGCCGGCGGACGCCACCGGGCACATCCACGTGATCGGCCGATGTCAGGATCGGGAGGCCCTGCCGGACGAGGTGATAGCCCTGTTCCTCGAGCCCGATCGCGGGCATGTGCGGCGGCGTCGAATGGGCCCCCGAGAGGGCGAAGAACTGCACGAGCAGATCGGCCCATTCCGGCGTCATCGAATGCGGCGGCAGGCCATCGATCTCGAGGCCGCGCAAGCTGCGCAGTGGAACGACGTCCTTCTCGGCGAGTGGATGGGTGGCCGGCACCAGAACCGCGAGCGGTTCCAGGCGGATCAGGACGTGATCGATGGTGGGCATCGGCGGCGCGTCGAGCCAGCCGACCCGCCCGAGCACGACATCGATGCTGCCCGCGGCGAGCTTCTCGAGCGCAGCCCCGGTCCCGCCGCTGTAGCGGCCGCGGAGTTCCACCGTTGGGGCGCGCGAGCGGGCGAGGTCGAGGATCCGGATCCCGGTGAGGCGTCCATCGCTCATGAGGTCGACCACCGTCGGCTTGGCGACCGGGGCGTGGACGTCGGCCCAGACGGCGTCATGGCGGGCGACCAGGTCCCGCGCCCGGACCAGCAGCCGTTCCCCGTCCGGCGTCAGCGTCACGCGGCGGGTCGTTCGGACGAAGAGCTGCGTCCCGAGCCTGGCCTCGAGTCGCTGGATCTCGCGACTCAGGGCCTGCTGGGCGACGAACAGGCGCGCCGCTGCACGAGTGAAGTTGAGCTCATCCGCGGCGGCTACGAAGTAGCGCAGCGAGCGGATCTCGAGCTCGTTCCCAATCGGACCACCGATCACATTCACGCATTTCCAATGGTAATCGCTGATCCACAGGTGTTGGACGCCCGCGCGAACCCGCGAGAGAGTGGACCCAGGACCCAACCACACGAAAGGACACCCGACATGTTCGATCCCGCAGCCCTCGGAACCCTGATCATCGGCCTGAACGCAGAGCGAACCGAAGCCCACGACCGTCGACGACGGCCGGTCACGGCACCAGGGCGCGCCCTGGGCTTTCGCCTCGCCCTGGCGAACGGCCTCCGGCGAGCCGCCGCGCTTCTCGATGGACCGGCGGTCCGCGAGGTCGCGGGCTCATGACCTCCACCGGCGACCGAGTCGCGCGCTACGCGATCGAGTCGGTCGCCGGATCCCTGGCTGGGATGAGCACCGCCGCGAGGATCCCGCAGGCCACGCACGCACCGATCCCCAGTGCGACGGCACCGCCCAACGACTCAGCGGCAATCACTCCGGCCAGGGCGGCTCCAATCGGGAAACCCGAAAAGTTGAAGCCCATGGAGATCGCGAACGCCCGGCCGAGCCAGGCCGGGTCCGTGCGTCGCTGGCGGACCGTGAACAGCGCGATGTCGAATGGGCCGCTGACGGCCCCGGCGAGCAGCTGGGAGAGAGCGACGAGAGCCAGCCCCAGGACCGGGTCGAGCGCGCCGGGTGCACCCGCCGGGCCAGCGAGCGCGACCGGGATGACGATCGCGGCGGCTGCTGCGTAACCGAACGGCGGCACCACCAGCAGGATCCACTCGCGGCCACGCGTGTCGATCCGTCCGAACACGAGGGCAGACACCATCCCGGACACGCCCGAAATGGCGAACATCACGCCCACGAGCGCAGCATTCGCGCCAAGCTGGTGCAGCACGAGCAGTGGCAGCACGATCGTGGTCGTGCCACCAGCCAGCGTCAGGAATGAAACTGTCAAGCCCAGCCCGCGCAGCGTTCGGTTCTGCCAGACGTAGGCGATGCCCGCACGGGCATCGCCCAGGAGCGACCCGGTCGCCGTCACCTCCGTCAGCGGGTCGCGAACGCCGATCATGCTGATCGCCGTGAACGCCAGCAGGACGGCCACCACGACGAGGGCCAGCGGCCCGCCGCCCAGGGCCACGAGCGAGGCAGCCACCGGGGGGCCCAGGATCGTCGCGACGACATACCCGTTGGAGTCGAGTGCGTTGACCCGCTCCCACAGGTGCCGCGGGACGATCAGCGGGAAGAGCGTCCGGAGCCCCACGGCGCTGAAGATCGACGTCAGCGACATGACCGCGGCGATGAGCACGAGCAACCACGCCGGGAGCGCATCGGCGATCGCGAGGCCGGCGATCAGAAGGAGCGCGGCCACCGAGATGACGTAGTCGGCCATCATCAGGCGGATCCGCCCGTGGCGATCGAGCAGCACGCCGGCGATCGGGCTCATCAGGATGCCCGGGAAAATGCTCGCGAACGTCACGAGACCGGCCAGCTCGGGCGAGCCGTATTCGGCCAGGGCGAACAGCACGAACGCGACGCCCAGCATCGCTTGCGCAATCCGGGCAAGGGCCATTCCGAGCACGATCCGGCCAAGCGATGGCACGCGGAGGAGCGCGCGATACGAGGGATCGCTCGAATGGGAGGTCATCGGGCCATTCATCGTATCGGGCCGCGGGCCGGTGCACCGTTCCGCGCGACGCCACGGGCGAGACGACCCATACCACCCGCCCGCCCGGGCCGGAAACCGGATCGCGACTTCCAGTAGGCTCCCGCCGTGACGGCCAATGACTCGCCAGCAATCGAGCTGACACCTTCACTGCGCAGCGACATCGAGCGCTGGTTCGCGCGGCGCGGGGTCCCGCAGCTGATCGAGGGCTACAGCTCCGAGCGGGCGATGGACTCGCGCGCGGCCCCGCTGATCTCGCTGTGGCTCATCGTCGGGACGGTCAAGGACTGGGGCACGCGTCCCGATTGGCCGCTGGCGTGGAACGTCATCGGGATCGCCGGCACGATCGCCTGGATGGCCGTGGTCTGGGTGGTTGTCAGCCGCCTCAGGAATCGGCCGGCGCGCCTGCGCCCGTCGACCTTCGACATGTTCGACATCGCGACCATCGGGCTCCTGCCGGCTCTTCCCGCGGCGCTCGTCGACCAGAACCCCGGCGAGTTCGCGGCCTCCGCGCTGGGTTCGCTGACCGGTATTGGGGCGATCTACGTCGTCATCGGCTTCGGCCTCATCGAGATCGGGATGTGGGCATTCGAGCGCCTCTGGCTCCAGCTCACCCATCTGCTCGAGCTCGTGGCGCGAACCCTGCCGGTCCTCGTCATCCTCGTCGTGTTCCTGCTGTTCGGCGCCGAGATCTGGCAGGTTGCGCATGCCACGAATGTCGGCGAGCTCACCCTGGTGCTGGCGTTCCTGTTGCTGATGGCCTCGCTCATCGGCGTCACCGCGTTCCGCCGCGAGCTCGCACGGCTGGAGCGCGAGTTCGATCGGGACGGGATCCTGCGAAGCGCGGAGGCAACCCCGGTCGCGCGGCTCCTCCCCGATCTCGGCCCCGACGTCACCGGCGTGCGGCGCCTGTCATGGCTGCATCGGAGCAACCTGACCCTTCTCGTGGTCGTTCCCCAGGTGCTCCAGGTGGTTGCGGTGGGTCTCATCGTGACGGCTTTTCTCGTGGCCTTCGCCGTCCTTGCCATCCCGGGCGAGGTCCAGACCGAGTGGATCGGGGCTTCGCCGCGCGTCGTCGTCGAGTACTCCCTCCTGAACGAGGCTCGGATCATCTCGGCGGAGCTGCTCATCGTCAGCGCGGTACTGGGTGGGATCGTCGGCCTGTACTTCAGCGGGTTGGCGATCTCCGATCCGACGTACCGATCGGAGCAGTTCGACCGCGACGTCGACGGTGTTCGCGAGCTGCTGGCGGCGCGCGCCGTGTACCTCGATGCCCTTGGCCGGGGCGACGTTCGATCGCCTGGCCGGCCACCAGACCGACCCTGACTACGCGAGCCTTGACCGGATCCTCCCCCACCCTGTGTACGCTCGCCAACACTGGATCTGCATCCTCAACCCGAGTGCCACGACCTACGACGAGGTCGTCGTCCCATTGCTGGCGCTCGCGTATGGCCGGCTTGCCGCCATGCGAGCGCGACATGCGCGCTGACTCGCCGCAGGCTCGCTCACGAGATCGGCCGCGATCCACGACAATCGCCTTGTGACCGCTCCATTCCCCCAGACCGCAAGCCGGCGGGGCGTGCTCATGCTCGCGGACATCTCCGGCTACACGGGCTTCCTGCAGGGCGTTGCGGACGCCCATCGCGACCTGATCGTGGAAGCCGACGAACCGCCGCCTGCCTATGCCCTCCTCTCGCACCTGCTCGACACGATCAACGGGTCGATCGGCCCGCTGTTCCGCCTCGCGAAGTTCGAAGGTGACGCGATCTTCGCCGTCGAGGACGAGCCGATCCCACCCGGCGATGCCGTCCTCGACTGCCTGCGTGCCTGCTATGCGGCGTTCCGTGCCAGCCTCTCGTCGGCTGAATCGCAGTGGACCTGCAACTGCACGGCCTGCGCCCGGATCGAAGACCTGGACCTGAAGTTCGTCGTCCACCACGGCAGGTACGTTGCGCAGTCGATCGCCGGACGCGAGGAACTCCTCGGCACCGAGGTCAACCTGGTCCACCGCCTGCTGAAGAACCACGCGCGCGATCTCGTGGGGCGGGTCCCGTACGCACTCATCACCGACGCCACGGCGTCCGTCCTCGACATCCCGACCGCCGGAATGGTCAAGGGTCAGGAGTCATACGACGACATGCCCGGCGTGGGCGTCTGGGTGCTGGCGCTCAAGACACCGGCCTAGGTGGGGCGTCGACCCCGCGGCGGAAGCTAGCTCCAGGCGACCAGGGCGACCGACAAGGGCGTCGACACCCCTTTGACCGTGACCTCGCGCGGTTCTGTGGCAGGTGAGATGCCGGCCTCGCGGAGCGTCTCGTCCGTCGCGAGGATCTCACCCGCCCCACCGAGCGCCCCGACGCGCGCAGCGACATGAACGCCGATCCCGCTGTAGTCGGCGCCACGGCGGTTCGCCTCGGCCGTGTGGAGGCCGATTCGGATCGGCGGCGCAAAACCGATCGACTCCTGGTGGCTTCGGAGGGTCCGCTGGATGGCCATTGCGCACTCCACCGCTCGATTAGCTGATTTCGAACCCGGCGAAGAAGCCGTCGCCGGTCGAGTTCACGACCTGCCCTCCCCCGTTCGCGATGAGCGTTCGGAGGGTGTCGTCATGCCATCGCAACAGCCGCTCCCATGGCGCATCGCCGAGTGCCTCGGCGAGCCGAGTCGACCCAACGATGTCGGTGAACATGAAGGTCATCCGGACCTGCTTGGGTCCCCGCCGCCGCTCTTCGATGGCCCCGAGGCGCCTGTCGGCGGAGGCGGTGTCGATGGTTGCCCCCAGCCGCTTGAACTCGTCGAGCGCGGCCTGTAGCTCGAGCGTCGCGTCGTCTTCGTCAGTCCCCAGGAGCGCTTCCGCGAGGACGGCACGCGCCCGGGCCGTTTCATACGGTGCGCCGACCTCGCGCCAGCCCCGCACCGCGGCGCGCAGCGCCTGGATCGCGCTCGCCGGGTCACCCTCGGCCAGCAGGACGCGGCCAACCGCAAGCTGACGCGCGGCATCGAAGGCTGGCGACGGGTAATCGCCGACCAGGCCGCTCAGCTCATCGACCGCCGTCCGGGCTGCCGGGACGTCTCCGCCGGCGAGGAGGATCTCGATTTGCGCCGGCAGCAACCGGGTGCGGGCCCACCGAATTCGATCTCGCATCGGCCAGTGCCGATGCGATCGCCGTTGCGGCAGCCGCTGTCTTCCCCTGGGCAAGGCGGATCAGCGCGAGCGCCGGCTGGGGCGTCCTGCCACGGGTGTGGGCCTCTCGAAGCGCGGCCTCGGCCCCCTCGAAGTCGCCTCGGAGACGACGGATGTCGCCGATCGCGTAGAAGCCTTCGGCCTGCGGCTCGGTGGCCCGGTAGCGCTCGAGCTCCGCGGTGGCTTGCACCAGGTCGGTTTCGGCCTGGTCCCAGGAACCGGCGACCACGTTGACTTCGGCGCGATGGACCCGGCAGATCCCGGGGAACCCAGACAACGAGCGGCGCTGGCAGTACCGTTCGGTCGCTTCGATCCACTCGCCCGCCCGCCGGTAGTCGCTCAGGTCGCGGCAGGCCGAGATCATCCGGCACGCGGTCACCCCGCTGGTCATCGGCGACAGCTCGCCGTTGACGGCGGCGATCGAGGCCTCCTCGAGGTAGGCGATGCCTTCGGATGTCGCGCCGCCGGCGATCTTGATCTCCCCGAGATTGGCCAGGGCCCATGCCCGAAGGTCCGCGTCGGTCGCGCGCGTGCCGATGTCGACGGCTTGCTCCGCCAGGACCAGCGCACGATCCATGTCACCCTCGGCCCGAGCCTTTTCGCTTCGAACGAGCGCGAGGTAGCCGTGCGCAAAGGAGTTCCCTTCGGGGCCGACGAGCCGCTCTGCCCGCCGGATCCAGCCCGAGGCGATCGAAGGGCGTCCAACGCGCCCGGCGTTCCGCGCGATGTGGAGCGCGACATAGGCCGCTCGTGCGTCGTTGCCTTCCGCGAGGTAGGCGTTGAACGCCCGCTCTGTGGCGGCATCCTCGACCTCAGGTTGCCCGGCGAAGAACGCTGCCAGCGCCAGCGACTCGAGGTCGGCGCCGGGCAGTGCCTGGTCGCGCTCGGCCGCGGTCAGGAGCTCGAACGCTTCCGGCCACGCATTTCGCGCGATCGCCGCCCGGGCGGCGACGAGAGGATCGGGTTCCGCCGACGTCGGCATCACGACCTCGCTCACGAACCGATTGTGCCACCGCGCTCCAACCGTCTCGTGTTAATGATCCACGGCCGACCAGGCCGCGTACATAGTTGCGACACGTGGCCCACCTGGGTCCCGGTTGCGCCGAAGGACGCGACGCGCGTCCGGCAGGGAGGATCGATGGACAACGTACGACTCGCCCGCACCTGGTTGCTTCTCTCGGGCGTGATTCTCATCGTGGTGGGCATCCTCGGGTTCTTCTCGAACCCGCTGGTCGGCCCGACCGGGCTGGTCGCCACGGACAATCCGCACAACATCGTGCACGTGCTGACCGGGCTCCTTGCGCTTGGCCTTGCGTACGGGATGCGTGACAGCATCGCCAACGCCGCGATCGCGTTCGGGGCGCTGTACCTGGTGGTCTTCGTGGTCACCGTCATCAGCCCGACGCTGTTCGGCATCTTCTCGGTCCCGGTCAACACGATCGACCATGTCATCCATATCGGTCTGGCCGTCGTGAGCCTTGGTCTCGGCTACATGGCGCGTGGTCGCTCATCGGTCGTGGCCGGCTAGCAAGGAACCGGCGGGGGCTGGGATCCCGAGCGCGCCCAGCTCCCTCCCCTCCTGCGAACGATGACCTGGGTCTGCGATATCCCCGGCGCAACCGCCGCCGTGTCCGCGATGCACTTTGCCCTGCACGTCAGCCTCGCGGCGTTCGTGGTCGGTGTCGGGCTGGTGTTCCTCGCCTTCGCCGCCATCGCCTATCGACGACCGGTCGCTGCCGAGGTGAGCGCCTCGGACGGGTGAAGCGGAACGTGGCGCCCGGGTCTCGGATGTCGGGTCGGCGCTGGCAACGTACCTGGACCCGCCGGCGACCTGACCGGGTCTGCGCTGAGGGCTACGAGCCCTGGGGCTTCACCCAGACCGACACGTGTTGGCGGCTCTCGCTGGTGAACGGCTCCCTGCCCCACCCGTCCCAACGCTCCAGCAGCTCCATGCCCGCCAATCGCGCCATCAGGTCGAGCTCCGATGGCCAGACGTAGCGAAACGGACCGTCGGACTTCTCGAATGCCGAGCCTCGCCCCTGGAAGTGATGCGAGATCAGCCCCTGGCGCTCGACGTCGTATTCGTCGATGCCCCAATGCGTCTCGCTCGCGTCGAAGATCACGAACCGCTCCCCGTAGGGCAGACGGCGGAGATCGGGAATGCCGACCTCGATCACGAAGCGGCCACCCGGCTCCAAATGGTCGGCGACGTTCCGGAAACACGAGACCTGGGAGGCCTGGGTCGTCAGGTTCATGATCGTGTTGAAGACCAGATAGGCGAGGTGGAACGTTCCGTCCACGCGGGCGACGGAGAAGTCGCCGATCGTGATCGCGATCCCCTCCCCGCCCGGCTTGGCGCGAAGCCTCGCGACCATGGCATTGGACAGCTCGATGCCGTGGACCTCGACGCCCCGCGCCGCCAGCGGCAGTGCGATCCGACCGGTGCCGATCCCTAGTTCGAGCGCCCGCCCGTGCCCGGCATGCGCGGCCAGGAAATCCACCGCCGGATTGACGACCTCCGGTGCGAACATTGCGTCGGCGTCTTCGTCGTACGACGCCGCCACCGGCTCGTTGAAGTGGCCGTCCTCGTCGGTCATCGACTGAATCTACTCAAGTCGGCGGAATGCCGACTCAACGTCGTCTGGACGCCGCCTCAACGTCGGCGCCCTCACCAGTCCGCGATCAGGTCAGGCGTTCGACCAATGGCGCGATGGTCCGGATCCAGAGGGCCGCGACGACGCCGCAGGCGACGATCGCCATGGCGAGCGCGACGAGACCCTCGAACTGAAGGCGAAGTCGACGGCGGTATGCGCCCGTGCCTTCAAACGGGTCGCGCCTGAGCCCCCGGGTCAACACGACGTCCCTCCGTGCGAGTCGAGTTCCTCAGATCATCCCTCGTTCGCGGTCCTGTTGACCAGCCTGACATTCGGGTCAATCAGCGGGCCGGCCGATCCGTGACCGGCGTGATCTCCGCGACGCACTTGCTCACGCCCGGCCGGAGGAAGGCCTGCAGGTTTTCTGCATCGTCGGTCTCGACGACGAAGAACGTCGTGTGCTGCGGGAACGCGAGGTAGTAGCCGTGGAGCTTCACCCCTGGCGCATTCTCGTCGAACAGCGACTTCGAGCCACCCTTGCCGAACGGGCAATCAGCAGGCTGGTGGGACTGCTTGATATGGAAGAGCATCCGTGGTCTCCTAGGCACGAGGCGACACATCCCTGCGTCTACCGTAGCGAATCGGGATCGTCGGCGCTCGCATGCGTGATGTAGTCGAACTGCCGCCATAGGACGACCACCAGCAGCGCCGAGCCGACGAACGCGAACCAGAACGGGGCCGTGATCCCGAACGTCTTCGCCAGGAGGCCGCCCAGCGGCGTCCCGACCACCATCCCGCCAACGATCGCCACGCGGTAGACGCCCCCGACCCGCCCGAGCAGCGCATCCGGGACGGCTCGCTGTCGGATCACGGTCGAGGTCGTTCCCCACACGAAGGCGTGTGCCCCGAAGACCACGAGCGTGGACAATGCGATCACCGAGGATGTCGTCAGCGCGAGCACGAGATGGGTGCCGGTCTCGATCAGCAGGCCGACGCGCATGATGTCGCCGAGCGAGAACCGGCGCTCCAGGCGGCCGTACGAACCGACGCCGACCACGCCGCCGACGGCCATCGCCGTCGTGAGAAGACCAAACCCCACCTCATCCATGCCCAGTCGCTCGCCGGCGTAGAGGACCAGCACGGACCATGCTGCCCCGAACGTGACGTTGAAGGTGAAGATGGTCAGCGCCAGCGTCCGCATCGGCGGGTGGGCCATGAGCCAGCGGACCCCTTCGGCCATCTCGGCACGCAGGTTCGAACGCTCCGGGATCTCCTGCTTCGTACTGGTGACCACCCGCGAGATGAGGACCGCGCCGAGGGCGAAACAGGCCGCATTGGTCGCAAACGGCAGCGCCATGCCGAGGGCGAACAGGAAGGCGCCGATCGGCGGTGTGAGCAGCTGGTTGGTGAGGAGGAACGCGCCCTGCATCCGCGCGTTGGCGATCCCGAGGTCCTCGCGTTGGACGAGACCGGGCAGCAACGTGCCGCTGGCTGCGTCCGCGAACGTTTCGGCGGTGCCCAGCAGGAACAGCGCGACGAGGACCAGCGCGATGTTGACCGAGCCGCTGACAATCGTGACCACGAGGCCGATCAGGACGACGGCACGGCCAAGGTTGACCACGACGACCATGCGCCGCCGGTTGAACCGGTCCGCCGCGGCGCCGGCCAGGACGCTGAACAGCAACACCGGCAGGTATTCGCTGAGCAGGGCCATCGAAACAAGCAACGGATCCCGCGTCTGGGATGCCACGAGCAGCGGGCCGGCCGCGAGGACGACGCCGTCGCCGGCGTTGTTCAGGACCGTAGACGACAGGAGCCAGCGGAAGCTTCGGCCCAGCCGCGCCGGCACGATGGCTTCGAGGATCCGGGCCGGAATGGAGCGCACCGGCGGCAGGATACCAACCGGCTATGGGGTGACGATCACCTTGCCTCGCGGCCGCCCATCGTCGACGTAGCGAAGGGCTTCGACGACCTCGCTCAGCGGGTAGCGCCGGTCGATCACCGGCCTGACCTTGCCCGCCGCGATCAATGCGGTGAGGGCCGCCACGTCGGGCGGATGGAACGGCTTCCACCACAGCATCAGGCCCATGGTACGACCCGTGAGCTTCGCCAGCAGCGTGCCCAGGAGGAGCGAGAAGAAGGTCGCCGTCGTCGGTGCTCCCAGGGTGAGGTAGACACCATTCGGCCGGAGCGCCCGCCGGTACCGGAGCAGCCAGTGGCGAGTCTCCGCGGACAGGATCCAGTCGTACCGCTCACCCGCCCGCGTGATGTCGACCGTCGAGTAGTCGAGGACGTGGTCCGCTCCCAACGAGCGCACGAACCCGAGCTTCGTCGTGCTGCAGACGCCGGTCACGACAGCCCCCATCGACTTGGCGATCTGCACGGCGAATGGGCCGACGTTTCCTGATGCGCCCTCGATCAGGACCTTGTCGCCGGGCTTGATCGTCCGGCCGTTTCGAAGGCGGAGTCCCTGGAGCGCGAGGACGGCGGAATGCGGGAGGGTGGCCGCATCCTCGAACGACATGGTCGGCGGGATGAGCTGGAAGGACTTCTCGGGTGCCGCGACGTACTCGGCAAATGCGCCCTGGCCCACGTTGAACAGGTCCGCAAAGACTCGGTCCGCGGGTTTGAACCGCGTGACGTTCGGTCCGACAGCCTCGACGACCCCGGCAACATCCGTCCCCGTCCGATGCTGACGAGGCGCGCGGAGTCCGACAAAGAGCCGAACGAATCCCGGCCGGGGTCCCAGGCCATCGAGGTCCGCCCGGTTGACCGAGGCCGCGTGCACGCGCACCAGCACCTCGCCGTCGCCGGGCACCGGCTGATCGATCTCCTCCACCCGGACAACGTCGACCGACCCGTACCGGCGCTGGAGCGCTGCCTTCATGGCGTGGGACCGGAGCTCGTCATGCATCGAAGTATGCGGTTCCGGGAAACCGTGGGCGCCCTGCGGCTAGCCCCACCCCGAAGATGCCGGGTGGCTGGCTGGGTCCAGGGCATCTCGATGCCTACGGTGGATGCACACAACAGCTGGACCGCCCAGGTGATGGCGGTCGCACAGGCCGGAGGAGGGATGCAATCCGATGCGGGTCAACCGCAAGTTCCTGTACATGGGCGTGTTCCTGGTCGCAATCGGGAGCGTCGCCGTCGTCGCTGACGTGGCCGCCACAGACGGCACAGCGATCCGCGATGCCCTGCGCCTGTGGCCGCTCGCCATCGTCGCCATCGGGCTGGGGATCGCACTTCGGCGCACCGAATTCGCGGTCCCGGCCGGCCTGGTGGCCGCCATGGCGCCCGGCCTCCTCATCGGCGGCGGCTTCGCCCTCGCGCCTGGTGCGGTCGCCGACTGCGGTGACGGCGGACCACCGTCCACCATCACGACCGAGGAAGGCCTCTTCGACGCACCCGCGCGGGTGTCGATCTCAACCGGGTGCGGCACCCTCGCGGTCAACACGGCCCCGGGAAGTGCGTGGCGGCTTGACCGGAGCGATGCCACCGTCACGCCGATCGTCGACGCATCGGCGGGCTCGCTCTCGATCGATGCCGGTGGCCGGCGGTGGTGGCAACGCATGGATGAGGACCGGGACGACTGGATCCTGACCCTGCCCACCTCACCGATCGAGGACCTGATCGTGGTCGTCAACGCGGGTGAAGGCCAGCTGGCGTTGCCCCAGGCACAGATCGAGCGCATGTCGCTCACGACGAACGCGGCGTCAGCCGAAGTCGACCTGTCCGAGGCCAGAATCAAGAGCCTCGCCGGGACCGTGAACGCGGGCCAGCTGTCGTACTGGCTGCCCGCCGGCAACCTGACCGGCACCTTCGAGGTCAACGCCGGTGGCCTCGCCATCTGCGCGCCAGGCAATGTCGGGTTGCAGGTCGCCCAGGAGAGCAACCTCGCCGGCATTTCCATCAATGGGCAGCACGAGACCGCGTCCAACTGGCAGAGCGCCGACTACGCGTCGGCCCCGTTCAAGGCCGATCTCACCATCAGCGTCAACTTCGGCAATGTCGAGATCAACCCAATTGGAGGATGCAAGTGAACCGCCGACTGACTCGTTGCCGCCACGACCGGATGCTCGCGGGCGTGGCATCGGGCATGGCCGAGTATTTCGAAGTCGATCCGACCCTGGTCCGGGTGCTCTGGCTGATCTCGATCTTCTTCGGAGGCATCGGCCTGCTCGCCTACATCGTCCTGGCGATCATCATGCCCAATGAACCGGACGTGGCGCCGGTCGGCGATCCCGTGGCCGGTGACGCAACGGCCGACCCGGCGAACCCAGCGCTCAGCGGGTGGCACGCAGCGGCCGCAACCCACCGTCACGTAACTCGCGACAATGGGCGCATCGTGACCTTCGCCGGATTCGCCCTGATCCTGTTTGGCGCCCTGGCGCTGATCGGCGTCTACCTGCCAGACCTGGCCGACGGGGGCCGTTTCCTGTGGCCTGCGTTCATCCTCGGGATCGGGGTCCTCCTGGTGGCCGGTGCCGTGCGACGCGATACGACGCCTTCGTGATCGGCGGCGCAGTCCTCATCGTGGGGCTGCTCCTCATCCTTGCCGGGCTGACTTCGGCCCGGATCCCCGGCGGTGCGACGTTCGCCTCGCCGGGGATGTCTGTTGGGCGGGCCGGCAACCCGATCCGGGCCTTCCTCGTGTCGCCGATCCACCCCGCCACGTGGTATGCGAATGCGGCGATCGGTGTCGGATTCCTCATCGGCCTGTTCGCGTTTGCGTTGGTGGGCTCGATCGCATCGGCTGGCGTCGCGTCGCTCCTGGCTGGAGTCGGCGTGCTCCTGGTGGCCGTCGCGATCGAAGGGTCGCGGATCGTCGCGCGGATCGAACGGCGGCGCGTGATGCTCGGGCATACAGAACGCCTTACGGCGCACCCCTATCAACCGCTGCGTGGCGGGATCGTCGCCGTGTTGCGGGCGGAATTCGCCGACGAGAACCGCTGGCGCGACGTGTTGTACGTCGCGGTCAACCTGCCGCTCGTCGTCATCGAGTTCGTCGTGATCGCCGCCTTGTGGGGTCTTTCAATCTGGCTGCTGTCGATGCCGTTCTGGTACGACGCCGTGGCCGGCGCGACCCTCCCGGCGGCCCTGACGCCCCTTTCGGGCCGCGACGCGCCAACCGTGCTGCTTCGCACGCTCGCCGGGCTCGCCCTGCTCCCGGTCGCGGCATCGATGTCCCAGCTCGTCATGGCCCTCCATCGAGCGGTGGTCGCCGGACTCCTGTGCACGTCGGAGAGCCGTGAGCTCCGACGGCAGGTGGAGACGCTCAAGGAGAGCCGCTCGGCCATCCTCGACGTCGAGGCAAACGAGCTCCACCGGATCGAGCGCGACCTGCACGACGGCGCCCAGCAGCGCCTCGTTCGGCTGACCATGGATCTCGGCCTCGCCAGCGAACGCATCGACGCCGATCCTGCTGCCGCCAAACAGCTGCTCGCCGACGGCCAGGAACAGGCGCGCCAGGCGCTGGCTGAGCTTCGCGACCTGGTCCGCGGCATCGCGCCATCCATCCTGCTCGATCGTGGGTTGGTCGCAGCGCTCGGCTCGATCGTGGGACGAGGATCCGTGCCGTCCGTCATGCGCAGCGAGCTGCCCGCCGGAGAGCGGCTGCCACCGTCGATCGAGCGGGCGGCCTACTTCGTCGTCGCCGAGGCGCTCACCAACGTGTCGAAGCACAGCGGAGCCGCGACCTCGGAGGTTCGATGCCGTCGCGAGGACGCTCGACTCGTGGTCGAGGTCTGGGACGACGGTCGCGGCGGCGCGATCTCGGAACCCGGTGGCGGTCTCGCTGGGCTCGCGGATCGAGTCGAAGGTCTCGATGGCACGTTTACGATCTCCAGCCCGGTTGGGGGCCCGACCCTCGTCCGTGCCGAGTTCCCGGTGCCCGCCTGGAGTGCCCCGACGACCTACTGGCAGCAGCCCTCGCGCTAGGAGCCGAGGTAGGTCAGCACGGCCAGAACCCGCCGGTGATCGTTCTGCGAGTCGGGTAGCTCCAGCTTCCCGAAGATGTTGCTGATGTGCTTCTCGGTTGCGCCCTCGGTGATCCCGAGATGCGTCGCGACCCCGACGTTCGTGCGACCCTCGGCCATCGCGGCAAGGACCTCCCGCTCACGTGGCGTGAGCGCCGACAACGGATCGTCGGCGCCTTGCCGGACCATGAGCTGCGCGACGACCTCGGGATCGAGGGCGGTGCCCCCGCGGGCGACGCGACGCAGGGCGTCCATGAACTCACGGATGTCGCCCACGCGATCCTTGAGCAGGTACCCGACGCCGCCGGCCCGGTCCGCCAGGAGCTCCATGGCGTACTGCCGTTCGACGTACTGGCTCAGGACGAGCACCGGTGCGCCCGGGACGCGCCGGCGTGCCTCGATGGCCGCCCGGAGCCCTTCGTCCCGCTGCGTCGGTGGCATGCGGACGTCGACGACGGATACGTCGGGTCTGTGCTCCACGACGGCATCGATCAGCGCCGGCCCGTCTCCGACCTTGGCGACGACCGTGCCACCGGCTTCCTGGATCAGCCGGGCAATCCCCTCGCGGATGAGCGCCGAATCCTCGGCGATGACGACGCGAAGTGGTGCAGTGTCCACGGGTGGATGATGCGCGTCAGCCCGGATCCGTGCGAGCCCTTCGGCTCGCCTAACGGGCTCGAACCTACTGCTCGATGACGATCGACTCCAGCAGGGGCTCCGCGACCGCGAGCGCATGGTCCCAATCGGCCACGGATCCACCGACCATCACGGCGAGGACGAGCAGCACGTCCAAACCCTAGGGCGGCTCGGCGATTCGGTCCAGCGCGCACGGCGCGCCGCATGTGCTACGCGGGCACGCCGGCGTAGGCCTCGCGGAGCTCCTCGACGTCGATCTTCACCATCTTGAGCATGGCTTCCATCGCGCGGGCCGCGCCGGCTCGATCGGAGCTCTCGAGCATCTCGTTGAGCTGTCGTGGGATGACTTGCCAGGACATGCCAAAGCGGTCCTTGAGCCAGCCGCAGACGCTGGGCGACCCGCCGCCCTGCATCAGCGCGTCCCAATAGTGATCGACCTCGGCCTGGTCCTTGCAGTCGACGTACAGCGAGATCGCCTCGGTGAACGGGAACTCGGGGCCACCGTTGAGGCCGATGTACCGGTTGCCATCGAGGGTGAACTCGACGGTGATGACGTCGCCGGCCTTCGTGCTGGGATTGTCCGCGGCGGCGCGAACCGTCTTGTCGACCCGGCTGTTCGGGAAGAGCGAGGTGTAGAACCTGGCGGCTTCTTCGGCATTGCCGTCAAACCACAGGCATGGAGCGATCATCGGCACGGGGTGACCTCCTGTCCGTGCGGTGTGTTGATTCCAGGATGCTTGCAGGAATCTCGCTGCATGAGGAGAACAGTTCGCGCTGGGGGCTTGCAAATCGGTTGAGAGTCCCCCTCGACAGTAGACTCCGGGGCATGGCTACGATCCGGATCGCCGTCGCCTCGACACCGCTCACGACGACCCTTGACGAGGCCGTTCCGGTCGCCGTCGCAGCGATCGAGGAAGCCGGCCGGCTCGGGGCGAGGACCGTCTGCCTGCCCGAGAGCGGTATCCCCGGTCATCGAGTCCAGGCTGATGTCGTGCCGGACGTGACGCAGACGGAGCTCGACGACGCGCTCATGGTCGTCGCCGCGGCAGCCCGGGACAACGCGGTCGTGGCGATCGTCGGAACGGAGCGGCTGGCGCCCAATGGCCGCGAGATCGTGGCCGTCGTCTTCGATGCGGACGGTTCGCGCCTGGGTGACCAGGTCAAGACCCAGATCGACCCGTCCGAGGATGCCGCCTACGTCGCCGGGTCAGGCCGTCGCGTGTTCACGGCGGCCGGCATGACCTTTGGGATCGCCATCTGCCATGAGGCGTTTCGCTATCCGGAGATCGTCCGCTGGCTGGTGCTCGCCGGCGCCCAGGTGGTGTTCGTCCCGCATTTCGTGACGACGACCGACGGCTCGCTGCCGGCGCGGTGGTGCGATGCGGACAACCCGTACAACGAGAAATCGCTGCTGTCGCGCGCCGTCGAAAACACCGTCTACATCGCCCAGGCGAATGTCGCCGGCCCGGACCAGGGTTCGATCACCGGGATCGTCGCGCCCGATGGCAGCCTGGTTGCGAGTCTCGACTACGGTCGCACAGGTGTTGCGTTCGCCGACATCGACCTTGAGCGTGCCACTCGCCAGATGGCGCTTCGCTGGGACAACGAGCGCAGCACATCGATGGCAGCCCGGGCCCCGGAGCCCGCCTGACCGACGCTGGGTCGCGGGCCGTCAGAGGGCCAGGTCCCTACCGGCTCGGCCAGGTCCCGTGAAATAGGGACCCGCAGCGAGAAGAAATAGGGAACCTTCACGATGCCGCCGACGCCATCCTGTTCGACGCTTCGTGACGTCCACGCCACCGCAGGAGAGCGAACCATGACCGACCTCGCGACCAAGCCCGATCTCGCCGCGATCAAGCAACGCCAGCAGGCGACCTGGGCCAGCGGCGACTACCACATGATCGGCACCCAGATCCTCCTCCAGTCGGAGCTCCTCATCGAGGCGCTCGACGTCCGTGCGACCGACCGGTTCCTCGACGTGGCGACCGGCAGCGGCAACGCCGCGCTCGCGGCAGCCCGGCGCGGCTGCGACGTGGTCGGGATCGACTACGTTCCCGCCCTGCTCGACCGCGCCCGGCAGCGTGCCGAGGCCGAAGCGGTCGAGGTTCGATTCGTCGACGGCGACGCCGAGGCCATCCCGTTCGAGGACGGTTCGTTCGATGTCGTGGCCTCCGTCTTCGGCGCCATGTTCGCGCCGAACCAGGAGCAGACGGCGAGCGAGCTCGCGCGTGTCTGCCGACGTGGTGGTCGCATCGGATTGGTGGCCCACACGCCCGACGGGTTCATCGGCCACCTGTTCAAGACGATCGCCACCCATGTCCCCCCGCCCACCGGGCTCCGCTCGCCCCTCCAGTGGGGCACCGAGGATCGCCTTCGGGAGCTCTTTGGCGACGTCCTGGCCGACATCACCACCGAGAAGAAGCACCTCGTCTTCCGATATCGATCGCCCGAGGCATACATCGAGTACTGGCGGCGCTGGTATGGCCCGACGCTCAAGGCGTTCGACGCGGTCGGCGAAGCCGGTCGAGCGGCGCTCGAGAAAGACCTGCTCGAACTGATCGGCCGGTTCAACCGGGCCGATGACGGCACGATGGTCGTGCCGAACGAGTACCTCGAAGCGGTCATCGTCAAGCGGTGACTCCCGGCTCCTGCGGCCCGTACGACCTGCGGGCCGCAGGGTTCCTTCAGCCGGTGACCCAGCGCGAGCGTGCCATCCATGCCTCGAGCCCGGTCTTGTGCAACAACCGGGCGCTCTGGCATGACGGACGGATGGCGACCTCTCGCCTGATCGCCGCGACGAAATGACGATCGAAGGGGCCGCGCGGGAACGCGCGGACCACGATCGAACGAACATCGTCGATCAGGTCGAACTCGTCACCTCGGACATCGATGGCGGTGGCCCGGTCGAGGAGCACCGACTCCACGCCATCCGCGAGGGTGACCGACGGCTGCATGTGCAGGATGATCGCGACGGCCGCTCGATCGGCCGCTTCGGCCGGCATGCCCGCCCGCTCGAGGAATCGCCGAGCGATCTCGGCACCTTCGACATCGAAGCACATCGTGTTCTTCGAGATCCTGGTCAGGCCGAAATCGTGCATCAGCGATGCGGTCCAGAGAATCTGCCGGTCGAACGCCCACGTCTCGCGCTCCGCGATGACGACGCCCCAGCAGTAGGCCCGCACGGAATGCGCCAGGAGGTAGGCCGGGAGCGATCGCTGCGCCCAGTGCCAGGTCGTTGACGAGACCCGATCCTGCGGGACGGCGAGACCGGCGATCTGCTTCGGAATCGGTTGCCGATCCTTCACGTCGCCATGGTGACAGGTAGGATCCTGACCACGTCGCGGATCCGGATCACCTTCATGCGCGACTTCACATGGATCGATCCGGCGAGGCGAGCCCTCGCCGAACGGTGCGTCGATCCCGACCTCGAAGCCCAAGGCATCGCGGTAGAACGAGAGCGCACGGTCCTGGTCGGCGACCGGCACGCCGATGGTGCCGACGTCGGTGATGTTCATGGCGGATTCAGTCGTGGGCATCTGGGTCTCCTTCCTGGGATCCATGGGAGGACGGATCACGAACGTGCCATCACGGTCCTGAGCGATCCCAACCAGCCGCGCCACGCGGTCTTGAACCGGTCGGCGGCGGCTGCATCGGGCAGCTGCTCGTGCGACACCGAGATCGTCGACCTGGTCGCGTCCTTCGGCAGCACGACCACCACGATCCGGGAAGCCGGTTCCGCCCAATCGAAGCGTGCGGTGTTTGCTGCGCGCGTCGGCCGCTGGCGCATCGGGGCATCCGGCAGCCAGCGTTCGCGGATCAAGGCGTTGGTGAACGCCTCGAGGGCGGTCGCAGGATCCAGATCGACGGTGCGGGTGACGCTCACTGAGAACCCATCGGCCATTTGTCCCGGCTTGCGCAGGCCACGAGCACGCTCGTAGCTGACCGTGATGTTCTGGGTCCACCACCCGGGGGTCCCCTGCGTCTCGCTGAGCCAGCGGGCGATCTGGGTGTGGGTGTGCTCCATCGCGCCCCATCCATCGAGGAGCGCGAACCATTCGGCGTGGCTGCGGCCGGTCGCCCGGATCATCGACTCATCCGCGACGAGCAGCGCGTCCGACGCCATCGCCGGCGCGGCCGAAGCTGCGGATGGCGCGTTCACTTCGGGACGTCCTTGCTCGACGGGTTCGGGCTCGAGCTTCTTCAACAGCTGATGGCGGGCCGCGGTGTAGGACTCGCCCGTCTTGCCCATGCGGGCGCGAACGCGTTGCTTGAAGACCTTCTGGGTCGGCATCGTCTCGACATCCTTCTCGGTCGGCGTCGCCACGGGACTCACGCTCACGCGGCTCGCCTGAGAAGGCGGAGCAGCCGTCCCGGAGAAGCGAGTTCCCCTTTGCCCCATCGATGCCGGCGGCGTGAGCGCCGGAGCGGGGTTCGGCGCGGGACGCGCCGTCCCCCCGAGCATACCGCTCTGCCCGCCGGTCGACAAGCGCCGTTTCGGGCCTTCTGGCCGGGTCGTGTATCTTCATGCCGATGGGCCCGCGGTGGGCCGGTGCGGTCTGGCCCTCCTGGGTTTCGGTTGAGCGCGCGGCTTTCGAGGTTGGCTTGGGGCCCCAGCGAGCGAGGTAGCCATGCGACCCGAAGTCGCCCGACGCCCCCGTCCCGCCGCCCCGAACCGGATCATTGCCGCCCTGGTCTCTGCCGTGCTGCTGGCAGGGCTCCTGTCAGTCCCCGCCTCACAGGTCGTCCTCGCAGGCACCCCGATGGCGGCCGCGTGCGACGGCGTGCGGCTCCGGACCGGCCCGTCAACGAGCGACGCCCAGGCCGCGACGATCACCGCCGGCACCCAGGTCGACGTCGAAACGACGCTGACCGGCGGACCGTGGAGCGCCGCGTGTGCCGACAACACCGTGACGGGCGATACCTGGCACCAGATCAGTGTGGTCGGTGGCCAGAGCGTTGCCGCCCTGTACGGCGTGCCGTACGTCTACGCGGCCACCGGGCTGTTCCAGGCAGCACCCGCACCAACGCCAACCCCGACGCCCACCCCTACCCCGGACCCCTTCGCCACGCCCACCCCGACGCCCGATCCCTTCGCGACACCCACCCCGACGCCGATCCCGACGCCGATCCCGACCTACGTCGAGGGGATCGACGTGAGCCACTGGCAGAACACCATCGACTGGGCCCGCGTGGCGGCGTCCGGCAAGCGGTTTGTCTACATGAAGGCGTCCGAGGGGACGTCGCTCATCGACGACCGCTATGTATTCAATCGTGCCCAGGCGAAGGCATACGGCATGCTCGTGGGTGCCTACCACTTCGCGAGGCCCAACCGGACGCCCGGTGATGCGATCGCCGAGGCCGACTACTTCCTGGCCATGTCACAGATCGCGGCGGGCGATCTCCTGCCGGTCCTCGACCTCGAGGTCAATGGCGGACTGTCGCCGGTTGAGCTACAGGAATGGACCAAGAGTTACCTCGGTCGGATATACGAGCGGACGGGCGCTCGAGGAGTCATCTACACCTCCCCGAGCTTCTGGCGGAATTCGATGGCGGACACGACCTGGTTCGCAGCCAACGGCTACCGCACGCTGTGGGTCGCCCACTGGACGACCGGACCGGCACCGAGCATTCCCGGGGGCAACTGGGGAGGCACGGGCTGGACGTTCTGGCAGTACACCTCCAGCGGCAAGGTGACGGGCATCACGGGGAATGTCGACCTGAACCGCTTCAATGGCACGGATTTCGCATCGGTCCTCCTGGCCAATGGGGTCCTGGATCCGACCGGTCAGACCGCGACGCTCAATCTGACGCCGTCCGCCACGGTCATCACCTGGGGCGAGAGTGTCCTCGTCAAGGCCGACTTCGGGGCGACGGGCGGCAACCGGACCTTCGCGCTCCAGGGTGCACGCGATGGCATGACGTGGGAGCCGATCACGACACTGACGACGGATGCAGAGGGCAACGCGTCCTTCGAGTACCGGCCCGCGAACAACCTGTACTACCGTGCCGTGTTTGACGGCGCCCCGGATCTTGGGGCAGTCACCAGCAACACCGCGCGCGTCGTCGTCCGCCAGATCGCGCTCCTGCGACCGACGAACAATGGCGCGACGAAAGTTGTCACCCGCGGCCGAACCGTGACCTTCAACACCACGGTCCGGCCTTCACGAGCGGACCTGCCGACTGCCAAGGTGTCGTTTGCCTTCTTCCGACGCGTCAGCGGTCGCTGGACGCAGGTCACCACCCGGGATGCCTACGTCAATGCCGCGGGCGTCGCCTCGTATCCGTGGACGTTCACCGCCCGTGGCGAGTGGTACGTCCGGGCGATCGCCAACCCGACCACGTTCAACGCGAACAGCGCCTGGAGCCCGCTGGAGCGCTACAGCGTCCGCTAGCCCGGATCTGCTGACTGCCACTCCGTCGTCGTCAGGGTGGCCGGCTGACCCGGACCGTTGCACGGCGGCAGCTCATCCGTGGTGGTCACGGCGAGGTCAGCGATGTCGACCGCGCCGGTGGCGAGGGCCAGCTGAACCCGCAGCGGCAGGTTGACGGCCTGATCGCACCAGTTCCCGATGACAAGGGAGAACCCGACCCGGCCGGCTGACGCAACTTCCGGACCGGTTCCGACCTGGCCGGGCGCGCTGGTCAACACGACGGTGCCGGCAGGATCGACAAGCCCAACCGTGGCCGCGGCGGGAAGCAGGCAAGCGGCCGGTCCCACGTTCTCCACGATGATGTCCGAGCCGCGGCTCCCTGCCGCGCCGCCCCATGGCCCGCCAGTCGCCTGGATGTCCGCGGCGGTGCAGTCGGACAGGGCTGAGCTGCTTGGGGCAGCGCTCGGGGGCGCCGGCGACGGCGTAGCGCTCGCTGTCGGTGCAGGCGTGGGGGCAGGCTGGGTGCCGCACGCGCTGACGAGCACTGCGGCGAGGATGGCAAGGGCCATCACTGATCGGGTCATCCGACTCCGTCCTCGCTTGTCGAACGATCCTACCGGAGTCGGCCGGATCCAGCCGGCGAACGCTCAGGCCGTGCTCGCGACCCCTGGTCCGACCCGGAGGCTGACGACCGAGGTGGCAAGGTGCTTGCCCTTCAGCTCCAGGCTCCGGCGTTCGAGTGACGGATCGAGCCCGGCAGCCACGGCGGCGTCATGGGTGACCAGGATCTCGCCGGCAACGGCCGCGGACGCGAGCCGCGCCGTCACGTTGACCGCGTCGCCGACACCGGTCATCTCGATATGGGTTCCTTCGCCGATCGCCCCCATCCAGACGAGGCCCGTGTGGACGCCGGCCCCCACCGGCACCCACGGGCCGGCCGGCTCTTCGTGACCGGTCGCCACGAGGAGTTCGCGCGCTGCCGCGACGCCCGCTGCCGCGTGCGAATCGCCCGTCATGAGCTGGTAGAAGAAGGCCACGAGCTCATCGCCGACGAACTTGTCCACCGCGCCGTCATGGTTGAAGACCGCCTTGGAGGCGACGCTATAGAACCGGTTCAGGATCGTGTGGTACTCGGTCGTCGACATGCCCTCGGCAAGGGTCGTCGAGCCACGGATGTCCGCAAACAGCATCGTGCACGGGATCTCGGCGCCGCCGTGATGGTCCGAGAGGAACGTGTAGCACGCATTGCAGATGTTCGGACTCTTGTCCGACTGCCGCTTCCCGATGAGGCGCATGACCGGCCGGCCAATGCCCCCGAACGGCGCCGCGCAAAGGGTGCAGCGAGGCTCCGCGGGGATATGGATCAGGAATTTCCTGGCGGCACGCTCGGCCGCGTGGCCTCGCGTCAGGTAGTCACGCCAGAACTCGTCGTTGGCTCCAGGTGGCGGCGCAGAAGGCACCCGTTGATTGTGCGCTTCACAACGGCGTTTGGGTCAAGCGGGCGAGGCCCGTCGGTCATGCCGACTCGTTCGTGGCGATGACCTCGTCGATCAGCTTCTCGAGCTCACGGTCGGACAGCTTGCGACCCGCCTCCGCCTCGATCCGCTCGCGGGCCAGCCGCAGGACCTCGCTCCTGGGCACGCGGAACCCGCCGGGAAGCCGAGTGCCCTCGATCTCGCCGCCTCGGATGAGGTCCCGGATCGTCCCTGCGGACCGGCCCAGGACCCAGCCCATCTCTCTTGTCGAAAGGTATTCGTCCATCACCCAAGGCTATCGCTTCGGTGTCCTGCAGCAGGTCGGCATCACGGCCACATCTTGTCCAGACACCACGGAGGAACGATGAAACACGCTCTACCGGACGCCCGACGCGATCGAAGGCGTCGGCGAGCTGCGCCGACTCGTGACGAGCTAAGCGCGTCCCCGGACGAGGTCGATCAGCCGGCCCAGGACCCGCTCGCCGTCGGCGCGCAGTCCGTTGTGCTCATATTCGTCGGTCTGCCACGCGCGGAGGCCCCGGATCGCGCGCGCCGTCTCCACGGCGAAGTCACGTTCCACGTACAGGTCGTTGACGTAGATCGTCGCCGCGACCGGCACCTCGTTGTGGCCCAGACGATCGGCGTCGTACAACGCGGGCCAGACGTGATCGGCCAGGATGTCGGCGGCCGCGCGCTGGGGCCGCAGCGCCGCGTAGTCCTCCCACATCCACGGGAAGACGTGCTCCGCCGTGAGCAGCCGGCCCTCGCTCACCTCATCGGGCAACAACCGGTGCGACGACCAACGGGTGGCCACGCCATCGGCATACGACGATTCGTGCAGCGTGGCGTAGATCGGGTTGCGACCGAATTTCGAGCCGCCCTCCACGTCGGCCAGGAACGCGAGCGACCCGAACGGCAGCTCGATGACGTGGTGGAGCAGCTCGAACCCGGCACTGTCGCCCAGCCACATCCCGAGCTGCAGGAACCGGCGTGCCGTCAGCCGCTCACCGGTCGGCAGGCGGACGTCCTCGCCGTCGAGCCGGCGCACGATGTCGTCGACCCGGGCGCGGTCATCTGGATAGCGGGCGAAATAGCGCCGGTTCGCCTCGACCAGGCGCTTGTAGGTCGCACTGTAGATGTCGTCGACGGGCCGGCCGATCGGCGAAAGCCCGCCTGTGATGAAGGCCTCGCGCAGGCCTTCGGGCGCGATCGACAGGTAGGTCATCGAGGTGAATCCGCCGAAGCTCTGACCGAGCAGGCTCCAGCGGTCGACGTCGAGCTCGCGCCGAATCCACTCCGCGTCGCGGACGATCGAATCGGCTCGAAAATGCGTCAGGTAGGCCGCCTGGGCTTCGGCCGTATCGCCCGGGATCTCGGACGCGACCGGCGTCGACCGCCCGGTTCCCCGTTGATCGAGCAGCAGCACGCGGTAGTCCTGGATCGCGCGCTTCTGCCAGCCGCTCGGCGGGCTCGTGGGCCGCGTGGCTTCGAAACCGGGTCCGCCCTGCAGGAACACGAGGTACGGCCGGTCCGCGCCATCCGGGGCCGCCAGTTCGCGAGTGAACACGGTGATCCGCGGTCCGTCCGGCTTCGCATGGTCCAGCGGGACTGAGTGCTCGCGCTCCGTGAGCACTGCCCCTGGGACACGGTACGTGGCGGAGGTCATGTGGCCGGCTCATCGTGGTCGTCAGCGCGCCGTACGCCACCCTGCGCCGGCGGTTGCCACGCGTACTGCGCATATCGGAGCTGACGCTGCGCCAGGTCGTCGAGGCGCTCCTGCTCGCCGCGCAGCACCTCGAGCTCATGTCGTCGCTCGTCGGCATCGGCTTCCACGGGGTCGATCGAGGGAGCGTCCGAGCGGTTCGATGACCCGAGGAGGCGTCGCAGGAAACCCATCGCGCAGATGCTATCCAAGAATGGCGTCGGCGGGGTCCCGACGACGCCCCATCGCGTCGATCAGGCGTGCTAGGGTGAGACGAATGTTGAGATGACTGTGCTAGGAGCTCGGGGGAGCATGGGCGACCCATGAACGAGCGTGCAGCACCAGCGAGAGTGTCGATCCTCGTCGTCGATGACGATCCGATCGTCCGCGGCCTGGTCGCGCTGGCCCTGCGCAAGGCGGGCATGTCGGTCCTCGAGGCCGACGACGGCCCTGCGGCCCTCGAGACGATTGCCGCCGAGGTCATCGGCGTCGTCGTCTGCGACGTAGCCATGCCCGGGATGAGCGGGATCGAAGTCGTCCAGGAGCTCCGCCGGCGACCCGAAACCTCGACGATGCCCGTGATCCTGATGACCGGCTCCGGTGACGAGCACAGCGTGGTCGCCGGGCTCGAGGCGGGCGCCACGGACTTTCTCGCCAAGCCCGTCCGGCTCGATGAGCTCGTCGCGCGCGTGCGCGCCCATCTCAGGACGCAGACGGCGTGGTCCCACGTCCTGCAGGACGAGTTGGCACTGCGTTCCGGTGTCGTCGCCGCCCTCGGGTCCTTGACCCTGTCCGGTGTCCCCGAGGAAACCGCTGAGGCGGTCGTCCAGGAGATCTCCCGCCGGACGGCCAGCGCCTTTGTGTCTGTCGCCCAGGTGACCGGCCATGAGCGGCTCCAGGAGCTCGCGACGTTCAACCGAAGCCAGGGCGTTCTCCGCGGCGGTGAGACCTTCGCACCTGACCTGGCCGGATATCTGCTCGGGCGGGCGCGGGACGGACCGTGGGTTGAGGCCGTCACGCCGGTCGGACTTGCGGAGCCCACAGCCGCCCTGCGGAATGCGAACCTCGACCTCGTGGCGACCGCGCCGATCTTCTCGGGCGACGATCTGGTCGGCCTGCTGTCGATCGGAGGCGAAGCCGAGGAGCATCGGTCCGCCCGCGACCGGAGTGCCCGCCTCCTGTCGGCCGCCATCGACTATGCCTCCGTGTTGAGCGTCGTGGCCGGTACATCCATTGCCGGGCGGCTCGAAGCTTCGGCCCAACGGGCTCGGCTGACGGCCGTCCTCGAGGCTCGCGAGTTCCACCCCGTCTTCCAGCCGATCGTGGCCGTGGACACCCGCGAGGTCGTGGGCTTCGAGGCGCTGACCCGGTTCGCGGACGGTGCCCGACCCGATCTCCGGTTCGACGAGGCCACCCGCGCGGGAATGGGCCCGGCCTTCGAGCTCGCAGCCATCGAGACCGCCGTCGCACAGCTGGACCGGCTGCCGCCAGGGTTCGTATCGCTCAACATCTCGCCGCGGTCGGTGATCGACCAACCCGACGCCATTCGAGCTGCGCTCAGGGCATCGAGCAGCCGGACGACCGTGCTCGAGCTGACGGAGCACGTCCAGATCGAGGACTACGAGGCCCTTCGTGCGGCCATTCGGACCCTTGGCGCCGACGTCGAGGTCGCCGTGGATGACGCCGGCGCGGGGTTTGCGAGCATGCGGCACATCCTCGAGTTGCGGCCCGCATTCGCCAAGCTCGACATCAGCCTGGTCCGAGGGATCGACGAGGACGACCTGCGACAGGGACTGGCCGCCGGCCTCAACTACTTCGCCTTGCGAACGGGATGCCAGCTGATCGCCGAGGGCGTGGAGACCCGGGCGGAGGCCGATACGTTGCAACGCCTCGGGATCGAATTCGCCCAGGGCTACCTGTACGGCCGGCCCGAGCGCTTCGACGTCGAGACCTGACTCCGGCTACTTGAGGCGCGGGCTCTCCTGGAGCACCCAGCCGTTGCCGTCTGGGTCACTGAAGCTCACGAACGAATTCCAGTCGCCACCGCGGCCGTCGGCCCAGCCGGTGCCGTCGAAATGCCGCACCGGCGTGCAGTCGACGCCGCGTTCCACGAGCTCGGCGCGGGCGGCATCGATGTCCGCCACGACGATCTGGATCCCCTGGAGAGAGCCCGGCGCGGACTCCGTCACGCCCGTCCCGACCATGATCGAGCAGCCTGAACCCGGTGGCGTGAGCTGGACGAGTCTCGTTTCGGGGTTGGGCTGGTGGTCGAGGTCGACGACCCAGCCGCACCGGTCCGCGTAGAACTGCTTGGCGCGATCGACATCGGTGACCGGCACCGGGATCAGCTCGATCTTGTAGTCCATCGGTGTTCTCCCTTGCGGATTGTCCTGGCTTGCGTCTCATGCGATGATCCACGCATGGTCGAGTATGGGAACGGCGTCAGCGGCGTGGCCGGACAAGTCGCGGGTGGAGCGAATGATCCGGGCCGGTCGGTTGACGTGGGTGCCTCCGCCAATCAGTTCCTCACCGATTCGCTCCACACGCTGTCGACGCTGCCGCCGGCGGCGCTCCTTGCGCTCGTCGTGGTGCTGTTCATCGGCGTGATCGCCCTCAAGCGCGCGTTCTAGCCCGCTGGCGGGCCGGACGCCGACCTGGCAAGGCGGTCATCCGTCCGGCGGCGAGCTGCGTATCCATCCCAGAACGAGCGTCTCCGCGATGGCATGTGCCGGGCTGTGGCTCCGCACGGCCGCCTTGTTGATTGTTCCCGGGGCCGGGTCGCGGCTGACCCGGCCCCACCCCCTATTCCCCGCTCCCGGCTGTGTCCAGGCTGTTCGGTCATTGACAGGATACTGTCGTGCTGGTATCGTTTGGATGACAGGATACTGTCACCATTGATCGCAGGACGGAGGCATGCGGGATGGATTGGAAACTCGAACTCGTCGCTGTTCCGGTGACGGACGTGGACCGCGCCATTGCGTTCTACACCGAGCAGGCCGGCTTCAACCTGGACTACGACCACAAGGTCAACGAGGGACTGCGGTTCGTCCAGTTGACCCCACCCGGCTCAGCGTGTTCGATCGCCCTCGGACTAGGGATCAGCGACGCCGCGCCGGGTTCCGTGAAGGGCCTCCAGCTCGTGGTCGCCGACGCGGACGCGGCACGAGCCGAGCTGGTCGCGCGAGGGGTCGAAGCGAGCGAGGTCCAGGACTATCCGTGGGGCCGGTTCACGTTCTTCGCCGATCCAGACGGCAACGGATGGGCGGTCCAGCAGCTCCCGCCCAGGACGTAGGCTTCGGCCGTGGACGAGCGTCGGCGCACGTGGCTGGCTGAGCGCCGGGCCTCGGTGGTCGCGGACTACGATCAGGGTGCGACCAACTACGACGCCAATTCATACGACGTTCCGGTGCACCGCTCCTTCGTCCAGAAGCTCGTGGACACGTGTCCCCCGGGCGGAATCATCCTCGATGCGCCGTGCGGGACCGGCCAGTACTTCCCGATCGTCACCGACAGCGGCCGCCGGGTGGTCGGCATCGATCAGTCGCCGGGCATGCTGGCCAAGGCGCGGGCGCGCGGCCTTGCGACCAGACTCGAACAGGTCGGCCTGCAGGAGCTCGCCCTTTCGACGGTATTCGACGGGGTGATGACCGTCGACGCCATGGAGAACGTCCCACCCGAGGACTGGCCGCTGGTCCTGGGCAACCTGAATCGGGCGCTGCGGCCACAAGGCCATCTCTACCTGACCACCGAGGAGATCGACCAGGCCGAGATCGACGAGGCATTCGGCGACGCCCAGCGCCGGGGTTGGCCCGCGGTCCACGGTGAGGTCATCGAGGGTGACACGGCCGGCTACCACTACTACCCGGGCCGGACTCGAGTCATGGATTGGTTCGCGGCGGAGAACCTGACCCTGATCGAGGAGTCAGTCAGCGACCACGATGGCTGGGCCTACCGCCACTTCCTGTTGCAACGTGGCGGGAACCCGGTCTAGGCGACGAGCTCGGTCGCGATCCCTGGGTTCGGAGGCTCGGACAGGTACGCCGGCGCCAGGTGGGCGTTCTCGAGGGCGTCGAGGAAGATCCCCGACCACAGCATCGACTCCTCGCCGATCATGATCCAGCGTGGGCTGACCCAGTTCTGGCCGTCACTGTTCATGACCTCCCAGAAGGTGCCGTCCCGCTCGATCCAGTCGACGTAGCGAGCCGTCTCCTCGGCGGCAAGGTCGGGATTCACGGTCCTGAGGACCTGGATGTACATGGCGCCAAGGCTGGTCCAGACCGTGCTGCCCTGGTAGTCCGGCAGGACGTGACGCGTCAGCCAGACCTCGCGCTCGGGTCGCCGACTCGTCTCGTAGCGCAGCGGGTACGGGTCGCAGAACCCGTTCGCATCGAGATACGCCAGGGCCGCGCCGATCAGGGCTGGATCGCCGATGACACCGGTGTAGAACGGCCAGACGTTGGCCTCGCCGGACACGGTCTCATCCCCAAGAGCATCGCGGAAGTGATCGCCCGTCCAGAAATACTCGAGGAGCAGCCGACCATGATCGCCCTCGAAATGTCGTTCAAAGGGTGAGCTGAACCAGCCGGTCTCGGCGATCGTCTTGGCGAGGAGCGCGACCATCGTGTTGCCGAAGGCGTTCGACCGATTGACGACGGTGTCGCGGTGAGCGCTGTACTTGCGATCGGAGCGGACGAGGCCGGTCGAGGGGTCGACGACGAGGGCGTAAAAGTGGTCGATCTCGGCCTGGAACCATGCTCGATGCCGCTCCACCAGGTCCGTCGCGTCGGCCGCCCGCAACGCGGCGAGGAACAATGGCAGGGAGTCGACACCGTACTCGAAGACGTCGCCCGGTCGATCGAAGTAGTGGATCGTGGTCGTGATGTGGCGCCGTCGCGACGTCCAGACGTCGAGCGCATAGGTCAGCGACGCGTGCACGCGATCGCGCTGCCCGAGGCGGAGCAGCGACGGCACGGAGAAGGACAGGTCGCGGGTCCAGAACATGTCGAAGTGTCCGGGACTGGCGGTGAAGGTGCGACCGTTCCAACAAGCCTCGATGCAGGCACGGACGATCGCGGCGGCCGCTCCGGGATGCCGCTTGTGCCCCCGCAGCTGGCGGCGCATCCGGACGCCGAAGTTATGGATGTATTCGGCGATGACCGGTGGGCCGATCCAGGGAGCGAGGGCCACGCGAGGACTCCTGGGTTGAGCGGGATGGCTTCCCGACGTGCCCGGGGGTTGTGTGGCCGGACCGCTGCTCAGGTTGGCGATGTGACGGATGAGGCGCGATCCCTCGATGGTACCAGCCGACTTCGCGGAAGCGATCCGGAGCTACCGCTTGTGCGCCTCGTGGGCACGCCGATACTGGAGTCGAAGGTGCTCGGTCATCGCCTCGGCTTCCAGCGCTTCGGCCGATCCCGGCTCCGCGGCGGCGAGCCGTCGTTCTGCGGCGCGCCACTCCGCGAGGATGTCCGGGATTGGCCGTGGGGTGTCGTCGATAGCTGCGGTGGGAGCCGAAGAGGCGCCGGCATCCACCTTCGCGTTGCTGACTTCAGTGAGCTTGCGCTGCCGCGAGCTCGAAGCGAGCAACCTCGCAGCGAGCGCCTCTACTCGTTCCGACAGCTCGACAAGCTGCGGATCGCCCGGGTCCAGCGTTCGCTTCTGTGTCTCGATGGCGCCAAGGACCTCCAGGTCCCGGAGGACGGCATCGGACGTGGCGCGAAGGTCTTCGGCTGTGTCGGTCAACGGTGACCTCAAACGTGACGGAATGGCTCCACCGAGGATACAACGCAAGGCCAAGCCGGGCACCTAAAGCGCAAGGTCGTGACATCTCCCGGTGCTTCGGGCACACTCTCCGCCATGCAGGACCAACTCGAACGGACCTTTGATGCGGAGCTCGACGCCGTGAGGTCCGCGCCCACCGATCACGGCCGCGTCGAGCTCATCGTGCGCCGGCCGGCCGACGACGAGCGCGAGCTCCTCGACGAAGCTCACCTCGACCCGGGTTCCGGCCTCGTGGGTGACCGCTGGGCCTCGCGCCACGGTCACGAGCCCGTCTACCTCGCGGCCGAGCTCACGGTGATCAATACGCGTGTGCTGGCTGCCATCGAGCCGGACCGGTCGCGTTGGCCGCTCGCCGGGGACCAGCTCTACGTCGACTTCGACCTGAGCGTCGAGAACCTTCCGGTTGGGTCACGCCTGGCCGTCGGCGCGGCCATCATCGAGATCAGCGAAACGCCCCACACCGGGTGCGCCAAGTTCAGCTCCCGATTTGGCAGTGACGCCCTGCGCTGGATCAACTCCGCGACGGGGCGCGCGAACCGGATGCGCGGCCTGAATGCGTGGATCGTGGAGGGCGGGATCGTCCGCGCGGGGGACCCGATCCGAAAGGTCTAGCCGGTGCGCTGCGGGGCGTCAGCCGTCCGAGGGCAACGCGGCAAAGAGATCGACGGTATTGCCATCGGGATCGAGCAACATCGCGTACCGCTGGCCCCAGAACGCATCCCACGGCTCCTTGTGGCCGTGGTAGCCGGCGGTCACCAGGCCGGCATACGTGGCGTCGACGTCGGCAGGATCGTCACAGGCGAATGCGAGCGCGATGCGGGCGCTTCCGCCGGGAGCCGTCCAGTCCGGCATGAACGAGCGAATGGTCTCGATCGTGTCCCATGCCATGCGCAACCCGCCGGGCAGCGTGGCTTCGACATGTGGTTCGGCATCGGCGGCGGCCGGGACGTCGAACCCAAGCCGCCGGTAGAACGCCAGCGACCGGGCCATGTCTTCCACGACGATGCCAACGAGATCGAACCGTGCAGTCATGCCGACAGCCTAGCGCGCGCGACTCAACCGGTCGCGCTTCGATCGGACCCGTAAGCTTTCGGTTGTGACGGAGAAACCCGCGCGTGACGGCCTGGGAACCTGGCCTGTCGCCCTCCTGCTGGTCCTGCCGGTCGCCGGCCTGGCCCTTCTTCTGGCCCGGCCCGAGCTCGACGCCCAGTGGGAGCACCACCCCAGCCACTTCTGGCTGGTCCTGGCGACGGCGGTCGTCAACGTGGCACTGGCGTACCTGACGAACATCGCAGCCGGCCGGTATCGCGACGCGCGGCTCGTGCTCGTGTCCCTGGCCTTCCTGTCCAGCGCCGGGTTCCTCGGCCTCCATGCGCTGGCCACGCCCGGCGTGCTGCTCCCCCACCCCAACACCGGGTTCGTCGTCGCTACCCCCGTCGGGCTGGTCATCGCGTCCGTGTTCGCGCTCGCTTCGATCAGTCCCCTGGCCGGACCGCGGGCCGCGAACGTCCTTCGGCGGCGCACGCTGCTGCTGGTGGGCCTCCTGGCCTTGATGGGCTACTGGGCGTTCCTGTCGCTCGCCAGGCTTGCCCCACTCGATGGCCCGCCGCCCGCGCAGGAGGGGTTCGGCCTGCTCTCGTTGCTTGCCGCCGAAGCGGTCGTGGTCTACGGCTACGCCGCCTGGCGCTACGTGCGGCTGTACCGCGAGCGCGGCGGGATCGTGCCGCTCGCCGTGGCGATCGCCCTCGTACTCCTTGCGGAGGCCATGATCGCGGTCGCCGTCAGCCGCAACTGGCATCTCAGCTGGTGGGAATGGCATCTGCTGATGCTCGCGGCCTTTGCCGCCATCGCGCTCGGGGCGCGACAGGAGTACCGGAGGAGTGGATCCCTGACCGCGGCATTTGGCGGCCTGTACCTCGAGGCCACCCTGGCCCGGGTGGATCGGTGGCACGCCGGTGCGATTGCTGCGGTGGTAGCGGCGGACGAGCAAGGCCAGCCACAGGCGCGGGTCATGGCGCAGCTGCGTCGAGAGGGAGCGACGAGCGACGAGGTCGCGCTCCTCGTCCGGGCGGCCAGCGAGCTGCGCCGGCTCGATGCCCTGTTCCGGCCATATCTTCCGTCCGTGGTCGCGCAGCGGATCCGACGGGACCGCGGAGCCGCCCGGTTCGAAGGCGAGGAGCGGGATGTCAGCGCGCTCTTTGCAGACCTTGCCGCCTTTACGACGTTCAGCGAAACACGGGCGCCTACGGAGGTGCTCGGGATGCTGAACGAATACTGGGCGGTCGTGGTCCCGGTCATCGACGCCGCGGGCGGGGTCATCGAGCACTTCGCCGGCGACGGGGTGATGGCCGTCTTCAACGCGTCGGGCGATCAGCCCGACCACGCCAGGCGGGCAGCCCGCACCGCGCTCGCCATCATCGAGGCCGGCCGGGCTCCTGCCGCCGCCCACCCGGGCTGGCCGATCTTCCGCGTGGGCGTGAACACCGGTCGAGCCGTCGTCGGCGATGTGGGCGCGGCCGGCCGGCGTAGCTTCGCCGTGATCGGCGACACCACGAACGTGGCCGCGCGCCTGATGGCCGCCGGCGACCCGGGGCAGGTCGTGGTGGCGCGGAGCACGTGGGAAGCTCTCGGCAACGCAGCCGAAGGCGATGCCCTCGGACCAACGCGCGTCAAGGGCAAGCAGCTGCCGGTCGAGGCCTGGATCCTGCGGGCCGTCGGATAGGTCGCCGGTGTACCCTTGGGTGGCCATGTCACGACCCTTGGCCCGACGTCCGCAGGACGCCTGGGCCGCGACGATCTCCAAGCAAAACGGCTGATCGGCCCCTTCCAGCACAGCGTCAGTGGAAGGGGCGGGACCGACGCGTGCCGCAGGCGCAGCCCTGGCTGTGCGCGCCGCGCCGTCCCGCGATGAAGCGCGCAAGCGCGTAGGAGATCGCGATGCCGATGCCGCATCGAACCTTCGCCCAGGTGGCGAAGCGACGGCTCATTGGGAAAGAAGGCCGGGACCGAATCCGCGAGGTCCGAGCCTTGCTCCAGGAGCTGCCCGACTACAAGAACGGCCCGTATGCCGACCTCCGCAAGTGGTTGACCGCGGAGATCGAGGACACCCGCGTCCGATCGAGCGCCGTCCATCGCGATTCGATCGCGATCCGTCGGGAGGGCGCCGCCCAGATCGCCCTCGTGGGTCCTCCCAACGTCGGGAAGTCCTCGCTCCTGCAGGCGCTATCCGAAATCCAGATCAAGACCGGCGACTATCCGTTCACGACCTTGCGCCCGATCCCGGCGCTGACCAGGATCGGTGGTGTCCTGGTACAGCTGGTCGAGATCCCGGGCCTGATCGAAGGCGCGTCAGAGGACCGCGGCGGCGGCCGAGCGCTGCTCGGCGTGCTTCGGTCGGCCGACGCGATCGTGTACTGCGCCCGTGCCGACGGCGACCCTGCCGAACTCGCCGCCGTCCGTGACGAGGTCGCCATCGCAGGGATCGACAAGCCGGCATTCCTGGCCGCAACGCGCGCCGACGAGGCCGATGCCGGGGCGATCGATCGTCTCGCGGCGACATTCCCGGACCTCGACCTGGTACCCGTCTCGGTGATCGACGAGGCCAGCCTGGACGCCTTCCGCGCGGCCGCCTGGCGACTCACCGGCCTCATCCGCGTCCGCCTGCGAACGGGCGGCCACACCGAGGAGGAGCCGGTGGCGTTGACGCCCGATGCGACGGTCGCCGACGTCGCCGACTGGGTCCACCACGACCTGGCCGCCACCTTCAGCGGAGCTCGAGTATGGGGGCCGTCAGCTCGCTTCGAGGGCCAGCGGGTCGGCCGGGACCATCCTGTCTCGGACGGCGACGTAGTCGAGATCATCCACTGACGACGAAAGGAAGGCCATGGAGACCAGGACGCATAACCCGACCGACGGCATCTACGCACCGGTCGGCGACTACGTGCATGCGCTCGAGGTCCGGAATCCACAGCGACTGCTCTTCGTGGCAGGAACCATGGGGCTCCACCCCTCCGGGGCTCCTGGCGCGAACCTGACCGAGCAGCTCCAGCTGATGTGGTCGAACATCCGGTGTACCCGAACCTGGACATGGCGACCAACGAGGCCAACAAGATCGCGACCTCGCAGATCGCGCTGCCCCAGGACGCGTGTGACGCGGTGTACGCCACTGTGGGCTACGAACAGAGCGTCAGCAACATGACGCAGGTCAGCCTGACCCGGGACAACGTCTTCTCGGACGACGGTGCAGCCCAGCAGCTCGGCACGATGACGGGGAGCGTGGCGGATGGCTACACGGTGGCGCTGACCGTTCCCGTCAGGGCCTGATCCCGGCGGCTGCCGCCAGCCCCTCATCAGGCGTGGAAGGCTTCGAGCGCTTCGCGCTCGCGTTCGACCGCCCGCTCGTCGGCGGCAGACAGCGGCTCGTACGGATCCAGCTCGATCCGACCCTCCCGCAAGGACCATCCACCGGCGACGGTTCCGTCGACGAGGTACGTCCCTACCGAGAAGGGGTTGCGAATGCTGAAGACGCGCGGCCGGTGGGCCTCCGGGAGGATGCCCGCACGGCGGGCATGGACGAGCAGGTTTGCGTCCCAATGGGGCAGGAAGCGAACGGGCGCCGGCACGCCCGGATCCGGTAGCTCGGCACCGTCGAGATCCACAAGCTCTCGACCCTCCTCGTCGCGGTACCGGACCAGGGTCAGGCCTTCGCCGCCACGTTTGGCATCGGTGACCGCAATCCCCGCCCACGATGCGATATCGCGCCAGCTGGCCGGCCCGAACCCACGCAGGTAGGCACGCACCAGGTGAACGAGTCCATCGGTCTCGCTGCTGTCACACGTTCCGACCCAGTCCTCGGCCAGGCCCAGCCGGTCCGCCCGGCGACGCTCCCACGTCCCGGACGGAGGCACGCGGACGAGATCCACCCACAGCCCGTGCAACCCCACGAATCCCGCGGCGAGCTCGCCGAGCTCCTTGACCCAGCGCGGTCCATCCGCGAGCGCCGCATGCATCCGATCCGCGCCCGCCACCATCTCGTCCTCGGTCTTCGAGAACGGGGGTCGCAGCGTGGCCTGCCGGCGTGCCTGCCGGACGCCCATGGCGTAGGGCCAGAACTCGCGTCTCGATACGAGATGGATGGTCGTTCGCATCAGGGTGCCCTGGATCGCGCTGCGGTCCTCGAGCGCCCTCGTGAGTGCGTCCCGCTCGAAGTCGACGAGGCGCGTCCAGAGACCTACGTATCCCGACGGCGCGTACTGCGTCTGCAAGGCGCCAACCTGCTCCACCGCTTCCGGGATGGTGATCCTGGCGCGATCCAGGAGCAGCTGCCGGGCAAGCAAGGCACGGTTGAGCGCACGTCGGCTGAGGATGCGTTCTGGCACGGAGCGGCGGTGCGCTACCCAGGTGGGATGTTGTGGTTGAGCCGGAACACGTTGTCGGGGTCGAAGCGGCGCTTGAGGGCCGTGAGCCGCTCCAGCTTGTCCGGCCCGTAGACAGCGAGTGCCGCCTGGCGGCCGTCCCGGCCGCCTTCCTGCCCCAGGAAGTTGACGTACTGGCCGCCTGAAGCGTGTGGCTCCATCGCCGCCGCAAACCCCCGGATCCAGGCCGTCCGCGCGGCGTCGTCCGCCGGGTCCGACCAGAAGCCGTAGATGTTGAGCCAATAGCCGGCGGATCGGTTGGGGAACGGCGTGGCGTCCCCCGGGACGCGTCCGAACGCACCACCCATGTGGTGGACGTCGAACCCGGTCCCCTGCCACGTCTGCTCTCGCGCGTGCCGAACGAGAATCCCGATCGTCTCCTCGTCGAGCCGGTCGAAGGAGGTGTTCTTCCAGTACGCGCGTGACCCCTTCGGGAACAACCCGTCTGCGGCCGATTGCCAGGCCGTCCATGTCGCCGGCTCGACGACGGCGACCTTCGGGGGCGCAGCCGTGCGAAGTCGCTCGATCGCCCGCTCACCCTCGGCGCGGTCCGGTGACGCCCAACTCCAGCCGAGGAGCAGCAGCGGGTCGCTGCCCAGGTCCCAGTCTGGCCGCGGCACCATGAACGTCGCGATCGAGGTCAAGGGATCCGCGAGATCCGCGGTCCAGGCGGCATAAGCGCGGAGGGCCGTCGTCCATTGGTCCGGACCGTAGATGAAGGTGCCGGTGAAGAGGTCCCGCGGCAGCTCGAATGCCTGGAACGAGAACGACGTCACCACGCCAAAGTTGCCACCGCCGCCCTTCAGACCCCATAGGAGCTCGTCGTTCTCCGTCGCGCTGGCTCGAACGGGTTCGCCGTTCGCCGTTACCAGCTCGGCGGCAACGAGGTTGTCCGCGGTCAACCCGAATGCACGGGTCAGCCAGCCGACGCCGCCGCCAAGGGTCAAGCCGGCGACACCCGTCCCGGAGATCACCCCGCTGGGCACCACGAGTCCGTGGGGCTCCGTCGCTCGATCCAGGTCGCCCAGGGTGGCGCCGGGTTCCACGCGAACCGTGCGCGCATCGGGGTCGACGTCCACCGCGTTCAGGCCACCCAGATCGAGCACGATCCCACCGTCCACCGTGCCATTGCCGGCGACGTTGTGACCACCCCCGCGGACAGCCAGAGGAAGCCCAAGATCACGGGCGAGCCGGATCGTGGGCGCGACGTCGGCGCTTTCGCCGGCCCGCACGATCGCGGCGGGTCGCCGGTCGATCAGGCCGTTCCAGACACGCCGTGCGTCGTCGTAGGCGGGATCGGACGGGAGGACGACGGTGCCCTTGATGTCTTGCTTGACGTCCTCGAGGCCTCGATTGGTGGCGTCCGCGGTGGTCACTGGTGCCTCCCCAACTGCGTGTCGATCACGGTACCCCGCCCGGCGGGAGAGGACCGCGCTCGATGGCTTTGACGAAATGGACCAGGTCCGTCCCCAGGTGTGGCAGGCGATGCGTCTCGACGTAGCCGTAGCGCTCGTACATGGCGATGTTCGCCGCATACAGCTCATTCGTCAGGAGACGGATTTCGGGCAGTCCGCGCTCTCGAGCGACCGCCTCGGCATGTTCGAGCAGCCGCTTGCCCAGCCCGCGACCCTGTCGGGCAGGAAGCACAGCCACGTTCTCCAGCCAGAGGTGATCCGGGCGGGCTTCAAGGTCCAGGACGCCGACGATCGCTGCCCCGTCGACGAGGACCCACACATCACGTGCCTGGATGGCCTCGGCGTAGTCCGTGAGCATCGGGATCGGCGTGCGCCCGATCAATGGAGCGTAGTGCGAATAGGCCGCCGAGACGAGATCGTTGACCCCGGTCGCGTCCGGTTCGCCGGCGCGTCGGAGACCAGGCGCGGGTTCGTCGATACCGCCCGCACCCGACCGCGCTGATCGTTTCACGACACCGATCGTACGACTGTCCCGTGGCCCGCGTGGGGCACCGCAATGATGAGTAGAGCGCCTCAAGGGGTCGCCGTCCCCGACTCGATAGCCGCGGATGACGATCCCCTGCTGCTCGTCGTGTCCCGTGGCGCGATCGCTCACCAGAACATGAGCTATGCGGCGAATTCGTCCCGGGGTTCGCCGATCTCGATCGGGTTGTTGATCGGGTCCTGGCTCCACTCGAACCAGCCGCCGTCGTACACCGCGATCCGCTCCCATTCCTGCAGGTAGGCGTAGAACCAGGTCTCGCTGGCCCGCCAACCCGTCCCGCAGTAGAACGCGACCCACTTGTCCCGAGTGATCCCCGCCTGTTCCCAGTTGGCCGCGATCTCCGGGTACGGGCGCATGGTGTTGTCGACGCTGCGGTAGTGCTGCATGTGGTACGAGTCCGTGCCGCAGTTGCCCCAGACGTCGCCGGCGATCCGCCCGGCCGGGCCGATGTAGTTGTAGCCGCTCACGGCCCCGATATGCTCGCGCCACGTCCGAACGCTGACCAACGCCGCGCCGTCGGGGTCGGCCAGGATGTCCTTGGCCTCGTCGATGTCGACGATCACCTCCGGACGAAGCGGCACCTGGACACCGAACGACGCGACCGGCGTGGGCTCGCGGGGGATGGTCTCCAGCTCGTAGCCGGCCTGCACCCACCAGTCGTAGCCACCGTCGAGCAGCCTGACGTCGTCCACGCCGGCGTATCGAAGGATCATCAGGGCCCGCGTTGCCGCGATCTGACCTGCTCGGCGACCCGGCCATTTCTCGTTCGCATCCCCTTCCGTGTCCCTGCCGTAGACGACGACCGTCGTGTCCTTCGTGATCCCGAGCGCCCGGACCGCGGCGTCAATCGCTTCGGGCGAGCGACGGTTCCAGTCGGTCGGGTCCTCCAGCCAGTTCGTGTCGAGGTACAGCGCACCCCGGATATGACCGTCCGCGTACTCCTCGGGGACGCCGAAGTTCACATGGAACAGCAGGACCTTTTCGGCCGGCGCGGCCTCGGGTCGCTCTCCATCGAGCACCCGCCGGAGCCATTCGACGTGGACGAGACGGTCATACCGAGGCAGTCGTTCAACCGGCAGCGTCTCGTCCGCCGCCCACGCCGCAAACCCATCTTCGTAGACGATCGCTTCGTCGATCCCAAGCGCGTGGAGCCTGGCGACGAACGCAACTGCTTCGAGCCCGTCGCCATAGACGACGACCTCGCGGCCCGAGGTGATCCCCTTCGCCTGAAGCTGCTTCTCGATCTCGGCCTGATCGACGGAGTGCAGCCAGGCGCTCGGGAACGCCACCGCTCCGGCGACATGTCCACCTCGGGCCTCGCCCTTCAGGCGCCAGCCGTTGTAGGCCGCGATTGGCCGGACGTCGACGATCGTCAAGGTCGGATTCGCCAGGCGCTCTCGCAGCTCGGCCGTTGAAATCCCGCTCCTGGTAGTCGTCTCCGTTGCCTGGTTGCTCATGTTTCGTGGCTCCCTTCCGTGACCGGTCCATCGGGCAAACAAAAACCCCTGCGTGGCAGGGGTCCGGGGCGTGTCGGGCGTGCGCCGCTACCGTAATCGCACGCCTAGCTACACCACCTGCCCTGCTCGGCAGAGGGGCGACAGATACACGCGCAGGCAATCGAGAAGGGGCTCATTGCGGACGCAGTGTCGCATCGATCGGGGCGATTGGCAAGCGCGAGTTCTCAGTCCGCGAGAACTCGGAGTCTCTATCGGCTAGTGCGAAACGCTCGCCGGTGTGGGCGTAGGTGTGGGCGTCGGTGTCGGGGTTTGCGTGACTACCGGCGTGGCCGCCGGGGTTGGGGTCGGCGCCGCACCCGGGAGTACGCATCCCGCCCCCCAGCCGAGGATCGTGACCCGGCCGCCCGACGCCGGCAGGCGGATCCGCGTCCAGTTGCAGTTGTTCGTCGGGGTTCGTTCCACGAAATAGCCGTTCGGGTCGGCCGTGACCTTGAGCAGGTACTCGCCGGCGGGCAGGCCGGTCACGTCGATCGCCTGGAAGCGAAGCGCCCACCCGTAGCGGTCCGCCCAACCCACGCTGATGCCGTTTCGAAGGCTGTACGAGGAACGCGTCCCGCAACCGCTCTGGCCG
Source organism: uncultured Chloroflexia bacterium (assembly GCA_963809045.1). Classification (GTDB taxonomy): domain Bacteria; phylum Chloroflexota; class Limnocylindria; order Limnocylindrales; family CSP1-4; genus SPCO01. Next base: position 1,917,282 of record CAWEHW010000004.1, read on the forward strand.
TAGCGACGCGAGCCGGGCGCGTGCGGGAGGGTCAGCTTGAAAGGTCGCGTATCGAAAAAGCAGAAGCCCACCTTCGAGCCACGAGCGACCGTCAGGCTGGGCGCATTGACGTCGTGCAGCGTATATCCCGCCACGCGCTGGACGTGCCAATGATCGTGACCGTCACCCGAATAGGTGGCGATCGCGTTCGTCGCGACAACACGGTAATCGCCGGATGCGTCGTAGATCCGTTGCTTGATCGCCATCGACGGTCGAAGCACGGAGTTGCGCGAGCCGCGCGTTTCGAACGGTCCGTCGCCGATGTTCACGATCGAGGAGGTGAACCGCAGGCGTCGGCGCCCATCGGACGAGGTCACGAGCTGCACGTCGGTCGGACGCGCCATGGCGAGATCGGGCAGGCGGTCGGCGGCTTCTGCCGCGGTCGTTGGTCCCACGATGGGGGCGGAGGCCGCGATCAAGACCGTCAGCACGACGACAGCGAAGCGAGGACGGCCGCCCGATGGTCTCACCCGAAGCCGAATGGGTGTTGGGCGGCCGGGCAACGCTGCACTGGAGCGTTCAGGCGGCATTCGCGTTGCCCGGCCCTCACCCTATCCGCCGCCCGCGGCGGCGCGGACGTTGTCGGTTTCACCACCGACTTCGTCCCAGATCAACACGTGCCGGGTCTCGCGCAGGAACAAGCCTCCAATGATCACGGTTATCACCGCGACGACGATCGGATAGACCAGACCAGCGTACAGGTTGCCCGTCGAGGCGAGGAGCGCGGCCGAGATCAGCGGCAGGAAGCCGCCGAACCATCCGTTGCCGATGTGGTACGGGATCGACAGGGAGGTGTACCGGATCTTCGCAGGGAAGAGCTCCACGAGGAACGCCGCGATCGGTCCGTAGACCATCGTCACGAAAACAACCTGGATCCAGACCAGGGCGATCAGCGGCAGGATCTCGGGCTGGGCCACCGTGGGCGTCACGCCGTCCGCGCCCACGAACTTGCCGGCGGCGGCGCCGGTAGTCGCGAGCGTGCCCTGCGGATGCGCGAACGTCGTCATGAGGTTGTAGATCGGGAAATATGACACTGCGGCGATCGCGCAACCCGACAGGCTGACCTTCTTCCGCCCGATCCGATCGGACAGCCGGCCGAACACGGGTCACGCCGGGCTGCGCGACCTGATCACACGGATCGGTCGGCCACGGTAGCCAATGGCCTTCCTTCTCGTCAACGCCCCGCCGGCGATTCGGCAGTCTCAGCACGACCTGGCAGACCCCGTCGAACAGGCATCGGGTACCTTGCGCGTGTGACGCTGCCCGCGACCGGATCCAAGGTGCGCCTCCGCGATCTGACGATCGAGGACGCCGATCAGCTCGATGCCTGGTCGGCGGATCCGGAGGTTCGAGGCGAGTTCAACAACTTCGGGGGTCCACCCTCCCCCGTAGATCGCGAGGCCCTGGCCAAGGGTCCGTTCCGAAACGAACGGAACGGCGAGCTCATCGTCGAACGCGTGGACGGCAACCTGCCGATCGGGGCGGTGAGCTGGCACCGAGTCGGGTATGGCCCGAACGAGGGCTCGGCGGCCTGGAACATCGGCATCTCGCTCATCCCCTCGGAGCGAGGCCATGGGCATGGCGCGGAAGCGCAGCGCCTCCTCGCCGATTACCTCTTTGCGACGACCGCGTTCGATCGGGTCGAGGCGTCGACGGACGTCGAGAACATCCCGGAGCAGCGGTCGCTCGAGAGGGCCGGTTTCGTCCGGGAGGGCCTCGTGCGCGGTGCGCAGGAGCGCTCAGGCGTCCGCCACGACCTGGTCAACTACGCCCGTCTCCGAACGGACCCCTGAAGCACCGGGGTCAGTGGGGCGCGGCCCCGTGCTCGCCAGACTCCACGATCGAGGTCGGGGTGTTGTGGACCGCGGGGATCGATCCGAGACGCCCCGCCTGGTAGTCCGCGAACGCCTGCATGACTTCCTCGCGCGTGTTCATCACGAACGGACCCATCCAGGCGACCGGTTCACCGATCGGCCGGCCGCCGAGCACCAGGACGTCGAGGCCGGGGCTGCGGCTCTCCTGGATCGGCTCCGCCGCGATGGTGACGGCGTTGCCTGGCCCGAACACAGCGAGCTGCCCGGTCGCGATCGGCCGGCGTTCCGGCCCGACCGTCCCGAATCCCGCGAGCACGTAGGCCAACGCGTTGTAGTCCGCTCGCCAGGGCATCGACAGCTGGGCCCCGGGGCTGAGCGTCGCGTGCACCAGCGTCATCGGGCTGTACGTCGATCCTGGGCCCTGATGGCCCGCGACCTCGCCGGCAATCACGCGAACGAGTGTGCCTCCGTCACTCGAGGAGACCAGTGCGACCTCGCTTGCGCGCAGGTCCTGGTAGCGCGGCGCACTCCACTTCAAGGCCGCAGGGAGGTTGACCCACAGCTGGAACCCGTGGAACAGGCCACCGCTCGCGACGAGGGCTTCCGGCGGCTTCTCGATGTGGAGGATGCCGGCGCCGGCGGTCATCCATTGCGTGTCGCCGTTGGTGATCACACCGCCACCACCGTTCGAGTCGCTGTGCTCGAACGTGCCATCGATCATGTAGGTCACGGTCTCAAAGCCGCGATGCGGATGCCACGGTGTGCCCTTGGGCTCGCCTGGGGCATATTCAACTTCGCCCATCTGGTCGAGGTGGACGAACGGATCGAGATCCGCGAGATCGACCCCGGCAAAGGCGCGGCGGACCGGGAACCCTTCCCCTTCGAAGCCGCGCGGGGCGACCGTCACGCTTCGAACGGGTCGCTGGCGCGCGATCCCGGGATCCGGCTCCGGGATCCTGGGCAGGATGGTGATGTCGTCGACGACTACGGCTGGCATGGTGCTCCTTCGCGAGTCAGCGTATCACGTATGTAGTTGCTGTCGCAACTACCAGCGCCTGTGTAGGCTCAGGGTGTGACACGAGAACCGGTCGACACGATCCGGGCGGCGACCCCGGACGAGGCCGGCGACGTTCGCGGCATGCATGCCGCGACGCGTGCGGCGTGGGACGAAGCGGCGGAGCGGTACGAGGGCTGGCTCGACGAGGCCATCGCGCTCATCCGCTCGGGCGGGACGAACCTGTTCGGTGCGGAAATCGAGCTGATCGGCGATCTCCACGGACGCTGCGAGCGTGCCATCCACCTCCAGTGCGCGGGCGGTCGAGACACGCTGTCCCTGTGGAACCTGGGCGCTGCCGAGGTCGTTGGCGTCGACTTCAGCCCACGGATGCTCGACCTGGCCGAGCGCTTGACGGCGGCCACGGGTGCGCCGGCTCGGTGGGTCCTGTCTGACGTGCTCGATACCCCGCACGAGCTCGACGGGACCGCGGATCTCGTCTACACGGGTCGTGGATCGCTGATCTGGTTGCAGGACCTGGATGCCTGGGCGGCGGTCATCGCTCGACTGCTCGCTCCGGGCGGCCGCTTCGTGCTGTTCGAGGGCCATCCGATCGAGTGGCTCTTTGATTCAGATGGCCACGGGAACTGGCAGGCCACCGACTACGACTACTTCTCCGGACCAGAAGCGTCCAGGGGCTGGGCGCCGGAGTACATCGACCGGCTCTCCATCCCCGACCAGGATCAGAGCTTGAAATTCGCGCGTGCGTGGACCCTCGGCGAAGTGATCACGGCCCTGCTCGGGGCAGACCTGCGTCTCGAGCGGGTGACCGAGCACCCGATCGACTGGTGGGGCGGCCACGCGGACGTCCTGCCCCAGGATCGCGGGCGCATCCCGCTGTCGTTCTCGGCTGTTGGCCGGCGGAGCTAGTACCGCGTCAGCGGGCGCCCTCGTCACCGAGGACGTCCCCTGGGCTACGCGGGCGGCTGATCGACCGACACCCACCGGCGATCGAGCGCGAGCTGGATGACGGTCGCCCGATCGGCGGCGAGCGCGGCGCGGAGGGCCGGCTCGAACTCCGCGTCCTTGTCGACCCGGACGCCGCGCGCGCCACACGCGCGCGCAATGGCCGCGAAATCGACCGGCCCGAGCTCCGTCCCGACACCGACGCCCGTACCGCGAGCCTCCTGCCACATCCGGATGGTCCCGTAGCGTTCGTTGTCGAACAGGACGACGACGACCCGAGCGCCGACCCGGACGGCCGTTTCCAGCTCGCTCACGGTCATCCCGAGTCCGCCATCGCCGACGAGCGCGACGACGGTGCGATCGCGGTGGACGAGCGCCGCGGCGATCGCTGCCGGCAACCCGTAGCCCATGGCGCCTGACGTCGGGCCAATGAATGTGCCCGGTCGTCGGAACCGGAAGCCGCGACCTGCCCAGCCCGCAAAGTTGCCGGCGTCCGTCGTCAGGATCGCGTCATCCGGAAGGATTCTTCGGAGCGCCGCAACGATTCTCCCGGGGTGGACACCCGGCCCGTCCCAGGGAGCGGCGTCGACCACGCTCGAGGCTTCCCACGCGGCCCTGTCGATGGCGTTGTTGCCTTGCCGGACCGCGACGCGCTCCGCATCGAGCACGGCGCGCCCCAGCAGCCGTTCGTTGGCGGCGCGGAGGAACACCTTGGCGTCGCTCACCACGGCCAGCTCCGGAGCCGGCAGGTCCGCGGGGCGGCCCGGCTCGAGGTCGACGTGGACCCAGCGCATGCCCGCGGCCGGCAGGGCGTAGCCGTAGGTCGTCGCTTCGTTGAGGCGCGACCCGATCACCAGCATGGCGTCGGCTGCTTCGAGGCGCTCCCGAACCGACGACGCGGCGGCCAACCCCGCCATCCCGAGGTAGAGCTCGTGATCGTTCGAGATGACGTCGGCTCGACGCCAGCTCGCGATGATCGGGACCTGGAGGAGCTCCGCGAACCGGGTCAGCTCGGTCGACGTCCTAGCGCGGAGGATCCCCGCACCGGCGAGGATCACCGGGCGGCGGGCCGAGGCCAGTAGCTCGATGACGGCGCGGATCTCCTCATCGGAAGGCCGTGGCAAGCTCGGCCGTCCGCTGTCCAGGCGACTGTCCACGGGCATCGGCTCATCGAGCAGGTCTTCCGACAGCGACAACAGGACAGGCCCAGGTCGTCCGCCGAGGGCCTGGCGCAAGGCCTCGCTCACCGCCTTGACGACGTCGGCGGGCGTGCTCGGCTGGGCCGCCCACTTGGCGATGCCGCCGAGGGTCCCGACCTGGTCGATCTCCTGGAACGCTTCCCGCCCGAGGAGCGCCCGGTCGACCTGGCCGACGACGGCGAAGAACGGCGTCGAATTCTGGCGCGCGGTGTGGATCCCGATCGCAAGGTTGGCAGCGCCCACGGCCCGCGTTCCGAGGCAGACGGCTGGTCGACCGGTCAGTTGGCCGTGAGCGTCCGCCATGAACGACGCCGCGCCTTCGTGACGCGTCGCCACGACGCGAATCCCGGCGCCCTCGAAGGCATCCAGCAACCCAAGGAACGATTCGCCCGGGACGGTGAAGGCATAGCGGACTCCGGCGGCTCGGAGGGCGTCGGCAACGAACCGCCCGACGGTGTGGGGGCGGTCGTCCGTTGGCTGCGACGCCGTCTCGTCGGCGATTCCGGGCGGCTCGGGTGCCGCCTCTTCGGCAGTCTCGGCAGGGGGCCCCGTCTCGACGGCAACGTCCGGCTCCGCGGCAGCGGTCCTCGGCTCCGCGGCCACATCGGACAGCTCAGGCTCCACGGGGGCCTCCGGCTCCACGGGGGGCTCCGGCTCCACGGCGGGCTCCGGCTCCGCGCCGGCGCCGGCTTCGGGCGAGATCACGGACGCCGATGCTTCGAGGGCCAAAGCCGTCGGCTCCGCCGTCGTCGGGTCCGCACTCAGGGGCGCGGAAGGCGGTTGGCTGTCTGGTTCCGGGCTTCCGTCAGACGGTGTCTGGTCGGGTGGCCTGGTCTGGGCGTCGAGCTCGGTCATGGCGACGGCGCTCCTTCATCGGTGGGTGGGTGGTGCAATCGGTCAGCGATAGTTCTCGAACTGCAACGGCACGGGCTCGTCCAGGTCCCGAAGGCGGGTGATCACCCGCTGGAGGTCGTCGCGGCTCTTGCCAGAGACGCGGACGGCGTCCCCCTGGATCTGCGACTTGACCTTGGGGAACTCGTCGCGGATCAGCTTCGTGATGCGCTTCGCGACGTCCTCCGGCAAACCGCGGCGAAGACCGATCCGCTGGCGGACCTTGTTGCCACCGGCTTCCTCGACCTTGCCCCAGTCGAAGATCTTGAGCGACAAGCTTCGCCGAATGGCCTTCGACTCGATCAGGTCCTTGATGGCCGCGGCCCGGTACTCGTCATCCGTCACGAGGATCAACTCGGCCTTGGCCTGGGCCAGGTCGACAGTGACGCCCTTGAAGTCGAAGCGGGTGCCGGCCTCGCGACGCACCTGGTCGAGCGCGTTCCGCAGCTCCTGCTCGTCGAAATCGCTGACCACGTCGAATGATTGATCTCCGGCCATTGAACCTCCTGTCCCTATCCGCGTCCCTCGGGGCCGTACCTCGTCCACTCACGGAACCGCGCGATCCGCCCGTCGGCGGCAACCTCGGCGGTCATGAACCCAGCCATCCGGACGACGCGCCCGCTGGTTTGGCGGGTAAACGTCACGTGCCAGGCCGCGAGGACCGTCTCCCCCGACACCCAATGACGCTCCACGGTGAACTCGACATCACGCTGCGACGACGAGGCGTCCAGCAAGTATGCCCGCAAGGCGTTGTGACCGACGATCGGGGCCTCGAACGGGTCCTCATGGTACTCGGCATCCTCGGTGAAGAGGGCCACCCAGGCATCGCCGTCGAACGCTTCCCACGCTCGCCCATACGACTCGAGCAGATCCCCGCCCGTGGCGTACTCGACCATCAGCTACCTCCCAGGCGTTCCAGCAGTCGCTCCCCGATCACGTAGCTTCGACCTCCACCCATCACCAGCACAACGTCGCCGGAACGGACCTCGGATGCGAGCCGGTCCCCCGTCGCTTCGACCGAACCCGGGGCCAGCACCGGGATGCCGGGTCGACGGGCTGCAACGGCCGCAGCCAGACGCTCGGCCGACGCGATGGTCGTGTCCGGGTCGCGTCCCGCCCAGATGTCGGCGATGGCGACCGCGTCGGCACCCGCGAGGACCTCGGCAAGCTCATCCAGCATCGCCGCCGTCCGATGGAAGGTCAGTGGCTCGAGGGCCGCCCACACGCGCCGGCCTGGCTCACGTTGCCGGACGGCCGCGAGCGTCTCGCGAATGGCCGTCGGGTGGTGCCCGTAGTCGTCATAGACGACCACCCCGCCAACCTCGCCCTTTCGCTCCAATCGCCGGCCCACGCCCTCGAAGGAGGCCAGGCGGGTGGCGATACCAGCCGGCGAGACGCCGAGCGTGGTGGCCGCAGCCGCCACCGCGAGCGCGTTGGCGGCGTTGTGGCGACCGGCCGTCCGGAGTGTCGTGGCAACAGGACCGGTCAGCTCGTCGAGACCATGGATCTCGAGCGTGGTGGTCGCCTGTCGGGCGTCGGTGATGCGCCCCAGCAGTGTCCGTGCCGGCCCGGCGCCGGTCACGAACCGCTCCGAGATGGCCCGGGCATAGCTCCCGATCCGCTGTGGCGCCTGATCGACCAGCCCATACGCCGTTACCCTGCCCGGCCAGTCCCCCAGCCGTTCGATGACCGCCGCGACACCCTCATCCGAGATGTTGGCGACCAGCACGGCGTGCGGCGCGGCGTTGCGGAGCCACGCCGCGAAGACATCGATGACGGCCTCGCGGTCGGCGAAGGCGTCCGGGTGGTCCCACTCGGCGCTCGTCAGGATCGCGAGATTCGGCCGGTACGCGTCGAAGTTGCCGGCGTATTCGTCCGCCTCCACGACGAACACCGATCCCGCGCCCCAGCGCGCCGTCGCCGGCGGCCCGCCGGTCACTGAGGCCGGCAAGAGGGCGCCGACAAACGCGAGCGGATCCGCACCGGATTCGGTCAGGACGTGCACCAGCCAGCCCGCGGTCGTGCTCTTGCCGTGGGTCCCGGCGACACCGACCAGGGTCCGCCCAACGGCCGCATCGGCGACGACCTGCTGCCACGGCTCGATCGGGATCCGCGATCGGCGGGCTTCGGCGAGCTCGGGGTGATCGGGATCGATGGCGGTCAGGGCTTTCGTCACCGCCAGGCGATCCGGTCGCGGGCTGTTCGATACGTGCTCCACGGAGTGCCCGTCCATGACATGGATGCCGCGCGCATCGAGGGCGGCCGTGTACGGCGACGATCCGACCGCGTCGCAGGCCGTGACGATCGCCCCGGCGTGCGCTGCGAGGAGCGCCGCGGCACTGGCCCCTGCGCCGGCGGCTCCTACGACGTGGATCCGCTCGCCGGTCCGGATCGCGCGAGCGTCCCGGACCGGCGCGAGGCCGGCCCGAAGGCGATCGGCCGAGGAGGTCACGTAGTGTCCGACGGGCTGGCGAGCCGTTCGAGGATCAGTTCGACGAGAGCTTGCGCACTGGCGCGCTTGTTCTCCGTCCGTGTCCCGGTCCAGACATGGCGGCGCACCTGCGTTCCGCCGGCATCCGCGACCGCAACGTACGTCAGGCCGACGGGTTTGTCCGGGCTGCCGCCGTCGGGCCCGGCGATGCCGGTGACGGAGGCGCCGATGTCGGCGCCGGTTCGGGCCCGACCTCCGGTCGCCATGGCGAGCGCCGTCTGGGCGGAAACGGCGCCGTGGCTCGCGAGCACATCCGCGGAAACGCCAACGAGGTCCTGCTTGAGCTGGTCGGAGTAGGTGACGAACCCGCCGAGGTAGTAGGCGCTGGACCCTGGCGTCTCGGTGATCACATGGCCGACGAACCCGCCCGTGCAGGATTCGACGGTCGACAGGCGGATACCGCGGGCGAGGCAGCGTTCGCCGAGCCTGGCGGCCAGGTCGACCAGCGCTTCACCGGACAGCTTGCCGGCAACCTCGCCGGTCGTGTCGCCGGGTTCGGGCGCCGCTGGCGGGTCGTCCGGCACGGCGGCTACCGGCGCTGGGTCAGGACCGGCGGTTCCGGTGGCGCGAACAGCCAGGTCTCGGGGATCCCGTTTCGGCCAAGCGCACCGAGCGGGGTACCGTTCAAGGTGAACTGGGTGACGCCGGACGATCCCGAGCGAACCTCGACCGACTCCTGGCCGGTGAACGTGAGCGTCCGGCCATCCGAGATCACCGAACCGGCCGCGCCGAGCTCAGGATCCAGCTTGCCATCCACCCAGACCTTGAGCCACGCGCGGCCACCATCGATGGTCACGACGAGGTTGACTCCCTTGAACGCGACGGTGACGTTCCGGGTCTGGGCCGCGGTCCTGCCCTGGGGACTTGCTGCCGTAACCGTGATCGACCAGCGTCCTGCCGTGAGCTCGAATGGGCTGCTGAACGAGCCGTCCTCGGCCACCTGCAAGGTGATCGGCTCGGGTACGAGCGGCGGCGCGGGGCTGGCCGCTCCCTCGACGACGGGCGTGGGCGGTCCCAGGTACGTCGCGCTGACCACCACCGACGCAGCGTTGGTGGCACGTCCGGCAACCGGGATGGCGCCATTCTCGAAGGAGGTTCCCTCGGCAGGTTGGTCGACCGTGAGGGTTGGCGCCTCGATGTCAGGGAACGGCACCGCGATGAACAGCCGGATCGTTTCCTGTGAACGCTTGCCGGTATCCGGGTCGACCGCCGAGACGTCGAACTGGTTTCGGCCCCGCCGAAGATCCACGTCGGCCGTCCAGTCGCCATCGGGTCCCGCGCTGACCTGGTAGGGATCCCGGCCGGGTGCGGCGATGGACACGGTGGCGCCGGGGATCGTCGTGCCTCGGAGCGTGTAGCTCGTCGTCGTCTCGTCCACGTCGATCACCCGCGAGACGGGATCGATCACCGCGATCGTCGGCGGCTCGGCGAATCGCAGCACCTGCACCCCGATGTAGGCCACGAAAGCCAGCACGAACACGGTGAGCAGGGCGACGACAAGGATGCTTGGCGAGAAGGTGAGACCCTGGCGCGGCGCGGTGATCGGCCGCGGAACGGCGATCACCGGGGTTGCGTCGCGAGCCTCCCCTCGCTCGCGGCGCCAGTGGTCGAGGACCTCCTCAGGTTCCAGGCCGAGGTACAGCGCGTAGTTCCGCAGGAAGCCCTTCGTGTACACGGCACCGGGCAGCTCCTTGTAGTCGCCCCGCTCGAGCGCGCCCAGGTAGCGGGCGCGAATCTTCGTGTCCCGCTCCGCGCGGTACAGGTCCACGCCCTTGCGCTCCCGGGCGGCGTACAGGCGCTCCGGCAGGCTGGGAGCCGGGTCGGCCGAAAGGCCCCGCCCGGCTTCGGAGCGATCGGCTCCGATCGCCCGCTTCAGCTGCTCCCGCGTCGTCATTCGTCATCCCCGTCGAGTCCGTCGTCCGCGCCGCCGGACGGTGCCGCCTCGTCGCGACGCAGGACCTGCCGGGCGTTCGAGCCGTCGAACGCACCGATGTATCCCCTGGCCTCCAGCTGATCGATCATCCGGGCGGCTCGGGCATAGCCGACCTTCAGGCGACGCTGGAGGAGCGACGCGGAAGCGCGATCGTACTCCCGAATCACCTCGACGGCATCAGGCAACAGGCGGTCGGCGTCCTCGTCGGCGAGGTCGTCGACGGATGCCGATCCCTCGTCGCCGGTGTCGATGATCGCCATGTCGTAGTGGGGATCATCGATCTGCGCCTTCCAGTGGTCGACGACCCTCGCGATCTCGCCATCGGACACGAACACGCCCTGCAGGCGCATCGGCCGGGGCAGGTCGGAGGGCTGGTAGAGCATGTCGCCGCGGCCGATCAGGTCCTCGGCGCCGGGTGTGTCGAGGATCGTCCTCGAGTCGATCTGGGAGGCCATCGCGAACGCGATCCGGCTCGGAAAGTTCGCCTTGATCAGGCCGGTCACGACGTTGACGCTCGGCCGCTGGGTGGCGAGGACCATGTGAATGCCGGTCGCGCGGGCTTTCTGCGCCAGGCGCACGATTGGGTCCTCGACGTTCTTGCCCTCGCGCATCATCAGGTCGGCGAGCTCGTCGATGATGATCACGATGTAGGGCATCCGGTCTTCGGGGTCGACGCGGGACTCGTTGAACGCGCGGATGTTGCGGGAGGAAGCGCCGGCCAGGCGCCGGTAGCGCGCCTCCATCTCGTTGGCTGCCCACTTGAGGGCAGCCTTGGCCCGCTCCGGTTCGGTGATGACCGGCACGAGCAAATGGGGCAGGCCGTTGTAGGCCGCCAGCTCGACCCGCTTGAGATCCATCAGGATCATCCGCACGTCGTCCGGCGTCGCCTTGCAGAGCAGGCTCGTGATCACCGCGTTGACCATCACGCTCTTGCCCGAGCCGGTGGCTCCGGCGATCAGGAGGTGCGGCATCTTGGCCAGGTCAACCGCCTTGGCGACGCCGGCAACGTCGCGGCCCAGGGCGAAGGTCAGCTTCGACTCCGACGACGTGAACTCGACTTCTTCGAGGACTCGACGCAGCGGCACCGCGTTGAAGTCCTTGTTCGGGATCTCGATCCCGACGGCGCTCTTGCCCGGGATCGGCGCCTCGATGCGCAGCGAGCTAGCTGCGAGTGCCATGGCCAGGTCGTCAGAGAGCCCCTCGATCCGGCTGACCTTGATGTCCGGCGCGGGCTGGACCTCGTATTGGGTCACGACCGGTCCGGCGTTGCGCGCGACGATCCGGGCCGCGATCCCGAACCCGGCCAGCTTCTTGACGATGATCTCCTCGTTGCGCGCATGGGCGGCCTCGTCCACACCAGTCGTCGCCGGGATGGCGATGTCCTCGAGCGTCCCAAGCGGCGGAAGCTTGTAGTCGATCTGCTCCCTCGTCGGCGGCGAATCGGACGCGTCGGTAATGTCATCGAGGTCCCGTACCGGGCGGACAGGTGCGACCAGCGTCGCGGAGGTCGCGGCGCCGCGCGCCGGCGCGAAGGTGGAAGAGACCGGTCGCGGGCTCGGTATTGCGGTCGGGATCGCAGAGTCATCGCCATCACCCCAGACGCCGGTCTGGCCGGGTGATGGCGCCGGAGACACGGGGCGGGCCGCGCCAGGTCCGACTGCGCGGGCGCGCCCGTTCGTCGGTGTCGCAGCAGCGCTCGCCCGGTCCGCGAGCGTCGTGTCGTCGGGTGGCGTACGGCGGAGTGATGCGGCGGCCGTGGTTCCGACCCAGCGCGCCGTGCCGACAGCGGGGTTGAGCAGCTGGCGAAGCGGGATCCCGAACCCGATGACCAGGCCCAGGATGGCCAGGCCAACCAGGAGGATGAACGCGCCCGGAATCGAGAACAAGTCGGCAAGTGAATCGGCCAACGTGCGCCCGACGCGTCCACCTGTCGGATTGCCCCAGATGATGTGTCCCACGCCGAGCACGCCGGCATACGTGATCGCGATGCCGAGGACCGTGATCCCCCACCCCGACCCCGGTCGCTTCCCGGGTCCCCATTCCAGCCACCATCCCGCGGCCAGCAGGAAAAAGGGCAGCAGCCAACGGAGCCGTCCGAGCGGCAGGGCGAAAAGATCGGTCCACCAATTGGTCAGCGCCCCACGGCCCGCAGGCAGCAGGGCAATGAGCGTCATCGCGCCGAGGATCAGGAAGAACAGCCCGAGGATCGACCGGACAACGTCGGGCGTCAGCCGTGACGCCCAGGCGTTGGCGCGCCGCGATCGCGAGCGGGTGGCAGGCTTGCGAGTGGCCGTTCGGCGACGGGTGGCCACGTCAGACCTCGACCACGACCGGGAAGACCATCGGCCGTCGCTTGGTCTGCTCGTAGAGGTACCGTGAGACACCGTCCTTGACCTGTTCCTTGAGCAGGCCGACCTCGCTGATGTGGTCACCCGGCGTGTCGATCGCCTTCATCACCCGGTTGACGGCCTCTTCCATGAGGGGATCGTTCTCGTTGAGATGGACGAAGCCGCGGGTGATGATCTCGGGCCGGCCGATGACCGAACCGGTCTGCTTGTCGATGGTGACGACGATCATGAACATGCCGTCATTCGCGAGGGAGCGCCGATCACGGAGCACGACGTCGCCAACCTCACCGACCGACAGGCCGTCGACATAGACGTACCCGGCAGTTACCGGACTGGCGCGGCGGGCACTGCCGTCGGCGTAGAGCTCGATCGGGGTCCCGTTCTCGATGATGAACACGTTCTCGGGCGCGACGCCGGTCTCGATGGCCAGGCGGCCGTGCTGGACCTGCATCCGGAACTCGCCGTGGATCGGGATGAAATGCTTGGGCTTGGTCAGGCCGAGCATGAGCTTGAGCTCTTCCTGGCTCGCATGACCGGAGACGTGGGCACGCTTGATCGTGTGGTAATAGACGTTCGCGCCAGCCTTGAAGAGGTTGTCGATCGTGCGCGAAACGTACTCCTCGTTGCCAGGGATCGGGCTCGCGCTCACGATGACGGTGTCGCCCGGCTGGATCTCCACGAACCGGTGGTCACGGTTCGCCATCCGGGCCAGACCGGCCATCGGTTCGCCCTGGGCGCCCGTCGTCGCAATGACCAGCTTGCTGTCCGGGTGGTCCTTGATCTTGTCCTTTGACACGATCATCGACGGTGCGTACTTGAGATAGCCCAGCTCGGTCGCGATCCGGAAGTTCTGCTCCATCGAGCGGCCGATGACGGCGACGCTGCGCTTCATGTCGGCGGCTGCGTCGAGGACCTGCTGGACGCGAGCGATGTTGCTGGCGAACGTGGCGACGATCACCCGGCCGTCCAGCGGTTCCATGATCTCGCGGAATGCGTCACCGACGGTCCGCTCGGACGGCGTATAGCCGGGGTTCTCCGCGCGGGTGGAATCGGACAGTAGACACGCGACGCCTTCCTGTCCCAGCTTTGCCAGAATCGCGAAGTCCGACAGCTTCCCGTCGACGGGCGTGTGATCGAACTTGAAGTCGCCGGTGTGGACGATCGTGCCGACCGGCGTCCGCAGGGCGATCCCCATGGCGTCCGGGATCGAATGACCGACCCGGAACGGGATCACGTCAAATGAGCCGATCGTGATCTCGTCGCCCGGTTCGAGCGCGATGAGCGGGTTGTTGTGGAGCTTGTGCTCCTTGATCTTGTTGCCGAGCAGCCCTCTTGCGAGCGTGGAGGCGTAGACCGGCACGCCCGGGAACTCCGGGAGCACATACGGGAGCGCACCGACGTGATCCTCGTGCGCGTGGGTGATCAGGAAGGCCTTGACGTTGGCGCGTCGTTCCTTGAGGTAGGTGATGTCGGGGATCACGAGATCGATCCCGAACATCTCCTCGTCCGGGAACATGAGGCCGCAGTCGATGACCACGATCTCGTCGCGGTACTCGAACACGTACATGTTCTTGCCGATCTCACCGACGCCGCCGAGCGGGATGATGCGGAGCGGCTGATCGTCGACGGGGGCGTTCTTCGGTTTGGGCATGGTTAGAAGAGGGTCAGCTGGGGGGTGGGTTCGTCCGGCGCCGGAGTCAAGAGCGGTTCACCGAGGGCGGAGGCTTCCGACGGGTCGGCGGCCGGCACGTCTCGCGACCCGGCGCCCGCGTCCGGCGACACGGCGCCTGCGTGTGGCGACACGGCGCCTGCGTCCGGCGACACGGCGCCTGCGTCCGGCGACCCGGCCAAGCCCAGCCCGGACGTGCCCGAGCCGGCCGCGCCTCCCGACACCCCAGCCGTCACCGGTTGAGAGGCCTTTGCCTCTCGTCGACGGCGAGCCTCCACGAGCGCGCCGGGGACGCCGGTCATGTCGGTGAACAGGGTGGGTTCGTTGTTCCGATCCCGCACCGCGTAGGCCGGGTGGTACATGGCGAACGCCAGGGCATCCTCGCGACCATTCGCGGGACGCGTCGTGCCGTGGACGGCCCCGATCCGGTCGCCAGGTCGGAAGGTGCCCAGGGAGAACCGCCCGAGCGTCACGATCAGGGCGGGATCCAACACGTCGAGCTGCCGTTGGAGGTACCCGGCGCAGGCGGCCATCTCGTCCGGCTGGGGGTCGCGGTTGCCCGGCGGCCGGCACTTCACGACGTTCGTGATGTAGACCTCCTCCCGGCCCCACCCAAGGGAGCCGATCAGACGCGTCAGAAGCCGCCCGGATTCACCGACAAACGGCCGGCCCTGGGCATCCTCGTCGCGTCCCGGGCCCTCACCGACGAACACCACCTCCGTCTCGGGGTCACCTTCGCCGGGAACCGCGTTGGTCCGTGTCTCGTGGAGGCGGCACTTCGTGCACACGCGAACCTCCGCGGCGATGGCGTCGAGCGCCTGCTGGCGCCCGAGGTCGGTCACGCCGTGGCCTCGACGACGCTCGCGGCACGGTACGGACTCGCTCCGCGAGCGGAGGCAGATCGGATCCAGTCGCGCTCGCGCAAGATCTCGGCCAGCTCTACCGCGTTCGTCGCCGCACCCTTGCGGAGGTTGTCGGACACGACCCAGAACGCCAGTCCCCGATCGCCGTCGATGGACACGTCGCGTCGAACACGGCCCACGAAGATCTCGTCTCGTCCCGCTGCCTCCGCAGCCAGCGGATACTCATGCTCGGCGGGGTCGTCCTGCACGATCACGCCGGCGACCGCACCAAACAGCTCACGCGCCCGTTCAGGAGTGATCGGCTCGGTCGTCTGGACGTGCACGGCCTCGGAATGGCTCACGAAGACCGGGATCCGAACAGCCGTGCACGAGATTCGAAGGTCCGGCATCCCCAGGATCTTGCGGCTCTCGTTGACGACCTTCCATTCCTCCTTGGTGTAGCCATTGGGGAGGAAGACGTCGATCTCGGGCAGGGCATTGAACGCGATCGGGTGCGGGTAGACCGACGCCGTCTTTGGCTCGCCGTTCACGTGTGCCCGGATCTGGCCCTCCAGCTCGGCCAGGGCGTCCGCGCCGGTGCCCGAGACCGACTGGTAGGTATCCACGACGACCCGTTCGATACCGACACTGTCGCGAAGGGCCATCAGCACCGGCGCGAGCTGCATCGTCGAGCAGTTGGGGTTGGCGACGATCCCGGGATGCCCCTCCAGGTCGCCCGGATTGACCTGCGACACGACGAGGGGGACGGTGGGATCCATTCGCCAGGCCGACGAGTTGTCGATGACGGTGGCGCCCCAGGCGACGGCGGCTGGCGCGAGGTCCCGGGACACGTCCGCACCCGCGGAGAAGAGCGCCACGTCAACGCCTTCGAACGCGTCGGGCACGGCCTCGCTGATCTCGAGGTTGCGGCCGTCCGCGAAGATCGTGCGCCCGGCCGACCGCCCCGAGGCGAGCAGACGCAGCTCGCCGACGGGGAACTCACGTTCGTTCAGGATCTGGATCATCGTCCGACCGACGACGCCGGTGGCGCCCACGACCGCGACGGTGAGTGGTTGGCGGTTCATCCGTGACATGGCTCCGCTCGCTCAGCCGTTGGGACGGGCACGCCGGGAGTATAGCAGCGGCCCTCGGCGATCCGGGTCCGGCAAGCTCGCGTTCGGGCCGGAATCGAAGGAGCCGCCGGTCCCCCGACGGCTCCTCGCGGCTGGTTCGAACAGGTCGGGAACCCTATGCCGGGTCCTTGGCCAGATGGCGCTGCATGGCCGCCTTGCGGGACAGGTTGACGCGTCCCTGGCGGTCGACCTCGGTCACGACGACCATCACCTCATCGCCGACGGACACGACGTCCTCGACGCTCGGCACGTGGTAGTCGGCGAGCTCGCCGATCCGGACGAGGCCTTCCTTGCCCGGGAGGATCTCCACGAAGGCACCGAAGCCCATGATCCGGGTGACCTTGCCCAGGTAGAGGGCCCCGATCTCGACCTCGCGCGTCAGGCTCTCGATCCACTGGATCGCCTTGCGCGAGTTCTCGCCTGACACGGCGGCAATCTCGACGGTGCCGTCGTCCTCGACGTTGATCTCGGTCTGGGTCTCTTCCTGGATCTTGCGGATCATCGATCCACCCTTGCCGATGATCTCGCGGATCTTCTCGGGGTTGATCTTGATCGTGATGATGCGCGGCGCGAAGTCGCTCATGGTCTCGCGCGCTTCCGGGAGCACCTCGGCCATCTTGTCGAGGATCTGGAGGCGGGCCGCGAGGGCCTGCTTGAGACCGTCGCGGATGATCGCTTCGCTGATCCCCTGGACCTTGATGTCCATCTGCAGTGCGGTCACGCCGTCGCGTGTCCCGGTGACCTTGAAGTCCATGTCGCCGATCGAATCCTCCTTGCCGAGGATGTCGGTCAGGACCACAAACCGGCCATCGGGTTCGCTGATCAGGCCCATCGCCGCGCCGGCGACCGGGGCCTTGATCGGCACGCCGGCGTCCATCAGCGCGAGCGTCGAGCCACAGGTCGACGCCATCGACGTCGAGCCGTTCGAGGTCACGCACTCCGACACGAGCCGGATCACGTACGGGAACTCTTCCTGGGACGGCAGGACGGGCACCAGCGCCCGTTCGGCGAGATGGCCGTGGCCGATGTCACGCCGGCTGGGCCCGCGCATCATCTTGTTCTCGCCGGTGCTGTAGGGCGGGAAGTTGTAGTGGTGGAGGTACCGCTTCTCGGTCTCGGGGCTGATCGTGTCGATCCGCTGGACGTCCGAGGACGCACCGAGCGTGGCTACGGTCAGTGCCTGGGTCTCGCCACGCGTGAACAGACCTGAGCCATGGGCGCGGGGCACGAGGCCGACTTCGACGGTGATCGGACGGATGTCCGTCAAGCCGCGACCGTCGATCCGGATGCCCTCGTCGAGCACGATCCGGCGGACCGTCTTCTTCTGGATCAGGCTGAACAGAGCCTTGCCGACGCGCGCCTGGCGACGGGCCGCCTCGAGGAGCTTGGTGGTGTCGCCGCCGGTTCGGTTCGCGCGCACGGCCTCGGCGATCGACTCGCGGAGCGTGGTGATCCGACCCGGGAGATCGTTGGCGAACCAGATCAGCAGGTTGGCGGTCGCCTCGGCATCGGCCAGGGCACGGTGGCCCTGCGCAAGCTCGACGCCGAAGAACCGCGCCAGATCACCGAGCTTGTACGACTCCGCGCCCGGATAGCCTTCGCGCGCGATCATCAGGGTGTCGATGTACGACCCTGGCTTGACGCGGAACCCGTCGCCCATGGCCTCTTCGATGAAGCCGATGTCGAACCCGACGTTGTGGCCCACGATCAGGGCATCGCCGACGAAGGCGAGCAGCTTCTCGGCTGCTTCCTTGGCGCTCGGGGCCCCCTTGACGTCCTTGTCGGTGATGCCGTGCATCTGGTTGCCGACGATGGGCCGTCCGGGATTGACGAAGGTGGACCAGCGGTCGACGACCTTGGTGCCCTTGATCTTGACCGCCGCGACCTCGAGCAGGTCCGACATCTTCGGGTCGGTCCCGGTCGTCTCGACGTCGATGACGACGAGCTCGCGCTTCGCGTCCGTCGCGTCGGCGAACTCGAGGACCGAATTGGTCGACGGCTCGAGATACGGGATGCGCTTGGCCTTGCCGACGGCCTTCTGGAGCTGTTCCTGGAGATCGACGATCGGCTGGAGCGCGCGATGGCCGAACAGGATCGCCTCGGCCATCACGGCCTCGGGGAGGAGCTTGGCGCCGGCCTCGACCATCATGATCGCGTCACGCGTGCCGGCCACGATGAGGTCGAGCTCCGACTCGGCGAGCTGCGTATGGGTTGGGTTGATGACGAACTCGCCGCCGATGCGACCCACGCGGACCGACCCGATCGGCCCGTTGAACGGGACCTCGCTGATCGTCAGCGCCGCGGACGCGGCGATCGTGCCGATGACGTCCGGGTTGTTCTCCTGGTCCGTCGAGAGCACGGTGATGACCAGCTGGACGTCGTCCTTGTAGCCCTCGGGGAAGAGCGGGCGGATTGGACGGTCGGTCTGACGAGCGGCCAGGATCGCGTGCTCGGACGGCCGCGCCTCGCGCTTGATGAACCCACCGGGGATCTTGCCGGCCGCGTACATCCGCTCCTCGAAGTCGACGGTGAGCGGGAAGAAATCAAGGCCCGGCCGCGGCTCCGCGCGGTTGGCGGTGCCAAGGACCATGGTGTCGCCGTATCGAACGGTGACGGAGCCGCCGGCGAGGCGCGCGAGCTTGCCGGTTTCGATGGTCAGCGTACGACCACCAAGTTGCGTCTCGAAAGTCTGAGACAAGGGAACCATTCCTCCTTGGTCGTGGAGGAGGTGACGACCTGTGACAGGTCGGCCGACTGGGCCGTGGTCGAACGCGAGAGGACCCCGGGATGTCCCGGGGTCCAGGGCGAGTCGCCTAGCGGCGGAGCCCGAGCCGTCCGATGACGACTCGATAGCGCGCGCTGTCCTTCTTCATCAAGTAGGCGAGAAGGCGGCGGCGCTGACCGACGAGCTTGAGGAGGCCGCGGCGCGAATGATTGTCTTTGGGGAAGCTCTTGAGATGTCCGGTCAGTTCCTTGATCCGCTCCGTCAGGAGCGCGACCTGGACCTCCGGCGATCCGGTGTCACCTTCCTTGGTGGCATACCCGGTGATGATCTCCTGCTTCTCTTCCCGCGCGAGCGGCACTCGTTCCTCCGAACACGAACATCTGATTTGTTTGACGTTCTTCTATGACCGGCGGATGGTATCAGGCAATCCCCGATGCGGCAAACGGTGATGGGTGCCCCAACCACTCGTCGAAGCGGGACAATGGACCCCGATCGCACGGAGAGACGCATGCCGAAGCTCGACAGGATCTACACGAAGACCGGCGACGAGGGCCTGACCGGCCTGGGTGGCGGCCAGCGCGTCCCCAAGGACTCCATCAGGGTCGAGACGTACGGCACGGTCGACGAGCTCAACTCGCAGATCGGCGTCGCCCTGGCGATCGGCTTGTGCGAGCGCCTCGCCGCGGAGCTCCCGTTGATCCAGAACGAGCTGTTCGATCTTGGTTCGGACCTGGCCACGCCAGCCGAGAGCCAGGCGCGGCACCCGGTCCCGACCGTCGAGCTCCGGCACGTCGAGAAGCTCGAGGGGTTGATCGACGAGCTCAACGAGGTCGTTGGGCCATTGGCCAACTTCCTGTTGCCCGGTGGATCGGCTGGAGCGGCCCAGCTCCACGTCGCGCGCACGGTCTGCCGCCGCGCGGAGCGCACCGCCACCGCCCTGGCGCGTGTCGAGTCCATCGGCCCCACCGTGCTCCCCTACCTCAACCGGCTGTCCGATGCGCTCTTCGTGATGGCCCGCTTCGAGAACCACGAGCGAGGCATCACCGAGCCGCTGTGGCGTCCGCGACTGTGAGCTGCACCGACACGAGCGCACCCAGCGGCACGTCCGCGCGAAGGTAGGCAACGTCCCGGTCGATGCGCAGCCATCCGGCGTGTCCCTCGACGACGCACGGGTATTCACCCGCCGGCGGCAGGGCGACCGGCAACTCGAACCGGAGCCCGACCCCATCGGGTCCGGCGTCATCGACGATCCCGGACAGGGTCACGGGGCGGCCCAGGAGGGCGGCCGCACGGGCCAGCTCCCCATCGCCGATGGCGCTCCTGATGTCAGAGCTCCGCACAGGGCGACCGTCAAACGTGAACGGCGGGACCACGACGACATCGAAGCCGAGCCGTTGACCCAGCTCGGTGAGCGCCTGAGGCGTCCCGCGACGCTCAAACCCGAACGCGGCGTCGGGCGTCATGAGGAAGCCGCGCAGGTCGATCCGGGCTCGGATCTGCTCGACGAACGTGTCGAAGGCCGTCTGGCGCACGGTGTCGTCGAAATGCTGGACGACGGTCACTGCAACCCCCGCGTCCGCGAGACGCTCGAGGCGCTCGGCCGGATCAAGCAGCAGTGGCGGCGCCTTGCCGGTCAGGACCTCGTCCGGATGGTGGTCGAAGGTGATCACGGTCGGCCGGGCGTCACGCGCATCGGATTCGGCGACCAGGTGCGCCAGCAGGTACGCGTGCCCGAGGTGCAGGCCATCGAACACCCCGATCGCGACGAACCCTGGACCGTGCTCCTGGGTCAGCCCATCGACGCCGTGAACGACCTGCATGCCGCGACCGTTCAGCCAGCCGTGGACGGTGCCGCGACGTTGGTGGGCGCCACGAACACCTTGTCGGGAGCCAGCCGTCCGGCCGACGCGCTGGCAATCGCGACGAGCTCGCCCCTCGGACCCCGAAGCCGGTAGTGCCCGGCGCCCTCGGGCATGCCTTCGGTGGGTCGGACGAACTGGCCTTTCGCGACGGCGGCGACCTCGCTCTCGGTCAGGGTGACGATCGGCAGGGCGTCCAGACCGGCGTCGATCGGTCGGAGGAATGGGAGCAACCCGGCCGGGCTCTCCGCGGCGGCCGCCCTGATGTCGTCGAGCGTCGTGGCATCGGCGAGTTCGAACGGGCCGGATGCCGTGCGGGTCAACGCGCCGAGGTAGGCAGCACCGCCGACACTCGCGCCGAGGTCACGCGCAAGGGCCCGGACGTAGGTCCCGGCGGAGCAGGAAACGTCGATCACGGCAACCGGGCGATCGGGGTCGGTGTCATCCCACGACACGAGGGTCAGGTCGTGGATCGTCACGTCCCGTGAGGCGAGGACCACGGATTCACCGGCGCGCGCCAGCGCGTACGCGCGGCGCCCGGCCACCTTGATCGCGCTGTACGCCGGCGGCCGCTGGGAGATCGTGCCGACGAACCCGGCCATCGCCGTCTCGACCGAGGCACGAGTCGGTGCCGGTCCGTCGGACGGCGCGAGCTCGCCCTCGAGATCGTCCGTCGTGGACGAGGCGCCGAAGCAGATCGTCGCCCGGTAGGCCTTGCGGTCGCCAAGGTGATACTCGACGACACGCGTGGCATGGCCGAGGAAGACCGGCAGGACACCCGACGCAAACGGATCGAGCGTACCGCCGTGACCCACGCGCCTGGTCGCGGCGAGACGACGAACCAGGGCGACGACGTCGTGGGAGGTCGGGCCGGTTGGCTTGGCGACGACCAGGATGCCGTCGAGACCCAGGCCGAGAGAGGCGTGGGCCATCGTCAGCGGCTGACGGAGGCGGTGAGACGGGTCGCTTCGGCGAGCACCGTCGGTCGCGCGTCAGCGAGGGGCGCCTGGATCGTCGCTCCTGCGGCGCGGGCGTGACCACCGCCGCCGAACGTGCCGGTCAACACCGTTGCGTCGACGCCACCCGGTCGCGTTCGGACGCTGATCCGGGTCTCCTTCGGGCCTGCCTCCTTGAACAGGATCGCGACCTCGGCGTCCTCCGCCTGGGAGAGCAAGTCGATGAGCCCCTCCGAGTGCGCGCGCTCCGCGCGCGTCTCGACGTAGTCGGCATCCGTCACGCTCGACCAGACGATCCGGCCGTCGTCGGCACTCTCTAGCCGGTCGAGAATCCGACCGAACAGGCGGAGCTGCGCGCTCGGCTTGGAGCGATACAGCCTCCGCGAGATGTCCGAAAGAGGGGCCCCCGCGGCGACCAGCCACGATGCGACGAGCAGCGTCCGTGGCGTGGCGTTCGGATGCGCAAAGGTCGCCGTGTCCATGACGATCCCGGCCATCAGGTCGGTGGCGATCGCGCCGCCATTTGCTGCTGGGTCAACGCCGAGCCGATCGGTCAGCAAGGCGACCATCTCGCACGTCGCGGCGGCGCCGGGATCGATCCAGTCTGTCGCGCCGCCTTCGGCGTTTGACGCGTGGTGGTCGATGATCACGCGCGGAAGCCGCCCAAAGAGCTCGGCGTGACGTGCCCCCACCTCGCCAACGCGATCGAGCGAGCCGCAGTCGAGGATGACCAGAAGGTCGTAGGCCGCATCGGGATCGGGATCGCTCCGGACGCGTTCCACACCGGGCATGAAGTCGTAGATCGCGGGGACCGGGTCCGAGCAGACCGGGTCGGCAACGCCGCCGAGCGCCGCGACCAGGTGGACGATCCCGAGCGCGGCTCCGAGGGTGTCCGCATCGGGGTTCTCATGGCAAACCGCCAGGACGCGTCGCGCATTGCGCACGCGCTCGACGACGACGTCCGGCACCGCCGACGGATGTGGACCCAGATCGACGCTCATCGCGAGGTCCGGGGGCCGCCTCGAGGCGTATCAATCGATCGCCCGGCGGGTTTGTGGCCTCGTCGTCCCTTGCGGACGTCCGGATCGCGCCGCACCGCGGATGGCGGTTCCATGGGCAGGTCACCTGCCTGGGGGAGCCTGAGCACGGGTGTCGGCAGAGACTCGCCGAGCGGGGCGTCACCCTCGGGCGTGGCGCCAGCCTCCAGCTCGCTCAGCAGTCGAAGGACGCGGGTACCGCGCTCGGCCGTGTCATCGAGGTGGACGTGCAGGTCCGGGATGCGCTTGATCCGTAGCCTCGTCCCCAACTCGTGCCGCACGAACGGCATGGCCCGGCGCAGGGCGGCCACGGTTGCGTCGCGCTCGGCCGGCTGACCGATGACGCTGACCCACACCTTCGCGTGACGCAGGTCGGGCGTCGTCTCCACCGAGGTGATCGTGGCAAACCCGACCCGCGGATCAGCCACGTCGCGGGTCACGATCGCCCCGATCTCCTGTCGAAGCAGCTCGTCAACCCGGTCCGTTCGCTGACTCACCCGGACGTCAGCCCGTCACCCGACTCTGGGTCTGGGACGTGAAGCATTCGATCACGTCGCCCTCTTCCAGGTCGTGGAAGTTGGCGAGGCCGATGCCGCACTCGTAGTTCGTGGCGACCTCCCGGACGTCGTCCCGGAAGCGGCGAAGCGATTCGATCTTGTCGGTGGCGATGACCTTGCCGCCGCGCCAGACCCGCGCATTGCCACGGACGATCCGGCCGTCCGTCACGAACGAGCCCGCGATAACCGTGTTCTTGCCGACGCGGAAGACCTGGCGTACCTCGGCGCGTCCTTCGACAACCTCCACGATCTCCGGCTCGAGCAGACCCTTGAGGGCGGCTTCGATGTCGTCGGTCAGCTTGTAGATGATGTCGTAGAGCCGGACGTCCACGCCTTCCGCTTCAGCGGAGCGTCGCGCCGTGTCGGTGATCTTGGTGTTGAAGCCGACGACGATCGCGTTCGACGCCGCCGCCAGCATGATGTCGTTGTCCGTGATGTCGCCCGCGCCCTCGTGCAGGACGTTGAGCCGGATCTCGTCCTGGTCGAGGCCTTCGAGCGCGTGGGTGATCGCCCCGAGGGAGCCCGACACGTCGGCCTTCAGGATGACCCGCAGCTCCTTCGCCTGGCCGGCCTGGATCTGCCGGTAGAGGTCCTCGAGGGTGGCCCGGCCACTCCCCTCGCCGCCCTTGGCGAGCGTCGCAGCCTTGCGGCCCTCGACCATGGCACGGGCTTCCTTGTCGTCGCTGACGACGCGGAGGATGTCGCCGGCCGCCGGGACCTCTGACAACCCGAGCACCACGACCGCGCTCGACGGTCCGGCCTTCGTGACGCGCTTGCCCTTGTCGTTCTCGAGCGCCCGGACCCGGCCGAACGTCTCGCCGACGACGATGATGTCGCCGACCTTGAGCGTGCCGGTCTGGACGAGGGCGGTTGCGACCGGGCCACGTCCCTTGTCGAGCTCGGCCTCCACGATCGTGCCGATCGCCGATCGCTTGGGATTGGCCTTGAGCTCCTGGAGGTCGGCGACGAGCAGGATCATCTCGATCAGCTCGTCGAGACCGAGTCGTGTACGGGCCGAGACGGGCACCAGGGGCACGTCGCCGCCGTACTCCTCGACGACGATGCCGGCTTCGGTCAGCTCGGTCTTGACGCGATCCGGGTTCGCATCCGGCTTGTCGATCTTGTTGAGCGCGATGACGATCGGCACCTTCGCGGCCTTGGCGTGGCTGATCGCCTCGAGCGTCTGGGGCATGACGCCGTCGTCCGCGGCGACGACGACCACCGCGATATCGGTCACCCGAGCGCCGCGGGCGCGCATCGCCGTGAAGGCCTCGTGACCTGGGGTATCGAGGAACACGACGCGTTTTCCGTCGTGGGTGACTTCGCTCGCCCCGATGTGCTGGGTGATCCCACCACGCTCGCCCGCGGCGACCTCTGTCGTGCGGATCGCATCGAGGAGGCTCGTCTTGCCATGGTCGACGTGACCCATCACGGTCACGATCGGGGCTCGGGGCTGCAGGAGAGCGGCATCGTCCTCTTCGTAGAGGACCTCCTTCGTGGCTTCGGCGACTTCCCCATCCGTCTCGCCATCGGTGCCGTTGCTCCCGACCGCCTGCACGGCCTCGGCCACCTCGTACCCGAGCTCGCCCGCGACGAGCGAGGCGGTGTCCCGGTCGACCAGCTGGTTGATCGTGGCGAAGATGCCACTCTTGATGAGCTCGCGGATGATGTCCGCCGGGTTGACCCCCAGCAACTCCCCGAGCTCCTTGACGGTGATCGTGCCGGGCAGCTCGATCGCGCCACGCTCACGCGGGTCGGCGACCTGCACGGCGCCGGCAGCGAATGCGCCGTCTCGACGCGGTGGCTTGCGGGGCCCTCGACGGCCCCGTGTGCCGCTCCTACTCCTGGCCACGGGCTCCTCCTTCGATCGTTGCAATCATCGGATCCGCGATCCCGGCCGCCAGCGCCTCGCGCAGGTTGACCGGGAGCGGGGTGTTGAGCGCCCGCGTCAGGGCGCCCTTCTTGATGGCGTTGTCGATACATTCTGCGGTTCGGCACACGTATGCGCCGCGACCGGCGGCCCGGCCGGTCGAGTCGACCTCCACGGCACCCGAGGGTGTCCGCACGACGCGCAACAAGTCGCGCTTCGGACGGGCCGTCCGGCAGGCGACGCAGGAGCGGCTTGGGACCCGTCGTGGCGCGACGGTCCGGGCCGGCCGGCCTACGTTGCCACCTCTTCGGGTGCGGCCTTGGCGATCGCCTTGGTGGACTTGGCGGGTGCCTTTCGGGCACGCGCCGGCTTGGCGGGCGCGGACGTGTCGACCGTCGCGGCGTCCTCGGACTCCACGGAGCCGGCCTTGGCTGTCGCCTTCCTGGTCGCCGCCTTCGGCTTCGCGGCCTTGGGTCCTTTCGCCTCCATCGTGGATTCGGCCGGTACGTCGTCCGCCGAGCCGATGGCCGCGGCCTTCCGGGTCGTTCGCTTCGGCTTGGCGACGGCCGCGTCGATGGCGGTTTCTGCCGCGCCCGAACCGGTCGATTCGGCTGCCGCCTCGATGGCGACCGCAACCGGCGGCGCAGGCGTGGTGGCGGCATCCGCGGCGGCCTTCGCCTCGGCGACCGAAACGTCACTCCGGATGTCGATCCGCCAACCAGTCAGGCGGGCCGCGAGACGCGCGTTCTGGCCCTCTCGCCCGATGGCCAGCGACAACATCCGCTCGGGCACGGTCACGCTGGCGATCCGGTGCTCCTCGTCGATGTCGACCGAGATCACCTGCGCCGGGCTCAGCGCGTTGGCCACGAAGACCGCCGGGTCATCACTCCACGGGATGACGTCGATCTTCTCGCCGGACAGCTCCGCGACGACGGCCTGGACACGCGCGCCTCGCTGCCCGACCGTCGCACCGACGGGATCGAGGCCGTCCTGGCGGGACGCGACCGCGATCTTGGACCGACTGCCGGCCTCGCGCGCGATCGCCTTGATCTCGACCGTGCCGTTGTGGATCTCCGGCACCTCGAGCTCGAACAGGCGCTTGAGGAATCCCTTGTGCGTCCGGCTGACGAAGATCTGCGGACCCTTGGTTGAGCGCCGGACTTCGAGCACGAACGCCTTGACGTTCTGGCCGATGCGGTAATGCTCGAGGGCGGACTGTTCGGTCGTGGCGAGAATGGCTTCGACGTTCTTGCCGACGTCGAGGATGATTGCCCGCGGTTCGACCCGGTTGACGGTGCCGGTCATCAGCTCGCCTTCGCGGCTCGCGAACTGGTCGAAGACCTGGTCGCGTTCGACCTCGCGGATCCGCTGGAGGACGATCTGCTTGGCGGTCTGGGCGCCGATCCGGCCGAAGACGTCGCCGTCGAGCTGCTCGGTCTCGACCAGATCGCCGACGCCCGCCCCCGGGTCGATAGCCTTGGCCTGCTCGACCGTCATCTCGGTAAACTCGTCCTCGATCTCGGGGACGACGCGACGCGCGCGAAAGACCCGGATCTTGCCCGTCTCGGCATCGATCCGGACATGGATGTCTTCGTCACCGGCGACGCGCCGGTAGGCCGATTGGATGCCGTCCTCGACCGCCCCGATCAGCTGCTCACGCGAGATCTGCTTTTCGGCATTGAGTTGCAGGAGGGCACCGACGAAGTCACGACTCACGATGGCCTCCGTTCTGTGTGCGAAATCCGTATTTCGGCCCGGCTCAAAAAAGAAACGTGGGGGTCACCCACGTCCTGGAGCGGCCGTTCAGTTACTGCCGAGTATACACCCGGACGGGTGGACGGCCGCATACCCGACCACGAGATCGTCCGACGTGTTCGCGGCACGCCAGATTCCGCGCCAGGTGAGGTAGCCTACGGCCAGCGCGAAGACCGCGAGGACGACCGCCACCACCCATCGTCGGCTCTCGCGGATCGGCCGATCGGCGAACCCGCCCGCCCGCGAACGGGCGTGTCGAGGGCGGACACGACCCGGATGGGATTACGGGCCGGAGGTGCCTGGCGTCACCGTTTCGGTCGATGGATACCGGCGCTCCACGTACGCCTCGAGGAGGTCGATGAACTCCGCCACGAGGCCCTCGCCGCGGAGCGTGCGATCCAGGCGCCCATCGATGAAGACCGGCGCGACCGGCTCCTCGAACGTCCCGGGGAGGCTGATCCCGATGTCCGCGTGCTTTGATTCGCCCGGGCCGTTGACCACGCAGCCCATGACGGCCACGCGGAGCTCCTCGGCCCCAGGGTGCGTCTCGCGCCACTCGGGCATCCGATCCTTCAGGTAGGTCTGGATCTGGAGCGCCATCTCCTGGAAGAACGTCGACGTGGTGCGGCCGCATCCGGGGCAGGCCGAGACCTGGGGCAGGAACGATCGCAGGCCCATCGACTGGAGCACCTGCTGGGCGATCTCCACCTCGCGTTCGCGCGGGGCACCAGGGTCCGGGGTCAGCGACACCCGGATCGTGTCGCCGATGCCCTCGTTGAGCAGGATCGCGAGACCGGCCGTGGAGGCCACGATCCCCTTGTCGCCGAGGCCGGCCTCGGTCAGGCCGAGGTGCAGCGGGTAATCGCTCCGTGCGGCCAACAGCCGGTAGACGTCGACCAGGTCCCGGACGCCCGACACCTTCGCCGACAGGATGATCCGGTCGTGACCAAGCCCCGTCGCTTCCGCAAGCTCGGCGGATCGCATCGCGGACTCGAGCATCGCGTCGATCATCACGTCGCGCGAGTCGCGCGGCACCTCGGCCCGAGCGTTGGCGTCCATCAGCTCGGTCAGGATCGCCTGGTCCAGCGAACCCCAGTTGACCCCGATCCGGACCGGGACGCCGTTATCGATGGCGATCCTGACGATCGTGGCGAAGTGCTCGTCGTGACGCTTTGCGCCGACGTTCCCCGGGTTGATCCGGTACTTGGCGAGGAGGGCAGCGGTCTCGGGGTATTCGGCCAGCAGCTTGTGCCCGTTGTAGTGGAAGTCCCCGATGATCGGCACGTCGACGCCCAGCCCGCGCACCTTGCGCACCATTTCCGGCACGGCCGCCGCGGCTTCCTCGGTGTTGACCGTCACCCGCACGAGCTGCGATCCGGCGTGCGCGAGCCGGGCCACCTGGATGGCCGTGGCGTCGGCATCGGCGGTATCGGTGTTGGTCATCGACTGGACGACGACCGGGTGGGCGCTCCCGACGAGCACCCCCCCGACGTCAACGCTCACCGTCGGCCGCCGCCGTGGACGCAGCGACTCCTGTGCGCTCACGAGCCCCCGCTCAGGCCCCTGGCGATGTCGAACCCCGTGATCCAGATCAGGAATGCAAAGAGGAAGACGAACCCGACGACGTAGGTCAGCCGCTCGGCCCGCAGGCTGATCCGCTCACCCAGAAGGCTCTTGAGGGTGATCACGAGCATCCGTCCTCCGTCGAGCGGCGGGAACGGCAGGATGTTGACCACGGCGAGATTGGCGGACAGGATCGCGGCCACGTACAGGGTGAGGATCGGTCCGCTGTTCCAGAAGATGTCGCCGATCTGGGTGGCGATCCCGATCGGCCCGGCGACCGGCGGTGGGGCCGTCGGATCGCTGGCCACGGAGCCGACCAGGCTCCCCAATCCCCCGACGATCAAGCCCATCCACCGGATCGTTTCCTGGGCGCCCACGCTGATCGCCGTTGGGAGATCGTTCTGCGCGTACGCTCCGAAGAAATAGGCCTCGAAAGGCTGGTCGACGCCGGAGATCCCGAGCGCCCCCTTGTTGGCGTCGACATCGGCCTGCGAGCGGAGCGTAACCTCGACGTCGCGCCGGTTCTTGGCCTCGTCGTCGATCGTCAGGACGACGGTTTGCCCCGCGCGGCTGCGCAGGCCGTCGAGCGCACTCGCGCCGGTCAGGAACTGGTACCGCTCGCCGTCGATCGCCACGATCGCCTCGCCGGGCTGAAGGCCGGCTGCCGCCGCCGGCGAGCCCGGCTGGACCTCGTGGAACCGGATGCCGATGTACGGCGATGCGAGCCAGGTGATGCCGGCAAAGATGACGAAGGCGAGCACGACGTTCATCGCGACGCCCGCCACGAGGATCAGGAGGCGCGTCGGAAGCCCCTGGGACGCAAAGGACCGTGGGTCGTGCTTGTCGGTCCCGTCCTCACCCTCGAGCTTGACGAACCCGCCGATCGGCAGCCAGTTGAGGGTGTAGAGCGTTTCGCCCTTCGATCGCATCACCTTGGCCCGCGGTGGGAAGCCGATGCCGAATTCCAGCACCCTGACCTTGGCAAGCCGTGCGGTGACGAAGTGGCCGAGCTCGTGGATCACGACCAGGACGCCGAGGATGAACACGAACAGGACGATCGTGATCAGCGACTGGATCGCCCCGGTCATGCCGCGCCTCGAACGGATCCGCTCGCAAACGCGCCCCGGATCTCGCGGTCGAGCGCAACCAGCTCACTCACGTCCGGATCCTGCGGACCGTCCCCAAACCGCTCAACGGCGACCTCGAGCAAGCTTGGGATCTCGGCGAACTCGAGCGTGCGGGCGAGGAACCGGGCGACGGCGACTTCGTCAGCCACGATCAGCGCGGCCGATGCGCGCGGGCCCAGGCGACCGGCCTCGCGCGCAATCCGGAGTGCCGGGAAGCGGGCTTCATCAGGCGCCCTGAACTCGAGCCGGCCGGTGGCGACGAGATCGGGCGGGTCGACCGGCGACGGTCGTCGGTCGGGGTAGGTCAGCGCGTACTGGATGGGAAGTCGCATGTCCGGGGTGCCCAGCTGGGCCTTCAGGGAGCCGTCGACGAAGCGGACGGCGGAGTGGACGACGCTCTGTGGATGGATGACCACCTCGATCGCGTCGTAGTCCACATCGTACAGCCAGTGCGCTTCGATCACTTCCAGGCCCTTGTTGACGAGGGTCGCCGAATCGATCGTGATCTTGGCGCCCATCGTCCAGGTCGGATGACGGAGTGCCTGCTGCGGCGTCACGTCGGCGAGATCCGCCGGACCGTCGAGGAATGGGCCTCCCGAGGCCGTCAGGATCAGGGACGCGACGTCCTGCATGGCCTCGCCGACCAGGCATTGCCAGATCGCCGAGTGCTCGGAGTCGATCGGGCGAAGCCAGGCGAGGGGACTCGCGTATGGGTCCCGGGGATTGTCGCCCGCGCGATCGGCCGCGCGACGCCGGGCCAGCGGCATCACCAGGTGACCGCCGGCTACCAACGTCTCCTTGTTGGCCGTGGCGACGACCTTTCCCGCGGCCAGCGCCGCGAGCACCGGGCGCAGGCTGACGAGACCGCCCGTGGCAACGATCACGAGATCGACGTCGTCACGGGTCGCCAGCTCTTCGAGCGCTTCTGCGCCGGCGATCTGCTCGGTCCCCGCAGGAAGGTCGCGTGACCGGAGCTCCGCATCGCCGCCGAGGGCGACGACGGCTGGCTGGAACATCGTGGCCTGTTCCGCGAGCAGCGCCGCGTTCGAACCGGCCGCCAGGGCGACCACCCGGAACCGGTTCGGCTGCCCGGACAGGACGTCGATCGCCTGGCGCCCGATCGACCCGGTCGAGCCGAGGAGCGCGACGCCCTGGCGGTGGTCGTAGTCGCTGCGGGTCATTGGCGAAACGCGGTGAGGACGTACAAAGTCATGACCGGGGCGGCGAAGAGGAACGAATCGACCCGATCGAGGATCCCGCCGTGCCCGGGGATGAGCGTGCCGGAGTCAGCGGCGCCTGCGGCGCGCTTGATCATCGACTCGGCCAGATCGCCCGTCTGAGCGGCGGCGGCCATGAGCGGCCCGAGGATCAACGCGTGAATGGGCATCTGACCGACCGCCCAGAGCAGCAGGCCGGTGACGGCGGTCGTGGCGATGACGCCGCCCACGAGGCCTTCGACCGTCTTCGACGGCGAGATGTGGGACAGGAACCTCGTCCTGCCAAGGCGCTTCCCGACGAGGTAGGCGCCCGTGTCATAGGACCAGACCGCGAAGACCAGCACGAGGATCCAGCTTCGCTCTGCGCCAAGCCAGGCCACCGGCGCGTCCGCAGGCACTGGCGGAGCCGCGTGACCCAGACGGAGCAGGAACGCGAGGAGCGAGACGTAGACCGCACCGAAGATCGTCGCCATCCACGCTGCGACCCCATCGTGTGGATCCTGCCGGGCGAACGACGCCACCGCTGTCAGCACGACCCCGATGGCTCCAAGGAGCAGTCCGCTGCCCTCCAGCAGGCCCGGGAACCCCGCGTCGACCACGACGGCAAGCGCGAGTGCCGTTCCAAGCGCCGGAAGCGGCGGGTAGCCGGCCGCCTTCAGGAGGCGGAACACCTCGAGCGCCGCCAGCGCCGTGATGAGGGCCACGGCTGCGGCGAGCAGTGGCCCGCCGATGGCCAGGACCAGCAGCAGGACAGGGACGAGCAGGGCCGCGCTGATCGCGCGCTGACGCATTGCCCCGACCCGGCTCGCTCAGCGACCGAAGCGGCGCTGGCGGTTGGCGAACTCGCGCAATGCGGCGTCGAACGCCTCGGGCCCGAAATCGGGCCACAACGCGTCGCACGAGTAGAACTCGGCGTAGGCGGATTGCCAGATCAAGAAGTTGGACAAGCGCTGCTCGCCGCCGGTCCGGATCACCAGGTCGGGATCGGGCAGCCCTGCGGTGTAGAGCGACGCGCTGATCGCAGCCTCGTCGATGGCCTCGGGGGACGTGCCGCTGGCGACGAGGCGGCGGAACGCGTCGACGAGCTCGGTCCGACCGGCGTAATTGAACGCCACGTTGAGGAGCAGCCGATCGCCACCCGCTGTCGCATCGAGCGCTTCCCCGATCGAAGCCCGGGTCGCCTCGGGCAGCTCCTCGAGCCGTCCGAGCAACCGGATCCGCACGCCCTGTGCCCGAAGCTCGTCCGTTTCACTTCGGATCGCGGCCTCGAGGAGCTCGAAGAGCCCGGTGACCTCTTCATCGGAACGCGCCCAGTTCTCGCGGCTGAAGGCGTACACGGTGACCACCGGCACACCGCGACGCACCGCGTGGCGAAGGAGCTCGCGGATCGCCTCGACACCGGCCGCGTGCCCATCGAGCTCCGAGAGGTTCCGCTGCCGCGCCCAGCGTCGGTTCCCGTCCATGATGATCGCCACGTGTCGTGGCAGCACATCGGGGATCGACGCCAACGCGTCGTCCGGGCGTGGCGAGGTCCCGGCGTCGGTGTCGCGCACCGGCACGTGCGCCGCGGGCGGCGCATCGGTTGGCCTGGCGAGCGGTGCGCGAGCCACTAGACCTCGAGAACCTCCTGCTCTTTCACGTCACCGAGGCGCTCGACCTCGGCGATATGCCGATCAGTCGTCTTCTGCAGCGTTTCGAGCTCACGATGCGCCTCGTCCTGACCGACGTTCCCGTCACGCTCTTCGCGCTTGAGATGGTCGGCCGCGTCCCGGCGCAGGTTACGGATCTCCACCCGGGCCTCCTCCATCCGCTTGTGGACGCTCCGCACGATGTCCTTGCGACGCTCTTCGGTGAGGGCCGGGATGTTGAGCCGGACGACCGTGCCATCGACGTTTGGTGTGAGGCCGATGTCGCTCTTCTGGATGGCCTTCTCGATCGCCCCGAGCACGCCTCGATCCCACGGCTGGATGACGATCTGGTGCGGCTCAGGGACGCTGATCCCGGCGAGCTGGTTGAGCGGTGTTGAGGTGCCGTAATACTCGACGTGGATCCGTTCCACGAGCGCGGTGGACGCCCGGCCGGTGCGCAGGCCCTGGAAGTCGCGCTCCATGGCCTCGACGGCGCGCGCCATCTTGTGGTCGGCGTCGCTGAGGATCTCGCTGCTCATGATCGCGCACCTCCGGCGGCGTTCGTTGCGCGCTTGGCGCCCGAGATGAGGGTGCCCACCGATTCACCGACGGCCACCCGCGTGATGTTGTCGGGCTGATTGAGGTCGAACACGACGATTGGCAGATCGTTCTCCATGCACAGGCTGACGGCCGTTGAATCGAGAACACGCAGCTGGTCCCGAAGCAGATCCGCGTACTCGAGCTGAGCGTAGCGCTGCGCGTCGGGGTGCGCCATGGGGTCCTTGTCGTATACGCCGTCGACTTTCGTCGCCTTGAGGAGCACCTCGGCATTGATCTCGACCGCCCGGAGCGCCGCAGCCGTGTCGGTCGTGAAGTACGGATTGCCCGTCCCCGCGACGAACAGGGTCACGCGGCCCTTCTCGAGGTGGCGGATCGCGCGGCGGCGGATGTACGGTTCGGCGACTTCATTCATGGCGATCGCGGTCATGACGCGGGTGGCGACGCCGGCCCGCTCGAGTGCGTCCTGGAGGGCCAGGCCGTTCATGACCGTGGCCAGCATGCCGATGTAGTCGCCCGTGGCCCGATCCATGCCTCGAGCGGACGCGGCCAGGCCGCGGAAGATGTTGCCGCCGCCCACGACGATCCCCACCTCGACCCCCAATCGATGGATTTCGGCGACCTGCTTCGCGATGAACGTGCAAACGGCCGGATCGACGCCGTACTGGCGGTCGCCCAGGAGGGCCTCGCCGGACAGCTTGAGGAGGATCCGCTTGTAGCGGAGGGGCTTGCGGGGCTCGGCGGCCGATGGCGCCACCGCGGCAGGCTCGGTCACAGCTCCTCCGCGAGAGCGTACCGCGTGAACCGCCGGACCCGGATGTTCTCGCCGATGGTCGAGATCCTCTCGTTGATCAGTTCGCGGACGGTGCGCTCCTCATCGCGGAACGGCTGGTCGTAGAGGCAAACCTGCGAGTACCACTTCTTGAGCTGGCCCTCGACGATCTGGGCACGGATGGCTTCGGGCTTGTTCTGCGTGGCGCCGTCTTCGAGGAGCTCGGCCTTCCTGGCGTCAAGGTCGGCAGCGGGGATGCCGTCCGCGTCGACGTACAGCGGGGCGAGCCCCGCGACCTGGACGGCGAGGTCCCGGACGAGCTTCTGGAATTCATCGGTGCGGGCGACAAAGTCCGTTTCGCAGTTGACCTCGATGAGCACGCCCACGCGGCCGCCCGTGTGGATGTAGCTCGAGATCAGCCCCTCGAGGGCTTCCCGGCTCGCCTTCTTGGCCGCCGCCGCGAGGCCCTTGTCGCGCAACAGCGCCGCAGCCTTGTCGATGTCGCCATCGGCTGCGACGAGCGCCTGCTTGCAATCCATGAAGCCCGCCCCGGTCCGATCGCGAAGTTCCTTGACCAGCGCGGCCGTGATGTCCGCCATGCCTGTGTGTTCTCCTGTCATGCGCGTCCGCATCGAGGCGTCCGCTGTCGTTTCGTGTGTGGCAGCCCCGCCGGAACGGCGAGTGGCCGCGGAGCCGGCCTGGCTCAGCCGGCCGTCTCTTCGGCCTTTTCGGCGGCTTCCCGCGCGAGCTCCGCTGCGATCTCCTCCGGCGTGGCCTCCGGTGGAGCCTCTGCGACGGCTGCCTCGGCCCGCGCGACGCGGTCACCGGGCAGGAGGTCGTCATCGTCGACGTCGGGCTCGAAGGACAGTGCAGCGCCACCCGCGAGGGCGGCCACCAGCTCGTCCGTCGCGCCCGGCTCCTCGTCCTCGGTCTCGGGCATGGCCATCGCCTCGATCGCCTCGGGCTCCGAAGAGCTTCGCGCCGAGCGCTGCTGGGCGCCCTCGATGGCCGCATCGGCAACCACCGTGCACAGGAGGCGGATGGCCCGGATCGCGTCGTCGTTGGCCGGGATGATGAAGTCGAGCTCGTCCGGATCGACGTTGGTGTCGCCGGTGCCGACGACAGGGATCTCGAGCTTGTTGGCCTCGGTCACGCCGATCCGCTCGCGGTGCGGGTCGACGATGAAGATGGCGCCGGGGAGCCGCTTCATCTTGCGCATCCCGCCGAGCGTGCCCTGCAGCTTGACCATTTCCTCGGTCAGCTTGGCGGCTTCCTTCTTGGTCATCCGCTCGAAGTCGCCGTTCTGCTGGCGGGCCTCGAGCTGCTCGAGCAGGCCGATCCGCTTCTTGATCGTCGTGAAGTTGGTCAGCATGCCACCGAGCCAGCGCTTGTTGACGTAGGGCTGGTTGGCGCGGGTGGCCTCCTGGGCGATCGGCTCCTGGGCCTGCTTCTTGGTGCCGACGAACAGGACCTGGTCGCCGCGGGCGACGGTCTCGCGCACGAATTCGAGCGCGACGTCCAGGCGCTGGACGGTCTGCGCGAGATCGATGATGTGGATCCCGTTGCGCTCGGCAAAGATGAACGGGCGCATCTTGGGGTTCCAGCGGCGGGTCTGGTGACCGAAGTGGACTCCGGCTTCCAGTAGTTGCCGCATCGAGACGGACGGCATGATGAGCGACCTCCTGTTCGGTTCGTTCCTCCGCGAACCTCGTCGCCGGGGGCCGGTCCCTGGGCGGGGTGCCGGCACCGTCCCGGTCGGAACGGTTCGCGTGTGAGCTCCACGCCATTGCGCGGGCATTGGTTCGTGGCTCGCAGTCCCGGGTCGCGGGTCTGCGGACCGGCGGGAGTGTAGCACGGGTCCGTCTTCAGGCTGCGTGCACGAAACCTGTCGTCAGGACCCGCCGGAAACCATGGCCGCGAGGCGGTCGATCAGCGGTGCCTGGGTGTCCTTGATCCGACGTCGCGCTTCGTCGGCATCGAACCAGGCGACGCGATCGATCTCGGGGAACGACTGTCTCCTGCCCGACCTCGGCGGCCACTCCATCTCAAACGTCTCGGATCGCGCCGCTTCGGGATCCAGGTCGCCTTCGACAGCCCAGGCATGGACGACCTTGCCGCCCTTCTGGGTGATCGATCCGAGCTCGAGAACGGAGCCGTCCGGGAGCCCGTGGCCCGTCTCTTCCCCGAACTCCCGCCGGGCGGCCTCCAGGAGCGGCTCGTCGGGGTCGGGCTCGCCCTTCGGGATCGTCCAGTGGCCGTGATCGCGCTTCGCGAACAGCGGCCCGCCCGGATGCGCCAGCAGAACCTGGAAGCCGCCGGCGACCCGACGGTAGAGCAGGATCCCGGCGCTCAGTCGCATCGTGGTGATGGTAGGCACCCCACGCGCGCCCGGCGATGCTCATGCGCGAGGAATCCCTCGCGGCCGCGCGCCTATCCGGCGTGGCGGTGATGACGGATCCTGTCACCCGGCTCCACGACGATCAGGTCGAACCGCAGCGGCAGGTGCGGAACTGGCGACCCGTCCGGCAATGCGCCACGCTCGAGGAGACCGTACGCGGCCGCTCGGACACGCGAGCGCTTGCGCCGGTCGACGGTCTCCTCCGGCAGCCCGAACCCGCGGCTGGCGCGCCAGCGGACCTCGACCGCAACGAGCTCCCGGGGCGGACCTGGGTCCACTGCGATCACGTCGAGCTCGAACCGCCCGACGTGGACGTTCCGTCCGAGGATGAGCCAGCCCATCGCCGCAAGGTGGTCGGCGACGAGCTGTTCGGCGGCGTCGCCCGCCTGCTGGGCGTCGGTTCGCATCCGCGCACGCTAGGCATGTGCGATCGACCAGGGCTTATCCGGGCACACCCATTCCGGCTTCGACGAGCTCGAGATCGTCGATCGGGAAAGTGACCGGACCCTCGATCCCCGGATCGCCGAGCAGGTGTTCGTCGAGCCCCTCGCCGAACAGGTCCAGCGACACCTGGTCGCCGGCCAGCGTGCGCTGGAGGGCGAGGAACGATCGTCGATGGAACGGGGTCAGGCCCATCCGCCGGATGGCGCGTCGGTGTTCGAGCGTCGCGTAGCCCTGGTTGTGCTCCCAGCCATAGCCCGGATACCGGGCGGAGAGCAGCGTCATCATCCGGTCGCGAACGACCTTGGCCACGATCGAGGCACAGGCGATCGAGTACACCTTGGCGTCGCCGTCCACGACGTTCGAGTACGGGCCTACGAGCGCCTCGAACCCGGTGATCCGGTTGCCGTCGACGATGACGTGCTCGTGCCCGCCGATGCGCGCGATCGCGCGGCGCATCGCGAGGTGGGTCGCGTGGTAGATGTTGAGCTGGTCGATCTCGCGCACCGAGGCGGCTCCCACACCGACGGCTACCGCACGGGCACGAATGCGCGGGGCAAGGCGCTCTCGTTGGCCGGCGGACAGCGTCTTCGAGTCGCGAACGCCCGGGATCCGGTGGCAATTGGGTCGCATGATGACCGCGGCGGCAACAACGGCCCCGCACGTGGGCGCAACACCGACCTCATCCACGCCCACGACCCGGGTCAGGCCCTCGCGCCACAGGCGGCGTTCCCACTTCAGGGTCGGGACTTTCGGAGCCATCGGCGACAAGCCTACCGGAATCGAACGACCCCGCCGATGTGGCGGGGTCGGGAGCTCGCGTTGGGCTTCCGTCAGCTGCGGCTGCGGCGCTCGCGGAGGGTTGCCGCCTTGCCGACGCGGTCGCGCAGGAAGTAGAGCTGGGCGCGCCGGGCGACGCCGTGGCGGACGACTTCGATCTTCTCGATCCGCGGGCTGTTGATCTTGAACGTCCGCTCGACACCGACGCCGGAGGCGATCCGGCGGACCGTGATGGAGCGGGTGATCCCGCCGCCGCGTAGGCGCATCACGGTGCCCTCGAACACCTGGATCCGTTCGCGCGTGCCCTCGATGACCTTGGCCGACACCTTCACGGTGTCACCGGTCGCGAGCTCCGGCAGGTCGGTGCGGAGCTGGTCCTGGACGATCTCGTCGAGCACGTTCACGAAGGGATTCCTGACTCTGCTGGGCAGCGAGGGCTGCGGGTGGACGATTATGGAAGCGGCGCACGGGATCGGTGGCCGGCGGCGGAGTATAGCAGAGGTTACGCCGGATCAGCCGACCTGCGCGAGGAGCGTGGCTTCGGGTCCAGGTCGGGTTCTCCATCCGGCGAACGCATTTCGCCCGCGAGTAGATCCGGCCGCCGCGCGAGCGTCCGTTCGAGAGCCTGTTCCCGGCGCCAGCGATCCACGGCCCCGTGATCGCCCGACGCCAGCACGGCCGGGACGTCCATGCCGCGAAAGCTTGGCGGTCGCGTGTACTGCGGGTACTCGAGCAGGCCGCCGGAGAACGACTCCTCCGCCGTCGAGGCTTCCTCGATCGCGCCAGGAAGCAGGCGGATCACCGTGTCGATGACGACGAGGGCCGGGAGCTCCCCGCCAGTCAGGACGTAGTCCCCGAT
This sequence comes from uncultured Chloroflexia bacterium, assembly GCA_963809045.1. Classification (GTDB taxonomy): domain Bacteria; phylum Chloroflexota; class Limnocylindria; order Limnocylindrales; family CSP1-4; genus SPCO01. Next base: position 1,955,703 of record CAWEHW010000004.1, read on the forward strand.
GGAGAGCTCGAGGTCGACCAGCGATCGAATGCGCTCGTCCACGCCTTCGTACCGCGGACAGACGAACACCAGGTGCGGACGGGTCGCCAGGTCCACGGCTGTGGCCTGCGTGAAGACCTCGCCGCCAGGATCGAGGAGGATCACCGTCGAATCCGGGCGCCGCAGGGCATCGATCGCGGCTGCCACCGGCTCGGGTCGCAGGATCATGCCCGCTCCCCCGCCGTATGGCGTGTCGTCGACCGATCGATGGCGCCCAAGGCCCCAGGCGCGCAGGTCGTGGACGCGGATGTCCGCGAGACCCTTCTCCTGGATCCGACCAGGGATGGATTCGGCGAGCGGTGCCTCGACCATGGCCGGGAAGAGCGTCAGGATGTCGATCTCGAGCGCCATCAGGACGCCGGGGCCTCGGGTGGCGGCGAGGAAGCGGCCTCGGCCCGCCGGCTGCGGCGCCTGGGAGCCCTTGGTCGCTCGCCCGGTGTGGTCACGCGGAGGGGTCGCAGATCGAGCGCCTCGGCGTCGACGACGATCTCGCCGCGGCGTGGCGCGAAGATCCGGATGAAGGCTCGAACCGCCGGAAGATCGAAACTGCCGACCGGCCCGTCACCGACGACGAACACCTCGGTCTCGCCGATCCGATAGATGTCCTGCACCGTGCCGAGCTCGGCACCGTCAGTCCCGCGGACCGGCGTCCCGATGACCTCGTGCCAGTAGTACGTGCCGCGCGCAAGGTCTTCCTCCGGCCGCACGACCGACTCGAGGTAGGCGCCCCGCAGCGTGTCGGCTCCGTCGCGCGAGGTCACCTCGCGGAACCGGATCCGCCAGCCCGGGCCGTCGACGATTTCCTCGGCGGTCGCGATGGTCAGCGGCTCCGCACCGCCCTCGCGGTAGAGGACGGCTCCGGGCACGAACCGCTCCTCGGGCCGGTCGGTCAGGACCTCCACGCGGATCGCGCCCCGAAGACCGTGGACGCCCCGGACGAGGGCGACCACGAGTCGTTCGTCGTTCAGAGGATCTCGAGCTGGACCGGCTCGCCGTCCCGGGCGGCGGTCACCTTGAGCAGGGTGCGGAGCGCCTTGGCGACGCTGCCGTTCCGCCCGATGACCTTGCCCATGTCGTCCTCGGCGACGTGGAGCTCGATGACGGTCGCGCCGTCCTCCTCCACGACCTCCACGGTGACGGCGGACGGATCGTCGACCAGCGCCTTCGCGACGTACTCGACCAGGTCCTTGGCTGCCATCGTCGTCGCTCCTACTTGGCCGCGGGCACGATGCCCGCCTTGCGGAACAGCCGCAGGACCGTGTCGGACGGCTGCGCGCCCTTGGCGAGCCAGGCCTTCGCCTTGTCGGCGTCGACCTGGAACTCGACCGGATCGGTTCGCGGGTTGTAGTGCCCGAGGGTTTCGATGGAGCGTCCGTCGCGGGCGCTGCGACCGTCGGCGACGATCACTCGATAGGTCGGCTGCTTGGTCGCGCCAACGCGCGTCAGCCGGATGCGAACTGCCATGGGCTTGGTGCTTCCTCCTCTACTTGACGGTGATGATGGTCGTGGCGTGGGTCAGGTTGCCATCGAGCTTGGTCGTGGCAACCAGGACGTCGAAGGGCTCGAGGAACGGCTTGATCTCAGCCTCGTAGGCGGCGAGGTCGGCCGGTGCGTTCTCGGCGAGCGCCGCCTCCAGGAGCCCGCGGATGGCCGTGATGTCGACGTAGCCGACGCCGGATCCCTGGCCGGCCCGATTGGACGCGCTCTTGAAGCGCTCCGTGGATCCCAGGGAGGTGGCCGCGGTGGTGTCGAGCACGTGCCGGACGAAGCCCGGTCCGACGCCGATGACCACGACCTGGTCGGTGAGTGCGTAGGCCAGCTCGACGTTCCCCGCGGGCGTCACGCCGCCGACCGAGACGTCCGGCGGCACACCGGCGGCACCGGCGAGATCGCCGACGTCCCCGAAGTCGATGATGGTGATCGTGGTTCCGGCGTACGGTTCCTCGCGGACCTCGATGCCCATCTGCGATCCGCCGAGCGACGCAAGGGTGTGCAGGCTGGTGAACAGCCCCTCGGCGGAGTCAGCGTCCGTCGGGGCGATGATGAGGCCGCCTTCGATCGAATCGTCCGCCTGGGTCACCGTGACCCCGAGGTCGCCGATCCATCCAACCGCCGCATCGGGCCCGCCGAGGAAGCCGATCGCCTGGTCGATCGCCTCGACTACCTCGGCCAGCTCGGGTTCCGAGCGGTAGGTCTCGAGGGTGTCGAGCAGGCCCTGGCCGTAGTCGTGGCTGATCGACAACGCGACGGCACTGCCGGGAACGTGGTCCGCGACCGTTGAGGTCCGGTTCGTGGCCGCTGCAGCCTGCGCCGCGGGCGGCGCGATCGACTCCATCAGCAAAGCGTCTCCTTCGACGCGGAGGGCGAACGCCGTCCAGTCGGGGATCATGCCGAGCAACGCGTCGCTCGGGAGCTCGCCGGCCATTTCGGACTCTGCGAGCTGGCTCGACCAGTCGAGGAGCGGCCGGAGCGCGATGTAGACGAACCCGACGTGGTCGCCGGTGGTCGCGTCGAGGGCTGCTTTCGGTTCGGCCTGGTTGGCGAACGCGCCATTGCCGCCGGTGTCGATCGCGGCCTTGACCGAAACGACGTCCCCGGCGATCGCGACCTTGCCTCCGACGGTCGCAAACGCGGCGGCGGGTTCGTCGGCAGCGGTGAACAGGGTCAGCGTCGCGCCGTTGTACGTCTCCGTGGCGGTCTGCTCGCCACTCTCCGCGATGATCCCGTCGAACCAGGCCCGAGCAAGCGCTTCGTCCTTGATGGACACCAGGACGAGGAAACGCGCGCCTTCTGTGGGGACGGGGTTCGAGGTCACGTCGTCGGGATCCGGCAGCGCGCCGACGCTGAAAGCGATCTGGCCGGCAAACCAGGGCTTGACGTCGGTGCTGAAGGCCTGGCTGCCGCCGCTGGCCTCACCCACGAGTCGATCGAGGATCTCGTCGATCTTCGTCTCGATGGTCGACTGATCGGCGAAGCCCGGGAACCTGGACAGGAACGAGCCGACGTTGGCTCGCTGGTCGCCGGGCAGGTCCATTCGGACCTCCCCGTACATGATCGAGTCTTGCGGGACATACCCGAGCACGACGGCATTCGCCGCGCGGCCCGTGAACAGGCTGAACGCGAACGCGCTGGCGACAACCACGAGGGCGACCACACCGACAGCGATGGCCCAGCGGCGCTGGGCGCCGCGGGACGCCGGATCGGGCGGGAGGACGGACGCGGCCGGTGCGGCATCCGGCGCGGGCTCGAAGGTCTCGGGTGGGCTGATCGTCGTCTTGTCGAAATCGTCGGTCATCGTGATCCCCCTTTCGCGGCGCTCATCGCCGGCCGGTCAGCGCGCCGAGGGCGGCTCGTTTGCCACCGCTCCCGGAGAGCTGCTTCATCAGCTTTTGCATCTCGCCGAACTGCTTCACCAGTCGGTTGACATCGGGCAGGCTGGTGCCGGACCCGGACGCGATCCGACGACGGCGCGACGCGTTCAGGACGTTCGGGTCACGACGTTCCGTGACGGTCATCGCCCGGATGATGGCTTCGGTGCGCTTGAGATCCCCACGATCGACCGCGGCCTGGGCCTCGCCGGCGAGATTGCCCATCCCCGGGATCATCGACATGACCTGCCCGAGGGGACCCATCTTCTGCATCTGCTGCATCGAGTCGAGCATGTCGTCCAGCGTGAACGATGCCTTGCGAAGCTTCTCTTCGAGCTTGGCCGCCTGGCCCTGGTCGACGACCTCCTGGGCGCGTTCGACGAGGGTCAGGATGTCGCCCATGCCCAGGATCCGGCCCGCAAGGCGGTCCGGGTGGAACAGCTCGAGCGCGTCCGTCTTCTCGCCGGTGCCCAGGAACTTGACCGGGACACCGGTGACTGCGGAGATCGAGAGCGCCGCGCCGCCGCGAGCGTCGCCGTCGATCTTGGTGAGGATCAGGCCCGTGACCGGGACCGCGGCGACGAACGCCTGGGCGACCGCCACGGCTTCCTGACCGGTCATCGCATCGACCACGAGCAGGGTCTCGACCGGCCTGACCGCGTCGTTGACCGCGCTGATCTCGGCCATCAAGGCCTCGTCGACCGAGAGCCGGCCCGCGGTGTCGAGGATCACGACGTCCCGGACCTGCCGCTTGGCCGCCTCGACGCCGCCGCGGGCGATGTCGACGACCGACGTGCCGGCCGGCGCCCGGTAGACGGGGATGTCCAACGACTTGCCGAGGGTCTGCAACTGGTCCGCGGCAGCCGGTCGATACGGGTCGGCGGCGACCAGGAGCGGCCGCCGGCCGAGCTTGACGACGTGTCTCGCGAGCTTGGCGGTCGAGGTCGTCTTGCCGGAGCCCTGGAGACCGACCATGGCCACGACCGCCGGGTTGCCGCTGAGGTGGAACGTCCGGTCACCTGCCGAGAGAAGGTCGACCAGCTCGTCGTTGACGATCTTGACCACCTGCTGGCCTGCCGACAGGCTGGCCAGGACGTCATGCCCGATGGCTCGCTCGCGCACCCGGGCGATGAAGTCCTTGACGACCTTGAAGTTGACGTCCGCCTCCAGGAGCGCCAGGCGGACCTCGCGCATGGCGACATCGACGTCGGCCTCGCTGATCCGGCCGCGACCGGTCAGGTTGCCGAGCGTCTTCCGGAGGCGCTCGCTCAGCGTGTCGAACATGGTCCTGGCAGGACTCCGTCGGGTGGTGAACCGGTTCGGCGAACGACCGAGCCGGGTGGTGCGCGGGTTCTGACGCACCGAGGCAGGCGGAGTCTAGCGCAGGCCGTCGCGACCCGCCACGGGCGATATGCTCCGCGCTCGTGCGCAATCCCTTCGGTTCTCCGCTCTGGCAAAACTCGGCGTTCGTGCGCGTCTGGGGCGCGGCGACGATCTCCATCTTCGGCTCCCTCGTCACCCGGATAGCGCTGCCCCTCGCGGCGATCCTCGTCCTGGGCGCCGGCGCGTTCGAGGTCGCCATCCTGCGTGCGCTCGAGCTCGGTGCGACCCTGGTGGTCGGGCTGGTGGCTGGCGCTTGGGTCGATCGACTCCGGCGCCGGCCGGTCCTGATCTGGGCCGACCTCGGTCGAGCGGCACTCCTCGGTTCGGTTCCGCTCGCGTTCGCCTTCGGTGTCCTGACGTTCTGGCAGCTTCTCGCAGTCTCGGGTCTCGCGGCGATCCTGACGACCTTCTTCGACTCGGCCGACAACGCCTACCTGCCGACGATCGTCGAACGCGAACGCCTCGTGGATGCGAATGCAGCGCTGGCGGCGAGCGGTTCGGCGTCCGAATTCATGGCCTTCGGTGTCAGCGGCTTCCTTGTCCAGCTCCTGACGGCACCGATCGCGATCGCCCTAGACGCGGTGTCGTTCCTGGTGTCGGCGCTCCTTCTAGGGACCATCCGGCGCGAGGAAGCTCCCCCGCCGCCAAAGGCCGACCGCGAACCGGTCTTACGCGAGATCCGCGACGGCCTGCGGCTCGTCATCCACGATCCGATCCTTCGAGCCTTTGCCGGGGCGCAGATGGCGCTGCATGCGCTCTGGGGGATCTTCGGTGCCACGTGGTTCCTGTTCGTTCTCGATGAGCTGCGCCTGGATCCGTGGGTCCTCGGCGTCGTCGCCGGGGTCGGCGGCGCGTCGTCGTTCATCGGGGCGGTCGTGGCGTCACGGGCTACGAAACGGTGGGGCATCGGGCCCGTGGCCATCGTCGCCATGCTCCTCGCCGCCGTGGGAAACGCGTTCATCCCGCTGGCGCCAGCCGGGCTTCCGTTGGTCGCCATCGGCTGCCTCGTGATGCAGCAGCTGGTCGCCGACTCCGCCGTCACGGTCTACGACATCACCGAACGAACGGTCCAGCAGACCCTGGTGCAGGATCGCGCCCTTGGACGTGTTAGCTCGACATTCCACGTTGCCGCAACGCTCGCCCAGCTGAGCGCCACGCTCGCGGCGGGGCTGCTGGCAGAGGTGATCGGGTTGCGTGCCGTGGCGTGGCTGGCACCACTTGGGGGGCTGCTTGGGGCAGTGATCCTGTGGGGCTCGCCGGTTCGGACCTTGATCGCGCTGCCCCAGCCGCCATCCGATCGCGGCGATGGCCAAGCCGGGCCACGAGCCGAGACCGCGGCGGCCGCGGCGGCCCTTGCGGAACGGGATCAACCCGTCGGCGGCTGACCCTACGCGAAGAGGGCTGCGACGAAGGCGTCCGGATCGAACGGGATGAGGTCATCGACCGCCTCCCCCACCCCCACGAACCGGACCGGGACCTTGAGCGCATCCTCGATGGCGAACACGATCCCGCCCTTGGCCGTCGAATCGAGCTTGGTCAGCACGATCCCGGTCAGCCCGACGACATCGTGGAAGGCTCGGGCCTGGGCCAACCCGTTCTGACCGGTCGTCGCGTCGAGCACGAACAGGATCTCCGGCTGCGCGCCCGGCAGGCGCTTGTCGACGATCCGGCGGACCTTGGCCAGCTCGTCCATCAGGTTGGACCGCGTGTGCAATCGACCGGCGGTGTCGGCAATGACCAGGTCCGCGTGCCGGGCCACGGCCGCATCGAGCGCGTCGTAGACGACCGCGCCAGGGTCGGCTCCTGGAGCATGGGCCACGACCGGCACACCGGCGCGATCCGCCCAGATCCTGAGCTGGTCGATGGCCGCGGCGCGGAAGGTATCGGCGGCCGCCAGGATCACGCTCCGGCCCTCGGCGGCGTACCGGCTTGCCAGCTTGCCGATCGTGGTCGTCTTGCCTGTGCCGTTGACCCCCACGACGAGCACCACGGCCGGACCGTCGCCGCTCGCCGGTCGTGGCGACCAGGCGATGTCCCGCGCCACGAGCAACGCAGCGAGCTCGGAGCGGATCGCGGCCTCGGGGCCACCGGGATCGCGCCGGGACCGAGCCCGCTCCACGAGATCGATGGCCAGGGCCGCGCCGACATCGCCGGCGATCAGCGTCTCCTCGACGTCGTCCCAGGCCGGACCGCCCTCGTCACCCCCGAGGAACCCACGAAGCTTCGACATGAAGCCGCCGCGGGTTCGCTCGAGACCACCCTCCAACCCGATCGCGAGCTTGGGTTCGGCGCCGGATGTGTCGGCGAGCGGCGCCGGTTCGGCGTCCTCGAAGTCGACGGGATCGGGTTCCCATCCGGGCGGTCCCGCCTCGGGTTCGAGGGACTCGGGATCGGTCTCGAGCGTCTCGGGTTCGTCGGGGCGTCGCCGCCAGAAGCGCATGCCCGGAAGCCTAGCCCGCCGGGGCGAACTCGGTCCGATCACGCGCCGCAAGCGCCTGGGCCTCGTCGAGGCGGAGGCTGATGACCCGGCTGACAGAGTCGTCCCCGGACGTCACGCCGTACAGCGCATCGGCCGCCTCGATCGTCCCGCGGTTGTGGGTGATCACGATGAACTGGGTCTGATGCGCCAGGCTTCGCAACGCGTCCCCGAACCGCCCGATGTTTGCTTCGTCCAGGGCCGCATCGACCTCGTCGAGCACGCAGAACGGGACCGGGCGTACCTCGAGCATGGCGAACAGCAGCGCGACGGCCGTCAACGCGCGTTCGCCCCCCGACAACATCGCGAGCGCCTGGGCCTTCTTCCCGGGTGGTCGTGCGACGATCTCGATCCCGCTGGACCCGATGTCCGAAGGATCGGTCAACGACAGCCGGGCGAACCCACCTCCGAACAGTTGCTCGAACCGCGTCGCGAATGCCGTTTCCAGCGCGCGGAAGGTGGTCTGGAAGCGATCACCGATCATCGTGTCCAGCTCGGAAATGAGCTCGCGCGTCCTGGCGATCGCCGTTCGAAGGTCGGCGGCCTGCGTTTCCAGCGTCTCCAGCCGGGCCTTCACGTCCGCGTACTCGTCCACGGCAAAGGGGTTCACCGCGCCGAGCTCATGGAAGCGGCGCCGCAGCTGACCGAGTCGAGCGGGGCTCGGCGCCGCCAGGGTCGGCGGCTGGGTGGCCCAGATCGATCCGATCGCCGTCAGCAGGGCCTCGAGCTGGGCGACGTCGTCGGAGACGGCACCCTCGTCCTCGATGGCGGAGATGTCGTTTGCGGCTCGGCCACGGTGCTCGATGCCGGCGGCCGCGGCCAATGGGCCGATGGCCAGCTCACCGAGCCCCGCCAGCTCGGCGATGAATCCCTCGCGCAAGGCGTCGATCCCGAGCCGGGCTTCCATCTCCGCGCGATCAGCCCCACGAAGACGCTCGTCCATCGCCCGAAGGCGATCCCGTGCGGCGGCCGCGGCCAGCTCGGCCATTTCGAGGCGCTCCCGGTCGGCGGCATCGGCAGACCGAACCAGCTCGAGGGCAGCGCGGGCCGATGCCTCGCGGGCCGTGCCGTTCGCGATCTCGCCGGCGATGGCGTCCCGTTCGGCAAGGAGATCGCGGTCACGGACGCTCAGTGCGGCGAGCTCCTCCTCCGTTCGGGCCAATCTCGCCTCGCTCATGGCCAGGGAGGCTTCCGCGCGTGTCCGACGATGCTCTGCGTCGCGTCGCCCGGCGTCCCGGATCCCGAGCTGGTCCGCGAGCCGATCTCGCCGCGCACGCAGTTCCGCAGCCCTCGTCTCCCACGTCCCGATCGCGGCGCCGACCTTCGCGGACCCTCCGATGGCCACCGGAGGCTCGCCGCCGCTTGCCTCCTCCAGGGCCGTCACGGCTTCGCGGGCGCGATCGAGCTCGCCGGCGAGGCGTTCGGCTTGCGCCTCGTGCCAGGCGGCTTCGCGGGCGACGGTCTCGAGCCGTCGCGACGCGACCCGTTCGGCCTCCTCAGCCGCCCGCCGCGAGCTGCCGGCGTGGCGTTCGTCATCTCGCGCCGCCTCGACGGCCGCCGCCGCCGTGACCCCATCACGCGCGGCGGTCGTCGCCGCATCGCTGACCCGTGCGAGCTCCGCCTCCGCGGTTGCAACGGCGGCAGAGAGCCGCTGCGCGTCGACGCGGCGCTCGAGCACGGATTCGGTCGCCCCGAACGACACCGACAGGTCGGTCACCACCGCGCTGCCGTCGCGGGGAACGGCGATCCAACCCGCCGGCAGGACTGCCTGGATCGCCAGGCACGCCGCCAGGTCCGGCAGCCACGCGGCGCGGGCAAGGAGTCGACGAGCCGCTCCGCTTGGGTCCCGCCGGACGGCCGAGTCGAGCAGACCGCCGCCCGCCTCGGCGAGGCGGTCACGGAAGCGCCGTTCATGGGCGTCCTCGGTGACCGCCGCAGCGGCGCGTTCCGCGACCATCAACAAGCCGCGCTCCTCCGCCAGCGATTCGATCGCTGCGACACCGACGATATACGCCCGCGTGGCTTCGGCCAGCGCGGTCTCGGCCGCAGGGCGGAAGCCGGCGTCGATCACCAGGTCCTCGTCAAGGCGACGACCGCCGTGGCGCCGTGCGGCCTTCGCGATGCCCCGCGTCTCTTCCTCGGCAAGCCGAGCTTCGAGGGCCGCCAGCTGGGCCTCCGTGGAGGCGAGCGAGGCGCTGGCACTCGCCGCCTGGGCATCGGCCGCTGATCGCACTGCCTCGGCCTGCAGGGCCGCTTGCTGCGCAGCATCGCGCCGCTCGGTGGCCCCCTGCTCGTCCAACGTGGCCCGGACAAGGGCAGACCGTGCGGCAGCCAGCGACGCCTCGAGCTCCGAGCGTCGCTCCACCGCGACCGCGGCCTGCGCCGCCTCCTCCGTCCTTCGACGCTCCGCTTCGGACAATCGCCGTCGGCTCGTCTCGAGCTCGGCCTCCCGTGCCGCGGCGGCCCGCCGAATGGCGGCCAGTTCCTGCCCGTGCGCCTGCTCGGCGCCCCGGAGCGCCGCAAGCTCCTCGAGCGCACCGCTGAGGGCCCGCTCCGCTTCGCTGACCGAAGCTTCGAGCTCGACATCGCGCGCCGGGATCGGGGCGGCCAGCGCCCTGCGCGCCGCTTCGAGCTCGGCTTCCGCGGTGGAACGCTCGGCGGCGAGCCGATGCCGGTCGCGGCCAAGCGCCTCGAGCTCCGACGCCAGGCGCGCCTCGCGGAGCCGCAGGGCATTCGCAGACGCCTGGGCCGACTCGTACGTCTCGCGGCGTTCTCGCTCGAGTGCGGCCCGTGCGGCCAGCTCGTGCGCCAGGGCAGTCGAGCCGGCCTCGGCGGCCGCGAGCTCGCCGATCGCCCGGTCCACGTCTGCCTGCGTTCGGGCGCGGAGCGAGGCCGTCTCCGTGGCCCGGGCCGCTGCCTCGAACCACCGGGCATGCATCGCCCCGAGCAGAGCCGTGGCAAGCTCATCCGCCGTCGACGCACGGCTCGCTTGCTGTTCCGCCTGCGCCGCGAGACGCCTGGCCTGCGGGCGCAGCTCGCCCAGGATGTCCTCGACGCGTGCGAGATTGGCCTCCGACTCGACGAGCTGCTCCTCGGCCCGGCGCCGGCGACGTTCGTGGCGCCGGACGCCGGCGACCTCGTCGAACAGCGGCCGGCGCTCTTCGGGTCGGAGCGCGAGCGCCTGGTCGACCATGCCCTGACCGATGAACAGGAACGCGTTGTCCGCCAGGTGTGCGGCATCGAGCAGGTCGACCAGCTCGCGCAGGCGGATCCGCGTCTTGTTGAGCAGGTAGTCGTTCTCCCCCGAGCGGAAGAGCCGCCGTCCGAGCTCGAGGACCTGGTAGTCGACCGGGAGCAGGCCGTCCGCGTTGTCGATCATGAGACTGACGTCGGCCATGCCCTGCGCGGGTCGCTTCTCCGAACCGGCCCAGATGACGTCCTCGGCCTTGCGGGAGCGAAGGGCCCGGCCCTGCTCGCCCAGAGCCCAGCGCAGCGCGTCCGCGAGGTTGCTCTTGCCCGATCCGTTCGGCCCGACGATCGCACTGATCCCCGGTCCGAACTCCACGGTCGTGCGCTCGGCGAACGATTTGAAGCCCTGGACCCGGAGCGCCAGGAGGCGTGGTTCGGTCGGTTGGCCCGGACCACCTCCATTTCCCGGGCCGTTGCCGGACGGCGTGGCGCCATCGGTCTCGGTCGGAAGCGCTGTCATGGCACCGACTCCCCGGCCGGCATCGTGCCGGTCTCGGGTCCGGCCTCGGCGCGGAGGAGCTCGATCGCCTGTGAGGCCGCGGCGGTCTCAGCGGTTCGGCGCGAGGGTCCTTCGCCGACGCCCAGCAACGTGCCGCTGACCCAGACCTCGATCCGGAACGATTTCTCGTGGTCCGGGCCCGTGGCGTCGAGCAAGCGGTACGTGGGCCGGTCGCCGGACCGACGCTGGGTGTACTCCTGCAACCGGCTCTTGGGACTCTTGAGCGACCCGATCGGTGCCTCGGCGCTGAGCTCCGGTTCGGCGAGGGCGATCAGCCAGTCACGCACCGCGGCGAACCCGAGATCGAGGTACAGGGCGCCTGCCACCGCTTCGAAGGTGGACGCCAGAAGCGACGGGCGGCGCCGGCCGCTCCGCTGCGCTTCGCCTTCACCGAGGAGCAGGAACCGGCCGAGATCGATCCGACCCGCCAGCCTGGCCAGCCCGACCGTCGAGACGATGGCTGCCCGGCGTGCCGAAAGGTAGCCCTCGTCGTCGCCGGGATGACGCGCGTAGAGCGCTTGCGAGATCGCCAGGTTGACGGCGGCATCGCCGAGGAATTCGAGACGCTCGTTGTGGCCAACTGCGCCGTCACGGTGCTCGTGGTGCCAGCTCGAATGGACCAGTGCCTGTTCGAGGAGGTCCAGGTCGCGGACCGGCAGGCCGAGATGGGCTGTCAGCGCCTCGGCGGGACGCACGATGCTCGCCGGCCGGCCGCGGCGGAGCTGAGCGGCGCTAGGACGATCGCTCGTCGATGTACTCGACGGCGTCCTGGACGGTCCGGATCTTCTCCGCGTCCTCGTCCGAGATCTCCGTCCCGAACTCCTCTTCGAGGCTCATGATGAGCTCGACGAGGTCGAGGGAGTCGGCGTTCAGGTCATCGACGAACGACGCCTCGGGCTTGACCTCATCCTCGTCGGCGCCGAGCTGCTCGACGACGATCTTCTTGAGGCGCTCGTACGTGGTTGCCACTGACTCCCTCCTCGGAGCTTGGTGTTGATGCCGTCGGCGCGTCGCCGCTGGCTGCGATGCTCCCGAGGACGCCGTTCATGAGGCGCCGCATCGAGTCTCCACTGTAGGTCCGTGCCAGCTCGACCCACTCGGCGATCGCCACCCGGGCCGGCGTGGCCGAGTGTAGCACCTCGGATATGGCGGTACGGAGCAGCGCCCGGTCCATTCTGGCCAGTCCGGTGACCGGATATTGGGGCGCGCGGCGCGTGATTTCGGCGTCGATCGCATCCCGGTGGAGCACCTCGGCAGCGACGAGCTCGCGGGCCAGCTCGGCGGCCGTGTCGTCGCGTTCGGACTCCGCGAGATGGCGCTCCAGCACCGCATCGGCGGTTCGCTGGCCGAAGTCCGCCTCGAAGACGGCCGCGAGGGCCAGGCGACGGCCGGTCCGCCGTCCGCGGACCCGGTCAGCCCCCAACGCCATCGACCAGCACGGTGACCGCGCCGAGGTCCAGCCCGAGCAGCCGTTCGACGGTCGCGGCGACGGCGGTTCGGACCTGCGCCGCGAGCGGCCCGAGGGCCTGTCCCGGACGGGCAACGACCCAGAGCCGAACGAGCACGCGATCGTTGCGAACCTGCACGGAAACGGCGGGTCCGCCGAGGATGCGCCGCCACACCGCGCCGCCACGTCCGACGCGAGCGACGCCAGGGACCTCGAACGCGGCGAGCCGGACCAGCTCGGCGATGACGCCTCGTCCGACTGACAGCTCCGGCCCGCTCACGATGGTGCCTCCTGGGTGCTCGTTGCCAACGCTTCGGCGATCAATGCGGGCACGCGGGTTCGTGCGGTCGTCGCCGCGACCTCGCACGCGAAGCCGATCATCCGCCGTTTCGCGCGACCGTGGGTAATGATCACGGACCCCCGGACGCCCAGCAGCGGGGACCCGCCGGCGCGCTCGTAGTCGAACACGTGGCGGATCCGGGCGACGCCGGGGCGCAACAGCAGGTACGCGAGCCGGCCACGGAGCGAGCCGCCGAGCTCACGACGCCAGAGGTCGAAGATGAACCCGGACAAGCCCTCGAAGAACTTGATCACCACATTGCCCAGCACGGCATCGCAGACGACGACGTCGGCGTGGTGGTGGGGCAGGTCCTTGCCCTCGATGTTGCCCTCGAACCGCAGGCCCGACGCGTCGAGCAGCTCGGTGGCGCGCTGGATCCTGGCGTCCCCCTTGCCCTTCTCCTCGCCGATCGAAAGCAGCGCGACCCGCGGCGACTCCACGCCCAGGACGCGTTCCGCGAAGATTGCCCCCATCCGTGCGTACTGGACGAGGTTCTCGGGCGTCGAATCGGGATTGGCCCCGATGTCGAGCAGGACCATGGGCCCGGCGTCCGTGATCATTTGGACGGCGAGGGCCGGGCGATCGACCCCCGGCAGCCGCCCAAGGCGCAACACGGCCGCGGCCATGCCGGCGCCCGTGTGCCCCGCGGTCATCACGGCGTCCGCTTCGCCGCGTTTGACCAGGTCCATGGCCACCACGATCGTGGCGTCCTTCTTCTCACGCATGGCGAGCGCGGGATGCTCGTCCATGCCGATGACCTGGCTGGCATGGACGATCGAAACGTTCGCCGGTAGCTCACCGGCAATCGACCGGATCGTTCGCTCGTCACCGACCAGGATCACCCGGTCCTGCGCGTGCGTCCTGGCGTGATCGAGCGCGCCCGGGACGACCTCGCTCGGGCCGTGGTCGCCGCCCATCGCGTCGACGGCGAGGCGGATGCCGGGTCCGCCATCGAGGTCGACCATCGCGGGCGACGCCGTTGCCGCGTCAGCGCGTGACGCTGTCACCGCGTCAGCGGGCGGCGTCGTCGGCGGCCGGTGGCTTCAGCTGGATGGCGAGTCGGCCGTTGTAGTAGCCGCAGTTCGGGCAGACGTGGTGCGGCAGCTTCATCTCGTGGCAGTGCGAGCACTCTTCGAGGTTCGGCAGGCTGATGGCCAGATGTGCGCGACGTTCGCCCTGGCGGGCGTGTGAGACTCGTCGCTTGGGTACACCCATTGGGGTTTCGTGCTCCTTATCGTGGGCGCCCGCTGGAACGGCCGATGCGTGCGTTGTCGGCGCCGCTGCTTCGCTCACGCACCTCAGGTGCGCTCGCTGCGCCGCTCACCTCCGCCTTCGCCTCGACCGCCCATCGGGGGCGGCCAAGCTCGACGGCGCTCAGCGTGACCGCGGTTCGCGTCGACGGCGGAGTCTACCCCGAAACGGGCGCCCACGTCTGCTCATGGCTGGCGTAGCGGCAACGGCCCCCGCACCGTGATGCTCAGGCCGCGCTCGACGTAGCCAAGACGCTTGTTGAGGGCGCGCATGTCGGCGTTGTCGATCTGGGTCCAGGTGTAGACCTCGTGCAGCCCGCTCGCGGCCGCGTAGGCAAGCGTCAGGCGCTTGAGCAGCAACGCGATCCCGCGCCGTCGCCAGGGCCGCGCCACCGCGGTGAACGCATGCTCCGCTCGCTCGGGCTGGTCCTCGTCGAGCTCCAGCCCGGCCCAACCGATGATCACGTCGCCCGACAGCGCGATGAACATCGCCTCAGGCGACGACAGCCAGTCCCGCTCCCACTGTTCGCGCGAGACGACGATCGGGCGATCGGTCGCCATGTCCGCGAGCGCCTCGAGGCCGAGCGGGTCGTAGGCGGCCGGCCACAGCTCGGGACGCTCGGCCACGGTGACGACCCGAATGTCTTCGGGGATGTTGGGAGTGGGCTCGCTCCCGATCGCCCGGACCTGCTCGATCTGGCGGTCCACTTCCCGGAACCCGAACCGTTCGGCGAAGGCCATCGACCCTTCGTCGTCGACCAGCGTCCCGGCCTCTGTGAACCCGGTCGCGATCGCGTGGTCGGCGAGGTGCTGGAGCACGGCGGAGCCCACCCCGCGCCGGCGAGCGCCCGGAAGCACCCGGGGGTGGATCCCCGCGTAATCGAAGCTCGATCGGCCGCCCAGGCCCGAGCCGGCAAGCTTGCCATCGAGCTCCGCGATGACGTAGCGGGTCTCGGGCGTGGCCATGGCTCGCATCTCGGCGACCGGCAGCGTCCGCTCGTTGGGCAGGACGGCCATGCGAACCTTGCGCCACGCCTCCAGGTCGGCGTCTGTCTCGGCGTCGCGGATCACGATGGTCACGGCGTCAGTCCCCGGCCGTCAATCCGGGCGGAACGCCCGGAGGGCTTCCAGGCGAGGGTCCATCTCCTCGTCAGGATGGTCGTGGCTTCCTTCATCGAGCCGGCCACCACAGACGACGCACAACCCCGGACAGTCCGGGCGACAGAGCGGGGCGATCGGCTCGGCGAGCTGGACGGCCTCCCGAACGGGTGTCTCGAGGTCGAGCTCGTGGTGGTCGTTCAGCCGGAGCACGTCCGGCTCGTCCGCCAACGGCAGCGGCCGCCCGCTGGCCAGGTCGAGCGACGGCAGGTACTCCTCCTGGAACCGGGCGTCGACCGCGAACGCGATGTCCCGCAGGCAGCGGCTGCACTGGAGCGCCAGCGCTGCGTGGAGGTCGACGCTTGCGAGGATGCCGCGATTGGTCCGCCCGAAATTGACACGGCCCTCGATCGGCTCGGCTAGCGCCAGGTCCTCGCCGAGGTCGATCCGGACATCCCGAACCTCGTAGTCGCGCTCGGCGCCGGGGACGTCGGAGAGGAGACCCGCGACATTCCAGACAAGCGGCCCGTCAGACGGCCGCCCCGTCACCGCGCAGCCTGCGACGGCTCGCCGGCCTCGTCCTCCCACTCAGCTTCGAGCGGCTCGGGATCGTCCGGGCCGAGGCCGTCCACGTCGAGTGTGGCGCGCCGCTCGTCGAGGAGGGCGATCCCCTTCTTGATGCTCTGGAGGGTCTTGACGACATCGCCCTCGAGACCGACCAGGACGCTCACGGCGTACTCGTCCGCGCCACGCCGGATCTCGTCGGCGTCGGCATGAGCGTCAGCCACGATCTGGCGGCTGAGTGCCTCGGCGGCCTGGGTCAAGCCGCGTTCGTCGATCAGGAAGGCCGCCTGTTCCTGGGCCTTGGCCACGATCCGCTCGGCCTCGTCCTGGGCCTTCTCGATGATCCGCTCGCCCTCGGCGTTGATCCGCTTGGCGGCCCGGACTTCTTCTGGAACGGCCACCCGGAGCTCATCGATCAAACCGAGCGCGGCGTTCTGGTCGAGCACGACGTTCGTCGTGAGCGGCAGCTTCTTGCCGTTGGCGATCAGGGATTCGAGGCGCTCGACGAGAAAGATGATGTCGATCGGCGTGCCCTCCTGGGTCGATCGGCTCGGGCCGGGTCGGACCGCGTTCGATTATGGCACGTGGACGGCGTTCAGCGGGATTGCGTCTGCCCGGCAAGGGCGCTTGCGGCAGCGGCGGGGATCATTGTCGAAACGTCACCCCCAAACGCGGCAATTTCCTTGACGAGGCTCGAGCTGACGTACCCGTTGGCGACTGACGTCATGAAGAACACGGTGTCGACCTCGCCGGCGAGTACCCGGTTGTTGTGGGCCAGCTGCATTTCCGATTCGAAGTCGCTGATCGCGCGCAGGCCGCGGACGATCGAGCCGGCACCGCGCGCCCGGCACAGCTCCACGGTCAGGCCATCGAACGCTTCGACGTCGATGCGATCGGTCGGCACACCGGCATCCCGCAGCGCTTCACGGATGATCCGGATGCGGGTCTCGACGTCGAGCAGCGGCGCCTTCCTAGGATTGGCGAGGACGGCGACGATCACGCGGTCGAAGACGTTCGCGGCCCGCGCGATGATGTCGAGGTGGCCGTTGGTGATCGGATCGAACGAGCCCGGGTAGACCGCGGTGGTGTTCATCGATCCTCCTGGAGGCGGTAGAACGTCAGCGCCGTCTCACCAAACCGGCGCTCGCGTTCCGATGCTAGCAGTCCGATCCTTGCCGGCGGCTGCTCCTTCCAGAAGTGCTTGGCGACGACCCGAGCACCAGGGCTGAGTCGCGGGGCGAGCGTCTCGAGCGTGGAGACGATCGCTCCGGCATCCGCGTAGGGCGGATCCACGAAGACGACATCAAACGCGTCGCCCGACCCAGGCTCGATCCGACGAAGCCATGGCACCACGTCCGCCTTGACGACGGTGGCGCGCCCCCCGCCCAAATGAGCCCGTTCCAGGTTGGCGGCGATCACTCGCGTGGCTGCGCCGTCACGCTCGACGAAGGTCGCGTGGCCGGCGCCACGCGACAACGCCTCGATCCCGGCAGCCCCACTGCCAGCGAACAGATCGAGGATGCGTGCGTCGAGGAGATCGGGCTCGAGGATGGCGAACAGGGTCTGCTTGACCCGATCGCCAAGTGGCCGGGTGCCCGCGCCGGGCGCCTCGAGTCGGATGCCCCGCGCCACGCCGGCAATGACCCGACCCGCGTCAGCCACCGATCACACGCCGCTCGCGGGTTCTGCTGCGGCGACCCGACGGAGCCAGCCAACGACGAGCTCCGCCTCCAGCGCGGGATGCGGTGGAACCATCGAGCCGTCGGCGTCGAGCAACCGTTCCGCATGCGCTCGCGCCCGCACGGCCAGGTCCCGATGCGCCGCGACCTGGAGCGACGCCACGCGGAGGCGCGGGAATCCGCTCTGCGCCAGGCCCAGGACGTCGCCCTCCTTGCGGAGCTCGAAGTCCTTCTCGGCCAGCGCAAAGCCATCGTGGGTTTCGGTGACCGCCTTGAGGCGCGCCTGCGCAACCTCGTCCGTCGAGTCGGAGACGAGGACGCAGAACGACTCGATGGAGCCGCGACCGACGCGGCCGCGGAGCTGGTGCAGCTGCGCGAGGCCAAAGCGATCGGCGCCCTGGATCACCATCATCGTGGCCGCCGGGACGTCCACCCCGACCTCGACCACCGTCGTGCCGACGAGGACGTCCAGCTCCCCGTCCCGGAACCGGCTCATCTCAGCGTCGCGCTCGCCGGCCTTCATCCGCCCATGGACCATGCCCACCCGGAGCGGGTCGAGGAGCGCTCGCAAGCGAACCGCCTCGCTTTCGGCCGCGACTGCACCATCGCCCGGGTCAACCCCTTCCTCGATCAGCGGGACGACGACGAACGTCCGATGGCCGAGGGCGGCCTCCGTCCGGACGCGGCTCCAGGTTCCGTCGAGATCGTCCGGCCGTTTGCGCCCGGTCCGGATCCGGACCCGCCCAGCCGGAGGCGTCCGCAGGTCCGAGACGTCGAGGTCCGCGTACAGGACCTGGCCGAGGGTCCGCGGGATCGGCGTTGCGGTCATCAGGAGGACGTGGGGCGAGCGACCACCGGCCTTGGCCTCGAGCTGGCCACGCTGGTCGACGCCGAAGCGGTGCTGCTCGTCGATGACGACCAGGCCAAGGTCGGCGAAAGAGACGGCTTCCTGGATCAGGGCGTGCGTGCCGACGACGACGAGCGCTTGCCCCGAGGCAATCGCTTCGAGGGCCTTGGCCTTGACGTCCGCCTTAAGTGACCCGGTCAGCAGGGTCACGCCGATCCCGACGCCCTCGAGCAATCCGGCGACCGTCTCGAGGTGTTGGCGCGCGAGCAGGTCGGTTGGCGCCAGGAGCGCGCCCTGGAGTCCGGCACGGGCCGTCGCGGCAAGCGCGTATGCCGCGACGGCGGTCTTGCCCGACCCGACGTCGCCCTGGAGCAGGCGGAGCATGGGCGTCGATCGGAGCAGGTCGCCGCGGATCGCGTCCATCGCGGACACCTGGTCGTCGGTCAGGCGGATGGCCTGCCCCACCCGCGCCCCGATCGCGTCGGCGAGCGCCGTCCGGATCCTGCCGTCATCGGCGGCGTCCAGGGTCACGACCGGCGCGGCGTCGCGGACACGCTGTCGTCGCCGCTGGACCATCCCGATCTGGAGCGCGAGGAGCTCATCGAACGCCAGTCGCTCGAGCGCCGCGTCGCGTCCTTCGAACGTCTCGGGGTAATGCGCCTCCTCGATCGCCCGGGTGATCGGCACGAGGCGTTCCTCCCCCAGGATCGACGACGGCAGGTACTCCGGGTAGGCATGCCCGGCGACGTCGAGCGCCGCCCGGATGGCTGTCCGGAGACGAGCCGCCGTCAGCCCGGCCGTGAGCGGATAGACCGGCACGATGCGGCCGGCGTGGAGGATTGCGGTGTCACCGGCGAGCACCTGGAACTCGGGGTTGTCGAAGGTCAGCCGGCGGCCGAAGTGCTTGACCTTGCCCGAGACGACGATCTCGGCGCCGATCGGCAGGCGTCGTTCGATGAAGCGTCGGCCGAACCAGGTCGCATCGATGCTGCCCGTGTCGTCCTCGAGCTGCGCGATCGTCCGCTGGGTCCGTCCCCGGAACCCAGGTTCGACGCGGACGGCGCGCACCCGAGCCTGGACGGACAGGACCGACCCGTCCTGCTCCATGAACAGGTCGCCGAGCTTGCGCATCTCGCGGAGGTCGTCGTAGCGACGAGGCAGGTGGAACAGCAGGTCCCGCACCGTGTAGAAGTCGAGCCTGATCCCCGCCCGCCGAAGGACTCCGCCGGCGGCGAGCCCGGACTGGGCCAGCGGGGTCGCCAGGAGCTCCGCCGGGTCGGTCGGGACAGGGGTCCGGACGGTCGCCTTGGCCATGCCTATTCGGCGGCGATCAGGTACCGGTAGAACGGCTGGCCACCGTGCCGGACCTCGACGTCGACCGCCGGGAGGATCGCTCCGATTCGCTTCGCCATGCCCTCGGTCTCGGCGAGGTCCGCGCCGTCGCCGTAGAAGATCGTGACGAGCTCGAAGCCGGGCTGCAGCGACGCCATCGCAGCGAGGACGCATTTCTCGCGGTTGCCATTGACCGCGACCAGGCCGTCGTCGGGATCCAGCGCGATCGTCTGTCCACGCTTGACCTTCCGGCCCCCGATCGTCGCATCCCGGACGGCCTCGGTCACGACGATGGACTGGATCGCCCGGCCGGCTTCGGTCATCGGTCCGGCATTGGCGTTCGCGTCGAGCTGGGGGTCGAGGGCCAGCAGGGCGGCGATGCCCTCGGCAGCATTGCGGGATGGAACCACGACCACGGGCCGGTCGGTCATCGTTGCGACCTGACGGGCAGCCAGGACGACGTTCGGGTTGTTGGGCAGGATGATGACCTCGCGCGCGTCCACCGCTTCGACCGCCGCGAGCAGCTCGCCGGTGCTCGGGTTGGCGGACTGGCCGCCCTTGACGACGCCGGCGACGCCGAACTCACGGAAGATCGCGGCGAGACCGTCGCCCGCCGCCACGGCCAGCACGCCGAGGGCCGGGGCGACGCGCTCCGCAGGGGCCGATTGGCGATCGGCGGCCGTCGCGGTCGAGACCGTCGACGTGGCCGCACCCTCGAGCAACGCCACGGCAGGTGTTCCGGTGAACGACGCGGCGCGGGTCTCGCGGACGTCGCGCGCCTGGTTGTCCAGGTTCTCGACGCTGATCCGGCTCAGCGTCCCGACGGACAGGCCGTACCCGATCACGAGGTCGGGGCGTTCGTTGTGGACATGAACTTTCAGCGCCCGGGTGTCACCGGCCACCAGCACGGATTCGCCGATCAATTCGAGGTGGTCCCGGATCGCGTCGACGTCCAGCGATCCGGAACCGTTTGGCTGCAGGAGGTACATCGTCTCGTAGCCAAACCCCTCGTCCGCGTGCGCGACGAGGGTGGAGACCTTGGGGCCGACCGTGACTTTCGAACGACCGCGGGCCGCCCCTGCCGGCGACCGACCGGCCAGGTGGAGCAGCGCACCCTGGAACAGGCGATAGAGACCCTGGCCGCCCGAGTCGACGACGCCGGCCTCGCGCAGGATCGCCAGCAGGCTCGGCGTCCTGGCGACCGATCGTTCGGCGGCGCTGAGCGTGACGCCGAGCACCGATTCGATATCGGCATCGCGTTCTGCCGCGGTGACGGCCGCCGCCGCCGATTCGCGGATCACGGTCAGGATCGTTCCCTCGACCGGCTTGGCGACCGCACCGTACGCCGTCCGCGCGCCTTCGGACAGGGCGTGCGCCAGGTCGAGGCCGTTGAAGCGGGCCTTTCCGCCGAGACCCTCGGCCATGCCGCGGAAGATCTGGCTGGTGATGACGCCCGAGTTGCCGCGAGCGCCCATGAGCGCGCCAAAGCTGATCGCGGCGGCTACCCGATCGGCCGGCTGCCCGGCAACGGATTCCGCCTCGTCGAGTGCCGCGCGAACGGTCGCCAGCATGTTCGATCCCGTGTCCCCGTCCGGGACGGGGTAGACATTGAGGGCGTTGATCTCGTCAACGTGCGCTTCGAGATTGGCGACGGCCGCCCGGAAGGCATCGAGGAGCCCGGCGCCATCGCAGGCGCGTCGGGCCATCAGGCGACGTCCGTGCCGCTGTCCGCGAGGTCGCGCGGACGGATCGCGCTGGGGTCTGCCGGGATGACCGAAGGTGGTGTGGCGCCGGGCGCGACTCGCAGCCCATCGACGTGGATGGTCAGCCGGGCGACCTCACGGCCGATCCCGCGTCGGATGGCGTAGCGCACGGCCGAGTCCACCTGACGCGCCACCTCGGCGACCGGCACGCCGGACGCGATCGTCAGGTCGAGCTCGACCTCGAGGTCAGCCTCCAGGTGCAGGCGGATCCCCGGCTGGGCGAGGCCCAACCAGCCCATCAGCTGCTCGATGGGCCCGGCCGCGAGCCCGGTGACACCGTAGCTGCCGAGCGTCGCGGTCCGGATCAGGTCCAGCACGGCGCGACGGGTCACCAGCAGTCGACCGGGGGTCGGGTTCAGTGGCACGCGGCTCGGTCCTCCTCGCTGACGGATGGTCGGCTGCTGCCTGGGCGTCCGTACCGGGAGCGGTCTGGACCCTGTGGTATTCTACCGCTCCGCTTGGCCCGGTCCCCGGGCCTGCATCCGTTCGCCTGACTTCCATGAGGACCACGCATGGCCCGCTCCTGCGCGATCTGCGGCAAGACTTCGATGGGCGGGTTCAACCCGCAGTCGTCGGGGATGAACCGCGTTCGAGCTCACCGCCGAATGCAGCCAAACCTGCAGCCGCTCGTCATCTTCGAGAAGGGCAGCCCCGTGAAGACGCTCGTCTGCACGCGGTGCCGGCGCACACAGCTCAAGTCAGCGAAGTAGGCGCTTCGTAGCCGTCGCGGACCTCAGCGGTCCGCGCTGTCGAGCCAGATCGTGAACGGTCCGTCGTTCACCAGCTCGACCTCCATCTCCGCGCCGAAGCGGCCGGTTGCCACCTCGACCCCCACGGCGCCCAGCGATTCGACGAACCGCCCGAACAGGCGCTCGGCGAGCTCGGGTGGCCCAGCGGTCGTGAACCCGGGCCGTCGGCCACGACGGGTGTCGGCGTACAGGGTGAACTGCGAGACGACCAGCGCACCCCTTCCCGTATCGAGCAGCGAGCGATTCGTCCGGCCGTCGTCGTCCATGAAGATCCGCAACTCGGCGATCTTCCGCGCGAGGTCGTCGGCGACGCGGTCCGTGTCATCAGGACCCACGCCCAGCAGGATCACAAGGCCCGGCCCGATCGCCCCGACGCTCTCTCCCCCGACCCGGACCTCGGCCCGTCGTGCGCGCTGGACGAGCGCTCTCACGGGTGGCTGGGTGGCGCGATCACACCTCGCTCGCGAATGAATGTTTCGCGCCAGGTCTCGGCGGCGCGCTGGTGGCGGTCGCGCGCGTCGCCATGGCGTTCGATCACGAGCGCCTCCACCGTGGCCGGGACGAGCAGGTCGTAGTCGCGGATCCCGTCGGGGTTGATCCGGCCTTCACCGCGGAGCATCACCACGGGAATGCCGCCGGCTTCGATCTGGTCCATGAACTCATGCGCGATGTGTTTTGGCAGCGCGGTGAAGGTGACCATCCGATCGCGCGGGATCGGGGGCACGCCGTCGTTCAACCCGAACTGGTATCCCTCGTCCGCGAGGGCCTTGATCAGGCGGATCTCGCGCCCCAAGTCGCGACCCTTCGTGAACAGGGCCGAACCGACGACGAGGATATCCACACCGAGCGAACCCACGAATTCGGCCGTCTCGCGATTGACGCCGCCGTCGACGTGAACCTCGCCCCCGAAGACCTTGTGGCTGAGGTAGTCGCGTGCGGGCAGGAGCTTCTCCTTGGCCACGTCGCGCATGAACGTCTGTCCGCCAAAGCCTGGCTCGACGGTCATCACCATCACGATGTCGAGCAGCTCCTGGTAGGGCCGCAGCGCGTCGAGCGGCGTCGCGGGGCGGAGCGCAAGACCGGCTGCGCGCCCGGCGGCGCGGATCCGCTCGAGGATGGGGGCAACCTCCTCGTCGATCTCGACGTGGAACGTGATCGAATCACAACCCGCGTCAAGGTACTCATCGAGGTACCGGCCAGGTTCGCTGATCATCAGGTGCGCGTCGAGCGGCAGGTCGGTCCGACGACGCAGGTGCTTGATCGCCTTCGCGCCAAAGGTGAGGTTCGGCACGAAGTGGCCGTCCATCACGTCGAGGTGGATGCGGTCCGCGCCCGCCGCGTGGAGGCGTCGAACGGCATAGGCGAGGTTGGACAGGTCGGCGTCCAGGATGCTCGCGGCGATCCTCGCCCGACCGCCTGGCACCGTCAGTCCCCCACCCCGGCCGGGGCCGGGTCATGGCTGCGCTCGCCGAGGAGCGCCGCCGCACTCTCGGCCACGAGTCGTGCGCGACGCCTCGCAACCGCGGGCGCTGGTGGATCGCCCGCACGCTCCGCGGCCAGCTGGCCACAGGCCGCGCCGACCTCCTGGCCGCGGTTCCGGCGGATGGTCGTCTCGATGCCGGCTGCTCGCAGCATGGCCGCGAACCGCTCGATCACCGGCATCGGACTCGCCGTCCAGGGCGTGTGGGCGACCGGGTTCATCGGGATCAGGTTGACGTGGGCGTGATCGCCCCGCAGGAGCTCGACCATGGCGTCGGCATCGAGATCCGTGTCGTTGATCCCGTCGATCATCGTGACTTCGTAGCTGATCCGCCGGCCGGTCGCGGCGGCGTGTTCGCGGGCCGCCGTCACGACCTCGGCGACCGGCCAGCGGCGGTTGAGCGGGACAAGGACATCGCGGAGCGGATCGCGAGCGGCGTGCAGCGAGACGGCGAGAGTGAACTGCGGCCCCAGGGCCGTGAGCCGTCGGATCCCGGGCACGACGCCCGACGTCGACACCGTGATGTGACGGGCGCCCAATCCGAACCGGCGCGGGTCGTTGAGCGCCTCGATCGCGGCCAGCACGCGGTCCAGGTTGAGCAGCGGCTCGCCCATCCCCATGAACACGATGTTGGTCAGCCGCCGGCCGTCGGCGATCAACCGTCGTGAGGCGGACCGGACCTGGTCCACGATCTCGGCCGTCTGGAGATCGCGACCGAAGCCGAGCTCGCCGGTGGCACAGAACGGGCAGCCGACGGCACAGCCGGCCTGGCTCGAGATGCACAACGTGTGGCGCTCGCGCGACCCGGATCGGGCCGGATAGTGCATGAGCACCGATTCGATCAGCGCCCCGTCGCCGAGCCTGTGCAGGGCCTTCTCGGTCAGGCCGCCGTCCGTGATGCGGAGCTCTGTGTCCACGACGGTATCGAAGCGGAAGGCTTCCGCCAGCTCTCGCCGAAGCTCGGCCGGCAGCGTGACGGCGTCTTCAATCGTCGCAACCGTGCCGCCCCAGACCGCCTCGGTGACCTGGCGTGCCCGGTAGCCCGGCTGACCGCGCTCGGCCAGCCAACCGGCGAGCGCATCCGGAGGCAATCCCGACAGGCCCGGCTGGGCGTCGAGGGTGGGCGCGATGGCGAGGTCCATGCCGACGATGCTAGCGCAGCTCGATCGTTTGCCCGACCAGCGTGGGCGCGCCACGACGCAGTGCCACGGCATCGGCTGGCCGGCGCCCGGCGAGCTGCGCTCGGATCAGCCGGAGGCGGCCGTCGGCGGTCGTCAGGGCCAGGCCGTCGCCATCCGCCACGACCCGACCGGACACGTCGCCAGGCCCGGACGCAATGGCTTCTGCCTCGAGCACGATCAGCCGGACGTCGCCCACTTCGACGAAGCTGCCCGGCCACGGCACATGGGCTCGAACGAGGCGCTCGAGCTCGGCGGCGGGCCGGCGAAGGTCCAACCGCCCGTCTTCCCGACGGAGCGGCCGGGTGAGCGTCGCATCCGCCTCGTCCTGTGGCGTCGGTGCGAGGACGCCGTCCAGCCACGGTCGGAGGGTGCGGCGAATCAACGCCGCGGCACGACTCGCGGCTTCCTGCTCGACCTCTTCGGTGGTCTCGGAACCGTCGAGGTCCCACGTCTCCTGGGCCACGATCGGACCGGTATCGAGACCCTCGTCCATCCGGATCAGGGTCACCCCCGCGATTTGATCGCCGTCAGCGATCGTCGCCGGGATCGGCGTGGCGCCACGATGGCGCGGCAGTGCCGACGGGTGCACGTTGAGGATCCCGTATCGCGGAATGGCGAGCACCGTTGCCGGCACGATCTGCCCATAGTCGGCCAGCACGCCGAGATCGGGCCGAAGCGCAACCACGTCCGCCACGGCCTCGGGCCGGCGCAGCCGCTCCGGTTGCAGCAACCTCAGCCCGAGCTGACTGGCGCGCCGGACCACGGGGACCGCGGTCAGCTCCGCTCGACGGCCGCTCGGTCGGTCGGGCGCCGATACGACGCCGACCAGCTGGACCTCGGGGCTCGCAACCATCGCTTCGAGGATCGGCACGGCGAACGCGCCCGATCCGAGGAAGATCGTCCGGACCGGCACGCCCGATGGGCCGCGGTCGGACGTCACGCCAGCGCCGGCGTGCGCTCCTCGACGCCCTCGGTCTCCTCGTCGCGCGGGCCGACGGCCAGCAATTCGTCCATCGACTCGAGGTAGTCGATGTAGAGCTTGCCGTCCAGGTGGTCCAGTTCGTGCTGGAGGGCCCGACCGAGCAGCCCGCTGCCCGAGACCTTGATCCGCTTCCCGTGCCGGTCCTGGGCGACGACCCAGACCCGCTCGCGTCGCGTGACATACGCCACGTAGCCTGGGATGGACAGGCAGCCCTCGAGATCGCGATCGTCGCCGGTGGACCGCACGATCCGCGGATTGACGAGCTCGTACAGCTGGTTCTCGACCTCGATCACGCAGGCCTGCATCGCTTCGCCGAGCTGCGGCGCGGCGAGACCCACGCCAGGCGCGTCGCGCATGGTGTGCGCGAGGTCATCGAGCAACCCGTGCAGGTACTTCCCGAAGCTGTCGACGGGCTTGCCCTTGAGTCGCAGGCGTGGGTCGCCCAGTTGGACGATCGGACGAACGCTCATCGGCGAAGTATAGCGGCGGCCCGGCTCAGATCGACCCCGGCTGGTCCGTGGTCGGCTCGCTGGCGGCCGGTGACGCCTCTCCGACGGGCGCGTCGGTGGCGGCGGGTGCCGCGCCCGTTTCCGGCTCGGCCGTTGCGACCGATGCCCGCAGTTCGGTTGCCCACTCGCGCGAGCGCGAGGCCAGCTTGCCACTCGCGTCCGCGGTGACCTCGCCTGCTCGCTTGGCAAACGGCGCCGCCTTGTCCGCGGCGATGGCCGTCAGCTCGGCGGCACGGGCGGAAAGCTCCCGGACGGTGGGTGCGGCACGCTCGGCCAGGTCGTCGACGGCCTCCCGAACGGAGTCGAGGATGCTCGTCGCCGTCGTCCCGGAGGAGCCCTTTGCGCTGCCGGCAGGATCGTCATTGGCCCAGGTGAAGGTCTCGTCCGCCTTCGGCTCGTCGGCAGGCGTCCCGTTCGTCGATTCAATCATCGTCCGCTCCTCGTGGTATTGGCCGCTCATCGTCGCACGAACCGGGCGCGAGGTCATGACGCGGGCCTTGCAACCTCACAGGAGTGATTCGGGATCGACGTCGACCGACCAGGGTGCGTCGAGCCCGCCATCGAGCAGCGCCACCGGATCGGCGCCTCGGAGGACCACGTTCCATCGCCAGCGATCGGCCCGCCTGGCGATGTAGGCCGGCGCCGGCCCCACTACGACCACGCCGGAACCGCGCTCGGCGGCCCGGTCCCGGAGCCGTTGCGCCATCGCGGCCGCCTCGCGTTCGGCCGCCGCGGGATCGGCCAGGCCGACCGTGAGCTTGACCAGCCGCCCGAAGGGTGGAGAACCGAACCGCTCGCGCAAGGCCAACTCGGCGTCGTAGAACGCCGTCCGTTCGCCGGATGCTGCGGCCGCGATGGCCGGATGGTCGGGCTGGTAGGTCTGGATGATCGCCCGCCCGGGAAGCTCGCCACGACCGGCGCGCCCGATCGCCTGGACCAGCAGCTGGTAGGTCCGCTCCGCCGCGCGTTCGTCGGGCAGGTTCAGGGCGATGTCGGACGACACGACGCCGACGAGCGTCACCGACGGAATGTCGAGGCCCTTCGCCACGAGGCTCGTCCCGACGAGCACGTCGAGGCGACCCTCGGAGAAGGCGTCGACCACCCGCTCGGCCGCCCCACGGTGCTCGACGACGTCCCGGTCCAGCCTTCCGACGCGCAACGCCGGAAACGTCTCCCGGACCTCGCGCTCGAGCCGTTCCGTGCCGCCACCCAGGTAGCGGATCCGGGGCGAACCGCAGGCCGGGCAGCGCGAGGCGACCGGGGTGGCGCGGCCACAGTGGTGGCAGCGCAGCGTAGTCCCGGCCTGGTGGTAGACGAGCGGTCGTTCGCAATCGGGGCAGGCCTGGACGTGCCCGCAATCCCGGCACAGCACGACGGACGCCGTGCCGCGCCGGTTCAGGACGAGAATGGCCTGCTCGCCCGTCGCGGTCTGGAGGGCTGCGAGGCCGTGCCCAAGCGCTCGTGAGAGCAGGCCGCGCTGCCCGGCGGCGAGCTCCTCGCGCAGGTCCACGACCTCGACCTCGGGAAGGACGCCAACCGGGCGAACAGGGAGCTCCGTCCGGCTGTACTCGCCGGCCCGTGCCCGACCGACGCTGTCAACCGCTGGGGTCGCGGAACCGAGCACGATCGCCGCCCCTGCAAGCTCGGCCAGCTGGATCGCCGCGTCGCGGGCCTGGAGGCGGGGCGTTCTGTCGCTCTTGTACGCAGCGTCGTGCTCCTCGTCGACGATCACGAGGCCAACGTCGGCAAGCGGCGCCGCGACGGCGAGCCGGGTGCCGACGACGACATCCACGTCGCCCGCCCGGATCCGTCGCCACTCGTCGGCGCGCTCCCCCTCCCCCAGGCCGGAATGGACCAGTGCCACGCGGACATCGAGGTCACGCCGCAGCCGATCCACGAGGGGCATCGCCAGGGCGATCTCGGGCACGAGCACGAGCGCAGGTCGTCCGGTCTCCAGCGAGGCGGCGATCGCCTCGATGTAGATCGCGGTCTTGCCCGAACCGGTCACCCCATCGAGGAGGAGCGGCCGCGCACTACGCCTCTCGATGGCCGCCTTGACCTGCTCGAGCGCTTCGGTCTGGGCGGGCAGGAGCACGCTCGCGCTCGGACGACCGCCGCGCACACCGGCCGGTCTTGCGGCGAGCGGGCGACGAGGACGCTCCCGAACCTCCGCTCCGACCAAACCCCGCCGGACGAGACCCGCGAGGGCAGCCGTCCCGTGACGACCGCCGAGCTCCGCCGCGGGGAGTTCGCCTGACGCGCTCGTCGCGAGCTCGGAGAGCGCCGCGGCCTGGCGCGGTCCGAGCGGTCGGCCGGTCGGACGCGCCCCACTCGCGAGACTCGTTGCGGCCGCACGACCGTCGGGAAGGACCCGGATCCATCGCTCGTAGCGCGGCCCCGCCCCGGCGCCCGAAAGGATCCATTCAAGCGACACGATGCCGTCTGCCTGGAAAGCGCGCAACCGGCGCAGCAAGCCAGCGCGACCATCCGGCCCGGCGAGGTCGCGAACGGGTCGCGGGCCGCGCTCGAGCTGCTCGAGGAGGTCTGTCACCGCGCGATCCTGGCCTTGTTGACCGGATCGGCCGTCACCCGGCGCCAGTTCGGCGACGAGCTCCAGGCGCTCCAGCAACCCCGGGGGCAGCATCGCCCGGATCACGAGTGCGGCCGGCGCCAGGTAGTGCGCGGCGATCCACGCCGCGAGTCGCAACCCGAGCGGCGGCAGGAGCGGACCGTCTGCCCGGACCCGGTCGATGATCGGGCGGGGCGTGACGCCTGGCACCCGGTCGGTCTCGGCGATGACGATCCCCAGCGCCTGGCGGCGTCCGAAGTCCACCAGGACGGCTTCCCCGGGGACCAGATCGGCCAGCGGGCCCGGCACGGCGTAGGTGTACGTTCCCGATCGTGCCCCGGCGGCATCGACGGCGACCTCGACGAGCCGCCCTCCCACGACGAGCCGGCCACGGCCGGCTTTGGGCCGATCCTCGAGGAGCGATGCGTCCAGCTGCAACGCGTCCTCGAGGGTCAAGGCGATCGGGGGTAAACCTCGACCCGGCGGTCGGGGTGCTTGCGGTGCTCGTCGGCAATGATCTCGTCGATCCGCTCCGCGGTCCGCTCGACCTGGCCGGTCTCGTTCTTCACCACGTAGTCGTAGTCTTCCTGCCGCGCCAGCTCGATGGCCGCATTCCGCTGGCGGATCTCGAGCTCGTCGGCCGTTTCGGTCGCGCGGCTCAGGAGCCGGTGGAAGAGGTCCTCGAGGGAGGGCGGGATCAGGAAGATCAGGAGCGCACCCGGGATCTTCTCCTTGACGACCTGCGCACCCTGGACATCGATCTTGAGGATGACGTCCCGGCCCTCCGCCAGAGCGCCACGGACCTGGCTGCGGGGAGTGCCATACCAGTTCCCGTGGACCTCATTGGCTTCGAGGAATTCGCCGGCGGCCCGCTGTGCCGAGAACGTCTCGGGATCGAGGAACCAGTAGTCGACGCCGTTCACCTCACCCGGCCGTTTGTCGCGCGTGGTGCAGGTCACGACGTAGTGGTATTCGGGTTCGTGCTGCCGGCGGCGCATGGCCTCGATGATCGTGTCCTTGCCGACGCCGCTGGGGCCCGAGATGATCACGAGGATCGCCGGGTTTGGCGCCTCCTCGGCATCGATGCCGGCGACGGGATCGACGGCCGCGACATCCACGGCGGCGGTCGCGGGATCGGTCAGATCGGTCAGCGGCTCGGTCATCGGTTCGCTCGATGGCTCGGTCAACGGACGGGCTCGCGCAGCGTGGTCAATACCCCGTCGAGCTCGGACGGCAGCGGGGCCACGGCGCGGATGAGCTGCCCGCTGGATGGCGATGTCAGCTCCAGGCGCCAGGCGTGCAGGAACAGCCGCTCGAGGCCGTCCGGCCCGCGCCGCGACGTCCCCGTTCCGTAGACCCGGTCGCCCGCGACCGGGTGCCCGATCGCCTCCAGATGCACCCGGATCTGGTGCGTCCGACCCGTGATCAGGTCGAGCTCGAGCAGGGTCCAGCCGTCGAACCGCTCGCGAACGCGATAGCCGGTTACGGACGGCCGTCCGTCGGGTACCACCGCCATCCGCGTCCGGTGCTTCGGATCGCGCCCGATCGGCGCCTCGATCCGCCCCAGCGCCGCGTTCACGCTTCCCGCGACGAGTGCCTGATAGGTCTTCTTGATCCGCCGCGCCTTGAGCTGGCCCATCAGCGACGCCTGCGCGGAATCGCGGCGAGCGACCATCAGCAGGCCGCTCGTGTCACGGTCGAGGCGGTGGACGATCCCGGGACGCTGGACACCCGCGATCCCACCCCACGCCGATCCGCCGCCGTGCGCGAGCAACGCGTTGACCAGGGTCCCACCGGCGTGCCCGGCGGAAGGATGGACGACCAGCCCGGCCGGTTTGTCGATGATCACCAGGTCGTCGTCCTCGTAGACGACCCGGAGGGGGATCTCCGGCTCGGGGGCCAGGTCGAGCGGAACGGCCTCGGGGACGTCGAGCTGCAATTCGGTGCCGGCGCCGACGACCGTGTTCGCTCGCAACGGTTCTCCGGCCGACGTCAGGCGCCCGTCCGAGATGAGCTTCTGGACGTAACTCCTGGACAGGCCGGTGGCGTCGGCCACGTAGCGATCGACGCGGCTGCTGGGTCCGTCCGGAACGCGCAGCACGCGGACACCGGCCACGATCGAGGGGTCAACCATCCCGCGTCCCTTCGGCCAGTCGCGCGAGGCCGGGGATCAGCGCGACGCCGACGAGCAGCACGATCGCCGTGCTGATCGACGAGTCGGCGACGTTGAAGGTGTAGAACCGGAGGTCGCCGATCCCGATGTCGACGAAGTCGACGACGTAGCCGAGCCGCAAGCGGTCGACGAGATTCCCGAGAGCGCCGCCGAGCAGGAAGCCGAGCGCGACCGACAGGTAGAGACTCCGACCGGATTTGGCGTGGTAGCCGACGATCAGGCCGATCACCCCGATCGAGATCAACCCGAAGACGATCGCCTGATCGCGGAACAGGCCGAACAGGGCGCCGGAGTTCTGGTGGTACACCAGCCGGACGAGGTCGCCGACGACGCGCACGACCTCGCCCTGCGCCACGTTCGCAACGAGCCAGGCCTTGGTGAGCTGGTCGAGGACGACCACCACGGCAGCGATCCCTCCGAACACGCCCCAGTGCCCGCTCGTCCTGGCGACCCGTCCTGTCATCTCGCTCACCGTCATCGCAGCCTACCCGCCGCTCGCCCGGCGGCGCAACGCGATGACGGCCGGGCCACCATCGAGGGACACCGTCGACTGGACGGCCTCAGCCGGCGCTGCGCCGGCGACGACGACCGCGAGCGTCTCGGTAGCCACGGTCGGCAGGTGGCGCTCAGCCTCCGCCGACAGGCCCTGCACCCACAGGTCGATCCGGTCGTCGAGCTCGAGCGCCGCGGTCTTGCGGAGGTCCTGGACGGCGCGCTGGAGCTCGCGCGCATCGCCTTCTGCCAGCAGCTCGGGCGTGAGCTGCGTGTCGAGGATCACCACGAGCCCATCGTGTTCGGCCACGGCGGTCCCTGGGCGCGGCGTGGCCTGGATCTCGACCTCGTCGGCCGCGAGCGTGATGCCTGCCAGCGTCACCCCACCGTCGGGCTGGACCTGGAACTCGCCACTCCGCGCGGCCGCCATGACCGCGGGGGTCGCCGCGCCGAGGCGCTTGCCGATCTTGGGCAGCAGCGGCTTGACGCGTCGATCGATCAGCGCCGAATCGTCGTCCACGATCTCGACCGCCTTGACGTTGATCTCGTCGGCGATGAGCCGGAGCAGCTCGGGTCCGATCGCCAGGCCGCGCTCGGGCAGGGCGATCCAGGCCGTCGACAGCGGCTGCCGCGTCCGGAGGTGCGCCGCGCTCCGGAGCGTCCGGGCGAGATCGACGGCGCGTTGGGCGACGTCCATCGACACCTCAAGCGCTTCATCACGATGCCCGGCCAACGCCTGTGACGGCCAGCTCGTCAGGTGCACGCTGTCAGGGGCGGAGGGATCGACCGCGCCAACCAGGTTCCGGTGGATGGTGTCCGCCAGGAAGGGCAGGATCGGGGCGAGCATCTGGCTCGTCGCGCCGAGCGCGCCGTGGAGCGTCGCGAAGGCGGCGTCCTGGTCGCGCGGATCCTCGGATCGCGAGAAGCGGCGTCTCGAAAGTCGCAGGTACCACGTCGACAAGCCGTCCATGAAGTCGGACAGGGCGCGCGTGGCGCCGACCGCGTCGAAGTCGCGCAGGCGCGTTTCGACGATGGCCGAGGTCCCAGCCGCGCGCGAGAGGATCCAGCGATCCAGGACCGGGCGCTCCGCCGGTTCGGGTGATGCCTCCATCGGAGACCAGCCGGCGAGACGGGCATAGGTGACGAAGAAGGCGTACACGTTCCACAGCACGAGGAGCTCGCGGCGTGCCTCGTCCGCGGCGTGCCAGCCGAAGAGGATGTTCTCCTCGGGCCGTGCCTTGGCGAACATCCAGCGCATCACGTCGACGCCCATCCGGTCCGCCGCCTCGTCGAACTCGATGGCGTTGCCCCAGCTCTTGTGCATCGGCCGGCCGTCCTCGCCGAACACCAGCGCGTAGCCAAAGATCGTCTTGAACGGCTCCACCCGCTTGAGCACGGTCGACATCGCGAGCATCGAGTAGAACCAGTTGCGGAACTGGCCGGGGAAGCTCTCGGTGATGAAGTCGGCCGGGAACCATTGCGCCCAGGTGTCGGGGTCCTCGCGATAGTGGAGCGTCGAGAACGGCACGATCCCGGCGTCGAGCCAGGGATTGCCGACGTCCTTGATCCGCTCGACCGGCGCGCCGCAATTCGGGCACGCGATCTTGACGGCATCGACCCATGGCCGATGCGGCGTGTGGCCCTCGAAGGCCTCCCAACCGGCCACGGAACGCTCGTGGAGCTCGTCGCGGCCGCCGATGACGTCGACGGTGCCGCACGCGGCACAGTCGTAGATCGGCAGCGCGAGTCCCCAGTAGCGCTTCTTGCTGATCATCCAGTCGTGCATGTTGCGGAGCCAATCGAGCTCCCGGTCATAGCCGAAGTCGGGGATCCAGCGGATCCGATCGACCACCTCCATGATCTGGTACCGCAGGCTGGCGTCGACCTGTTCGGCGGTAAGCGTCTCTCTCGGCTGGTCGTACACCGCGCCCATCGAGATGAACCATTCGTCGACCAACCGGTACAGCAGTGGCGTGCCACAGCGCCAGCAGTGCGGGTAGCGATGGGTGTACGGCTCGAGGTGGTAGAAGAAGCGGCGCCGCTCCAGGTCGTCCACGATCTGGCCGGCGACGTTCGCGGCTTCGAGACCGCTCAACCAGTCGAAGTCCGCGACATACCGTCCGTCCTCGTCGATGGGCGCGACGACCGGCAATCCGAGGGTTTTGCCCAGCTGGAAGTCCTCCGACCCGCAGCCCGGTGCGATGTGGACGATGCCCGTCCCTTCGTCCTCGCCGACTTCGCTCCAGGGCACGACCCGGTGCTCGTAGCCGCCAGAGAACGCCGACTGGACCGCGGGCAGGTCGTCGTACGGCCCGGTGTAGCGCCAGCCGACCAGGTCCGATCCGGCAACCTCGTCCTCCACCGTGAACGGGCCCTGCAACGCGGTCTTGAGCGTGCCCTTGCCAAGCCAGAACCGGTCCTCGCCCTGACGAACCTTCACGTAGCGAAGCTGTGGCCCGACCGCCGCCGCAACGTTCGACGTCAACGTCCAGGGGGTCGTGGTCCAGACCAGCAGTGCCTCGCCCGGTCGGTCGACGAGCGGGAACCGGACCGTCAGGCCGGGATCCTCGCGGTCCTGGTAGCCCTCGTTCATCTCCATCTGGGACAGCCCGGTGCCGCAGCGCGGGCACCACGGCATCGTGTCGTGGCCCTTGTAGAGCCAGCCCCGCCGGTGGACCTCGGCAAGGAAGCCCCAGATCAGGTCGTTGTTCTCGTTGCTGAAGGTGAAGTACGACCCGCCGACCTCGGGCATTCCGAGCCGGCCCACGAGCATCTCGACGGTGTCGGTCACGGGTCCCCGCGGACCCTCGATCGTCGCAGTCTGGGTCGGGTCCTCGCCCAGGAGATCGTGGAGCCGGCGCAACTCAGCCGGATCGTTCCAGTCCATCCACATACCCAGGCGGATCGACTGCTCGGTCTGGCGTGCAGCGTAGGTGAGGACGCGCTGCTTGCACAGAGTCACGAACCGATCGATGCCATAGGCCTCGATGTCGCGCTTGCTGGTGAACCCCAGGTCGCGCTCGACATTGACCTCGACCCACAAGCCCTGGCAGTCGAAGCCGTTCTGGTAGCGCTCGGCCTCGCCGAGCATCGCGTGGAACCGCTGATACAGGTCCTTGTACGCGCGGCCCCAGGCGTGGTGGACGCCCATCGGGTTGTTGGCCGTGATCGGGCCGTCGAGGAAGCTCCACTTCGGCCCGTCCGCGTTCTGGGCCTGCAGCCGGGCGAAGGTCCGGCGGTCGCGCCACAGTGCGAGGATCTCGTGCTCCTGCGCGACGAAGTCGGGCTTCGAGGTGACGGGTTCGAACATTCGGCCTCACGTGGGTCGGACGGTGGTCGGGCGTCCGGCGCGGTCGGCCCGACCCAACCGGGCGCGCCGGCATCGGAATCGGCGGGCCCGAGTATCCTACCCGCGATGCACCAACCGCAGGACGCGCGACCGCGCGGACGGTCCCCGTTCACGGCGGCATTCCTGTCCCTGCTCTTCCCCGGCCTGGGGCACCTCTACGCTGGGGCGACACAGCGCGCCCTGGCGTTCGCGGCAGCGCCCATCCTGCTCGTGGCATTGCTCGCCGGGATCGTGCTGCGCCTGGACCGCATCGAGCTCGTCGGGCTGGTCTTCAACCCGTTTCTGCTGAGCTCGGTCTTCGTGTTCAACGTGATCGCGTTGCTGTACCGCCTGGTGGCGATCATCGACGCGTACCGGGTGGCCGAGTACCTCAACGCGTTCAGCGCCGCGGGCGACGGTCGTCTCGGCCCCGCGCGGATCCCCCGCCAGCCGTTGTCGATCGCCGGCCTGCTGGCGGTGATCCTGGTCATGACCGGAAGCCACGTGGTGGTTGCCCGGTACGACATGCTCGCGCTGGACCTGCTCGAGAGCGGTTGCATCTTCATCGGCGACCAGCCGAGTCGTGAGTGCAGCGTCGACCCGACGCCGGCGCCGGACGCGTCCCCGGACGGGTCGCAGGAACCCGAACCGAGTCCAGTCGGCGGCGAGGTCCCGGAGGTCTCGGTCCCGCCGTGGGACGGCCAGGAGCAGCTGAACATCCTGCTCATCGGGACGGACCAGCGACCGAAGGACGGTACGTACAACACGGACACGCTGATCGTGGTCTCGATCGACCCGGTATCGAAGCAGGTGGCCATGTTCAGCCTGCCGCGCGACACGGTCGACGTGCCCATCCCGCCCGGGCCGGCACAGCAGGCGTTCGGGCCGGTCTACGAACGGAAGATCAACGCCTGGTTCACGTCGGTCCGGAATCGCGAGGACCTGTTCCCGGGCACGGACCGGACGCGTGGCTACAACGGGCTCAAGGCGATCATGGGCAACCTCTATGGCCTCGACATCAAGTACTTCGTCGAGGTCAACTTCGAGGGGTTCGTCAAGGTCGTCGACGCAATCGGTGGGGTCACCATCAATGTCCAGATCCCGGTCGTCGACGATCGGTATCCCGGCGAAGGCGGGCGGCTGGAGCGGATCTACATCCCGAGCGGGATCCAGCACATGGACGGGACGCAGGCGCTCCGGTACGCCCGGTCGCGGCACACGTCGACCGACTTCGACCGCGCCCAACGGCAGCAGCGGGTTCTCCTGTCCTTGCGGGAACAGGCGGATCCGGGCGAGCTGATCCCCCACCTGCCCGAGCTGGTGAATGCCCTCAAGCAGGCCGTCCGGACCGACATCCCGATCGACCAGCTCGACGAGCTCCTTGGCCTGGCGTCCGAGATCGACACCCGGAGCATCCGGTCGTACGTGTTCGCCCCGCCGCTGTACCAGGAGGAATTCCAGGCCAGCCCGCGCGGCTACATCATCGTCCCCTTCGTCGACAAGATCCGGACGGCCGTCCGAACGG
Source organism: uncultured Chloroflexia bacterium (assembly GCA_963809045.1). Classification (GTDB taxonomy): domain Bacteria; phylum Chloroflexota; class Limnocylindria; order Limnocylindrales; family CSP1-4; genus SPCO01. The sequence goes on from CAWEHW010000004.1 coordinate 1,992,025, forward strand.
CCTTCACGACCGACCCGGCGGCCGAGGCCTTGCGCCAGAAGCTCGCCGAGGAAGGGGCATCGGTGTGGGTCCTCAACAGCACCGGCGAACGCGAACGCGGAGCCCGGCTCGCAAGCTATCTCGAGTACTTCGGCCTCGATGCGTCGGCGCCTCGCCAGACCCCGCAGGGCGGCGTGCAGGCTGACTCGACGATCGTCGTCTATAACGGCGCCGAGGCGACCCACCCCGCGACGATCGCCGCGCTCGAACAGCTGCTTGGCGTAACCGCAACGGTGGAAGCCGACAGTGCGATCCGGACCGATATCGTGGTGACGATCGGTCGCGCGACGCCCGATCTCGAGGCGCCGATCCTGCCCTGATCGCTCAGGTGATCGCGGTCACCCAGTGGCTGTATTCGGGGAGGCGTCCGCGCACGGCATCGAAGTACCGGTCGCGAACCAACCGGCTGATCGGGCCGATCTCGCCCGAGCCAACCGGTCGATGGTCGACCTCGATCACGGGCGAGACCTGCACGCCGGTCCCGCACAGGAGGACCTCGTCGGCCACGTACAGCTCAGATCGGTCGATCGAGCGCTCCACGACCGGGATGCCCTCGTTGACGAGCATCTCCATGAGCGCCTTGCGGGTCACGCCCTCGAGGAGGTCGTCGCTGACCGGTGGGGTCAGCGCAACGCCGTCGCGAACCACGAACAGGTTCGCCGCCGACGCCTCGTTGACGTGGCCGTCGGCCGTCAGGACGACCGCCTCGTCGAACCCGTTGAGCTCGGCTTCGGACTTCTGGAAGGCCATGTTGACGTAGCCGCCGACGATCTTGCCTCGGGCCGGCAGCGCGTCATCCGCGTTTCGCCGCCAGGAGGATGTCATGACCCGGACCCCGGCCTCGGTGTCGATGTAGTTCCCGAACGGCAGCGCCACGATGTACAGCTCGTTCTCGAGGTTGTGGAGCCGGACCCCGATCGCCCGGGTCGACTTGTAGAACGACGGGCGGATGTAGGCGTCCTGGCGGAAGGCATTCCTTCGTGCCGTCTCGACGATCATCCCGGTCAGCTCGTCGACCGAGGGAACGTCCTTCATCAGCAACATCCGGCACGACTGGCGCAGCCGCTCGACGTGTTCGCGGATCTTCAGGCCGTAGAGCGTTTGCTGCTCGTCGTTCCAGTACGCGCGGATGCCCTCGAAGGTCGCTGTCCCGTACATGAACGCGTGAGTCATGATGCTGACCTTCGCGTCGCGCATCGGTACCCAGGCGCCCTCGAAATAGCAGATCAGCTCATCCAGCGATCCGGGTGCCGGAGCGTGATGCGGGCTTGGTGACGGCGTCTCGGCGACCTTTTCCGTGAGCATGCGCGTGGCTCCTATTCGCGAGTCCGCGGAGTATATCCCGGCGGGCTGGAGCCGCACATCCACCCGCTCAGGCACGGCGCTAGGCGAACGTGCCGGCGATGACCGTGACGACCAGGGTCAGGTAGGCCAGGTAGAAGACACCGCCGACGAGGAGGCCGCGACCCCGGAGCGTGCCGCGACGAGCCATCGGGATGAAGATGAATGCGGACGACAGGAACGCGATCCCGGCGGAGGCGAAGGCCGTGTAGGTGCCCGGCGCCGCCACCCAGCTGTTCGATGCAAAGAGCAACGCGACGACCGTCGGGATGGTCGACTGAAAGACCATTGCGCCGGTGATATTGCCCATCGCGAGGGTGTCCTTGCCCTGGCGGACCCAGATGACCGAGTTGAACTTCTCGGGCAGCTCCGTGGCGATCGGTGCGACGACCAGCGCCAACAGCGCGCCGTCGATACCGAAGGTCGTGGCCAGGTGCTCGACGGCGTCGACGAAGAAGAAGGCGCCGACGATGATCAGGCCGAGTGCGGCGAGGACCTGGAGGTTGACGACGCGCAGCCGGGGCACGGCCGGATCGTCCTGGATCCCCGCCCTGTCGAGCCGTCGGAAGCGCAACGGGGCGAGGTCCTCGAGATCGACGCTCGCGTCCGCCTCGAAGTGGCCCTTGACATACCACACGTAGATCCCGATGAGGATCACCGCCACGATCCACTTCAGCCAGACCGGTTCGAGCGGCAGGAACGCCGCTCCGATCGCGATCGCATAGGCGATCACGAAGTAGCGCATGTCGTGGGCGAGGACTCTCGTGTCGACGCGCATCACGTCGCCCGTTCCACGACCCCTGGCGACCGCGAGGACCGCCACGCCGGTCACGAACATGGCCAGGGTGGCGAGCATGAACGGGGCGCCGAGGATCGCTCCGATGCCGACCGCGTGCGCGGCCTCCCCACTGGCGAAGAGGATCGCGATGATCGGGATCATCGTCTCCGGAAGGGCCGTCCCAACGGCCGCGAGCACCGACCCGACTGCGCCTTCGGCCAGGCCCAGCTTGCGCCCGAACCACTCGATCCCGTTCGTGAACAGTTCCGCGCCGAACAGGATGACGACGAACGCGGCGATGAGGATGACGATGTCCATGACTCAGACCGTACCAGTACTCGCGGTCACCACGCCGATCGCGATGATGGTCAGGATCGCCAGGGAGATCCCGGCCATGGTCCGATCGCCGTCGCGGAGGTAGGCCAGCCCGGCCAGCGTGACCCTGGCCACGGGTGCCGCGAGCACGGTCAGCAGCCCGAGCCACAGGAACCCGGCCGGATCGAGCCGCGTCAGCTGGGCTCCAAGCCCGATCGGGTCGAGGACCGGGCCGCCGGCCAACGGCGATACGCCGGCCGCGAGGAGCAGCAGGACGCCAACCAGCAGGAGGCCCACGGAGACATAGGTGATGGCGATCAACAGCCGGCCCATCCGCCGCTCGGCGGCGACGGCTCGCTCGTGCCATGCCTGCATCAGGCGAACCCCCGCAACAGCATCTGGATGGCGGTATACCCGAGGACCACCACGAACAACAGCCGGAGGACGTCGACGTGAACCCGGTGGCTGACCCTCGATCCGACAGTGGCTCCCAGGAACACGCCGATGGCGGTCGGGCCCGCGACGTATGGATCGAGCCCGCCATGGATCACGTAGATGACCGCGCTCGCCGCCGCGGTGACCCCCATCATCAGGTTGCTGGTCGCGGTCGCGACCCGCAACGGCACGCCCATCCCGAGGTGCATCAGTGGCACCTTGATGATGCCGCCGCCGACCCCGAGCAGCGCCGACACGACGCCGGCGAAGCCCGCTCCCACCATGCCCCCACGGAGGTTGCGGACGCGGTAGCCGCTCCCTGACAGGCGATCCAGGGTCTCGTGTGGCTCCCGGGCAGGGGCGGCGAGCACGTCGTCCACTGGGGCCTCCTCGATCGGAACCGGGCGTCGAGGGCGGGCCATGGTCACAGCCGTATAGATCAGCAGGCCGCCGAACAACAGCGCGATCAGCCGTTCGTCGAGCAGGAACGCGATCGACCCACCCACGAGCGCGCCCAGCGCCGTGAACAGCTCCAGGGTCATCCCGAGCCGCAGGTTGGCGACGTGACGCTCGAGGTACACGCCGGCCGCCGCACTGCTGGTCATGATCACGCAGACCAGCGACACCGCGACGGACTCCCGGAGCGGCAACCCGAAGCCGAGCGTCAGCAGCGGCACGATGAGGACGCCACCGCCCAGCCCGAGGAGCGACCCGAAGAAGCCCGCGGCCGCGCCCCCGCCCAGCAACAGCCCGATGATCATGTCGGGCCGGACAGCGACGTCGGGGTTACGGTCGGAGGTGCTGCGGGGCGTACGGGAGCAGCGCCACGTGGCGGGCGCGCTTCAACGCCACAGCCAGCTCGCGCTGGTGTCCGGCACAGGTTCCGGTCTTTCGGCGCGGCTCGATCTTGGCCCGCTCGGAGAGGTACCGGCGGAGGCGGTTGACCTCCTTGTAGTCGATCTGGACCGTCTTGTCGGCGCAGAACGCACAGACCTTTCGCCGTCGACGATCGCGGTAGAAGTCGTCGCGCTTCTTGGCTCGGATGGGGGGAGGCATGGGTCGTGGGTCTCCTGGTCAGTTGGTCAGAAGGGAAGGTCGTCGATGTCGGTGTCGTCGGCGGGCGGCCTCGAACCACCACCAACACCACCACCGCCGCCGGAGAACCCGCCCGGGGCCGCCGCGGCGGCTCCGGTTGGAGCGCCGGTGAAGTTGCCCTCTTCGTCGCGGGGGCGCTTTTCCAGGCTGATGACGTTGTCCGCGGTCACGTCCAGCGACGTCCGCTTCTGGCCGTCCTGGCCCTCGAACTCGCGGGATCGGAAGCGTCCCTCGACAAAGACCCGGTTGCCCTTGCGAAGCTGCTCCGCGGCGCGCTCGGCGCGGTCGCCGAAGACGCTGACCCGGAACCAGTCGGTGTCCTCGGTCCACTCCCCCGTCTGCTGGTTGCGGGTGCTCTGGTTGACGGCGACCGTGAACTGGGTCACCGGCTTGCCGGTTGGCGTGTAACGCATCTCGGGATCGCGGCCGAGGTTGCCGATGAACATGAGCTTGCAGAACGCCATTTCAGCTCGGCCTCCCTCAGTCGATGGCGGCCGGAGCCGCTTCGCTCTCGGATTCGTCGATCAGCTCGGCGCGGTCGTCCTCGTCCTCTTCGTCGTCGAGCCCGGACGGAAGATCGTCGCCATCGTCGAGGCCGTCGCCTTCGTCGCCTTCACGGCGCGTGCTCTTGGTCGGGCGTTCGACGCGCGTCACGAGATGACGGAGAACCTCTTCGGTGATGAGGAGGGTGTGCTCGAGCTCCGTGATCGCCGTGGCCGGCGCCTCGAACAGGACGATCTGGTACGAGCCCTCGCGGTGGCGATCGATCGGGTAGGCCAACCGGCGGCGGCCCCAGGGCGCCACCTTGACGATCTGCCCGCCCGCGGCAACGATCTGGCGGGTCGTCCGATCGACCAGGGCCTGGCTCTTGTCATCCGCCACATCCGGACGGATCACGAGCATGAGTTCATAGCGGCGCATACGCGCGATACTCCTTCCAATGGGTCTGCCCCGTTGACGGCGTGCCGGCGCGGAGCGGAAAGGATCCGGCCGGCAGTCTAGCACGGGCCTGCGTGGTGGTCCGCCGACGAGCGTCCGCCGTTGTATCCTCCAAATCGCGATCCCGACCGTGCCGGGCCCCAACCGGCTTACACCGTGGAGGTTTCGTGCCCGCCAGCACCATCCTGCTTCTCGAGACCGACCCCGTCGCCGACGAAACGCTCGCAGAGATCCTGGTCACCGCCGGGTACACGCTCGTCCGGACCAGCGATGCGGAAGAAGCGATCGCGAGCGCAGGGGATCACCAGCTGCTGATGATCGACGTGGCCGCGGGACCGCCCTCGGCCATCGAGATCTGCACGCGCGTCCGATCGACCCCGGGCCTCTCACAGGTGCCCGTGATGTGCGTCAGTTCGAGCGACGACGTCGAGGAGCGGATCCGGTTCCTGGAGGCCGGAGCCGACGACGTGATGGCTCGGCCATTCGATCCACGCGAGCTCGAGGCGCGGGTCGAGGCGCTCCTGCTGCGATTCCAGCGCTCGAAGGATCTCTCGCCGGTGTTGGCCGGCGGGGTCGCGGTCGGTCGCGCGCGGCGAGCGGTCGCCGTGTTCAGCCCGAAGGGCGGCGTCGGCACGACCACCATCGCCACCAACGTCGCGGTGGCCGCAGCGGCCAAGCGACCAGATCGCGTCCTGTTGATCGACCTCGCGCTCCAGTTCGGGGGCGTGGCAACACATCTCAACCTGCGGCCTCGGCAGACCCTGGCCGACCTCATCCGGGACGACTCGGCGATGCGCGAGCCGGAACTGGTGCGCGGGTACGCGGCACGCCACGAGCGCGGCCTGCACGTCCTTGCCGCCCCGGCCGCACCCGAGGCCGCGGAGACGATCACCGCCGCGCATGTCGGCCGGATCCTGACCACGGCGCTCGAGGCATACGACCTCGTCGTCGTCGACGCCGGATCCGCACTGGACGAACGCGTCCTGACGGTATTCGAGGCCGCGGACACGATCATCCTGCCGGTCTACGCGGAGATCGCTGCACTCAAGGCGATGCATGCGCTGCTCGAGTACCTGACGGAGACCGGTTCGGTCGCGTTGAAGGCGATGTTCGTGCTCAACAACCCCTTCGCCCGGGAGATCCTGAAGCTGCGGGACGTCGAGAGCTCGCTCGGCTCCAAGGTCGCCCTCGAGCTTCCGTATGACCCGTTCCTGTACCTCAAGGCGGTCAACGAAGGCATCCCGATCGTGATCGGGGCGGCGCGGTCGGCCCCCGCGGAGCGCCTTCTGCGTCTCTCCGCCAGCGCGTTCGGTGAGGACGGCCTGACCCCGGCCGTTGAGGCGGCAGCGCCAAAGAAGTCGGGGGGCCTGTTCCGCCGAGGGCGCTAGCGCCCGGCGACCTCAGCCGATCATCACGGTGACGGCTCCCCTGTCCGTCGACACCTCGGTGGTCAGCCCCGACGCTTCGGCGTAGTCGGCGAGCGCCGCGCGCACAGCTGCCTCATCACCCGCGGCTCCGAGCATCATCAGCACGACAGACGCCTCGACCTCGGAGTTCCCTGCCGCCGCATCCCCGAAGCACACGAGGACGCAGCCCCCGTCCGGGAGGTCGAGTTCGACGAAGCCGCCGTCCGCCTGTGCGGGTGTCATGAACGGGGAACGACGCACGTTGGCCGGACGTTAGGTCGTGTGATGAACCTGCAACGGGCCGTGCCATAACGGCCGGGTAGGCGCATCCGTTCTTCATGTCGACGACGGAATCGTGGCCATCGGGAGGGCCACCATCGGGGCCTGGAGAGCATGATGGGCATGCGGGACTGTTCCTGCGGTGAGTGTCTGTGCTATCGAGCCACTCGGGATCACAGCGGCCTGTGTGCGGGCTGTCGATCGGGCAAACATCCGGGCGATCCACGGCCGGCTGACCGGCTGGCACCGATGGCGCGGCGACGCTGAGGGGTCGCTTAGCCGGACGAACCAGAATCACCGGCGACGCAGGTTGCGCCTCAGAGCGGCGTTCGCGAATTGCGATGGGCGTCGATCCAGCCCTTTGCCGCGTCCCAGAAGTAGTCGGCGCTGTGCGTGATTCCCTGCCGGGACGTCTCGACTTCCCAGAGCGCGACCCACTCGGCCGCCTGCCGGGAATCGAGGCCCTGCTGGATGAGTGCGGTGAGAACGTCTGCGCGCATCGACTGGCGGATGCGCTCGCGAGTTGAGTTGGGCAAAGTGTTGACCACCGTTGGAGACGGGACGCTCCGTCGCGACAATGGCCTCTTGCCGGGTCCTATTCAAGGGCGTACGAAAGTACGGGGTGCAGACGAGCAACGTATGTCGCCTCGCCGACCGCGCAGGCGTGGTGCCGGTGGGAAGATCCGGATCGGGTCCCCATGGTTCGGCCGCCGGTCGCCCGCTCGTCGCTAGCGCACGCCCACTGCCCGCCTGAAAAGCCCGCGACGGGTACGTGGTCGCGGCGCAGAAGAGGCCGTCGCCCGGTCCTCGCGCCGGGCGAGGACCTCGCGCACTTGCGATGTGTACCTCCGTCCTGCAGGCATCCGGATGAGCCACTCGAGGAAGTCGGGGTCATGCTCAGCCACGCGGGCGATCGTCCAGCCGGCGTAACGCCCGTAGTCCAGCACATTGGGGTCCGCAGGAGGAGTGGGTGGCGTTTGGCGGTCTGGTGGCGGCGCGGGCTCAGGGGCGTTCGGCGACGGCCTTACGGCCTCCGTGACGCCTGTATCGAAGGCAGCGCGCCGCGCTGGGTGCCCCAACACTCGCCAAGCCTGATTGATTTCGATCATCCGCTCCGACTGCCCGCCGCGGTCGGGATGCCACTGCCCAGGCAAGCGCGCGATACGCAGCCCGGATCGTCGAACGATCGGCGTCGCGACGAACTTGTAGCACTCGGTAGGGGTCGCGGGCTGCTTTCATCGGGTCGGTCATGCCTCGGCCAGTTCTCCGGCACAACGATCATGCCGCCAGTACCCATCCGCGGCAGCATCCGAACGTCCCGGTCTCCGGTCCATGGGTACGGGCCAAGAGAAGCCCCCGTCGGCCCGTCGAGGCTGAACGCTGCCAAGCGCGTGCTTGTGCTGCTGATGTGGTGCCGGAGCCGAGATTCGAACTCGGACGCTCTTGCGAGCCGCGGAGTTTAAGTCCGCTGCGTCTGCCATTCCGCCACTCCGGCCGAGCGGGAAGCGTAGCCGAGGCGCGCGGCAGTCAGGTGTCCAGGGTCCACGGCCTCGAGCAGCATGGTCATCGCCGACTGCGCCCTGGCCGTCGCCGTCGGCGCTATCGCCACGCGCGCATCGGTAAGCGCGCCGCCTCGCCCGGGTTTGGAACGCAGCACAGGGTACGAGGACCACGCAGCCGATCCGGACATGGTTCGGCCCCGGCAGTGCCGCCTCGCTCTGTCGGTGCAGGAGAGCGAGACACGTGCGGCGGTGCCGGGGCCGAAGCTCGGACGGGGCGTGAACTACGACAACCATATTGGTCAGGCGTCCGCGTGGAAAGGTCCGGACGGTCCCAAATCCGGGGCCACATCGGGCCAACATGTCCCAACGCCGAGATTCACGGACGAAACCGGCTCGCAAGCCGGTTTCCCGCTCAGGATTTGGAGGCGACGACCGAATTCGAACCGAAGAGTAGAGGTTTTGCAGGGATCGGCTTCAAGCGGCCGCCGCACTAATCCCGGCCGACGTACGCCGGCGTGACTTCCGCGTCCTGAGTCCCGAAGCGCGACCCGCCGAAGGATGGCCCGGCGGTGGGCTCAGCGGGCTACTGGCATGGCGCGTGGCAGTGGATCACGGCCAACCGCCCGCCGCGTTGAGCGAGCCACCTGACGCGCGGGCGGGACGCGGAGCTCCACGACCATCGCCTGCTCTCCGAGAAACCAACTAGCTGTCACACCGCGCATGTCGGCGTAACGAGTGATCGCCTCCACCACGTCATGGTCGGGAGCCTCGGCAAGCAGTTGGGTGACCTCGGCCTCGAGTTCGGGACGATCTGCGATATCGCCGCAAAACTCGACACGGACACGATCCTCTTTCATTACGGGCAAGGTTGACCACTGAACCTTGCCGTCGGAAGTACTTTTGGCTTTCATTCTCATTGCGACCAGTGGCCCGCTTGGCCCGCAACGACACCGGCCGTGGGGTATGGCCAATCTGACGACCCTGTGTGTTCCAATCCACCCCGGTCATGTCGGGCTGCCTGTGACCGCCGTCCTTCTTGTGTCCGCTTACCGCGCGTTGGTCATTGGGATGACCACGAGGAACAGGACCAGCAGGATCGTGAGCACGTTCACAATGTGGATGCCGGCGATCCAGATGTCCGATGGGGTGCGGTCCATGCGTCTCATGCGTGCACGCTAGCCATCCAGATGGGCGCAACGGACTTGCACCTCCGGTCTGCAGCCTTACAGGCGTGTTGAGTGCCCACACATCGTTACGGCCCCAGTAGCGAGGAAATGGGGCTCGCTACGTCGAGGCTGGACACCCGGGCGGATGTGATCGCGTCGACGGGACCGGAGCGGGAGCCGGCTGCGATTGTCTCAGGCCGGAACGCGCTCCCGTAGAGGAATCCGCCGGCAGCGCCCGCCGGCCCCGATCGGCTCTTCATCGACGACGAGCCAGTCGACTAGCGCGCTGCCATCCGCCTTCCAGATCGCCGAAAGTCGATGCCCGCACGATGGGAGGTGGAGCGGCCAATCGCCGCGGCACCCGTGCTGCGGATCTCCGTCCGGCCCGTGGACCGATGCCAAGCGCCGAGCCGGAAACAAGGAACCGGCTCGCAAGCCGGTTTCCCGCTCAGTTTGTGGAGGCGACGACCGGATTCGAACCGGTGAATAGAGGTTTTGCAGACCTCCGTGTTGAACCACTTCACCACGTCGCCAGGGTTGGGTCCGTGCCCGACCCGGATGATTGCTGGCTGCCCCTCGAGGATTCGAACCTCGGTTCACGGATCCAAAGTCCGCTGTCCTACCACTAGACGAAGGGGCAGCGGTCCGCATGGGGAGGAATGGAGCGGAAGACGGGACTCGAACCCGCGACCCTCACCTTGGCAAGGTGATGCTCTACCAACTGAGCCACTTCCGCTTGAAGATCCGACCACCTCCGAGGGTGGTGCCGAGAGCCAGGATCGAACTGGCGACACCGCGATTTTCAGTCGCGTGCTCTACCAACTGAGCTATCTCGGCCCGATGGTCAACCAGCCGTCGGCTGCCCGTCGGCGGGTCGGAGAATACCACGGGCCTCGCGGGACCAGCAATCATGGCGAGGTCCGCCCGGGGCTACTCCAGCCCGGCCAGGTTGGCCACGTCGTGCGCCGCCAGTGGCGCTTCGCCGGTCAGCTGCCGAAGCCGATTGATCCGATCGACGATCGGCGGATGGGTCGACATCAGCCCCGACGCGCGCGCCTCGAACTTCTTGATCGGGTTGGTGAAGTACATGTGCTGCGTGCCCCGGTTGGCGACCTCGAGGACCTCGGGATCGCCCGAGATCTTGGCAAGTGCGCGTTCCAGGCCGTAGGGGTTCCGAGTCAGTTCGACCGCTGACGCGTCCGCGAGGTACTCGCGCTGGCGGTTCACGGCCAGCTGGATCAGCCGGCTGATGACGGGCGCGAGGATGGCCAGGACGATGGCGATGACGAACACGATCGCCTGCGCTCCCCCGCCCCCTTCGCGATTGCTCGAGCGGCGGCCACCGCCCCAGAACGTGAAGCGGAGGAAGAAGTCGGCGAGGATCGCGATGGCCCCGACCATGACCCCGACGATCAACGCGAACCGGATGTCGAAGTTGCGGACGTGCGACAGCTCGTGACCGATCACGCCCTGGAGCTCCTCGCGGTCGAGCTTCTGAAGGAGACCCGTCGTGACCGCGATGGACGCATGCTTGGGATCGCGCCCGGTTGCGAATGCGTTTGGAGCCGTGTCCTCGATGACGTAGACCGCCGGCGGCGGGATGTTCGCCGCGATCGCCATCTCGCGGACGATGTTCATCAGCTGCGGCGCGCTGGTGTCGTCGACCTGCTTCGCGCCACTGACCGTCAGGACGAGCTTGTCACCAGCGAAATACGACGCAACCCCGGAGAGCGAGCCGAACGCGAGCGCGAGCCCGGTCGCGCCGATGCCGCCCTCGGGCGCCCCGACGACCGCATAGCCGATCGCGAACCCGAGGATCCCGAGCACGACGACGACGGCCGCCGCCATGATGAGGGCGTTCCGCTTGTTCGCCGAGATCTGGTCGTAGAACGACCCCCTGGCCACCGGTTACTGCCGGGACCAGCGATCAGCCGAGGCTGAGATCGACGGTCGGGACGTTGGCGGCTTCCGGCTCGGCGTCGAAGAATTCGCGCTTCGTGAAGCCGAACGGTCCTGCGATCAGCAGCGACGGGAACGTGGCGATTGCCGTGTTGTAGTCGAGCACGGTGGCGTTGTAGTGCTGGCGCGAGAACGAAATCTGGTTCTCGGTCGTCGTCAGCTGCTCCTGGAGCTCCAGGACGTTCTGGTTCGCCTTCAGCTCGGGGTAGTTCTCGACGACGGCGAACAGCGAACGGAGCGAGCTCGTCAGCATGTTCTCCGCGGCGGCCTGCTGCGCCGGGCCTTGCGCACCCGCCGCGACCGCGTTGGCGCGCGCGTTGGTGACGTCGGTCAGGACCTTCTGCTCGAAGCCCATGTAGCCCTTGACGGCATTCACGAGGTTCGGGATGAGGTCGTGCCGACGCTTCAGCTGGACCTCGATCTGGGCAAACGCCTCGTCGATCCGCAGGCGCCTCTGGACGAGACCGTTGTAGATCCCGATCACGAAGACGACCAGGACGACGATGACGGCCAGGATGATGATCAGCGTGAGGTCCATACCCCTCCTCCGGGTCAACTGCGAGGGGCAAACGCCCCGCACCCCTTGAGTCTACACGGTGGGCTGCAGCGGGCTGCCACCTGGGCCGTGGTGGGCGGTACTGGGCTCGAACCAGTGACCCCCTCGGTGTAAGCGAGGTGCTCTGACCAACTGAGCTAACCGCCCGGGACAGCATAACGACCGCCGAATTGCCGGCGGTCGTCGTGGTTCAGCGAAGTGGTGCCCAGGCCGGGACTTGAACCCGGATGAGTTGCCTCATACGCCCCTCAAACGTACGCGTATACCAATTCCGCCACCTGGGCTAGAGGTGTCTCCGCAGCACGAGGGCTCTCGACGAGGGGATGGTACCGAGGAAGGGATTTGAACCCATACGCCCTTGCGGACACTAGCTCCTGAAGCTAGCGCGTCTACCGATTCCGCCACCTCGGCGCGGACCCACGACCGGCTACCGGTCTGCGGCGAGGCGCCATGTTAGCACATCCCAAAATCGGTCCGACCGATCGGAAACCTGCCGTAACCGAGGTCCCTGGAGCGCGTCGCGGACGACGACCGGCTCGTCCGCAAAGGCCAGCGGCAGCAGGTACTGACCCTTGGCGAGCTGCACCTGGAGGGCCGAATACGCGGCAGCCCGCTCCGCTGTCGTGCCCGGCCTGCGAGCGGCCGTCAGCAGGCCGTCGAGGGTCGGATCCTGCAGCCCGATGACGTTGGATCCCCCGGTCAATGTCTGGCTCGACGCCAGGAGCGGGTACAGGTCGGGGTCGAGCCCGATGGTGACGTCGGCCACGGCGACGGTGAAGTCCGCCGTGGACAGGCGGTCGCTGACGAACTCGCCCGGGGGGAGGGCCAGGTGGGTCACCTGGATGCCGATGTGCTTCCAGTCCGCTGCCACGGCCGCAGCGGCGGCGTGCAGGCCAGGGTTGGACTCCGCGTCGGGACTCAGCAGCTCGAAGGTCAGCGGTGCGTCGTCGGTCGCGCGTCGCCAGGCGTTGTCGAGCTTCTCCCAGCCTGCGTCCTTGAGCGCCTTCTGTGCGGCTGGGATGTCGTAGTCGATCGACGCCGCGGCGGCCGGGTCGAACCACGGGGAGGCCGGAGGGATCGGTCCATTGGCCGCGCCGGCCACCATCCCGAACGCGGCATCGATGAGGCCGGGCCGATTGATGGCCGCGAGGAAGGCCGTACGGATCTCGGGCGTGGTGAACACGTGACGGTTGGGGCGCAGGTTGAACAACACCGCGGTGAGCGTCGACCCGGGATACCGGAGCAACCGGCTGCCGGCGCTGCCCGCGAGGTCGCCCGCGACGTCGGGCGGCAGGCCCGACGCCGCATCGAGATCGCCAGCCCGATAGGCGGCGACGAGCTCCTCGGCGGTGTCGAAGTAGTGGAACTCGATCCCGGAGAGGTACGGCGACAGCTCCGTGGGGCGACTGGTCGGCGCTGGCGTGGCGAGCGAGTCGACGACCGGTTGCGAGGCACCCGGCGCCTGGCCGTCCGGAGGCAGCACGGCCGACGCGGGCACGAGCTCGGCGATGTCGGCGTCGAGGCCGACCAGGGCGAACGGCCCGGATCCGACCGGGTTCTGGCCAAACGGGTCGTCCGTTAGCGACGCGACGGGGACGTCGCCGAGCAGGTGGGCCGGGGCGATGGGCTGGGTCGCCGCCTGGAGGAACCCCCCGAGCGGATTGGCAAGGGTGAAGACGACCGTTGACGGGCCGATCGCCTGGACCGTGGCGTCCTTCCACGACCCGGCGGCTGGCCCGGTGTAGCCCGGGTCCTGGAGCGTCCGGATCGTGAAGGTGACGTCCTGTGCCGTGATGGGTTGACCATCGTGCCAGCGAGCGTCCGGCCGAAGCTCGAACGTCCAGGTCGCGCCCGTGTCGTCGACCGTCCACGTCTCGGCGAGGTCGGGCAGCAGTGTCCCGGATGGCCCGTTCTTCACCAGGCCCGAGAAGATCAGGGCGACCAGGTCACGATCGGCCTGGGTCCGCGCCGTCAATGGGCTGATCGAGAAGGGATGGCCCACCACGCCCTCGCGGTATGGACGCGAGACGTATGGATCCGGGCTCGGTGAGGCTACGGCGGCCGGTGCCACCGGGAAGAGCGCCGGGGCGCCAACCAGGGTCGCGATGATCGCGAACGCGAGGACGAGCGTGCCGACGACGAAGCTGTCGGTGCGTGTCAATCGAGCTCCGGGACGATGCGTCGGGCCGCCGAGCGACCGAGCGGGGTCAGGTTGTCGGGGCGAAGACGAACGACGCGATCGAGAAGATCACGAAGAGGACCAGCAGCACGATCGTGAACTGCCAGAGACGACGCTCCACCCCACGACGGCTCCGATAGACCGCGGAGTCACCGCCGAACGTGCCAGACAGGCCGGTCCCGCGCGCCTGGAGCAGGACTGCGGCGATGAGCGCGATGCTCACCAGGATCTGGCCGATGGCCAGGAGGGGATTCACGGGTCAGGTTCCTCCGATCGATACGGCGACGGATGCTATCACAGGATGCGCGATCGACCGGTGATCCCGGCCCAGCCCGGCAGGCCCGCGAGCTCGAGCAAGGTCGGCGCGACGTCGGCCAGGACGCCGTCGGCCAGGACGACGCCCCGGACCCGCCGGCCGACGAGGACGAACGGCACCGGATTGAGGGAATGAGCCGTCACGGGATTCCCGACGGGGTCGCGGAGCTCGTCGGCGTTACCGTGGTCCGCTGTGATCGCGAGCAGCGCACCGGGCGCCGAAGGATCGCCTGCGTCGACCGTCTCGATCGCGGCGACGACGCGCGCAAGACAGCCGTCGAGCACCTCGAGGGCCTGCTGCGTCGCAGCCCAGCTGCCGGTGTGGCCGACCATGTCCGGATTGGCGTAGTTCGCGACGATGAAGTCGTAGGCACCCGAGAGGATCCCCTCGACCAGCGCGTCCGTGATCGCGGCCGCTTGCATCTCGGGCGCCAGGTCGTACGTGGCGACCTTGAGGCTGGGGATGAGCAGGCGGTCCTCACCCGGGTATGGCGGTTCGACGCCGCCGTTGAAGAAGTACGTCACGTGGGCGTACTTCTCGGTTTCGGCAACGTGGAGCTGGCGCCAGCCGGCCTCTGAGAACGCCTGCGCCAGTGAGCGCGACGCTTCGGGCGGGAAGGCGACCTGGACCGGCAGGCCGGCCTCGTAGTCGGTCATCGTGACGACGAACGGACGACCTGGCGGCGGCGTTCCGTCCGGCGCGGATCGCTCGAACCCGTCGAACACCGGGTCGGCCAGGGCATGGGTCAGTTGGCGCGCCCGGTCGGCGCGGAAGTTCGTGTGGACGACCGGGTCGCCGGGCCTGACCGTCCCATCGATCCCGTCGATCAGCGTGGGACTGGCGAACTCATCGTTCTCGCCACGTTCGTACGCCGCCTCGATGGCGGCGGTCGCGCTGGGGGCACGGTCCCCCACCCCGTGGACGATCGCGTCGTAGCCCCGTTCGACCCGGTCCCATCGATGGTCGCGGTCCATGGCGTAGTAGCGACCTCCGACCGACGCGATCCGGGCATCCGGATGGATGGCCGCCAGGCGACCCTCGAGCTGTGCGATAAACCCCAACGCAGACCGTGGCGGCGTGTCCCGCCCGTCGAGCAAGGCGTGGATCCGGACGTGCGGCACGCCCATCGCTGCGGCCAGCTCCACCAACGCGACCAGGTGGCGATCGTTGGCGTGCACGCCCCCCGGGCCGATCAGCCCTATCAGGTGAAGCCGTCCGTCCAGCCCGGCGGCGCGTGCGCAGGCCGCGACGAACGCCGGTCGGGTGGCAAACGAGCCGTCGGCGATCGCCGCGTCGATCCTCGGCAGGTCCTGGAGCACCGGCCTGCCCGCGCCGAGGTTCAGGTGCCCCACCTCGGAATTGCCCATCTGACCGGGTGGCAGCCCGACGGCGTCCTCGGAGGCGCGGAGGATCGAGTGGGGCCAGTCGCGCACGAGACCGCGCCACGCCGGCATCGGTGCCGCGGCTATCGCATCGGTCGAGGGGTCCCCACCGATCCCGAACCCGTCGAGCACGACCAGCACGATCGGTCTCGGTCGAGTCGACGCTGGATCCCTTACGGTCAACCCGCCATCCCGCGGGCGGCAGCCGTCACGCCCGCCCTGGCGACGATCCCGGCCATCTCGTCGGGCTTGAGCGAAGCACCCCCTACCAGCGCGCCATCGATCGACGGCTCCGCCATGAACTCGCCGATCGCGGCGGACGTGACGCTCCCCCCGTACAGCACCGGCGTCGACTCGGCGCGTTGCGGGAAGCCCAGGTCGGCGAGGGTTTCGCGGATCAACCCGGCCATCGCCGCGGCGTCCGCTCCGGTTGCCGTTCGGCCGGTCCCGATGGCCCAGACGGGTTCGTATGCGATCACCAGGCCAATCGCCACCATCGCCGCCGGGTCGAGCTCGGCCAGGGCGCCTCGGAGCTGGCTCCGCACGACGTCGCCCTCCCGGCCCGCTTCACGGTCGGCGAGCTGCTCGCCGACACACAGGATCGGACGCAGGCCGGCATCGACCGCGCGGCGGAGCTTCCTCGCGATCAGCTCGTCGGTTTCGCCGGCGTCGCGTCGGCGTTCGGAGTGTCCGATGATCACCCATGACGCCAGCCCGGCCAGCATCGTGGCGGAGACCTCGCCCGTGTAGGCGCCCTGGAGCTCGTGGTGGACGTTCTGGGCTCCGATGCCCACGTCCGGGTCGAGCTCGGCGAGGGCGCCGCCGACGATCGCCAGGCTGACGAACGGGGGACAGATGACGCGCGTCACGCCGGACACGCGGGTTCGAGCGGCGATCGCTCGCGCGAGCTCGCCGGCCTCGGCGGGTGTCGTGTGCATCTTCCAGTTCGCGGCCACGATCACGTCGCGCATCGGAAGAATCATGCCAGAGCGGGACGCCGTTGACGCCCGGCGGCACGGTCGTTCCCGCTCACCCGAGGTCGGTACGGCCGTGCTGTCGGACTGCGCGGCGAATCCTCGTCCATCGCGAGTCGCTCCAGTCGCTCGAGCGCGCGCTGGACCGCCGACCGATGGGCACCGAGCCGCTCGGCGAGGTCCGCGAGGCTCGCCTCGGGCGTCTCGCGCCTGGCATCGGCCACCCGACGGGTCACCGGGGACTGCTGGGCCAGCCGCCCGTCGGCGTCGAGCACGGCGATGGCATCGAGCTGGCGGCCCGCGGCGCTGACCGCGCGCTGCAGGTTCGCCGATTCGGCGTTGAGCACCCGGTTGAGCTCACCGCGCAACGCGCGTGAGACCTGCCGTGCTTCGAGTTCGAGGAGCGTCCCCGCCGCCCCGAGACGTCGGAAGAACGTCCCGACCGCATCGCCGCTCTTTGACGTCACCACGCCGCGACCCCGGCGGATCCGCCACGATGCGGGCAGGCCAAACTCGCCGAGACGCCCGGTGAGCCCTGGGGCCTCCTCCGGCGCGACCACGAACTCGAGATGGGTCCGGCCACCCGCCAGGCTGAGCGAGCCGCGGGCGAGGAACCGCCCGCGGAGCCACGCGGCGCGGCAATGGTCGGCGGCCGCGAGCCAGTCGAACGACGCCGGACTCGTCGGCTTGCCGTCGCCACCCCGACGGAGCCTCACGTTCAGGCGGGCGATGGAGGCGACCCGACCGACCGCGCCCGGGCCGAGACCCGCGGCCTCGGCCAGCCTGTCGCACGTGCGCGACGGATCCACCGCCGCCAACTCGCCGCGGAGAGCGGTGACCAGGTCGCGTTCGGCCCGGCTCACCCGGCGAGCCGACTCACGCGGTGCGGCCCACCGACCGGCGGCGCAGTCGTGGCTCGCGCTCGAAGGCGCGGAGGACGCCCGCGGCAAGCCGACCCGGGTCGTGATGATGGGCGTTGTCGGGATCGACCACGTCATCGAGGACGAGCCGAGGAAGCGGTCGGAGGTCGGGCGGCCAGCGCAGCCGAACCGGCTCGGCCGGCCAATCGGCGGGTGTTTTCGCCGCGAAGGCGTTGTTGGCCAGGACCGTGTCGACGATCCCGGGGCTGGTATGGCCGGTCAGGACCTCGAGGTGCCGCGCCAGGTCGAACCCTGCCGTCTCGCCGACCTGCGTGGCCACGTTGCAGACGAACATCCGCGGCGCTTCGGATGCCATGACGGCGTCGCGAATGGCCGGGATGAGGAGGCTCGGCAGGATGCTGGTGTAGAGGCTGCCGGGACCCAGCACGACAAGATCCGCGTCTGCGATCGCCGCAACGGCCTCTTCGGATGCGGCCACGTCGGCCGGGGTCAGCCAGACGCGATCGATGCCAGGGGTCCGCATGATCAGGGATTGCCCGTCGACGACCGTCCCGTCGTGCAGTCGGGCGTGCAGCGTCAGCGGCGTGCCCGAAACGGGCAGGACCCGGCCACGGACGGCGAGGATCCGGTTCATCGCCCGGACGCCATCCTCGAAGTCGCCGCCCTCGACCTGGGTCACCGCCGCGATCAGGAGGTTGCCGAGGGCGTGACCGGCCAGGCCCTGGTCGCCGTCCGCCCCCTCGGGGAAGCGGTACTGGAGGACGTCGGTCATCAGGGGCTCGGCGTCGGCCAGGGCCGCGATGCAGTTGCGGATGTCGCCCACCGGCGGGATCCCCAGACCGGTCCGGAGAACGCCCGAGGATCCGCCGTCGTCCGCGACGGTGACGATGGCCGTCAGGTTGCTGGTGTGTTCCTTGAGGCCGCGGAGCAGCGTCGACAGCCCTGTGCCACCGCCGATCGCCACGATCCGGGGCCCCTTGGCGAGGAACCGCTTCTGGTAGATCAACTCGACCAGCGGCTGGTTGTCACCGTCGCGCTGGAGAGGATCCATCAGGGCGCGGATCGTCCGGTACGCCCCGAACCCCACGAGCGCGAGCCCCACCACCGCCGCGATCAGCCCGCGCATGGCGAACGGCAGGAATTGCAGCGTCAGGACGTCGATGAGGATCCCGGCGGGGCCGGAAGGCTCCAGGTCGCGACCCACCTGGCGCAGGAAATGGGCGAACGCCATGGACAGCACCAGGAGGCCGGCGAACGTGACCAGCAGCCAGCGCTTGATCCCCATGCCCGGCGCGAGCCAGCGTCGGAGGTTCACGACCGGTCGAGCTCCCGGTGGAAGACGGCGACCGGGCCGAAATCCTGGTCCCGCAACCAGGACGCGAGCTCCTCGCCGATGACGATCGACCGGTGGTACCCGCCGGTGCACCCGAGCCCGATCGTCAGGCGCGTCTTGCCCTCGGCGATGTACGCCGGAATGGTGAACGTCAGGAACCGCTTGATGAAGTCGAGGAACTCCGTCGCCACCGCCTGGCCAAGCACGAAGGCCCGAACCTCGTCGGTCAGGCCCGACTGGCGCCGCAGCTCGGCGACGTAGTACGGGTTCTGCATGAACCGGACGTCGAACACGAGGTCCGCCTCGAGCGGGATGCCGTACTTGTACCCGAAGCTGATGATCTGGATCGACAGCTGGTCGGCCCGGACCTCGGAAGCCAGCTGGGCGAACAGCCGTTCCCGGAGCTGGCGCAACGACAGCTCCGAGGTGTCCAGGACGAGGTCGGACTCGGCGCGGACGGGCTCCAGGATGCGTCGCTCCTCTGAGATCGAGGTGGCGATTCCGTGCTCGTCCCCCAGCGGATGCCGGTGGCGCGTTTCGCTGAACCGGCGGATCAGGACGTCGTCGCTCGCTTCGAGGAAGACCACGCGGGGCCTGATCCCGCGGCCCTCGAGGGCGCCGCGCATGGCCGCCAGGGCGAGCGTGGCATCGCCCGCTCGGACGTCGAGGACAATCGCGATGTGGGCGAACCGCTGACGGTCGGCCGATACGAGCTCGGCCAGGTCCGGCAGCAGCTCGCCGGGCAGGTTGTCGACAACCGTGTACCCGAGGTCCTCGAACAGCTTGGCGGCCGCCGTTTTTCCTCCGCCCGACAGGCCCGTCAGGATCACGACCGTCGGCGCCGCGATAGCACCGGCCTCCCGCGCGTCGGCCGGTCCGGTCACCGTCCGCTGCGCCTGATGAACAGGACGGTCAGCTCGAACAGGAGGTACATCGTCCCGCCCAGGACGAACGGGCTCACGAGGTCTCCGCCGGGTGTCGCGACGGCCGAGAAGATGGCGATCCCGAGGATGACGAACCGACGCGCGGCGGCCAGCCGCTGGGAGGTCAGGATGCCGACGCGCGACAGGCCGACAAGGAGGATCGGGAACTCCATCACCAATCCGAACGCCAGGAACATCGTGGTCACGAAGTCGAAATAGGGGCCGGCCGTGATGAGCGCCTGGAGGTCAGCGGATTCGAAGCTGATGAGGAACCCGGCGGCATATGGCAGCACGATCCAGGCGATCCCGACGCCTAGCGCGAAGAAGAACAGGGCGACCGGGATCCACGGCCGGGCGGCCCGACGTTCAGGGGGTGTCAGGCCGGGCGAGATGAACGCCCAGAGCTGGTACAGGAGCACCGGCATCGCCAGGATGACCCCGATCACGATCGCGATCTTGACCTTGATCACGAATGCGTCACCGAGACCGGTAAAGAAGAGCGGCTGATCGGTCGGGATGGCCGATCGCAGGATCGTGATCGCCTGGTCGGAAACCGCGAAACCAAGCACCGCGCCGACCGCGACCGCCAGGATCGAGCGGAACAGGCGGGTTCGCAGCTCGCCGAGATGGTCGACCAGCGACATGACCGACCCGTCCTTGGGCGCGGTCACGGGCGGAGTCGGGGTGCTGGAGCCTTCGGGAAGCGCGGGGACGCCGGCCTCGCGCAACGCGTCCGCGTCAGCCATGGTCGGCGGATGGCGCTTCGGCTATTTCGGGACCGGGTTCGGATCGCCCGACGAGCCCGACACCACGGGCTCACCGGTGTCCGCCGCGGCGGGTGCGGGCGGCGGGATCGGGACGGCCGGGACCGCGCTCGATGGGGGCGGCAGCGGCGAGGTGTCGACGTTGACCTTGACCGCGTCCTGGACGTCGGACGACGCCTTCCGGAATTCGCGGATGCTCTTGCCCAGGGCAGAGCCAACATCGGGCAGCCTGCCGGGGCCTAGGATGAGCAGCGCGATCACGAGGATGATCACCAGCTCGAGGGGTCCGGGAGTCGGCATGGTTCGTGCGTGCTCCTGCGGGAGAGTGACAACGGTCCGCGGCGTCAGCGGTGACGTCCGCGAACGTCTGGCGCGGCGGCTAGGGTAGCACAGGGAGCCGCGCCGCCCAGTCACGGGCCGCGGCCGCAAGGCGTGCTTCGACGGTGTTCGCGACACCCGCCGGCGGTGGCTCCAGGGCCGAGCCGGCGATGCCTCGCGACACGTTGACCAGGAGGGCGCCGCCCGCCTGCGCGCCGCCATCCGCACCTCGCGACGGCCCGTGGCGAAGGACCGCGTCGACGTCGCCGCCCTGGGTCCCGACACCGGGGATCAGGAACGGCAAGGCGGGCACGGCGGCGCGGATCTGCGACAACTCATCGGGGGCGGTGGCGCCGACCACCAAGCCGACCGTTCCACCCGGACCCCATGCCGCAACGCGGCGGGCCACGCGCAGGTACAACGGCTCCTGCGGCGCGCCGGTCGCCGGGTCCGCCTCGATGGTGAGGCCCTGCAGCTCGGCCGCGCCCGGGTTCGACGTCCGGCACAGCACATAGGCGAACCCGTCCGGCCGAACGAAGAACGGCTCGAGGCCCTCCGCCCCGACATACGGACTGACCGTCACGGCATCGGCCCCGAGGACGTCGAACAACGCGATCGCCTGTCGCGCAGCCGTCGTGCTGATGTCACCGCGCTTCGCGTCGGCCACGACAGGGAGATCCGACGGGATCCTCGACCGGATCCGCTCGAGAGCGGCCATCCCGGCTGCTCCGAACGCCTCGAAGAATGCAAGGTTCGGCTTGATGGCCGCGGCATACGGCAACGTGGCCTCGACGAGGATCGTGGCGAACCGCTCGATCCCGGCCAGGTCACGCGAGAAGCCCTCCGGAAGGCGTTCAGGATCAGGGTCGATCCCGACGCACAGGACGGTCCCCACGGCCGCCGAGCGCTGCACGAGGCGCTCGAGGTAGGCAGTCACGGGGTGGCGGATCCGCCGGCACTGGGCGCGGCGCTCGGCGCGACGCTCGGTTCCGGCGTTGCCGGGAGGTCCTCGGGCGCCACGTACCAGTCGGGCCGCGACCCACCGTCCAGGCCTGAAACCTGGGTCAGGTCGACGGTCTCCCCGATCGTCCAACCCGGTGCGGTCCCGGTGAGCGTGGTCATCTTGAGATCGACGATGAGTCCCTCGCTGTGCAGGAACGCGATCGCATCGCCCGCCGGCGACCAGACGGGCGCCCACGACCGGCCGTCATCGGTGATCCGGAGGAGCTCGCGACCGTGCGCCGCATCGAGGATCACGACGTCGTTGCCGAAGGCGGTCGTCCGTGTCGCCGCAATGTACCGGCCATCCGGCGAGTACCGGGGCTCGAGATAGCCGGGTCCCGTGATCGGGATGGCTTCAGCGTCCCCGACACTCCAGCGGTAGACGACGGGCGCGCCGCGCGAGCCGGACCGCCCGTTGGCGACATAGAGGAGGTATCGCCCGTCGAACCGCCATGACGGATCCTGATGGCCAAGCGGCACGTTCTCCGGGACGTCGGGCACCGTGCGCTCCTCGGTCGCGAGGTCGTAGAACTGGAGCACCGCATCGCGCTCGGTCGGATCGGGCCCATCCGAGATCATCGCCACCGTTGACCCGTCCGCCGAGAGGTCCGGCTGCCGGATCCAGTAGAACCACGATCGATCGTCGCGTCGAATACGGCCGGTCAGAAGCGTTTCCGGATCGTCCGAGCCGGAAACGCTCACGCCCATGAGTGCCGGAACGTCCATCCGGTAGTGGCGGTTGACCCCCTGGGCCGGCCAGAGACCCTGCTCCTCGGTGGTCCGGACGAACAGGACGCTCTGCCCATCGGGCGCCCAGGCGGGCATCGAGTCCCGCCCGCCGCTCGTCAGCTGCCGCGCATCGCCGCCACGTTGGACCCAGATGTTGCCGGCTTTCGCGTAGACGATGCTGCCGGGAAACGTGACCTCCGGCACGACCACAACGTTCGATGGAGCGGGGGTCCGGTTGGCGATGCCGCCCGGGCCACCGGATCCGCCGAGGAACGGGACGGACCCGTTCAACACGCTGAGCGTCAGCCACCCGACGATCAACAGGCCGACGACCGACAATCCGGGCGCCAACCAGGAACGATCCGGCAGCAACCCGTACGGGTCGCGCGCGCGCGACGCTCGCCGGGCGGTCGAACGGCTCACCCGGCGACGGCCGCAGCGTGCGCCATCGCCACGGGTCCATCAAGGATCATCGCCGCCTCGACATGGCTTCCCGAGGTCGCGACGTCGCGGATGTCGAGTTGAAGCGATTCGAACCCCCCGAACACCCGGCTCGTCAGGCGCGCGACGACGTCAACACGATCGCCTTCCTGCACGACCTGGGCGATGTCCGATCGACCGAACGCAATGCCGTCCAGCACGTCCAGCCGCCGTCGGAGCGTGAGCTGGCTGTGCCCGCCGGCCGCCTCCCGGACCCTGGTCACGGTCAACCCCAGCACGGCCACCAGCGGATCCGGGTTCCCGGGACCGCACGGCGCAAGACCGCTCAGCTCGCGGAACAGCGCGTAGTCGACATCGAGGGCGGGTAACGCCAGGTCGATGGCCACGGAGCTACGCGGATCTGGCGGCGCCGATTCCGCGGCGATCGCGAGAAAACGCTCCTCGAACGAGGACCAGCGATCGCCGTCGATCTCGAAACCCGCCGCGCCGGCGTGGCCGCCGTAGCGGACGAACAGGTCCCGGCAGCGCTCGAGGGAGGCCCCGAGGTCGAGGCTGCCGTCGCTCCTGCAGGACGCTCGGATCACACTCCCGACCTCGGCCCCCACGACCGCCGGGCGGCCGCGGTCTTCGACGAGCCTGGACGCGACGAGCCCGACGATCCCGACCGGCCACGGTCCACGGACGATGCTGGCGGCGCCACTCGTCCCGGCAAGTCGCTCGCGGGCTTCGCCGATCACCGTCTTTGTGAGGTCGCGGCGGGCCAGGTTGGCGGTCTCGAGCGCATCGGCGTGAAGGGCTGCCTCGGCAGGATCCTCGGCCAGCAGGAGCTGCGCCGCCTGCATCGCTTCGCCCATCCGCCCGGCCGCGTTGAGTCGCGGCGCGAGCGAGAACGACACCGTTTCGAGATCGATGGCCGCCGGCGCAATCCTGGCCCGCTCGAGGAGGGCGGCCACTCCGGGCCGTGGTCGCTCCCGCAGGCGCTCGAGACCGATCCGGGCGATTGCCCGGTTTTCGCCGACGATCGGTGCGAGATCCGCGACCGTCCCGATCGTCGCGAGGTCGGCCAGCTCGAGGGCGGCGGCCGGGCCGCCGTCGACCTCGGCGAGGAGGAGCTGGGCGATCTTGAACGCGACGCCACTCCCGGCCAGACGTGTATCCGGATAGGTCGAATCCGCACGATGGGGGTTGACGACCGCAAGCGCCGGCGGGAGCACCGGCGGGACCCGGTGATGGTCGGTCACGATGACGTCCAGCCCGCGCTCGTTCGCTGCGGCGATCTCCACCGCGCTCGACGTACCGCAGTCGACCGTCACGATGACCGTCGCGCCGGAGGCAATCGCCGAGTCGATGGCGGCGAGTGACAAGCCGTGTCCTTCGTCCAGGCGGCTGGGTACGTAGGGCACGACGGCCAGCCCGAACTGCCGCATGGCGAGGGCCAGGATGGCCAGCCCGGTCAGGCCGTCCGCATCGAAGTCGCCAAAGACCTGGACCAGCTCGCCTGCATCACGGGCTCGACGCAACCGGGACAGCAGGATTCCGGCATCCGGAAGCCGGTTCGGGTCGTGGAGGCCCGCCAGCGGCGCCGCGAACCATGCGCCGAGTTCCTGCACCGAGCCGACCCCACGCCGCGCCAGGACGCCCGCGAGTCGGTCGGAGATGTTGTGCGCCGATGCAGCGGCTGCGAAGTCCGGGGAAAGCCCGACCGTCTCGGGAAAGATCCAGCGGAAACGGGCCTCGACCATGCCGCTCAGGATGCCACGGGCCGCTTCACCGCGGATTGTCGACCGATGTCGCCGATCTCAGGACGCCGGGCGCCTGACCCGCGGTGCGCGGGTGGCGATGAGCCGCCCATGCCGTCGGTCGTCCCACAGCTGCCAGTCGACGAGGATGGGGCTCGCCACGAAGATCGACGAATACGTCCCCGACACGATGCCGATCAACAGCGCCAGGATGAAGTCGCTGATGGCGGAGCCACCGAACAGGAACAGGGCGAGGAGCGTCAGGACGACGGTCAGGCTGGTCATGACCGAGCGGGCGAAGGTCTGCAGGATCGAGTGGTTCACGATCGCGTCGATCGGCTCCCCGGCATGGCGGGCCTTGTTCTCGCGGACGCGGTCGAACACCACGATCGTGTCGTGCACCGAGAAGCCGATGACGGTCAGCATTGCCGTGACGAACAGGGCGTCGATCTCGACGTGGAAGAACGTGCCGAGGATCGCGAACGCGCCGACCACGACGATCACGTCATGGAATAGCGAGACCAGTGCCGTGATCCCGAACTTGACGTCGCGGAACCGGTACGTGATCCAGAGCACGATCCCGAGTGACCCGACGATGATCAGGATGATCGCCTGGCTGATCAGGTCGGAGCTCACGACGGCTCCGATCGTCGTCAGGCTCCGCTGCTCGGCAATCGGTCCGAGCGCCGCTTCCAGCGCATCGGCGACCTCCCCGAGCTTGCCCTCGGTCGGGATCTCGGTGTTGCCGGTGGGCGGTGCGGAGGCTTCGGGCGAGGCCCCGGGAGACGCGCCCGGCGAGGCCGAGGCGCCCGGCGACGCGGACGGATCGATCGATGCCGATGGCGCAGCCGATGCGGACGCGGACGGTCCGGCTGACGGTGCCGCCGTCGGAGCCGGAGCTTCCTGGAGCCCGACGATCTGCTCGGTCTTGATCTCGATGAACCCCGACTGGGTTGCCAGGGTGACGGCCTCGAGGCCCTGCTCGGCGAAGACTTCCTCGACCTGTTCCGGGGTGACCGCCGGATTCTCGAACCGGATCTCCCATCGGGTGCCGCCCGTGTAGTCGATCGTGAACTGGAGGCCGGCATCCGTGAACGGTGTCAGCAGGATGAAGACCAGGCCCGGGATGGTGATGACGGCCGAGAAGATGTAGAAGAAGCGCCGTTTGCCGATGACGTCAAACACGCGCGCGCGCCTCGCGACGACTTGGTGGTCGCGTAGCCCCGAGGGCCGCGAACTCGTCGTCGCGCAGCCCGTATCGCGAGGCCTTCCGCGCCCAGCCCTGACGAACGACGACTCGGAGGATCGTTCGCGTCACGACGATGGCACTGAACATCGAGACCAGGACGCCGATGATCAGCACGAGCGCGAACCCGCGGATCACCGACGAGCCGAACATGTACAGAATGGTCGCCGTGATGAGGCTCGACACGTTCGAGTCGAGGATCGAGTTCCAGGCCCGGTTGAAGCCCGCTTCGACGGCGGCAGGGAGCGACTTGCCGAGTCGCAGCTCCTCCTTCATCCGCTCGAAGATCAGGATGTTGGCGTCGACCGCCATGCCGATCGAGAGCACGAAGCCCGCCACCCCGGCGAGGGTCAGCGTGACCGGGATGAGCCGGAAGAGCCCGTACATCACCAGCGTGTAATAGACGAGCGCGAAGCTCGCCACGAGCCCCGTGAGCCGGTAGTAGCCCAGCATGAAGGTCACCACGAGGCCGATCCCGATGAGGCCGGCCAACAGGCTCTGGCTCAGGAACTGGCTGCCGAGCGTCGCGCTGATCTGCTCGCTGGACAACTCCTCGATCGGGAATGGCAGCGACCCGAACTTCAGGACGGTGACGAGGTTCTGAGCCTCCTTGATCGGGAACCCGGCCGTGCCGCCCGTGATCTGTCCGCGACCGTCGGGGATGGCGCTCTGGATCACCGGTGCGGAGATCACGGACGCGTCGAGCGTGATGGCGAAGTACTCGCCGACGTGCGTGGCCGTGTAGTCCCCGAACAGCTTCGCGCCGTCGCCCTTCAGCACGAAGTCGACGGCGGGGCGTCCGTTCTGATCGGTCCCGACCGTCGCCGACTGGACCTGATCGCCGCTGAACAACGGCGGGTTGGCATCGAGGTCGAGAGTTTGTCCGTCCTGGACCTGCTGCTGGCCGAGGGGCACGAAGTCGAGCCGCCCGGTCTGGCCGACGAGGCGCCGGACGGACTCGGGATCCGTGACCCCAGGCAGCTCGACGACGACCCGGTCGCTGCCCTGGGTCAGCACGATCGGTTCGGAAACGCCGGTCTGGTTGACGCGCCGTTCGACGATGTCCTTGATCACCGACATGTCGCCCGGGCCGGGCGCCACACCATCGACCGGGATCGCCTGGTACTCGACCCGGAGGCCGCCCTCGAGGTCAAGTCCGAGCTTGGTGACGACCGGCCGCCACGTGCCGTCGGCGCTTTCGGAGTCGGGCAGCGACAGCCCGGGAAGGAAGTCGACGACCAGCGCGAGCACGCCGATCAGGAGAATCAGGAGGGGGCCGGCCTTGCGCATCGAGGCGGGATGTTACACGGAATGCCCGCACTCCCATGCGCGGACAGGTCGACGGCCAGACCTAGGCGTCGAGCGTGGCCTTGATCCTGGCGGCAAGGGACGATCCGATCCCGGGCACCGCGGCGATCTGTTCGACAGGCGCATCGCGGACTCGCTTGATCGATCCGAACACCTTGAGGAGCTCGCGTTTGCGCTTCGGTCCCACCCCCGGCAGGTCGTCGAACGCTGACCGGACGGCGCGCCGAGCTCGAAGCCCACGGTGGTAGGTGATCGCGAACCGGTGTGCCTCGTCACGGAGCCGCTGCACCAGGTACAGCGCGGGCGATGTCGATGGCAGCACGATCGGGTCCGAACGATCCGGCAGGAACAGCTCCTCGCGTTCCTTGGCGAGACCGGCCAGCGGCAGGTCGTGCAGACCGAGCGCGTCCAGGGTTTCCTTGGCAGCACTGACCTGGCCCTTGCCACCGTCGACGATCACGAGGTCGGGCATCGACCAGCGACGGGCCTCCTCGCTCCCCTCCTCGCCCGTCCGCACCGTCCGGAACCGCCGGCGCAACACCTCCTGGTGACTCGCGAAGTCGTTCGGGCCGGTCACCGTCTTGATCCGGAATCGACGGTACTCGCCGGAGCGCGGTTTCCCGTCCTCGAACACGACCATGCTGCCGACCGATTCGCTGCCCTGGAAGTTGCTGATGTCGTAGCACTCGATCCGCAGGGGCGGCCCGGTCAAGCCGAGTGCGTCGGCCAGTTCTTCGAGGGCCGCCAGGGTCTTGCCGTGATCGGCCAGCCAGCGGGCCTGCTCCCGCGCGAGGGTCTCGCTGGCGTTGCGCGTGGCCAGGGCCATGAGCTCGCGCTTCTCGCCGCGTTGCGGAATTCGCACGTGCACCGGGCCGCCTCGGCGCTCCGCCAGGAAGGTCTCCAGGACGCTGCCATCGAGCGTCACGGTCGGGACGTAGATCTCGCGCGGAATGGACCCGGCACGCGTGTAGTACTGCTCGAGAAAGCTCGTCAGCACTTCGTCGTCCGATGCCTCCCGGACCGCGTCCAGGAGGAACACGTCCCGGCCGACCATCTGGCCGTTGCGGATCGCAAAGAGCTGGATCGCGGCCTGGTTGTCCTGTCGCGCGACCCCGACGAGGTCGAGCTCGGTACGCGCGAACGCCGCCATCTTCTGGCTCTCCATCGTGCGCTCGATCGCGCGAATCTTGTCTCGCGCGGTGGCGGCGCGCTCGTACTCCATCCGGTCCGCGGCGACGCGCATCTCGCGTCCGAGCGCCTTCACCAGCGACTCCTGGCGGCCCTCGAGGAACTGCTCCACCTGGTCGATGTCGGCGCGGTAGGCATCCTTCGAGATCGCTTCGATGCAGGGGCCCTGGCAGCGCTTGATGTGGTAGAGCAGGCACGGCCGCTGGAGCGCCCGCTCGCCCTCGCGGATGTCGATCGTGCAGGTGCGGAACGGAAAGAGCCGCCGGACGAGGTTCATCGATTCGTCGACGCTCGAGGCCGATCCGTACGGCCCGAAGTACCGGCTGCCGTCGTTGACCAGCTTCCGGGTCCGTTCGACGCGCGGGAAGTCGTCGCTGAGCGTGACCTTGATGTACGGATAGCTCTTGTCGTCCTTGAGGCGGACGTTGAAGCGCGGTCGATAACGCTTGATCAGGTTCATCTCGAGGAGGAGCGCCTCGGAGACCGAGTCGGTCTGGGTTACTTCGACGTCGACGATCCGGTCGATGACGGCGCGGATCCGGTGTCCCTCGAGCGGGCCGGCGTGGCCCTTCTGCCAATAGCTCCGGACGCGGTGCTTGAGGCTCTGCGCCTTGCCGACGTACACGACATCGCCCCGGTCGTCCTTCATGAGGTAGACGCCGGGTTTGTCGGGCAGCTTGGCGAGGGCCGACGCGAGCTCGGGGGTCACGCTTCGATCCTAGGGCAAGATCGCGCGTGGAGTCGTCAGGAACCCGACGGGCAAACGAAGGCCGGCCCTCGCGGGCCGGCCTCGGGTGAGCGTCCGGAGGACGCTACGGGATACGGGTGATCTGGTTCAGCACCGCGACCGGCGTGTATGGGTCGTGGGCGGCCAGATACTGCTCGAGCGCGACCAGGTCGTCCAGGCCCGTCTGCTCCGCGGTCCCAACCGTGAAGCCCGGGAAGTCGTCCCCACCTCCGGCCAGGAAGTTGTTGGCGGTTACGCGGTAGGTCGCGACGGGATCGATAGCGACGCCGTTCAGCATCATGTTGCTGACCTTGCTGCCGATCGCCGCCGATGCGGTCCAGGTGTACGTGAAGCCAGCCGACACCGGCAGGACAAGCGTCCTGGGATTGCCGGCCTGGGCGCCGGAGCTGACCACGAACTGCTGTTCGAGAATGGTCTTGATCTGGGCGCCTGTAAAGGTCTTGGTCGTGACGATGTTGCTGAACGGCTGGACGCCGAACGCTTCGCCATGGGTGACCTCTTCTGGCCCAGGCGCCAGGAACGCCAGGTCGGAGCGCATCCCACCCGGGTTCATGAACGCGATCTGCGCACCAGCCCCAAGCGACGATTCGAGCTGTGCGTCCGCGATGAGGCGGCCCATCGTCGACTCACCCGCTGCATTCGCGGCCCGGGTCAACGGCCCGGTGATATGGCCGACGACTTCGGCGGCGATCGGACCGGCGAACACGTTGTACTCCGCAACCAGCGCGGTCAGGTCCGCCGCCTTCGCGACGTCCTGGGTCACGATCCGGTTGTTGACCAGGATCGGTCCGACGATGTCCTTCGTCGCACGGCTGACCGTGATGTCGATATCCGTGATGAGCCGACCCTGGGCGGCGGCTCCGGTGACGACCTTGCCATCGATGACGCAGTTGACGGCCCAGTTGGTGTGGCCGGTGATCACGATGTCGATCTCGTCATCCATCGCGTCGACGATCGGCGGCAGGGCACCCGTGGGGTTGTTGCAGCTGTTGATGGCGTTGACGTCGCCCGCACCATTGCCGGCCGCGCCGATGGTGCCGCCCTCGTGGAGGAGCACGATGATCGTCTCGATGCCTTGCCCCTGAAGCACGGGGACGAGCGCGTTGACGCTCTCGGCCTCGTCGAGGAAGTTGACGCTGGCGATCCCGCTGGGCGAGACGATGAGCGGCGTGCCCTCGAGGGTCATGCCGACGAACGCGACCTTGACGCCGTTGAAGTGGCGGATCGCGTACGGCGGGAAAATCGTTTCACCAGTGTCCTTGTAGGCCACGTTTGCCGCGAGGAACTGGAACTCCGCGCCATCGAAGCCGTCACCGTCGCCGCACCCGTCCACCGGGTGGCAGCCGCCGTTCTGCATCCGCAGGAGCTCGTCGACGCCCTCGTCGAACTCGTGGTTCCCGACCCCGTTGTAGTCGAGGTCCATCAGGTTGAACGCCTCGATCGAAGGCTCGTCGTGGAACAGCGCCGACAGCAGCGGTGTGGCGCCGATCAGGTCGCCCGCCGAGACGAAGACCGTGTTCTCGTTCTCGGCGCGGAGGTTCCGCACGTGGGTGGCGAGATACTCGACGCCGCCGGCCGGGATACAGGCGGGGGCGACGCACTGGCCCGACGTCAACGCCCCGATGCGACCACTCGAGCTGGCGGTTGGCGGCACGACCTCGAGCTGGCCGTGGAAGTCGTTCAGGCCAAGGATCTGGATCTGGGTCGTCTTGGCGCGTGATGCGGCTCGTCCATCGTCCGGAGCGTTCGCGGACGTGATCGGGGCACCCACGCCAATCACAAGCGCGGCGAACAAGACTGTGGCTGCTCGCAGTCGTTTCATTCGATACCTCTACCTCAGCCGGGTGACCCGGGCTCGTCCAGTGCGCCGATCTGGTCGCAGCAGGACGGCAATGCTACCTATCCCCACCGAACCCCACCATCAGCGGGCTTCACCACGCCGTTAACGTTTCGTGCACGGATCGCACGGACCGGTGCGTCCAGGCACCGGATTGATGATCGCCACGAAAGGCACGCCAACTACCGTGCCCGCGTGGAGCTCCCAGTGCCCGTGGCCGAACGATTGGCGAGGCTGGCGCCCGACCAGCGTGCGGCCGCCACGGCCCCGCCTGGACCATCGCTGTGCATCGCGCCGGCGGGTTCCGGCAAGACCACGACGCTCGTCGCCAGGGCGGCCTGGCTGATCGCAACCGGGACGCCGCCGGGATCGATCCGGGCGATCACGTTCAACAAACGGGCCGCAATCGAGATGACCGAACGGCTGGACGCTGCCATTCAGCCACTCGGAGTCGCGCCGGGGACCGTCCGCGTCCGGACGTTCCATGCGCTTGGGCGGGAGATCCTCCGCGACTCTGACGTGCCAGTGGGCACGATGGTGAACCGCGGAGCCATCCTCCGCGACGTCGCACCATGGGCCGACGAGGCCGCCCTGCGCCGGCTCGACACGATCATCTCGCGCCTGAAGGTCGAGCTCGCCGTATCCGCGGCAGATGTGGCAAGCGACCCTGATGCTGGCCCCAACGCGCGGGCATTCGTGGCGTACGAGTCGGCCGTCGCCGCCGCCGGTGGGCTGGATTTCGACGACCTCATCCTGCGCGCGATCGACTGTCTCGAGCGGGACCCGGGACTCCTCGATCGCTGGCGGGCGCGCTGCGTCGAGCTCCTGGTCGACGAAGTCCAGGACGTGGACCGGGCCCAGTTGCGGCTCGCCTTGTTGCTGGCTGCGCCGGCAAACCGGATCTTCCTGGTTGGCGATGACGACCAGTCGATCTACGGGTGGCGCCTCGCCGACGTGCGGCGGATCCTCGGCTTGGCGGACCAACTGCCCGGTCTTGGGCGCGTGGACCTCGAGGTGAACTACCGGTGCCCGCGCGTGGTCGTGGACCGGGCCGTCCGGCTCGTGGCACACAATCGCGAGCGGTTCCCGAAGCGCATCCGAGCTGGCCCGGCAGCGACCGGAAGCCTTGTCCTGGCGCCCGATGCCGCCGATGAGACGGTCCGTCTGGAGCGCGCCATTCGGACCTGGCCGGAGGATGGTTCGACACGGGCGGTTCTCGCTCGGACGAACCGCGAGCTGCTCCCCGCAGTCGCCGTGGCGCTTGACCTCGGCTTGCCGTTTCGGGCGCCCCGGATCGAGCTGCTGCTCGACTCACCTCTTCTCGACGATCTCCTCGAACGTGCCGGCCGACCCGATCTGGCGGCCGCGCCGCTCCTCGTTGCCCTCGGGCGCGTCAACCGAGACCTCAGGCTGGCGTCCGGGTCGACGCGAGTCGAGCACGAGCTGGCAACGGCGATCCAGGCGTGGGCGGTCGGCCACGACCACCTGGCATCATTGATTGCCGCCGTCAACGCGGCGCGCGGCCGGCTGGCGGACCTGCGTCGCGACGATGCCGCCCTGACCCTCGCGACCGCCCACGCGACAAAGGGCCTCGAGTTCGACCACGTGATCGTCGTCGGGATGGAGGCGGGCCGGTTCCCGAGCGGACGGACCGTCGCGGAGGCCGAGGAACCGGCCCGTGCTTACGAGGAGGAGCGCCGCCTCGCCTACGTCGCGTGGACCAGGGCGCGTCGGACGCTCACCCTCCTGTATGACCCGGCGGTCCCCTCCCCATTCCTGCTCGAAGCGTTCACCGCCGAGGAGCTGGGCCTCAGCCCCGCGCCCGAAGCAGTTCGCGGTTGAGCTCGCGGAGCAACCGGTCGATCGACTCGAGGAAGGGCTCGGTCAACTCCGCAGGCAACGCGTCGCGTACCGAGTCGTTGGCGCCGTAGGCCGCCCGACTACGCAGCGCTGTCGACCGGAGCGCGGCAGGATCCTCGTCCCGAAGGCGATCCGGGAGGGCCTCGAAGAAGGTGACCCACCGCGCCAGCCCACGGGCACGAGCCTCGGCGATCAGCCGGTCCGCGTGTCGTGCGGCGGCAAGTCCTGCCTCATCGATCGTCGGACGTTCATGCCGCGAGACCTTCAGGCTCGATCCGCGTCGACTGCCCTCAGTCATCCGCTGGCTTTGTCCCAATCCCTTCGCCGGTCGAGCCGACGTCCGCCGGCGCCAGGAGCAACAGCGGCAGGCGCTTGCGCTCGGAACCGTTGACCAGGATCCGGAAGGAGTAGTCGCCCGGGGCAGGGAACGTCAGGTTCCACAGGTCGATCGAGAACGTCAGGACGGCATCGCGCCCATCCCGCTGGCTTCGTGCGGACAGGCTTCCCGTTGCCCCGGCGACCTCCCCGCCATCGGGATCGAGGAGCACGAATCGGATCTCGTGCTCGCGGTCTGTCTCGGGGGCGGTGATCTGGAGCCCGATGATCAGGGCCAGGTGCGGATGGCGGAGTGGGAACCGCCGGCCGCCGATGCGGGCGATCCCGCCGCCCAGCACGTGGAACTTCTGGCCAGGGACCGTCTCCGCGGCATCGGCGAGAAACGCAAAGTCGATGTCTGGCACGTTCGTATGCTAGACCTGCCGGAGCGTTAACAACACGATGCGATCAGGGATATCGTAGGACGGCACAGTCCGGGGGCCACATCGATGACACGCATCGTCATCAGTGGTCGTTGACGCATCCGGCAGCTCCGGTGCAGCAGATCAAGGAGGCGTCCCATGCCCCGATCTTCCCGCCTCGCGATTCTCGCCGCGTTGCTCGTGATGACCGCCGCCTTGCCGGCCGCGGTCAGTGCCAGGCCGGAGGTCGTCCGGTTCGCCACGTTCAACGCGTCACTCAATCGAACCGCCGCGGGTCAGGCCCTGGCCGACATGTCCGTCCCGGGCAATCCGCAAGCCAACGCCGTGGCCGAGATCATCCAGCGCATCCGCCCGGACGTCCTGCTCATCAACGAATTCGATTACTACGCGCCGACGGCGGACCATCCCGACGGGCCCCTCGTCGACGCGTTCCGTGACAACTACCTCGCCATCGCGCACAACGGCGCGGCGCCGATCGACTATCCGCACTCGTTCGTGGCCGAGTCCAACACCGGCATCTCGTCGGGGTTTGACCTCAACAACAACGGGGTCACCGACACGACGCTTGGCGACGGCCCGTACGGCGACGACAGCTTCGGGTTCGGCATGTTCCCCGGCCAGTTCGGGCTTGTCGTGCTGTCCCGATACCCGATCGATGACGCCGCGATCCGGACGTTCCAGTACTTCCTCTGGAAGGACATGCCCGGCGCCCTGCTGCCGGACGATCCGGCCACCCCGGCGCCCGCCGACTGGTACTCGCCGGCCGAGCTGGCGGTCTTCCGCCTCTCCTCCAAGAGTCATTGGGATGTCCCGGTCGACATCGACGGAACGACGGTCCACTTCCTCGTCAGCCATCCGACCCCTCCCGTGTTCGACGGGCCGGAGGACCGCAACGGCACGCGGAACAACGACGAGATCCGGCTCTGGGCGGACTACATCACGCCCGGACCGACGTCGGCCTACATCTATGACGACGATGGCGTCTTCGGCGGCCTCAAGCCCGGAGCGAGGTTCGTGATCGCGGGGGACCAGAACAGCGACCCGCTCGACGGCGACAGCATCCCCGGGTCCATCCAGCAATTGCTCGACCATCCGCTGGTCAACACCAAGGACACGCCGACGAGCGCCGGCGGGCCTTACTGGGCCGACGTGCAGGGAGCCCTGAACGACGTCCACGAGAGTGATCCCGCGTTCGACACGGCGGACTTCTGTGACACGCCAGCCTTCCCGCCGTGCAGCGGACCGGGCAACCTTCGAGCGGACTACGTCCTGCCGCGCAAGAGTCTGCGGATCGTTGACGCGGGCGTTTTCTGGCCGACCGCGACGGACTCCCTCGTGTACCTGACCGGGACCGGCTTCCCGGTGCCGAGCTCGGACCACCGCGCCGTCTGGGTCGACGTGACCGTCCCCGGCTGAACGGCCCTCGGGCCTGGCGGACCTTCGGCCTAGCGGGCTTTCGCTGCGGCGACGGCTCGCTTCGTCGAGGGTTTGATCCGGACACCGGGTCGCTCGCCATGACCATTGGTCCGGCCCCGACCCGCTTCCTCCGCGAAGGTGATGTCGGACAACGGGACGAGAGGCTCCCCGCGCAGGACCCGGGCCAGGTACTCCCCGGTTGCCGATCCTTCCACCCGGGCCACCTGTTCCGGCGTTCCCTTCGCGATGATCCGACCGCCGCGATCGCCGCCTTCAGGACCGAGGTCCACGATCCAGTCCGCGGTCTTGATCACGTCCAGGTTGTGCTCGATGACGAGGACCGTGTTGCCGCCGTCGACCAGCCGATGCAGGACCTCGAGGAGCTTCTCCACGTCGGCGAAATGCAGCCCGGTCGTCGGTTCGTCGAGGACGTACAGGGTCCGCCCGGTCGCCCGCCGCGACAGCTCCGTCGAGAGCTTCACGCGCTGGGCTTCACCGCCGGACAGCGTCGTCGCGGGCTGCCCGAGGTGGACGTATCCCAGGCCCACGTCGTTCAGCGTCTGGAGTTTGGCCCGCACGTTCGGGACCGCACTGAAGAAGTCGAGCGCCTCTGCGATCGTCATCTCGAGCACGTCGGCGATCGACTTGCCCTTGAAGTGGATCTCGAGCGCTTCCCGGTTGTACCGCTTGCCGTGGCAGACCTCGCACGAGACGTAGACGTCGGGCAGGAACTGCATCTCGATCTTGAGGATCCCGTCGCCCTTGCAGTTCTCGCAGCGGCCGCCCTTGACGTTGAAGCTGAACCGGCCGGGCGTGTACCCACGGACTCGCGCCTCCGGAACGCCCGCGAACAACTCCCGGATTGGCGTGAACAGGCCGACGTAGGTCGCCGGGTTGGATCTCGGCGTCCGCCCGATCGGGCTCTGGTCGATCTCGATGATCTTGTCGACGTGTTCGGCGCCCTTGAGCGAGTCGTGGGCGCCGACCGGCTCGCGTGATCCGTTCAACTCGCGGGCGAGCCCCCGGTACAGGACATCCGTGACGAGCGTGCTCTTGCCGCTCCCCGAAACGCCGGTGACGGCCACGAACGTGCCGAGTGGCACCGTGAAGTCGACGCTTCGGAGGTTGTGCTCGCGAGCCCCGCGAACCGCCAGGGTCTTGGCATTGCCTTTTCGGCGTGCCTTGGGGATCGGGACGGACCGGTCGCCGCGCAGGAACGCCCCCGTGATGGAGCGCGGTTCGGTTAGAACCGCTTCGAGCGGGCCGTTCGCGATGATCTCGCCGCCGTGCTCCCCGGCTCCGGGACCGATGTCGACCACCCAGTCCGCCGTCCTGATCGTTTCCTCGTCGTGCTCCACGACCAGGACCGTGTTCCCGAGGTCTCGCAATCGGGTGAGGGTCGCGATCAGCTTGGCGTTGTCGCGCTGGTGGAGCCCGATCGACGGCTCGTCAAGGATGTACAGGACGCCCATGAGCGTGGTGCCGATCTGGGTTGCCAGCCGGATCCGCTGGGCTTCGCCACCCGACAGCGTTACGCTCGTCCGGTCGAGGGTGAGGTAGTCGAGCCCGACGTCGACCAGGAAGCCGAGCCGGGCCACGATCTCCTTGAGGAGCTGCTGGGCGATCGTGCGCTCGCGTTCGGTCAGCGTCCTGGTCAGGTTCGTCGCCCAGTCCAGCGCGTCCGTGATCGACAGCGTCGAGATGTCCCAGACGTTCTGGTCGCCGATGGTCACTCCCAGGATCTCGGGCCTGAGTCGCTTGCCGCCGCAGGTGGGACACGGCCGCGTGACCATGTACTTCTCGAGCTCGGTCTTGACGTAGTCCGAGTCGGTTTCGCGATAGCGCCGTTCGAGGTTGGTCACGGCACCTTCGAACGTTGCCGTGTAGGTGTTCTCGCCACGCTCGTGGCGGTAGCGAACGACGACCTTCTCGTCCTTCTTGGCGTACAGGACGTAGTCGACCGCTTCGGCGGGCAGACTCCGGACGGGCGCCTTGACGTCCCACCCATGGGCCGAGCAGATCGCCTCGAGGATCTTCAGCCGCCACGAGGCATCCGTCGGCATCTTGGCCCACGGCACCAGGGCGCCGTTGAGCAGGCTCTTCGATCGGTCCGGGATGACAAGCCCCGGATCGATTTCCAGCCTGGTGCCGAGCCCCGTGCACGAGGGGCATGCGCCGTGGGGTGAGTTGAAGGAGAAGCTGCGCGGCTCGAGCTCGTCGACGGTGAAGTCGTCGTATGGGCAGCTGTACTTCTCGCTGTAGCGCCGCTCCTCGAAGGCCGGCGGCTCGTCGTCGCGCGGCGCCGGAGCAATCTGGACAACGCCCTCACCGAGGCGGAGCGCCGTCTCGATCGAGTCGGCCAATCGGCCGGCGTCCGGGTCCGGAATGACCACACCGGTCGCCGGGTCGATCGGCCGGCCGTCCTGTGCGTGCTGCGCGCCGTCGGGCGCCTCGGCGTGACGCACGATGTAGCGATCCACCACGACTTCGATCGTGTGGCGCTTGTACTTGTCGAGCGTTGGTGCCTCGGCGATGTCGTAGAGCTCGCCATCGACGCGGAGCCGGACGTATCCCTGACGCCGCGCGGCGTCGAACACCCGGTCACCTTCGGTCTTGCGGTCCTTGATCAGTGGGCCAAGGACCAGCAGCCGGGTGCCTTCGGGCAGTTCCAGGACCTGGTCGACGATCTGCTGGACCGACTGGCGCTCGATCGCATGGCCATTTGGACAGTGCGGGATGCCGATCCGGGCAAACAGCAGCCGGAGATGATCGTAGATCTCGGTGACCGTCCCGACCGTCGAACGGGGGTTGCGCGACGCGCCCTTCTGGTCGATCGAGATGGCCGGTGACAGGCCGTCGATCTGGTCGACGTCCGGCTTCTCCATCTGCCCGAGGAACTGCCGGGCGTAGGCGCTCAGGCTCTCGACATATCGACGCTGGCCCTCCGCGTAGATGGTGTCGAAGGCCAGGCTGCTCTTGCCCGAGCCGGACAGCCCGGTGATGACGACCAACCGGTCCCGCGGGAATGCGACGTCGACATTCTTGAGGTTGTGTTCGCGCGCTCCACGCACGACGAGCTGATCCTGGGGCACACCTCAAGTCTAGCGGATCACGAGCCTTTCGAACAAGTGTTCCGTTACGCACCGTCCTCCGCCGCGCAGGTAGTAGCGGATGCGAAGGAAGGCCCGCCGGTCTTGCGGCCGGCGGGCCATCTGCGTGTTGGCAGGAGGGCGTGAGCCGCCCCTGGGTTAGCGGCGCCGGGTCGGCGTTGCGAGCCGCATCCTGCGCGGGGTCACGAACGCGACGATCAGCGCGGTCGCGGCCAATGCGAGGATTGGAAGGAGGAGCGAAGGCTCGTCGCCAACGGCTCCGTTCATGACCGAGTCGGTCGGTGGGAGCGTGAGCGCCGGTGTGGCGACCTCGGAGAGGACTTCGCCCGTTGGCGTGGGCTCAGGCGTCGGCTCCGGGGTCGGAGACGGCGTTGGCTGAGGCGTAGGAGTTGGCGTCGGCTGCGGCGTCGGCTCAGGCGTGGGCGTCGGCTCAGGCGTTGGCGTCGGGGTCGGCTCCGGGGTCGGAGTCGGCGTAGGCTCCGGCGTTGGCGTCGGGGTCGGCTCCGGGGTCGGCGTTGGCGTCGGCTCCGGTGTCGGCGTGGGTTCAGGCGTGGGGGTTGGTGTCTGCTCCGGGGTCGGAGTTGGCGTGGGCTCAGGCGTCGGCGTTGGTGTCGGCTCGGGTGTCGGGGTTGGCGTCGGTTCAGGCGTGGGCGTTGGTGTCGGCTCCGGGGTCGGAGTCGGCGTCGGCTCAGGCGTGGGCGTGGGCGTCGGCTCAGGCGTGGGCGTTGGTGTCGGCTCCGGGGTCGGAGTCGGCGTGGGTGTCGGGGTCGGCTCCGGGCAACCAATCGCCCGGAACAGGTCGCTGGTGAAGCCCGTGAAGTCTGCCGGCAGGAAGGCGTCGCCTCCGCCGATCTGGGTCATGACGGCCTGCGCCCAGGCGGCATCGCCCGCGGCCGAGAACGGCAGGTTCGTGTCGCCGGGATCGCCGGCGGTGCTGAGGTAGACGGCCTTGACGATGTACTGGCTGGCCCCCGTGCGCGCGTCGTCGGCGGCGCCGATCGCGGCGTTGGCAGCCTGAAGCCACGTGTTCGGATTGCCCTGGTCGTCGCTGTGGGAATTCGGCTTGTTGGGTGACCCGTCGGTGACGACGAACATGACGTTCGGGGCACCGGCGCGGTCGTTGCCGGCGTTGCCGGCGCCGGTCGTGATGCCGGCAGACGTTGGCGTCAGGCCGGTTGGGCCGGACAGCGCCGTTACTTGTGCATTGAAAGCGGCGGCATCGACGTAACCGGCGGTCAGCGTGGAGGCAGAGCTCCCGTTGAACCGCGTCCCCGAGTAGAGGCCCGAGCCGCCACCCGCCTCGAACGCGGTCACGAAGCCGTTGATGCCGTTCTTGAGCTGCGCCAGGTTCGACGGGACTGAGCCCTGGGCACCGATCGAGCCCGACATGTCGATCACGAAGTTGAAGTCGGCCGTGTTGCAGACGTCTGCGGTGATCGCCGGGTTGGAGGCTGAGCTCTGGTTGATCGACTGGTATGAAACGGTTACCTCGAGACGGTCGACCTTTCCGATCGCCGAGTCGGTGCAGTTGCTGCCATCCTGGAACTGGAGCTTGACCCGGAAGGTGCCGTTCGATAGGTCGTTCGCGTCCCAGACCCTCGACCACGTGTCGGATGCTCCGCCGGCCGTGAGCCAGCTCTGGCTGTTCGTCAGGTTGACCGTTTTCGCGGACGTATAGCTGCTGCCGCCATTGGCGGAGAGGCGAACGTCGATCTGGCATCCGGACGTGTCGCCATCCGAAAAGGCCTCGAGACGGACGGTGATGCCATCCACGATCGAACCTGCCGGAACGACCAGGCTGAAGTCGCGATACGCCTGCTCTTCGTTGTCCGTCGGCGTGGACGCGTACGCGTTGTCATCGGCGGCCCCGACCGCGTTGGCGGGGTTGTCCCACTGGTTGGGTGCGGTCGCGGCGCCGGCCGGCTGGGCACTGGTGTTGGCGGCCAGCGCGGTCGCCGTGAAGGCCATGGCCATCGCCATGGTGAGGATGAGTGTCGAGCCGCCAAGAGCAGCCATACGGCCGCGCAGGCGATGCGTGCGAAGTCCCCCGAACATGAAACACCTCGATGGATGAGTGCTGGCCGGTAGTACGTACCGACACTCGTCCCCGAGACGAGCAAGGCGACTATCTGGAGCGGTCCTGGTGCTGTCCAGTACCTTCGGCTGAGCGCGAGTCCACCGCACTGCTACCCAGGGCTCCGGTCCGTTCGGATCGGCCCTCCGATTGCGTTGCCATAGGGCAACGAACGGCCTAACGGCGCGACACGAAAGTCCTGCCCTGGTCCTCCCCCGAGCCGGGCGGTCTGGCTCGACGGGCCCCGGTCACCGCCGTCGGCGTCCCGAACGGGCGGGCCGGGAGCCGGTCCGCTTGATGACATTCGGCGTGACCGTGCGGTCCCACGTCGGGCGGTCGAGCCAGCGCGCTTGCCAGCCGCCGTCGTCGTCATGCTCGTCCCGGATCCCTGGCAGCCAGTCGGCGACCGTGCCTTCGTCGATCCCGGGCACCCCATCGGCGTTGTCCGCGGGTTCCTCGTCCGCAGGGAGGACGGTCACGCTGGTGACTTCGAACGCGGGCCCCGCAGCGGCCCGTTCAGCGGTGCGCCGGCTGCGGTTGCGATCGGCGGCCCCCGTCAATCCCCGGCCGGCCGCTTCCCGGGCGGCCCGTTCCGCGGCCCGGCCCACGGTGATCGAGGCATCCTGCTCGAGGACGCGCATCCGGATCTGCTGGATCTCATCACGGAGCGCCGCGGCCCGCTCGAACTCCAGCTGCTTGGCCGCGTTCTTCATCTCGGCTTCCATCCGCGAGACCAACGCCTCGATCTTGCCCCGGTCCGCCTCGCTGAATTCGCCGCCCCGCTCGGAGCTGTACATCGTGGTCGACTCGGCGACGGCTCGGAGACGCTCGTTGAGGTCACGGATGCCCTTGATGATCGTCGTGGGCTCGATGCCCCGTTCGAGGTTGTACTTCGTCTGGTAGATCCGCCGGCGCTCCGTCTCGTCCATGGCGACCCGCATCGATTCGGTGACCGTGTCCGCGTACATGATCACCTCGCCCCCGATGTTCCTGGCCGCCCGGCCGATCATCTGGATCAGCGACCAGGCGGACCGCAGGAAGCCCTCCTTGTCGGCATCGAGGATCGCGACGAGCGTCACCTCCGGCAGGTCGATGCCTTCCCGGAGCAGGTTGATCCCGACCAGGACGTCGAACACGCCCAGGCGGAGGTCGCGCAGGATCGCCACGCGCTCGAGGGTGTCGACCTCGCTGTGGAGGTACTGGACCTTGACGCCGAGCTCCTTGAGGTAGTCGGTGAGGTCCTCGGACATCTTCTTGGTCAGCGTGGTGACCAGGGCGCGCTCGCCTCGTTCCACGCGCGTCCGGATCTCCTCGAGGAGGTCGTCGATCTGGCCCTCGGTCGGGCGGACGGTGATCGGCGGATCGACGATCCCGGTTGGCCGGATCAGCTGCTGGACGTTGCGCTGGCTGCGTTCCAGCTCGTACGGCCCGGGCGTCGCGCTCATGTAGATCGCCTGGTGGACGGTCGCCTCGAACTCCTCGAACGTCAGTGGCCGGTTGTCGAGCGCGGACGGCAGGCGGAAACCGAAGTCGACCAGGATCTCCTTGCGGGTTCGGTCGTTCTTGTACATGCCCACGACCTGCGGGATCGTCATGTGCGACTCGTCGACGACGAGCAACCAGTCCGGCGGGAAGTAGTCGAGCAGGGTCCACGGCCGCGAGCCCGCCTCGCGTCGCGCGAGATGGCGCGAGTAGTTCTCGATCCCGGTGCAGTAGCCGAGCTCACGCATCATTTCGAGGTCGAACGTCGTCCGCTGGCGCAGCCTCGCGCCCTCGAGGGCCCGGCCCTCGGCTTCAAGCTCGCCGACGCGGACCTCCATCTCGGCGTCGATGTCGACGATGGCTTCCTTGAGCTTGTCCGCCGGCGTGACGTAGTGGGTCGCCGGGTAGACGTTGGTTTCCTTGCGCTCCGCCAGGAGCTCGCCGGTCAGCGGGTCAAGCTCGGTGATCCGCTCGACGCTGTCGCCGAAGAACTCGATCCGGACGATGTGCTCCTCCGATGCCGGTTGGAGCTCGAGCGTGTCGCCCCGAACACGGAAGCGCGCGCGGCTGAGGGCCTGGTCGTTGCGCTGGTACTGGAGGTCGACCAGGTGTCGGAGCACGGCGTCGCGGCGGTACTGCCCGCCGACCCGGAGCTTGAGCACCGTTGCGCCGTAGTCGACCGGGGCGCCCAGGCCGTAGATGCACGACACCGATGCGACGATGATCACGTCGCGACGCTCGAACAGGGCGTGCGTCGCCGCATGCCTGAGCCGGTCGATCTCGTCGTTCCGGCTCGAGTCCTTCTCGATGTAGGTGTCGCTGCGAGGCAGGTAGGCCTCGGGCTGGTAGTAGTCGAAGTAGCTGACGAAGTACTCGACCGCGTTCTCGGGGAAGAACTCGCGGAACTCGGCATACAGCTGCGCGGCAAGCGTCTTGTTGTGGGCGAGGACGAGCGTCGGGCGGTTTGCCCGAGCGATCAAATGACTCATCGAGAACGTCTTGCCCGAGCCTGTGACTCCGAGGAGGACCTGGTGGTTGAAGCCCTTCTCGACGCCATCGACCAGCGCCTCGATTGCCGCCGGCTGGTCGCCGGTCGGCTCAAATGGGGCGACGAGCTTGAAGTCGGGCATCAGGTCCAGTTTACCCTGTCGGGCACAAACCGAACAGGTGTTCTGTCGCTGCCCGGCTGGCTCACGCGGGCCTCAAGGCTCCAGGCGCTGGTGGCTCGAGCGTTTCTTGCGTCCCACGCAAGAACCTTGCTCCGGCGTGCGTGGCATGCGCGAATGAGCCGCCGAGGGTGCGGAGGCGACCGGTGCGGGTGCTTCCGCGGCAAGAAACCCGCCTTCATGGGCGAAATCGATCCAGATCGTGCATGGGATGCAGTTCCGCAACAGATTTGAGGACCTGGTCGGCTGCCGACTGACTACTCGTGCATCTGGTGCAAGCCAGCGGGTCGGGGGCTCACGGGGCGCGGTTCAGCGCGGCGTCCAGCGCAGCCTCGACGTCGCGCCGCGTCCTCTCGACGGGACCGGACGTGTCGATCGATCGGGTCGCAATCGGTGCGAGGTTCCTGGCTACGTCGCCCTGGGCCGCGACCCGCTGTGTCGCGTCTCCGGATGACGTGCCGCGACCGACCAGGCGCGTCAGCTGGACATCCGGATCGCAGGTGACCAGCCAGACCTCGTCGCACGCATCGGCCAGCCCGCCTTCAACAAGCTTGATCGCCTCGATGACGACCGCCAAAGCGCCCGCGTCGTCCGCCGCGGCCGCCGCAGCCAGGATCCTCGGCCTGACGGCCGGGTGCACGATCGACTCCAGGTCGCGCAATGCCGCCGGATCACCGAAGACGAGTCGGCCGAGCGCCGCGCGGTCGAGCTCACCGTTCGCCTGCAGGAAACGTTCCCCGAATCGGGCGATCACGGCGTCGAGGGCCGGCTCGCCTGCGTCGAGGACTTCGCGAGCAACCCGATCCGCGTCGACGACCGACACGCCGGAGCGTTCGCCAACCCAGCGCGCAACGGTCGACTTGCCGCAACCGATGGGACCGGTGAGCCCGATCCTGACCGCCCTGGTGCCCGCGGGCCCCGAGTCCTCGGGACTCACGGCGCACGTTCCTCGAGCTCGAGCCAGGCATCCTCCGCGACCGCCAGGGCGGTCTCGACGTCGGCTAGCTCACTCGTGACCCGCCGCATCTCGACATAGTTCCCGGCCACGGCGGGATCGCCCATCGCCAGCTCGAGGTGGTTCTTCCGAAGGTTCAACCGGGTCAGATCGGCCTCGACGACCGCCTTCTGCCGCCGGTAGGCATCCTTCGAGAGCTTGACCTTTTTCACCCGAACCCGTGGGGTAGGCGGTGCGGTGGCAACTGCGGCGGCGTCGGGCGAACTCGCGGACGAGCCGCCGACCGAAGCCTGACCGCCAGACGCCCGACCTGAGCGACCATTGGGCGCCGCGCCGTAGGAAGCGGTGGTCGGGTGGCTGGCGGGCCGGCGGGTCGCGCCCCGCATCCTCACGGCCTCGACCTCCAGCGCCCCTGCCACCGTCCACCCACCCGCCACCGCCTGGCGCCACGCTCGGTACCCGCCATCAAACGACACTGCCGCACCGTCGTCGACGACCCAGAGCTTCTCGCACACGGTTTCGAGAAGACGGCGGTCATGCGAGACCACCAGCAGCGTCGCCGACGAGTCCGCCATGAACGATTCGATCGCCTCGCGCGCCGGGATGTCCAGGTGGTTGGTGGGCTCGTCGAGCAGGAGCAGGTTGGCGGGCATGATCCCGAGGAGGGCCAGCTCGAGCCGCGACCGTTCGCCGCCCGACAGCGCCCGCACCTCCTTGAACGCGTCATCGCCACGGAACAGGAAGCGGGCGAGATAGCCTCGCGCCTCTCCGGCGGTCACCGGGATCGCCTCGAGGAGCGCATCGAGCACGGTCGTTCCCGC
Organism: uncultured Chloroflexia bacterium; assembly: GCA_963809045.1. Lineage (GTDB taxonomy): Bacteria > Chloroflexota > Limnocylindria > Limnocylindrales > CSP1-4 > SPCO01. The sequence continues at coordinate 2,036,785 of CAWEHW010000004.1, forward strand.
GATTGCGGCCCCGCGCAACTGGGCGAGGTAGCCGATCTGCGCGGCGTGGCCGAACGTGATGGCACCGTCGAGTGGCGGCAGCTCGCCGGCGATGGTGCGCAGGAGCGTCGTCTTGCCCGCACCGTTGGGTCCGACGATCCCGATGCGCTCCCCACGTTGCGCGGCGAGGAACGGGGCACGCGCCACGACATGCGGTTCGGCGGCCGGCGAGCCATCGGCGTCGACCGCCCCACGCCCCGGCAGGTAGCCCACCGTGAGGGCCTCGGCCCGGACAACGATCTCTCCGGATCGTGACGGTCCGGCGCCCGCGAGGGCCGCCGTCGGGATCGCGAGACGGCGGCCCGCGCGTGGCGCCTCGCGACGGTCGGCCTCCAATCGCTCGAGCCGCGCCTCGTGCTCATGCATCTTGCTGAACTTGCGATGGCTCCGGTACCGCTGGACGAGCTCGCGCTCGCGCGCGATCGATTCGGCCTGCGTCTCCACGTCCTTCACGGTCCGCGCATCCCGCTCCTCGCGCTGACGGTGATAGGCGGTGTAGTCACCGCGGAACGCCGTCAGCCGCCGGTCGCGCAGCTCCCAGATCCGGGTGACCGTGGCGTCCAGGAACGCCCGGTCGTGCGAGGCGACCAGGAGTGAGCCGCTCCGCCGCCGGAGATGCTCCTCGAGCCATTCGAGCGCGTCGAGGTCCAGGTGGTTCGTGGGTTCGTCGAGCAGCAGCAGGTCGGGATCGGCGATCACCAGGCGCGCAAGCGAAGCCCTCGTCTGCTCGCCGCCGGACAGGGCCGACGGAGGCTTCGACCACTCGGCCCGGCTGAACCCGAGACCGCTCAGCGCCGTGTCCACGCGCTGGTCGAGCGTGTACCCGCCGAGGACCTCGTATTGGTGCTGCAGCTCGGCGTACGCCGCCTCGGTCACGCGACCGTCGCGTTCGAAGGCGGCCAGTCGCTCGGCCATCGTCTCGAGGTGGGCCGCTCCCGTCCGGACCGCCTGGCGCAGGTCCACGGAGGCCATAAAGGCGGCATCGAAATGGGCTTCCTGGGCAAGCAACCCGAGGGTCAGGCCGCGCTTCCGGTGGACCTCACCCCGATCCGGCTCGTCGCGCCCCGACGCGAGGCGAAGGAGGGTCGTCTTTCCCGCACCGTTGGGACCCACCAGCCCGATCCGATCCCCCAGCGCGATGGACGCGTCAATCGAGTCGAGGATCACGAGCGTCCCGACCTCGCGGGTCACGCCGGACAGACGAAGGAGGCTCACTGGACCGGGCCCGAACCGGACATCGCCGACCGCGCCGCCGCCCGCCGCGTGGCCGCGGCGCGTTTCGTGCGCTCCGTCCGCGACGTCGCGGCGACCTTCGCCGCCTCGGCGGGCGTCAGACCCAGCGCTCCTTCGCCGGCGATCTCCGTCCAGCGCCGGCCCGCCCGTCGACGTCCGCCGGTCATCCCGCGCAGGATCGCGGCGGCGGCCCTTCGATCGACCGAAGGCAGCCGCTGGCACCACGAGCAGAGATGGGTCGAGCGCGCTCCGATGACGATCCGCTTGACCGGGTTCCCGCAGCGCGGACAGGGTTCACCGGTCCGCTGGTACACCTGCAGGCGCTCCTGCATCGATCCGTCCCCGTCCGGTGCCGTGTAGTCGTCGATGGAACTGCCGCGACGATCGATCGCCTCGCGCAGGATCGACCGGACTGCCTCGAACAACCGGCGTTCATCAGCGGGGCGGAGGGTGCGTGCCGTCCGGAGCGGGTGCAGCCGCGCCGTCCAGAGGGCCTCGTCCGCATAGATGTTGCCCACCCCGGCAAGAAATGACTGGTCGAGAAGCAACGACTTGAGCCGGCCCTTGCGCCGGCGCAGCCGCTGGCGGAACTCACGCAGCCCAAAGGCCGGATCCAGCGGCTCGGGTCCGAAGACGGCGAACACGGCGGTCCCACCAACCTCGGTTGTCAGTTCGCCGGTCCCGGCATCGCGGCCGTAGAGCCCGATCCTCCCGAACTTCCGGATGTCGCGGAACCGCACCTCGCGACCATCGGCGAGCTCCAGCACGACGCGGACGTACGGATCCTCCGGGGCGTCCGCCGGCACGACGAAGAGCTGGCCGGTCATCTTGAGGTGGATCGTCAGTGCCGCGTCACCGGACAGGTGCACCACGACGAGCTTCGCGCGACGACCGACCGACTCGACCCGTCGCCCGGCCACGGCCTCCCCGAACGCCTCGGGCGTATGCGTCCGCAGGCTCCGGGCCCAGCTGCAACGAGCGCCGACGATCGTCGCGCCGACGATGCGCGGGCGGAGGTCGCGCGCGACCGTCTCGACCTCGGGTAATTCGGGCATCGACGGAGCCTACCCGGCGATCGGGGCGATCGGTGCCTCGATGGGCAGCTCGTCCGCCTCGGCGGCGATCGCGTCGGCGCGGGTCAGCGGCGTCATCGATTCCCAATCGTCCCCGACCTTGACGTCGACGATCAGGGGGATCGACAGCGGCAGCGCGCCTTCCATGGTCTCGCGCACCAGCGCGGCTAGCGGCTCCACCTCCGCGCGCGGGACCTCGAACAACAACTCGTCGTGGACCGACAGCAGCAGCCGGGCTCGGGAACCTTCGGCCGCGAGGCGCTCCGCGACGCGGATCATCGCGATCTTCTGGATGTCCGCGGCCGTGCCCTGGATCGGCATGTTGATCGCCATCCGCTCCCCCGCCCCGCGCAACGCCGGGTTCGATGCGCGTAGCTCCGGGATCTGGCGCTTCCGCCCGAGCAACGTCTCGACGAACCCCTGCGCCTTGGCCTGTTCCTTGATCGCCATCATGTAATAGCTGATGCCGGAGTAGGCTGCGAAATAGCTGTTGATGAACTCCTGGGCCTCGTTCCGCGGGATGTTCGCCCGCGAGGCCAGGCCGAAGTCGCTCATCCCGTACGCGAGCCCGAAGTTGACCATCTTGGCCATCGACCGTTCGTCCTTCGTGATCGCGTCGGGATCCTTGTGCAGCACGCGGGCCGCCGTTTCGCGATGGATGTCCGCCTTGCGGGCGAAGGCGTCCTTGAGGTGCTCGTCGCCGGACACGTGGGCCAGGATCCGCAACTCGATCTGGGAGTAGTCGGCGGCCAGCAGGACCAGGTCGGGCTCGCCGGCCACGAACGCCCGACGGATCTTGCGCCCGAGCTCGGTGCGGATCGGGATGTTCTGCAGGTTCGGGTCCGATGAGGACAGGCGGCCGGTGGAAGCCACGGCCTGGTGGAACGTGGTGTGGAGCCGTCCGTCCGCCGCCATCAGGCTGGGCAGGGCCTCGACGTACGTCGAACGGAGCTTCGTGTACACCCGCCACGCGAGCAGCTTGTCGATCATCGGGTGCGCGGGGCGGAGCTCCTCGAGGACGGAGGCATCGGTCGAGTACCCCGTCTTGGTTCGCTTGCCCTTGGGCAGGTTCAGCTCGAAGAACAGGATCTGCTCGAGCTGCTTCGGGCTGCCGAGGTTGAACTCGTGACCGACGTCGACGTAGATCTCCTGCTCGAGCCTGGTGATCTCTGCGCCGAACTCGCGGTCGAGCAGCTCCAGGGCGGCGAGATCAAGCGCGACGCCCGTCGCCTCCATCCGGGCGAGCACGGGGATCAACGGCAGCTCCACCTCCTGGAAGAGGCGATCGAGCTTGACCTCCTCGAGGCGGCGCTCGAGCGGCTCACGAACCGCGATCGCCGACAGGGCTTCGAGCCCGGCGCGTGCCGTCGCCGGGAGCTCGGCGGGCGGCGGCAGGATCTGGTCGAGGTTCTCGGCGAGGATGTCCGCGATCGTCTGACTGCGCAGGGCCGCGTTGAGGATGTACGCCGCGATCTGCGTGTCGAAGGCAATCGGGTGGGGCGTCGACGAGGGGTCGTCCGCAAATGCCGCCACGAGGACCGACTTGACTTCGTGCCCCACGAGCTGGCTGCCGAGTCGATGCAGGAGCTGTCGGAGCGCGGTCGAGGCCTCGGGTCCGTCCGCCGCGACCACGCGACCGTCCGACCCGGCGACCGCCAGCGCCAGCGGGGTGCCGCGTCGCGGCCTTGGATCGTCCGCCTGCAGGGCCACGCCGACCGCCGGCTGCGCCTCGAGCCACGGGGCGAGGTCTTCGATCCGGTCTGCGCCACGGACCTCGATCCGCCCCGGGTCCACGATCGCCGCGGCCAGGGCTGTGGGCAGGTCCTCCGCCGGTTCGTATGGCTGATTCGCGGCACCATTGATGCCGTTGGCCGAGTGGTCGCTCTGAACCGGCCCGGCCACCGCATCGAAATCGAGCCTGAGCTGGAGCTCACCACCCGCCTGCCGGGATACGGTCCGGCTCGCCCCCCAGCCGTCGGGGCGTCCCGCCACTCGTGCCGCCGGGACGTAGCCGCTCTCGGCGACCGTCTTGAGCCGCTCGGATCGGAGCTCGGGCGACTCGCCGGCCATCGGTGGCAGCCGCTCGATCAGCGTCCGGAACTCGTACTCGCGGAAGAGCCGGACGACCGTGTCCCGGTCGTAGTCGCCGAGACGGGCCGCTTCGAGGTCCAGCTCGACCGGCAGGTCGCGGATGATCCGCGACAGCTCGTGGCCCATCGCGATCTGCTCGCGGTGCTCGAGGAGCTTGTCGCGCAGCTTCTCCGGCTTCACGTCGTCGATCCGGGCGAACAGCGTGTCGAGGTCGCCGAATTCGGCGATCAGCCTGGCCGCGGTTTTCTCCCCGACCCCTGGCACGCCCGGGATGTTGTCGGTCGGGTCGCCCTTGAGTGCCTTGTAGTCGATCATCTGGTCGGGTCGCAGCCCGAACCGCTCGTTGATCCGGTCGATGTCGTACATGACCGTGTTCTCGACGCCGGATCGCGTCGTCATCAACCGGACACGCGGCGTGACCAGTTGGAGCATGTCCAGGTCGACGGTCACGATGGTGGTTTCCAGATCGTCGTTCGAGTCGAGCTTCTGGGTGATCGTGCCGATCACATCGTCCGCCTCGTAGCCCTGCATCTCGTAGACCGGGATCCGGAGCGCTTTGACGACCTCCCGGACCTTGGGGAACTGGTCGCGCAGGTCGTCGGGCATCTTCTGGCGGGTGGCCTTGTAGGCCGCGAATTGCTCGTGGCGGAAGGTCGGCCCGGGCAGGTCGAACGAGACGGCAAGGTAGTCCGGCTGGAGGTCGGCGATGCCGCGCAGGACGATGCTGGCGAAACCGAAGACGCCGTTGACGAGCTCGCCACGGGAGGTCGTCAGCGGTGGAAGGGCGAAGTAGCCGCGATAGACGAGCCCGTAGCCGTCGAGCAGCATCAGGCGTTCGGTGGGCACGGTCCAAGTGTAGCCGCGGACCCTGCCGACCGAGGTCCACGAGACCGGTTCAGCGGCGCTTGGTCAGCCGTCTCCGAGGCGTCGTGCCGTCCAGCGGAGGCCGAACAGCACGAGACCGATGACGAGGAGAGCCGAGGCAAGGACGATCGTCGTCGAGCGGGTGAATGGGCCCTCGCTCGCGGTGTTCAGGGTGACGTCATCGCGCCCGTCGGCCTCGCCGGGGAGTGGGCTCGTCTCGCCCTCGCCGTAGAACACCTGACCGTCATCCCCGGCCCGTTCGGTGAACGGGTCCACCGTCGGCTGCGGAAACGCCTCCGGGGCCGCGGATGGCGCGGAAGATGGTGCCGCGGCGGCGGCCGGTCCGGATTGGGCGGTGGCGGCGGGTGCCTCGGGCGCCATCGAGATGGCGTCGGGCGGCGCGCCACCGGCAGCGTCGCGAACGGCTTGCTCGGTGGCCATCAGGTTCGGGCCGCTGGCCGCACCCCCGGACGCCATGAAGAAGGTCGGAACGGTGGCCACCATCAGCCCGGCCAGGCCAATGGTCGTCAAGCCCATGGCGAGCGGGCGGCTGAAGACGTCGCGGGACGAACCGATCGCGCCGAGAAGCCGCCGCCAGCCGCGTACGCGGAGACGCTCGGCGTCGGCTTCGGAAAGCGTGAACTCGCGCGGTCGCACTGGGACGCTCATCGCACGCGTCGCGGCGCTCAAGGCGACGAGGTCGTCATAGAGCTGTTCGCAGTCGCGGCACGCGGCGAGCAATTCCTCCGCGCGCGACCGTTCCGCCTCGTCAACGGACCGATCGACGAGGTTGGCAACGAGGAGGCGGTCGTGGGCATCGTGCCGGGATCGAGAAGTGGGCATGTCATCACTCAGACGAGCCGCAGCCGGCACCGGTTCCCCAGTACGCTCCGATGCCAGCGCGGCCGCGACGTCCGACGTCAGCGTGAAGTCCCGCACGCGAGCCGGTGTCGGCGCTGCTTTCGTGGCCCGAGCGAGGGCGACGAGGTCCTGATGCAGGGTGGCGCAAGCCGTGCAGCGGGTCACCATCGTCTCGGCCGCGACCCGGTCGGCGTCGGCCAGGTCCCGGTCCAGCAGGGCGACGATCAGCTTGGGATCGTGAGCCGCATGGTCGCTGGGCACAGATCCACCCGCGGGCGACCGCGGATCAGCCACGGAACAGCTCCATGCGGTTCTCGAGCAGCGCGCGCAGCGCGAGCCGGCCGCGGTGGATCCGGGACTTGACGGTGCCGAGCGAGACGCCGGTCATCTCCGCGATCTCGAGGTAGTCGTAGCCCTCGACGTCGTAGAGGACGATCGCCGCACGCTGGTCATCCGTGATCATCGCGAGCGCCGCCGACAGCTCGCGGGTGCGCTCGCTGAGAACCGCCGTCCGCTCGGGATCGGCGTCGTCGCCGGCCGGCGGCTGCCAGCTGTCGTCCTCGAGCTCCGGGTACGGCTGGACGGGACGGCGCTTCCGGGCCCGTTGCGTGTCCATCGCACCGTTGACCGCGATCCGGTTCAGCCAGGACTTGACGCTCCCACCGCGGAACGCGTCGAGGTGCTTGTACGCGGAGAAGAAGGCCTCCTGGACGACGTCGGCCGCCTGGTCGCGATCGGGGACCATCCGTACGATCAGCGCGAACAGCGCGTCCTGGTAGAGCCGGACGAGATCGTTGAACGCGTCGAGATCGCCCTCGCGAGCGCGCTCGAGCAGGATGAGATCGCGGCGCTGGACGGGGTCGTCGACGACCGTCGTCGAGCGAAGGTCCTCCACGGTCGGGGGGTCCCTCCGGACGGCGATTGTGAGGCGCGGCGAGTCTAGCATCGGTTCCGCAGCGAGACGCCGCGGGACCGGGCGGAGTTCCACGGAGGCGGTACGATGCCCGGCGGCGCCCGGCCGAAGTGGCGGAATGGCAGACGCGACGGTCTCAAACACCGTTGAGTGCAAGCTCGTGAGGGTTCGAGTCCCTCCTTCGGCACCAAAACCGTCGGGCGAACGTCAGAGGGATTGACCATGGCGCTCTCCCATGCCCGTCGATCGCTCGCCGCCCTCGTACTGGCCGGAGTCCTGCAAGGCGCGGCCATGCCCTGGCCGGCCGCGACCACCGCCGCCGACGCCGTGCTCATGCGTCTCCTCTTCTGGGACATGCCGACGGAGGTCTTCGCCGGGCGAACGTTCCAGGTCGTGGTCGCGATCGTCGGCTTCCCGGACAGCCTCGGCGTGATCGTCACGGAAGGCACGAGCGCGACCGTGACCCTGTCGATGGAGTCGAGTCCGGTCCCTGGTGCCTCGCTTTCGTGCGCCAGCGGCATGACGCTGCCGACCGAGACGACCGGCGCGCACGCGGGCACCGTGACGTTCTCGGGCTGCACGATCGATCAGGTCGGTGAGCCGTACGCGCTCAAGGCCGTCGCCTCGAACGTGATGTCGACGACAACGCCCGCACCGGCGCTCGCCGAGGTGACGTCGCAGCACTACGGCCCGGTTCGGGTGCGACCGGCCATCGAGGCCCCGCAGGACAGCATCCAGGTCTCGGTCACGCACAATGGCACCGCGGATTGGGTGACTTGGGGCGACACCGTCACCGTCCGCGTCGAGTTCACGGAGAACGGTGCCGGCAAGGCGTTCCAGCTGCAGCAGACGACCCGGCAGATGTCCACCTGGACACCCCTCGCCGATCTCGTCACGGACGCGAATGGCATCGCCACCCTTTCCTACCGACCGACGGTGACCGCCCGCTTCCGCGTGGTCTTTCCCGGCACAGCGGACCTGCCCGCCGGCACGAGCGCGACGCCGGGCTTCCTGCTGTATGCGTGGGCGAAGCAGAGCCCGACCCTCTCGACGCCGAAGGTGATCCGCCGGGGCACGTCCGTGGCGTTCACGACGACCGTCCGTCCCCTGCTTCCCGACCTGCCAGCGGCGCGGGTGGCCTTCCTGATCTACCACCGACACGGCGGTGTCTGGAAGCTGGTCTCCCAACGCCTCAGGACGGTCGATTCGAGCGGTGTTGCCCGGCTGACCCTCAAGTTCGGGGGCGTGGGCGCGTGGCAGGTACGGTCGAAGGCCTTCCCGAGGTGGGCCGGCGAGCAGGAACTGGCCCCGGCCGTCTCCTGGGCCAGTCGCCTCCTCCCGGTTGCCCGCTATACCGTGCGATAGGCCGACGCCACTCGGGGATAGACTCCCTGCCAGACCCACGCCATGCGATTCCTAGGGAGACCTTGATGTTCCGTCGTTTCCTCGGTGCGGGCGCGCCCGCAGCCGCTGAGCCGGTCGAACGACCGGCCGTCTCCGACTCGGACCCTGCCGGCGAGACCGCGACCGTTCGGCGAATCGTGGCCCGGCTCGACGCGATGCCGGCCGAGCGGGCGCGCCTCATCGCCTCGGCCGCGTACACCCTGGCGCGCGCGGCGCATGCCGACCTCGAGATCAGCGACGACGAGACGACCGCCATCGAGGCGGAACTCCAGCGCGACGGCGCACTCGACGAGGCGACGGCCGTGCTGGTCACCCAGATGGCGAAGCTTCAGGCGAAGACCGTCGGCGGGACCGAGGACTACGTCGTCACCCGCGAATTCAAGGCCATCGCGACGCCGGAGCAGCGACTCGACGTCATGCGGGCGTGCTTCGCGATCGGGGCCGCAAGTGGCACGATCTCGGCCGAGGAGACCGCGGTCCTCAACCAGATCGCCGGCGAGCTCGACATCGACGCCGCATCCCTGAACGGGATTCGCGCCGAGTACCACGATCGGCTGTCGGCCGTTCGCCAGCTTCGCCGGATTTCCGGGACGAGCTGACCGAGGGCCCTGTCAGGCGCTGGCGAGGTGGATCTCGACCAGGCCGTCACCCAGGCGCCGGCGGATCTCGGCCAGCAGCTCGGCGTCATAGGCCACGCCGCGACGCAATTCCATCGGCAAGGGGACGCCCCCACCGGGACCGGGCACGTGGATGATCACCCGGGTCTCGCCGGGCCGATCGCGCAGGACGGTCTTGAAGGTCTCCATCGCGCCGATCACCCGGTCACTTGGCGCGATCGAGGCGAACTTCACGTGCAGGACCGTGTTCGGCCCGACATCGATCGGGGTCTCGGAGCTCGCGTCGGCGACGATCTTTGCCCGGGCCTCGTCCGGGACCGCCGGCTCGTCGTGACCGTCGTCCGGCGGGAGGCCCCCGCGCAGCTCGACGTGGGCGCCGATCGGCTCGGCGGGGGCGATCTGGGGCAGGTCTGCGACGGGGCCTGAACCGCCGCGGCGAGGCGAGACATAGGGGACCACGAGCGCCGGAGCGCCATCCGGCGGCACGCTCCTGGCCGGGCCCGCACTCACGGGCACCCCGCCCGGTGGAACGCGTGCCGGGTCGCCCGGCCCGGGTCCGACGGGCACGAGCGGGCGGCCTGGTTGACCGCTTGGAGCAAGCCCAGGGGTTCCCGACGTTGCCTGGGGTGCACCACGCGGCGGGCCCGCCCACGTCGCTCCGTTGCCTCCGGGTGCCGGCGGCCGCCGTCCCGATCCGCGGTCGGCCAGCGCAACCTGGCGAGCGAATGCCTCCGCGCCGATGGCCGACGCCTCGTCCCAATCGGACACCAGGTCGGCCAGCAGCGAGATCTCCTCACCCTTGTGATCGACTCGACCCGCGACGAGGAGGATCGCGCCGTCGCGCCACGTTGGGCCGGTCTGCTCGTAGAGGCGCGGGAAGACGACGACCTCGATGCTGCCCTGGAGGTCTTCCATCGTCACGATGGCCATCACGGCCTTCGCCTTGGTCACGACGATCCGGCGACCGGTGACGATGCCTGCCACGACGACCCGCTGGCCGTCGAGCGTCTCGTCGCGCAGGTCCGTCGAATACGCCGAGACGAACTGGCTGACCCGTTCGGCGACTTCGCCCATCGGATGCTCCGACAGGTAGAGCCCCAGGAGCTCCTTCTCCCAGCGCAGTCGCTCGCGGACCGGCACTTCGGTGGCGGTTGGCAGCGGCCGCTCGAAGGCGGTGGCATCCGCAGCACCAAGGTCGAACAGCGAGGTCTGACCCGAGATCTTGTCGCGCTGGGTGGCCTGGGCTGATGCGACGGCGTCCTCGAGCCCAAGCAGGATCTGGGCCGGGTGACCGAACGCATTGAGCGCACCGACCTTGGCCAGCGCCTCGAGGACCTTGCGGTTCGCCAGCCGCAGGTCGATCCGGGTGCAGAAGTCCGTCAGCGATCGGAAGCTCTCACCATCCTCGCGCGCCACGAGGATGGATTCGATCGCCCCCTGACCGACGTTCTTGACCGCCAGCAGCCCGAACCGGATGGCGTCGCCCTCCACCGTGAACTCGAGGTGGCTCCGGTGAACGTCGGGCGGCAGGACCTCGATCCCCATTCGACGACATTCGGCGACCGCGGCGGCGACCTTCTCCTCGTTCGAACGGAAGGCGGTGAGCACCGCGGTCATGTAGTCGACGGTGTGGTTGGCCTTCATGTACGCCGTCTGGTAGGCGATCAAGCCATAGCAGGTGGCGTGGGCCTTGTTGAAGCCATAGCGTTCGAACGGCTCGAAGGCCTTGAACACGGCATCGATGACATCGGCGGCGACGCCCCGCTGCGCCGCCTGGGTGACGAACCGCTCCTTCTGGGCGCGCAGGACCGCCGACTTCTTCTTGCGGATCGCGTAGCCAAGGGTGTCCGCCTCCGGCCCGGTGAACCCGCCGAGGGCCATGGCCGCGGACATGATGTCCTCCTGGTAGACAAAGATCCCGTAGGTCTTCTCCAGGTACGGCTCGAGCAGCGGGTGGAGGTAGGTGACCGGCTCCTGGCCGTGCTTGCGTCGGATGTAGGCCGGGATGTTGTCCATCGGGCCGGGGCGATAGAGCGCCACCATCGCCGCAAGGTCGTACACGGACGTCGGGCGCAGGTCGCGGACGTATCGCCGCATGCCGGCCGACTCCAGCTGGAAGATGCCCGTGGTCTCGCCCGAGGCCAGGAGCTCAAACGTCGTCGCGTCGTCCAGCGGGATCGTGTCCAGGTCGATCTCGACGCCGCGGTTCGCGCGGACGAGGTCCACCGCCTGGCGGAGGATCGTCAGGTTCGACAGGCCGAGGAAGTCGAACTTGAGCAGACCGAGCGCCTCGATCGCGTGCATCTCGTACTGGCTCATCAGCCCGTCGGAGTTGGTCGCTTTCTGGAGCGGCATCAGCTCGGTCAGGGGCTCGCGGCTGATCACGACGCCGGCTGCGTGCGTGGAGGCGTTCCTTGCCACGCCCTCGAGATGCCGGGCGAAGTCGGTGATCCGCTTGACCGATGGGTCGCCTTCGACCAGACCGCGGAGCTCGGACGAGGATCCGATGGCCTCGTCGAGCCGGATGCCCAGCTGGTTCGGGACGGCCTTGGCGATGCGGTCGACCTCGCCGTAGGAATGCCCGAGGACCCGTCCGACGTCCCGGATTGCGGCGCGGGCCAGCATCGTGCCGAAGGTGATGATCTGCGCGACGTGGTCCTGGCCGTACTTGCGCCCGACGTAGGCGATGACCTCCTCGCGTCGGCCGTCCTCGAAGTCCACGTCGATGTCCGGCATCGTGACCCGGTCCGGGTTGAGGAACCGTTCGAACGGCAGCTGGTACAGGATCGGGTCGACCGGCGTGATCCCCAGCGTGTAGGTCACGATCGAACCCGGCGCCGAGCCCCGGCAGGTCGTCTGGATCCCCTGCTCTCGGGCAAACCGGATGAAGTCCGCCACGATCAGGAAGTAGCCGGCATAGCCCATCGCCAGGATCACGCCGAGCTCGTAGTCGAGCCGGGTCTGGAGCTCCGGCGTGACGGTCCCGTACCGGAACTCCAGCCCGCGCTGGCATTCCGCCCGGAGCCAGCTCTCGACCGTGTGGCCGTCCGGCACCGGGAAGTGCGGGATCCGCAGCTGGCCAAGGGGCAGGGTCACGTCGGTCATCTCGGCGATCCGCCGCGTGTTGCGGATGGCGTCGGGGTGGTCCGGGAACAGGGCAGCCATCTCGGCGGCCGACTTCACGTAGAACTGCGGCGTCTCGAACCGAAGCCGGTTGGGGGTGTCGAGGTTGTTCCCGGTTCCCACGCACAACAGGACGTCGTGGGCCTCGGCCTGGTCCGGTCGGACGTAATGCAGGTCGTTGGTGACGACCAGCGGCAGGCCCGCCTCCGGTCCGAGCCGCATGAGCTGCTCGTTCAAACGGCGCTGTTCGGGCAGCCCGTGATCCTGGAGCTCGAGGTAGAACCGGTCCTTTCCGAAGATGTCGCCGTATTCGCCGGCCAGGCTCCGCGCCAGCTCCCAGTCGTCGGTCTCGAGCGCCTTGGGGATCTCGCCGCCGAGACAGGCCGACAGGCCGATCAACCCGGCGCTGTGCCGCGCAAGATGCTCCCGGTCGATCCGCGGCTTGTAGTAGTAGCCGTCGATATGGGCGTCCGTGATCAGCCGGCACAGGTTCTGGTAGCCGGTCCAGTCCTGGGCGAGCAGGATCAAGTGGAAGGGCTGCGCGTCGGCCTTGCCCTCCTTGTCCGTCATCGATCGGCGGGCGACGTACGTCTCGACGCCGATGATCGGCTTGATCCCCTTGTTCTTCGCGGCCTGGTAGAAGGCGACGGCTCCGTAGAGCGCCCCATGGTCGGTCAGGGCCAGCGAATCCATGCCCTGCTGGGCCGCCGCGTCGACCAGCTCGGTGATCCGTCCGAGGCCGTCGAGCAGGCTGAACTCGGAGTGGACGTGGAGGTGGGTGAAGTCATTCGGGGCGATCGACACGGGTGTCAATGGTAGCCGCGGGTGGCGGTCGGGGTGGTCGTGGAAGACGGCCCGACCACGACCGACTATCGTCAGGCGATGGACGGGTCAACCCCCACCGATACCGACCTCGAAGCGCTGGTCATCGACGCCCTCGACCAGCTGCCGGCGCCGTTTCGCGACCAGCTCGGAAGCGTGGCGATCGTGATCGAGGACGAAGCCAGCGCAGCCGAGCTCGCGTCAGTCGGCGCCCATGGGTTGTTCGGCCTGTACCACGGGATCCCGCGCACCGCGCTGTCCGCTCATGCGGCGCCGTCCCCGAGCAAGATCACGATCTACCGCGGTCCGCTCACCCGGGCTTACCGTGAGCCGGCGGCACTCGCAGCGGCGGTCACGGACACCGTGTACCACGAGATCGCCCACCACTTCGGGATCTCCGATGCGCGGCTGATGGAGCTCAAGCGCCCCCGGGACTGACCGGACGCGCCCCATCACGGCCCAGCAACCGTTCGACGACGGGCAGGATCCGCTGGACCCACGCGGCGTACTGCTGCCCGCTCGGATGCAACCCGTCGTCGGCTACGAGCGATCGATCCTGGGCCACCTGGAGCGAGATGTCGAACGTGTCGACATAGGCAATCGCCCGATCCACCGCCCGCCGGGCCATGACCGCGTTGTTGGACACGATGCCGTCGTGCTGGCGGCGCGGGTCGCCGTAGTCCGAACCGGCGGGCGTCACCGTGTAGTCGGGAATGGCGACCGTCACGATCCGGCTCGCGGGGAGTCGTGCCAGCAGGTTGTCGAGGATGGTCACGACGTTTGCTTCGTACACCGCCGTCCCGACGCCCTGCACCACATCGTTGACGCCGATCAGCACGGAAACGAATTCGGGGTCGAGCTCCTCGAGTGCCGGGAGCTCGTCCCGGATCAGGTCGCGCGACGTGTAGCCATTGACCCCGAGGTTGGCGACCAACCGGAGGGTTGGCGGCTGCGGGCCGAGCGCGTCGACGAGCAGGTCCGGCCATCGCTCGGTCGCGCGTATCGACGTGCCAATCGTGTAGGAATCACCCAGCGCGACGTAGCGCAGCGGGCGTTCTTCTCGTGGATCGACTGGCACATCACGAGTATGCGTGACCGCAGAACCAATGCTGTACGATGCCCCATCGGTGCCAGCCTGCATGCGCGGGCCGGCTCGGTCCCATGTCGCTTTCGTGCCGTCAGCCGGGCGACAGGCTTGGAGGAGGATCTATGCACAAGCGTTCGGGCCTGACCCTGTTCGCGGGTATGGCCATTCTGGTCGCCGCGTGCGGCGGTGGAGCCGCCACCACAGCACCCTCGGCAGCCCCGTCGGCGGCGCCATCGTCCGCCCCGTCGGACGCGGCGTCGGAGGCGCCGTCGGCCGAGCCTTCGTCCGCCCTGACGCCGCTCAAGGTCGGCGTCGTGACCGACGTCGGACAGCTCGAGGACAAGTCGTTCAACCAGTCGTCCAACGAAGGCGCCCTCGCGGCCGCCGAGGCGACCGGCGGCTCGCACGACGTCATCGTGACCCAGGCGATCTCGGACTACGCGGCCAACATCCAGACGCTGATCGACAACGATTTCGACGTCATCGTGACCGTCGGCTTCCTGATCGGGACGGACACGGCGATCGCCGCCAAGGCGAACCCGGACATCAAGTTCGTCGGCGTCGACCAGGGCGTCTGCGTGGACGCCGAGGGCGTCCCGGATCCGACGTTCGCATGCGCCGGTGACGCGGCAGCCCTGCTCCCCAACTACCAGGGCATCGTCTTCGCGGAGGCGCAGCCCGGCTACCTCGCCGGCATCGTGGCCGCCAGCCTCAGCGAGTCCGGCACCATCGGTGCCGTCGGCGGAACCAACGTCCCGGCTGTCGTCAACTACTGGCGCGGATACGAGAACGGCGCCAAGTCCGTGAACCCGGACATCGAGATCCTCTACCAGGAGACCGACCCGAACCCGGCCGTTGGCTTCAACGACCAGGCCAAGGGCCGGGCGATCGCCGGGCAGTTCATCGGCCAGGGTGCCGACGTCCTGTTCCAGGTCGCCGGCCTGACCGGTGTAGGCGTCCTCGAGGCGGCCTGCGATGCGGGCATCCACGGCATCGGCGTCGACGTCGACCAGGCGGTCAGCCTGCCGAACCTCTCGGCATGCATCGTCACCAGCGCCGAGAAGAAGCTCACCGACACGGTCCAGGCCGTCGTCATGAGCGCCGCGGACGGGACCTTCAAGGCCGGGACGGTCGCCTACGACGCGTCGTCCACGCCGCCGGCCATCGGCCTTTCCGACTACCACGACAATGCCGCGCTCATCACCCCCGAAATCCAGGCGTTGCTGGACACCGCGCTGGCTGGCTTCGAGGCCGGCTCGCTCGATGCTTGCGCGCCGGTCAAGTGCACGGTGAGCGGCAGCTGACCTCCGGATCACCGATACGGAGCAACTCCCCGAGAGGCGGTCGCAGGACCGCCTCTCGGTCGTTCTGGCGGGCGTTTATCATGCGCTGCACTCCGGACCTGCAGCATCCGTCATCCCCGTCGATGAGAAGCCCGAGGCCGCCGTGACCGAGATCGTCAGCGCCCCTGCGTTGGAGATGCGCGGGATCACCAAGCGCTATCCCGGCGTGGTCGCCAACGACGGGATCGACCTCGAGATCAAGCCCGGTGAGATCCACGCGCTCCTCGGCGAGAACGGCGCCGGCAAGTCGACCCTGATGAACATCCTGTACGGGCTCGCGACGCCCGACTCGGGCGAGATCCTCCTCGACGGCCAGGCGGTCACGATCGACGGCCCGGCCGACGCGATCGCCCGCGGGATCAGCATGGTCCACCAGCACTTCATGCTCGTGCCGGTGCTGTCGGTCGCCGACAACATCCTCCTCGGCGAAGAAACCATGGCGAACCGGATCTTCATCGACCGCGGGGAAGCCCACCGCCGGATCGTCGAGCTCGGCAAGCGGTTTGGCTTCGACATCGTCCCGGAGATGCAGGTCGGATCCTTGTCGGTGGGCTGGCAACAGCGGGTCGAGATCCTCAAGGCGCTCTACCGCGACGCCCGCATTCTCGTCCTCGACGAGCCCACGGCCGTGCTGACGCCGCAGGAGACAAAGGAAATTTTCACCGTGCTGCGGCGCCTGGCGGATGAAGGCCACTCGATCATCTTCATCAGCCACAAGCTCTTCGAGGTCCTCGAGATTGCCGACCGGATCACGGTCATTCGGCGCGGCCGCGTCGTCGGCTCGCGCATCCCTTCCGAGACGAACGAGGACGATCTCGCGGAGCTGATGGTCGGCCGCAACGTCCAGCTCGTGGTCGATCGCGGCGAGTCCCATCCGGCGGAGCCGGCGTTGACGGTCAGCGACCTTCGCGTCGCCGACGACCGCGGGCAGGAGTCCGTCAAGGGCGTCAGCTTCGAGGTCCGCGCCGGGGAGATCTTCGGGATCGCCGGCGTCGCAGGCAACGGCCAGGAGGAGCTCGTCGAGGCCCTGACGGGCCTTCGTAACCCCGCCTCGGGAACCGTCACCATGGGCGGCCATGATGTCACCCGGTTCGGACCCAGAGCGCTCCAGCGGGCGGGCATGTCGTTCGTCCCCGGGGACCGGCATCGGTTCGGCCTGGTGCTCTCGTTCCCGCTGGAAGACAACCTGATCCTGACCCAGTACGACGAGGCACCCTACTCCAAGGGCTTCGTGCGCAACGACAGCGCGATCGAAGCGTGGGCGAAGCAGGCCATCGCCGAGTACGACATCCGGACGCCGTCCGCGACGGTCAATGCCGGGACGCTGTCGGGCGGGAACCAGCAGAAGGCCGTCGTCGCCCGCGAGTTCAGCAGACAACTCACCGCGCTGATCCTCGATCAGCCGACACGAGGCCTCGACGTCGGGAGCATCGAGTTCATCCATCGCCAGGTCATCGCCAAGCGGGACGCGGGAGCTGCCATCCTGCTCGTCTCGGCCGAGCTGGACGAGGTGCTCGAGCTGTCCGACCGGGTCGCCATCATGTACCGGGGCGAGATCGTCGCGGTGGTCGATGGCCCAACCGCCGAACGGGAAGAAGTGGGCCTGCTGATGGCCACCGGTCGCCGGGGAGCAGCGGCCCAGGAAGCGCTCGCGGCGGTCACGCACGTCGCAACCCCGGGCGACGTCGCGTGAGGACGGCTCGTCGGCTCTGGGCGCTGGCCATCATCCCGCTGGCGTCGATCGTTCTCGCCCTGCTCCTCGGCTCGGTGCTGATCATCCTGTCCAGCCTGGCGACCGGGGAATCGCTCGATTTCCTGTTGCCGGTCGTGGCCTACGAGAGCCTCCTGGAGGGCGCGACCGGCCTCAACCTGATCGATCTCGATGCTGCCGGAGCACCGAGCCTGACGTTGTCGGTCGACGTCGAGCGTGCCCTTCGCGCCCTCACCAGCACCGTCGCAGCGGCGGCGCCGCTGGTCCTGACCGGGCTTGCCGTCGGGGTCGGGTTCAAGGCCGGCCTGTTCAACATCGGTGGCACGGGCCAGGTGCTGGTCGGCGGGTTCATCGCAGCCCTTGCCGGCGCCGCGGTCGCCGAGCAGCCCGTCCCCGTGGCCGTCACCATCGCCCTGCTGGCGGGCGCCCTCGGCGGAGCCCTCTACGGGTTCATCCCCGGCGCGCTCAAGGCGTTCACGGGCGCCCACGAAGTCGTGTCGACGATCATGCTCAACTCGCTGGCGGCGTTCATCATCGTCGGCCTCGTCAACGACATCTTCAAGATCGCCGGGCCGTCCTTCGCGCGCACGGCCGACGTCGGGAACGCGGCACTGCCGATCCTGTTCGGGCGGAACGGGCACCTGGGCGTGCTGATTGCTCTCGCCGTCATCCCGGTCACCTACTTCCTGATCTACCGGACCACCCTCGGCTTCGAGATCCGGACCGTGGGCGCGAACCCGAGCGCGGCGCGCTATGCCGGGATGAGCCCGCGGCGGCTGATCGTCCTGACGATGAGCCTGTGCGGACTGTTCGCCGGCCTGGGCGGGGCGATCGAGATCCTGACCCTCGGGTACTACCCAGCCGTCTTCGGGACCTCGATCGGCTTCGCGGGCATCACCGTCGCGCTCCTCGGGCGCGCCCATCCCGTCGGCATCCTCCTGGCCGGTCTCCTGCTCGGGGCGATGCGCGCCGGCGCTCCGGCGATGCAGATCAATGCGAACGTGCCGATCGAGATCATCGACGTGCTCCAGGGCCTGATCCTGCTGTTCCTGGCGGCCGAGATCGTCATCCGGCGACTCCTGCGGATCCGGGCCGAGCGGGTCACCCCCGGTGAGCTCGGGACCGTGGCAAAGACGTACGGCGAGGGCACGGTCTGATGGACTTCCTGCTCGACATCCCGGTCCTCGGGTTCGTCTTCCAGTTCATCGCCTACCTGATCGACTCGATCACGACGACCAGCCTGGCGCCACAGACCCTCCAGCTGGCCACGCCCATCGCGCTGGGCGCCTTGTGCGGCGTGATGAACGAGCGGAGCGGCATCGTCAACATCGGGATCGAGGGCATGATGCTGACGTCAGCATTCGTGGGCTTCATGGTCGCGATGGTCGTCCACGAAGCCATGCCCGCGACCGAGCCGACGGCGATCTTCGGGTTCACCCCGGCGATCGTGGTCGGGATCCTGGCCGCCATGGGGGCGGGCATGCTCGTCTCGACGCTGCACGCGTGGCTGTGCATCAGCGTCCGAGCCGACCAGATCATCAGCGGCACGGTCATCAACATCATCGCTCTCGGCCTCACCGGCTACCTCAACCGGCTGATCCAGCCGTCGGGAAGCGCCGGCACGCTCGATCCATTCCGGCCCCCGGCCGAGCTGATCGAGCTGCCCGTGGTCGGCTGGCTCTTCCGGATGTTCCTCGCGGTCGGGCCGATCACGATGTCGGTCATCGTCCTCGTGATCGTGATGCAGATCCTCCTGTTCCGATCCCGCTGGGGCCTGCGAACTCGGGCGGTTGGCGAGCACCCACGGGCCGCCGACACGGTCGGCATCGATGTCATCCGCCTTCGCTACCGGAACGTGATCCTTGGCGGCATCTTCGCCGGCCTGGCCGGGGCCTGGCTCACCCTCGAGTTCAACCAGTCCTTCCAGAACGGGATGTCGGCCAACCGCGGGTTCATCGCGCTCGCGGCCGTGATCTTCGGGCGCTGGACCCCGATCGGGGCCTTTGGCGGCGCGCTGCTGTTCATGTTCTCCGAGGCCCTGGGCATCGCGATCCGGTCCAATCCCCCGCCGGGCGACCTCGGCGTGTTCCTGTCGGGCATCCAGGCGCAGTTCCCCAGCCTCTACAACAACGCCTTTGGCGCCCTGCCCTACCTGCTGACGATCATCGTGCTGGCCGGTGTCGTCGGCCGCAGCATGGCCCCGGCCGCCGTCGGCAGACCCTACGTCAAGGAAGGCGCGAGCTGACGGACGACGCTGCCCGGCGTCAGGCCGAGCGCCAGCGGACGATCGCCTACCTGGACCTGGCCGAGGGACGAGGGCCCGTGCCGGTGCTCGACGACGACGGGATCGAGCGCGTCCTCAGGACAACCCGTCGGATCGCGGTGATCGGCGCGTCATCCGACGAGCGGCGACCATCGTTCGATGTCTTCAACTTCCTCCTGCGCAACGGCTTCGAGTGCGTCCCGGTCAATCCGAACGAGCGCGCGGTCCTTGGCGTGACGGCCTATCCGAGCCTCGCCGAGGCCACGGCGGCCACCGGCACCTTCGACCTCGTCGATGTCTTCCGCCGCCCGGATCTCTGCGTTCCGCACGCTCACGAGGCTGTGGCGTCGGGCGCCCGGACCTTCTGGCTCCAGCTTGGCGTCGTGAACTGGGAGGCGGCCGGGGTCGCATCCAGTGGCGGCCTTGCCGTGGTCATGAACCGGTGCACCGCGATCGAAGTGCGGCGCGTGGGGCTGCAGGACGGGCGCGTCGGACGCTGAGCCGCGCCGATCGGCTAGGCGAAGCGCTCGCGAAGGGAAGCGAGCGTCGACGGCTCCGCGAACGCGACCTGGGCCGCCGTCCGATGGACATCGCGTAACTGGTCGGGCGTCAGGACGCCCTCCTCGACCAGCAGCCGCTCCTCCGCGCCGAGGCGTTGACCCGTCGTGATCGGGTCGTCATCACCCAGGACCACGCGGCACCCGGCGGCCAGCATCGCCCGCATCGGATGATCGGCGATGGTTCGCGCTGCCCCGGTGAGCAGGTTCGAGGTCGGGCACACTTCGAATGCGATCCCCCGTTCCGCCGCCCAGGCCAGCGTGCCGGGGTCGTCGACCACCCGGGACCCGTGCCCGATCCGAGCTGACGCCCAGGATGTCGACCGCATCCACGACGCTGGACGGCGGCCCGGCCTCAGCGGCATGTGCGGTCAGCCCCAGACCGGCCGCTCCAGCAATGGCATACCCCTCGCGATACGGTGCCTGCGATGGGTAGACCAGCTCATCCCCGGCGATGTCGAGGCCGACGACGCCCTTGCCGGCAGCGCCGGCCGCGGCTCGGGAGACGGCGAGGTTCGTCTCGGGGTCGGTGTGTCGCAGCATCGCGACGACCAGGCCGGCCGGCAGCCCCGTCGCCGCGGTCCCTTCCTGCAGACCGGCGCATGCTGCGGCGACCACCGCCGGGAGATCGAACCCCGGACGACGATGGGTCGCCGGGCCAAACCGGATCTCGAGGTAGTGGCACCCGTCCGCCGCAGCGTCCTCCACCGCCTCGCGGGCCACGCGCCGCAGCGCATCCGGGGATCCCAGCACGGGATAGACGGCCGCCACGTGGGCGAGGAAGACCGTCAGGTCGGCCGGATGGTCCATGCGCAGCGCGCGTTCCCAGCCGCCTGGAGGATCCGGGACGCCCGCGGTGGCGGCGAGCTCCGCCGCGGTCTCCGGGCGCACGCACCCTTCGAGATGGGTATGCAGGTTGAGGCCCATGGCTACAGCGACAGGCGCGCGGCCGTCTCGAGCGCGGTCTCGATGCTGGCGCGCCAGCCGACGGCGAGCCGGGCGTGGGCGTCGCCGGAGTACACGCTCGTCCCCGCCACCAGATTGCTCGACACGGCGCAGATCATCGCGGCCCGGAGCCGGCGCTGGCGGGCGATCACGAACAGGGCCGACGATTCCATCTCGACGTTGAGGAGGCCGAGACCCGACATCTGCATCGTCCACTCGGGTGACTCGGCGTAGAACGCGTCGTCGGTCACGTTCAGCCCGGCGTGGACCGCCAGGCCATGCGCCGGCGCGCGTTCCCGGGCCACTCGTTCGAGCTCCAGCGTGATCTCGAGGTCCGGGACCGCGGGATACCCGGCGGGGACGTAGGCCGCCGTGGTCCCGTCGTTGCGGAACGAACCCTGGCTGATCACGAGGTCACCGGGCGCGAGATCGGCCTGGAGCGCACCGGTGCTGCCGACGCGGATGAACGACGTCACGCCGCATCGCGCCAGCTCCTCGATCGCGATCGCCGTCGACGGGCAGCCCATCCCAGTCGAGGTGACCGTCACGTCACGACCCTTGTACGACCCGATCATCGTCCGGTGTTCGCGCTGGTGGGCGACGTCCCGCGCGTCCGTGAGGTACTCCGCCACGAGCGGAACGCGGAATGGGTCGCCCGGCATCAACACCACGGTGCTCACCTCGCCGGGAGCCACCCCGACGTGGAATTGCCGGCCGCCGATGCCGATGCTGCTCTTGTCGACGATGCTCAAGGGATACTCCGTTCAGCGAACAAGGAAGCCGACAAACACCAGGACGAAACCGACGATCATGATGAGCCCCGCCGTCTGTGCTTGCCGGCGGAGGATGGCCATGGCCACGGACGCACCGGTCGTGCCGTCGTCGCGGACTCCGCCGCGCCAGGCCTCGTACCGGGCCACGTTGGCGTCCTGCACCTTCAGCGCCTGGTAGCGCGCCCACGGCCGCCTCGCCCGGCGATACCCGATCGCGATGAGCGCGGCGCCGGCAAGCCACAACGCCAGGTTGAGCACGCTCACGGTCGGCGTCGGCCCCTAGTCCGCGCGATCGAGGTGCCGTCGGAGGGCATCCTGGACGAGCGCCGCGTTGGCCTGGCCACGGGTGGCCTTCATGACCTGGCCGACGAGGAACCCGACCGCCTGCGCCTTGCCAGCGCGGTAGTCGCTGACGGCCGCGGGATTGGCGGCGATAGCCTCCTCGATCGCCGCTTCGACGACCGAATCGTCCGTGATCTGGGTGAACCCGCGCGCGGTGATGATCTCGCGCGTTCGGCTTCCGCTGGCCACGTGCTCCTCGAGCACCTGTCGACCCTGGGCGCGCGAGATCGAGCCTTCTGTCACCGCCCTGACGATCGCGGCGAGCTCGGCTGGGTCGACCCGTGGCGGCTGGCCGGCTGCGTTGCGCAGGCGGAGGTAGTCCCCGAGGACCCAGTTGGCAACCGGCTTTGGCTCGAGTCCTGAATCGCTCGCCATGGTCGCTTCGAACAGGGCCGTCGCGTCCGGATCGGCCACCAGGACACCGGCGTCGTAGGCGCTCAGCCCGATGTCATCGCGGTACCGGCGCCGGCGCGCACCCGGCAGTTCCGGAAGGCGCGCCTGCAGCTCGGCCAACCAGGCAGGGTCCAGGTGCAGCGGCGGGAGGTCGGGCTCCGGGAAGTACCGGTAATCGTCCGAGGTCTCCTTGACCCGCATCCGGTACGTCGATCCGCGTTCCTCGGACCAGCCCCGCGTCTCCTGCAGCAGCGGCTCGCCGGCGTCGAGCGCCGCCGCCTGCCGTTCGATCTCGAAGTCGATCGCCCGTTCGACGGCCCGGAACGAGTTCATGTTCTTGACCTCGATCCGCGTCCCGTACGGTTCCGTGCCACGGGGGCGGAGCGACACGTTGGCCTCGACCCGCATCTGGCCCCGCTCCATATCCGCGTCGGATGCGCCGATCGAGCGCAACAGCAGTTGCAGCTCCTCGGCATACCGGCGCGCCTGCTCCGCGGTGCGGATGTCAGGCTCGGTCACGATCTCCATGAGCGGTGCCCCGGACCGGTTGAAGTCGACCAGGCTGACACGCCGCCCGGCGTCGTCCGTGGCATGGACCAGCTTGGCGGTGTCTTCCTCGAGGTGCGCCCGCGTGATGGTCACCGTGAATGGGCCGTCGGATGTGTCGAAAGTCAACCGGCCGCGCGACGCGAGTGGCAGGTCGTACTGGCTGATCTGGTAGCCCTTCGGAAGGTCCGGGTAGAAGTAGTTCTTGCGGTCCCAACGCGTGGCCCCTGGTGCGGTCGCCTCGATCGCCGCGCCGGTGGTCAGGACGTGTTCGACTGCCTGCTTGTTGATCGTTGGCAGCGCCCCGGGCAACCCGAGACAGACCGGGCAGACGTGCGTGTTCGGTGACGCCCCGTCGTAGTCGGTCGAGCAGCCGCAGAACATCTTCGAGGCGGTCCGAAGTTGCGAATGCACCTCGATCCCGATCACCGCTTCGTAGCGATCGAGCGCGGTCGTGCCGTCAGCCACGCCGCGACCGTCCCGTGCTTGCTGGTTTCACGGTTCGTAGTTTGGCAGGGCCGCCGCCGGTCCGCCGGGTCTGACTAGGGCGCCGCCTGGTAGATCCTCACGTAGTCCACCACCATCGATGCTGGGAACTCGGTGTCGGGTGAGACCGGGCCGCCGAAATTGCCGCCCACGGCCAGGTTGAGCAGGAGGTAGAACGGGTGGTTGTACGCCCATTCGTTCGGAGCGACGTCCGCTGGTGTGGCCGTGTGGTATTCGGTCCCATCAACCGTCCAGACGATGTGATCCTCCTCCCAGTCGACGGCGAAAACGTGAAAGTCGTCGGCGACAGGCGCCGGCAGATCGATGGTCGTGCCGTACCCGTTCGACCCCGAGTACCCCGGTCCGTGGAGCGTCCCGTACAGCTTGTTCGGTTGCCGGCCGACGTTCTCCATGACATCGATTTCGCCGGAAGCGGGCCACCCCACGCTGCCGATGTTGGCCCCGAGCATCCAGAATGCCGGCCACAACCCAACGCCCGATGGGACCTTGATGCGCGCCTCGACGCGGCCGTAAGTCAGCTCGTACAGGCCACGCGTCAGCAACCGCGCGGACGTGTACTTGCACGGACCGTAGTAGCAATCGAGCCCCGGCTCGGCGGCACGGGCGGTGATGACGAGGTTCCCGGCACCGTCGGTCGCTGCGTTCTCAAGGTCCTCGGTGTAGTACTCCAGCTCGTTGTTGCCCCATCCCGCGACGCTCTCGGCGGTCCCGTCACCGTGCTCGTAGCCCCAGTGTTCCGGGTTTGGCGGCGTACCGGCAGGCTCGTCGAACTCGTCGCCCCACACGAGCGCCAGGCCGTTCGGCGCCGCCGAGACGGCCGGCGATGAGGTGGGCACGGCTGTTGGGCTCGCCGTGGCTGGGGCAGTCGGTGGTTCGGTTGGCTGAGTCACGTTCGATCCTCCGCATGCGACGACGGTGGCAGCGAGCGCGACAGCCGCCACGCTCGCGACCGGATGCCGCCATCCGTTCCGGTCAGCCATTCGACGGTCCCACCGCGAACCCGTTGCGTTGCCGGATGGCGTACTCGAGCGCCCAGATCGCGAGCGGCCGCAGATACAGGCTGGCGCGGAAGTTGCCGTCGATGTCATACGCCTCGGGGGTCCTGAACCAGAACCCGCGGCGGTAGGTGACATCCTGGGCGCCCCACGCCGTACGCCAGGCCTCCTCGACCAGGCCGCGCCCGAACATGCACGCCGCCAATGCGTATGTCACGCCAACCCAGACCTCCGCCGACTGGAGGCTGGAATCGTCAACAGATCCGTCGGCTCGGACACCGTTGACCGCGCCCATCTCCCCCGCCGCGAACCCCATCACGTTGGCGGCAAAGATCGTCCGCAGGGTCGTCGCCACGCGATCTGGAGCGACGAGATCGCCGAGGCCCGTGGCGTCGGCGTACCACTGGCCGGCGAGCTGACCGGCCATGACCGACGATGCCGATGGACCGTCGCTCGTGTCAAACCGATAGTGCGACCCGGTCCACAACTTCGCCTCGAACGCGGCCCGGGCATGGGCTTCTAGCCTCCGAAGTCGTTCAACTGTCGACGTATCGCGCGCGATGGTCCCGATCTCGGTCGCCGCACGCAGCGCCGCCAGCCAGAGCGCACCGCTGTAGGCGCTCGGGCCGCGCATCGCCCACGTGTCGAAGGTCTGATCAGGCACGCCGTCGTGCTCGGGCAGGCCGTCGCCGTCACGGTCAAAGCCCTCGATGTAGTCGAGGGCCTGCCGAACGGCCGGCCAGGCTTGCCGCGCAAGGGCTTCGTCGCGGAGGACGAGCACGTCGCGCCAGACGTGGAGCACGAACTTGCTGTTGAGGTCCTTCCAGATGTTGGTGTCCTGGTAGTGGTAGTGGTTCGGGCGGAGGAAGGGATCGCCCCCGGGACCGCCGACGTCGTGGGGCGCGGCACCGGCGACCTTTCGGACCGCCGTGAGTCCGTCCGCCTCGAGCCTGACGACTTCGGGATCATCGATGGCGATGGTCTCGACCAAATCGCCGATGACCTGGCGTTCGAGCTGCGGCCAGAGCATCAGGAGCGCCCATGATGCGTAGAAGTTGACGTCGACCGTGTTGTAGAACTGGTAGTCGAGACACTCGAGGATCGCGAACCGGCCAAGGTCGCCCTGGCTCAGGGTAGTGGTCCCGCTCGACCCCGCCAGCGACCCGGCAGGGCCGGTTGCCGACGTCGGCGTTCCGTCCGTCCAGACGGTTCCGCCATCGACGAGGTAGTACAGCTCGTTGAGGAGGGCGGCCTTGTACCACTCCGGTCGATCGGGCGCGTCGAGGATTGGCGCCTGCCAGGCATCGATCGCGATTGCCCATTCGGTGCGCCGCTGGAGCGCCTCCGTGGCCATCGTCCAGGCGCGCTGGCCGTCTTCGCCATAGAACTTCGTGTATCGCCGGCGCCAGCGCGTCCCAGCGCCGAACTCGACGAGCGGCAGGTCCCAGGCTAGGGCGAATGCGAGTTCCCGTGACTCGCCCGGGGCGAGGTCCACGGTTGCGGCGATGGCGGAACCGACGGCCTGTCCAGGCCGGCTGGTGGCGCGTGTCGACGTGGCGGACGAGAGGCGACCGTCGTCGGCGAAGTCCGCCCAGAGCGCACCGGCGCCGTCGATCTCGAAGATTTCATGACGCGTGATCTGGACGCCCTCGGCGTTGGGCGCGACGACCGCGAACGACCCGTTCCAGGCTTCGCCCTCCGCCCCCTCCGGCCCGAACATCAGCACGCCCGAGACATCGTCGCGGTCGATCCCCTCGTGACGATGGCCTCCGACACGGTCGCAGCCCTGCGCGCGACCAATCACGTTCTGCCAGGTGAACATCAGCCCAACCTTGACCGGGTCCGGGCCGATGTTGTCGACCCGCCACTCGAAGACTGCGACCGGGTAGCTGCTCTCCCGGTAGTTGCCCGGGATGATCGGGCTGAATTGCTTCTGGACCAGGCGCACCGGCAGGGCATCCCAGTCGTACTCGAACCAGGCGCTCGGAAACAGGCCGTGATAGGTCCCCGCCCCGATCGGCCAGTCCCAGCCCCACTCTGGCAGCGTCCCCGGGTCGGGACGGAACGTCGTCAGGACGTGAGCGGATCGTGCCATGCCTTCCCGATCTTCGGACGACCGCTCGACGAAGAGCGAGAACTGGCTGGCGGCGATCGATTCGAAGCGGTGATCTCCGGGATCCAGGTGCCAGCGAGCGAAGTCGCCGCGATGCGTCCGCCCGATGCTCCCGGCGCCCAAACCCCCCAGCGGGACGCCGCCCCACGGCCCGTCGTCGATCAGGGGTTCTCCGTCGGTCACCCGTGGATGGCCTGCGGCATCGAAGGGTAGCCCGAGGGGCCGGCGCCAGGCGATGGCCGGCAGGCCCCGGTCACCGTCTCGTGCCGACGAGTCACCCACGCAGCGATCCCGCTGTGAACCCGCCGATGATGTACCGCTGCAGGAACAGGTACAGGACGACCATGGGCGCCGCGAGCATCAGGACGGCGGCCGACAGGAGCGGCCAATCGTTGCCGTAGATGCCGGTGAAGACGATGAGCCCACGCGTGATCGGGTAGTAGTTCTCGTTGGTCAGGTAAATGTTGGCCAGGACGAGCTCGTTCCAGACGCCGATGGCGTGCAGGATCGCGACCGTTGCGAGCGCCGGCTTGGTCAGGGGCAGGACGATCCGGACCAGGTACCGGATGTAGCCGGATCCCTCGAGCGCGGCGGCCTCGTCCAGCTCGCGCGGGATCGTCCGGATGTATCCCACGAGGATCAGCACGCCGATCGGGTTCGTGAGAAACAGGAGGATGTAGCCGATCTGCGTGTTGTAGAGGCGCAGGTTGAGGAGGAGCTGGAACTGCGGGATCAGCGCGACCGGGAGGAACAGCGCGATCACGAACAGCAGGTACAGCCAGTTCCAGCCGCGAACGAACCGTCGGGCGATGGCGACCGACAACGGGAAGGCCGCCGCGAGGTAGACGATCGTCGCCACCGCGGCGTACAGGATCGTGTTGACCAGGTACCGCGGAAAATCGGCCTTGTCCCACGCCTCGGCAAAGTTCTCGATGGAGAACGTGGTCGTCAACGCCACCGGATCCTTCGCGAACTCCGGCGACGTCTTGAGGGCGGTGTTGATCAGCATCAGCATCGGCCCGATGTAGAGGACCGCGAGCGCGATCAGCAAGGCGTAGGTGCCGACGGTCCACCAATCGAGACGCCGACGACCGGGGCGGACGCGCGCTGCCCGGCTCGTCGTGGCCAGTGGATCGGCCGCAGCGACGCTGTTCATCCCAGCAACCGCTCTTCCCGGCGGCGCAGCAGGTACTGCGCGGTGACGCCGACGACGAAGACGACGACGAACAGCACCACCGCGGCGGCCGCCCCGTACCCCTGCCGGAAGCTGTTGGAGGTCGTGCTGCCGGACGTCTGGCCGAATGCCTGGGCGTAGACGACATAACCGAGCACCTGCGTGCCGGGCCGGTAGTTGATCAGGACCAGGAACAACTGCCACGCCTGGAGCGAGCCGATGATGCTGAGGATGAGGTTGGTCGTCACGGCGGGGGTCAGGAGCGGCCAGGTGACGTGCCAGAACGACTGCCGGCGGCTCGCACCGTCGATCCGGGCCGCCTCATGGAGCTCGTCCGGGATGGTCTGCAAGCCGGCCAGGAAGATGACCATCGTGATTCCCATGTTCGACCAGATCTGGACGATCGTGACCCACAGGAACGCGCCGAGACCGGCGCCACCCAGCAGTTCGGACTCGATGCCGAACACCTGGAGGACCGAGTCGACCGGACCGTCCAGCGGATAGAGGAACAGGCGCCAGACCAGGCCCTGGATGGTCACGCCCAGGATGACCGGCAGGAAGAACAACGCCCGGAACCAGCGGGTGCCCGCCAGCCGCTGGTTCAAGAGGATCGCGGCCAGCAGTCCGAGGACGAACTGGACCACCGTCACGAGAACGCAGAACAGGATCGTCCGCAGGAGCGCTTCGAGATTCTCCTGCGCGGCGGCCCCCCGGAACAGGAACTCCTCGTAGTTGTCGAGGCCGATGAAGTTGAGCGGCTTCGGGGTCAGGCCATTGGTGTCCGTCAGCGAATACAGGACGGTCGCGAGCGACGGTAGAAGCGCGAACACCAGGTACAGCAGCAGACCCGGAACGACGAGGCCGTACGGGATCGCGCGGGCCGCACCCTGGCCGAACAGGTACCTCATCGCTCCTCGTCCACGGTCGGTGGCAGTGAGGATCGGCCCCGCTGGAGGAAACGGGGCCGATCCATCGGTTGGAGTACGGTGATCGTCGGGCTAGTTGGCGTCCAGGCCAGCCTGCAGGTCCGCTTGCGCGGCGTCTGCGGCCTGCTGGGCGGTGTCGAACTCGCCGAACGGCTTGAAGAACGATGCGTACGGGAAGGCGAACTGGCCGGCTCCGGTGGGCGGGATCCAGTACCGCTCCCAGCCGATCCGGAAATCACCGAGGCTTGGAGCAATCGCGCGGCCAAGCGCCGTGTCGAGCGTCGCTCCAGGCTGGGTCGGGATCGCCCCGACGGCGGTCACGAACTCCTGGTAGGTCGCGGGCTCGGAGAACTCCGCGAGATAGGCCAGCGCAGCGTCCCTGTTGGGCGTGTCGGCAGCGATCGTCCAGCCCTGGTCGTACTTGCCGAAGACGTACTTGTTTTCGGCGGCGTTGTCGGTACCCGGGAACGCAATGAACGTCCAGTTGAAGGCCGGCTCGGCCGCTTCGATCGCCGGCGCCAGCCAGGTGAAGCCCGACAGGGTGGCGACCTCGCCCGATGCGAATCGGCCCGGAGCTCCGTCGGCCGGGATGCCCGTGGCGCCCGACTCGATCATCTCGGTGGAGAGGATCCGCAGCTTCTCCCACATTTCGAGGCTGGTCGCGTCGTTCCACTTGATGGTGCCGGTCCAGAGGCCTTCGACGAGGGCGGCCTGGTCCGGGTACGCGGATCCGAGGATCCCGTAGCCGGTCACGAAGATCGGCCAGACATCCTGACCACCTGCGGTCATGCACGGAATTCCAGCCGCATCGAAGGCCTGGCAGGCGGCGACCAGCTCGCTCCATGTGGTTGGGACCGTGACGTTGTGAGCGGCAAAGAGATCCTGGTTGACGTACAGGCCGCTGAAGCCGACGCGTCCGAGGTTGATCTCGTAGACCTTGCCGTTGTATGTGCCGGCATCGCGGATCGCCGCCTCGTCGTACAGATCGACAAACGGCTGATCGGTGAGGTCCATGAGGCTGCCGGCATCGGCCAGCGTCTGCCAGATCGGCGGGGTCACGCCCTGCATGTACGGCTGGACGCCGGTGTCGAAGGCAAACATGTCGACGACGTCGACATCCTTGGCGGCCAATCGGGTCTGCGTGATCGTCGCGAGCTCGTTGGGAGCAACGATCGCCATGTCCACGGTGACACCGGGATGGGCCGCCTCGAACCGGTCGTTGAACGCTTCCATGAAGTCGGTGAACGGCGGGTTCTGGTGGACCAGCACGCGTAGCGTGCCTTCCGGCAGGGCCGCGCCGCCGTCTGCGCTCGGGCTGGCCACATCGGCGCTCGCCGGCGCATCCGTGCCGGCGATTGGTGGGTCCGTTGGTGCCGTCGTGCCTCCGCACGCGACCAACGCGATCGAAGCGGTGAGTAGGAACGCCAGGATCTTCCGCACGGCTGTTGTCCTCCTCCTGCTCGAGTCCGGACCCGCGAGGTTCGTGGGTGACGGACGTCCTGGACTTGTGCGGCCGCCCAGCGGCCGCAGGTTTGGTTGACGGTCGCGAATCAGGTCTCGTTCGTGGGCAGCCCTCCGGTTGACTCCCTGACCACGAGCTCCACCGCAAGGACGACCTTTCGAGCGACGTCCTCGGGCGCTTCGATGTCTGCAAGCAGGAGGCTCACCAGTTCGCGGCCCATCACGTCCAGCGACTGCTTGATGCTTGACAGCGTCGGCCGGGTCGTTCGCGCGATCGGCGAGTCATCGAACCCGATCACGGCGACGTCACCCGGGACACGCCGGCCCGATTCGGCGAGCACCGCCAGCGCGCCGGCCCCCATCAGGTCATTGGCCGCGAAGACGGCGTCGAGGCCGGGCTCGCGCCTGAGCAGCTCGGCCATGGCCTGGGCGCCACTCTCCTCGGTGAAATCGCCCGCTACGACGAGCGCGTCGTCGAATGGCAGGTTGGCCTGCAACAGGGCGTCCCGATAGCCCTCGCATCGATCGTTCGCGGCGCCCATGTCCGCTGGGCCGCTGATCGTCGCAATGCGCCGCCGACCCAGTCCGACGAGATGGCGTGTGGCGAGCAGCCCGCCGCCCCGGTTGTCGTTGTCCACGTAGCTCACGCGTGCGCCAGTCGGCGGTCGACCGCCGACGACGACCGGGACGCCCCTGCGGCGAAGCCGCTCCGGGAGAGGGTCGTCCCCGTGAAGCGAGTACATGATCACGCCGTCAACGTGGCCGGCCAGCAGGTACGGCTGCAGCTCCCGCTCCTCCGCGTCGCCCTGCGGGAGGAAGAGGACGAGCTTCTGGCGGCGGGTCGTGAGTGCCGCGCTGACGCCGCGGAGCACCTGGGCGAAGAACGGGTCACCAAAGACCCGCGACGTCGGCTCGGGGATGAGCACGCCGATGGAGTCGCTTCGCCTGGTGACCAGGCTCCGTGCGGCGACGTTCGGCACGAACCCGAGTCGTTCGATCGTGCGCTCAACGGCACGCTTCGTCGCCGAGTTGACCCGCGGGTTGCCATTGACGACGCGCGACACGGTCGCCTGCGAGACACCGGCCGCCTTTGCGACCTCGTCCATCGTGACGCCGCGGTTGTTGCCGTCCTGCTTGGTCGACATCCGGCGAGCCGACTCCCTCTATTGGCGCCCTTGTGAATGCGCATTCACCGATTGATTCGCAACGATACAGCCACGTGTCAAGAGAGCGCATTCACGCCCGATTCCTCGCCCCGACCGGATCTCCGACGAGCTGCAAACCAGGCGTGGTCCGCCTTGAGAGCGCTCTCTTGACAGACCGTGATATGGTCCGTCACAAGCGTGAGAGCGCTCTCACAACTGGAGACCGAACGGCGTGACCCCGAGCAGCGACCGCACCCGTCGCAACGGCACGACCCTCGAGAACGTCGCCCTTCAGGCCGGCGTCTCGCGAGCCACCGTTTCGCGCGTGGTCAACGGCTCGCCGAAGGTCAGCCCCGATGTCCGGCGCGACGTCGAAGCCGCGATCGAGCGCCTCGGCTATGTCCCCAATCGTGCCGCTCGCAGCCTCGTCACCCGGCGCAGCGGCTCGATCGGACTGGTCATCACGGAGCCCACCGGCCGCCTGTTCTCGGACCCGTTCTTCCCGCGAGTCCTGCGCGGGATCAGCGCGGAACTGACCGCTCGCGACCTGCAGCTGATCCTGCTCATCCCGAACTCACAGGCCGACGTCCGCCGGACGGGCGACTATCTCTCGGCCGGGCACGTCGACGGGGCCGTGCTCGTCAGTCTCCACGGCGAGGATCCACTCCCCGAGCGCTTGTCCCAGGCGGGCATTCCGCTGGTGCTCGTCGGCCGCCCACTCCGTGGCGTCTCGGCCAGCTACGTCGATGTCGACAACCGCCAGGGTGCGCGGAGCGCGGTCGAACACCTCATCGCGACAGGACGCCGCGCGATCGCGACGATCGCCGGTCCCCAGGACATGGCCCCCGGCGTCGACCGGCTGGCCGGCTACCGGGAAGCCATCGGCGACGCGTTCCGGGCGACCGATCCCGCCCTCGAGGCAACCAGCGACTTCACGCAAGAGGGCGGCGCCAAGGCGATGAGCCGGCTGCTCACGAAGCGTCCCGATCTCGATGCGGTCTTCGCGGCCTCCGACCTGATCGCGGCCGGCGCCTTGTCGAGCCTGACCGCGGCCGGGCGACGTGTTCCGGACGACGTGGCGATCGTCGGCTACGACGACTCGCCGGTCGCGACGTCCACCCACCCACAACTTTCGAGTGTTCGTCAGCCGATCGAGGAGATGGGCCGCGAGGTGGCCCGCCTGCTCGTCGAAGCGGTCGAAGGCACGGACCGGGTCCAACGGCGCGTGATCCTGGCCACCGAGCTGGTGAAGCGCGCCTCGAGCGCCGGGAGGCCTTCGCCCTGAGCCGGCCGGCGCCCGGCGGGCGGCCATCGATGCGAGGCCACCCTAACCATCAGTCCAGGTTCCTGGAGAGGAGAGATCAGATCGATCTCTGTATCGCGTGGAGGAGTCTGCAGTGAAACACCGAACAAGGTCTGCGCCACAAACCCTGCTCGTCCTGGTCGGCATCATGGCCCTCCTGGTCGCAGCCTGCGGTGGTGGCACCGCGACCACCGCACCGTCCGCGGCGCCGTCACAGGCCGCGGCCACACCTGAGCCCACGGCGGCCGAATCGACGGCAGCGGAGCCGGTCGAGATCGAATGGTTCGTCGGTCTCGGGACGGGCGAGAACGAGGAACAGATCCCGATCGAGGAAGCCGTGGTCGCGGCGTTCAACGAGTCCCAGGACGCCGTCGAGCTGATCCTCACGGTCGTCGACAACACCGAGGCGTCCGACACGCTCGCCACCCGGATCGCCGCCGGCGACTCGCCGGACATCATCGGACCGATCGGCGTTCGCGGCCTGCAGTCGTTCGGCGACCAGCTGCTGGACATCAGCCCGTACATCGGCAGCGTCGACCTTTCGGAGATCGACCCCGCGCTGATCGATGTCTACAACGTCGGCGGCAAGCAGATCGGTATCCCGATGGCCGTCTACTCGTCGTTCTTCTACTACAACAAGTCGCTCTTCGACGAGGCCGGCCTGGCCTATCCGCCCCATGAGATCGGGGCCCAGTACGACGGCAAGGAATGGAACTGGGCGACCGTTCGCGAGCTCGCCATGAAGCTGACCGTCGATGGCAGCGGCAACGATGCCACGAGCAGCGATTTCGACCCGGCGGACATCGTCCAGTACGGCCTCGACGCCCAGTTCACCGAGAACGACGCGCGGGCTTGGTCGACGATCTTCGGCGGCTCAGGCTCGGCCGTGGCCGACGACGGCACGACGGCCCAGTGGCCGGACAACTGGCGCACCGGGCTCCAGTTCATGTACGACGGCATCCATACCGACCACTTCATCCCCGACCAGACGGCCGTGCAGGCCCTGGCGGATGGCAACACCTTCCAGTCAGGCCGGATCGCGATGGATGTCGTGCACCAGTGGTACACCTGCTGCGTCTACCCGGGTGAAGGCGATCCAGCCGTCTCCGACTGGGATATCGCGGTCCTGCCCGTCGGACCGGATGGCAACATCACGTCCAAGCTGCATGCCGACACGATCGGAATCATGGACAGCACGGCAGACCCCGAAGCCGCGTTCGCGGCGCTGTCCTTCCTCGCCGCGTCCCCGGAGCTGATCCAGACGTGGGGCGCCATGCCGGCGGTCGAGAGCCAGCGACCGACCTTCTTCGCCGGACTCCAGGAGCGCTTCGCGCCGCTCGAGATCGACTGGAACGTCTCGTCGTTGATGCTCCAGCACCCCGACAATCCCAGCCATGAAGCGTTCATGCCGAACTTCCAGGAGGCCGACTCGGCCAACAAGGATCTCGGCAGCAAGATCTGGACGACCCCGGGACTCGACCTGGGCTCCGAGATCGATGCCCACGTGGAGACGCTCCAGGGCATCTTCGCCGGAGGCTAGCCAGCTCCTCCTCCTCAACCGACGCGCCGGGGCTCCCTCGGCGCGTCGGTCACCGCCATCATCCAGTCCGTTCTCCCCCTCATGTGAGGCGCAGGCATCGACATGGGCATGATCAGCACGCCCGGCAGGCCGATCGCGGCCGTCATCCCGCCGAAACGATCACGGTGGAGCGGCCTCACGGATCGGGAATCGGTGACCGGTCTCCTGTACGTCTCCCCGTTCATCATCGGGTTCGTCCTGTTCGCGGCCATCCCGATGCTCGCCTCATTCGTCCTGTCGATGACGAACTTCGATCCTCGCGAGCCCGACGAGATCGTGTTCATCGGCCTCGACAACTACGCCCGGCTCCTGAACGACCCGGTGGTCGCGGAATCGCTCTGGGTCACCCTGCGGTTCGCGGCGATGGTCGTCCCGCTCTCGCTCGTGGCCGCCCTCGGCATCGCCATGCTCGTCAACAGCAAGCTCCTGGTCGGGCGGAACGCGTTCCGGACGCTCTTCTACCTGCCGATCCAGATCCCGATCGTGGCCAGCACGCTGGTCTGGATCGGCGTCCTCCACGCCACGACCGGCTGGCTCAACCTGTCACTCGGCGCGATCGGCATCGAAGGACCCAACTGGCTCCAGAGCACGACCTGGGTCGGCCCGGCCCTGGTCCTGATGGGGATCTGGGGCATCGGCAACATGATGTTGATCTTCCTGGCCGGGCTGCAGGGTGTCCCCACCGAGCTATATGACGCGGCGAAGGTCGACGGGGCGAACCCGTGGGCGAGCTTCCGGAACGTGACCCTGCCGCTGATCTCGCCGGTCCTGTTCTACAACCTGATCATCTCGCTGATCGCGACGTTCCAGTACTTCACGCAGGCGTTCATCATCAGCAACGGCCGCGGCGACCCGGACCGCGCCACCTTGTTCTTCAACCTCAACCTCTACCGCCAGGCGTTCGGCTTCTTCAACATGGGCTATGCGTCCGCCCTGGCGTGGGTCCTCGTCGTCATCGTGCTCGGCTTAACCATCGTCCTGTTCCGGACGTCCCGGTCCTGGGTCTTCGAGGGCGGCGAACGATGAGCGTCGTCGCCGGAGCGCGGACACGGCCGCTCAGCAGCACGGGACCGCTGCGCCGCCAATCCCGCCGGTTCGCCGCCGTCGCCGGTACGACTCTCCTGGCGGTCACGATCGCGAGTGCGTTCCTGATGCCGCTCGCGTACATGCTGGCCACGGCGTTCAAGGACCAGAGCCAGCTGACGACGGTCGGAGCGCCGCTCTACCCGGCCAGTCCCGAGACGTTCGAGTACGAGGGCGAGACCCTCAACGTCTACGACGTCCCGACCGAGGATGGCTCGATCCATGCCTGGGCGCTCCTCGAACCCCATCGCGAGGATGCGATCTTCATCGATCCGGCCAATGTCGCGGCCGGACCGATCACCTGGCCGGGACGCTGGCGGACGCTGGAGCAGCACTGGGCGTTCGACCTGAACGTCGAGAACTTCGGCAACGCCTGGGACACGATCGAGTTCCCGCGGCTGTTCTTCAACACCGTGGCGATCGCGGGGTTGTCCACGATCGGCGCCGTTCTCTCTGCGATCTGCGTGGCCTACGGGTTCAGCCGGTTCCGGTTCCCCGGTCGCAACGGGCTGTTCCTGCTGATGCTGGCCACGATCATCCTGCCGTTCCAGGTGACGCTCATCCCGCAGTACTTCGTCTTCCTCCAGCTGGGCTGGGTCGGGACCTGGCTGCCGCTCATCGTGCCCCACTTCTTCTCGAACGCCTACAACGTCTTCCTTCTCCGTCAGTACTTCCTGACGATCCCGCGGGAGCTGGACGAGGCGGCGATGATCGACGGGGCGAGCTCGTTCCGCATCCTCCGGTCGATCATCGTCCCGCAGGCGCGGGCGGCGATCGTGGCCGTCTCGCTGTTCCACTTCTTCTGGGCCTGGAACGAGTTCTTCCTGCCCCTCGTCTACCTGCAATCGGCGCCCGACCTGCAGCCACTGGCCGTCGGCCTGGGGCGGTTCAACGCCCTGTACTCCCAGGAACCCACGCTGATCCAGGCCGCGGCGTTGATGGCCATGGCGCTGCCGGTCATCGTGTTCTTCCTCGCCCAGCGCGCGTTCATGCGCGGCGTCGTGATCACCGGCGTCGAGAAGTAGCCGCCCATGGCCACCGATCCATCCCCGCGCATCCCTGTCGTCGCATGGCGCCGGCCCATCGGCGAGCCGTTGATCAACCCCAGCCGGCCCCACATCGCGGGCCCGATGATCGACGACGGGCCGTGGGGCGGCGTGCCGATCGGCGGTCTCGGGACCGGGAGCATCGGACGCACGCACCGCGGCGACTTCGCGCGGTGGCACCTCGAGGTCGGCCGCCATGCGTTCGGTCCGGTCGCCGCGGACGCGTTCTCCGTGTACGTGGGCAGGACGGACGACCCGGGCTCGGGCACGGCGACGGTCCTGTCCTCCTTTCGGCCGGACAACGCGCTGCCTCGGTGGGGGTGGAGCCTGCCCATTGGAGGCGGGACGTATCACGCGCTCTTCCCGCGTGCGTGGCAAACCTTCGAGCCTGACGTCCTGGGGATCCGTCTCACGGGTGAGCAACTGAGCCCGGTGATCGCCGGCGACCTCGTGGCGAGCGCGCTGCCGGTCGGCGTCTTCGAGTGGTCGATCGAGAACCCGGGTCCCGACCACCTCACGGTCGGACTGATGCTCACCTGGCAGGACCCATCGGCCGACCCGGCCGCGCCCGCCGCGGCTGGAGCGTGGCACGAGACCATCGACATTCCCGAGGTTGGCGGTGCGGTCCTCCACGCCCCCGCCGACGCACCGCCGGGTCTGCGCGGGACGTTCGCCCTGGCGGCGTCCCGCGCGCCCGGCGTCGACGTCAGTGTTCGATCGCGGTTTGACGCGTGCTCGGACGCCGAAGTCTGGGCCGATTTCGCCCGAGACGGCCGGCTCGCGACCATGGACGATCGGACCCCAAGCGGGGAAGGCGAGGCGATCGGTGCCGCGGTCGCAGCAACCGTCGAGCTGGCACCCGGCGAGCGTCGGTCCGTCCGGTTCGCGCTCGCGTGGGACATGCCGACTGTCGAGTTCGGGGCAGGCCGTCGGTGGTGGAAGCGGTACACCCGCGAGTGGGGCCGGACGGGCGGCCGGGCGTTCGATCTCGCGACCCATGCCCTCGAGCAGACGCCCGTCTGGCGCGACGCGATCGAGGCGTGGCAGCGGCCCGTCCTCGATGCCGACGATCGCCCGGACTGGTACAAGGCCGCGTTGTTCAATGAGCTGTATTTCCTCGTCGATGGCGGGACGTTCTGGGAGGGAGGCGAGGTCGGCGGTCCGGAGCCCGATCCTGATGACCCGGGGCGGTTCGCGATGCTCGAATGCCTCGACTACCCGTTCTACGACACGGTGGACGTGGATTTCTACGCCTCGTTCGCCGTCCTCCGCCTGTTCCCGGAGCTCGAGGCGCGCGGCATCCGCGATCTGCTCGAAGCGATCCCCGTGGACGACCCTGCGACCGTCGAGATCGAGGCTTCCGGCAAGCTCGCGCCGCGCAAGGTCGGCGGGACGGTGCCGCACGATGTCGGCGGGCCCGACGACGACCCGTTCTACCGCCCGAACCGGTACACCTTCCAGGACGTCAGCGGCTGGAAGGACCTCGGGCCGAAGTTCGTGCTCCAGGTCTGGCGCGACGCCGTCGCGGACCCGGTCGGTGGCGGCGCGTTGATCCGGGACGCCTGGCCTACGGTCGACGCGGTCCTGACCCGGTTGTCGGAGCGCGATCGGGACGGCGACGGCCTTCCGGAGCACGACGGACTACCGGACCAGACATACGACACGTGGCCGATGTTCGGACCCTCCGCGTATGGTGGCTCGTTGTGGCTGGCCGCCGTTGCCGCGGCCGAGCGGATGGCTCGCCAGCTGGGCTTGGGCGACGCGGCCAGGCGCTGGGAGGGCTGGTTCGAACGCGGCCAGGTGGCGTTTGACGTGCGCCTCTGGCGTGGCGATCACTACGCCTACGACGACGGCGGCGGCCCGAGCTCCGACAGCGTCATGGCCGACCAGCTGGCCGGGCAGTGGTATGCCGATGCGACCGGCCTCGGCGACCTGATCCCGCGTGACCGCGTGGACACGGCGTTACGCACGATCCACCGACTCAATGTCTGCGGTTTTGGCGGTGGGCAAATGGGCGCGGTGAACGGCATGCACCCGGACGGGACGATCGACACCTCGAGCGAGCAATCGAAGGAGGTCTGGGTCGGCACGACGTACGCGCTGGCGGCATTCATGCTCGGCCGCGGCCTGACGGACGAGGGATGGGCGACGGCGCGAGGAGCCGCCGCGGTGACCTACGGCCGGGGACTCTGGTTCCGGACGCCGGAGGCCTACGACCGGGACGGCAACTACCGGGCCAGTCTCTACCTGCGACCGCTCGCCATCTGGGCGATCGAGGAGGCGCTGTCGCGGCGAGGCGTCAGCGGAGGCTGACGGCGTCAGGCACGGCTGACCGGGGTATGCTCGGACCCTGACGCATCCGTCCAGTTGGAGGGGAGATGGCGGGGACCGACCGGGGTGCCGCCGACGGTGGCACCGTCTGGTACACGGAGACGCTGCACGAGGGGTATCGGGCCTCGATCGAGGTGCGCAGGACCCTGTTCGAGGGCCGCTCCGGACAGCAGCACCTGGTGATCGCCGAGAGTGTCAGGTTCGGCACCCTGGTCATGCTCGACGGGGTCACCCAGCTGACCTCGGCCGACGAATACGTCTATCACGAGATGCTCAGCCACCTCCCGATCCTGGCCCACGGGGCGGTCCGTGACGTGCTGATCGTCGGCGGCGGAGACGGGGCGCTCGCGGAGGAGATGTTCAAGCATCGCGAGATCGAGCACATCACGATCGTCGAGATCGATCCGTGGGTCGTGGGCGTCTCCAAGCGACATCTCAAGGACATCAATCACGGCTCGTTCGACGATCCGCGGCTCGAGCTGGTCATCGCGGACGGCAAGGACTGGGTGGCCTCGACCGGCGCGCAATTCGACCTGATCGTCGTGGACTCGACCGACCCGACCGGACCCGGTGAACCGCTGTTCGAGGAATCGTTCTACGCCGATTGCCGGCGCATCCTCCGCCCGGGTGGCTTGATCGTCACCCAGAACGGCGTCCCCTTCTTCCAGGGCGGTGAACTCGAAGGCACGATGCGCGCCTTCAGCCATCTTTTCGCCGACGCCACCTGCTACATCGCGGCGGTGCCGACCTACATCGGTGGGTTCATGGCCTTTGGCTGGGGTACCGACGATCCAGCCGTGCGCAGCGTGTCGGTCGACACCCTTTCGGAACGACTCGTGGCGTCGGGGATCGAGACGCGCTACTACACGCCCGAGGTCCACCTCGCGAGCTTTGCCCTGCCCCGGTTCATCCTGGACATCGTGGAGCGTGGCCGGAGCAGCTGAGGTCGGCACGGACCCACGCGTCTGAATTGAAGGTCGATCAGGAGCGGCCGGGCACGACCGGTTGAGCGACCTGGGCGCCTTCTCCCCGGACACGCTCGACGAACCGACCGATCCTGCGAATGGCCTCCTCGAGACGGTCGTACGAGGTCGCGTAGCACATCCGGACATGACCGGCGCCCGATGGTCCGAACGCGTCACCGGGCACGACGGCGACCCGTTCCTCCGTCAACAGCCGCTCCGTGAACTGGTCGGCGGTCAGACCCGTCGAGCTGATCCGCGGGAACGCATAGAACGCACCGCGAGGCTCGAAGGTCGCCAGCCCGAGCGCATTGAGGCCATCGACGAGCAGTCGCCGGCGGCGGTCATATTCGGCGAGCATGCGCTCCACGTCCGGCTCCCCTTCGAGGATCGCCGCAAGCGCGGCATCCTGGGCGGTCGTGGGAGCGGACATGATCCCGTACTGGTGGACCTTGACGATGCCCTCGAGGATCGCGGCCGGCGCGGCGACGTAGCCGACGCGCCACCCGGTCATGGCGTAGGCCTTCGAGAAGCCGCCCATCAGGATGGTCCGCTCGCGCATGCCGGGGAGTGCGCTCATCGCCCGATGGCGATAGGTGCCGTACGCGAGGCGGTCGTAGATCTCGTCACTGTAGACGAGGAGGTCGTGCCGAACCGCGATGGCGGCGAGCTCGTCCTGGATCTCGGGCGGCAGCACGGCACCGGTCGGGTTGCACGGATACCCAAGGAACAGGGCCTTGGTCCGAGGACTGATCGCCGCCTCGACGGCCGCCGGATCGAGCGCGAAGTCATCTTCGAACCTCGTGGGCACGTGGCGGACCACGCCCCCGGCGAACACCACGGCCGGGACATAGGCGACGTAGGACGGCTCGTGGAGGATCACCTCGTCCCCCGGATCGCAGGTAGCCCGGAGCGCCAGATCCACGGCCTCCGAGGCGCCCACCGTGATCAGGAGCTCGGTCGCCGGATCGTAGGCCACGCCGTACCGACGTTCGAGATGGGTGGCGAGCGCGCGCCGCAGCTCAAGGGTGCCGAAATTGGAGGTGTAGTGCGTGCGGCCCTCGCGGAGGCTCTCAACGCCCGCCTCGACGATGACCCGTGGGGTATCGAAGTCCGGCTCCCCTACCCCCAGGCTGATGACGTCGTCCATCGTCGCCAGGATGTCGAAGAACCGGCGGATGCCCGAGGGCGGAACGTCGAGAACGCGCTGCGACAGGGCGCGATCGGCGAGTGGCGCTCGCTCGGCGGGCGGGTCGAGGTCGGGCATCAGTGCGCGGCGCCACTCGGTTGCGCGGAGGTCCGCTGGGACGGCGTCAGGGTGTCGGCGTGGGCGGCGAGGGCAAGCTCGGCGGGCTCGAGGGCGCGCCACTCGGCGTCGGCGGTGATCGCCTCATACCCGCGCGCCAACCCGAACAGCTCCGCCTCGGACCACGCGGCGCCGATGAGCTGGAGCCCAACCGGGAGGCCGTCTGCGAGGCCGCAGGGAACGGAGATCCCGGGCAGGCCGGCCATGTTGACCGGCAGCGTGCAGGCGTCGGAGAGGTACATCGCGACTGGATCTTCCATCCGCGCGCCCATCGGGAAGGCCACGGTCGGGCTGGTCGGCGCGACGAGCGCATCGAACCCTGCGCCCAGAGCGCATCGAAATCGGCCTTGATCAGCGTCCGGACCTTCTGGGCCTTCAGGTAGTAGGCGTCGTAGTACCCGGCCGACAAGGCGTATGTCCCGAGCATTACCCGGCGCTTCACCTCGGCACCGAACCCCCGGCCCCGCGTCGCCAGGTAGTTCGCCAGGACATCGCCCTCGGCGTGTTGCGGCCCGTAGCGCAGCCCGTCATACCGCGCGAGGTTGGCCGATGCCTCGGCCGGCGCCACGATGTAGTACGTCGCGAGACCGTAGTCCGTGTGCGGGAGGCTGACCTCGTCGATGGTCGCGCCGGCAGCCTCGAGCGCCGCCACCGCCTCGCGGACGCGGGCCTCGACGCCGGGCTCCATGCCCGCCACGAAGTACTCCCGGGGCAACCCGAGGCGTTTGCCTCGGAGTGACCCGGCCGCTTCGTCGTCGCTCGAGGGCAGCGCCGTGAGGGTCGCCGGAACGGGCTTCTCGGATGAGGTCGAGTCGCGCTCGTCGCGGCCGGCGATGGCGTGCAGGAGTGCGGCGGCGTCCCGAGCGTCCCGGGCAAACGGTCCGATCTGGTCGAGCGAGCTGGCAAACGCCACGATGCCGTACCGGCTGACCCGCCCATAGGTCGGTTTCATGCCGACGATCCCGCACAGCGCGGCCGGCTGACGGATGGATCCTCCCGTATCCGTCCCGATCGACATGGGGGCATGGAAGGCCGCCACGGCTGCGGCTGAGCCACCACTGCTCCCACCCGGCACCCGGTCGAGCGCCCACGGATTGGCCGTCGGTCCATAAGCCGAATGCTCGGTCGACGAGCCCATGGCGAACTCGTCCATGTTGGTCTTGCCGAGGATGACCGCCCCGGCGTGACGGAGCCGTTCGGTGATGTGGGCGTCGTACGGCGCGCGGTACCCCTCGAGGATCCGCGAGCCCGCCGTGCACTGGCCGCCTTTCACGGAAACGAGGTCCTTGAGCGCCACCGGGATGCCCAGCAAGGGTCGGAGCCGGTCGAGTGCCGCGGCGCCGTCGGTCTTCGCGGCGGCCAGCCGAGCGTCGGCGGCATCCGCCTCGTCAAGGGCTCGTTCGCGATCGATGGTGAGCCAGGCGTTCAGGGCGCCGTTGTCACGTTCGGCGGCCGTCAGGTGCGCGTCCGTGAGGTCGCGTGACGACACGTCGCCCGATCGGAGCAACCGGGCCATCTCGTGGGCGTGGAGACGCGTCAGCTCCGTCATGCGGGGTTCAGCGCTCGTCGAGGATCGCCGGGACGACGATGAAGTCGCCCTGGCGTGCCGGTGCGTTGGCCAGGACTTCGTCGACCGACAGCGATGGCCGCACCACGTCGTCGCGCAGGATGTTCTTGAGCTCGATCGTCTGCGCGGTCGGCGGGATGTCGTCGGTGGCCAGCTCCGCGAGAATCTCGTACTGGTCGAGGATGTGGTTCAGCTGCCCCTCGAGGCGGGTCAGCTCCTCGTCCGTGAGCCCGAGACGCGCCAGGTGGGCCACGTGCTCGACTTCGGAACGGGACAGGGTGGCCATGACCCGATCATAGCCGACACGCCCGCTACGATCCCCCGATGCAGCTGCCCGAGATCCGGCCGATGACGCCGGCCGATGTCGACGAGACGGCCGACGCCGTGCTTCGGTCGGGGTGGGGCGACAGGCGGGTCAAGATGACCTGGGTCACGGGCCACGCCGCCTGCCGGGCCTTCGTGGCGGAAGCCGGGGGAGCCATCATCGGGACCGGGGTGACGACGGTGAATGGGCCGGTCGGCTGGATCGGCACGATCTGGGTCGAGCCCGATTGGCGTGGTCGCGGTCTTGGGCGGGCGTTGACCGTCGCCACGATCGACGCGGCCGAGTCGGCCGGCTGCACGACGCTGGTGCTGGTGGCGACCGCCGCCGG
Organism: uncultured Chloroflexia bacterium; assembly: GCA_963809045.1. Lineage (GTDB taxonomy): Bacteria > Chloroflexota > Limnocylindria > Limnocylindrales > CSP1-4 > SPCO01. The sequence goes on from CAWEHW010000004.1 coordinate 2,079,936, forward strand.
GCAACCGCTCTACGAACGACTCGGCTTCCGGATCCAGACGAACTACCGGATCGTCGAGACCCCCGGCCTGGGAGGCGGTGGCGCGGCGCCGAGGGTTCGTCCGTATCGCGACGCGGATCTTCCGGCCGTGCTAGAGCTGGATGCCGCGGCGACGGGTGAGGATCGAGCCCACGTGCTCGCCGACTTCGCGGCCCCGACGACGACCATTTGCGTCGAGCGGCAGGATGGATCGCTGGGCGGGTTCGTCGTCCGGGCCCCCTGGGGAGGCGGCGCAACGATCGCGCCCGACCTCGACGACGCCCTGGCCATCCTCCATGCGCGTCGCGTCGCGTCGAGCCCGGAGCGGCGGGTACGGGCAGGCCTGCTCGAGACGAACACGGTCGGTCTCGAGCGCCTCCGGGCCGACGGCTGGGTGGACGCGTGGCATGCCCCGCGGATGATCCGAGGGGAGATGCCGGCCTGGCAACCGTCCGCGATCTGGGGCCAATTCGACCACGCGATCGGCTGACTCGAGGCCGGCCGGCCGATGGACCGGCCAGACGGGCCCAACCATGGATGACCCGACCTTCTGGACGTCCGCATCCGATGGGGTCATGGTGTCGACGGCCTGCCTCGGGCATCCTGCTCATGCCTCAACGACATCCCGGGCAAACCGGGAGTTGCCGGCGGACGGGCGTATACAACGTGGCTCGGCGGGCACCGGACCACCTGCGGAAACGGGGAGCACTACGTCGATGATCGAGACGGCCTGCCTTCAGTGTGGAACCGCCGCGGGAAGCAGCCTTGCGACCTTCTGCCGGCGCTGCGGGCTGCCCTACGGTGAGCGGCCGCGGGACGATGTCGAGCTGCCGAACTGCCCCACCTGCTATCGCACGGTCGATGACGATGGCCGGCTCCCGAGCCTGGAGCGCTACGGCATGCGGGTCGACCTCGTCCGGCATCAGGCCGAGCACGAGACCCACCCGGTCGGCGATGACGACTGGCTGGAGTCCCTGCGCGAGGGTGACCGGATCCGAATCGGCCGATGGTCGGCCAACTTCGATGTCGTGCGCCGATATCTCGTGACCGGGCAGGTGGATGCCGGCCGCGGCCGCGCCCTGGCCCACGACGCGATCGTCAATGCCATGACCCAGATCGGACGCTGGGGACCGAACGGCGTCGTCTTCGGCGATCAGCCCGATTGGGCAGCCGCGCGGCTGGCCGTCTCGCAGCTCATGGAGCGCTACGCCGCCCGTCGCTGAGGCCACGCCCGTCTAACGGGTGGTTCGCCCCGCATCCTCGAGTTCATGGATCTCCCGGGCAGCACGGATCCCCAATTCGAGCGCGCCCTGGATCCACGCGTGATGGAGCGAGCAGTGCTCGCCCGCGAAGTAGATCCGGCCCTCCGGTCGCACGATGTCGGCCTGGAGCGTGGTCTGTTGTTCCGGGGCGAACAGGGCGAAGGCACCGTTGGCGAACCGGTCGTCATACCAGGCGTGCGACGCGCCCGTCTCGTAGACCTCGCGGATGCCTGGATGGATCCGGGCCACGTCCTCGAGCGCCTCTTCCAGGCGCGTCTCGCCGTCCATCGCTCCCCATCGGGCCGCATCCTGTGACCAGGTGTAGCTGGCGAGAAGCACGCCCCGGCGAGTGGCCGGGTCAGGCGTGGGGTAGTTGATCCGCCGGATCGGGAGGTCCGTGACCGTTGCGCCGCCGTAAATCCCGTCCTCCGCCTCCCAGATCCGGTCACTGACCTGGAACAGGATCTTCGTCGACGCGGAATAGTTGAGCTGGCGGATGGCCCGTTGCTTCTCGCGCGAGAACGGGTTGATGACCTCGATCTGGCGAAGCACCGAGAACGGGATCGCGCAGATCGCGTAATCGCCGCTCACCGAGAATCGCCCGGCCTCCGTCTTGAAATGGACCGTGACCGAATCGGGATCCTGGTCGATGGCATGCACCTCGGCGCCAAAGCGGATGCGGTCCTCGAGCTGCCGGTAGAACGCGTTCGGCAGGCGATCCATGCCGCCGACGATCTCCTGCATGTTCTCAAAGGCCTTGCCAAGGTCCTCGCGGAGCTCTTCCACGACGGCGTTGTTCATGTCCGACTCGACGAAGTTCATGACGCCGTACATCTCGATCGCGCCTTCGGAGAAGCCCTTCATCACAAGGAACTCGCGAAGTGAATACTGGTCGTACTGCCGAACGATCTCGTCCCACGCCGCGTCCCCGCGACGTGCGAGCAGCTCGCGAAGGTCACGAGTCGCTTCGGCCCACAGGTCGTCGAAGGTGCGACCGCGTTCTGTGTCGGCCAAGGCAAAGGGCAGGCGCTCAGGCTCCAGACCCGCCTCTTCGGCCGTCATCCGCTGGCCGCCGACGTGAACGAGGCCACGGGGATTGCCCATCACGAACGGCCTGAGCTCGAGGCCGAACAGCTCGCAATATCGAAGTGTCAGGTCGTGGACGGCCGGGATCCGCATCGCGCCCGCCTCGCCGTACAGACCGGGTGCGAACGTGCGCAGGGTGTAGACACGGCCGCCAACGCGGTTCTGGGCCTCGAGCACGATTGGTTCATGACCCTGGCGGGCGAGCTCGAACGCAGCCACGAGTCCAGCCATGCCGGCACCGATGATGATGACCCGCTTGGGCGCCTGCGGGCGAGGTTCAAGGCCAACGTCCGGTGTCGCGAGGTCCGCCGGCGACACCGGCAGATCCTGCAGCGGCGGTGGCACATCGGCAGCCTCCACCGCGTCCTCGATCTGCTCTTCGTCGACAGGTTTGCGTGTCGATCCCACGGTGATCCCCCTTACGGCTCGTTCCCCGATAGCAACGCCCGGAACCCTGTCTCGTCCAGGACAGGGACGCCGAGCTCCTGGGCCTTGGCCAGCTTCGAGCCGGCGGCTTCACCGGCGACGAGGTAGTCCGTCTTCTTCGAGACGGAGCCGCCCGGTTTCCCGCCGGCGGCCCGGATGGCCGCTTCGGCTTCGGGTCGGGTGAACCCTTCGAGGGTCCCGGTCACGACCAGCGTCTTGCCCTCGAGCGGGCCGCTGGCCGCTGCCGCGCGTGGAGCCGGCAGCTCGGGTTCGACCCCGGCGTCGGCGAGGTCGTCCAGGATCTCCTTGCCCGGCCCTGCCTCGCCAAACCACGCGGCCAGGCTCGCCGCGACGGTCGGGCCGACGCCTTCGATCTCCTCGAACCGTCCGGGCGCTTCGGCCGCGATCCGGCGCAGGTGGTCGGCGGCACGCTGCAGCCAGCCCTCCCCGGCTTCGACCTCCGCCGTCAACCACGCAGCCATGTCGATCGCGGTCGTCCAGCCCACCTGCGGGATCCCGAGCGCCGCGATCACGCGCTCGAGCGGCCGACGCCGTGACTTCTCGATCGCGTTGTGCAGGTTCTCGGCGCTCTTCCGGCCAAACCGATCGAGGGCCTCGAGGTCCTCGACCGACAGCCGATACAGGTCGCCACGGCGTTTCACGAGCCCGGTCTGGAGCAGCTGCTCGATGACCTTCCAGCCCGCGCCCTCGATGTCCATCCCGCCCCGGCCGGCGAAATGGCCGTACTCCTGCCCGACCCGTGCCGGGCAGTTCGCGTTCGGGCAGTAGATCCGGACCGCCCCCTCGTCGCGGACGACGGCCGTCCCGCAGACCGGACAGATCGGGGGCATGTCGTACTCGCGTTCGGTGCCTGTTCGCCGCTCCGTCAGGGGTCGCACGACCTCCGGGATGACGTCGCCCGCCTTCTGGAGCACGACCCAGTCGCCGATCCGGATGTCCTTGCGCCGTACCTCGTCGAGGTTGTGGAGCGTGGCTCTCGCCACCGTGGAGCCTGCGACCTTCGTCGGTTTGAGGTGCGCCACAGGGGTTAGCGTTCCGGTCCTCCCGACGTACGGGACGATGTCCTCCACGTACGACTCCACCTGCTCCGGAGGGAACTTGAACGCGATCGCCCAGCGCGGCGCGCGGCTGACCATCCCGAGTCGAGCCTGCTGGTCGAACCGGTCCACCTTGACGACCACGCCGTCTGTCTCGTACGGCAGATGGTGGCGTTCGTCGCGCCAGCGTTCGGTGAACTCGATCACGCCCTCGATGTCGAGATCGAAGGCATGTTCCGGGTTGACCGGAAACCCGAGCTTCGCGAGTCGAGCGAGCGCCCCGGACTGCGTCGAGACGCCGGGGGCGACGGAGTCCACGGTCCCCTGCCCGACCTGTCCGCCACCCGAACCGTCACCGGCCGAGGCCGGTGCGGGCTGGGTGGGCCCTCCGACGGCATCGCCGTCCTCTTCGACGAGCTGGTAGAACCAGGCGGACAGCCGCCGGCTCGCCGTGACCTGCGGATCGATCTGACGCAACGATCCGGCGCCGCTGTTGCGGGGGTTGGCGTACAGGGCGAGCCCGGCCTCCTCGCGCTCGGCATTGATCCGGGCGAACTCGGCCTTCGGCATGAAGACCTCGCCCCTGGCGTCCAGCGACGCGGTGTGGCTCAGCCGATGGGGCACCACTTCGATCGTCTTGAGGTTGGCGGTGACGTCCTCCCCGGTCGAGCCATCGCCCCGCGTCGCGCCCTGCACGAAGCGTCCGCGCTCGTATCGGAGCGTGATCGCGAGACCATCGATCTTGAGCTCGGCGACGTAGCGCAGGTCCGATGCGGGCTCGGGGGCCGGTGGCAGGCCGAGGCCACGACGCACCCGGACGTCGAAGGCTCGCAGCTCGTCATGGCTGAACGCATTCGACAGGGACAGCATCGGCCGCCGGTGCCTGACCTCGTCAAACGTCCCGCCGACCGGGGTGCCGCCGACGGACTGGGTGGGCGAATCGGGCGTGACGAGGTCCGGATGGGCCGATTCCAGCGCCACGAGGCGGCGGAATAGCTGGTCGTATTCGGCGTCGCTGATCTCCGGAGCGTCCTGGACGTGATACAGCTCGTTCGCCCGCGCGACCTGGGCCACGAGCTCCTCGTGGCGCGTCATCGCATCGGCCGGTGTCAGCGCCGCGGCTTCTTCGACGAGCTCACGGTCGACCGGCGGGAGCTGGACGGTCATGGATGTGCGCAGCCCTACCCGATGATCTCGAGGTTGGCGAGGCTCGCCAGCATCGTCTTCCGACCGACGGACGCATCCTTGAAGGCGACGGTGACCTCCTCGTCGCTGCGGGTGAGCTTGCTGGTCACCACGATCCCGTCGCCCCACCGCGCATGACGGATCCGATCCCCGTCGCGAAACAGGCGCTCGCCGGGAATGACCGGCCGGGGCGCCTTCGCACCCGATGGCGGACCGCCTGGTCGCCCGCTCGCCGGAGGCGCATCGTCCCATGCGCTCGAGCGGCGCTGCAGCGTTCCGGACGGGGCGCCTTCGGCGAATGCCTCGCGCTTTGCCGCGAGATCCCGATCCGGCCGGAACGCTTCGCCGGCTGCCGGCGCGCCTGGACGGCCGCTGCCCTGGCGATAGGCCGGGCCGCCGCCACCCCGCGTCGGCGTCCCGAACCGGCTTGTCCGTCGCGCCCCGAACACGAGATCGAGATCCAGGTCTCGGTCCCGATCATCGGCCGCATCGAGCTGCGGACCGATCATCAGCTCGGCCGGGATCTCGAGGAGGAACCGGGACGGCACGGAGGCCTGGCCCATCCCCCACGTCGCGCGCCGCCAGGCATGTGACAGGTAGAGGCGCCGCTTGGCGCGGGTGATCCCGACGTAGGCGAGACGACGCTCCTCCTCGAGCTCCTTTTCGTCGTCGAGCGCCCGGCTATGCGGGAACAGGCCCTCCTCCAGGCCGGCGATGAACACGACCGGGAACTCGAGACCCTTGGCGGCATGGAGCGTGATCAACGTGACCGCGTCGGCGTCGCCTTCGTATGAATCCTGGTCGGCCACCAGGGCGGTCTCCTCGAGCAGTCGATCGAGGGCGTCATCGGGAGCTAGGTCGTCGTAGCGTGTGGTGACGGAGCGGAGCTCGAGCAGGTTGGCCCAGCGTTCCTCGCCGTCCTCGGAGCCGTCCGCCAGCATCGCTCGGTACCCCGAAGCCTCGAGCGCCTCGTCGAGCAGCTCGGGCAGGGACAGCACGCCGACGCGCGTGCGCAGCCGGCGCACGAGGATGGCGAAATCGGTCAGCGCGTTGCGGGTTCGCGGGGCCAGCCCTTCGACTTCGCCACGGACCGCGCCTTCGATGGCACCCCACGTGGTCCCGCCCTCACGGGCGGCGGCGACGCGCAACACCTCGATCGTCTTGTCGCCGATCCCGCGCGCCGGGACGTTGATGATCCGCTCGAAGCTCACGCTATCCGTGTCGGATCGGAGGATCCGCAGGTACGCCAGGGCGTCCTTGACCTCCCGCCGGGCGTAGAACCTCGTGCCGCCAACGAGCTGGTACCGGAGCCCGTACCGCAGGAACGACTCCTCGATCGCCCGGGACTGCGCGTTCATCCGGTACATCACCGCGATGTCGCGAGCGCGGAACCGAGCGTCCTCCTCGTCCGCCCGCCGGGTCAGCGCGCTGGAGCGGCCAACGACCAGGCCCTCGACCTGCCGGGCGATCCACTCGGCCTCCTCTTCCTCGTTGTAGGCCTCGAAACGCTGGATCCGCGTCCCACCCGCGTTCTGGGTCCAGAGCTGCTTGTCCTTGCGGGCCGTGTTCCGCGAGACAACCGCGTGCGCCGCGTCGAGGATCAATTGCGTGGATCGGTAGTTCTGCTCGAGCTTGACGACCGCCGTGTCCGGCCAGTCGCGCTCGAAGTCGAGGATGTTCCGCAGGTCCGCGCCGCGCCACGAGTAGATCGACTGGTCGTCGTCACCAACCACGCACAGGTTGTGGTGCTTGGCCGCCAGAGACCTGACCCAGAGGTATTGCGCCCGGTTGGTGTCCTGGTACTCGTCGACGTGCAGGTAGCGCCATCGCTCCTGGTACTTGGCGAGGACATCAGGCGCTTCGTCGAACAGGCGGACGGCCTCGAGGAGCAGGTCATCGAAGTCGAGGGCGTTGGCCTTCTGGAGCCGCTCCCGGTACCGGCGGGCGAGCCGGGCGATCGTCCGCTCGCGATGGTTGGCCGCATGCTCGAACAGCACCTGTGGATCGAGCATCTCGTTCTTCGCCCGGCTGATCGCGCCGAGGACGATGCTCGGCCGGAACTCGCCGGTCAGCGGCAGGTCCTCCTCGCGCAGCACCTGCTTCATGAGCGATTGCTGGTCGTCTGTGTCGTAGATCACGAACCGCCGGCCGATCCCGATCGCTTCGCCGTCCTGTCGCAACACCCGGGCACACAGCGAGTGGAACGTCCCTGCCATGACGTCCCGGCCGCCTTCGCCCACCAGGCTGATGATCCGCTCGCGGAGCTCGGCCGCGGCGCGGTTGGTGAACGTGACCGCGAGGATCCGCCACGGGGCGACGTCCTTGACGCCGACCAGGTACGCGATCCGGTGCGCCAGGACGCGGGTCTTGCCCGACCCGGCTCCCGCCAGGATCAGGAGCGGCCCGTCCGTCGTGGTGACCGCCCGTGCCTGCTCCGGGTTGAGCGCCTTGACGATCTCGTCCGTCCGGGCGGCCTTGGCGGCGGCCATTGCCGCCGGGTCCGGGGCACGCACCGTCGGCTCGTCGTCGACGGCACCGCCCGTGTCGCGCATCCAGGCCGGTTCCTCGGGCGTGACCGCCGCATCGGGGAGGTCCGCGAACGCCGTGCCGACACTCTCGCTGACCTCGTCAGGGACCTGCTTTGACGTTCGTCGGCGCCGTGTGGGGCTCACGGGTCAATTGTAGGTGGGGGTGCCCATCCGGGGCGCCTCGGGACTACGTCGCCGGCTTGACCTGATCGGCCGGCGGAGGCGAGATGTCCATCGGTTGATCCCAGTTCGACGCCTGGACGTCCATGGTCACCGAGCCCATGTCTCCGAGCGACATGACCAACCCGATGCCGGCCAGGCGATGGGTGTCCTTCTCGACCCGGACGGTAGCGGTCAGGCCGATCCCGTCGAGATCGACCGGCAGCTCGGGCAGGCCGTCAGGGATCGGTGCCGTCCCACCCAGCGCCGCCAGCTCGTCGGCGGTCAGCTCGATGGTCACCGTGTAGCACGACTTGCCGGCACAGTCGACGTCGTCGCCCCGGACGGGGTCCACGCCGTCCGCCAGCAGGAGATCACCGAGGTCATCGAAGAGCCCCGAAGCGTCGGCCGGGTCGACCGGCAGGGCATCGGTGGCCTCGACGACCTCGAAGAGCGGGCCGCCCAGCGACGTCCGGATGTAGGACGTCTCGCCGATCTGGATGGCCTCGCCGCTCAGGATGAGCAAACCGGGCGCGGCAAAGGTCGCGCGCCCCTTCCCGCCGGCCATGTCGACATCGGCGGACGCCGTTGTGCCGCCAAGGTTGATGGTCGTCGCCGGCCCGGAAGCGCCCGGAAGCGCGATGCTCAGCTCGCCTCCCACCGTGACTTCGAGATGGACCGTTCGGGCGGCCTCGGTTGAGGCAAGTCCGGCGGTGATGATCTCGACCGGATCGGACAGGGCTGGAAGGGAGGGCCCGCCGCAGGCGCCGGCCAGCAACGCGAACGCGACCGTGAGGCTTGCGGCGCGAGTACCGCGGCGGACAAGGCGGGGCATCGGGTACCTCGGGGATGGGTCGCACGGTCGTCGACTCGTGATCGACACAGGGACGATCGAGCCAAGGGTCCCCGTGACGGGACCATGCTGTCAAACGGTCGGCCGTCGGCCTACGATGGCGTCCCTGGAGGTACGTGCCGTGGCCGTGACGCCCACCATCCACATCGCGCGCGATCGATCCCACCTTGCATGGGACCCGGCGATCGAACCCATCGAAACGGTCGAAAGCGGTTCGATCGTGGAGTTCGACACGCTGGACGCGAGTGGCGGCCAGCTCACCGCATCATCGACGACAGACGATCTCGCCAGGCTCGATTTCGCGCGCGTCGATCAGGTCAACGGACCGATCGCCGTCGAGGGTGCCGAACAAGGCGACACGCTCCAGGTGGACCTCATCGACTTCCGACCCGCTGAATGGGGCTGGACGGCTGCCATCCCGGGCTTCGGTCTCCTTGCGGACGACTTTCCCGATCCTGCCTACCGGGTGACAAAGCTGGCCGCGCCGGGCCAGCGGGCGGAGTTCCTGCCGGGGATCCACATCCCGATCGTGCCGTTCTGCGGTGAGCTGGGCGTGGCTCCCGAGACCGGCCCGCGGTCCACCATCCCACCGGACCTCCATGGGGGGAACATGGATACCCGGCATCTCACCGTCGGCGCGACGCTCTTCCTCCCGATCTTCCACCGCGGCGCCCGCTTTTCGATCGGCGACGGCCATGCCGCCCAGGGCGATGGCGAGGTGTGTGGAACGGCCATCGAGACGCCGATGGTGGCGACCGTCCGCTTGACAGTTCGCTCCGACCTGCACGTGACCGCACCCGAGTTCATCACGTCGCCGGGCGCGGCCGCGCAGACCGCGATCGGCCAGCGCTATGCGACCGACGGCATCGCGCCGGATCTCCTCACCGCCGCCCGCGACGCGACGCGACGGATGATCGACTGGCTCGGCCGCGAGCACGGCGTTGCCGCGCAGGACGCCTACCTGCTGTGCAGCGTCGCGATCGACCTGCGGATCAGCGAGATCGTCGACATGCCGAACTACGTCGTCACGGCGTACTGCCCGCTGTCGATCTTCGAGTAGGCGCCCTGTGCGCCAGGGTCAGGCGAGGCGATCCGATGGAGCCGGCGCCTCCCCGCCATAGACGTCGCCCATGCGCTCGAGCGCTTCGGGGTTTCGGCTGCGAAGGACGAAGTAGAGGACGATTCCGATCACCATCCAGATGCCCACGATCGGGGCTGTCCAGCGCAGCGCGGTCTCGTACGGCGGGAGCTCGATGTCCAGGATCGGGATCGTCAGGCCGCCGATCACCGCCAGCCCGGCGGGGATCATCGCCACCACGCCAAGGATCGGCACGACCAGATGCTTGATCACGTTGAACTCGTCACGCCGCTGGCCCCAGAAGTAGCCGATGCACGCCAGGTTCACGGCAATGTAGATGAACACGAAGAGCAACCCCAGCATGGTGCCGAGGAAGACATACACGTTCAGGCCGCCAAAGCTCGCCGCGCCGTCCGGCGTCGGGAACGGGTCATTGGCGAGGACCAATCCGAGGACGACCGCGATGATGAGCGCGGTGATCGCCTGGAAGTGGACGGCGTTCACCGGCGCGCGCGTCACAGGGTGGACAGCCGCGAACCAGCGAGGCAGCAGCGAGACGCGGCCCATGGCAAAGAGCGAGCGCGTTGCGGCCGTCGCTCCCGCATTCGCGTTGGCCAGTGAGCTGTTGAGGATCGCGAAGACGATCAGCAGCCCGCCGACGCCCGGCAACACCTCCTCGGCCATGAAGCCCCATGGATCGCCATCGTTGAAGGTGTAGAACTCGACCATCCGGTCCGGTCCGAAGAAGACCGTGGCCGCGTAGTAGTTGAACACGTAGAACAGACCGACCAGGATCGCCGACCAGATCACGGCACGCGGGATCGTGCGCCGGGGTTCCCGGGTCTCCTCGCCAAGCGGGGCAGCGGCCTCGAAGCCGATGAACGCGAGCAGGCAGAAGATCATCCCCTGGAAGGCCGGCCGTATCCCGTCGCCGCCGGGCAGGAACACGTCCAGCGTGTTCTGGTCGGCGTTCACGATCAGGAGCAGCGAGATCAGCAGGAAGATCGCGATCTCGATGACACCCAGGATGAGGCCGGTTCGCGTCGAGATCGCGACCCCCCGATAGGTCAGCCACCACACCGCCAGGCCGCAGAGCACCGCGAGACCGAGCCACGCATAGGCGAAGTCGATGCCAAGGTACGAAGACAGGAAGATTGCCCCGTAGAAGCCGAACCCTCCCAGCAGGAGCGGCATTACCAACGGTTCGGCCAGGGCGAAGCTCCAGGCAACCAGCCAGCCAACGAACGAGCCCAGTCCGTTGCGGACGTAGGTGAACATCCCACCCGCGGATGGCAGGTGCTTGGCGAGCTCGGCCATGGAGAACGCCGTGAACAGGACGGCGATCATCGCGAACAGCACCGCCAGCGGCGTGATCCCGCCGGCAAACGACGTTGCCGCGCCGATCGACAGGGCCGTCGCCACGGCCGGCGCCATGTGCGTGATCGATTGGAAGAGGACCTCGGGGAGGCCGATTGCATCCCGCTCGAGGCTCGCACCTTCGTGCGTCGTTGCCATGCCACGCTCCTCTCGGAACTGGTCGAGGCAATCGCGTTGGGCCGCGTGTCTCGACCGCGACAGCATGGTAGGCACTGGAATGCGACACGGGAAGGGGGTATTCGACCTATCCGGCCAGACGTGCCGAAGCGGCGCCGGGAGGAGCTCGGCGCCGCTTCGGTGATCGCGTTGGCGGCGAGTGCAGCCGGCCGCCAGGCGTGGACGATGGTCAGTGGGGAGCGGCGCGGTCTCCGTCTTCGGCGCCGAACCTGCCCAGCTGGTAGAGCCGCTGCAGGAACAGCAGTTGGCTGATCTGCGTGAGGGACCAGCGCAGATCGGCCGTCGGGAGGCCGCACATGAAGGCGGTCAGGCTGGCCGCCTCGATCGGGGTCAGGCCTTGCTCCTGGAGGAGCCGGAACGTGGCACGGGGCAGCGGCGGACGAACGACCGCCCGGGTCGGAGTCTCCATTTATGTGTTCCCAGCAATGAGGCGATACCGCCTCGGATGAATTCGACCCCTCGTCCGGTGGTTATCCGAATAGGCCGGACCACCAATCGAGAAGGTGACGATCATCTCGGTCGGGCCGGGTCTCGTCCAGTACTCACGGGGCGCCCGGACCGCACAAGACCGGCCTCGACCAACGAACCCGGTGCACGACGTCACCGGCTGGGCGGTCGACGACCAGTACCTATGGGTTGGCACGATGTCAGCGTCGCTGGTGGGCGCGACGCAGGCCGATCTCGAGGGCCAGCAACAGTCCCGTGATGACGAGGACGAATGCGATCAGTTGTGCGACCTGGATATCACCCATGACGACGGCCTCCGCGGACACGGCTTGCGTGGACTCCGTGCCGAGTCGGGAGGGTAAACGGCAGTCTCCCCAACAAGCGATTGGGCAATCGCCCTATCCGGGCACCGCGGGCGTCAGGTGGCGGACATGACGAGACCCCCGGCAGCGCCGGGGGTCTCGCTTGCGTGTGTCGGGTTGGGACTAGAAGTCCATCCCTCCGCCGCCGTGGCCGTGATCGCCACCGCCCGGACCGTTCTTCTCCTTCTCCGGCATGTCCGTGACCAGCGTTTCCGTGGTCAGGACCATGGCCGCGATGGAGGCTGCGTTCTGCAGGGCCGAGCGGGTCACCTTGGCCGCGTCGACGATCCCCTTCTTGAAGAGATCGCCGTACTCGCCCTTGAGCGCGTCGTAGCCGTTGCCGGCCTTGAGGCCCTTGACGTGCGCCACGACGACCTCGCCGGACTGACCGGCGTTGTCGGCGATCTGGCGCGCCGGCGCCTCGAGCGCCTTGCGGACGATGTCGACGCCGACCTGGGCGTCGCCTTCCAGCTTGAGCTTGTCCAGGGCCGGAATGCACTGCAGGAGGGTGGTGCCACCGCCGGCGACGAGGCCTTCCTCGACGGCCGCACGGGTCGTCGAGAGCGCATCCTCGATGCGGTGCTTCTTCTCCTTGAGCTCGACCTCGGTGGCCGCGCCGACCTTGATGACCGCAACGCCGCCGGACAGCTTGGCGAGGCGCTCCTGGAGCTTCTCGCGGTCGTAGTCGGAGGTGGTGTCCTCGATCTGGGCCTTGATCTGGGTCATCCGGGCCTTGATCAGGTCGGCCTTGCCCTCGCCGTCGACGATCGTGGTGTCGTCCTTGGTCGCGACGACGCGGCGGGCCTTGCCGAAGTCCTCGGCCGTGACCGAGTCCAGCTTCCGCCCGATCTCCTCGCTGATGACGGTCCCACCGGTCAGCACCGCGATGTCGCGGAGCATTTCCTTGCGGCGATCGCCGAAGCCCGGCGCCTTGACGGCGAGGACCGAGATCGTGCCCTTGAGCTTGTTCACGACCAGCGTGGCGAGCGCCTCACCGTCGACGTCCTCGCTGATGATCAGGACCGGCTTGCCCTGCTGGACGGCCTTCTCGAGGGCAGGGAGCATGTCCGGAACGCTCGAGATCTTCTTGTCCGTGATCAGGATGAGCACGTTCTCCAGGACCGCCTCCATCCGATCGGGGTTGGTCACGAAGTACGCCGAGAGGTACCCCCGGTCGAACTGCATGCCCTCGGTGTATTCCTTCTCGAGGCCCAGGCTCTGGCCTTCCTCGACGGTGATGACGCCGTCCTTGCCGACCTTGTCCATCACCTCGGCGATGATCTCGCCGACCTCGGGATCCGCGGCGCTGATGGCCGCGACGGCCGCGATCTGCTCGCGGTTGTCGACCGGGCGCGAAAGGCGCGCGATCTCGGCCACGACGACCTCGACAGCGGCCTCGATGCCGCGCTTCACGACCATCGGGTTGGCACCCGCGGTCACCACCCGGAGACCCTCGGAAACGAGCGCCTGGCCGAGCACCACCGCGGTGGTCGTGCCGTCGCCGGCGACGTCGTCGGTCTTGGTCGCGACCTCCTTGAGGAGCTGGGCGCCCATGTTCTCGAACGGATCGTCGAGCTCGATGTCACGGGCGATCGTCACGCCGTCGTTGGTGATCGTCGGCGAACCGAACTTCTTGTCGAGCACGACGTTGCGGCCCTTCGGGCCGATCGTGACCTTGACCGCATCGGCGAGGCGATCGATGCCCCGCTTGAGCGAGCGACGAGCCGTCTCGTCAAAGATGATCTGCTTAGACAATTCGAATGTCCCTCCAGGAACGTGCAGGTGTTGTGTGTTTCGGCATGACCGCCGAGGTCAGCCCTCGACGATCGCCAGAATGTCGGCTTGCTTCACGATGAGGAGCTCGTCCCCATCGATCTTGAACTCGGTCCCGGCGTACTTGGCGTAGAGGACCTTGTCCCCGGTCTTGACGTCCATCGACTCGCGCTTCCCGTCGTCGAGGATGCGACCCGGGCCGGCTGCGATGATCGTGCCTTCCTGCGGCTTTTCCTTGGCGGTGTCCGGGAGGACGATGCCGCTCTTGGTCATCTCCTCGCGGGCGCTGGGCTTGACGACCACGCGGTCGCCGAGCGGGCGAAGCTTGGTCGCAACGGCAGTGGCTTTGGCCAACGTGCATTCCTCCTGTGACGGCCAGGGCCGGCCGTCGGGCGTGGACTCCGGGAGCGTCGGCCGGGTCGAGCCGGAACCGTCCCGTGAACCTGTGTTGACGCATCGCGGCAGCTCCCGACCCTCCAGCCGGCCTTCCCGGCGCCCGTCGGACGAGCGTTTCGCGTTGCTTAGCACTCTCATGGTGCGAGTGCTAAGGGGAGACTAGCGAACCGGGGTATCGCCTGTCAACTCGACCGGTTCGCACGCGGTAGTGCTCGGTCGTAGGCGGCCACGAGGAGACCGCCGAGTGCGTCCGGTGCGACCTGGCGCCGCTCGGCAACCCACGCGCCGGTGACGCTCACCCACTCGGGCTCGTTGCGTCGGCGGGGCGCTCCCGGGGGCGACAGGAACGGAGCGTCCGTCTCGATCAGCACGCGATCGTCCGGGACGAGGGTCGCCACGTCTGCCGATGCGCCTTCGCCGGCTCGGAAGACGAGACCCGAGAAGCTGACCGCGAGCCCGAGGCCGACGACCGTCTTCGCGTAGTCGACCGGTCCGGAGTACGAGTGGATGATCGCCGCCGGTCGATCGCCGAATGCCGCCGCCCACGTGGCGTTCCCGACACCGGCGAGGCGCAGCTCCTCGACGAGGGCGTCCTGCGCGTCCCGCCGGCCATCCCCCGATCGGCAATGGAGGATCGCCGGCTTGCCGGTGTCGAGCGCCAGGCGGAGGTTCCGTCGAAGGTTGTCGAGCTGCTCCGGGATCGGGCTGAACACCCGGTCGAAGTCGAGCCCGGTCTCGCCGATCGCCACGACCCGCGAGTTCTCCGCCCAAACCACGATCCGCGCCCAACCGGCATCGTCGACCTTGGCCGCGTCATGCGGATGGACGCCGACGGCGGCATCGAGCCACGGGAACCGGTCGACCAGCTCAAGCGCGCGCTCGGACGAGGCAACGTTCCAGCCCGGCACGAGGATCCGCTCGACGCCGGCCAGCCGGGCAGCCCCGGCGACCAGGTCGGCGTCGCCCTCGAAACGATCGGCGTTCAGATGGCAGTGGCTATCGACGAGGCGCACCGGCGGATCGTACGCGCCGGTGCCCGCCTCGCGATCGCTCAGCCGGGAGCCGACTCCCACAGCCCGATCGTGTTGCCCTCCGAGTCGCGGACCGTGGCATACCGGCCCTGCCCGGGCACCTCGCTCGGCTCGGCAAGGATCGTGCCGCCGTTCGCCTTCGTCGCCTCGACGGCCGCGTCGACGTTGTCGACCGAGATGTAGACGAGCACCTCGTCGCCGACGCTCTGGCCGCGCGTCCCGAGCCCGCCTCCGGAGCTCTCGCTGGTCCGGAACAACCAGTAGTCCGGGTACCCCTCCATCTCCCCGAATTCCCAGCCTGCGACCGCGCTGTAGAAGCGCTTGGCGCGTTCCAGGTCGTCCGCGGGGAATTCGATGTGGTTCATCTCGCCCTTGCCCATGGCCCGAACCTCCGTGTAGCAAATGGCTTGTCGCGACTACCCTACCGACGATCGGTTATCGGCGGATTCGACGGCCTCGTCGGTCTCGAGACGAGGAAACAGTGGCTCCGGTGCGCTCACCCGTCCCGGGTCGCCGGCATGGGCCCCCCACACCAGCTCGGCATCGATCCGGGGACCGCCGTTGCCGTCGGCCGCGTACGGGTACGCGTGACCGAGCTGGCCAAGGACGCGGGGGGCGGTGGCGGGCATGAACGGCGCGATGGCCAGGCCGACCACGCGACACGCCTCGAGCAGGTCGCCCAGGACATCGCGCAACCGCTGCGTTGCGGTCCCATCACCCGCCTTCGACGCCTTGGCGAGCTCCCAGGGCTTTTCGGCGTCCACCAGGCGGTTGGCGTGTTCGACGAGTGTCCAGAGCGCCGCCAGGGCGTCGTGCAGGAGGCACGCGTCGAGTCGGTCCCGATACGTGGCGACGGCTTCAACCGCGACGCGGGCGAGGCCCGCCTCGGCCCCCGGCTGTGGACGCTCGCCGTCCAGATACCTGTTCGTCATCGAGACGGTGCGGTTGACGAGGTTCCCGAAATCGTTGGCCAGGTCGGCGTTGTAGCGCCGGATGAAGGAATCCCAGCTCACCTCGGCATCCCGGTCGAACGGGACCTCCCGGAGGACGACGTAGCGGGCGCCGTCCTGCCCAAAGGCCTTCACGAAATCGTTCGGGTCGTAGAAGTTGCCACGGCTCTTGCTCATTCGTTCGCCACCGGCGGCCAGGAGCCAGCCGTGGACCCAGACCTTCCCGGGCGCCTCCAGCCCCGCGCTCCATAACATCGCCGGCCAGAAGATCGTGTGGAACCGGGCAATGTCCTTGCCGATGACGTGGAGGTCGGCCGGCCACCACCGCGCGAATGCGGCCTCGTCGTCCGGGAACCCTGCGCCCGTGATGTAGTTGATCAGGGCGTCGAACCAGACATAGATCTTGCCGGCCTCGGGATCCCAGGTGCCGTCCTCGCGAAGCGCCGTCTCACCGTTCTCGGCGATCGGGAACGGGATCCCCCAGTTGCCCGGCGTGCGCTCGCGGCTGATCGAGAAGTCCTCGAGGCCGTTGCGGATGAACCCGAGCATCTCGTTGCGGCGGTAGTCGGGCTGGACGAAGTCCGGGTGCTCGGCGAAGTGGCGCTCCAGCCGTTCCTGGTAGGCCGACAGCCGGAAGAACCAGTTCCGTTCTGTCAGCCACTGGAGCGGGACGTCGGGGTGGTTTGGGCAGATCGTGCCGCGTGCGGTCTCGACTACGTCGGTCGCGTTCCGGAACCCCTCGTTCGGGCAATACCAGCCCTCGTACGTCCCGAGGTAGATGTCGCCGCTCGCATGCGCGCGACGGACCATCTCCTGCGCCGACCGGACGTGATCCGGATCGGTCGTGCGGATGAACCGGTCCGGGCTGATCGCCAGCGCCTCCTCGGCCTCCCGGAAGAAGCCGACCTTCTCGTCGACGAAGTCCCTCGGTGAGCGGCCCTCGTCGAGTGCGCTCTGGGCGATGTTGATCGAATGCTCGTCTGTGCCGGTCAGGAACCTCGTGTCATCGCCCAGCATCCGGTGCCAACGCGCGATCACGTCCGAGCCGATGACTTCATACAGCGTGTGAACGCCCGGCTTCGCGTTCGCGTACGCGATGGCCGTGGTGATGTAGTAGCGCGGACGATCGGCTGGGTCGGGCATGGGACGCCGATGGTAGCAGCGGCCCTGCCACTGGGGGGCGGGGGTCAGTGCCGGAAGTGGCGGACGCCTGTCACGACCATCGACGCTCCGCTCGCGTCCACGATCGACACGATCTCCGCGTCCCGGACTGACCCGCCGGGCTGGACGAACGCAGACACGCCGGCCTCCAGGCAGGCCTCGACGGCATCGGGAAACGGGTAGAACGCATCCGAGGCGCAGGACGCGCCGCGCAACGCAGCCTCGCCCGCGTGCGTGCGAGCCTTGTCGACCGCACCACGCGCCGCGTCGACGCGCGAGGTCTGGCCCGAGCCCATCCCGATCAGCCGTCCGTCGCGGACGAGGACGATCGCGTTCGACGTGACGCCGCGGACGAGCCGCCAGGCCAGGTCGAGATCGATCAGCTCGGTGTCGGTCGGTGCGCGGCGGGTGGCGACGGTCCAGGTCGACGGATCGTCGGCGGCGATGTCCGGTGCCGTGACGAGGACCGCGCCACCTGCCGTTCGAATCGATCCCAGCGGATCCGGAGCCAGGGGAGCGTCGTCGCGCGCAAGCTCCGGGTCGACCACGACGCGCAGGTTGGGCTTCAGGGCCAGGACCTCGAGGGCGTCCGGCTCGAACGCCGGCGCAACCACGACCTCCAGGAAGATCGAGGTGAGTGCTTCGGCGACCGGGCGGTCCACGGCCCGCGTCAGCGCGACGACGCCCCCGAACGCCGAGATCGGGTCACCCGCGAGCGCCGCCTGCCAGGCCTCGAGGAGCGTCATCCGCTCCGCGGCCCCGCACGGATTGGTGTGCTTGACGATGACCACCGCCGGACCGCGGAGGGCCCGGCCGATCGCCGCGGCCGCCGAAGCGTCGAGGACGTTGTTGTACGAGAGGGCCTTGCCCTGGAGCGGCGGATCGCCCGCGGCGAACGGACCTTGGCCGGCGCCTGCGCCCGGGCGCCGGTACCGCGCCGCGGCTTGATGCGGGTTCTCGCCATACCGGAGCGACTCGACCTTCTCCAGCCCGATCGACAGACTCGGCGGATACGGATCCGTTGCCCCGGGGAGGCCGGGCTCATCCGGCAGGTCGACGCCGGCAGCGGCCATGCGTCCGGGGAGCACCTCGGCGATCCGGGCGTCGTACGCGGCCGTGTGGCGGAAGGCTTCCACGGCGAGCGCCGCACGCAGGCCGTCCCCCACCCCGCCTTCGTTGATCGCGGCCAGGACCGCGTCGTAGCGGGCCGGTGAGGTGACGATCGCCAAGTTCGCGTGGTTCTTCGCGGCCGCCCGGACCATCGACGGTCCGCCGATGTCGATCTCCTCGACCAGCTCGTCGTACGTGAGCCCGGGTCGCTCGGCCGCCGCTGCGAAGGGATACAGGTTCACCACGATCAGCTCGAACGGCGCGATGGCCGCCGCCAGCAGCTGCCGGCGATGGTCGGCCAACCGTCGATCGGCCAGGATCCCGCCATGCACCCGCGGGTGGAGGGTCTTGACCCGCCCATCGAGCATCGCGGGAAAGCCGGTCACGGTCGCAACATCCGTGACGGCCAGACCGGCCTCCCGCAGCGCCCGGGCGGTTCCACCCGTGGAGACGAGCTCGAACCCCTGCATGACGAGGGCGCCCGCGAACGACGCCAGGCCGGTCTTGTCGGAGACGGACAGGAGTGCCCGCCGCGGTGTCGGCACCGCCTGGTCGGCGCGAGCGAGGTCCAGCGTCACACGGCGACCATCGGCGGCGACCCTGACCGCGCCGGCGAGGACCAGCGCAACCGCGCGGGGCAACAGGCGGTGCTCGACCGCACGGATGCGCCCATGGAGCGAGTCGACGTCATCGTCCGGCAGGACCGTGACCGCCTCCTGGGCGACGATCGGTCCGCCGTCGAGCGTGGCGTCCACGATATGGACCGTGCACCCGGTGATGGCCACGCCGTGCGCCAGCGCATCGGCGACCGCGTGCGCCCCCGTAAACGCGGGGAGCAACGACGGGTGCGTGTTCAGGATTCGGTCCGGGAACGCCGAAAGCACCCCAGGACCGACGATCCGCATGTACCCGGCCAGCACCACGATGTCCGGTTCGACCGCCCTGAGCGTTGCGGCCAGCGTGGCGTCATCACCGCCCGGGACAAGCGCGGTCTCGATCCCCTGCTCGATCGCCCAGTCGAGCGCGGCGCACGCACGATCGGCGAACACCAGGACGATCGTGCCCCCGATCTCGCCCCGAAGCGTCGCCGCCGCGAGGGCGCGCAGGTTTGACCCCGATCCCGAGACTCCGACTGCGATCCGGCCATTCACCGGGCCAGCTCCAGCACCTCCAGGGGGCCCTCGACGTAGCGCTCGCCGGCGAGCACGCCGGCTTCGATGACCTCGCCGACCAGTTGGGCTTCGAACCCGGAGTCCTCGAGCGCGGCGATGGCCCCCGAAACGGCCGCTGGCGGGATGACGGCGATCATGCCGAGACCGCCATTGAACGTCGCTCGCAGCTCCGGCTCGTCCATGCCCGCCAGGGCTCCGACGAGGTGCATCACCGAGGGCATGGCCCAGAGCGCTGGATCCAGGCGAGCGGCCAGCGCATCCGGCAGGGCCCGTGGCACGTTCCCGGGCAAGCCTCCCCCGGTCACGTGCGCGAGACCACGGATGTCCCATCCGCGCGCCACGAGCGCCTCCCGGAGCGCGAGGATCGCCCGCGCGTAGACAAGCGTCGGGGTCAGCAGGACGTCGCCGAGCGTGGCCATGGCCTCATGGGCCGCCCGGGCGAGCGCGGCGTCTGTGGCGGCATCGCCGAGCGTCCGGCGGAGTCGTGCCTGGTAGGGCTCCGTGAGATCGAGACCCCATTCGGTCACGAGAGCGCGGACGAGCGAATACCCATTCGCGTGGAGACCCGACGCCGACAGACCGATGATCGCGTCGCCGGCGCGGACGGTCGATCCATCGATCAGCCGCGAGCGCTCGACCACGCCGATCGCGGTCCCGGCGAGATCGAAGGCATCCGCGGCCATCATGCCCGGATGTTCCGCCGTCTCACCGCCAACGAGGGCACAACCGGCCTGCCGGCAGCCCGCGGCGACCCCGCCGACGAGCTCGGCGACGGCTGCCGGATCGAGCTCGCCGACGGCGATGTAATCCAGGAACGCGATCGGCTCCGCCCCCGTGCAGACGACGTCGTCGACGCACATCGCGACCAGGTCGATCCCGATCGTGTCGAACCGGGCGACGCCCGTCGCGATCGCCGTCTTCGTGCCCACGCCATCCGTCGACGCGATCAGCAGCGGCTCACGGTAGCCGGCCGGGATCTCGAAGGCGCCGCCGAAGCCGCCCAGGCCCCCGAGGCTGCCGAGACCGCCCGCGAGGTGCCCGCGCCGGGTCGACGCGACGTCGTTCCGCATGAGCTCGACCGCCCGCTCCCCGGCCGCCACGTCGACACCGGCTGCCGCATACGCCCGTCGGGACGCGTCGGATCGGCCGGTCATGGCTCGCGGAGCGCCCCGACGGGTTCTTCGAGCATGAACTTGCGGCTGGTGGTGTCGTAGGGCACGGGTTCCGGGTAGTGGCCGTCGAAACAGGCGAAGCAGAACTGCTCGTACGGGAGCTCGAGCGCAGCCAGCACACCGCGGATCGACAGGTAGCCAAGGGAGTCGGCCCCGATGAACTCGCGGATCTGGGGTTCCGTATGCGTGGCGGCGATCAGCTCGGTTTCGACCTGGGTGTCGATGCCGTAGAAGCACGGGTGATAGATCGGCGGAGCGCTGATCCGGACGTGGACCTCCGTCGCTCCGGCCCGCCGCAACAGATCGACGATTCGCTTCGTGGTCGTGCCGCGCACGATCGAGTCGTCGACCACGATCAACCGCTTGCCGGCCACGACCGCCGGAAGCGGATTGAGCTTGACCGTCACGCCCCGGTGGCGGAGACCGGCGGATGGCTGGATGAACGTCCGTCCCGCATACCGGTTGCGGTACATCCCCTCCCGGTACGGGATCCCGGACGCCTCGGCGAACCCGGCCGCGGCCGGCGCCCCGGTATCGGGCACGGGCATTACCAGGTCGGCATCCACCGAGTGCTCCGAGGCCAGCTGGATGCCCATCTGACGGCGGGCCTCGTACAGGTTCCGGCCCTCCATGTAGGAGTCCGGGCGCGCGAAGTAGATGAGCTCGAAGACGCACAGGGCGGGGGTGGCGACCGCGAACCGGACCGATCGTGGCGACTGGCCGGGCTCGAGGATGACCATCTCGCCGGGCTCGACGTCCCGGACGTACTCGGCGCCGACGATGTCAAGGCCGGCGGTCTCCGACGACAGGCACCAGCCCGTGGAGCTGTCGTCGTCGCCCCGCCACAGCCCATCGCCGGGTCCCCCGGCGGCCGGTCGCGGTAGCCGCCCAAGGACGAGGGGCCGGAACCCGAACGGATCCCGGACGCCGATGACCCGCCGCTCGTCGAGGACCACCAGCGTGTAGGCGCCGCGGACCCGCGGGAGGACCCGCTGCAGGGCCTCGACCGTGTCCGTGGCGGGTTCGTCGGCGATCAGGGCCGTCAGGAGCTCCGTGTCGGTTGACGCAGGCAGCCGCGCCCGGCCGCCCTGGAGCTGGGTCAGGAGCTCACGGGTGTTGACGAGGTTGCCGTTGTGCCCGATCGCGAGGGCTCTGCGTGGACCCAGCCGGTAGGTCGGCTGAGCGTTCTCCCAGATCGTCGATCCCGTCGTGGAGTATCGGCAGTGCGCGATCGCGAGCTGGCCGCGGAGGCTCGGGAGACGTCGCTCGTCGAGCACGGAGCTGATCATCCCGAGGTCCTTGTAGAGCATCAGCTGTTCGCCGTCACTGACCGCGAGACCAGCCGACTCCTGGCCCCGGTGCTGCAGCGCGAACAGGCCGAGCGCCGCCAGCGAGGCGGCATCGGTCGGCTCTCCGCCCGGCAGGACCGCTCCGAACACGCCGCACATCAGGCGCCGTCCCAGCCGAGTGCGCGGGCCAGACCGTGGTCCCAGGCGTGACGGAGAGCAGTGAGCGGGACGTCGAGGGCGTCGGCGACCCGACTCCCTCGTTCCTCCGACGAGCCCATGGGTCCCGCCCCGGTCAATTCGATCACCAGCGACGCACCGCCCACCGTCCCGATCCGCTCGACCGGCAGGCCGTGCTGCCGGGCCAGCAGCTCCAGGGCCGGCGCATGCAACGCGTCGCATGACACGACGAGCCGCGACGGGCTCTCGCCGAACAGGGCGACCGCTGGAGAGCCGACCAGCGCGATGCGGAGATGCGCTCCGGTCTCCCCCCACATCGCGCATTCCGCCACGGCGACGGCGAGCCCGCCACCGGACACGTCCTGCGCGGACGCCACCAGGCCGCGGTCGACGGCTTCCCGGATGAACGCCTGGACGGCCGCCTCACGCTCGAGGTCGAGACCCGGCGGACCGTCCTCGAGGGCTTCTCCGGCCAGCAGCGAGTACGCCGACCCGGCCAGGCCGGGCATCGCGTCCCCGATCAGGACGATTGCGTGGCCAGCCTGACGAAAGGCGGGTCCCACGAGCGTGTCGATGTCCTCGATCAACCCGACCACGCCGATCTCGGGCGTGGGCGCGATCGCGCCCTCCGGGGATTCGTTGTAGAGCGACACGTTGCCGCCGGTGACCGGCAGGCCAAGGGCTCGGCACGCATCGGCAACGCCTCGCACGCCCTCGCTGAGCTGCCAGAAGGCCTCCGGGCGCGTGGGATCGCCGTAGTTGAGGCAGTTGGTGACCCCCAGCGGTCGCGCGCCGGTGATCGACACGTTGCGGGTTGCCTCGGCCACGGACAGCGCCGCTCCCAACCACGGATCGAGCTGGCCGACCGCGTGGTTCGCGTCCGTCGCGGCGACGAGCCCCTTGGTGGTGCCCTTGACCCGGAGGACCGCGGCGCCGCGCCCCGGCCCGGCTACCGTGTCCGCGCCCACGGTCGAGTCGTATTGCTCGTACACGATCCGCCGCGACGCGAGGTTGGGCGACCCGAGCAGGGCCAACAGCACCGCGCCGGGGTCCATGCCACGTTCGGGCAGGTTGTCGCTGACGGCGGCCGGCGCACCCGGCGCGGGCGCATCGCGTCGGTGGGTCGGCGGAAGCGCAGGCCGGGCGTGGACGATCGCGTCGCTTGTCAGGGCGCTGGCCGGGATGCGCGCCAGCTCGCTCGCTCCCGGCGCAGGACGGCCATCCGCGTCCAGCCCGCCTTCGACCACGGCGATGTCGCCGTCGCCGGTCACGCGTCCGATCACTGCGACCGGCAAGCCCCAGCGTTGGCAGACCTCCCGCACGTCGGGCCAGCGATCGGGTCGCACCGCTGCGCACATCCGTTCCTGCGATTCCGAGATGAGCACCTCGAAGGGTTCCAGACCCGGCTCGCGACGCGGGATGGCGTCGAGGTCGATACGGATCCCGGTGCCGGCTCGATCGGCGGTCTCCGAGGTCGCGCAGGTGATCCCGCCCGCGCCGAGATCCTGGAGACCCTCGACCAGGCCGCGCTCGATCAGCTCGAGCGACGCCTCGATGAGCAGCTTCTCCGCGAACGGGTCGCCAACCTGCACGCTCGGCCGCTTCGAGGGGTCGTCATCGGTGAACGTAGCGCTGGCGAGCACGGAGGCACCGCCGATCCCGTCACGACCGGTCGCCGACCCGTACAGGACGACCAGATTGCCGGGGCCGGGCGCCGAGGCCAGGGTGAGCTGGCGCTCCTCCAGCAGCCCGATCGCCATCACGTTCACCAGCGGGTTCCCCTGGTAGCTCGGATCGAACACGAGCTCGCCGCCAACGGTCGGGACGCCGACGCAATTGCCGTAGCCACCCACGCCACGCACGACGCCGTCGACGAGGTAGCGCGTCCGATCGTTCGACGGATCCCCGAACCGGAGCGCATCGAGGACCGCGATCGGTCGCGCACCCATCGTGAAGATGTCGCGCAGGATGCCGCCGACGCCGGTCGCAGCGCCCTGGTAGGGCTCTACCGCCGACGGGTGGTTGTGCGACTCGATCTTGAACGCGACCGCGAGGCCGTCCCCGATGGAGATGACACCGGCGTTCTCGCCCGGACCGGCAACGACACCCGCGCCGGCGGTCGGCATCGTCCGGAGCAGCGGCTTCGAGCTCTTGTAGGAGCAGTGCTCGCTCCACATGACGCTGAACATCGCCAGTTCGAGGTCATTTGGATCCCGGTCACCGAGCCGCTGGCGGATCGCGACCAGTTCCTCGTCGGTCACACCGAGACGGCGATGGAGCGGCTCCACCGTTCGCTCGGCCACCGTCATCGTGCCGCGGCTCCGACCGGTGTCCCGGCGGTCGTCGCGCGGGCGGCGCTCTCGACCAGGGAGCGGATGATCCCCATGCCGTCGTCCGATCCGAGGATCGCCTCGGCAGCGCGTTCGGGATGGGGCATGAGCCCCGCCACGTTCCCGGCTGCATTCATGACGCCCGCGATCGCCCGCAGCGAGCCATTGGGGTTGGCCGGATCGCCTGGCAACGCGGGATCCCCGACCGCCGTGACGTAGCGGAACAGCACGCGCCCGTCACGCTCCAGCGCGTCGAGCGTGGCGTCGTCGGCGTAGTAGCAGCCCTCCCCGTGCGCGACCGGCATCCGCAGCGCCCCGCCATTCGCCAGCGCGTGCGTGAACGCGGTATCGAGGCGTTCCGGGGCAATCGCCACCTCGCGCCCGGCGAACCGAAGCGAGCTGTTGCGCAGGAGCGCACCCGGGACCAGCCCGGCCTCGGCGAGGACCTGGAAGCCGTTGCAGATGCCCAGGACCAGCCCCCCGCCCGCCGCGAAATCGGCGACCGCGCGCATGATCGGGCTGAACCGCGCGATCACGCCGGCGCGGAGGTAGTCGCCGTAGGCAAATCCACCCGGCAGGACGATCGCGGCGACGCCGTCGAGCGACGCCTGCTCGTGCCACAGGGCCACCGGTTCAGCCCCGGCCAACGCGAGGGCGTGAAGCGTGTCGCGGTCGCAGTTGCTCCCCGGAAAGACCACCACGCCGATCCTGGCGGGCATGTCAGGCGTTGCCAGCCGCGGGGGCCATCGAGGTAGCCTCGGCCACGAGTTCGATGTCGTACGCCTCGATGAGGGGGTTCGCGAGGAGCTCGCCCGCAAGACGTTCGACGACACCGCGGGCCGTGTCCTGATCGACGGCGTCCACCGTCAGCTCCACGCGCCGGCCGACGCGAACGCCCGTGACGCCGGCGATCCCCAGGTGTCCGAGGCTGCCCTCCACGGCCCGTCCCTGCGGATCGAGGATCCCGGGCTTGGGCGTGACGTTGACGGCGAACCGGAAGCTCGTCATCGGGCGATGACGTCCTCGGCAAGGTACCGAGCGAAGCTGGCCCCGGTGATCCGCTCGTACGCCTCGACGTAGCGCGCCCGCGTTCCCTCGATCACGTCGGGCGGGAGCTCCGGGCCCGGATCGGTCTTGTCCCACGGCTGGGCCTCGAGCCAGTCGCGGACGAACTGCTTGTCGAAGCTCGCCTGGGCACGGCCCGGCTCGTAATCGGCGGCATCCCAGAACCGCGATGAGTCCGGAGTCAGGACCTCGTCGATCAGGGTCAGCTGGCTCTCTTCCGGACCCGCGTCGTCCGGGGTCGGTTCGCCGACGATCCCGAATTCGAACTTGGTATCCGCAAGCAGGATGCCCCGCCGCGCCGCGACGGCAGCTCCGTACCGGTACAGGCGAATGGCACGATCGCGGATCGCCTCCGCAAGCGCGCCGATCCCGGGCGATCCGGGCGACCATGCCGTCATGTGCTCGATCATCCCGTCGAAGCTGATGTTCTCGTCGTGCTCGCCCTGCTCGGCCTTCGTCGCCGGCGTGAAGATCGGCTCCGGCAACTGTTCGCTCTCCCGCAATCCTGGCGGCAGCGGGATCCCGCAGACGGTTCCTCGTTCGCGGTACTCCTTCCACCCGGAGCCCGCCAGGTACCCGCGCACCACCGCCTCGATGGGCACGACCCGCGCCGGCCGGCAGATCATGATCCGACCGCGCAAGTCATCGGCGGGCAATGTTTCGGGGAGCACCGCGGGATCGGTCGCCAGCAGGTGGTTGGGGATCATCGATGCGGTCTCCGCAAACCAGAACCGCGACACGCCGGTGAGCACGCGGCCCTTGTCTGCGATCAGCGACGGCAGGACCACGTCGAAGGCGGAGATCCGGTCGGATGCCACCAGCAGCAACCGGCCGTCGTTGAGCTGATGGAGGTCGCGGACCTTGCCCGAACGGAGGAACAATTCAGCCAGCATCAGCGGTCACCTTTGCAGTCGTGGGTGGGGTTGCCGTTGAGTTCGCCTCGCCGACGAGCCGATCGAGACGCGCCATGATCTCGGGGACATGCGCGAGGAACGCCGCGTCGTTGAAGCAGGTGTCCAGCCTCGCCAAGGGAACGCGCTGGGCAACGGTCGGATCGAGCGACAGCAGGTCCCGCAGCGGTACGCGCTCGTCGGCCGCCCTGAGGGCGGCGCGCTGGACGATCGCGTAGGCATCCTCCCGGGACAGGCCGCTCTCGATCAGCACGCTCAGCACCCGCGACGACGCGTGCAAGCCGAGCCCTCGCTCGATGTTCTCGCGCATCCGCTCCGGCCGGACGACCAGGCCTTCGACGAGTCCCGTCATGCGCACGAGCATGTAGTCCAGGACGATCGTGGCATCGGGGAGGATCACTCGCTCCGCGCTGCTGTGGCTGATGTCCCGCTCGTGCCAGAGTGGCTGGTCCTCGAGCGCCGTGTGGGCATAGCCGCGGAGCAGCCGCGCCAACCCGGCGATCCGCTCGGAAAGGATCGGGTTGCGCTTGTGGGGCATGGCCGACGAGCCCTTCTGGCCCGCCTTGAACGGCTCCTGGAGCTCCCCGATCTCGGTGTGCTGGAGGTTCCGGACCTCCGTCGCGAACCGTTCGAGCGAGCCGCCCAGGATCGCGATGGAGGTGAGGAGCGCCGCGTGCCGGTCGCGCTGCACGATCTGGGTGCTCACCGGGTCCGCGTGCAGGCCGAGCGCCGCGAGGACGGACGCCTCGATGTCCGGACCAAGGTGCGAGTAGGTGCCGACCGGGCCGGAGATCTTGCCGGTCCCGATCTCGTCGACGGCGGCGGCAAGACGCGTCCGGCCGCGATCGAGCTCGAACGCCCAGCCGGCGAGCTTGAGGCCGAGCGTCGTCGGCTCCGCATGCACCGAATGCGTCCGGCCCATCATCAGCGTGTCGGCCGACGATCGGGCTCGCGCGACGATCGCGAGCAGCAGCCGATCGGCATCGCCCAGGAGGCGCTCCCCCGCGGCGCGGAGCTGCAGCGCCAGGGACGTGTCCACGACGTCGCTGCTGGTCAGCCCGAGATGCAGGAACCGACCCTCCGGGCCGATCGCCTCGGCCACCTGGCTGACGAACGCGATCACGTCGTGATCTGTCGTGCGTTCGATCTCGGTGATCCGGTCGATATCGACGCGCGATCGCGCCTCGAGCGCCGCGAGCGCATCCGCGGGGATCAAGCCGCGTTCCGCCTGCACGCGAGCAACCGCGAGCTCGACCCGGAGCATGGCCTCGAACCGGGCCACATCCGACCAGATCGCGCCCATCTCCGGGAGCGTGTAGCGGCGGATCACGCGACGACCGCCGCGTGGTCGGCGCCGATGTCGTGCCGGCGCCGCGCACCGGGCCAGCCGATCAGGTCCGCGGCGGCGTCGGCGGCCGCCTTGGCGCCGGCGAGGTCAGGTCCCTCGGCAACGACCGTGACGACCCGCCCGCCGTTGGTCTCCCAGGATCCGTCAGCCCGTCGACGGGTGCCCGAATGGAACACCAGCGCACCCGCCGAACGGGCAGCGTCCAGGCCGGTGATCGGTTCGCCGGACGTTGGGGCCGCCGGATAGTCCCGGCCCGCGATCACCACCCCGACCGTGGCCTTCGGGATCGTCGGCACCATGCGCCCGTCGTCGCCGAGCCGCCGCTGCGCCTCGTGGAGGTCGCCTTTCGCGGCGGCGAGCAGCAAGGGACCGAGCGCAGCACCGAAGCGCGGCAGGATCACCTGGGTCTCCGGATCGCCAAACCGGGCGTTGAACTCCAGGAGTCGCGGGCCGTCGGCGGTGAGCATCAGCCCGGCATACAGCGCGCCGCGGAACGGGCTGCCCCGGCGCGCCAGCTCCGCTAGGACAGGCCGATGGAACCGGTCGACGATGTCGAGAAGGAGCGCATCCGGCAGGTCGGGCAGCGGGCTGTACGCACCCATACCGCCCGTATTCGGTCCCTGGTCATCCTCGAGAGCACGTTTGTGGTCCCTCGCCGCGGGCAGGGCGATCGTCGTCCGGCCGTCGCACAGGGCGATGACACTCGCCTCGCTACCGGCGAGGCGCTCCTCCACGACGACCGACTCGGCGACATCGATGCGGTCGATCGCGGCGACCGCCTCATCCGCGGTTCGGCAGACCGTGACGCCCTTGCCACCGGCCAACCCGTCCTCCTTGATCACGACGCCCGCCGAGCCCGGTTCGGCGACGAGGCGTCGTGCGTAGGCCCTAGCCTCCGAGGCCGAGGTGAACGTCTTGCCCAGCGCCATCGGGACGCCGGCAGCCTCGGCAACCTCGCGGCAGAACGACTTCGACGTCTCGATCCGCGCGGCAGCCCTGGTCGGACCGAAGGCCACGACGCCGGCCTCCGAGAGGGCGTCCACGATCCCGCCGGCCAGCTCCGCCTCCGGTCCGATCACGACGAGCTCGACCGCAAGGCGACGCGCGAGGTCGACCAAAGCGGGGTCAGTCGTGCGATCCGCGGGCACGACCGTCACGCGCGGGAGGTCCGCCATGCCCGCGTTGCCGGGCGTCACGAAGACGTCGTTGCCGCCCGGCTCGGACGCGAGCTTCCAGGCCAGCGCGTGCTCGCGACCGCCGCTGCCGACGATGAGGGTCCGCGTCGGGGCGATCAGGGTCATGCCGGCAGGCTCGCCCGGCGGCGAACGGGACGCCAGGCACGCTCGATGGTCTGCGTCCGTTCCGGCCCGACCGACACGAAGATGATCGGCACGCCCGCGTGCGCTTCGATGGCGCTCACGTAGCGGCGGGCGTTCTCCGGCAGGTCCGCCAGCGAGCGGATGTCGTGCAGCGGCTCGTCCCAGCCCGGGAACTCGTCGTAAATCGGCGTCGCACGAGACAGTGCCACGCCACTGGACGGCCAGCTGTCGACGCGCTGGCCATCGAGCTCGTAGGCGACGCACAACCGGATCGTCTCGATACCGGACAGGATATCCAGCTTGTTGAGCGTGATCGAGCTCACACTGTTGACCGCGACGGCGTAGCGCAGCGGCACGGCATCGAACCAGCCGACCCGGCGGGGCCGGCCGGTGACCGTTCCGAACTCGTGCCCACGCTTCGCGATCCCGGCACCTACTTCGTCGTGGAGCTCGGTGGGGTACGGCCCGGACCCCACCCGTGTCGAATAGGCCTTGACCACGCCCACGACCTCGTCGACCTGGAGCGGACCGATGCCGCCACCGGTGCAGGCCCCGCCGGCCACCGGGTTCGATGACGTGACGAACGGGTAGCTCCCGTGGTCGAGGTCGAGAAGCGTGCCCTGGGCACCTTCAAGGAGAACGTGCTCGCCCCGGGCCAGCGCCCGCTGGACCAGCCACGTGGTGTCGTCCAGGTGGTCTCGAAGCCGCTCCCCCCAGGCGACGGCCATCGTCACCAGGGGCTCCACCTCAAACACCTCGCTGCCCATGCCTTCGAGCACCCGGTTCTTGTCCGGCAAGGCGCGCGTGATCCGTTCGCGAAGCACGTCGCGATCGAGGAGGTCCTCCATCCGGAGGCCGAGCCGCCAGGCACGATCGGCGTACGTCGGACCGATCCCGCGGCCGGTCGTCCCCACCTTGGCGTCGCCGAGTCGCGATTCATTGCCGACGTCGAGCGCCACGTGGTACGGCATGATCACGTGGGCGCTGCGGCTGACGCGCACGCGGGCCACGTCGATGCCGCGCGACGCGAGCATGTCAAGCTCTTCGATCAGGGTGAGCGGGTTCACGACCACGCCGTTGCCGATGACCGAGGTGATGTGGGGATACAGGACGCCCGACGGGGTGAGCCTGAGCTTGAACACCTCGTCGCCCTTGACCACGGTGTGACCGGCGTTGTCGCCGCCCTGGTAGCGGACGACCATGGCCACTTCCTCGGCGAGGAAGTCGGTCATCTTGCCCTTGCCCTCGTCGCCCCACTGCAGGCCGACGATCACGGTGGCCGGCATCAGTGCCGCGGCCCAAAGAAAAAGCCCCGGACCGTGGGGCCCGGGACCGAGATAGACATCTCCCGCTTGTCTCCGCCGACCGCTCGGCGGATCGCCATCGACTGGTCGCTCGACCGCCTCTCGGGACGGCCGATGCGCCCTGCAAGCGCGATCGCTGACCTCCTGCTTCGCGGGCCTGGCCCCGCTCGTTCGAGGAGGCTGGAGTATAGCAGGGCGCACCCCGCCGAACCCGGCTCCAACGTCCCGCCCGGACCACCGTGCGTGGGTCGTCGGTACCTTCGGAGGGGCCGATCCTAGGGTCGCGGACCGTAGCCTACGAGGGTGATGCGTCCCACCGTCGCGGTGCTGCTGGCTGCCCTCGTCATGGGCGCGGTCGTGCTCAGCGTTGCAACTGGGGCCACCCCTCGGACCGACGGCAGCGACCGTCTCGTCTTCGTTGGCGTTGCCGGCGCCCTGCTCGGCGTGTCGATCAGCGCCCTCGTCCTGTTTCTCCTGGTTCGGTTCCGCCTGGGGCGCCTCGTCCATGCCGCCGAACGGATCGCGGCCGGCGATTACACGACGGCCGTGCGCGCCGGCGGGGGCCCCATCGAGTCTCGCCTCGCGCGCGCGATCAACAGGACGGCCGAGGCGATGGCCGATACTCATGACCGGGCGACGGTCGACCGGCTGACGACGGTCTTCAACCGGCAGGCGCTCCTGTCGGAGCTGTTCAGCGAAGTCGAGCGTGCATCACGCTACGACCGCCCCCTGTGCGTGGCGTTCGTCGACATCGACCACTTCAAGCTGGTCAACGACAACTACGGACACGAGAGCGGCGACCTGGTGCTCCGGGGCGTCGCCCAGATCCTCGCCGGACACCTGCGCGCGAGCGACATCATCGGTCGATACGGTGGCGAGGAATTCATGTTGATCCTCGCCGAGACGACCGTCGAGGACGGCACGATCCTCTGCGAGAAGCTCCGAACGCTCGTCGAGCGCGAAACGTTCGCGGTGGACGGCAATCCCCGGCTATCGGTCACCATCTCGATCGGGATCGTCGGTGGCGTCGGACACCAGCTCCGGATGGAGACGCTGGTACGTGACGCAGACGCGGCGATGTATTCGGCCAAGTCGCTCGGCCGGAACCAGACCTACATCTTCGCCGAGCCCGACGACGACGCCCGGGTGCCGCGCGCGCCGATCTCGGCGGCTGGGCGCGCACGCGCGATCGAGATCGGCCGGCAGGCCCGCGACGCCGCAACCGACTTCCTCATCAGCGTCGTAGCCCCCCTTCCCTCGTACCGGGGCCAGCCGTCGGCGATGATCGCGTCGATCGTGGCGAGCATGGCCCGCTCGCTCCAGCTCCCGGAACAGGAGGTCGACCGGATCCGCGTGGCGGCGCTCCTCCACGACGTCGGGAAGGTGGCGGTGCCGACCGAGATCCTCGACAAGCCGACCGAGCTGACGAGCGCCGAGTGGCGGAGCGTCGTCCAGCATCCCCGGATCGGCCAGGTGATCCTCGAGCAGGCCGCCGCACTCAAGGATGCGGTGCCGATCATCCTGCACCATCACGAGCGATACGCCGGCCACGGGTACCCGTTCGGGCTCCGGGCGGCCGAGATCCCGCTGGGCGCCCGGATCGTGGCGATCGCCGACGCCTACGACGCGATGACCAACGACCGGCCGTACAAGCAGGCGATGAGCCACGCTGAGGCGATCGCCGAGCTCCGGCGGCACGCGGGCACGCAGTTCGACCCGGAGCTCGTGACGCTGTTCTGCGACCTCTTTGGCGCGACCGCGCCGCGCCCGGACCCGGCCATCCTGGCGATGACCGGTCCCCAGGGCAGTGGCGATCTGCGCACGGGCACTTCAGGCCGATCCTCCGCGACGCGCCGGCATCCTCCGATCGTGCCGGAGCCGTCCTCGGGAACCATGGGCCCGGACAACGGCGTCACCGTCGATATGGGCACCGCCCAGGCGACCTCCCGCCCGACACCAGAAGGCCAGGGACGGGTCGCCGGCTGACGCCGTTCGCTGGGTCAGGCGACCGCGGCGTGTACAGGCTCGACGAGCGGGCGGGCACAGCCCTGACAGCGTGCGAGCCCGCGCAACCTGGAGCCGCGGCAATCCAGGCAGCCCGCCAGGGCTTCGGTCAGCCGGGTCGGTTGCAGGCGCCGAACCGCGTCGCGGACTCGTCGACGATGACCGGGCAGCCGAAGCTCGCGCTGCTCCTCGCGCCGTGAACTGAGGCGGGCCCGCTCCGCCCGGAAGTGGTCCCGAATTGCGAAGGATCGCCGCAACAGCAGGGGTGTCCGGTGGTTCGACCGTGCGCGGCCACCGGCCTCCAGCCAGGAAGTGACCGCGAGGACCAGCTCCATCGCGAGCAACGCCACGAGGAGGCCGGCTGCCAAGGTCTGGATCAAGGTTTCGCTCACGTCCGCATCGCGGTCAACGTAGGCGGCCGCTCTGCCCGATTCGACAACGCGCAATCGCGGCGCATTGCAGATATGTGGCGCGTAAGTGGGCGATGGGTGGCGGTGCATCGCCGCTCGCTAGGGTAGTCGTGTCATCCCGCCGGAGACGCAGGGTCGGACTCGGTGCAACCGGCCGGCCGGGAAGGAGATGGACCGTGAATCGGGTCCTCGTCACGGGTCGCCTCACGCGCGATCCGGAGATGCGCGGCCTCGCCAGCGGGAAGAACGTGACGACGTTCACGGTGGCGAGCAATGAGTTCCTCGGCGGAGGAAAGGAGAAGGCGGAGTACCACGCGGTGGTCACCTGGGACCGCCTGGCCGAGATCGCCGGCCGGTACCTGGGCAAGGGCCAGCAGGTGGCGATCGAAGGGCGGCTCCAGACCCGGTCGTGGGACGACGAGCGGGGTGCTCGGCACTGGAAGACGGAGATCGTCGCGTCCCACGTGGAGATGCTCAGCGGTCGACGGAAGAAGGATTACGAAGCGCAACAGGCGGCCGACTCGCTCGAGTCGCAGGCGGACGCTCTCAGCGAAGCGCCGGCGTCCGAACCGATCCCGGCCGGCACGTTCGACACGGGCTCCACGGACGACGCGGAACCCGATGAGGATGCCGAGCCGGCGGAGGCCGCCTGACGATCAGCCTTCCCAGCGGCGGCGGCGTGGCTCCCCCTCCGCGCCGCCGCCAGTGCTGCCCAATGATCCCTGCCGGTTATGGAGCTGTCTCCTGGTCGTGTCGGGCGTGATGGTTGCCTGCAACACGATCGCCTCACGATGGTCCCCTTGGGGGTCTCGTTCAGGAGGGTTGAATGGGCCGCGGAATTCTCGCCTTTCTCATCGTGTTGGCCCTTACCGGATCGGTCGGGTGGGCCCTGGTGTCGTGTGTCGGGGTGCAGCTCTTCTAGCCAGTCGGGTTCTGCGAGATCGAGAGCAGCCACGCCAGGATCTCGGCCAGGAGAAGCACCAGCGCGACCTGGAGGGCCTCCCGCAGTCGCCGGATGATCCGGCCATTCCGTTCGCGGTCGTCCTCGGCACGGAGGGCAAGGCGACGGTGCATCTCGGCCAGGGTCGCGGGTGGATCCGCGTCGACGTACGTCTCGAGCAGGTCGCGAGCATCGAACCGGAAGAAGAAGTTGTAATAGGGCCAAAGGAGGATGACGGTGAACGCGCCGATGCCGAACAGCAGCGCGATCGCGACCCAGTCCCACGGCCCCAGCCCATCCGCTAGGGCGCGACCGCCGAGCAGCGAGCTCGCAAACGAGGTGGCAAAGATCAACGTGCCCGCGCGAGCGTGGAGGCTCTCGAGCTGACCCTGCTGTTGGACCAGGCCGCGGACGGCCTCGCCATACACGAAGGCCAACCGCTCATCTGCGTCGTGGGAAGGTGGGGCAGCCGCCATGCTCAAAGGCTCTCGCAGCCATCGGCGTGCAGCCCGAAATCGAGCACGATCGCGGCCACGCTGACCACCGCGGTGGCGACGATCATCGTCCGACCGATCGCGCTCAGCTGGCCCAGGATCGGGAGGCTCGCGGATCGGTTGGTGCTGGTCATCGCGGCATCGTACCGTCGGCCGGGAGCGCATAGAGGCGCCGCCGCGGCAACCCGGTCGCCGCGGCCACTCGTCGAGCCGCCTCGCTCCGGCTGGCGCCGCCGGCGATGAGCCGATCGACCTCCGCTTGCGCCTCGAGCCAGGCCGCTGCGTCCTCGGCGCTCGAGCGCGCGACGGATCCGGGAACGCGAACGCCGACCACCAGGGCGAACTCGCCGCGGGCCGGGATCGCGCCGCTCCTGGCCAGGTCGGCCAGTTCGCCGAGGGTCGCGCGCACGATCGATTCGTGCAGCTTGGTCAGCTCGCGGCACACGGCTGCCGGGCGGTCCGCGCCGCAAGCCGCAGCGAGATCGGCCAGGGTCGACGCCGCGCGGCCGGGCGCCTCATAGAGGACAGACCCGCGGTCGTCGGCGGCGATCCGGGCGATGCGCTCGCGACGGTCGCGGCCGCTGCGCGGCAGGAACCCTTCGAACGACCATCGAGGACCCGCAACACCCGACCCAACGACGGCCGCGAGGACGGCGGACGCGCCAGGTACCGGCACCACCAGCCCTCCCTCGGCAGCCCACCCGGCCACGAGATCCACGCCCGGATCGCTGATCCCCGGGGTTCCGGCATCCGTCACCAGGGCGAGGTCGGCGCCGCTCCGCAGGTGATCGAGCAGCGCCGGTCGCCTTTCCTGGACCGCTCCTGGCGTGGTAGCTCGTCATCCGGGTCGAAACGCCGTGGCGATCGAGCAGGCGGCGGGTGTGACGCGTGTCCTCCGCGGCAATGAGCGGCACGCTGCGAAGGACCTCCAGCGCTCGCAGGGTCACGTCACCCAGGTTGCCGATCGGTGTGGCCACCACGTACAGCGTCCCGGTGGCGATGGCGGCGTCGGCCGCATCGGCGGCGCCCGCCCGACCCTCCCCCGGATCGTCTCCGGCAGGCGTCACCCGCGGCGCGAGCCCGGCCGGCGACGGGGATACAGGTAGTCGACGCCCGTCGTGCGTGGACCAAGCTTGGCGATGGGCGGGACCTGCCGCTTGAACTCGGCGCCGGCGACCAGGCGGTCGACCCGCTCCACGGTCTCGGGGTCGAACCCGAGCGCGATCATCTCCTCGTCAGAGCGCCGCTTGTCGATCCGCCAGAACAACAACCGATCGAGGACCGGATAGCTGAAGGCACCTTCCTCCTCGTCGGTCTGGCCGGGCCACAGGTCGGCGCTGGGTGCCTTGCGGACGATCGCGTCGGGCACCCCGATCGCTCGCGCCAGCTGGCGGACCTGGCTCTTGTAGAGGTCGCCGATCGGGTTGAACGCACAGGCCGAATCCCCAAACAGGGTCGTGTAACCAATGAGCGATTCGGTCTTGTTGCCGGTGCCGACCACGAGTCCGCCGAAGGTCACCGAGCGGTCGTAGAGCACGGCCATTCGCATCCTCGCCGCGAAGTTGCCGCGCCGCAGGCCACTCGCACCCGGGCCAGCCCCGGCCGCGGACTCGGCGGATCCATCCGTTCCGAAATAGCCGTCCACCATGGGCGTGATGTCGACCACCTCACTGGAGCAGCCGAGCTGGGCGACCACGGCTTCCGCATCGCCCCGTGACGCCGGCGACGATGTCCGATACGGCATCAGCACGGCGTGCAGGCGCTCCGCCCCGATCGCCTCCCGCACGAGGTACGCCACCAAAGCCGAGTCAATTCCGCCCGACAAGCCGAGCACCGTTCGCTCGAAGCCGGCCTGACGGAGCTGTCCCTTGATGAACTCGCCGATGACGCGCCGCGCGACGTCCGTGTCGATGGCGAGCTCGACAGGCAGGTCGAACGGCTCCGGCTCCGGCGCCGTCGCCTCGGGACCTCGCCTGGCCTGTCCGGCGTTCGAGCTCACGAGTGACCCTCGCCACCGTCCGCAACGCGCAGGCGACGCTCGGGCCGGCGCCGGCCGAGGCGCGGGTCCACCGGCCGCGGCTCGGCCAGGGATGCCTCCTCGATCGACGCCGTCGTGTCGGGCGCCATCCCGGCCCGCTCAGCCACGATCCGGCCCAGCTCCCGGATCTGGAGTTCCGGCCGCTCGTCCCGAAGCAGCGGAAGGACGATCCGCTCACGACGGATGTCGGCGAGCGAGATCTCCACCGTATACAGGCCTTCGTCGTAGAGCGGGGCACCGAACAGCACCTCGCCGCTTGGGGCGATTACCTCGGAACCACCCCAGAATGAGATGGACTCCTCGACCCCGACACGGTTGACGAAGATCACGAACGAGGTCGTCAGTTGCGCATAAGCCCGCATCAGCGTGCGCCACGAGGTGGCCGTCCCGAGGCCGACCTCGTTGGTCGCCGCCAGGTCCCGCCCGGGCGACGACGACACGTTGATCAGGATCTGGGCGCCATCGAGCGCGAGGAGCTGGGGAACGGCGAGGTGCCAGAAGTCCTCACAGACCGCTATGCCGATGCCGGCGCCCAGGCGGGAGTCGACGGCGCGCAAGGCGTCACCGGCAGCGAAGAAGCGCCGCTCGTCGAACAGGCCATACGTTGGCAGAAAGAGTTTGCGATGGACATGGCGCAGCTCGCCGTCCTCGAACAGGCCGGCCGAGATGAACAACCGATGGTCGGCCGATTCCTCGACGAACGAGGCGACCATCGATAGGTCCCTGGTGGCGGCCGCAAGCTCGGCGAGCCGCGGATCGTCGAGCCGCATCGCGACTTCGCCGGCGAGGTCCTGGAGGAGATAGCCGGTAAGCCCCAGCTCGGGGAAGATGACGAGGTCTGCGCCCTCCGAACGGGCCGTTGCGAGCAGCTCGTGGTGGCGGGCGAGGTTCTCCTCGAGATCCCCCAGCCGAGGCGCGATCTGGGCAAGGGCGATACGCAGCGACTGCACGGCTCCGAGCATACGCGAAGGCCCTCAGCATCGGTCTAGTCTTGTAAGACAAGCAGTGCTAGGCTTCCCGGCACCTGCGCCGAAACCTCAGGGTTCGCCGCGGGCCCGTACCCCCGCCCCAAAACACCGGACTGGGAGGAAATGACGGTCCGGGCGAGGGGCTCAGAGGAGGAACTCGGAGTATGACCCGATCACTGAAGTGGTCGCCACGGTTTGCGGCGCTCGCCGCTGCCGCGCTGATCGTCTTCTCAGCGTGCGGCGGCACCCCCGCCACGACCGCACCAAGCGCCGCGGCGACCGACGCCCCGGCATCGGTGGCCCCGCCGGCCTCCGAAGAGGCCTTTGCGCCACTCGTCTGGCCGGAGAGCGGTGAGGCGCCCTGCGGTGAGGCCGCAGCACCCGACGCCGAGCACGACAAGTACATCGGCAACTTCAAGAAGATTTCTGCCACCAATTCGAAGACCGTCGTCTTCGAGCTCTGCAACCCGGACGTGGCCTTCTTGTCGAAGATCGCGTTCACGGCGTTCCAGATCAACGACACCGCCTGGCTCGAGTCGAAGATCGACCCGGCCGGGACGGCGCAGGCCATCGTCGGCGAAGTCAACGGCACCGGGCCCTACAGGCTCGAGGCATGGAACCGTGGCTCCGACGTGACCATGGTCCGCAACGACAGCTACTGGGGCGAGGCCGCCAAGACCGAGCGCCTCATCTTCCGCTGGAGCACCGAGGCCGCGCAGCGGCTCGTCGAACTCCAGTCCGGCACCGTCGACGGGATCGACAACGTCGGCCCGACCGACTTTGGCACCGTCCAGGGGAACGCCGACCTGCAGCTCATCGAGCGCGAAGGCTTGAACACGTTCTACGTCGGGTTCAACAACACCTTCGCGCCATTCGACAACGAGCTGGTGCGCCAGGCGATTGCCATCGGCATCGACCGCCAGCGGATCGTCGACAACTTCTACCCACCCGGCTCCGAAGTCGCCTCGCACTTCACGCCGTGCGCCATCCCGAACGGGTGCGCCGGCGACCCGTGGTACGACTTTGACGTCGCGGCCGCCAAGGACCTCCTGACCCAGGCCGGCTTCCCGGACGGGTTCGAGACGACCATCTCGTATCGCGATGTCGTTCGCGGCTACCTGCCCGATCCGAACGTCGTGGCCCAGGACATCCAGGCCCAGCTGAAGGCCAACCTGAACATCACGGCAACGATCGATGTCCAGGAGTCCGGCACGTTCATCGACAACGCCAATAACGGCGTCATCGAAGGCATCCACCTCCTGGGTTGGGGCGCCGACTATCCGGACGCGACGAACTTCCTCGACTTCCATTTCGGTGGTGGGGCGTCGCCGCAGTTCGGTGACAAGTTCGATGACATCACGACGGCCCTTTCGGCCGGTGGTCAGGGCGCGGACGACGCGGCGCGCGAGCCGTCCTACGTCACCGCCAACAATGCCATCAAGACCCACGTCCCGATGATCCCGATCGCGCACGGCGGTTCCGCCGTCGCCTACCGGGCCGACGTCGCCGACGCACACACCTCACCGCTCGGCAACGAGTACTTCGCCGTGCAGACCCCGGGCGACCGCACCCAGTTCGTCTGGATGCAGAACGCCGAACCGATCGGTCTGTACTGCGCCGACGAGACCGACGGCGAGTCGCTGCGAGCCTGCCAGCAGATGCTGCAAGCGCTCTATGACTACGAAATCGGTGGCACCGCCGCCGTTCCGTCGCTGGCCGAGGTTTGCGAGCCGAATGCCGAGCTCACGATCTGGACCTGC
Organism: uncultured Chloroflexia bacterium; assembly: GCA_963809045.1. Lineage (GTDB taxonomy): Bacteria > Chloroflexota > Limnocylindria > Limnocylindrales > CSP1-4 > SPCO01. Next base: position 2,119,074 of record CAWEHW010000004.1, read on the forward strand.
ACCCTGCGCGACGGCGTCACCTTCCACGACGGTGCGACCCTCGACGCCAATGACGTCGTCATGTCGTACGCCGTCCAGTGGGACGCGGACCACCCGCTCCACCTGGGCCGGGATGGTGGCTTCGTCTACTTCGGGGCGCTGTTCGGTGGGTTCCTCAACCCGCCGCCACCCGCCAGCTAACCACCCAGGGACGTAGCAACAGAAGGGCGTCGCCAACCGGCGGCGCCCTTCGAATATCCTCCACGGACCACCCGGTCCCAATAGCTGATCGAGGGCCAGCCAACCGGATGACTCGCTTCATCATCCGCCGCCTGCTCTACAGCATCCCCGTCCTGTTCGGGGTCGTGCTCCTGGTGTTCATCCTGGCGCGCGTCATCCCGGGCGATCCGTGCTCGGCCACGTACGGCGAGAAGGCCACGCCAGAGATCTGCGCGCAATTTGCCGCACGGTTCGGCCTCGACAAGCCGATCCACGAACAGTTCGTCATCTACATGGGCGCCATCGCCCAGGGCGACTTCGGCACCTCGATCCGCCTCGGCCGGCCGGTCACGGACATCATCCTCGAGCGCCTGCCCGTCACGGTCGAGCTGACGGTCATCGCGCTGATCTTCGCGAGCGTCGTCGGGATCGCCCTGGGCCTCGTGTCGGCCACGCGGCGCAACTCGCCACTCGACGTCGGGACGATGGTGGTGGCCAACCTTGGCGTTTCGACCCCCGTGTTCGTTCTGGGCCTGTTCCTCGCCTTCGTGTTTGCGGTGCTCCTCAAGGACACGCCACTGGCGATGCCGCCGTCCGGTCGCCTGTCACCGGGCCTCAACGTCAAGCCGCTGGCCGAGACATGGGGCCTGGTGTCCATGACCGGCCCACCGCGGGCCATCCTCGACTTCGTCTCGAACATGTACGTCGTCAACACGCTCGTCACCGGCCAATGGGGCACCCTCCTTGACGCGCTCAAACATCTCCTGCTGCCGGCGGTCGCCGTGGGCACCATTCCGCTCGCGATCATCGCGCGGATGACCCGCTCCAGCCTCCTCGAGGTGCTGGGTCTCGACTACGTCAGGACGGCGCGGGCAAAGGGCCTGGGCGAACGTGGCGTGGTCATCCGGCACGGCATGCGCAATGCGCTCCTCCCGGTCGTGACGGTGATCGGCCTCTCGCTTGGCGCCTTCCTGTCAGGCGCGATCCTGACCGAGACCATCTTCAACCTGACCGGCATGGGCAAGACCCTGTTCGAGGCGATCAGCAGCCGCGACTACATCGTGATCCAGGGCGTCACGGTCATCGTGGCGGTCGCCTACCTGATGGTGAACCTGATCGTCGACGTGTCGTACGCGATCCTCGATCCGCGGATCCGCCTCGGATGAACGTCCCGGAACAGGTCGACCAGGTCCGCAACACGATGCTGGCCGCCGAGGCCGAGGTTCGACCGGTCGCCGCCTCGCTGCGCCGCGACACGATCCGCAACATCGCTCGCCAGCGCTCGGCCGTTCTCGGCTTCGGCATGCTGTTCCTGCTGCTCGGGGTGGCGATCCTCGCGCCATTCGTCGCGCCGTTCGACCCGGTCACGTCGATGCTCGACCTCGGCGAGGCCGGGGTCCGGGGCGCGCCACCCTGCATCCACCTGCTGGGCTGCCCAGCCGATCAAACCCAACACCTGATGGGCCTGGACTCGAACCTGCGCGACGAGTTCAGCCGGGTGATCTACGGGGCCCGTGTGTCCCTGCAGATCGGGTTCCTCACGGTCGGCTTCGCGATCATCGTGGGCTCGTTCATCGGATCCGTGGCCGGGTACGCCGGCGGCTGGCTCGACAACGTCCTCATGCGCCTGATGGACGTCGTCCTGTCCTTCCCGAGCCTGATCCTCGCGATCGCGATCGTGACCGTGCTGGGACCCGGCCTGATCAATGCCCAGCTCGCGATCGGCATCGTGTCGATCCCGATCTACGCCCGCGTCATGCGCGCGTCCGTGTTGTCCGTCCGTGAGACGGACTTCGTGACCGCTTCACGGGCCCTCGGCGAGTCATCGGCGGGGATCCTGTCGCGGCGGATCCTGCCCAACGCCCTGACCCCGTTGATCGTGCAGGGCACGCTCGGGATCGGCGGGGCGATCCTCGAGGTCGCCGCCCTCTCGTTTGTCGGCCTCGGTGCCCTGCCGCCCACTGCGGAGTGGGGGTTCATGATTGCGAGCGACCGGAACCTGTTCTTCTCCGCGCCGCACCTGATCTTCTTCCCGGGTCTTGCGATCACGCTGTCGGTGCTGGCGTTCAACCTGATCGGCGATGGGCTTCGCGACGCCCTCGACCCAAGGCTGAACCGATGAGCTGCCGGGCCTCGCGCTCGCTTACGCACTCCCAAGTGCGCGCGCTCCCGTGCTCAGCTCCGCCTTCGGCTGCACTCGTCCTGGCGGCCTGGCTGGTCGCGGCATGACCGAACGTACGGACGAACAGGTGATCGAAACGACCGCCGTCGCTTCCGAGGTCGTTCTCGATCAATCGCTCGAGACCAGCGTCATCGAGGAGCTGGTGCCGGCCTCGAAGCGCCGGCCACGCCACGAACGAGGCGAGCGGCCGCTCCTCGAGGTCAAGGGGTTGAAGACCTCATTCAAGACCCGGGACGGATTGGTCCAGGCCGTCTCCGGGATCGATTTCCATGTCGACCGGGGCGAGATCATGGGGCTCGTCGGTGAGTCCGGCTGCGGCAAGAGCGTCACCAGCCTGTCGATCCTGCGGCTGGTCGCGAAGCCAGGCACGATCGACGCCGGCGAGGTCATCTTCGATGGCCAGGACCTGCTCAAGATCTCGAACGATGCCATGCGCCGGATCCGGGGCGACCGGATCAGCATGATCTTCCAGCAGCCCACGTCGTCGCTCAACCCGGTCTGGGCCGTCGGCCGCCAGATCGAGGAGGTCCTGCGCATCCACCGCGGGATGAAGGGCAAGGTCGCCAGCAGTCGCGCCGCCGATCTCCTCAAGATGGTCGGGATCCCCGACCCAGAGCGCAGGTTGAAGGCGTTTCCCCATGAGATGTCAGGCGGAATGGCCCAGCGGGTGATGATCGCGATGGCCCTGGCCTGCGAACCCGAGCTGTTGATCGCAGACGAACCCACGACCGCGCTCGATGTCACCATCCAGGCGCAGATCCTCGACCTGATGCGGAACCTGCGCGACGAAACCGGAACGGCCATCGTCCTCATCACCCACGATCTCGGCGTCGTCGCCGAGATGTGCGACCGGGTCGCGGTGATGTACGCGGGCGAGATCGTCGAACACGCCGACGTCACGACGCTCTTCCGTCGGCCCTTGCATCCGTACACGCGTGGGTTGATCGGGTCGATCCCGGTCGTCGGCACGGTCAAGGATGAGCTGGCGGTGATCCCCGGGAACGTCCCGAACCTGATCGACCTGCCACCAGGCTGCCGGTTCGCGCCGCGATGCCTTACCCGCGTGGCGGAGAACGTGGAGCCGGCGCTCGAGCACCATCCCGAGCTCCGACCGACCGGCTCCGGGCACGACGTCCGCTGCTGGCTCTATCACGACCTCGAGGGTCGCCCGATCGAGCGCTCCGTGGCGGCCGGCGCATGAGCGGTTCGCCGATCGACACCGTGGCGGGCACGGGCCCGGGCCCCGACGCGGGAGCGGCACCCGCGGCGCGCGGCAACGAGGCGCCGCTGGTCGAGGTCCGCGACCTCGTCAAGCACTTCCCGGTTCGCGGCGGCATCCTCCAGCGGACCCTCGGCATGGTCCAGGCCGTCGACGGTGTCAGCTTCGAGATCCGCCGCGGCGAGACGCTCGGCCTGGTCGGCGAGTCCGGCTGCGGCAAGACGACGGTCGGTCGGCTGCTCCTCAGGCTCATCGACCCGACCTCGGGCTCGATCCGCTTCGATGGCGTCGAGCTCACGGGGATCAAGGGTGCCGCCCTCAAACCGTACCGTCGCCGGATGCAGATCATCTTCCAGGACCCCTACGCCAGCCTCGATCCGCGCGCGCCGATCGCCGACAGCATCGGCGAGGGCCTGCGGATCCACGGCCTGGGCTCGGACGCAGACCGGCGGGCCAAGGTCAAACGGATGATGGACCTGGTCGGGTTGCAGCCCTATCACGCCCGTCGCTACCCCCACGAGTTCTCGGGCGGACAGCGCCAGCGGATCGGAATCGCCCGGGCGCTCGTGCTGGAGCCGGATCTCGTGGTCTGCGACGAGCCGGTCTCCGCGCTGGACGTGTCCATCCAGGCCCAGGTCCTGAATCTCCTCAACGGGCTCCAGCGCGAGCTTGGCCTGACCTACGTGTTCATCGCCCACAACATGGGCGTCGTGGAGCACATCAGCGATCGCGTGGCCGTGATGTATCTCGGACGGATCGCCGAGCTGGCCGATCGGCGCGACCTCTTCCGCAAGCAGGAGCATCCCTACACGCAGGCGCTGATGTCGGCGATCCCGATCCCGGACCCCGAGCTCCGCCGCCAGCGGGTGATCCTCCACGGTGACGTCCCGAGCCCGGTCAATCCACCGTCAGGCTGCCGCTTCCATCCCCGGTGCCCGCTCCGCGAAGAGCTCGGCAACCCGCAGGTCTGCGCGGACGTGATCCCGCCGTTGATCGACCTTGGCAGCGATCACTACTGCGCGTGTCACTTCCGCCAGCCGGGTGGCGCGACGGTCTGACCGTCTCTCCCGCCGCCAGCACCGTCGCTGGCGCCCCGGTTGGTCAGGCGGTCGGCGTCTCGTCGCTGGTGTCTGACTCGGCCTTCGAGGCAATCTGCGCCGCCTCGATGTCCGCGGCTGGCGCGGCCGCCGCCGCGGCGATCGCCGCGTCCGCGGCGGCGACGGCCCGGTCGTTGGCGAGCAGAGCGAGCGCCGAGTCGGGCGTCCCGCGGCGCGTCGTCGAGACGTCGAGGTGGGCGATCCCGACGTCCGTCTTGAGGGCTTCCGCCGCGTAGTGACAGGCGGCCTTGTGCTCGCCCTCGATGACGTCAAGGGGCGGGTCGATCGTCCGGCAGTTCTCGGGCTGGCCAAGCCGTTCGTACAGCCAGCAGCGCGTGTGGAACCGACAGCCGGGCGGCGGGTTGACGGGGCTGGGCACGTCGCCCTTGAGGATGACCCGGCGCCGCTTCCGCTCGGACACGGGATCCGGGACCGGCACGGCGGAGAGCAGGGCCCGCGTGTACGGATGCCCTGGCGCGGCGTAGAGCTGGTCCGGCGGGCCGATCTCGACGACCTTGCCCAGGTACATCACCGCGACCCGGTCGCTGATGTGCTTGACCACCGACAGGTCGTGGGCGACGAACAGGTAGGTCAGGCCGAGACGGGCCCGGAGGTCGGTCAGGAGGTTGAGCACCTGCGCCTGGATCGACACGTCGAGCGCCGAGATGGGTTCGTCGCAGACGATGAATTCGGGCTCCACCGCGAGCGCCCGGGCAACGCCGATGCGCTGCCGTTGCCCACCGGAGAACTCGTGCGGATACCGGGCGACGTACTTCGGATCGAGCCCGACCAGCCGGAGCAGCTCGCCGACCCGTTCCTTCTTGGCCGCGCCCGCGGCAAGGTGGTGCGTCTCGATCGGCTCCGACACGATCGACCCGACGGTCATCCTGGGATCCAGCGAGCCGTACGGGTCCTGGAAGATGATCTGCATCTTGCGCCGCATCTTGCGAAGCTCGTCGGATTTCAACGACGTCAGGTCCACGCCATCGAACCGGACGGTGCCGCTGGTCGCCTCCCGCAGCCGAATCATGGCGCGCCCGATCGTGCTCTTGCCGCACCCGGACTCGCCGACAAGACCCAGGGTCTCGCCGCGGCGGACCTCGACGGTTACCCCGTCGACGGCCTTGACCGTGCCCTTGGTGGTCTGGAAGATGCCCGACCGGATCGGGAAGTGGACCTTGAGGTTGTCGACCTCGACGATGTTGGCGGGGTCGTGCGGCCGGATCGCCGGGTCAGCGCCCATGGTGGCGGTCAACTGATCCATCCTCCCGGCTCGGTTCCCCAGCAGCGCGCTTGATGGGTCTCGGTCGCCCGGGTCGTGAGCTCCGGCTCGTCCTGGCGACAGATGTCCCTCGCAAAGTGGCAGCGCGCCCCGAACCGGCACGCATCGGGTGGTGCGATCAGGATCGGCGGCATGCCCTCGATCGTGCGGAGCCGCTCGCCCCGGACATCGTCGATCCGTGGGAGCGAGTCGAGCAGGCCCCACGAATACGGCATCTTGGGCACCTCGAACAGCTCGTCGACGGTCCCGGTCTCCACGATCCGGCCGGCATACATCACGTTGACCCGGTCGCACATCCCGGCCGCGATCCCGAGGTCGTGGGTGATCATCAGGACGGCCGTGTGGAACTCATCGGACAGGCGCTGGATGAGCTCCAGGATCTGGGCCTGGATGGTCACGTCGAGCGCGGTCGTCGGCTCGTCGGCCAGGATGAGCTTCGGATCGCACGACAGCGCGATCGCGATCATCACCCGCTGCCGCATCCCTCCCGAGAAGTGGAACGGGTAGTCCTTCAGCCGCTCCTTGGGTCGGGGGATGCCGACCTTGGCCAGGAGCTCGACGACCCGATCCTCCGCCGCCTTGCGGGGCACCCCCATGTGCTCGCGGATGGCCTCGCCAATCTGGTAGCCGATCGTGAGCGTCGGGTTCAGGCTGGTCAGCGGGTCCTGGAAGATGAACCCGATCTCCTTGCCGCGCAGGTGGCGCATCTCATCCGCGTTCAGCTTGAGCAGGTCGATCCCGTCGAACACGATCTCGCCGGACACGATCCGGCCCGGCGGATCCGGAACCAGACGGGCGATCGACAGTGCCGTGACGCTCTTGCCGCAGCCCGACTCACCGACCAGCCCGAGGGTCTCGCCATAGCCCAGGTCGAAGGTGACGTCGTCCACGGCCTGCACGACCCCATCCGGCGTGAAGAAGTGCGTGGACAGGCCCTTGACGGTCAGGAGCTTGTCGGCCTTGTGCTCGGGGCCAGCCTTGGCTTCCGCAGGTGCCCTCCGGGCGTCCTCCGGCGATATCTCGATGATGGTTGGCGCGTCCGATTCGGACATCGTGTCGTCAGGACGCGGCAACTACTGCTTGCCCTTCAGCTTCGGGTCGAGGGCGTCCCGGAGTCCGTCACCGAGGAAGGTGAAGCTGATGAGCGCCACGGCGATCAGGATGGCGGGGAACGCGACCAGGTGCGGGTCGGAGCGCATGTACTTCTGGCCTTCGGCGATCAGGCTGCCCCACGACGCCCGCGGCGCCTGGACGCCGATCCCGATGAAGGCGAGGGTCGATTTCGGCGAGGATCGCGCCAGGAATGCCGAGCGTGATCGCCACGATGATCGGGCTGATCCCGTTGGGCAGGAGGTGGCGACTGACGATCTTCCGGTCGGACACGCCGATCGCCTTGGCGGCCTCGACGAACTCCGTCTCCTTGAGCGACAGGATCTGGCCCCGAACGAGGCGTGCCACGGTCACCCAGGAGGTCAGGCCGATCGCCACGAACACGAGCAGCAGCCCGTCCATCGCCCGGCCGAATGGGCTCTCCCGGAACGTCACGGACAGCAGGATGATGAACAGCAGGTCCGGAAAGGCGTACACGATGTCGACGATCCGCATCAGGAAGTTGTCGAGGCGGCCGCCGATCCAGCCGGCGAGGGCGCCCACGGGGACCCCGATGAGGAGCACCACGATCTGCACGACGATCGCGACGGACATGCTGATCCGGGCGCCATCGAGGAGACGGCTCAGGAGATCGCGGCCGAGCTGGTCAGTGCCCAGGAGGTGACCGGGGGCGCCCACGTCGAGCGGTTCGCCGCCATTGGCGAGGACCGCCTGGATGTCCTGCTTGTCGTACGGCCACGGCGCGAGCATCGGCCCGAAGATGGCGAGGAAGAACATGAAGATGACGAGGAAGAGGCCCAGCAACGCCAGGCGGTTCTTCCGGAGCCGCCCGAAGGCATCCGACCAGACCCCGCCGCTGGGTCGGACGCGGACCAGACCTGGATCGAGCGTCGTAGCCTGGGTGGCCATCGTGCGGGTCTCCTAGCTGTACCGGATCCGGGGGTCGATGTAGGCGTACAGGACGTCGACAACCACGTTCAACGCCGCTACGGCGAACGCAAAGAGGATCGTCGTCGCCATGATCACGCCGTAGTCGCGCTGCGCGATGGCGGTCACGAAGTAGCGCCCGATCCCCGGAACGGAGTAGATCGTCTCGATGATGAACGAGCCGGTCACGAGAAACGCGAGCACCGGCCCGAGGATCGTCACGACCGGGATCAACGCGTTGCGGATCATGTGTCGCAGGACCACCGAGTTCTGCGCGATCCCCTTGCTGTGGGCGGTTCGGACGTAGTCACGACGCGTGACTTCGAGCATCGACGCCCGTGTGTATCTCGCGATCGCCGCGATCGGGAATAGCGCCAAGGCGAACGTGGGCAGGACCCAGTATTCGGGACCCTTCCAGCCGTTCGTCGGGAACCACCCTAACCCGACCGAGAAGATCAGGATCAGCAGGATCGCCGCGACGAAGCTGGGCGTCGCGATCCCCACGATCGACACGGCACGGTCGTGAGCGTAATCCGGCCACCGGTTGTGACCCAGGGCGCCGATCACGCCCAACGGGATACCGACGGCGACCGACGAGGAGGAAGGCCATCACGCCGAGCTGCACGGTCACCCAGATGCCGTCGGCCATGATCTCGTTGACGGACCGGTCCCGATACTTGTAGGACGGCCCGAGGTCGCCCTGGACCAGGTTGCCGGCCCACTGGAGGTATTGCTCGAGGATCGGCTTGTCGAGGCCGTACTTCGTGTTGAGCGCCGCGACGGTCGCATCGGGAAGCGTCTTTTCGGCGTCCCATGGCCCGCCCGGGACCATGTGCATCAGGGTGAACGTGATGATCGACACCACGAACAGGACAGGGACGATCCAGAGGACCCGTCGGAGAAGGTAAGAGATCACTGCAGGACTCCCACGCTTGACGGTTCTCGACAGATCAGTCGTCTCGAACGACCGAGGACCTCGAGGGGACGCTCAAGGGCCTTGGTCGTGGGTGGGCCGGCGAGGCCGGCCCACCCCTGCGACGTTCTAGTGCTCGGCGATCTTGATGGTCTCGTAGAAGAGGTCGCCCGGGAGCTGAGCGTCACCGGGGGTGACGACGTAGTCAAGGACGTACGGCTTCACGGTGTACTGGCTGATCGGGAAGCGCAGCGGGATGACCACTGCGTCGTTGATCATGATCTCTTCAGCCTGCTGGTAGAGCGCTTCCTGCGCGGCAGAGTCGGGCTCGGCAGCGGCCTGGTCGATCAGGCCGTCGTACTCCTCGTTGCACCAGCCGGTGTCGTTGTTGCCGCCACCGCAGCGGAACAGGTCGTTCAGGAAGTTGTTGGGGTGAGGATAGTCCTGGCCCCAGGCGTTCCTGGCGATGTCGAACTCGAGGTCGTGGCGTGCCGTGAGGAACACCCCGAACTCGGAGCCCTGCTGGTCGAACTGGAGGCCGAGCGTGTCGGTCCAGGCCTGGGCCATGAACGCGACGCGGTTCTCATGGTCCGAACCGGTGTTGTACGTGAACCGGAGGACCGGGACGTCGGCCGCGCTCGCGTAGCCGAGCTCCGTCAGCGCCGTGGCGAAGTTCGCCTTGGCCGCTTCGGGATCGTACGGATACGGGTTGAGGTTCTCGTTGTACGCAAGCATGCCCGGCGGGACGATCGTGTTGGCCACGACGCCGGTGCCGCCCCAGGCGAGCTCGATCAAGGCTTCCTTGTCGATCGACTGGGTCAGCGCCTTGCGGAAGTTGAGGTTGGCCGTGGGGCCTTCCGCGGTGTTGTAGTTGTAGTAGCCGATGGCGAACTGCGGCGAGTTGACGACTTCCGGTCCCATGACCGGATCGTCCTGCACGCGGCGGATATCGGCCGCCGGGGTCAGGAACATGTCGAGCTCACCAGCCTCGTAGGCCGCCTGGCCGGCCGCCGGCTCGACGATCATCGACATCTCGATGCGCGTGAGGGTCGGCTTCTGGCCCCAGTAGGTCGTGTTCGGCTCGAGGACGATCTGGCTGTTGTGGTCCCAGGTCGTCATGATGAATGGCCCTGAGCTCACGTAGTTCTCGGCCTCGGTCGCGTTCGGGCGACTCGATCCAGGATGCCTGGATCGGGGCCGAATGCCACAGCCCGGCGATCGCCAGGAAGTAGGTGGCCGGCTTGACCAGGTTGACCACGAAGGTCTTGTCGTCCGGCGCGGAGACGCCGAACTCTTCGAGCAGCGCATCGATCTCGGCGTCTGTCGGGGCGGGATCCGCACCGGCGAGCGCCACGAGGTCGGCGCCACCCACGACGTCGCTCATGTTGTAGGCGTACGGGGCCGCAGTTCGCGGGTCGACGAGGCGCTTCCAGCTGTAGACGAAGTCGCCGGCGACGATCGGGTCGCCGTTGCTGTAGACGGCGTCACGAAGGTGGAAGGTGATCGTCTGGCCGTCAGCCGAGAAGTCCCACGACTCGGCGAGCGCCGGGGAGGCCACCAGGTCCTCGTTGAGGTAGGTGAGGCCGCGATGAAGCGCATTCAGGACCGCGATCGAGGTCGAGTCCTGGGCGATGTTGGGATCGAGAGCCGGCGGTTCGGTGCCGAGGTCGATCCTCAGGACCTGGTCCGCAGCGAGGTTCGAATCCGGGGGCGTCGACGGCGCATCGGCCGACGCGGGTGGGGCACCATCCGACGCCGCGGGCGGCGCCGAGCTGGTGGTGGCACCGCCGCAGGCCGCCGCGATGACGGCCACGCTGGCGAGAATGCCAAGGAGTCGCTTCTGCATCAACTGTCCTCCGAACGGGTTGGTTTACCCGAGATCTCCCGCTGATACGACGCTCGCACCATGGCCACTGCAAGCCACGCCAATCCAGGGTCCGGATCGAGCCTCCCACTCGATTCGGGGGACAGGCGTCTTCGCAGCGGGTGCACGGTTCGAGGTCGCAGTGCTGCCGGTACTATCCACAGCGCCTCACCGACTGTCAACTTCCAACCTAACGAACGTTCGTATGGTTCGGCGGACGTGCCCGGATCAGTCGGGACAGGGGGTTTGAGCCCCGGTCATCGGCCGCCAGCGGAGGTTGGGCTGGCGAGCCGCGGTCGCCTCGTCAAGACGCCGGACCGGGGCGACGTGCGGGGCACTCGTCACGAGATCCGGGGACGTTTCCGTCTCCGCCGCGATGGCCACCAGGGCATCCGCGAACGCATCCAGCGTCTCGAGGGATTCGGTCTCGGTGGGCTCGATCAACATCCCTTCCTCGACGATCAACGGGAAGTAGATCGTCGGCGGGTGATAGCCGTAATCGATCAGCCGCTTGGCGATGTCGAGCGTCCGGACGCCGGTCTTCTTCTTGATGGTCGCCGCGGATGCGACGAACTCGTGCTTGCAGGGCCGGTCGTACGGCATGTCATAGGTGCCGGAGAGACGATGCCGCAGGTAGTTGGCTGCAAGCACGGCGTCGTCGGTCACCTCGCGCAGGCCGCTGGCCCCATGCGCCCGGATATAGGCATACGCGCGCACGAGGACGCCGGTGTTGCCCACGAAGCTCCGGAGACGACCGATCGACGTCGATCGCTCGCCGGTGCGCTCGAGCCGATACGTGCCGTCGTCCGCCCGGAGGACCCGCGGCTCGGGCAGGAAGGGCAAGAGCGCGTCCCCCACCCCGACCGGGCCGGCGCCAGGACCGCCGCCGCCATGGGGCGTCGAGAACGTCTTGTGCACGTTGAAATGCATCACGTCGAACCCGGCCTCGCCTGGCTTGAACCGCCCGAGGATGGCGTTGAGGTTGGCGCCGTCCATGTAGGCCAGGGCGCCCGCCGCATGGACGGCTTCGAGCAGCTCCCCGATCCGTGTTTCGAACAGCCCGAGCGTTGATGGGTTCGTGATCATCACGGCGGCCGTGCGGGGCCCCAGCGCCGCCCGGAAGGCGTCGACATTGACTCCGCCGTCGGCCGCCGACGGCACCGTCACGGTCTTGTAGCCGGCCATGGACGCCGTGGCCGGGTTGGTCCCGTGGCTCGAGTCCGGGACGAGGACCTCGGTCCGATCGGCGTCGCCCCGCGCCCGGTGGTAGGCCCGGATCATCAGGATCCCGGTGAGCTCACCCTGCGCGCCGGCGGCCGGCTGGAGGCTGACGGCCTGCATGCCGGAGATCTCCGCGAGCGCCTCCTCCAGCTCGAACAGCAGCTGGAGCGTGCCCTGGGCCGCGGCGTCAGGCGCCAGCGGATGGAGGTTGGCGAACCCCGGCAACCTGGCGGCCCACTCGTTGAGCTTCGGATTGAACTTCATGGTGCACGAACCCAACGGATAGAAGCCCGTGTCCACCGCGTAGTTGAGCTGGGAGAGGTTGACGTAGTGGCGGACGACGTCCGGTTCGTTCATCTCCGGCAGGCCAGGCGGGACCTCCCGGCGAGCGCTTGCCGGGATGCGATCGAGCGCGTTCCGGGGCGGGTGCGGGATCTTGCCTCCACCACGACCCGGGCGGCCTCGCTCGAAGAGGGTTGGCTGCATGCGATGGCCCGTGACACCCATGGCTCAGCCCCGTCCAGCGGCCGCGGCGGCACGGCGGTCGCGCTCCGAGCCGGCTCCCGCTTCGACGGCGGCCGGCGGCCGGCCACCCAGGACCTCGCCGAGTGTTTCGGAAAACCGCCGGATCTCGTCTGATGTGGTCAGCTCGGTCGCACACACCAGCAGCCCGTCGGCGAGCGTCGGGTCACCGGGCTCCGCATCGGCCAGGACGAGACCCGCCAGGACACCCCGGTCGAGCAGCCGTCGGTGGACCGCGGGCGCGTCGGTGACGCGGACCGCGAACTCGTTGAGGTACGGGCCAGGATGGATGCGTGGAGCACCGGCCGCGGCCAAGGCCGTTTCGAGCTCCGCAGCGTGCGCCGCCCCAAGCGCCGCCACGTCCCGCAGGCCATGCGGCCCGATGGTCGCGAGGTAGACCGACGCGGCCAGTGCGAGCAGTGCCTGGTTGGTGCAGATGTTGCTGGCGGCCTTGTCGCGCCGGATGTCCTGTTCGCGTGCACGCATGGTCATGACAAAGGCCCGCGTGCCGTCAAGGTCCGTCGTCAGTCCGACGAGACGTCCCGGGATCTGGCGCACCAGCGCATCGGTCGAGGCCAGGATCCCGAGATAGGGACCGCCGTACTGCGGAGCGATCCCGAGCGGTTGCCCCTCGCCAGCCGCGATGTCCGCGCCATACGCACCGGGCGGAGCGAGAACCGCGAGGCTGACCGGCTCGACCACGGAGACGAACAGCGCTCCCGCGGCATGGGCCACCTCCCCGATCGCGGGCATCGGCTCGAGCAAGCCCAGGAAGTTGGGCTGGGCGGCGATGACCCCGGCCACCGGCCGGTCGGTGTCCGCGAGGAGGCGTTCGAGGGCTACGAGGTCCGTCGTGCCGGCGGCATCGCCCTCGGCGACCAAAGGGATCTCCTCGAGCTCCAGCCCGCCCCCGAAGTAGGTCCGGAGGGTCTGCCGGTAGTGGGGGTGGACCCCTCGCGACACGAGGACGCGCTCGCGCCGCGTGGCCCGGCAGGTCATCAGGCCTGCTTCGGCGGTCGCGGCCGCGCCGTCGTAATGCGAGGCGGACACCACGTCGAGGTCCACGAGCTCGCCGATCAGGCTCTCGTATTCGTAGATGCTCTGGAGCGTGCCCTGGCTGATCTCGGGCTGGTAGGGCGTGTACGCCGTGTACCACTCGCCGCGCAGCAGGATCTGGTCCACCGCCGGCGGGCTCCAGTGCCGATAGACGCCGGCACCCAGGAACGACGCGAGATCGGTCCGGTTCCGCGCGGCCAGGGCGCTCAGGCGCGCCGCAAGGTCGAGCTCGGGTTCGGGATCGGGCAGGTCGAGCGGACTGGCGCGCAGATCCTTCGGGATGTCGTCGAAAAGCTGGTCGACGGAGGTGATCCCGATGGCGTCGAGCATCCTGGCTCGATCGGCATCGGTGTGCGGACCGTACGGCATCGCGGAGGTTCAGCCCGCGGCGATGAGCGCGTCGTAGACGTCGGGGGCGAGGAGATCGTCGAGCTGCGCCGGATCGGCGACCCGGATGCGGAGCATCCAGCCGTCCCCGTAGGGCGATTCATTGACCAGTTCCGGCTTCGAGGTCAGCGCCGCGTTGCCCTCGATGACCTCGCCACCGACCGGGGCAAACAGGTCGCTGACCGCCTTGACCGACTCCACCACGCCGAACGTCGCGAACTGGTCGATCGACCGTCCGGCGTCTGGCAGCTCCACGAAGACGATATCGCCCAGCTGATCGGCGGCATACGCCGTGATCCCGATGGTGGCCTCATCGCCATCGACCCGGACCCACTCGTGGTCCTTCGTGTAGCGCAGGTCCGTGGGTACGCTCACGTCACGCTTTCCTCTTGTAGAACGGCAGGGCGACGACCCGCGCGGGCACACGAGCGTCTCGGATTTCGATGTCGACAACGGTACCCGGCTCAGCGTCGCCGGGTGCGACGTACGCCATCGCGATCGGGACGCCGAGGCTCGGCGACTGCGTGCCGCTCGTGACCACGCCGGTGCGGCGGTCGCCGACCATGACCGGGTAGCCGTGACGGGCGATCCCACGTCCCTCGACGATGAGCCCGACGAGCCGGCGCGAGGGGCCATCGCGGGCCACCTTCTCGAGCGCCGCCCGGCCGACGAACTCGTCCGGCTTGGCCAGCTTGACCACCCGGCCAAGCCCCGCTTCGAAGGGGTTCGTCTCGAGATCGAGCTCGTTGCCGTACAGCGGCATCCCCGCCTCGAGCCGGAGCGTGTCGCGGGCGCCGAGCCCGATCGGCAGGCCGTCGTGCCCTCGGACCGCCTCGAGGAGGACGTCCCACAGGCGGGCGGTCTGCGCGGTGTCGACGAAGACCTCGAACCCGTCCTCGCCGGTGTAGCCGGTCCTCGCTACCAGGGCCGGGATCCCGGCGACCGTCCCCTCGGCGATCGCGTAGTACTTCAAGGCATCGAGATCGACGTCGGTGTGCGGCTTCAGGGCGTCGATCGAACGCGGTCCCTGCACCGCCAGGAGCCCGGTCGCGAGCGCCCGGTCGTCCAGCACCGCCTTGAAGGTGACCAGCCGTTCCGCGAGCGCGTCCGACACGACGCCGGCATTGCCCGCGTTGGCGACGACCAGGAACGTGCTCTCCGCCAGGCGATACACGATCAGGTCATCGATGATCCCGCCGTCCGGCGTGCAGATCATCGAGTAATGGGCGCGCCCGATCGCCAGGCTCGGGGGATCCGTGACCAGCGCCGCGGCCAGCGCCGCGCCGGCATCGGGACCCTCCACGTACAGCTCGCCCATGTGCGACAGGTCGAACAGGCCGACCCGCTCCCTGACCGCGCGATGCTCCTCGATGATCGATGTGTACTGGACGGGCATGAGCCAGCCGCCGAACTCGATCAGCCGCGCATCGAGCGCCTTGTGGGCGTCGATCAGCGGGGTGTTGTGGACCGCCGGCTCCGCGGCTTCGGTCACGACGCGATCGCCATCGCGGTACCGGAGGTCATCACGACGCCGCCCCGGCTGAGCGTCCCTCGCTCGCCGGCTGCATCGCGTCGACGACCGTGGCGGCACGCGCGACGAGCGCCCGTTCCGTCTCGAACGTGAGCATGGTGCTGGCCTCCGCGAACGTCACCCACCGGACCTGCTCGAACTCATGGTCGTGACCGGCCAGGTCGCCGCCGATCGGCTCCATCAGGAAGTAGTGGACCGTCTTGTGGATCCGCTGGCCGCTCTGGACGAAGAAGTATTCGATCGAGTCGAGCGGGCCGGTGATCCGGACCTGCAGGCCGGTCTCCTCGGCCACTTCGCGAAGCGCGGTCTCCTCGCGGGTTTCGCCAGGGTTCGGCGTGCCCTTGGGCAACGTCCAGGTCGAGCCGTCACGGTCACGGCGGCGGCTCCCGACGACGAGCCACGTACGCCCCGACTCGTGGCGGATGACGATCCCGCCGGCGGACGTGGCGGTGGTGGCCCTCAGGCGGGCCACGGCGCCGATGGGGCGCCCGGGCGGCGAGGTCGGGCCCCGGGTCGCCCGGACCGGGCCCAGTGCATCACGACCAACGGGCCGGGACGACCGCCGCCGCGGTGACGCGAGCGGGCGGGCTGGATCGATCGCCAGCTGGCGCGGAGGCGGGTCAACGGAGCCACGTCGGGACCGTGGAGCACGGTCGGCCGGACGCTTGGCGCGCGGAACGTCCCGGCGGGTCGAAGACCCAACCTGGGTTCGCGGGTCCGGGTGGATGGACGCACGAATCGCGCCGCCGGACGGGCCGCGTACTTGGCGGCGATGCTGTGCTCCATGGGGCGCAATGGTACCCGTTCAGTCGGGCCGCGCAACTGCGTCGTCGAGCGCCCGGCGCATGGCCCCGGCGGCGTGGCTGTCGAGCGCCCCGCGACCGGTCGCCAGGTCGATTTCCCGATGACCCGCGGCCACGTAGAGCGCGAGGGCTCCGGGCGCGTCCACCCGAAGGGTATCGAGGTGCGTCCGGAGCGTCCCAAGGTCGCCACGCGTGATCGGACCCGTGAGCGCCGCCCCGATGCCCAGGGCCCTGGCATTCCCCAGCGTCCCCTCGATGAGATCGCCATAGACCGCAAGCGACCCCGCTTCATCGAGACCCGCTACCCGGCCGAGTTCCGCGATGGCGTCGAGGAGGGCCACGAACCCGCCGGCCGCCAGGACCGCGGCGGCGTGGTAGGCGGCCTTGGCGCCAGAAGCCAGACGGACTGGCGTCGCGCCGATCGCCTCGGCCATGGCGGCGAGCATGGCCGCCAGCTGGTCGTCCGCCTCGATCGCCACCGTGGCGCCGTGGAGCGAGGCCACGGCGCGCTCCGTGTCGGCGAACGCAACCAGGGGGTGGAACGACCCGACCTGTGTGCCGGCGGCCATCGCCGGGGCCAGCACGTTCGCGCCGAGCGCGCCGCTGGTATGGATCATCGCCTGGCCGCTGTACATCCGCAGCGTGCTCGCCAGGGGCGCCACCGCGTCGTCCGGGACGGCCAGGATGATCAGCTCGACCTCCTCGACCAGCGGCTCGGGGTCGACGAACGCGCGCGTGACGTCGACCAGGGAGCGGAACCGCTCGCGCCTGGAAGCGTCGCGACTCGACACGGCATGAACCGGCCAGCCGGCACGGGACAGGGCCACGCCCAGCGCGGTCCCGACCGCCCCCGCGCCGACGATGCCGATGACCGGGGTCTCGCCTGGCTGAGACTGTTCGTGCGGGTGGGAATGGCCCTCGGGCCCGTGGTCGTCGGGCGTTCGCCGACCGCTCGGTGGAGTCGGATCGAGGTCGATGCCGGCGGCCTCCAGCTCGGCTTCGCGTTGCTTGCGGTCGCGCTCGGGGTCGTCGCCAGGCAGGTCGCCCCAGGGTCGCATCGTGTGCTTGAGTCTAGCCTGCGGTCCGCTGTTATACTCGCCACCGATCTCGACCCAGGACGGGCGCACCCGTCCGGCGCCGACTGGCCCGCGGATCGCCGCGGTTGACGACAGGAGGCGTGCCGCGATGGCAGCTCGACGACCCGACACCAATCCGCCCGATCCGTTCGGCGCGCGCGGCACCCTGACCGCCGGTGCCCATCCCCTGACCTATTACCGGCTGGACGCGCTGGCAGACCGAATCGACCTCGGTCGGGCGCCTGTGACGGTCAAGATCCTGCTCGAGAACGTACTCCGCCACGCCGGCCGCGGGATCGTCACAGGCGACGACGTGGAACGGCTGAGCGCCTGGCGACCGGGTGAGCCCGCAGAGGCCGACGTCCCGTTCATGCCGGCGCGGGTGGTGCTCCAGGATTTCACCGGCGTCCCCGCCATCGTCGATCTCGCCGTCATGCGCGACGCCATGGCCAGCCTCGGTGGCGATCCGGCCAAGGTCAACCCGCTGGTCCCAGCCGACCTGGTGATCGACCACTCCGTGCAGGTCGACCGGTTCGGCACGCCGGCCGCGTTCGCGTTCAATGTGGGCCGGGAATACGAGCGAAACGGCGAGCGGTACCAGCTGCTGCGCTGGGCTCAGACCGCCTTTCGTGATCTCCGCGTCGTGCCCCCGGGGACCGGGATCGTTCACCAGGTCAACCTCGAGTTCCTGGCCACCGTGATCGACGACCGCGACGACGGCAACGGCGGCCGGGTCGCCTTCCCGGACACCCTCGTCGGCACCGATTCGCACACGACCATGGTCAACGGCCTTGGCGTCCTCGGGTTCGGCGTCGGGGGGATCGAAGCCGAGGCGGTCCTGCTCGGCCAGCCGCTGTACCAGCCGATGCCGCACGTGGTCGGGGTCCGCCTTCGCGGCAGCCTGCCCCAGGGCTCGACGGCAACCGACCTGGTCCTCGTCGTCACCGAAATGCTGCGGGCTCACGGCGTGGTCGGGTCCTTCGTGGAGTTCGCTGGCGACGGGCTGGCCGGACTCTCGCTGGCGGACCGGGCCACGATCAGCAACATGAGCCCCGAGTTCGGGGCCACGGCCACCCTCTTCCCGATCGACGACGAGACGCTGACCTACCTGCGCCTGACCGGCCGCTCACCCGAGCGCATCGCGCTCGTCGAGGGCTACGCCAAGACCCAGGGCCTGTGGCGTGAACCCGGCGACGGGCCGGACTTCGACGACCTCCTGGAACTGGACCTCGCGACGGTCGATCCGTCAGTGGCGGGTCCGCGCCGGCCGCAGGATCGAGTGCCGTTGACGGCGCTGCGGGACAACTTCCGGTCGAACTTCCCGAACGGCCTGGACGGTGCGATCGCCGACCTGACGGGCGAGGAGCCGATCGAAGGCGACGGGCTGGTCGAGGAGGCATCGGCGGCATCCTTCCCGGCGAGCGACCCCCCGTCGTTCGCCCGCGGCGACGCGGCGGACGAACCGGCCCCATCGGCCGACCTGGTCGCCGCGCGCGGGCCGGTCGACGAGCGCTCCTATCGGCCGATCGAGATCGAGATCGACGGGCAGCGTGCGACCGTCCGGACCGGGTCGGTGGCGATCGCCGCGATCACGTCGTGCACCAACACGTCGAACCCGACGGTCATGGTCGGGGCCGGGCTTCTGGCTCGGAACGCGGTCGCCCGCGGGCTGCGCGTTGCTCCGACGGTCAAGACCTCGCTGGCACCGGGTTCGAAGGCGGTGACGGGCTATCTCGAGGCCGCCGGGCTCATGGCCCCGCTCGAGGCGCTCGGCTTCTCGCTGGCCGGATATGGCTGCACGACCTGTATCGGCAACTCCGGCCCGCTCGACGAGGCGGTCGCCGCCGCGGTCGAGGCGAACGACCTGGTCGTCGCCGCAGTCCTGTCCGGTAACCGCAACTTCGAGGGCCGGATCCATCCGCTCGCCCGTGCGAGCTACCTCGCGTCGCCGCCCCTCGTCGTGGCTTTCGCGCTTGCCGGCCGTGTCGACATCGACTTGACGACCGAGCCGCTGGGCACCGGCGTCGGACGGCTCGCCGGTCTTCCTCGCCGACATCTGGCCCGCATCCGAGGAGATCCGGACGACCATCGCCGGGTCGATCGACCCGGAGCTCTTCCGGCGGACCTACGCCACGGTCTTCGAGGGCGACGAGCGATGGCGGGCGCTGCCGATCCCATCGGGCGACCGCTACGAGTGGCTGGACGACTCGAGCTATATCGCCCGACCGCCGTTCTTCGATGGGATGACCCTGACGCCGCCACCGGTTGGCGACATCGCCGGCGCCCGGGTCCTCGCCGTGCTCGGCGATTCGGTGACGACCGATCACATCTCCCCGGCTGGCTCCATCGCGCCATGGTCGCCGGCGGGCCAGTGGCTGCAGGCGCACGGTGTCGCGCCGCTCGAATTCAACTCGTACGGGGCTCGTCGCGGCCACCACGAGGTCCTGGTCCGAGGCACGTTCGCCAACATCCGGTTGCGAAACCGGCTCGTCGAGGACAAGGAGGGTCCGTACACGATCCACCTGCCCGATGGCGAGGACGGGTTCATCTACGACATCGCGATGCGGTACCAGGCCGAGAACGTCCCGCTGGCCATCCTCGCCGGCCGCGAATACGGCTCCGGGTCATCGCGCGACTGGGCGGCCAAGGGCCCGGCCCTGCTCGGCGTCCGGTTCGTGCTGGCCGAGAGCTACGAGCGGATCCATCGCTCGAACCTGGTCGGAATGGGCATCCTGCCACTGCAGTTCCGACCGGGCGAGACCGGCGCCTCGTTGGGGCTCACGGGCCGGGAGATCTTCGACGTCCACGGACTCGCCACCGGGCTGACGCCCCACCAGTCGGTGGTCGTGACGGCCCTCCGCGATCCGGCCTCCGGCGGCGACGGGACTACGCGCCGGTTCGAAGCGATCGCCCGGCTGGATGGCCCGATCGACGTCGAGTACTACCGGTCGGGAGGCATCCTCCCGGCGGTCCTGCGGAGGCTCGCCACGGAGGCTTAGCCGGGCTCGAAAGGCGGGTCCGGGCGCTTGACGCAGCCTGGCCGTTGCAGATACTTGGCTCGCCGTCGGCGACCAGACACGACGCGTGACGAGAGGGGGTTGATCACCGTGGTCCTGCGACGCCTGGCGCCCGCGACACTCGCCGTGGTCCTCGTCGCCGTCGGGTGCGGCGCACCCGCGGCGACGTCGTCCCCATCGGCAACGCCGCCTGCGACCGCTGCGCCCACCCCGGAACCATCCACCTCCGGCGCACTCGCCACCTTCGACGACGCCATCGAGGCGGTCCTGCAGATCGAGGCCACCGGCACGTTCCGTGATCCCGAGCAGGGCGAGCGCGTCGAGACCGGACGCGGCTCCGGATTCGTGATCGACCCGTCAGGGATCGCGGTGACCAACAACCATGTCGTGACGGGCGCGGCCAGCATCAAGGCCTGGATCGGCCCGGACCGCGAAGAGCACGCGGCCCGGGTCCTCGGGGCATCGGAATGCGCGGACCTGGCCGTCATCGAGATCGACGACGTCGCCGACGTTCCGTACCTCGACTGGTACGACGGGGAGATCCGGCCCGGCCTGGACATCTACGTGGCCGGGTTCCCGCTGGGCGACCCCGAGTACACCCTCACGCGTGGGATCGTCAGCCGTGCTCACGGCATCCTGGACGAGAACTGGGCGTGGGTGGAGGACTCGATCGAACACGACGCCGCCACGAACCCGGGCAACTCGGGTGGACCGGTGATCACGGCGGACGCGAAGGTCGTCGGGGTGCACTACGCGGGCGATCCCGACACCCAGCAGCATTGGGCGATCGCCGGTGACGAGGCCCGATCGGTGGTCGAGAAGCTCCGCGACGGGAACGACCTGTACTCGATCGGGGTCAACGGGACGGCGTTCGTCGGCGAGGACTACTCAGGCATCTGGGTCTATTCGGTCAAGCCTGGATCCCCTGCTGCCCGGACGGGCATCACCGGCGGCGACATCATCACCCAGCTGTCGACCGTCTCACTGGCCACCGACGGCACGATGAAGGAGTACTGCGAGATCCTGCGCAGCCACCGACCGACGGACGTGATGCCCGTCCAGGTCCTCCGGCTGGATACGGCCGAGATCCTCGAAGGCGAGATCAACGGGGCCGAACTCACCCTGGCCACCAGCTTTGCGGATGACGAGGGCACGACGGACGACTACCCCGAGTACGTCGAGCGCACGGACGACACGGGTACGATCAGCGTCGAGCTGCCGGCAGCGTGGACGGACCTGTCCACCTCGACCTGGGACCACGGCGGCGAGAACGTTGGCGTGGTTGTCGTCGCCGCACCGGACATCGGCGCGTGGCGCGACGGCTGGGACGTCCCGGGGATGTTCTTCGGAGCCTCGACCACGCTGCCGGCCGCGTACACGCCGGCCGAGTTCCTGGCCGAATCCGACTTCAGCAACGAGTGCGGCGACGTCGTCGGCGATGCCTACGCGGATGCCCTCTACACGGGCCAATACCAGATCTGGCGAGAATGCGGCCCCGACGGAGACGTCTCGCTTCTCGAGGTGGTCGCGGAGCCCGAGGACCGCAGCTTCCTGATGCTCGTCCAGGTTCAGGCCGTGGAGGATCGCGACTTCTCCGCGGCGGACCGGATTCTCGACACGTTCCGGCTGGTCACGCAATAGCCTGCTCCGCCGAGGCGGCGCCGGGCACGAAGAAGCCCCCGGGGGAGGACCGAGGGCTTCATTCGCGGAGGAGCATGCCGCTTGTTGCCAGTCTGACGCACGATCCCACCGGGACGTGACGCGGTCGGCCGCGACTATTCGTGGCCCGGTGGCCACGTGCCCATGACCTGCCGAAGGACCGCGAATTCGCCGACGTGATAGGCGTTGTGGTCGGCGTCGACACGCGCTTCCCGGAGCAGCGTGTGGTTCGTCCCGGGGATGACGGCGAACAGGTCCCGCGACGGATCGACAACCAGCGCGCGCAGCTCGGCAAGGTCGGCGCGGAAGCCTTCGACGCTCGCATCGAACATCGCTCGGGTGGCGACCGCGTCGCGGTGCGGCCAGTAGTCGTCGGGCCAGGTCGGCTCGACGTACCCCGCGTTGACCACGTAGTCGAGGATGTCGGCCTGCGTCAGTCGCAGATGCTCCAGCAGGTGCCAGGGCGTGTAGTCCACGTTCGGAGGCCGCCGGTTGATCGCGTCGTCAGGGAAATCGGCCACAGCCTCGTCGAACGACATGTGGGCGCCTACCCCGTCGAGGAGTTCGGCCAGCTGCTCGCGGAGCGCGCCTTCGGTGTCGGTGACCAGATCCATCCCGTCCTCCCGGTGCGATTCGTAGGCGACCGGTCCGGTCAGGGAGGTCAGGGTGGGAATGGTGGGCGATACTGGATTCGAACCAGTGACCCCACGGATGTGAACCGTGTGCTCTAACCACTGAGCCAATCGCCCGAGAGAGCGGTCAGGCCGGCTCGGCCGCTCCTGACGCTCGGAAGCCGGAGGCCTCGCTCCCGCGAGCCATCCGCCCGGAGATCATACCCGCAGGCCGGGCCACCGGGCAACGATCAGCGTCCTCATCTACGCCGTCGACGACGACCAGCTTCTGGCGACTGGTCGCTCCGGCGACGATCCGGACATCCCGCTTCCCGATGCGAAGCTCGTCGGCCAGCAGCGCGACGAGGGCCGCGTTCGCCGCACCCTCCACGGCAGGCGACGTGACCCGAAGGCGCAGGACACCGTCGAAGACCCCTTCGACGCGGTTGACCGAGGATCGCGGGGTGAGTCGGACGGCGAACCGGACGTCGGTGAAGCTCAAGACCTCAAAACGAGCGAGCGAGAAAGCCGAGGATCAGGAGGACGATAAAGCCGGACCAATCGACCATGCCGGTCTGCGGCAGCATCCGGCGGACCGGCGCGAGCATCGGCTCGGTCGCCTGGATCAGGAAGGCGGAGATCTGGTTGCGCCCTCCAGGGTCGAACCAGGTGCTCAGCATCCGTCCGAAGACCAGCGCCCACAGCGCGATCAGCAGGAACTGCAGGAAGTTGCCGAGGAACGAGACACCCACGAGGGCGAGTCTACCAAGCGCGCCGGCGAGCCGACCGCAGTCACGGGTCGAGCTCCTCGTCGCGGTCCGCGCCGCCTTCGTTGCCACCGCCACCGCCGAGACCACCGCCGTGACCGTGGTCGTGATCGTGCCGCTCGCCGAACAAGGCGCGGCCGACCCGGACGATGGTAGAGCCTTCCTCGATCGCCACCTCGAAGTCATCGGTCATGCCCATCGACAGCTCCGGGCCAATCACGTCACCACGACCGCGGAGCGACTCGGACAGCGCCCGGAGGCGCTGGAAAGTGGGCCGCGCCGCTTCGGCCTGGTCGACCAGCCGTCCGATCGTCATCAAGCCACGGATCTCGAGGGATGCCAGGCGGGCGAGCTGGTCGATGGCGCCCTCGAGTGCCACGGGCATGAAGCCGGCCTTGGATGGGTCGTCGTCTACGTTGACCTGGAGCAGGACCGGATAGCGTTCGCCCGGCCGGATCTCGCCGCTCAGCCGGTCCAGTCGCTCGGCCAGCGCCAGCGAGTCCACCGATTGGATCGATTCGAACAGTTCGATCGCCTTGCGGGCCTTGTTGCCCTGGAGCGGGCCGACGAGCTGCCAGCGAGCGCCCGGCACAGCCGGGGCCTTGGCGACGGCCTCCTGCACGCGGTTCTCGCCGAGCTGATCGAGCCCGGCAGCCACGGCGTCGCGGAGCGCGCCGGCGTGGACGGTCTTGGACACCGCGAGCAAGGTCACCGATCCAGGATCGCGATCCGCCCGGGTCGCGACTCGGGCGATCCGGTCGAGGACGCGGGTCCGGGCAGCGCGGTACGCGGCTACTCGATCGACTGGCTCGTTCGCGGTCACCGCCGGGCGATCAACGTCCTGCGCCGGCCGCGCGCCGGCGGCGCGCCCTACTTGCGGCGGAGGAAGCTCGGGATCTCGAGGTCATCGGCATCGTAGGCCGGCGCCGTCCGGCGAACCGGCTCGCCAACCGATCGTTCGATGCGCGGGACGGCGACAGCCGCCGTTTCCTCGTCGAGCCGGGTCGAGCCGTAGCCAGTGCCTTCGGCAACCTCGTCGCGCTGGCGCTGGAGCTCCTCGAGGAAGTCCCGCTCGCGCGCCGGTCGCGCGGTCGCGGCCGAGTCCATGACCCCGGTCGCTTCCTGCCGAGCGGTCTGGCGCTTCCGGCCCCCGTCAAAGCCCGTGGCGATGACCGTGATCATCACCTCTTCGCCGAGCCGCTCGTTGAAGCTGGTGCCAAAGATGATGTTGGCCTCCGGGTCGGCTGCCGCGCGGATCTCCTCGGCGGCCTCGGTTACCTCGAACAGACTGAGGCTGGAGGATCCGGTGATGTTGAACAGGATCCCCTGGGCGCCCGCGATGTCGACCTCGAGCAGCGGGCTGGCGATCGCCTGTCGGGCAGCTTCCACGGCGCGGTTCTCGCCGGACGCCCGCCCGATGCCCATGAGCGCCGAGCCCGCGTCCTTCATGATCGCGCGCACGTCGGCGAAATCGAGGTTGATCAGCCCGGGCATCGTGATGATGTCGCTGATCCCCTGGACACCCTGGCGGAGGACGTCGTCGACGACCCGGAACGCGTCGAGGATGCTGGTGTTCTTCTGGACGACGTCCTTGAGCCGGTCGTTCGGAACAGTGATCAAGGTGTCGACCTGGGCCTTCAGCTCCTCCGCCGCCCGCTCGGCGATCAGCTTCCGGCGAGCGCCCTCGAAGGAGAACGGCTTGGTGACGACGCCGATGGTCAGGGCGCCGCCTTCCTTGGCGATCTGGGCCACGACCGGTGCTGCGCCCGAGCCGGTGCCGCCCCCGAGCCCCGCCGTGATGAAGACCATGTCCGAGTCGACCAGCGCCTGGCTGATCTTTTCCGAGTCTTCTTCCGCGGACCGCTGGCCGATGGTCGCGTCGCCGCCTGCGCCGAGCCCGCGGGTGATCTTGTCGCCGATCCGGATCTTGTGCGGGGCGTCGGCCTGGAGCAGGGCCTGCGCGTCCGTGTTGCAGGCGATGAACTCCACACCCATCATCTCGGCCCGGATCATCCGGTTGACCGCGTTGCTCCCGCCACCTCCGACACCGATGACCCGGATCAGCGCGAAGTTCTCGGAATCAGAACGCAACGGCATCGGTTCTCTCCTCCGGCGACCCGCGAGGGGTCATGGTCGACGATGTTGGGGACGGTTCGTCGGGGCTCGGTCGACGCGGGGCCGGCTCGGAGCCGGCCAGGGTTCTGGGGAGTATAGCGCCCGACTGCCGGGGCGGACACCCGGACACCGAGTCGACGAAGCGATCGGCGCGGCCGGCGGTGCACCGGGGCAACGCCGGTTCGGGGCCGTCAGCCGGCGAGGAACCCCAGGCGGACCGTCCTGCTGGCGTTGTCCGCGTTCGGATCGAGCAGGCAGATCGATTGCCAGGTCCCGAGCGTCAGCCGTCCGTCGACCACGGGGACGGTCAACGACGGCGGAGCGAGCAGCGGCAGGACGTGATCGGCGCCGTGACCGGTGGAGCCGTGCCGGTGCCGGTAGAGCGATTCGTCACGCGGCAGCAGGCGATCGAGCGCCGCCATCAGGTCGGCGTCCGAGCCGGCCCCGATCTCGAGGACGACGACGCCGGCCGTCGCATGCGGCACGAAGATCGACAGGAGGCCCTCGCTGGCCCCGATCTCGGAAACAAATGCCTCGCACGCCGCCGTGATGTCCGTCAGCCCGCGACCCGAGCCGGTCCGGACTGACAGCTCGCGGCTGTCTACGGGAAGATGCTCCGCAGGGCGTCCCGCAGACGGCCCAGGCCGCCGCGCGCGGGGGCGGATTCGTAGCGTATCGGCTCACCGCCCCCCAGGCTGGCGGCGCCCCACTGGAGCAACCCGACAGCCGTGGCATAGCTCGGGTTGAGCAGCGTGTCGACGAGACCGCCGATCCCCGCCGGCGCGGCGACCCGGACCGGCATCTGGAGGACCTCGCGACCAAGCTCGGCCACGCCGGCGAGCTGCGACGCGCCTCCGGTCAGGATGATCCCGGCCGGCAACATCCCGACGCCCGCGGCACGGATCTCGTTGCGCATCAGCTCGAAGGTCTCGCGCATCCGGGCCTCGATGATCTGGCAGACCTCGAGCCGGCTGACAGTCCGGCCGGCGTCCTCGCCCAACACCGAGACGCTGATCTGCTCGTCGTCCGTGACGGTCCGCAGGTCGCTCGTGCCGTGTCGGACCTTGAGCTCCTCGGCCACCTGGAGGCTCGTCTTGAGGCCGATCGCCACGTCGTTGGTGACGTTGGCCCCACCGACCGGCAGCACCCGGGTGTGGAACGGCGATCCGTCCTGGAACAGCGCGAGATCGATCGTTCCGGCGCCGAAGTCGGCGACGCCGACGCCGAGCTCCTTCTCGGTCTCGGTCAGCACGGCGTCGGCGGACGCCAGCGAGTTGACCACCAGCTCGTCGATCTTGACGCCGGCCGCGGCCACGCACTTGGACAAGTTCTGGACGGCGGTCGCGGACGCCGTGACGATGTGGGTCTCGACCTCGAGCCGCAGCGCGCTCATGCCGAGCGGATCCTTGACCCCCTCCTGGCCATCGACCGTGAAGCCGCGCCGCTCGACATGGAGCACCTCGCGGTTCGACGGGATCGAGACTGCCCGGGCGACTTCGATCGCCCGGTTGACGTCCTCGCGGGTGACCTCGCGGTGGTGTCCCGTGACGGCCACCTGGCCCGGCGAGTTGAGGCTCTCGACATGCTGGCCGCCGACCCCGACGAATGCGCGGTCGATCTTCCAGCCGGACAGCCGTTCGGCGCGTTCGACGGCGTCGGCGATCGAGCGCACGGTCTGGTCGATGTTGATCACGACGCCCTTCTTGAGCCCCGATGCGGGGACGGTGCCGTGACCCATGATCGTCAGCCGGCCGTCGCGGCTCACCTCGCCGATGAGTGCACAGACCTTGCTCGTGCCGACGTCGATGCCGACGAGGACCGCTTCTCGTTCCACCCTATCGTCGTCTCCGTTCCGTGTCCGAGGTTTAGAGGAAGTGGCGCCGGATCAGGGCCACGTTATTGAAGATCCGCAGGCCGAAGGTGATGAGTGCCACCAGGTACAAATCCAGCCCGAGGCGGTCGCCGATGAACGTCAGGAGCACCGCCACGATCGCGTTGACCAGGAACCCGCTGATGAAGATCCGATTGTCGTAGACCCCGTCGAGCTCCGCGCGGACAGCACCGAGGACCGAATCGAGTGCGGCGAGGATCGCCACGGCCGAATAGCGGCTGAACTCGAAGCTGACGCTGACATCGAGGAGGAGGCCACCCAGGACGCCCACGAGGAGCCCGAGCAGCGGTAGCAGCACGTCGTGGTGGTCCTCGTTCGATGGTTTGGGCAAGGCTACTCGACGGCGCGCAGGCGCGGCAAGGCGACGCGCACGGACCAACCGGCCGCGTGCGGCCGATCACGGCGCCCCGGGCGAGGCGCTCGGGTCGGAGCGCGGCGTCGGCTTGGGCACGTACGTCCCGTCTGTCTCGGACGCCAGGATCACGCGCGCGATCAGTGGCTCGCGCCCGATCAGGAGGCTTCGCAGCAGCCGGACCTGGCCCGGGATCAGGTCGGGCGTGCGCAGGCTCGGCGTGTAGAAGCCGAAGATGGCGAGCCAGCCCTGCGGATCGGCACGCACGACGAAGCCGTTCTCGTCGGTCACCCGGACGGCCAGCTTCTCCGCGGCGCTGCCCACGTCGACCGGGACAAGGGACGCCAGGCGTGTCGCGGCATCGAGGTCCTGTGGGTCGAGCCGGGTGCCGACCGACAGCCCGGCCGAGGCTGCGCGTCGATCGTCGATGACCTGAAGATCGGCCGCCTCGGCTGGCGGATCGTCGCCGAGGCGGGCGAACAGGCTGCCGGTCGCATCGGCGAGATACCGCCGCGCCCCGACCCGCCAGACCAGGACCGGAACGCGTTCGCGCAGGGTCACGACGAGCGTTCCCGGGAGCTGCACGGTGACCTGCGCCCGGTCGACCGTCGACAGCGCCTCCAGCGCGGTCTCGAGCGGCCCGGTCGACAGTCGGAAGAGGTTCTCGCCCTGTGCGTCGCCGATCGCTTCCGCCGCGGCGGCGACATCGGTGAAGCGCGCGCCATCGACCCGCAGGGTCGTGTACTCGAACGCCGACGACGCCCCAACCCCATAAATCCCGCCGGCGGAGGCCAGGATCGCGAGCGCGGCGGCGGCACGAGCCGCCGACATCCTGGGTGATGCTCGGCGGACCGGCTTGGTCCGTCGCGTCGGGACCGGTGGCCGGGTCCGCCTGGCGGCCGGCCCGCTGCTCACCGCGGCAGCTCCCCGGCGGATAACCGGCGGCCAACTCGGGCATCGTGCCGTTCGACAGCCAGGGCCACGATCCGGCTGCACACCGCGGCGAACGTATGGCCGCCCTCGGCCGGCATCGTGGGAAACAGGCTGATCGGCGTGAATCCCGGGATCGTGTTGATCTCGGACAGGTAGATCGAGTCGCCGGCCATGAGGAAGTCGACCCGGGCAAAGCCCTCGCCTCCGATGGCCCGATAGGCGTCGCGGGCGATCTTCAGGATGGTGGCGCGCTGGAGGTCGCTCACCTCTGCCCGGGTCGAGGTCTCGGACAGACCGGCGGTGTACTTCGCCGCGTAGTCGTAGAACTCGTGGCCGGAGACGATCTCGCCCGGTCCGTACAGCTCGAGCGCTGCCGGATCGTTGCCGATGATCGAGACCTCGAGGTCGCGGGCACCGGCCAGATACGACTCGGCCAGGGCGAGCGTGTCGTACCGGAACGCCTCGTCCAGGGCAGCGTCCAGGCCCGTCGGGTCGTGGACCAGGGTCATCCCGACCGAACTCCCGAGGCGCGCCGGCTTGACCATGAGCCGTGGGTCGGCGGCGCCCGCCGCGAACGCCGCAAGCTCGAGGCGGACACCGGCCGGGTCGCTCGCCCATCGACCGGCGCGGATCTCACGCCAGTCCACGATCGGGAGTCCCAGGCCGCGGCACAACCGCTTGAACAGGGTCTTGTCCATGCCCAAGGCGGACGCCGCAACGCCCGAGCCCGTGTAGGCGAGCCCCGCCGCGTCGAGGAGCGCCTGGATCGTGCCATCTTCGCCAAAGGGCCCATGGAGGGCGATGACCACCACCGGATCAGGGTCCGAGGTAGCAAGACGGTCGATGGCCGCGCCGACCGGGAATGGGCCGGTGGCACCCAACGCAGCCGGGTCGTCGTAGACCGAAGCCGGCCGGTCGTCGCGACGATGGTCGGACGGCAGCCACCACCAGGCACCGCCGAGGTCGATCAGGACCTGCTCCACCGGGTGACCTTCGCCCGCGAGCGCCACCGCGATGGCCGTACCCGACACGATCGAGACGTCGTGTTCCGCCGACGGACCGCCGAGCAGGACGACGATCGGCGGCTTGGCGGTCACGCGCCCCAACCCGTCCAGTCGCCGAGGAATGCGACCTCCAGCTCGAGGCGCACGCCCTGCCGGGCATCGACTTCGGACTGGACGTGCTCAGCAAGCCGGCGAACGTCGCCAGCCGTGCCCTTCTGGTCGTTGACGATGAAGTTGGCATGCTTCTCGGACACGACGGCGCCACCCATGCGCAGGCCCTTCAGGCCGCTGGCTTCGATGAGCCGACCGGCCGATTCCCCTGCCGGGTTCCTGAAGACGCTGCCCGCCGACGGCAGGCCCAGCGGCTGGTGTGCCTGCCGCCAGCGCCGGATCTCGTCGAGACCGGCCTTGATCGCGTCAGGATCGGCCGGCGCGAGCGCGAAGGTCGCATCGAGGATCAGCTCGGGGAATGTACCGGGCGCCCCGTGCTTGAAGCGACTGTCGCGGTAGCCCAGCCCGAGCTCGGTCGCCGGGAGGAGGCTCTCCGTGCCGTCCGCGGCGAGAACCCTGGCCGACTCGAGGACGGCCGCAACGTCGCTCTCGTGTGCGCCGGCATTCGCCCAGACGGCCCCACCGACCGTCCCGGGAATGGCCAACCCGAACTCGAGACCGGTCAGGCCGGCGCGTTGCGCCTCGGTCGCGGCTCGCATCATCTGCACACCCGACTCGGCGATGAAACGGTCGCCGTCGATCCGCGACCCCTCCGCGCGGACCTGGATGACCAGGCCGCGCACGCCGGCGTCCGCGATGACGACGTCACTCCCCCGGCCGAGGATCACGTGCGGCAGGTCGCGCGCGCGCGCGAATCGCACCAGTGCCCGGAGCTCGAAGGCGTTGTGCACGGTGGCGAAGAGGTCAGCCGGGCCGCCCACGCGCATGGTCGTGAACCGGGCGAGCGGCTCGTCCCGTGAGGTCTTGACCCCGATACGTCGCTGGATGTCGGTGCCTGTGGCGATCGGGTCGAAGACGATGGTCATCCCCGGTCACCGCGGGCGACCCGTTCAATCGCGGCGGGGTCCGGCGCCGGCCGACGCGTGGCCGCGGCGACGACGAGCTCGGCGACGGCGTCCGCCGCACCTGGGTGTCCCATGGACCGAGCGGCTGCAGCCATCGCCGCGTGCCGTGCGGGGTCGTCGAGCAGGCTCGCCGCCTCGACGAGCGCCTCGGCATCGAAGTCGGCATCGTCGATCAGCTGCGCCGCTCCGGCTTCGACCAGGCTCGCCGCGTTGGCCCGCTGGTGGCCTGCCGCGTGCGGGTACGGCACCACGACCATCGGCAAGCCCAGGGCGGTCACCTCCGCGAGCGTCGACGATCCCGCCCGGCCGACGACCAGGTCGGCGACCGCGAGCGCTGTGAGCATGTCGTCGCGCAGGAATGGATAGGGCCGGTAGCGTGCCCGAACTGCCTCGGGCAACGCCTCTCGGCTGGCCAGTGCGGCCGGGTAGCCGTCTTCGCCCGTGACGTGGATCACGGTGATCCGCTCGACCAGGCGCGTCAGCGCATCGGCGACAGCGGCATTGAAGCGGACCACCGTCTGGGACCCACCGAAGACGAGGATCACGCGCTCGCCCGCGGCGATCCCGAGGCGCTGCCGCGCCGCCAGGCGATCGACCGTCGCCGTGTCCCGGATCGGCGTGCCTGTGACGAAACAGGGCCGGCCGGGCGCCGCCGACGCGAGGGTCCGGCAGGTGGCCTCGAAGGACACCGCGATCATCGCCGCCAACCGAGCCGTCGCCCGGACGGCCCGTCCCGGGATGACGTTGCCGTCCCACAGGACGACCGGGATCCGCAGCCCGGCGGCGGCCATCATCACCGGGATCGCGACGTAGCCACCGGTCGTGAAGATCGCCGCCGGCCGCTCGCGAGCCAGGATCGCCGCCGCCTGTGGGATCGATGCCGCGAGTCGCAACGGGTCGAGCACGGCATGGACGTCGGCCGAGGTCGTCCGAAGCGACCGCGCCGCCAGCCGCGTCAGCGAGATCCCGGCCGCCGGGACGAGACTGGCTTCGAGCCCGCGGTGGCCGCCGACCCAGTGGAGCTCGGGTGGTTCAGGACGCGCGCGGAGCGACCGCGCGACGGCGAGAGCCGGGTAGATGTGTCCGCCCGTCCCTCCGCCCGCGATCAGGATTCGCATCGTCGTTCCATGTTCCCTTTACCACGGTCTCGCGGGAGATCGACAACAGGATCCCAACCGCGGCAAAACTGATGATGAGCGATGAGCCGCCGGCGCTGATGAATGGCAGCGTGATCCCGGTGATCGGCAGCAGCGCGACGACGACCCCGATGTTGAGGAACGCCTGGATGCAGAGCCAGGCCGTGATCCCGGCGGCCAGCAGGCCGCCGAAGGTGTCGGGCGCAGCCAACGCGACCCGGACGCCAGAGTACGCCAGCAGCAGGAACAGGCCGATCACCCCGATCGACCCGATCAGCCCGAATTCCTGGCCGACCTCGGCGAAGATGAAGTCGTTGAACGCGTTGGGGACGAACACCTTGCTGGCCCCTAGTCCCGTCCCGAAGATCCCGCCGACGCCGAGTGCGAGGAGGCCCTGGACGGTGTGGAACCCTTCGCCGAGCGGGTCGAGCCAGGGGTTTTGCCAGATCCGGATCCGATCGAGCTGATAACCCCGCAAGCCGACAACGATCATCGCCACGATCGCCCCCGATGCCATCGTCCCGAGGTGGAAGATGTTGGCGCCGGCGACGAAGAACATCGTGAACGCCGTCAGCGTGAGCACGCCGGTCGTGCCCAGGTCGGGTTCCTTGAACACTAGGGCGATGATCGGCGCAACGATGATCAGGAATGGCACGGTCCCGCCCCAGAACCCGCGGATCCGGTGGCCCCGGGTGGCGAACCAGTGGGCGAGATAGATGACCATCGCCAGCTTGGCGATCTCCGCTGGATGGATGGCCGGCAGCCCGCCGAGCTTGAGCCACCGCGCGGACCCGCCGACCACGATGTTCAACTGGGGCACGAACACGAGCACGAGCAGCACGATGGACAGCGCGTAGAGCGGCACCGAGGCGGGTCGCAGCCAGCGGTAATCGATCTTCATCATCACGACCATCGCGACGAGCCCCAGGATCGCCCACTGGATCTGCGGCCCGACGATGGCGAAGGTGTCGGCATCGCGCGACAGGTAGCCCTTCATCGCCGATGACGAGTAGACCATCAGGATGCCGAGAGCGGTCAGGGCGACCACGACGACCAGGATCACGTAGTCGGCCTGGTGTCGCTCGCGCCGGACCGCGCCGCGGCGGCTCTTGACGGGCGTCCGGTTGAGCATGGCCACCCGTGGATCGACGGACGCCTCGGGCTCGCGCGAGCCGAGCCGCGGGAATGCCGGTGTCAGGTTCATGGCTCGCCTCCCCCTTCGCGCTCGGACCTGATCGTCTCCACCGCTCGCTTGAAGGCCTCGCCACGGGCGGCGTAGTCAACGAACATGTCGAAGCTGGCGGCCGCGGGGCTCAGGAGCACGGTCGCCAGGCCGTCGGGCCTGTGACCTGCTGCCTCGCGAACCGCTGGCTCGCGGCGGGGTGCCGCCGCTTCGCGGGCGATGGCGTCGGCCCGCCGGACGGCGGCCTCGAGATCGCTCGCGCGTTCTGTGTGGGCCAACCCAGCTGCCCGGAACGCGGCCTCGAGATCAGGACCGCTCTCGCCGATCAGGACCGCCGCGATGGCCCGTTCGGCAACGACGGGTGCCAGTCCGGCGATGTCCAGGCCCTTGGCCCGTCCACCGGCAATCAGCACGATTGGCGGCTCGAACGCGCGGAGCGCCGCGGCCACGGCATCGGGCTGGGTCCCCTGCGAGTCATTGATGAACCTGACGCCATCGATGACCGCCACCCGTTCCAGCCGGTGCTCGACGCCCTCGAAGGCCGCGGCTGCCGCCCGGATAGCCGCCGGCTTGACGCCGAAGAGCAGCGCCGCCGAGATCGCGGCCATCGCGTTCAGCACGTTGTGGGCGCCGGGGATGCCGAGCTCCGCGATCGGCATGATCCGGCCGTCCGACCCGGTCGTGGCCCGTCCCCCGCCGGCGAGGTCGAGGCGATCGATGCCGGCGGCCACGATCCATCCGTCCACGACCCCGATCCCACCGGCATTGGCGGGGAGGGGCCAGTCGTTCCGGTAGAAGACGACCGGAGCCGTCCCGATCTCCGCGTACGCGGCGACGACCGGATCGGCGGCGTTGAGGACGAGGGCCCCAGCCGGGTCGACAAGCTCGGCCAGTCGCCGCTTGACGCTGCGATACGCCTCCAGGCTCCCATGCCGATCGAGATGGTCGACCGTCACGTTGGTGTACACGGCTACGGTCGTGCCGCGCGACAGGGTGGGCAGCTGCAGCTCCGAGAGCTCGTCGACGACCCGATGCGACGGGGTCAACTCCGGGAGCCGTTCGATGATCGGGACGCCGATGTTCCCGCCGAGCACGACGGGGTGATCCGGATCGCCCGCCAGCAGCGCGGCGGTCAGGGAGGCGGTCGTGGTCTTGCCCTTGGTCCCGGTCACGCCGATCGTCGGAGCCGGGCAGAGTCGAAGGAACAAGTCCGCCTCCGACACGAGCGCCGGCGCAGCCGGGTCACCCGCCGCGTGGGCGTCGAGCATCGCGCGCAAGGCGGTTCGCAAGCGCGGTTCGGTCGTCGGGTAGTCGGGCGTGATCGAAGGCGACGTGGCGACCAGCGCGGCACTGGACCAGGTCGACCGCGGGTCGACGTCCGGACCAAGCGCGAGCGTTACCGCCCGGCCGCCGAGCGCATCGATCGCGCCGGTCAGCTCGCTTGCCGGCCGCCCGTCGTACACCGTCACCGCGGCGCCCGAATCGACGAAGAACCTGGCCAATGCCAGGCCACTGCGGGCCAGGCCGAGGACCGTGATCGGACGGTCGCGCAGGGCGCCGGCACGGATTGCGCCCATGTCGAGCGAATCGAGATCGATCGGGCGGGCCGCGGCTGTCATCGCCGTCACTGCAGCCGATCCAGGGACGCCAGGAACAGCGTGACGCCCAGCAAGGCCGCCAGGATCCCCAGGATCCAGAACCGGATCGTGATCTTCTCCTCGTCCCACCCGCCCAACTCGAAATGGTGGTGGATCGGGCTCATCCGGAACAGCCGCTGACCGCCCGAGAGGCGGAAGTAGATGACCTGGAGCATCACGGAGCCGGTCTCGATCACGAAGATGATCCCGATCAACGGCAAGACCAGGATCTGTCCGGTGATCAGCGCGGTCACCGCCAGCGTCGCACCCAGCGACAGGGCCCCCGAGTCACCGATGAAGATCTGGGCCGGGTGGACGTTGAACCAGAGGAAGCCGAGCAGGGCACCGATGATCAGGGCGCACAGCAGCGCGAGGTTGGGCTGCGCCGGGTCGTTGAGCAGCGCGATGAGCAGGAAGGCGACAAACGCGATGGCCACCGTGCCACCCGACAAGCCATCCAGGCCGTCCGTGATGTTCACGCCATTCGCCGCGGCCACGATCGCAAAGGCACCGAAGACGACGTACACCCGCGGATCGACGTCGACCGCCCCGACGAACGGCACGGCGATGGCCGTAATGTCGTACGTCTGCTGGATCTGCCAGGCGGCCACGATCGCGACGGCGGTCAACCAGAGCAGCTTCCAGCGCGCCTTGATCCCCTCCCCGGTCCGGGCGTTCAGGTAATCGTCGAAGGCACCCAGGATGCCAACCAGGGCCAGGGCCGCGATCGGGGCGAACGTCGCCGGGTCCGGCGCCTGGCGCAGGAAGAAGTAGACCGCGAGCACCACGCCGACGATGAGCAGGCCACCCATCGTCGGGGTGCCTTCCTTGAGGTAGTGGCTCTCGGGACCTTCCAGCCGGATCCGCTTGCCAAAGCCGAGGGCCTGGAGCAGCCGGATGTATGGCGCCATCAGGATGACCACGAAGGCGAATGCCAACAGCAGGCCCTGGATCAGGTCGACCGTGCCGACGGTCATGACCGCGTGTTCCGTCCGGGAGCGTTGGGATGAAGCGCGAACCCCTTGTCGAGCTCTTCGCGCACACCATCGACGACCCGGTCCAGACCGATCCCCCGCGACGCCTTGACGAGGACGACGTCGCCCTTCCGCAGGCGAGGCGGCAGGGTGGCAACCACGGCTTCCGCATCCGGAGCCGTCGTGATCTGAGCGGGATCCATGCCCGCATCCAGGGCACCTTCCGCGATGGGTGCGGCATCCCGGCCCACGACGACGAGCCAGTCGACCGTCCTCGCCGCGGCTTCGCCGACGGTCCGATGTCCGTCCTCGCTAGCCTCGCCTAGCTCGAGCATCTCGCCCAGGACGGCGCCGCGGCGCCCCGGCAGCCCGGCCAGCAGATCGAGTGCGGCGACGACCGAACGCGGCGAGGCGTTGTAGGAATCGTCGACCAGCGTCACCCCGCCAGCCCGGACCAGCTGGGCGCGGTGGGGTGCGGACCAGCCCGCGGCAAGTCCTTCGGCGATCTCCTCGAGCGACAGTCCGGCAGCGCGACCGACAGCCGCGGCGGCGAGGGCGTTGTGTACCGACATCTTCCCGAGGGTCGGGATCGTGACGGGCTGACGCGAGGCGCCCGTGCGCAGCACAAACCGCATGCCGGCAAACCCCGCGGATTCGATGGCCTCGGCGGTCACGTCGGCGGTGTCGTCGAACCCGTAGGTCACGGTGCGGGCCACCGTACGGCGATCCATCCGCCGGACGATCCGATCGTCGGCATTGAGGACGGCCGTCCCGTCGCGAGGGAGTGCTTCGACCAGTTCGCCCTTGGCCCGCTCGATCGCTTCAATGGACCCGATCCGGGCCAGGTGAACCGGCTGGACCGCCGTCACAACGCCGATCCTCGGACGCGCGATCCGGGCCAGCTCCGCGATCTCGCCACCCACGTACATGCCCATCTCGAGGACGGCGGCCTCGTGCTCGGGGCCCATGCGAA
The DNA here is from genome assembly GCA_963809045.1 of uncultured Chloroflexia bacterium. Taxonomy (GTDB): domain Bacteria; phylum Chloroflexota; class Limnocylindria; order Limnocylindrales; family CSP1-4; genus SPCO01. Next base: position 2,155,790 of record CAWEHW010000004.1, read on the forward strand.
GGATCGTCAACGGCAGCCCGATCTCGTTGTTCTGGTTCCCTTCGTTGCGCAACGTCCGGAATCGGCGCGACAGGACCGCCGCGATCGCTTCCTTGGTCGACGTCTTGGCGATGCTCCCGGTCACCCCGACGACGAGCGGGTCGAACCGGCGGCGCCATGCCGCCGCGAGGGCCCCGAGGGCGACCAGCGCATCCGCGACGCGGACCACCGTCACATCGCCGAGCGTCGACGGGTCGGGGATGGGTCTCGTCACCAGGACCGCGGCAGCCCCGCGGGCGAGGGCGTCGGCGATGAATTCGTGGCCATCGGTCCGTTCGCCGGGAAGGGCCACGAAGAGCTGCCCGGGCTCGACGATCCGCGAGTCGACCGCGGCGCCTCGGATGCGGCGCGTCGACCCCGCCAGGAGTCGTCCGCCGGTCAGCCGGGCAACCTCATCACCCGTCAGCGCAACCACCGACGGCTCCCCCGGCACCAGGCTCGAGGGATCCACCTCGGTCACGTTCGGGAGTGTCGCACAGGCCGCACTCACCGGTCGGCAGTGAGCGTCGGCACGATCGGGCGGTCGGTCAGGAGGTCGGGCGTGGTGATGGCATCGGTGGCGATCCTTCGGAACAGCTCGAACGACATGACCGGCATCTCCAGGTGACCGACGCGGGCAACCGTGGGCGTGCCCTCCTCGATCTGGATGGCAACGATCAGGTCCGGTCGCCCGGTCTCCCGACCGATGTACCCGACGAACGAGTAGTTGAACAAGTTGCGTTTCCACGCGCCGTTGCCGCCGTTCGCGGTCGGGTCCCAGATCTGGGCGGTGCCGGTCTTGCCCCCGACGTCGTACCCGGGCACGAGCGTCCGGTCGCGGTAGAACGGCACTTCGGTCACGACGTGGCGCATCATCTTGACCAGGGTCCGGGAAAGGCTGTCGTTGATGACGGTGGTGGGCGGGTCGACCGTAACGTCCTCGTCGCCGATGCCCTGCACGACGTGGGGATGGACCAACGTGCCTCCGTTGGCCAGCGCGGCGAATGCGGTCGCCAGCTGGATCGGGGTCACCGCGACGCCCTGGCCGAACGCGCCGTTGGCGAGATCGATCTCGCGCCACGGCGTCAACGCCGGGTCGCGCACGATCCCGGGGACCTCCCCGGCCGTGTCGATCCCGGTCAGCGCCCCATAGCCCAGGCGCATCCACATCTCGTAGAGCGTCGCGGACGACGCCCGCGTCGAATCGCCGAGCCCGAGCGCGACTTTCGCCGCGACCACGTTGCGCGAATAGGCGATGGCGTCCTGGAACGACATCGCGCCCATGCCCTTGCGATCGGCGTTGTCGATCTTCGTCCGACCGCCGTCGAGCTTGAGCGTCCCGACGTCCTTGATCCGGGTCGACGGCGTGACCGTCCCGAGCTCGAGCGCGGCCGTCGCGGTCATCATCTTGAACACCGAGCCAGGCTCGTAGACGCTGGCAACGACCGGATCGATGAACCGGGAGGGATCCGAAGCAGCGACGGCCCGGTACTCGTTGGCGTCGTACGAGGGAAACGTCGCCTCGGCGTAGACCTCGCCGGTATACGGATCGAGCACGACGGCCGACACGCGCTTCGCCTTGTCGGCGATCCATGCGGCCAGAAGCTCCTGCTCGACCCGGACCTGGAGCCCGGCATCGATCGTCAGTCGCAGATCCGTGCCGGGGAGTCCCGGCTGGGTGACGGTCGCCCGCTCGAGCACCGGGCGGCCTGAGGCGTCCCGGTCTGCCACCACGATCCGAGGCGATCCGGCGAGGGTGTCCTGGTAATGCTGCTCGACGCCGTACTGACCGACCCCATCGCGATTGACGAACCCGAGGAGCTGCGCCGCCAGCGTCGTGTCCTTGCCCCCGCCACCCTGCGGGTAGACCCGTTCGGGCTCCGGTTCGAGCGACAGCGCATAGAGCCGTCCGTTGCTCAATCCTGCGCGGATCCGATCGGCCATTGTCCGATCCAGTCCGTGACGCAGGATGAGATAGCGACTCTCCGATGCGAGCTGCTCGCGCAACTCGAGCGCGGCCACATCGTCGAGCTCGAACAGGCGCGCCAGCTCGGCCGCCGTGGCCCGGCGCTGCTCCGCGGACAAGAGGTAGGGTGACGCGACGAGCCGTTCGCGCTGGACCGTCGTGGCCAGCAACACGGTGCCGGTTCGGTCGTAGATGTCGCCGCGCTGGCTGGCCGTTTCGAGCCGGACACTGGTCTGTTCCGCGGCCGCCAGGACCAGGCGCTCCTGGTCGAGGACCTGCCAGTAGACCGAGCGGGCCATCAACGCCAGCGAGCCGACCGCAAAGACGATCAGCAGGACGAGCAGGCGGATGCGTGAATCGGTCCGACCCGGCATAGGGTTTGGTCGATCGCCTAACGGGCCGGCAGGACGATCGGTTCGTCGAGCTGGCCGAGTCCGTCATCGATCGCCATCTTGCGGATCGCGGGCTCCCGGCCGAGGCGGTCGAGATCCGACCGAACGTCGTCCTCGCGAGCGTCGAGGCGCTGTCGCTCGAGCGACAAGCGACCGATGTCGAGGCCGGTCGCCGACACGCGGACCTGCTGCGCGAGCGAGAAGAACCCGAGCAGGAAGGCGACGACGATCGAGCCAAGGATCAGCCCGAGACGATCGGTCCGGTGACCGGCCCGCAACGCGCCACGGACGCGGCGGCGGCCCAGCGCCGGACCCTCTTCGATCCGGGGCGGGCGCGGCAACCCGATGGTTCGCGGTCGCGCTCCCTCGTAGACGGCCATCGTGTCAGTCGCCCAGCGCGAACCGGATCCGCGGGGCGCGCGGGTCGAGGAAGGCCAGGGGGTCGGTCTGGGCCGACGAACCCCAGTCGCCAAGCTCCAGGTCGAACGACTCGCTGTGCTGACCGCGGTCATGGCGCTCCCGCACCTCATGCTGGCGGCGTCCATAGTTCTTGCGGCGACTGGATTGGTGACGCTTGCTCATGTGGACTCCTCCCTCCTCGATGTCGATGCCTGGTTGAGCGGAGCTAGGCGGCGAGTCGCTCGGCGGCCCGCAACCGGGCGCTCCGTGCGCGTGGGTTGGCGTCGATCTCCGCGGCCGTCGGCGTCAGCGACGGCCGGGTGATCAGGCGCAGACGCGGGTTTCGCCCGCACACACAGACCGGGATCTCGGGCGGGCAGACGCAGCCGCGACGCTCGGACTGGATGAACCGCTTGACGATCCGGTCCTCGAGCGAGTGGTAGCTCAGGACGACGAGCCTGCCGCCCGGTCGAAGCAGATCCAGGGCCGCATGGAGACCGGCCTCCAGTGCATCGAGCTCCTCGTTGACCGCGATTCGCAGCGCCTGGAACGTGCGCGTCGCGGGGTGCGTCCGGCGTGGCTGTCGCGGGTTCGGCGGAAGGACGCGCTCGAGCAGCGCGGCGAGCTCCTCCGCAGTCGAGATCGGCGCCACCTTCCGGGCGTCGACGATCGCGCGTGCGATCCGGGGGGCCTTCGGCTCCTCGCCGTAGCGCCGAAAGAGTGCGGTCAGCTCATTGGTATCGAGGGTCGCCAGCAGCTCGGACGCCGGAACGCCACGACTCGGGTCGAAGCGCATGTCGAGCGGCCCACCGGCCCGGAACCCGAACCCGCGTTCGCGATCGGCCAGCTGGAAACTGGATAGCCCAAGGTCGAACAGGCAGCCGTCGACCGCGGCGAAGCCGGCGGCCGGAGCGATCGAGGCGAGCTCCCGGAAGTTCGCCTGGCGGAGGATCAACCGCTCACCGAAGCGAGGACGCAGACGAGCGTCGACGCGGGCAATGGCGGCTGGGTCGGCATCGAGTCCAAGGAGGCGGCCATCGGGATTGGCCGCCTCCAGAATCCGCTCGGTGTGCCCACCGCCGCCCAGGGTGGCGTCGATGTGAAGGCTGCCGGGGACAGGGGCGAGCATCTGAGTGACCTCGTCCACCAGCACCGGCAGGTGCCCTTCGTGCATCTCTCCTCCATCCCGAGCGAATCGGATCCCGAGCGGATCCTGGAAGCGCATGTGGTTTGAGCTAGATCCCGAGCCCCTCGAAGGCACGGGCCAGCTCTTCCGGGTCGTCGAGCGCCCGGCGGTAGACGTCCCACCGGTCGGGTGCCCAGATCTCGGCGTGGTCGCGCGAGCCGACGATCACGGCGTCGCCGCCGAGACCGATCGTTTCGCGCAGGTAAGCAGGCAGCAGGATCCGGCCCTGGCGATCCATCTCGGCCTCGAAGGCGTGGCCGAAGATCTTTCGCTGGAACAGCCGGGCCGTCGGGTTCGTGATCGGCAGGGCCGCGACTTTCTCGGACAGCGAGTCCCAGCTCTCCTTGGTGTGGATCGCAAGGCAGTCGTCAACCCAGGCCGACACCATCGAGCCTGGATCGAGTCGCGCGCGGAACTTGACCGGGACGGCCAGCCGTCCCTTGTCGTCCACCGTGTGCCGGTACTCGCCGGTGAACACCCTCAGGTGATCCCCTGTGTGATGTGACCGTGGCTCGGGGACGGGATTCCCCACTTCTCACCACTTTGGGCCACTTCGCTGCATCATAGCGCGCCGACGCACTCCGTCAAGGACGATTTCGCAACGGGTTGGGCGAGGCCGGGGCGCGCGGCTACCCGGGTTGAATTGCTCGGATGGACGGCCGTTCGACTCCGCGGACGGACGGCATCTGGCGAGAATCGCTCGCCGATTGCCCTATCGCGTTGGCGGCGGGAGTCGCAGTTCCTTGCCGGCGACGAGCTGCTCGGTTTCCGCCCACGGGTTGCGTTCGTAGACCTCGTCGAGCGAGACCCCGAAGTAATTCGCGATGCTCACCAGGTTGTCGCCGGCCCGAACGACGTAGATCCAGCAGTTCGCGGCATCGGGACACGGGGCGAGCAACGCATACCGATCCGAGGATGGCGACGGCTTCGCCGTCGGCATCGCAGTCGGCGTCGCGCTCGGCAAGGCAGTTGGGGCCGCGGTTGGGGCCACCGTCGGTGGCGACGTCTCGGCGTTGACGCTCGCCTCCGGGGCTGGCTCGACGGACGGCTGGACACTTGGCGCCTCGCTCGCGCTACCGACACTCGCGGCAGGAGACGGGGTTGGGCCCGGACCGGCCGACACCTGGGCCACGCTCGGGCTCGGCGGCACAACGCCCGGCAGGCTCATCCCGCCATTCGCGACGACGAACCCGACGGACAACGCGAACGATGCCGCCAGGACGAGCAGTGCGCCGGCGATGGCCGGCGTCAGGTCGATCCCGGAGCGAACCTCGGGCGCCGCCACGACCATGGTCCCACCCCGAAGATATCGCGGGCAGCTGAGGTGGGAGCGTTCGAGACAGGCGTACTCCTGCTGGCGGAGCGACTGCGGGGCGGCATCGCCAAGGGCCGTGCAGCGATTGGCCTCGTCGGGCCACTGGATGGGGTTGCCGAACGACCCGTCATCGGCGACCGTCCGCAAGTAGGGACAGATTCGGGGCTCATTGATGGCGGCGCTGGCGGTGTCCATGGGGCCCCCGGGAATGGGCGTCTGCGGGGCGTCGGTGCGGCCGTCGTCCTCGCAACGGCTGCACGAATGAGTGGAACGGCGCGGAGTCTAGTACCTTTCGCGCCTTGCCGTGGCTTGGCGCGCGATGTAGTCTCCGCCCCCGAGTCGAGCGGCCGTCACCGTTCGATGGCTCTTGAGAGGCTTGCAACCAGGCACATGGCGCTTCCGCTCCCGGTCATCCCGCCACAACCCGACGCCTTTCACCTGGCGCCGCATCGCATCAAGCGCTGCACATTCCGGCGGTTGATCAACGTCGAAGTCGGCAGCGAGCGCGTCTACGACGTGGAATGCCTCTACCCCGACCGGAAGGTGCCGATCCCCCTGGGCGACCTCGAATCGGCCGCCCCGATCTGCAACTCCTGCACTGCGCCGCACATCTTCCGCCCCGACGAAGATTAGCCACGCCCGAACGTAACCCGATCGGCATGTGGGCGTGCCGGGCGAAGGCGCCGGGGAGCACGAGAGCGAGCGCACTTCAGCGTGCATGAGCGACCGCGCGGACCCGGGAACGCGCGCATGGCGCGTTCAACCGCCGATCGAATGTGTCAGCGAGGCGGTCTGTAAGCCGAGTTCTGTTCCGCTTCGTCTTGCGACGAAGCGGAGATGGCCATCCATCTGGGGCCGCCGGTTACCCGACGGCTCTTGCGGCCGACCCGAGGGCTGGGCAGCGCACCTCTCCCCCACGGTTGCCCGCAGGTTGCGCCCTCCTATTTGGCCTTGCTCCGGGTGGAGTTTGCCCGTTTCACTTCAGGGTTCGCGGCAAGCCGCGACCCGTCATCGTCACTGTGGCACTGGTCCTCGCCTTGCGGCGGGCGGGCGTTACCCGCCACCCTGCGCTGGGGAGCTCGGACTTTCCTCACGTCGTGACAGGTCGCCCTGGCTGACGCGCGACCATCCGACCGCCTCGCTGACCACCTGAGTCTACCGGTTGGGTCCGGAATTGGCGCCTGTAGGCATTGTCGGAGACTGTATGCACGAGCGCCAGGTGTTCGAGGTGCCGTGCCGGTCGACGGCGTGCGCGAGCCGGCCTGACGTTCGGTCGGTTCAGGCCGTGCCCAGGGTCGAAACCAGCAGCGTCGCCGCCACGGTCAGGATCGGGGCCAGCACGATGCGCCAGCGACCGTGAAGCCACGACCACCCGGCGAACAGCGTGAGGCCACCCCAGGTCAAGGCCAGGGCGATCCTTGCCAGGCCGCCAAGTCCGTCACCGGCCGCCGATGTGGCGACCGCCAGGACCGGGATCACGAGACCCAGCTGAGCGAGGCCGGCCACGGTGCTCGCCACGAACCACGCGAGACCGCCGGCAACGGCACCCCATCGAACCGGACGGTCGCCCGGCCAGCTCCCTGGCGATCGTCGCGTCGGGTCGCGCATCCGACGATCAAGCGGGCTGCACGACAACGCGTGGTGGACCGCCGCCGGCGACACGATCGATCGCCTGGTTGGCCAGCGCGTCGGCCACCGAGTTCTGGGCGCGCGGCACGTGCGCCGCGCTCCATCGCTCGAAGCCTGCCAGGACCTGCCGGCACGCCGCCCAGAGTGGGATCAGCTTGGCGTCCTTGACCCGCCACCGGCCCGACAGCTGCTCGACGATCAACTTCGAATCGAGCAGGAGGTGGACTTCCCGCGCTCCGAGCTCCCGGGCGAGCTCGAGGGCGCGCAGCGTGCCGGTGTATTCGGCGACGTTGTTCGTCTGGACCCCGAGGAACTCCGAGATCGAGGCATCCGGCTGCGCCCGGTGGTCGCGGGCGTCGGGGCGACCCAGGTCGTACAGCGCGGCACCCAGCGAAGCCGGTCCGGGGTTGCCGCGGGCGGCGCCGTCGGTGCGGATGACGAACCCCGTGCTCACCCCGACGACAGCGCGATCAATCGGGCCCGTCGGCCGCGTCCGACGCCTTGGCGGGCGGCGGCGTCCCCTGGAGCACCGGCAGCTCCACCCGGGCCGACGACCCATCGTCGCTCCCGCGCAGGGTCCGCCAGAACCAGGCGATCGGGTCGTAGTACCGATCCACGACTCGTTCCTTGAGCGGAATGATCGCGTTGTCGGTGATCTTGATGTGCTCCGGGCAGACCTCGGTGCAGCACTTGGTGATGTTGCAGTAGCCGATCCCGCCGCTGTCCTTGAGGTATTCGCGGCGGTCCGCCTGGTCGATCGGATGCATCTCGAGGCCGGCGGCCCGCACGAGGTAGCGCGGCCCCATGAACGGCTTGTCGGTCTCGTGGTTGCGCAGGACATGGCAGACGTCCTGGCACAGGAAACATTCGATGCACTTGCGGTATTCCTGGACCCGTTCGATGTCCTCCTGGTGCCAGCGCCAGTCCTCCTGTGGGACGTCCGTGGGCGGGGTGAACGGCTGGATCGTCTTGTTGACCTCGTAGTTCCACGACACGTCCGTGACGAGATCGCGGATCAGCGGGAAGGCGCGCATCGGCTCGACCGTGATCGTCTCGTCGAGATCGAAGTCGGACAGGCGCGTCTTGCAGGTGAGCCGCGGCCGACCGTCGACCTCGGCGCTGCACGAGCCGCACTTGGCGGCCTTGCAGTTCCACCGGACCGCGAGATCGGGCGCCTGGTGACCCTGGATCCAGTGCAGGGCGTCGAGGACGACCATCCCCTCCTCGACCGGCACGTCGAAGGACTCGTAGTGCCCTTCGGTCGAAGGATCGCCGCGGAAGACCTTCAGGTGTGCGTCCGGCATCGATTCTCCAGGCTGCTAGTCAGTGCCCACGGCGGAGCAGGCTCCACAGATCGTCGGGCATCTGCGGCAGGGGCGACGCCTTGACCGACATCGAGCCGTCGGCCGCCCTGGCCACGACACTGTTGAGGCCGTTCCACTTGGCATCGTCACTGTCCGGGTAGTCGAGACGGCTGTGCGCCCCGCGGCTCTCGGTCCGCTGCCGCGCGCTCCGGGTGATGGCCTCGGACACGGTCAGCAGGTTGCCGAGCTCGAAGACCAGGTTCCAGCCCGGATTGTAGGCCCGCCCGCCCGAAGCGCTGACCCGCTCCCAGCGTCCGCGCAGGTCCGCCAGTTGCCGAATCGCCTCATCGAGGTCCGCCTCCAGGCGGAAGATCCCGACCAGGCGTTGCATCACCTCCTGCAGGTCGCGCTGGATGGCGTATGCATCTTCGCCGGCGACCGTCGCCCGTTCGAGGGGTGCCGCGAGCTCGGCACTGGCGTCCTGGATCTGGACTGGATCCAGGTAGGCCTCGCCTTCCCGGCCGGCCGCCTGTCGCGCGGCGGCCGCCCCCGCCCGCGCCCCGAACACGAGCAGGTCCGAGAGCGAATTGCCACCGAGACGGTTCGCGCCATGCATCCCGGCCGCGACCTCTCCGGCTGCGTACAACCCTGGCGTGGTCGTCTCCCCGGTCTCGGCATCGACCCGGATGCCACCCATGACGTAGTGCGTCGTAGGACCGACCTCCATCGGTCCCTTCGTGATGTCCACGTCCGCCAGCTCCTTGAACTGGTCGTACATGGACGGCAGCTTGCGCCGGACGTGATCCGCGGGGAGGTAGCTGATGTCGAGGAACACGCCGCCATGGGGTGACCCGCGACCCTCGCGGACCTCGGTGTAGATCGCCCGGGCAACGTTGTCACGCGTCGATAGCTCCGGCGGGCGGCGCGCATCGGTCTCGCGACCCTGCGACAGGGCGGTCACCCAGCGAGTCGCCTCCTCGTCCGTTTCGGCGTACTCGGCACGCCGATCCTCGGGCAGGTACTTCCACATGAACCGCTCGCCGTTGACGTTGCGCAGGATGCCGCCTTCGCCACGGACCGCCTCGGTCACGAGCAGCCCCCGGACGCCCGGCGGCCAGACCATGCCGGTCGGGTGGAACTGGACGAACTCCATGTCGATGAGCTCCGCGCCAGCCTCGTAGGCCAGGGCCTGGCCGTCGCCGCTGTACTCCCACGAGTTCGAGGTGACTTCGTACGCCTTGCCGATGCCGCCCGTGGCGAGCACCGTGGACTTGGCCGCGAAGGCGATCGGCTGGCCGGTCGTGCGCCAGTAGCCGAAGGCGCCACGAACGCCATCGGCGCCGGTGATCAGGCGGGTGATGGTGCACTCCATGTACACCTCGATGCCGGCCGACACGACGCGGTCCTGGAGCGTGCGGATCATCTCGAGCCCGGTCCGGTCACCGACGTGGGCGAGCCGCGGATGCGAATGCCCGCCGAACGGCCGCTGGAGGATCCGCCCGTCGTCGGTTCGATCGAAGACGGCGCCCCACAGCTCCAGCTCGCGGACGCGGTCCGGTGCCTCCATCGCGTGCAGCTGGGCCATCCGCGGGTTGTTGAGGAGCTTCCCGCCGACCATCGTGTCGCGGAAATGGACCTGCCACGTATCGGCCGAGGCCACGTGGGCGAGGGCCGCGGCCACGCCGCCCTCGGCCATGACCGTATGCGCCTTGCCGAGGAGCGACTTGCACACGAGACCGACGTCGGCGCCGGCCTCCTTGGCTTCGATCGCCGCCCGAAGCCCCGCGCCGCCGGCCCCGATCACGAGGACGTCGTGGGCGCGCCGTTGGACCTTGATTGGGTCGGGCATGGTCGCGGAGCCTAGAAGCGAATGGCGGGGTCGGTGATCGCCCCGATACCGAGCAATCGGACGTAGACATCCGCGAGCGTGACGACGATCAGGCTCGACCACGCCCAGGCCATGTGATGGAGGTTCAACGCCGTCACTCGCTGCCACAACGTGTGGCGGACCTTCGCCCGGCGCGTACACGAGAAGCAATCCATTCGTCCGCCGACCAGATGCCGGAGGGAGTGACAGGACAGCGAATACCCGGTCAGCAGGAACGCGTTGACGAAGAGGACCACCACCCCGAGCCCAAGACGGATGTGGCCCTCGTGGAACACCGCGAGGACGGCGTCAAGCCACAGGAAGAACAGCGGGATGAAGGCGAGATACAGGAACAAGCGGTGGAGGTTCTGGAGGATGAACGGGAGACGCGTTTCCATCGCATACCGCTTGTGGACGGGTGGCTCCCCCACGGCGCAGCCCGGTGGGTCGGCGAAGTAGAACCGGTAGTACGCCTTGCGGTAGTAGTAGCAGGTGGCCCGGAAGCCGAGCGGCACCCACAGGATGAACAGGCCCGGGCTGAGCCAGGTCGGGAGGCCCTCGGGCGCGATCAACGGGGAGAACAAGGGCGAGAGGTAGCCGTCCACGAGGTACGGCGTGCCGAAGAGCGGGGTCAGCAGGATGCCGCTGACGAACAGGTACGTGGCACAGACCGTGAACAGGACGGCCTGCACGCCGGGTGCGAGCGCCCAGTCGTCGCGCCGATTGGTGGCGAGGAAGTCCTGCTGTGCGGTTCCCGGCGGCTTGCGGGGAAGGCGGAGGCTGGCCGGGATCCCGGTCATCGGGCCGCCGGGGCAGCGGCCAGGCGGCCGATGATCGCGTCGGCGAATGCGGCGGTGCCGGTCGTGCCACCAAGGTCGGAGGTGACCGTCCGGCCTTCGGCGATCACGTCCCGAACGGCACCCTCGACCCGAGCAGCCTCCTCGGGGTAGCCGAGATGGCGGAGCATCAATGCGCCGGACAGGATCAGGGCCGTGGGATTGGCCTTGTCGAGGCCGGCGTATTTGGGCGCCGAACCGTGCACGGGTTCGAAGACCGCCGCCTCGGGACCGATGTTGGCCCCCGGCGCGACGCCCAATCCGCCGACCAGCCCGGCGGCGAGGTCGCTGACGATGTCGCCATACAGGTTGGGCAGCACCAGGACGTCGTAGATCTCGGGCTTCTGGACGAGCTGCATGCACATGTTGTCGACGATCCGGTCCTCGAACTCGATCCGGCCGTCGAAGTCAGCCGCGACGGTCCGGCAGCTTTCGAGGAACAGGCCGTCCGACAACTTCATGATGTTGGCCTTGTGGACGGCGGTCACCTTGTGCCGGCCGTTGGCCACGGCGTAGTCGAACGCGAACCTCGCGATCCGCTCGGACGCGGCGCGAGTGATGATCTTGATGCTCTCAGCGGCATCGGGTCCGACCATGTGCTCGATCCCGGCATACAGGTCTTCGGTGTTCTCGCGAACGATCACGAGATCGACGTCCTCGTAACGCGTGTCCAGCCCCTTCATCGAGCGAGCTGGGCGCAGGTTCGCGTACAGGCCAAGGGCCTGGCGCAGCGTGACATTGGCGCTGCGGAACCCCGAGCCAACGGGGGTCGTGATGGGTCCCTTCAGGGCCACCTTGTTGCGCCGGATCGAATTCGAGGACGCTGTCCGGTAGCGGCGTGCCGTGGGTGGCGAGGGTCGCCTCCCCCGCCTCGACCGGTTCCCACTCGAACCCGATGCCTGTCGCCTCGAGGACGCGGGTGGTTGCCTCCGCCAGCTCCGGTCCGATGCCGTCGCCGGGGATCAGGGTGACTCGGTGGGCCATGCCGCGATTGTAACGAGGCGGGCGGCGTGACGACGGCTAGCCTCCGGAGGGGCGAGCGACCCCATCGGCGCGGTACCATCGCCGTCCCCGATCCTCCCCCGACCCAGGAGCCTGCCGCGCGTGAAGATCCAGGAAGCGGACGCCAAGTCCTTGCTCGTGGCCCAGGGCCTGCCGGTTCCCGAATGGGACGTTGCTCATACGGTGGAAGAAGCCCGGGCGGCCGCCGAGCGGTACTTCCTGGCGGGCGTGGAGCAGGTCGTCATCAAGGCGCAGGTGCTGGTGGGCGGGCGCGGCAAGGCCGGTGGCGTCAAGCTTGCGGGGTTCCCGGACGAGGCCGAGTGGATCGCCGGGTCCATTCTCGGGATGGACATCAAGGGGATCACCGTGCGCAAGGTGCTGGTCGCGCCTGCCGCGAACATCGTCAAGGAGTTCTACATGTCGGCGGTCCTCGACCGGGCCGCCGGGCGGATCCTGCTGATGGGTTCGGCCGAAGGCGGGGTCGAGATCGAACATGTCGCCGAGGTGAACCCGGAGGCGATCATCCGCGTCCACGCCGATCCCCTGTTGGGGCTGCTCGACTTCCAGGCGCGCGAATTCGTGTTCCGGATGGGTCTTGGCGGCCAGCTCCGTGCTGCCGTGGCCATCGCCAAGGGACTCGTCGCGACCATGCGGGCCTACGACGCGGACCTGGTGGAGATCAACCCGCTCGCGATCATCCGTGAGACGGACGCCACCGGTTCAACGGTCGAACGGCTGGTCTGCCTGGACGCCAAGATCACCCTCGACGACTCCGCCCTCCCCCGCCATCCTGAGCTGGAGGCGCTGCGCGACCCCGACGAGGAGGACCCGGCCGATCGCGAGGCGCGCGAGGCCGGCCTGACGTTCATCAAGCTCGATGGCTCGATCGGCTGCATGGTCAACGGCGCGGGCCTGGCGATGACCACCATGGACCTGGTCAAGCGCGCCGGCGGTGAGCCTGCCAACTTCCTCGACATCGGCGGCGGCGCGCGGGCCGACCGGGTTGCGGCCGCGATGCGGATCATCCTGGCCGACCCGAAGGTCAACGCCATCCTGGTCAACATCTTCGGCGGCATCACCCGTGGCGACGAGGTCGCCCGCGGGCTGATCGAGGCGCGCGCGGTCCAGGAACGCGATGTCCCGATGATCGTCCGGATCGTCGGCACCAACGCGACCGAAGCTGCTGCCCTCCTCGAGGAAGCCAGGTTCACCACGGCCGTGTCCCTCGACGAGGCCGCGGACAAGGCCGTGGCGGCATCCCGGGGAGCGGCCGCATGAGCGTCCTCGTCGGACCCGAGACAAGGTTGGTCGTCCAGGGCATCACGGGCCGCGAAGGCGACTTCCACAGCCGCCAGATGCGCGAGTACGGCACGGCGATCGTGGCCGGGGTGACCCCGGGCAAGGGCGGCCAAATGGCCCTCGATGGTGCAGTGCCCGTGTTCGATACCGTGGCGGACGCGATCCGGCAAACGGGCGCGAACGCGTCCTGCATCTTCGTCCCGGCCGGCGGCGCCCCCGACGCCGTGATGGAGGCGGCCGCGGCGGGTATCGCGACGATCTTCTGCATCACCGAAGGGATCCCCGCCCTCGACATGATCCCCGCCGTGGAGCTTGTCCGGCGGGCCGGCGCCCGGCTGATCGGGCCGAATTGCCCCGGAGCCACGTCCCCAGGTTCGGCCAAGGTCGGGATCATCCCGGGATCCGTCCATCGAGAAGGCCGCGTCGGAGTCGTCAGTCGATCCGGGACGCTGACCTACGAAGCGGTCCAGGCGATGACCGATGCGGGGCTTGGCCAGTCAACCTGTGTCGGGATTGGAGGCGACCCGATCATCGGCACGACGTTCCTCGACGTCCTGAAGCTCTTCGCCGCGGACGACGGCACGGACGCGATCGTCCTGATCGGCGAGATCGGCGGAGCGGCCGAGGAGACCGCCGCCGCATGGGCGGGCGAGCACCTCCGCGACATCCCGAAGGTCGCGTTTATTGCCGGTCGGACCGCGCCTGAAGGCAAGCGGATGGGTCACGCCGGCGCGATCATCTCGGGCGGTGCCGGAACGGCAGCATCCAAGGTCGCGGCGCTCGAAACGGCGGGGTTCCGGGTGGCCGACTCGCCGCTCGAGCTCCCGGGGCTCCTCCGCGACGCCGGCTACCGGGGCTGACCGTGACACGGTTGATGGACCTCGTCGCCGGGGATGCGCAGGACATCCTCCTCGCGATCACCACGGACGACCTCGCGGCGCTCGACGATCGGCGCCGGTTCCCCGCGCATGTCGCCCTGGGTGGCGGCCTCGACCCGACCTGGCTCGACCTCTTCGCCGAGGCCGCCCGAAGCGTCGTCGGCATCGACGGACCGGGCGACTTCCTGGACGCCCGGATCGAGCTCGAGGGACCCACGCGGGACGATGTCCCGTCGATCGAACGCGTCGATCCGGCCTGGGTCACTGCGGTCGGCCGCATCCCGGAACCACGGGTGGATGCCATCGCGTCCCGGTGGATCGAATTGCTCGAGGACGAACTCGGCGGTCTGGCCCGGGACGAGAAGCCATGGATCCGCGAGCTGGCCGGACGTCTCGTGGCCTTCAGCCGGGCCGCCGACCGCGCGCCGGACGTGCTGTTCGCCTGGTCGCTGCGGTAGGCCCGCGGCTAGACGCGCTCGAAGCCCAGGGCGCTCCAGGCCGGCCCACCGGGAGCCTCGATCAGCTCGACGAGGACACCGTGGCAGGCCCTTGGATGGACGAACGCGACCGGACCCTCGGCGCCCCGGCGCGGCGCCGTGTCGATCAGTTCGAGTCCGCCGATCTCGAGCTTGAGGAGTGTTTCCGCCAGGTTCGCGACCTCGAAACAGATGTGGTGGAAGCCCTCGCCCTTTGAGGCCAGGAACCGGGCCACGCCGGTGGAGTCGTCCGTTGGTTCGACGAGCTCGACCTTTGACTCGCCGATGGCAAGGAACGCGATCCGGACCTTGTCCGATGGGATATCCATGATCGTCTCGAGCTCCAGCCCGAGCGTATCCCGCCAGAGGCCCAGGGCGCTTTCGATCGAGTCGACGATCAGCGCGACGTGATGGATCTTGCCGAGCCGGCGGATCGTCTCCGGGAGCCGCGACTGCGGCGTTCGTGGCGGCATCAGCGCAGCGTACCGGGTTGGGCCGGGCGACCGAGCGACGCAGCGTCGCGCCACATCGGACGGAGGGCCGGAATGGCCGGGTTCGCCGACACCTCGGCCAGCATGCGAAACCCGAATGGCTCGTAGAACGGAGCCGTCGCAGGGTTGGTCGCCACCAGGTGGGCCGGGGCATGGTCGCGGTCTGCGGCATCGAGCCCTCGTCTCAGGAGCGCCCGCCCGAGGCCGTGTCCCTGGGCATCCGGGCGGACACCGATGTACAGGCACAGCCAGTGCGGAACATCCGGGACGCCGCTCCCACCCGATGCGATCGCGCCGAGAACGTCGCTGGCACGATCGCCGACGAGCTCGCCGAGCAGGCGCGCAGCCGCGACCAGTTCGTCCGGGCCTACCAGCTCGGTGCCCGGGGGAAGCCAGATGACTGCGCCCCGGTCGGCTGGATCGAGCCATCCCGGCCCCCGAGACAGCGCCAACCCGACGACTAGCTCGAGCCAGGCGCGCAGGCGATCGTCGAAGCCCGCCGTGTCCCGATCGAGCATCCAGTTGAAGAACGGGTCGGCGTCGAAGGCGTCATTGAGGATCGCCACGATCGTTCCAGCATCTCGCGGAGCGGCCCGGAGTAGCGCAACGCGCGAATCGGCCATCAGACCGTGATGAGCTCGCGGTGTTCGCCCCACGTCACGCGGAGCCGGTCGCTGATCTCCCCTACCGTCGCGTGGGCGCGGACGGCCTCGAGGATCGGTGGCATCAGGTTGCCATCCGCTCGGGCTACGGTCTCGAGCCGGTCCATCGCGCCCGCCCATCCGTCATGCGAGCGTTCGGCCCGCACGCGCTGCACGCGTTCGATCTGGCGTCGTTCGCCGTCCGGGTCGATGCGGTGGAGCGCCGGCGTGGCGACCTCGTCGTCGCGGAACCGGTTGACGCCGACAACCACCTGGTCGCCCGACTCGATCGCTTGCTGGACGCGGTAGGCCGCCTCCTGGATCTGGCGTTGCTGGAAGCCGCCCTCGATCGCCGCGAGCGTGCCGCCCATCGATTCGATCTCGTCGAGATACGCCCAGGCCGCGGCCTCCAGCTCGTTGGTCAGGCTCTCGACGTAATACGACCCGGCGAGTGGATCGGGCGTTTCGGTCACCCCCAATTCGTAGGCGAGGATCTGCTGCGTCCGCAGGGCCAGCCGGGCGGCTTCCTCGGTCGGAAGCGCGAGGGCCTCATCGCGGGAGTTCGTGTGGAGGCTCTGGGCGCCTCCCAACACGGCTGCCAGGGCCTGGATCGTGGTCCGCACGACGTTGTTGTCGACCGATTGGGCGGTCAGGCTCGAGCCGGCGGTCTGGACGTGGAACCGGCAGACCCAGGAACGCGGGTTGGTGGCGCCGAACCGCTCGCGCATGATCGTGGCCCACATCCGGCGCGCCACGCGGAACTTGGCGACTTCCTCGAACAGCTCGGACCAGGCTGCGAAGAAGAACGACAACCGACCCGCGAATTCGTCGACATCGAGGCCGCGCGCAACCGCCGCTTCGACATAGGCGATCGCGTCGGCCAGCGTGAATGCCAACTCCTGTGCTGCCGTCGCGCCGGCCTCGCGCATGTGGTAGCCAGAAATAGATATTGTGTTCCATTTGGGGAGCTCGGCGGCGCAGAACTCGAACACGTCCGTGACCAGCCGCATCGATGGGCGCGGCGGGAAGATCCAGGTGCCGCGGGCGATGTACTCCTTGAGGATGTCGTTCTGCGTCGTGCCGGAGATCTCCGCCCGCGGCACGCCTTGCGCTTCGGCGGCCGCGACGTAGAGGGCCAGGAGGATCGGCGCGGTGGCGTTGATCGTCATGGACGTGCTGACCTGCCCGAGCGGGAGCCCGTCGAGGAGGATGGCCATGTCGGCCAGGCTCGCGATCGGGACCCCGACCCGGCCTACCTCCCCTTCGGCCTCGATCGAATCGGAGTCGTAGCCCATCTGCGTCGGCAGGTCGAAGGCGATGGAAAGCCCCGTCTGGCCCTGCTCGAGGAGGTAGCGGAAGCGGCGGTTCGTCTCCTCGGCCGTCGCGAAGCCGGCGTATTGCCGCATCGTCCAGAACCGACTGCGGTACATGGTTGCCTGCACGCCACGGGTGAACGGGTACTCCCCTGGGCGCCCGAGGTCACGGTCCTCGTCGAGCGCGGCGACGTCGGCCGCAGTGTAGAGGTCGCGGATCGGGACCCCCGACGACGTCTCGAACGATTCGCGCCGTTCGGGCGCGCCGCGCAGGGCCTTCGCTCGGACCAGCTCGCGCCAGCGATCCCGACCTGGATCCGATGCTTCACCCGCAGGTCGGGCGGGGCGCGTGCCGCCGGCACCGAGCCCCTTTCCTGCCCGGGCGCTGCTCATTCCAGCACCATCAGGAGGTCCCCGACCTCGACGGTCCGGCCGGGTCCGACCTCGACGCTGGCCACGATGCCGTCTCTCGGCGCACGGAGCTCGTTCTGCATCTTCATGGCCTCGACGGCCATGACCTGCTGGCCGGCGGACACCCGATCACCGGGAGCGACGGACACCGTCAGGATCCGGCCCGGGATCACCGCTCGCAGCTCTGACCGACCGGTCCGCGCCGTCTGGTCCCGACCCAGCCGGGCACGCTCGCGGAGGCTGGCCCGTTGTTCAGGTTCGACGTCCACCACGACCCGCCAGCCATCGACGATCACCTCGCGGCGTACGGTACCGCTCGTGGCGGGCTCCACGGGCTCGATGACCAGGGTCGTGGCCCCCGCCTCCGGCCCGCGACCCTCAAGCAGGACCGCATGCGTCGCATCGCGTCGCTCGAGCCGCACGTCGAGTGTGCTGCCGTCCACGATGACCGGATTCCCGGGTTCCATGACCATCGCGACTGCAGCGTCGGGGACCTGGGCCAACGCCACGCGGACGGCGCCGGGGTCGATGGGACGGCTTGACCGCTGGTGGTCGGTCATCGAGGCCATCGATCCATCGATGCCTCACGGCCGGTGCGCACCCAACGGCTGTCTGCAGGGGCCGGTCCCACAGCCGCGTCCGGGCCGTGTGCCGGGGGCGCGTCCAGGGCATCGAGACCGGCGGCCAGCTGGCCGATCCGCGCCGCCCGCCTGAACGAGCCCGGACCGTCCCATGCCTCCCCTACCCACCCGGTCGAGAGCGCGGCGGCCCGAAAGCTGGCACTGCGAGCCACGAAGTGGTGGAACGGCAGCGTCGTCTGGATGCCGCCGATCTCGGTTTCGTCCAGTGCCCGGCGGAGCCGCTGGATGGCTGCATCGCGATCACCCGCGTGGACCATGATCTTGGCGATCAGGTTGTCGTAGTCAGGTGGCACTCGATCACCGGCTTCGATGGCGGTGTCGACGCGCACGCCTGGGCCCGACGGCATGATCCAGCGACCGACGCGCCCAGGAGTTGGGCTGAAGTCCCGCCCTGGATCCTCGGCGGCGATGCGGACCTCGATGGCATGGCCGGCCGGATCGGCCGCCCGGGCCGCTGCGGCCAGTGCCGCGTCCGACAGCGGCCTGCCGGCCGCGAGGTCGAACTGCTCGCGGACGATGTCGAGCCCCGACACGAGCTCGGTGACGCCATGTTCGACCTGCAGCCTGGTATTGACTTCGAGGAAGAAGAACGACCCGTCCTCGGCGCGGAGGAACTCGGCGGTCGCGGCATTGCGCAGGCCAGCCGCGCTCGCGACCCGGATCGCAAGCTCGTGCAGGGCTTGACGTTCCTCGCGGCTGAGGCCAGGCGCCGGCGCCTCCTCGACGAGCTTCTGGTGGCGACGCTGGAGCGAGCAGTCCCGCTCCCCGATGGCGATCACCTGACCACCGTTGTCGCCCAGGAGCTGGACCTCGATGTGGCGGGCCGGCAGGATTTCTCGTTCGAGGTACACCGACCCGTCACCAAACGCGGACGCCGCTTCGGCCGATCCGGCCGCGAGGGCGGCCGGCAGCTCACCGGGGCCGGTCACCCGGCGCATGCCACGGCCTCCACCGCCGGCCGCCGCCTTGACCAGGAGCGGGTACCCGATCGCGTCCGCCTCGTCCAGGATGCCGGCGACCTGGTCGGCTCGATCCACCGGCGCGGGATCGAGCGTCCCTGGCACGGCTGGGACACCAACGCTGCGGGCGACACGCCGCGCGTGAAGCTTGTCGCCCAGCGCATCGATGACATCCGACGGCGGTCCGATGAAAGTCAGCCCGACGCCCTCCACAGCCCGGGCAAAGCCGGCCCGTTCGGCGAGGAAGCCATAGCCCGGGTGGATCGCGTCGGCACCCGTGGCGATGGCCGCGGCGACGATCGCGTCCATGCGGAGATAGCTCTCGCTCGGCGGGGATGGCCCGATCCGAACCGCGACATCGGCCTGGCGGACGTGCTGGGCCGTTGCGTCGGCGTCGCTGTAGACCGCGACGGCTTCCATGCCATATTCGTGGCACGCCCGGATGATGCGAACGGCGATCTCGCCGCGGTTCGCGATGAGGACGCGCCGGAACGGGGCGCCTGTCGTCGGGCGGCCCGGTGCCTCACGAGCCGGCTCGGTCGTCACGTCTTTGCGCAAAGACGGCGCCGGGTCAGAGCGGGATGTTGCCATGCTTCTTCGGCGGGTTCCTGTCGCGCTTGTCGGCCAGCATCGCCAGGGCGGCGATGACACGTGGCCTCGTCTCGGAGGGCTTGATCACGGCGTCGACGTAACCGCGACCGGCGGCGACGTACGGGTTGGCAAACTCCTCGACGTACTCCGCGACGAGGCGAGCCTGTTCTGCCGCCGGATCGTCGGCACCGGCGATCGTATCCTTGAAGATCACGCCAACCGCACCTTCAGCGCCCATCACCGCGATCTCGGCCGTTGGCCACGCGAAATTCATGTCGCCACGGATGTGCTTGCTGCTCATGACGTCGTAGGCGCCGCCATAGGCCTTGCGCGTGATCACCGTGATCTTCGGTACCGTGGCTTCGCAGTAGGCGTAGAGCAACTTGGCCCCCTGACGGATGATGCCGCCGTGCTCCTGCCCGACGCCGGGCATGAACCCCGGAACATCCACGAACGTCACGACCGGCACGTTGAAGCAATCGCAGGTCCGGACAAACCGGGCGGCCTTGATGGACGCATCGATATCGAGGGCGCCGGCCAGGACCGCCGGCTGTTGGGCAACGATCCCGACGCTCCGGCCTCCGAGTCGCGCAAAGCCGACGATGATGTTCTGTGCCCACCCAGGCTGGATTTCGAGGAAGGCGCCGTCGTCGATGACGGCACGGAGGACGTCGTGCATGTCGTAGGGCGTCCGAGGATCGTCGGGCACCACGCGATCGAGTGCCGCGTCCATTCGGTCGGCGGGATCCCGGGCCTCGATCCGTGGCGGGTCGCCGAGGTTGTTCTGCGGGAGATGCGCCAGGATGTCCCGGACCGCATCGAGGGCTGCGGATTCGTCCTCCGCCGCCAGGTGGGCAACGCCACTCCGGGTCGTATGCGTCGTCGCGCCACCAAGGAACTCCGCGTCGACCTCTTCATGGGTGACCGTCTTCACGACATTGGGGCCGGTCACGAACATGTAGCTCGACCCTTCGACCATGATCGTGAAATCGGTGATCGCCGGTGAGTAGACCGCTCCGCCGGCGCATGGACCCATCACCACGGAGACCTGCGGGACGACACCGGACGCCAGGACGTTGCGGAGGAAGATCTCCGCGTATCCGCCCAGCGAGGCCACGCCTTCCTGGATCCGCGCCCCGCCCGAATCGTTGAGACCGACGATCGGTGCGCCGACCTTCATCGCCAGGTCCATGATCTTGCAGATCTTCTCGGCGTACGCCTCCGACAGGGAGCCACCGAACACGGTGAAATCCTGGCTGAAGACGAACACCAATCGACCGTCGATGGTTCCGTGTCCAGTGACGACCCCATCACCCAGAACGTGATGGTCGCCCAGCCCGAATTCTGTCGCCCGATGGGTGACGAAGGCATCGAGCTCAACGAACGAACCAGGATCGAGCAGGAGGTCGAGCCGCTCGCGTGCGGTCAGCTTCCCCGTCGCGTGCTGGCGCTCGATCCGGGCCGGTCCCCCGCCGAGCAGCGAGTCCGCGCGCATTCTGTCCAGGCGGAGCAGGCGTTCCTCGTTCGTCGACACGTAATCTCAACCCCTCCGTTGTCCTTGCGCAAAGACGCTCATTCATCATAGACGCGTGCCGGATGTGCCCGATGGCGATCCCATGTCGATCTGCACGGGCCTCGTGGTATCCCATTTCGCGCGTCGGATATCCACAGATTCGGTGAACAACTCCCGCAGCCTGTGGATAACCGGGGTCCCCGCAACCCATCGGAGGGGGTAGCATGACAGGACGCACCGCCCGCCGAGCCCGGCCGTCCCTTCCGCCACAACATCCGAGGTGATGCCCCTGTGCCGAACGTGATCGCGATCGCCAACCAGAAGGGCGGCGTTGGCAAGACGACCACAGCGATCAACCTTGCCGGGGCGCTCGCCGAAAACGGCTACCGCGTGCTGTGCGTGGACATGGATCCACAAGCGAATCTGACCGCGGGGCTCGGAATCAATCTGAACACCGTCGAACGATCGATGGCCGACGTCCTGGCCGACGGTCGATCGTCGCTTACCGACGTGATCCTGCCGACGGAAATCTCGGGCATCGATGTCGCACCCGCCCACATCGACCTGGCCTCCACGGAAGGCGAGCTCTTTACGGCGCTCGGTCGCGAACAGATTCTGCGCGAAGCGTTCGAAGGACAGATCACACCGTACGACTACGTCCTGATCGACTGTCCGCCGAACCTGGGCCTGCTCACCGTCAACGGTCTGGTCGCCTCGACGGGCGTGATCATCCCGGTCCAGACGCAGTACTACGCGATGAAGGGCCTGAACAACCTGGTCAAGGTCATCAACGCGATCCGTCTCAAGCTCAACCGCGACCTGCGGATCCTCGGCCTCCTGCCGACGTTCTACGACGGTCGGACCAACCTCGCGCGCGACATGCTCGACGAGCTCCGGGTCGTGGGCGATCACTACGTCTTCACCAGCATCATCCGCAACACCGTGAAACTTGGGGAAGCGCCGCTGGTCGGGCGGCCGATCACGTCATATGCAACCAGCAGCGACGCCGCCCGGATCTATCGCGAACTAGCTCGGGAGGTCATGGACATTGCCCCGAACTGATTTCCGGGCCGCGGCGGCGCGGCGCCTGTCCGAGGATCGCGAGCTTCCCCCGGCCATCGTCAGCCTGCTCTCCCCCGACGGCCCGACCCGGTCGGTCGGCGTGCGCATCGTGCACATCGAGCGGATCGAACCAAACCCCGAGCAGCCGCGGATGGTCTTCGAGCAGGACGCTCTCGACGAACTGGCCGCCTCGATCCGCGAGCACGGCGTCCTGCAACCGATCCTGGTTCGACCACTCGGACCGAACACCTACCAGATCGTCGCCGGCGAGCGTCGCTGGCGTGCCTCGAAACAGGCGGGTCTCGCGACGATCCCCGCGCTCATCGAGGACATCGATGACGACACGGCGCTCGAGATCGCGATCATCGAGAACCTCCAGCGCGAGGACCTGACGCCGCTCGATGAGGCGGCCATGTTCGACCGGATGATCCACCAGCACGGCTACAGCATCCGCAAGCTGGCGGACAAGCTGGGCAAGGACAAGGGCTACCTCGAAAACCGGCTCCGGCTGGCCGACGCGCCGGCCGAGATCCGCGAGCTCGTGTCTTTGCGCAAGGACAGCCTGTCGCATGCCTACGAGCTGATGAAGGTCGATGACCCGAAGAAGCGTCGGCGCCTGGCGGCCCAGGTAGCGCGCGGTGAGCTGACGCTCATCAAGCTACGCGACAAGATCGAGGGTCGAAGGTCGCGTCCGGCGGCTCCAGCCTCCGAGCAGGACGAGGTGCGCGACGACTTCGAGCCCGCGGCTGCTGCGGTCGAGATCGAGCCCACTGACGGGCCGGACACGGACGGTGGCTGGGTCGAAGACCGGCGACCAGTGGCCATCTCCGACGATTCGCTGGTCAACGCCAAGCAGGACCTCGCCGATGCCGTCGACAACCTCGTCTCGGTGCTCCGGAGCCCCGAGCTGCGAGGCGTGATCCCACAGACGGATCGAGCCAACCTCGCGAAGTACCTGACCATCGCCAAGCTGAAGCTCGAGAACGCGATCGCCATCGTCCGGAGCGACAACCCGGACTACTGATCGGGTGGGCCCTACTCCAGCCCGCCGTACCCGATCAACCACGCAACGGCCAGCAACGCGACACCGACCGCCTCCACCTCCCAGGCCCGTTCTCGCCGCGCCGCCTCAGCACCACGGCCGACGACGAGCCCGGCCACCACGACCATCCCGGCCAGGATCGTGACCCCGAGCGTCCCCGGGTGGCCTCCGCGCAACCACACTGAACCGATCGCGACGCCCACTACTGCGCCCAGGAGCACGGCCTCCACGACCCACGCTCGGATCGTCCCAAGGCGGATCGCGACGGAGTCGAGTCCGGCATCCAGATCGCGCTCTCGATCTGCCCGGGCGTTGGCAATCGCCAGCCCTGCCCCGGCCAGGACCGCCACCGGGAGCAGGATCGCGAACACTGGGGGAAGGCTGCCCTGCACGCCAAACCAGCCGAACACCGGCAGCAACGGGATCCCGACGGCGAACGGCAGCCACGACCAGGCCGTGCCCTTCGCCCACAGGTCGTAGGCATATCCGATGGCCAGGATCCCAAGCGCAAGAAGCGCCAGACCGGGACTCGAGACGCCAGCGAGCCCGACCCCGATCATGGCGCCGAGCGCCACGACCAGTCGTGCTTCCGTTCGGGTGACGAGACCGGACGGGACCGGCTTCCCGGGCTTCCGCCCAGCATCGCTCGAAGCGTCGACCAGGTCGTTGAGGGCGCCGATCGACGCCTGGAGCGCGACCATCGATCCACCCAGCCGAACGGCCGTCACGGGGTCGCCTCCGGCGAACAAGGCAAAGGCGACGGTGGCCGCGCCGTCCAGGATCGATGGGAAGGGATGGATCAGCCGGACGAGGCCGCCGAGGCGGGCCTCAGACGTAGACGATCTCCCCGAAGTTGTCGACCAGGTACGCGATCAGGCGTTCGCGACCGTCCTTGACCTGGGAGCGGATGCCGGGAACCAGGGCGTACAACGTGATCGTCGGGACGATCAGGTTTCCGGCGGCATCCCGGCCAACGGCTGCAGGCGGCCCACCGCCCCCGGCGAACACCCGTTCGAATTCCCGTTCGTTCAGGCCAGTCGTCCGGCGAAAGTCGTCGACGACCTTGATGATCCCGCGACGGATCACGACGTCGCGCATCAGCTCCGCCGCCCAGGCGTCGATCTGCTCGTCGCTCTGCTCGGCAAGGCGGGTTCGATATTCGGCGGGATCACCCGACAGGCCGGTCGCTGCCACGAACACCTCCACGAGTTGGGACGCGTCGAAGTATGCCAGACGGGCTGGCTCAGCCGGCCTCGCTTGGTCGACCTGGCGCCGGGCTCGCGGCCAGCGTCGCCTCGCGTGAGCCCTCCGGCCAGTCGTTGAACTTGTCCGTGACCCAACGCCCGACAGGACCCGGGATCGGGAGGTCCGGTGCGTCGCGGACGAGCTCGTGCAGGGCCGTCCAGGCCGCCTCGCTCAGTGCAGCGACCGCTTCGCTCGTTGGGCGGCCCGTGGTCGCGAGGGGCTCCCCTACCGTGATGGTCACGCGACCGCCGAAGCGGAGCCAGCTCGTGCCACGGATCGCGATCGGAACGAGCGGCACGCCGTTACGCAGTGCGAAGTAGGCGGCACCATCGTTGAGTGGCCAGAGTTCGGATTCCCGGGCATGGATGCGGCCCTCACCGGCGATCGCCACCACGTCACCCGCCGAGACGACGGCACCGACTCGGCGCGTCGAGCGGATCAGATCGTCCTTGCCGGGTTTGTACGGGATGGCCGTCCCGGTCCAACCCATCAGTCGGTTCCGCGCGCCGGCCTTCATGTCCTCTTCCTTCGGGCCAAAGAAGAAGAGTCGAGGTCGGAATGGCAGGACGGCCAATAGGACGAACGGGTCCGCCCAGCTGAGATGGTTGAAGCAGTAGATCGCGGGACCTTTCGGCAGGCGGTCTCGGTCGACGGCCCGGACCCGCAGGTACGCGCGCGTGACGGCAAACAGCACGATGCGCGAAACCCAGTAGCGCACGGTCATGCGCCACGGACTGATCGGTGTGTCGCGTTCCTTCGGCGCCGAAGTCAGGAGGCTATGCCTTCGGACCCGAGAGCTCGATCACGTCGGACGCCTTCGTGGGCGTCGTGCGGCCGTCCATGGCCGCGAACAACGTCTCGACGAAGGCGGCCACCGCATCGGCTTCGGCATCCGCGCCGTGGAGCAGGTGGCTCTCGACCTGGAACGTCAGCAGGCGGTGGCCACCCTGGATCTCGACGGAGAGCTCCCCGACCTGGAGGCGATGCCAGCGGACCAGCTTGCCCGCCGCACGCGGTCCCTCACCGGGCACGTTGACCCTGACGTTGACCTGCACGAGTCCCGCAGCCGATGGGACCAGGAGGGTCCACCGCACATCCGGGTCGTCGCCCCAGACGATCCAGCATTCGGGGTCTCGATCGGCACCGAGCAGGGCCAGCGCGTCGCGCGCGGGCCCGAGCACCTTCTCGGCCATCGAGTCGCGATGGGGCGTGCTGGCCTGCCACTCGCTCAGTCGCATGCAACCTCCGGGGCGAGGCTAGCACACGACTTCGGTCGGCGGGCATCGGGGATCGCCGTCGGGTAGTGTGGCGACATGAGGGTCAACCGGGGCCTGATCGGCTGGGGCGTCTTCTTTCTGCTCGTGGGCGCGGTCCCACTGGCCGTGCGGGCGGGTTATGTGACCGAGACCCAGATCGGGCGCATCGGCAGTCTGTGGCCACTGATCCTGATCGGCATCGGGGTTGGAATCCTGCTCGCGCGCACCCGGGTGGCGCTTCTCGGCGGATTGCTCGTCGCAGCCACCTTCGGCGTGATCGTCGGTGGGGTGCTCAGCGGCGGCATCGATGGCTTTGCCGGCGGCGCCTGCGGCCCGGGGTCGAGTGGGACGACGTTCCCCCCAGACGACGGGCGTTTCGAAACGACCACGGCCAGCATCGAGCTCGATTTCCGGTGCGGGACGATGACTGTCGAGAGCGAGCCGGGCGAGGCGTGGCGCATCGAGGGCGAGGATGCCGACGGGACCGGCCCGCGGATCGACGCCGATTCGGGATCGCTTTCGGTGAGCGCGAGTGGGAACGACGGCGGCCCGTTTGGCGTCCTCGGCGAGCGCGAAACGTGGCGCGTCGCCTTGCCCGACACGGTCAGCCTCGAGGTCAATGTCGACCTCAACGCCGGAAGCTCCACGATCGACCTCTCAGGCGCCTCGGTCGAGACGCTCGACCTCGGCATGAACGCCGGATCGGCGACCCTCGATCTCGGAACCGTCGAAGAGCTTGGGTTCGTCAACATCGAGCTCAATGCCGGCTCGATCGGTATGACGCTGCCCATGCTGTCCGTCGACGGGTCGATCGAGGTCAATGCCGGCTCGGTCAACTTGTGCGCCCCCGATGGCGCGGGTCTACGCTTCAACACCGAGGGCAGCAACCTGTCGAGCTACGACTTCGAGGAGCAGGGGCTGGTCAACACGGGATCCACCTGGCAGACGCCCGGCTTCGACGACGCCGCCGTCAGGATCGAGTTCGACACCAAGACGAATGCCGGCTCGTTCTCCCTCAACCCCGAGGATGGCTGCGGTGGCTGAGCGCCTCTATCGATCGAAGGACGACCGCATGCTCGCCGGCGTGGCCGGAGGCGTCGCGGAGATCCTCGACGCGGACCCGTCGCTGGTCCGCGTCATCTGGGCCATCCTGACGATCGTCACGGGCGGTGCCGCTTTCGTGGTCTACGTCATCATGGCCGTGGTCGTGCCCGAAGCACCTGCCGGGTGGAGGTCGGGACCGGCAAGCACGCCGGGCGAGCCGGAAGCGGGATCGCCGCTTGCGGCTGATGACACCGGGTCAATGGCATCCGCCCAAGCCGCGGCCGGGAGACCACCTGCCTCGTCCTGGGCGCCGGGTGGCGAGGCACGTCGCGCGCCCCGTCGTGCGCGAGCCGGCGGCCCGATCGACGCCTCGCGAGCGGGACTCGTCGGTGGGATCGTGCTCATCGCAATCGGCGTGATCTTCCTCATTCGGGAGGTGGTCCCCGCGTTCGACTGGGACCTGTGGTGGCCACTCGGCCTGATCGCGGTCGGTGGGCTGTTCCTCGTGCTGGCACTGCTGCCCAACCGACCCTCGAACTAGGGTTCGACGAGGCCGGGAGCACCCCTTCGCGGCGCCGCCGTCCCGTACGATGGCCACGTGGAACCGACGCTGGGATTCTGGACCACGCTACTCGCCGCGGGCGGCGTCGTCGCCGGGCTCACCCTTCTCGTCCGCGGGCTGCGCGACTATCGGTCCACGGTTCGGGTCGGCGACACCTCCACCTCGACCGTCAGCTCGCTCGCCGCTGGCGAAGTGAGGATCAGCGGCGTCATCGAACCGGCCGAGATGACCCTCGTGTCGTTGCTCCAAGGCGCCCCGTGCGTGTACTACCGCGCGACCGTCGGACGGGGCGGTGAGGTGTCGCCCGTCGAGGGCGGGTTCACCGAAGAACGTTCGATCGGGTTCCGTCTCCGGGACACAACCGGGAGCATCCGGATCTTCCCGCGGGGAGCTCACGTCGACGCGCTCGTTCGCTTCGACGACGAGACCGGCGCGATGGGCGAAGAACCTCCGGGCCTGGCGCTCCGGGTCGGCGGAGCAACCCAGCTGAGCGAGCCGGGCCGCGAGACGGCCATCGCCGAGTTGCTCCGGGTCCGCGATCCCGAGACGTCGGACCGGCCGTCGTTCCTCCAGGCCGGGGGCGATCGTCGGCGTCGCTACCGCGAGACGCGGCTCGAGCCGGGCGACGCCGTGACCATCGTGGGACGCGCCGTGCCGTTTTCGGACCTCGCCGACCCGTTGGCGGCCGACTTCGGGACCGAGGCCGATCTCCTCGATTCGGATCCGGAGATCGCGGCCGACCTGGCGGAAGCACGTGCAGCCGGGATCCTCGCCGTGGACCCCGATGACGCATGGGGCAACGCCGCGATCCCCGGCTTCGGGATCGGACGCCCGGTGTCCGCGCCCCAGATCGACGCCGCCGCGAACCCCCTGCCGCTGGCGACGGCCGAGGAGGCCGCGCGTGCCGAGAAGACGTTCGATATCGCACCCGACACCCTCGTGCTGGCTTCGTCTGGCGAGGTGCCGCTCCTGATCGCGTACGGGACGCCCGGGGCGGTGATGGAGCGGAGCCAGGTCAGGTACGTGATCGGCTTGCTCGGCGCGGTCCTTGCCATCGCCTCGGCGATGGTCTTCGCCATCATGATCAGCGGAGGCTTCGACCTGTGACCCCACCCGACATGGCGGCCATCTTCGCGGTGGCGCTCGTTGCCATCATCGCCGGCTTCTTCCTGGTGTCGATCTACAACGCCATCGTCGCGCTTCGCCAACGGATCGACAAGGCGTGGTCGAACGTCGACGTCGTCCTGAAGCAACGGCACGACCAGCTGCCCAACCTCGTGACAGCGGTCCGCGGGTTGATGCGCTTCGAGCAGGATGTCCTGACTGACGTCGCGCGTGCGCGCGCCGCCTACTCCCCGACCGCGCCGATCCACGACCAGGCGGTCGTGTCGGAGGCGACCAGCCTGGCCGTCCGCTCGCTGTTTGCGGTCGTCGAGAACTATCCCGAGATAAAGTCACAGGCCAACGTCGCCGACCTGCAGGACGAGATCGAGCGACTCGAAGGCATGATCGCCGACCGGCGCGAGCTCTACAACGACCAGGTCTTCCGCTACAACACGCGCATCGCCCAGGTGCCGGCCATCATGCTCGCGCCGATCTTCGGCTGGCAGGCGAGGGCATTCTTTGCGGCCACACCGGACGAGATCGTGCCCCCGGACACGAGCCTTCGGCCCGCTGACGAAGCCTGAGATGGCTGACCGCAAGGGCGTGGAGCGCCACGTCTGGCTCGTACGCCATGGCGAAACGGAATGGGCGCGCCTGGGACGCCACACCGGCCGGACGGACATCCCGCTCACCGACACGGGTCGCGAGCAGGCTCGCGCGCTTGGCCGCCGCCTTGCCGGGCACGTGTTTGAGATGGTCCTGACGAGCCCACTCGCCCGAGCCGCCGAGACGGCTGCGATCAGCGGATTCGCGGCGGTCGCCGTTGCCGAGCCCGACCTCCAGGAATGGGACTACGGCGAACATGAGGGCCGGACGACAGCTGAGATCCGGACGGACCACCCTGGCTGGACCATCTGGCAAGGCCCGTGGCCGGGGGGCGAATCGGTCGACGAGGTCGGTGCCCGGGCGGACCGCGTCGTAGCGAGGCTGCGCTCCGGCGACGTCGACGGCGATGCCCTTGTCTTTGCGCACGGACACCTGCTGCGGGTCCTGGCCGCGCGATGGATCGGCCTGCCCGCGGCGTCGGGTGGGTTGTTCGAGCTGGCGACGGCGACGCTGTCGATCGTTGGCTGGGATCGCGAGGCGCCCAGCATCGAGCTCTGGAACGAGGCCTCGCACCTGGTCGTCACCACGCAACCCTGATCGCTGGCTGCTGCCGTTTCGGGTCAGTCGACGGAGCTGGCGGTTCGTTCGCCCCACCCTTGCGGAGGCGCCAGCAGGCCCTCGCCCTGGTTCCACGAGTCCCATTGCCGGACCACGAGCCCCTGCGCATCAAAATGGAGGACCGAGACCCCGGCGAGCGTGATCTCGATGCCATTCTCCGTCACGGCGGCCCACCATTCGATCGCGGCGCGGTCCCCGGCAACGATCGGCGTCCCGACCCAGACCCGTGGGGAGCGCTCCTCGTCGAACGCCTCGGTGTCACGGGCCTCCCAGGCGTCGTGCCAGACCCGTGCCCACCGGGTGGCAGCGTCGAGCGGGTCCATCACCGACACGCTAGCACGCAGGGTGGGGCTCATTGTCGGCCGACCAGCTCCTTGTAGAGTGGCGTCGGGAAACGTGGCATTGACGACACCCCGCGCAGCCACGTCGTGAGGCGGTCGGCTTCGGTCTCGATCGCCTCGCCGACGTCCCGGCCGACATCCTCGAGCAGCTTGATGACCACCTCGCCCGTGGGTCGGATCGCCCAACCGCCCACGATCCGACCGTCGGACCAGATCGTCGGACCGGCGTTGCCGTTGGTGTCGAAGAGGGCAGCCTTGTGGTCGCCCAGGTACCAGTCGCGTGCCTGCCAGCCCATCGTCGTCGGGTCGAGCGCGGGGAGCAGGGCCACCCACGGCCTTGGCTCCGGCGTC
The DNA here is from genome assembly GCA_963809045.1 of uncultured Chloroflexia bacterium. GTDB lineage: Bacteria > Chloroflexota > Limnocylindria > Limnocylindrales > CSP1-4 > SPCO01. The sequence continues at coordinate 2,186,148 of CAWEHW010000004.1, forward strand.
GCGGCCACGTCGTCCGCCAGCACGTACCCGGGCCCACCGGCCAGCTCGACCTCGTTCACCCGGATCGTCGCCAGGGCCTGGCGAACCTCGCGGGCGGTCCAGCCCGTCCACCAACGCAAGTCACGTTCGGTGCCTGGTCCGAATCGTTCGAGCCAGCGCTCGACGAGCGCAGCCTGCGCTTCCGCAACGGGGAGCTCCGGCATCGGCCGCCCAAGCCACCTCGTGACGGTCGTCCAGCGGTACTGGCTGCTGATCCATGACCCACGGGGCCTGGCCCGAACGATCTTGCCCTCCACGGCGAGCAGCAGCAGCACCCGACTGGCAAACCCGACGTCGCCCTCGTACGCCTTGCCGACGTTGACCCGGACTCTCGCCCGGAGCGCGGGGACGTCCTCGGCAAGCTCCTTGGGCGTCGCTTCGCCGCGCGCTTCGAGGGCCTCGAGCGTGGCCGCCTCGGCGTCGCGCAGCCAGCCCTTGACGTCCTCGACGCCGAGCAGCTCGGCGTATTGCTCGTTGCGGCGCCGCTCGTTCCGCGCCACGCCCAACGACGCGGCGGCATGGAGGATGGGCGCGTCATCGACCGTGGGGATGAACATCGTGCGACGCATGGCCAGCATCCGGACCAGCTCGCGGTCCTCGTAGAGCGCTTGGTCCACGAGATCGAGGGACGGCACCAGGAGTCGGGCCCATGAGGACAGGTAGACGGTCGACGGATCGGTCGCGTGGAGGCAGACCACGCCCCGTACGACCTCGCGCATCGACGTGACTCGAGCAGCCGGCGCGACGTGGTGGCGGACGGCCAGCCGGGCACGACGTTCGGCGGTGCTGATCTCCCGGTTGGACATGGCCGAGACTGTCGCACAGCGGCAGAGGCAGCGCCGAGAACGCCGACCTGGGCCGATCTGGGCCGATCTGGGCCGACCCGCACCCGGCCCCGTGGGTGAATCGAACGACCCGCCGGGGTGACCGGCGGGTCGTCTCGCACCCGCGACGATCCGCTGGTGATTCTTGCGGCGTAGCCGCTAGACGTCAGCCTTCGGAAAGCACCTGGGCGAGGCGATCCCAGGTCTCGATCGCTCCCGGGACCATGCCGGTCGAGAGGGCGCCTTCGAGCACTTCGACCGATCCCATGTAGCCGATCGAGACGACCTTGGTCCGGCCGCCGATGTCCTCGAACGCGAAGCTCTCCGGGCCGCCCATCGGACCCATCCCGTCGACGTCGAACATGAAGGTCCACTTGTAGCCACGCGGAGGGTCAACCTCCAGGTACTCGCCGAAGAACTCGACGTCCTCGCGATCCGGCGCGCTATTGATGTAGCGCCAGGTGCCGCCTGGCCGGACGTCCATCTCCGTCACGGTGGTGGTGGTCCCGTGCTTGCCCCACCAACGGGGCACGATCTCGGGATCCGTGAACGCCTGCCAGACCTTGTCGAGCGGCGCGTCGAAGGTGCGCTCGAACACCAGGTCCCCGTCCTCGGAGTAGATCGTGGTCGTCTCGTTGCTGCCTCGGTCGATCCTTGTTGCGATCATCGGTCGTGGTCCTTTCGTGGTTGCTGCGAAGCATCGAGGTCGCGCAGGTAGGTGTCCAGGCGCTCGAAGCTCTCTTCCCAATGCCGGCGGTACTCCCCGACCCAGTTGGCGACGTCACGAAGCCGTTCTGGCTTTAGGCGGCACGGCCGCCATTGCGCCTGGCGCCCCTGTTCGATGAGGCCCGCCCGCTGGAGCACCTTGAGATGCCTCGAGATCGCCGGCAGGCTGATGTCGAATGGAGCGGCCAACTCCGAGACGGTCGCTTCGCCCGTGGCCAGCCGCGCCAGGATGGCCCGGCGGGTCGGATCGGCGAGAGCCGCGAATGTCGCACTGAGTTGGTCGGTTGTCGGTGTCATTTCATCTCTTGGTTAATTAACCTAGTGGCATAATACAGGGGCACGACGAGTTGTCAACCCCCTGCTGAGCGAGTTCGGGGGCGGGATCGGCGACATCGGATTACCCTCGACTCACTCGCTTCTCGCGCGCACCGCCGGGTCGCACGACCCGGCTGACGTACCTGGAGGACGTTCCCGATGCCAGTCAACCCAATCCCCGACGGCTATACGACCGTGGCCCCGTACCTGTTCGTTGACGGCGCGAAGGCCGCGATCGAGTTCTACAAGCGTGCCTTCGCCGCCACCGATCACGGGCTGATCGCGACGCCGGATGGGCGGGTCGCCCACGCCGAGATCAAGATCGGTGACACCGTGGTGCGGATCTGCGACAACCTGCCGATGTTCGATGCCAAGGCACCGACCGATCTTGGCGGCACGACCGTGGAGATCTTCCTGTTCGTGAAGGACGTGGACGCGGCGGTCCGAACCGCCGAGGCGGCTGGAGCCACGGTCAAGGCCGAGCCTGTCACGCAGTTCTGGGGTGATCGGCTCGCCCGCCTCAAGGACCCGTTCGGACACCACTGGCTGATCGCGACGCGAGTCGAGGACCTCACGCCCGAGCAAATCGACGCGCGGGCCAGGGACGCGTTCGCGGCCAGCGCTCCGCGTTAGCCGCCGGAGCGTGAAACCGCCGCCGGACGCGCTCTAGTCGCGGTTCATTTCCTCGTGCTGTGGACCTCGTCAACCCCGGACTCGTGGCGCCCTAACGAATCCGTCCGTGTTGCGTTATGGCAACAGAGGAACCTCCGACAGCTCGTGCGTCCCATCGTTCCCCCGGCGGTGTGCACGTGCTCGTTGGGGGTTCCTCTGCACGTTGCGCACGCGGGCGCGCGCCGACGGGCCGACGTGGCCGCAACCTCGTAGGATCCACGGAGACTCGAACCGGCCGCGCACAAGACGAGCCCTCCACGGTGCATGAACATCACCTGACTGCCCGGCCGCTCAACGGACGCCAAGACCTCGACCTGTTCCGTTCGATCCCCTACGTGCTCAACGAGGAACTGGAGGGCGATCTCGACGCCGGCCGCCGCCGGATCGACTGGCTGTGGGTGGCCCTGCGCGCGAACCGTCTCGTCGGCCGCGTCGGCTGGTGGGCCCGTTCCGCCGAGGACCCACCGCAGGTCCTGGACATCCTGGACGTGTCCGATATGGACGACGGCGTCCGGTTGGTGGAGACCGCGATGCGCGCCGTGCTGCCGGCTGGTTCGACGCCGCCGGACTACATCCGCTTCCTGCCGCCCGAGTGGGCATCGGACCCGGCGCTTGTGCGCGATGTCGACCTCCGGCGGGCCGTGCTGGAGCGTCTCGGCGCACGGCCCCTCGTCGAACGCCTTCGCCTGCAATGGGAAGCGGGCGGCCCGGTGCCGGAGCCCAGTGGCCGGCTGCGGTTCCGTGCCGTGGGCGACCGAGCGGAGCTGGTCGGCCTGATGGCCTCGGTGTTGGAAGGCACGCTTGATGCCCACAGCCGCGTCGAGCTGACCCGGATGACACCCGCCGAGCAGGCCAACTTCCAGTACGACGACGAGCTGGCCAGATACACGACGCCGCGTGAGTGGTGGCGGGTCGCGACGCTGCCCGACGGTACACCGGTCGGGTTCGTCATCCCGGCCCGCAACGCGTACAACCCGATCATCGCGTATATCGGGGTGCTGCCAGCCTTCCGCGGGAAGGGCTACGTTGACGACGTCCTCGGGGAGGGCACGCGGATCCTCGCCGCGCAAGGCGTTCCGCGCATCCGGGCTTCGACGGATGTGGGCAACGAGCCGATGGCTCGCGCCTTCGCACGGGCCGGCTACGCCACGTTCGAGCGCCAACTCGACATGACCTGGAGCTGACCGACCAACCTGGAAGGAATTGGCTCCGGCGGTAGGACTCGAACCTACGACCAAGCGGTTAACAGCCGCCCGCTCTACCACTGAGCTACGCCGGAGCGGTGGATGCAAGGGCACGGCTGGTGCCGGAGCCGCGAGCATCGCGGGCGCCAGGGTCGGCGCCGGGCGACAGGATAGCAGAGGCCGCGGGGCCGGCCCGGCGCGCATCGTGTCGTCTCGGCATACTCGTGGCATGTCCATCCTGTCGCCCACGGATCTCGCCGCCCGGCTCGACGATCCCGGCATCCGGGTCGTCGATGTTCGGTGGGTCCTGGGCGAGCCGGGTCGTGGCCGCCGGGCATACGACGAAGGCCACATCCCGGGCGCGATCTTCCTCGACGTCGACACGGACCTGATCGCGCCGAGTGGCCCCGGCCGGCATCCCTTGCCGACCCCGTCGGACTTCCGAGCGCGCCTGGAGGCCGCCGGCATCGGCACGGAACACCACGTGGTCGCGTACGACGACGTCGGTGGCTGGGTCGCGGCCAGGTTGTGGTGGATGCTCGACGACCTCGGACACCAGGCCGTCTCTGTGCTCGACGGCGGCTACCCTGCCTGGGTCGAGGCCGGACATCCGACCACGACCGTGGTTCCCGAATACGCCCCTGCGACGCTCGCTCTCGCTGACCGCTGGTCAAAGGTCATCGATCTCGAGGGGCTTACTGGGCGCCTCGGTGAGGTCGTGCTGCTCGACGCCCGGGCTGCCCCGCGCTACCGCGGCGAAACCGAGCCGATCGACGCGGTTGCGGGCCACATCCCAACGGCACGCAACGCCCCGACGGCCGGCAACCTTGGGTCGGACGGACGTCTCCTCCCGGCGGAGGCCCTGCGGACGCGATTCGAAGGGCTTGGCGCGACCGGCGCGGAAGGACCGGTCGTGACGTCCTGTGGCAGCGGCGTGGCGGCCTGCTTCAACAGCCTCGCCATGCGCGTCGCCGGCCTCCCCGACCCGATCCTCTATCCCGGTTCATACAGCGACTGGACGCAGCAGCGCAGGCCGATTGCCACGGGCACCGAACCCGGGACACCGCCGACAAATGTGGCCGGCGACCGATCCCCACGGTGACGGACGGCGCACAGCGGTTCTCGGTCCTCGCGCTCCTCTATCTCGTCACGAACGCTCGCATCGGTTCCGGCGACAAGCGTCGCCGCGTCCAGCGAGTGATGACCCGCCCGGAACGTGAAGCCATCACGGCGGTGGTCGAGCGACTACCCGCTACCGTCGGGGCCTGGAGCGACGGGCGGGCGATGCTCGAGCCGTTGCACCTCGTGGAGGTGCGCCGGCAGCTGAACTCGCTGTCGTCGAGCGGAGAAGGCCGGTGGTGGGCCGGCCCACGCGACTGCCGTGAGGAGCTGGCCGAGCTCGCGTTCGAACCGTCCTACGACTCCGTTTTCGTCCTGTGGCCGTCCGCGACGGACGTTCCGCTGTGTGGCTGGGGGTGCACGGTCGGGCCGTCAGAGGCGACATTCGGCGCGGGGTTCTCGTCGATCGCGAGCGACCATTGGCCGACGCTCGCGACAGCCCCCGATCCCGAGCAGGGGTACGTCCACGAGTGGCTTCACCAGGTCGAGTCGATCTACCGGGCGCTCGGCGTCAGTGAGGCCGAGCTGCCGCCCCTGCACGATGCCGCCTTGTTCACGTCTACGCGGTCGGCAGCCGAGCCGCCGTTCGGGCGCTCCTATGCGGACTATCACGACGGCATCGCGGCCGACGGCGAGCATCCCGCCCTGCCGGCATCACGCACATGGGCGCCCTGGTACCGGGACTGGATGACCGGCCGGTTGCAGGCCCTCCGCGCAACTGACCAAGCTGCCGAAGAGATCGGCCTCACCCCCGAACGCTGGGCGCTCCGCTCTCAATAACGCCGGGGTAAGGGCAAGACTGCAATCTCGCATCGTGAGTAGCCGGGCAAGGATGATCGACACCGCTGGGGCTCGAGGCAGGTCTCTCGCGCGCACCCTCCTGGACGAGCTCCACAACGCTCGATTGGACCGCGGACTCAGCGGTGGTCTAGTGGCGCAGGCGGTCGGACTTTCAGCCTCGCAATACAGCCGGATCGAACGAGGGGTATCGGACGATCTCTCAATCCAGTTGGCATCGCGGCTGTTGGCTGCGGTCGGCCTCGAATTGAGCGTGCGCGCGTTTCCAGCTGGGGAACCCTTGCGCGACGCGGCTCATGTGGCTCTGCTTGGTCGCTTTCGGAAACATCTCCATCGGTCGCTGAGATTCCGGACCGAGGTCCCCCTGCCGAACCCTGCAGATCGACGGGCTTGGGATGCCGTCGTATCGGGCCCCCGCTGGAGTGTCGGCATCGAGGCCGAGACGCGACCTCGCGATCGTCAGGCGCTGGAGCGTCGACTGGCGCTCAAGATCCGGGATGGCGGCACCGACCACGTCGTCCTGTTGCTTCTTGACTCGCGTTACAACCGCGACTTCGTCCGCGCGCAGAACGACGTTCTCTCGGAGCGATTCCCGTTGCCAGGGCGTCGCGCCCTCGAACTACTGGCCGCGGGCGCCAACCCCGAAGCCAGCTCGCTCGTCCTGCTCTAGGTACCGTTCTTGGTTTGCATGGAATGAGCGAATAGTCGCCCGATGCCCCGATCGTGGGTCAACTCGGGTCGACTCGATGCAATCGGTGCACGAATGTTCTGGCGATCGATGACCGCCGGTGCGATCGGGCCGCACCTTTGCGTGTAGCGCAAGCGATCTCGCCACGACCTGACGGGCGCCGGCGGCATTCGTGCATTTGACGCATGAGATCCAAGCCGAATGGCGGCTCGTGCAACACACGGGCCTCGGAGCGGGCCCAAGCGAAACCCGAGCGGCGGCACCGGGAGAAGGGGCTCCGGCAGAGGCGGGCATGGCGAGCCCGCGGGCCCTAGCGCGGCCCGGACCGCCGGCCCATGGCGGCGCCGAGCACGAGACCGAGCGCAGTCCCGATCGCGACCCAGACACCGATCTGGTTGGTCGCCGCCCCGATCGCGGCCCCGACCCCGGCGCCGATCGCGAGCCCGGCGCCAACCCCGAACCCGCCGGACGTGCTCGGTGGCTCAGGGCGTTCCGGGCCGCGATCCTGGTGACGAGACTCACTCACCGAGCGAGGCCGGTGCCGCTGCCCCGCGAACCCACCGGCGACTCCCCGCTCATTCGAGGTAGTCCTTGAGCTTGCGGCTGCGGGACGGATGGCGGAGCTTGCGCAGCGCCTTCGCCTCGATCTGGCGGATCCGCTCTCGCGTGACGTTGAACTCCTTGCCAACTTCCTCGAGCGTCCGGGCCCGGCCGTCTTCCAGCCCGAACCGGAGCTGCAGCACGCGCCGCTCCCGCCCGGTCAATGAGTCCAGCACCGCTTCGACCTGCTCCTTGAGCAGCTGATGCGACGCGGCCTCGGCCGGCGCGAGCGCCCCGCGGTCCTCGATGAAGTCACCGAGGTGCGAGTCCTCTTCCTCACCGATCGGGGTCTCGAGGGAGACAGGCTCCTGGGAGACCTTGATGATCTCGCGGACCTTCTCGGGCGTGACCTGGACCTCCTGGCCCTTGGACATCGCTTCGGCGATCTCCTCGACCGTCGGCTCGCGGCCCAGCTCCTGCAGCAGGCCACGCGAGACCCGGATCAGCCGGTTGATGGTTTCAACCATGTGGACCGGGATCCGGATCGTTCGTGCCTGGTCCGCGATCGCGCGGGTGATGGCCTGCCGGATCCACCACGTCGCGTACGTCGAGAACTTGAAGCCCTTCTCGTAGTCGAACTTCTCGACCGCGCGGATCAACCCGATGTTGCCTTCCTGGATCAGGTCGAGGAACGACATGCCGCGACCGATGTACTTCTTGGCGATCGACACCACCAGCCGCAGGTTCGCGGACGTCAGCTGCTCGCGCGCATCGCGTCCGATGACGACGATCGTCCCGACCCGATGCCGAAGCTTCGTCGAGAGCGGCACCTCGGGATCGAAGCCCAGCTGCTTGAGGAACTCGGCGTCGTTTCCTGCGGTCACCCAACGCTCCAGCGCCGGATACGCGACCTCGTCGCGGGTCCAGTCCCAGATCGCACGCAGCCCGACGTTGTCGCGCGAGTCGAGGTCGCCGTTGTGCACGGCCAGGTACGCCCAGTCCATGAGCGGCAGGAAGTTCGCCGGCGTCCGTGCCTCGTTGTAGGTGTGAACCAGCTTCTTCGCTTCCTTGAGTCGTTCCTTCGTGCCGTCGGATTGGGCATCCCGGCCAGCCTTGATCAGGTGGAAGTCGGGCGACACCGCGAGCAGGTCCTTGGCGCCCTTGTCCGAGATCGCCTTGCGGACGAGCTCGTGCGCCTCATCGCCGAACGGGAGCCGGTGCTGCGGCTTGGTCGTTCGGGTCTTGCGTTCCGTGTCGTGGAGCGTCCACTCGTGGAGCGAGAAGATCCCCTTCCACGGCGCTTCGACCATCTGCTCGCCAAGCTCGATCGCCTTGGCCAGGACGACCTCTTCCTCGGCGGTCAGCAGGGCGACCTTGCCGATCTCCTTGAGGTACATCCGGACCGGGTCGTCGATCCCGATCATGTCGGCGGAGATCGCCTCGAGCTCCTCCGCGGTCGGCTCCTCGACGGCCTTGGGATCGAGCTTGGCCGGCGCGTCGGTCGGCAACTTGGCGGCGGCCTCGGCGGCATCGTCGGCCACGACGATGATCCCGACGTCGGCGCCGTCGCCGCCCTCGGGTCCGACGTCGATGTCGTCGTCCTCGTCGTCATCGTCGTCGTCATCGGCGACGGCGACACCGGTCGACCGGGACGGACGCAGCCCCGCGAGCTTGGCTTCTTCGAGGTCGGCCTTGGCGCGGCGGGGCCGCGACAGGACTGCCTCCACGAGTTGCTTGTCGAGTGGATCAGCGGACATGGTTACCTCCGGTGGCTGGCGAGCAGCCGGGTCTGGTCTCGGCGCCGGTCCAGGGACAGGCGCATTTCATTGATCTGACGTCGTTCGAGCATCAACCGCTCGATCGCCTCGCGATCGGCGGCCCGCTCGGCCTCCCCCTGGGCGGCCTCGTTGTAATCACTGCGTTCCCGAAGCTGGTCGTCCTCGATCTCGATCAGGAGCCGGGCGACCTCGTAGTCGAGCTCGGCCGGCGCGAGATCGCGCGGATCCGGTCCCGACAGCGCCGCCAGCGCCCTGGCCAGTGCAGCCGTCTCGTCGTCGAGGGCGCCGAGAAGCTCCTCCCAACGGAACTCGGGATGGACACCCTGGTCGTTCGGCGCGCGGTGCAGCACGATCGCCCGGAACAGCTCGCGTGCCACGGTGCTCGGCAGCTGGTCTGGCCCCAGCTCCTCGGCGACCCGGATCTGCTGCGCCGGTACGTGGAGGAGCAGCCGCAGGAGCCGAGCCTCGACCGGCGTGATGGCGCGCAGGATGTCGTGGATCGGCAACGCATCGGGCGACGACAGGACCGAGTCGGCCGTGATCCGGCCGTCGGCGTGCGCAGCCGAGCGTCCCTGGCCCATGGCGCCTCCCTGGTTGATCGGGTTCCGCTCCGGCCGATCCAGGATCTGGCGCAGCGTCCGATCGTCAACGCCCGACACGCGATGCACCTCGCCGAGTGCCTCGTCGCGGCGCAACGGGTCGGCGATGTCACGAAGGGCGGGCATCACCGATTCGACGAAGCCGATCCGCCCCGAGCTCGTCTTGAGGTCGTGGCGCCCGGCGTGGTGATCGATCAGGTATTCGACGAGCGGCTTCGCCTTGGCGATCGACGCTTCCCACAGCGCCGGCGACTCGCGGACGACGTCGTCGGGATCCTTGCCATCGGGCAGGCGCGCGACGCGGACATCCTCGAGCTTCACGCCCGACGTGTCGGACTGGAGCTGGCCGATCAACCCGGCCAGCGCCGTCACCCCGAGGGTTCCGGCCTTCTCCCCCGCCGCATCGACGTCGTACGCCAGCGCGATCCGGCTGGCGTAGCGCGTGAGCAGGGCGACCTGGCCCGGCGTGAGCGCGGTGCCGAGGCTGGCGACGACGTTGTCGAACCCGGCCTGATGGGCCATCAGCGCGTCGGTGTACCCCTCGACGATCACCGCCTGCCCGGTCTTGCGGATCGGGCCCTTCGCCTTGTCGATCAGGTACAGGGTCCGGCTCTTGTCGAAGAGCGGGGTGGCCGGCGAGTTCAGGTACTTGGGGCCATCGCCTTCCAGCAACCGGCCCCCGAGGCCGACCGCATGGCCGTTCTGGTCGCGGATCGGGAAGAGCACGCGCGATCGGAACTTGTCGTAGACCCCGCCCCTCCCGCTCTGCCGTGGCGATGCCAGGCCGACTTCGACGAGCTCCTCGGCACGGACGTCGCGTTTGGTGGCGAGCGTCCGGGTCATCTGGTCCCAGCCGCCGGGCGCCCAGCCGAGCTGATGGCTCTCGATGGTGGCGTCCGTGAAGCCGCGAGCCTTCAGGTACTCGAGGGCGGTTCGCCCGGCATTCGAGTGCAGAAGCACGGCGTGATAGAACGCAACCGCGTGGTCCAGCACCTGCCGGAGCCGAGCCTTGTGGGCATCCTCGCGCTTGGTGCGCTCGTCGATCTCGACGCCGGCGCGGGTGGCCAGCGTCCGGAGCGCCTCCGGGAACGCGACACTGTCGCGCTGCATGACGAAGCTGAAGATATCGCCGCCCAGCCCGCATCCAAAGCAATGCCAGGTCTCGCGGTGCGGGGTGACGACGAACGACGGTGTCTTCTCGCCGTGGAACGGACAGAGCCCCTTGTAGGTGGTGCCCGCCTTCTTCAAGCTGACCGATTCGCCGACGACGTCGACGACCGACAGCTTGCTCTTTACTTCGGCTGCGACACCGACCGCCAAATAGCGCCTCCTGGACCCGGACATGCCTGTGGGCCTGTCAAGTCTTGACAAGCCCAAGTGACGCTCAGTATGCGCTCCGAAAGGTCAATTTGTCAAGCCCTTGTCAATACTCCCTGGGAGTACTGGCGCCATTCGGCGCAACGGGATTGACGCGTGTTGGCGCGGCTTGTCGCGACTCGCCGTCACGTGTGCGCCCCCATGGTGGCCCTGAGCCGTCCGGCTCCAGCCACACAACCCTGAAGGGGGATCGATCATGTCCGAAGCCAAAGTCGGCGAGGCATTCGTCACGCACGAGTTCGATGAGGCGATCGCGATCCAGCAAGTGATCGTCGATGCCGAAACGACGCTCGCCGCCTCGCACCCGATGCGCACGGCGAAAGCCGCCATCAAGGTCTCCCTCGCGGACGACCGTCGCTTCCTCAAGGAGCTCCAGACCCTCGGCAAGAAGCACGACGCGACCGGCAAGGTCGAGGACGTCGCCGGCGGGCTCAAGGAGCTCATGGAGGAAGCCCTCTCGACCGCAACCAAGGAGGGCGCCGACAGCGACTACTACGAGGCCCATGCGGTCCTCTTGAACCTGAAGCGAAAGCAGATGGACTCCGCCGGCGGGATGCTCAAGATCGGTCGTGCGACCAAGGAACCGGAGCTCGTCAGGGCCGCGACCGAGTTCGAGCGATCGCAGCGGACGTCCAGCAAGACCCTCGCCTCGGAGCTCGCGGTCTACGCGGCCGCGATCTCGACGTCCAGCCGCAATTGATCGTCAAGCTGCACAGGAGGGATGTGCATTAGGCCTCGACGTTCCGGGCTCAGCGGACGCCCAGCTCCTCGATGGCGTTTCCGTTCGGGTACGTCGGGTGACGTTGCCGCGTGATCAAGCGCGGCTTCCGCCTGGCCGGCAACCGGCGAACCGGCACGCTGGTCATACGCCACTGGGGTCCCCTCGGATCACGTGCTGGGCTCGATCCTGCGACAGCCCTGTAACGGCGCGCGTCTCGCTGGCGACATGGCCACGACCACGCCGGTCCCTTACTTCGGTTATCGGCCAAGACCACACCAAGGAGACGACATGAGCGACGACCTGCGCGAGCGCGAGCCGCAACGCGTGACCGCTGACGATCCGGGTCCGAAGGGGATCCGCACCGACCACGCCGGGACGAGTGCGACGTTGGCGTCTCCGGCACCGCCGCAACCAGAGTCGTCGAGCGAGCCCGAAAGCCGGCCCGGTCACACCCCTGAAGGCGACGATCTCCACGACATCCCGAATGCCGATCGACCCGACGAGTTCCCGCAGCGTGAACGCCCCGGCGAGAGCACCACGCAGCTCACGTCGGCCGGTGGCGGGTACGGAAGCGGGAGCGCACGCGCCTCGTCCGGCGGGAGCGGCGAAGGTGAGGCACCGGCGGGCGAGGACGCCCAGACCGATTGGCTGCGGAAGGAGGACTGACCGCGGGGCGGGTCGTCCAGGCGCCTGCCTACGCGGGCGCGCGGTCCCCGCTCAGCGAGTGACGGAGCGCATCAACTGCATCGATTGTTGTTTCGAGCGCAACGGTGTGGTCTGTCTCGATCAGGGCCATGATCCCGGCGCGGTGCTCGCCCTTCCACTCGTCGCTGCCATAGAAGGCGTCCTCTTGCCGGGTGCGCTCCTCGAGCGAAGGGAACGCGCGTATCAGCGCCCGGTGGTCGTCGTCGTCGACCGATGGCCCGAACCCGACGACGTCCATCCCCAGCGGCGGAGCATGGGCAAGGCCCCCTGCTCGAAGCGGCGCTAGGAACTCGTCGCGACTGCCCGCGGCGATGCGGTAGGTACGGATTCCAGTACCCGCGCAGCACGCATGCGGGCAGCATGACGGAACCTGCAGGCGTCGTCGCGCGTCGACTCGCCGACACGTCCGAATCCCTCGCTTCATGGTGCCCAGACGATGACCTCACCGTTCCGTCTTCTCGGGATCTCCCTCGTCGGGCTCGCGCTCGCCGCGTGCAGCGTGGCGGGTGGCAGCACAAGCTCTGCTCCGCCGGCTTCGGCAAACCCGGCCGGGATCACGCATCCGACGGGCCCCGACGACCTCGTCATCCGGCTTCGCTATGTCGGCGGGTTCGCGCCACCATCCGCCCACATGCTCGGCCTGCCGGTCATCAGCATCTACGGGGACGGCACGGTGCTCGTGCCTGGAGCCGTTCCGGCCATCTACCCGGGACCGGCACTGGCGCCGCTCCAGCGGGCGACGATCACGCCGGCGGGGATGCAGGTGCTCCTCGAGGCCGCGCGTGAGGCCGGCCTGTTGGGACCGGACGCGCACTACGACCTCGGCGGGATCATGGATGCCAGTTCGTCCGAGTTCACGGTCAACGCGGATGGCAGCGTCCACACGATCTCGGCGTACGCCCTGTTCGAATCCGGTGGCCGGGACCCGCAGAACCCTGGCGCAGATCCGGCGGTCATGGAGGCTCGCGCCAGGCTCCTGACCTTCCAGAACCAGCTCGGGAACCTCGAAGCGCTCCTCGGCCCCGAAGTCGGTGACGCGACGCCGTACGTCCCGGCCGCCCTCCAGCTCCTCGTCACCGACGGCGCGCCGGTCGACGAACAGGCCCTTGGCCAGGAGCCGATCGCGTGGCCCCTCGAAGCCCCGCTGGCCGAGTTTGGCGAGACGATGCCGTCCCTGATCATGGGCGAGCGTTGCGGCGTCGTTTCCGACAGTGATGCCGAAACGCTCATCCCGCTGGCCCAGCAGGCCAACACGCTGACACCGTGGACCGACGGCGACGGCGTCTTCGGCATCGCCTTCCGTCCGCTGCTCCCCGGCGAGACGGGCTGCCCCGAACCGGAGATGTAGCCGGCGGGGGTGCGGGCACATCCATCGATGGGGCCCGCGCCGGTCGGCACCCGGCCGAGACGGGCCCACGCACGGCCGTAGCGGCGATACTTCGACGATGCCGCACCTGCCGATCACCTGGGTCGAGGTCTTCGCCGAAGGGCCGCTCGAGGGCAACCTCCTTCCGGTCATCCACGATGCCGACGGCATCGACGACGAGGTCCTTGCCCGGATCGCCCGCCGGTTCCTCCAGCCGGAGACCTCGTTCATCCAGCGACCGGGCGACCCCGCGGCAACGTACCGGCACCGAATCTTCGCCGTGTCGGGTGAGCTTCCATTCGCGGGGCATCCGTCGCTCGGGGCGGCTGCGGCACATGCCCACCGGCTCGGCACGCCGATCGCCACGTTCATCCAGCAGACACCGGCGGGCAACCAGCGCCTGGAGGTCGAGCTGGATGGCCCGATCGGTCGCGTGTCGCTCGAGCAGAACCCGGCGCAGTTTGGCGAGCCGGTCGACACCGGGCCGATCCTCCTTGCGCTCGGCTTGGAGCCGGACGACGCGCATCCGGACCTCCCGGCCAGAGTGGGTTCGACGGGATTGCCCGCACTGATCATCCCGGTCCGCACGGTCGCGATGGTGAGCGCGGCTCGACCCGACCACGGGGCGCTTCGGGCGGCGCTCGGCCAGATCTCCGACCCGGATTCCCTCAACAACTACCTGGTCGCGGAGGATCACCCGGGTCGCTGGCGGGCCCGATCGTTCTCGCTCGACCTGACGGGCGGCGAGGATCCCGCGACCGGTTCCGCTGCCGGCCCGTTCGGTGCCTACCTGAAGCTCCATCGCGGCGAGACAACGATCGTCATCGACCAGGGGGTCGAGATGGGCTCGCCAAGCCGCCTGTCCGTGGACACCACGGACGGGATCCGGGTCAGCGGCCAGGTCCGGATCGTTGGCCTGGGTTCGCATGACGTCCCCACGGTGATCGCAGGAGCGGCCGTTTAGACTGGGGCCGCCGCGTCACCGGCGACCGTCGCCACCTCGGGAGTCTTCCTTGCCAACCGACCAGCAGCCGAGTGCGCCCGGCCATGAGCCCGCGACCGTCCGGGTCGCGATGTGGAGCGCCCGTCACCGCTGGCCGGTCGTCGTCCTCTGGTTCGCTGCGACCATCGGCCTGTTCCTCTCGAGCATGGCCGCAGGCGGGATCGATGCTGGTGAGGTCAACGCCGACCCGAACGATCGCCAGCTCGAGGCCAGCGAGGCGTACGACGTCTTCAACGCCGGCGGGACCAACGATCCCTTCGAGCAGTTCCTCGTGGTGATCGCGGGTGACGCCGGCGCCGCCCAGGACCCGGCGTTCCAGGCCGCGGTCGGCGGTCTGGTGGATGACCTGCGGTCCTCGGCCGTCGACATCGACGGTGCTTCGACCCCGACGTTCGACCAGGTGCCGAACCCGTTCGAGGTCCCGCCGGAGACCGGGCTCGTGTCGGCCGATGGATCGGCCGTCCGGATCGTCACCCGTGTGCCCGGCGACGACGAGCGAGTCGAGCTGCTGCTCGAACCGGTGCTCCCGATCGTCGATGCCGCGCGAGCGGCCAACCCCGAGCTCCGGATCCACGCCATCAGCAGCACGTTCATCAACCAGGACATCAACGAGGTGATCTCGGTCGGGCTGGACGACTCGCTCAAGCTGACCCTGCCGCTGACGTTCATCATCCTGCTCTTTGCCTTCGGCGCGATCGTGGCCTCGGTCGTGCCCCTGGTCCTCGCCGTCACGTCGCTGGTCGCGGCATTCGGCATCCTCGGGATCTACAGCCAGGTGATCGGCCCGGTGAGCCCGAATGCGACCCAGCTGATCGTGCTGATCGGCCTGGCGGTCGCCGTGGACTACTCGCTGTTCATGATCACGCGCTTCCGCGTGGAGCGGCGCGGCGGACGCGATCGCGCCAAGGCGATCGAGATCTCGAGCAGCACCGCGGGTCGCGCGGTCTTCTTCTCCGGCCTCGCGGTGATGATTTCGCTCGCCGGTCTCGTGACCCTCGGTGTTTCGCTCTTCACGTCGATGGCGATCGGGACCATCGCGGTCGTCCTGGTGTCGGTGATCGGCAGCCTGACGTTCCTTCCGGCTGCGCTCTCGATCCTGGGCGATCGGGTCAACCTTGGGCGCCCGTCTACCTGGATCCCGCGACTCGTTTCGGCGATCCCGCTCGGACCGCTCAGCCGCTGGGGTCGCGATACGATCGCCTGGCTCGACCGCCGCGCGGACCGCCAGGAAGGCAGCGGGTTCTGGGGTGGCCTGGTCACGGCCGTCATGGCGAGGCCGATCCCGTTGACCATCGTGTCGGCGGCACTCCTCCTCGCCCTGGCTTCGCCGGTCCTCCACCTGCGAACCGGCGTGACGGACATCACTGCGTTCCCCGACTCGATCGACGGCGTCGCCGGCATCAAGCTGCTCGACGAGAAGTGGCCGCAGGGCACGGACCTCCAGCTGGCGGTGGTCGTGACCCGCGCGGACGAGGCCCCAACGCAGGACGCGATCGAGCGGCTCAAGGTCGAGGGACTCGCGATCGATGGCCTGAACGAGCCGGTCCAGGTCACCCCATCTCGTGACGGGAAGGCCGCGCTGGTCTCGTTCACGATGGCCGGCGGCCAGAACGACCAGGCGAACTGGGACCTGGTCCGTCGCGTCCGTGCCGAGCTCAACCCGTCCGTATTCGGCGGGCTGGCCGAGGTCAGGACGTACGTCACCGGTGGGGCGGCCTACGCCGTCGACGTGACCGAGCTCTACGCAGACGGGATCCCGCTGATCTTCGGGTTCGTGCTCGGCCTGTCGTTCCTGTTGATGCTCGTGGCCTTCCACTCGATCGTCATCCCGATCAAGGCCATCCTGCTGAACCTGTTGTCGACGGGCGCGGCCTACGGGGTCCTCGTCCTCGTCTTCCAGGACGGCTGGCTGGCCGAGCCACTCGGGATCACGCCGAGCGGCGTGATCGAGAGCTGGGTGCCCCTGTTCATCTTCACGATCCTGTTCGGGCTGTCGATGGACTACCACCTGTTCATCCTGACCCGGATCAAGGAGGCTCGCGACCGAGGCCTCGGCTCGCGCGCGGCCGTCGCCCGAGGGATCTCGGTCACCTCCGGCACGATCACCAGCGCCGCATCGATCATGGTCGTCGTCTTCGCGGTCTTCGTGACCCTCAAGTTCGTGTTCATCCAGCAGCTCGGGCTCGGGCTGGCGGTGGCCGTGTTCATCGATGCCACGATCATCCGGAGCGTCCTCCTGCCCGCGTCCATGACCCTGCTCGGCGACTGGAACTGGTGGATGCCGCGGTTCCTCGACTGGATCCCGCGGGTGACGATCGAAGGCGACCCGGACGAACCGGCGGAGGCGCCGACGCCCGCCTAGCGTGCTGACGCCCGTCTCTAGCGAGGTCCCTGGGGCTCCGCGATCCGATACCCGACGCCCGGCTCGGCCACGATCAGCCCGCGTGCGGTGCCCGTCGGGTCGGCAGCCGCCAGCTTGCGGCGGATCTGGCTCACGTAGACGTGCGCGTAATGCGATTCGTCGCTGTAGGCAGTGCCCCAGACGGACCGCAGCAGGCGGCCGTGCGTCACCAGTCGCCCGGCGTGCGACACCAGCACTTTGAGCACCTCGAACTCCCGGGGTGTCAGATCGACACGGACGCCGCCGACCGACACCGCGTGGCGGCCGACATCGAGGACGAGCCCGCCGATCTCGACGCGGCCTAGCGGGTCGACGGCCGGACCCGCCGCCCGTCGCAGGAGGGCGCGAACGCGCGCCAGCAGCTCGGTGATCCCAAACGGCTTCGTCAGGTAATCGTCGGCCCCGAGGTCCAGCGCCTCCACGCGATCGTGTTCCCGGTGACGCGCGGACAGGATGATGATCGGCGTCGGAGCCTCGCGGCGTACGCGGACGATCACGTCGAGCCCATCGCCATCCGGCAACCCGAGGTCGAGGAGGATCAGGTCGGGCCGGCTCGACGACCAGGCTGCCAACCCGTCGCGGGCCGTACCGGCTTCCCGGACCGCGTAGTCGTGGGCGGCGAGCGACGCCGCGATCGACGCGCGAAGATCGGCGTCATCCTCGACGAGGAGCAGCCGGGCGCCTTCGCCGGTGGTCGTCACGGCCGGGTGGCAGGTGCCGTCGGCAACAACTCGACGGTGACCGCGAGCCCGCCGAGCGACGATCGGCCGGCGTCCACCACACCGCCCATCGCCTCGGTGAGGCCCCGGACGATGGCCAGGCCGATCCCGCTCCCCCGCCGTTGCCCGGCGCGCGCCTGCCCGGCGCGGTAGAACTTCTCGAACAGCCGCCCAACCGCTTCGTCGGGCACGCCCGGTCCGGCATCCTCGATGACGAGGCGGATGCGCAAGCCGTCCGGCGACTGGCTGGCGCTGACCCGGACCGGGGCGTCGTCGGAGCTGTACTTGACCGCGTTGTCGAGCAGGTTGGCGACGACGGCGTCGAGGTAGACCTCGTCGACGAGCACCGGCGGCAGGTCCTGCGGCACGTCGACCGTGACGTCGCGTGTCCCGAGCGTGCTTCGCAACCGGTCCACCGTATCGGCGACGGCGTCGTCCAGCAGGACGGGGTGGAGCTCAGGTCGAAGCTGACCGGCCTCGATCCGGCTCATGTCCAGGAGGTTGGTGACCAGTCGATCGAGGTGGACGGCCTGCCGATCGATCGCCTGGGCGACCGGCGTTCGGTCGACGTCCTCGCCGCCTTCGAGCAGGCTGCCGGCGGCCGCGCGAATGGTCGCGATCGGCGTCCGCAGGTCGTGGGACACCGAATCGAGGAGCGCGCTCTTGAGCGCCTCGCTCTGCCTGGCAACTTCTGCGCTCGTGGCGTCGCGCCGGAGGCGATCGCCTTCGAGGGCCTGGGCGATCTGGTCGGCCGCCGCGGCCATGAGCCGCGTTTCCTCGCGACTCACGGGACCGCGCGCGCGAGGCCGCACCGCCCAGATCGATCCAAGCGGTCGGTCCCCGATCTCGACGACGACACGGAAGGCAGCCAGGTCGAGCGCAGGGACGGACCGGACGGAGCGAGCCGCCGTGTGCAGGCCGACCCACACCGCAGGGGCGTCACCTTCGGTCCGCTTGAGCAGGTCGTGGCGCGGTGGCGGCACAGGCTCGTCGCCGAGGCCGGTGTCCGCCGCCACCCGCTCGAGCGGGCTGGGTCCTCGCAGGCCGATCCAGACCCGTGACATCCCGGTCTCGGCCTGCAGGATCCGGACCGCATCGCGCATCGCCTGGCCAACGTCGGAGGCGGTGGCGAGCGCCCGGCTCACCTGGAACAGGCCCCGGGCCTCCCGTTCACGCCGCTCGGCGGCATCCGCCCGGTCTCGCTGGCGGCCGGCGAGTTGCCCCACGACCACGCCGACCACCAGCAGCAGGAGCAGGTTCAGCCATTCGCCCGGATCGACGACGGTGAACGTGAGGACTGGTTCCGTGAACAGGAAATTGGCCAGAAGGAAGCCGCCTGCAGCGCCGAGGACCGCCTCGATCGTGCCAAACCGCACGGCGAGCGCGATGACCGCGAGGAGGTAGGCCGCATGGGCGTTGGGGACGCCCCCGACGTCCTCGAGGAAGGTGACGAGCAGCGTCGCGACGGTGAGCGCGACGACCAGCCCGCCCGCTCCCAGGATCAGGCGGTCGAAACGGCGCACGGCCAGGACCATGCCAGCATGGTAGGTCGTGACGCGCCGAACTTGACGCGTTCTTGAGCGCCCGGGCCGCGCGCATCGCGTTGGCCTCTTGGGCACCGGTCGTACGTTCGACTCATGGACCGGAAGCTCTCATGGCTGGCGAGCGCGGGTAGCGCGGACGACGTCGAGCGCGCCCTCACGGAGGTCGACGCCGCGATCACGATGGTCATCGTCGGCGCTGCGCGCTCCGTCCGGCTGTGCAACCTCGCCGGGGCCGAGGACGCCGCATTCGACGCGGCGGCTCGAGCTCAAGCGGCGGATGTCTCCTTCAGCCTCTTGCGTGAACCCGCGCGGTCGGTCGCGATGGTCATCGGGCCGCGCCTCCATGGTGCGGCGGCACGCAGTACTCCCCTCGGGCCGGGTGGGGACCACGATCAAGGCACACCCGCATGATCGGTGGCAGGCGACCGCTCCAGGGCCGGAAGACCGCCGATCGACGGATCCGGGTGGATCGACCCCATGCTCCCTACTTCCGGTATGCCGGGGCCAACCAGCTCATCGCCCGGGAGGCCGCGTCGCGCCCACGGACGCGTCGCGAGCTCGCCTTTGCCCGGGTTCGCGGCGCGGTCTTCGGCCGCCCGTTGTCGAACGTCGAGGAGATCGAGGAGCGGCTCTCCAAGAAGAAGGCGCTCGCGATCTTCAGCTCCGATGCGATCTCGTCATCGGCCTACGCGACCGAGGAAATCCTCCGGGTGCTGGTGCTCGCCGGCGCAGGCGCGCTGCTGCTCTCGATCGAGGTGGCCATCGCGATCTCCCTGCTCCTCGCCGTGGTGTCGGTGTCGTACCGGCAGGTCTGCCGGGCGTACCCGAACGGTGGCGGTGCGTACGTGGTGGCCAGGACCAACCTGGCCCCGCTCTTCGGCCTGATCGCGGCAGCCGCGCTTCTGATCGATTACGTCATGACGGTCGCCGTGTCGACCGCCGCGGCGATCGCGCAGATCCAGTCGGTCATCCCCCAGGCGTACGACGTCCGGATCGAGATCGCCCTGGTCTCGATCACGCTGATCACCGTCGCCAATCTCCGCGGCCTCCGAGAGTCCGGCAACATCTTTGCCGTCCCGACTTACCTCTTCGTTGGCCTTGCGCTCGCGATCGTGGCCATCGGTGCGGTCGGCGTCGTCAGCGGCTCGGCAACCCCCGTCGTGCCCGAGCCCGACGCCGTTCCGTTCGGAACCGAGGCGCTCGGCGTCCTCCTCCTGCTCAAGGCCTTCGCGGGGGGTTCGGTCGCGTTGACCGGCGTCGAGGCAATCGCTAACGGCGTGCCGGCCTTCAAGCCGCCCGAGGCCAGGAATGCCGCCAACACGATGACCGCCATGGCCGTCCTGCTGGCGATCCTGTTCATCGGCCTGACGGTGTTCGCCGTGCAGTACGGCATCCTGCCGACGGAGGAAGGTGGGCCATCGGTCGTCGCCTTGATCGCGGAAACCGCCTTTGGCGAGGGATCCGTGCTGTTCGTGACCTTTGCGGTAAGCACGGCCCTGATCCTGTTCCTGGCCGCGAACACGAGCTTCAATGCCTTCCCGAGACTCGCCGCGATCCTCGCCGAGGACGGCTACCTGCCGCGCCAGTTCTCGTTCCGTGGCGATCGCCTGGCCTACTCCTGGGGGATCGTCGCCCTCGCCGCGGTCGCGTTCGTCCTGCTGGCGGCGTTCGGCGGCGACACCCACTCGTTGATCCCCCTCTATTCGGTCGGCGTGTTCATCTGCTTCACGCTGAGCCAGGTCGGCATGGTTCGGCACTGGCTGCGGACTCGGGATGCCGGCTGGCGCTGGCGGATGACGGTCAATGCCGCCGGCGCCGTGCTCACCGGTGTCGTGCTGCTCGTGGTGGTGTCGGAGAAATTCGTGGACGGTGCGTACCTCGTGGTCGTCCTGGTGCCGCTGCTGGTCGGGATGATGTGGTTCATCCAGCGCCAGTACGCGCGATCGGCGGCCGAGCTGGCCGTGCGACCGGGCCTCGTCGTCAAGCCACCGATGCGCGAAGAGCGCGTGGTCGTCCCGATCCCGGGGCTCAACCGGGCGGCCATCCAGGCCGTCAACGTCGCTCGCTCGATCGACGACGACGTCCGCGCCGTCTACATCTCCGAGGACCCGGAGGAAGCCATCAGGGTTCGCGCTGCATTCGAGCGGCAGGTCCCGGGCGTCCCCCTCGTCGTCGTCGAATCGCCGTACCGGGCGCTGACCGGGCCACTGCTTGCGTACCTCGACGTGCTCGACAGTGCCTGGCCGCCGGACAAGCCAGAGCCGATCACCTTCGTGGTCATCCCCGAGTACGTCGCCCGCAGCTGGTGGGAGCGGATGCTCTACAACCAGTCGGCCAAGAACCTCAGACGAGCCCTCCTGGGACGGCCACACACGGTCGTGGTCAACGTCCCGTACCAGCGGGAAGCACCGGCCGAGCTGGCCGACCAGGTCGCCGCGGGCGGGGACGGGCCGGACGAAGCCCGGCCAAGGTCGAGCGAGCCGCCCGCGGCCTAGCGGGGGCCGCTACCAGCGCTCGAGCGGGGCGAGGAACTCGACGATCGCGTCGGTCAGGCGCGCGGGTTGCTCCATGCCGATCATGTGCGCCACGTCCGGCCAGACCAGCGCACGGGCATTCGGGGCATGGGTTTCGAGATGGCGGGCCGTGACGGCCACCTCCGACACGTCGAGCTCGCCGGCTACGGCCAGGATCGGGCAACGGAGCTCGGCCAGGCGCTCGCTCGCCGGCGGTGCCAGGCGGATCGGCTTGCCCTGGGGTTTCGCCGGGTCCCAATAGTCCATCTCGAGGACCAGGTTGCGAATGGCCGCCGGGACGCGGGTCGTCGGCTGACCCGGGCCGTCGACCCAGACCTGGACGTCGATCTCGGCGACGGCCGCGGGGTCCATCGGGTCCTCCGCCTCGAGTCGCTCCATCTCCTTGAACATTTCGAGCTCTTCGGGCGTGTTCCCGCCATCGAAGCCGCCGAGGCCGGCGCCAACGCCGACGATCGCGACTACCCGGTCGGGCGCCTCGATCGCGGTGTCGAAGGCGAGCTGACCGCCCATCGAGTTGCCCACGAGGGCCGCCCGGTCGATGCCCTTCGCGTCGAGCACCGCGAGCAGGTCCGAGATCCTCGAAAACTCGACGTCCGTGGTGGTCGTCTGGCCCGCGCCACGCTGGTCATACCGGATCGTCCGGTAACCCGCAGCGTTGATAAGCGGCACCATGGAGTCCCACGAGCGGGTGTCGGCAATGCCGGCGTGGAGGAGCACGATCGGCGGACCCGAACCCTCGTCAATGACGTGGAGGCGTCCCCCGGGTACCTCGAGTTGGCTGGTCGTCATCAGGAATCCTTCCGTTCGCGCAATTCGAAGGCCCGGCGGCCGGCGTCCTGCATCCTGCCCGCCGCCTCGAGCGCGCCCACCCGTGCGATGTTGATCGCACTCCAGTTGCTGCCCTTGCGGCGCGGCGTGAGGCGATTCCTGTAGCTCGTGTCATCGATGCGGTGGCGGATCCCGTCGATCCAGCCGAAGCACAGCGCTTCGTCGACGACGTCGGGCCACTTGATGCTGGCTCGCCCGGAACCGATCTTGTAGAGCCCGACCCAGAGCTCCTCAGCGGTCTCGTGATGGGCCTCGAACCACCGGCGAAGGTCGCCGGCCGTCTCGAAGAACCGGACTTCGACGGGTGGCCTGGCGTCGTCTGCCGCCCGGGTCACCCCTCGCGCGCGATCGGTTCCAGGTCGATGGTGCGAACGGTTCGCGTGTTGCCGGCTTCGGTTCGTACGAGCGCCGCCGGGATGACCCCCGAGGCCATCTTCTCGATCACTGCGGCTTCCCCGGCATAGAGACCGCCCCCGGCGATCCTGACCCGATCCCCCACCGCCAGTCCGGCCCTGCCGCTGCCGGCGGTCAGGTCGATCGTGGCGACTGTGGGCCGAACGTACGGTTCGGGGCCCGCTCCCGGTCGTTGCACCGGCTTCGTATCTGTTCGGGCGGGGGGATAGACGGTCTTGCGCTTGCGTCCTGCCACAGTGGCTTAGGTCCTCCAGGTGCCGCGGCACAGGTTGCGCGGCTGCCCGCGATCCTACATCGGGGGGTCAATCGGGGTCGAAAGCGACGCCCGCCGTCCCGCCGGGGTCGGCGACGCGCCGGTGGGGCGTCGATCGAAGCGGGAGGAGTCGCCGGCGATCGCGTGCCCACCGGCGCCATGGCCGCCGAGGGAGAACGACGTCAGATTGCCCGTGATTTCTGAGACGATCCTGAAAACGCCACCAGGGCCAGAACGCTTCGCCGACGGCTCTCGCCAGAGACCGTATCGTGATGGCGATGGATGACGTTCCGCCTCCCGAGGCATTCGAACCCGAGCCGGAGGAAGCGCCAACGGGGGGTCAATGGCGCCGGCGGCTCCAGATCGCGGTGATCCTCATCCTCGTGGCGTCGCTGATCATCCTCGCCGCAGTCCAGGGCGGCGGGTTCGTCACCCGAATCGACGATGGCGACCCCCAGACGGTGCGGGAGGCCGTCGTGCCTCGGCTCGCGGTAGTCGAATCGAACGGCGCGCTCAGCACCATCGACGACCGGGGAGACACTCGCGTCGGGCACGAAGTGCTGGGCATCGCCTTCCAGTTCCCCGCCTGGTCGCCCGACGGGCGGCAGCTTGCGGCACTCGGCGAGGGACCGGGAGGGTCGGGCGTGTACGTCTTCGACACGAGGCCTGACGACCTGTCGCCCGGTGAGCCGCGCGTGATCTACGAAAGCGTCCAGCAGCCCGCGTTCTACGCCTTCTGGAGTCCCGATAGCGCCCAGGTGACGTTCCTCACGAGCGAAGCGGACGGTCTCGCGCTCCGCATGGCCCCAGCCGATGGGAGCGGCTCCGCCTACGTCGTCCGCTACGGGTCACCGATGTACTGGGACTTCGTCGACGCCGGTCGACTTCTGGTCCACAGCGGTGTGCCTGGCGCGGGTGGCTTCTTCGGCGAGATCGGCGCCGATGGCGACCCGTTCGACGGCACGAGTCGAGCCGCGGGCATGTTCCGGGCGCCATCGGTGTCGACCACCGGTCGGTACCGCGCCTACCTGGCCGCGGACGCCAATTCGGTCGGCGAGGTCGTGCGGGAGGCACGCGACGGATCCGAGACGACGAGAATCCGCGTGTTCGGGACGGCGGCCATGACGTTCAGCCCGGCCGGCGATGAACTCGCGTTCCTCGCCCTCGACCAGCCGGCCAGCAGCACGCTGCCATTGCCCGTCGGGCCGCTCCGGATCCTCCACCCAGGCGCCTCGGAGGCTCGAACCGTGTACCCGGGGAGTGTCGTGGCGTTCTTCTGGTCGCCTGCCGGCGAGCAGATGGCCGTGCTGGAGCTCCAGGACAACGACGACAACGTAATTGAGGCAGGCGTGGGTCGAGCCGTCCTTGCCTCGACAACCCAAGACGCGGCCGCCGGCCTGGTCTTCAAGCTCGCATTCGTGGATGTCGCCAGCGGCGCGATCCGATCGGAGCGCCTCGTCCGGTTGTCGAGCCTGTTCATCAACCAGGTTCTGCCGTTCTTCGATCAGTACGCCCTGAGCCACCGATTCTGGTCGCCCGACGGAACGACGATCGCGTTGCCCCTGGTCGGCCCGGGCGACGTGACCGAGGTCACCGTGATCGCGGCCGACGGCTCCGAGCCACGGGTCGTCGCGACAGCCGAAATGGGGTTCTGGAACCGCTGACCGAGCGGACCGTCAGAGGCGCTCGACGATCCTGAACCGCTCGAGTACCACGAGCGTGTCGTCGTCCAGCGCGAACCCGGGGTCGCCCAGGGCGGCTCGCAGGTCTTCGATGTAGCCGTTCCAGAAGCGTTCGTGCGCGACACGGAACTCCGCCGCATTGGCATAGCCCTCGCCCTCGTCGATGGCGTGCTGATCGTCGACGTCGACCAGGCGGGCTACCCGCGATGAAACCGTCTCGACGACCGCCACCGGTTGATCGTTCGAATCGATGAGGACTTCCCTGTTGCCGGCGGTCGGCATGGCTGCCCCTTCGATCTCGTATTCGACGAGCAAGCCGGCCGTGGTCGTCTTCGTCCCCGCAAGGGCCAGTGCGGTCAGCTCATCGCGGAGCGGACCCGGAAAGGCAAATCCCCAGGTGTTGAGCGAGGCAAGGTCCGGTCGGCTCGGCACGGCCCCATCGTACTTGCGGCGGGCCACGTCGTTCCTTCCACACTACTTGTGCATATCTATTGTGCATGATATCTTTGGATCATGGCCACGAAGAGCGGACGAACGCGAACGCGACGCGACGCCGGCCGCCCGACGGCTGCAGCGCCCTCGATCCTCCATCTCGACGCACACGCCGTGAAGGTGCTCGCCCACCCGCTCCGGTCACGCCTGTTGAGCGCCCTGCGGTCCGGGGGTCCCGCCACGGCGACGGATCTCGCCCAGAAACTCAGCACGAACACGGGCGCTACCAGCTACCACTTGCGCAAGCTGGCTTCGGTTGGTCTCGTCGAGGAGACCGGCGCGGGTCACGGGCGGGAGCGTCCGTGGCGCGCCGCCACGGAGATGCACTCCTTCAGCCAACGGGACGTCGCGTACGACCCGGACGCAGAGGCCGCCGCCGACTGGCTGCGACGCTACTACCTGCGCAGCTTCGTCGATCGATTCCAGGCGTGGCTCGACGTTCACGAATCGTGGCCGATGGACTGGCAGGAGGCCGGCGACGCGAGCGACGCCCTCCTCCGGTTGTCGCCACGACGCATCGCGGAGCTCAAGGCGGAAGTCAACGCGATCGTCGAGCGCTACCGCGATCCCGATCCGGATGACCCGGACGCAAGGTCGGTCGAATTCGACGTCCACGTCTTTCCGCTCGGGCGTGAGCCCCGATGACCGCCCTCGACGCCAGGTCCATCCGCCGGCGGTACCTGGCCCTGGTCGCTCTCCGCTGGTTCCCGACCGGGTTGCTGATCCCGATCAGCGTCCTGCTGATGGTGTCGCGCGGCCTGTCCCTGACAGAGATCGGGATCGCTGCCTCCGCCCAGGGGTTCGTCATCCTCGCCCTGGAGCTGCCCACTGGCGGGTTGTCGGACTCGATCGGTCGACGGCCGGTGTTGCTCCTCGCGAGCCTCGTGGGGCTCCTGTCGCTCGGCGTGCTCATCGTCGCGCAGACCCTGGCCGTGTTCGTCCTGGCGAAGGTCCTGCAGGGCATCTTCCGCGCGCTCGACAGCGGCCCGCTCGAAGCCTGGTACGTGGACGCGACCCTGGCCGCCGACCCCGACGCCCGGATCGAACGCGGGCTCGGTGCCGGCAGCGCCATGCTGAGCCTCGGCATCGCCGGTGGCGCACTGCTGTCCGGTGCACTCGTCGCGCTCGATCCCTTCGAATCCATCGATGCGCTCACGCTCCCGCTCCTTGTTTCGTTCGGACTCGATGTGGTCGGCCTCGTCGCGATCGTGCTCTTGATGCGGGAGGCGCCGCGCAGCCGTGGTGCGCGCGCGCTCGCCAGCTCCGTCGCCGCGGTTCCGGGCGTCATCCGGGACGGCCTGGGGCTGCTGCGCTCGTCCCGCGTGCTGGCGACTCTCGTGCTCGTGGAGCTCTTCTGGGGATTCGCGATGGTCACCTTCGAGAACCTGTTCCCGATCCGCTTGTCGGAAGTCATCGGCGATCCAACCGATGCCGCCGCGCTGATGGGCCCGGTCAGCTCGGGCGCGTGGTTCGCCTCAGCGGCCGGAGCGTTCGCCATCAGCCTGGTCAGCGCCAGGATCGGGGTCGCTCGATCGGCCGCGATCCTCCGGATCCTGCAGGGCCTGACCATCGTCGGCATGGGCGTGATCGCCGGGCCGATCGGCGTCGTCACCGCCTACCTGGCCTGCTACGTGACGCACGGGGCATCGAACCCGATGCACATGACGCTGCTGCATCGACAGGTCGAAGGGCCGAACCGAACGACCGTCCTGTCGATGAACTCGATGATCAGCCAGCCCGCCGGAGCGGTGGGTGCCATCGTCCTCGGCGCGCTCGCGGACGGGACGTCGATCACGACGGCCATGGTCGTGGGCGGTGTCGCGTGCGCCATCGCTGCGCCGCTCTACCTGCCGGCGTTCCGGGCAGAACGGAACCGACGGCGGGCGGACGCGGCTGCGGAGGCCGAGCGGCTGCGGACCAACGGCCGGGGCGGGACAGAGATGTCAGACTCATCGGTGTGACTCCCAGAGCCGGCCTGCGCGTCGAGCGGTTCGAGACGGCGCCGGCCTTCCTCGACGCCGCCGGCGCCTTCCTGGCGGAACGCGAAGCCGAGCACAACCTGATCTTCGGGATCTGCGCCAACCTGACGGCCGACCCCACGTTTCCGGCTTCCCCGCCCTACCTCGGCGCCGTGTTCAGCGGGAGCCAGGTGATCGCCGCGGCCGTCATGACCCCACCCTGGAACCTCGTGCTCTCATGCGTCGACGATCCGGATGCACTCACGGCCCTCGCCGACGATCTCGACGACGCCGGGATCACCGTGCCCGGGACCACCAGCGCGGTCGACTCCGCCAGGCAGTTCGCCCGCCTCTGGTGCGACGCGCATGGCATGACCAGCCGCCTCGTCATGGCGGAACGGATCTATCGCCTCGAGCGCGTCATCCCGCCGGCCGGCGTCTCCGGCCGGGCACGCGTCGCCACGAAGGCCGATCGGGATCTGTTGATCGCATGGGTCGACGCCTTCATCGCCGAAGCGCTCGAACCACGGGGACCCGACGAGGCCGCGGCCCTCGTCGACCGGGCGTTCCGGACCGGTTCGCGGACCTGGTACCTCTGGGAGGATGGCGAGCCCGTCTCCGTCGCCGCGGCCGGCGGCCCGACCCCGAACGGCATCCGGATCGGCCCGGTCTACACGCCGCCCGAGCGGCGCGGCGGCGGCTACGCCAGCGCGGTCACGGCCCACGCCAGCCAGACCGAGCTCGACAAGGGTCGCCGGTTCATCTTCCTGTTCACGAACCTGGCCAATCGGACGTCGAACAAGATCTACCGGCAGATCGGCTACGAACCCGTGATCGAGGTCGACCAGATCGCGTTCGATCGGCCGTAGCGGACGGCCCGGATCCTCCGTCGGCTAGCGCGGCCGGCGCCCCACGAAGATGACGCGACCTTCGGGATCGTCATCGACCTAGCCGTATCGAGCGAAAACCGGGGACCGCGACACAGCGTATTCCTGTCACGCGGAGGAGCACATTCCTGGGAGCGAGGCCCTGCGACCACACGGTCGTGGGGCCTCGATCTGTCACCTGAAATGTCGCTGCGACGAACCAGTGCAACCGCGTTGATCCGGGGAGAACGCGCACGAACGAGCATGGTGACCATCGAGTTGGGCACCCGACCGGCAGCCGGCTCGACCAACCTGAAAGGATCGAAGCCATGCTTTGGACCATTCTGCTGATCGTCCTCGTGCTCTGGGCACTCGGCGCGGTGGCGAGCGTCGGCGGTGGACTCATCCACCTGCTGCTGGTGGTCGCCGGGATCATCTTCGTCGCCCAGCTGCTCACCGGCCGCCGCACCGTCTAGCCGGGGCCGGACCCCGGCCAAAACCACAGCCAGAAGCGCCCTCTCGAGGGCGTTTCTGGGCGTCTGGGTTGCAACGGAACTGCGTCTTGTCGGTATCGCGAGCGAGGCGCTACCATTCGTCCCTCGCCGGGGCGGGTCCGATCCCCCAAGTCGGCCCCCGAGCGCATCGAATTTGAGGCACGCACGATGGCGGACCTGGCGTCAGCATCCCCCGATCTCGCTCCCGAGGCAGTCGACGCCGCGCCGACGGATCCCATCGCGGCCGCCACTGGCGGCGATGACAACCTCCTTGGTGAGCTCGCCAGGGCGATGCACGCGGCCGCTACGTCCCAGTACCAGCGCCTCAATGCGGATCTCGAACGACGCCGCACCGAACAGGTCGCGGCCATCGCCGATCGTGCGAGTACCGAATCCGAGAACCTCAAAGCCGACTCCGAGGCCGACATCGGCGCAATCGACGCCTGGGCCAAGACCGAAACGGAGAAGATCAAGCTCGAGCGGTTGCGCCGGATCGATGGACGCCGTGAGCAGCTCGCCGCCCAGCTCGGGCGCGAGGAGACGATCAAGGAGCGCGAGATGTTCGCGATCGAGGTCGCGATCGACGCCCACCGCAACGAGATGGAGCTCTTCTTCGGCCGGCTGGAGCGCGAGGCGGATCCATCGGCGATCGCCCGGATCGCATCGACGATGCCGGCGTTCCCGTCGCTCCCCGAGGTCGCCGAGCAGGCACGTCGGAGCGCCGCCGCGGAGTTCGCGACGATCGAAGGCCAGCCATTGCCCGCCACGGCGTCGGGATTGACGGCGATCACCTCGGCGACGTCCGATCACACCGACGCCATTGGCGACGGAACCGACGCGATCGCCCGGAACGGCTCCGATGCGGCCGCGACCTCTGACGCCGCGACGGCGGAAGCGGGGACCGCCGTTGAAGCCACGGAGACGGGCGTCGCGGACGACGCCGAACTCGAATCCGCGAGCGCCGTCAGCGAGTCGCGCCTGAAGGCGGTCATGGATCCCGAGGCATCGCGCGGCGAAGGCAACCCAGCCCAGTCATGGGAAGCCCCGTACGCGGTCAGCGTTGCGGCCGGTGCCGAGTCGGGCGAAGAAGAGCCCGCGCCGGTCAGCGTCGGATCCACCCTGCTGCGGACGGTCCGCTCGATCCGGCCGATGGCCCGCCACGACAAGGACTCGGGCGAGGGCGACCCAAGCCACTGAGTCTCTTGCGCGATTCACGGGGTCCAGACCGCGCACACCACTCTCCGGCGTGATGCAAATGGGATGCATCAGACGGGATGCACCAGGTGGGCGCGGCCTTGGCTAAGGCCCGGGACCTCCGGGCTCACCCAACGACCGCACTCAGACCGATGCATTCGATTTGCATCGCCCCGGAACGTCCTTGACAGCGCAGAGCTGGCCTTCGCGCATCGAGGGAGACTGACCCGGGAAGTCGCAGCCGGTCACTCGATCTCGATCGACTCGCGTCTCGTCCCTGACCCGGCACGCCCTTCCGCCTCGTCAATCCGGTCGATCCAGAAGTCGACGATCGCCCGGATCCCGAGCAGCTCCTCACGGCCCGCGTTCCGGAAGTGGTGCGACGCCTCGCGGGGGATGACCCGGTCCATCAGGCTCCGGCCCCGGGCGCGCAGGCTGGGAGCCTGTTCCAACTTCGCCAGTCGAGCTTCCAGCTCGGCCACCCGGTCGTCCCCTGCCCCACCGCCGCGGGTCTTCGCCCGGGAGGTGGGTATTCCTGCGCTCCCGGATCGTCGCGGTTCGATCATCGCTTTCCTCCCGGTGCTTCGAATCGGATCGTCAGCGTGTTGCCGTCCATTTTGGCTCCCTTTGTCCGGGCGTTGATGAGGACCCTCGGCAGGACCAGGCTCCGCCGCCACGCGCCGACGTGGAGGATCAGCTCGTCGCCGGTCCGCGACAGCCGCACCTCGTCCCGCGAGGCGAACGGCAGCTCCAGCCTGAGCGCGTACGCCCCGTCGTCGTGAATCACCTCGTACGGTCGGCCTCGATAGAACGTCTCGGTCGGGTCGCCGTCGCCGAACAGCGCCTCGCCGAGCTCCCGGAGTCGCTCGAGACCGACCATCTCACGGTCGAACCACGGAACCGTCCTGACGGGCACCGGCCCGAACTCCTGTTCGAGCATCGGGAGGTATTCGGCCTGCGTCTTCTGAAGGGACGCGAAGTACCCGACCGCCGCGTCCTTCGAGAGGACCCGGTTGGCGATGATCAGGTCGCTCGGATAGCCGAACAGGTGGAAGTAGGTGAACGAGCGCCGCGCTTCCGCGATCGACAGCTTGTCGAGGGACAGGACGACGCGTACGGTCGATTGCTCGGGGTCGGCGAGCAACTGGTGGAGTCGATCGAGCCGGCCGATGAGGCGCTCCGCCGCCTGGAAGACCTCCTGGCGCGGCATCGGGACGCCCAGCATGCGCTGGATCACCGGGCCGCCCATCCGGGTGACCCGGCGACCGATCGGCGCAATGCGTTCGATCCACCAGCGGCTCGCTTCGGGTAGCGAGAGCAGCCGGAGCGTTTCGCCCGTTGGAGCCGCGTCCACCACGACCACGTCGAACTTGCCGCCTTCGACGTGGTCCGCGATCCACAGGAGGTTGCCCAGCTCGTCCATGCCGGGCAGGACGCTCATCTCCTCGGCAAGCACCTCGTCGAGGCCGTGCCAGCTGAAGAGCTCGGCGATGTAGTCCTGGATCGTCCGCCAGTAGCGACCGATGTTGAAATAGACGTCGGGCTCCTGGGCCCACAGGTTCGGCGCGAGCTCCTTCGGCTCCGGCCCCAGCTCGATCTCGAAGGCGTCGGCCAGGCTGTGGGCGATGTCGGTGGACAGCACGATCGTGCGATAGCCACGCGACGCGCAGAGGATCGCCGTGGCGGCGGCGATGCTCGTCTTGCCGACGCCGCCCTTGCCCGTGTAGACCAGGATCCGGACCATGTCACCGCCGGTCGCTTGGGTCGTCCCGTGGGGCGGTCATCGTACGCCGCGCGGGATGGGGCCAGCCCTACGGACTCCGCGAAGAAGCTGGGTTCTTGCGTGCAATGCAATTGCGGCCTCGCTGCTTGCGCCAGATGGAAGCAACGTCGGACGAGCGCGATTCGGCGATGAACTCTTGCGCGCCACGCAACTCCTCGGCTCGCCTGCTCCGCCCCCTTCAGTCCTGCCCTCCGATTTGCGCCAGGCGCAACGCTCGTACCAAATAGGGCGTGCGATCGACCCGCCGGCGACGTTGGTTGCACCAAGCGCAAGAGGCACAGGGCGCTCTCTGACCACCAAGCCTCATCGCCTCACGCCGCGTCCCGCCTGGTCACGACGAGCACCCCGATCGCAACGAACGCAAGCGCACCCCGAGCGTCACGGATCGTCCGGGCGAGTGGGCATCACGAGGCGAGGCTCACGGCGGGGCGGTCCATCTGTCAACCGCGGAGTACGTTTGGGCCATACCGCGCACACGGTGCCGGGCGGCACCCTGCCGGGACATGCTCCAGACACCACCGCCGGGCCGCCTCCAGCTTGTCCTCCAGCCCACGCCCGAGGAGGTCTTCGAACCGGATGCCGTGTCCGACGTCCCGCTCGTCCGGTTCGCTGCGTATGGCGCGCACCAGCGCGTCTTCGGGTGGGTCCGCCTCGATGCCGACCGCCTGACCGACCTCGTGAACGCCCACGAGGAGCTGAGCCTCCTCGACGTCGAGCTCGAGCACCTCCCGAACGGCCTGATCGGAACGGTCGACGAGGTCGTCATGCAGCGGCACGAGCTCGTGGCCGTCCACGCTCGCGGGCCTCGCGGTGACGAGGCGCGACGGCACACGACGCGCACGCACCCCCTCGCGATCAAATCGGGCAACTACCTGATCGGCGGGTATCTGCACGTGCCGCCGGGGTTCGACCCGATCAGGAGTGCCCACGAGCGCCCACCGATGATCCCGCTGACGGACGCCCTGATCGAATACTGGGTCCAGGGCAAGCGCCGGCACCAGTCGACCGGCACGATCGTGGTCAATCGCGACGTCGCCGACTGGATCCAGGTCGTCACCCACGATGACCTGATCGAGGGGCTCCTGCGGCCGGCCTAGTGGCAATTCCCCGACGGATCCCTCTCCAGCAACCAGAACCGCGCCACCATCTCGACGAGGCGCAGCGGATCGCCCATGTCGGCAGCTGGGAGCGCGACATCGCCTCGGGGTACCTGTGGTGGTCGGACGAGTCGTGCCGGATCCTCGGCATCGAGCCCGGCACTTTCCAGGGGACCCTCGACGCGTTCCTGGGGTTCGTCCATCCCGAAGACCGCGCGCTGAGTGTCCTGACGGACGATGAGCTGGCCCACGCCGTTAGCCACGAAGCCGAATACCGGATCGTCCGGCCGGATGGAACCGTCCGGGTCATCCATGAGATCGCCGAGATCGTCCGCGACCCCAACGGGACGCCGATCCGCCTCATCGGGACGACCCAGGACATTACCGACCGGGTCGCGACCGAGGCGGAACGGGCGCTCCTGGCGTCCGCCGTGGAGCAGACCGCGGACTCGATCTGGATGCACAACCTCGACGGTGACGTGACGTACGTCAATCGTGCGTTCAGCCAGGCCTACGGCTACGAGGCCCCGGAGATCGTCGGTCAGCACGGTTCGATCGTCGACAGCGGCCATCACGAGCCGTCGTTCTTCGAGAACATCTGGCGCAATACGGCTGCCGGCGAGACCTGGACCGGGTCGGTCATCAACCGGCGCAAGGACGGCTCCGTGTTCGAGGTTGAGGCCGTCATCTCCGCCATCCACGACGCCAACGGCACGTTGATCGGGTTCATGCAGACCGACCGTGATGTGACCCGCGAGCGTGCCCTCGAGAGCGCGCTCGAGCGCGACGCGCGCGAGCGCGAGTCCATCGAGACCGCCCTGGGACGGATCGACCTGTCGGCGCCACCCGAGGTCATCGCGGCCACCGCCTGCGCGGAGATCATCAAGTTCTCGGACGTCGAAACCGCGTTCGTGCTGGTGCTCGACCCCGACGAGGCCTGGGTCCTCGCGCACGTCGGGACGGGCTCGGAGAACGTGCCGAGCGGAGCGACACTCCCGGCCGGACGCCTCGAATACCTCCGCGAACGCGCCGCCGGCGGGCCATGGGTGGAGGCCTTCCGGCCGCGCCCCGAGGAGTACGCCTTCCTCGATGCGATCCAGCCGCCGCGGACGCACAGCCGCGCCTACGCCCCGTTCAAGGGTCCCGGCGACACGATCGGCGTGATCGGGCTGGTCGACTACGACCCAGCCTCGGCGGAGCTCCTCGTGGAGCGACTCCCGGCGCTCGTCACGTTCGGGTCCATCCTCGGGACGTTGATCCGGCCAGGGCTTGGAGCGCGCCGTCTCGAGGCCGCTGACCGGACGGCGATGCTGGCGGTCATCGACGCCGCCGCCTTCACGCCGTTCTTCCAGCCGATCGTCGATCTGTGGGATGGCTCCGTGGTTGGTCACGAGGCGCTCACTCGCTTCACCGATGGCCGGCGGCCGAACGTCGTCTTCGGCGTCGCCGCGCGTGCCGGCCTGGGCATCGAACTCGAAGTCGCCTGCCTGCAGGCCTCGATCGAGGCGTCCGCCCGCCTCCCCCTCAACGGCTATCTGAGTCTCAATGCGTCGCCCGAGCTCGTCATGTCGGGCAAGCTCATCGCGCTCCTCGGCGATCTCAGCCGGCCGATCGTCCTCGAGATCACGGAGCACGTCGAGATCGACGACTACGCCGGCCTTCGCCGCGAGCTCCAGCGGCTTGGCGCGTCGGTCCGGCTCGCCGTCGACGATGCGGGCGCAGGGTATGCCAGCTTCCGCCACATCCTCGAGCTTGCACCGGACTTCGTGAAGATCGACCTGGACCTGGTGCGCGGCGTGGATGCCGAGCCCGCCCGGCAGGCGCTCATCGCGGGGATGACCTATTTCGCGGTCAAACGCAAGCTGCGCCTCATCGCGGAGGGCATCGAGACGCGCAAGGAGCTCGATGCGCTCCAGGCGCTCGCCGTGCCCTACGGCCAGGGATACCTGCTCGGGCGGCCCCAGGATGGGGTGGCGACAGCGTCGTGGCCGACGAAGATCGATCTGCCAGCATTTTCACAGACCGCCTGAGCGACAATGACTCCGATGGCCAAACAGTGGACCTGCGCCCGATGTTCGACGAAGAACGACGAGGGCACCCTGACCTGCACCAATTGCCGGATGATCCGGGGTGCCGTCGTGGTCCCCGGGTCGACCTGGAATCGCCAACCGGACGCGGGGCCACCGGACGCGGCGCCACCTGATGCTCCGGCACCGTATGCGCCGCCTTCAGGCGCGGCGCCGTGGGACGCGGCGCCCCCCGATGCGCCGTCGCCGGCAGACGGTCAGCCGAGCCCGGGCTGGCAGGCAGCGCAGTGGCCCGGCCACGAGGCGTCGCCCGGCTCCACTGCGACACCGAGCGACGTCCCCTCGCCCGGGACCAATCCGCAGCCCATCCCGGCCGCTGGACAGGGCGCACCCGGGGAAGCACCTTCGTACTGGAGCTCAGCCGGACCAGGGTATCCCGCCGAGGCCGCGGCGCCGGAACGGGTCGGTCGGCGCTTGCCGATCGGCTGGCTGATCTTCGTGATCCTGCTGGGCGTCGGAGCCGTCGCGAGCTTCGTCACGAGCGCGGGTCGATCGGACACCGGCCAGATCGTCAACGACGGCGACATGATGGCCACGGACCTGCGCGTCGGCGACTGCTTCGACCTGAAGGACCCGACCGCGGAGGAGATCAGCGACGTCACGGCGAAGCCGTGCACGGACGCGCACGAGTACGAACTGTTCTGGACCGGATCGATGGCCGAAGGTGCTTTCCCGACAGATGCCGCGTTCCAGCAGTTCTTCGAGACCAACTGTATCGGCGCGTTCCAGCCGTACATCGGCAAGGGCTATCTGGACTCGGAGCTGGACATCTACTGGCTGACGCCGCTCGAGGAAACCTGGGACGCCGGCGACCGATCGATCCAGTGCGCCGCCTACGACCCCGGGAACGACCAGCTGGTCGGTTCGCTCAAGGGCACGGGTCGCTAGGTTCGGGCTCCCCGAGCCCGCGAGCCGGCCACGGGCTCGCCGGGCACGTGCCGGCGGCCTTCTGGGGCCCTGCGTCAGCCTCGCGTCACGGCCGAAGCCCAACGCTGGCCAGCTCGGCGCGGGCGAGGCGATCGTGCCGCCCAGACGCCCAATCACCCAGCGGATCGGGCGAGAACTCCAGGAGCGTCGAGTAGTCCAGCCGCGTGACGGCCCGCATGGCGAGGGTGCGCTCGACGAAGTCCTGGCCACCCCGCGGCGCCGTCCGGATGGCTCGATGGGCAGCGCGGATCCGCCTGAGCCGCGCCCATCGCCAGGGCAGATAGCGGTTCAGCCAGGGTCCGAGCGTCACGAGCGCCAACAGCAGTGCGAGGACCACGGCGACCACGAAGATGAACTGCTCGAGCTGCGTGCCGAAGTCCGACAGCGGTCTCCCCGCTCCGCCGATCGCATCTCGCGCGATGTCGCGAACCTGGGAGCCGACGAGCGGCAGGCCGGCGAGCGATTCACCCAGGTCACGACCACCCTGGGTCAGGCCGTCGCCGCCCGCGCGGACCATCCGGCCGGCCTCGGCGAAGCCGGCCAGGAACTGGAAGAGCTGCCAGACGATGCTCCCCCAGAACACGACCCAGATCAGTGTCGCGACGTCGGCCAGCTGCTCCCTGGTCCGCGCAAGCGGTAGCTCGCTCCAGATCTTGATCATCGTGGCCTCTCCGCCTTCTGGTCCTGCCTGCGAGAACCGCATTGGATGATCCTGTGCCTCCCGGCGATCCCTATCATCCATGGCTTGTAGCGGAACGAGGTCGCCTGTGAGCTCAACTGAAGGGTCAGGGTGGTCGATGCCCTACCGTCACCCGTTCTACCCGCCGCTGCCGGCGACGTACCGCGACGTCCGCTCGCAGCTGGTGCTGTTCGATGCGGACCCCGACGCCGTCGCACGCTTCCTGCCGGATCCGCTGGAGCCGAGCCCGGATGGGTTGTGCGTCGCCGCGGGGATCAAGGTCCCGTTCTGCACCGCCTACGGACCGTTCAACGAGGCATTCCTGATGCTGAAGGCCCGCTTCAGGGGTGAGGACGGCTGGTACCTGCCGATCATCTGGCACGACGGACCGGCGGGGATCGCGGCGGGTCGCGAGATCTACGGGGCGCCCAAGGTCTACGCCTCCATCGAGATCGAATTCGACGGGTCGACCATGCGGACGGTGGCCTCGATGGGCGGCGTCGCGGTCATCGCCGTGACGTCGACCCAGGACGAGCCGATCGCGCCCGACGACCTCCCGTCGCTGGCGCCCGATTGGCGCTTGAAGGTCATCCCGCGCGCGGATCGTCCCGGTCCGGCGATCAAGCAACTCATCGATGCGTCGGGCGCGAACCACGACGTGACCGTGGCTGCGGCGTTCCGTGGTCGGGGTTCGGTCACGTTTGGGGCGTCGCCCGACTCGGACTTCACCGCGCTCGCTCCATCGGCGAGCGCAGAGGCATTCCTTGTCGAGTCCAGCTTCCGCGAGGGATACGGCCGTATCGTCTACGACTACCTTGCCGACGACGCGGATCCGCTCCTCAGCAGCCGATGACGTCGCACACGATCCCAAGGTCCAGGGACAACCCGCTCAGCAACTGTTGAAGCGCCTGGACCTCGGACAGGATCGAGCCGATCTGGGAGCGATTCTCGGTCTCGGTCGGGAGCTCGGCGATGCTCGCGTCGAGGCGATCGAAACGGGCTGACATCGCCTCGAGCCTGATCTCGAGTGACTCGAGACGTGCGTCAACGGCTCGAACATCGTCGAGCACGGCTTCGGTCGAGGATCCACCGTCGACCGACGCGGCCAGGTCGTCGACCTCACTCCGAAGGCCCGAGATCTGGGCGAAGAGCACCAAGGCGACAACCACGATGGCGACGAGCGTCACCGACCCCAGCGCGATCGCCGGATTGCGCACGTCAGTCGTCTAGGACGAAGGTGACCATCAGGTTGACCTGGTACTGCACGATCGAATCGCCGTCGATATCGACGCGCTGCTCCTTGATCCACGCGCCCTTGACGTTGCGGAGCGTCTTCGTGGCCCGGGAAACGCCCTGCTGGATGGCGTCCTCGAAGCTCTTTGTCGATGTCGAGCTGATCTCGGTGACTCGTGCGACAGCCATGGCGTGCACTCCTTTCGTGTGATGTCCGTACGGACTCCAGGAAGACCGTAGCAGGGGGATCGTTACGGCGGGGAAGCATCCGAGCGGCTTCCGTATACGCCTGCGCGACGACCTGCAAGGTCGGGGCCACTACCCTGTGCACGATGCCACGACTCCAGGCGCGAGCCTTCGCCACCGAAGCCGACGTTCGGTCGTACCCGCACGGGAAAGCAGAGATCGTCCGCCTCGACGAGACGACGGTGGCTCGCGGCACCTACGAGCCGGGCTGGCGCTGGTCGACCGACATGCCGTCGCTGGCCGGATCCCCCACGTGCCAGCTCCATCACCTCGGCTATGCCGTCGCGGGCACGGTCCACTTCCTGATGAGCGACGGCCAGACCCTGGACGTCCGGGCAGGATCGGTCTACGAGGTCCCGCCTGGGCATGACGCGTGGGTCGTCGGCGACGAGCCGTTCGTGACCATCGACTGGACCAGCGGTCACACCTGGCTGGCGCACGAAGTCGGCGGCGAAGGAACGATCGTCACCATCGTCTTCACGGACATCGTCGATTCGACGGCGGTCCTGCTCGGGATGGGTGACCGCGCCTGGCGCGAGCTCCTCCTCGCCCATCACGCCCGCCTCCGGGAACACCTGAACGAATACCGGGGTCGCCAGGTGAAGACGACCGGCGACGGGGTGCTGGCCGTCTTCGACAATCCGTCGCGAGCGGTCCGGTGCGCCGATGCGATGACGCGTTCGGCGCGCACGATGGGCCTGTCGATCCGGGTCGGCGTCCATACCGGCGAGGTCGAATTCATCGGCGAAGACGCCCGTGGGCTGGCCGTTCACACCGCCGCGCGCGTGATGGCGCTTGGTGCCCCGGACGAGGTGATTGTCTCGTCGACTACGCATGACCTGCTCGAAGGCTCAGGCATCGCGTTCGAGGAGGCCGGCACGCACGAACTGAAGGGATTGCCGGGGGCCAGGAGCGTCTTTCGGCTGGCTCAGCCGCCCGGTTGACCCGGACAAGTCGCTACGGCTTGCGCCAGGGTCCAGAATGCCCGCAACACCGGCCTGGCAGGCGCCGTATCCAGGTGCGAGGGATGGCTGGTGTCAGGGCGGAGGGATCAGATCCGCATGACCGCTCGGCAGGCACGGGCCGCTCGCAGCGATCCGACGCCGGAGGCAAACGTGCGCGTGCTCCAGGACCGGATCGACGAGCTCGAGGCCGAGACCAAGGAGCGCGCGGCCGAGCTCGCGATCATCAACAGCGTTCAGCAGGGACTCGCCTCGAGGCTCGAGACCCAGGCGATGTACGACCTCGTCGGCGACAAGATCCGCGAGATCTTCGACGCCCAGGTCGTTGATATCGGCATCCTGGACCCAGCCGATGGCCTGATCCATTTT
The DNA here is from genome assembly GCA_963809045.1 of uncultured Chloroflexia bacterium. GTDB lineage: Bacteria > Chloroflexota > Limnocylindria > Limnocylindrales > CSP1-4 > SPCO01. The sequence goes on from CAWEHW010000004.1 coordinate 2,225,364, forward strand.
CCGTACACGATCGAACGTGGCGTGCGCTATCCGGACGAACCGCTCGAGATCATCGGCTTCCGGAAGCACGTCCTCGAGACCGGCCAACCGCTGCTGATCGCCGGAAACACCAAGGAGGCCGCAGCGGCATACGGAAACCCGATCGTGCTCACGGGCGAGATGCCGCTCGCCAGCCTGTTCGTTCCCTTGATGACCGGCGAGGTTGGAAGCGGCGTCATTTCGCTCCAGAACATCGACCGGGCGGATGCCTTCAGCGACGACGACGTCCACCTCCTTTCGACGCTTGCCTCCAGCCTGAGCGTCGCCCTCGAGAACGTCCGCCTGTTCGAGGAGACGAAGCGGCTGCTCACGGAGACCGAGCAGCGGAGCGCCGAGCTGGCGGTCATCAACGAGATCGGCACGGCCCTCGCCCAGCAGCTCGACTTCCAGGCAATCCTTGCGCTGGTTGGCGATCGGGCCGCGGAAGCGCTGGGCGCCCGCGGGCTATCGATCTGCCTCATGGATCCCAGGACCTCGGATCTGACGTTCATGTACTGGGTGGACGAGGGTGTCCGGAACCGCGAAAAGGAAGGTTTCGTCCTCCGCGATCCCCTGTCGGCGGAGATCCTCAGCTCTGGTCTCCCGGTGCGGATCGGGTCGGCCGAGGAGGCCGCCGCTCGGGGAACCCCCTTTGCGATCGGCGGCACCGCGTCCTACCTAGGCGTGCCCATTCCCGCCGGCGATCGGGCCATCGGCGTCTTCGCCCTCGGGACGCGCGATCAGGACGCCTACACCGAAGCCGACGAGCGACTGCTGATGACCCTCGCCGCGAGCACCGGTGTCGCGCTCGAGAACGCGAGGCTGTTCGACGAGACGAAGCGACTGCTCGCAGAGACCAACGAGCGCGCCGCCGAGCTCGCGATCATCAACAGCATCCAGCAGGGCCTCGCGTCAGAGCTCGACATGCAGGCGATGTACGACTTGGTCGGCGACAAGATCGCGGAGATCTTCGATGCGCAGGTGGTCGACATCGCGCTCTACGACCTCGCGGCGGGCACCGCCCGATATCCGTACACCCTCGAACGCGGGATCCGCCATCCAGACGTGCCGGGCCCCATCGGCGCGATGGGACGGGCCGTCCTGGAGGCACGCCAGTCATTCCTGATCACGGACTTCGATGCCTGGACCCGCGACCACGGTGTGGAGCTCGTCGCCGACGTCGGAGAGAAGCCGCGATCTGGCCTGTTTGCTCCGCTCAGTGTGGCCGGAGAGGTCCGGGGTCACATTTCGCTCCAGAACGTCGACCATACGGACGCCTTCAACGAGTCGGACCTGCGCCTCCTGACGACACTGGCATCGAGCCTGAGTGTCGCGCTCGAGAACGCCCGCCTGGTGGACGAAACGCGGCAGCGAGCCGCCGAGCTGGCGATCGTCAACGACGTCGGGCAGGCGGTCGCGTCGCAGCTGGACCTCGATCGCCTGATCCAGCTGACGGGCGAGCAGCTGCGAACCACGTTCCGTGCCGACATCGTCTACGTCGCGTTGCTCAACCAGACGATCGGGATGATCGACTTCCCGTACCGGATCGAACGCGGCAAGCCGGCGCCGCGGGCGCCGCTGCCACTCGGCGAAGGTCTGACCTCGCAGATCCTGCTGTCGCGGGAGCCGTTGCTCCTCAACCGCGCGGACCAGTTCGAGGTCCTGGAGAAACAGGGCGTTGGCACGACGGTCCGCTCGTATCTTGGCGTGCCGATTGTCATCGGGGACGAGGCGATCGGCGTGGTCAGCGTCCAGAGCATCGACGAGGCCGGGCGGTTCGGCGACGCGGAGACCCGGCTCCTGCTCACGATCGCAGCGAACGTAGCCGCCGCAATCCGCAACGCGCAGCTCTACCGCGAGGCGCAGGGCCGGGCGCGCGAGATGGCCGCCCTTGCCGAGATGGGTCGTGAGATCTCCGCAACGCTGGATCTCGAGGGACTGCTCCAACGGATAGCGGAACGCGCCCAGACCCTGCTCGAAGCCGGCACCAGCGCGGTCTTCCTGCCGGACCCCGACGGCACGTTCCGCGCCATCGCGGCGATCGGAGAGATCGCCGACATCATCAAATCCGATCGGATCGCTCTCGGCGAGGGAATCATCGGCACGCTCGCCGTCGAGGGTCGCGCCGAGGTCGTCAACGACGCGACGCACGACCCACGGAGCGTATCGATCGCCGGGTCCGATGACGACGACACCGAGGAACGGCTGATGGTCGCGCCGTTGGTCGGACGCCAGGGGGTCATCGGGATGATGGCGGTGTGGCGCTCGGCCACCCGCCCGCCGTTCACGCCCGGCGAGCTCGACTTCCTCGTCGGCTTGTCCCAGCAGGCCGCGATCGCCATCGACAACGCTCGCCTCTTCGCGGAAGCGAACGAGTCGCGCCTGGCGGCCGACGCGGCGAACCAGGCGAAAAGCGCATTCCTCGCGGCGATGAGCCACGAGATCAGGACCCCGATGAACGCGATCATCGGGATGAGCGGCCTGTTGATCGACACGCCAATGAACGAGGAGCAGCGCGACTACGCGGAGACGATCCGGACGTCCGGCGACGCACTCCTGACGATCATCAACGACATCCTCGATTTCTCGAAGATCGAAGCCGGACGGGTGGACCTGCTGAACGAACCCTTCGAGCTCGCGGCTTGTGTCGAGAGCGCCCTCGACCTGATGGCGCCGTCGGTCGCCAAGAGACGTCTCGAGCTCGCCTACTCGGTCGACAGCGAGCTGCCGGATGGGATCGTGGGCGACATCGGGCGCCTGCGCCAGATCCTGCTGAACCTCCTCTCGAACGCCGTCAAGTTCACCGAGCGCGGCGAGATCGTGGTGACCGTCGCGGCGCGTCGGCTGACGGAGCCGAAGCGTGGCCCGAGCCGATGGGCGATCTCGGTCACCGTGCGCGACACCGGCATCGGCATCCCACCCGACCGGATGGACCGGCTCTTCCAGTCCTTCAGCCAGGCCGACGCCTCGATTTCGCGGCGGTTTGGCGGCACCGGCCTGGGCCTGGCGATCAGCCGTCGCCTCGCGGAGGCGATGGACGGCGCGCTCACCGCCGAGAGCGGTGGCGTCCCGGGCGAGGGTGCAACATTCCACCTCGTCATCGAGGCCGACGAAGCCCCTGCCGCGACGCTGCCGTCCCGAATGCGTGCTCCGGCACTGGCCCAGGACCTGATGGCCGGACGATTGGCGCTCGTCGTGGACGACAACGCCACGAACCGACGAATCCTGGCCGCCCAACTCGAGCGTTGGGGCTTACGGGTGCGAGCCACGGCATCGGCCACGGAAGCGTTGGGCTGGACTCAGGCTGATGAGCCGTTCGATCTTGCCTTGCTGGACATGGTCATGCCCGACATGGATGGCCTCGCGCTCGCGAACGCCATCCGTGCCGTCCGCCCGACCCGAGCGCCGCGGATCGTGCTCATTTCGTCCTTCGGCTTCCACGACCAGAAGCAGCCCGGTATCGATGCGTTCCTCACCAAGCCGGTCAAGCCGTCGGCGCTGTACGACACCCTCGCGACTGTCCTGGCCGGCGATGGAGCGACGGCAAGCCGCCGGGAGCGGGCGCCGAGCGGCGACGAGATTGATCCTGACCTCGGCGCTCGCTACCCGCTGCGGATCCTGCTCGCCGAGGACAACCCGGTGAACCAGAAGCTCGCGCTGCGACTCCTGACGCGCATGGGCTACGCGGCCGATGTAGCCAACAACGGTCTCGAGGCCATCGCCGCCGCCGAATCGGGAACGTACGACCTGGTCCTGATGGACGTCCAGATGCCGGAGATGGACGGCCTCGAAGCCACCCGACAGATTCGCAGCCACCGGAAGGCGCGCCCAGTCCGAATCGTCGCCATGACGGCCAACGCGCTGGCAGAGGATCGGGAGGCCTGCTTCGCGGCCGGCATGGACGATTACCTCAGCAAGCCAATTCGGGTGAACGAGCTGATGGCCGCGCTCGTTCGATCGGCGGAGAGCCTGGCGAATGGCGTCGCACCGACATCGCGTCGAAAGCGATTGAACGCCCATGCCTGATGCCGCCGACGGCGTCCTCGACGGGCCGACCCTCGAGGCGCTCTTCGAAAGCGTCGGCGACGATTCCGAGTTCCTCGCCGAGCTGATTGACACGTACGTCGCGGATGCGCCTGCGCAGGTCGCTTCGTTGCGCGCAGCGCTCGAGGCCGGGGACGTCGAAGCCCTCGTTCGACCAGCGCACACCCTCAAGTCGTCGAGTGCCAGTCTCGGCGCCCTGGGCCTTGCCGAGCAATGCCGGCAACTGGAGCACGCCGCGCGCGATGGATCGCTGGGTGGCGCAGCGGACGCGGTCGAGGCGATCGCCGCGGAGGTCGACCGCGTCGCCACGGCCCTGGAAGAGACGAAGCGGTCATTCGCGGCATGACCGGCGGCCGGGTCCTGGTCGTGGAGGACGCGATCGTCAACCGCAAGCTCATCGAGCGGCTCCTTCGCGAACAGGGTCACACCGTCATCGCAGCCGGCGATGGGTTCGAAGCGCTCGAGGCACTGAGCGGCGATGGCGAGCCGCCGTTCGACGTGGTGCTCCTCGACCTGGTGATGCCCGGCCTCGATGGCTACACGACCCTGGAGCGGATGAAAGCCGACCCTCGGCTGGCGCATCTCCCGGTCATCGTCATCAGCGCCGTCGAGGAGCTTGATTCGGTCGTCCGATGCATCGAGCTCGGCGCCCTCGACTACCTGCCCAAGCCGGTGGATCCGGCGATCCTGCGGGCTCGGCTGAACGCGGCGCTGTCCGCCAAGCGCCTGCACGACCTGGAAGTCGAAACGGCAGCGAGGCAGGCCGAGCTCCTGCGCACGATCGAACGCCAGAAGGACGAGTTGAGCCGCTTCCTGTCGCCACAGGTCGCGGCTCTCGTATCCAGCCCGGAGGGGGCGCAGCTCCTCGCCGGTCATCGGCGGGAGGCAACCACGCTGTTCCTCGACCTCCGGGGGTTCACCTCATTCAGCGAGGCGGCCGATCCCGAGGAGGTGCTGGGCGTCCTGCGCGAGTACCACGCAGCGATGGGTCGGCTCATCGTCGAACACGGCGGGACGCTGGAGCACTTCGCCGGCGACGGGATGATGGTCTTCTTCAACGACCCCGTCCTACAGGAGGATCACGAACTGCGGGCCGTCCGCATGGCCGTCGCGATGCGCGAGCGCTTCGCGGAGCTCGCGAGCGCATGGGAGTCGCGCGGCCACAAGCTTGGCTTCGGCGTTGGGATCGCGACCGGCTTCGCGACGCTCGGGCGCATCGGGTTCGAGGGTCGCTACGACTACGGCATGGTCGGGATGGCCGTGATCGTCGCCTCGCGTCTGAGTTCAGCCGCGGAAGCCGGGCAGATCCTGCTCGCGCCGCGATCGCATGCAGCCGTCGAGAACCTCGTCACGGTCGAGCCAATCGGGGAGATCCAGCTCAAGGGCATGAGCCACCCGATCGCGGCGGTCAATGTGCTTGGGCTGCGAGGGGCCGGGGACGCCGACGTGAGGAGGGCGACAGAGGCAAGGGCGTAGCCTCGGTGGGCGACTCGTTTCCGCCGCGTTGCACGATCCACGAGCCCGGGCCGCTACCCTTGAGGCATGCCCGCTGAATTCATCTACACGACCTACCGTCTGGCGCGGCACTACCCGCCCGACCGAACCGTCCTCGAGAACATCTCGCTGTCGTTCTATCCGGGCGCCAAGATCGGCGTCATCGGGCCGAATGGCGCCGGCAAGTCGAGCCTGCTGCGGATCATGGCCGGGCTCGACGACGGGTTCAACGGCGAGGCGCGGCTCACCCCGGGCTTCACGGTCGGCTTCCTGAGCCAGGAGCCGGAGCTCGATCCCACCAAGGACGTCAAGGGCAACGTGCTCGACGGCGTCCGCGAGGTCCAGACGCTCATGGACCAGTACACCGCCGTCATGGCCAAGTGGGCCGAGCCCGACGCCGACTACGACGCGATCGGCAAGGAGCAGGCCGCGCTCGAGGACAAGATCAACGCGGCCGACGCCTGGAACCTCGAACGCAACGTCGACATCGCGATGGACGCGCTGCGTTGCCCGCCCGACGACGCCGACGTCACGAAGATCTCCGGCGGCGAGAAGCGACGCGTGGCGCTCGCCCGGTTGCTCCTCCGCCACCCCGACCTGCTGCTGCTGGACGAGCCGACCAACCACCTCGATGCCGAGTCCGTCTTCTGGCTCGAGCGGTTCCTGCAGGAGTATTCGGGTACCGTCGTCGCGATCACCCACGACCGGTACTTCCTCGACAACGTGGCGCAGTGGATCCTCGAGCTCGACCGCGGGCGTGGGATCCCGTTCGAGGGCAACTACTCGAGCTGGCTGGAGCAGAAGCTCGAGCGGATGGGTCGCGAGCAGAAGACCGAGGACGCCCGGCAGCGAACCCTCGCCCGCGAGCTCGAATGGGTCCGCCTCTCCCCACGCGCCCGCCAGGCCAAGGGCAAGGCACGTCTCGGTGCCTACGAAAAGCTGCTGGCCGAGGCGACCGCGACCAAGGACTCGACGCGCGAGCTCGAGATCGCGATCCCGCCCGGTCCACGCCTCGGCGACTCGGTCATCGAGGTCAAGAACCTGTCGAAGGCATTCGGCGACAAGGTCCTGATCGATGGCCTGTCGTTCTCGCTGCCGAAGGCCGGCATCGTCGGCATCATCGGACCGAACGGTGCCGGCAAGACGACCCTGTTCCGGATGATCGTCGGGGACGAGCCCGTCGACCGCGGGACGATCGAGATCGGCGACACCGTCCAGCTGAGCTACGTCGACCAGAGCCGCGACGACCTGTCGCCCGAGAAGTCCGTGTTCGACGAGATCAGTGGCGGTGACGAGTTCATCAAGGTCGGCAACCGCGAGCTCCCCGCGCGCGCCTACGTGAGCAGCTTCAACTTCCGGGGCACGGACCAGCAGAAGCCGGTCGGCAAGCTGTCAGGCGGCGAGCGCAACCGGGTCCACCTGGCCAAGCTGCTCCGCTCGGGCGGCAACGTGCTGCTACTTGACGAACCGACCAACGACCTCGACGTCGACACGCTCCGGGCGCTCGAAGCGGGACTCGAGTCATTCCCAGGCTGCGCGGTGGTGATCAGCCACGATCGCTGGTTCCTCGACCGGATCGCCACCCACGTCCTGGCGTTCGAAGGCGACAGCGTCGTCCGCTGGTTCGAGGGCAACTTCACCGAATACGAGGAGTTCCGGCACCGGGAGTTGGGCGTCGCCGCCGACCAGCCGCATCGGATCCGGTACAAGAAGCTCGCGAGCTAGGTTCGCAGGAGCGGTATCGACGGAATCCGTCCTCGGGCTGCCGGCCGAGGGGCCCCGGTTCACAGTACGCCAGGTGACCGAGTACGCCAGCGACGGTCCAGTACTCGTTCACGGGAGCGTCGAGTGCCGCGTCGTCCGCGAACTCGATGAGTGCGCGAAGGCGCTCTCGCTGGCGGGTGTTCGCTTCGATGTAGGCCCGATCCTCAGTCATGGTCTGACGATACAGCCCCGGGACTTGAGGCTGCGGACCGGGCGGGCCGGCGGAAGGCCCGCCTACTCGGCGCCGATCGGTTCGAGCGTGATCACCGGGATCTTTCGGCCGGCCTTTGCGGGGTAGGCAGCGAAGTCGGGCCGAGACTCGACGAGGGCGTCCCAGAGCCGCCGGTATTCGGCCTCATCGGTGACAACCTGCGCTCGCGCCTGGAACACTCTTGCCCGGGCCTCCACCTTGACCTCTGGGTTCTTCGTGACGTTGCGAACCCAGGCCGGGTCCTTGGGTGCGCCGCTGGCCGTGCCCGCGATGACGTACTTCTCGCCATCGCGCACGAACGACAGGATCGCCTCGCGCGGCTCGCCAGTGCGAGCTCCGGTGGAGGTCATGATCATGTGGGGCTTGCCCGCGAGCGGGCCCGAGGAGATTTCGCCGTCGCCTGACCGAAGGTCGGCCATGAGCATTCGAGTCCAGTCAGCCATCGCTGGCTCCTTCCGTACAGTCGTTGCAGAGGCAACGATCTCACGAAACCGGCCAGGGTGCAATGAAGCAACGGGCATGGGGGCTCGGGCGAAGCCCGATTGACTCATGTCGATGAGTCACCTACGCTCCTTGGGTGACTAAACGACTGCAAGTGCTCCTCGATGCCTCCGAGCTTCGGACGATCCAGCGACTCGCGCGCCGCGAGAAGCTGACGACGGCCGAATGGGTTCGACGTCGCCTCCGCGAAGGCGCCGCGAGCGCGCGTGGCGATACCGCGTCAAAGCTCGCCGCGATCCACGCCGGCTATCGCCATACTCCTGCGGTGCCTGAGGTGGACATCGATCAGATGCTGGCCGAGATCGAGCAGGGTTATCTGACCGGTCCGCCGGAGACGTGATCTTCGTCGACGCCAACATCCCGATGTACCTGGTCGGCGGCGAGCATCCGAACCGGGAGGCGGCGCGGCGCGCGCTCGAAGAGGCCGTGACTTCCGGCGAATCCCTGTGCAGCGATGCCGAGGTCTTGCAGGAGATCCTGCACCGATACACGGCGACGCGTCGCACGGACAGCATCGACCCCGCATTTGACGCGCTCCTGGCGATCGTCGACATCGTCTATCCCATCGAGCGGACCGATGTCGAACGGGCTCGGCGTCTGCTCAAGACGACGCCGAAGTTGGGCGCGCGCGACGCCATCCACGTTGCGGTCATGCAGGGACGCGACATCGGCCGGATCCTCAGCTTCGACACCGGGTTCGATGGACTCCCAGGCATCGTCCGAGTGGCCTGAACGTTCGGGCGACATAGCCCAGCGGCCATAAGGTCAAGTGCGGCGGTACGTGCTCTCTGAACGTCGAGCGACCCGCAATACGACGACGAGCCTCTCCTCGTCATCGATCTCATAGATCACGCGCAGGTCGCCCACGCGGAGCCTCCAGATGTCGGAATCGACGAGCTTCGTGGCGCCTGCCGGGCGTGGGTCGATCCCGAGGGCCAGGATCGGTCCGCGTAACTTCGCCGCCTCACCCGGTGGCAGGCGCCTAAGTTGCCGCTGAACCGCTGGAGCCAGGTCGACGCGGTAGCGCGCCCCGCTCACCGGCCTGGATCGTAGGTTGCCTTCGTTTCGGCGGCGAGCTTGCCGAAGAACGCCTCGGCCGACTCGCCGCCGTCCCGCCGGTATTCCTCGAGCGCAGCATGCGAGGACTCGAGGTCTTCGCGTGTCTCCTCTGCTTCGAGCCAGGCGGCAAGTGCTCCATCGACGACCTCGCGGACGCTTCGGTCAGATCGAGCCGCTTCGACCTTGATGGCGCGGTAGACATCCGAGTCGATATCGAGCGTAACCTTCATGGACCCATCTTACCAGCATGCTGGCTATCTTGGCCCTTGCCAGAGTGGTGACATGGGTCATATATTGACAATATGCCTCATATCGCGAATACAAAACCGCAGCCTCGGGAGTACCGAAGCGAACTGCGGGCTCGGCACACGGAGGAGACACGAACACGAATCCTTGAGGCTGCGCTGCGGGTCATCTCCGCCGGGTTCGCCAGCATTTCCATCCCGTACGTGGCCCGCGAAGCCGGCGTCTCGGTCCCGACGGTCTACCGCCACTTCAAGACCAAGCAGGACCTGCTCGACGCGCTCTATCCGTACGCGCTCCACCGCGCGGGTCTCTCCATGCCGCCACCGCCGACGACGGTGGCGGAGCTCCGCCAGGCCGTCATCGACTACATCGGCCGCCTCGACTCGCTCGACGACGTCACTCGTGCTGGCATGGCAAGCCCGGCATCAGAGGAGATTCGAGCCCGGAGCATTGGCCGCCGGTACGCCGTCTTCCGTCCGCTCGTCGAGTCGATCGAGCCTCCGCTTTCGAAGGCGAATCGCGAGCGTGTCCTGCGCTTGATCGTGGTGCTGACCCAGTCGTCGGCGCTGCGGATGCTGCACGACCACCTCGGCCAGTCGCCAGAGCAGGTCGCAGCCGATGTCGACTGGTTCGTACGCGCCGCGGTCGCGTCCGCGGGTGGGAGGGCTGCACAGTGACCCTGATGGCGGTGCCCGTGGCAACATCGTTGGTTCGCAGGCTGCGGGACGTGCGGTCAACGGACGCAAGCGAGGTTGGCGGCAAGGCCGCGAGCCTCGGCGAGCTCATGGCAGCCGGCATTCGCGTTCCCGAGGGCGTCGTCCTGACGCTCGACGCCGCCGCCCTGGACGCAAACGATCGGCGAGCGCTGCTTGAGGGTGTCGTCGGCGAGCTCGGCGATGGCCCATTCGCCGTCCGTTCGAGCGGGATCGCCGAAGACGGCGCCGCGCAGTCGTACGCCGGGATGTTCGAATCGGTCCTGGGTGTCGCGGCGCACGACCTGCCAGCGGCGGTCGATCGAATCCTCGCCAGCGCCGGCGCGGGTCGCGTCGCCGAATACGCGAGCGCCGGTCACGACATCCGGATGGCCGTCATCGTCCAGCGGCTGGTCGATGCCACGGCAGCGGGCGTCGCGCTGACCGCCGATCCGTTGACCGGCGAACGCACGGTCGCGGTGGTCACCGCGGTCAAGGGCCTCGGGGACCGGTTGGTGTCGGGCCAGGCGATTGGCGACGAATTCATCGTTCGGGGCAACAAAGCCACACGCAACCGGCAGCTCGAGGGCGCCATCGACTCGCACCAGGCCGGCCAGATCGCGCTCGAAGCCCGCCGGATCGAGGCGGGACGTGGCGAGCCGCAGGACGTCGAATGGGCCATCGATCGCGAAGGCACCCTGTGGATCCTTCAGGCACGGCCGATGACCGCGCTGCCCGCGGACGTCTCGTGGGCGTCCCCGGCGAGTGGCGCCTTCACAAGAACGCTGCGGTTCGGCGAATGGATCTCCGAACCGGTCACGCCCCTCTTCGAGTCGTGGCTGCTATCGGGGATGGAGGAGCGGTTCCACGCCGATCTCCTGCAAATCGTCCGCCAGCGGGTGCCACGTCCGTTCCACGTCGTGGTCAATGGCTGGTATTTCTACTCGATGAACTGGATGCTCCCGGGCCCGATGCTCCGCAACCTGCCGCGGATGCTGGGGAACGCGATCCGACATCCCCGCGTGATGGCGGGAATCTTGCCGCCGACCGTCCGCCACAGTATCCCGATCCTCGAACGGGAATGGCGGGAAGACATCCGGCCGCGCTACCGGGCTGCGGTCGCGGATGCCGAGGAGCGGGTGGAGCGCCTCGCGGTCACCGAGCTTCCAGGTCTCGTCGACGAGCTGGCGGATCTCGCCGGCGAGTACTTCACCTCGATCGCGTCCTTCGGGGGCACCGCCTACAAGATGGAGATCAACCTCGCTCGCTTCTATCGGCGGCATATCGGCAAGCGTGTCGGCGGAAGCCATCTGCCGCTGCTCACGGGCTTCGATGTTCCGGTCGAACCAGACCGGCACGCGATGCCCTCGTTGGACTGGTGGCGCGCGCCCGGGCCGCCACCGAGCGTTGCGGGTGTGGTGATTCCCGACCGTGCCCGCCTCGTCGCGGAGCGGGAGTCGGCCGAGGCAGTCGCGTTCGAGGCGCTCGCTCACGCTCCCCGGAAGCTCGCGGCGTTTCGGAAGCTCCTGGCCGAGACCCAGCGCCTCGTGCCGATCCGGGAAGAAATTGTCCGCGAGCTGACGCGGCCGTGGCCGGTCATGCGCCGCGCCGTGCTGCGGATGGGTGACGCGCTCGTCGAGCGCGGGATGATCGCGAGCGCGGACGACGTGTTCTTCCTGACGCGCGGCGAGGCAATGATGGGTTTGCGTGGCGATCAGCCGAGCGCACCGATCGACGTCGGGGCTCGGCGCCGTGTCCGCGACGAGCAGTCGAAGCTCGTTGCGCCCTTGTTCGTCGGGAACCGGGCGGGGCTCGTCAAGCGCATTGCCGGGATGTTCGCAGGCATGGTCGGCGCCAGGCGCTCGGAGCGGGCGATCGTCTCGGGCGCGCCCGCTTCGCCGGGTCGGGTGACCGGGACCGTTCGGGTGGTTCGCGGCCCGGATGACTTCGAAACGCTCCAGGCAGGCGAGATCCTCGTCGCGCCGATCACGGCGCCAGCCTGGACGCCGCTCTTCCTGCGAGCCGCTGCGGTCGTGACCGACGTCGGGAGCGCGGCTGCCCACGCCTCGATCATCGCCCGCGAATACGGCATCCCGGCCGTGGTCGGGTGCGGGGACGCGACGGCCCGCCTTCGGGATGGCATGCGAGTCACGGTCGACGGCAGCACGGGGAATGTCGAGCCAGCGTAGCAATTCGCCTCGGGGTTGTTGCCTCTCGCCCCGGGGTGACGCATCCTTCCTGCATGCCGTTCTACATGGACCGCCACGAGTTCTCGGCGATTACCGCTGAAGCCGCCGCGCAGTCCCACCTCATGGACATCGCGATCCAGGACCAGTTCGGGGTGCGGTTCCTCACCTACTGGTTTGACGATGAGCGCCAGACCGCGTTCTGCCTCGCGAAGGCGCCGAGCCCTGACGCCGTGGAGGATGTCCACCGCGCCTCACACGGCTTCATGGGCTACGAGATCATCGAGGTCGATCCGCGAATGGTCGAGCTCTTCATGGGCGGCATCGTCGAGCACGCCCCCGGCGAACCTTATGTCGCGACGGCCTTCCGGACGATTTTGTTCACCGACATCGAGGGCTCCACGCGCCTGACGCAGGAGCTCGGTGACGCCCGCTCGATGGCGCTCCTGCGCAACCACGACCGGATCCTGCGCGAATCGCTGGCCCGCCGTGGCGGGTCAGAGGTCAAGCACACCGGCGACGGGATGATGGCCTCGTTCCCTCTCGTGAGCAGCGCCATCGAATGCGCCATCGACATCCAGCGGCGGCTCGCGCAGGAGGACGTCGGTGGGACGCGACTTCGTCTCCGGATCGGCCTCGCGGCCGGCGAGCCGGTCACCGAAGGCGACGACCTCTTTGGGGCAGCCGTGCAGCAAGCAGCCCGGCTCTGCCAACGGGCGAAGCCGGAGACGATCCTCGTGTCGAGCGGCGTCCGTGATCTCGCAGTCGGCAAGACGTTCGCCTTCGAGAAGCGTGGCCGGCTGACCCTCAAAGGCTTCGACGAACCCGTGCCCACCTTCGAAGTCGTGTGGCAGGAGCAAGCCGCAGCAACGTCAGTGGGACAGACCTAGGAGCATCATGACGGGTCAGTCGCGGCCGGTCGTGCCCAGAGTGTCTCGAGCCTCGTCACGGCTCCGGTATGACGTGGATGTCGCCGTCAGTCGTAGGTGAACTGGCGGGATCACCAAAGCCCGTGGTATCGCAGTCAGGTCGGCCGGTCCCGATGATCATGCCGTTCGGGCGATCGCTGACCATCACCACGAAGTCCGTCCAGTCGGCTCGACCGCCGAAGACGCCGGTGTTGCCGTCGATCCGGGCGCAGGTGACAGCTCCGGTGACGTGGTTCGGGCCTGAAGGATCCGCCACGCTGCCGTCGAAGACGCCGTGAGCACCACCCTCATGGTCGATCCAGACATCAATCGTGAAAGGACGGCCTTCGAGATGTCCGATCCCGGAAATCGTGGCGAACGGCCATGGCGTCGGTGTTGGCGGCGTCGACGGGGCGAGGCTTTCGCTCGGTTCCGACGTGGGTCCCGGACTGAGCGAAGGCTTGGGATGGGGCGCGGGCGCGGGCGTGGGCGGCGGGTTGGTCGCATCTGACTCGATCGTCGGGAGCGGGGTCGCATTCGGCGACGTCTCGGCGGTTGGAGGAAGGGTCAGCGCAGGGGTTGACGGAGGGGCAGCAAGCGACGCGTCGGCCACTGGCGACGAACCAGGGGACTCGGTCTCACCGGTCGCGTTCGACGGAGGTGCGCTGACCGAGCAGCCGGTCATCAGCAAGGAAGCGGCGATCAGTCCGGTGGCCGACCGGCTCGGCGTTCGCGAACGAAGGAGCGTCCCCATCTCGACCTGTGACGCTAGTGGTGGGATCGCAGGTTACTCCTCGCGAAGTCAGCGGGGTAGCGACGTTGAATGGACCGCCTCGAGTGCGCACACGACGAGCGCGCCGTCCGCCCCTGCGCCGCCGAAGAGCGTCACTTCGTCGCCAGATGCTGCAATGAACTCCGATCCTCGAACGAGCTCGCCGAGCCCGTTGGCCGCACCTCGAACTTCGATAGCTCCGGGGATCAGCGGGATGACGTCTCCCTCGGGTGTCTCGAGACGCCCACCCGCCGAATCGATCCGCAGCGTGCCGCGCCACAGGCTGGCTGCCCTGGCATCGCCTTCCGCCCAACATTTGTCGCGGCCACCGAGCATGTTGGTCGAGCAACCGGCCAGCGTGAGGAGGACGGCCGCGACGACGACCGCCAAGTCATGGCGGAGGCGCGATCGCATGGTTTGATAGTACGAGTCGAGCTAAGCTCCGACCCGTGAGACGACTCGAGTTCTACATGATCCTCACGGCCGACGGCCTGTATGCCGATCCTGACGGCGGTCTCGGCCACTACGACCCGGCCGAGGACGAGCATCGATACGCGAACGAGCTGACGCGCGACAACGGCGGCATCGTCATGGGCCGGGTGATGTACGACGTCATGGAGTACTGGGACACCGTGGATGTCGACGATCCGGCGACGCCCGAGGTCGAGCGCGAGTTCGCGAAGTACTGGCGGGAGACGCCAAAGTACGTCGTGTCTCGCGGCAAGCCGGCCCTTCGCGCGAACGCGACGCTCCTCGAGGGCGATCCGGTCGAGGCGGTGCGAGCGCTCAAGGCGACCGACGGGCCGGTCCTGGGGCTCGGCTGCGGCGCGGACCTGCTGGCGACGCTGAGCGAGGCCGGGCTCGTGGATGCCTACCGGTTGATGATGACGACGACGGTGCTCGGCCAGGGCAAGCACATGTTCGGATCGTTCCATGAGCCGTTGCGCCTGCGGTTGACCGGCACACGCACGTTCGACGCCGGCAGCGTGCTCCTGGAGTACGAACCCCTCCGTTGACGGCTGACGTGGACGGGCTGGGCGAGCTGACGCCGGAGCTGCGCCGCCGGCTGCGGATCTTGGGTGACCTGTTGCCGATTCTCGAGGCGCCCGACCTCGTTGCCGGCGAATGGCACTACTCCGAGCGCCGGGACGACGGCGTCATCGTGATGCCGTGGTACGAGCTCGGCGACGCGGGACATGCCTTCACCCGGGCTGTTGGCGAGAGCGGGTTCATGCTGCTGGGGTTTGCGTGGCCGGACTGGGCTTCGACGCCGGAGTCGATCGCACTCCGAACCGATCGCGACGCGCTCGCCCAGGCGACGCCCGATCAACTCGCGAAGCTGGTGACGATGCTGATCCGCGAGGATCGGTTCAACGAAGGCGCGCTCGCCCACTCGTTCGACACGGGACTCATCGCCGCGATCGCGCGCAGGGCGAAGGCCCTGGCCGACTAGGAGTAGGGCCAGCACGTGGCCGACACCGCCGTCAGGTTGCCGGAATGACCGCCTCCGAGCCAGTGCCGGACCGAGCCTTGAACCGCGGGATCGCTTCCTGGACGAGGAACTCGAGGATGGCGTCCGTGTTCATGGAGGCTCCCAGGCGGACGTGTTCCGCGAATTCCGGCTTCTGCGCGTCCGCGCGCATGGCCTGGATCACGGTTCCCAGACCCAGCCAATCGCTGTCGACATCGAGGGGCGGCTGCACCCCATACCTTCGACCGTGCGCCCCGTAGGCGGCCGCGAGCGTGAGGGCCTCGGCTGGCAGCCCGGCCACGTACAGCAGCGCGGCCGAGGCCTGCAGGCTCAAAGTGATCGAGGCGACGTCGCCCATCGCATGGGAAATGAGCAATCCACGCATGCCCATGTCGACGGCCCCACCGAGATCGCCCTTTGCAAACGCGACGCCGCCAAGCGCGGTGGTTGCCAAGGCGATGTAGTACGCATCGCCCGCAGCTTCCGACTTGGGCAACGTGTCGCGTGCGATTCGCTCGGCCTCTGCGATATTTCCCTGGGCCATGAGGGCAAACGCTTCCGTCCAGGCAACGCGCGTCACGAGTTGCTCGTCCCCCACCCTGCGAGCGAGCATGGCTGCCTCTGCCCGAATGCGCGACACCGCCTCCGGATCCGGGTCCGTGACGAAGCGCGTATGCGCCAGGTTGAACAGCGCTTCGGCGAGACCCTGGTCGTCTCCAAGCTGGCGCGCCATGTCCACTTGAGACTGGTACAGCACGTCCGCGGCCGGTACATCGCCGCCCCACCAGGCCAGCCCGCCTGCGGCCTCGAGCCCACGCATCCGCCATCCGGTCGCGGCGTCGGCACCCGGCATCGCCAGGACCTGGGCAGCTCGATCGCGTCCCTCGGCGACATGGCCGCGGAACTGCCAGTACCGCCAGAGAGCTGCCAGCAGCCGGTGGGCGATCTCGGCCTCGCCGGTCTCGAGCGCCCAGGCCATGGCGCCGCGCATGTTGTCTCGCTCCACGACCAGGCGATCGAGCCACGGGACCTGGTCCTTGCCGGGCATGTGCCTGGCGGCTTCCTCGGTGAAGGCCAGGTAGGCGGTCGCGTGGCGGCGCTGGATCGTTTCGCGCTCCTCGGTCTCGGCCAGCCGCGCGGAGGCAAACATCCGGATCGTTTCAAGGAGCCGGAACCGCGGCACGTCGGGTCCGGCCATCGACTGGATGAGACTGTGGTCGGCGAGGGTGGTCAATCCTTCGATGACGTCGACGCCGAGGCCTCCGTCCAATGCACCGACCGCCTCGCCCTCCTCCAGCCGGAACCCGCCGGCGAACACCGAGAGGCGAGCGAGCAGACGCTGCGACGGCGCATCGAGCAGGTCGTAACTCCACGCGATCGCCTGCTCGAGTGTCTGCTGTCGCGCCGGCAGGTCTCTGGACTTGCCACCCGGCACATCCAGCTGCTTGCGCAGGCGCTCCGCGAGCGCCCGAGGCGGGAACATGCCGACCCGGGACGCCGCAAGCTCGATCCCGAGGGGCAGGCCATCGAGCCGCTGGCAGATCTCTGCGACGGCCGCCGTGTCCTCGACCGAGAGCGAGAACCCGGGCTTCACGCGGCCGGCTCGCTCGACGAACAGGCGCACCGATTCGCTCTCGAGCGCGTCGTCGGTCCGGTCGGACAGGTCGGGCACGCCCAGCGGCGCGACGGGATATTCCTGCTCGACCGAGAGTCGGAGCGGCGCCCGGCTCGTCACCAGCACGTGCAGCCGGGGCGCCGCCTGGAGGAGCTCGCCGATCCGCGGCGCCGCGTCGATGACCTGCTCGAAGTTGTCGAGCACCAGCAGCGTCTCGCGGTCGGCCAGGTAGGCGGCGAGGCGGTCGGCGGGTGTCGTCCCCGGCGATTCCACCAGCGAGAAGCTCGACGCGATCGCCGCCATGACCAGCTCCGGATCGCGAACCGCGTCGAGGGTGACGAGCCACGCCCCGTCCTCGAACTGGCCGGCCACTCGTCGCGCGAGCTCGATCGCCAGCCGCGTCTTGCCCGTGCCACCGGGGCCGGTGAGTGTGACCAGCCGCTTCTCCGGCACGAGCGAGGCCAGCTCGACCAGCTCCGACACGCGGCCGATGAAGCTCGTGAGGTGGTCCGGGAGATTGCCGATGGGTCGATCGATCGGGCGCAGCGGCGGGAACTCGGAGCGCACGCCATCGATGACGAGCTGGTGGAGGCGCTCGGGCCGGGCCAGGTCCTTGAGCTGGAACTCGCCGAGGGGCTTGAGCGACGCGTCCGCCGGGAGCGCCCCCTCGACCAGGGCGCGGCTGGCGTCCGACAGCAGCACCTGGCCGCCGTGCGCGAGCTGCGCGATGCGGGCGGCCCGGTTGACGTCGACGCTGACGTAGTCGTCCCCGCCGAGGGTGCCGATCCCCGTGTGCAGCCCCATCCGGACCCTGACCGGTGCGTCCGTGACCCAGGTGGCCTCGGCGAGCGCGCGCTGGGCCCACGCGGCGGCCGACACGGCGGCGGGCGCCTCCCGGAACATCACCAGGAACGAGTCGCCCTGGGTCCCCCGCTCCACCCCGCCGTGTGCCGAGTAGGCCTCGCGGAGGATGGCGTTGTGCTGGTCGAGGACCTGCGTGAAGACCGCCGGACCGAGATCCTGGACAAGCCGCGTCGAGCCCTCCATGTCCGAGAACAGGAAGGTCACGGTTCCGGTGGGCAGCATCCGATCGGTCATTGGCTCGCAGCATACGGCGAGCGGAACTCGGTCAACCTGTCGAGCCTGCGGCAACAACGTCGCCAATGAGCTGGCGGCGGCAGACAATTCTTAGCTTGCCGCTTGCCTGAACAATTCGTACCGGCGCTCGAGGCGTGCTGGATCAGGAAGATTGATGGCGCGACTTGGCAGGTGGATCAGCTGGTCATGGATCTGTTGGAGACCCACCACCAACATCTGTCCGTCAAATTCCTGGAGAACTGATGGTCGGACCTCGATAATGTAATCGGGTCGGATTGCAAAGAAGTGCCGATCGAACGCGGCGTGATGCAGTTTGCAAAGTGCAATTCCATTGCTGACTACCGGCTCGCCCTCGGCATCACGATCCGGAGTGATGTGTGCCGCATCCAGCAGTTCGACATGTTGCAGCCGACAAAGCGCGCACTTCTCCGCGTACGCCCGAAATCACACGCTCTCGAAACGCGACTTGGTGGAGTCGACGGCGGAATGTCGCAGTGACGTAGGCGCGACGTGGTTCCGCCATGTCCTCCCCTGCCAAAACAGGTTCCGAGCTCTGGCGCACAGAAGCGAACAGATCGTCAACTTGGACGGAGAAGCGAAGCCGCTCTGGATAATCCCCGACGATGAATGCCGGGTAGGCAGCAACGTAGCTCCCGGGCTCAATCGCGTAGAAGTACACGATCGGAACACGCTGCGCCATTACTTGGCGCAATCCGCGATTGTCTCGATGTGCGACATCGACTCCTCGATACGCGTAACTCAGAGCGCCGGTGGCAGGATCCGATCTGTCGTCATACGAACTGTCAACCGTCGTGGTGATCGAGAGGGGAAGCTCGCACGCTGCTGGCTTCCAGATACCCGATGGTCCAACCAGTGGGATTCGCCGGCCATCGAGGGTGAACGCTTCGAGCGCAGTCCTTGACATGGCCTCGCCGAATTCCTCCCGTTGCTGCGTTAGCCAGGCAAACACCCGAGACCTGACCTCACGATCCGCGTCTCCGATCAATGCCGATCCACCCTAATCGGACCCATAGGACCTGGGAGGTTCAGCGGCGCGCTTAGATGCGACTTGACTTCGCTCAATGCGGCTTAGGACAAAATCCCTCGTCGGTCCGTCCATGAAGTAGACGTAGCAGCCGCGGAGACCGCGAGTGAGCAGGACCCGATATGTGCTCTTGACGAACTCCCGGAACTCCGCGTCCGTGACGCCGCTGCGGACGACCCGGTCGTGCGACTGGTCCCGTTGGCCGACCCACCCCCCATCCATCGGCCGGTAAACCAGGTCAGGACCGACGATCACCCCCACGTAGTCGAACTCGAAGCCCTGTGCCGTGTACACGCAGCCGACCTGGTCGATCCCCTCCTTCGCACTCGCCCAGAAGTCGGACTTCGGGATGCCGGGACCCAGCCGCCCGACGCCATCCCTGGCGTTCCAGGGCATCGACCAGTCCGCCACCCGCACGTCAGGTTCGAGCTGACCGGCGGCGTCGGGATCTGACCATGGCCAGCAGAAGCCGGCGACGAGCCGGGCGGTGGCGCCCTCCCCTGCCCTCACTCGAATCACCCGCTCGAGCTCGCGGACGTCACCGACGATCTGGAAGTCGAACTCATCGTCCATCGACCACAAGACCTGCGGCGTCCGCGCGAGCTCAAGGGTGTTGTCGACCCACTGGATGAACGAATCGGAGCCGTTCGCGCGGAACTGGGCTTGAAGCTTGAAGTCGCGGACTTCGATCGATCGCTTGGCGGCCTCCTCGCGGATGAGGTCTGTACTGCCGACCTCGCCGGGGCGCACGACCTGCAGATCATCGATGAAGAAGACCGCGACCCGGCTAGCGTCCAGGATGTCGTCGATCTGGGCCTTGCCGGTTCGAGCCTTGGCCGGGGTGAAGCGGCTCGTGCTAATCGTCCGGATTCGGTGGGCCTCGTCTAGGACTACGACGTCGAGCTTGTCGGTAACGGTCGCAGTGTCTCGGAAGTACTTGAAAAGCGCCGCCGCACGTCCACCGACGAGCTTGCGGAGGTTCTCAGTGAACGCCTTCGAGCCCGTCAGGTGGAGCGTGCTGAGACCGCGCTCGGCCAGTTCGGCGACGAGATTCAAAGCGATGACCGACTTGCCGGTGCCCGGTCCACCCTCGACCAGGAAAACTGCCGATTGCTGATTCTGGCCGGCCGACCGAACCGAATCCATCACCGCGTTGTAAGCGACGAGCTGTTCGTCGAGCAGCGTGAACGCCGGTTGGCGACGGATGACCGCAGCGACGTGGTCGAGCAGTCGCTTGTGCGGCTTGAAAGCGGTCGCGGCCACTCGCTCGAGGATCGCGCCTTCGTCCGGACCGCTAACCCGATGGTCTAGGAAGGTGGCGAACGCATCACGCTGGTCACCGGCGAACGACGGGCTCGTGGCGAGGAGCGTCGCGAAGTCTGCATGGTAGAGCGGCGACTTCGGGTCGTATTGGGCGTAATGGAGGTACGCGCAGGCGTCGAGGGCGATCGCACCGTCGGAGAAGGCTGGATGCGTGTCGATCAGGTAGCGCTGGTATTGGGCGACCTGGCGCGATGGGTGGAGGTGATCGCGCGGACGGCCACCGAAGTCGACCGTAACGCAATCCGTGATGTTCGACCGACCGACTTCGGTCCATTGCTTTAGCTCGACGATGACAGCGGAATCGCCGGTCGCAGGATTCGAACCCGTTATGAGTACGTCGAGGCGCTTCGATGAGAGCGGCAGCTTGAGTTCGACCAGGATGCCTTGGTCGGTTAGGTCCGCGAGCTGAAGAACCGTCGCCATAGCGCTCAGGGAGTTGCGCCAGGACGTAACTTCCGAAGGCGCAGGCCGATAGCGGAACTCGTCGAAGAAGCGATCGGACAGCAGGTTCGCCAAACGAGCCTGGGTGGCATCGGCGATGAATTGGTGCGTTGACCCCTGGTAGAGGTGCACTTTCGTTCCCCCACGCCCTCAGCCGGCCGGCCACAATGGTACCGAGATTGTGGGGGCCGGCTACGCTCGTTGCGCTGGCTGTGCCTCGCTCGCATAGGCGCGATTGGTCACTTTGTGCGCCGATGTAGTCACCAACCGGCATTCACGTGATACCGTGACTACATGGAAGTTGGTATCCGCGACCTGAAGGCACGACTGTCGGAACATCTCGAGCGGGTGGCGGGCGGCGAGACCATCACCGTCACGAGTCGCGGCCGGCGCGTTGCACAGATCGTCCCGTTGGTCGGGCGCGCCAACCTGGAGCGCGGCCTGGCCGAGGGTTGGCTCACCCGAAAGGTAGATCGAGTACCGGAGCCAGTTGCGCGTCAACGCCCCCGACCCGGCACGCCGACCACCACGGAGCTCATTTCGCGCGATCGGGATGCATGACCGTCTACCTGGATAGCAGCGCGTTCGTCAAGCGCTACGTCGCCGAAGACGGGAGCGACAGGCTTGACGTCCTCTTGTCCAACGATCCCGAGTGGGTCACGGCCGGCCATACCCTCGTTGAGGTCGTCCTGGCCCTGCATCGGCGTCTCGGCGACACCGAGTGGATCGTCGCCAGGGACGCCTTCGAGCGCGACTGGGAGCGGTCCTACATCGTCTCGCTCGACGACGAGGCCTGTCGGCGAGCGGCTGAATTCGGCGTCGCGGCGGGCGCGCGGACACTCGACGCGCTGCATCTGGCCGCTGCGGATCGCGTTGGCGGCAGGTCCATCCCGATCGTGACCTTTGACATCCGCCTCGGAGTGGCCGCG
This sequence comes from uncultured Chloroflexia bacterium, assembly GCA_963809045.1. GTDB lineage: Bacteria > Chloroflexota > Limnocylindria > Limnocylindrales > CSP1-4 > SPCO01. The sequence continues at coordinate 2,247,181 of CAWEHW010000004.1, forward strand.
CGCGCCCTCGGTTTCAGCGTCATCGGGGCGTGACGGCAGCGAGTCCCTGGATCGTCGCAGCGACGGATCGAATCAACCGAAGCGTGCGGGCATTCCGCAGGCCAATGACTACTGCGACGGCCCCATCGGCGGCAGCCGAAACTCGCATTGCGGCCCAGGCGCCCTGGCGACGCGGCGGTCCAACGTGACCAGCGGCAGGTCCAATGCCTCCGCCAGGGCCACGTACCACGCGTCGTATGCGGTCAGGTTGTCGCGCAGCGTCCAGACGCGCTCTGCGTGCGGCTCATACGGGAAGAGGTCAACGCGAAGTCGGACGAGGTCACCGTGCGCCAGGGCGGCCACGTCGACCGACAGGTCTCCTGCCCGCACAGCCCGCCGGAGCGTATTCGCAACCTCGACCGGCATCAGGTGCGGTGCCACGAGGTCCTCGCGAGCGAGCATCGATTCGGCCCATTCGCCATCTGATCCGCCATCGACCAGTGCGGCAACGATCACGCTCGCATCAACGACGACGGTCACCTCCGATCGGCGTCCCGGTACTCGAGAATCCGTTCGGCTGGGAGCCTGGATGACGTTGCACGGCTTCGCGAGCGTGCCCCCGCGAGAACATCCCCCACGGAGGGTTTCCGCGCAAGCTCGATCAGCTCCGCACGCAAATGCTCCTGGAGCGACCGACCGACCCGCGCAGCGCGGGCAGCGAGTTCGGCGCGCACAGGCTCGGGAACGTTTCGAATGGTGATGGACGGCATGATGTCATTGTGCTGCTAATGCATGCAGAGTGCAAGCGCTGGTGACTGACCCGATGGCGAGTGCGGGAGACGTCTACTCCGGCAGCCGCGGATAGCAGCCCTGGACCCTGATCCCGGTCGAAAGGTCGTCTGGCGTGAATGAGCCGGCGAGCAGGATGCCTTCGAGGTAGTACGGATCCTCGTACGAGCCTGCCGCCGAGGCCCGGCTGACCTGCGCCATGACCGCGTCACCGGCGCTGGCGAACAATGCCCCGGTTTCGTCGTAGACCGTCGCTTCGGGTTCGAAGTAGAGCTCGAAGCCCGCCGGCCACAACACGCGCAGGATCGTCCCATCCGGCGAGGCAAGCCAGACGGGCTCGTCGACGCTGAAGGTAGCGCCACCCTCGAGGTGCCCGAACACGGGGTTGTCCACGCCCATGGAGTCGCAGCCAACCGGACTGCCATCCCGCATCCGGGACCACGCGAACGTTCGAATTGCGATCGCCGTGGAACTCGCGGATGGCAGCGGCGAGGGAACGGTCGTCGCTGACGGGCCAGGAGTGGTCGCAGGCGCGCTGCTGGGACGCTCCGTTGGAGATGGTGTTGCCAGGATGGATCCCTGTGGCGACGCTGACGACGCGCCCGGACCACAGCCCACCAGGGTCATGACGACGACGGCGAAGGCAATGAGCGGCAGCCAGTCGGCCGCCGCCCTCTGCGATTGAGAGATTCGCGTCATACCGTCACTGGATCTCGCATGATCCCGGCGATCACCCCGAGGACCCCCATGATCGCGACCGTCCAGGGTCGATCCGCTCCTCGAAGGCGTGCTCAGGCGCATCGGCGAAGAGCAGATCGATGTTGGCGGAGAGCTCGAGCATCGAAGTCCTACTCGGGCACGTAGGTCAGGAGCAGGACGCCCTTTCCGGTTGGCTTCGAGTCCACCAGCCGAAGCTTGACCGGCGGCAAGTCGTCACGGAACAGGCGCTTTCCGCTGCCCAGCACGAGCGGATGGACCATCAGCTGGTACTCGTCGACCAGATTGTCGCGGATCAGCGACTGAACAAGCTCGCCGCTGCCGATGACCAAGAGATCCTTCCCGTCCTGCGCCTTGAGCTTGCGGACCGCGTCGGCGACGTCGGTCCGGATGAGGGTCGAGTTCTGCCACGCCAGCGGCTCAGACAGGCTTGAGGACACCACGTACTTCTGCATCGCGTTCATAGGGCCCGCCACGGGATCGTCGGCGGGCTGATTCGGCCAGAACGCGGCGAAGTTCTCGTACGTCAGGCGGCCGAGCAGGAAACCGCCGGCGGTCGCGAACCCACCCATGACGAAGTCGCCGAAGATGTCGTCGAAGTAGGCGAGCTGCCAGCCGCCCTGGTCGAATCCGCCGCTGCGATCCTCGTTCGGATCGCCCGGTGCCTGCATGACCCCGTCGAGGGTCAGGAACTCGCTGACGATGAGCTTGCGCATGCCAACTCCCCAGTGATCGGGTGAGGGTCCACCCACGCCAGACCGTAGCCCAAACGGCGTGGGTCGGCAGGCGTCCGACGACACGGAAGCAAGCTGCCATGCGGTCGTAACGTCCGACCGCTTGCCACCAGATGCTCTGTGCGTGCCGGCGCTGAATGATGTCGCGAGCCGTGATCGGGGCCATGGTCACGAGGGAACGACGAAATGACACTCAACCGCCCAACACGAAGCCGACCTAGCCTGTCCGGGCCACTCCGCATCGGCCTGCTGTCGCCGCCCATGCTCCCCGTGCCGCCGCTGAAGTACGCGGGAACTGAGCGGATTGTCGCTGCGCTCGCGACGGGCCTCCACGAGCGTGGCCACGCGGTGACGCTCTTTGCACCGGGCGATTCAAAGGCTCCGGTGGAGCTGGTTCCGACGGTTCCGCGCAGCCTGTGGTCCACGGGCTACCGCGGCGACATCTCGTCCTACATGAACGTGACGCTGGCCAAGGCCTGGGCCCAGCACGATCGATTCGATGTCATCCATTCGCACATCGAGGCGCTCGGGTTCCTCTTTGCCCGGCTCTGCCCTACCCCGGTCGTGTCGACCCTGCACGGGCGCCTTGACACGTCGGGCGTCCCGGACCTCATCGACGAGTTCTCGGACATCCCGCTGGTGGCCATCAGCGCGAGTCAGCGTCGGTGGTCTCCCAACGCCAACTGGGTCGGAACCATCCACCACGGGCTCCCGCTGGCAGGAGCGCCGTTCGAGGCCGCGCCCGGCACGTACCTGGCCTTCATAGGCCGGATCGCGCCGGAGAAGGGCATCGGCGATGCCATCGCGCTTGCGCGGGCGACCGGCCTGCCACTGCGGATCGGGGCGAAGGTGTACGACCGCGGCGAACGAGAGCTGTTCGACTCGGTCGTCGCTCCGGCCATCGCGGAGGGCAGCATCGAGTTCCTGGGCGAGGTCAACGCCGCGGAACGCGACGCCCTGCTCGCCGGCGCCGTGGCGACGGTGATGCTTGGCGCCTGGCCCGAGCCGTTCGGGCTGGTGGCCATCGAATTGATGGCGACCGGCACGCCCGTCATCGCCAGGCGGGCCGGCGCCCTGCCCGAGATCATCGAGCACCATCGCACGGGCTTCCTCGTCGACGATCTGAGCGAAGCCATCCTGGCGGTCGCTCGTGCCGGGTCGCTCGATCGCGCCGCGATTCGCGAGACGGCGCTGACCCGGTTCTCCGTCGATCGGATGGTTGACGAGTACGAGGGTGTGTACCAGCGCTTGATCGAGCAGCCGAGCGGCGCCGCGTTCGTCGGGCGCGGCCGATGGGGTATTCACGATCGAGCCTCGACGTGTCCGACCGGCGGTGCCGTCGTCTGCGATCGTCGAGGAGGCGCCCGTGGTGGCGGCAATCGCCGGCGGCATCCGGCGGGTAGGCGCCCGCCGTCAGGCATGACCCTCGAGACGTATCGTCGGAAGCGACGGTTCAACGAGACACCGGAGCCGCCAGGCGACCGGGGACCTGGCCGATCCCACGCTGCGAGGACGAGCGGGCGGTACGTCGTCCAGCGCCATCGCGCACGGCGCCTCCACTACGACTTCCGCCTCGAGCTTGGTGGCGTCCTTGTCTCATGGGCGGTTCCGCGCGGTCCCACGCTCGATCCGGCGCAACGTCGCCTCGCGGTTCGCGTGGAGGACCACCCACTCGCGTACTTCGACTTCGAAGGGGTCATCCCTCGCGCCCAGTACGGTGCCGGTGACGTGATCGTTTGGGATTGGGGCCAGTGGACGGCCGATCCCGCACACGCGGAACGCTTCGCTCGCGATCGAGGCCGGTGAGCTCAAGCTCAGGCTCGACGGCGAGAAGCTTCGAGGAGCCTTTGTCCTGATCCGCACTGACCGTGACTACCGGGGCAAGGAGAAGTGGTTGGTCATCCATCGGCGGGACGGGGATGCGGTGCCGGACTGGGATGCGGAGGACTACCCGGCGAGCGTCAAGTCCGGCCGCACCAACGAGGACGTCGCCCGGCGGCGGCGCGGTTCGCGCGCGTAGGCCTCAAATCGTTGCCATGTCCTTGGTATGGCCTGGATGCCTTCCATCACGTCCCCGGATATCGCCGGCGAGATGATGTGCTCACGATCGGAGAAGCCACCATGCTCGAACAAGGGCAAATCAACGCCGCGAACCGCAGGTTCCAGGCCGCGTCGTCGGAGCTTGGCGATCCTGCCTTGTCGGCCAACGCCACACTTCGAATGAGCTATCTCTGGGCGTGGGCGGTCGAGCTCGGCCATGAGCTCGATCTTGACGATCTCCACGAAGCGATCTGGTCATTCCAGATCGAATACCAGGCGCAACGCGGCCGCCGATTGGGCGCGTCGGTCACACGACGTCCAGGGAGCCGAGGGATGACCGGACCAGTCGATGCGGCGACCGTCCCGCCGGCCAGATCCCTCAAGAAGAAGCGGTCGAAGGCCAAGACCAAGCGCAAGGCGGCACCCGTGGGCCGCTTCCCAATGGTTCCACGACCGGCGATCGCCGTGGCCGTTGCGCTCGTCGTTGGCGTAGGGATCGGGCGAGCACTCAGCCTGCGGGCATAGTCCGCCATCGGGTTGACATCACCGAGTTCTCGGGCCCGGCGCGAGGCGTCGTCGTAGTGCGCCGCGAAGCGGTATTTACAGGGCGCGCATACTCAGCGTCCGACGCGCAGCATCCCGAGGCGAATGCCGTGTACGCATGGATCCGAGCGGTCGATCCGATGCAATCGGAGAATATCGAGCCTTGGCATCTGATCGCCACGACAAGCTCGAGCGGGCTCCGAATCGTGCATTGCGGCGATACGTTCCTGCCTGGTGACGCGATCGAGCAGCGCGAGTTTGCTGATCCGCCCGGTGCCCTCGCGATGTGCGATACCTGCGGAATGGTTGGAAGCCGGAGCCGTGGAGCGGCCGGAGTGCGCTAGCTCGATCCCGTTGATCGCTCGCCCGGCTTCGCCGGCGGCACCTCATCGGTGGTTACCCCAGCGGGTTCTTCGATCTCGTTGCCCGTTTTGCGCTGTTCGGCCGCGAGCGCAAAGATCTCGCGGCTCTTGTCGGCGATCGTCATCCGCAAGCTGATGGAAGCGGGGCGTTGAGATCTCTTGCTGCCGCTTCTCTCGCTCGAGGCGCTTGATCGCATCCAGGTCTTCGAGGAGCAGATCGGACACGTCCCGTAGCTGTTCCTCCTTGCGCTCAGCCATGCGGTCCTTCCTCTCTGGTTGCGGCGCAGTGCCGCGTTTCTGGTCAGGCGGCCTTCACGCGCGGCAATACCTCGCGGCGCATGGTCTCGATGAAGCGTTCCTGATCCGGGCCGATCTGGTGCAGGTAGACCCGCTCATAGCCCGCGTCGACGTATTTCTGAATCCCGTCGCGCACGCGATCGAGGTCAGGTCCACAGGCGACACGTTCAGCGATCATGTCCTCCGTCACGATCTCGGCGAGCTGCTCGAAGTGGGCCGGATTGGGCAGCTCCTGGCCCGATTCGCCCGGGATGGCGGCGGTTGGCCAGAGCTCGCGGGCCAGCTTGCGTGCCTTCTTCTCGTCCGGTCCCCAACAGATGGTCATCTGGCCGTAATGGGGGCGTGATTTCGTCCGGCGGCCCTTGTCGAAGGCCTTGACGATCTCGGCCTCCGGACCCGTGCCGATGAACCCGTCCCCGAGCCGGCCCGCCAGCTCCGCCGCTCGGGGTCCGGACGCCGCGATCATGATCGGGATCGGGTCCTCCGGCAGGGTGTAGAGGCGCGCGTTCTCGACGGTGTAGAACTCGCCCTCGTAGCTCGTGACCTCTCCGCGCCAGAGGTCGCGGATGACCTCGATCGACTCCTCGAGCATTCGAGCGCGGACGTCCCAGTCGGGCCACTTGTCGCCGAGGATGTGCTCGTTGAGGTTCTCGCCGGTGCCCACGCCGAGGAAGAACCGGCCGGGCATCATGGCCGCGGTCGTGGCCGCGGCCTGGGCGATGATCGCGGGGTGAATCCGGATTGTGGGACACGTGACCCCAGTCCCGATCTGCATCGTCTTTGTCGCGTTGGCGATCCCGCCGAGCACCGACCAGACGAACGGGCTGTGACCCTGCTTGTCGATCCATGGATGGAAGTGATCGCTGATCAGGGCGAACTCGAAACCCGCCTCCTCGGCCAAGGCCGCGTGCCGGACCAGGTCCGATGGGGCGTGTTCTTCGCTCGAAAGCGCGTAACCGATCGACGTCATCGCTTGTTCGACGCCTTCGTCTCGCCCTTCTCCGCGCGCTGCTTGTTGACCGTGCGGGCCGCCCGCTCCTCGGCTTCGTCAGCTGAGACGCCTTCGTCCTTGTAGGAGTCCTTGATGTGCTCGTACTGGCGTTCGCGCTTGTCACTCCATGCCTTTGGCATCGCGGTGGACCTCCGTGCGTTGGACCCAATCGTCCGTCGCGCGCCGCTCCGCGGTCATGCCGATCCCCGGAGAACAGGTAAAGAGGACGTTGCGGACTGGCGTCGGCGGTGCGCGCGCCGATGGAGCTGGCCGAGGCTAGAACTCGGTCGTGATCCGGCCGGCCGTATAGGTGGCCCAACTGTCGGTCGACGTCGCCTCGTGCTCCTTGAAATCGGTGAACGTGCCCGACAGGAACCCCGCGAGCTCGTCCGCCGCGACATGGCGGCCGATGATCTTGCCAATCCCGTGCTCGACCGCGTAGGCGGCATACCACTCCGCCCAGTTCTCGTCGTACACGCCGTTTAGCTCGTTCGTCTCGAAGACGCCGTGCGCCGTTTCGGCCTTCGACAACAGGGCCGTGACGGCTTCGGTGCGATCAACTCCCATCAGGTCTGGATCTCCGGTTCGAGGCCAAATCGTAGGACGAGGCAAGGCATCGAGTCGAGCGGCGTCCGAGCGATCCGGGTCGCCGCCGACGTCCACACGCCCGAAAAGTTCCCGGAACCGAGCCCCTGGCCGTGTCGTCAGACCGGCAGAGCGACCCACGGGTCAACGTCAAGGACCCACCTTCCTGACGGGTCGCCAGAACATCAGGAGAGCAAATTCGTGTTCCGTTTTGCCTCGCGTCTCGCGCGGCCCGCCGCGCTCCTCATGGTCGCGCTGATCGCGACCGCGTGCGTCAGCGCCGTGGGTGCCGCTCCCAGCGGATCCCCGTCCGACAAGCCCACCGACCCCGATCGAATCGTCTTTCGGGTCAGCTGGGATGGCGGCTTTGTCACGCCTGAGACGCTCCTCGGCCGTCTGCCGATGATCGTCGTCTACGCGGATGGCCGGGTCGTCACCCAGGGTCCACAGCTCCTCATCTACCCAGGCCCGCTCATGCCAAACCTGGTCGAGCACAAGCTCTCGCCTTCGGCGCTCGATCGGTTGATCGCGCTCGCCAGGGACAAGGATCTCCTCAAGACGATCCACTACGACTACCCGGGCATCGCCGATGCCGCCGATACCGTCCTCGAGCTCAACATCGATGGCAAGTCATATCGCGTCAGCGCCTACGCGCTGGCCGAGGCGTCCGACCTCGAGATCCCGACCGGCGACGTGGCGCTCGATCCCGAGGCGGTCAAGGGTCGCGCAGCGCTCCGCGAGTTCATCGATGCGCTGACCAGCCTTCCCGAGTCGGACTTCGTGGACGACGAGCATCCGCTCGACCTCACCGCGGTCCGGATCTACGCCGCCAAGGCGGTCATCGTCCCGGACAGCGAGCTCCCCGGCGAACAGCCGGCGGTCGCCTGGCCGCTCGAGGACCTGGCCACGGCCGGTGAGGCGGTGGAGAACTCGCCGATCGACGTTCGATGCCAGGTGATCGAGGGCGACGACCTCGAGACGGTTCTGCCGCTCCTCGAGGCCGCGAACAGCCTGCAGACGTTCGAGTCGGAAGGTGAGCTGTACAGCTTCACGGTCCGTCCGCTCCTCCCGGGCGAGACCGCCTGCTAGCACTCGCCTCCGCGTATGGAAGCGCCCGTCCTCGCCCGAGGGCGGGCGCTTCCTTGTGCCCGGGAATTCAATGCCGCATCCTCGCTGGATGTTGCGCTGGGGCGAATTTGCGGCCGAGCGACCCGATCTGGCCGCCAAGGGTCGAATCATGTTCTACGAGGCCGGCGCGATCGGGCTCGGCTTCCTGGCGACGGTTCGGAAGGACGGCGGACCGCGTGTCCACCCGATCTGCCCGTTGCTGACCGAGGAAGGCCTGTACGCCTTCATCGTGTCGGGTCCCAAGCTCGACGACCTGCATCGCGACCCGCGCTACGCGCTGCATAGCGAAACGTTCCCGCCGCCGCACCACGACGACGCGTTCTACCTGACCGGGACAGCGGCTTTGATCCCGGATGCCGTGCTTCGAGAAGCGCTCGCCCAGCAATTCATGGCGGAACGCGATTTCGCCTTCACGCGCGAATCGATAGAACCGTGGGAGTTGTTCGAGTTCCGACTGGATCGCTGCCTGCTGACGCTGACCGAGCCCGAAGGCGCCTTCCCCGCTGGACACACGACGTGGCGCGCCCAAGGCATCCTCGAATTGCCGCCGTCCCTCACGTTGGCCGATCTCGACGACATGCGCCGGCATCGCTTCGAGGAAGCCCCATCCGACAAAGCCGAAGAGGCCAACGGGTGAGCGAACACCGCTTCGGGATCTCGGTCGTGCCGGTCGCGGACGCCCACGTCTCGATCGTGCAGCAGGTGCTGGCCGCCGAACGCGGCGGGCTCGACCTCGTGGGGATCCAGGACCATCCATACCAGCGCCGGTTCCTCGACACGTTCGCGCTCATCGCCGACCTGCTCGCCCGGACCACGCGGATCCGGGTCTTTCCCGACGTCGCGAACCTGCCCCTGCGCGGGCCGACGATGATCGCCAAGGCGGCGGTGTCGCTCGACGTGATGAGCGGCGGGCGGTTCGAGCTCGGGCTGGGCGCCGGCGGCTTCTGGGACGCGGTGGCCGGGATGGGCGGGCCACGCCGGACGGGCCGGGAGGCGGCACAGGCGCTCGAGGAAGCGGTGCCGATCATCCGCGACGCGCTCGACGTCGGGCCTGAGCGGAGGGTCGTGCGCTCTGAAGGGTCGTTCTACCCCGTCCCCGGCTATCCACCCGGTCCCGCACCCGTGCACCGGGTCGAGGTCTGGATCGGCGCCTACCAGCCGCGTGGACTGCGGCTGATCGGCCGAGCGGCGGACGGCTGGGTACCGTCGATGGGCCGGATCAGCCTCGATCAACTCCGCGACTCCTCCAGGATCATCGACGAGGCGGCAGCCGAGGCCGGCCGCGATCCAGCCGCCATTCGTCGGATCTACAACATCGGCGGCCTGATCACCGATGGCACCGGCGAGGGCGTCATCGTCGGCCCGGCGCAGCTGTGGATCGACACGCTCGTGGCCTGGGACGCCGACCCGGGCATCGATACGTTCATCTTCTGGCCCACGGCCGACGAGCTCGGGCAGGTCGAGCGGTTCGCCGCAGAAGTGGTCCCGGCCGTTCGCGAGGCGCTCGCGCGGGGCTGACTCGCGGCGAGCCCTCGAATGGACACGGCTTCCCAGCCTCGAGCGGACACCTTGTGCCTCGCTACACTTCCGCGGTGGCCAGCCGCACGCTCACCTTCGGGGGCACCAGCTACCCGCTGATCCTGCCCAGCATCCGCGACCCGCGACTGCATGTGGCGGTGGTGCTCCTGACTGTCCAGGTGCTCGGGCAGGTCGGCCTGCACTTCCGGGTCAGCGTGCCCCAGATCCTGGCCGCGATCCTGACCTGCGCGATCATCGAAGTCGCCATCACGTTTGGGAAGAGCAAGGCATTCGTGTGGCCGGCCAGCGCGATGCTCACCGGCAACGGCGTGGCGCTCATCTTCCGGGTCGTCGGGACGCCCGCGAACGAGCCCTGGTACACGAACGACTGGTGGATCTTCGCCGTGGTCGCCGGCCTCTCGCTGTTGACCAAGTACGTGATCCGCTATCGCGGGTCGCACGTCTTCAACCCGTCGAACATCGGGCTCGTGCTCGCCTTCATCATCCTCGGCAGCACCCGGGTGGAGCCCCTCGACTTCTGGTGGGCGCCGCTGAACGTCTGGATGATCGCGGCCTACGCCGTGATCATCGGCGGTGGCCTGCTCATCACGCGGCGCCTGCACCTGCTCGCGCTCGGGGCCGCGTACTGGGCGACATTGACGATCGGCGTAGGGCTGCTCGCGGGATCGGGGCACTGCATGACCGCGAACTGGGCGTTCGAGCCGGTCTGCGGCATCGATTTCTGGCGCGTGATCATCACGTCGCCCGAGGTCCTCATCTTCCTGTTCTTCATGATCACGGACCCGAAGACCATCCCCGCCGGGAACGTCGGGCGGGTCGTGTTCGGCGTGCTCGTCGGCGTCGCCAGCACGCTCCTGCTGGCCCCACAGACCACCGAATTCGGAGCCAAGGTCGGGTTGATCTCGGGTCTCGTCGTCGTGAGCGCGTTCCGCCCGGTGCTTGACCGCCTGTTCCCCGAGCCGCGATCCGCGGCGGACGACGTCGCGCGGTTCGCGCGGCGCCTGGTGACCGGGAAGGACGTGGGCGGGGTGACCGCCCAGGTGGCCGGCCGGATCGGGCTCGCGGCCGTGGCCGTGCTGGTCACGGGCGTCGGGATCGTGGCGGCCGGCACGCCTGCCCGCGGTCTCCCAGCACCTGAGACCAGCGGCATCCTGGACGAGGTGCCGCACGAGATCGATCCATCGACGCTCCCCGCGATCTCGGTCGGACAGGATGTCGCGGACTTCGATCACACCATGGTCGAGGGCGGGGCCGAGGCGCTCGTGGTGACGCTCGCCGAGAACCTCCAGCTCGAGACCGAGGCGCTCCTGCGCTGGGACGAGGCGATCCTCGCGGCCGTCGATCACGGTGACCGGCTCGAGGAGATGCAGCTCCAGGTCCGGAACGCGATCGCGACCGGGACCACCACGATCTCCCGCTACGAGATCGACACCGTCGCGATCTCGCTCGTCGTGCCATTCGGCGTGCAGACCGGTTTGAGCATGGGGCTCAATTCCGTGGGCACCGTGACCGAGGAAACCTACGACGCGGCCGGGGTCCTGCAGTCGCAGGCGTCATCCCCGTTCGAACTGACATTCGTGATGCGCCGGGCGACCGGGGAGCGCTGGCTCAACGTGGCGGTCCTGCCACCGGAAACGGCCAGCTGACGGGAGGCGCTACCGTGCCGCGTACGCTTTCCAACCACCGATCCAGGAGATCCTGCTGATGGCTCGCGACCAGGAACGCCTCGAACGTGCCCAGGAGGGACCGATCGTCGGGGGCCTGCCCGACGCCCCGGGCATCCTCACCGCGCTGCGACTGACACCGAACCTCGGACTGCACCTGCGCGGTCTCGCCGACGAGCTGCTGGTCAACGACTTCCCTGGCGCCACGATCGTCCGCGCGGAGCGCGAAATGCTCGCAACGGCGGTCTCGGCCGCGAACGACTGTTTCTTCTGCATGGATTCGCATGCTGCGCACGCCGCAGCCTTGCTCGAGGTGACCGGCCGGACCGAGCTGGAGCCCCTGCTCGACACGGTCAAGGTCGGGTCGTCCGAGGGCTTCGACGACAAGATGAAGGCCCTGCTCCACATCGCCCGGACCGTGCGTGGCGATGCGCGCAAGCTGACGGCCTCGGATGTTGCGAACGCGCACGCCGCCGGGGCGAGCGATGCGGACGTTCAGCTCGCCGTCCTGATCTCCGCCGGGTTCTCGATGTACAACCGGTTGGTCGAGGGGTTCCGGGCGGCCACGCCACCGGTCACCGAGGTGTATCGCGAGCGAGCATCGGAGATCGCCGCGCACGGCTACAGCGCCCCGGCGACACCCGTCAAGAGCTGACCCAACGCTCCCGCGGCCGCTCGGGGACTGCAGCTAGGCGCCGCCTGCCGCTCCCGACCATCGAACCACCAGGTCCGCGCGTCCGCGGGTGGCTTCGATGACCCGCGCGTTGGCCTCGTCGCTTCGATGCACCCAGGCGTCGGCCTCCTCGGGCGTCTTGCCAAACTCGATGTGCCGCGCGATCAGGCGCCGGATCCGCTCGTCTTCGGGTCCCTCGATGTACCAGCACGCGTCGAGGAGCGGCCGGACCGAAGCCCATGACCCCTGATCCACCAGGAGGTAGTTGCCCTCGGTGACCACCAGCGGCACGTCGCGGTGGATCGCGATCGCGTCCGGGACGGGTTCCTCGATCTCTCGGCGGAAGATCGGCGCCCGCACCACCTCGTCTTTCCGGTTCCGGAGTTCCCGCAGCACCTCGACGTACGCGTCCGCGTCGAACGTGTCGGGCGCACCCTTGCGGTCGCGCCGGCCCAGCCGCTCGAGCTCGCCGTTCGGGAGGTGGAAGCCGTCCATCGGCACGAGCGCCGCAAACCCGTCCAGCCGAGCCACCAGCGCTTCGGCGAGCGTCGACTTGCCGGCGCCGGGAGCCCCCGCGATCCCCAGGATCGCTCGTCGGCCGGTCGGGGCCAGGGTCCGGGCCAGGCCGATCAGGACGTCGAGGTCCGGCTCGTACCGCTGCGGCGCGAGTCTCAGGTCGCGCTACCCCGCGGGTCGAGCCGGATGGTCGTCTCGAGGGTATGTGGCTGGACCATCGATTCGGTCGAGGACGGCGAGATCTTCCCGTACTTCGATCGGAAGGCGTTGCTGACCGCCTGGATGGACTCCGGGGCGTTCGCCAGCACCGCGGTCATGGGGATCGCCGCGCCATCAGCATGCACGACCACATCCGGGCGTCCGAGCGCCTCGCGATACCAGCGAGCCGGCGTGCCGTTGACCGAGCGGACGTAGGCGTGCTCCCCCGCCGTCACGATCCAGACGATCGTGCGATGCGTCCGATTGCCATCAGGCGATGTCGTCTCGACGCGAACCTCGCGGACACGCCCGAGGACCTCGAGCGTGGATGGATCGAGCGGGGCGGATTCTTGCACGTCCAGACGGTACCTCCTGCGCCGGCGGCCGTCCCGTGCAGAATGCAGCGACACCATTGGAGCAGCCATGACCGACCAGCACGACCACGAACACGAGCATGACCACGGGCATCATGAGCATCGCCCGATGGACTACACCGAGGCGATTGCGGATTTCCGGGCGCGGAAGGACGCCTATTTCAAGGACGCCAACGGCAGTCCGATCCCGGAGGCCGAGCGCCAAGCGTTCACGGGTCTCCCCTACTACCCGATCGATGAGTCGCTCGTCTTCGACGGGCTCGCGCTCGCGCCGTACGCCGGCGATGAGCCGTCCAACTTCGAAATCCCCACGTCGGACGGGAAGCTCAGGCCGGCGCACCGGGCCGGCATCCTCAACTTCGAGCTCGCGGGCCAATCGGTCGGCCTGACCGCCTACACGTTCGACGGCGGCGACGAAGAAACGCTGTTCGTGCCCTTCCTTGATCCCTCGAGTGGGACGGAGACCTACGGCGCCGGGCGATACCTCGATCTCGAGCCGGAGGACGACGGCACCTACACCCTCGACTTCAACCTCGCGTACCACCCGTCGTGCGTCTACGACATGCGCTTCTCGTGCCCGTTGACCCCACGCGAGAACCGGTTGCCGGTCCGCGTCGCCGCCGGGGAGCGCCTTCCGCCCGACTGACCGTCGCCCGCTCCGGCGACGAGGCCGTCAGAACGCAGTTCGTTGCGGTTGCTCGGTCGCGCCGAGTTCGAGCCTGGCCGGATCGAGCAGACGCAGGCCCGTTCGCCCGACCCGGGCGACGGCGCCCTCGCGCTCGAGGTCGCGAAGGACGCGCCCGGTCATCTCGCGGCTCGTCCCAACCAATCCGGGGAGGTGCGATCGCGTGAGCACCGGCGCGTCCGCGAAGAACAGGTCGCGATGGCGCACGAGCACGCGCAGGACACGTTGTCGGGCGTCCTGGTGCAGGAAGCCATCGACCTTGCGGGTCAGGACGTTCATGAACATCGACAGGCGGTCGATCACATCGAGCGCCAGGTCTGGATCCATGGCGACGAGCTGACGGAGCGTTTCCCTCGGCCAAGTCGCGATCTCACAGTCGGGCGGCGCCACCGGCCGAAGGTGATTGGGTGTCCGTAGTCGGTCATGTCGTCGCCTGCTTCAAGCCTAGAACCCGAGGACCTCATCGACCAGGACGATGGTGATGCGTCCGGGCGTGATCTCACGATTGATGATCAGGATCTTGTTGACCCCACTGTGGATGCCATACGCGGCCTGGGCGCGGGCGTCCTCGAGCGGGAAGCTGTACTCGTCGATGCGGCGCAGCCCCTCGTCGAGATCGGGCACGATCTTCTGCGTCCCGACGACGAGGATGACCCGCCCGGCACCGGCGACATACGGCGCGAGCTGGCTGCCACCCATCGAGGCGGCTACGAGCGATCCGGTTTCGGTCACGGCGTGGACGCTGCCGAGCATCACGTCTGGCGCGGCGGACGTGCGACGGATCTCGTCGGCCTGAGTGGCACGGTCCATGCTCCAGATCCGGGGACGGATCGGGTCATAGCGCCCGGACTTCTCGAGCTCATCGGTGATGCCGGTGACCTCGAGCGTCTGGGAGGCGCCGTGGTAGACCTGTGAGCCATCCGGGATGAGGCCCAGCACGATCCGTTTCGCTTCGGCGGCGTCCCGTGCGCGGAGCACGTTCATGCCGTGCTGTTCCAGCGCGGCCGTGGTTCGACGTACACGAATGTCGTCGGCGAGTGTCGCGAAGCGACGTGTGACTGACTGGTCGATGTCGGGTTTGAAATCGGTGATCATGGATCTGCCTTCCGGTTGCGAATCGCTGATATAGTTGCGACTGCAAATACCGTACGCCTATTTGGTTGCACATGCAAGTACTTTCCGAACCTGACATCACCGGCCGACTTGAGGAGCTCGTGATGCGAGAGCTGCCTGGCGGGCGCGGGTTCAATGCGTGGCGCTCCCTGCTGCAAGCGCACGCCACGCTCATGCGCACGCTCGAATCCGATCTCGAGCGGAAGACCGGCCTCGCTCTCGCCGACTTCGACGTGCTGGCTCAGCTGGCCGTTGCGGGTGGCGAGCTGCGCATGACCGACCTGGCGGCGAAAGCACTCATCTCACGATCGGGAATGACCCGTCGAGTCGCCCGGTTGGTCGAGGAAGGGCTCGTTCGACGAGCCAACGCCGACGCCGATGCCCGTGGGGTCGTCGTCTCCCTGACCGATCCCGGCGTCGAACGGCTGCTGGAGACGGTACCGATCCACGCGCACGGGATCGCTCAGCTCTTCGTTTCGCAGCTCGATGACAATGAGCTCGCAGTCCTCGAATCGGCCCTGGACAAGGTCACCGTCGATTGCCATTTCGGCTGATTCGCCTCATCGCCGGTAAGCGCCCGTGATGACGCGCTAGGCTGTTGTGGTGACGACCAACCCCGCCGACAGCCAGCTGGTCCGGTACACGGACGCGGCCCTCGAACGACCGATTTCGGCGGCCCTGCGATCCGCTCGGGTGGAAATGCTCACGGCCGTCGCGGAGTTGCGCCGGGTCCCGGACGCCAGCCTCATCAAGCCTTGGGCCTGGAAGGGCGGCAGCGAGGAAGAGCTCCGCTACGGCTTCTACCGGATCGGCGAGGCGTTCGAGCTCGCGGGCATCGAAGCCGAAGCCGGTCTCCGCGCCGCGGGCACCCAACGTGGGCGCGCCGCGGACCTCATCGCGCCGGCGACGGCTGCACGGTGGGACCTCCAGGGTCTCCTCATTGGGCTCGAGAACGCTGCCTGGGACGCCACTCCGGGCGGTGAGGAATGGACGATCCGGCAGACGCTGGGGCACATCGTCGAGAGCCAGCGCTACTACGGCGTCGGCACCGCGTGGTGGCAGGAGCAGGCGTACCGAGCGGATGATCCCCAGTTGCCAAGCAGTACGCCGGATGCGGCCTACGAGGGCCTGCCGGACGAAGCGGCGGAGGCGGCGGGTTCGCCGGGCGAGGTGCGCGAGCGACTGGACGCTGTGCTCGATCGCGCCGCGGAACGGCTTGCCGGGCTGCCAGCCGACAAGCTTTCCCTGGGCTGCCGCTGGTCGGGTTTCGCCGTCGACGTCGGGTTCCGGCTCGGTCGCTGGTCGTCCCACATCCGCGAGCACACGGTCCAGGTTGAGAAGACGATGGTGATGCTCGACGTGCGCCCGCCCGAGGTCGATCGACTGGTCCGGCTCGTCATGGCCGCCTGGGGTCGCGCCGAGGCGGTCGTGTTCGGCGCTGATGCGGGCGCCGCAATCTCGATCCTGGCGGATGCGGCCACGAGCGCCCGCGCGACGGCTGCCGAGATCGCAGCGCTCGGCTGACGTTTCGGACCGTCTGGCAGCCAGCCACGACGTATCGTGTCTGGCGTGGGAGCGGACAGTTCGATCCAGGTGGCGCGTGATGCGCACGCTCGGCGCGACTGGCTCCTCGCCTTCGAATTGCTGACGGCGGCTCGCGCGGAAACCGGCATCGGCGCCGATGACCACTTGGCGCTCGCGGATGCGGCCTGGTGGCTCGGGCGGGTCGACGACTCGATCGCCGGGTATTCGGACGCCTACGAGGCGTATCTCCGGGACGGCCGGCATCGAGACGCCGCGATGGCCGCCTGCGGTGTCGCCGTCAACGCGTTCCTGCGCGGCCAGGCGGAAACGGGATCGGGCTGGATCGGCCGCAGCCAGCGCCTGCTGGAAGGTGATCCCGAGGCGGTCGAGAACGGCTACCTGCGCTACATGACCGACGTCGAGGGCGGGCTCGACGGGCCAGATTTCGACGGCGCCATCGCGAGCGCCCGCGAGGTCCGCGACATCGGCCGCCGGCATGGCGATCCGGTGCTCGTAACCGCCTCGCTTGTCGCCGAGGGTCGTGCCCTGGCCAAGCTGGGGAACGTCGCGAAGGGCCTTGCGATACTCGACGAGGCAATGCTCGAGGTCGTGTCCGGCCAACTGCCGCCCGATTGGGCCGGAAACCTGTACTGCCACATGATGGCCGCCTGTCACGAGCTGGGCGACGTCCGGCGGCTGGCCCACTGGATGGACGCCACGACGAAGTGGCTCGACAGCCTGCCGGCGGCGGTCCTGTTCGCGGGGATCTGTCGGGTCCATCGGTCACAGGTGATGCTCGTGCTCGGCGACTGGGACGGGTCGGAGATCGAGGCCGAACGCGTCACCCACGACCTCGCCGAGATCCACGTGGCATCCGCGGCCGAGGCGCACTACCAGGTCGGTGAGGTCCGGCGTCTCCGCGGCGATTTCACCGGAGCCGAGGCTGCGTACCGGCGCGCGCACGAGCGGGGCCGCGATCCCCAGCCCGGGATGGCACTGTTGCGCCTGGCCGAGGGCCGAGCGCGACCGGCGGCGGTCTCGATCGCGGCGGCACTGGCCGCGCAGCCCTTCGATCGGCTCGCCCGCTTCGGGCTTCGGGTGGCCCAGGTTGAGGTCGCGGTCGCAATCGGGGACCTGGGGCTCGCTCGCGCCGCCCTGGACGAGCTCGAGGCGATTGCCGTGACCGCCAACACGTCCGGGTTCCTCGCCAGGGCCCGGCAGGCATCAGGTCTCGTGCTCCTTGCGGAATCGCGAGCCGAGGAGGCCCTGCCCGTGCTCCGAGACGCGTGCCGCCGTTGGCTCGAGATCGAGGCGCCCCTCGACGTCGCCCGCGTCCGGGTCTTGCTCGCGGGAGCCTACGTCGCGCTCGATGACAGCGACGCGGCCGAACGCGAGGTCGAGGCGGCGGAGGCGACGATGCGCCGCCTCGGTGCCACCGCAGATCTCCGAGCGCTCGACGGCGTGCGGAGGCGTGCCCACGCGAGCGGCCTGAGCGCGCGAGAGATCGAGGTCCTGCGCCTTGTTTCGGCCGGCCGTGCGAACCGTGAGGTCGCCGATCGACTCGTGATCAGCGAGAAGACCGTCGCCCGGCACCTCTCGAACATCTTCACGAAGCTCGACGTGTCATCGAGGACCGAAGCCGCCGCCGTGGCGCACGACCTCGGGATCCGTCCAGACGCTAGCTGACCGCGCGGGCCGCGGTCAGTCCGTGTCGACCTGGACGTCCGCCGTCGGGATGACCGAGATCACCCGGTTGTGGGTTCGGCCGAGGATCCCCAATTCGACGATCGCGTCGTCGATGACATGCGCGCTGGGAGCGTCGACGAGCATGAATGCCTCGTGGGACGGCCGGTTGATCCACGAGCCCCGGATCTCGAGGCCGTCGGTCGCCTTGACCAGCTCCTCGAACCGATCGAACGCGCCGGTCGTCGCGACCGCGTCGGGCTTGCTGCGGAATGCGCAGCTCTCCGCGTTGTGCGTATTCACGATCATGTACAGCATCCGTCGCGCCTCCGGGTTTGCCGGGGCTTTGGCCGCCGGTCCTCGTGACGACGATGCCGCTCGGGGGCTGTCGCCAGCCTCGGGCATTCGATGCAATCGCCGACGAACCTCGATGGGCATTTCCACCCATCGGCCGACGCCGTGTCGACCCGCGCCTTCTCGGCCGGGCACCCCCAGGCATCGTCGAACCTACCCGAGCACGATCATGACCACGGCGATGCCCGCCAGCATCAGGCCCAGGGCCTGTCGACGTTCAGCCCCCGATGATGACGGGGCGTCGGGTTTTCGCCAAACGGCGGGAAACCCCGAAACCGCAAGGTCTTTGCAGTCCATCGCAAGGTGCAGAAAGCGCAAGTTCGTGGCGCGCGCCGGCAGACTGTCCGGATGGCCACGTACACCCTGAACAGGAAAGCCGTAGCCCACGCCAAAGGTCTCATCGAGGCACGCCGATACGTCCTGACCAGCGACTGGGGCGAGAAGCAGCCCAGCGCCGATGACGAGAACCGGTATCTCGGCTCGCATGGCTGGGATGACTACGGGGCGTGGTTCCTGGCATTGACCGACGGCGCGACCGACGAGACCAAGGGACGCCACGCGTTCGTGTATGGCGACTTCAAGCGGATCCACCGAACGGGTCTGATCGCCTGCGTGTATCGGGCTTCCGAATGGCGCCACAAGGAAATCGAGCTCGCGGCCCACGACCTCCTGCAGCTGCTCGACAAGAAGAGCGGGTAGCCGACCCGGGCAAGTCCCGGATCCTGTCGATTCGCGACCCGGGCGTTCGTCGTTGAGTCAGGTGGCAGACAGCCACGGACCGGGCTGAACGGCCCGGCAGCGACGTCCCGGAGGATGGATCCATGGCGAACTATCTCCTCGTGTACCACGGTGGCCAGATGCCCGACAGCCCCGAGGAGGGCGCGAAGGTACTGGAGGCCTGGACGAACTGGTTCAGCGTGCTTGGCGACTCACTCGTCGATCGCGGAAACCCGGTCTCGCAGGTTCGAACCGTCGCCAACAACGGTTCGATCAGCGAGGGCGGCGTCAATCCGTCGTCGGGCTACAGCGTCGTGACGGCGGCCAGCCTGGACGCCGCGGTCAACCTGGCCAAGGGTTGTCCGCTTCTCAACGGCGGTGGCGGCAGCGTCGAGGTCGCCGAAACCTTCGCGATGTAGGCGTGGCGTGGCGTGGCCGGCTCACGAGGTGTGCGCCGGCCGCGTCCAGTCACAATGCTTCGATGGAAGGCACGGGCGCAGCGCGGCGAGTCGATCGCACAAGCTTGCTGGCCTTTGTCGCGCTCGTCGGCCTGGTTGGCACCAACGTCGTAGCCATTCGGTTCAGCAACCGGGAACTTGCGCCGTTGTGGGGCGCGGGCCTTCGATTTGCGTTTGCCGCCCTGATCTTCTGGGTGCTCGCGATCGCGCGGCGGTCAACCCTTCCCAGGGGCAGGGCGCTCGTCGGCTCGGCGCTGTATGGGCTCCTTGGGTTCGCCGCGTTCTTCGCGTTCCTGTACTACGGGCTCGTTCGCGCCTCAGCCGGCCTCGGTCAGATCGTGACCGCGCTGGTTCCGCTCCTCACGATGCTCCTGGCTATCGCCCAGGGCCTCGAACCGCTCCGCTGGCGCGCCATCGGGGGTGGGGCCATCGCCCTTGCGGGCATCGCGATCGTCTTCGGTGGCCAGGCAGGCGGCGACGTCCCGTTGGTCTCGATGTTGTCGCTGGTCCTGGCGGCCGCGGCGTTTGCCGAGACGGGGATCGTTGCCAAACGACTGCCGCCAGGCGATCCCGTCGCGACCAACGCAGTGGCCACGACCGTCGGCGCGGCCGTGCTGCTGCTCCTGTCGCTGGTTGCGGGCGAACCCTGGATCGTGCCAGTCCAGGCCGCAACGTGGATCTCGACGATCTACCTGGTGACGCTCGGGACGGTGGTCATCTTCCTGCTCTTCCTGTACCTCACGAAACGCTGGCTGGCATCGTCGGTCTCGTACCAGTTCCTGTTTACGCCATTCGTGGGCGTGGCGCTCGGGGCTGTCCTTCTCGGTGAGCCGCTGACGCCCCTCCTCGTGGCGGGCGGAGCCCTGGTGCTCGTTGGCGTATACGTCGGGGCCATGACTCGTCGCTGAGCGACCCGATGGACTCGAGCCGGTCAACACAGACCAGCCGGCTCCCCCAGAAGAGCCGGCCAGTCGGGAAATTCTCGAAAAGGGTTGTCTACGGCGTCGCGGGCAGGCGCGTGATCCAGAACTCCGTGGGTGCCGGCATGACGCCGAACCGGGCGTTGACCACGTAGAGGCCGCCGAGGGCGAACGTCGCGGTCGTGGGCACGCTCAGGTCGGCTGGGTTCGCCGACGTGATCTCACCCACAAGCGATGCGCTCAGCAGGTCCGAGCCCAATTTCAGCACGGCGACCTTGTTGAGCTGGTTGCGGACCACGTAGAGGTTCCTGCCCCGGAGCGCGAGACCGTCACCGTTGGTGACGCTGTAGCCGGCCGTGTCGATCTGCTTCGTGGCGCCCGTCTTTGGGTCGACGCGGAACAGCAGGCCCTCGTTGCCCTGGACCAGGATCAGCCAGCCGTCCTTGGCGACGATCCCGTTCGCGTTGAAGCCGGCTGAATACGACAGGTCGCCGGTCAAGGGCAGCAGCGTCGCGGCCGAAGGCTCCGGCAGGCGGCCGAACCGACCCAGCGGGACGACGGCGAGCTGCTGGAAGTTGGAATCGGTGGCGTACACGGCCTTGCGCGTGATCACGAGGTCGTTGATGAAACCCTCGGTCGCGAAGGTGTAGGTCTGGAGCAGGCGGCCGGTGAGTGCGTTGTACACGCGGATCGTGTGGTTGTTGGCACCGGCGACCCACAGTCGGCCGCGCCAGTCGATGTGGATGCCGGCGGCCTGCCGGCCGGTCACGCCCTCGACGAGGATCCGGCCCTCGCCGGTCCTGGCATTGCCCCGCCAGATCGCGCCATTCGCCACCGAGCCGACGTAGAGACGGCTCTTGAAGGCGGAGGTGATCCCTTCGGGCGCGAAGCCGTCAGGCAGGTCAATGATGGTTGGCAGGTCCTTCGCGGCCAATTTCGCGCCACGGTCGCCATCGTGGGCCGTGACGGCCGGGACCGCACTGACGAGGAGGGCCATCACGAGCCCCAGGATCAGGGTGAGTCGACGTGTCATCGGGTTGCGTCCTCCTTGTACGCCACGAGGTACGCCCCGAGCGGGGTGACGGATTGCCCCGGCAGGTGTCGAGCGAACGTCATGGCGGACGTCGAATGTCCAAGGCGGACCTTGGGGCGGGACACCATCAGGCTAGTCGTGTCGGGGCGACGGGCAAGGTCCCCGGGCAACCGATGGCATTTCAGGGGCATCGCAAATGGATAGCAACGCGGGGCATCACGTCACGTCGAGCCACCCGTAGGACCGCTCGACGCCCTTGTGCCAGCGAGCGATCCCCGCCAGCCGCGTCGCCGGATCCCTCGCGGGCTCCCAGCGGCGATCCGCGCGGTCCATCGCCCGCAGCTCGTCGAGTCCCGACCAGAACCCGACGGCGAGTCCCGCGGCATAGGCAGCTCCGAGCGCCGTCGTCTCGGCGATCGGTGGCGCGACCACGGTCCGATCGAGGATGTCCGCCTGGAACTGCATGAGCAGGTCGTTGCCGATCATCCCGCCGTCCACGCGCAGCTCCCCGGGGAGTGGCATCCCGAGATCGGCCGCCATGGCCTCGCACAGGTCGTAGACCTGGTAGGCCGTGCTCTCGAGCGCGGCGCGCGCAATGTGGGCACGCGTCGCGTAGGCCGTGAGCCCCGCGATCACGCCCCTGGCCTCGCTGCGCCAGTGCGGGGCGAAGAGCCCGGAGAATGCCGGCACGAAGACGACGTCGCCGCTGTCGGGCACGGAACGGGCGAGCGCCTCGACCTCGCCGGCATCGGCAATGATCCCGAGGTTGTCTCGCAGCCAGCCGATGAGAGACCCGGTGACCGCCACCGAGCCTTCGAGGGCATACGTAGCCGGTCCATCGCCGAGCTTCGCCGCCACGGTCGTGATCAATCCATGGCTCGATGGCACGGGTCGCTCGCCGGTGTGCATCAGGAGGAACGCGCCGGTCCCGTAGGTGCACTTGAGCTGGCCAGGTTCGAAGCAGGCCTGCCCGAACAAGGCCGCATGCTGGTCCCCGAGGTCGCCGCTGATCGGGACGCCGGCCAGCTCCCCCACCCCGGTGCCGTAACGCTCGGACGAGGGCCGGATCGCCGGGAGCATCGCCCGCGGGATGTCGATGACGTCGAGGAGCTCGGCGGCCCAATCCAGACGTTCGAGGTCCATCAACATCGTCCGCGAGGCATTGGTCACGTCGGTCACGTGGCGACCGCCACTAGGCCCGCCCGTCAGGTGCCAGATCAGCCAGGTATCGATCGTCCCGAAGAGCAGGTCCCCGGCTTCGGCCGCGGCGCGCCGCTCGCGTACCGCCTCGCGAGGCCCGTCGTCGAGCATCCAGGCGAGCTTGAGCGCCGAGGAGTAGGTCGAGATCGGCAGACCGGTCGTCTCACGAAACCGGTCGATCCCCGACTCGGCTGCGAGCCTCGCGCACGCGTCGGCCGTCCGGGTGTCCTGCCAGACGATCGCGTTGCCGATCGGGTGGCCGGTCGTGCGCGACCAGACCACGGTGGTCTCGCGCTGGTTGCTGATCCCGACGGCGGCGAGGGCCCGCGCTCCCACGCCGGCCTCACGCAGCGCACCGCGGACGCACCCCTGGACGTTACGGAGGATCTCGTCGGCATCGTGCTCGACCCACCCGGGACGTGGCGTGATCTGCCGATGGGCAAGCTGATGTCTGGCGACTGGCTGACCGGAGCGATCGAACAGGATGCACCGGCTGCTCGTGGTCCCCTGGTCGATCGCCGCGACGAGGGAGCCATCGGCCCGGGCGGACAGGTTCGAGGCGGTCACGGGCGCACCGCCGCTATGGCTTCGCGATGGTGTCGATCCAGAAACGCTTGATGAGCTCGTTCAGGGCGGTGTAGATCAGCGGTGCGCTGGCGATCAGGACGGCCCGCCCGAACGCGACCGTGTCGGCAAACGGCCAGGTGGTCATCTCGTGAACCGTCTTGCGAAGCGGGACCAGCGTGTTGGTCCGGGCGTTCAGCGCGGGGATCTCGGGGGCTGTCAGCGAACTCCGCCGGACCTCGTCATAGACCTCGGAAATCCGGGCGTTGAGGTCGGCCAGGACCGCGTCCTTCGCGTCGGACATCTGGCGGTGGACGCCTCGCAGCGGCAGGAGCAGCGCGAGCAGGCTGGCAACCGCGGCAAGCAGGAGCACGGTGTAGCTGATCCAGTGACTCGGCTGGCCGAGTCCGAGCAGGAAAATCACGATGATCCCGGCGGGCGCAAGGGCGCCGGCGAGCGCGATGTTGCCGAGCGGCAGGAGGTTGGTCGTGTCGAAGACGTCCACGTCCAGTGGTTCGCGGCAGAGCGCGCCCAGGGCGCGCCCATGCCGCACGGTCAGGAAGATGAGGCTGAGGCCCGCCCAGCCAAGGACCGTGTACCCGGCAAGGACCGCGAGCGCGGCAAGGGGACTCGAGGGCAGGAACAGCTCGCCGCGCGTTGCGCTCGGCACGGGCAGATCCACGCCCAGACCAGCAAAGAGCGTCGTGACGATGAGCGCCGACGCAGCCAGCAGGACAAGGTTGGTGCGCACGTCGACCGGTTGGAGCCGATCGATGTACCCGCGCACGACCTTCGGATCGACCTTCATGACCCGCTCGATCGACGGGATCGCCCCCTGGACCGTTCGATCGACCACGCGGGTGATCAGCAGCATGTAGGCAACGACCGCAACCACCGTCCAGCGGGGCCCGGAAAAGGACGGCGGCAACATCTCGAGCGTCGCGCTGTCGGCCAGGTCCTCCGCCAGCTGCCCCGCCAGCACCAGGCCCACCGCAAGGACCACGACGAACGTCGCAGGAAACTCGAGATCGAACCGACGGTCGCGATCCCGGGCGGTCGCAGCGCGGGCGCGCCCGGGAGCGGCGGACGCCAGCGCCGGACCAGTCTTCCGCGTTGCGCTCTTCACGGGCCCTCCTGGGACGGCCCGCATTGTATGCCTCGTGTGAAGCGCTATTCTCGGCGCACCGTTCAGCCGGATTCGGGAGCTGCGTGACGATCCGCTCGCTCGACGTCCCCGACCTCGACACGACCGACATCTCCGGGACGTTCAAGCGTCGCGTCCGTGAGGTCAGCCCCGGGCTGCTCCCGGAGGCGAACCGGCTGATCGAACGATTGCCACCGGAGCGCTGGATGCTCGAGTGGCACCTCCCGTGGTGGCTGGGGCATGCCCTCGGGCTCGATCGCGCGCTCGCGCGCGACATCGTGCTCAGCAACCTGTTCGGTCTCGGCTCGATCCGGATCCAGGACGACCTGGCGGATGGCGAGATCGCACGGCGCAAGACCGCCAAGGCGACGGCCCTCGCGACGACCCTGTACGAGCTCGCGCTCGAACCATACCGGGACCGGTTTCCTGCGGGATCGGCGTTCTGGGGGCACGTCGACGCGTGCATGATCGAGTGGCGAGCCGCCCAGGGTTCGGAGGGCCGGCTGGCGGCCCGGGGCGCGCCGCTCAAGATCTCGGCGTTCGGCGTCTGCCTGTTGGCCGGGCGCGACGACGTCTACCCAACCCTCGACCGGCTGCTTGACGATGCGCTCGAGGCGCTCGTCCTCTACGACCACATCGCCGATTGGCAGGCGGACCTCGATGCGGGGCGATGGAATGCCTTCGTCGCCGACCTGTCAGACGGCCCGCAGGTCCCCGAGGAACGCACCCGGCATCGACGCGCGGCCCTCGTCGCGCTGATGACCACCGACACGATCGCGGTGCACATCGGTCGCGTGCAGGCCGGTCTCCTTCGCGCCGCCGATCTCGGCGACGCGTTGGTCGTGCCGGTCCCGCCGCTCGTGGCGCACCTTCGGTCGTTCGCGAGGCAGGTAGGCGAGGACGGCCGGGCGATCCAGGCGCACTACCGCGACCTTGGCGATCGCGCCGCGAGACTGCTGCTCGAGAGCCCGAACGATGAACGATCATAGGAACCGGCAGGGACGGCGCTCGACGAGAGCCCACAGGGAGGAGAGGCCCGATGGACAACAAGCACGACCCGCGCGAAGACACCCACGAGTACGGGTTCATGGAGCGGGAGCTGGCCTTCAAGCTGCTCGCGTCACACGCCCTGGTCGATGCTGAGTTCTTCGACTGGCTCCGAAAGGACCCGGAGGCAGCGGCGGCCCAGCTCCACATCCGCCTGACGGCGAAGGACGTGGAGTACCTCCGGGACGTGGTGGAGTGGGAGGGCATCACCACCGTGGCCGACGACATCCGCGAGCGCCTCCACCTGGACCAGGTGACCAACTCCTGGTAGCGGCGACCCGCCCTGTCCGCTCGCGGGCCTCGACGAACCCGCCACGTGGCATCCATAGCGGCTCCATAACCTGATCCCAGGATTCAAGGCATCGGATCCACGCAGGATCCCAAGGTCTTGAAGGAGCACCACACATGTCTCGCACCATCGCCGCCATCCTGCTCGTCGCCCTGTTGGCGATCGGGGGCGGGTTCATCGCCGTCACTGCCTACCAGGCGGGTCTCGGCACCGCCGTGACGACCGCCGTCGCCGAAGGCGGAGCAACGGTCGTGGCGCCCATCGCGCCGTACGGCATCGGGTACGGCTACGGCTGGCACGGCGGCGGCTTCGGGTTCTTCGGGTTCCTCGGCACGCTGCTGTTCATCTTCATCGTGTTCGGGCTGATCCGCGCCATCTTCTGGCGCGGCGGCCCGGGTCGGGGTCCGTGGGGCCACGATCACGGCGGCCGCGGGCGAACGTTCTGGGACAGCCGCTTTGGCGAGAGCTTCGATGACTGGCACCGACGCGCACACAACCCGGATTCATCCAACGAGCCGCCCGCATCGAATACCACTTCGAAGCCGGCTTGACGGGGGGCCCTCCGCCGCTTCTTGCACCCTCGGACCCTTGGGTCCGGGGGTGCATGCGTTCTCCGCGGAGCACGCGCGAACTACGATGCCTTCGATGAAGACCGTTCTCGTCGTCGATGACGAGCCGAAGATCACCCAGCTCGCTCGCGACTACCTCGAGCACGCCGGGTTCGAGGTCCTTGTCGCCGCCGACGGTCCCAGTGCGCTCAGCCTGGTCCGCCAGCGCCACCCGGACCTTGTCGTCCTCGATCTCGGGCTCCCCGGACTCGACGGCCTCGACGTCACCCGCGAGCTGCGACGCGATTCGACCATTCCGATCGTGATGCTGACCGCCCGGGACGATGAGCTCGACAAGTTGCTCGGCCTGGAGCTCGGCGCCGACGACTACCTCACCAAGCCGTTCAGCCCGCGCGAGCTGGTGGCGCGCGTGCGGGCCGTGCTGCGCCGGAGCGAGACGGCCGCCGCGCCGAGCGACCTGATCCGGGCCGGCGACGTAGTCCTCGACGTGCCGCGGATGCGCACGGAGGTCGCCGGTCGCCCGATCGAGCTGACCGCCACGGAATTCGGGCTGCTGCGGACGCTCGCGGCGAGTCCCGGTCGGATCTTCACGCGATCCCAGCTCCTCGACGAGATCCGTGGGGTCGCGTTCGAGTCGTACGAGCGGGCCATCGATTCCCACATCAAGAACCTGCGTCGCAAGCTGGAACCCGACCCGCGCGAGCCTCGCTATGTGCTGACGGTGTACGGCGTCGGGTATCGCTTCGCTGACGACCGCGGGACGGCCAAGGCGTGACCGGCGCGCCGAGCGAGCCCGGGAACGGCGAGCAGGAAGGCCGCGGTCCGTGGGGCCGGCGCGGCGATCACGGAGGCTTTGGGCCGTGGGCCAGTCGCGATCCCGAGGTCCGCCGGATGATGCGCCGGCGGGCCCGCTACATGCGCCACGGACCGGGTGGGCCGTGGCGGTTCCGGCAGGGTTTCGGTTGCATCTTCGCGCTCCTCTTCCTCGTCGTCGTCGGTTCGATCCTGACGGCGACAGCCAGCGTGCTCTCGAGCCTCGAGCCGCTGCCCGTGCTGATCACGGCCCTGGTCATCGTCGGCATCCTGGCCACGCTCGCCCGTGGCACGGCCGGAGCGGCCCGCGACCTGGACACGATGCTCGCCGCCACGCAGCGGGTCGAGGAAGGCGACTACGCGGTGCGGGTCGGTCGGACGCGATCGGACCTCCGACCCATCCAGGAGCTCGCTCGGGGCTTCGACACGATGGCCGCGCGGCTCGAAACCAACGAGGAGCAACGCCGGACCTTGCTGGCCGACGTCAGCCACGAGCTGCGAACGCCCCTTGCGGTCATCACCGGCAACCTCGAGGCCGTGATCGACGGGATCTACCCACCCGATCCCGAGCACCTGACGCCCATCCTCGACGAGACCCGGGTCATGGCCCGGCTGATCGACGACCTGCGAACGATCGCCTTGTCCGAGGCCGGCACCTTGACCCTCCATCCCGAGCCGACCGATCCCGACGTCCTCATCGGCGAGGTGCGGCAGGCGTTCGCGACGGTCGCCGCGTCCGCCGGTATCGCGCTCACCGCCGAGACCCGCGCTGACCTGCCGATCCTCGACATCGATCCGGTCCGCATCCGGGAGGTCGTCGGCAACCTGGTCGCCAATGCCATTCGCCACACGCCGCGCGGCGGAACGGTCACGATCAGCGGTGTCGCGAGCCCGTCCACCGTGACGCTGACGGTCCGCGACACCGGCCCCGGGATCGATCCCGAGCTCCTCCCGCATGTCTTCGATCGGTTCGTCAAAGGCGCCGGATCGCGCGGCTCGGGGCTCGGGCTCGCCATCGCACGCGGGCTGGTGGAGGCGCACGGCGGCGCAATTTCCGTCGAGTCGCCCGCCGGTGGCGGAACAACGTTCATGGTGGAGTTGCCGCTGGGCCCCGAACGCTAGCCGAGGGCTCCTCCCCGCGGTGACAGACAGCACCGGGAACCGAGGCTGCGGCTCCGGAGTCTGACCGGCAACGGCCGACCACTCCCGTCGGTCAACCACAGGAGATCGACGATGACCCGCTCGATCAGCCGCGCCGGCGCCGCGTTTGGCGCCGCCCTCTTCGTGATTGCCCTGACCGCGGCCCCGGCGCTCGCCTGCGGTGGCCTGATCGGCCCGAACGGGGCGGTCAACCTGATCCGCACGACCACCCTCGCCGGGTACCACGATGGCGAGGAGCACTACATCACGGCGTTCCAGTTCGCGGGCGGTGGCGGCTCGTTCGGTTCGTTGACGCCCCTGCCGGGGATCCCGTCCAAGGTGGAGAAGGGTGGCGACTGGACGCTCCAGCGCCTGATCCTCGAGACCGAGCCGCAGCGCGACGCGTTCTTCGCCGCTCCGGAGGCGGCGGCTGGGTCCGCCGAGGAGCTGATGAAGGTCCGGATCGATGCCCTCGACGTCACCGTGCTGCGGGGTGGCCCGGCCGAGGTCGGCAAGTGGGCCTCCGATCACGGTTTCCGGCTCCCACCCGACGCTCCCGAGGTGCTCGATTTCTACGCGGCGCGGTCCCCGATCTTCCTCGCGGCGGTCTTCGACGCCGACGCGGCCGCCGAACGTGGCCAGGCAGTCGGCGACGGCACGCCCGTCCACATCACGATCCCGACGGACAACCCGTGGGTTCCGCTCCGAATCCTGGCGCTCGGCAAGGGCGAGGCGGAGCGCGTCGAAGCCGACGTCTACCTCCTGACCGACCGGCGGCCCGCCCTGCTGCCAAACCCGGACGGCGCGAACGGCCTCGAGCTTGGTCACAGCGCATCGGCCAGCGAATTGCTCCTGACCGACCTGCGTTCGGACCGCGGCATGGAGTGGGTTCCCGAATCGGCCTGGCTGAGCAAGGTCCGGATCGATGCGGCGGCGCCGCAGCTGGGCTTCGATCTCGCGATCGATGCGTCGGGGGCGCGGCAGCCGTCCCGGGTGATGGCCGGCCTGGACCTCCCGGGCGCCGTCGTCCCGGCCGATCGCTCGGCCGATCTCGTCCGGATCATCGTGGCCGTGACGTTCACGGTTGGCGGCATCGGCGGGATCCTCTACCTGCTGGCCCGTCGGCCACCGCTGACCGCGGCCTGAGAGGCGCAACGAGATGACCGTGCAGCTGAAGCGACATCGCCGGCCGGGGCGCCTCGCCCTGGCCGGTGGCCTCGCCCTGGCGCTCGGGATGGCCGGTATCGCAGCAGCGTGGGCGAGTGGGCCGGGTGGCCCGAGGACCGTCGAGATCCCGATCCGCTACTCGCACTTCGAGCGAACCGTCTTGACCGTCCGGGCCGGGGAGCCGATCACGTTCGTCCTGACCAACGGCGACCCGATCGACCACGAATGGATCGTCGGCGACACGGGCATCCATGAGCGGCACCGCACCGGCACCGAACCCGTCCACGGGGCACGACCCACTGAGGTGACCGTCAAGGCCGGCACGACGGCGACGACGACGGTCACGTTCACCAGGCCCGGGACCTTCCTGTACATCTGCCATCTGCCCGGCCATGAGGCCTACGGCATGGTCGGCACGGTCCGGGTGACGGGCGGCTGATCCGGGCGGCTATCCTCGCCGGGATGCGCCCGCTTCCCGCCCCGTACGACACCATCGCGGCCGGTCTGCCGTCGAACATCGCCCTGGCCGGCCCTGCGCTCCTCGGCCATCGGCTGCTGACCAAGGACCTCGCCTTCCCGACGTCGGAGCGTGACGCGTTCCGGTTGCGCGGCCTGCTCCCCGACCGGGTCCTGACGATCGAGGAGCAGGAGGAGCTCGAGCTCGAACACCTGCGCCGCAAGACGGATGCCCTCGAGGCCTACATCGGGCTTGCCGCACTGCAGGATCGCAACGCAACGCTCTTCTACCGGCTCCTCGCCGACCACCTCCCGGAATTCATGCCGATCGTGTACACGCCGACCGTCGGTCGTGCCTGTGTCGAGTTCAGCCACATCATCCGGCGGACGCGCGGCGCCTGGATCACGCCCGCGGACCGTGACCGGATCCCGGACCTCTTGCGACAGGGCCCATACGAGGATGTCCGGCTGATCGTCGTGACCGACAACGAGCGGATCCTCGGCCTTGGCGACCAGGGCGCCGGTGGCATGGCGATCCCGATCGGCAAGCTCGCGCTGTACACGGCGGCCTGTGGGATCCACCCGGCACTGACCCTGCCGGTGTCGCTCGACGTCGGCACCGACAATCCGACGCTCCTCGCGGATCCGCTCTACCTCGGGTATCGCGCCCCGCGGCTTCGAGGCCCGGAATACGACGCGCTCCTCGAGGCGTTCGTCGACGGCGTCGCGGAGGTCTGGCCGGGTTGCGTGATCCAGTGGGAGGACTTCAAGGGCAGCAACGCGCTCCGGATCCTCGATCGGTACAAGGCGCGGGTGCCGTCGTTCAACGACGACGTCCAGGGCACCGCCGCTGTGGTCGTGGCCGGGATCCTTGCGGCGACCCGATCGCTCGGAACCTCGCTCGCGGAGACGCGCGTCGTGCTGGCCGGTGCGGGCGCCGCCGGCATCGGGATCGCGAGGCTTGTCCGGCTGGCGATGCTGGACGCGGGGATGGACGACTCTGCCGTGCGGCGTTCGATCGTGCTGGTCGACTCACAGGGTCTCGTCCACGAACAGCGAACCGATCTCGACGATTCGAAGCGCGAGGTGGCGGCGCCCGGTGAGCCGACGACTCCCGGGCTGGTCGAGACGATCCGACGGGTGCGGCCGACCGTCCTGGTCGGCACGACCGGGATCGGTGGGTCGTTCGGCGGCGACGTCATCGGGGCGATGGCTGCCGCCAACGACCGACCCGTGATCATGCCGCTGTCCAACCCCACGTCGCGCTGCGAGGCCACCCCGACCGACATCCTGCGCTGGAGCTCCGGCCGCGCGGTGATCGCGACTGGTTCGCCCTTCGACGCGGTCGAGGTCGACGGCCGCCGCCAGGAGATCGGCCAGGCCAACAACGTGTTCGTGTTCCCGGGGTTGGGTCTGGGTGCGATCGCCGCGGAGGCGACCTCGATCACGCAGCGGATGTTCCTGCTGGCCGCCCGCGCCCTCGCCGATGCCGTGACCGACGAACGCCTCGCGAGCGGCGCCCTCTATCCGCCGGTGGGCGACCTGCGAGCGGTCTCACGCTCGATCGCCATCGAGGTCGCGCGGGAGGCCGTGGCGTCCGGCGTCGCACGGATCGATCCCGCGACCGACATCGACGCCCTCGTTGACGCCGCGACCTGGTGGCCGGCCTACGTGCCATATGCCCCGGCCCGGCCGGTCGAGCGCCGCCGCGACGGCGAGCCATGACCTCCATCAGGGCTGCCGTCCTCCGGGAGCCGGGCGATCCGGTCGTTGTCGAGGAGCTGGACCTCGCGGAACCACGGGCTGGCGAGGTCCGAGTCCGGATCCTGGCGTCGGGTGTTTGCCACTCCGACCTGCACGTCCGCGACGGCGACTGGCCGCGACCCACGCCGATCGCCATGGGCCACGAAGGCGCCGGCGTCGTCGACGCCGTTGGACCGGGTGTGCGGTCCCTGGCGGTCGGCCAGCCGGTGGCCCTGTCGTGGCAGGTTCCATGCGGGATCTGCCGGTCTTGTCGAGCCGGTCGCGTCTGGGCGTGTCTCGATTCCCCGTCGTTCCGGCACCGGATGCCCGACGGGGCGACGGTGCTGACCGGCTCGGACGGGGCCGCCGTCATGTCCTACTGCGGGATCGGCACGATGGCCGAGGCGACCGTGGTCCCCGAGGCGGCCGCGATCGCGCTCCCGACGGGCGTGGATCCAGCCGTCGCGGCGTTGATCGGCTGCTGTGTGGCGACGGGCGTTGGCGCAGTGCTCAACACGGCGGCTGTGCCGGCCGGCTCGAGCGTTGCGGTCATTGGGCTCGGCGGCGTCGGGCTGTCATGCGTGATGGGTGCGACGCTCGCCGGTGCGGCGCGGATCGTGGCGCTCGATCGAGTGGCATCGAAGCTCGACGTGGCGCGTTCGATCGGCGCAACCGACGGCCTGCTGGCGACCGACGACCGCGCGGGGATGATCGAAGCGCTTCGCGACCTGACCGACGGTGGCCCCGATTTCGTCTTCGAGGCCATCGGGCGGGTGCCGACGGTCGAGCTCGCCATCGAGTCCCTCCCGGTCGCTGGCACCGCCGTGCTGGTGGGACTGACCGCGTTCGAGGCCCGTGCCTCGTTCGGCGTGTATCCCCTCGTCGACGGCAGCCGGCGAATCCTCGGCTCGAACTACGGGTTCGCCGATCCGGCCACCGACTTCCCACGGTACGCGGCGCTCAACCTGGCGGGCAGGCTGCCGGCAGAGCGCTTGATCGATCGTCGGATTGGCCTCGACGACCTCGAAGGCGCCTTCGATCGACTACGCGCCGGAGATGGTCTTCGCCAGGTCGTCGTGTTCGGCTAGGCCCTGTCGTCGGCGACGCCCGAGCCAGCCGTGGGCATGTCGTCTGGCTCGAGCGGCGCGAGCACCGGCGGTTCGGGCTCCTCGATCGGCGGCAATAGCTCGACCCCGGTGATCAACCTTGTGCCTCGGCCGTGCGTGAGGAAGCTCCACGCCCACCGGATCACCACCACCAACCGGTTGGCGAATCCGATCAGAAACACGATGTGGATCCCCAGCCAGAGCGCCCACGCGAAGAACCCGCTCTGGCGCCCGAACGGGCCCAGCCAGCCGATGTTGGTGACCCCGGCGAGTCGGCCGATGATCGCGACGTCGCCCTTGTCCTGGTATCGGAATGGACCATATGGACGGCCCAGGACCCGACGTCGGATCACCTTCGCGGCGTACGACCCCGACTGGATCGCGCCTTGCGCGACGCCCGGGACCGGGCGACCGTCCTTCCAGGGCTGAACCGCCGCGTCGCCGACGACGAAGATCTCCGGATGGCCGGGGATCGTCAGGTCCGGTCCGACGATGACCCGCCCCGCTCGGTCCGTCTCGCCACCGACGGCTTTCGCGACGACGCGTGCGAACGCCGACGCCTGGACGCCGGCGGCCCAGAGCACCGTTCGGGCCGGCACCTCCTGCGTCTCGTCATCGGGCGTGGTCACCCGGACATGCCGATCGTCGATATGGACGACCCGGGTTCGGGTCCGGACCTCCACGCCGAGGCGCTCCAGCTGCCGCTGCGCCGATTTCGAACGATCGGGCGGGTACGGCGGCAGGATCCGATCCATCGCCTCGACCAGGATGATGCGCGCCTCGCCGGATCGGATCGCGCGGAAATCCCGCTTGAGCGTGTCGTGCGCGATCTCGCCCAGCGCGCCCGCGAGCTCGACGCCCGTGGGCCCGCCACCGACGACCACGAAGGTCATCCATTCGCGCCGCCGTTCCGGGTCAGCTTCCCGTTCCGCGGCTTCGAAGGCGATGAGGATCCGCCGGCGGATCTCGGTCGCGTCCTCGATCGTCTTGAGGCCCGGGGCAAGCGCAGCCCAATCCGGCTGGTCGAAGTAGGAGTGATGGGCGCCCGAGGCGACGATGAGGGTGTCATAGGCGATCGGGCCGCCGTCCGCGATGAGCACCTCGCGACGATCGGGATCGAGCCCGACGGCCTGGCCGAGGATCACCGTCGTGTTCCGTTGCTTGCGAAGCACTGACCGAAGCGGCTGGGCGATGTCACCGGGCGACAGGGCTCCGGTCGCAACCTGGTAGAGCAGCGGCTGGAACAGGTGGAAGTTGCGCCGATCGACGAGGGTCAGGCGGACCTCCGGATCGATCCCGAGGTTGCGCGCCGCGTACAGGCCGGCGAACCCGCCACCGACGATCGTGACGCGGTGCGGGAGCGGCGGCTTCGGGGCGGCGATGGTCACGACTCCGAGTCTAGCGAGACCTCTCGAATCGTGGCTTCGGAAACCGGTCGGTTGATACGACCTGCCCGGAGCAGAGCCAGCGATCGTCGCGGTCCAACCTCAGCGGGGCCGGGCTTATCGGCGACGCTTGGATGTGGGCCCGGCCGGGACGGGGTCGGACGCCTCGACGGCCGTCTCGTCGGCCGTCACGTCCTCCACGGCCAGGTCGGAAAGCATGAGCGACTCGCCCTCCTCGCCAACGACGGGCACGGCCGTCGGCGCATGTCGCCCAGGGCCAACCGGGATCGCGTCGGTCGGGGAGGCCGGGTCGCCCATGACCGGAACGCCGATGCCGCGACCCTCGACCTGCCTCGGATTGGCAGCGATGGCCGCGAATGGCGAACCCGCAGGCACATCGAAGCTCGCGGGCGGTCCGGACGGTTGCTCGACGATGACCTCGAGCTCGCCGCCGGCATCGCGCGCCACGCCGCAGCGATAGCAGTGCGGGTGCCGCAGCTCGTTGACCGAGCGACAGTCGTGACAGACCCAGAACGGCTCGGCCTCGGGCTCGGGTCCCGTCTGCATGCGGCGCGTGATCCAAATCAGGCGGTAGCCAACGAACAGGAGGGTCGGTCCGGCGAGCAGGCCCAGCGCGACGGCCACGGGCGGAATCTGTGCGAGAGCGCGCTGCAAGGACTCGCCGAGACTGCTCAGATCGATCGGCATGGCAACGTTTCGCCCCGAGGTTACGTTCCCCTCGCGCGGAATGGTACGCCGTCAGCATTGCAACGTGCGCGTTGCGTGCACGCACCAGTATCGAGGGCTGCCAGCGTAACGACCGTGGCGGGCCGGCGCACGAACGGCGCTGCGCGAGGCCCACCGATGGACTACTTGTCGCGTTCGGCGCTCGCCATGACGGCCTGGGCCGCCGCCAGGCGGGCGACGGGGACCCGGAACGGCGAGCACGACACGTAGTCGAGCCCAATCCGCTCGCACTTGTGGATGGACTCGGGGTCACCGCCATGCTCGCCGCAGATGCCGAGCTCGAGGTCGGGGCGGGTCGCCCTCCCCTTCTCCACGGCGGTGCGCATCAAGCCAGCGACCGCGTCGTCGAGCGTCTGGAACGGATTGACCGGCAGGATCCCGTCCTCGACGTACTTGAGGAGGAACCCGCCCTCGGCGTCGTCCCGGCTGTACCCGAAGGTCATCTGGGTGAGGTCGTTGGTGCCAAAGCTGAAGAATTCGGCGTGGTGAGCGATCTCGTCGGCCGTCAGCGCGCCCCGGGGAACCTCGATCATCGTCCCGAAGACGTACTCGACCTCCACGCCGGCCTTCGATTCGACGGCCTTCGCCTCGGTTTCGAGCAGCGCCCGGGTGGCCGACAGCTCGTTCACGTGTCCCACGAGCGGGATCATGATCTTGGCCTTGGGATTGCCGCCGGCCTTCTTGACGGCGATCAGGGCGTTGAGGATCGCCCGGGTCTGGACCTTGACGAAGTCCGGGATCATCAGGCCGAGGCGACAGCCGCGCAGGCCGAGCATCGGGTTCTGCTCGTGCATCGACTTGATCGTCGCGAGCAGCTCCTTGTCCTCCGCCGTTGCCGCATCGCCGGCCTTCGTGACCTTGACCAGCTGCTCCTCGAGGTTGGGCAGGAATTCGTGGAGCGGCGGATCGATCAGGCGGATGACGACGGGCAGGCTGTCCATCGCCTTGAAGATGCCCTCGAAATCGCCCTGCTGGAGGACCTCCAGCTTGGCCATGGCGGCGTCGAACGTCGCGACGATGCTGGCCTCGTCCGCGGTGAGCTGGGTTCCGGCGGCCTTCTTTGCCTTGGCGCGAGTGGCGGCGTTGGCGACGAGGATGGCGCCGCGCACGATGTCGAGCCGCTCCCCTTCCCGGAACATGTGCTCGGTCCGGCACAGGCCGATGCCCTGGGCGCCGTAGCGGCGGGCCTGGGCGGCCTCCTCGGGCTTGTCCGCGTTGGTCCAGACCTGCATCCGACGGATGCCATCGGCCCAGGCGAGGATCTGCTGGAGCTCCGGCTGGTCTTCGAAGCGTGCGTCAACGGTGGGCAGCGCCCCGACGTAGAGGGCCCCGGTCGACCCGTCGAGGCTGACCCAGTCACCCTCCTTGAACTCGGTCCCGGTGACGTTGCAGTGCGCCTGCTGGTTGGCGTAGTCGACGATCAGGTCGCTCGACCCGGCCACGCAGGGCTTGCCGATCTGGCGAGCGACCACCGCAGCATGGGAGGTGGCCCCGCCGCGGGCGGTGATGATCCCCTCCGCCACGGCCATGCCGTGGAAGTCGTCGGGTGAGGTCTCGATCCGGACCAGGATGACCTTCTCACCCCGGTTGACCCACTCCACGGCGGTGTCCGCGTCGAACACGGCGCGCCCAACCGCGGCCCCGGGCGACGCGTTCAGGCCGTTGACGATCTTGGTCGCCTGCTGCAGCGCCTTCGCGTCGAACGTGGCCCGCAGCAGCTGGTCCACGTGGGCCGGCTCGACTCGCCCGACCGCATCTTCCGGCGTGATCAGGCCCTCCGCGACCATGTCGACGGCGATCTTCACGGCCGCCGCGGCGGTCCGCTTCGCCGATCGCGTCTGGAGCATGTACAGCTTGCCGCGTTCGATCGTGAACTCGAGGTCCTGCACGTCACGGTAGTGCTTCTCGAGCTGCTTCCCGATCCGCTGGAACTCGGCGTACACCTCCGGCATGTCGGTCTGCATCTGGCTGATCTTGGGCGCCGTCCGGATCCCGGCCACGACGTCCTCGCCCTGGGCGTTCGTCAGGTACTCGCCGAAGAGCGTCTTCTCGCCGGTGTTCGGGTCTCGCGTGAACGCGACGCCGGTCCCGGAATCCTCGCCCATGTTCCCGTAGACCATGGTGACCACGTTGACCGCGGTCCCGAGATCGTGCGCGATCTTCTGGTTGTTCCGGTAGTCCACGGCCCGCTTGCCAAACCAGCTCGCGAACACGGCCTTGATCGCCAGGTCGAGCTGCTCGTACGGATCGCTCGGGAACTCGCGGCCGGCATCCTGTTTGACGATGGACTTGAACTCGTCGACCAGGGCTCGAAGGGCCGCAGCGTCGAGATCGGTGTCCTGCTCGGCGCCGTGCTTCGCTTTCGCTGCTTCGAGCGCATGGTCGAACCGCTCGCCCTTCACGTCCATGACGATCCGGCCGAACATCTGGATGAACCGCCGGTACGCGTCCCAGCCAAATCGCTCGTTGCCGGTCAGCGCGATCAGGCCCTTGAGCGTCTCCTCGTTGAGGCCCAGGTTGAGGACGGTGTCCATCATCCCCGGCATCGAGAACTTGGCCCCGGAGCGGACCGAGACGAGCAGTGGATCGGCCGCGAGACCGAAGCCCTTGCCGGTCAGCCGCTCGACCTCCTTGACCGCCTCGAGCACGTCCTCCCAGAGACCGTCCGGGAGCTTCTCGCCAGCCGTGAAGTAGTCGTTGCACGCTTCGGTCGTGATCGTGAAGCCCGGCGGCACCGGAAGGCCCGCGTTGGTCATCTCGGCGAGGCCCGCGCCCTTGCCCCCGAGCAGATCGCGCATCTTGGCATCGCCCTCGGCCGTTCCGCCGCCCCAGGCGTAGATGTAGCGCTTGGCGGCAGCGTGGGCACGCTCGCCGGCTGGGCTCGCGGTCTGGGTCATGGGTTCCTCCGAGGGAGCGGCGGCCGCGTTGCGACCGCAAAGAGATCAGGTCGTGACCGCCCGATTGTACCGTCGCTCCCAGCCGGGCTCGGGTTGCGTGACGGTTACGACCGCAGCCGGCAGGGACCCGCGGTCAACCCAGGCGGGCCAGGAACCGCATCACCGGGATCGCCACCTCGAACGACTCGACGAGCACATCCGGCAGCCTGGGTGACAACACGTCGTCATCGGCGAGGCGGTGGCCGAACGTCATGTCCTTCAGCTTGAGCAGGTCGGCCTCGGGATGGTCCGCCGGGAAGCCCGTCGGAACACGCTTCAGGCTGTCACCGGAGATCTTGCCAAACCGCTTCTTGAACTCGGGTTCATCGAGGATCCTGCGCACAGCCGACGTATCAGTCAGCACGGCCTGGCGGAACGCGGCCAGCTTGGCGGTGGGCGGGTGCCACATGCCGCCACCGACGAAGGCCTCGCCCGGTTCCAGGTGGAAGTACCCGCCGGGGTCGCCTTCCTGGTGGGAGAGCTCCGCGCCGCTTTCCTTCCACCGGAAGGCGGCCGAAGCGCTCGTCTTGTAGGGCGACTTGTCCTTCGAAAACCGGACGTCTCGATAGATCCGGAAGGGTGACCGGGCGGGATCGGCCGACAGCGGAACGCCGCGCGCCTCGAATCGTGCGGCGAGCGCGACGCAGAGGGCCTCGAGTGGCCCCTTGAGGAGGCGCTCGTACTCGGCCTTCCGGGGCTGGAACCAGGCACGGTCGTTGTTCTGGGCGAGATCGGCGAGGAACTGGATGGCCTCCGGTCGGAAGCCCGCAAAGGTCTCGGTCGCGGCGGTCATGGCGTCACCTCGGTGTTCGGTCGGTCCCATCTTGACGACCAGCCGCGCTCGCGACAATCGACCCGCGCTCGGCGGTGCGCGCCGGCCGCCGCGTCGCGCCGCGCCGGGTGGCGCGGCAGGCCGCGCCGGCCCCATCGAGCTTGGGAATCGTCGCGAGCCACCCGCCGCCCGGGTACCATCCGCGCATGACCGAACTCGTGACGCCGCCGCGCGTCATCGATCCCGCCGCGCCTGTCTACAACGCGCGCCTCGTTCGCCGCGAGGAGGAGACCGACTCGCTGGCCTACTTCTGGGTCAAGTTCGAAGGCGAGCCCACGCCGTTCGAAGCCGGGCAATACATGACCATCGGGGTCATGGTCGACGGCAAGATCGTGCAGCGACCGTACTCCGTGGCGTCCCCGCCGGCCGTGATCGGCAGCGAGGGATACGAGCTCTACGTCCGCCTCGTCCAGGGCGGGACGTTCACCCCGCTCCTCTGGGACCTGCCGATGGGTCACGGGATGCGGATGATCGGGCCGAAGGGCAAGTTCATGCTCATGCCCGATGACGATCGGACGCACATCTTTATCTCGTCAGGCACCGGCAATGCGCCGTTCGTGTCGATGATGCGCCAGCTCATGATCGACGGTCGGCCGCGGCCCGTGGTGTTCCTCAACGGCGTGTCCTATGCCTCCGAGCTCGGGTACCGGACGGTCCTCGAGGGCTGGGAGTCGCGCGACGAATACCCGGTCCGCTACCTGCCGACGGTCTCGCGACCGGACGATCCACGCAATCAGGCGTGGACCGGCCGAACCGGGCGGGTCGAGATGATCCTCGGGCCGGTGCTCGACGAGCTCGGACTGAGCGCGGCGAACTCGATCGCCTACATCTGCGGCAACCCGGACATGATCCTGTCGGCTGAGACAACGCTGCTCGAGCGGGGCTACCCCGAGGAACAGGTCCACAAGGAGCTCTACTGGCCGAAAGGCAAGGAACCGCGGGGCCTGGCCGGCGCCGACCTCGCTACCGCGATCGACGCCGCCGAGGCGAACGCCGACGAGTAGCTCCCGAATCGGTCGATCCGGGCCGGTGCTACGCGACTCGGAGCGGTGCTACGGGGCGGCCGCGTCGCCAAATCCACGCACGTTCCCACCACCCACCAACGGGTGTTGTGAGCGGTACCGAAACCTCGCCGGACCTGTCCGATCGACGGTCACCTACCAACCCGTGTGGTAGGTGGTGTGCCGATCGGCGTGGATGGGCTCCTGGACCGGATCGTCCTCGGCCGCGCACCACTCCCGTTTGTAGGTGACACGAACGTGAGACCACTGATCCGCCCAGACGGGGCAGTCAGCCACCGTCGGACGGCGAGGCCACGATCTGGGTAGGCACGATCCAGGGAACCTGCGTGCCGGGCTACACGCCGACGGTTCGTCGATCGGTCGAGGACGACCAGCAGGCGGCTGATCGAGACGGGCTGCCAATCGAAGCGGTCGTGAACCAGCTTCGGGGCGAGGCGGCATTTCACATCGAGCCGGCGGATCGTGTCATCGATGGCCGTGAGCTCAGTCTTGATCTCAACGACCAGGGCCGCGCGGCTCGCGCGTTGAACCGCGAGGATGTCAACCGATCCTCGCTCCCCGAATTCGGAGTAAGTGACCTCGATCTGGATCTCCCAACCCAGGCGGGCTAGCTCATTCGCCATATGCCCAACGAGGATCGCGTGGCCTTCGTCCAGCAGGCGATCGATCTGCCCGCCGCGCCAGGACACGATCGCTTCGAAGCGGGCGTCGACAGCCGCGAACGCGTCCCGGAGAACGCGGATGGACAGCGTCGAAAGGTGCCCGCGTTCAATGAGCGAAATCGCCTGCTGCGAGAGCCCCGCCGTTGTTGCGACATCGGCCTGGCGCAGTCCCCGTCGCCGACGGATGGCACGAAGGAGACGCCCAACTCGCACATCGTCCACTCGGCAGATCGTGACGATGACCGCGTATCTGCGCCTTAGCGGTGCCTCGCCTGGTGATGCAACCGCGATCGGGTCAACGGGCGGCGTGGCGCTCCCGGTAGTGCTTCGCCAGCAGGTCCTCGCCCCAGTCGTTGGCCAGGTCGCGCCAGACCGCGTGGATGTGGTTGGCACCGTTCTGCGTGTTGTCGTATTCGATCAGCAGGCTGGGGCCGCGGATCGCGTAGTAGTGACCACGGCCGGGTTCGTCCGGTCCCGCCCAGGCAAACGTCAGCGCCTCGAGTCCCGCCGCACGGATCCGCTCCCATTCGGCAACGGCGACCTCCTCGACGGCCCGGTCGAGGTAGTGCCGGATGAGACGCTCCAGGGCCTCCCGCTGCCCGGCCTCCAGCTGGTCGTACCGGATGCCCGTTGGGATCTCGCGAAGATCGGCGCGTCGGCCGATGCCGCTCAGGATGTCGGGGGGTGCGACCGGATCGATCACGGCAACCTTCCGCTGCGTCGCGGACAGCCCGCGGAGCAGCATGCGCGCGAGGGTCTCCTCGCCATCGATGGCTCGTCGACCGGCCAGCGGGCCGTCCGGCACCGTCGCCGGGTTGGCGCCAAGGAACGACGGCGCCGTCCCGATGACCTGCCCGCCCGCGACGGTTGACTGGATCGCCACGTGGTGGCCGCCGATCCGCCAGCTCCACGGTGTCCCGCCGCCAGGCTCGCCGAAGACCGCGAACCAGTACAGCCCTGGATCGCGGCGCCCCCAGTTGCGCAGCCCGGCCCGCCGTTCGATCTCTCCGAGGATGGGTTCGAGGGCGATGATCGATCGGACCTCCGAGGCCCCGCGGTTGCTGAGGGCGGCATCGAGCACGTCGAGCGCTGCCGTTCTTTGTGCGTCTGTCATGTCGAGCAGAGACACGCCCTCGCGCGGTCCGGGGGTGTAATCCCATGCGAACCGCTCCGCCGACTCGAACGGGAACATCGCGCGATCCCGCTGGGTGGCGTCCAATGTCGACAGCCAGGCATTGACCGCGGTGGCAATCCGCATGGCGGGGTAGGTCGTCGGCGGGATCGTCACGAGCCACCCGCCACGGCGCCGAACAGTCTCACTCCAGCCGCGATGCCGGCAGCCGCGGCGGCCAGGACCGCGGCG
Source organism: uncultured Chloroflexia bacterium (assembly GCA_963809045.1). GTDB lineage: Bacteria > Chloroflexota > Limnocylindria > Limnocylindrales > CSP1-4 > SPCO01. The sequence goes on from CAWEHW010000004.1 coordinate 2,288,982, forward strand.
GCGAGCCATCGGGGTCGACGGGTCATGCTCCCCCGTCCGTTTCTCTGAGCAGGACCGTCTTCGCGGTCTCGTACTCCTCGTTCGTGATGTCACCAGTCCGGCGCAGCCGGGCGAGCCGCTCCAGCCGATCGACGATGTCGCCGGACGGCTCGGGTGCCCCAGCGGCGTTGGGGCCGCGGGTCGCGTTGGGCGCACGGGTCGCGTTGGTCTGCGCGGCCGTCGCTGCCGACGAGCCCCCGACACGCCGACGTGCCACGACCACCGACGGCATGCCGAAACGGGCCGCGGCATTCCCGTCGGATCGGATCTCGTGGCGGGCTCGCCACCCGACGACCAACGGGACGCCGCCCATCAGGACGAAGATCACGCCGGGGATGACCCAGCCGAGCTCCGGCCCGTCCCCGAACGCCTCGGGCGGGTTGACGCCGTATTCGAGGAAGTTCCAGCCGAGACTCAGGAAGAGCGCCGGCCAGGCAAGCATCGGAAGTCCGACCCAGCCACCGCCGACGATCGCGCCCGCCCAGAACCCGAGCCCACCGAACCCGAACAACCCGAAGATCCCGAGGGTCATGAGGATCGCCACGCCCTCGGGGCACGGCTGCGCGGAGACGAACGGCCCGCCATCGGCACAGGCGCCACCGACGTTCATCACGCCTCGCATGCCGAGCCACACGAGGGTGAGGCAGGCGGCGAGTCCGAACACCGCGACCAGCAGGCCCGCGATGGCCCGGTACGGCGGGCGTTGCTCGTCCGGCGCCCCGAACGTCACGTCAGCTCCGTGCCGCGTCCAGCCGATCGAGGATGAGGCGCGTCACCCCCTCGACGGGCACCCGCTCCTGCGCCATCGAGTCGCGATCGCGCACGGTGACGGCGCCGTCCTCGAGTGAATCGACGTCCACGGTGATGCACCACGGCGTGCCGATCTCATCCTGCCGGCGGTAGAGCTTGCCGATCGCGGCGGTGTCGTCGTACACGGCCATCGTGTGGCGCTGGAGATCGGCCTTGATCTTGTGGCACAGCTCGACGATCTCGGGTCGCTTCTTGAGGAGTGGCAGGACGGCGACCTTGTACGGGGCGAGGTCGGGATGGAGCGCGAGGGAGACTCGCTTCTCACCCCGGACCTCCTCCTCCCGGTAGGCGTCGACCAGGAAGGTGAACGCGGCGCGATCGGCGCCTGCCGCCGTCTCGACGATCCAGGGGGTGACGTGCTCATTCGTCGCCTGGTCGAAGAACTCGAGCGTTTCGCCGCTGGCCTCGGAATGGCGTGACAGGTCGAAGTCACCGCGGTTGTGGACCCCCTCGAGCTCCTTCCAGCCGAACGGGAAGCGGTATTCGACGTCGATCGCCTTCTTCGCGTAGTGCGCGAGCTCGTCGGGGGCGTGTTCGCGCAGCCGAAGGCGGTCTGGCGAGACACCGTACCGCTCGTACCACGCCCGCCGGCGAGGAAGCCAGTCCTCGAAGGCGGCGGCCGCGTCTGCCTCGGGCCGAACGAAATACTGCATCTCCATCTGCTCGAACTCGCGCATCCGGAACACGAAGTTGCCCGGGCTGATTTCGTTGCGGAACGACTTCCCGATCTGGGCGATCCCGAACGGCAGCTTCTTCCGCGAGGACTGCAGCACGTTCTTGAAGTTGACGTACGACCCCTGGGCGGTCTCCGGGCGCAGATAGATGACCGAGGCGTCTTCCTCGACCGGTCCCATGAACGTCTTGAACATCAGGTTGAACCGACGCGGCTGCGACAGTGGACCACCGTCGTTGGGGCATTTGAGCCCGAGGCGATCCACGATCCCCTCGTCGTGCAGATCGGTCGCGGAGAGGCCCTCGGCGCCGGGCAGCTCGTCGAGCCGGTACCGGCGCCGGCACGTCGCACACTCCACGAGCGGATCGCTGAAGCTGCCGACATGGCCCGAGGTCACCCAGACCTGCGGGTGCATCAGGATCCCCGCGTCCAGACCGACGATGTCGTCGCGCTCCTGGACCATCGCCCGCCACCAGGCCCGCTTGACGTTGTTCTTGAGCTCCACGCCCAGCGGCCCGTAGTCCCAGACGGCGTTGATCCCCCCGTAGATCTCGGACGACGGGAACACGAAGCCGCGCCGTTTCGAGAGCGACACGATCGTCTCGAGGTCGGCGACGGCAGGCGCGACGTCGTCGGGATCGGAACTGGGAGCCTGGCTCACGAGCGTCTCCGGGGGCGTCATCGAGGGCTCTGGATGCTAGCAGAGCGCACCGCAACCCGAGGGTTGCCCACCGCGCGAGGGGGCTTGACAAACTCAATCGATCCCTTACAGTTCGGTCGACCGACCGAGATCGGTCATACGACCGATCCGGACCACCAACCAGGGAAGGACGGGACAGCGATGGCCTACGAAATCGAGGGCAAGCTGCTCGAAGTGTGCAGCTGCAACGTGCTCTGTCCGTGCTGGGTTGGCGAGAACCCCGACGGCGGCACCTGTGACTCTGCGCTCGCCTGGCACATCGACGGCGGCACCATCGAGGGCGTCGACGTGACGAATCGGACGGTCGCCCTGTCGGTGCATATCCCGGGCAACGTCCTGACACCGAAGTCGTGGAAGGCGGCCGTGTTCGTCGACGACGGGGCCACCGACGAGCAGCAGAGCGCAGCTCCTCAAGGTCTTCACCGGCCAGCTCGGCGGGGCCATTGCGGACCTGGCTGGTCTGATCGGCGAAGTCGTATCGGTCGAGCGCGTACCCATCACGTTCACCGTCGACGGCGGCAAGGGCCGGCTGGCGATCGGCACCATCGCCGAGGCCGACATCACGCCGTACGCCGGAGCGACAGGCAATCCCACGATCCTGTCCGAGACCGTGTTCTCGACCATCCCCGGCTCGCCGGTGTATGCCGCGAAGGCCGACCACTTCACGCGCGACGGCCGACCGCACGGACTGCCGAGCGTCGACCTGAAGAGCAACAACGCGCTCCAGGGTCACTTCCGCTTCGCGGCCTGACGGCAAACCATCGATGTTCACCGCATCCCACCTTCGCTCCCCCGACCGCGATCGCGCGCTCCTGGTTGCCTTGGTCGCGCTGCTGGCCGTGACCGCGTGGCTGGTGTTGTGGTGGTGGGATGCGTCTCCGTACCGTCGATACCTCCACCACGACGCGCCGGCCGGCCTGGGCGCACCGCTGGAGATCGGTCTCTTCGTGGTGGGTTGGGCGCTGATGATCGTGGCGATGATGCTGCCGACCGTGATCCCGCTGCTCGCGACGTTTCGGGCGCTCGTGAGCTCCCGACGACGACCGGGCCAGCTCGTTGCGCTCGCCATCCTCGGGTATGTGGCCATCTGGACCGGGTTCGGGGTCGCCGCCTGGCTCGGCGATCGCGCGATCCACGCGGCGGTCGACGCGGTGCCCTGGCTGGCCGAGAACCCCCGGATCATCCTGGCAGGGACCTTCGTGCTGGCCGGTGTGTACCAGTTCAGCCCGCTCATGTACCGATGCCTCGACGAGTGCCGCTCGCCACTCGGCTTCGTCCTGAACCGCTGGCAGGGCCGGAGCGAGCGGCTCGAAGCGTTCCGCATCGGCGTCGCCCACGGGCTGTTCTGCATCGGTTGCTGCTGGTCGTTGATGCTCGTGATGTTCGGAGTCGGCCTCGGCAGCCTCGCCTGGATGCTTGCCCTGGGGACCGTCACCGCGGTGGAAAAGAATGCCGCCTGGGGCCGCCGGCTCGTCCGACCGCTCGGCGTGGTGCTGCTCCTCGCCGGACTGGCGGTCGTCAATGGCTGAGCGTCGCCCGTATGCTTCGAGCATGGCAGCGGAACCGCCCGTCGGGACTCGAGCCGAACGGCGAGAGCGGGCGAGCCTGCAGACGCGCGGTCGCATCCTTGAGGCGGCCCGAACGTGTCTCCTCGCCGACGGCTACGCGAATCTGTCCACGCGACGGGTTGCCGAGGCCGCGGACGTGCCGCTCAGCCAGATCCACTACTACTTCGGCTCGAAGCAGGACCTGATCCTTGCGGTTCTCGCGGTCGAGAACGAACGCCTGCTGGCGCGCCAACGCGACATGTTCGACACGCCCGAACCGCTGTGGATCAGGTGGGAGCTCGCCTGCGATTTCCTCGACGCCGACCTCGCATCCGGCTATGTCCGCATCCTCCAGGAGATGATCGCGGCCGGCTGGGCCGAACCGGGCGTGGCGGCCGCGGTTCGGGAGATGATCGGGGGCTGGTATGTCCTTCTCGCCGACGTGGCCCGCCGAGAGCAGGAGCGCGGCGTCGACCTGGGCCCGTTCACGCCCGACGAGATCGCGGCCCTCATGGCAACGCCATTCCTGGGTGCCGAGGAGCTGATCCTGCTCGGCGTCACAGAAACACGCCTCCCGATCCGATCGGCGCTGCGAAAGGTCGGCGCCATCCTCCGGCAGGTCACCGAGCCCTCGTCGCTTGCGCGTCCCGAGGCCCCCGAAGCCCGTGAAGCCCCCGAGGCGTCGACGTGACGACGTTCGAGACGACCTGGACCGCTTCGGCCGTCGACGACGAGACGATCCGTGCGGAGGACGACGCGGCCATCCGACGCTGCCTGCTCGACTACTTCGAGGGGTGGTTCGATGGCGACGCCGAACGGATGGACCGGGCCCTGCACCCCGGTCTGGCCAAGCATGCGGTCGGCCAGGGCCCCACCAGGGGCGATGACCTCGACCTGACCACCAAGCCCGACATGATCGAGGCCACGAGGCAGGGCGTCGGGCGGGCCCGGGACGTCCCGGACCGGGCGATCCGCATCGAGATCGCGGCTGTTTCGGACACCATCGCGAGCGCCATCGTTCGCTCGGCCGTCTACGTCGAGTTCGCGCTCCTGGCACGTACAGCCGACGGCTGGCGGATCACCGGGGCGCTGTGGCGATGGGCGCCGGGTCATGGTCCGCGCGCCTGAGGCGGGCCCCGTCCCCCATCCAGCGAGTGGCGGGACCTCGAGCCGATCCGGACCGAACGCCGAGCAGAGCCGGGCGAGGTACCCGGACCGTACGGGGTTCGCCGACGTGGACGGCGTTCGATCGTTCTACGAGGTCTACGGCGAGGGTGAGCCGACCATCCTGTTCGTCCCGACCTGGACGATCATCACGTCGCGCATCTGGAAACCCCAGATCCCCTACTTCGCGCGGCGTCATCGCGTGGTCACGTTCGATCCACGCGGGAACGGGCGCTCCGACCGGCCGGCGTCCGCAGACGCCTACGCCGAAACCGAGTTCGGCGAGGACATCCTCGCGGTCATGGACGACGCCGGCGTGGATCGGGCAGTGCTGGTGTCGCTGTCCGCCGGCGCCGAACGGTCCCTGGTCGCGGCGGTCGCCGCGCCGGACCGGATCGCCGGACTCGTCTTCACCGGACCGGCCGTTCCGCTAGGTCAGCGCCTCGCGGACCGGGCCATCGACTTCGAAGCGGAGCTTTCCGACGAGGGCTGGGCGCGGTACAACCGCCACTCGTGGCGACGCGACTACGCGGGTTTCCTCGAGTTCTTCTTCAGCAAGTGCTTCACGGAGCCGCACTCGACCAAACAGATCGAGGACGCCGTCGGCTGGGGCCTCGAAACGGACGGTGAGACGCTCATCCTCACCCAGGATCCGCCCGAGCTGAGCCGGGCCGACGTGGAAGACCTCTGCCGCGCCGTCCGCTGCCCAGCCCTGGTCATCCAGGGCCTCGAGGACGCGATCACGGGACCCAGCCGCGGCATCAGTCTGGCTGCGGAGATCCCCGGCGCGCGCCTGGTGACGATCGCCGGTGGCGGCCACATCCCGAACGCCCGCGACCCCGTGCTGGTCAATCTCCTGATCCGGGACTTCCTGCGATCGGTGCACGGGGCTGAACAATGACCCTCGCCAGCGGACGGGCGTGGACTCGCTCCCTGCGACGCCGCCGACGCGCGCTGTACATCTCGTCACCGATCGGGCTCGGACACGCCCAGCGCGACGTGTCGATCGCGGCGGAGTTGCGCAAGCTCCACCCGGATCTCGAGATCGACTGGCTGGCCCAGCACCCGGTCACGACGGTCCTCGAAACACGGGGCGAGCGAATCCATCCGCTGAGTGCGGAGCTCGCCTCGGAATCGGCCCACATCACGGCCGAGTCGGCCGACCACGACCTCAACGCCTTCCAGGCCATCCGCCGGATGGACGAGATCCTCGTGGCCAATTTCATGGTCTTCCACGATGCCGTCGAGACCGGCGAGTACGACCTCGTCATCGGGGACGAGGCGTGGGACGTCGACTACTACCTGCACGAGAACCCGGAAGTGAAGCGGACCGCCTTCGCCTGGCTGACCGACTTCGTCGGTTGGCTGCCGATGCCCGACGGCGGGGCCCGCGAGGCGTTCCTCACCGCGGACTACAACGCGGAGATGATCGAGCAGGTGGAACGCTTTCCCCGTGTCCGCGACCGGGCGATCTTCGTCGGCGAACCTGATGACATCGTGCCCGACGACTTCGGCCCGGGCCTCCCGAACATCCGCGACTGGACCGAGCGGCACTATGCCTTCAGCGGTTACGTGACCGGGTTCGATCCCATCCCGTTGATCGAGCGGCGCGATGCCCTCCGGCGCGAGCTGGGATACCGGCCGGACGAGCGCGTCGTGATCGTGACGGTCGGCGGGTCCGGTGTCGGCGAGTCGTTGCTCCGACGGGTCATCGACGCCTATTCCGATGCCGCCCGACGGGTCAACGGGCTACGGATGATCGCGGTCGCCGGGCCACGGATCGACCCGGCGGGTCTCCGCGCTCCGGACGGCGTCGAGGTCCGGGCGTTCGTTCCGGAGCTCTACAAGCACCTCGCCGCATGTGACCTCGCGGTCGTCCAGGGAGGCCTCACGACGACGATGGAGCTGGCCGCGTCGCGTCGGCCGTTCCTGTATTTCCCGCTGCGCAACCACTTCGAGCAGAACCGGCACGTTCGCCACCGGCTCGATCGCTACGGCGCCGGTCGCTTCATGGATTACGGCGTGTCATCGCCGGAGGTCATCGCCGAGGCTATCGCGACCGAGATCGACCGTCCGGTCGACTGGCAGCCGGTCGAGAGCGACGGGGCCGCCCGCGCCGCGGCCCTCATCGCACCGCTGCTCTGAGGGCGCGTTCAGCCCAGGCGCCAGCGGGTCGGCTTGATCACGATCGGGACCGGATAATTCTCGGCCAGCCACTCGGGAGTCCAGCCATACCGATCGATCATGTGCCGGTGCTTCGCCTGGTACGCAGGGTCGTCGGAAGAAGGCGGCAGGCTGAGGTCGATCCTTGCGACGCCTTCCATGGTGACGACGTCGTCACCGTCCGGATCCGTGTTCAGGTTGAACGAGACGAGCGGATTGGCCTCCACGTTCGGGTTGCGGTGTGCCCGCTTGTGCGAGTAGACCAGGACCTCGCCGTCCCGCCAGAGGAACCAGATCGCCGAGCTCTGCGGCTGCCCGTCGGGATTGACCGTCGTCATCCAGCCCATCAACTCGCTCCCCAGGCGGGCGAGGGCGCGCGCGCCAAGCTCGGTTTCCGGGTCCAGGGTCTGCATCCGTTCGGTCTCCTCGTGTTCAGGTCGTGGTCCGAACCTCGTCCAGGAACGCGAGTGAGCGCGCGTCGCGTTCGAGGGCATTCCGGACGAAATCGCGGAGGGCGGCCTCGGTCTCACGCTCGACCGCAACCGCCAGGCGGAGTTCGGAGATGGCCTCGATGTCGAGCCGCTGGTACGCCTTGAGCAGTTTGAGCGCGTCGAGGGAGAGGTCGGCCCGCCCGTGCTGCGGACCGGGACACCGCTCACAGAGGACGCCACCGAGCAGCGGCACCCAGCGGAACCGCTCGTCCGACTCGAGCACCCGGTCGCACTCCACGCACCGATCGACCTCGGGACGCTGCCCCAGCTCGTCGAGCAGGTGCATCTCGTACCAGCGTGCGACACGGCCCGGCGCCATCCCGGCATCGAGGAGCTCGTAGGCGCGCCGCAGGAGTGCGTAGAGGGGTTGCGCGGCGTGTCGTTCCTCGAGCGAACGGTCCGCGAGCTCGGCGATGTACCAGGCGGTGGCCGTCGATTCGAGCGAATCCCTGAGGTTGAGCCAGGCATGACCGACGACGACCTGCGTGACCACGTCGAAGGTCCTGCCGCGGGCCAGCGCCACGGTCAGCTCCGCGAACGGTTCAAGGCTTCCGCCAACGCGCGACGTCGGGCGGCGAATGCCCTTGGCGATCGCCTTGAGCTTGCCGATCCCGGGCGTGATGAGCGTGAGGACCCGGTCCGCCTCGCCGAGGTCGAAGCGTGAGAGGACGATGGCCTCGGTCGTGTAGCGGCGCGGGATGGGCATTGCCGGGACGGTATCACCGGTCGTGGTTTGCGGTTGGAGGGAGGTGTCTCGGCGCGTTGGCAGGCCAGCGGCCGCCACCGGAGCGGCGCCGGTCCGACTCACTGGCTTCGACGATTTCCCTTTCGGCGCTATGACGATTTCCCTTGGGGAATATTGCCCAAGGGGCATCGTCGCGAGATGTGAATGCTCCTGCGAGAAGTGAATGCATTGCGCGATGTGAATGCACCGAGAAGGTTGGATTCCGGTCCTCCGCGAGTGCCGACAACCAGCGCGAAATACAGACCGCTTTCGATGTGATCCAAACCGGGACGTCCTGCGTACCCGGATTCAGACGCCGGCGCGGCTACGTCCCTCGCGCCGGCGTCAATCGGTGCCGGGGCCGCGTGCCCGCGGCTCCGGGCGCCGATCGCATTGCCGGGGCGCCTGATCCGCCGTTGCCCGGCCGCGCGCCGATAGAGCCGCCAACAGGCTACCTGCACCGAACACGTTTCGTGTATATTGGGTGCATGGCGACCGCCTCACAGGACATCGATCTCGCCACCCTGCTCGCCGACACCGAAGCCGAGATTGTCCGTCTCGTCGGTGACCACGACCCGTCCACCCGTGGCTTGTACGAGATGGTCCGCTACCACCTCGCCCTCGATGGGTCCGGCGCCTCGGGTGGCAAGCGGATCCGGCCATTGCTCGGCCTCCTGGCCTACGCGAGCATCACCGGCGACCACCGGCTCGCGCTTCCGGGCGCCGCGGCCGTGGAACTGGGCCACAACTTCTCCCTCGTGCACGACGACATCGAGGACGGCGACACGGAGCGACGCCACCGCGCCACGCTCTGGACCGTCCATGGGATCCCGCAGGCGATCAATACCGGTGACGCCCTGTTCAGCCTCTCGCGGATCGCCCTGCACCGTCTGACCGACCTCGGGTTCCCGGATGCCAAGGTCCTCCGGCTGATGCGCCTGTTCGACTGGACCTGCCTGCGCCTGTGCGAGGGCCAGTACCTCGACATCGAGATGAGCCGATCCGACGACCTGATGACGGTCGAGCTCTATTTCGACATGATCGGACGCAAGACCGCGGCCCTGATTGCCGCGTCGATCGAGGCCGGTGCGCTGCTCGCGACCGACGACGACGCCGTCATCCACCGCTATCGCGAATTCGGCTGGGCCCTCGGGATCGCGTTCCAGCTCAACGACGACCTGCTCGGGATCTGGGGCGCCGAGCAGACGACCGGCAAGGAGCCGTCGGACGTCGCCCACAAGAAGAAGACGCTGCCCGTCATCTACGCCTACGAGCACGCGGGTCCCGACGACCGAGCCCGCCTGGCCGAGCTCTACGCCACGGCCGATCCTGGTTCGGATGCCGTTGCCGAGATCATCGCGATCCTCGAGCGAAGTGGGGCCCGCGAATACACCCGCGATCAGGCCAGACGCTACCGGGATCAGGCCCTGGCCGAGCTCGCTGCCGCCGGCGTCATCGAACCGGCCGCGCGCGAGCACCTCGAAGGAATCATCGTCTCGGTGATCAGCGCCTGAGCGAAGGCTCCCGCGAGAGCGTCGTCAGTTCGTGACCAGGTCGAGTTTCAGGACGATCTCGCTCCCGTCCAGCTCGCCGGTGGGCCGGAACCCGAATCGCTCGTAGAATGGCCCTGGTTCGCCGTCGCCGGGTTGGTAGCTGGTGAACAGCTCGGTCGCGCCCGCTGTCCTGATCACTTCGACCACGCGCGCCAGGGCCGCGCGGCCATACCCGTGTCGCTGGTAACGCTGGTCGACGAGGAGCCGCCACAGGTACCACGGTCCGCGGATGCCCGGCCCTGGCTTCACGTCCCAGCTGATCATCACGAACCCGACCGGGGTATCGCCGGCGTAGATCGCCCGGTACCAGGGGCTGGCCTGGGGCGTCGCTGCTGCCTCGTCGAGTGAGTCCGCGACGCCTGTCACGAACAGCTCCTGTCCGTCGGTTACCCGCAGGGCGATCACGGCATCGCGGTTGGCGTCGGTGATCTCGCTGAGGGTGACCTGCGGGTCGCTCATGCGATTACCGCTCCGCCTCGTCATCCTCTGGTTCGTCGGGCTCACGGTCGCGCACCACGAGCACCTTGCCGACGCGCCGGCCATCGGTCGTCTCCACGGTCAGGGTCAATCCGTCGACGACCACCTGGTCCCCGGGCTTCGGCACGCCCCCGATCCGGTGATAGATGAGCCCGCCCAGGGTGTCGTATTCGTCCTCGTCCTCGAGGCCCAGGTCGATGTCGAACAGCTCCGCCAGGTCGTCGACATCGGCCCGACCGTCGATCCGCGCCTCGTCGTCCGACAGCCTGACGATCAGCGGCTCCTCGACGTCGTACTCGTCCTGGATCTCCCCCACGATCTCCTCGAGCAGGTCCTCGATGGTCACCAGGCCGGCCGTTCCGCCGTATTCGTCGAGCACGATCGCGATGTGGACCTTGCGCCGCTGGAACTCGTGGAGCAAGTCGTCGACGCTCATCGACTCGGGCACGAAGACCGGCGTCCGGAGCAACGTTCGAAGCTCCGGCGGGTCACCGGCGGAATCCTTGAGGTAGGGCAGCAGGTCCTTGGCGTAGAGGATGCCGACGATCTCGTCGATCGTCTCCTCGTAGACCGGGATCCGGCTGTGGCCCCCCTCGATCACCTTGTCGATGGCCTCGTCCGAGGTGGCGGTCCCAGCGAGCGAGATCATCGCGATGCGCGGGACCATGACCTCGTGGACGCGACGGTCGCCGAGCTCGATGACCGCGTGGATCATCTGTTCCTCTTCCGCCTCGAGGATGCCCTGCTCGCCGCCCTGCTCGATGATCAGGCGGAGCTCCTCCGCGCTGATCCGTTCGTCCGCGGCGACATCCGCGCCGAACAGCCGGCTGATCCGCCGCGTCGTCCAGGTCAGGAACCCGACGAGCGGACCGAGAAAGGCGCCGAGGATGTCGATGAACCGGCTGGTCGACATCGCCACGCGCTCGGCATGGGCCAGCCCGATCTGCTTGGGCACGAGCTCGCCGAAGATGATCGTGAAGATGGTCAGGAGCCCGGTGACCACGATCAGGGCCAGCAGGTTGGCCACGCCCTGGAGCGGGCCGAGGGTCTCGAGCCAGGTCGACATGCCATCGACGAGGCTCACGGCAGCAAAGGCCGACGCCAGGAAGCCAAGGAAGTTGATCCCGATCTGGATCACCGCCAGGAAGCGGCCTGGGTTCTCCTTGAGCCGCTGGACGCGACGGGCGCCGCGGTGGCCTTCATCGATGAGTTGCTGGATCCGGCTCCGCCGGATGGTGACCAGCGCGATCTCGGTCGCCGAGAAGACCCCGTTCAGGAGGACGAGGATGGCGATGATGACGAGCTCGAGGAGCGCCGCGTTCACGCCGATGGGTCGTCCACGGCGGGTTTGGACCGGGGCTCGCGGATGCGCGCGGGAATACCCACCGCCAGCTTGCCCGGGGGCACGTCGCGGGTGAGCACCGACCCGGCACCGGTCCGCGCACCCGCGCCGATGTCGCGCGGGGCGACGATCATGGTGTCCACGCCGATGAATGCGCCGTCCCCGATGGTGGTCGGGTGCTTGCTCGTGCCGTCGAAGTTCGCGGTGATCGTGCCCGCCCCGACGTTGACCCGCTCCCCGACCTGCGAGTCCCCGAGGTAGCTCATGTGGTGCTGCTTGGAGCCCCGGCCAAGGCGGGTGTTCTTGAGCTCGGCAAAGTTGCCGACCTCGGCGCCGCTCCCGACGACGCTTCCGGGCCGCAGGTGGCTGAACGGACCGACGGTCGCCTCGTCCTCGACGATCGACGTCTCGACGATGCTGGCCCAGACGCGCGCCCGGTTGCCGATCGTCGAATCGATGATCTGCGAGCCCGCGCCGATCACGCTGCCATCGCCGACTGTCGTCACGCCCCGGAGGATGACGTTCGGTTCGAGGGTGACGTCCGCACCCAGCTCCACCGTCCAGTCGAGGTAGACCGTCGACGGGTCGCGCATGGTGACACCGTTGCGCATGTGGGCCTCGTTGAGCCTGACCCGCAGGCTCCACTCCGCGGCGGCCAGCTGCGATCGGTCGTTGATGCCGTCGAACCGCCCGTCGTCCTCGAAGCCCACCGCGCTCACGATGCGGCCATCCTCGCGCGCCAGGCGGATCAGGTCGGTCAGGTAGAGCTCGCCGGTGACCGATGAGGGCTCGAGCGAGGCGATCCGGCGCCGCAACCAGCCGGCATCGAAGACGTACAGCCCGGCGTTGATCTCGTTTCCGGTCAGCTCCTCGGGTGTGGCGTCCTTCGCCTCGACGATCCGCTCCACGGTCCCGAACTCACCGCGAACGACACGGCCGAGTTGCGCGGGTTCGGCGGCGAAGACGCTCGCCAGGGCGATCGCGGCGTCATCGGCACGACGTGCCTCGACGATGGTCTCGAGATCCAGGCCGGTGACCAGCGGCACGTCGCCGTTGAGGACGAGGATCTCGGTGGCGTCGTCCGGGACGGCGGTCATGGCCGCACGGACCGCATCCCCCGTGCCCCGCGGCTCTTCCTGCAGCGCGAACGTGGCCCGGTCCGCAAACGCCTGGGTGACCGCCTCCACCGGCGGCGAATAGACGATGATCGGCGGGCGGGCTCCCGCGCCGTCCGCGGTGCTGGCCCAGGCATCGAGCATGTAGGCGAGCATCGGTCGCCCACACAGCTGGTGGAGCACCTTTGGGGTATTCGAGCGCATCCGCGTGCCCAGGCCGGCCGCCAGCACCACGGCGACCGCGCCGGTCGCCGCAGGGGTACTTGGGGGGTTCACGAAAGGGGGCGCCGTGGTGGGACGGTCAGGAAGCGATCGTCGTTCCCGACCCGGGCCGGGTCCGGCGCGATGGGGTCAGCAGTCATCAGTGGGTCGGCGCATCGTAGGGGCGCCTCGCGGAGAGTGTCAATCGCGCAGTCGGGCGATCGCCTCGATCTCAACGCGGGCGCCCTTGGGCAGCGCGGCCACGGCCACCGTGGAGCGCGCCGGCGGCGGATCGGACACGAAGCGCCCGTAGATCGCGTTGACCGCGGGGAAGTCGGCCATGTCGACGAGGAACACCGTGGTCTTGACGACGTCGCCCCAGGCACAGCCGGCCGCGTCGAGGACGGCGGTGAGATTGGCCATCACGCGTTCGGTTTCTGGCTCGATCCCGCCTTCGACGAGCGCGCCGGTCGCCGGATCGAGGGCCGCCTGGCCAGCGGTGAACAGAAGGCGATCCGTGGCAATGCCCTGGCTGTACGGACCGATGGCCGCGGGGGCGCCGGTGGTCGAGATCGCGTGACGGGTCATGACTGGCTCCCAAGCTGTTGGTGATGCTGGACGGTGCTGGCCGCGACAAACGGGGGTCCCGTGCCCGGTGCATCGAGCCGGCCTTCGGCCAGGGCCAGACGAACCTGCTCCGCGGCGTCGGCGGCTTCGGCTTCGGAAGCATAGAGCGCCCAGAGTGTCGGCCCCGAGCCGGACAGCCCAATCGGTCTCGCCAGCAAGCGGCTGATCGCTCGTCTGAACGGAACGAGCTCCGGGACGACGAGCGCGGTGGCCGGCAGAAGGTCGTTGGCCACGGTCATCGCGCCGGCCCGCGCCACCAGGTCCGCGGTCGACAGCTTCGCGCGGAGCTCCTCGGCGAGGTGGGTCGAGGTCATCCGAACCGCGCTGTCACCGTGCGATCGGATGGCATCGAAGGCCGCGAACACGTCGGGCGTGGAGACGGCAACCGCGGGCGTCACGAGCAGGACCCCGGGTGTCCCGTGGAGACCCCCGAGCGGGGCGACCAGCTCGCCCCGGCCTTCGACCAGCGCCGGTCCGCCAGCGAGGAAGAACGGGACATCGGAACCGATGCGGGCCGCCAGCCGGATCCGAGCGTCCGGATCGAGCTCGGCCCCCCAAGCCTCCAGCGCCCCGTCGAGCGCGGCCGCCGCGTCCGACGATCCACCGCCCAGACCCGCCGCCACCGGGATCCGCTTGTCGAGGCGGGCCGCGAGCATCGGCGGGGGCGTCGGACCGCCCGGCCATCCCCCGCCAACCGCAGCCCGCGTCGCGGCGATCGCTCGCAGCACGAGGTTGTCGCGCACGGGCCCCGCGTCATGGCCGGTCACGTGGAGCGTGTCCGTCGTGCCTTCGAGGACGGCGAGGCTCAACCGGTCGGCGAGACCCAGGGGCACGAACACCGAGTGCAGGTCGTGGAACCCATCGTCCCGCCGGCCGACCACGGCGAGCGTGAGGTTGAGCTTGGCCGGTGCGAGGCGCACGACCGGGGAGAGCCGGCGGATCGGGTCGACCATGGGCACGAGCGGGTTCTCAGGTCCCGGTGCGCCGGCCGCGCTCGTCATGCCCGATCGGGCCGAGGGCTTCTCGAAGGGCGAGCCACTCACCGACGGCCAGGGTCTGCGGACGGCGATCGGGGTCGATGCCAACCTCGCTGAGGGCCGCCTGTACGCGACCGGCGTCGATCGGCAACTGGCGCGCGAGCACGTTGTGGATCATCTTGCGCCGTTCACGGAACGCGGCCTGGACCAGCCGCCAGAGACCGTCCTCCGTCTCCGCGTCGAGCCGATCGTCGGCGTCGTACGGCTCCACCACGATGACCGCTGAATTCGACGGCCGGTTCGGGCTCGAACGCGCCGGCCGGCACGTCGAAGGCGATCCGGACGCGGGCATGGTATTGCACGAAGACGGACAGGTAGCTCATCTTCCCGGGCGGTGCGGCGATCCGTTCGGCGACCTCACGCTGGACCATCAGGACGGCTCGCTCGGGCCGCGGCACCGTGCCAAGGAGTGCATGGAGGATCGGGCTCGTGATGTGGTACGGCAGGTTGGCCACCACGTCGAACGGCGGCTCGAGCAGCCGGTTCAGGTCCTGGTCGAGGGCATCGCCTTCGATCAGGCGCAACGTACCTGCCTCGAGCGCCGGGGCGAAGCGGTCGCGCAGGAATGCCGCGAGGCCGCGATCGAGCTCGACCGCCGTGACCGACGCGCCAGCGTCGAGGAGACCGCCCGTCAGCAGACCGAGGCCCGGGCCGATCTCGAGGATCCGGCGGCCGGGTGATGCGCCGGCCTCGCCGAGAATGGCTCCGAGCACGTCCGGGTCGGCCAGGAAGTTCTGCGAGAGGCCGTGGCGGGCGCGCAGGCCCGCTGCGCGGAGCGTCCCGCGGACCGACTCGGCGTCGATCCGAGGCGTTGACGAGGCTGCTGCGTTCATCGGATCGCTCGTGGCACGCTCACCGCGCGACCGCGGGGACCGGCCTGGCCGCGAGCGGGAGCGACGGCCGCGCGTCCAGCTCGAACCCGGCGCGCTCGCCCGCCGCGAACCGTCGTGCGCCGGCCGCGCCGATCATGGCCCCGTTGTCCGTGCAGAGCGCCGGTCGCGGGACGATCAGCGGGATCCCGAGCGCTTCCGCCTCACCCGCGAGGCGGGCACGGAGGGCGCTGTTGGCAGCGACCCCGCCGCCCAGCACGATGGAGCGGGCTCCGACGGTCCGAGCGGCACGCATCGTCTTGGTCGTCAGCACGTCGACGACCGAATCCTGGAACCCCCAGGCGAGCTCGGCAATGACCGAGGGAGGCAACGGCTCGGCCTCGGCGTCCTTGCCATCCGACAGCCCGGCGTTGGCGCGGGCCTCGGTCACGATCCGCCGTGCCGCCGTCTTGAGACCCGAGAAGCTGAGATCGAAGGAGTCGCCGAGCCAGGCTCGAGGGAACACACGGTCGCGCGCGATGGCGCCCTCGGCGGCCCGGCTGATGGCGGGCCCGCCGGGATAGCCAAGCCCCAGGAGCCGGCCGACCTTGTCGAAGGCCTCGCCTGCGGCGTCGTCGACCGTCGAGCCGAGGAGGCGGTAGGTCAGGTGGTCCCGCATCTCGACCAGGAACGTGTGTCCCCCCGACACGACGAGCGCGACCAGCGGGAAGACCGGATCCGCCCGATCCGCGGTGTCGCCGTCCTCCAGCCAGGCCGCGTACACGTGGCCCTCGAGGTGGTTGACCCCGACGAGCGGCACGTCGTGGACCCAGGCGAGCGCCTTCGCGAAGTTGATCCCGACGAGCAGCGACCCGGCGAGTCCGGGGCCGTAGGTGACGGCGATCGCGCCCACGTCCGACCAATCGGCTCCGGCATCGGCCCATGCCTGATCGAGCACCGGCACGATCCAGCGCAGGTGGGCCCTGGCGGCCACCTCGGGAACGATCCCGCCAGTGGCGGCGT
Source organism: uncultured Chloroflexia bacterium (assembly GCA_963809045.1). GTDB lineage: Bacteria > Chloroflexota > Limnocylindria > Limnocylindrales > CSP1-4 > SPCO01. The sequence goes on from CAWEHW010000004.1 coordinate 2,305,477, forward strand.
GGAGCGCCACCTGCGAGGCGACGACGTTCGAACGGATCACCCGGCCGTCCTCGACCAGGGCGATGCCGGTTTCGTCGCAGGACGATTCGATCGCCAGGACCAGTGGACCGCTCACGAGAGCGGCGCCCGATCGGCCGGCGGGACGGGCGGCGGACTGTCGTCGATCGCCGCGCGGAGGCGCGCGATCCGTTCACGCATCGGCGGATCCCGGAGCTGGTCGGTGGTCATGATCAGGGCGTCCTCGCCGTTGTCGCTGTAGTAGCGCGGGCGCAGGCCCACGGGGCGGAAGCCGAACTTCTCGTACAGCCGGCGGGCCGGCAGGTTGGACAGGCGAACCTCGAGCGTGGTCTCGTTGGCTCCCGCGTCGACCGCGATGTCGAGCATCGCGAGCAACAGCCGGTCGCCGATGTGCTGCCGGCGCCAGAGCGGATGGATGGCGAAGGTGATGATGTGGGCCTCGTCGACCATCAGCCACATCCCCCCGAACCCGACGATCTCGTCGTCGATCCGGACGACCAGGTACTGGGCCAGCCGGTTGGTCTCCAGCTCGCTGCGATACGCCTCGGCCGGCCACGGCGTGTCGAAGCTCGCGTTCTCGACGGCATGGACGGCCGGCAGGTCCGCGACACGCATCGGCTCGATGCGCACCTTCAACGGTGGTCGCGCGACCATGCCACCTCCCCGGCCTGATTGGTGACACCGCGCGGCAGCGTGACGTACTCCGGGACGAGGCCGGCCAGGTCGTCCACGGGACCAAGACGCAGCCGCTCGGCCCCGAGCGCGATGAGCGCTGCACCGAGGCCAGCGCGGGCCTGCTCGCCCCGTTGATTGGCGTCGGCCGGAGCGCGCCCGTCCAGGTCGACCGCAACCAGCCACTCCCCGGGGGCCAGGTGAGGGTCTGTGCCGCCCGGCAGCAGGGCCGGCCGCTCGCCGGCCCTCACCACGATCCGGTCCGACGGTCCGGCGGGCAGCAGGAGGACGGGTGTTCCGCTCGCGCGCGTCCCGTTGCCCTCCACCGCGCCGGCGAGCAGCGCCTCGGCCGTGGAAATCCCGACGATCGGCAGGCCCAGACCATGGGCCAGTCCCTTGGCCGTGGCCATCCCGACGCGCAGCCCGGTGAACGCGCCCGGTCCCGTCCCGACCACGATCCCGGTCAGCCGGGAGCGACGGATGTTCTGTTCGCCGAGGAACCGCCCGATCGTCGCGAGGAGGGTCTCGCCGTGCCGATAGCCGGCCGCCCAGGTCGTGAGCCCGTCCACCCGACCCTCGGGCGACCCGGTGGCCACGACGACCTGCGTCGTCGCGGTGTCAAAGGCCAGGACGGCGTGGCGACGCCCGTCGTGGGTCATGCGATCGCCTCCAGGTACCGCGTGAGCTCCGGCGTACCCGCCCGCACGGTGATGGCTCTGGACTCATCGCCCGAGCCGTCGATGATCACGTCGAGGCGGGCCTCCGGAAGCGCGCCGGCCATCCGGTCAGGCCATTCGACGACGGTCACCCCCGCCGACTGGCGGTCGTCGATCAGGCCACCGGACAGGGCGTCGGCGGCGTCGGCGAGCCGGTACAGGTCGATGTGGAAGAGCGGCAGGCGGCCGGTGTACTCGGCCATCAGGATGAAGCTCGGCGACGCGATGGTTTCCGTGACACCCAACCCTGCCCCGAACGCCTTCGCGAGGTGGGTCTTGCCTGCCCCGAGATCGCCCCACAGGCAGATCAGGTCGCCGGCCCGTGCTGCACGAGCCAGGGCGAGGCCCAGCGACGTCGTGGCCGCGGGGTCAGACGAGGCGATCCGGCGTTCGAGAAGGGTCTGGGCTGCCATGCGCCCCGAGCGTAGCCCAAGAAGGTCGACGATGCCCCGTTTGGTCGCGCCGGTGGCTCGCGCCGTGCGGAGCTAGATGAACCGCTCGAGATCGCCCATCGGCACGGCGGCCGTCGTACCGTCCGGGAACCGAACGAGGGCGGCCTCCAGATGGGCGCCACCCGCGAACCGCCGTGGCCCGACCGCCTGCAGGAAGCGACCCTCCCGCCCCGCGTACCCGCCCTCGCGAACCCGCACCAGGTCAGGCGGCGGGGTCGGCACCGTGAGGCCGGGCAGGTCGAAGATGAGCATCGGCGGGTCCGTGACGATCGCGACCTCGTGACCGGTCAGGTCACCGAGCAACGCGAGCACCGCACCCGCGACCGGCCGGCGGACCGCCCCGTCCAGCACGAGCACGGCGAACGGTGGCAACCGGTGCAGCGCCGATCGCTGGCGCGCTTCCGAGGCAAGGAAGTCCCGCCGCTCCTTGCTCGACAGGCCGGTCACGACCACGCCACGGACGCCCATGGCGCGGGCGCGGGTCAGCGTCTCAGCATCGACCCGCGATCCCACGACGAGGATCGTGCCGGCGGAGTTCACGCTGAGCCCACCGGCGCGCAGCTCGCTCTCCGGGCTTCCCTCGAGGCGCCCGCGCGTCGGCCCACCGAGCGTCACGATCCCGCGGAGCCCGCGGCCGGCGGCCCGGACCGTGATCGAGGTACCGGGCCGGACCTCGCGGACGATCCCGGCGATCGGGATCTCGAGTGGATCGCTGATCGCACCGCCCGCGACGCGCCACCGACCGCGCCATTGGAACACGAGCTCGCCAGCGTCCAGGCCACGCCCGGGCCCGTCGGACGGGCCCGACCACCGATCGCCGGGTCTCGGGTCGTCGTGGTGGGCTTCCTCGGCACCGGCCTCGCCCGTCGGCGTCAGGTGGACCTCCTCGAGGCTCCGATCCCGGACGCGCTCGGCGATGGGTGCCCCGACCACGACCGAGTCCCCCGCCATGACCAGCGGCCGATCGCCCGGCGCGAGGCGGAACACGGCATCGACCGGCTCGACGATGAGTGGCCTGGCGGGCACGAGGCGGACGTCCCCCGACGGGCCATCGCGATCGGAGGGATTCGGTGCGGTCGCCGCCGTCATCCCGGTCAAGGCGCTCCTCCGTTCCGGACGGTCGATTGCCACCCTTCAAGGAGCTCACCACGAAGGTCGGCCCGGTCCGGGAGCCGGAGCGGCACATCCCGGAGGTCGACCATGAGGCCGCCGAGGCCGCCGGTCACGTCGATCGCGAAGTGACGGCCTCGCCCGCCCAGGCGAACCGTGTCGTGGAAGCGGAATTCGGCGACAGCGGTAGCGCCCGGTCGCAGGTCAAGGACCTCGAGTCCACCGGACCGGAGGTCATGGCCCCGGCCGCCGTTCACGCCGTGCAGCTGCACCTCGCCGACGGTCCTGCCATGACGGAGGCCGGCCGGCGTCACCACCGTCCCGAGTGGTGCAAGCAGGTCGTCGGCCAGGTCGGCGAGCATCTGCCGGCGCTCGCCGGGGTCCGGGATGGAGCCGAGCGGGGCGAGCAGCCGCGCGTGATCGAGCGCGTACTGCGTCGCGCCCGATCGGCGGAGGACGTCGCCGAGCGCGAGCGCCACGGACGGCCCGTTCGTGACCGCCCAGGGCCCGCCGGTCGCCACGACCAGGTCGGCTGCCGGGCGCTCGGCCCATTCGGGTGTCCACCGGTCGAGACTGCTCAGGGCGGCTCGTGCGGCGGCCATCCGGAGGGCAACCCCTTCCCCGGTCGCATCGGCCCACGGGGCGATCCGCAGTTCCCGCATCCGATCACGCAACCGGTGCCGATCCGACGTCCACGTCGCCCAGGTCGCGACCCGGTCGACGACGTGGTCGTCCGGCTCGTCGGGTGCCAGCGCCGCCGAAGGCACGATCGCGAGATCCAGTTCGGCGAGCCCACCGCTCTCGCTGGGCCACGCCCCGGCGCGCGTCCCGCCATCGAACCCGATCTCGACGATGTCGACCCGCCGATCCAGGATCTGGGCGAGGGTCACCGTCGCGGCACCCAGCGCGCGGCGTGCGTCGTTGAACGGCAACCCGATATCGATGAGGAGCGCCCGGAGTGATGCTCCGTCCGGTCCACCCTGGGCCGCCCCGCCCACGACGACCCGTGCGCCTCGATCGGCCACGTCGCCCAATGCGGCCAGCTGGCCGGCCATGCCACCGGCGAGGATCACGGGGATCTCGGGCCGCCGCAGCGCCGCGGCGGCCACCAGTGCCCCGAGCTCGCCTTGCGCCCGACGCTCGTCGGCCGCCGGTGGATCGGCCGCCCCGGCGAGGATCCCCTCGATGCCCGGATCGAGGAGCAGAGCGGACATCTCGAGCGGGTCGGTGGTCTCCGCGCTTGCCGCCGACGTCCGCCAGCCGCTGCGAGAGGCGCTCGCGACGAGCGGCGCGAGCGCGCGTTCCGACCCGGCCACCACCGCAAGCCGCGGCGGCCGGCGGGTCGAGACCTCGACCCATGGCAGCTCGGTCACCGGTGTCCGGTCCAGGCCCAGCCCGGTCGCCAGGTCGGGATCGCTCGTCGTCGCCCGCTCGACGAGCAGGGCGGCGAGGGCATCTCGATCGGCGCCGGCGGGCAGCGCCAGCGACCCGATCAGCCGCCAGCGACCCCCGACGTGCCCGATCAGCGCGGCAGCGATCGTCGCCCCGCCGCTGTCCACGGTGAGGAAGGCTCTGGGCTCGGTCGTCACCCGGTCAGGGTACCGTCATCCGCGATCGGGAAGCGATAGGTCGCCGGGTAGTCGGGCCACCACTGCGGCCGGCGTCGCCGCCGCGCCGCCGCGAGGCCGCGGCCCGGGTCGTCGCCGCGAGCGCGGCGGGCGTCAGCCGCGGCGGGTCAGGCGTCCCAGGTTGGCTCGTCGTCGTCCTGTTCTTCGAGCCGCGCAATGAGGAGCTCGATCCCCGTGTCGTCGGCGAGGATTTCGCTGGCCGAAGCAAGCTCGCCACCGAACACGCCGCGCAGGACCGGGTCGAAGAACAACATCGCGTTTGCGCCGAGAGCGCGGTACGGTCGACTGGCCTCGAGGAAATGGACGGCCGGCCCGGTCATCCCGAGCAGCTCGATCTCCCTCGCGACCTGCTCGACCAGCTCGTCGCGCTGGTCCTCGCTTGGGCCGAACGGGGTGTTCATGGGTTGGCCCCGCTTGACATGGGGGTTGCCTCCTGGAGGGCCTGGCTGAACGCCTGGTACGCTGCGGCGCCCCGCAGCGCAAACACGACATGGGCGATCGTTGGACTCGCCGGGAGCTCGTCCCGAACGGTCGCCACCGTGATCCTGGCGCCTTCCTCGATCGGGAAGCCGCCAACCCCCGAACCCAGAGCCGGGAACGCGATGCTGGTTGCGCCGATCTCCCGCGCCCGGGCCATGGTGCTCCGGACGGCGCGTTCGAGGATCTCGGCGGTGGTCCGTCGGTCACGATCGAGCGAGACGGCATGGATCACGGCACGGGCGGCCATGGTTCCGGCCGGCGTCACGATGGCGCCACCGGGTTCCACCGGGCCCTGGCGGATGGCGGCAAACTCGATGGCGTCGCCGCCGGCGCGCTTGATCGCCCCGGCGACGCCGGTCGACATCCAGAGCGAACCGTTGGCTGGCGTCACGATCGCGTCGACCTCCAGATCGCAGATGTCGCCGTTCCAGATTTCGATGCGCGCCAACTAAATTCCTCGCTCGGTGAGCACCCGCAGACCGACCGGTCCGGCCGCCGCATGGTACACCCGGGGTAACCGGCGAGCCATGCCGGTGACGACTTCCCAGCTGTTCGTGTTGCGCTCGTGCGCCAAATCGGCCGCGGTGATCCGCTCGCCTCCCGAATCCCCCAGCAGGACGAACTCATCTGCCACCGTCACCGGCGCTCCGGGCACGTCCGTCACGTCGGCCATGACCGCATCCATCGCGACGTTGCCGACGAGTGGCACGCGGATCCCTCGGACCAGGGCCTCGGCACGGTTCGACAGGGCGCGCGACCAGCCGTCGCCATAGCCGAGCGGGAGGGTCGCGATGCGGCTCGGCCGCCTCGTCCGGAAGGTTGGCCCGTAGCTGATCCCCCACCCCTCGGGCAGGGTTTCCACGCGGACGGGTCGTGCGTACAGGGCCATGACGGCCTGGAGCCCGGCGTGGCCGTCGATCGGGAGATCGGCGCCTTCGAGCTCGTCCGGGACGAGTCCGTAGATCGAGAGGCCGGGTCGGATCCCTTCGAACGCCCCGATCCCGCCCGCGATCATCGCCGCACTCGCGGCGACGTGGCGGTGTGGCAGGGCGACGCCGGTTCCGGCCAGCGCGGTTGAGGCGGCCTCGAACCGCCGGAGCTGCAGGGCGGTGAGCTCGGGGTCCTCGACGGCCTGGAGGTGGGTCCACAGCCCGGCCAGTCGAAGCCCGGTAGCATCCTGGATCGTTCGGGCGGCCTCGAGCAGGCGGTCGCCGGAAAAACCGCCGCGGCCAAGACCGGTTTCAACCTCCAGCTCGACATCGAGGGTCGCCGCGTTCCCCAGCTGCCCGGTCTCCGCCACGAGTCCGGCGAGCAAGGCGGAGTCGCCGGCGGTCACCGCCACGCCGGCCCGGATCGCTTCTCCAGCGAGGTAGGCCGGGACCGGGTACAGCACGACGATCGGTGCACGCAGCCCTCCGTCGCGGAGCTCCATCGCCTCGTCGAACGCCGCGACGCAGAATCCGTCAGCGCCCGCAGCCTCGAGCGCCAACGCCACGGGCACGGCGCCATGGCCGTAGGCGTCCGCCTTGACGACGGGCCGCACCGGCACGCCGGGGCCGGCCAGGCGACGCAGCATCGCCAGGTTGCGTCGCAGGGCGTCGAGGTCGATCTCGAGCCACGCCGTCCGTGGCAGCGGCGGCAGCCCGGCCGCGACGAGACGGGCTTCGATCGATCCGTGGCGCCCGATCGGCGTCATCGCGGAGGGCAACGGTCGCCCGGGCGGGCGTCGCTCAATGCGGCGGGCCGGGGACGACCGGCGCCTCCCGGGCCGCGAAGCCCAGCCGCTTGCCGCCGCCGCGTCGCTCCGCGAGCGCGGCGAGGCGCTTGCGCGCGACGGCGAGGCCCTCGGGGAGGTCCGACGCGAGGAGGCCGGCGTCCCCAAATCGCTCGCGGACTCCGTCGCCGGCGACCCCGTGCAGGTAGACCCCAAGCCGGGCGGCGGCGAAGGGCTCCAGGCCCTGGGCGAGCAATGAGCCGATCGCGCCCGCCAGCACGTCACCGGTGCCGCCGGTCGCGAGAGCCGGGTTTTCGAAGGGTGCCACGGCAACGCCGCCGTCCGGCGCGGCAATCACCGTCCGGGCTCCCTTGAGCACGACCACGGCTTTCCATGAGGCCGCCGCATCGCGAGCCGCCGCCACGCGGGCATCGTCGTCGCCGGTCAGGTCGCCGTCGTCGGCGGGATCCCGGCCGCTGCCGGCTCGAAGCCGCGCGAACTCGCCGGCATGTGGCGTCAGCACGGCCGGCCGGTGGTCGCCTTCCCACCAGCCATCCATCGTCGCGAGCGAGCGAAGGGCCTCGGCGTCCAGCACGATTGGCGCCACGTCGCCCTCGCCGGTCGCTGTCAGAAGGGACCGGACCAGTTCCGCGGTGGCAAGACCGGGCCGAAGCCCGGGACCGACGACCAGCGCGTCGTGCTCATGGTCGAGGATCCTGGCCAGGGCCGGCTCCGGGTCGACCTCCTCCACGTCGTCTTCCGGCAAGCTCATCGTGGTCGCCTCGACGACCTTCGCAGCGAATAGCGGCTGGAGCGATTCGGGCACCGCGAGGGTGACGAGACCGGCGCCCGTGCGGCCCGCGGCACGGCACACGAGGAGGGCTGCGCCGGCGTAGTCGAGCGAGCCGGCGATCACCAGGAGCTTGCCAAAGCTCCCTTTGTGCCCGCGCTTGGGACGTTCGGGAAGCAAGGCCGCCACGGCGTCGTCGTCGAGCTTCGTCGCCCCGGCCGGAAACGGGCGTTCGCTCTCGCCACTCGGGGTCGTGGCGACCTCGTCGCGGCGACCGAACCCAACGGGCCGTCGTTCAGGCACGCGACGCCTCGGTGGCACCCGCTGGCTCGTCGGCGGCATCGTCGGGTGCGGCGCGCAGGCGTTCGAGTCGCGCGAGGATGCGACGCTCCCGATCGTCGAGCCGTGCCTCGATGTCGAGCGGGAAGACGTACCGCCCGCCGGCCGTCCGGACCCCGAACGCAATCGCCACCGCGTAGTCGGACTCATGCGTGATCGAGACCGCGATCCGACCCATGCCGAGCTGCACCGCCCGCGCCGCCGCGCGACCGTGGAGTCGGACCGAGGGCTGCCCCGTGGGCAGGCGTTCGATCTCGATGTCGCGCCAGCCAATGCCGCGGACACCGAGCCCCAGGACCTTGGACACGGCCTCCTTGGCCGCCCAGCGGCCGGCCATGGTCTCCGGTCGTTCGCGGACGTAACGCTGTTCCGCTTCGGTCAGTACCCGCCGGGTGAACCGCGCACCGAACCGCTCGAGCGCCGCCCGGATCCGATCCACCTTGATGATGTCGATCCCGAGTTCCTCGGACCCATGGCTCGCGGGAGCGTCGCCTGGGTCCTCCGAGGGCTCACCGCCAGACCGTTGTCCGTGGCGCTTCGACATCGTTTACTCGACCGTGACGGACTTCGCGAGATTGCGTGGCTGGTCGACGTCCGTGCCCCGCGCGACCGCCATGTGGTAGGCGAACAGCTGGAGCGGGATGACGGCCAGGACCGGGCTGAGCGCCTCGTGGGTGTCGGGCACCCAGCGGACGTCGTCGGCGAACCGCTCGATCTGCGGGTCGCCCTCGGTCGCGACCGCGATCACCTTCGCATCGCGCGCACGACCCTCCATGACGTTGCTGATCAGCTTCTCATAGACCGACGAGCGGGTCGCCACGGCGACGAGCGGGCATTCGGCATCGAGGAGGGAGATCGGTCCGTGCTTGAGCTCGCCCGCCGCGTATCCCTCGGCGTGGACGTAGCTGATCTCCTTGAGCTTGAGGGCGCCCTCGAGAGCCGCCGGGTAGGTGTAGCCGCGGCCGACGAACATGAAGCCACGCGAGTTGACATAGCGGCGTGCCAGGGCATCGGCGTCCACGGTGGCCGCATTGATCGCCCGTTGCGCGGCGGCCGGCAATGCGTGGAGCGCGTTTGCCAGCTCGTGCTCCTGCTCGGCGCCCAGGTTGCCCCGGATCCGCGCGATCGCCGCCGCGAGGATGACCAGGGTCGTCACCTGGGTTACGAACGTCTTCGAGGCGGCGACGGCGATCTCCGGTCCGGCCTGGAGGAAGACCACGGCATCGGCCTCGCGCGTGATCGCAGACCCGACCGTGTTGGTCACGGCGACGATCGGACAGCCCTGTTCGCGGGCATGGCGGGTCGGGGCGATCGTGTCGGCCGTTTCCCCGGACTGGGTGACGGCGATGACGAGCGTCCGCGAATCCAGCGGCGGCGGGCTGTAGCGGAACTCCGACCCGACCGTCGCTCGGGCTGGCAGGCCCGTCCAGTCCTGGATCGCCGTGGCCGCGACAAGCGACGCGTAGTAGGCGCTGCCGCAGGCCACGATCTCGACCCGGTCGACCGTCCGGAGGATATCTGCGAGCGCGTCGAGCTCCTCGACGTGGATCCGGCCGTCACGGGTCACTCGGCCCGCGATCGACTGGCGGAGTGCTTCGGGCTGCTCGTGGATCTCCTTGAGCATGAAATGGTCGTAGCCACCCTTCTCGGCGGCCTCCGGGGTCCAGGTGACCAGAGTCTCGGCCCGTTCGCGGCGGACGCCGTGGATATCGGTGACCTCGACGCCGGTTGGCAGGACGTCGGCGACATCTCCTTCCTCGAGGAAGACGACGCGATTCGTGTGCGCGAGGATCGCCGCGACGTCGCTGGCGAGGAAGCTCTCCTCCCCGTTCCGCCCGACGATCAGCGGAACGTCCTGGCGAGCCCCGACCAGCCGGCTGATCTCGCCCTTGTGCATCACGACCAACGCGTAGGCCCCGTCGAGCTGGCGCAACGCGGCGCGAACCGCATCGGCGAGGTCGCCCTGGTAGGCCTCCTCGACGAGATGGGCGATCGCCTCGGTATCCGTCTCAGAGGTGAGCGTGTGACCCCGGGCCTCGAGGCCATCGCGAAGCTCGCGGAAGTTCTCGATGATCCCGTTGTGGATGACCGTGATGTCGCCGGTGCAGTCCTGGTGAGGATGCGCGTTCAGGTCGTTCGGCCGCCCGTGGGTCGCCCAACGCGTGTGGGCGAGCCCGATGGCGGCATGGGGCGTCCGGTCCGCGATCGCGGTGGTGAGGTTGGACAGCTTGCCGGCCTTCTTCTCGACGAACAGGTCGCCCGCCTCGTCGACCAGGGCAATGCCGGCCGAGTCGTAGCCGCGGTACTCGAGACGCCGAAGGCCCTCGATCAGGATCGGGCCTGCTTCACGAGGTCCCGTGTAACCGACGATGCCGCACATTCGGGTCGAACCCTCCGGGTTCCCGCCGGCCGGGGCCGACGGGTCGTGGTGACGCCGCTGGGTGGGCACCGGCGCTAGTTTAGTCGCTCCCCTGCGAGAGCCGCGAGGGAGTCGGCCAGCTCGGCGACGAGAATCTCGTCAGGCCCCTCGACCATGACCCGCAGGGCGGGCTCCGTGCCGGAGGGCCTGACCAGGATCCGGCCGCTGCCATCAAGCCTGGCCGTGGCCGCCGCGATCGCGCGCTGGAGGACGTGATCGCCCTCCCACTGGTCCTTGTGACGAGCCTTCACGGCGCGTTGTTGCTGAGGGAGCATTGGGATCGCCGAAGCGAGCTCGGCGAGACCGGTCGATCGCCGGCCCATCACTCGCAGGACCTCGAGGGCGGTGACGATCCCGTCGCCCGAGGTGGTGTGCTCGAGCACGATCACGTGGCCGCTCTTCTCGCCACCGAGACCGGCTCCCGAAACCTGCATCCCCTCGAGGATGTACTTGTCCCCGACCGGCGTGCGCACGACCTGCCCGCCGGCGGCCTCCACGGCCTGTTGCAAGCCGCCGTTCGACAGCACGGAGACGACGAGCGCGCCGCCGGGCAGCTCACCCCGGGCCAGGCGGTCGATGGCCAGGATGCCCAGAACCTGGTCGCCGTCGACGATGCGGCCCGATGCATCGACGGCGATGAGGCGATCGGCATCGCCATCGAGCGCAAAGCCGACGTCGGCGCCGGCGGCGACGACCGCCTTCGCGAGCGAGGCAGGCGCCGTGGCACCGCATTCGACGTTGATGTTGATCCCATCGGGTTCGGCGTGGATGACCTCGACCTGGGCGCCGGTCGCGGCGAGGATCTCCGGTCCCAGCGGACAGCCGGAGCCGTTCGCGCAGTCGAGGACGATCCGGAGCGCGCCGGCCGGGATCGCGGACGCCAGGCCAAGCCGGTGTGCCCGGTAGGCATCGAGGTGGGCGCGTCCGTCGACCATCCGGCCCATGTCGGCGTTGCCGACGCCACCAAGCTCTTCCGTCCGCCAGATGAGACGCTCGAGCTCGTCCTCCACCGCGTCGTCGAGCTTCAGACCGGCGTTGTCGAGCACCTTGAGGCCGTTGTCGTCGGCCGGGTTGTGCGACGCCGAGACCATGATCCCGGCGGCGAACGTGCCCTGCCCGGCCAGGTACGCGAGCGCCGGGGTCGGCACCACGCCGACCACGTGCGCGTCGACGCCCAGGCTGGTGGCACCCGCGGCGATCGCGGCCACGAACATGTCGCCGGATCGTCGCGTGTCCTGGCCCACGACGATGGCACCGCCGCGCCCGACAAGGTGGTGGGCAACGGCCCGTCCAAGCGCGTACGCGGTCGTGGGCTTGAGGTCGACGTTGGCGATCCCGCGGATGCCGTCGGTACCGAACAGGCGGGCCATCGGGTCAGCCGCCGCTCGGTGTCGCGCTCGGAGGCGTGCCGGTGATGGTCACGACGACGGTGGCCGGAGTGACCGAGACGAGCGCGGTCCCGGTCGGCAGCTGGAAGGTCACCGGCACGGTCTCGGTCCCCGGCTGCAGGCCGGAGACGTCGAGGTCGGCCACGAGCGCAATGCCGCTCAGGCGATCCAGGTCCGCGACCGAACCGCCGATCGTGACCACCAGGCGGTCGACGTCGACGTCGTAGGACAGTCCTCGCCCCGCGCCCGTGAACCGGACTCCCGCGCTGAACGTGCGAGTGGCGGTCACCGGGCGGAGCGTGATCGACACGCTGATCTGGTCGCTTCCGACGGCCAGGACGCCGGTCGGCAGGAGCAGCGGGACCGTGACCGTTCGATCCGACGACACGCCGGTCATCGAGATGAGCGCGGTGTCCACGCGGATGAGCTGGGCCAGCTGATCCGCGTCCCCTTCGACCAGCGCCGTCGGGGGATCGACCGTCACGGACGCGATCTCGAAACCCGCCGCCGGGTCACCGCTGATGACCGGGCTCACCGGCAGTGTCCGTTGCTCGCGATCCGAGAAGACCGGGATCGTGACATGGGCCGCGCGCGGATCGAGCTCGACCTGACCGACCGCTTCGCCAAGCTCATCGATCGCGACGAGGTTGATGTCCTGGTCGACGTCGATGCCCGAAGGCTGGATGATGACGCTGGCCCGGGCCGCCGTGACGCGATCGAGGACCGATGCCGGACCGAAGACCTCGACCCGGGTCGGGTCGATGGTGACCTCGCCCAGCTCGAGCCCTTCGGGCGCCTGCTCGTGCTCGACGATCACGTCGACGGTCGCGGTGCCGAGGCGGTCGAGATCGACGGTCACCTCCGACGGCTGGAACCCGACGACGGTGATCCGATCGTCGATCGAGACGACGCGGACGGGCACGCGCTGGGGTCCGCTACCGGGCTGGATCCCGCCCAGGTCGATCGACGCCTGGAAGTCCGACGAGAGCGGTCGGATGTCCGGCGGCGCGAAGTATCGGATCTCGGTCACGGGATCGATCGAATTGAGCAGGAACGAATTCGGCGGGCTGGCCGTCCTGCTGGATCTCCACGACGATGTTGGCCAGGGTTCGGGTGCTCTGGGAGGCCACCAAGCCGCCGTACAGCAGCGTCGCGAGACCAACCGCCGCGAGCTTGAGTGGCCAGTTGTGGACCAGCCGAAGGAGGATCCGCCTCACCGCGGGGTCCGAGCGCCCGACGTGCTGCCCGACTCATCGTGGGCTTCGCCGGACGGAACCGCGGACGATGGCCCGGCCGGCACGCCGGCGGAGGCACTCGAGATCGAGCTCAGGCTGCTGGCGGCTCCGGCGGCGGCGGGGGCGGCGGCTCCTGCGGCGGCGGGGGCGGCTCCCGCCGCCTGGCTTCGAAAGGGTTCGGATCGCCCCACGAAGCGGCGCATCGATTGCAGCCGGCGTGCGCCGATGCCCGCCGCCCGGCTCCCGGTCGCCGAGCGCCACCCGAACGCCCCGCTCCGGCCCCCGGCGGGGTCGAGGAACCCCTGGATGGCCCGCGCAAGGCCCGCCTCGGTGAGGTTCCGGACGATCCGCGCGCGCTCCACCAGGCTGATCTGGCCGTTCTCCTCGGACACCACGATGACGACGGCGTCGGTCTGCTCGGTGATGCCCAGCGCCGCGCGGTGGCGCGTCCCGAACCGTTCCGAATGGATCGATGTCTCAGCCAGCGGGAGCAACGCGCCGGCTGCCACGATCCTGTCTTCGCGGATGATCACCGCTCCGTCATGCAAGGCGGAACGCGGCGTGAAGATCGTCTGCAGGAGGTCGGCGGACACGTCGCCGTGGATCATGATTCCCGTCTCGGCCACTTCCTCGAGCCCGGTTTCCCGTTCGAGCACGATGAGCGCGCCATGGCCTTCGGCGGACAGCTCCGCGGCCGCCCGTGCCACCTCGGTCGCGACAAGCTCCGCGTGGCGCGACTCCGCCGGCGAGAACATCCAGCCGAAGGATCCGACCCGCCCGATCCGCTCGAGAGCGCGCCGCAGCTCTGGCTGGAAGACCACGACCAGGGCGAACAACCCGACGACCGCGCCGGCCTGCAGGATCTGGGTCAGCAGGAGCATGTGGAACGACACGGCCAGCGCGTACACGACGAACAGCACGCTGACCCCGATCACCAGGCGGACGGCCCGCGTCCCGCGGATCAGGCTGAACAGCCAGTAGATGAGGAGCGCGGTGATCCCGATGTCGATGATCGTCGACAGGTTCACCAGGTCGATGATCGATCCTAGGAGCTCCGGCATCGTCGCCCGAGTGTACATCGAGGCCCGATCCTCGGGCCGGGGCGGCCGGCCCCGGTGGGCGCCGCGTCGATCCCTAGCGGCACATCTCCGCGAGCCTCGTGTCGTCGGGGAACCGCCTGCGTGGCGAGGTCGCACAGCCGCGCCATCGACGCCGAGTCGCCGGTCAGCTCGGCGAGGCGACCGATCAGCACGAGCTTGTCGGCGGCCAGGCTCCGCCAGCCTCGATCGAGGTAGAGCTGCGCGAGCGCGAAATGGACGCTCGGGTCGGCCGGGGCGATGGCCAGGGCCTGGTAGCAGGCATCGACGGCGGCGTGGAACTGACCAACCGTCCGATGGGCGGCGGCGCCCGCGACGGCCTGCCTGCGGGCCTCGTCGAGATTGCCGGCGTCGTACGCCGCGTCGAACGCCCGCGCGAGCGCGAGCGGGTCGGGCGGCGGAGCGAGCCTCACCGGCGAGGGCGGCGGCTCCTCGCTGGCCGAAACCGGCTCGTCAGCCGCAGTGACGTCTGGCGCTCGCTTCGAGGCGGGATCTGCCTCGAGGACGCCGAGTGCCCGTTCGAGCGCTTCGGCAACCGACGGATCGCTCGCGTTCTCGCGAAGGCGTTCGACGAGCGACTGGACGAGCTTGCGCCTGCCTCGTGATTCGGCGAGCTCGAGCGCGCGGCGAGCCACGTCGCAGGCATCGGCGGTCCGGTCCGCTCGTTCCAGGACGCCGGCAAGGCGATCGAGCGTTGCCGCGGCCTCGGCGCGGCGCCCTTCCGTGGCCAACAGGTCGGCACGGCCGCGGAGCGCCCCCTCGTCGTCGGCCGAGCGATCGGTGGCGTTCCGGTACGCCGCAAGCGCCTCGTCGACGCGCCCGAGCCTGGCCAGGACGCCGCCCAGCCCGACATACGGCAGCGCCCGATCCGGGGCGATCCGGGCGGCTTCGCGGTAGGCGGCCAACGCGAGATCGAGACGGCCACGAAGCGCGGCGACATGACCGCGTCGAAGCGCCTCCTTGTAGCCCTCGTAGAGCGACCCGGTCATGCGGCCGCCGCGCTTCCAAGCAGTTCGACGAGGAGGGCCTTCTGGACGTGCAGGCGGTTCTCGGACTGCTCCCAGATCAGGCTCCGCGGCCCATCCATGACCGCCGACGTGATCTCCTCGCCACGGTGGGCCGGCAGGCAGTGCATGGCGAGGGCATCACGCCCGGCCGCATCCAGGAGCGCGTCATCGACGCGGTACGCGGCAAAGGCATCCCGGCGGGCCTCGGTCTCGGCCTCCTGGCCCATCGATGTCCAGGCATCCGTGTAGACAATGGCGGCGCCGCCGACCGCGTCCACCGCGTCATGACCGAACCGCAGCCGAGCCCCGGAGCCTTCCGCCAGTTCCTGGGCACGCGTCACGATCCGGTCGTTCGGAGCGTACCCGGCGGGGTGGGCGAGCCGGATCTCCATCCCGAGCGCCGCGCCGAGGAGGGCGAGCGAGTGATAGACGTTGTTGCCGTCGCCGACGAACGCCAAAACGACACCGTCGAGCGTTCCGAACCGCTCCTCGATCGTGAACATGTCGGCGAGCGCCTGGCAGGGATGCTCTCGGAGGGTCAACCCGTTGATCACCGGGATGCTGGCCTGGGTCGCGAGCTCCGTCGCTACCTCGTGCGACCCGGTCCGGACGACGATCGCATCGACCATCCGCTCGAGGTTCCGAGCGACGTCCCGGACGCTCTCCCGGGCGCCCAGCACGACGTCGTGGGTCAGGTAGATGGCATGCCCGCCGAGCTGGACCATCCCGGCCTCGAAGCTGACCCGCGTTCGGAGGCTTGGCTTCTGGAACAGCATGGCCAGCGTCCGCCCGGGAAGCGGCGGGCTGGCATGCCGCCGGGCGGCGCGAAACTCGGCCTTGAGCGTGGTGGCCGTGGCAAACACGCGCCGAACCTCGTCGGCAGACAGATCGGCGACGCTCAGGAGATCGCGCCCAACGAGGGACGACGTCGACGGACTCATTTCGCAACTCTACCTTCGGGGGGCGTGCCTGCGCGGGGGATTGCCCTCGGTTTGACAGATTCCCGTCCCGCTACCGTCTGGCACAGAACCGGCCCAGAAATTGACAGATTTCCGCCGGGCGACGGTTGGGCGACGTTCGGAATCGGAATCAGCTCAGGCGAAGAAGCTGCCACGCTCGAAAACCGCTATCTCCAGGCCAGCAGCGGGCCGAACCGTCGCGGTTTCGTGCCTGACGATCGCCCCGCGGGAATCTGGCAAGGATTCGTATGGGACCGGCCTCGTGGCGCACGCCAGGACCGAAGTGACCGATCGGGCGGGCGCTCTCGGGCGGACGCTACCGCTTCGTGTACTGCGGGGCCTTGCGGGCTCGCTTGAGTCCGTACTTCTTGCGTTCCTTCATGCGTGGATCGCGCGTCAGGAGGCCGGCCTGCCGAAGCGGCGTCCGGTGGCCCTCGGGGTCGATCTCGAGCAACGCCCGGGCGATGCCGTGGCGGATCGCGCCGGCCTGACCGGTGACCCCGCCGCCTTCGACCTTGATCATCACGTTGAAGCGTCCCTCCGTGCCGGTCACCCGGAACGGCATGCGGACCTCGGTCTCGTTGACGGCGTTGCCAAAGTGCTCTTCGAGCGAACGTCCGTTGACCACGATCTCGCCTTCGCCCGGCAGCAGCCGGACGCGGGCGATGGCGGTCTTGCGACGGCCGGTTCCGGAGTAGAAGGACGGGATCGACATGTCAGGTGAGCTCCTCGTCAGGCGAGCGGTTCAGGCCGCTGGGCCTGATGCGGATGATCCGTCCCCGCGTAGACCTTCAGCTTGCGCAGCTGCTGGGTGCCGAGACGGTTGTGGGGAAGCATCCCCTTGACGGCGCGCCGGATCACTTCTTCGGGCCGGCGTGCGAGGAGGTGGCCCAGGGTCTCCTGCTTGAAGCCCTGGGGATAGCCGCTGTGGCGGCTGTACAGCTTGCTCTCGAGCTTGTCGCTGGTGACCGCGATCTTGCCCGCGTTGAGCACGATCACGTGGTCGCCGGAGTCCAGGTTGGGCTGGTAGGTGGGCTTGTGCTTGCCCTCGAGGACGCGCGCGATCCGCGAAGCGAGCCGACCGAGGGTCTCGTCCCTCGCGTCGACGACGAACCATCGTCGATCGATCTCGCTCTCTCGTACCGATATGGTCTTCGCGTTCATCGTTCCTCGTGTTCTCCGTTCAGTTCGGTGGCTCGTCGCCCGAGGGCCACGCGCCTGAGGCAGAGCCCCTTGGCCGGGACGGCTGCCCCGTCGAAGGCCGGTCCGGGACCGGCCAATGCCGCCTGGACCGTTGTCTCATCCATCTTCCCAAGGCCGACCTCCAGGAGGACGGCCACCATCCGGCGGACCATGCCCCGCAGGAAGGAGTCGGCCCTGACGTCGATCGTCACGAACCGGCCCTCCCGCCTGACCCGGACCATCCTGACGGTCCGGACCGGCGAGCGGTCCGTCGCCCCGAAGGCGGAGAAGTCGTGCCGGCCGATGAAGGCCGACCCGGCTCGCGCCATCGCGGCGGTGTCGAGCGGGACCCGCACCCCGAGCGCCGTGCGCTCGTGAAGCGGACTGCGCGGCCCGTTCCAGACGGTGTAGCGATACTCCCGGTACCGCGCCGCAAAGCGGGGGTTGAACCTGGCCGTGGTGCGGCGGACGTCGCGCACCGTGAGGTCCGGTGGGAGGAGCGCATCGAGCGCCCGCCCCAGGTCGGTCTCGGTGAGCCGCCCGGTGTAGGTGAACCCAATCACCTGCCCCAGGGCATGCACGCCGGCATCCGTTCGGCCGGCTCCGTCGACCCGCTGCTCCACCCCGTCACCGAGGCGGGCCAGAGCGGTCTCCAGAGCCCCCTGGACCGTCCGTTTCCCAGGATTGACCTGGAACCCGGCGTAGTCCGTTCCGTCGTATTCGACCCGAGCGCGATAGCGCAAGGGGACGCCCTCTCGAGCGCCTAGACGAGTTCGATCTGGACGATTTCCGCGGCATCGCCGCGGCGCTGTCCGATGCGGACGATCCGGGTGTAGCCCGAGGTCCGGTCAGCGTATTTGGGTGCAATCTCGTCGAACAGCTTGGCCACGACCAGCGGCTCGTTGGGGAACTGGGCGACCACGGACCGTCGCGCCGCGATGTCGCCGCGCTTGGCCAGCGTGATCATCTTCTCGACCCGGCCGCTGATCTCCTTGGCCTTCGCCTCGGTCGTCTTGACCTTCTCGTAGCGGATGACCGACACGGTCAGGTTCTTGAACAGGCTCATCCGCGGGCCGGTCTTGCGGCTGAGCTTGCGACCACCGATCCGGTGCGCCATCGATCAGCTCTCCGCCTCGTCCTCGAAGGGCTCGTCGTCCGTGTCGACGCCGTCGAGGCCATCCGATTCGGTCTCCGGGATGATGAAGCCGCGCATGCGCAGGCGTTCCTTCATCTCGTCGAGCGACTTCTTGCCGAAGTTGCGCATCCGCAGCAGGTCGTCGTCCTTGAGCTGGAGCAGCTGGCCGACCTTCACGATGTTGTTGCGCTTGAGCGAGTTGTAGGCCCGCATCGGGAGGTCGAGCTCCTCGATCGGCATGTCCAGCATGTTCGACGGGAGGGCGGCGGCACCGGTGACCGCGACCGCGGGGATGGCGGCCATGCCGACCGTGACGAACGGCCGGAACTGGTTGACCAGGATCTCGGCCGAGCGGCTGAGCGCCTCCTCGGGTCCGATCGTCCCGTCGGTCTCGATCTCGATCGTCAGCTTGTCGTAGTTGGTCATCTGACCGACGCGCATGCTCTCGACGGCGTAGTTGACCTTGCGGACCGGCGTGAAGATCGCGTCGACGGCGATCACGCCGATCGGCAGCGCCTCGGCCCGCTCTGCGCCGAGGTACCCGACGCCGCGCTCGACGGTCAGGTCCATCTCGATCGTCACGTCGTCCGTGTCGAGGGTCATCAGAACCAGGTCGTGGTTCATGATCTCCACGTCGGCCGACTCGGCGACATCGGCGGCCGTCACCGCACCCGCGCCGCTCTTGATCAGGCGGAGCTGCACGGGATGGTCGGCGTAGCTCTTGAGGCGGAGCTTCTTGACGTTCAGGACGATCTGGGTGACGTCTTCCTTGACGCCCGGGATCGTCGAGAACTCCTGGTAGACGTCGCGGATCTGGATGCTCGTCACCGCGGCGCCCTCGAGCGACGAGAGGAGCACGCGCCGCAAGGCGTTGCCGATGGTGACGCCGTAGCCGGCCTGCAGGGGGCCGGCCTCGTACTTGGCGTACGTGCCGACTTCCTCGACGGGCTCGATCTGCGGGGTCTCGAGTTCGATCATGAGGGCGGGTTACCTCGAGTAGTACTCGACCACGAGCTGCTCGTTGAGGTCGAGCGGCATCTGGTCGCGGGATGGCGGGGCGACGATCGCACCGCTCAGGCTGGTGGCATCCACGGTCAGCCACTCCGGCGCCTGATGCGATCGGAGGGTTTCCTTGGCGATCTTGAACGGCTCGCGTGCCTTGTGGGTCTCGCGGACCTCGATCCTGTCGCCCGGCTTGAGCTGGTACGACGCGATGTTGGTGGGCTTGCCGTTGACGCTGAGGTGGCCGTGGCCGACGAAGTGACGCGCCTGCGCTCGTGACGAGGCGATGCCCATCCGGTAGACCACGTTGTCGAGGCGGAGCTCCAGCGATCGAAGCAGGTTCTCGCCGGTCACGCCGGGGCGGCTCGACGCGTCGATGAAGTAGTTGCGGAACTGGCGCTCGAGGACGCCGTACGTGCGACGGACCTTCTGCTTCTCGCGAAGCTGCAGGCCGTACTCACCCACCTTGCGCCGGCGGACGCCGTGCTGACCGGGCGGTGTCGGCCGGCGCTCGAAGGCGCACTTCTTGGTATAGCAACGAGTCCCCTTGAGGAAGAGCTTGGCGCCCTCCCGTCGACAGAGACGGCAGACAGGTTCGGTATAACGGGCCATGGATCCTCGACGCTCTAGACTCGGCGCCGCTTGGGCGGGCGGCAACCGTTATGCGGAATGGGGGTGACGTCGGTGATGGCGCTGACCTCGAGGCCGGCAGCCTGGAGCGATCGGACGGCCTGCTCGCGGCCGGCGCCCGGTCCCTTCACGTAGACCTCAACCTGGCGCATGCCGTGCTCCATCGCACGCTTGGCGGCGCCTTCGGCGGACAGGGCGGCGGCATACGGCGTGCTCTTGCGGGAACCCTTGAAGCCGGCCACGCCGGCGGAGCCCCAGCTGATGACCGCGCCGTTGAGGTCCGTGATCGTGATGATCGTGTTGTTGAACGTGGCCTGGATGTGGACGTGCCCCTGGGGGACGTTCTTCTTCTCCCGGCGCCGAACCTTGACCGCTCGCTTGCGTTCCGCCATGCCTGGTCAGTCCCTCGTTACTTCTTGCGCCTGACGCCGACCGTCTTCTTCGGTCCGCGCCTCTGGCGAGCGTTCGTCTTGGTGCGCTGGCCACGAACCGGCAGGTTGCGCCGATGGCGCAGGCCGCGGTACGAGCCGATCTCGATCAGTCGTTTGACGTTCAGCGCGACCTCGCGACGGAGGTCGCCTTCGACCTTGTAGCGACGGTCGATCAGCTCCCGCAGCCGGTTGACCTGCTCTTCGGTGAGGTCCCTGACCCGCGTGTCCGGGTTGATGTTCGTCTGGGCGAGGATCTTCTGGCTGGTCGGCAGGCCGATCCCGAAGACATAGGTGAGGGCGACCTCGACGCGCTTCTCGCGCGGGACATCGACACCGGCGATACGGGCCATCGGTTACCCCTGCCGCTGCTTGTGCTTGGGATTGGTGCAGATGACCATCACGGTGCCGTGGCGACGAATGACCTTGCAGTTGTCGCAACGGGCCTTGACGGAGGCTCTGACTTTCAACGGATCCTCGATCGTGTGCTGCTGGGGTGGGTTACTTGAGTCGGTACGTGATCCGGCCGCGCGTCAGGTCGTACGGCGACAACTCGACACGGACACGGTCACCGGGCAGGATCCGGATGAAGTTCATCCGCAGCTTGCCGCTGATGTGGGCGAGCACCCGGTGGCCGTTCTCCAGCTCGACCGCGAACATCGTGTTGGGAAGGGGTTCAACCACGGTTCCCTCCACTTCTATCGCATCGCGCTTGGCCACAGGCTACGTGCTTCCCTTTCTCACGCGCAGTGCCGGCCCAAGCCGGGCCGACACACGAACGCGTAGCGTATCAAAGATGGGCATTTCAGGCAACCATCCGTCATGCCTGGGTCAGGATCTGCGGGCCGTCGGGGGTGATCGCGATCGAATGCTCGAAATGGGCCGCCATTGACCCGTCCGCGGTCACGACCGTCCAGTCGTCGGCGAGGATCCGCGTGTCGTGGCTGCCCAGCGTGAACATCGGCTCGATCGCGAGGCAGATCCCGGGCTCAAGCTTGCGTCCGGGTCGGCCGGTCCGGTAGTTGGGGACCTGTGGCTCCTCGTGCATGTCCGTGCCGATCCCGTGACCCACGAACTGGCGGATGATCCCCAGCCCGGCCGTATTGGCGACCGTCTCGACCGCCGCGGAGACGTCGTCGATGTGGTTGCCGGGCACGGCCGCGGCGATCCCGGCAAGCATCGCTTCGCGGGTCAGGTCGATCAACTGGCGGACCTTGGCCGGCGGCTCGCCCACGAACAGGGTCCGGGCCCCGTCGCCATGCCAGCCGTCGACGATCGCGCCGGCGTCGACAGACACGATCTGGCCGTCGCGGATGGTCCTCGAACCCGGGATGCCGTGCACGATCTCGTCGTCGATGGAGATGCAGACGCTGGCCGGGAACGGTCGCCTGGGGTTGATCCCCGGATAGCCCTTGAACGAGGGCACGGCGCCGGACGCACGGATGTGCGCTTCGGCCATCGCGTCGAGGTCGGCCGTCGACACGCCCGGGCGGAGCTCCGCCTCGATCATGTCGAGCACCTCGGCCACGATCCGGCCGGCCTGGCGCATCCGCTCGATCTCGGAACGGGACTTGCGAGTGACCATGATCAGGCGGCGCCAAGCCGTCGGTCGACGGCGGCGAGCGCGGCGGTGACCTCGACGATCGGCCTGAGGCCATCGATCGTCCGGAGGACGCCGGTCGCGAGGTAGTGGTCCACGACCTGTCGGAGGGGTGGGATCTGCTGGGCCATCCGCGCCCGGACCGTGGCCTCGCTGTCGTCCTCGCGCTGGATCAACGGCGAACCGTCCAGGTCGCAGATCCCGGGCTCCTTGGACGGGTTCGACGCCACGTTGTAGACGTGGCCGTTGGCGGCACAGATCCGGCGGCTCGCCATCCGCGCGACGAGGTCGTCCTCCGGGACGTCGATGTACAGGGCGAGGTCCACGCGGCTGCCACGATCGGCCAGCGCGCGATCGAGCGCCTCGGCCTGCCCGAGCGTCCGGGGGAACCCATCGAGGATCGCGCCGTTGACGGCGTCCTCCGCACCCAGGCGCTCGAGGAAGATGTCCACGATCGTCTCGTCGGGCACCAGCTGGCCGCGGCTCATGTACCGGTCCGCCGCGCTGCCGAGCGCCGAGCGAGCCGCGACGGCCGCCCTGAGCAGGTCACCGGAGGCCAGGATCGGCACCCCGAGATGCTCCGCCAGGATCGGCGCCTGCGTCCCCTTCCCGGCACCCGGGGCCCCGAGCAGGACTACGACGGTCATTAGAACTTGGCTGCGGCGGCCCTGACGAGGACAGTCCAAGGCGTCGGCGAGCACGTGAGCGCGTGCACCCGCAGGTGCACAAGCGAGCGCGCGGAGCCGACAACGCGGGAATGGCCCGTCAGGGACGTCGCCAAGGTGTTCGCCACGCTCATCGGATGAAGCCTTCGTAGTTGCGCATCATCAGCTGCGCCTCGATCTGCTTCATCGTCTCGACCACGACGGACACGACGATGAGGAGGCTCGTCCCGCCGAGGCCGAGGGCGCCGAGATCCGGGAATGCCAGGCCCGCGACCTGGGGCGCCACGGCGACGATGGCCAGGAACAGCGCACCGGCGAAGGTGATCCGGCTGACGACCCGGGCAAGGTAATCCTGGGTCGGCCGCCCGGGACGAATCCCCGGGATGAACCCGCCGTTCTTGCGCAACTGCTCGGCCGTTTCGTCCGGTTTGAACGTGAAGGCCGTGTAGAAATACGTGAACCCAACCGTGAGCAGGAAATAGAGCGCGATGTAGATCAACGACGTCGGGGCGAGGAAGCTCACGACCCCCCGGGCAATGTCCGCGACGATCGTGACCTGCGACGTCGTGAAATACGACGCCAGCTGCTGGGGGAACAGCAGGATGCTGATGGCGAAGATGATCGGGATCACGCCGGCCTGGTTGACCCGCAGCGGCAGGAACGTCTGCCCGCCCGAATACATCCGGCGGCCGCGGACACGGCTTGCGTACTGGATCGGGATCCGGCGCTGGCCTTCCTGGATGTAGATGATCACAGCGACCGCGGCGATCGCCACGACCGCGAACGCGACAAAGACCGAGATGTTCGGGCTGATCAGGAACGCGCCGATCGCACTCGGCGCCTGGCTGACGATGCCCGCAAAGATGATGAAGCTGATGCCGTTGCCGATCCCGCGTTCGGTGATCAGCTCGCCGATCCACATCAGGGCGATGGCGCCCGCGGTGAGGGTCGCGATCTGGGTCAGCGTGGTGAAGTTGGCCAGGTCGAAGCCACCGGTCAGGACCTGCTGCGAGTTGAGCAGGGCGAGGAACCCGTACGACTGGAGGATCGCCATCGGGACGGTCAGGTACCGGGTGTACTGGTTGATCTTGTTCCGGCCGTACTCGCCTTCGCGGCTGAGCGCCTGGAGCGAGGGCACCACGCCCGTCATCAACTGCATGATGATCGAGGCGTTGATGTACGGGTTCATGCCAACGGCGACGACCGAGAAGTTCGACAGCCCACCCCCCGAGAACAGGTCGAGCAGGCCGATCAGCGCATTGCCCGAGATGAAGTCGGCGAGCGCCGTCCGATCGATGCCCGGGACCGGCACCGCGGCCAGCAACCGGAACACGATGAGCAGCGCGAGCGACATAGAGCACACGCCGCCGGATGTCCGGCGCGCGGAACGCGTTGAGCAGGGAGTCGAACACGACTACGCGTCGTCGGCGGCAGCCGACGCGTCGCCCGCAGGCGCATCGTCGGCGGCAGCCGAGGCATCGTCAGCAGCAGCCGACGCATCGCCGGCAAGCGTCTCGGCCTCGGCGATCTCGTCAGCCTCGATGGTCCCGGCGGCTTCGGCGTTCGACGCCTCGACGGCGTCGGCCTCTGGTTCCTGGGCGTCAGCGTCGGAGTCTGTCGCGGCGGCCCTTGGCGCCTTGGCCGCCTTCGCCGGCTTGGCGGCATCGATGGCTGCGGTCGCTTCGGCTTCGGCAGTGTCGGCATCGCGCGCGGCGCGAGCCCCGACCGCCTTGGCCGCGGCGGCCCGTCCGCCTGCCGTTCGCGGCTCACGCGGCGTCCGCGCGGTCTCCGTGCGGCGCTGCTCAAGATCTACACCAACCAGGGCATCGTCGGGCTGGGCGAAGTGCGCGACGGCGCCAGCGCCACCTATGCGCTGATGCTCAAGAGCCGGCTGCTGGGCGAGAACCCCTGCGACATCGACCGGCTGTTCCGCCGCATCAAGCAGTTCGGCGGCCACGGCCGGCAGGGCGGCGGCGTCTCGGCGGTCGAGATCGCGCTCTGGGATCTCGCCGGCAAGGCCTATGGCGTGCCGATCTACCAGATGCTCGGCGGCAAGTTCCGCGACAAGGTGCGCATCTATTGCGACACCGACGCCGACAAGCCGAGCGGCACCGAGACCGGCAAGCGCCTCAAGGAGCGCATGGACCTCGGCTTCACCTTCCTCAAGATGGACCTGGGGCTGATGCAGATCGCCGACATCCCGGGCGCGGTGGTGGCGCCCGCCGGCACGCTCGAAGGCTATCCAGCCATCCCGGCCGCGGCCGGGCAAGACGCTCGAGGAGCGCCGCGCCCGCAACGCCGCCTACGACGTGCAGAACGTCCGCCACCCCTTCACCGGCCTGCACTTCACCGACAAGGGCCTCGACCTGCTGGAGCAGTACATCGCCGAGGTGCGCGAGGTCATCGGCATACGAGATCCCGCTCGCCATCGACCATGTCGGCCACATCTCGCTGCAGAACGGCATCCGGCTCGCCAGGCGGATCGAGAAATACGTGCCGGCCTGGCTCGAGGACGTGATCCCCTGGCAGTACACCGAGCAGTATCGGCAGCTGCAGGAAGCGACCTCGGTGCCGATCTGCACCGGCGAGGACATCTACCTCAAGGAAGGCTTCGAGCCGCTGCTCAAGCGCGGCATCTCGGTCATCCACCCGGACCTGCTGACCTCCGGCGGCATCCTCGAGACCAAGAAGATCGGCGACGCGGCGCAGGACCATGGCGTCGCCATGGCCATCCACATGGCCGAAAGCCCGATCGCCGCGATGGCCGCCGCGCATGTCGCGGTCGCGACCGAAAACTTCATGGCGCTCGAATATCACTCGGTCGACGTGCGACTGGTGGGACGACATCGTCACCGGCCTGCCCAAGCCGCTGGTCAAGGACGGCTTCATCACCGTGCCGGACAAGCCGGGCCTGGGCATCGACGATGTCGTCGACGAGGTCATCGGCCAGCACCTGCAGCCGGGCGTCACAGGCATCTGGCAGCCGACCGACCACTGGGACGACGAATATTCCTGGGACCGGACCTGGAGCTGACACCGCGACCTATGGGGAACGAGCAACAGGGCGGGAAAGAACGATGATCTACGAGCTTAGAGTCTACGACTGCCTGCCTGGCCGGTTGCCCGCACTGCTCAAGCGCTTCACCGACCATACGCTGGCACTGTGGGACAAGCATGGCATCCGCCAGGCCGGGTTCTTCACGACGGTGGTCGGTGAAAGCAACCAGCGCCTCACCTATTTCCTCGCCTGGGAATCGCTCGCCGAGCGCGAGACGAAATGGACGGCTTTCGCCACCGATCCGGAATGGCTCAAGGTGCGCGACGAGTCCGAGAACGGGACGGACAGATCGTCGCCAACATCACCAATCAATTGTTGGCGCCGACCGCCTTCTCGTCGGTGAAATAAGAGGACCGCCATGAAAATCACCGACCTGCGCTGCGCCGTCATCGGCAAGCATCCCATCGTCCGCATCGTCACCGACGAGGGCCTCTACGGCCTCGGCGAGGTGGAATACACCAAGCCCTACCTCAAGCCCTGGGTGCTGCATTTCCGCGACGCGCTGATCGGCGAGGACCCGACCGACGTCGAGCGCGTGATGCTGAAGATCCGCCAGCGCGGCTCGTTCAAGCCTTACGGCGCCGCGGTCAGCGCCATCGAGCACGCGCTGTGGGACATCGCCGGCAAGGCGGCCGGCGTGCCGGTCTACAAGCTGCTCGGCGGCAAGGTGCGCGACAAGGTGCGCGTCTACAACGGCTCGATCCGCCGGAAGCGCACCGGCGACCAGCCCGGAGGACTACGCCGCCGACGTCAAGTGGATGATGGAGCGGCCGGAAAATTTCTTCATGGTGAAGCAGGGCATCAGCTTCCACTCCAACATGAAGACCAACGTGCCCGACTTCCACTACGGCGTGCAGCCAGCCAGCCGGCTATCACGGCGCCATGGACCAGGGGCAGATCAGCGAGCGCGGCTTGGAGCACATGATCGACTGCGTCATCGCCATGAAGGAGGTGCTGGGCGACAAGGTCTCGCTGGCGCTCGACTGCGGCCCCGGCTGGTTCCTGCCCGACGCCATCCGCTTCGCGCAGGCGGTCGAAAAGTACAATCTGATGTGGCTCGAGGACATGCTGACCGGCGACTACGTGCCGTGGGTCAATCCGCAGGCCTATCGCGAACTGACCACGTCGACCTCGACGCCGATCCACACCGGCGAGCAGATCTACCTCCGCCACAACTTCAAGGAGCTGATCGAGACGCAGGCGGTGCGCGTCATCGGTCCCGACCCGGCCGATATCGGCGGCATCGCCGAGCTCAAGTGGGTCGCCGAGCACGCCTACATGCATTCGATCATGATGGCGCCGCACGGCACCGCCAACGGCCTGCTCGGCCTCGGCGCGCTGATCAATGTCTGCGCCACCCTGCCCGCCAACTACATCGCCTTCGAATACCCGAGCGCCTCCGACCCCTGGTGGGAGGACATCGTCATCGGCCTGCCGAAGGACAGATCGTGAACGACAGCATGGTCGACCTGCTGCGAAGCGCCGGGCCTCGGCCTCGACATCGATCGCCGAAGGCGCGAAGAAATACCTCCGCGAAGAGGACGCCGGACTTCTTCGACTGAAGGGTCGGTGCCTGGACGGAGCTGGCGCCGCCACGGCCGCTGTCTAGTAAGCCGACCTCCCTGTCAGGGCTTCACGAACCGATAGGCGAAGCGATCGGTCTCGCCCTTGATCGAGGGATCGAACACCTTGATCGAGTGCGGATCGTCCTTGTTCGCGAGCATGGTGCTTTCCGCGTCCAGCACGAAGCCGGCCGCCTCCACCTCCTCGCGGACGGACGCAGGGTCGATCCGATGCAGCGACTGGGCGTCGCTCGTGCCCGCCCCGGCGGCGGCGGCGTGGTCGACGATGACGTAGGACCCACCGGGCTTCAGCCGCTCGTAGACGGCTCGATTGAAGTCGGCCGCCGTCGCGCCCTTGGCCTGGATCAGCGCGGTGTGGAGATCGTGGTAGAACAGGTGCAGCCACAGGACATCCGCTGGTTGCGTGACCTCCGGCATCGCCACGAGGTCCGCCGAGACGGCTTCGACGTTCTCTCGGCCCGGCTCCTTCGCAAGCGTCCGCATGCGGCCGACCGGATCGTTCTTGAAGTGGGCGACTTCGGCCGGCACGAAGCTGTAGACCCGTCCTTCGGGTCCCACGATGTCGGAGAAGAGGCGGGTCCAGTCGCCGTCGCCTGGGTAAACGTCGATGACGGTGGAGCCCGCATCGACGCGTGCGAACCGGATCAACTCGGATAGCTTGGATTGGTCGTACATCGGGATCTCCTTTACGGTTGGGCATTCGACGAGCGCGCGGCGTGCGAGGCGGCGATCCACGGCTGATCCACCGTCTACCCCGAGCCGATGGCCGCAGATGGCCAGCGCTACGCCGGCCCGGACGCGTCCATCTGCGAGGCCCGCGCCAGTGCTTGCGTGTCGACATATTCCCGGATGTTGGTCAGTCTGCCGTCCCGGACCGTGATGGCGAAGATCCAGTCGTCCTCGAACGTCTTGTTCGTGGCTTTGATCTTTCCCCTCGCGAAGCCGACGACCAGGACCCGGTCTCCTTGCGCTACGAACTCCCGGGGTTCCGTGGACGTTTCTATCGACTTGGATGCCGTCTCAAGCAAATCCGCCAGCCCCGCGTGTCCGCGGTGCGTTCCGGCCAGCGGCCAGTCCTCGCCCGGAATGATCCACTCGATGTCTTCGGCGACCAGCGCCAGCAGAGCCTCCCTGTCGCCGCGGCCGATCGCGGCGAAGAAGTCCTTCACGGTCTGGATGTTCTTCTCAATGCTCATGGGAATTTCTCCATTTCGCTCGGATCGGATCGCGCTCGATCCGATCCGTGCATCGTGGCCCTGCCGGTGGGCACGTCGTGTTCATCAGTCGAACTTGACCAGGTCCTTGAAGATCAGCTGACCCCAGCTATTTCCGCGCGCCTGCACAAGCAGTCCGCCTTCCGAAAGCCCGCCAAGTTTGATCGGCGCGAAACCGAGATTTTCCGCAAGCGCACCAATCTCCGCTGCGGCAGCGTCATCGTCGCTCGCCAGGAACACGACTCTCCTGCCGCCATGCACGGCCGGATCTTGGTCAAGGACGGCAGCGACCAAATGGTTGAAGCCCTTGACCAGTCTTGCACCAGTGAAGGCCTGCGCGACGAACTTGGAAGAAGGCTGTCCTCCCAGTTTCTCAGGGGGCACGCCGTAGGCATTGGTCACATCGACGATGGTCTTCCCCTGCCAGGTGGGCAGCGCCTTCGCGACATCCGGGTGCGACTCGAAACGGACAGCCAAAAAGATGATGTCCGCCTTGACGGCTTCCGCCAGTGTTTTGGGAATGATCGTGGGTCCGATCGCGGCCGCATCGGCTGCAAAGCTTTCCGGGTCGCGCGTGGTTGCAACGGACACTTCGATGCCCTTGCGGGCAAACGCCTTGGCAAGGCCTGGCCGATCTTGCCGAAGCCGATGATTGCGTAGCTCATAATGTTTCTCCGATCTTGTGTTGACGCCGGGTCAGACCTGCGCCATGCCTCCATCGACGGCGAGATCCACGCCGGTGATGTAAGAACTTTCATCGGAGGCGAGGAACGTGACGGCAGCCGCGATTTCCTCTGGCTTGCCCCTGCGACCCATCGGGATCTGTGAGGCGAACTGGGCGGCCGCTTGCTCGGCTTGCTCAGCGGTAAGGCCCGTCGTTGTCTCCAAGGCCGGGGTCTCGATTGGTCCGGGGCTCATCGAATTCACGCGGATTTTGCGGTCTTTCAGCTCCAGCGTCCAAGCGCGCGCGAAGTTGCGCACAGCCGCCTTACTCGCGGCGTAGGCGCTAAACCCTGGCAGCCCCAACACGTTCGAGACCGAAGAGGTCAGGATGATCGAACCGCCGTCTTTGAAGAGGGGAAGGGCCTTCTGCACCGTAAAGAACAGCCCCTTCACGTTCACGTCGAAGGTCTGGTCAAAATGGGCCTCGGTCGCCACCGCGAGCGGTGCGATTGTCCCCGCGCCCGCGTTCGCGAAGAGAATGTCGATGTGACCATGTTTCTCTTTCACGACGGCATAGAGCCGGTCCAGATCTTCCAAGCGCGACACGTCGCCCACGACCGTCGTAACGTTTCTCTTGATGAAGGCTGCGGCCTCCTTCAGCTCTTTCTCTCGTCGCCCGGTGATCACGACGTGCGCGCCTTCTTCCACGAAGCGCTTGGCTGTGGCCAAGCCAATCCCGCTGCTTCCGCCCGTGATGACTGCGACCTTGCCTTCTAGTTTTTTCATGATCTTTATCCTTCGTTGTGTGTGGGCCAGGCACGGGACCGCGCCGGGGTCAGAGTTGCGCCAGGCCGCCGTCGACGGCGACCTCGCTGGCGGTCATGAAGCTGCTGTCCGACGACGCGAGAAAGGCGGCCGCCGCCCCGATCTCCGCCGGATCGGCCATGCGCTGGAGCGGAGTCATCGCGCCGTAGGCCTTCTGGCCCTCCTCGCCTAGCGCTTCCTTCGCGAGTTCGGTCGCCGTCGCCCCGGGCGACAGCACGTTTACCCGGATGCCGGTGCCCTTCAGGTCCTCCGCCCAGGTCCGCGCGAGGTTGCGCACGGCCGCCTTGCTCGCGCTGTAGGCGGTGAATGCCGGGGCGCCCGTGGTGCCGGCGCTCGATCCGGTCAGGATGATCGAACCGCCCTTGCCCATCAGCGGCAGCGCCTTCTGGACCGTGAAGATCGTACCCTTCACATTGGTGTCGAAGGTTTCGTCAATGTGCTCGGCGGTGATCTCGCCGAGCCGAAGCTGGCTTCCCGCCCCGGCATTGGCGAAGACGATGTCGAGGGTTCCGCGCTCGGCCTTCACCGCCGCGTAGAGTCGGTCGAGGTCGGCCTCATCCGAGACCGAGCCCTTCACCGCGCGGGCATTGGGCCCGAGCTCGGCCACAGCGGCGTCGAGCGCTTCCTGCCGGCGGCCGAAGATGAAGACGAAGGCGCCCTCCTCGATGAAGCGCTTTGCCGCGGCGAGGCCGATGCCGGTAGCGCCGCCGGTGATCACGGCGGTCTTTCCATTCAGTCTGGTCATGTCGTGCATCCTTCGTTTCGCCGTCTCAGCCTCTGGTGCTCGAGGTCCCCCGAGACG
>CAWEHW010000005.1:0-222684 GCA_963809045.1 uncultured Chloroflexia bacterium
GATCGCTGGTGGGCGATGTTCGGGACGAACCCGCGCGGGTAGCCGTACGGCCGGAGCCGGGTGCCGGCCTGGTACCAGATGAGGTCGCCCTTGGTCACGAGCCCGACGCGTCCGCCCGCGCCGGCGAGGTCCGACGCCGGTGAACCGGTAGCGGCCGTCCTGGTAGGCGTCGCGGACGATGACGCCGCATAGCGCCCGGGTCGCAGCACGCGGTGCAGCTCGGCGAACACCGCCTCCATCGCGATCGAGGAACTCGGCGTAGTCCGGCGCGTTCGCGAGGTCCGCCGGGTCGTCGGTGACCATCGCGTAGTCGGTGCGCCGGTTGGCGAGCGTCTCGGCGAGCGTGCCGCCGGCCATCGTGAGCGGCAGCTGGATGTTGTATGGCGGGTCGGTCGCGACGAAGTCGACGGACGCGTCGGCGATGCGTCGGCAGCATCGCGAGGGCGTCGCCGATCGCGCATCTCGCAGCCCGACTCGGATCGAACGTCCGCGGCGCCGCCCGGGTCGGACGTGCCCGAGATCGGCGATGGTCGGGCCGAGCCCGTCGCGCTCGGCCGGCGAGGCCGGCGACGACCTCGTCGTAGACCGCCGCCCAGCGCGGATCGAGCTCGATGCCGATGGCGCGCCGCGGACCGCGCGCGATCGCGGCGCCGAGCAGCGTCCCGCCGACGCCGGCGAACGGGTCGAGGACGAGCTCGCCGGTCTTGCGTGAAGAACTCGATCAGCCGGGCCATGAGCCGCGGCGGCTTGTTCGCGCCGTGCGCCTTGCGCAGCCGCGTGGCCCAGCTCGGACGGGTAGGCGGTCGTCCAGAGGGACTTCGTGAAGTACAGCCACTCCTCGCCGGACAGCTCGTTGAGCGTGTTGTGCGGGATGCGGAGCTCGCGCGGCCGTCGGTCACACGGCGGCAGCGTAGCCGAGACGCGCGGGCGTCGGACCGACGTGGGCTTCAGTGGGGCGCGTGGGTCGCGTCGGCGCCGGCGCCGTGCGCCATGCGGTGTCGGCCGCGTGGTGATCATGGCCGACCGCCGCGCCGGCCATCGTCGGCCGAGTGGTCGCTGGCCGAGTCGAACGCGGCCACGTCGATCGCGCGACGACCGGCCGACGCCGCGCGATCGTCACGACGCCGCGCAGGTCGACGCGGTCGCGTACGGGCGCCGGCGACGCACTGATCTCGACCATCGTGTCGTAGCGCCGGGATCCGGGCGACCAGGGCGACGACGAGGACGACCTGCAGGAGGACGACCGTGCCATCGGCCGACGCCCATGGCCTCCGGACCTGCCGTGCCCGGGAGGCCCGACCGCGCGGGACCATGCCCAGGCGACGAGCATGCCGACGTTCGCGACGATCCCGGCTCAGCGACCAGTCGCCGCGAGCCGCCGCTCCGCCACCAGGCGATGGCGAAGACCCCCTGGAAACGGCCGCCGAGTAGAACCCGAGTCCCAGGTCGCCGAGCTCCTCGACATGGGCGGGACCGGCCGCCAGGTGGATGACCGCGGCGGCGGCCGACAGCGCCACGATCACGAGATCCTCGGTGCGCCGCATGGCGCTCATCGCCAGTCGACGCTCGGGCGCCGCTGGGCCGGGAGTCGCGACCAGCGTCGAGCGGTGCGCGATCCGGCGGGCCGAGTGCGGCACGCACGAGCAGCAGTCCGCCACCGATCGTCGAGGATCAGGGCGGCGAGGAGCTCGACGAGCTCGTGCGACGCGTGCGTGCCGGTCACGTGATCGGTCAGATCCGGGCCGTCTCGCCGCGCGCCATCATGGCGACGCCGAGGCTTACCACGGCGACCGCGGCATGGATGACGTGGATGACGGCGTTCGCCGGGACGGTGAACAGGCCGAACAGGGTCGGGCTCACGAGCACGGCCACGAAGATGACGACGTACAGGATGCCGAAGCCGAGCACGGCGTCGACCTGCTGCTTGCCGCTGAGCCCGAACGCGATGTACAGGGCCAGCGCGCCGGTCGCGAGATGGACGATGTTGTGCAGCGCGTCAGTGGGGACCAGGGCCCCTTCGGCGCTGCCGACGAGTTGCGTGTTGAGGAACCCCAGGATCCCGACCGCGACCAGGACGATGCCTGCGAGCGCGGCCCATGACTTGACGGTGTTCATCCGAACCTCCCTTGGGGGCGTCCCTGCGCCCAATGCCGACCGCCGTCGGACAGCCGGCCTGCCGGCCGGTGTGGCGGTGGTGTCGAGCATACGCACCACATCAATGCGCGGATGCATGGCCATCACGGGTTCTCGCCGGGTCCGGCGCGGACCGGCCGTGTAGCATGCCGGCATGCCCGCCAGGTACACGAGCGCGCGGTTCGTGGGTCGTGAGGACGCGTTCGCGCGGCTCGCCGCCGTGCTCCAGGCCGCCGCGTCGGGGAGCTCAGCGACCCTCCTCATCGACGGCTCGGCCGGGGTCGGGTCCAGCCGCTTCCTCGACGAGGCGGTCCGCCGGGTCGGTGGTCTCCACGAGCCGATGACGGTGCTGCGCGGCGGTGCGTTCGGGCCGGGAACGGACGCCCCCTACGCAGCCCGTTGATCCGGGCCCTCCGGCCGACCCTGGCACGGCCCTCCCGGACGACCGGCTCGGGACGATCCTCGGCAGCGCGACCGACGAGCTCGTGCAAGCTCATGCCCGAGCTCGCCGAGCGCATCGGGGCCGGGCCGGACGGTCGACCCCCGCGCCGGACGGTGGCCGAGCGGCGTCAGGCGCGGCTCCTCGAAGGCGTCCTCGGCGTCGTGGGCCGCCTCGGCGAGCGAGCACCCGGTGCTGCTCGTCATGGAGGACCTCCATCGGGCCGACGCCGCGACCCGGACGCTCGTCACGTTCCTGGCCCGGATCGCCCGTTCCCAGCGGCTGGCCATCGTGGCCACGTACCAGGGCGACGTCGTGCGCCGCGACGATCCGTGGGCCCTCGACCTGGCGGCGCTTGCCGAGGCCGCGCGCGCGCCCGCTCGGCTGCGGCTCGATCCCCTCGGGCGCGACGACCTCGCGCGCCTCATCGCGGCGATCGAGGAGATCGCGGCCGTCGGCGAGCGTGCTGGTCGTGGTCGCCGAGCGGTCCGGAGGGCGTCCCGCTCGTCGCCGAGGAGGTCCTGGCCGCGCGGCGCGAGCTGCCCGCCGTGTCGCTCACGGCCTCGTTCGAGGACCTGGTCCTGGCCCGCCTGGCCGTCCGCTCGCACCGAGGCGCGGCGCGTCCTGCGGCTCTGGCCCCGGTCGGTCGGCCGCTCGGCCGGCGAGACGCTGGCCGCGATCGCCGAGTCGTTCGAGGTGGACGCGACCGGCGGGCCGCCGCGCTCGTCGAGTGCGCCTCGCCGCGGCGACGGCGTCCTCGACGCGGACCTGACGGCCGGCCTCGACGAAGCCATCGAGCACGGCTTCGTCGTCGAGGACGAGCGATGGGCTCGCCCTCCGCCACGAACTCGTCGCGGCGGCCGTCGAGGCGGACCTCCTCCCGGCGCGCGCGGATCCGCCACCACGCGGCGGTCGCGCGGCGCGATCGGTCGACGAGCCGTTCGTCGCCGATGCACCACCATCTCGGCGGCCCTCGATCCCGGGTCGGTGCGCCGGGTGGCGATCGCCGCCGCCGACGCTCGCCGCGGCGGTCGACGCGCCGATGGACGAGCTGACCGCCCTCGAGCTGGCGATCTCGGCCGGCAGCTGCGGCCGAGTGCCACCGCGGCCACCGCGGCCGGGCGCGGCGTCGGCCCGATCCGGCATCGGCCCACCGGCGCTCGACCTCAAGGTGCGTGCCGCCGAAGCCGCCTTCGCTGCCGGCCGGAACGTGCGGGCCGTGGCCTACCTCGACGCCGCGGTCGGCCAGCGACGAGGCGCGTCGGGACCGGACGCGGCTCGGCCTCATCCACGACCGGCTCGGCGCACTTCCGGCGAGGCGCCGGAGACTCCGACGGAGCGCTCGCTGCGCGGCGGCGGGCGGTCGAACTCGTGCCCCCGACGCCATCCCGGCGCGCGCGCCCGGGTCGTCGCCGGCACTGGCCCAGACTGCGGATGATCGAGGGCATGTTCTGGCGAGGCGCGAGCGGCTGGCCCGGGACGCGATCCGGATCGCGCGCGCGTGCGACCCGCCGGCCACGTCTCTGGGAGCTCCACGCGACGACGACGCTCGGCGTGTCGCTCGGCTGGCGAGCCGACCCCGAAACGGCGCTGCAGGTCCTCTCGGAGGCGCGCGGCGGGCGGAGGAGCTCGACGATCTCGATGAGCTGTTCCGCGTCCGCGCCAACCTGACGACCGTCCTCGAGCTCGCCGGCCGGTACGAGGAGGCGGTCGAGGTCGCCTCCGATGGCATCGCGGCCGCACGCGACGCCGGGCTCGAGGCGGTGTACGGCAACGTCCTGCGCGGGCAACGCCGCCGACTCCCTGTTCCTCCTCGGCGAGCTGGGAGGAGGCGCGGGCGATGAGCATGGCGGCGCTCGAGTGGCTGCCGACCGGCGTGAACTTCCTCAACGCGCTCGTGTCCCTGGCGACGGTCGAGATCGAGTTGTCCGCCGGTGAGGCGGCCGGCCGGCTGCTTGGCCAGTCCCTGCTCGAGCTCGAGGCCGTCCGGGACGCCCAGCAGGGCGTGCCGCTGCATCTGGCGTCAGCCTCGTTCGCCATTTGGCGCGGCGATCTCGCCGATGCCCGTCGCGCGGCCGAGCGCGGCTGGGCGCTCGTCCGCGACACCGAGGACTGGATCCTCGTGGCTCGCGACCGCGTCGACCGCCGTCGAGGTCGAGGCGGCGGCCGCGGCCGAAGCCCGCGA
Source organism: uncultured Chloroflexia bacterium (assembly GCA_963809045.1). Lineage (GTDB taxonomy): Bacteria > Chloroflexota > Limnocylindria > Limnocylindrales > CSP1-4 > SPCO01. The sequence goes on from CAWEHW010000005.1 coordinate 4,758, forward strand.
GCGGCGCGACCTGGCCGGGCTCGCGGCGGCGCGCGACCGGGCACGCGAGGTCAGCCGGGCGGCCGAGGCCAACGTCCGCAAGCACGGCGTCGGACCCGAGCTCGGCTCGCGTCGGCTCGCCGACGCGTGGCTGGCCACGGCGCGGGCCTATCGCCGCCGGGTCGATGGCCGGGACGACCCTGCCGCCTGGGCAGCGGTCGGCGACCTGTGGGCGGGCCTGCGGATCCCGTACGAGCAGGCCCGCGCGCGCTGGCGCGAGGCGGAGGCGAGCCTGGCCTCCGGGCGCGGGCGGGCCGGTCGGGCGGATGCGCGGACCCCCTTGCCGAGGCCGCGCGAGCTCGCCCTTGCCCTCGGCGCGCATGCCCCTGCTGCGGGAGCTGCGCGAACTCGCCGGTCGCGCACTGCTCACCTTGCCGGCCGAGGTCGACGAGCGGCTGGCGGGCCCGGACGACCGGTGCGCGAGCTGGTCGCGGTCATCGGCCGCTGCCGACCGACGCGGGACCGCGAGTGGCGGGCGGCGGCCGGCGCCGACTGCGCGACGAGCCTCGCGGCCACCGCCGGGGCGCCGAACCGGCCGCGACACGTTCGGGCTGAGCTCACGGGAGCGCGAGGTCCTCGTGCCAGATCGCCCGGGGACGCACGAACCGCGAGATCGGGGAGCGCCTGTTCATCAGCCAGAAGACGGTCGGCGTCCACGTCGGGAACATCCTGGCCAAGCTCGGGCGTGTCGGGCCGCGTCGAGGCCGCGGCCGTGGCGATCCGGCTCGGGCTCACGGACCGACCGCGCTCGACGCGAGCCGACGCCCCGGACACAGAGCGAGACCCGGAGGGAGGTCTCCGGGTCTCGAATGAGGACGCATCGCCGGCCAGCAATGTCCGGCGATCGAGATGCGAGAGGTGGGGCAGCCCAGGCTGCCCGGGACTACCAGCGGCGCGCGGCGACGAGGGTCAGCGCGATCGCGACGAAGGGGCCGAGGACGACGGCGAGCCGCCAGGCCCGGTAGATGAGCGGATGGTCCATGGTCATTGGGCTCCAAGGGTGCCCTCGACGATCCCGGCGCACCGGACGGGGGGACTGCGAGCCTATCGCCCGTGCCGCCCATGTTCAATCCGGACCATGGTACCGGTGGGTCCTGGTACCCGCCAGTCACCAGGCGCACCCCGAGGACGCCCCGTTCAGGGTAGCATTCCGCCCGATATCCCGAGCCGCGGTCATCCGCGCCCCATAGTCACTGAGGTCCACCGCACCATGCGACGCCCGACCCGACATCCGCCCTGTCCCGCGCCCTCGCCATCGCGACGATCGCCGTCATCGCGGCTGCCTGCGCCGGCGAGGCTCCCGGCTGGACGTTCGCCCCGCCGCCGTCGCCGACCCCGGTCCCGAGCGTCGAACCGGGCGCCTCGGGCCCGGCCCCGTCCGGACCGGCCGAGAGCCGCGTCCGGACCGGCCGAGAGCCCGGTCGGCAGCCCGGCCGGCGACGCCATCGCGGCTGCCGCGAGCGGCATCGCGTTCGACAAGTCCGAGCTCAGCGTGCCGGCCGGCCAGCCGTTCCAATCGAGTTCGAGAACCAGGACGCGGGGATCCCGCACAACGTCGCGATCCACGAGTGAGCCCGACCGGCGCCCGAGGTCTCAAGGGCGAGGTGTTCAACGGTGTCGAGACGCGGACCTACGACGTGCCGGCGCTCGCGGCCGGGACCTACGCCTTCGTGTGCACCGTCCACCCGAACATGACCGGCACGCTCACACGCCGAGTGACGATCGCCGCCGTGACCCGCGGCGAGCAGCTCTGCTACACGGACGCGTACGCGCGTTCGGTCGACGGCGATGGTCCGCGACGTCGACGGCGCGACGGGGCGACGTTCGTCGTCCTCGATCGGACCGTCTTCTACCCGGTGGCGGCGGCCAGCCCTCGGATCGCGGCCTGCTGCTCCGGGCCGCCGATGGCCGGACATGGACCGTGCGCGGCGCGCGGAAGGCCGGCGGCGAGATCGTCCACGAGCTCGAGCCCGATGACGGCGACCCGCCGGCCGTCGGGCGACCGGCGTCGAGGTCGACCTCGACTGGGCGCGGCGGCTCGCCCTCATGCGCACGCACACCGCGCTCCACGCCCTGTGCGGCGTCGTCTGGCGCGACCACGGTGCGCTCGTGACCGGCGGCAACATGGAGCCGGGCGCCGGGCCGGATGGACTTCGAGTTCGAGACGATGTCGGGCGACCTCGTCGACTCGATCGAGGCGCGCGTCAACGAGGAGCTGGCCGCCGAGCGGGACGTCCGGGTCGCCGTCCTGCCGCGTGACGAGGCGTTCGCCATCCCGGATCTCATCCGGACCAAGGTCAACCTCCTGCCACCGGGATCGACGAGATCCGCACGATCGAGATCGTCGGCCTCGACCTGCAGGCCGATGGCGGCACGCACGTCGCCAACACCCGCGAGGTCGGCCGGATCCGGGTGACCGGCTACGAGAGCAAGGGCCGCATCAACAAGCGGATCCGGATCGCACTCGAGGAGGCGTAGGCCCGGCACGACCTGGCGACGAGGTACCATCGACGGGCCGCGCTTGCGCTCCTCCCTGGTCCAGCCAGCGAACGCGGCCCGATCGCCCGAGCGCCATCCGGAGTCCATCATGTCGGATACGCTCGCCGTCCTGGCCGCGTCGTGGGGCGTGCTCATGGCCATCGCCCCCATCCTCCAGATCCGGCGGATCCTCGAACGTCGTTCGTCGGACGACGTGTCGATCGCCTACCTGGGAGTCCTCCTCGTCGGGTTCGGCCTGTGGGTCGGCTACGGGATCTCGCTCCAGAACCTCGCGCTCGTCGTCCCGAACGCGGTCGCCCTCGTCGTCGGGATCATCACGATCCTCATCGCGCGACGGTTCCGCACCGCCCGCTGACCAGCCCGCCCCCGCTCGCTCGGACCCGTACGATGGAAACGATGCGACCTGACCCCGACCCTGCGCCTTCGCCGCCGCTCGCCGGCCGGGTCGCCGTGGTGACCGGCGCCGGGTCCGGCATCGGCCGCGCGACCGCGCTCCGGATGGCGGCGGACGGGGCGCTCGTCGGCTGTCTCGACCGGGACGCGGCCGCGGCGCGCATGACGGCCGAGGCCATCGAGCGCGGTGGGGGAGCGGCGCATCCGCTGGCGTTCGACGTGACCGAGGGCGCCGCGGTCGCCGACGGACTCGCCGCCTTCGCACGGCGCCACGGCCCCGTCGGCATCCTCGTCAACAACGCCGGCATCCCCGGCAGCGGCGCATTCGTCGACGTGACCTTCGCCGACTGGCAGCGCGTCCTCGACGTCCATGTCAGCGGCGCCTTCCACGTCACCCAGGCCGTCCTGCCGGCGATGATCGAGGCGGGCTGGGGCCGGATCGTCAACATCGCCTCGGAGGCTGTCTGGCTCGGCAACCAGAGCGTCCAGTACGTCACGGCCAAGGCGGCCCTCATCGGGTTCACCCGGGCGCTGGCGTACCAGGTCGCGCCACAGGGCGTCCTCGTGAACGCCGTCGCGCCGGGGCCGGTCGACACGCCGATGTTGCGGGACAACGACGCCGCGGCCATCGAGGCCGAGCTGGCCACCGTCCGGATCGGCCGGTTCCTCGACCCCGATGAGATCGCGGCCGCCATCGCGTTCCTGGCCGGACCCGGCGGCGACGCGTTCGTCGGCCAGGTGCTGTCGCCCAACGGCGGCACGGTCTTCCCCGGCTGATGACGGCGACCGTCGACGCCGGCCATCGATGCGGTGCGCGCGGCCGGGATCGAGCATGAGGTCATCCGCACCGAACGCGCCGCGACCGCCCAGGAAGCGGCCGATCTCCAGCATGTCCCGCTTGGAGCGCTGCTGCGGACGATCGTGGTCCGGCGTGGAGACGACGACTACCTGTTCATCCTCGTCCCGGCCGACCGGCGCTTTGACTGGCCGAAGCTGCGGTCCCATCTCGGTGTCCGTCGATTGACCCTTCCGGACGCCGACGAGGCGCGCGAGGTGACCGGCTACGAGCGCTACACGATCACGCCGTTCGGGGCGACACGGGCCTGGCCCGTCATCGTCGATGCCGCCGCGCTCGGCCACCCGCGCGTGTCGGTCGGTGGCGGCGGGTTCGGGATCAATCTCCATCTGGCCCCGGACGTCCTCGTCTCGGCCCTCGGCGCGGACGTCGTCGACATCTCGGCGGCCGAGCCCGCGCCGTAGACTGGCGTCCGGATGTCGCTCGATCTCGCCCCCGAACTGACCGTCGTCGCCCAGCTCCTGCTGGCGGCCGTGCTCGGTGCCGCGATCGGCCTGGAGCGCGAGATCCACGACCACCCGGCCGGCATGCGGACCCACCTGCTCGTGTCGGTCGGGTCGGCGACGTTCACGATCCTGTCGATCACCGCGTTCACGGCTCCCGGTTCCGACCCGGGCCGGATCGCCGCGCAGATCGTGTCGGGCATCGGGTTCCTCGGCGCCGGGGCCATCCTCAAGGAGGGGGCCTCGATCCGCGGCCTCACGACCGCCGCGAGCCTGTGGGCGGTCGCCGGCGTCGGGATGGCCGCCGGTGCCGGCGCCTGGGCCGTGGCCGTCGCGGTCAGCGTGCTCGTGCTCGTGTCGCTCTGGCCGCTCAACATCCTCACCGACCGGTTCGTGGGCCGGGACCAGCACAGCGTGCTGCTCAAGCTGACTGCCGACGACGCCCACGTGCTGGGTCGCCTCGTCACCGCGATCGGCCGTTACGGTGGGGAGATCGCCCATCTCGAGACGGCGGGCTCACCCGGTGGCCGGTTGGCCATCGAGGTCGAGGTCCGCGTGCGCGACGCGGCCGTCGGCGTTCGCCTGACCGCGGCGGTGGCCGACATCGACGGTCTCGACCTGGCGGAGTCCAAGGCGCTCGGCGACTGACGAAGGGGCGGAGCCGGTATGGCACGATCGGGACGATGAGACGACCACGGCCGAGCGTGACCCTGCCGATCCTCGCGACGCCCATCTTCCGGCGCGTGCTGTGGCACGTGGGTCGGGTACGTGGCCAGCTGGATCGACGGTTCTTCCTGTCGCTGTTCCAGGGCATCGTGGCGTTCGTCCTCATCGCGGCCCTGCTCATCACGCTGGTCGAGAAGCCGTGGACCATCGAGTCGGTCTTCAATTCGTTCAACTGGGGTTTCGCGACGGTCCTCGGTCAGGGCGACTCGACGTTCGTCACGTCACCGGGCGGGCGGCTCATCGGATGGTTGCTCATCCTGTTCGGAGTCGCCATGCTCGGGACGATCACCGGCGCGCTCGTGGCGATGGTCATCGATTTCCTGCTCAAGGAGGGTCAGGGCTTGGGTGCTTCCGGCTACAAGGACCACATCGTCGTGTGCGGCTGGAACACGACGGCCCGCGACCTCATCAACGAGCTCCGAGGCGACGACTACAAGTCGCGCGTCGTGGTCCTCGCCGATCTCGACAAGAACCCGGCCGGGGACGGGGTGTACTTCGTGCGCGGCGACGCCACGAGCGAGGCGGATCTCGAGCGGGCCGGGATCCGCGAGGCGTCGGCGGCCCTCGTCTTCCCGCACGACCCCTCGGACGATGCGGACATGCGCTCGATCCTCACGATCATGGCCATCGAGCATGCGGCGCCCGGCGTCCGGACCGTGGCCGAGGTCAACAATCCCCGCCACGAGGCCCATTTCCGGCGGGCCAACGTCAACGAACTCCTCGTGACGTCGAAGATCGCGTCGCACCTGCTGGCGCGGTCCGCGCTGTACCCCGGCCTGACCGGGATCGTCACCGACATCGTGTCGGGCGGCGATGGCTCCGAGCTCTATCGGATCGCGATCCCCGACGCGTACATCGGGCTGTCGATCGACGCGGTCGCGGCACGGCTGCGCACGGAGCATCGCGCCACCCTGCTGTCGGTCAACCGCGGCGGCCACGCATTCGTGAACCCGGGCGCCGACTTCGTCCTCGAGGTGGGCGACGATGCGATCGTCGTGGCCGAATCGCTCGGATCGCTCGCGCCGCTCGAGATGAGCGACGCGACCGTCGTCCCGCGGACCGCCGCGGTGGTGCCGTCCGCCTGAGGCGTTACGGCAGGACCAGGTGGACGGGGTTGCCGCGGATGTTGACCTGCCAGGTGGTCAGGTCCGTCGAGAAGCTGCTCGAGCTGCCGCCCATCGTGTAGCGGATCTTCCACCAGCCGGGCTCACCGGAGACCGGGTCGTTCGGGGCCGAGTACGTGCTCGGCAGGGCGATGTCGATCGACAGCCAGCAGCCGTTGAACAGGCTCGTGCCCCCGGTGTTCGTCGTGACCGAGGTGACGCCGGTCCCGGACAGGCCGTTGCAGTTCGATGCGGCCGCCGCGGTCGTGCCGCGGACGCCCTGGTAGTTGAACGCGGCCGGCGTGAACCCCGAACCGGTCGGCTGGAGGATCTGGAGGTTCGCCGACAGGCTGCCCGTGTCACCGGGGTCCCACAGCTGGATCGTCATCGTCTTGCCCGCATGCGCGGCCTCGATCTGGGCGAGATAGAACTCCGAGGCCTGGCCGCCCGGCAGGCGGACATACGCCTCCATGGCGCCGACGCCGTAGATGCGCGGCGTCCCGCCCGTGGCGTTCGAATACAACGCGAAGGCGTTCAGTGCGGTCGAATTATTCTGGTCATTCAGAGAGGTAGGATCGGTCGAGTACGTGTGCACTCGATAGATGCCGCCGGACAGGCCGCTCGCGATCTGGGTCCAGCCGAAATGCCAGCTCTGCGAACTGCAATCGCCGACGCCCGACGCGGTCGACTGGCCAAGGGCGCCGTAGATGCGGTAGTCCTGATAGGAGAGGCGCCGGAACGACGAGCCGCTGCTGGCGACGAGGGCGTCGTCGCTTGTGTTGGCCAGCGTGTTGTTCGTGTTGTAGACGTCGAAGTAGGCGCTGATGGGCTGCCGGGTGCTGTTGCCGTTGGTGCCGCCGACCGTCCAGTTCTCGCCGGTGCCGGCCTGGGTGGTGCCGTCGCAGAAGCCTGCGTCGTAGACCCAGATGGCGCCGTTCGACGAGCCCGCCGGGAACTCGACCGCGTAGTTGTAGTAGTCCTGCCAGGCGTAGTTGGCGTCAGGATCCGAGGCGTCGACCCCGTTGAGCGTGCTCTTGCGGGTCTCGTACTTGGTCATGTAGGCGTCGCCCTGGATGTTCGGGGCGCCCTGGCTCTGCATCGCGCCCCAGAACTTCTGTGGCGTCAGGGCCTGGCCGCCGGGGCCGCTGACGGTCCCTTGCTGGAGGGTGGTCGTCGTCGTGGTGGTCGTCGTGGCGACGGTATAGGTCACCCGAACCTGCAACTCGTCGACCCGGATCTCGGGCAATGGGGCGGCGCAGCCGAAGATGCCCGTCAACCGGACCCGGAACTGCGAGTCGAACAGGTCGGCTTCGGTCCAGGTGTGGCCCGTCCAGGCGGCCATGCTCGATGGGCTGCCAAGGGTGTAGTCGCCACTGGTGGTGTTCGTGCCGAGGTCCGGGGTCTCGGTATTGGAGGTGGTCCAGCTCGTGCCCCCGTCCCACGACAGGTGGACCCGGACCCTCGTGGTCGCGCAGGCGGCCGAGACCCGGGTGTCGTCGAACTCGACCTCGAAGCCCCGGATGTTGACGATCGACTGGTTGGCCGCGACGTTCCCGCGGAGTCCGAAGTTGCCGAAGATCTGGGTGTCATTGTTCGTCGTCGTGAGGGCATGGGTGACGTCGCCGCTATCCCCGGCGACCGCCGTCACCAGCGTGCCGGTGCTCGCGTTCCACGTGCCCGAGGGGGCCGTGCCGGGGTGCTGCAGACTAGAGTCATCGACGCTGTTCGTCGTCGTCGTCGTCGTCGTCGTGATCGGCTCGATGAGGTAGCCGACGCCGTAGTAGTTCTCCGGGCTGCCCATCGGGACCGGGAGGACGAAGTCGGCCTTGGCATCGCGCCGGGCCGGCCATGAGTTGATGCCGACCGCACGGGCGAAGTACGTCCCGACGTTCCCCGTGATCGTGACGTTCAGGCGTCGTGGGTTGACCGGATCCTGGACCGGGGTCACCGCGGTCACGCCGTTGACGCCGGCGGTATATCCGTTCTTGGTGGCCTCCGCTCGCGCCGCGGCGTAGGCGGAGGCGGTGTTGCCCGGCAGGAACACCACGCCGGCCAGGGCGGCCGCGTCGGCTGCGCGCTGCATGCGCAGGTTGTTCGTCCAGTACCAGGACAGGTCGATGACCGTCGCGGCGAGCAGGACGAAGAGGAGCATCGCTCCCGCAAAGATCACGACGACCTGCCCCCCATCTCGACGATCGGAGCGATGGGTCTCCGCGCGATTCCCCCGGTTCATGCGTGGCGCTCCCCGTGTCATGTCAGTCATTGGTCGGATTCAGGGCCATGACGGTGCGGTCGGTGATCGGCAGTGTCGCCGGCCCGCCCGGCCCGAAGAAGGTCAGGATGGCGGCGAGCGGCGTCACGTAGGTGTAGCTGTAGCTCACGCTCACGCCGAGGGAGTCGGGCGGATTGCCACCCGTCCAGTCGTTGTCGCGCGTGCAGGCGTCCCAGTTGTTCGTCGTCTGGTTGAACTTGAGCGGGACCCCATCGACGGTCGGCCCGACGCCGGGCGTCCAGCGATTGAAGGAGCTCCCGATCTGGACGCCGGCCGAGTTCGAGTTGTAGATCCGGACCTCGCTCACGTTCCCGAGCGTGACGCGCGAGCCTGGCGCCTCGAGGACACGCTGGACCGCGGCCACGACGAACTTGTCGATGTCGGCGCTCGTCGAGCAGATGAGCGTCGTGGAATTGCCGTTCGCGAACGCGGCGCCGGTCCGGGCGCCTTCCCGCGTCCCGTAGCTGAGCGTCAGCGTCTGGTCGAACACGAAGCCGAACTCGAGCATGCCCAGCAGGAGCAGGAGCATGACGACGACGACCATCGCGAATTCCACGAGGCCCTGGCCGCGCTCGCCGTCGCGACCGGAACGGCGGCGCCGGGCTTCACGATACGTCGAGCGGATCACAGGACGGGCTCCATGCGCATGACGCTCGAGCGGTCGAAGTCCATCGTGCCGGCCCCGCCGCCGATGAAGTTCTTGAGCGGCGTGACCCAGTCGTGGCTGTAGCTGACCCGGACCCCCACGTTGTCGACGCTGTCGAGCGGGTCGAGCGGGTCGCAGCCCGCCAGGATGTTGCAGCGGGTGGCTTCCGGATATGCGTTACTGGTCAGGGTATACGGGACGCTGGAGCCGTCGACGCCGAGGCACGGGAGGGGATTGGCTCCGCCCGTTCGCGTCCAGACGGTCGGGAATCCGGTCGGCGTGCCGCTGGCGTTGGTCTCGTAGATCTCGATGCTCACGATCCGGGCATTGCTGGCCGGAGCCCCGACCGCCGCCTCGACCGCCTTGATGATCACGCAGTCGGCGCCCACCGCATTCCCGGCTTCAGCGGCGTTCAACGCGGCATCGCGGGCGCTGTAGTTGACGGCCAGGATGGCGTTGAAGACGAACGCGAACTCGATGACGCTCATGAGCAGGGTCACGAACATCGGGAAGACCAGACCGAATTCGACCAGCGTCTGGCCGCGCTGCTTCGGTCGTGCTTCGGCGATCTGGCCAGGCGCGCCGTGGCGTCGGCTCGTGATCAGGCGCATGAGCAAGTGACCTGTTGGATGATGTCGACCGTCGATCGACGGCTCCCGAAGGATATGGACCGCAACCTTGCAACGACCATTACCGTTTGGTTCGTCCATACCGGACGATGGTCATGGCCCCTTGGTACGGGTGCCGCACCTGCCGCCCTATAACGCCTTCACGGCCGCGGTCAGTGCCGCCAGCCCTTCCTTCGCGTCGGCGAAGAGCATGCCGGTCTTCGCGTTCGTGTAGAGCTCGTTGTCGATGCCCGCGTAGCCGCGGCCCATCGAGCGCTTGATGACGATGATCGACTTGGCGTGGTCGACGTCGAGGATCGGCATCCCCGACACGGGCGAGCCGGGCCGCCGCGCCGCCGGGTTCGTGACGTCGTTGGCGCCGATGACGAGGGCGACGTCGGCCCGGTCGAACTCGGGGTTGATGTCGTCCATCTCCTTGAGCTGGGGGTAGGGGACGTTCGCCTCCGCGAGGAGGACGTTCATGTGGCCCGGCATCCGCCCGGCGACCGGGTGGATCGCGTACTTCACGTCGACCCCGCGCTCCTCGAGGAGGTCGGCCAGCTCACGGACGGCGTGCTGCGCCTGTGCGACCGCGAGGCCGTAGCCCGGGCACGACGATGACGTGGCTGGGCGTACGCGAGCTGGATCGCGACATCGTCCGCGCCGATCGAGCGGACCGATGCCGCCGGCGCCGGTGACCTCGGCAGCCGAGCCCTCGCCGCCGCCGAAGCCGCCGACCATGATGTTCATGACCGACCGGTTCATCGCGTCGGCCATGAGCTTCGTCAGGATCGCGCCCGAGGCGCCGACGAGCGCGCCGGCGATGATCAGGACGTCGTTGTCGATGACGAAGCCGGCCATCGCCACGGCCGTGCCGGTGAACAGTTGAGCAGCGAGATGACGACGGGCATGTCCGCGCCGCCGATCGGGCAGCGTCATCGTCACGCCGAACACGAGCGGCCGCGGCCAGGATGACGAGCATGCAGCCGCGCAGGCTCGGCGTCGCCGGTCACGAACAGGATGGCGCGCGGCCACGACGGTGATCGCCGCGAGGCCGAGCGTCACGAGCTGCGCCGCCCGGGACGTAGATCGGCTTGCCGGGGATCGAGCCCCTGGAGCTTGCCCGACGCGATGAGCGAGCCGGTGAACGTCACGCGAGCCGATGATGATGTCGAGCACGATGAAGATCGTGGACGTCGATGCGGACCGCGCCCTCGGTGACGATGCGCAGGTACTCGACGATGCGCGATGAGCGCCGCGGCGCCGCCGCCGACGGCGTTGAACAGCGAGACGAGCTGCGGCATCGCGGTCATCTTCACGATCCGGGCGGTGTAGAGCCCGAGCCCGCCGCCGATCGCCGTGCCGACGATGATGATCGCCCAGGCGATCGGGCTGATCCCCTCGCTGTCCGGAGCGAGCAGTTGCTCGGCGAGGATGAGGACCGCCGTCGCCGCGATGGCGAGCGCCATGCCGGCCGCGGACAGCAGGTTGCCGTTGCGCGCCGTGGCCGGGCGAATTCATCCGGTTGAGGCCGAGGACGAAGGCGACCGCGCCGCGCCAGCCAGGCGAGTCGGACGAGTGATCTCGATGACGTCAAGGGTGGTCATCGATCAGCCCTCGGCCTGGTCGACGGCCGGCTTGCGGCGCGGTCGGCTTCCGGCGGAACATCTGGAGCATGCGGTCGGTGACGACGTAGCCGCCGACGACGTTCATCGCCGCGAAGGCGACCGCGACGAAGGCGATGCAGCTGGCTGAGCGGGTCGGTCGCCTCCGCGGCGATGAGCATCGCCCCGACGAGCACGATCCCGTGGATCGAGTTCGCGCCCGACATCAGCGGCGTGTGGAGGGTCGCCGGGACCTTGCTGATGACCGCGAACCCGACGAGGATCGCGAGCGTGAAGATCGTGAGCGAGTCGAGCAGGGTCTGGATCTCGTCGGCGGTCATGCCTGGCCTCCGGCGGCCGCCGCGGGGGCCGGCTCCAGCAACTTCTTGACGGCGTCGCTGCACGACCTGCGCCGTCGTGGGTGATGACCGTCGCCTTCGTGACCTCGTCCTCGAAGTCGAGGTGCAGGTTGCCGTCCTTGACCATCCCGAGCAGGAGCGCCGAGATGTTGCGGGCGTAGAAGGCGGACGCGCCGGCCGGCATGCGTCGCGGGCAGGTTGTCGGGCGCGATGATCGTCACGCCGTTCGGCGGTCACGATCGTCTCGCCGGCCTTGGCTGAGCTCGACAGTTGCCGCCGAGCGCGCTGGCCGCCATGTCGACGATGACCGAGCCCGGCTTCATCTTGCCGACCGCCTCGGCCGTGACGAGGACCGGCGGCTTGCGCCCCGGGACCTGGGCCGTCGTGATGACGACGTCCATCGTGCCGATGACCTCGTTGAGCTCGGCCTGCTGCGCGGCCCGCTCCTCGGCCGTCAGCTCGCGGGCGTAGCCGCCGGCGCCGGTCGCATCGATCGTCGGTCTTGAGCTTGACGAACTGGGCGCCCAGGCTCTCGGCCTGCTCGCGGGTCTCGGGCCGGACGTCGTAGGCCTTGACGACCGCCCCGAGGCGCCTGCGCCGTGCCGATCGCCTGGAGACCGGCCACGCCGATCCCGAGGATGAGCACGTTGGCGGGCTTCGCGGTGCCGGCGGCCGTCGTCAGCAGCGGGAAATAGCGGCCGTACGCGTTCGGCCGCGATGAGGACCGCCTTGTAGCCGCCGACGTTGGCCTGGCAGCTGAGAGCGCGTCCATCGTCTGGGCCCGGCGACAGCGTCCGCGGGATCGCGTCGAGGCTGATCGCCGTCACGCCGTGGTCGGCGAGCGCCTTGGCCGTGGCTCGGATCGATGAGCGGCTGGAGGAAGCCGATGACGGCCTGGCCCTTGCGCAGGTTCGCCGACCTCGGCCGCGGCCGGCTTCGTGCGACGCGCAGGATCGACATCGGCCGCCTGGTAGAGGTCGTCGTCGGGACGACCGTCGCGCCGGCGTCGGCGTACGCGCTGTCGGGGATGGAGCGCGCCGGCGCCGGCGCCCGGCTCGACGAGGATCTCGAGCCCGGCCGGCTGCAGCTTGCCGAGCGCTTCGGGTACCAGGGCGACGCGCCGCTCGCCGGGCGCGGTCTCCTTGGCGACGCCGACCTTCATGGGCACCACCTGTTCGCGAGGGGGATGGACGGGCCGCGGGGCGCTGGGGAGGGCCGCGCGGGGACACGTGTGGTCAGCCCGAAGTCTACCGCGCGCGGCGGGAAGGTTGCGGCAGCGCGGAGGTTGCGATTTGGGTGTGGCCCGCAGGGGGTCGCGTCACAGGCTCGAGCGGATCTCCCAGAGGTCCGGGAACGCCGGCCGGAACAGGGTGCTGCGCAGGTACTCCACGCCGCTCGACCCGCCCGTGCCGCGCTTGGTGCCGATCGTCCGCTCGACCATCTTCACGTGGCGATATCGCCATTCCTGGACCCCTTCGTCGAGATCCACGAGTCGCTCGGCCACGAGCGCTGCGTCGGGGTCGCCGCGATATACGTCCACCAGCAGGGCCTGGACCCGGTCGTCCGGCGCGATCGGCGCGCGCGGCTCCGCGCCGAGGGCGTCGGCCGGGACCGGGTGGCCACGACCGGCGAGGTAGGCCAGGAACGAGGCCCAGACGGACGGCTCGGCATGGGCCGCATCGAGCGCCGTGCGGGCGGCCGATCCGGCCGGCTGCCCGCCGATCGCCGCCGCATCCCGGATCCCGAGCACGGCCTCGACGTGGCGGAACCCGGCCGATTCGAAGCCCGACGCCGAATCGAGCCGATCCCGGAAGGACAGGAACTGGATGGGCGTCATCGTCTCCAGGACGTCGACCTGGGCGACGAGCGTCTTGAGGATCTTGAGCACCCGATTGAGCAGATGCAGGGCCCTGTCCGTGTCCCCGCCTTCCAGGGCCGCCCGGATCGCCCGCAGTTCGTGGCGCAGCTCCTTGAACCACAGCTCGTAGACCTGGTGGATGACGATGAACAGCAGCTCGTCGTGCTCGGCGCCGCCATCCGGCTGGCCCGATCGCTCGACCTGGAGCGCCAGGAGCTCCGGCACCTTGAGGTAGGAGGCGTAGGTCGTCGCTCTGCGGGTCACGGGGCGATGGTACGACGGCCGGCAGGTGACATCCGACGGGTCCCGCGGCAGACTGTCGGCATGAGCATCCCGGTCGCCCGCCTCAATCATGCCGTCCTGTACGTCCGCGACGCGACCCGCGCCGCGGAGTTCTATGGACGCGTCTTCGGCTTCGAGGTCGTCGAGAGCGCGTTCGGTGGACGCGCGGTGTTCATGCGGTCGCCGAGCGGCGGCAACCATCACGACCTTGGCCTGTTCTCGGTCGGACCGGACGCGCCAGGTCCCGCGCGCGGGTCGGTCGGCCTGTATCACCTCGCCTGGGAGGTGCCGACGATCGAGGATCTCGCCGACGGCGGCACGCGTCCTGGGCGAGGCAGGAGCCCTGGGTGGCGCCTCGGATCACGGCGTGAGCAAGTCGCTCTACGGCGCCGACCCGGACGGCAACGAGTTCGAGATCATGTGGCGCGTGCCCGAGGCCGCCTGGGGCGAGTACGCCGACAAGGGCGCCGTGATGCCGCTCGACCTCGACGCGGAGCTGCAGCGCTGGGGTTCGGCCGGCGCCGCGCGCGCCTGACCGACCGCCGACACGTCCCTGCAAGGGGATCGGTCTCGCGGTCGGGACGCCCGCCACGCACATCACGGCATCCTCCACCCAGGAGGTGCCACGATGGCCGAGCTCACCACGGACAAGCGCGAGCGACTCAAGGACGGCTCGTTCGCCTACATCGACAAGGACGGCGAGCGCCACCTGCCCATCAACGATGCGTCACACGTCCGCAACGCGGTCTCGCGCTTCGATCAGACCGATCTCGAGGACGCCGACGCGAAGCACAAGGCGGCGCGCAAGATCATGTCCGCCGCTCGCGAGCACGGGATCGACGTCGATGCGACATCGGATGTCGCAAAGGCCGCGAAGCGTTGAGCGCCGGGCACTAGCGGCAGTGCCAGCCGTTGTCGACGAGCAGGTCGATGCCGTTGACCGACGGTGTTCTCCAGCAGGAACACGGTGGCGTCCACGATGTCGGCCATCGTCGCCAGCCGTCCGGTCGGCGTCTGTGATCGATAGTTCTCGAGCGCGGACGCCTTCTCGGCCCAGAACGGGCTGTCGCCGACGATGCCGGGATGGATCGAGTTGACGCGCCGCGGCTTCAACTCCTCTACGAGTGAACGCGTCAGACCGACGACCCCGCCGTTGACCGTGCTGACCGTCGTCGACCCGGGATAGGGTCGTTCCTTGGCCATCCCGCCAAAGACCACGACCGACGCGTCGTCGGTCAGGCGATCGAGGAGGCTGTGCACGATCTCGGTGAAGCCGACGAGCTTCAGGGTGACCAGCCGGATCGCGCGAACGATGTCGTAATCGGCCACGGTGTTGGCATCGCGGTCGATGGCGGCGAGCACCAGGTGCCGCACCGGGCCGACGTCGGCGAGTGCGGGCGCGATCGTGGTCGGGTCGGAGAGGTCGAACCCGATCCCCGACGTCCGGCCACCGACCGAGCGGCGCGACGTCGACCGCTCCTGCGTGGTCGCGCCCGGTCAGCACCACGGTGTCGCCCGCGATCGGCGTAGTGACGCACGATCTCCAGGCCGATCGCCCGAGTCCCACCGACGACGACCACCGCCCACGATCCTCGGCTCATCTGCGTGCCTCCTCCTGGTCCGCTCGTACTGCTCCCACGTGCGAACCCAGCGGTACGCGTGGCGTGCCGGAGGCTGGGGAGCCTGGGTCTCGATCCAGCGGACTCGCTCGGTGCCCTCGTTGTAGAACCCGTGGACCGACCCGACGCCGGCGAACACGACGTCGCCGGCCCGCAGGGTGTAGTGCCGCCGTCGAGCTCGGCCTCGATCTCGCCCGTCGAGGAAGACGTAGGCCTCCTCGAACGGGTGGTCGTGCGCCTGCGCGGCGCCGCCGAGCTCGTAGTCCACCGTGAACATCGTCACGTGGTCGGCTCCGAAGGCCCGGTCGACGAGCATCTTCACCGAGATCCCGCTGTAGGCGAGCAGCGCGGTGTCCATGCCGGCCGGTGCCCGCCCGCGCGCCGGCGTCGGCGATGCGCAGCGTTTCGAGCTGTGGAGGCGTGCCTTCGTAGTGGCCCGACGAGGCGCAGGGTCGGGTCGCCGAACGCCGGCCGACGCGGCAGCCGCCTCCATCGACGCGAGGTCCTGCGGCGCGCTCGAAGAACGTGTCGCGCCGGCGGCGCGTCCGGCCCGAGCCGCTGGGGCGAGTTCAGCGGACAGGAAGCGGACGGCGTCGGGGCCCGTGTTGCCCAGGGCATGGCGCACGGCCGATCGGGACCAGCGCGTAGTCACCGGTGACGAGCCGGTGGACCTCGCCTCCGAGCTCCAGCGAGCAGCTCGACCGGCCAGGACGTAGAGCGCCTCCTCGAAGGAGTGGACGTGCGGCGCCAGCCAGCCCCCGGCGCGAGCGCGCCGACCGCGAGGTCCGTGTGGACGGCGCCCTGCTCCGGCCCGACGACGACGAGTCCGGGACAGGCCGATTCGACGTCGCTCGATGCCGGCGCGGGCGTGTCGGCGAAGGTCCAGTCGAGCTGTCCGACGTAGTGCATCGCGGATCCTGCTCACGATCGGTCTGGCGACCGGGCACGTCAGTCGAGCCGGCGCGACCAGGCGTCGAGCGCCGACGGCCAGGAGCAGGATGACACCGAGCGTGACCTGCTGGTAGAAGGGATCGAGGCCGAGCAGGTTGAACCCGTTCGCCGACGAGGGCCACGAACAGGCAGCCGACGACGGTCCGCCGGATCGAGCCCTCGCCGCCGAGGATGCTCGTGCCGCCGACGATGATCCCGGTCAGCACCGTGAACGTCGAGGAACTGCCGCCGCTCGACGCCTGGGCGCTCAGGACCCGGGAGGCGTCGATCGTCCCGGCCAGTGCCGCCGCCGTGCCGCTCAGCGCGAAGGTCGGCGACGCGGACCGCGTTCGACCCGGACGCCGCCGAGACGCGCCGCCTCGGCGTTGCCGCCCGTCGCGTAGACATAGCGCCCGAACGTCGTCCGGCTGAGGAGGATCGCCGCCAGCGATCGCGATCGCGATCATCATCCAGGCGGCGCTCGTGACGCCCGAGGATCTTCGTCGCGGCGAACTGCCTGGAACTCGGGGTGGTCGAAGGCCACGACGAGGTTGCCCTTGGTGACGATCGCGGCCGATGCCGCTCACGACGAACGACATCGCCAGCGTCGCCGATGAGCGAGTTGATCCGGAACCGGGTGACGATGACGCCGTTCGCGATGCCCGACCGCGAGGCCGACGGCGAGGCCGGCGAGCGACGCCGGCCGGCGTCGAGACCGATGCTGGCGACGTGAGCGGCCGTCGCGCCGGCCAGCCCGTAGATCGCGCCGACGGACAGGTCGATCCCGCCCGCGATGAGGACGAGCGTGCCGGCGCAGGCGACGATGATGATCCCGGCCTGCTGGTCGAGGATGTTGGCGAGGTTCTGGAACCGCAGGAACGACGGGCTGATGACGCTCAGCACGACGAACGTGACCAGGAACGGGATGAGGATGCCGGCCCGCCGGACGGCACGGACCGGCCGTCGCGGCGATGCGGCCGGCGGGTCCTGCGACGGTGCGCGCGGCCGTGCTCGCGCTCATGCGGCGGCCGCGCGAGCCGTGCCGAACGACGCGGCCAGGATGCGCTTCCTCGGTCATCTCCGTCGCCCGCGAGCTCGGCGACGACCCGCCCCGCCCGCATGACCAGCGACGCGATGGGCGAGGCCGAGGATCTCCTCGATCTCGTTCGAGATGAGCAGGACCGCCGACGCCCGTCGGCTGCCAGATCGACGAGCAGCTCGTAGAGGTCGCGCTTGGCGCCGACGTCGACGCCGCGGGTCGGCTCGTCGGCGATGAGGACCGCGGGCTCGGCGAGCAGCGCCCGGGCGAACAGGAGCTTCTGCTGGTTGCCGCCGGACAGCGCGCCGGCCGGCGACTCGAGCTGGCGGGCGAGCCGGCGACCCGCTCGAGGGCATCGCGCGACCTGCGCCGCGCTCCGCGCCCGCGTCGGACGAACCCCAACCGGCTCGAGTCGCCGGCAGGCTCGGCGAGGCTGACGTTCTCGCGGACGGGCCGCCGAAGCAGCAGGCCCTCGTCCTTGCGCGACTCCGGGATCATCGCGACGCCCGCGGCGATCGAGCGCGCGCTGGGGTGCCCGGCAGCCGAGCGTCGCCGACCTGCGACGCTCGCCCGCGGTCGCGGGGCGGCCCCGAAGATCGCGCGCGCGAGCTCCGAGCGGCCGGCGCCGACGAGCCCGGCCAGCCCGACGATCTCGCCTGCCCGCACCTCGAGCGACGCGTCCGCGACGCCGGGCGCCGCGAGGTCTCGAACGGTCAGGGCGACCGGCGCGTCGGCGCGCGGCAGCCGCTTGGGCGGGTAGGCGCGGCCGACGGCGCGCCCGAGCATCGCCGGCGACGAGGCTGCCTCCGTCTCGTCGGCGGCGGGCCCGTCCGGACGACCGGCCGTCGCGAAGGACGGTGACGGTGTCGGCCAGGCTCCAGGACCTCGCGCAGGAAGTGCGAGACGAGGACCACCGTCCGGCCGCGCGCCGGCAGCCCGCGGACGATCTCGTGGAGGCGCTCCACCTCCTCCGCCGAGAGCGCGGCCGTCGGCTCGTCGAGGACGATCAGCTCGGCGTCGCGCGCGAGCGCGCGCAGGATCTCGACCTGCTGTTGCTGCGCGAGCGGCAGGCGCGCCGACCGACGGTCGCCGGCGCGGAGATCGAAGCCGGCGTCGGCGACCAGCGATCGAACGCGCTCGCGAAGCCGACCGCCGATCGATGAACCCGGCCCGCCGCGGCTCGGCGCCGAGGAACACGTTCTCGGCGACGGTCAGCTGCGGCACGAGCGCGACCTCCTGGGCCACGAGGGCGATGCCGCGGTCGAGCGCCTCGCGCGGCGACGCGGAAGCGACACGGTCGCCCCCGCAGGACGAGCGTCGCCCTGGTCGGGCGGGAAGACGCCGGCGATGATCTTGCCGAGGGTCGACTTGCCGGCGCCGTTCTCGCCGACGAACGCATGGACGGACCCGCCCGGACGGCGACGGACACGTCGTCGAGGGCCCGGGTGCCGCCGAACGACTTGCCGATCCCGCGGACCTCGAGGTGGACGGCGTCGGCCCATCCTGATGGCCCGTCGCGGTCGCTCGATGGGTCAGCCCGGCCACTCCGCGAGCGTCAGGAAGGTCTCGACGTTCGCCTTCGTGACGACGCCGCCGTCGGGCAGGCACGCCAGCGGGTCGACACCCGGCATGGCGGTCGCCCGTCCGGATGGCCTCGATGAGCTGCTCACGCCGAGCCGGCCCTCCGTCGCCGGCACCTGCATGACGGTGCCGAAGCGCTCGCCGCTGGCGATGTCCTGGAAGGCGATGGTGCCGCCGCCGTAGCCGACCAGCTTGACCTGGCCCTGGAGGTTGACGTCCGCAACGGCCTGGACCGCACCGGTGATCGCCTGGTCGGCGCCGACGATGACGTCGAGGTCCGGATGCGCCGGGAGCATGTCCTGCGAGGCCTTGAGCCCGAGGGCCGTGGTGTAGAAGGACTCGCCCTCGGCCACGACCTTGATCTCCGGGTTGCCGGCGGTGGCCTCGTCGAAGCCATCCTGGAGCGTCGTGTCGAGGGCCGCCGCCTTGACCGAGTAGATGTAGCCGACGTTGCACGGGATCGGCGGCTCGGCGCAGGCCTGCACGACCAGCTCGCCGATCTTGCGCCCGAGCTCGCTGGGCACGAACACGACGTTGCGCCACAGGCCCTCGACCTGCGGGTCGGCGGTGGTCTTGTCGGAGCCGAGGATCTGGTCGATGTTGCCGATCGCGATGCCGGCGGCGATCGCCTGCTTCGACGCCCTCGACGAGGCCGGCGCCGAACAACGGCTGGATGATGATGCCGTCGTACTTGCCCGAGGCGATGGCGTCCTGCAGCTGCTTGGTCTGGGCGGCCGGGTCGAGGTTGCGCGTCGAACACGGTCGAGCTTGGCGTTCCCGGCGGCGGCCGCGGCCTGGGCGGCGGCGAGCATCGGCGCGTCATAGCTGTTCGCGACGGCGAACGAGAGGTAGGCGAGCTCGAGGGTCTCCGCGTCCACGCTGGGGTCGGCGGCCTGGGCGGCGCGTCGGGGCCGGGGTGGCCGGCGCCGGCGTGGGCGGGTGGCGCCGTCCCGCCGCAGGCCGCGCCATGAGGGCGAGCCGGCCCGCCAGCGCGAGCGAACGATGGGCCGACCGGAACCTGAGCAGCGCCCATGGGACTCCTCCGCACCTGCCCCCATGTTCCGGGCGAGTGTGCAGAGCCAGTGAACAAATGTCAAGTAGCATTGCAGAACCTTGTGCGATCGTTGACAGCTTCGGCAGTGTGGCTGTCGGTCGCGCAGCGCCGACCGTGGCCGGGCGTGCTGCCGATGGGCTCGCGTCAGCGCGGCGGACCTGGGCGGAGCGGGATCGCCCACGTGGATCGGCGAGCCGACGGCCGAGCACGAACCAGACGGCCCGGGCGGGAGTCGTCACCTGCATTGAACAGGCGGTGGGGGACCGACGAGTCGAAGTGATCGCGTCGCCGGGCTGAGGATGAATTCCTCGAACCCGATGTTCACCGTGAGGGTCCCGCTCAGGACGAAGCCCCATTCCTGGCCCGGTGACGCTGGAAGGCGTCCGTCGGGCTGGAGTCGCCGCCGACCTCGTAGGTCACGTGGAGGAAGTCGACGTGCGGAGCGACTCCGTCGTCAGCCGCTCCCATGACGACCCGGAGCCAAGGCGGATGCTCGCACGCGCGGTCGCGGCGCGCTGGACGGGCACGCGCGGCAGGACGTCGGCGGGCGGCTCGGCGGAGGACTCGGCGCCGCGGCCGCAGGGCCGGCTCGTGTCCATGAACAGCAGGTCGTCGAGCGAGACGCCGAGCTCATTGGCGAGCGCATACAGCGTGTTGACGGACGGCTTGCGCGGCCCGTCTCGACCTGCGAGATGAGGCTCGGCGACACGCCGAGCCGCCGCCACCCGCGCAGGCTCAGTCCACGGGCGTCCGGGCTCGCCGAAGACGGTCGCCCATCGTGGCGAACTCCGGCTCCGGCGCCCCATTCCGCCGCCCACGGCCCACGCGCTCCTCGATCTATCCGTCGGACCATCCTACCTGCGGCGAGCGCACGCCCAGTTGCGTCGGGCCGCGCTGTGTAGTATTGGTGAACAGTCGCCGATCGCCACCATCCGACCCGCTCGGATGCAGACGCACCGTCGGACAACGAGGAAGGTGCTCCGTGACTCGACCGAAGACCCCGCTCCAGCGACGCCACCGATCGTCCGTCCGGACGTCCCTCGCTTCGCCCGGCTCGATGAACGTCGACTGGGAGGAGCGCTGGAACGTCGATCGACTGCGGGCGTACCGCCGGGTCGGGCGCGCGACGCCCTCGCCGCGTCGGAGCTCGGTGCCGCTGCTGCTGTTCGACTTCAACAACATCCGCTACGTGACGAGCACCCACATCGGCGAGTGGGCCCGCGACAAGATGACCCGCTACGCGCTGCTGACGCGCGGCGGCACCCGCACATCTGGGACTTCGGGTCGGCGGCCAAGCATCACCGGCTCAACTGCCCGTGGCTGCGCGACGGAGAACATCCACGCCGGGATGGTCGGGCTGCGCGGTGCGGTCGCCCCCGACGCCGGCCTGTTCCGGGACGCCGCGCGTGAGATCGCCGCGATCCTCCGGGCGGAGGGCGTCGCCGACATGCCGCTCGGCGTCGACATCGTCGAGCCGCCGATGCTGGCCGCGCTCGAGGCGGAGGGGGTCACCGTCCGCGACGGCCAGCAGGTGATGCTCGACGCGCGCGAGGTCAAGTCGGTCGACGAGATCATCCTGCTCAACACGGCGTGCGCGATGGTCGACGGCGCGTACCAGCTGATCGCCGAGCGGCTCAAGCCCGGGGTCCGCGAGAGCGAGCTCGTCGCCGAGGTGACGAAGTCTCCTGTTCGACATGGGGTCCGAGCACGTCGACAACATCAACGCCGTGTCGGGCGAGCGCTGCAGCCCGCACCCGCACGTCTTCAGCGACCGCCTCATCCGGCCGGGCGACCAGGCGTTCTTCGACATCATCCACACGTTCGTCGGCTACAAGACCTGCTACTACCGGACGTTCGTCGGTCGGCATGGCGACCGACGCCCAGCGCGATGCCTACAAGCAGGCCCGCGAGTGGATCGACGCGTCGATCGAGCTCATGCGGCCCGGCGTCACGACCGACCAGGTCGCCAAGGTCTGGCCGAAGGCCGAGGAGTTCGGGTTCGCCAGCGAGATGGAGTGCTTCGGCCTCCAGTTCGGGCACAGCGTCGGCCTGTTCCTCCACGAGCGACCGATCATCAGCCGCCTCAACTCGCTCGACCACCCGGTCGAGATCAAGGAGGGCATGGTCATCGCCCTCGAGACGTATTGCCCGGCGAAGGACGGGGTCTCGGCCGCGCGGATCGAGGAGGTCCGCCGGGCGACCGTTGGGCGACGTTCGGAATTGGAATTCAAGCTCAGGCGAAGAAGCTGCCACGCTCGAAAACTGCTATCTCCAGGCCAGCAGCGGGCCGAGCCGTCGCGGTTTCGTGCCTAACGATCGCCCCGCGGGAATCGGCAAGGATTTGGCACGGGACCGGCTTCGTGGCGCACGCCAGGACCGAAGTGACCGATCGGGCGGGCGCTCTCGGGCGGACGCTACCGCTTCGTGTACTGCGGGGCCTTGCGGGCTCGCTTGAGTCCGTACTTCTTGCGCTCCTTCATGCGCGGATCGCGCGTCAGGAGGCCGGCCTGGCGGAGCGGCGGCGGTGGCCCTCGGGATCGATCTCGAGCAACGCCCGGGCGATGCCGTGGCGGATCGCGCCGGCCTGACCGGTGACCCCGCCACCTTCGACCTTGATCATCACGTTGAAGCGGCCTTCCGTCCCGGTCACCCGGAACGGCATGCGGACCTCGGTCTCGTTGACGGCGTTGCCAAAGTGCTCCTCGAGCGAACGCCCGTTGACCACGATCTCGCCTTCGCCCGGCAGCAGCCGGACGCGGGCGATGGCGGTCTTGCGACGGCCGGTTCCGGAGTAGAAGGCAGGGATCGACATGTCAGGTGAGCTCCTCGTCAGGCCAGCGGTTCAGGCCGCTGGGCCTGATGCGGATGGTCGGTCCCCGCGTAGACCTTCAGCTTGCGCAGCTGCTGGGTGCCGAGACGGTTGTGGGGAAGCATCCCCTTGACGGCGCGCCGGATGACTTCTTCGGGCCGGCGTGCGAGGAGGTGGCCCAGGGTCTCCTGCTTGAAGCCCTGCGGGATAGCCGCTGTGGCGGCTGTACAGCTTGCTCTCGAGCTTGTCGCTGGTGACCGCGATCTTGCCCGCGTTGAGCACGATCACGTGGTCGCCGGAGTCCAGGTTGGGCTGGTAGGTGGGCTTGTGCTTGCCCTCGAGGACGCGCGCGATCCGCGAGGCGAGCCGACCGAGGGTCTCGTCCCTCGCGTCGACGACGAACCATCGTCGATCGATCTCGCTCTCTCGTACCGATATAGGTCTTCGCGTTCATCGTTCCTCGTGTTCTCCGTTCAGTTCGGTGGGCTCGCCGCCCGAGGGCCACGCGCCTGAGGCAGAGCCCCTTGGCCGGGACGGCTGCCCCGTCGAAGGCCGGTCCGGGACCGGCGAATGCCGCCCGGACCGCTGTCTCATCCATCTTCCCAAGGCCGACCTCCAGGAGGACGGCCACCATCCGGCGGACCATGCCCCGCAGGAACGAGTCGGCCCGGACGTCGATCGTCACGAACCGGCCCTCCCGCCTGACCCGGACCATCCTGACGGTCCGGACCGGCGAGCGGTCCGTCGCCCCGAAGGCGGAGAAGTCGTGCCGGCCGATGAAGGCCGACCCGGCTCGCGCCATCGCGGCGGTGTCGAGCGGGACCCGCACCCCGAGCGCCGTGCGCTCGTGAAGCGGACTGCGCGGCCCGTTCCAGACGGTGTAGCGATATTCCCGGTACCGCGCCGCATAGCGGGGGTTGAACCTGGCCGTGGCGCCGGCGGACGTCGCGCACCGTGAGGTCCGGTGGGAGGAGCGCATCGAGCGCCCGCCCCAGGTCGGTCTCGGTGAGCCGCCCGGTGTAGGTGAACCCAATCACCTGCCCCCGGGCATGCACGCCGGCATCCGTTCGGCCGGCTCCGTCGACCCGCTGCTCCACCCCGTCACCGAGGCGGGCCAGCGCGGTCTCCAGAACCCCCTGGACCGTCCGTTTCCCAGGATTGACCTGGAACCCGGCAAAGTCCGTTCCGTCGTATTCGACCCGAGCGCGATAGCGCAAGGGGACGCCCTCTCGAGCGCGCTCTAGACGAGTTCGATCTGGACGATTTCCGCGGCATCGCCGCGGCGCTGTCCGATGCGGACGATCCGGGTGTAGCCCGAGGTCCGGTCAGCGTATTTGGGTGCGATCTCGTCGAAGAGCTTGGCCACGACCAGCGGCTCGTTGGGGAACTGGGCGACCACGGACGCGGCGCGCCGCGATGTCGCCGCGCTTGGCCAGCGTGATCATCTTCTCGACCCGGCCGCTGATCTCCTTGGCCTTCGCCTCGGTCGTCTTGACCTTCTCGTAGCGGATGACCGACACGGTCAGGTTCTTGAACAGGCTGATCCGCGGGCCGGTCTTGCGGCTGAGCTTGCGCCCACCGATCCGGTGCGCCATCGATCAGCTCTCCGCCTCGTCCTCGAAGGGCTCGTCGTCCGTGTCGACGCCGTCGAGGCCATCCGATTCGGTCTCCGGGATGATGAAGCCGCGCATGCGCAGGCGTTCCTTCATCTCGTCGAGCGACTTCTTGCCGAAGTTGCGCATCCGCAGCAGGTCGTCGTCCTTGAGCTGGAGCAGCTGGCCGACCTTCACGATGTTGTTGCGCTTGAGCGAGTTGTAGGCCCGCATCGGGAGGTCGAGCTCCTCGATCGGCATGTCCAGCATGTTCGACGGGAGCGCGGCGGCACCGGTGACCGCGACCGCGGGATGGCGGCCATGCCGACCGTGACGAACGGGCGGAACTGGTTGACCAGGATCTCGGCCGAGCGGCTGAGCGCCTCCTCGGGTCCGATCGTCCCGTCGGTCTCGATCTCGATCGTCAGCTTGTCGTAGTTGGTCATCTGGCCGACGCGCATGCTCTCGACGGCGTAGTTGACCTTGCGGACCGGCGTGAAGATCGCGTCGACGGCGATGACGCCGATCGGCAGCGCCTCGGCGCGCTCTGCGCCGAGGTAGCCGACGCCGCGCTCGACGGTCAGGTCCATCTCGATCGTCACGTCGTCCGTGTCGAGGGTCATCAGGACGAGTTCGTGGTTCATGATCTCGACGTCGGCCGACTCGGCGACATCGGCCGCGGTCACCGCGCCCGCGCCGCTCTTGATCAGGCGGAGCTGCACGGGATGGTCGGCGTAGCTCTTGAGGCGGAGCTTCTTGACGTTCAGGACGATCTGGGTGACGTCTTCCTTGACGCCCGGGATCGTCGAGAACTCCTGGTAGACGTCGCGGATCTGGATGCTCGTCACCGCGGCGCCCTCGAGCGACGAGAGGAGCACGCGCCGCAAGGCGTTGCCGATGGTGACGCCGTAGCCGGCCTGCAGGGGGCCGGCCTCGTACTTGGCGTACGTGCCGACTTCCTCGACGGGCTCGATCTGCGGGGTCTCGAGTTCGATCATGAGGGCGGGTTACCTCGAGTAGTACTCGACCACGAGCTGCTCGTTGAGGTCGAGCGGCATCTGGTCGCGGGATGGCGGGGCGACGATCGCACCGCTCAGGCTGGTGGCATCCACGGTCAGCCACTCCGGCGCCTGGTGCGATCGGAGGGTTTCCTTGGCGATCTTGAACGGCTCGCGTGCCTTGTGGGTCTCGCGGACCTCGATCCTGTCGCCCGGCTTGAGCTGGTACGACGCGATGTTGGTCGGGCTTGCCGTTGACGCTGAGGTGGCCGTGGCCGACGAAGCTGGCGCGCCTGCGCTCGCGACGAGGCGATGCCCATCCGGTAGACCACGTTGTCGAGGCGGAGCTCGAGCGATCGAAGCAGGTTCTCGCCGGTCACGCCGGGGCGGTCTCGACGCGTCGACGAAGTAGTTGCGGAACTGGCGCTCGAGGACGCCGTACGTGCGGCGGACCTTCTGCTTCTCGCGAAGCTGCAGGCCGTACTCACCGACCTTGCGCCGGCGGACGCCGTGCTGGCCGGGCGGTGTCGGCCGGCGCTCGAAGGCGCACTTCTTGGTATAGCAACGAGTCCCCTTGAGGAAGAGCTTGGCGCCCTCCCGTCGACAGAGACGGCAGACAGGTTCGGTATAACGGGCCATGGATCCTCGACGCTCTAGACTCGGCGCCGCTTGGGCGGGCGGCAACCGTTATGCGGAATGGGGGTGACGTCGGTGATGGCGCTGACCTCGAGGCCGGCAGCCTGGAGCGATCGGACGGCCTGCTCGCGGCCGGCGCCCGGTCCCTTCACGTAGACCTCAACCTGGCGCATGCCGTGCTCCATCGCACGCTTGGCGGCGCCTTCGGCGGACAGGGCGGCGGCGTACGGCGTGCTCTTGCGGGAGCCCTTGAAGCCGGCCACGCCGGCGGAGCCCCAGCTGATGACCGCGCCGTTGAGGTCCGTGATCGTGATGATCGTGTTGTTGAACGTGGCCTGGATGTGGACGTGCCCCTGGGGGACGTTCTTCTTCTCCCGGCGCCGAACCTTGACCGCTCGCTTGCGTTCCGCCATGCCTGGTCAGTCCCTCGTTACTTCTTGCGCCTGACGCCGACCGTCTTCTTCGGTCCGCGCCTCTGGCGAGCGTTCGTCTTGGTGCGCTGGCCACGAACCGGCAGGTTGCGCCGATGGCGCAGGCCGCGGTACGAGCCGATCTCGATCAGTCGTTTGACGTTCAGCGCGACCTCGCGACGGAGGTCGCCTTCGACCTTGTAGCGACGGTCGATCAGCTCCCGCAGCCGGTTGACCTGCTCTTCGGTGAGGTCCCTGACGCGCGTGTCCGGGTTGATGTTCGTCTGGGCGAGGATCTTCTGGCTGGTCGGCAGGCCGATCCCGAAGACATAGGTGAGGGCGACCTCGACGCGCTTCTCGCGCGGGACATCGACACCGGCGATACGGGCCATCGGTTACCCCTGCCGCTGCTTGTGCTTGGGATTGGTGCAGATGACCATCACGGTGCCGTGGCGACGAATGACCTTGCAGTTGTCGCAACGGGCCTTGACGGAGGCTCTGACTTTCAACGGATCCTCGATCGTGTGCTGCTGGGGTGGGTTACTTGAGTCGGTACGTGATCCGGCCGCGCGTCAGGTCGTACGGCGACAACTCGACACGGACACGGTCACCGGGCAGGATCCGGATGAAGTTCATCCGCAGCTTGCCGCTGATGTGGGCGAGCACCCGGTGGCCGTTCTCCAGCTCGACCGCGAACATCGTGTTGGGAAGGGGTTCAACCACGGTTCCCTCCACTTCTATCGCATCGCGCTTGGCCACAGGCTACGTGCTTCCCTTTCTCACGCGCAGTGCCGGCCCAAGCCGGGCCGACACACGAACGCGTAGCGTATCAAAGATGGGCATTTCAGGCAACCATCGCGTCATGCCTGGGTCAGGATCTGCGGGCCGTCGGGGGTGATCGCGATCGAATGCTCGAAATGGGCCGCCATTGACCCGTCCGCGGTCACGACCGTCCAGTCGTCGGCGAGGATCCGCGTGTCGTGGCTGCCCAGCGTGAACATCGGCTCGATCGCGAGGCAGATCCCGGGCTCAAGCTTGCGTCCGGGCCGGCCGGTCCGGTAGTTGGG
Organism: uncultured Chloroflexia bacterium; assembly: GCA_963809045.1. GTDB lineage: Bacteria > Chloroflexota > Limnocylindria > Limnocylindrales > CSP1-4 > SPCO01. Next base: position 32,181 of record CAWEHW010000005.1, read on the forward strand.
GACCTGCGGCTCCTCGTGCATGTCCGTGCCGATCCCGTGACCCACGAACTGGCGGATGATCCCCAGCCCGGCCGTATTGGCGACCGTCTCGACCGCCGCGGAGACGTCGTCGATGTGGTTGCCGGGCACGGCCGCGGCGATCCCGGCAAGCATCGCTTCGCGGGTCAGGTCGATCAGCTGGCGGACCTTGGCCGGCGGCTCCCCCACGAACAGGGTCCGGGCCCCGTCGCCATGCCAGCCGTCGACGATCGCGCCGGCGTCGACAGACACGATCTGGCCGTCGCGGATGGTCCTCGAACCCGGGATGCCGTGCACGATCTCGTCGTCGATGGAGATGCAGACGCTGGCCGGGAACGGTCGCCTGGGGTTGATCCCCGGATAGCCCTTGAACGAGGGCACGGCGCCGGACGCGCGGATGTGCGCTTCGGCCATCGCGTCGAGGTCGGCCGTCGACACGCCCGGGCGGAGCTCCGCCTCGATCATGTCGAGCACCTCGGCCACGATCCGGCCGGCCTGGCGCATCCGCTCGATCTCGGAACGGGACTTGCGAGTGACCATGATCAGGCGGCGCCAAGCCGTCGGTCGACGGCGGCGAGCGCGGCGGTGACCTCGACGATCGGCCTGAGCGCCATCGATCGTCCGGAGGACGCCGGTCGCGAGGTAGTGGTCCACGACCTGTCGGAGGGGTGGGATCTGCTGGGCCATCCGCGCCCGGACCGTGGCCTCGCTGTCGTCCTCGCGCTGGATCAACGGCGAACCGTCCAGGTCGCAGATCCCGGGCTCCTTGGACGGGTTCGACGCCACGTTGTAGACGTGGCCGTTGGCGGCACAGATCCGGCGGCTCGCCATCCGCGCGACGAGGTCGTCCTCCGGGACGTCGATGTACAGGGCGAGGTCCACGCGGCTGCCACGATCGGCCAGCGCGCGATCGAGCGCCTCGGCCTGCCCGAGCGTCCGGGGGAACCCATCGAGGATCGCGCCGTTGACGGCGTCCTCCGCACCCAGGCGCTCGAGGAAGATGTCCACGATCGTCTCGTCGGGCACCAGCTGGCCGCGGCTCATGTACCGGTCCGCCGCGCTGCCGAGCGCCGAGCGAGCCGCGACGGCCGCCCTGAGCAGGTCACCGGAGGCCAGGATCGGCACCCCGAGATGCTCCGCCAGGATCGGCGCCTGCGTCCCCTTCCCGGCACCCGGGGCCCCGAGCAGGACTACGACGGTCATTAGAACTCGGCTGCGGCGGCCCTGACGAGGACAGTCCAAGGCGTCGGCGAGCACGTGAGCGCGTGCACCCGCAGGTGCACAAGCGAGCGCGCGGAGCCGACAACGCGGGAATGGCCCGTCAGGGACGTCGCCAAGGTGTTCGCCACGCTCATCGGATGAAGCCTTCGTAGTTGCGCATCATCAGCTGCGCCTCGATCTGCTTCATCGTCTCGACCACGACGGACACGACGATGAGGAGGCTGGTCCCGCCGAGACCGAGGGCGCCGAGATCCGGGAATGCCAGGCCCGCGACCTGGGGCGCCACGGCGACGATGGCCAGGAACAGCGCACCGGCGAAGGTGATCCGGCTGACGACCCGGGCAAGGTAATCCTGTGTCGGCCGACCGGGACGGATGCCCGGGATGAAGCCGCCGTTCTTGCGCAGCTGCTCGGCCGTTTCGTCCGGTTTGAACGTGAAGGCCGTGTAGAAATACGTGAACCCAACCGTGAGCAGGAAATAGAGCGCGATGTAGATCAACGACGTCGGGGCGAGGAAGCTCACGACCCCCCGGGCAATGTCCGCGACGATCGTGACCTGCGACGTCGTGAAATACGACGCCAGCTGCTGGGGGAACAGCAGGATGCTGATGGCGAAGATGATCGGGATCACGCCGGCCTGGTTGACCCGCAGCGGCAGGAACGTCTGCCCGCCCGAATACATCCGGCGGCCGCGGACACGGCTTGCGTACTGGATCGGGATCCGGCGCTGGCCTTCCTGGATGTAGATGATCACAGCGACCGCGGCGATCGCCACGACCGCGAACGCGACAAAGACCGAGATGTTCGGGCTGATCAGGAACGCGCCGATCGCACTCGGCGCCTGGCTGACGATGCCCGCAAAGATGATGAAGCTGATGCCATTGCCGATCCCGCGTTCGGTGATCAGCTCGCCGATCCACATCAGGGCGATGGCGCCCGCGGTGAGGGTCGCGATCTGGGTCAGCGTGGTGAAGTTGGCCAGGTCGAAGCCACCGGTCAGGACCTGCTGCGAGTTGAGCAGGGCGAGGAACCCGTACGACTGGAGGATCGCCATCGGGACGGTCAGGTACCGGGTGTACTGGTTGATCTTGTTCCGGCCGTACTCGCCTTCGCGGCTGAGCGCCTGGAGCGAGGGCACCACGCCCGTCATCAACTGCATGATGATCGAGGCGTTGATGTACGGGTTCATGCCGACGGCGACGACCGAGAAGTTCGACAGCCCACCCCCCGAGAACAGGTCGAGCAGGCCGATCAGCGCATTGCCCGAGATGAAGTCGGCGAGCGCCGTCCGATCGATGCCCGGGACCGGCACCGCGGCCAGCAACCGGAACACGATGAGCAGCGCGAGCACATAGAGCACACGCCGCCGGATGTCCGGCGCGCGGAACGCGTTGAGCAGGGAGTCGAACACGACTACGCGTCGTCGGCGGCAGCCGACGCGTCGCCCGCAGGCGCATCGTCGGCGGCAGCCGAGGCATCGTCAGCAGCAGCCGACGCATCGCCGGCAAGCGTCTCGGCCTCGGCGATCTCGTCAGCCTCGATGGTCCCGGCGGCTTCGGCGTTCGACGCCTCGACGGCGTCGGCCTCTGGTTCCTGGGCGTCAGCGTCGGAGTCTGTCGCGGCGGCCCTTGGCGCCTTGGCCGCCTTCGCCGGCTTGGCGGCATCGATGGCTGCGGTCGCTTCGGCTTCGGCAGTGTCGGCATCGCGCGCGGCGCGAGCCCCGACCGCCTTGGCCGCGGCGGCCCGTCCGCCTGCCGTTCGCGGCTCACGCGGCGTCCGCGCGGTCTCCGTGCCGTCGACCCCGAGCGCGGCCAGCGGCGACGACGGCACCTCGAGCACGTTGACGCTGCCGCCGGCGGCCTCGATCTTGCTCCGGGCGGAACCGGTGAACGCGTCGGCAACCACGAAGAGCGGAACCGTCAGCTCGCCGGCGCCGAGGATCTTGAGCGGCTTGTTCAGCGTCCGGACGAGCCCGACCGCACGCAGGATGTCCTGGTTGACGGTGATCGGGCCGGCCTTGGCGCCCTTCTGGGGCTTCTCGGCTTCGAACGCGCCGCGGTCCGCGAGCGCGCCGATCGCCCCGACGTTCACGACCTCGTACTCGATCTTGAACCGGTTCTTGAAGCCGCGCAGCTTGGGGATGCGCATGTGGAGCGGCGTCTGGCCGCCCTCGAACCAGGGCGGGATCGAGCCGCCGGCGCGTGCCTTCTGGCCCTTCGTGCCGCGCCCGGCGGTCTTGCCCTTTCCGGCCGCGATACCCCGACCGACCCGGGTCCGGGGCTGACGTGAACCGTCTGCCGGCCGGAGATCGTGCAACTTCATGACTTCTCCGAGTCGCCGCTGATGCGGCTCGTTCCTTCGGTGGCGGCCGAGTCGGCGATTTCCTCGACGGTGACGAGGAACCGGACCTGGCGCACCATGCCCCGGGTCGCCGGGTTGTCCGTGATGACGCTGGTGGTGCCGATGCCGTGCAGGCCCAGCGCGCGGACCGTCGCCCGGTTGCGCGCGATGTGACTGATCGTGCTCTTGACCTGGGTGACCTTGAGCTTAGCGGCCACCGGCCACCTCCGCGACGGGCGCCGGCTGGCCGGGGATCCGGCTGACCAGCTTCACCCCACGACGGGCACCCAGCTCCTCCGCGGAATGAAGGCTGCGGAGCGCCTCGATGGTCGCGCGCGTGACGTTGACCGGGTTGGTGGACCCGTGGGTCTTGGACAGGATGTCGCGGACGCCGGCCGCCTCGAGGACGGCACGAACCGCGCCACCGGCGATGACGCCGGTGCCCTGCGAGGCGGGCTTGAGCAGCACCCGGCTGGCGCTGAACTGGGTCCGGACCTCGTGGGGGATGGTCGTGCCGACCATCGGGATGAGGATCAGGTTCTTCTTGGCGTCCTCGACCCCCTTGCGGATCGACTCGGGCACTTCGCCGGCCTTGCCGAGGCCAACCCCGACGTGACCCGCGCCGTCACCGACGACGACGATCGCGCTGAAGCTGAACCGCCGGCCGCCCTTGACGACCTTGGCGACCCGGTTGATCTGGACGACGCGCTCCTCGAGCGCGAGCTTGGTTGGGTCAATTCGTGCCACGTCGGCTCCTTCTTAGAACTCGAGGCCGGCTTCACGGGCGGCATCGGCGAGCGACTTGATCCGCCCGTGGTACCGGAACCCGGCTCGATCGAAGACCACGCGCTCGACACCGGCGGTCTTGGCCCGCTCGGCGACGAGTCGACCGACGACGGCCGCTTCCTCCGATTTCGTGGACTTGGAGCCCTTGAGCTCCTTCTCCGTCGTGGAGGCCGCGGCGAGCGTCCGGCCGGACGCATCGTCGATGACTTGCGCGTAGATGTGGTTGAGGCTGCGGAACACCGCGAGACGCGGCCGGGCCTCCGTCCCCGCCATGTGGAGGCGGATACGGTCGTGGCGCTTGCGTCGGGCGGCGCCGCGGTTGGCGAGCTGGGTCATCGGGTCCGTTCCTTGTTCGTCACGTGGTTACTTCTTGCCGCCGATCTTGCCGGCCTTGCCGGCCTTGCGACGGATGTACTCGCCGGCGTACTTCACGCCCTTGCCCTTGTAGGGCTCGGGCTTCCGTGTCGACCGGACCTTGGCGGCGATCTGTCCGACCAGCTCCTTGTCGATGCCGACGACCGCGAGGCGGGTCGGGTTCTCGAGCTCGAAGCTGATCCCCTCGGGCGGGTCGATCTCGACCTGGTGGCTGTACCCGAGGTTGAGCTGCAGCTTGCGGCCGCTCAGCGCGGCGCGATAGCCGACACCGGTGATCTCGAGGCCCTTCCGATAGCCGTCGGTGACCCCGACGACCATGTTGTTGACCAGCGTCCGGGTCAGCCCGTGGAGCTGCTTGTGGGTCTTCTGCTCGGTTGGGCGGGTCACCACGATCGCGGCGTCCTCGCGGCTGACGGTGATGTCCGGGTGCAGCGCCCGGCTGAGGGTCCCCTTCGGGCCCTTCACCGTCACGTTGCGCCCTTCGATCGTCACGTCCACGCCGGACGGGACGGCGATCGGGAGTCGTCCAATTCTCGACATCGTGTCAGCCCTACCAGACGAACGCGAGGACTTCGCCGCCCAGCTGCGCCTGGCGCGCCTGCTGGCCGGTCATGATCCCCTGGCTCGTGCTGACGATGACGATGCCCAGGCCGCCCAGGACTCTCGGGATGTCCGTCTTGCGCGCATAGACGCGCAGGCCCGGCTTGCTGATCCGCTTGAGCCCGGAGACGACGGACACCTTGCCGTCGACGTACTTGAGGGTGAGTCGCAGGACCGCGCCCGGACCGTCCTGCTCCTCGCGGAAGTCGGCGATGAAGCCTTCGTCCTTGAGGATGCGGGCGATCTCGCGCTTGGTCCGCGACGCCGGGACGACCACTTCGGTGTGCCGCGCCCGGGATGCGTTCCGAACACGCGTGAGCATGTCGGCGATCGGGTCGGAGATGTTCATCGGTCCCCTACCAGCTCGACTTCGTAACGCCAGGCAGCTCGCCCAGGAGCGCTCGCTCCCGGAAGCAGATGCGGCAGAGCGCGAACCGTCGAATGAACGCGCGCGGACGTCCGCACACGGTGCAGCGGTGGTAGCCGCGGACCTTGTGCTTGGGGGTCCGTTTCGCCTTGGCGATCATCGATTTCTTGGCCATGGTTCTCCCTCCCCGCGCCTACGAGGCGAAGGGCATGCCGAGGAGCTCGAGGAGCTTCTTCAATTCCTCGTCGGTCTTCGCCGTCGTCACGATGCTGATCTCCAGCCCGCGGAGACGGTCCACCTTGTCGTAGTCGATCTCGGGGAAGGCGAGCTGTTCGCGCAACCCGAGTGAATAGTTGCCCCGTCCGTCGAACGACTTGCTGGGGATCCCCCGGAAGTCGCGGATGCGTGGCAGGGCGAGGGTGGTCAGGCGATCCAGGAAGTCCCACATCCGCTCGCCGCGGAGGGTGACCTTGGCGCCGATCGAGTTGCCCGTCCGGACGCGGAACTGGGCGATCGACCGCTTGGCCTTGGTCACGATCGGCTTCTGGCCGGTGATCGTGCTGAGATCGCCGAGCGCGGCATCGAGCGCCTTGGCATTGGTCAACGCCTCGCCGAGACCGATGTTCACGACGATCTTGGACACGCGCGGGACCTGGTTCGGGTTGGTGTATTCGAACTGCTTCTGGAGCGCGGGGGCGACTTCCGCCGTGTAGCGCTCCTGGAGGCGGCTGGTCATGCCTTCACCTCCAGCTGCTGGGCGCAGTGACGGCAGACGCGGACGCGCCGTCCGGTCTCCAGCGTCGCGTGGGCGATGCGGGTCGGCTTGCCGCAGTTGGTGCAGACGAGCATGACCTTGGAGATCGGCAATGGCTGCGCGATCTCGAGGATGCCGCCCTGGTGGATCTTCGGCGTCCGGTCGTTGGCGCCGGCCGACTGACGCGGCTTCGTGTGCCGCTTGGCGATGTTGATCCCTTCGATCACGACCTTGATCCCGCCGGCCGGCGAATTGCGTCGGAAGACGCTCCGCGACCCGCTCGGCGACGCGTCGCGCCGGATGACCTGGTCGACCACGCCGCGCTTGCCGGCGTCCTTGCCGGTGAGCACGACGACCGTGTCGCCCTTGCGGATCTCGGGCACCTTGGGGGAACGGGACGCGGCGACTCGGACGGCCATCACAGCACCTCCGGTGCGAGCGACACGATCTTCATGTAGTTGCGGTCGCGCAGCTCGCGGGCGACGGGTCCGAAGATCCGGGTGCCACGCGGGTTGCCCTGGTTGTTGATCAGCACGGCGGCATTCTCATCGAAGCGGATGTAGCTGCCGTCGGGCCGGCCGTACTCCTTGGCCGTGCGCACGACCACGGCGCGAACGACGTCGCCCTTCTTGACCGCGGCGTTCGGGATCGCCTGCTTGACGCTGGCGATGATCACGTCGCCAACGCCCGCGTCGGTCTTGAGCGAACGACCCATCACCCGGATGCACTGGATGGTCCGTGCTCCGGTGTTGTCCGCGACCTTCAGGCGGGTCTGCGGATGGATCACGATGCGGCCTCGTCTTCGTCGGGCGACGCCGTCTCGTCATCCTCGGCCCGGGTGCGGCCGGGATGGGCCGCGGCATGGATCGCCTCGGTCGTCTCGGCCTCCTCGGACACGATCTCACCGGGCAGGGCGTGATCCCCGCCGCGCTGGACGACGGACACGAGGCGCCATCGCTTGGTCGCCGAGAGCGGACGCGACTCCTCGATCAGCACGGTGTCGCCGATCCGGGCGTCGTTCGTCTCGTCGTGGGCCTTGAACTTGGTGGTCAAGCGGATGACCCGCTTGTACAGCCGGTGACGCGCGAGCCGCTCGACGGACACGACGATCGTCTTGTCCATCTTGTCGCTCACGACGCGACCGACCTTGGTCTTCCGTTTGCCTTGCACCTGGGTGTCTGCTCCTGTCATCGCGTGATCTCCCTCAGGCCGTCTTGCCGAGCTTGCGCTCGCGCTGCACGGTCAGGATCCGCGCGATCGTTCGGCGCGTGATGTGGATCGAGCTGTAGTCCTTGAGCTGGCGAGTCGAGAGCGCGAAGCGCGCGCCCCAGAGGTCCTGCTTGGCTTCCTTGAGCGCGTCCTCGAGCTCCGGGTCGGACAGCTTGCGAACCGATTCGATATCCATCAGTTCGCCTCCTTCGCCGATTCGCGGACGACGACGCGGGTGGTGACCGGCAGCTTGTGGCTGGCGAGCCGCATGGCCTCGACCGCCTCGGCATGACCGACACCGGCCATCTCGAAGAGGATCCGTCCGGGCTTGACCACCGCGACCCAATGGTCGGGTGCGCCCTTGCCGGATCCCATCCGGGTCTCGGCCGGCTTCTTGGTCGCGGGCTTGTCGGGGAAGATCCGGATCCAGATCTTGCCGCCGCGCTTGACCGAGCGCGTCATGGCGCGCCGGGCCGCCTCGATCTGGCGGCTGGTGATCCAGGCCGGTTCCTGGGTGGCCAGGCCGTACTCACCAAAGGCGACGCTGTGGCCGCCCTTGGCCAGCCCGGACATCCGTCCGCGCATGACCTTGCGATGCTTGACGCGCTTGGGCATCAACATCGGTCAGGCCCCCGTCACGGCTGGGGTCGGGACGCCGATCTCGCGTGGGGCGGTGCGCTCCGGCGCGATGTCGCCGCGATAGATCCAGACCTTGACGCCGATCCGGCCGTAGGTCGTGTGGGCGTGGATCTGGCCGTAGCTGATGTCCGCGCGAAGGGTCCCGAGCGGGATCCGCCCTTCCTTGTCCCATTCGCGACGGCCCATCTCCGAGCCGCCGAGACGACCGGCCACGGCGATCTTGACGCCCTTGGCGCCGGCCTTCATCGAGCGCTGGATGGCCTGCTTCATCGCCTTCTTGAACGCGATGCGGCGGCTGAGCTGGCCGGCGATGTTCATCGCCACCAGGTGAGCGTCGAGCTCCGGCTGGCGGATCTCCTTGATCTCGAGCTTGACCTTGCGGGTCGTCATCGCGCCGATCTGCTGGCGCAGGATCTCGACGTTGGCGCCGCCCTTGCCGATGACGATGCCCGGCTTGGCCGTGTGGATGGTGACCGTGACGTGGTTGATGCCGCGCTCGATCTCCACGCCGCTCACGCTGGCGTTGGCCAGCCGCTTGTCGATCAGCTGGCGGATCTTGATGTCCTCCTGGAGGGAGGCCGTGTATTCCTTGTTATCGGCGTACCACTTCGCGGTCCAGGTGCGCGAGACACCGAGCCGGAAGCCGTACGGATGGACCTTGTGTCCCATGTCAGGCCTCCTGGTCCGCGACGACGATGGTGATGTGGGTCATGGGCTTGTGGATCGGGAACGCCCGCCCCTGGGCGCGTGGCTGGAAGCGCTTGATCGTGGGGCCCTCGTTGGCGATGGCGTCCACGATCACCAGGTCCTCGGCAGACAGGTTGTGGTTGTTCTCGGCATTGGCCGTGGCGCTCTTGAGGACGCGCGCGACCTCGCCCGCGGCCTTCTGCGGCATGAACCGCAGGATGGCCGTGGCATCCTCGACCCGCTTGCCCTTGATCGCCTGGGTGACCAGGCGGGTCTTGCGGGTGGATCCGCGGAGGTACTTGGCGGTGGCGGAAACGCGCACGTCAGCCCCTACTTCAACGCGGTCGATCGATCGGTGTGCTTGCCGTGCCCGCGGTAGTTGCGGGTCGGGCTGAACTCACCGAGGCGATGGCCGACCATGTTCTCGGTCACGTAGACCGGGATGTGCTTCTTGCCGTTGTAGACCGCGATCGTGTGGCCGATGAACGTCGGGAAGATCACCGACGCACGCGACCACGACTTCACGACCTTCTTTTCGTTGCGCTTGTTCATCTCCTCGATCCGGCCGAGGAGGCGGGCCTCGATGAACGGGCCCTTCTTGACTGAACGGGACATCGACTCCTACCTCCCCTACTTCCGATGCCGCGATCGGACGATCAGGCGTCCGGTCGTCTTGGACCGCCGGGTGCGGTAGCCCATGGCGGGCTTGCCCCACGGGGTCTTGGGCGGCATCCCGGTCGGGGACTTGCCCTCGCCTCCGCCGTGCGGATGGTCGCGCGGGTTCATGACCACGCCGCGGACCTCGGGCCGCTGGCCCAGGTGGCGGGCGCGACCCGCCTTGCCGAGGTTCTGGTTCTCGTGATCGAGGTTGCTGACCTGGCCGACCGTGGCCATGCAGCGGATCGGGACACGACGCATCTCGCCCGACGGCAACCGCACGGTGGCGAACTCGCCTTCCTTGGCGAGCAGCTGGGCGGACACCCCGGCCGAGCGCACGATCTGGCCGCCCTTGCCTGGGACCAGCTCGATGTTGTGGATCGTGGTCCCGAGCGGGATGTTGAGCAGCGGCAGCGCGTTGCCGACCCGGGCCTCGGCGTCCGATCCCGCGACGACCACGTCGCCGACCCGCAGGCCGTGCGGCAGGAGCATGTAGCGCTTCTCGCCGTCGCGGTAGTGGAGCAGGCCGATCCGGGCCGACCGGTTGGGGTCGTACTCGATGGTCGCGAGGCGGGCGGGCACGCCCAGCTTGTCGCGCTTGAAGTCGATCCGCCGGTAGTGCTGCTTCTCCCCGCCGCCACGATGGCGAACGGTCAGCCGGCCGGCGTTGTTCCGCCCGGAACCGCGGGTCTGCGGCTCCAGCAGCGGCTTGTGCGGCTCCTTGGTGGTGATCTCCTCGAAGGTCGAGCGAGTCATCTGCCGGAGACCGGGCGAGGTGGCCTTGTAACTACGCAGCGGCATGGCTAGACCCCCTCGAAGAATTCGATCTTCTGGCCGGCGGCGAGGGTCACGATCGCCTTGCGCCAGGGTGTGGTGTGGCCGATGGTCTGGCCGCGGCGGTTGCCGCGCTTCTTGACCTTGCCCTTGGTGGTCAGGACGTTGACCGCGATGACGGTCACGTTCTCCTTCTTGTAGAGCTCCTCGACCGCGGCCTTGATCTGGATCTTGTTGGCCCGTTCGTGGACCGCGAAGGTGTACTTGCCGCGGGTCGACTCGTCGATCGTCTTCTCGCTGATGACCGGGCGCAGGATGACCTCGGGGGCCGTCAACGCGCTCATGCGTAGACCTCCTGCATCCGGGCCAGGGACGGCTGCTCGATCACGATCAGGTCGGCATTGAGCAGGTCGACCACGTTGAGTGAGTCGGCGAGGATCACTTCGACCGTCGGCAGGTTGCGCGCCGAGAGCTCGAGCGCCTGATCTCGCGCTGGCGCGACGACGAGCACGCGACCGGTGGCGTCGAGCGCCTTGAGCACGCCGGCCAGGTCCTTGGTCCGGATGGCCTCGAGGCCGAACGCGTCGATCACCTTGATCGCCTCGTCGCCGAACTTGGCGGTCAGCGCACCGCGCAGCGCCAGGCGCTTCATCTTCCGCGGGAGCCGCTGCTCGTAGGAGCGCGGGTGCGGTCCGAACACGGTGCCGCCACCGCGGTAGTGCGGGGCATTCGTCGAGCCCTGTCGGGCACGGCCGGTCCCCTTCTGGCGGTACGGCTTCTTGCCACCCCCGCGGATCTCGCCGCGTGTCTTGGTATCGGCCGTTCCGGTCCGCCGGCCGGCCAGCTGCGCGGTCACCACCTGGTGGAGGACGGCCGCGTTGACCGGCGCCGCGAAGAGCTCATCGCTGAGCTCGAGGCTGCCGACGTCCTTGCCGGTCTTGTCGTAGATCGTCGTCTGCGGCATCGGTCAGGCCTTCTTCACGAGGATCAGCCCGCCGCGGGCGCCGGGCAGGCTGCCCTTGACCAGCAGGAGGTTGCGATCGGGATCGGTCCGGACCACGCGGACGTTCTTGACCGTGATGGTCTCGTCGCCCATGTGACCGGCCATCTTCAGCCCCCGGTAGACACGACCCGGCGTCGTGCCCGGGCCGATCGAGCCCGGTGCGCGGTGATGGTCGGATCCGTGGGTCTTGGGGCCGCGCTTGAAGTTGTGACGCTTGATGACCCCGGCCGTCCCCTTGCCCTTCGAGACGCCCGTGACGTCGACGTCATCGCCGGCCGCGAAGACGTCGCCGATGTTGACCGTCTGGCCAACCTCGAAGCCGTCCACGTCGTCGACCCGGAACTCGCGGATCGTCTTGACCTTGGGCAGGTCCTTGAGCTGGCCGGTCTCAGGCTTGGTCAGCTTGTCGACCACGTCCGTGCCCAGCTGCACGGCGGTATAGCCGTCACGCTCGGTGGTGCGGAGGCGGGTGACGGTGTTGGGCTGGATCGCCACCACCGACACGGCCACCATCGTGCCGTCGTCCTCGAAGACCTGGGTCATGCCGACCTTGCGGCCGAGAAGTCCGATGCTCATTACATCTTGATCTCGATGTCGACGCCCGCAGCCAGCGAGAGTCGCATCAGGGCGTCCACCGTCTTGGACGACGGGTCGAGGATGTCGATGAGCCGCTTGTGAGTGCGGATCTCGAACTGCTCGCGGCTGTCCTTGTCGATGAACGGGGATCGCAGGACCGTGAACTTCTCGATCCTGGTGGGCAGCGGGACAGGACCGGCGACGTCGGCGCCGGTGCGCTGGGCAGTCTCCACGATCTGGGCTGCGGACTGGTCCAGCAGCCGGTGATCGTAGGCCTTGAGGCGGATCCTGATCCGCTGCTTTGCCATGTCGGCCTACTCGACGATGCTGACGATGGCGCCGGCACCGACGGTCCGGCCACCCTCGCGGATGGCGAAGCGCTGGCCGACTTCGATGGCGATCGGGGTGATCAGCTCGACGCTCATCTCGACGTTGTCACCGGGCATGATCATCTCGGCCCCGTCGGGCAGCCCGATCGCGCCGGTCACGTCGGTGGTGCGCAGGTAGAACTGCGGGCGGTAGCCGTTGTAGAAGGGGGTATGGCGGCCGCCCTCCTCCTTGGTCAGGACGTAGACCTGCGCGGTGAACTTGGTGTGGGGCTTGACCGAGCCGGCCTTGGCCAGGACCTGGCCGCGCTCGATCTCCTCGCGCTCGATGCCCCGGATGAGGCAGCCCACGTTGTCGCCGGCGCGACCCTCGTCGAGCAGCTTCTTGAACATCTCGACGCCGGTGATCACGATCTTGCGGGTCGGCTTGACCCCGACCAGCTCGACCTCGTCGCCGACCCGGACGATGCCCCGCTCGATCCGCCCGGTGGCGACGGTGCCCCGGCCCTTGATCCCGAAGACATCCTCGACCGGCATCAGGAACGGCTTGTCGACCGCCCGCTCGGGGGTCGGGATGTAGGCATCGACCGCGTCCATCAGCGCCTGGATCGGGGCGTAGGCCGGATCGGACGGGTCGTCCTTGGCCTCGAGCGCCTTCAACGCGCTGCCCCGGATGAACGGGATCTCGTCGCCCGGGAACTGGTTCTTGGTGAGCAGCTCGCGGACCTCGAGCTCGACGAGGTCGAGCAGCTCCTCGTCGTCGACCATGTCGACCTTGTTGAGGAAGACGACCATGTACGGCACTTCGACCTGGCGGGCCAGCAGGATGTGCTCGCGGGTCTGGGGCATCGGGCCATCGGTCGCGGCGACGACCAGGATCGCGCCGTCCATCTGGGCGGCGCCGGTGATCATGTTCTTGATGTAGTCGGCGTGCCCCGGGCAGTCGACGTGGGCGTAGTGGCGGTTGTCGGTCTCGTACTCGACGTGGGCGATCGCGATGGTGATCCCCCGCTCGCGCTCCTCGGGCGCGTTGTCGATCGAGTCGAACGCGCGGTACTCGCCGCCGCCCTTGAGGTGGAGGTACTTGGTGATCGCCGCGGTCAGGCTCGTCTTGCCATGGTCGATGTGGCCGATCGTGCCGATATTGACGTGGGGCTTGGTTCGCTCGAACTTCTTCTTGGCCATGCTGGCTACCGGCCTCCTCTTAGACCTTGGACTTCTGGACGAGTTCCGAGGCCAGGTTGCCTGGCACCTCGGCGTAGTGGCTGAACTCCATCGAGGACGTCGCCCGGCCCTGCGACATGCTGCGCAGGTCGGTGACGTACCCGAACATCTGGGCGAGCGGCACGAACGCCCGGACGACCTGGGTCGAGCCGCGCGATTCCATGCCCTCGATCTGTCCCCGGCGGCTGTTGAGGTCGCCGATGACGTCGCCCATGAACTCCTCGGGCATCAGGACCTCGACCTTCATGATCGGCTCGAGGATGGCCGGGTCCGCCTTGGTGAAGGCGTCCTTGATGGCCATCGAACCGGCGATCTTGAACGCCATCTCCGATGAGTCCACGTCGTGGTACGACCCGTCGAACAGGGTCACCTTGACGTCGACGACCGGGAAGCCCGCGTAGATGCCCGTGGCGAGCGCTTCGCGGATGCCCTGGTCGACGGGCTTGATGTACTCGCGCGGGATCGTGCCGCCAACGATCTTGTCGACGAACTCGTAGCCCGCGCCCTTCTCGGACGGCTCGAGCTTGATGACCGCATGACCGTACTGGCCCTTGCCGCCGGTCTGGCGGACGAACCGCCCGTTGCCCTCGGCCGCACGCCGGATCGTCTCGCGGTAGGAGACCTGGGGCTTGCCGATGTTCGCGGCGACCTTGAACTCGCGGATCATCCGGTCCACGAGCACGTCGAGGTGGAGCTCGCCCATCCCGGCGATCAGCGTCTCCGCGGTCTCGCTGTCGGTCTTGACCCGGAACGTCGGGTCTTCCTCGGCGAGTCGCTGGAGGGCGAGCGCGAGCTTGTCCTGGTCGGCCTTGGTCTTGGGCTCGATCTTGACCTCGATGACCGGCTCCGGGAAGGTCATCGACTCGAGGATGATCGGATGCTCCGGCTCGGCCAGCGTGTCACCCGTGAAGGTGTCCTTGAGGCCGACGGCCGCGGCGATGTCGCCGGCGTACACGATGTCGATCTCTTCGCGGTGGTTGGCGTGCATCTGGAGGATGCGACCGATCCGCTCGCGCTTGTCCTTGACCGGGTTGTAGACGTACGACCCGGCCTTGAGCGTGCCCGAGTAGACCCGGAAGAAGGCGAGCTTCCCGACGAACGGATCGGCGGCGATCTTGAAGGCGAGCGCGCTGAACGGCTCGGTGTCGGACGGGGTCCGGATGATCTCCTCCCCGCTCTTGGGGTCGAGACCGATCATGGGCGGCACGTCGAGCGGCGACGGGAGGTAATCCACGACCGCGTCGAGCATCTTCTGGACGCCCTTGTTCTTGAGCGCGGAACCCGTCAGCACGGGGATGATCCGCGTGGTCAGCGTCCCGAGACGCAGCCCTCGCTTGATCTCCGCGACGGTCAGCTCCTCGCCCTCGAGGTACTTGTGGGTGAGCTCGTCGTCCATGTCGGCGACGGCTTCGATCATGGTATGGCGGTGGGTCTCCGCCTCCGCCTGGAGCTCGGCCGGGATGTCCACCACGTCGATCTGGTTGCCCAGGTCGTCGCGGTAGTACACGGCCTTCATCTCGACCAGGTCGATGACGCCCTGGAACTTGTCCTCGCGGCCGATCGGGATCTGGATCGGCACGGCGTTGGCGCCCAGGCGCTCCTTGATGGACGCGACGCAGCGCCAGAAGTCGGCGCCCGTGCGGTCGAGCTTGTTGATGAAGCAGAAGCGAGGCACGCCGTAGCGATCGGCCTGCCGCCAGACCGTCTCGGACTGGGGCTCGACGCCGGCGACACCATCGAATACGACGACCGCGCCGTCGAGCACGCGGAGGCTCCGCTCGACCTCCACGGTGAAGTCCACGTGCCCGGGCGTATCGATGATGTTGATGCGATGGTCGCCCCAGAACGCCGTCGTTGCCGCGGCCGTGATGGTGATGCCCCGTTCCTGTTCCTGGGGCATCCAGTCCATCGTGGCCGCGCCCTCATGGACCTCGCCGATCTTGTAGATCTTCTTCGTGTAGAAGAGGATCCGCTCGGTGACGGTGGTCTTGCCGGCGTCGATATGCGCGATGATTCCGATGTTCCGCGTGCGTGCGAGCGGAACCTGTCGTGCCACGGTGTTTGCCTACGCTTCCAGATCTACCACTTGAAATGGCTGAAGGCCCGGTTGGCCTCCGCCATCTTGTGCGTGTCTTCTCGTCGCTTCACTGCCGCGCCGAGGCCATTCATGGCATCGACGAGCTCGGCCGCGAGCTTCTCGCTCATGCTCTTGCCGTTGCGCTTGCGAGCCGCCTGGACGAGCCAGCGGACACCCAGCGACATGCGGCGATCGCCCCGGATCTCGACCGGGACCTGGTAGGTCGCGCCGCCGACGCGGCGGGGCTTGACCTCGATGATGGGCGTCGCGTTGCGCATCGCCGCCTCGAGGATCTCGAGACCCGGCCGGCTGGCCTGGGCTTCCGCCCGGGCGAGCGCCTGGCGAAGGATCCGCTCGGCAAGGTTCTGCTTGCCACCCTTCATCAGCTTGGCTGAGAAGCGAGCAGTCGTCCGGTTGGCCGGGATCGTCTCGTACTTGGTCTTGCGGGCGATGCTGATCCGGCGCGGCATCTAGCGGGCTCCCGGCTTGGCGGTGGCCTTGGCGCCGTACTTGCTGCGGCCCTGCTTGCGGTCGCGAACACCGGCGGCATCGAGCGTGCCGCGGATGATGTGGTACTTGACCGATGGCAGGTCCTTGACCCGGCCGCCGCGGACCAGGACGACCGAGTGCTCCTGGAGGTTGTGGCCGATGCCCGGGATGTAGGCGGTGACCTCCATGCCGTTGGTCAAGCGCACGCGCGCGATCTTGCGCAGGGCGGAGTTAGGCTTCTTGGGCGTCATCGTCCGAACCTGCAGGCAAACACCCCGCTTCTGGGGGGCGCCCGGAATCGAGACCTGGCGCTGCCGCAGGCTGTTCCAGTTCTTGCGCATGGCCGGCGCCTTGATCTTCGAGATCTTGCGCTCACGGCCGTGGCGGACAAGCTGGCTGATCGTCGGCACGAAGACGCTACTCCTTGACGGTCTGTCTGGCAGGTGTCGATGGCGTCCGCCGTCGACGGGACCGGTCACTCGGGGTCGCGCGTCCGATTGGACAGGCGATGGGACCGGGTTCTGGGGGCTCGAAAATCCTTTGGCGACGCGCCGAAGGCGGACCGCCCGCAGGCGCTCCCTCCCGAGGCCACGAAGGCGGAGTGTACAGGCGGCCCGCCGAGCGTGTCAAACGCTCGACGGGCCGCTTTGAGGCTCCCGGATCGGGTCGCTGGTCAGCTCTTTTCGGCGGTCTCCTCGAGCACGCCGGCCTCTTCCAGGAAGGGGTTCTCGGCGCCGTCTTCGCCCGCGCCGGCAGCCCCCTTGAAGGGGTTGCCGTCGTCCTCGTCGTCCGACCCACCGCCGGCGATCGTGGCCGCCAGCGCAAGGCCGGCCGCTTCGTCGTCGGGCGGTCGGTTCTCGCCTTCCTCGAGGAAGGGGTTGTACTCGGACCCGAGGTCGTCGAGCGCCTCGCCGGCCAGCGCTTCGAGCGCCGCGCGGCGTTCGCGCTCCTTGCGAGCCGCCACGTTCGCCGGCGCACCCGTCCCGGCCGGGATGAGCTTGCCGATGATGACGTTCTCCTTGAGACCGATCAGGTGGTCCTTGGCGCCGTTGATGGCCGCCTCGGTGAGCACCCGGGTCGTCTCCTGGAAGGAGGCCGCCGCGAGGAAGCTGGAGGTATTGAGCGATGCCTTGGTCACGCCGAGCAGCACGGTCTGGGCCGTGGCGGGCTCGCCACCCTCGGCCAGGACGCGGTTGTTGTGCTCCTCGAACTCGAGCCGGTCGACGAGCTCGGTCGGCAACAGATCGACATCACCCGGCTGATCGATGCGGACCTTGCGGAGCATCTGCCGAACGATGATCTCGATGTGCTTGTCGTTGATCGTGACGCCCTGGCTCTTGTAGACCTTCTGGACCTCCTTCACCAGGTAGCGCTGGACGGCGTCCTTGCCCCGGGTGTCGAGGTACTCCTGCGGGTTGATCGGCCCGTCCGTGATGGCGTCGCCGGCACGGATCTCGGCGTTGTTCTCCACGAGCAGCTTGGCGTTGTGCGGGATGAGGTACTCGCGTTCGACGCGATCCTCGGCCCGCACCACGAGCCCGTCGTCACCCTTGACCAGGAACCCCTTGACCGGGGCCGCGACGTCCGCGGTGGCCCCGTCCACCTCGGTCCGCGCGAGCACCTGGCCGAGCTCGACCAGGTCGCCCGGGGCGGCCAGCATCTCGGCTCCCTTGGGCAGCGCGAGTGACGTGTCGTAGACCTCGGTCGAGATGACCTTGACCTTGGTCGGGCCGTCGCCGCGGACGATTTCCACGGTTCCGTCGATGTGGCTGATCTCGGCCTTGCCCTTGGGAATACGGGCCTCGAACAGCTCCTCGACGCGCGGCAGACCGGCGGTGATGTCCACGCCGGCGGCGACACCGCCCGTGTGGAACGTCCGCATCGTCAGCTGCGTGCCCGGCTCACCGATCGACTGGGCCGCGATGATCCCGACTGCTTCGCCCGAACCGACCATCTCGCCGGTGGCGAGGTTGCGGCCGTAGCACGCCCGGCAGACGCCGTGGCGGGCTTCGCAGGTGAGCGGCGAGCGGACCAGCACCTCGTCGATGCCGGCGAGGTCGATCCGTTCTGCGTTCTCCTCGGTGATCAGCTCGTTGCGGTCGACCAGGAACGTGGGCTCGTCGCCCTTCTTGGTCTTGACCCTCGGATCGGGCAGCGGCGCCGCCGCCAGCCGGCCGACGAGACGCTTCTGGAAGGCGCCCTTCTCGTCGCTCGACTCGCTCCGGATGATCCAGCTGCCTTCCTCGGTGCCGCAATCCTCCTCGCGGGTGATGACGTCCTGCGCAACGTCCACCAGGCGCCGGGTGAGGTACCCGGAGTCGGCCGTGCGCAGCGCGGTGTCCGCGAGACCCTTGCGGGCGCCGTGGGTCGAGATGAAGTACTCGAGGACGGTCATCCCCTCGCGGAAGTTGCTCCGCACGGGGACGTCGATGATCCGCCCGGACGGATCGGCCATCAGGCCGCGCATCGCGCCGAGCTGGCCGATGTTGCCCTTGTTCCCGCGGGCTCCGGACGCGGTCATCATCGTGACCGGGCCGGTCGGGTCGAGCTGTTTCATCATCTCGTCGCTCATGTTGGCGCTGGTTTCCTGCCAGACGCCGACGACCTGCTCGTACCGCTCGTCCTCGGTGATGAGGCCGCGCTGGAACTGCTTGTCGATCGCGGCGACGGAGTCGTCCGCGGTCTTGAGGCGCTCCGGCTTGTCGGCCGGGATCTCGATGTCGAAGAGGCCGATCGTCATCCCGCCCCGGGTGGCGAACTCGAAGCCGACACTCTTGATGCCGTCGACGAGATGCGCGGTCTCCTCGGGTCCGAGCTGGCGATAGCAGATGTCGACCAGCTCCTTGAGATCGGCGCGGCGCATGACCGTGTCATGGAAGCGGAGCGGGTCCGGCAGGATCTGGTTGAAGATGACCCGGCCGATCGTCGTGCGGCGGCGTTCCGCGCGCAGCGACTCGGTTTCCGTGTCCCACGTCCGGACTTCGACGTCGATCGGCTCATGGAGCGTCGCGCCGGACTTCTCCCGGAGCTGGTAGGCAAGGATGGCCGCGTCCTCGGTGGCGAAGATGCGCGGCTGCTTCTTGCCCTTGACGGTCGGTCCGTCCATGGTCAGGTAGTAGCAGCCGAGGACCATGTCCTGGGTGGGGGCCACGACCGGGCTGCCGTCGGCGGGCGACAGCAGGTTGGCGGTCGAGAGCATCATCGCCCGGGCCTCTTCCTGGGCGGCCGTCGACAGCGGAACGTGGACCGCCATCTGGTCACCGTCGAAGTCAGCGTTGAACGCGGTGCACACGAGCGGATGGATCTGGATGGCCGACCCCTCGACGAGGACGGGCATGAACGCCTGGATCCCCAGGCGGTGCAGCGTCGGGGCGCGGTTGAGCAAGACCGGATGGTCCTTGATCACGTCCTCGAGGACGTCCCAGACCTCGGGCCGGACCCGCTCCACGATGCGCTTGGCACTCTTGATGTTGTGGGCGAAGCCCTTCTCGACGAGCTGGCGCATGACGAACGGCTTGAACAGCTCGAGCGCCATCTTCTTGGGCAGGCCGCACTGGTGGAGCTTGAGCTCCGGCCCGACCACGATCACCGACCGCCCGGAATAGTCCACGCGCTTGCCGAGCAGGTTCTGGCGGAACCGGCCCTGCTTACCCTTGAGCATGTCCGACAGGCTCTTCAGCCGGTGGTTGCCGGTGCCGGCGATGGCGCGGCCGCGACGGCCGTTGTCGATCAGCGCGTCACAGGCTTCCTGGAGCATCCGCTTCTCGTTGCGGATGATGATCTCGGGCGCCCCGAGCTCGAGGAGCCGCTTCAACCGGTTGTTGCGGTTGATGACGCGGCGGTAGAGGTCGTTCAGGTCGGACGTCGCGAACCGGCCGCCGTCGAGCTGGACCATCGGCCGCAGATCGGGCGGGATGACCGGGAGGACGGACAGGATCATCCAGTCCGGCCGGGTGCCGGAGCGACGGAACGCCTCGATCAGGCGGAGCCGCTTGATGGCCTTCTTGCGTCGCTGGCCGGAGCTCGTCCGGACCTCGACGTGGAGTGAGCGTGCGAGCTCCTCGAGATCCATCCGGCTGATGATCTCGCGGACGGCTTCCGCGCCCATGCCGGCACCGAACACGCGACCGCCCTTGGCGCCCGCCCCGTAGCGCTCGTCGAGGTTGCGGAACTCCGTCTCACCGAGCGTCTGCATCGGCTTGAGCGACTCGAGCTCGTCGCGCAGCTTGCGCAACTCGTCCTTCGTCCCCTGGGCCTGGCCCTGGAGCTCCTCGCGCTCGTGGGTGAGCGCGTCGGCCATGGCGGCCTTGAGGTCCTCGACCTTCTGCTCGACGGCTCGCTCCTCGTCGGCGATCCGCTGCTGCAGATCCGCGTTGACCTGCTCGGTGTAGTCGCCGACGACCTTGCGCAGGCGGGCCGTCGCCTCCTTGCCACCCTTGTCGCCGGCGGCAACGACCACTTCGCCCGTCGGGGCGAACACGATCGAATCCTCGGCCACGCCGGTCTTGAGCTCGGTCAGCAGGGCGGCCGTCGCCTGGGCCACCGCGGCGATCTCCTCGGTCCGCGACGCGCGCTGGCTCTCGAGGTCCTCCTTGGTGCGGGCGAGCTCGGCGGTCAGCTCGTCCTTGCTCTTGTTCATGTCCGTGCGCAGCTGGTCCTCGAGCTCCGAGAGGTGCTCGCCGGCCTTGCCGCCGCGACCCTCGGCCTCTTCCTCGATCGCCGCGAGCGCGCGCTTGCGGGCGTCCTCATCGACGTGCGTCACGATGTACAGCGCGAAGTAGAGGATCCGCTCGAGGTTCCGTGGGCTGATATCGAGCAGGATGCCGAGCCGGCTCGGCGTGCCCTTGAAGTACCAGATGTGGCTGACGGGGCTGGCCAGCTGGATGTGGCCCATCCGCTCGCGGCGGACCTTGGAGCGGGTGACCTCGACGCCGCACTTGTCGCAGATGATCCCCTTGTAGCGGATCCGCTTGTACTTGCCGCAGTAGCACTCCCAGTCCTTCGTTGGACCGAAGATGCGCTCGTCGAACAGACCGTCCTTCTCCGGCTTGAGGGTCCGGTAGTTGATGGTCTCGGGCTTCGTCACCTCGCCCTTTGACCATTCGCGGATCTGGTCCGGGCTGGCGAGCGAGATGCGGATCGCGCTGAAGTTATTGACTTCGAGCATGGTTCTCCTCCGCGCCGCCGTCTGGCTCGGCAACGCGATGTGGACCGTGAGCGGGCAGGGTCGCGTCGGTCGAAACGCGGCTCCGCAAGTGGCGGGTCGGGTGCTGGGACAGCGTCAGAAGCAGAAGATCAGTCCTCGAACCCGGCGAGATTGATCCCGCCGAGATCGGGCAGGAGGTACCCGGAGGCATCGTCCTCCGCCAACGGGATCTCCTCGTCGTTGGGGTCGAGGATCTCGGCGTTGAGGCCGAGGCTGCGGAGCTCCTTGATGAGCACCTTGAACGATTCGGGGACGCGGGGCGGCTGGATCTCCTCCCCCTTGACGATGGCCTCGTAGGTCTGGACGCGCCCGAGGACGTCGTCCGATTTGACCGTGAGCAGTTCCTGGAGGATGTTCGCCGCGCCGTAGGCCTCGAGCGCCCAGACCTCCATCTCACCGAAGCGCTGGCCGCCGAACTGGGCCTTGCCGCCGAGCGGCTGCTGGGTGATCAGGCTGTATGGGCCCGTGGACCGGGCGTGGATCTTGTCCTCCACCAGGTGGTGGAGCTTGAGCATGTAGATGTACCCGACGGTGATGTGCCGATCGAACGCCTCGCCCGTCCGTCCGTCCCGAAGCTCGGTCTTGCCGCTCTCCGGCAGGCCGGCCTCGGCGAGCTCGCGCTTGATGTCGTGCTCGGTGGCGCCGTCGAAGACCGCGGTGGCGGCCTTCAGGCCCTTGGCGTGCAACGCCCAGCCGAGGTGGGTCTCCAGGATCTGGCCGATGTTCATCCGGCTCGGGACGCCGAGCGGGTTGAGCACGATGTCGACCGGGGTGCCATCCGGCAGGAACGGCATGTCCTCCGCGGGGAGGATCTTGGCGATGACGCCCTTGTTGCCGTGACGGCCGGCCATCTTGTCGCCGACGCTGATCTTGCGCTTCTGGGCGACGGACACCCGGACCAGCCGGTTGACGCCGGGCTGGAGGTCGTCGTTGAGCTCGCGACGGAACTCGCGGACCTCGACGACCTTGCCGCGCTCGCCGTGGGGCAGACGCAGGGAGCTGTCCTTCACCTCGCGGGCCTTCTCACCGAAGATCGCGCGGAGGAGGCGCTCCTCGGCGGTCAGCTCGGTCTCGCCCTTGGGCGTGATCTTGCCGACCAGGATGTCGCCGGGGCGGACCTCGGCACCGATGTAGACGATCCCCTCCTCGTCGAGGTCCTTGAGTGACTCCTCGCCGACGTTCGGGATGTCGCGGGTGATCTCTTCGGGCCCGAGCTTGGTGTCCCGCGACTCCATCTCGTGCTTCTCGATGTGGATGCTGGTGAACAGGTCGTCCCGGACAAGCCGGTCGCTGATGACGATCGCGTCCTCGTAGTTGCCCCCCTCCCAGCTCATGAACGCGACCAGCACGTTCCGGCCGAGCGCGAGCTCGCCCAGCTGGGTCGAGCTCGAGTCGGCGATCGCCTGGTTCTCGGCGACCCGCGCGCCCACGTCGACGATCGGGCGCTGGTTGATGCACGTGCCCTGGTTGCTGCGGACGAACTTGAGGAGCTTGTACTCGTCGAGCTCGCCCGAGTCGGTCTCGATGTGGATGCGTTCCGCGGTGACGCTCGTGACGAGGCCCGCGCGCTTGGCGACCAGGACCTGGCCGGAGTCACGGGCGGCCCGATCCTCCATGCCGGTCCCGACGATCGGGGACTCCGGCTCGAGCAATGGCACGGCCTGGCGCTGCATGTTCGAACCCATCAGCGCGCGGTTCGCGTCGTCGTGCTCGAGGAACGGGATGAGCGCCGTCGCGACGGAGACGACCTGCTTGGGCGACACGTCCATGTATTCGATCTGGTTGGCGCGGGCTTCCGGGAACGTGTCCCGGTAGCGGGACGGGATCCGCTCCGCGGTGAAGTGGCCCTCGTCATCGAGCGGGGCGTTGGCCTGCGCGACGACGTGCTCCTCCTCCTCGTCCGCGGGGAGGTACTCGATCTCGTCGGTCACGACCGGGCGGATCGGGAAGGCGTTCGCCTTCTGCTTCTTGAGCTCGGCGATGCCCGCGGCGTTGAACGGCTGGCCGGCCTTGAGCACGACGCCGCCACCCTTGGCGACGAGGTCCGATCCGGTCTCGTAGGTCGCGAGGTTCGGGTCGTCCCAGCCGACGGTCCGCTTGACCTTGCGATAGGGCGTCTCGATGAAGCCGTAGCTGTTGATCCGGCCGTACGTGGCGAGCGATCCGATCAGGCCGATGTTCGGACCCTCGGGGGTCTCGATCGGGCAGATCCGGCCATAGTGACTGTGGTGGACGTCGCGGACGTCGAACCCGGCGCGCTCGCGCGACAGGCCACCCGGTCCGAGGGCCGACAGGCGCCGCTTGCTGGTCAGCTCGGCGAGCGGATTGGTCTGGTCCATGAACTGGCTGAGCTGGCTGCCACCGAAGAATTCCTTCATGGCGGCAACGACCGGGCGGATGTTGATCAACGCGTTGGGCGTCGCCTTGTCCAGCTCCTGGATGGTCATCCGCTCGCGGACGACCCGCTCCATCCGCAGCAGGCCGATCCGGAACGCGTTCTGGATCAGCTCGCCGTTCGCCCGGATGCGACGGTTGCCGAGGTGGTCGATGTCGTCCTTGGGATGGAGCCCGCGGTTGCACTCGATGAGGTGACCGACGATCGCAGCGATGTCCTCGCGGGTGATCGTCCGGCCATCCTGGGGCAGCTCGGCGCCAAGGCGCGCGGCGACCGCGTCGAGCTTCTTGTTGAACTTGTACCGCCCCACCCGACCGAGGTCGTAGCGGCGGAAGTTGAAGAACAGGCTCTCGACGAGCTGGCGGGCGTTGTCCCCGGTGGGCGGATCGCCCGGGCGCAGCTTCTTGTAGACCTCGATCAGGGCCTCGGCCTGGGTCCGGGTCAGGTCCTTGTCGAGCGTGGCGGCGATGTACGGGTGCTCCGGGTCGATGTCCACGGAGGTGAACAGCGCGGCAATCTCGTCGTTCTGCTCGTAGCCGACCGCGCGGAGCAAGGTGGTCGCCGCGAGCTTGCGCTTGCGATCAACCTTGACCCACAGCTGGTCCTTGTTGTTGGTCTCGAACTCGAGCCAGGCGCCTCGGTTCGGGATGACCTTCGCGGAGAAGAGCATCCGGCCCGAGGCCGGGTCTTCGGTTTCGCTGTAGTACACGCCGGGCGAGCGGACCAGCTGGCTGACCACGACACGCTCCGCGCCGTTGATCACGAACGTGCCCTGGTCGGTCATCCACGGGTAGTCGCCCATGTAGACGCGCTGGCGCTGGATCTCCCCGGTCTCCTTGATCAGGAGCTCGACGTTGACGTACAGCGGCTTGCTGAACGTCAGGTCCTTCGTCCGGCACTCCGCCTCGGTGTACTTGGGCGCCCCGAACTCGTAGTCGAGGAACTGGAGCTCCATGACCTTGCCGGTGAAGTCCTTGATCGGGCTGATCTCGTCGAACAGCTCACGCAGACCCTTGTCGACGAACCAGGCGAACGAGTCGAGCTGGAGCTCGATCAGGTTGGGGATCTCAAACTTTTCGTAGCTGACGCCATCGACTTTCTTATCGATCCGGGCATATGAGATGCGACCCGAAGGGGTTCGCGCGCGCGTCGATGACTCAGCAGACAGCATGAAGCACCACTCCTTGGCGGAGGTAGAAGGGGGAAAGGGAGGCCGGGCTCACAGAAGGAGTAGGATACCGCGATTTTCCCCGTTGTCAAACGTCAAAATCCCGGCCCGCCATCGCGGGGCCGGGCGACCGACGCGCAATCAGGTGCCGGTCGCGGTCGAGCTCGTCAATTACCAACGGGCGTAGTGCGGGACACGATCAGGGCGACGGTTCGGTGCCGGATGGGCCCCCGACGGGTCGAGTTCACACCGTGCACTACCAGGATTGGTAGCTGATTGGTATCCGACCACGAACCATGGCCCCTGCCCGGTCTCGCACCGCCGGGATTGGTAACTGACAGTTATCGGGCTGCGGCAAAGCTCCCTCGCTGCGCCGCTCTGGTGGCCCGGACTACTTGATCTCGACCTTGGCACCCTGCTCTTCGAGGGCGGTCTTGATCTTCTCGGCTTCGTCCTTGGTGACGCCTTCCTTGACGGCCTTGGGCGCCGCGTCGACCAGGTCCTTGGCCTCCTTGAGGCCGAGACCGGTGAGCTCGCGCACGACCTTGATCACGGGGATCTTGTTCGGGCCGATCTCGGTGAGCGTGGCGGTGAACTCGGTCTGCTCCTCGGCGGCAGCTGGAGCTGCGCCGTCGCCACCGCCGCTGGCGGCCGGGGCGGCAGCGGCCGCGGCCGGGGCAGCCGCCGTCACGCCGTAGCGCTCTTCGAAACGCTTGATGAATTCGGACAGCTCGAGGACCGTCATCTTGTCGATCGCTTCGAGCAGGTCGTCCTGGGTCTGGACTGCCATCGTGGTGTCTCCTTCGGTTGGTTCGGGTTCGGTGGGGTTCGGTGGTTTGGAACGCCTGGGCGGCCCTCAGGCCGCGTTCCTGGCCTTCTGCTCGGCGACCTGCTGGAGCGCATACCCGAGGTTCCGCAAGGGCGCGGCGAACAGGCCGGCGAGCGTGCTCACCGGGGCCTGCATGCCGCCCGCCAGCTTGGCCAGCAACACCTCGCGCGGCGGCAGCGCGGCGAGCCGGGTGACGTCATCCGCCCCGATGGCTCGATCGCCAAGGACGCCGCCGGTGATCCGGATGATGCGGTTGTACGGTCGAGTCGCGTCGAGGACCGCCTTGGCCGTGCCGGCCTCGTCGTTCCCGAACGCGATCGCGGTCGGACCCGTAAGGAGCGGGCTCAGCGCCGTCCCCACCGAGTCGTCGGCGGCGATGCGCATGAGGCGGTTCTTCACGATCCGGTAGGTCACGTCCTGCTTTCGCAGGGCGCGCCGGATCTCCGCGATTTCCTTGACCTTGAGGCCGCGGTACTCGGAGACGATCAGCGTCCGAGCGTTGGCGAGCTCCTCGCGCAACTCGGCGACGGTCTCTCGTTTGGCCTCGGTGGGCATGGGGCCCTCCTGTGCTTCGGCACGCAACCGGCGTGCGGCGGTGGGCTCCGATCGACGATCGGTGCCCCTGCGACGGCCCTTGGTAGCTCCCTCGAGAGAGAGCTCACCCCAGATCGCAGGGGCGCAGCCCACCCGAAGGTGGAGCGGCACCGTTCTGCCTCGGCGTGCTCGCCGTTACCGGCGGATTAAGCCTTGACTGTCAGCGACTCGAGTCGCCTGGGCAAAGGCGCAGGCTGTCTGCGGCGGTCCGTCTGTATTCGATCAGTGACGCGCCTCTCGGCCGTCACGCGTCTGGTGGCCGGCGAGCCGGCCGGGGAATGTTACGCGGCTGCGGCCGCGAGCACACCGGGCACGTCCACGCGGATGCCCGGGCCCATGGTGGTGGCGATGGTCAGGCCCTTGAGGTACTGGCCCTTCGCACCCGTCGGCTTGGCGCGGTTGATCGCCTCCACGAGCGCCGCAAGGTTCTCGAGCAGGGCGGGTGCCTCGAAGCTCGTCTTGCCGACGGCGCAATGGACGATCCCGGCCTTGTCGACGCGGAACTCCACGCGGCCGGCCTTGACCTCCTTGACCGCGCGCTCGAGGTCGAAGGTGATCGTGCCCGCCTTCGGGTTCGGCATCAGGCCGCGCCGGCCCAGGATCTTGCCGAGCTTGCCGACCATGCCCATCGAGTCGGGCGTCGCCAGCGCGACATCGAAGTCGAGCCAGCCGGCTTCGATCTTCTTGACCAGGTCATCCCCGCCGACCTCGTCGGCGCCGGCGCGAAGCGCTTCCTGCGCCTTCTCCCCCTGCGCGAACACGGCGACGCGGACGATCTTTCCCGTGCCGTGGGGCAGGACGACGGTGCCGCGGACCATCTGGTCGGCGTGCCTCGGGTCGACGCCAAGCCTGAGGTGGACCTCGACGGAGGCATCGAAACTGACGGTCGAGGTCTGCTTGGCGAGCTCCACCGCCTCGAGGGGCGGGTAGATCTGGGTCCGATCGACGAGCTTCGCCGCCTCGAGATACTTCTTGCCGTGCTGGGCCATCGAACATCCTTCCTGTCGGTCGGGTCTCCCCGACCTCCCCCATCTGGTGTGACTCGCGACCCGGGGTCAGGTGGCGCGAGTTGGAACTATAACCGGCGGCTAGTTGACGACCTCGATGCCCATGGAGCGGGCAGTGCCTTCGATCTGGCGCATCGCGGCCTCGGGGTCGTTGGCGTTGAGGTCGGTCATCTTGATGGTCGCGATCTCGCGCACCTGGTCGCGGGTCACCCGGCCGACCTTGTCGCGCAACGGGGTCCCGGAGCCCTTCTCGACCCCGGCCGCCTTGCGCAGCAGGTCCGCCGCCGGCGGGGTCTTGAGGATGAACGAGAACGACCGGTCCTCGAAGACCGTGATCTGGGCCGGGATGATCTGGCCGGCCTTGTCGGCGGTCTTCTCGTTGTAGGACTTGGTGAACTCGACGATGTTGATGCCGTGCGG
The DNA here is from genome assembly GCA_963809045.1 of uncultured Chloroflexia bacterium. Classification (GTDB taxonomy): domain Bacteria; phylum Chloroflexota; class Limnocylindria; order Limnocylindrales; family CSP1-4; genus SPCO01. The sequence continues at coordinate 59,922 of CAWEHW010000005.1, forward strand.
ACCCAGGGCCGTACCGACCGGCGGGGCCGGGGTCGCCTTGCCAGCTGGGAGCTGGAGGGTGAGCACGATTCGGATCTTCTTGGCCACGGGGTAGCTGGTTCCTTTCTAGCGGGCGTCAGCCCGGTGAGCGATCAGAGCTTCTCGACTTGCAGGAAGTCAAGCTCGACCGGCGTCTCGCGGCCGAAGATGCTCACCAGGACCTTGACCTTGTTGCGCTCGGGGTTGACCTCGTCGACCGTGCCGATGAACTCGGCGAACGGCCCGTCGGTGACCCTGACGCTCTGGCCCTTGGTGAAGGCGACGCGGTACTTCGGCGTTTCGACGCCCATGTGCCGCAGGATCTGCTTGACCTCGTTCTCGTCGAGCGGGATGGGCTCGCTTCGAACGCCCGGGATGTTGGCGCCGCCAACGAAGCTGGTGACGCCCGGCGTGTTCCGGACGACGAACCAGCTGTCCGGGTCCAGGATCATCTCGACCAGGACGTAGCCCGGGTAGACCTTCTTCTGGACGGTGTGACGCTGGCCCTGGCGGATCTCGATCTCGTCTTCCATCGGCACGAGAACCTGGAAGATCTTGTCCTCCATGCCCATCGACTCGATGCGGTGCTCGAGATTGGCCTTGACCTTGTTCTCGTAGCCGGAATACGTGTGGATGACGTACCAGCGCTTCTCGGGCGTCCGGGTCTCCGTCGTCGTCTCGGTCATCACGATCCCTAGACCAACTGGTCGATGGCGAGCTGGAACACGCTGTCCAGGACCGTGATGTAGATGCCCACGACGAGGCTGATCGCAAAGACCAGCACGGTCAGGTTGCGAACCTGCTCGCGTGTCGGCCACGAGACCTTGCGGAGCTCGGACCAGACTTCGTCGAAGTAGCGGCGGATACGGGTCACGTCAGTTCGTTCTTCTCTCTGTCATTGCGTTACGGCGTCGATTTGCTCCGAAGGCTGAGGCGACGCTCTGTGAGCCATCAGCTTGAGGATGAGTGGCAGGGGCGATAGGACTCGAACCTACAACCGCTGGTTTTGGAGACCAGTGCTCTGCCAATTGAGCTACACCCCTGCGGGCCGGCTGCCTACTTCGCCTCGCGGTGCAGTGTATGTCGTCGGCACCGGGGGCAGTATTTCTGCAACTCGATCCGGTTGGGATCGTTCTTCTTGTTCTTGCGCGTCGTGTAGGTCCGCTCCTTGCATTCGGTGCAGGCCAGCTGGATCGTGGGACGCGCTTCGACTCTCGCCATGTCGGCCTACTCGACGATGCTGACGATGGCGCCGGCACCGACGGTCCGGCCACCCTCGCGGATGGCGAAGCGCTGGCCGACTTCGATGGCGATCGGGGTGATCAGCTCGACGCTCATCTCGACGTTGTCACCGGGCATGATCATCTCGGCCCCGTCGGGCAGCCCGATCGCGCCGGTCACGTCGGTGGTGCGCAGGTAGAACTGCGGGCGGTAGCCGTTGTAGAAGGGGGTATGGCGGCCGCCCTCCTCCTTGGTCAGGACGTAGACCTGGGCGGTGAACTTGGTGTGGGGCTTGACCGAGCCGGCCTTGGCCAGGACCTGGCCGCGCTCGATCTCCTCGCGCTCGATGCCCCGGATGAGGCAGCCCACGTTGTCGCCGGCGCGACCCTCGTCGAGCAGCTTCTTGAACATCTCGACGCCGGTGATCACGATCTTGCGGGTCGGCTTGACCCCGACCAGCTCGACCTCGTCGCCGACCCGGACGATGCCCCGCTCGATCCGCCCGGTGGCGACGGTGCCCCGGCCCTTGATCCCGAAGACATCCTCGACCGGCATCAGGAACGGCTTGTCGACCGCCCGCTCGGGGGTCGGGATGTAGGCATCGACCGCGTCCATCAGCGCCTGGATCGGGGCGTAGGCCGGATCGGACGGGTCGTCCTTGGCCTCGAGCGCCTTCAACGCGCTGCCCCGGATGAACGGGATCTCGTCGCCCGGGAACTGGTTCTTGGTGAGCAGCTCGCGGACCTCGAGCTCGACGAGGTCGAGCAGCTCCTCGTCGTCGACCATGTCGACCTTGTTGAGGAAGACGACCATGTACGGCACTTCGACCTGGCGGGCCAGCAGGATGTGCTCGCGGGTCTGGGGCATCGGGCCATCGGTCGCGGCGACGACCAGGATCGCGCCGTCCATCTGGGCGGCGCCGGTGATCATGTTCTTGATGTAGTCGGCGTGCCCCGGGCAGTCGACGTGGGCGTAGTGGCGGTTGTCGGTCTCGTACTCGACGTGGGCGATCGCGATGGTGATCCCCCGCTCGCGCTCCTCGGGCGCGTTGTCGATCGAGTCGAACGCGCGGTACTCGCCGCCGCCCTTGAGGTGGAGGTACTTGGTGATCGCCGCGGTCAGGCTCGTCTTGCCATGGTCGATGTGGCCGATCGTGCCGATATTGACGTGGGGCTTGGTTCGCTCGAACTTCTTCTTGGCCACGTGACGGGCAACTCCTTACGAGGCGCGGCTACGCCGCTATGTACGATTTCAGGGGCCCGAGCCGCCTGGGCGTGGAGCCCACAATCGGACTCGAACCGATGACCTCTTCCTTACCAAGGAAGTGCTCTGCCAGCTGAGCTATGTGGGCCCGGAACCGATCGCGAAGTTAGTTGGTGGGCAGGGAGGGAATCGAACCCCCACAGCCGAAGGCGGCTGGTCTACAGCCAGCGGAGCTCACCACCTGCTCAACCTACCCACTGCGGAAGCGGTCCCGGACAGAGACTGCGGTCCCATGGTGTGCCCGACACCGTGATTTGTTCGCTATGGAGCCGACGATGGGACTCGAACCCGCAACCGGCGGTTTACAAAACCGCTGCTCTACCAATTGAGCTACGTCGGCGCGACAGGCAGGGCCATACCGCAGATGACCCGATCCGGCGCCGGGAGATGATAGGGCCGCCCGACGCGATGGGTCAAGCGTGGCAGGCCTGCCGGGTTGACGGACTCCGCGATCGGATCGACGACGGCGGCGGTCGCTGGAGTACTCGTCAGACCTCGGGCGGGGTCTTCTTGCGAACGGCTCGAGGTCGTTTCGGTTTCGCCGGCGCGGGTGGCGCCTCGCCGGGTAGCAGGTCATCCGCAACCGGCGCTTCAGCGGGGACGAGGAGACCCGCCGCCGACGAAGGCTCCTCCTCAGGCCCGGCCAGCGTGGCCGGTGCTCCGTCGGGTGGCGGCGCTTCGGCATCGGCCGCCGGCGCCTCCGAACCGGTGGCCGCCTCGTCGGGAACGGTGTCCGTCGCTTCAGCCATCGTCGCTTTGCCGACGGTGCCCGTCGTTTTGGCGTTGGCTTGCGGCCTCTGACGCCCTTCCGGATCGCGTTGCGCGACGGCCTCGAAGAGGAGGATCGAACCGGCCACGGCCGCATTGAGCGAACCAACCGCACCGCGCATCGGAATGCGCATGAGGAGATCGCATCGCTTCCGGACGGTTGGACCGAGACCCTGGCCCTCGCTCCCGACGACGATCACGATCGGTCCGCGGAGGTCGGCCTGCCGGGCAGTCAGCGGTGCTTCGGCTTCGGACCCGGCGATCCGGAGCCCGTGGCCGTGGAGATCGGCGAGCGCCGCGGCCAGGTCGTCGACCGGGCTCAGCAAGAGGTGCTCGACCGCGCCGGCCGAGGCCTTGATCGCGGCCGGCGTGAGGGGCGCCTGCCGCCTGGTCGGGAACACGACGCCATGGATGCCGGCCGCCTCCGCGCTGCGCAGGAGCGTGCCGACGTTCTGTGGGTCCTCGAGCGAGTCGAGGACCAGGACGAACGGGGGTTCCTGGCGTTCGGCGGCACGCGCGAGGATGTCGTCCAATGACGCGAACTCCCGCGGCTCGACAACGAGGGCCACGCCCTGGTGGCCGTCGAAGCCCGCGAGCGCGGTCAGCGATCCACCCTCGAGCTCGACGATGGGAATGCGGAGGCGAGTCGCGTGGAGCACGAGCTTCTCGAGCGGTTCGCGGCGCTGTGGGACGACCAGGAGACGGAGTGCGGGCCGGCCGGCGGCGAACGCTTCCTCGACCGGGCGACGGCCGGCGACCAGCTCCTCCCCGGGCCCGAGGAGATCCGGCTGGGGGAGAGCGGCCGGCGGTCTGGCCCACTCGCGAGGCTCGGGCCGTGGCTGCCACGGGCGATCTCGCGGTCCGCCAAACGGCCCTCGCTGGCCTGATCCAGGTGGACCTCCTGGACCTCCTGGACGCGGCCGGCCGGGGGGTCGGGCGTCGCGGTCATAGGGTCGGTCCGGCCCGGGTCGCCATGGGCCACGGCCTGGTCCCGGCCGGTCCACGGGTCGACGTGGTCCGCGCTCGAACGGCGTCCGATCCGGTGGTCCGTCGCGCTGGAATCGATCCGGGCCTCCTCGTTCGAAGTCGGCCGGTCGCTCGACGTCTTCGAAGCTCCGACCGCGGTACGGCCGATCGCCGGGCGAGAACGGCCGTTCGGCCGGGCCGGGCGGGCGTGACCCGGGTGGCCGTGACCCGGGTGGCCGGGGGCCTGGCGGCCGCGACCCGGGCGGTCGTGAGCCTCCTGATGGCCGCGGACCACCGGGACGCGGACTGAATGCCGGCGGGCCTCCTCCATCGGTCCGGTCGCCGGGTGGCGCTGACCACGGTCCGCTCGGGCGCGGTCGCCCCGTGGGCCACCGGGGCGCGGGCCGCTGGGACGGCCGCCGGGGCGAGGGCCGCCGCCCGGGCGAGGGCCGCCGCCCGGGCGAGGGCCGCCGCCAGGGCGAGGGCCGCCGGGTCCCCGTGACCCTGGTGCGCCTCCCCGACTCCCGGGACCGGGTCTGCCCCGTCGATCGTCGTCGCGACGCGGCCGATCAGCCACGGACCACCTCGCCGGTGCGTCGCCAGCGTTGGCCGTCCCGGGTGTCCTCGACGGCCACACCGCGAACAGCCAGCTCGTCCCGCAATCGATCGGAGGCGGCCCAGTCCCGGCCGACGCGCGCGGCTTCCCGCGCCTCGAGCAGGGCCATGGTCTCCGGATCGAGGTCGGTCGCCTCATCGGGCAGGATGCCGAGCACGCGATCCAGGTCGCGCAGCGCGTCGAGCGCCCGGGCAGCATCGGCCGTGGACAGCGCGCGTCGCTCCATCCGGCGGTTGAGATCGCGGACCAGGTCGAACACGGCGCCCAGGCCAGCGGACACGTTCAGGTCGTCGTCGAGCGCCTCCCCGAATGCCGCTCGCCCCGCGGCCAGCGTGTCGGGGAGTGACGGATCGTCGGGCCGGTCTTCTCGATACGCCCCAAGCGCCGCGACGACGGCATCCAGGCGGTCGACCGCGGCTTCCGCGGCGGCCAGCGAGTCGTCCGAATGGCTCAGCCCGGCCCGGTAATGCACGGAGATCAGGGCGAACCGCAGCGCCCGCGGCGAGACCCCGGTCGCGAGGATCTCGCCGACGCGCGCGATATTGCCGCTCGATTTCGCCATCTTCGCGCCCGCGAGCTGCAGGTGGGCGCAGTGCAGCCAGGTCGACACGAAGGGCTGGCCCGTGGCCGCCTCGCTCTGGGCGATCTCGTCCTCGTGGTGGGGGAAGATCAGGTCGACGCCACCGGTGTGGATGTCGAACGACGGCCCGAGATGGGCGATGCTCATGGCCGAGCACTCGATGTGCCACCCTGGCCGACCCGGACCGATGGCGGTCTGCCACGAAGGCTCGCCCGGTCGCGGACCTTTCCAGAGCGCGAAGTCGCGGACGTCATCCTTCGCATATTCGTCGGCGACCACGCGCTCGCCGACCCGCATGCCCTCCGGGTCGAGCCGGGCAAGGCGGCCGTACGCCGGCCACGATGCGATCCGGAAGAAGATCGACCCATCGTCCGTGCGATAGGCATGGCCTCGCTCGAGCAGCGTCGCGATCAGGTCGACCATCCGATCGATGTGACCGGTGGCGCGGGGAAGGACGTCCGGCGTGGTCATCCGCAGAGCCGCCGCGTCGGCGAGGAAGCCCTCGAGGTGTCGTTCGGCGAGTTCGTCGATCCCGATCCCTGCCGCGGCGGCACCACGGATGATCTTGTCGTCGACATCGGTGACGTTCATCACCCAGGTCACGGCAAACCCGCGCCACCGAAGGTGCCGGACCAACAGGTCGGCGAACAGGAACGAGCGGAAGTTCCCGATGTGGGCCGGCCCGTACACGGTCGGCCCACAGGAATAGATGCCCACGTTGTCGTCGCGGAGCGGGACGAACGGCCTGACCTGACCGGTCAGGGTGTCGTGGAGCCGGAGCGTCATCGCGTGCTCGCAACCATGGCGATCGCCATCGCGGAGATGGCTCGGCCGGCCCCATCGGCGCCATCGAGGTTGCCGGTCGAAGCCTTGACGTTGACCGAGCCTGCTTCGATTCCCAGGAGGCCGCCAATGGCGGTCTGCATCGGCTCGAGCCAGTCGGCGAGCCGGGGACGCGCCGCGATCACGGTCACGTCAACCGAGGTGGGCCGCCATCCGGCTTCGGCGAGCCGTTCCGTGACGGTCGCCAGCAACTCGCTGCTCGCGATCCCGCGCGGTGTTCGTGCGTCGGCCGGGAAGAGACGACCGAGGTCGCCGAGGGCAGCTGCCCCAAGCAGCGCGTCGGCGACCGCATGGAGGACGACGTCCCCATCCGAGTGTCCATGCAGGCGAGGCGCTCCGGGGATCGCGAGGCCCCCGAGCATGAGCGGCGACTCGGGCCCGAACGGGTGGCTGTCATGCCCGATCCCGGCTCGCACGACCCTCGTACCGCCCAGGAGCCAGCCGGCATGATCAAGGTCGCCCGCGACCGTCACCTTGAGATTGGCCGGGTCACCGGGAACGACGTGCACCGGCACGCCGGCGGCCTCGAGCAGCGAGGCCTCGTCCGTCCAGGTCTCGGGTCCGGCCGGCGGAAACCGAGCGTACGCCGCGCGCAACAGGTCGCGGCGGGCACCCTGCGGTGTCTGGGCCGACCCGAGCCCGGAACGGTCGACCGTGACGCCGACCTTGTCGCCATCGATCCGCTTGAGCGTTTCCGTCACGGGGAGGACCGGGAGTGCCGCGCCGTACCTTGCTGTCTCCCTGGCCACGGCGCCGACGAGCTCGCTCGTCACGAGCGGGCGCGCGCCGTCGTGGACCAGCACGACACCGTCCTCGTCCGGCTGGAAGCGGTCAAATGCGAGGAACCCCCGGTGGACCGATTCCTGGCGTCGCGGACCACCCGCCACGACATCTACCACGCCGACTGGCAGCCACGGCGCCGACCTGAGTTCGTCCACGCGCTCGGGCGCAGCAACCACGACGATCTGCGCCACCTCGGGGGCGGTCGCAATCGCGTCGAGCGTTCGGGCCAGGAGCGGTCGACCCGCCAAGTCTGCGACGAGCTTGTCCGTGCCGTTCATGCGGGTCGATCGGCCGGCGGCGACCACGATCGCGTCGGCACGGATGGCCGCCCGATCCGCCGCGGAGGGTGCCCTTGACGCCTGCCCGGGATCGCTCAATCGAGTCGAGGCTGGGCGAAGATCATCCGACCGGCGACGGTCTGGAGGACCCGCGTCACCGCCACGTCCAGGTCACGATCGATGTGGCGGGCGCCGCCTTCGACCACGATCATCGTCCCGTCGTCGAGGAACCCGACGCCCTGGCCGGCTTCCTTGCCCTCCTGGATCACCCGGACGCGGATCTCCTCACCGGGCAGGACCGCGGGCTTGACCGCGTTGGCGAGCGAATTGATGTTCATGACACGAACGCCCTGCAGCTCGGCCACCCGATTGAGGTTGAAGTCGTTGGTCAGGATCACACGACTTCGCGCGCGCGCGAGGGCGACCAGCTTGGCATCGACCTCGGTGATCTCCGGGATGTCGTCCTCGACGATCTCGACGGGGGTCGCCGGTTCCTTCTGCATCCGGTTCAGGATGTCCAGGCCACGGCGCCCACGGTTGCGGCGGAGGGCATCGGAGCTGTCGGCGATGTGCTGGAGCTCGTCGAGTACGAACCGCGGGATCACGAGCGTCCCGTAGATGAACCCGGACTCGACGATCTCGGCGATGCGCCCGTCGATGATGGCGCTGGTATCGACGACGATCCGGGGCTCCCCGCGCCCGGAGCTGCCCGAATCGGAGCTCGACGGACGGCGGATGAAGCCGACCGCCTCGGCGGCGATCAACAGGTCACGCCGTTTGGCGACGGTCAACCCGACCATGCCGAGGCCGAGGAAGATCGACACGCCCAGGGGAAGCCAGGTCCCGAACGGAGGGGCGAGCTGCGACAGCGGCAGCCCCAGCAGGAGACCCATGAGCAGGCCCAGCAGGAGGCCGACGACCGCGGTCACGAACTCGGCCGTGGAGAGGGCTTCGACCTGCCGGATCAACCACGTCGCCGGCACGACCGTCAGGTACGGCAGGATCGCGAACCCGAGCACGATCCAGGCCACGACCCAGGCCGCGAGCAGGGCGCCCGCGTACTCGCTTTCGCGGAAGAGTCCCTCTCCCGAGGCGGCGAGCGCAAGCCCCACGACGCTCCCCAGGGCGGCCCCAAGGAGGCGAATGTAACGGATCAAGGTTTCCTCGCCGAAGCAGCCGGCAGTCCCGGGTCGCGAGCGACCCGCCGGGCGGTCAGCCTAGCATCGCCGGGACGGCATCGCCACGAGCTTCGGTGCGAATCTCGAGCGAAGCCGAGATCGCCTCGGCCAGCGTTTCGGTGGCGATGATGTCGAGGCCATCGATCCGGGCGATCGAGACGCCGGCAGCGGGTCGGGGCACGAGCGCGCGGTGGAAGCCGAGCCGGGCAGCCTCGCGCAGGCGCCGCTCCAGGCCGACGACGGCGCGGAGTTCCCCGAGCAACCCGACTTCGCCGATGGCGATCGTGCCGGGCGAAATCGGTCGATCCCGCAGGGACGAGGCGAGGGCGAGCGCGACGGGCAGGTCGAGTCCGGGTTCGTTGAACGCAAGCCCGCCGGCCAGGTTGGCGTAGACGTCGTGGCTCCCGAGCGCGATCCCGGCCCGTCGCCCGAGAACCGCGATGAGCAGGCTCAGCCGGTTGTTGTCCAGCCCGCTCGCCTTTCGTGTCGGCGTCCCGTAGCTGGTCGGGCTGACCAGGGCCTGGACCTCGACGAGGAGCGGCCGGCTGCCTTCCATGGTCGGTGCCACCACGCTGCCCGGTGCCGAGCCCGGATGCGCGGCCAGGAAGGCCCGCGCCGGATCGGCCACTTCCCGCAGCCCGGTCTCATCCATCTCGAACACCCCGATCTCGTCGGTCGAGCCAAACCGGTTCTTGGTCGCGCGGAGCAGTCGGATGGCCGCGTGCCGCTCGCCTTCGAGGGCGATCACGGCATCCACGAGGTGCTCGAGAGTCTTCGGTCCGGCGATCGAGCCGTCCTTGGTGACATGTCCGACGAGGATGACGGCGATGCCGTCGCGTTTCGCGAGATCCATGAGCCGCAGGGCGGACTCCCGAACCTGGCCGACGCTGCCGGCCGCCCCATCCAGCTCCTCGACGGTCGCCGTCTGGATCGAATCGACGACGACGAGGGCCGGCTGCATCGCCCGGGCGACGTCGGCGATCCGTCCGACGTCGTGCTCGGCGATGACCTGGATCCCCTCCCCCGAGGCGCCATGCAGGAGCCCGAGTCGTGCCGCCCGGAGCCTGATCTGGCTGGGCGACTCTTCGCCCGACGCATACACGACGCCACGTTCCCCGAACGCGCCACGGGTCAGCCCGGCCGCCGCCTGCAGCAGCAGTGTCGACTTGCCAATGCCCGGCTCACCGCCGAGGAGGACGAGCGAGCCCGGCACGAGACCGCCCCCAAGGACCCGGTCGAGCTCGGCGATCCCGAGGCCGATCCGTGGAAGGTCGGCTTCCGCGATCTGGGCCAGGCTGACGGCAGCCGCCTCGCCATCCGGCGCTTGAGCCCCGCGTGCGGTACGCGATGGCTCGCGCACGATCGTTTCCACCAGGCTGTTCCACTCGCCACAGGCACGGCATTGCCCTTCCCAGCGCAGGAAGGACTCGGCGCAGCGTTGACAGATGAAGCGGCTCTGTGGCCGCGCCATGCCTAGACCGCCAGGTGGACGGGGCGGAGCACTACGCCTCGACCGCGGCGAGCGGTTCGGCGAGGCGGATGTCGAGGCCGGCTTCGGGGTCCTTGTCGACGATGATGTTCGAACCGGGCTCGAACTTGCCGAGGAGCAATTGTTCGGCCAGCACGTCCTCGATCATGTTCTGGATGACGCGGCGGAGGGGCCGGGCCCCGTAGGCGACGTCATAGCCGAGCTTGATGATGTGCTCCTTGGCGGCCTGGGTGACCTCGAGCTGCATCTGCTGGGCCCGGAGCTGGTCGCGCACACGCGCGAGCATCAGGTCGACGATCTGGGCGATCTCCTCGACCGTGAGCGACCGGAATACGACCGTCGCATCGATCCGGTTGAGGAACTCGGGCCGGAAGTTCTGCTTCAGCTCCGCGGCAACCTTTTCCTTCATCAGGTCGTGCGAGATCTCGGACCGCGCGGCATCGGTCTCGCCCTGGACCCGGAAGCCCAGTGCCGAGTTGGTCTGGAGCTGCTTCGCGCCGAGGTTCGAGGTCATGACGATGATGCAGTTGCGGAAGTCGACACGCCGTCCCTTGGCATCGGACAGGTGGCCGTCCTCGAGGATCTGGAGGAGGATGTTGAAGACCTCGGGGTGTGCCTTCTCCACCTCGTCGAGGAGGACGACCGCGTAGCTCTTGCGGCGGACGGCCTCGGTGAGCTGGCCACCCTCGTCGAAGCCGACGTATCCCGGGGGCGCACCGACGAGACGGCTGACGTTGTGGCGCTCCATGAACTCGCTCATGTCGATCTTGATGAGCGCATCCTCGCTGCCGAACATGAACTCCGCGAGCGCCTTGGCGAGCTCCGTCTTCCCGACGCCGGTCGGGCCGAGGAAGATGAACGAACCGATCGGCCGCTTCGGATCCTTGAGCCCGGCGCGGGCGCGGCGGACCGCCTTCGACACGATCCCGATCGCCTCTTCCTGGCCGATGACCCGGCCGTGCAGGGCGTCCTCCATGTGGAGCAGGCGTTCGGACTCCTCCTGGGCGATCCGGGTCACCGGGATGCCCGTCCACATCGCAACGACCTGGGCGATCTCCTCCTCGTCGACCGTTGGCTGATCGCCCGAGATCTGGGCCTGCCACTCGGCACGAAGGGTATCGGCCGTCTCGCGCGCAGTCGCCTCGGCCTCGCGCAGGGTCGCGGCCTCCTCGTATTCCTGGTTGTTGATCGCCGCGTCCTTCTCCTTCGAGATCCGGTCGAGGTCCTTCTGGGCCTCGCGGAGCGCCGGCGGGGCGGACGAGTGGCGGAGCCGGACGCGGGATGCGGCCTCGTCGATGAGGTCGATCGCCTTGTCCGGCAGGTGGCGATCGGTGATGTAGCGGGTCGACAGGTCGGCCGCAGCCTTCACGGCGTCATCCGTGATCGTGACCTTGTGGTGCTGCTCGTACCGCTCGCGGATGCCCATCAGGATGTCGATCGTCTGCTCGAGCGTCGGCTCTTCCACCATCACCGGCTGGAAACGGCGCTCCAGGGCGGCGTCGCGCTCGATGTACTTGCGGTACTCGTCGAGCGTGGTGGCGCCGATGCACTGCAGCTCGCCCCGCGACAGCGGCGGCTTGAGGATGTTGGCCGCATCGATGGCCCCCTCGGCAGCACCTGCCCCGACGAGGGTGTGGAGCTCGTCGATGAACAGCACCGCGTCGTTGGTGTTGCGGAGCTCTTCGATGATCTTCTTGAGGCGCTCCTCGAACTCGCCGCGGTACTTGGTCCCGGCCACCAGCGAGCCGATGTCGAGGGTCAGGACGCGCTTGTTGAGCAGTGTCTCGGGGACGTCGCCGTTGACGATCCGATGGGCGAGGCCCTCGGCGATGGCCGTCTTGCCGACGCCGGGCTCCCCGATCAGGGCCGGGTTGTTCTTCGTACGGCGGGACAGGATCTGGATGACCCGGTCGATCTCCTTCTCGCGCCCGATCACCGGGTCGAGCTTGCCGGCGCGCGCGGCGTCGGTCAGGTTGATCCCCAGCTGGTCGACAGTCGGGGTCTTGCTGGCGCGCTTGGTCTCGGGGGTCGGGCCTGCGGAGGAGCTCTGCGACAGGACCCTGATGACCTCGTGCCGGACCTTGTCCAGGTTCACGCCGAGCGACTCGAGGACGCCCGCTGCGATCCCTTCGCCTTCGCGAACGAGGCCGAGGAGCAGGTGCTCCGTGCCGATGTAGTTGTGGCCGAGCCGTCGAGCCTCGTCGATGGCGAGCTCGATGACCCGCTTGGCGCGCGGTGTCAGGCCGACCTCGCCGACGACCGGACGATCGCCGCGTCCGATGATGAACTCGACCGCAGTACGGACCTTGGCGAGCTCGACGTTCATGTTCTCGAGGACGCGCGCTGCCACGCCTTCGCCCTCACGGACGAGGCCGAGGAGCAGGTGCTCCGTGCCGATGTAGTTGTGGTTGAACCGCTGCGCTTCGTCCTGGGCAAGCGTGAGGACCTTGCGCGCGCGATCCGTGAATTTGTCGAAGCGATCCATTGAGTCCTGAACGCCCGTTCCCTTGGTCGGCCCCACGAAAGGTGCCGTTCCAGCCATGCTAGCACGCCATCCGTCCGCCAGACGCGAGGCGGAATGGTGCGGTTTCCCTGCTACTAGAACGCCAAACCGGGCCCGTTGGATGCGCGTCCGGAGGGTAAGGATTCGCAATCGCGCGGGCGTCCCGCGCGGCCCGGTGCCGGGCCGTCCGCCGACCCACCAACCCGGACTGTCGGTGTCGAGCCAGGTATGAACCCCGTTCCTAATCGGGCGCCTTGGGTGTCCCTAACACTCGCCGCTGACCGTCGCACCAGACCCGAGGCCAAGGATCGTGCTCAGCGTTGACCGACGACGGGTGCCGAAGCCGGCCTCGCCGGCCGATAAAGCACCCGGAACCCCCGGGCTAGGAATCGGGTTCATATTCGGAGCCACAGCGACCCGATCGGAGGCGACAGCGGCCCTGGGCCCCTGAATCAATAGACGCCGCGGCATCGAAGCCGCGGCGTCGTAGCCCAGTAGGGGCCCGCTGGTTCAGCTCTTGGTCTTGGCCTTGCTCGGCTCGTCCTCGGTCGGCTCGTCCTCGGTCGGCTCGGCCTTGGTCGGCTCGGTGTCGGCCTCGGCCGACGTTGTTTCGGCCTCGGCAGGCGTTGCTTCGGCCAGGGCTGCGGTGTCCGTCTCGGGGGACTCCGCTGACGAGGTCTCGTCGGCGTCTTCGGCTGCGGCCGTGATCTCGGCGTGGGTTTCGACCTCGGCGGCGGTCGGCGCGGCCGCCTCGGCAACCGCTTCAGCCTCAGCGTCCACGCCGGTCGGCGCGGTCTCGGTCTGGGTCGCGGCCTCGCTCACGGCCGGTTCCGCCGTCTCGGCGCTGTCGGCGGCGGCCGTTTCGACTGCCTCCGCAACGGTCGACTCGGGCGCTTCGACGTCGGCAACAGCCTCGGGCGCGGGCGCGGTCTCGGTCTCGGTCTCGGCGGTTTCCGCTACGGCCTCTACCGCGGCTTCGGGTTCCGCTGTCTCGGCGACGGACTCGACGGCCTCTGCCGCGGCTTCGGGTTCCGCCGTCTCGGCGACGGCCTCAGTGGCTCCCTCCGCGGGCGCTTCGGCTGCGACGTCGACTGCCTCGGCCGGGGCCTCGGCAACGGCTTCGGGCGCCTCGGCCCCGGACTCGGCCTCGGTCGTGATGACCTCGGTGTCTTCGCCCTCGGCCGCCGCAAGCTGCTGCCGTACCTGGGCAAAGGCGGATGCGAGCGTGTTGTCGATGCCGCCCTCGGGCTCCTGCACCGCATCCGACATGGAGTAGCTTCGCTCAGGCCGTAGGCCGGCGTTCGGGGCGCGGTCCCGCCGGAGCACCGGCCGGACCGGCGGTCGCCGCCGGGCCTGCGGGTGCGGCTTCGGCCGCCGGACGAGCGGGCGGCTCCTCGGCCTGCTTGAGGCTGAGACCAAGGCGATGACGCTCGGAGTCGAGCGAGATGATCTTGAGCTTCAGCTGCTGGCCCTCGTGGACCACGTCGCCCGGATGGGCAACGCGCTGATGGGATAGCTCGCTGATATGGATCAGGCCTTCGAGGCCGTCACGGACGCGAACGAACGCGCCGAAATTGACGAGCTTCGTGACCGTGCCGTCGATGACGTCACCGACATTGAAGTCGGCCACCGTGGAGTGCCACGGGTCCGGCTGGAGCCGGCGGATCGACAGGCTGATCCGGCCGCGCTCGTGGTTGATGTCGATGACCTCGGCCTCGACCTCCTCACCGACGCGATAGCCGGCTTCGGGGTTGTTGACCTTGTTCCAGGACAGCTCGCTCTTGTGGACGAGGCCGTCGATGCCGCCGAGGTCGATGAAGACGCCGAACGGCGCGATCGACCGCACGGTCCCGGTGACCTTCTGGCCGACCTGGAGGCTGCTGAACAGCTCGTCCCGCTTCTCGCGGCGCTCCTCGTACAGGGCAACCTTCTCCGAGAGGATCAGCCGGTTGGCCTTGCGGTTGACCTCGAGGATCTTGAGCCGGAGCTTCCGGCCGACGAACGGCTGGAGCTTCTCGGCGATCTCCTGGGCCGCGTCGCGCGGCTGGTCGTTCTGCGGGCGGCGCGGGAAGTCCACGATCTGGCTGATCGGCACGAAGCCGCGGATCCCGCAATCGACGATCAGGCCACCCTTGTTGTGGTCGATGACGGGGGCCTCGATGATGACGCCCGCCTCGAATTGCTCCTGCATGGCGCGCCACTTGCGCTCCAGGCCGGCGCGGCGGAGCGACAGCACGACGTGACCTTCGGGCGACTCGGGCTGCAGCACGTAGACGAGGACCGTGTCGCCGATGTTGAGGGCCGGCTGGCCTTCGCCATGGCGACCGAACAGCTCGCGATTGCTGACGACGCCCTCGCTCTTCGCGCCGATGTCGACCAGGATCTCGTCCTTGTCGATCCGGACGACCTGGCCCTCGACGACGTCGCCATGCTTGAAGCTCTTGATGTCCGAGTCCTGCTCGGCGAGGAGCTCCTCCATCGTCGTGGGCTCGGGCCCGAGGTCACGCGCCGGGGCGGGTGTCGCGTCTTCGTCATCGTCGCTGGCGGCAGGGGCGTCGGCCGTGTCGTCGGCACTGAGCGCATCGCCTTGGGCTCGCGTCGACTCGGTGGCGGTGTCGGCGGTGGCGCTGTCGGCGCTGTCCGAGCCGTTCCGGCCGGCATCCGACTGGGTGACTTCGGGGGTAAACGCCGCTGTCTCGTCGGATGTTGGGGCGTCCGCGGGAGCTGCCGAACTCGACTCGACGGATGCCGCGGCGGCGTCGCTTTCGGAGTCGGCGCTGGGCGCGGCTGTGGCAGCGGTCGGTTCGTCGACGGTGACCTCCGCGGTGGGTTCGGCCGGGTCGTCGACGGTGGTGGCGGGCTCGTCAGCGGCGGATGCCGTGACGGTGTCCTCGGGCGCCTGATCGGTGACGGTGGCAACGGCCCCCGGCTCTGGCGTGGTCCCGCCCAATTGTTCTTCTGTCAAAGGATTGGTCACTCCTGTGGTGGATTTGCTCCCGAGAATCACGAACGGCTTGAGCGACGCTCAAGCCGTCTTCCGTAACGATCAAGTGGTCCGTGGGTGATCGATCCGCGGTCCGCTCCTTCGTGGGTCTCAAGCCTGCTCGTAGCTCTTCAGCTGTCCTGCCTCTCGGGGCCGGGAGAGTCTAGCACAGGCTTTCCGAGCACTACAATCGCTTCGCCGTGCCCGAATTGCCCGATTTGACCGTGGTTGCCGACGCCTTTCACGCGGCGCTGACCGGTCGTCCGGTGACGTCGGCGGAGGCCCCCGGGCCGCTCGCCGTCCGTGGAACGCCTGCCGAACTGGCGGGTCTGATCGGCCAGAATGTCGCCTCCATCCGACGGCGGGGCAAGTTCCTGCTGGTCGATCTCGAGCGGGACAGCATCGCGTGCAACCCGATGCTCACCGGCCGCTTCCAGCTCGCGGTCCCCGGCACAAAGCTGCCGACGAAGACGGCCGTCGTCCTGGGATTCGGTACGCGCGCGCGAGGGCCACGAGACGCGGCGGCGTGGACCCGCGGCGCAGCCTGGCTGCCGGGCGACGACGTGACGGCCGAGGTCCGCTACCGCGATCCGACCCAGATGGGCAAGATCTACCTGCGCCCCGCAGGCGTCGACCGTCCGATCCCCGGCCTTGGCGAACCGGACCAGGCGATGGACGCCGACGACCCGGCGCTCACGCTGGACGCGTGGCGGCATCGCATCCGGCGCCACCCGGGCGAGCTCAAGAACCTGCTGCGCAACCAGGCGTTCGTCGCCGGCGTCGGCAATGCCTACAGCGACGAGATCCTCCACGCGGCGCGCCTGCTCCCGTTCCGCAAGCGGTCGAGTCTCGCCGCGGAGGAGATCGACGCGCTCTACGAGGCGACCCGCACGACGCTCGCCAACGCGATCGGGATCCTCAAGGAACGCGTGCCACCGACATTCGAGACCCAGGTCCGGGACTTCCTCGCGGTCCATAACAAGGGAGGTCAGGCGTGTCCTCGTTGCGGGACCCGGATCACCGAGGTCAAGGCCGGCGGGTTCATCACGTCGTTCTGCCGGGGCTGCCAGCGCTGAGGCCGACTAGCTGCCCCAGGACGGCCCGAGACCGTTCGTCGTGACCCGCCGTGGCGACCCGCCGGTCGAAGGCACCACGAAGATCGGGCGGATCACGCCATCGCCCGGCCCGACGTACGCGACCTGGGTTCCGTCGGGTGACCAGGTCGGCTCCTCGCAATCGCACGATCCGCTCGGCGTCAGCGACTCGAGGTTGGTCTGCCCGTCGGCGTCGACGAGGAAGATTCGTTTGACCCCATCGACCTGTCGGGTGAACGCGAGCCGAAGGCCGTCCGGCGACCAGGCGGGATCGCTGCCGCCGCCGTCGGCCGCGGTGATCCTGGCGGCCGCGCCGCCACCCGCCGGGTCCACGACCCAGATCTCGAGGCTCGCCCCAACATGGCGCTCGAAAGCGATCAGACCACGTGACGACCAGGTCGGCCAGAGGTCGTCGGCCCCGGTCGTGACCCGCCGGGGCTCGGCGCCGCCGGCCGCCTGCATCACCCAGATCTCGCGTTCGCCCGCGGTGCCGGCAGACCAGGCGATCTGGCTCCCGTCGGGCGACCACACGGGATACCCGTCGTCGCGCGCGTCTTTGGTCAATGCCGTGTACGCGCCATCGGCCTCGAGGACCCAGATGTTCCGGTTGCCATCACCGCGCCGGCTGTCGAACACGACCCGGGTCCCATCAGGAGACCACGCCGGATAGCTGTCCGGACGCGGATCGTCGGTCAGTCGCCGCTCGATCCCGATCGCCGGATCGACGCTGTACAGGTCCGCATTGTCGGTGGTGGTCACCGGGTCGAGGCGAACCGAATAGAAGAGGAGCGCGAGCACGTCCGGCGCAGCCGACGGGCTGGCGCCGGCCGAGGCAACGGGCGCGGACGGCGGCGCGTGATGTGTCCTCGGCGCCTGCCGTGAGCGAGGCAGCCGGCGCGCTCGCGGACGGTGGTCCCGCCGGTGCGTCCGTTGGCTGGGGCTGGGCTGCCGGCAAGGTCGAAAGCGTCGTGACGAGGATGGCGATTGCGGTGATCATGCCGGCGATTGCGGTCACGAGGCCGGGCAGCGTGGACCAGAAATTCGAGGCCTTGGGCTCGGTCATCTGGATCCGCTCAGGGCAGGATCAGGATCTGGCCGACCCTGAGGCGCGACGGATCGGCGATGTCGTTGAGCTGGGCGAGGACCTGCGGCGTAGTGCCGAACCGTGCCGCGATCGCGGTCAAGGTGTCGCCGCTCGCGACGCGGTAGGTGTCCCCGGACAGCGTCGCTCGTGGTGTCGTGCTCGGGGCCGCCGTGGCGACCGGGCCTGAGGCGGAGGGATCGGTCGGCTCGGCCGACGGCTCGACGCTCGTGGCCGGTTCGGCCGGGGCGGTCGACGATGGGCGCGCGGTCGCCACGACGGCTGGAGCGCTTGGTGCCACGCTGCCCGATGGTGCCGGAGAGCCATCCCCACCGGGCGGCACGGCGCCCGCCGGGTCCGATGGTCGTGCCAGGAGCACGGCCGTGAAGGCCACTCCCAGGAGCCCGACCAGGATGACCTGCGACGCACGATCGTTCTGGAAGGCGGGCATGCGGATGTCGAGGCGACCTTGATCCAGGATGACCGGGGTCATGCGCGCGACGGGCCGGGTTGGACCCGCGTGCCGGGCGGGTGACCCCGACCGCGCCGCCATCGCCGCGCCGTAGGTCGCGCAGCCAACGTGCGCGTCGACCAGGCACAACCGACGCTGCTTCTCCGCGGCCAGCGGCACGGGCGGACTGACCGCCATGCATCGGTGTTCCCGGACGGCGCGAGCACTGCGCCATGTCCCCTCTGGCGTGGCGAGGAAGGGGCAGAGCGCCGGCAGGGCGCCGAGCTCGAGATCGGCGCGGAAATCGCCCGGCGTCGCGAGGTCCGTACGCAGCGGCGACGCGGGCGGCGCCGGCCTCCCCTCAGCGGTCATGGCCGGAAGGATAGCCGCCGCCGCTGGAGCGGCGCATTCGTGCGTTGCCCGTCACCCCGGTTGCTCACGCCCGCCGCGGTGCGGCCGCTCCCTTGCTCTGGCGGGCGCTTTTCGTGTGCACCGCAACGCGCGCGGCGGTTCGGACCTGGACAGCAAAAATCCCGGCGACGACCTATTTTCCCGAAAGGCTGCCCTCTCAGTATCTTCGGCGCTGGAGAGCTTAACTTCCGTGTTCGGGATGGGAACGGGTGTGGCCTCTCCGCTAGAGTCACCGGGATTTTCTGCGTCTGGACGTTTCGGCAGCGGCTCGAGCGACCGCGCTGAGCGACCGACAAGGTCGGTTGCTCGCGGCCGGCGGGCGCCGGAAGAACTTCGAATTTCGTGGGTAGTCAGGATCTGATCACGATCCCCCAGCCACCGACCCCTGGTCAGGTGCTGAAGAGGTCAAGCCCTCGACCGTTAGTACCGCTCAGCTTCATCCGTCACCGGACTTCTACATGCGGCCTATCAAACAGGTGGTCTCCCTGCGGTCTTACCCGGTTGACCCGGTGGGGAACCTCATCTCGAGGCGAGCTTCGCACTTAGATGCTTTCAGCGCTTATCCCGACCGAACATAGCTACCCAGCGGTGCCCCTGGCGGGACAACTGGCACACCAGCGGTTCGTTCACTCCGGTCCTCTCGTACTAGGAGCAACTCCTCTCAAGTTCCCTACGCCCACGGCGGATAGAGACCGAACTGTCTCACGACGTTCTGAACCCAGCTCGCGTGCCGCTTTAATTGGCGAACAGCCAAACCCTTGGGACGTACTTCCGCCCCAGGATGCGACGAGCCGACATCGAGGTGCCAAACGGTGCCGTCGATGTGAACTCTTGGGCACCATCAGCCTGTTATCCCCGGGGTAGCTTTTATCCGTTGAGTGATACCCCTTCCACTCGGAGGTACCAGATCACTAAGCCCGACTTTCGTCTCTGCTCGACTTGTGGGTCTCGCAGTCAAGCTCCCTTATGCCTTTGCACTCTTCGGCTGGTTTCCATTCAGCCTGAGGGAACCTTTGGGCGCCTCCGTTACACTTTAGGAGGCGACCGCCCCAGTCAAACTGCCCGCCTGACACTGTTCCGCGCCCGGATTACGGGTCGCGGTTAGAAACGGAATTCAGCAAGGGTGGTATTTCAACGTTGGCTCCACCGAGGCTAGCGCCCCAGTTTCTCAGCCTCCCACCTATCCTACACAAACTAAATCCCAATCCAATGTCAGGGTGCAGTAAAGCTCCACGGGGTCTTTTTGCCCTGCCGCGGGTAACCTGCATCTTCACAGGTACTTCAATTTCGCCGGATCCCTCGTTGAGACAGCGCCCAGATCGTTACGCCATTCGTGCGGGTCGGAACTTACCCGACAAGGAATTTCGCTACCTTAGGACCGTTATAGTTACGGCCGCCGTTTACCGGGGCTTCGATTCAGAGCTTGCACCCCTCCTCTTAACCTTCCGGCACTGGGCAGGCGTCAGCCCCTATACGTCAGCTTTCGCTTTCGCAGAGACCTGTGTTTTTGCTAAACAGTCGCCTGGGCCTTTTCACTGCGGCTTCGATCGACCAACTGCAAGCAGCAAGTCGCGAAGCGCCCCTTCTCCCGAAGTTACGGGGCTATTTTGCCGAGTTCCTTAACGAGGGTTCTCCCGATCGCCTTGGTATGCTCTACCCGCCTACCTGTGTCGGATTGCGGTACGGACACTATTGATCTCGCTAGACACTTTTCTCGCCAGCATGGCTCACTCGAATCGAGGCAGAAGCCCCTTTCATTCACTGCTCGGGGTTGAATGACCGGACGGATTTACCTGTCCAATCCCCCTACCGGTTTAGACGCGTATAGCCAAAACGCGCTCGAGCTACCACACCGTGTCATGCCATTGCTCTCACCCGGGATCAGATCCTGGACTCGACTGACTTTCGCCAGCCAACCTCCGTTCTCCTACCCCCGGGCGACACCTTGCGGTGCAAACGATCGTTAGTGGTTCCGGAATATCAACCGGATGTCCATCGCCTACGACGTTCGTCCTCGGCTTAGGCCCGACTAACCCTGAGCGGACAAGCCTTCCTCAGGAAACCTTAGGCTTACGGCGTGTGAGATTCTCACTCACATTGCGCTACTCATGCCGACATTCGCACTTCCGTCCACTCCAGCCGTCCTCACGGTCGACCTTCACTGCTGACGGAACGCTCCCCTACCAAACCACGACCGCGAACGGTCATGGAGTCCGTAGCTTCGGTACCAAGCTTGAGCCCCGCTGAATTTTCGGCGCAGATCCACTTGACCAGTGAGCTGTTACGCACTCTTTCAATGGTGGCTGCTTCTGAGCCAACATCCTGGTTGTCTATGCAAATCCACATCCTTTACCACTTAGCTTGGATTTAGGGACCTTAGCTGACGGTCCGGACTGTTTTCCTTTTGACCACGAAGCTTAGCCCTCGCAGTCTGACTCCCGGGCTCTGAAATCACGGGATTCGGAGTTTGGTTGGGGTTGGTAAGCGGGAAGCCCCCTAGCCCATCCAGTGCTCTACCCCCGTGATTGAACGCCCGAGGCTAGCCCTAAAGCTATTTCGGGGAGAACCAGCTATCTCCGAGTTCGATTGGCATTTCACCTCTATCCACAGCTCATCCCCTAGCTTTTCAACGCTAGTGAGTTCGGTCCTCCACGAGACATTACTCTCGCTTCAACCTGGCCATGGATAGGTCACTCGGTTTCGGGTCTACAGCGTGCGACTCATGCCCTATTCAGACTCGCTTTCGCTCCGGCTCCGTCCTTCGCGGACTTAACCTCGCCACACGCTAGTAACTCGTCGGCTCATTCTTCAAAAGGCACGCCATCAGGCTACCGGCAGAGCCGGCAACACCCTCTGACTGCTTGTAGGCACGTGGTTTCAGGTACTATTTCACTCCCCTTCCGGGGTGCTTTTCACCTTTCCCTCACGGTACTAGTTCACTATCGGTCGCCAAGAGTATTTAGCCTTGGACGGTGGTCCGCCCAGGTTCCCACATGAGAGACCTTCCACGTGGTACTCAGGTGGCTGATCACGGAGGTCGCTCGCTTTCGCCTACGGGGCTCTCACCCTCTCTGGCCTGCCGTTCCAGGGCAGTTCGACTAGCGATCGACTTGGTAACTCCGCCGGGACCTTGCCGGGTCCCGAAGATCGGCTCCTACAACCCCCACTCAGAAACGGCGGCAACCTATCGCGCTGAGTGAGTTTGGGCTGTTCCCTTTTCGCTCGCCACTACTCAGGGAATCATCTCTTTTCCTCCAGCTACTGAGATGTTTCAGTTCGCTGGCTTACCTCTACCTGGTCTATTTGGTTCAACCAGGAGTGAACTGGGCATGACCCCAGCCGGGTTTCCCCATTCGGACATCTCCGGATCAAAGTCTGCTCGCGACTCCCCGGAGCTTTTCGCAGCCTGCCACGTCCTTCATCGGCTCTTGGCGCCAAGGCATCCACCCCGTGCCCTTTGTAGCTTGACCCCCTCCAGCCTCTGACCAGGCGGCCAGCGACGGATGGGATCGATCGGGATCATTTTCCTTGACTACTCGGCGAAATCGAAGTTCTTCAATCTGCCGAAACATATCCAGTTGTTAAGGTGCGACCCGCTCCTGCGAGCGAGCCTCGGACGGGCCGGCTTGACGCCGATCCGTCGCCCAGCGATCCGCTGGTCGGTGACCTCTGCCCTCGCGGGAAGGTCACGGATCAGGGGTTCGTTGCGCGCGCTGTCCCCGAATGTTGACGATGGTCTCGGGGATGGACCCGAACTGTTCGATTGCGATTGACGCCGACGGTGCGATCAGGTGGTGGAGACGAGGAGACTCGAACTCCTGACCCTCTCCTTGCAAAGGAGATGCTCTGCCAGCTGAGCTACGTCCCCGGCGTCGGGGCGGGTGATGGTGGGCGTTTCTGGACTCGAACCAGAGACCTCTGCCTTATCAGGGCAGTGCTCTAACCAGCTGAGCTAAACGCCCGCCGCGGGTGGCGGCCAGGCCCTGGTTCGACGACTCGGTCGTCGCCCGCGGACAGGCTGCACCTTGACCCTTGAAGAGTGACAGGAAATACCGCCATGTCGGATGTCCGAATGGGTTCGGTGTTCTTTCCAGGTCGCGTATCGGCCTCCGACCTCGATCCTTGCGGACCGGTGCCGGCGAGCTCCACCTGGCGGGGAGACTCGAGCGACCGTGCGATCAACCCTAGGAGCCATCAACGCCTCGACCCCACCAAAAGGCCGAGACTCGGATCTCCCTAGAAAGGAGGTGATCCAGCCGCACCTTCCGGTACGGCTACCTTGTTACGACTTCGTCCCAATCACCAACCCCACCTTCGACGGCTGCCTCCTTGCGGTTGGCCCACCGGCTTCGGGTGTTGCCAGCTTTCATGACGTGACGGGCGGTGTGTACAAGGCCCGGGAACATATTCACCGCCGTATGCTGACCGGCGGTTACTAGCAACTCCGGCTTCATGTAGGCGAGTTGCAGCCTACAATCCGAACTGAGACCGGCTTTAAGGGATTCGCTCCACCTCGCGGTTTCGCCGCCCGTTGTACCGGCCATTGTAGCGTGGGTGTAGCCCAGGACGTAAGGGCCATGCTGACTTGACGTCATCCCCACCTTCCTCCGAGTTTCTCTCGGCAGTCCCGTGTGAGTGATACAACACACAGTAGGGGTTGCGCTCGTTGCGGGACTTAACCCAACATCTCACGACACGAGCTGACGACAGCCATGCAACACCTGTGGCCAGGCCCCTTGCGGGGAACCGACGTTTCCGCCGGGATCCTGGTCATGTCAAGCCCTGGTAAGGTTCTTCGCGTTGCGTCGAATTAAACCCCACGCTCCGCTGCTTGTGCGGGCCCCCGTCAATTCCTTTGAGTTTTAGCCTTGCGGCCGTACTCCCCAGGCGGGACACTTAATGCGTTAGCTTCGGCACTGGCGGGGTTGATACCACCAACACCTAGTGTCCATCGTTTACGGCTAGGACTACCGGGGTATCTAATCCCGTTTGCTCCCCTAGCTTTCGCGCCTCAGCGTCAAGAACAGGCCAGGTAGTCGCCTTCGCCACTGGTGTTCCTCCCGATATCTACGCATTTCACCACTACACCGGGAATTCCACTACCCTCTCCTGCCTTCGAGTCGATCAGTATCGAATGACCCTCCCCAGTTGAGCCGGGGGCTTTCACACTCGACTTGAACGACCGCCTGCGCGCTCTTTACGCCCAGTAAATCCGGACAACGCTTGTCACCTACGTATTACCGCGGCTGCTGGCACGTAGTTAGCCGTGACTTATTCATCAGGTACCGTCATTATCTTCCCTGATAAAAGAGGTTTACAACCCGAAGGCCTTCATCCCTCACGCGGCGTTGCTGCGTCAGACTTTCGTCCATTGCGCAAAATTCCCGACTGCTGCCTCCCGTAGGAGTCTGGGCCGTGTCTCAGTCCCAGTCTGGGTGATCGTCCTCTCAGACCACCTACCGATCGTCGCCTTGGTGAGCCGTTACCCCACCAACGAGCTAATC
This sequence comes from uncultured Chloroflexia bacterium, assembly GCA_963809045.1. GTDB lineage: Bacteria > Chloroflexota > Limnocylindria > Limnocylindrales > CSP1-4 > SPCO01. The sequence continues at coordinate 83,952 of CAWEHW010000005.1, forward strand.
GGACGCAGGCCCCTCCCGAAGCGCCTTGCGGCTTTACTGGTGTGATTGAACACACCACCACATGCGGTATTAGCCACCCTTTCGGGCAGTTATTCCCCACTTCGGGGCAGGTCACCTACGCGTTACTCAGCCGTCCGCCACTAACGATCGAAGCAAGCCTCGATCGTCCGTTCGACTTGCATGTCTCATGCACGCCGCCAGCGTTTATCCTGAGCCAGGATCAAACTCTCCAAAAAGATGCGCGGCCTTGCGGTCGCGACTTTTGTCCGAGGGTTTGACCACTCGCACATCCTTATCACGGATTTCCTGTCACTCTTCAGTTGTTAAGGTGCAGCGGCCGAGGCGCGACGGCCCGCGGCGCAGACGACGAATGATGGGGCTTGTCGGTCGAAGTGTCAAACTCCGGCCTGATGGCCCGGGCGGTCCCGGACCCACCTGCGCGACCCTTGCGAGGCGGCGCGACGGCGAATGGTATGAGGCCTCCCGACCGCTGTCAAACGACCTCAGAGCGGGCCCGTTTCGACGAGCAGGATGAACGCGGCGCCGCTCAGCCAGGACAGCAGCGCCAGCTCGGCGGATCCGGCCACGCCGAGGGGGCCGACCAGGACGACGTAGACGATCGCCCCGACGATTGCCGCGACGCCGGCCTTGGCGAGGCGGAGCAGGATCTCGTTGACGAGGTTGCTCACGCGGCGCTCAGACCGCCCGCCGGCCCTGGAGCGCCCTGATGAGGGTGACCTCGTCGGCGTATTCAAGGTCGCCACCGACCGGCAGCCCGCGGGCAATCCGGCTCACCGTCCCCACCACGGTCTCGAGGCGCTCGGCGAGGTACATCGACGTCGCTTCGCCCTCGAGCGTCGGATTGGTGGCCATGATGACCTCGGCGAACGGCGTGCCGTCGCGTGCGGCCGCGTCCGCGCGAGCGAGCAGCTCCCGGATCTTCAGCCGGTCGGGTCCGATGCCATCGATCGGCGAGATGGCGCCGTGGAGCACGTGATAGCGGCCCTTGAACTCGCCCGTCCGCTCGATCGCCAGGACGTCCAGTGGTTCCTCGACGACGCACAGCCGCGTCTCGTCACGGCCGGGATCGCGACAGATGGGGCACAGCGGCTGGTCCGAGATGTTGAAGCAGCGATCGCAGAAGACCACCTCATCGCGGACCGCGACGAGGGCGCCGGCCAGCGTCCTCGCTTCGGCATCGGGCGCGCGGAGCAGATGGAAGGTCAGCCGCTGGGCGGTCTTTGGCCCGATGCCCGGAAGGCGCGCGAACGCCTCGATCAGGCGCGCGACAGGCTCGATGACGGGGCTGACCACGGACGGGCTCGGCCTACATCCCCGGAAGGCGAAGGCCGCCGGTCACCGCGGCCATCTTCTGTTCCGCCAGCTCGCGCGAAGCGCGGAGGGCATCGTTGACCGCGGCGACGACCAGGTCCTGGAGCATGTCGACGTCCTCGGGATCGACCGCCGAAGGATCGATGGTGATGCTGACGAGCTCCTGCTTGCCGGTGACCGTGGCGCTGACGACGCCGCCGCCGGCCGAGCCATCGACCGTTGCCGCCTCGAGCTCGCCCTGGACGCGCAGCATCTCCTGCTGCATCTGTTGTGCCATCCGCTGGAGGTTGGCCATCCCCATCGAGCATCTCCTCTGGTCGGTGTCTTCGTGGGTCAGTCTGGCGGAACCGTGGCCGGGCTGCTGCCCGGCCGATCCGTGGATCAGCTGACTTCGCCGACGTCGACGATGTCCTCGGCGAAAATCCGTCGAGCCTCCGCGAGGACGAAGGCCGAGTCGGGCGGAGCCGCCAGCGGGATCTCGATGTTGGTGGCGACGCAGCGCACGTTCACCGAACGCCCGAGGAAGGCACCGACTGCCGTGTCGAGCTCCTTGGCCTTTCGCTCGGCGACATCCTTCAAGAACCCTTTCGCCTCGGGAAACCCGAGCGTGACCACGTTGCCTTCGACGGACAGCGGCCGGCATTCATTGATGATCGCGCGCGTGGCTGGTCCAACCGACGCGACGACCTGGGTCCAGCCGTCCGTGAGGCGCTCGAGATCGGGCGAACCGTCCTTGGCCACGGGCGACATCGGACTGGAGGCCGATGCATGGGGCTTGGGCTCCTCGGGGATGGACTGCGCCGCTTCGGGTTCGGGTGGCTCGAGGTCCTCGGTTTTCGCTGCGGCGCGGGTCGACTTCGTGGGCGCCGGCGGGGCGGCTTCGGCGGGCCGCGGGTCGGGCCGGTCGGGCCCCTCGGCCACCTCGGCCACTTCCTGAGATCTGGTCACCAGCACGGCGGTGGGGGCGGAATTTGCTGGCGGAGCGGCCGCCGCCCGAGCGACCGCAGGCTGCGGTGTCACGGCCGGCCCGGTGCTGTCCGCGCCGGCCGCGCCGAAGAGCGCCAGCTCCAACTGGAAACGCAGTCCGCCGATGCCCGCGCGGTTGGGGTCGATCGCCGCGATCCGCCGGCCGGCGACGGCGAGGGCGGCCGGATCGTGTCGCGCGCCACCAGGTCCGGCCAGCCCGGCGACCAGCTCGAGCCGGATCGCGTCGACCACCTGGTCGAGCAGCGCCCGGACGTCACGGCCGCGCTCGTCGAGGGAATCGAGGAGGGCGACTCCGGCGGCCGCATCGCCGCGCACGAGGTGATCCACGAACTCGTCAACGGTCTCGGTCTCGGCAAGCCCGAGCAAGTCACGGACGCTCGCCTCGTTGATCCGCTCGGGGGCGGCCGACAACAGCTGGTCGAGCATCGACTCCGCATCGCGCATCCCACCCGCGGCGAGCCGCGCGATCAGGTGGACCGCCGGTTCGTCCGCGTCGCGGCTGTCGGCGGCCAGGATCCGGGTCAACTTGCCCTCGATTTCGGGCACGGTGAGCCGGCGGACGTCGTACCGCTGGAGACGCGACAGGATCGCCGGCGGGAACCGCGACGGCTCGGTCGAGGCGAACATGAAGACGACGAATTCGGGTGGCTCCTCGAGCGACTTCAGCAGCGCGTTCCAGGCCGGACCCGTGATCTGGTGGGCCTCGTCGAGGATGTAGACCTTGCGTTTGAGCTCGCCCGGGGGATACGGCAGGCGCTCACGGAGCCGTCGGACCTCGTCGATCCCGTTGTTGGTCGCGGCGTCGATCTCGATCAGGTCGAGTGTCGTGCCTTCCCGGATCGAGACACATGACGAGCAGGCATTGCACGCGTCGCCGTCACGGAGGTCCGTGCAGTTGACGGCTTTCGCGAGGATCCTCGCCAGCGAGGTCTTGCCCGTGCCCCGCGGTCCGACGAACAGGATCGCGTGGCCGACCCGGTTGGAGCGGACCGCGTTGCGGAGGGTCTCGACGACCGCCTCCTGGCCGACGATCTCCGCGAACGTCTGGGCACGCCAGCGTCGATAGAGGGCCTGGTGCGGGATGGTCGAGGTCACGACCTCCTCCAATGGGCGCGCGCGAACGTTGGTATTGCCGTGCACCCTCCGTCGACCTGGAGACTCTCGTGCCCACCGTGACGAGCGGCTCGGACCAGGCCGGACCGCGGCACTCGACGATGATCGCTTAGTGCTGCTTCCTTCCGGACCTGACACGGTTCGCGGTTCGCCGCTGCGCGGGACCCGGTCCTCAACGTCGCTCGTCGGGCGGCGTTCGAGAGCGGAGACCTCGGGAGGGAATTCAGCCCTGCTGGAGCGGATTGCAGGTACAGGGCACCGCTAGTTCCCCGCCTAGCACGGCCAGCGAAGGATACCCCGGCCGAACCCTTTACGCCGTCCAGGCGGCCCGATCGTGGCCGAACCGGACGCCGGCTGAGCGAAGGTCCCTCAGCCGCTGGATGGAGCGGTCGTAGGCCTCGACGTCCGGCGCCCCAGACCGTCCCTCGAGCGGGGTCTGCTCGCCCGCCCACTCCTTGGCCGTGTAGCAGGCCTGGCCGGCGAGGACGACCAACCCATCGGGCGTCCGGACGGCGAGGGACTGATGGCCGGGCGTGTGGCCGGGCGTCGCCAGCAAGGTGACGTCCTCCGACACGATCTCGTCGCCCTGGAGCTGCTGGTAGCGAGACCCTTCGAAGTCGATCCACTCGAGGATCGTGTGATCCGTCGTATGGGCGATCTCCCACTCCGCGGCCTGCACGTAGATCGGAATGCCCGGGAACGCGGCATTCTGGCCGGAGTGATCGGCGTGGAGGTGGCAGTTGGCGACGGCATCGATCTCGGCGACGTCCACGCCGACCGATCGGAGCGCATCCTCGACCCGAACCTGCTTCGGGTGGTACCGCGCGTCGAGCTCGTCGTTGCCAAACCCGAACCCGGTATCGAACAGCAGCAGCCCACCCCGATGCCGGACGAGATAGCCCATCACGACACCCTGGAGCCCCGGCCGCTCGTCACCAGGAAACTCGAACGTGCCAAGCTCGAGCGGCACGATCTCCGCGGTCCCGATGTCACTCATGGCGAGCTTCTTGCATCAGTTGCATGAGTCGTCGTCGGGGACGATCACGTGCGAACTCATTGGGCGGATCTATTGCGGCGGATGCACCAACGTGGTTGTTCTTGGGCGGCGACGAGGCCTCTGTGTCGAACTCGTGCATTGGATGCAGGGTCCAGCTCTCTAGTCACAGTCGTGGCGACCACTCGTGCAATCCATGCAAGTCTCGGCGCAAGCTTGCATCACGCGTCACAGTGTCGGCGTCCACGGGTGACGCGGTGGCGGAGAGGGCGGGATTCGAACCCGCGACGGGTTGCCCCGAACCGCATTTCCAGTGCGGCGCCATAGTCCACTAGGCGACCTCTCCCGGAGACAAGAGACCGGGCCAAATCCGGCTGGGTAATGATGGGGCATCGGTTGAGAGCATGATTCGGCGGTGCCGGCGCTCGCCGTAGCGCCGCGGTGGGCGTCCAAGGCGAAGGCTGCGGACGAGGACCGGAGCGAGCGCACGTCAGAGTGCGTGAGCGAGGACCGCAGCCGGCAACGCACGCATTGGGCGTCCAACGCGGTGCGGAGATGGCGGAGAGGGCGGGATTCGAACCCGCGGTGCTTTCGCACACCGCTTTTCGAGAGCGGCACCATCAACCACTCGGACACCTCTCCGCGGGAGAGGATACCAAAGGAGACTCGGTCGGCCGGTCAGGACGCCAGGCCGCGGCGCCTGCCGGGGCCATCCGCCCTCCGAGCCGCCGGTCAGGCGGCGGTCAGCGCGCGAGGACCGGGGCGAACAGCCGCTCTGCCTCGTCGCGGCGGATGCCGCTCACGATCTTGATCTTCCGTGGCATGTCCGGGTGCTGGGCCAGCTGGACGATGGACCCGGCCGCGCCGGTGCGCTCGTTGGCGGCGGCGAAGACGAGGGAGTCGATGTCACTCGCGAACAGGGCGCCGACGCACATCGAGCACGGCTCCTGGGTCGCGAAGATCGTCGCGTCGGCGAGCCGGATCGAGCCAAGCTTTCGAGCCGTCTCGCGCAGGGCGACGACCACGGCGTGCGCCGTCGGATCGTTCGTCTCCTGGACTCGGTCATGGGCGCGGACGACCATCGCGTCGTCGACGACGGCGACCGCGGCAACCGGCCGCTCGCCACGCGAGAGGGCCAGCTTGGCCTCCTCGAGCGCTTCGCCCATGAACAGCTCGTAGTTCATGCCGCGATGCTAGCAGACGGGTCCGACCGAACCCGAACCGCAACCGATCCCGAGCGTTACAGCGGGGTAGCATGGCGCCCGCGATGACAAGCAAGATGCGGATCGCCATCCTCACCGGCGGCGGCGACGTGCCCGGTCTCAACGCTGTCATCAAGAGCGTCGTCTACCGCGCCACGGAAGCCGGGCATGAGGTCCTGGGGATCCGACGCGGCTGGGAGGGGCTCACCCACCTGCGAGCCGGCACGACACCGGATCCCGACTACCTTCGGGCGCTCGACCGGATCAACACCCGGACCATCGAGCGCACCGGCGGGACGATCCTCCATACGTCCCGGACGAACCCGCGCAAGATGCGTGCCGCCGGGCTGCCCTCATGGATGGACGAGAAGACCCGGTCGACCTACGCCGCGAGCGATGGACTCTTCGACCTCACGCCACGAGTCCTCGACAACCTCTCGGCGCTGGGCGTCGACCTCCTGGTGACCATCGGCGGCGACGACACGCTGTCGTACTCACAGGTGCTGGTCAACGAGGGCGTGCCACTTGTCGCCATCCCCAAGACGATGGACAACGACGTCCAGGGAACCGAGTACTGCATCGGCTTCTCGACCGCCATCACCCGCGCCAAGGAGGCGATCAATCGCCAAAGGACGACCCTCGGCAGCCACGAGCGGATCGGCGTCTTCCGGATCTTCGGTCGCGACGCCGGGTTCTCCGCCCTGTACACGGCCTACGTCACGTCCGGCCGTTGCGTGATCCCTGAATCGCCCTACGACCTCGACGCGCTGGCGTCGTTGCTGGCCGCGGACCATCGCGCCAATCCGAGTCGCTACGCGTTCGTGATCACTGCCGAGGGCGCCATCTGGGCGGGCGCCCAGATGACCGACGTGGGCGACGCCGACGCCTTCGGACACCGCCACAAGGCGAACGTCGGCGAGGCGCTGGCATACGAGCTGCGTGCGCGGACCGGCATCGAGACGCTCGCGTCCGAGCTGACCTACGACCTGCGGAGCGGCGAGCCGGACTCGATCGATTCGATGGTCGCCACGACATTCGCCAACGTCGCCATGGACCTGGTCGACGGCGGCCTCATCGGGCGGATGGTCGCCATCCAGGACGGGAAGTACGCCCACACCCACCTGCCGGATCCGGCGCTCGGTCCACGGAAGGTGGATGTCCCGGTGATGTACAACGTCGCCCGGTTCCGGCCGCGATACGACGGCAAGCTGGGCGACCCGATGCTGCTGGTCGGCCTCGACTGACTGGGCGCGAGGCGCCCGTCACGTCAGGCGTCGAGGGCTGACAGCGCGCGGATAGCGCGGGCGAGCGCGGACATGTCGTCGTCGGCATGGCCACCCGCGATCAAGCCGGTCTCGAGCTGCGCGGCCAGCGCGCTGACCGGCAGCACGGCGCCGAGCTGGTTGGCCAGCTCGAGCGCGATGGCCAGGTCCTTGCGGTGGAGCGCGACCTTGAAGCCGAGCGGGTAGTCATTGTCGATCATCCGCCCGCTCCGGTTGGCGAGGACCCAGCTCTGTGCCGCGCCGCCGCCGAGCGCTTCGACGACCTGCTGGACATCGAGACCGGCCTTGATTGCCAGCACGATCCCCTCCGCCACACCGAGATACGTGCCGGCCAGGATGACCTGGTTGACGGCCTTGACCGCCTGACCGGCGCCGATCGGACCGACATGCGTGATCGTCCGACCGAGGGCCTCGAGGACTGGACGCGCGCGCTCGAAATCCGCCTCGTCGCCACCGACGAAGATCGTCAGCGTCGCGTTCTTCGCCCCTTCGCTGCCGCCCGACACCGGCGCGTCGACCATCGCCAGCCCGTGCTCCTTGAGGCGGGCCGCGAAATCCCAGCTGCCCGAGGGTGCGATCGTCGAGCAATCGATGATCAGCGTGCCGGCCCGCGCGCCGCCCACGACCCCGTCCTGGCCAAACAGGATGGCCTCGACATCGGGCGTGTTCGAGACGCAGATCACGACGACTTCGGCGGCTGCAGAAGCCTCGGCGGGGTTCGCCGCCGTCTCGACACCCAGCTTGGCGAGCTCGGGCGCGCGGCCGGGGGTCCGGTTCCACGCCGCCACCGGGAAGCCGGCCCTGGCCAGGTTGGCGGCCATCGCCGCGCCCATCGTCCCAAGCCCGAGGAAGGCGATGCGGCTGTTGGGCTCGGTCATGGCTCGATCGTAATCGATGGGATCGCGTCGTCGAGGGCCGGTCGGTCAGCCCTGCCCGGGGCCGGACACCGGCTGGCCGAGGAAGTCCTGGCTGATGATCTCGTGGTCGACGGCGGCCTGGCCGATGTAGCAGTCCCATGTGATGCCGGCCGCATCCAGGCCGATGCAGCCGCCGGCGGCGACGCCGTCGATCGCGAGGACCTCCTTGGCGCCGAGGTACGTCGCTGCGTCGCCCGCGGGTGGGCGGGACAGGGTGCAACGGAAGCTGGTCCCGTCGGGCTGGGGCAGGCAGGTGGGGTTGGTCTGGTCGAAGATCGCGGCTCCCGCCGGCATCCCCTGTTCGACCTGGGCGGCAGGTCCGCATGCGCCGAGCAACGTGGTGGCGAGTGCGATCGTGACCAGCAGTTTCAGGACGGTCGCCTCAGCCTGCGTACGGGGTGTTGGCGCGCCCGGCGAGACTCGAACTCACGACCTTTAGGTCCGCAACCTAACGCTCTATCCACTGAGCTACGGGCGCACGATGCTGGGAGGGCTGGCGGAGAGGGAGGGATTCGAACCCTCGATGCAGGTTACCCCACATGGCGGTTTAGCAAACCGCTGCACTAGACCTCTATGCGACCTCTCCGTCGCGACAGCGGGCGACATGCTATCACGGGGTCAGCGTCGTCCTCGGCGCTTGCGCTAGGCTGCTCCAACAGGCTGCAACGGGAGCACGGGATTGACCGGAAATCGGCCGCCGATGGCCCAATCGACGAGCGAGGAACTGCTCCGGAAGGTGACGATCGGCGAGCTTGCTGTGCTCGCGGGCCCGGTCGAGCTCGCCGAATACGACCCGGAATGGCCGCGACGGTTCCAGGGGCTGGCGGCGCAGATTCGATCGGCGCTTGGCGATCGCGTTCGACTGCTCGAGCACGTGGGCTCGACGTCCGTCCCGGGCCTCGCCGCCAAGCCGATCATCGACATCGTGCTGGCCGTCCCGGACTCAGCCGACGAGGAAACCTATGTCCCGCCGCTGGAGGCGCTCGGCTACGTGCTCCGGATCCGCGAGCCCGAGTGGTTCGAGCACCGGGTCCTCAAGCACCCAGGCCCGGCGGTCAACCTTCACGTGTTCACCGAGGGCGCATCCGAGATCGCGAAGATGCTCGCGTTCCGTGACTGGCTGCGGAGCCATGACGACGAGCGACTCCTGTACGAGTCGACCAAACGCGAGCTCGCCGCGCGCGAGTGGAAATACGTCCAGCACTACGCCGACGCCAAGACCGAGGTCGTCGAGGGGATCATCGAGCGCGCAATGACCAAGGGCACGGCCGGCGGCTGACGTGCCGCCGAGTTGCGGTGGCTGCAAGATTTGGCTTATGCCTTGCATGGGAGGCAACCACCGTCGGCGGACCGCCGGCAGATAGGCCAATTCGGCTTGATCCTTGCACGGGACGCAACGCGTTGACCTCCGCAGGGCTCGGCGTTGTGTGGCGCACAAGTCATCGACAACAGATGGCTCGGCAGAGGAGGCCTGGCGCCGTTGCTTGCATCTGGCGCAACGCGAGGCCGCAGCCTTGCACCCAGCGCAAGGGATCGACGGATCAACGAGCGCGCCACGGGCCGCGCCACGGGCCGCGGGTCGCGTTCACATTGGCGCGGCCGCGTTGACATCGGCGCGGCCAATGGCTACCGTCCACCCACGCGCATGAACCAATTCTTCTATTTTCGATGCCCGGCATGATGGTTTCCGGTCGCTAGACCGGAGGCACGCGTCGTGTCGGGCAAGCGAAGCAGAGGTCAGACCTCTGCTTTTTTGTTTGGCCGAGCGACCGACTGCCACTGATTGAGGGAGACTCGAGCAGATGTTCGTCGTGATGGCGACAGGCGCCACGGAGGCCGAGATCCTCGGCGTGAAAGGTCAGATCCTGGCCGAGGGGATGACGCCGTTCGAGCACGTGGCCAATCGGCACACGGTGATCGCGGTCGTCGGCGAGATGGGCGGCCGCCGCGCCACGCTGAGTGAGCGCCTTGCAGCGATGCCCGGCGTGGAGACCGTGAAGCCGATCAGCCGTCCGTTCAAGCTGACGTCGCGGGAGTTCCACCCGGAGAACACGGTCATCCGGGTGCTCGACGCGGCGATCGGCGACGGGTCGCTGACGGTGATGGCAGGGCCGTGCTCGGTCGAGAGCCGGGAGCAGTTGTTCGAGACGGCGGATGCGGTCAAGGCGGCGGGGGCGACGATCCTGCGCGGCGGTGCGTTCAAGCCGCGGACCAGCCCGTACGCCTTCCAGGGACTGGGCGTCCAGGCCCTCCGCTACCTCGCCGAGGCACGCGAGCGAACGGGCCTCCCGGTCATCACCGAGGTCATGGAGCCCAGCCAGGTCGACGTCGTGGCCGAGTACGCCGACATCCTCCAGATCGGCACCCGCAACATGCAGAACTACTCGCTCCTGCGCGACGTCGGGCGCGTCGCCCGGCCGGTGATGCTCAAGCGGGGGTACGGCGCGACCGTCGAGGAATGGCTCATGGCGGCCGAGTACATCGTCAGCTCGGGCAACCCCAACGTCATCCTCTGCGAGCGCGGTATCCGGACGTTCGAGACGTACACGCGCAACACCATGGACCTGGCCGCGGTGCCGCTCGCCCACCACCTGTCACACCTGCCCGTGATCGTCGATCCGTCGCACGCGACGGGCAAGCGCTGGTTGGTCAAGCCCCTGGCGATCGGCGGTGTGGCCGTCGGGGCGGATGGGGTCATGGTCGAGGTGCATCCACGGCCGGACGAAGCGCTTTCGGACGCGGAGCAGCAGCTCACCCTCGATCAGTTCCGCGACATGATGGCGGCCCTCACGCCGGTCCACGAGCACGTCCGCTCGCTGCACGGCGACCCGATGCTGTCGGGCGCCGAACTCGGTATCGGCGGCGCGGGCCTGGCCAAGCATTGAGTTCGACGATGGCGCCCACCGAGGATGACGCGGGTCTGCGTGAGGTCGCACGCGTGCGCGGGGCCGCTCGCCTGCGCGGCGACTTGCACGTACCCGGCGACAAGTCGATCAGCCACCGCGCGCTCATGCTGGCCGCCCTGGCCGCGGGCGAGAGCCGCATCGAAGGCGCCGGCGACGGCGCCGACGTCCGGTCGACCGCCGGGATCATCCGTGCGCTCGGCGTCACCGTCGAGCGTGCTCCGGGACGCGATCGGACGGTTACCTACCGGATCGTTTCACCCGGTGCCGACGGCCTGACCGAGCCGGACGCGATCCTCGACTGCGGGAACTCCGGGACGACCTTGCGCCTGCTCACCGGACTGCTTGCCGGGCTCCCGATGACCTGCATCCTCGATGGCGACGCTTCGTTGCGCCGCCGACCGGTCGCTCGTATCATCGAGCCACTGCGCTCGATGGGCGCGGTGCTCCACGCCCGACGGAACGACTCCCTCCCTCCCCTGACCGTGGTTGGCCGTACGCCGCTCCGGTCGCTCGACACCGCGACCCCGGTGCCGAGCGCGCAGGTGAAGTCGGCGATCCTGCTGGCCGGGCTTCGAGCGGATGGGCGGACGACGGTCCGCGAGACGGTCGCCACGCGCGACCACACGGAGCGCATGCTCAGGGCACGGGGCGTGCCGGTCGAGCGCGAGGATGCGCCTGATGGGCGCGTCGCCGTGACAGTGCAAGGAGGGGTGTCGGTGCAGACAGTCGATGAGCGAGTCCCGGGCGACATCTCGGCGGCTGCGTTCTGGCTGGTCGCCGGCGCGATCCATCCCGATGCCGTGCTGAGGCTCCCGGACGTTGGGGTCAACCCGACTCGTCGCGCCGTGATCGACATCCTCCGCGCCATGGGTGCCGACATCGACGAGCGCCCCCACCGCGCCGATCCCGACGATGGCGTGGGCGAGCCGATGGCCGACCTCGTCGTTCGATCGTCCGAGCTTCGCGCCGTCGAGCTGGGGCCGGCCGACGTGGCCGCGGCCATCGACGAGATCCCAGCGCTTTGCCTGGCGGCGACCGCCGCTCGCGGGACGACGGTGATCCGTGGCGCCGGTGAGCTGCGCCACAAGGAATCGGACCGGATCGCCGGGATCGCGGCGGGTCTGCGCGCGATGGGCGCGCGGATCGAGATCGAAGGGGACGACCTCCTGATCGAGGGCGGCACGCCGCTACGCGGTGCACCGACCGACAGCCTCGATGACCATCGCCTGGCGATGACCTTCGCCGTGGCCGCTCTCGTCGCGGATGGCGAGACCACGATCGAACGGCCCGGCTCCGCGGCCGTTTCCTATCCGGGCTTCTTCGACGACCTCCAAGGGGTACGAGCATGACCAAACGCGTCGTCCTGATCGGCCACCCCGTGGCCCATTCCCTGTCTGGCGCGATGCACCAGGCGGCCTTCGATTCGCTGGGCATCGACGCGGCCTACGAGCTGTGGGATCGCGCCCCGATCGCGCTCGCCGATGCCGTCGCCGAGCTGCGCACGGACGAGTTCCTCGGCGCGAACGTCACGATCCCGCACAAGGAGCGGGTCGTGCCCATGGTCGATCGCCTGACCGAGGAAGCCCACGCGACGGGCGCGGTCAACACGATCACCCGCGAGGGCAAACGCCTGGTCGGGCACAACACGGACGTGCCAGGGTTCAAGGTCGCGCTCGACCGCCTGGTGGGCAAGCAGAAGATGCCTCGCCAGGCCGTGGTCCTCGGGGCCGGCGGTGGAGCGCGAGCCGTGGTCTACGGGCTGATCACGGAGGGGTTCCAGCGGATCATCGTGTTCAACCGGCACCTCCATCGCGCCGAAGGCCTGGTCAAGCACTTCGGTCGGAGCGCGGCTCACATGGAGCTCCGGGCCATGCCGTGGCACGAATCGATCATCGAAGCGGAACTGGCCAAGGCTCGGATCCTGGTCAACGCGACCTCGATCGGCTTGACCAGCGACGAGAGCCCGATCCCGGCCGAGACCCTCAACCCCGAGCTCATGGTGCTCGACCTGATCTACGCCAGGACGCGCCTGCTTCGCGATGCCGCCGCGGCTGGGTGCACCGTGTCCGACGGCGAGCTGATGCTCCTGCACCAGGGCGCCGCGGCGTTCACGCTCTGGACCGGTCAGCCGGCGCCGCTCCAGCTCATGCAGGAGCGCCTGGCGGAGGCACGCGCCGGTGGTCTTCGCTCGGCTGAGGGAGAGCCCGCGGGCGACACCGGCGCGACGGGCGCAGGTGGGGCGGACGAGGCGGCCGCCGGCGCCGCGCAGACCGACGCGGCACAACCCGCAGGCACGGCCGGCAAGGCCGACTGACCGGCGCCCGCGACGGCCACGACCCGACACGCATGGGTGCCTTCCGGTTCCTGACCGCGGGTGAATCGCACGGGCCGTCTCTCGGCGTCACGATCGAGGGTGTCCCCGCCGGACTCGGCCTGACGGCCGACGACCTGGCGGTGGACCTCGCCCGCCGGCAACGCGGATACGGCCGCGGCGCCCGTCAGACGATCGAGCAGGACCGCGCCGAGATCCTGGGCGGCGTGCGGCACGGCCGGACGCTGGGTTCGCCGATCCTCCTGCTGGTGCGCAACCGCGACTGGGAGAACTGGACCCAGGTCATGGCCGTGGAGCCCCTCGACGATGCGACGGCGACGGCGCTCCGCTTGTCGGCCGACGAGGGCAACAAGAAGGCCACGCCGGTGACTCGGGTGCGGCCAGGCCATGCGGATCTGGCCGGCGCCCTCAAGTACGGCTTCAACGACGTCCGGAATGTCCTGGAGCGGGCGTCGGCTCGCGAGACCGCGGCTCGCGTGGCCGCGGGCGGTGTCGCTCGAGCGTTCCTTCGGGAGTTCGGGATCGAGGTCTGGTCGTTCACCGCAGAGGTCGGCGGGGTGGGCGTGGACACGGCGTCGTGCACGCGATCACGCGACGAAGCCGACGCTTCGCCGCTGCGCTGCCCGGATCCCGCGGCAGAGGAGCGGATGATCGCCCGCATCGACGAGGCGCGATCCGCCGGCGACACCGTCGGGGGCGTCTTCGAGGTGGTCGTTCATGGCCTGCCGATCGGTCTCGGTTCATATGTCCACTGGGATCGGCGGCTCGATGCCGCGCTGGCAGCCGCGGTGATGAGCATCAACATCGTCAAGGGCGTCGAGTTCGGGCTCGGGTTCGAGCAGACCCGCCGGTTCGGCTCGGGCGTCCACGACGTCATCGAAGGTCGCACCGATGGCCGATGGGTCCACCGCTCGAACAACGCCGGGGGCTTGACCGGTGGCGTCACGAACGGCGAGCCGCTGGTCGTCCGGGGCGCGGTCAAGCCGATCTCCACCCTGGCTCGGCCGCTCCCATCGGCCGACCTCGTGACTGGCGAAGCGGTCGACAAGGCCCACTATGAGCGGAGTGACATCAGCGTCGTCCCGGCGGCGGGCGTGGTGGGCGAAGCCATGGTCATGCTGACGCTGGCGTCCTTCATGGTCGAGAAGTTCGGCGGCGACACGATCGACGACGTTCGGGCAGGGCTCGATCACTACCTCGCCCGAATCGCCGCGACGCCCGAGGCGCCGGTCGCGGGTGGCCGACGGCCATCGATTGCGGGTGCCAATCGCTTGACCGGCACGAGCGGGGCCGGTTCCGGCGAGGCCGGCTCCGGCGGCGACGACTGATCCGATGGACGTCGTGCTCGTCGGACTCCCCGGGAGCGGCAAGAGCGTCATTGGCAAGCGCCTGGCCCAACGGCACGCCGCCGCGTTCATCGACCTCGACGAACGGATCGAGTCGGTGACGGGCCGCTCGATCCCCGAGATCTTCGCGGACGATGGCGAGGCGTCCTTTCGACTCCTGGAACGATCGGCCATCGCGGATCTGGGTGTCGCGGACCCGGCCCCGGACGTGCGGCGGGTGATCGCAACCGGTGGCGGCGCGGTCGTCGATCCGCGTAACCGCTGGGCGCTGTACCGCGACCGGACGTCGGTCTGGCTCGACGGCCGCCCGGAGGTGCTCGCACAGCGGTTGCGGCGCTCGCCGCATGTTCGCCCGCTCGTCACCGGGCGCGACCCGATCGGGACCATTCGTGACCTGGCGGCCAGGCGCGAGCGGTTCTATGCCGCGTCGAACGTGAAGCAGTCTGGCGTCGCGGAGATCCACGGGGTCGTCGATTCGATCGAGCGCCGCCTGCCGAATCGCGACTCGCTCGCGACAACCGGGACCACACTCCTGCGGGCGACGACCCCGATCGGCCGGATCGTGGTCGGTGACGGGATCCTCGTGGATGCGCTGGCCTCCGAGCTGGACGAGTTGCGGACGGCACGCGCCATCCTCGTGAGCGAACCGGGCGCGTGGGCCGCCGTGGGCGAGGGGGCCGCGGCTCGCCTTCGGGATCGAGGCCTGCAGGTCGAGCACGTCCTGCTCCCGCAGGGCGAGGCCGCCAAACGGCTCAGCGTCATCGAGACGGCGGCAAGCGAGCTGGCGGCGCTACACGTCGAGCGATCCGACGTGCTGGTCGCCATCGGCGGTGGTGCGCTCGGCGACGCCGCCGGCTTCCTCGCGGCCACGTACCTGCGCGGGATCCGGTTCATCCAGGTCCCGACGACCCTCGTGGCCCAGATCGATTCCTCGATCGGTGGCAAAACCGGCGTCGACCTGCCCGAAGGCAAGAACCTCGTCGGAGCATTCCATCAGCCGGCCGCCATTGTCATCGACACCTCCGTGCTGCGGACCCTCCCTGAACGCCAGCTCCGCGCTGCGCTCGGCGAAGCCGTGAAGATGGCGGTCCTCGGCGACGAGCGGCTGTTCGAGCTCCTGGAGACGCACGGCACGGCGATCGCCGCCGGGGATTCCGCGGCATTCGACTCCGGTGCCGTTGCCGAACTGGTCGAACGTGCGGGGTGGGCGAAGGTCGAAATCGTCGTCGCGGATGAGCGCGAACACGGGGCGTCAGGGCGGATCACGCTGAACCTTGGTCACTCCCTTGGGCATGCCGTCGAGGCCGCCGCCGGCTTTGGCGGGTTGCTCCACGGCGAGGCGGTGGCGTACGGGCTGCGAGCGGCAACGCGGATCGGTGTCGATGTCGCGGTCACGCCGCCGGAGCGCGGCGATCGAATCCTTCGCCTGCTCGATCGCCTTGAGCTGGCGACCGAACCACTGCCCTACTCGTTCGAAACGATCCTGGGCCACCTCGCGACTGACAAGAAGCACGTTGCGGGGCAGTTGCGCTGGGTCCTCCCGACGGCCACCGGAACGGTCGTCCGCGACGACATCGAGCCCTCGATCGTGGAAGGTGCGGCATCTTCGCTCCTCGCCGCCGCGAGCCCACGATGACATCCGTCCTGGTCCTGCAGGGACCGAACCTCAACCTGGTCGGCACACGCGAACCCGAAATCTATGGTCGCGAGTCGCTCGACGAGATCCACGCCGGGATCGCCGCCCGTGCGGCGGAGCTCGGGCTCGACGTCGCGTTCTTCCAGTCCAACCACGAGGGTGCGTTGATCGACCGGCTCCACCAGCGCGACTTCGACGTCGCCATCGTCAACGCCGGCGGACTGACCCACACCAGCGTCGCCCTCCGCGATGCGCTGCTGGGGATCCAGCGTCCGTTTCTCGAAGTCCACCTCTCGGACCCGTCGAAGCGAGAACCATTCCGGCACGTCAACTACCTTCACGACGTCGCCCTCGAGTCGATCGTCGGGCAGGGTGCGCGCGGCTACCACGCGGCGCTCGAGTCGATCGCGGCGCGGTTCGGCGGCGGCACATGACGAAGCGGGAGCCCGAGACGGCCGAACTGCGCCGTCTCCGCCAGCGGATCGACACGCTCGATCGACGAATCGTCGGCTTGCTCAACGAGCGGGCGGAGCTCGCTCGCGAAGCCGGCCTGGCCAAGGCCGCGATCGGTCGTCGGGCGATCCGCGATGGCGAACGCGAACGGGAGGTGCTCCTCCGCGTGACCATGGCCAACCAGGGGCCGCTTCCGCAGGCCGATCTCCTCGCGCTCTACCGTCGTCTCATGGTGGCGACGCGGGCACTGGAGGCACGCGACCGCGACCGGGACGACCGCGTGCGCGGTCGGACGAGCGGTCGTGCCACCGATCCTGCGAGCTCCGACGACGTCGACTGACCCCGCGGCTCCGGTGGATGGCGCCTGGACGCGGTTCGCGCCTGCGCCGACCGGCTACCTGCACCTGGGTCATGTCGCCAACGCCATCTGGGTCTGGGGCCTGGCCGGTGTTACCGGGCGCAAGGTGCTGTTGCGGATCGAGGACCACGATCGGGAGCGCAGCCGGCCCGAATTCGACGCGGCCATCCTGGAGGACCTCGCCTGGCTTGGGTTCGAGGCCGATGCTGGGCCGGTCCGCCAGCAATCGTCGCCCGGACCGTACGCCGAGGCAGTGGAGCGGCTTCGTGAGGCCGGCCGCGTGTACGCGTGCGATTGCACCCGGTCGACGGTTGCAGCCTGGTCGGCCGCCCATGGCCGGCCGTGGCACGGGTCGGGCTGCCCCGGCGGCTGCCGAGCGCGCCAGCTCGGAGACGACAGCGGGTTGACGCTTCGCTCGACCCTCGGCGAGGGGTTGGAGGCGTGGGGCGACGTCCTGCTCGGACCAAGGGACGGCGACCCGTCGGCGACGGGCGACCTTGCGATCCGTGACCGAAACGGGAATTGGACCTACGGCTTCGCGGTCGTCGTCGACGACCTGCGCCAGGCCGTGTCGCTGGTGGTCCGGGGAGAGGACCTCGTCGAAGCCACCGCGGCGCAGGTCCGGCTTGGCCGGCTGTTGGGTCGTCCCACGCCACCGACGTTTGCCCACCATCCGCTGATCCGGAAGCCGGATGGCACAAAGCTGTCCAAGTCGGATCGCGATTCGGGTGTCCGCGACCAGCGGGCGGCCGGCCGGGACCCGGCCGACGTGATCGGCGCCGCAGCATCTGCGATCGGACTGATTGCAGCAAGTCGGCCGGTCCCGCCCACGGAAGCCCTGGGTCTCATCCGGGCTCGGCTCAGCGCGTCCGGATAACCCGTCGGATCGTGGCCACGGTGCTCCGGGACGCCGGATGGCACGTGGTCACGACGGCTCGGTTCGATCCTCCATCTCCCAGGCGTGGTCCAGAGCGTGCCACGCGATCCGGCCGGCGGCGTAACGCACCGTCCATCGTCGCCCGGCGATCGGCGAACCATCGGATGCGGCGCCGATCACCTCGAGGACAGCGGCGCGGACGGCCTGGATCGAGGCTCGATCGTCCCGCGACGCCGGCTTGAGCCGGAGGCCGATCTCGCGTCCGTAGGCATCGTCGGCCTCGAGAACGTGCCCGATCGTCTTGTCGCGATCCCGGCCACCGCCACGGGGTCCCTTGCGGAGCTCGGGCGGAGCCTGGGCTGCCAGGCGATCGAAGGTCGTCCAGGCGGCATCCACGATCGATCGAAGCCGCTCCGCGTCCGCCGCCGAGGTTGGACGGTGGTCGGCATCGGTCACCCGACTTGGGACGCCGAACGCCGTTCCGCTGCCGCCTTCGGCCTCTTCGACGACGTCGAAGTCGTCCACGCCGACCTTGGTTGGGAAGGCCTCGCCGGCCAGCGCCGCCACGGGGGCATACCGAGGTGCCGCCTCAGCCAGCGCCTCCAAGGCGAGCTCGGGCGTCTTGCCCGATCTCGACCACCCCGGCCAGTCGACAGCGGTCGCGAACGCCTTCTTCGGCGCAGCCTCGATGGCCGCCGCGATCCGACGGCTCACAACAGGACGACGGTGATTTTGATCACGATCTCAGGATACCGGCGGCACCATTCGGAAGACGAAGCCCGTCCGACCGATGGGACCGAACTGCCGCCGGCCCATCACGTAGAGTTCACCCGCGGCGTCCTGCCCCATCCCGGTCACGAACAGGTGATCGAGGACACCGTCGTCGATGGCGAGGCGGCGCCACGGCCAGAGCTCGTCGTCTGCTCCGGGTTGCGCGACGAGGAGCGATCCATGCGGATCGGGTGTCGGCGTGGTCCAGTCCGACGACCAGTCCGCGAAGACGTATTGACCCGCGAGCGCAGGGATCGAGGCGCCGGTGTAGACGTACCCGCCGACGACGGCGAGCCCGACATCCTGGTGGCTGTATTCGATGACCGGATCGACGAGCGGACGCCCGTCCTCGCCGGTCAATGCGCAATCCGTGACGTCGTCGAGTGGGCGCTCGAGGTCGAGGCAATGCGCGCCCTCGCGCACTCGCCAACCGTAGTTTCCGCCGTTGACGACCGAATCCACTTCCTCGTAACGACCGAAGCCAACGTCGGAGACGAGGAGGCGACGGTCGCCGGCGGGCTCCCACGACAGTCGCCACGGGTTTCGGAAACCAGTGGCGTAGATCTCGGGCCGACCGCCAGCCGTCGCGTATGGGTTGTCGGCGGGGATGGCGTAGGGTGCGTCGCCGTCGACATCGACATCGATCCGGAGGATCTTGCCGTTGAGCTTCTCGGGGTCCTGGGCGTTGCCCTGTGCCGAGTGGCCGGGATCGGCGTCCCCTCGCCCTCCACCGTCTCCGGTTCCGAGGTAGAGAAACCCGTCCGGTCCGAATCCGAGCGCCCCGCCGCTGTGGTTGGACTGGGGTTGGTCGAAGGCCAGGATCACGCGCTCGGAACCGGGATCGACGGCGTCCGCATCGAGGCCCACCGTGAACTCGCTGAGTCGGTTCGTGTGATCCACTGGAGCCGCCGCGTCGGAGGCGGGTGGCGTCGAGTAATAGACGAAGACCCGGCCGTTGCCGGCGAAATCGGGATGGAATGCGAGCCCGAGCAAGCCACGTTCGTCGTATTCCGTGTCGAGGCGAACGAGACGATTGCCGAGATCGATGAACGGCGTGGGAAGACGTTCGCCGTCGCGGAGGATGTGGACCCTGCCGGCCTGTTCGAGCACGAACAACCGATCGGGGTCCCCGGGCGCCACCACGAGACCGATCGGTGTCCCGAGGTCGCTGACGATGGTTTCGAGCGCCACGTCGGCCGGCGGCCCGCTCGGCGCGACCGGGGTGCTCGGGCCGGCCGACGCCGATGGCGAAGGCGACGGATCGTCGCTCGGCGTGGCCGTCGGCAGGCGGGTTTCGGCTGCGTTCGGGCTGCAGGCGACCATTACCATCGCCACCGCGAGCACCCGGATCGATCGATCAGCGAGCCGTGGCACCACGCAATGTCTCAACGAGCCGCCCCATGGAAACGACGTCGTGGCCGTCCGGGCCGAGGGCATCGACCAGCGCGGACGCCACGATCACGCCGTCCGCGCCGGCCCTGGCGATGGCTCGCACGTGCGTCGGGCGGCTCACGCCAAAGCCAACCGCGACCGGCACCGGTGACACGTTCCGCACGTCGCGAACGAGCCGGCTGACCGTCGATGGCAGGGATGCTCGAGCGCCGGTGACACCGACGAGCGATACGCAGTAGAGGAAGCCACCGCTTCGCGCCGCGATCCTCGCCACGCGCTCCGGCGGTGTCGTGGGCGCGACGAGGTACACGACCGCAAGGCCAAACCCGCGCGCCACGGCCTCGAACAGGCTGCCCTCGTCCGGGGTCAGATCCGCGACGATCACGCCGGCTGCGCCGGCACTGGCCAGCCGTTGCGCCACCGCTTCGCCGTCGCCCTTGCCCAGGATCTGGTTGGCGTACGCCATCGGCACGAGTGGCAGGTCTGGCCGGGCGGTGCCGATCCGTTCGAGCAGTCGAAGCGACGCATCGAACGTGGCGCCAGCCGCTAGCGCAACCTCCGAAGCGCGCTGGAGGGTCGCGCCGTCGGCCAACGGGTCCGAGTACGGAAGGCCCACCTCGAGCAGGTCCGCGCCCGCGTCGGCGGCCACGAGCGCGGCCGCAAGGCTGGTGTCCGCATCCGGGTAGCCCGCGACCACGTACGGGATCAGCGCCGCGCGACCTTCCGAACGAGCGCGCGAGAACGCGCCGGCAATGCGTTTGGCGCCAGCGGTTCCGTTCGTTCCTGACGCGACCGGCGCCAACGCCGTCGCCCCCATCAGTCGTCTCGCCAGGGCTGCACGTCGTCAAACCGCTCGAGGGCAGCCAGGTCCTTGTCGCCACGCCCGGAGAAGCCGACCAGCGCGAGAAGGTCGTCAGGCCATGATCCACCCAGGCCACCGACCCCGCCGAGCAGCTTCGGGAGGGCGGCGATGGCATGCGCGGTCTCCAGAGCCGGAAGGATGCCCTCGGTACGGGTCGTTGTGCGCATGGCGGCCACGGCCTCCCGGTCCGTCGCTGCGGCGACCTCGATCCGGCCGCCTTCGGCCAAGGCCGCCAACTGGGGGCCGATCCCCGGGTAGTCGAGCCCGGCGGAGGCGGAGTGCGCCTCCGTGACCTGGCCGTCGGCGTCCTGGAGCATCAGGGAGCGGGAACCGTGGAGGATGCCGGGTGTCCCGCCCAGGATCGCGGCGGCATGCCGCCCGGTTTCGATGCCGTCGCCGGCCGCCTCGACCACCGCGAGACGGACGCCCGGTTCGCCGATGAACCGAGCGAGCAGGCCGATCGCGTTCGAGCCGCCGCCGACGCAGGCGACAGCGAGGTCCGGCAGCCGTCCCTCGACAGCATGCAGCTGGGCGGCGGCCTCGTCCCCGATCCGTCGCTGGAGGTCGCGGACGAGCGTCGGATATGGATGGGGTCCCATCGCCGAACCAAGCACATAGTGCGTGGTCCGAACGTTGGTCACCCAGTCGCGCATGGCCTCGTTGACCGCGTCCTTGAGCGTCGCCGTGCCCGAGGTCACCGAGCGGACCTCGGCACCCAGCGCCCGCATCCGGAGCACATTCGGACCCTGTCGCTGGATGTCCTCCTCGCCCATGTAGACGACGCATGGCAGGTCCAGGAGGGCGCAGGCCGTCGCCGTCGCGACCCCGTGCTGGCCGGCCCCGGTCTCGGCGATGACCCGGGTCTTGCCGAGACGGCGGGTCAGGAGCGCCTGTCCGAGGGCGTTGTTGATCTTGTGCGCGCCGGTGTGGGCGAGATCTTCGCGCTTCAGGTAGAGCCGAAGGTCCGGGATCGGCTGCCGGCCGCCAGCGGACAGGCGGGCAGCCTCGCGGCGGACCGCGGCTGCGAGGCGATCCGCGCGGTAGATCGGCGTCGGGCGGCCGGCGAACCGCTCCAGCAGCTCACGGAGCTCCGACCAGAAGACCGGATCGTGGCGGACCGCGTCGTACGCGGTCTCCAGCTGCTCGAGGGCGGCCATCAACGTCTCTGGAACATACCGGCCGCCGAAGTCGCGCTCCATCCCCCAGCGGCCCGAACGGTCGGCGTCGATCAGGCCGGCATGCACCGGCGTCGGGCCGAACGGTCGGTTGGGCCGATCGTCACGTGCTCCGCGGGCACGCTTGGCGAAGAGCGCGACGCGGAACGGGTCCTTTGTCGGCCGTTCCTTCGACCGTCGCGGCCGCTCGACACCGGATGCGACGTCCACTCCGACCAGCGGGATGAACCTGGCGGCATCGGCGACGTTCGCCGGATCGAGGCCGCCGGCGAGGATCACCGGCAGCTCCCGGGCGACGGCAGCCGCCATCTCCTTGGCAGCACGAACCCCGGTGCCGCCGGGGTGTGGCCCGCCGGCGGTGTCGAGGAGGAGGCGTTCGACACCGCCGGCGAGGTAGGCATGGCCGCGGGACACGAGGCCTGCGGCCGTGGCCGAGGCGGTTGCCGCGTCGGTGGTTTCGTGCGCGGGGAGGTGAAGGACCTTCCAGGTCGGTCGCCCGATGGTGCGGATGCGGTCCACGGACTCGGTGCCGCTGAGCTGGATCACGTCGGGGTCGATCGCGACCGAGATCGCGCGGAGGAGCTCCGGAGCCGCGTCCGCGGTCACCGCCACGATCCGCGGTCGCCGGCCTGGTCGTGCGGACGAGCGGATCACGTCGGCAAGGCCGGCCGCCTCGGGAAGTCCGAGGGCCCGCGGGGTGCCCGGGACGAGGTTGAGTCCGATGGCATCCGCCCCGGACCGGATGGCCGCGAGGGCGCCGTCGGCATCGGTGACGCCGCAGATCTTCACGAACGGCCGGCGTGCCACGTTCGCGGGATCGGCCGGTTCCCGGCCCGCCCCGACAAAGGCCGCGGCGCCCGCCGCGGGGTCTGCGGAGCGCATCAGCGCCTCGCCCACGAGGGCTCCGTCGAATCCCTGGGCCCGCCAACGAGCCACGGTTGCGGGCTCCCGAACCCCGGACTCGGCGATGACCAGGCGATCGTCCGGAACGAGCTCGCG
Source organism: uncultured Chloroflexia bacterium (assembly GCA_963809045.1). Classification (GTDB taxonomy): domain Bacteria; phylum Chloroflexota; class Limnocylindria; order Limnocylindrales; family CSP1-4; genus SPCO01. The sequence goes on from CAWEHW010000005.1 coordinate 106,887, forward strand.
CAGGCGGCCGGCACGCTCGACATCGACGTTGAGGGTCCGAAGGTCGCGGTTGTTGAGCCCGATAATGCGCGCATTCGTCGCCAGGGAGCGCTCGAGCTCGCGAGCGTCGTGGACCTCGAGGAGCGGCTCCAGACCGAGCGCGAGCGCTTCGTCGACGAGCCGCGCCAGGCGTCTTGCCGGGTGCAGCACGGCGAGAAGCAGGACAAGGTCGGCACCCGCAGCGCGGAGCAGCGGCAGCTGTCGCGCATCGACGACGAAGTCCTTGGCCAGCACCGGGAGGCTCACCGCGGTCCGAACGCGGCGCAGGTCGTCGACGGCCCCGCCGAACCAGTGTGGCTCGCACAGGACGGAGATCGCGACCGCGCCGCCCGCCTGGTAGGCCCGTGCGCGAGCCACGAGGTCGTCGCCGGCGGCGACGATCCGGCCGGCGGATGGCGACGCGCGCTTGAGCTCCGCGATCAGGTGGAGACCCGGGGCCGCAAGCCGTTCGACGATGGGGCGCGGTCCGGGCGCGGCCGCAACGGCTCGTCGGAGCGCGGCCGGAGTGGTCCCATCCATCTCCGCGAGCACATCGGCCCGGCGCCGGGCGGCGATCTCGGCAACCACGTTCGAGCGGGCGGCCGGAGCGCCACGGTTCTCCGCGGGGTCGCGCGGACGCGGAGGACGCGGCGCGACCACGGTCATGCCGGCGCCCCCGTCTCGGCGTTCGCCACGGCCGTGCCCTCGGCAGTTCGCCGTTCAATCCGCAGGCGGCTGAGCAGCTCGGACCCGAGACCGGCATCGATGGTCAGCGCCGCTCGCTCGATCCCCTCCTCCATCTGGCCGACGACGCCCGCCACGAGCAGTGCCGCGGCGGCATTGAGGAGAACGACGTCGCGCCGGGCCCCGGGCTCCCCCTGGAGCACGGCCTCGGTCATCCGGGCGTTCTCGTCGGGTGTTCCGCCCGACAGCCGCGCCGTCGCCGCGCGCTTGAACCCGAGGGCGGCGGCATCGATGGCGTGGCGCTCGACCGTGCCGTTCGCCACGATGTAGGCCACCCCGCTCCCGTCGAGCGGCAGCTCGTCCACCCCGTCCCCGTGGATCACGAACGTCCGCTCCGTCCCGAGCCGCTGCACGACCTCGGCCATCCGCGCCGCGGCCGCCGGGTCCGCGACGCCGAGCAATTGGCGGGTCGTGCCGGCCGGGTTGGTGAGCGGACCAAGGAGATTGAACGCGGTGCGGACGCCGATTTCTCGCCGAGTGGGACCCGCGTATTTCATTGCCGGGTGGAAGTTCGGGGCGAACAGGAACGCGAAGCCGATGTCGCGAAGCGCAGCCCCGGCGGACTCTGCGTCGTGGTCGATCCTGATCCCGAGGGCGTCGAGGACATCGGCCGAACCTGCCCGTGACGTGATCGCGCGATTGCCATGCTTGGCTACGGGAACCCCGGCGGCAGCCGCCACGAGCGCGGCGGTCGTCGAGATGTTGAACGTCCCGCTGCCGTCGCCACCCGTGCCGACGACGTCGATCGCATCCGCCGGAGCGTCCACCTTGAGCACGCGTTCGCGCATGGCGGTGGCGAACCCTGCGAGCTCGTCAGCCGTCTCGCCGCGCATTCGGAGCCCCATGAGCATGGCCGCGAGCTGGGCCGGCGTGGCCTCGCCATCCATCACGGCGCCCATCGCAGCGCGCGCTTGCTCGAGGGACAGCGTTCCGCCTTCCACGATGGTGGCGAGAGCGGTGCGGACCTGCTCGCTCATCCGATGCTCGCCCCGGCGGCGGTTCCGGCGCTCGCCCCGGCCGGCGCGGGCTGCTCCGCCATCCCACCGGTCGCGAAGGACCCGCTGACGGCGTCGAGGCGCGAGGCCTCGCCTTCGCCGGCCTGGCGGAGGAAGTTGGCCAGCAGGTGGGGCCCATTGGGAGTCAGGACCAATTCGGGGTGGAACTGGACGCCCTCGAGGGGGAGGGCAACATGGCGGATCCCCATGACGACCCGGTCGACCTCGCTCATCGCGGTCACCCGCAACTCGGGCGGCAGGGTCGCCGGATCCACGGCGAGGGAGTGGTAGCGCGCCGCCATGAACGATGGTGGCATGCCCTCGAGCAGGCCGGCTCCGTCGTGGGTTACCTCGGTCGCCTCGCCGTGGACGAGGGTGGGCGCCCGGACGATCGACGCCCCGAAGGCAGCCGCCATCGACTGCATCCCGAGACAGACGCCGAGCAGGGGGATCCCGCGTTCCGCGGCGACCCGGACGGTATCGGTCGACACGCCGGCGTGGTCCGGATCGCCGGGTCCCGGCGAGATCACGATCCCGCGAAGCTCAGCGCGGGGATCGTCGGCCAGCGCCCGGACCTCGACCGCGTCCATCGCGTCATTCCGGACGACACGGACATCGGCACCCGCGGCCTGGAGCGCCTGCACCAGGTTGAAGGTGAAGCTGTCGTAGTTGTCGATGACGAGGATCACGAACGGATCCCCGGGACCTTCGCGATCGCCGCGATCTCCGCGTCACCACTCCCATCACCTTCGCTCGCCGGCGCATCCGGCACGCCTGCGGCGAGGTCGATCGCGCGCCGGAGGGCCGCGGCCTTGTGCTCGGTCTCCTCGAACTCCCGCTCCGGGACCGAGGCGGCCACGATCCCTGCGCCGGTGTGGACGTGTGCCTGGCCATCCTTGAGCACGGCGCTCCGGATCGTGATCGCCGTGTCGAGATTGCCGTCGTAGCCGAGATAGCCAACCGCGCCGCCGTACAGGCCGCGCCGCTCGCCTTCGGCGGCCGCGATCAGCTGCATGGCCCGGATCTTCGGGGCACCGGACAGCGTGCCGGCCGGGAAGACCGACCGGAGTGCATCGAGCGCGTCCAGCTCGGGCCTGAGGCGGCCCTCCACGTGACTGACCAAGTGCAACACATGGCTGTACCGCTCGACTTCCATGTACTTGCTGACCGTGACGGTCCCGGGACGCGCCACGCGACCCAGGTCGTTGCGACCAAGGTCGACGAGCATGACGTGTTCGGCGCGTTCCTTTGGATCGCGCTGGAGCTCCTCCGCGAGCAGCGCATCCTCCCGAGCGTCGACGCCCCGGGGTCGCGTCCCGGCAATCGGGTGCGTCGTCAGCTTGTCGCCTTCGACCTGGAGGAGCAGCTCCGGTGAGGCCCCGACGACCTCGTACGCCGGCGTTCGCACGAAGAACAGGTAGGGGCTGGGGTTGACCCGACGCAGCGCGCGGTACAACCCGATCCCGTCGAGCGGCGCACCCGTGGCGGGATCGCCCGGCAGATCGAACGACTGGCGACGCGCCAGGACGACCTGGATGGCCTCGCCCGCGGCGATGGCGTCCTTGGCCACCTCGACCGCGTGGATGTACTCGTCGCGCCCGAGGCTGGTCTCGATCGGCCGGCGGGCCGTCGTGGGCGCCGGAGACGACCCGTTCGCCACGTCGCGAGCCCGAACGCCGTTGATCTCGGTCGCGCTCGGGCGCGACGTCCGTTCGAGCGCCTCGAAGATCGCCGCCTCGGCGATCCGGTAGCGCGCCTCGAGGTTGGGCGCCTCGGTGTGGAGCGACGCGATCGCCGACAGGGTGTGGGTCAGGTGATCGAACACCAGCACGAGATCCGTCTCGATGAAGGCGGCGAGCGGCACGCCGACCGGATCACGATTCGGGAGCGGCACGGTCGTTTCGAAGCTCGAGATGGCGTCGTAGGCCAGCGCCCCGACCGCTCCGCCGGTGAACCGTGGCATGCCCTCGGTCGGCTGGACGCGACGTCGCGGCACGAACGCCCGGATGGCGGCGAGTGGGTCGGATGTCGGGAACGTCTCGATCGGCAGGTCGGGGTCGTACACGGGCACGGTCACCGGGCGCGTCTGGATCCTCGCCTGGGTGCCGCGCACCTCGAGCAGCCGCCGCGGTCCGACGCCGAGGAACGAGTACCGCCCCAACCGTTCGCCGCCTTCGACCGACTCGAGCAGGTACGCCGGGCCGCCGTCGTCGAGCCGGAGAAATGCGCCGATCGGGGTCTCGAGATCGGCCGATCGCGTGGCGCGCAGGAGGATCGTGTCCGCGTTCGCGGCAAGGCGCTGGGTCTGCGCCAGGCTGATCGGGTCCGCTGTCGTCATCGCGTCGGCCTCAGGAATCAGAAACGACCGTTCGTCCCGGGACGAAAGGTCGTGCCTTCCGCGGTGCCACCCTCATTCGGCGATGCCGCACTTGCGTGACCGACGGGGCGTCGCACGCTCGGCGTGTGACGTTCGATCGGCGCTGCCCTGTATCGCTGGCGCTCTGCGCCGGAGCCTACTGGCGATGACGGCGAACCCGTCCGCGTTCGGTCCGGAGGCTCCCGGGTCCATTCCCTGTCGGCGTCGTTCCGGCTCGCACCAACCGCCGGATCTCTGGGTCGACGTGCGACGGGTACTCGTCCCGTTCACAGCCCGTTCTTCGTGATGTCCGCGGAGTATGGGTCGCTCCCCGAGGGTCGTCAAGCGCCGCGTCACCAGCACGGACGATGCCCCGATCCCCCACTCGTAGGGGTGGCGGCGTAGGCCGGCTAGGGGTGGCGGCGTGGGCCTGCAGGGGTATCGTTGCCCGCGACGACGCTTCGTTTCGGAGATGTCTTCTGACCGCTGGACGCGCGAGGTTCCGCAAGGATCCCCACTGGGGTCGGCTGTGGGTCGGCATGGCTCTTCTCGTGGTCACGGCCATCGGACTCCTGGCCGTCATCTACTTCAGCCTGCAGGTCGAGTCCAGCGTCCGGGCCTACGTCGGCGGCGAAGGGCTCTACAGCAAATACCAGAAGGACGCGGTCTTCCACCTGATCCGCTATGCAGAGACGCGGGACGAGGTGGAATTCGAGGCGTATCTCGGGGCGATCGCGGTGCCGCGCGGCGACAAGATCGCCCGGATCGAGCTGGAGAAGCCCGATCCCGACCTCGACGTGGCCACGGCCGGGTTTGCCCAGGGGCGCAACCATCCGGCCGACATCCCGACGCTGATCACCACGTTCCGCGTCTTCCGCCAGGTGAGCTACATCGATCGCGCGATCGCGATCTGGACGGAAGGTGACGTCCTGATCGACGAGCTCGTCGCCGATGGTGACCAGCTGCACGCCCTTGTGCAGTCCGGGACGGCCAGCCCTGCCGAGATCGACGCGATCGTCGCCGACATCGGCGCGCTCAACGAGCAGCTCACCGTGCTCGAGGATCGGTTCTCGGCGGTCCTGGGGGAAGGTGCCCGGTGGATCCGCGACCTCCTGTTCGTCGTCGCCTCCGCGGCCACCGCCCTGCTGCTCGCGATCGCCGGCACGGTGTTCATCTGGTTCGTCCGCCGGATCCGCCGATCCGAGGGCCGATACCGGCTCTTCCTCGACGCGGCCCCGGACGCCATCGTCGTCACCGACCGGGACGACCGCGTCGTGCTGTTCAACGACGCCGCCGAGCGGCTGGTGGGTTCGCCGGCGGCGGCCGTGCTGGGTGAGCCGGTCTCGAAGGTGATCGACCTGCATCGCCCGGGCTCGCCGAGCGGATCGCAGGCATCCACCCGCGGGCTGGGCGGTTCGTCGCCGCCGAGGGAACTCGAAGCGCGGCGGTCGGATGGCAGCCGGTTCTGGGCAGAATCGACGATCGCGGACCTCGGGCTGGGCCAGGAACCCGGGACCACCGTCATCTTCCGCGACGTCAGCGCTCGACATGCCGCCGAGGATGCCCTCCGCACGAGCCAGGAGCGCCTCGCCTTTGCGCTGCAAGCCGGCCGGATGGGCACCTGGGAGTGGGAGCTGACCTCCGGCCGGATCGACTGGTCGGACAGCATGGAAAGCATCGCCGGGATCGCATCCGGGTCGTTTGGCGGCACGTACGAAGCGTTCACCGAACTGGTCCACCCGGACGACCGCCAGGCCATGCGCCATGCCGTCGAGCACGCGATCGCGTCGGACGGCGAATACCTCGTCGAGTGCCGGATGGGTCCGCCCGGTGCCCAGGCGACGCCCATCGTCGCCCAGGGTCGCGTGGTCCGGGACGCGTTCGGCAAGCCCGTGCGGATGGTGGGAGTCGCCCTCGACGTCACCGCTCGGCGCGAGCTCGAAGGTCAGCTCCGCCATGCGCAGAAGATGGAAAGCGTGGGGCGACTCGCGGGTGGGATCGCCCATGACTTCAACAACCTGCTGACGGTCATCACCGGGCATGGCGACCTGCTCGCCCAGAGCCTGGACGAGGGTGATCCCCGCCAGGCCGATGTCGCCGCCATCAACGCCGCCGCGGCACGTGCCGCGACCCTGACCCGGCAGTTGCTCGCCTACGGGCGGCAGAGCCTGATGCGACCCGAACCGATCGATCTGAACGCCGTCGTGTCGGACATCGAACCGATGATCCGTCGGCTCATCGGCGAGGACGTGGAGCTGCGAACAAGCCTCGAACCGGGTCTCGGGTGGGTCCAGGCCGATGCCGGTCAACTCGACCAGGTCATCCTCAACCTGGTGGTGAATGCGCGGGACGCGTTGTCGAGCGGTGGCACGATCGAGCTCGCGACGGCCAATGTTCGGCTCGACGAGACCTATGCGGCGGAGCACGCCGGCGCACGGCCGGGATCATTCGTCATGATTTCGGTGAGCGACAACGGGGTTGGGATCGACGACGCGACGCTCGGTCGGATCTTCGAGCCGTACTTCACGACCAAGGATCGGGGGCGTGGGACCGGTCTCGGTCTCGCGACGGTGCTCGGCATCGTCGAGCAATCGGGCGGGCACATCGATGTGTCGAGCAAGGTCGGCGAGGGCACGACCTTCCGCGTCTACCTTCCGGGCCAGGCCGATCCCAAGGCGGCTGCCGCGCCGGATCATGACGCCACGGGTTCGCATGCGGGCGGCCATGAGACGGTCCTGCTGGCCGAGGACGAGGAGGCCGTCCGTCGGTTGGCGACCATGGCGCTCGAGCGGAACGGCTACCAGGTGATCCCGGCGGCGGACGGCAAGGCGGCCCTCGTGGCGGCGGCCGCGCACGACGGCCCGATCGACCTGCTGCTCACGGACGTCATCATGCCCGGGCTCAACGGCCGCGAACTCGCGACGCAGTTCGCCACGATCCATCCCGAGACTCGGGTGCTCTACATGTCGGGCTACGCCGGCGAAGCACTGTCGGCCCAGGGCGTCCTTGACCCGAGCGTCGCATTCCTGGCCAAGCCCTTCGTCCCGGCCGAGCTCGCACGAAAGGTCCGTGACGTGCTGGACGGGCCGCCGGCCGGCTGAGGCCTCAGCGTCTCTCCGTCGTCGGTTCGAAACCGGCGCAACGGACCACGGGCAGGGCCGGATACCGAGGATAGGCCGGCTCCGTCACCGATCGCTCGCACAACCGGAACACCGAACCTCGGCGAGTCTCAACCCGCCGGGAGTAGCGGCACGCGCCACACAATCCAGGGGGAACCTCAGGGAGTCGCGAAGGATCTCGACGATCGCCGTTCATGGGTATCGGGGAGGGACCGTGGTTGCGCCAGGAATCCGAGGCGCAGGCAGGCGGCCAAGGCGAAGGCGCCGAAGGAGGACAGGAGCGAGCGCACTCCAAAGTGCGTGAGCGAGGACCGCACGAGGCAACGCGCGCATTGGGCGTCTGGCGGCGCCGCGCTTGGCGGAGAGGGTGGGATTCGAACCCACGGAGTCTTGCAACTCAGCGCTTTTCAAGAGCGCCGCCTTAAACCGCTCGGCCACCTCTCCCCTCGTGAGGATATACCGGCCGGGACGTCGCGGACGCCGGAGATCAGGCGGAAATGGCGTCCCGGCCCAGGTACGGCCGAAGGACCTCCGGCACCGTCACCGAGCCGTCCGGCCGCTGGTACGTCTCGAGCAGCGCCGCCACGATCCTTGCCAATGCGAGACCCGACCCGTTGAGCGTGTGGACCAGCTCCGGCTTGACGCCCGGCTCGGGCCGGTAACGGATCGCCATCCGCCTGGCCTGGAAGTCGCCGAAGTTGGAGCACGAGCTCACCTCGAGCCAGCGTTCGACGCCGGGCGCCCACACCTCGAGGTCGTACTTGCGGGCCTGGGTGAAGCCCATCTCGCGGGTGCTCATCAGGAGCACGCGGTACGCGAGACCAAGGCGCTGCAGCAGGATCTCGGCGCGTTCGGTCATCCACTCGAGCGCCTCGCGCGAGGCCTCGGGCCGTTCGAACAGGACCATCTCGACCTTGTCGAACTGGTGGACCCGCAGGATGCCGCGTGTCTCCTTGCCGGCCGCCCCCGCTTCACGGCGGAAACAGGGCGAATACGCCGCGTACCGGATCGGCAGCTGGTCCGCCTCCAGGATCTCGTCGCGGTGAAGGTTCGTGACGGGGACCTCGGCCGTTGGGACCAGGTAGAGCTCGTCGCGGGTGACGACGTACATCTGGTCTTCCTTGTCGGGGATCTGGCCCGTTCCGCGTGCCGAATCGGTATTGACCACGGCTGGCGGCCAGATCTCGATCATCCCGTTTTCGCGGGTGTGGACGTCGAGGAACCAGTTGATGAGCCCGCGCTGGAGCGCGGATCCCGCTCCCTTGTAGACCGGGAAGCCAGACCCCGCGATCTTCGCCCCACGAGCGTTGTCGAGGATCCCGAGGGCCTCGCCGAGCTCCCAGTGGGGCTTGCGCGCCCACGTCGTACCGCCGGCCGGTGCGTCGGCCCCGACCTCACCCTCAACCGGCTGTTCGCGCGGCAAGACCTCGCCCCACGTGCGCAGCGTGACGTTGGCTTCCTCGCCACCGACCGGGATGTCGGGGTCCGGCGGGTTCGGGATCCGCAGCAGCAGGTCCTCGAGCTTCCCTTCCGTCTCCGCAAGGGACGCATCAAGCGTCGCGATGCGTTCACCGGCAGCCGTCGACGCGGCCCGCAGATCGGCGACTTCGGGCCCGTTTGGCGCGGCCCCACCCTTGATGGCCTCGCCGATTCGCTTCGATGCGCTGTTGCGCTCGGCCTTGAGCGCCTCCGTCTCGGCGAGCAATCGCCGTCGTTCCGCATCGACCGACAGAGCCTGCTCCACGAGCGTGACGTCCTCGCCCTTGACTTCGGCCCCGCGCCGGATGACTTCCGGATCGTCGCGCAGGCGCTGGAGACCGACGCTCATTGGGTCAGCTCCGGTTGACCCGCCGCGCCCGCTTGGGTCCAGCCCGAGGCCGCGGTCGCGCGCCGGTAGACGAAGTCGCGTTCCAGGCTCGCAAGCAGCCACCCAGCGCGGGGGCCGTTGGGCCGGCCAAGAAACGCGAGATAGATCGCCTCGAATGCCCGCCGCGGCGGGAGGTCATCGAGCTTGGCGAGGTCGAAGATCTTCGCCTGCCACGCGTCGCCGCTGTCCGGTCCCTCCCGTCCCGCGACGTTCGCGAGCTGGGCCAGGAAGCGTCGCTGCTCGGCATCGAGCGCCGCTGCCGCTTCGGGGACGCCCTCTCGTCGGACGGCGATCCGGGCGGTGTCCGGTGCATACGCGTCGAGCCATTTCTGCGCGGCGCCGACTCGCTCCTCGAGCTTCACGCGCTCGCGTTCGTTGAGGGCGCGTCCCTTCTCCGCCTCGACCCGGAACGCCAAGTCAACGCCGGGGATCTGGAGCAGTAGGGCCAGGTGCGAGAACGCCGGTCGGAACGCGGCCGCATCGGCGGCGGCGTCGGCATCGGGGTCGAGCAACGAGTAGCGGAACGTCGCGTCGTACCCGGGCGAGAGCTCGCCCTTGACCTCGCGCCCGGCGGTCGCCGCCGCGAAGCGGTCGAACTCGTCGAACAGGCGTGGGATCGCGTCGGTGCCATCGGGATCGAACTCGATCGCCTGGTTGGGGCGCGGCCGCAGGAACAGGAACCGAAGCTGCTCGGGCGGGATCACGTCGGCGATGGCGTGCGCCGACGCGCCGCGACCCTTTGACGTCGACATCTTCTTGCCGCCGATGTTGAGGAACTCGTACGGGACGTTCAGGGGCGGTTCGCGCTCGAACACCTCGCGTGCGATCGCGTCGCTGCGGTCCCGTGAGCCGCCTGCCGTCGACAGGTCCTTGCCGCATGGCTCGATCGTCACGCCAAACAGCGACCACTGGGCTGCCCACTCCAGGTTCCAGGGCAGCTTGGCGGTTCCGCCAAACGGGCTGATCCAGCCGGTGGTCCCGCAGCCGCGCGCCCATTCGACGAGGTTCTCGCGGCACGCGAACCTCACCCGTTCGCCATCCCATTCGGTCACGATCGTGGTCCCGATCTTGCCGCAGGTCGGGCAGATCACCGCGAGTGGGTGCCAGGCGTCAGGGTGCTGGACGTTGGCGACGCGGCGATAGATCTCGCGGACGAGCGCGGCCTTGTCCAGGGCCTGGCGGATGTACGGGTCGACGGCGCCCGTCGGATAGATATCGCTCATCCAGTAGTACCGATCGGGATGGATGCCCAGCCGGTCGAACGTGTCGATGAACACGCCGGCAAAGTGCCGCGCATAGCTCGCATGGCAGTCCCCGACGGGGTCCGGGACGTGGGCGAGCGGCCGGCCCATCTCGCGTTCGATGGCGTCAGGCGTGAGGAGCGCCTGGGCGTCCATCGGATCCAGGTCGTCGACTCCGTACAGCAGGGTGGTCTCGACTCCCTGGGCACGCAGTGCCCGGGTGATGACATCGAGGATCACCGGTCCGCGCAGGCTTCCGACGTGGACCGTCCCCGACGGGGTCTTCGAGTCGTTGACGACCTGCGGCCCGCGATCGCGGACCTGTGCCGCGAGTTCGTCCGCCCAATCCATGGCGACCCGCGGCGGCTAGCTGATGCCGACGATCTTGTAGGTGAAGTCGCCGGCGGGGACGCGAACCACGACCTTCTCGCCCTTCTTCTTGCCGAGCAGGGCGCGACCGACCGGGCTCTCGTTCGAGATCCGGCCTTCCGCCGGCTTCGCCTCAGCGGACCCGACGATGGTGAACCGCTCCTCGCCATCGCCGCTCTCGACCGACACCGTCGAGCCGATCTGCACGTGATCCGTGGAATGGTTCTCGTCGATGATCGTGGCGTTCTTGATCAGCGCCTCGAGCGTCTGGATCCGGCCCTCGACGAACGCCTGCTCGTTCTTGGCGTCCTCGTACTCGGCGTTCTCCGAAAGATCGCCGTGCTCCTTGGCGTCATGGATTCGATTCGCGACCTCGGGTCGCTTGACCGACACCATCTCATCGAGCTCCGCCCGGAGCTTCTCGAGACCGTCCTTTGAGAGATACGTTGGCTTGTTGTTCACGGCCACAGGTCCCCGCGGTGCAGGTTTCTCGGATGTGGGCAAAACCGCGCGGCGGTCTTCGATAAAGGAAAGAACTCCAGGCGACCCGCGTTCATCTCGCGCGCCTGAAGTTCGAACTTGGACGCGAATGGTAGTCGTGCTGGGTGAGGGTGTCAAAGGCGGATGCCGGCGCCGATTCCGGTCGTCAGTGGTGCCCATGGATCGTGGCATGGCCCAGGCCTCGCGAGATCATCCAGCGGTTCACGGGCAGCGTCACGACGAAGGCCACCGCGAGCGCGAATGCGAGGCTCGACCAGAACAGCAGACTCATCAGGCCGGCATCCATGGCGCCCGGGACCGCCACGACGATGGCGTTGTCCACGATCTCCATGACGGTGATCGACACCGTGTCCGCCGCAAACGCCGCCGTGAGCGCGGCGCGGACCGGCAGGCCACTCCCCAGCAGCGGGAGCATCGTGAGGCCGTACCCGAACATGAAGGCAAGGACGATCGCGAGGACGATCGTCGGCACATCGTCCCAGCCGAGTGCGGTGCCGATCACGAGACCCAGGACTTCACCGATGGCGCATCCGGTCAGGCAATGCACGGTCGCCTGGAACGCCATGCGATTCAGCGACGGCTGGGCCGTCGGGTGGTCCATGCGGGCAGTCTATGTCGATCCGGGTGCTCCGCCGTTCAATCGGAGCAAGCGGCCCTTGATCCGCTGCAGCGAACCGCGATCCGGGAAGGCCACGAACAACGTGTCATCACCGGCAATGGAACCAGCGACCTCGGGCCAGCGCGCGCGGTCCAGCGCGGCGGCGATGGCATGGGCGGATCCAGGAAGGGTCCGCAGCACCAGCAGGAGCCCCGCTTCATGCAGCTCGACGGGGAGGTCCGCGAGCAGCTTGCGCAGGCGGTCCTCGCCCGATGTCTCCGCCTCGATCAGGCGCGGTGGCAGCGCATAGGCAGCCGTGCCCTCGCGGGTCACCTTGATCAGGCCCAGCTCGGCGACGTCGCGGGAGATCGTTGCCTGCGTGGTCCTGAAGCCACGTTCGCGGAGGGCGGCCGCCAGCTCCTGCTGGGTCCGGATCGGGCGCTGGTCGACCAGGTCACGGATCGCCCGCTGGCGGAGCTGCTTCATCACTTCCATGGGTTCAGCGCCGCCTCATCGGGCCAACCAGGCGACCACGACCACGCCCGCCAGGACCAGCCGGTACCAGACGAACACCTCGAGCGAGCTCGAGCGGAGGTATCGAAGGAGGCCGCCGATCGCCACCGCACCGGCAAAGAATGCCGCCACCATCCCGACGGCCAGGGCTCCGACGTCGATCGCGACGCCCGCTTCGCCGGCTACGAGTCGACGCAGCTCGAACAGGGCCGCCCCGGCGGTCACCGGCGTGGCCATGAGGAACGAGAACCGCGCCGCTGCCGGGCGGTCCAGCCCGGCAAACCGGGCGGCCGAGATCGAGATCCCGGACCGACTGATGCCGGGCACGAGGGCCAGCGCCTGGGCGAGGCCGATCCCGACGGCCACGCGCAGCCCCACGTCATTCACACCCTTGTCACGCGCGCCCTGCCGATCGGCCAGCCAGAGGATCCCACCACCCACCACGAGCGTCACCGCGACCAGTCCGACCTCGCGAAAGGCAGTCTCGATCAGGTCGTCGAGGAGCAGCCCGGCGAGGGCGGCCGGGATGGTCGCTGCCACCAGCAACCAGGCAAGGCGACGATTGGGGTCGCCCTGGAACGAACGGTCGCGCACGGCCGCCAACCCGGCCGGGAACAGCGCCATCCAGTCCGATCGGAAATAGACGAGCAGGGCCAGCAGCGTGCCGATGTGGAGCATCACGCTGAACGCCAGTGACTTGATGAACGCATCGTCCCAGCCCAACAGGAACGGGACGATGATCAAGTGCCCGGATGACGAGATCGGCAGGAATTCGGTCAGGCCCTGGACGAGGCCCATCACCAACGCCTGCCAGATCGTGTCCACGTTACGTGCGGCTGTTCAATGGCGGCAGCGCCTGGCGGCGCTGCGATCACAGACGGAGTTGTGGTTGACGTTGCGAGTTCGCGTGACGACTACCGAATGAAGAGCGGAGCGAGAACCAGCGTGATCGTGGCCAGCAGCTTCACGAGGACGTGGAGCGAGGGGCCGGCGGTGTCCTTGAACGGGTCGCCGACCGTGTCGCCGACGACGGCCGCGGCGTGGGCATCCGAGCCCTTGCCGAGGACGTTGCCGTTGTCGTCCTTGAGGTAGCCCGACTCGATGTACTTCTTCGCGTTGTCCCAGGCCCCACCGCCGTTGTTGAGGACGGTGGCGAGCATCACGCCGGCGATCGTGCCGACCATCAGCATGCCGGCCACGGCCTCCGCGCCGAGGAGGAGGCCGACGATGATCGGCGTTGCGACCGCGACGACACCCGGGGCGATCATCTCGCGAAGGGCGGCCTTGGTCGTGATGTCGACGACGCGCGCGTAGTCCGGGCGCTGGGTGTAATCCATGATCCCCGGCATCTCGCGGAACTGGCGCCGCACCTCGACGATGATCGCCTGGGCGGTCGTCCCCACCGCGCGGATGGCCAGCGAGCTGAAGAAGTAGACGAGCATCGCGCCGATCAGCGCGGCGACAAACACGTCGACGTTGGCCAGGTTGACCGACTCGAGAAGCTCCTCGCCGCGGCGCGCCAGGATCAGGTTGACCTTGTCGATGTAGGCGGAGAACAGCAGGAACGCGGCGAGCGACGCAGATGCGATGGCGTAACCCTTGGTCAAGGCTTTCGTCGTGTTTCCGACCGCATCCAGCCGGTCGGTGATCTCGCGGGCGCCAGCCTCGGCGCGACTGAACTCGGCGATGCCACCGGCGTTGTCGGTGATCGGGCCGAACGTGTCCATCGCCAGGATGTAGGCGGTCGTCATGAGCATCGCCATCGTCGCAACGGCGGTGCCGAAGATGCCGCCGACGTCGTTGCCCTCGGCGTTGACGATCCCGGCCTGCGACCCCAGCCAGTGACTGCTGATCAGTGCGATGCCGATGGTGATCGCGGTGACGAAGGTGGTCTCGAAGCCGACCGCGGTACCGGAAATGATGTTCGTGGCGGGCCCCGTCTTGGACGCCTCCGCGATCTCACGGACCGGGCGGAACGAGCCGGCCGTGTAGAACTGGGTGATGTAGACGAAGGCCACGCTGGTCGCCAGGCCGACGACGCCGGCCCCGAAGAAGTACAGCCACACGGGCACGCCCGACGGAGCGTTGCCGTTCGTCTGGAGCATGACGTTCGTCGTGAGCAGCAGGGCCCCCACGGACAGGATCGTCGTGACCCAGTACCCGCGGTTGAGGATGTTCATCGGGTTCTCGGTTTCCTTGCCGCGAACGAAGAAGATCGCGACGATCGTCGAGAGCAGGCCGAAGGCGCGCACGACGAGCGGGAAGAAGATCCAGGCCTGGGGGTTCGGCCAACCCGCGTTGAGGGCGATTGTGAACACGCCGACCCCCAGGATCATGGCGCCGATGTTCTCGGCGGCCGTGCTCTCGAAGAGGTCCGCGCCGCGGCCGGCGCAGTCGCCGACGTTGTCGCCGACGAGGTCCGCCACGACACCCGCGTTCCGGGGATCGTCCTCGGGGATGCCCTTCTCGACCTTGCCGACGAGGTCCGAGCCGACGTCCGCGGCCTTGGTGTAGATGCCGCCGCCGAGCTGGGCGAAGAGCGCCACGAACGAGGCGCCGAAACCGAAGCCGACGATCAGGAACGGCGCGTCGTGCGTGGCCTGGCCACCGGCGAGTCCGCCGAAGAGGGTGAAGATGCCGTAGACACCGAGGAGGGACAACGCCACGACGAGGAAGCCGGAAACGGCTCCACCACGCATCGCGACCTGGACGGCCTCGACGAGGCTGCGGCGGGCCGCCGCAGCCGTTCGGACGTTGGCCTTGACGCTGATGTACATGCCGATGATCCCGGATGCCATCGAGCATGCCGCTCCCACGATGAACGCGAGACCGGTGCGCCATCCGAGGTCGAGCCCGAACGTGTCCGTGTCGGCGACTTCCTGGGTCTCGAAGACGGTGATCACGATGCCGATGACCACGGCTCCGACCACCGCGAGGATCCCGATCGTCGTGTACTGACGACGGATGAACGCCACCGCGCCCTCGAAGATGGTCCCGGCAACGTCTTCCATCTCCTTGGTCCCGGTATCCCGCGCGAGGACGTCCCGGGCGAGGTAGATCGCGAACAGGACGGCGATGATGCCGGCGGGCAGGATGATCAGCTGGAGCGCACTCGCATCCATCAGGGTTTTCGGCTCCTCCTCGAGTGGGTTGACACGGCCGCCATTCCGGCCCGGGCGTGCGTGGCACGCCGCGCGGGTGGGCTCCGGGAGATGTGGCTCGGGTCCCAGGGAACATGCACCTTGGGGTGGGACCTTGCAGGCCGTCGGCGAGTGTAACAAGGCGCGAGAAGCCGGGTCAAACTCACCGCCGGCGACCGATATTCACGGCCCAGGAGGAGGTGCGACGGGTCCGCGGGCCCACCACCTATACTGCGCACCTTGTGACCCGACGACCCATGCTCGGGTGTCTCTTCGAGATCGTCGAGACGCTCGTACTGACCCTCCTGATCTTCCTTGTCATCCAGAATTTCGTTGCCCAGCCGTACAAGGTCCAGCAGCAGTCGATGGAGCACACGCTGGAGCCCGATCAGTACGTCCTGGTCGACAAGCTGACACCCCGCCTGGACGTCTACAAGCGCGGCGACATCGTCGTGTTCACCCCGCCCGCGGACTGGGCGCAGGATGACGGGACGCCGTTCATCAAGCGGGTGATCGGCGTCGGTGAGGACGAGATCGAGATCCGGGAAGGTCTGGTCTACGTCAACGGCACGCAACTCGACGAGCCCTACCTGTTTGCCGATGATGGCGAACCGCCGCAGCCCACGACCGCTGCCCAGGAGCACTGGGTCGTGCCCGCCGGTGAGCTGTTCCTGATGGGCGACCACCGCACCAACTCCGCCGACTCCCGTTCGTTCGGGCCCGTGCCCATCGCGAACGTCATTGGCCGTGCCTGGCTGCGGTACTGGCCCGTCAGCGTGTTCGGGATCCTGCCCACGCCGACGCACCCAGAGCTCGAGACCGCCGGTCCGTGAACCCGGCCCTGGCCGGGGTCGCGATCGCGGTCGTGCTCGGGGCCGTCGTCGCCGTATCCGCCCGAAATGCCCGCACCGCGCTGTTCGGGTTGCTCGTCACGCTCCTCGGAGCGGCGTTCGTCGCCGATCCCCTGCCCGAGACGCTCGGTCTCGCCGGCCGGCTCGTCGGGGTGGTGCTCGGTGGGTATCTCCTGTGGATCGTCGGTCGCGGGACGGAAGCCCGGGCAGAACCGCGAACAGGCGGCTCGCGGCTCGGCTGGCCGACCGAGGTCCTCATCGCCGCTGGCGCAGCGACGGTCGGCCTGGGTTCACACGGGCTGGGTGCGCCGGCCGGCGGGCCGGCCGCGGCACAGGCTGCCGGCTTCGCGCTCGCGGCGCTGGCGGTCGCCCCGACCCTGAATGGCCGCGACAGCCTGCGCGTGGGCATCGGCCTCACGCTCCTGGTCGGCGCCGCCGTCCTGGTCCGGACCGGTCTTGGAGGCACGCCCGAGGCGCTCGAACAGCTCGTGCTGGCCGGACTGCTGGCGGCGCTGTGCGGCGCGATCGCGGCGCTCGCCATGGCCTCGCGAACCGACTCGGCCCAGGACTTCGAACTGGATCTCCCGTCGACGGAACGCACCAGGCGCCCACGGGACGCCCACCCGATCGATCTCCGATGAGCCTCGCGGTCTACCTGGTCATCACGTACGGGTTCGCGGTCGGGGCCTGGGTCTCGAGGGGGCGACCGCAGCTGTCGACGCTCACCGGGATCGGCGGCCTCCTTGCGGCGGTGATCGCGGCGGTCGCGATCGATCCCACCGACGTGGTGACGATCGGCACGAGCGGCTTGGCGAGCACGGGATACCTCCGCGTGTTCCTCATCCTGGCGTCCGTCGTGGGACTCGGGCTGGCGGTGGCCGGCGCGGCTGGAACGACGCGGCAGGACGTGCCGGCGGTGACCCTGGCGACCCTTGGCCTGGGCGCGCTGACGCTCGGACTGACCGATCCGCGCCTCGCGGTGGCTGCAGGGACCACGGCTGGGCTTTGCGGCGCCCTGCTGACGATCGGCCCGGGTGTCGACCGACGCGGGGCCACGATCGGGATCCGGGATCTGCGCGCGGTGGTCGTGGCCGGCACGCTGGCCATCGCGGCCACCGCCTGGATCGGGCGCGACCTCAGCCTGCTCGACGCACCGCCCGTGGTCTTCGGGCTGGCCTACCTGGCAATGGGCGTCGCGGTCGCGATCCGGTTCGGGGCCATCCCGTTCCACCTGTGGGCCGCGCGACTGACCGACGTGGTGCCCGACACCGCGCTGCCGGTGGTGACCGTGCTGGCGGCCGCGCCATTCGCGATCGTCGGTCTCGGCTGGGCGGACAGCGCGATCGCACCGCTTCTCGTCGATCTCGGCACGGAACGTGGGGTGATCCTCGCGGTGGCGGCGGCCTCGATCGTGCTGGCGGCCCTGGCGGCCTTCGTGCAGGACGACATCGAGCACGTCGTGGGGTATTCGATCGTCGGCGATGCCGGGGTCGCGCTCCTCGCGATCGTCGCGCTGGACGCCGCGGCATGGGGGCCGGCGCGGACCTGGATCCTCGCCATGGTCGTCACCCGGAGCGCGTTTGCTGCGTGGGCAGGCGGTCTGCGCGTCCTGTTCGGGACCGGCCGGATCGTCGAGCTGCGCGGGTGGGTCGTCCGGTCGCCCGTGCTCGCGGTTGCGCTCGCCCTGGTCGTGATCGCCGGGATCGGCTTCCCGGGTCTCGCGGTGTTCGAGGCGCGCAGCACGCTTGTTGATCTTGCCGTGGGTGGGCCGCTGGCCCTCCTCGTCCTGCTCGGGACGCTTGCGCCGCTGGCCTACTACGGACGGCTGCTGGCGATCGGCCTGGGCCGGCCGGACGGGCCGCCGGATCCCGAGGTCGACTGGCGGCCGCGGATCTCGAGGCTGGATGTCACGGCGCCCGGCGCCTGGTGGCGAACGACCTGGACGACCAACCGGGCGTTCAGCAGCAGCCTGGTGGCCGTCGTGCTGGCGGTCCTGGCGTTGGCAACGTCGGCCGGTGCGTTCGGGATCCCCGAAGCGGCGGCGGCAAGTCGCACGGATGCGCCCTCGCCGAGTCCGTCGGTCGAGAGCATCCCCTAGTCGTTCGGAGCGAGCACCCAGCGGTCCACGTCACGCTCGTAGTCGAAGAGCTCGTCCGGCTTGAACCACAGGGCGAGCTCGTCGACCGCGGTCTCCGGGCCGTCCGACGCGTGCACGATGTTCTGGGCCGTCTCGAGCGCGAAGTCGCCGCGAACCGTGCCGGGTGCCGCCTCGTGCGGCCGGGTCGCCCCGTTGATGGCGCGCACGACGGCGATGGCATTGGGTCCGTCGAGTGCGAGCGCCACCAGCGGTGCGGAGACGATGAAATCGACCAGGCTGCCGAAGAACGGCTTCTCCCGATGGACCGCGTAGTGCCGCTCGGCGAGTGCGCGATCGACGTGGACGAGCTTGAGCCCCGCGACCTTGAGGCCGCGCTCCTCGTACCGGGCGAGGATGCGACCGACCAGCTGGCGCTGGACGCCGTCTGGCTTGATCAGGACGAGGGTTCGTTCGGATGGCGGCATGTCGACCTTGGGTACGGTGGCTCTGGACGTCGCGGGATTGTATCGGATCGCGCCGTCGGATCAGGCGTCAGGGTCCGACGGGTCCTCGGACGTGTCGGGGGCGTCGGCGGCTTGACCGGTCGTCCCCGCGGTGGTCGGGTCGCGCTCGCTGGTCATCAGCTCCGGCGCCGGCGTCGGCTCCGGCTCCGGCCCCGGCTCCGCGGGTTTGGCAGTTTCCTCGACGTGGTGACGCCGATCCCGCGCTCCGGACCATGCCGCCGCGGCATAGGCCCGTCGGGCTTCGGTCTCGAGACCGACCAGGCGGTAGGCGTCGCCGCGGACCAGGTTCATTTGTGGAGTCGTCACGCCATCCGTGGCTTCGAGGACGGCCGGAGCAAGCGCGGGCGCCAGGCGCAACGCCACCCCGAATCGGAGCGTGGCGTCCTCGAGCGCCCCGGCGACCAGCGCGGCTCGGGCGGCATCCAGCTCCCCCACCGGGTCTGGCTGCTGGGCGCCATGCCCATCGTCCGCCCCGTCGGGATCCCAGAACCCGAGCGTCAGCGAGCTGCCGCCACCGTCCAGCCGGTCATCGGCGGGCCGGGCACGCAATGCGACGACGTCGGCTTCGACGTCACCGGCGCGGCGGCTGGGTCCCGGCGGCGGCTCGTGGTGGAAGAGCGTGCCCGCCGTGGGCGCCGGCTCGGCCAGGTCGGCCGGCCAGACACCGGATCGCGGCATGCCCGCGAAGAGTTCGTCGATCGGTCCGCCAAGGGTCTCCATGGCTCGGTTGGCAAGGCGGCGCGCCTCGTTCGGCCGCCCGAGTGCCGCGGCCGTCTCGGCCGCGATCGCGAGCACGACAGGCGGCTCCAAGCCCGAACCCATGGCGATCGATGCGGCCGCGCCCGCGCCACTCAGGTCGCCGGTCCTCCAGCGCACTTCCGCCAGGTCGACCTGGCCCGCGCTGTCGAGGGCGCCGCGACCTCCGAGGATCTCGAGCTCCGCGCGGGCGAGTGCCAGGGAGCCCAGCCGGAGATGGGCGCGGGCGAGCACGAGGTCGACAGATCGAGGAACGTCGGGGCCGTGGGCAGGCGGCGCCGTGCCCGACCCTTGCGCGGGAGTCGTCGTTGCCTCGGCCGCGGCCGGCGTGGGTCCGAGGCCGTCGTGATCCGCCATCAGCTCGGGAGACGCAGATGGGTCTCCAGCCCGCGCAAGTGGCGAGCTGGCGCGACCACGGCAAGGCGCAACGCGTCGTCACGGAAGAGCCGGCCGGCCAGCCGCTGGATGCCCGCGGCGTCCACGGCCTCGACGGCCGCCAGCGCCTCGTCGAGCGTGAGGACTCGATCGTGCAGCGCTTCCTGGCCGCCGATCCAGGATGCGACGTGGCGGGTGTCGTCCATGCGCAGCTCGAGGCCGCCGCTCAGGTACCGCTTCGCCTTGTCGAGCTCGTCAGGCGGGACGAGGTCGTCGCGGAGGCGGGCCAGCTCGGCGAGGATCGCCTGGATCGCGGCCGGCAGTGCGGCCGGGTCCACACCGGCCGAGACCTCCAGGGCGCCGGCATCGGCGTAGTCAACGATCCCCGAGGAGACGTCGTAGGCGAGTCCGAGCTCCTCGCGCACCGCCAGGAACAGGCGGCTGCTCATCCCGTCACCGAGGACCGTGTTGAGGACCGCGAGGGTCCAGCTGTCCGGGTGGTCGCGATGGAGACCCGGTACGCCGAGGCAGAGCTGCGCCTGGTTCGTGCTCCGTTTGCCGAGCATCGCCCGCGGGCCGGCCGGGAGCTCGGGGGCCGCGGCGAACCCGGGGACCGGTCCGTTGCCGGTCCCAAAGGCCGCGGCCGCAAGGCTCGTGGCGTCCTCGTGGGCAAGATCGCCGACGATCGCGACGACCGTGTTGGCCGGCCGGTAGGCGGTCGCCCAGAACTCGCGGATCGCGCCGTTGGGCAGGCTCCGGACGTCGGCTTCCTCGCCGCAGATCTCGCGACCGAGCGGCCCGTGCCCGAACATCGCCGTCTGGAAGAGGATCTGGCAGTACTCGGACGGGTCATCGAGGTACGAACGAACCTCCTCGATGATGACCGTCCGTTCGCCTTCGATGTCGCGCTCGGTCAGACGGGGCCGAACGATGAGCTCGCCGATGACGTCGACCGCGCGCGTGGCCTCGCGCAGGGGAACCCGCACCCAGTAGACCGTGGATTCACGATCGGTTGCCGCGTTGAACGAGCCGCCGACGCCCTCGATCGCCTCGCTGATCGAACGCGTCGTCGGGTACGCCTCGGTCCCCTTGAAGGTGAGGTGCTCCATGAAATGGGCGACCCCGATCTGACCGGGGGCCTCCAGACGCGAACCGGCCAGGACGTAGGCCGCGACGGAGACCGAGCGTGCCCCTGGGAGCCGAGCGCTGATCACACGAGGGCCGGCTGGCAGCACGGTCCGTTCGAACATCCGGCCGATGGTACAGGAACGAGGACGGCGCCCCGGAGGAAGCCGGAGCGCCGGAATGAGCGCCGCCGGTGCGGCGCGTTACTTCGGCAGGATGGTGTTGATCCAGTTCTGTCCGAAGTAGATGACGAAGGCCACCGCCACAGCCCACAGCAGCGGGTGGATTTCGGTGATCTTGCCGCGGACGACCTTGATCACCACGTGCGCGACGAATGCCGCGCCGATACCGACGGTGATGCTGAACGTCAACGGCATGAGGATCAGGCCGAGCAACGCCGGCATGCCTTCCTCGACATCGCTGAAGTCGATGTCCTTGATGAGGCTGACCATGAGGTAGCCCACGACGACCAGGACCGGTGCCGTCGCCACGAAGGGCACCAGCGTCGCGATCGGGGTGAGGAAGATCGCCAGCAGGAACAGCACGCCGGTTACGACCGAGGTGAACCCCGTCCGGCCGCCTTCGGCGACCCCGGCGGCGCTCTCGATGTAGCTGGTGTTCGAGCTGATGCCGGCGGCACCGCCTGCGATGGCGGCGACCGAGTCCACGAGCAGCACGCGACCGACCTGCGGGACCTGTCCTTCTTCGTCGGACAGGCCGGCCTGTTCGGAGATCGCGGTGGCGGTGCCCATGGTGTCGAAGAAGTCGGTGAGCATGAAGCTGAAGATGGTCAGGATCGCGGCCAGGCCACCCAGGACGGTGAAGACGTTGCCGAGGTCGAACTTGCCGACCGTGCTGAAGTCGGGGGTCGCCGTGAACGTCGTCGGCAAGGGTTGGACCCCGACGACGATGGCGATGATCGTGGTGAGCAGGATGCTGATCAGCAGGGCGGCAGGCACCCGTCGTGCGTACAGCGCGACGGTGATCAGCAGCCCCAGGAAGAAGACGAACGCGCCGGGCGTGGTCGGGAAGACGAATTCGACGGGTACCGGGCCGTCGCCGACCGGCTGGCGGATGATCCCGCCGTCCACGAACCCGATGAACAGGATGAACAGGCCGATCCCGACGCCGATCGCCCGCTTGAGCGCGAGCGGCACGGCCGTCATGACCGCCTCACGCAGACCGACCAGCACGAGCACCGTGACGACGATGCCTTCGAGGACGATGACGCCCATCGCGCCCTCAGGGGTGAGGCCGCTGGTCAGGACAAGTCCGAACGCCACCGCCCCGTTGATCCCGAGGCCGGCGGCGAGGGCGATCGGCACGTTCGCGACGACCCCCATCGCGATCGTCAGGACGCCGGCGACCAGGGCGGTTGCCGCCGATGCCGCGGGAATGGAGATCCCGGCGTTGGCCAGGATGCTCGGGTTCACGAAGAGGATGTAGGCCATGACCATGAACGTGGTGAGGCCGGCCTTGGCCTCCGT
This sequence comes from uncultured Chloroflexia bacterium, assembly GCA_963809045.1. Lineage (GTDB taxonomy): Bacteria > Chloroflexota > Limnocylindria > Limnocylindrales > CSP1-4 > SPCO01. The sequence goes on from CAWEHW010000005.1 coordinate 129,543, forward strand.
GACAAGATCCGTGCCGCGCTCGGCGAACTTGAAGTAGTCAGCGATGGCGCCTCCACCACCGGAGGCTGGCGCTGCGCTCGACGTCACCGGGTCGGTTCCTCCTTGCCCTCGTACGCGCGCCGGATCCCTGGGGCGGACTCGGACCGCGCCACGAAACCATCGGCTGCCGCCGGTTGGGGCGGCCGCCGCTCCCTCCGACCGGTCCCTCGGTGGACCGGCCTCCCGATCAGCTACTCGTCCTCGTGGGCTTCGAGGCCGAGCAGCTCCATCTGGACGTAATCGCCGGTCTCGAACTCGAGCTGGCGGGGGGCGAAGGGCGAGTTGTCCTCGCCGGACGGACCGATGGGCGCGAACTCGACGACCACGCGCTCGTCCCCCTGGACGAGGGTGTAGACGAGGAGCTGGTCGGGCCGCGTCTCGAATTCGAGATGCTCGAAGGAATCGATGTTGAGGGTGATGGCCAACGGCGTGAAGTAGGTCGAGATGTCGTCCGCGTCGACGACGATCCGCTCCACCCACCCTGTGCCATGGGCGACGACGTCGCGGCCCCGCAGGTAGCGATAGCCGACCGTCTGCTTGAGCAGCGGGCGCAGCAGGTGCAGCATGTCCGCGCGGCTCGAAACGACGCCCTGGTTCACGAAGAACTTGGCCGCCGGCTGGCTCGTCACGCGGGCGTCTCCTCGGGGCACGGAGGGGGGACGGTCGGACGGATGGTACCGCACGGCTTGCCGGCTGCGAGCATCGAAATCGGCGTCGATCCGATGCGGTTCGGCTCGCCGGCGCTACGCCAGCTCTTCGGCCCTCACGCCAGCGGCCAGGTGACCTCGGTGCGGAGCGTGGACGGATCGGCAGCGAGCGCGATGTCGTCGGTATAGGACTCCCACGGAGCGATGCCATCCTCGCGGCCCTGCGCGTGGATCCAATCGTGCAGCCGGTCGTATGCCCGGCCCAGACCGTCGTATGACCCGACATGCGTCACGGTTGCCGCCGGGCCGCCAGGCAGCGACGACGCACCGATGGTGCCGAGCACCGTCGGTCCCACGGACGCCAGACCGCCCGACGACGCGGCGATGGGGATCCCGATCTCGACGTCAACCTGGTCAGGCCCGAACTGGAAGTATCGTCCGTACACGGGGCCGGTTTGCTCGAGGCCATGCTCCCCGACGTACTGATCGAGGGCCGGCATCCACCGCTGGAACTCGGCACCGAGGTCCAGCGATGCCATGGGCAGCACGATCCTGACCGCGACACATGGCCTGGGTTCGAGCTCGATCAGTCTGGGTTCGGTGGTCGGCCGGTCGGACATGGGACCACTCCCTGTGTGTGCGTTGGTGCAACGGCCCAACGATAGAGCCCGGAAGCCGCCGCGTATGATCCGGGCCATGCTCCTTGCCCTCGACATCGGCAACACGAACGTGACGATCGGGCTGTTCCGCGCCGGGGCGCTCATCGGGACCCGGCGCGCGGCCACGAACCCGCTGGCGACGTCCGACGAGTTCGAGCTGGTCGTGAGCGGGCTGCTGCAGCTCGATGGGATCCGCCTCGCAGACGTCGACGGGATCTGCGTGGCGTCGGTCGTCCCGAGGCTGAGCGTGGCAGCCGAGCGGGTCGCCGCCCGGCGCAGTGTGCGGTTCGTGGCCGCAACCGCGGGCAGCGTGCCCCTCCCCGTCAGGGTCGACCGACCCGACGACGTCGGCGCCGATCGCCTGGTCAATGCGCTCGCCGCGGCTCGCCTGTATGGCACGCCGGCCGTGGTCGTCGACTTCGGCACGGCCACGACCCTCGACTGCGTCGCCGCGGATGGCGCCTACGTCGGTGGGGCCATTGCTCCTGGCCTGGAGCTGGGGCTGGAGGCCCTCGCGACCAGGACCGCGAAACTCCCCCGGATCGAGCTCGTGGCCCCGGACCGGGCGATTGGGCGGAACACCGTCCACGCGATGCAGTCCGGCACGGTGTTCGGCTACCAGGCGCTGGCCGCCGGTCTGCTGGGCCGCGTTCGCTCCGAGTTGGCCGATGCCAACGGGGTCGATCCATCAGGGGTCAAGGCCATCCTGACCGGTGGCCTGTCGGCTGCCCCATGGGCCCGGGACCTGCAGGGCATCGATGCCATCGACCCCGAGCTCACCCTCAAGGGCCTGGCGATCCTGTACGCCGAAGTCGGGGGCGGTGAGCCGCTCGAGCTGGGGCTGACGTGAGCGGACGCCTGGCAGGCCGGCTGATCGGCCTGGGTGTGACCGGGTCGATCTCGGCCTACAAGGCCGTCGAGCTGCTGCGCCTCCTTCGCGCGGAGGGTGCGGACGTGGCAGTCATGCTCACGCCGTCCGCCACCCGGTTCGTCGGCCCCCTGTCGTTCGCGGCGCTGTCACGCCATCCCGTCGAGACCGACGTCCTGGCCCTGACCGAGGACAATCGGATCGGTCACATCGTGGTCGCCGACACGGCAGACGCGATCGTGGTCGCGCCGGCGACCGCACAATTTCTCGGGGCGATGGCCAACGGCCTCGCCGGCGACGTCGTGACGGCCACCTGCCTTGCCACGAGCGCACCGGTCATCGTCGCGCCGGCCATGGATGGCGAGATGTGGACGCATCCGGCCACGACCACCAACGTGCGCCGGCTCCGCGACGGCTTTGGCTACACGATCGTCGAACCGGAGTCGGGCTTCCTCGCCTCGGGCCAGACCGGGACCGGCCGGCTCGCCGATCTGCCCCGGGTCGTGGATGCCGTGGTCGGTGCCCTTGGCGACCGGCCCATTCGCGCGCCGGACGCAGCGGCGCGTCCCCCGATCGTCGCGGAGGCGCGGGACGCCGACCTGGAAGGCCGCCACGTGGTGGTGACCGTGGGTGGGACGCGCGAGGCGATCGACCCGGTTCGGTTCATCGGCAACCGCTCGACGGGCCGGATGGGTGTCGCGGTGGCCGAGGCGGCGCTCGCTCGGGGCGCGACGGTGACCGTCATCGCCGGGAGCGTGGAGGTCCCAATGCCGGTGGGCGCGACGGTCGTCCGGATCGAGTCGACGGCCGACCTGCGGGCGGCCCTGCTCCAGTCCACCCACGCGGCGAACGGTGCTGCCGGGTTCGATGCGCTGATCATGGCTGCGGCCGTAGCCGACTTCCGACCGGTCACGCCCGCCGAGCGCAAGCTCGAACGCGGTTCCGGGCTGACCCTGGAGCTCGAGCCGACGCCGGACCTCCTCGCGGAGATCGGACGCATCGCGCGCGGGCTCGACAGCAACGGCGAGGCGACTCGCGAAGCCCTCCGGCCGGTCCCGGTCATCGTTGGCTTCGCGGCGGAGACGGGGTCGCTCGATCGCGCGGCGGAGAAGCTCAAGCGCAAGGGCGCCGACCTGCTCGTCGCCAACGATGTCGCGGAGCCCGGGTCGGGCTTTGGTACCGACACGAACCGGGTCTCCATCCTCGCTGCGGACGGCTCGCGCGAGGACCTGCCCCTGCAGTCCAAACGGGACGTGGGGGATCGCGTGCTCGATCGCGTGCGACAGGCGCTGGACGAGCGCGACGCAGCCATCCAGACTGTTCGGACGACCGAACCGAGCCGGGAGCCAGCATGAGCGCATCGAGCGACACCCCACGTCGCCTGACCATCGTCGACGTCGCGAAGTTGCATGCCGATGGCACGCGCATCGCGATGTTGACCGCCTACGACTATCCGACGGCGCAGCTCCTCGATGAAGCCGGGATTCCGATCCTCCTGGTCGGTGATTCGGTCGGCCAGGTGATCCTCGGGTACGATTCGACCGTCCGCGTGACGATGGCCGAGATGGTCCATCACACGAAGGCCGTCGTCCGCGGCAGCCGTCGCGCCATGGTCGTCGCCGACATGCCGTTCCTGTCCTACGCGACGCCCGAGGAAGCCACCGAGAACGCGGGCACATTCATGCGCGAGGCGGGGGCGCAGGCGGTCAAGGTCGAAGGCGGCGTTCGCACGGCCAGAGTCATCGAAGCGCTCGTCCGCGCCGGCATCCCGGTCATGGGCCACATCGGGCTCACGCCACAGACGATCAACACGATCGGCAAGGTCCGCGTCCAGGGCAAGACCGTCGACCAGGCACGCTCGTTGATCGCCGACGCGTACGCGGTCCAGGAAGCCGGCGCCTTCTCGATGGTCCTCGAGCTGGTCCCTGAGCAGCTCGCGGCCGCGATCACGGAACGCCTCCGCATCCCGACGATCGGCATCGGCGCCGGTGCCGGTTGCAGCGGCCAGGTCCAGGTGGTCACGGATCTCATCGGTCTGGGCGACTTCGTGCCGCGACACGCCAGGCCGTACGCGCACGTGCGCGAATCGATCCTCGAGGCGGCGACCGGCTATCTCGCCGACGTGACCGCAGGGACGTTCCCCGGTCCCGCGGAGACGGTTCGCATGGACGACGGGGTCCTCGATGACGTCCTGGGGCGGGGTTCGGCCGACCGGCCGCCGCGGAGCGTGCCGAGCGGCGGGATCCCGCTCGATCGCGATCTCTGATTGGTCACGATCCCTGATCGGTCACGATCGCTGATCGCTCGCACGCCCGCTTGACCCACGTCGTCCGGACCCGCGGTGAGCTGCGCGATGCCCTCCGCGCGGTCGCCCGACCCGTCGGGCTGATCCCGACCATGGGCTGGCTCCACGAGGGCCATCGAGCGTTGATCCGCCAGGCACGCGCCGCCGACGCCACGACGGTGGTCACCATCTTCGTCAACCCACGCCAGTTCAACGTCGCATCGGACTACACGAAGTACCCACGGAACGAAGCTCGCGACCTCGAGATCTGCGAGGGCGAGGACGTCGACATCGTGTTCGTCCCGGCCGCGGACGAGATCTACCCGAAAGGGTTCGACACCACGGTGTCGGTCGGAGCGGTCGCGCAGCCGCTGGAGGGGGCCGCGCGACCGGGCCACTTCGACGGAGTGGCGACCGTCGTGGCCATCCTGTTCGATCTCGTGGGCGCGGATCACGCGTACTTCGGTCAGAAGGACGCCCAGCAGGTGATGGTCATCCGGCAGATGGCTCGCGACCTGGCAATTCCGACCGAAGTCATCGCCTGTCCCACGGTCCGGGAACCCGACGGGCTCGCGCTCTCGTCACGAAACGTCCACCTGACACCCGGGGAACGCCGGGCGGCGCCCGTCCTGCGACAGGCGCTCCTGGCGGCCCGTGATCGTTGGAAGAGCGGCGAGCGATCGGCCGACCCGCTCCGCGCCGCGATGTGGGAAACCCTCGCGTCCGAGCCGCTCGCCGATGTCGACTACGTGTCGGTCGCGGACGGGAGGACCCTGGCGGAGCTCGACCGGGTGGACGGTCCGGTCCTGCTCTCGCTGGCCGTGCGGTTCGGAACGACCCGGCTGATCGACAACGAACCGCTGGGCGACGGCCCCGCGACGACCTGAGGCGGTCGTGGCCGCCGGACGCCGGATCCTCCTCGCCTACCTCGTCTACTTCGGCGCCCTCGGCGCGGCCTTTCCGTACCTGCCGGTCTTCTATCGCGAGCTTGGGCTGCAGCTCGGAGAGATCGGGATCCTGACCGCCATCCAGGCAGCGACGCAGTTGGTCCTCGGCCCGGTGTGGGGCGGGTTCGTCGATCGGTTCCCGAAGGTCGGGCTGACCCTGCCACTGGCCGCCGCCGTGGCCACCGTGGGCGGCATCTTCCTCTTTGTCGCGAACGATTTCGCCAGCGTCCTCGCCGGCTCGATGCTGCTGTTCGCCGGCCTGGCCGGGATCTCTCCGATGCTCGACGCGCGAACGCTCGAGACGCTGGGCTCCGCCGGACGGCACCGGTATGGCCAGGTTCGGGCCTTCGGCTCGCTGGGGTTCGTCGTCGTGTCGCTCCTCGTGGGCCTGCTGCTCGACTCGCGCGGGGCACGGACCCTGTTCTGGGTGTACCTGCCCTGCCTCATCGGGACGATCATCGTGACGGCCACCATCAAGCGAGTGGGCACGAGCCACCCGGTCAGCCTGTTGCGCGGCACGAGCGAGCTGCTCGCCGTGCCCGGCGTCGTCGTGTTCTTCGCCGGGTTCACGGTGGTCTGGACGGCTCTCTCTGCGGCCAACACGTTCTACTCGATCCAGATCGTGGCGCTCGGTGGCGGGACGGCGCTCGTGGGGTTCGCGTGGGCCCTCGGGGCGCTGATCGAGGTGCCACTGATGTACGCGTTTCCGCGCATCGGGTCCCGGTTCGGGACGGAACGATTGCTCGTCGTCGGCGCGGTGGTCCTGGCGCTTCGGACGCTCCTTGCGGCACTCGCTGGGGACGCGCTCGGCCTGATCCTCATCGCACCGCTCGAAGGCCTGGGATTTGCCTTCGTCTTCGTCGGCGGCGTGACCGTCCTGGCGGCCCGGGTGCCGCCTTTCCTGGGCGGGACGGCCCAGGGCGTGTTCTCGGCCTGTGCCGGGCTGGCGACGATCACCGGGTCCGCCGCCGGTGGCGCGATCGCCGGTGCCGTCGGGATCAGCGGGAACTTCGCCGCCTGGGCAGTGATCGGGATGGTTGGCGCCGGGATCCTCGCGTACGCTGCGCTGATCGAGCGGGGCAGGACCGGGCCGACGCGTGCCGAGCCGGGAACCGATCCTGGATCGGTGGTGTAGATGGGTCGACGACGCCCGCTCCGGAGAAGTTCCATGCACCGCCGACCGCTGACCGTGACGCTGCTCCTGTCGGTCTTCCTGATCCTCGTGGGCACGACCGGCGTGCTCGCCAAGGAGGACGCGATCGTCACCCTGGACGCGGCGTTGCCCACCGACCCCGAGCCGGGTAGCGAAATCACGGTCGGGTGGACGGTCGAGACACGCGGGGTCAACGGCGAGCTCGAACCATTCAATGCCGAAGCCGTATTCATCCGCCTGATCCCGGCCACGGGCGAACCCGCCGAGGTCGTCGGGCGTCAGAGCCCGCTCGGCCACTACGTGGCGACGGTGACCGTGCCGGCAGGCGGGATCCGATCGGTCGAGGTCGGCGTGCGGGGCGAATCCTGCTCCGGCGGGACGTGCCAGCGGTCCGACATGATGTTCCCGATTGCCGATGTCGGGCCGGCCGTTGACCCCGGCGCGACGGTCTACAACCCCGTCGTGGGCGCTCCCGAAGCTGCTGCCGCAACAACGTCGCCGGTCGCCAGCACCCCGAACATCGGGCCCATGGCCGTCATCGGCCTGGCCCTGGCCGGCGTCGCGATCGTCCTCGGCGTGCTGTTCCTGCGGGGTCGGGGTCGGACGCTGACGCCGGGTTCGACCCGCTCCTGACGGATCTCAGCCTGGCGCCTCGGCGGAGACGCCGAGCACGCGATCGATGAACAGGTACTCCCAGACGAGGGCCTTGATCTCGGCGATCTTCCCGGCGTCCGATGCGTGCGTCTTGACCAACAGGTCGTGGATCTCCGACGCCACGACGTACGTGTCCTCGGGCACGATCGTGGCGAAGAGGTCGGCGGCGCGGATCGAATCGATGACCGCCGGACTCGGCCGATAGCCGCCGGTCAGCACGATGCCGAGCGGCCCGTCGTCGTCCGGGCTCCCCGCCGCTCTCGCGCCGACAAGGGCCTGGATCACGTCGGTCCGGTCACCGGGGACGATGACCAGGCTGCGCGGGCCGATCCGCTGGAGCATGTGCTCCGGCTCCATCGCGCCGATCGCGACGCCGCCGATGACCTGGTCGAGATCGGGGCCCGGGCACAGCGTCTCGCCGTGGACCCCTTCCAGCACCATCGCCAGGGTCGGGTTCGACAGCAACGGGCGGTAGGGCAACACGCCGAGCAGCGGGATCCCGTGGCGAGCGAGCCCAGCCTCGAGGGTTCGTGCCAGCCCTGGCTTCGCGTCGAGGTCGACCTTGTTCACGATCGCGCCGGCGACCTGCACGCCGTGGCGCTCGAACAGCGAGGCGTTGAGCACGATCTCGTCGATCGGCCGCCCGACGCCACCCTCCGAGACGATGACCGCGGGCGCGCCGAGCATCGCGGCGACCACGGCGTTCGAGAGATCGATGACGGCGCCGACCCCGGCGTGTCCCGTGCCCTCGATCAGCAGGATGTCGCGATCGGCGGCGAACGACGCGTGGGCCGTCCTGATCCGCGCGGGGAGGTCCTCGACGAACCCACCCTCGATGTAGGTCTGGGTGAACCCTCGTGGGATGTGGACCGGGCTCATCTGCTGGAGCGGCTCGGCGAGATCGAAGACCCCACGCATGAGAACTGCGTCCTCGTCGGCCGGCACGCCGTCCTCGATGACCGTCCGCTGGCCGACCGGCTTCATGAACCCGGTGGACAGCCCGCGGCGCCGGAAGCCGTCGAGCACCCCGAGGCTGACCGTGGTCTTGCCACGGTTCTGGCCGGTGGCGGCGAGGTAGATCTGGCGCACGCGCCGGTCAGTTACGGCTGGCGGTCTTGCGCTCGATCAGCTGGATCGCGTCACGCAGGCGGGCGAGCGTCTCGGCCTCGACCGCGTCCGGTTCCAGGTACGGCCCGAGGCGCTCCATGATGTCCGCCACGAGGCCGAGGAAGACACTGGCGTCGGCCATGAAGAACTGCGGCTCGTTGTTGTAGCGAACCAGGGTCAGCCTGCCCTGGAGGACCCGCCGCTCCTCGACATGCGCGATCTGGGTCGCGAAGTTGTGGCCCTGGATCCCGTCCGGGTTGTTGAGGAAGTTGAGGGCGTTGTCGATCGCGAGCCCGAAGCGTGCGCGCCAGGCGACTAGCCGTTCGTGCAGCTCCGAGGGGATTCGAACCTCGGCGACCTCGTCGAACACCTCGGGGGCGACCGTAAGCAACCCGACCAGCGTCGTCCCGGCCCGCGGGCCGAGCATCACCTGGAGGCTGCGCTCCAGGGTGAACACCTCGGAGTCGAACCGAGGGCTCGTGATGACGTCCGTCAGGAGGTCTTCCACGTTGTCAAGGACGCCCGGCTCCGCGACCGCGTTGGCCAGGTGGAGGATCTCCTCCTTGAACAGGAATTTCTCTTCGTGATCGAGCATGGGCCGGAATGGTAGCACCGGGGTCGCGACGATCCGGGACGCCGGAATCCGCCGACGATCGCGCCGATCCTTGTCAGATTTGCGCCGGTGGACTCTTGGGCACCGATTTGGACGGCGGCCGAGACGTCGAGGAGCCGGGCAAGCGTGCCGCACGGCCAAGACCGGATCCGTGCGGGCCGAATCCCTGCCGACCGGTCCAGGCACGCAAGTCTGTCAACACCTGCGTCGGGGGGCGCGGATCTACGGGTAGAGGCCTCGCATCGACATGGCGTTGGCGACCCGATCGACGGCCAGCAGGTAGGCCGCGGTCCGCATGTCGCACTGCTCACGCTTCGCGATCTCGAGGGTTTCGCTGAAGGCCTTGACCATGATCTCGCGCAGCTTCTCGTTGACGACGATCTCGCTCCAGTGGTCGCGGTTGAGGTCCTGCACCCACTCGAAGTAGCTGACCGTTACGCCGCCTGCGTTGCACAGGATGTCGGGGATCATGAAGACGCCGTTGCGCGCCAGGATCAGGTCGGCATCCGGCGTCGTCGGGCCGTTGGCGGCCTCGGCGATGACCCTCGCCTTGATCCGGCCGGCGTTTCGCTCGGTGATCTGGTTCTCCAGCGCGGCCGGGATCAGGATGTCGCACTCGACCTCCAGGACCTCGGCGTTCGTGATGTCCCTGGCGCCGGGAAAGCCCTGGACCGTGCCGTGCTCGTTCTTCCAGCCGACCACGCGCGCAATATCGAGACCGTCAGGGTTGTGGATGCCGCCAGTCGAATCGGAGACCGCGACGACGGTCGAGCCCAGCTTGCCGATGAGCCGCGCAGCGATCGACCCGGCGTTGCCGAATCCCTGGACGGCGACGGTCGTCTTCTCGAGGTCGATGTCGAGGTGGCGGGCGGCTTCGACGATCGTGTACACGCAGCCCCGGGCAGTCGCTTCGGTGCGTCCCTCGGAACCGCCGAGGCTGATCGGCTTGCCGGTCACGACGCCCGGGACGGTGTAGCCCTGGTGCATCGAGTAGGTGTCCATGATCCAGGCCATCACCTGGGCGTTGGTGTTGACGTCCGGCGCCGGGATGTCGCGTTCGGGGCCGATGAGCACCTCGATCTCCGTCGCGAACCGGCGGGTCAGCCCTTCGAGCTCCTTCATGGACAGCTTCTTGGGGTCGACGATCACGCCGCCCTTGCCCCCGCCATACGGGATGCCCACGACGGCGCATTTCCAGGTCATCCACATGGCGAGGGCCTTGACCTCGTCGAGGCTGACATCCTGGTGGTACCGGAGACCACCCTTGGCCGGTCCGCGACCCAGGTTGTGCTGGACGCGGTAGCCGGTAAAAACCTGAACGGTGCCGTCGTCCATCGTGACGGGAAAATGGCACGTGAACTCACGGCGTGGTTCGCGCAGGACGCGGCGCATGCCGTGATCCATGCCAAGCCGCTCGGCGGCGAGATCGAACTGGCGTTGAGCGACCTGCCACGCGTTGATCGGCGCGGCGATAGGCTCGGTGGTCATATGAGAGAGGACCTCTGTGTCGGGCGGTCGAACGCCGCCTCGCGGGTTTGGGTCGTCTCCCGGACGACCCCACGGGACGCGTGACGGGTGCCTCGGAAAGCGAGCTCCACGATCATCGCGCAACGCATATCTGGCCCGAGTATAGCCGTGGTCCCGTCATGGACACCCTGCCAAAGGTACCGGTCCGCAATCTGACCGCAACCTTGTCGCAACGTCCAGCCGCGGGATCCGGACGGCCTCAGCTTCGATAGAGCGCCACCGCGCCGACACACCCCGGGCCCAGGTGCGGGCCAACCGAAGGCCCGACGAGGGCGATCTGGACGTCCTTTGCGGGCGGTGCGTCTGGTACACGGGCGACCAGCTCGGCACGGAACGCCTCGACATCGGGGCTGACGGTGTGGACGATCGCGAGCCGCTCGACGGGACGCTCAGAGACCATCTCGATGAGGCGCTCGCGAGCCTTCGAGCGCGTGCGGACACGATCGCCGGTTTCGACGACGCCGTGCTTGACCACGATGATCGGCTTGACCGACAGCAGGGTGCCGATCGCCGCCTGGGCGCCGCTGATCCGGCCGCCCTTGCGCAGGTACTCGAGTGTCTCGAGGGCCACGTACATCACCATGTCGGGCGCTCGTGCCTCGAGGACCTCGGCGATGTCCGCCGCCGATCGCCCCTCCGCGGCTAGCTCGACGCCCATCTGGGCGAGGATGCCCTGGGCCATCGAGGCGCCGAGCGAATCGATCACGTGGATCTCGCGGTCGGGCAACATGTCGCGCGCGATCTGGGCGCTCTTGATCGTCGCCGACAACGTGCCCGCGACATGGATCGAGACGATGGCATCGGCCCCACTGGCAAAGGCCGCCTCGTAGGCCTCCTTGAACTCGCCGGGCGACGATGCTGCCGTCGTCGGGAACGGGGCGTCGGGGGCAACCATCCGGTCCCAGAATTCCGCCGTCGAAAGGTCGACCCCGGCCTTGTAGGTGTCCTTCCCGAAGTTGACCAGGAGGGGCACGATCCCGATCCCGGCGGCGGCCGCCTCGGCCGGATCCAGGTCGGACGCGGAATCGGTGAAGATCGCGACGCGGGTCAAGCTCTGGCCCTCCTGACAGCCGGCCTGGACGTTGCGGGCATGATACGGGCCGGGTCCAGCCGGCAACACCCACTCGCGACGCGGGGAGCCGCTAGGATTCCGCGGTGCGACGTTCGCTGATCGCTGTCCTCGCCGGCACCTTCACCTTGCGGTTCAGCACCGGCCTGACCGGGGCGATGCTGGGTCTCTACCTGGCCGACCTGCCGAACCATGGCGGCCCGGTCGTCGACGCCACGGTGGTGGGGCTCTTCGCCGCGTCGTTCTACCTGGCCGAGCTGGTCCTGTCGCCGATCTTCGGGATCCTCTCGGATCGCCTCGGGCACCACCGGGTCATGCTCTACGGCCCGATCTTCGGCGGGATCGCGGTGGTGATGACCGGCCTGACGACGCAACTGCCGATCCTCGGCGTGACCCGCCTCCTCGAGGGCGCCTCCACGGCGGCGAGTGTCCCCTCGATCCTTGGGTTCATCGCCCTGGCGACCGCCGGCAACGAGCTCCTGCGCGGACAGGCTGCCGCACGGTTCGAAGGCGCGACCCTCGCCGGGCTCGGGGTCGGGTTCATCGTCGCGCCGAAGCTGTTCGAGGCGATCGGCCCGACCGCCTTCTTCGTGAACGCCGTGATCTACGGCGTGTCGTTCCTGATCTATCTCGTCGGAGTCAAGGACCCGGCCGGGGAGCGCGAAGCAGTCGCGGCACCCCACGTCGGGTTCAGGCGGTACATCGAGCTGGTCCGCTCGGCCCATGTCCTGCTCCTGGCGCCGACGTGGATCGCGGTCAATGCCTCGATCGGGCTGTGGTTCAGCCAGTCGCTCTTCCAGTTCTCGCAGGAGAACCCCAAGTTCCCGGACCAGACCCTGATGCGCGGCTTCGACGCCAACGAGATCACCCTCGCCGCGATTGCGATCGCCATCGTGTTCGGCGTGGGGCTGCTGTACTGGGGCAACCGGTTCAAGTCGATGCGGCGGACCACGATCATCCTGTACGGCATCCTGGGCGGGGCCGTTCTCGTGGGCGCCGGGCTGGGCGTCAACCACTCCGGAGGCCTGCCGGCATTCGTGCCACTGGCCGCCGGGCTCCTCGCCGCAGCGGGCCTGTTCGTCCTGGCGGGTGCGACGCCGGCAGCTCTCGGGCTGCTCGCCGACATCTCCGAACGGTTCCCCGGTGACCGCGGCGCGATCATGGGTCTCTACTCCGTGTTCCTTGCGGTCGGCCAGATCACGGGCAGCCTCATCGGGGGTCTGGCCGCGGAATGGCGCGGCATCGACGGGCTCCTCCTTGCCACCTTCGGGCTCCTGGCGGTTGCACTCGTCCCGCTGTCGCGGCTGCGCGAGCAGGAGCACTTCATCGACGGCGTCGAATCGACCGCCTACCTGGGCGACGCTCCGAGGTGACCGACGGTCAACCGTGGGCGCCCGTCCCGCTGGTCCGCGGTGCACGCGGTGCCGTGGTGGCGCCCCATCACCTCGCAAGCTCGGCCGGGCTGTCCGTCCTGCGAGCCGGAGGATCGGCGGTGGACGCCGCGATCGCGACCAACGCCGTCCTCGGCGTGGTCATGCCGGGCAGCTGCGGGCTGGGCGGCGACGCGTTCTGGCTGATCTGGGACTCGGCCAACGGGGAGCAGCTCGCGCTCAACGGTTCCGGGCGCTCGGCCGCTGGGCTCGCGGCTGCGTCGCTCCGCGACCAGGGGTTGCACACCATGCCTCTGCGCGGTCCGCTGACGATCAACGTTCCGGGAGCGGTGCGATCGTGGGGTGACGCGCACGATCGGTTCGGGCGACTGGGCTTGGATGCCATCCTCGCGCCGGCGATCGAGCTGGCGGCCAACGGGTTCCCCGCATCGGATGGCTGGGTGGCCAAGGTCGAATTTGCCGCGTCCATCGTCCGCGATGCGCTGGGCGACCGAGCCGGCTTCTTCGAGGTGTTCCGGCCGCATGGGCGTCCATGGCGAACCGGCGAACGGGTTCGGTTCCCTGCCCTGGCGGCGACGCTCTCGACGCTGGCCAGCCAAGGGTTCGATGCGTTCTACGAGGGAGACCTCGCCGCACGGCAGACACGTGCACTGCGAGCCGTGGGCTCCCCGCTCGATGTCGCTGACTTCGCCGATCATCGATCCGACTGGGGCGAGCCGATCGGGGTCGACTACCGCGGTGTTCGAGTCACGACGCACCCCCCGAACAGTTCCGGGCTGGTGGCGTTGGAAACTCTGGCGATCCTCGGTCAGCTCGACGCGCCGGATCGCGCGGCATTCGGGGCCGACGGCGTGACCGATCCGGCCTGGATCCACGCCGGGATCGAGGCCGCAAAGCTCGCCATGGCCGATCGCGACCGGTTCCTCACCGATCCGGCGTTTCGCGAGATCCCGGTCGATCGGCTGCTGGATCCGGCCTCCGCCCGGTCGCTCGCGGAGCGGATCGATCCGAGCCGGGCCGCGCGGCCCCCGGCCGCAACAAATCCGTCGGGAGGCGGCACGATCTACCTGGCCGCGGTCGATGGCGAGGGCAACGCCGTGAGCCTCATCGAATCGAACTACCTGGGGTTCGGGTCAGGCGTCGCCGACCCAGAGACCGGGATCCATTATCAGAACCGGGGGAGCTACTTCAGCCTGGACCTGGAGCATCCGAATGTCCTCGAGCCGCGAAAACGGACGCTCCACACGCTGCTGCCAGGCATGCTTTTCCGCCCGGGCCGTCGCGAGCCGTGGGTCGTCGCCGGGTCGATGGGTGGCGATGCCCAGCCACAGATCCACGCACAGCTCGTGTCGGCGCTCGTCGACGGCGGCGTCGACGTCCGTACCGCGGTCACGTCGCCGCGCTGGTACGTCGAGCCGGCGGCGCACTTCGCGCCACCCGTTGACGTCCGGCTCGAGCCGCGGCATCGACCCGGCGTCGCCGAGGCACTTGAGGCCCTCGGCCACCCGGTGACGATGGCCGCCCCATTCGATGCGAACCTCGGGCACGAACACGCGATCGAGCTCGTAGACGGCGGACCGGCGGCAGATGCCGGCTCGCTCGCGGCGGCGACGGATCCTCGCAGCGATGGGCTGCCCGCAGTGTTCTGACTCGCGCCCGACCCGCGTGCGATACTCGGCGACCACGCGTCGGTGACGCGTCCTCAGTCACCGACGAGCGCAGGGAGGGGCCCGTGACTTCCAACGTGAGCCAGAACTACCCGTATACGAGCGAGTCCGAGGCCGAACGGGCCAGCCGCGTGGCGGCGCTAGTCCATGCCAAGGACGACCTCGCGGGCAAGCTCGCGGCCGAGACGACACCGCTCGACGCCAACGAGCGCTGGTGGGTCTGGAAGTGCCCGACGAAGGCGTGCCCGGGGCTCCTCCACGTCGCCGGATATGCCGTCGAGAAGCACGCGGTCTACGTGGTCTGCGACGGGACGTGCGGCAAGACGTTCCTGCGCTGAGCTGAGCGTACCTCGGACGAACGCCGTCCGTCCGTGACCGAACACGCGCCCCACGTTGCCGCGATGACCCAGACCGTGGACGCCCAGGCCAGCCGCCGGCAGCTTGCCGTGGGCGCCCTCGGGATCGGCGCCTCCGCCGTCGGCTTTGGGTTCGTCTATGGCCTTGCCGCTCGCGATGCCGGGTTCTCGCCGATTGAGGTCCTCGCGATGAGCACGCTGGTGTTCGGTGGCGCGGCGCAGTTCGCGGCGGTCGGCTACGTGGCCAGCGGGCTTGCCTGGCCTGGCGTCATCGTCCTGACCGCCCTGCTCAACGCCCGCCATCTCCTGTACTCGGCCGCCCTCGCTCCCTGGCTGGCCGGCGTGCCACGCATCCGGCGGGCGCTGATGGCCCACCTGCTGACCGACGAGTCCTTTGCGCTCACGATCGCCCACTTCGAGCGTCTGGGGCGACCCGACGAGCGGGGTTACTGGATCGCGGCCATCCTGTCGACGTTCATTCCCTGGAACCTGGCCACGGTCGCGGGAGCGACGATCGGCGGCCAGATCCCGGATCCCAGCCGGTTCGGCCTCGATGTCGTCTTTCCAGCCGCCATGGTCGGGCTTGGGGTGGGACTCGTCACCGGCCGCCGCGAGCTCGTGGCGGCACTCGCCGGCGCGATCATCGGCGTCGGTGTCAGCCTCGTCGCAGGCCCTGGCGTGGGCGTGGTGGCCGGCGGGATCGGAGGCCCGCTCCTGGGCATGGCCGTCCCGCGACGCGCGACAGACGAGGCGACGGCGCTCGGCACGCCAGGATCGGCCGAGCGGTACGCGATGCCGGGCACCCAGTTCGGACGCCACGGCAACGATGCGGCTCCGCGAACGACGCCACCCGATGAGGTCCCCCGGCCGTGAGCATCGAGCTGGTTGGGCTCGCCCTCCTGATGGGCCTAGTCACCTATCCATCGCGAGCACTGCCGCTCCTCGCACCGGGCGTCGATCGCCTGCCACCCGTCGTTCTCGACTACCTGCGGCTCGTTGGTCCCGCGGTCCTCGCCGGCCTGGCCGCCGTCAACACGATGGTCGTGGTCAACGATGCCGGGACGCCCAGCTTCCACATCGGGATCGAGTGGCTGGCCGTCGCGCTTGCAGCCGGCCTCACGGCGTGGCGCCGAAATCTCCTGATCGGGATCATCGGAGCGGTCGCCCTTGTCGCGGTCGCCCGGGCCCTGGGCCTTGCCGCCCTGCCGGTCTGACGCTCAGCCCGCTCGGCGGGCCTCGGCCTCGATCTCGATCAGCAGGGTTGGGTCGATCAGGGCACTGACCTCGACCAGCGTGGCCGCCGGCCTGATCGAGGCAAAGATCGGGCCTTGAACGGCCATGACCTCCGCCGACCTCGACATGTCAGTGACGAACATCCGGATCCGGACGATGTCGGTCATGGCAAACCCGGCCTCGCCCAGCGCACGTTCGATGATCTGGAAGACCGCACGGGTCTGCGCGCCTGGATCGCCCGGGTGGAGCGATCGGCCATCGGGTCCGGCGTCGGTCGTGCCGGCAACCCAGCACGCGTCCCCGACCGCGACCGCGCGGCTGTAGCTCGCGGTCGCCTCCCACGGACCACCCGACGAGACCAGCCGCCGAGTCAGGCCCGGTTCTCCCGCCAGCGGATGACCTCGGGATCGGCTGCCAGGGCCAGCAACAGGCCGGCGAGCAAGGTCGTCCTCGGCACGATCGAGTCGACATCGAGGTACTCGGCCGGGGCATGGTCGTTGCCACCGATCGGCCCGAGCCCATCGAGGCTGGGGATTCCCATGCCCGCGGTGGTGTTGGCGTCGGAGGCGCCACCGGTCGCCGTGTCGTGGACGTCGAACCCCAGTGATGCGGCGATTGCCTGGGCGTGATCGACGAGCCGGCCGCTGCGCTCGAGCTTCTCCATCGGCCACCAGCGAGCCATCAGCTCGAACTCGACCGTCGTGTCGTCGACTTCGGTCGCCTCGGCGACGCGGCGCATCTCCGCCTCGGCGATCTCGAGCGCCTCGCGCGACGGCGCACGTACGTCGACCTCGAGCATGCACCGGTCGGGGACGACGTTCGGTCGCGTGCCGCCGCCGATGACCCCGACATTGACGGTCACGCCGGGCCATCGTCCGTTGAGCGCATGCAGGTCCTCGACGATCCGGGCGGCCTCGAGGATGGCGCTGCGGCCCTTCTCGGGTTCGACGCCCGCGTGTGCCGCGCGGCCTGTGACCTGCAACCGCACGTCGAGGATTCCCTTCCGCGACGAGACGATGTCGCCGTTTGCCCGCGCGCACTCGAGGACGAGCGCCACGTCGACGCCTGCCGCCAGCGCGCGGATGTGCGGTGTGGAGGTTGGTGACCCGATCTCCTCGTCAGGGTTGGCCACGAAGATGAGCTGTTCGAACGGCAGCCCTCCGCGCTCCCCGATCAGGGCTTTCAGTGCATACAGCCCCGCGAGCAACCCGGACTTCATGTCGGTCACGCCTGGGCCGTGGGCGACCCCGTCTTCGAGCCGGAACGGCCGGATCGCCACGGTGCCCGGATCGAAGACCGTGTCGAGGTGGCCGATCAGGAGCCCCCGGGCGCCACCGGGCGGGCCGTCGAACGTGGCCACGATGGTGTCGCCCAGCTTCCCCGCGGGATCCGGCCGGTACTCGACGCGTGCCCCGAGCTCGGCAAGGAAGTCGCCCGTCCAACGACCGACTTCGTTGACGCCCGAGGGCGTGTAGCTGCCGCAGTCGATGTTGACCAGCCGCTCGAGGTTGACCAGGTACTCGGGCAGGTCGGCAGCGATCGCGGATCGCAGGCGCTCGAGCTCCGCGGTCGCCGGGATGACGGTGGTGCTCGAAGGGGCCTCCATGGCCGCAGTCTAGCGAGGCGACCGCTTGGTATCCTGCGCGGACCGTGCGTCTGGTCGAGACCCGTCTCCTGGAGGGACCCAACGTCTACCGGCTGGAGCCGGTGGTCAAGCTGGAGTTCGCCGTTGGCCGGCGGCGGACGTTCTACGGTCAACGCGATCCCGGACGGCACGCGCTGGTCCGGCTCGGGGCAAGGATCCCGGCGAAGGCCTGGCCCGCGGGCATCGCCGCGACCGCAGGCTGGGTGCGCCGCCTGCGCGCCGACCACGGCGAGGGTCAGGGCGGGCTGGCGGTCCATCGGTCGTCCGATCCAGGACACTGGATCCTGACATATCCGTGGGTCGGAGCGGAGCGCGCCGAGGCGATTGCCGAGGCCGCGGTCGCCCTTGCGGAACGCGACGTTCCGGTCTCGCGGCAGGCGGAATTGACGTCGAGGCAGCGTCGCTCCGTCGAACGGTGGACCGAGCGGATCGACGAGGCGAGAACGACGCCGGCCGCCTGGGTCCGCGACGCCGGCCGTCGCCTCCCGATCGTGTCGGTCTCGGGAACGAACGGCAAGAGCACCGTCACGCGGTTGATCACCCACATCCTGATGACCGGTGGCCGGCATGTCGGGACCACGACCTCGGATGGCGTGATGGTCGACCAGCGGATGGTCGAGCCCGGCGACTGGACCGGGCCAGGTGGTGCGCAGCAGATCCTCGGCCGGAGCGACATCGACATCGCCGTGCTCGAGACGGCGCGCGGCGGGATCGTCCTGCGGGGCGTGGGCTACGAATCGAACGACGCGAGTGTCCTGACCAACGTGTCGTCCGATCATCTCGACCTCCAGGGCATCCACACGTTGCCCGAGCTGGCCGAGGTCAAGTCCACGATTTGCCGGATCACGAAGCCCGACGGCTGGGTAGTCCTCAACGCCGACGATTCCCTCGTCGCGGCGGTTGCGCGACGGGTTCGCGGCCAGGTCGCGTTCTTCACGCTCGACGGTCGCGCGTCGCGGGTCGTCAAGCGGCACCGGGCGGCCGGTGGGCGGGCGTACCTCGTCGATCGTGGGATGCTGGTCGAGGCGAACGGACGGACCGAGACCGAGATCGTCGAGATCGCCCGCGTCCCGATCGCGATCGGCGGATTGGCCAGGTACAACGTGGCGAATGCCTTGGCCGCGGCGGGTGGGGCGCGAGGCGTGGGTGCGTCGATCGCCCAGGTCCGCGACGGGCTGACGGACTTCGCGCCGAGCACGGATCGGTCGCCTGGGCGGCTGAACCTCTTCCGGCTCGGATCGAAGGTGGTCATCGTCGACTTCGCCCACAACGAGGCCGGCATCGCGGCCGTGCTCGACGTGGCCGAAGGGATCGCAGCCGGGGCGGCGGCCCGCACGGCGCCGATCACCGCGATCGTCGGGACGGCAGGCGACCGACCCGATGACACCCTCCGTGGAATCGGCCGGATCGCGCAGGAACGCGCCCAACGCGTGGCCATCAAGCAGACGCTCAAGTACCTCCGCGGGCGGACGGCCAATTCGGTCGTTGGCGAGCTGCTTGCGGGCATCAAGGCGGCTGGGGGCTCCGCGAACGACGTGCCGGTCTACCGATCCGAGACCGAAGCCCTCCAGGGAGAGCTCAGCGCCACGAACGGGGCGCGGGTCATCGTCCTGATGTGCCACGAGGAGCGCACCGAGGTCTTTGACCTGCTCGCCCGTCTCGGGGCGCGGCCGGTCGACGTCGCGTCGGAGCTGACGACCCTGGTCCCGCGCCTGCAGGGCCGGCCACGACGGCCCTGACGGAGGCCATCGCCGGGCGTCGCGTCGACGTCGTCGACGTCATCGGCGTCCCGTTCGACTCGGCCGGGACGACGTCGGGGCGATCAGACCGGAGCCGCTATCCCGTGCCTGGTTCGTCGGCCCGAGCGAGACGTCGCCGCGGTCGGTGACATGGATGCCGGCGTCGCGCTCCGCGGCTAGGGGCCCGAGTCATCCGTCCGGCTCGCGAAACGGTCGCGACGCCCGCTTTCGGGGCGCGCATCATTCGTGCGGACGGCGGACGGAGCGATCCGCCCCGAGCACAGACGGAGGCGGTCCATGGAGACGGCGATCGGTCTCGCACTCATCGCGATCTCGGCCATCGAGATTGCCTGGATCGTGCGCACGGTCCAGGCCAACATGCGAGCCGGCTGACGATCAGCCTTCCGGAGCCTCGAGCTCGCCTGGGTCGGTGAACGCCGTCCCACCGCGGGACCCACCTGAGACCGACATGGCTTCGCGGTAGACGGCGATCGCGTCGTCGACACAGCACACGACCAGGTCGCCCGGCACAGCTCGGCGGAGCGCCGCTCGAACGGCGGCCATCTCCTCGAGCACCTTGTCGAACCGGGTCGCCCGCGCAGCCCCGTCGCCGCGCGCAGCCCGGATCCCCTCGACCACGTTGCCCGCCGTTTCGCCCGGCTGCCGCCCGCGAAGGTTCTTGTCCTCGCGGACGATGATCTCGTCGAAGGCTCCGGCGGCAATCGACCCGTACTCGCGCTGGTCCTCGTCGCGCCGGTCCCCCGGGATCCCGAGCACGCCGATCGCCCGGCCTGTCCTCGGGCCGTTCTTCGCCGCACCGATCCGGCCGGCCTTGGTCTGCGGCTCAACCATCATTCGGTTGACGAAATCCGCGAGCTGCCGCATCCCATCGACGTTGTGGCAGTAGTCGATCACGACCCGGACCCCGTTGACGTCGAGCAGGTTGAGCCGGCCCGGCGCCTGGAAGAACGACGTGGAGAAGGTCCGGAGGCCCTGGCGGATGTCGTGGAGGTGGGCTCCCGACGACCAGGCGGCGGCCGCGGCAGCCAGGGCGTTGGCGACGTTCATCCTCGCTCGGCCCCCAAAGGTCGCCGGGATCAGGTGCGTATAGAGCACCGGCATCGTCCGCGACCCGAGACGCAGGACGATCAATTCGCCCTCACTCGAAGTCTCGAGCACGAACGCGGCCCCACCGCGACTGGTGTGCCCGTCGACGCGATCGAACCCGTCATCACCCTTGGCCGTGGCCATGCTGAACAGCACGACGCGGCCGGCGCAGTGGCGACCCATCCGGTAGACGAGGTGGTCGTCGGCGTTGAGGACTGCGGTCCCGGACCGCGGCACAGCCTCGACGACCACGCCCTTGACGTTGGCGAGCTGGCCGATGGTCGTGATCCCGCCGAGACCGAGGTGATCGCCCGTGACGTTGGTGACGACGGCCACGTCGTTGCGGTCGTACCCGAGGCCCTCGCGCAGGATCCCCCCACGAGCGATCTCGAAGACGGCTGTGTCCACGGTCGGGTTCTGGAGGACCATCTGGGCCGACTTGGGGCCGGACATGTCGCCGCGCCGGATCAGCCGGCCGTCGACCACGATGCCGTCCGTGGAGGTCATCCCGACGCGCCGACCCATCAGCTTGAGGATGTGGGCGATCATTCGAACGGTCGTCGTCTTGCCGTTGGTGCCAGTCACGGCGAGGATCGGGATCCGCGCCGACGAACCGGCCGGGAACAGCGAATCGATGACCGGCCGCGCGACGTACTGGGGCTCGCCTTCGGTCGGATGGGTGTGCATCCGGAACCCGGGAGCTGCGTTGACCTCGACGATGGCGCCACCCGTCTCGCGGACCGGGGAGGCGATGTCGGGACAGATGAAGTCGATCCCGGCCACGTCCAGCCCGACGATCTGGGCAGCCGTCTCGGCGATCTCGACGTTGTCCGGGTGCGCCTCGATCGTCCGGTCGATCGACGTCCCGCCGGTCGACATGTTGCCGGTCAGGGCCAGCTTGACCCAGGTCGCCTCCGGCAGGACGTCGTCCATGGCGAATCCCTGGGCGGCCACGAGCGCCTCGGCGGCGTCGTCGACCTTGATCCGGGTCAGCACCTTTTCGTGCCCGATCCCCCGCCGCGGGTCGGAGTTCGCGAAGTCCACGAGCTCGCGGACGGTGTGCTCACCATCGCCCGTCACCGACGCGGGCCGGCGTTCGGCGATCGCGGCGACCTTGCCGCCGATCACGAGGCAGCGGTAGTCGTTGCCCGCCACGTAGGTCTCGACGATGACGTCCCCGGCGCGGCTCTCGCGGAGCGCACGATGGAACGCCGTGCGGACCGCGTCCTCGGACTGCAGGTCGAGATGGACGCCACGGCCGTGGTTGCCGTCGAGGGGCTTCACGACGCACGGGAACCCGAGCCGCCGGGCCGCGGTGACCGCCTCTTCCTCGGTCGCCACGACCGCCGCGCGCGGGACCGGGAGACCCGCCGAGTCGAGGAGCTGGTTGGTCAGGCTCTTGTCGGACGCCACATCGACCCCGATCGCCGAGGTCCGTGAGGTCATCGTCGCCCTGATCCGCTGCTGGTAGATCCCATGCCCGAACTGCACCAGCGAGTGCCGGTCGAGCCGGATGAACGGGATGTCGCGGCTGACAGCCTCGTCGATCAGGGCCTGGGTCGACGGCCCGAACGCCTGGCGCTCGGCGATCCGGATCAGTCGCTCCAGTTCCGGCGCGAAGTCGAAGAAGACCTCCGGGTCGTCGGGCGCTGTGAGGTGGTTGACCAGGCCGACGGCCATCTTGCCGGCCTCGAGGCCGACCTGTTCCTCGCGGTACTCGTAGATGCAGTTGTACTGCCCGACAGGACCTGCGGCGCGCGTCTTGCCGTGGCGGACGTCCGTGCCGGCGAGGATCTGGAACTCGAGGGCGATGTGTTCCGCGACATGGCCCGCCCAGGTTCCTTCCCGCAGCCTCGTGATGAACCCGCCGCGGCGCCCGAGCGAGCAGGCATGATCCTCGAGGGTCGGGAGAAGGGCGACCAGCGCGTCGTTGAAGCCCGGGATCTTGTCCGATGGGAACTGCTCGAGCACACCGAGATCGACCAGCATCCGCACGACAGGCTCGCGCGCCCAGTAGTTCGGACCGCGGAGGACCCGGGTTTCGAGGATCCGCAAGGTTGGGGCAGGGCCAGCCTGAGCCGCGCCCTCGGTGCGGCGTCCGCCGCGGCGGCTGCGGGAGGCGGGTGCGGTCTGGGCCACGGGTCTCCTCCTCGGCGAGCGGTCTCGCCCGACGATGCTAGCTCGATGCGGCCTCGCCGCCGGGTAGGGCATGCAGGGTCGGTGACGCGATTCGCTCGCGATGGCGAAGATCGAACCGGTACCCGGCCGGCAAGGAGTGGAGCACCACGCCGCTGATCATGAGTGGCCGATGGCCGTGGATCTCCCAGGCGTCGGTCTCCGATTGGGAGCCGTCGACGACGGTGATCGAGCCTCGTCCGATGACCTCCATCACGTGGTCGGGACCTACGACCCCGGCGGTGTCCTCGTCGACGCCCAGGCCCAGCAGGCTCGGGTTCTGGGCGATCAGGCTGAGCAGCCGCCCGAGCCGGTTCCGCTGCTGGAAGTGCTGGTCCACGATGACACCGGGCAGGACGCCGAGCCCGGCCGCGATCTGGGCCATCCGGTGCTTCGGCGTGGCTCCGGATGCCCCGAACGCGATCATGTGGCTCGACATCGCCGATGCCCCGGCCGAGGTGCCCGCGACGACGGCGCCGTGCTGGAACCGTTCGAGGATCGAATCGGCGAGCCGCGTGCCGCCGATCGTGGACGACAACCTGAGCTGGTTGCCACCGGTCAGGAAGATGCCGGTGGCATCGCGCACGGCCTGGACGGCCTTTTCGTCGTTGGCCTGGGGCCGGGTCACCGCATGGAGCGGGCGCACTTTCTTGACGCCCAGCTCGCCGAACACCGCGCGGTAACGCTCGCCCGCCTCCTGCCCGAGCGACGAGGCGGTGCTGATCACCGCGATCGTCGAATCCTGCCCGCCGGCAAGGGTGACGAAACGGCTGAGGATGACGCGGTCGCGGACCTTGTCCTCCGCACCGCCGATGATGATGACGGTCCCATCGGTCACAGGCTCAAGAGCTCCCTGTTGGACGCTTCGGCAGAGGATAACCGCGGACGACCGCCGATGAGGTTGCGAGCGGGGTTCGAAGGTCGCGTGCGCCACGTACGGGTGCGAGAATGCCCCGGCGATGGACGACCGCCCCGAGCCGGAGCTGCATCCCGTTCGAGGGAGCGCCCGCGGTCGCGGGCGGATCGTCGTCGACCTGTCCGAGGTCGTCGATCGCGGCACACGGCGGCGTGCCGGTGTCTTCCGCCGCGCGCTGCGACGCGAGGTCTCCCGCTTGCGCGACCGCCGGCGCGTGCTGGCGATCGTCCTCCTGAGCCTGACGTTCGCCCTCATCCTGTCCGGGATGCTGGTCCGCGGCGAGGCCGGCGGCGCCGACGCAAGGGCGTACTGGGCCGGCGTCCGGATCTGGCTGAACGGCGGCGATCCGTACCACCCGACGGGGCCATTCCTGCCCTATGTCTACGCCCCGTGGATGTTGCCGCTCTTCGCGCCGTGGGCCGTCCTGCCATGGGACGTGGCCTGGTTCGTGTGGCGGGTCGGGACGATCCTCGTCCTGCTCTGGACGATCGATTGGGCGTACCGGCGCCACCCGCTCACCACGGCCGTCAGCGTGGCGGTGCTCGGCTTCCCGATTGGGGCGAACCTCGACACGGGCAACATCAACCTGCAGCTGACCCTGATGTTGTGGGCCGCCCAGTTCACCGGACCGCGGCTCGGTGGGCTGTTGTGGGCGCTCGCGACCTGGATGAAGTGGGTCCCCGCGATCCACTGGTTCATCTTGGGCGCCCGCACGCGCGTCTGGGGGTTGGTCTGGTTGGTCGTGTCGATCGGGCTGAGCCTGATCACCCTGCCCCTGACCATCATCCAGCTGCAAGCCCTGTTCGGCTTCGGGGCGCGCCCGATCCGCCTCGACTTCCTCGTCTATCTCTGGGCGTTCATCCCATGGTTCTACCGGGCCAGGGATCCGCTGGCCGCCGTCCGACCCGACAGCTGGCGTCGCGCGGCGCTCAATCTGCGAGCGTGGGTCGCCCGACCGTCGCACTGACGGACTGGGCCGGCAAGGCCTCGGCGAGTGCCTCCGGTACGGCTGGCTCGGCCATGGGGTCGTCGCCGGGATCGGCCGCGGGTGGGAGGTCCTCACGGCGTCGCTCGTCAACCGGCCGCAGCAGGATGGCGCCGACGCCGAACAGGACAACGGCGAGCCAGAGCGCGGCACGCGGGCCGTCCCCACCGCCCACGAGATCCATCAGCGTCCCGCCGATGGCAATGGCCAGGACGCCTGCCGACGCGGTGGCCACGTTCGAGAGGCCCATGTATCGCCCCGATGACGCCTTGGGGATGATGTCGGTCATCAGCGCCCAGTCGACCGCGAGGAAGATGCCCGTCGACAGCCCGAAGATGCCTGTCCCGATCAGTGCCAGCGCAAAGGACGGGGCGATCGCCACGAGCGTGAGGCCCAGCGCGCCGACCGCACAACTGACATAGATGACCCGCTTGCGTCCCACGCGGTCCGATGCCCGAGCCGCAGGGATCACCGCGATCACCGTCCCCAGCGCCACGAGCCCGACGAGCGGGATGTAGGCAAGACCCGTCTGCTCCTGGTCCATGCCGAGCGTACGCGCCAGGTAGAACACGGCCAGGTTGGTCAGCACGCCGCCCGCCATCAGGACCGCGAGGCGGGATGCCACGAGCCAGAGAAAGCTGCGTTCGCGAAGGATGTCCGTGCCCCACGCCTCCGAGGCGATCGCTGCCCAGGAGCGCCCTTCGCGCGATTTGGGGGCCGTCCCCTCACGAACCCGGATCACGACCGAGAGCATCGTGAGCACCTCGAGGACGCCCAGGGCAAGCAGACCGAGAGCGAACTGGTCGACGGCAACCGCGATCGCGCCGACGAGGAAGCCCGCAACGTTGCCCAGAATCTGCATCATCCCGACGAGCGCGCTGGCGAACCCGACCTGTTCCGCCGGCACGAGGTCCGGGATGTAGCCCTGGAACGGACCTTGGGCGAAATTGGCGCTGAACTGGAGGAGCGCCACGAATGCGGCAATGGCGAGCAGGTCCTGGCTGAAGGCGATCCCGGCCAGGAAGACCACGTCGAGCAGGGACCCGATGAAGATGTACGGCTTGCGCCTGCCCCACCGGGTAATCGTGTAGTCGGAGATCGTGCCGATGGTCGGCTGGACGATGACGGCGATCACGGCGCCCGCGATCGTCAGCAGGAACAACGCTCGTCCGGCTTCGGTCTTGTCGGGGACGAGGCCGTCGAACTCCAGCCGCGCGCCGAGGATGAACGACACTCCGGCGAAGATGGAACTCAGACCGAGCCAGTAGAGGGAGATCCTGAAGAGCTCCCGCTTTGGCAGCAGCCTCGTCGGACGACCGTCGCCCGACGTCACCGGTCCATCCATTGCGACGGCCATCCTACGCCGCCGGAGAAGCCGCTCCGTGCGGATCGAGGCTGACGGTGGCGCCCACCCGGATCAGCTGGCGATCCGTCGCTCCAGGCGCCGCGTAGCGGAAGACGGAACGATCCAATGAGTAGATGCCGGTCGACGCGAGCCCGATCCGGCCCAGCCGGAACGTGAAGACCGGGTTCTCGCCGTTCCCCGCGTAATGGTGGGCGGCCCCGCCGGCCTGGAGGACCGCGAGATTGGCCTCGCCGCCGAACCGGTCGTGGAGCGCCGCGAGCAGGGTCGGCACGGTCTTGCCTCGGTCCCAGGCGTCCTCGAGCCAACGCGCGCCGACCTCGGTATCGGCGCGTCCATGGATACGGCCGTCCGCCCGAAAGGCCGCCCGGAGCGACTTGTAGTCGCGCAGGTCGCCGTTGTGGCTGAAGGCGTAGCGGCCCGCGGGATCGTCGAACGGCTGCGTGTCGGGAAGCGTCAGGGTCGAGAGTCGCGACGGACGGCGAAGGTGCACGAGCGCTGCCGTCGTCTCCGTGACGCCCACTCGCTCCCGGCCGGGATCATCCCGGAAGGCATCCAGGTTGCGGTACGAGCCGAGACGTCCGTCGGCGCCGAGCCACGCCGCGCCCCAGCTGAACCCGGCGATCCCGAACCGTTCGAGCCGCTCCGTGAACGGCCACAGCTCATCGAGCCGGAAGGGTTCTGCCGCTCGCGCGACGTAGTGCTCGCACATGTCTCGCGGATGCTAGCGCGCGGCACCCTGGCAGGTTGGACACCAGTAGGTGCTCCGCGGGAGGTCCGTGCCCTGGCGGGTCACCGCGATCGGCGTCCGGCAGCGGCGACATGGCCGCCCGGTCCGGCCGTAGACGTACAAGGCGCCCGGCGCGCCCCGGTCGCCGGCGGTCGTCACCCGCTCCGGACCGCGCCGCGCGTCGACGTTGGCGTTGAGCAATCGGTGGGCGGTCGCCACGAGGCGGCCGAGCGTGTCGTCGTCGACATCGGCGACGGCGAGGAACGGCGACGCGCGCTCCAGCCACAGCACCTCGTTCTTGTACACGTTCCCGATCCCCGCGAGCGCGCGCTGGTCGAGGAGCGCCTCGGCGATCGAGGTCCGGGCACGTTCGGGTGCGCGAAGGCGCCGGACGGCCTCGGCGCCATCGAAGCCGGCGGCGAGAAGGTCGGGCCCGAGCCGCGATAGCGACGGGTGGAGCGACTCGGCCCTCGTCTCGAACAGCTCGACGACCGGGGCGTCGAAGCACACGGCGACGGCACCGGGCACTTCGATCACGAGCCGGGCGCGCGATGGTGGCCGCCGCCAGCGCTCGCCCGGCCGGTAGCGATGCCACGACCCGTTCATCCGCAGGTGCGTCCGGATCTCGAGGCCGTTGTCGAGGCGGATCAGGAGGTTCTTGCCGACCGATTCGACGGCCGAGATCTCCCGGCCGACGATCCGCTGGACCTGCGGCATCGGTCCTGGCCCGCCGGTCCGAGCCGCCGTAACCCGGCGCCCGACGAGGTACGGACGCAGGCCGGCTGCGGTCCGGAAGAGGGTGTCGCCCTCAGGCACCCCGAACGCCTGCCCGCTGATCGGAGCGGAGTGCGAGCCCGCGGTACCCGGGGACGAACCCGGCATCGACAAGGACCGGGCGGAACGGGGATGTCGCGACATCATCGCCGTCGACCTTGCGGATCACCAGCTCGCGCATCCGCCCGTCCGCGATGAGCGTTCGGAACGATCGGGCCGCCGTGATCGCTACTTCGCGATCGTCGGCGGCGGGCAGCGTCTGGAGCGTGGAACCGCCACGCTCGAGGTACAGGGTCGCGATCCCGTCCACGAGGACCACGTACGCCCCGGCGGCGCGCTGATAGGGGCGGCGGTCGGCCTCGCCCCGGCGCGGCCAGGCAAGGGCGGCGCCGAATGGATTGGCCGGATCGGCGGCTGCCAGGAGCTGGACGGGCGCGCCGGACGACGGGTCGGCCGGCTCCCGGGTCGCCCGCAACCGGTCGAGCGCCCCGGCGAGGGCGAACTGCGCGGCACCCAGTCCGTCGACGAAGTAGCCACGACGGATCCGGCCGGCCTCCTCCATCGCCCGGAGCACCGGGTAGACCGCCGAGAACCCGCCGTCGATTCCCTCGGCGGCGACCGCCTCCCGGGTGAGCACGCCATGACGCTCGAGCAGGGCGAGGCTCAGGGCATGGAGGCGCTCGGTCGATGAGGCCGTGGCCGCGCCGTCGATGAGCGACCAGCGGCCGGCCGCCTCGGGCGGGCCCAGCGTGGTCACACGGCCGGGCCGGAAGCCTCGCCTTGCGCCGTTGCTGCGCCCCGTCCGCTTCCACCGCAGCGCACGGAGGGGCGCAAAGGTGTCGTTGGTCACCTCGCCCGCCCAGACCAGGTCCCACAGCGCGTCGAGGACCTCCCGGTCGGGACCGCCACGCGCCGCGGCGTACAGCTCGCGGTAGAAGGAGGCGCCCTTCTGCGCGAGGTGGTCCCGGATCGCCTCGTGCCGGGGATCGGACGGTCGTTCGGTGCCGTCGGGCAGGCCGACCGGCCGCAACAGCTCGCGTCCCGGCCTGACGAGCGCGATCCGACCGTCATCCCGCCCCAGGCTCCCACGTCCGACCCAGGCCACCTCGCCCAACGCCCCCAGCTCGTCGAGGAGTCGTGGCTGGTAGCCGGGGATCCGCGCGGGCAACACGTCGCGTTCCAGGACGGAGGCCGGGATCGGCTGACCCGCAAGCTGATCGACGACGTCCGCCAGCCGTTCGAGGGCGGCGCTGCCGCGGAACGGTGCCGGGTTTGTCCCGATCGGCTGGATACCGTGCCATTCGGGCAGGAACCGGGCGAGTGCCGCGGCATCGACCGGCTCGACCTCCCGTCGCAGCCTCGCCAGCGAGCGACGCCGGAGGAGTCGCAGGACCTCGGGGTCGCACCACTCCCGCTCCGCACCGCCGGGCCGGAACTCCCCGAGCAGGACGGTCCCGGCGCCGGCGAGCCGTTCGAGGGCGTCACCGACGATTCCAGCCGGAAGCCCCCACCGTCGCGCCGGGTCCGGCGTCAGGAACGGGCCATGGGTCCTCGCCCAGCGTGAAAGCAGGCCGTCGAGCGCGCCGATCGTCGGTCCGAGGAAGGCCGCCGGGATGCCGACGGGTGGCGCGATCCCGACGCCATCGCGGTACCGCGCGACATCCTCGACAGCGATCCAGCGATCCTCGCCGGCGATGCGCGTCCGGACGGCGCGTCGCGCTGACGTCAGCTCGTCGAGCCAGGGCCCGGAGACGGCCGATCCGCCCTGGGTCCGGGCGCCGATCTCGTCAGCCGAAAGATCCCCCAGCCGCCGGAGCAGGTCGTGGACGCCGTCCAGCGTCGTTGCCTGGCGTTCCTCGGTGAGCGCCTGGAGGCTGAGCTCGAGGTCGGCCAGGGCATCCGGGTCGAGGAGCTCGCGCAGCTCCTCCTGGCCCAGCAGCTCGCGGAGCAGCTCGCGGTCGAGGGTCAGCGCCCCGGCCCGCCGTTCCGCGAGCGGCGTATCGCCGTCGTACATGTAGGCCGCGACGTAGTCGAACATCAGGCTGCTCGCGAAGGGCGATGCCGCCACGGTCTCGACCGAATGCACGGCGATGTCGCGTCGCTGGACCCCGGCCAGGATCTCGCGCAAGGCCGGCAGGTCGAAGGCGTCCGACAGGCATTCGCGGTAGGTCTCGACGAGGATCGGGAAGCTTCCGTACCGCGAGGCGACCGCGAGCAGATCCGCCGATCGCTGCCGCTGCTGCCAGAGCGGCGTTCGCGTTCCCGGCCGGCGACGCGGCAGCAGCAGCGCCCGCGCGGCATTCTCGCGGAACCGGCTCGCGAACAACGCGGAGCTCGACAGCTGACCGACGACGAGGTCCTCGAGCTCGTCGGGATCCGGGAAGAGCAGCTCCTCGACGCCGTCGAGCGACGTGTTCCCCTCAGGCAACCGGATGGCGATCCCGTCGTCCGACCAGATCGTCTGGACGGTGAAATCGAGCCGGTCCGAGATCCGGGCTTCGAGCGCCAGCGACCATGGCGCGTGAACCCGCCCACCGAACGGCGTCAGCAGGCACAGCCGCCAGTCGCCGAGCTCGTCGCGGAACCGCTCGACGACAATCCTGCGGTCCGTCGGCAGGACGCCGGTGATCTCGCGCTCGTCCTCCAGGTAGGCCAGCAGGTTCTCTGCGGCGCGGTCGTCGAGGTCGTGGTGGTCGCGAAGGCGTGTCGCGGCGACCGCCCGTCCCTTGGCGCCTCGACCGAGTTCGGCCTCGACCTCACCGACGAAGGCTCCGAGCGCCCGACCGAGCTCGATCGGGCGTCCGACCGCGTCGCCCTTCCAGAACGGCAGCTTGCCCGGGACGCCGGGAGCCGGACTGACCGTCACCCGGTCGTGACCGATCTCCTCGACCCGCCAGGAGCTCGCTCCGAGCACGACCACGTCACCATGCATCCCGGCACGGAGCTCATAGACCATCTCCTCGTCAAGTTCCCCGACCCGCCGGCCGGGTGTCCCGGGGTCGCCGACCATGAAGACGCCGTAGAGCCCGCGGTCCGGGATCGTGCCGCCGCTCGTGACCGCGACCACCCGGGCGTCGCGACGTCCTTCCACGACGTCCGTGACGCGATCCCAGACGACCCGTCGGCTTGAGCTCGGCGAATTCGTCCGACGGGTACGCGCCGGCGAGCATGCCCAGGACGCCCTCGAGGACTTCGCGGGTGAGGGTCTCGAAGGGCGCTGCACGAGTGACCGTCTCCAGCAGGTCGCTCACCGACCAGCGGTCCATGACCGTCATCGCCACGAGCTGCTGGGCCAGGACGTCGAGCGGGTTCCGCGGGATCACGGTGGTCTCGATGGCGCCTTCGTGCATCCGCCGGGTCACCACGGCGCATTCGAGCAGGTCGCCGCGGTACTTCGGGAAGATCACGCCCTTGCTCGGCGCACCCACCTGGTGCCCGGCCCGCCCGACGCGTTGGAGCCCGCGCGCGACGCTGGTGGGGCTTTCGACCTGGATGACCAGGTCGACGGCGCCCATGTCGATGCCCAGCTCGAGTGAGCTCGTGGCAACGAGGGCCGGCAGCCGCCCGGACTTGAGCTCCTCCTCGATCGCCAGTCGTTGCTCGCGGGCGATGCTTCCGTGATGGGCGCGGACCAGCTCCTCGCCGGCGAGCTCGTTGAGCCGAAGCGCGAGCCGCTCGGCCAGGCGGCGGCTGTTGACGAACACGATCGTGCTGCGGTGCGCCCGGATCAGCGCGAGGATCGCCGGATGGATGGCCGGCCAGATGCTGTTCCGCCGTTCCGGGTTGATCGCCGGCCCACCCGGCTGCTCCTCGGGCGGCAGGACCTCGCCGAGCGCCGCCATGTCGTCGACCGGGACGATGACCTGGAGATCGAGCGCCTTCCGGGCACCGGCATCCACGATCCGGACCTCGCGCCCGGGTCCGATACCCGCCATGAACCGCCCGATCGCATCGAGCGGTCGTTGCGTGGCCGACAGCCCGATCCGCTGCGGCGGGCGAGCGTCCGGGCCACGAAGGCGCTCCAACCGTTCCAGGCTCAGTGCGAGGTGCGCTCCGCGCTTGGTGCCCGCAATGGCGTGAACCTCGTCGACGATCACGTGCTCGACACCGCGGAGCACCTCGCGGGCGCCACTGGTCAGCATCAGGTACAGCGATTCGGGCGTCGTGATCAGGATGTCGGGCGGGTGGCGGGCGATCTGCCGCCGGTCATCCGCCGGCGTGTCGCCCGTCCGCGAGGCGACACTGATGATCGGAGCCGGCTCGCCCAGTCGCTGCGCGGCGAGCCCGATCCCCGTCAACGGGGCCTTCAGGTTGCGCTCGATGTCGTAGGTGAGCGCCTTGAGCGGGGAGACATAGAGGACACGGACCTGACCCAGCTGGCCGCGAGCAAGCGCGGGGCTCGGCTCCCGGGCGAGGCGATCCAGGCACCAGAGGAATGCCGCCAGGGTCTTGCCACTCCCCGTCGGAGCGTGGATCAGCGTGTGGTGACCCTCGGAGATCGCTGCCCAGCCCTCGACCTGGGCCTGCGTCGGCGCCTCGAAGCTCGACGCAAACCAGTCGCGGACAGCCGGAGAAAACCGGTCGAGAACGGCAGGACGATCGAGCACGGCCACGGGACATGGAGTATAGGCGCAGGCTCCGGTTTCGACCAGGCGTTCGATTTAGTGAGAGCGGCAGATGGGCGGCGATCAGTCCTCGAGGTCGAGCTCCGTGAGGGCGCGACGCGTGGCTCGAAGCGCCGTCGGGTCCGCCCCGCCGATGCCGAGGCCCGCTGGTGCGAGGGTGAACCCGGCACCGCTGAGCAATCGACGCGCGATCGAGACGCGCACCGCGACATCGAGCGGCTCGAAGGGGTCGCGCTCGGCAACGGTGATCAGGGCTTCGTGATCGACGTCGCCCGGGCGCGTCCACTCCATCCGCGTGGCAAGCAGGCTCGTTGCGAGCCCGCTTCGACGCCATTCCGGCGCGACGCCGAGAGCGAGCAGGTCGCTCCGCGCCGCGTCGTCAGCGTGACGGGTGACGGCGAGCCCCACGACGGTGGCCCCCTCGACCGCGGCCGCCACTGCGGCGCCGTCGCGGATGGCCGCGAGGACCAGCGAGTGGGCGGCGGCGGGATCGGCCGGCGGGATCACGCGTGGCGCGAGCGTCAGACGTCCCCAGACATCCGGTTCGATACGCGGCAGGACGGCCGGCGAACCGACGCCGGGCGTCCCCGTGCGTGGCATGGTCCTCGAGGGTCCGGCGACGGGTGACCACCAACCACGATCGATCGCTTCGCGGATGAGCCTTGGCACGGTGACCCGCCTCACGAGGTCCGCCGTCGCTCGCGAGCGGCTTTCGGCGGCCACCTGCGTGGCATCGAGCGGCAGCCCCGCGTTCGCGGCGTCCTCGAAGGTGGCCGGGAGCGGTGCCTGGCCGTACCGCTCGGCCTCGGCTGCCCAGCGCTCACGCCAGCCGCCATCTGTCGACTCCGGCGCGGACCGGTGCGCCCCCGCCAGCCAGACGAGGCTCCAGGCCCGGGGGACCACCCGATACGCGTCATAGCCTCCGCCGCCGGTTGCCAGCCAGCGACCGCCGGCGTACCGGTGCGCAACGGCGTCCACCAGCCGAGCCGCTTCGCCCATGGCCGTCGTGGTGACCCTGAGGTGGGCCAGCGGGTCCCAGGCATGGGAATCGGCGCCATGTTGGGACACCACGATGTCGGGCCCGAACGCGGCCGCCAGTTCAGGCAGGAGGGATCGAACGGCATCGAGCCACGCACCTTCGCCCGTCCCGGGTTCGAGCGGCATGTTGACGGACGTCCCTGCCGCGACGCCCTCGCCCAGCTCCCCCACGCCACCAGTGCCGGGGAACAGGTACCGGCCCGATTCGTGGAACGACACCGTCAGCACGCCCGGGTCGTTCCAGTGGATCGCCTGGACGCCGTCGCCGTGGTGGACATCGAGATCCACGTACAGCACGCGCAACCCGTCCTGGCGGGCGCGGGCGATCGCGATCGCCGGGTCGTCGTAGATGCAGAACCCCGACGCCCGATCCGGCATCGCGTGATGGAGACCGCCGCCCGGGTGGAATGCGTGTTCGACGTCGCCGCGCAGGATGGCTTCCATGGCACGGAGCGAGCCACCCGCGACCATCGCTGCGGCCTCATGCATCCCGGCGAACGGCGGGTCGTCGCCGCCTTCGCCGATCCCGCCGTTGGCATCGCCGCCGAATGGATTTCGCGAGAACCGTTTGACGGTGTCGAGGTACCGCCGCGTGTGGCACCGCAGGAGGTCGGCGTCGGGCGCCGGCTCCGGAGCCAGGCCCGGTTCAGCCCCCACCGACCGCAGCAGGTCCAGCCCGGGACCGAACCGCCGAGGCGTGAGGGGATGTCCGGGCCCGAAATCGTAGGAGCTCGATCGAGGCCCGTAGACCAGCAACATGGGTGGCACCATACCGGGATGGAGCGCGTCTACACCACTCCGCTGCTCGACAAGCTCGGCGTGCGGCCGGGGATGCGGGTCGCCCTGATCGACGTCGACGACGAGACGATCCGGCCGTTGATTGCCGGTCGCACGTCCGACATCACCGAGGGTTGGCCGGAACCGGACACGGACCTGGTCTTCCTGGGTGCCGACTCGACGGCGGCACTCCAGCCCCTCGCCGCGCTTGGTGGCCGGATCAGGCCGAACGGAGCCATCTGGGTCGTGTCCCGCAAGGGCAAGACGGCGACGCTCCGCGACATCGACGTCATGGCCGCCGCGAAGGACGCGGGTCTCGTGGACAACAAGGTCGTGGCGTTCTCTGCCACGCATACGGCGCTTCGCCTGGTCATTCCGCTCGCCCGGCGTCCCAGGTAGTCGGGCGCTGTACCATCCGCGCATGCCCGACCTGCTGCTGATCCTGATCGTCATTCTCGTGCTCGTCGTCATGTGGCGGGGGCCCAAGACCCTGCCCAAGCTTGGCGAAGCCCTGGGTCGTGGCGTCCGCGAGGCGCGAACTGAGGCCGTCAAGGCGCAGGACGAGATCCAGGCGCGCATGGGCGACGACTCGGCGAAGCCCGGAGACGACCGGCCGGCCTGACGCTGCGATCGAGCCCGACGCCCTCGTGGCCGGGCGATCTCGCGGGCAGGCCCGGATCAGCTACATGAGGCGGTACCCGGCGACAGCATGACCCGACGTTTTGACGGTGCCATCACCACCCCTGAGGACGAGCCTGATTCGACGCGCTTGCCCGCGCCGATGCGGCCGCCCCGCCCGCTGAGCATCGAGATCTCGTCGGCGATCCTGATCGTCGGCGGAGCCTTCGCGACGGTCAGCACGTTGCTGGCCGCCACGGCTGACGCCGGCATGCTCACGGGCGGAGCTGGGCCGGTCATCGCGCTCCTGACCCTGTTGAACGTGCTGACCGTGGCCGTCGGTGTTCTTGTCCGCGCAGGCAGGGCCTGGATCCTCTGCATCAACGTGGTCGCCGTCGTGCTCTTCGTCGAGTTGACGGCGGTCCTCGGTGGCAGCGCGTTCGCTGCCGGTCTCGCAGCGCTGGACGCGTTCGTGTTCGTCGCCCTGTTGCGGAACCGGGCGTGGTTCGACTGGCGGCCACCGGTCCAGGGCCCGGCGCGATGACCTCCGACGACATCGAGGCCCTCACCCGCCGACCCGGCCCGGGATCGCATCGAGCCATGCTCGTGGTGGCGGGGCGGGCCATGGACACGCTCGAGGACCTGCCGCCGCTCCGCGATCGGATGCTGTTCGTGGGATTGAATCCGTCGCCGGTGAGCGTGGAGGCCGGGCACTACCATCAGGGGCGGCTGGGGCACACCTTCTGGCGCCGACTGATCCGAGCCAACTTGCTGCCCGAAGCGACGCCGATCGAGACCGCCGACGACGCGCTCGTGGCCGCGGGCCACGGGATCACCGACCTGCTCAAGGTGCCGACCCCGCGGGACGAGGCGACCGACCGTGAACTCACGGCCGGTGTCGGCCCGTTGTGGCAGAAGATCGCGATCTGGCGTCCAGCCGCGATCGTCTTCGTCTACAAGCGAGCGGCGTCGATCTGTGCCGGTCGGACGCTCGAGGAGCCGTGGGGTCAGCTCGAAGGCGTGGCGCTCGCCGGACGGCCGTGCTTCCTGATGCCGGGCCCGTACGCGGCGGCTAGCGAGGTGACCCAGGGCCTCAACTTCCTGACCAACCTCGCGGCAGCCTTGCCGATCGACCGCGGCTAGTCGACCGGGGCGTGGCCGCCTAGCCATCGGGCGCGCGGCACGAGAGCCCGCAGCCGATCAACGGAAACGGCCGCGGCTGCCTCATCCGCGGGAGCCACGATCGAGCGCGCTCCACTGAAGCCGTCCAGGTCGCCAGAGACGGCCATTGGGGCGTCCGTCGGGTCACTGATCACGAAGGCCACGTGATCCGGTCGTGGCCCAGGGGTGTGCACCGCAGTCACGGTCACGTCCGAATGGGCGATCGTCTTGAGGTCCGCCAGCTCCGAGACGGCATACGGGACCAGGCGACCGGCACCAGGCCCGCCCAGGACCGGAACCCCGAGAACTTCCGCCAGCGCCTCGGCACCGCCGGCGTGGCCGGGATCGACCTGGGTCAGGCAGATCGCATCGATCGTGCCGCCTCGGGCAGTCGCGAGATTGATAGCGCGGACCAGGCCGGGGCCGGTCGGGTCGCCCGGGTCGATCAGCACATGTCGCCGATGGCCGACGAGGTACGCGTTGATCGGCTGGCCGGCGACCCCGCCACCGGCCGGCATGACGATCCTCGTGATCGCGGGTGAGACGTTCGTCACCACGATGTCGCCGAGCGGTCCGGGCGCCAGGCGGTCGCGCATCTCGGCGATCGACCGAACATGCTGGAGCTGTTGCAGGGTCGAACTCGTCGGCAGCCACATCCCGATGTACCCGTCCGCCATGGCCTGGAGCGCTGCGGTCGGGGTCAGCCAGGTATGCGCCTCGACCTCTCCGCCCTCGAACGACACCCTCGCTCCAGGCGGCAGCTCAGCCGCGAAGAACCGGGCATCGAACCGGCGAGGGAGGGTCGGCGGCGTCACCCATCGCGACAACGGGACGAGCAAATCGGTTCGCAGCCGAAGATCGAGCTCCGCCGCGATGGCTCGGAGCGTCGTCTCGCCGCCGACGAGCGCTGACCGGGCCAGGCCAAGCGACGGGCCTGGGACGACGGGGCGGCCATCGACACCATCGCGGTGCCCCGCCACGTCGGCGAGGAGCACGCCGGCTTCCTCGAACAGTTCGCGCACCGCCGCGACATGGGCGGCGAGCGCGGTGGTCGGGTCGAGATCGCCGCCGAGCGCCCGCGCCGCCGTGTCTCGATCGATGACCGATCGCGCCTGGAGCCCTGCGTCGGCGTCGGCGGCGTCGACTCGGCCACCCGGGAACACGTGCATGTCCGGGGCGAACGCCATCGAGCTGGGCCGCTTCGTCAGGAGCACCTCGAGCCCATGTCGGCCTGGCCGGACCAGGACGACAGTCGCCGCGAGTCGTGGCTCGACCGGGCCTCCGGTCACGGCGTCGTGATGGAGGCGGTTGATGCGGCTCCGTTCGTAGCCTCGACAAGCAGAGTCCGAAGCGCCCCGGCGGTCGTCACCGGCAGCCGGCAGACGAAGCTCCGGCAGACATACGCCGTGGGTTGACCGTCGATGGCGATCCGGTTGGCGAGGAGTGGCACCGCGGATCCGCCTGGCTCGGCGGTGACGGCGACCACCTGGCCAGGTCTATAGCCCGCGCGGGTTTCCGCGATCAGGCTCGCCGCCGCGGGATGCTCCGGTGCCCCGGCGATCGCCACCTCGACGATCGGGCGAAGCGCGAGATCCATCGCCGACAGCCATTGCGCGAAGCCGGTCGGATACCGGGCGACGAACGACACGACCGTTCGCATCGCGTGTTCCGCTGCCGACCGGTACACGCCCTCGCCGGTCCAGGCATGGAGTCGGAGGAGGACGCTCGCCGCCACCGCGTTCCCCGATGGGACGGCATTGTCCTGGACGTCCTTTGGTCGCGTGACGAGCCGTTCGTGCTCGTCGGACGTATCGAAGAACCCACCGGCCGGGTCGACGAAATGCTCGATAACCTCATCCATCAGCGAGCGCGCCGTGACGAACCAGCGCTCATCGAAGGTCGCCTCGTAGAGCGAGAGAAGACCATCGGCCAGGTGGCTGTAGTCCTCGAGAACGCCGTTGCCGACCGCTCGGCCGTCCTTCCAGGATCGGCGAAGCGAACCATCGGGCTGAACCAGCCCGCCGACGATGGTCTCAGCCGCGCGCTCGGCGGCCGCACGGTAGGTGCGGCGAGACTCGGCTGACACCTCGAGCCCGATCGAGGCCTCGGCGAATGCCGCGATCGCCAGGCCGTTCCAGGCCGCGAGCGCCTTGTCGTCGCGGGCCGGCTGAGGCCGCCCGTCCCGCCGTGACATGAGCCGTGCACGGGCACTCGCGAGCGTCGTGCCAACCGCATCAACTGTCATGGAAAACCGCGTCGCCAGGTCGTCGTCGGTCGCGACTCGCGACAGGATCGTCCGACCTTCCCAGTTGCCGCCATCCGTCACGCCGTACGCCGCCGAGAAGACCTCCCCGGCCGGGCCGAGGGCTTCGAGGACCTCGGCGGCCGACCACACGAAGGTCGCACCCTCCTCCCCTTCGGTGTCGGCGTCCTGGCTCGCCGCGAACGCACCGTCGGCCGTCGTGAGCTCGCGGATCATGTAGTCGAGGGTGCCTGCCGCGACTTCGCGATACCGGTCGTCCCGGGTGACCTGCCACGCATGAACGTAGACGCGCGCTAGCTGGGCGTTGTCGTAGAGCATCTGCTCGAAGTGCGGCACGAGCCACCGGGCGTCCGTCGAGTAGCGGTGGAAGCCGCCACCGAGTTGGTCGTGGATCCCTCCGTCCGCCATGGCGTCGAGCGATCGCCGCGCGATCGCGAGTGGCCGAGCGTCGCCGGTCGCAAGATGCCGGCGCAGCAGGAACTCGATCGTCATCGGTTGGGGGAACTTGGGCGCTCGACCCCATCCGCCGTTCACCGGGTCGAACGATGCTTCGATCGCGGACGTCGCCGCCTCCAGCAGGCTTTCGGTCGGGTCGTCCGGTCCAGCTTCCAGCCTGCCCTGGTCGATCAGGCCTTGCACCAGACGCCCACCGGCGGCTTCAACCTCGGCCCGATCCTGGCGCCACGCCCGGTCGACGCCCTCGAGGACCTGCCGGAACGACGGCATTCCATGGCGCGGTTCGTCGGGGAAGTAGGTGCCGCCGTAGAACGGCCGGCCTTCCGGGGTCAGGAACACCGACATGGGCCAGCCACCGCCACCGGTCATCGACTGGACGGCAGCCATGTAGACCTGGTCGAGGTCTGGTCGTTCCTCGCGGTCGACCTTGATCGCCACGAAATGTTCATTCAGATACTCCGCGGTCGCCTGGTCCTCGAACGACTCTCGTTCCATGACGTGGCACCAGTGACACGCGGCATAACCGATGCTCAGGAAGATCGGCCGGTCAAGCAGCTTGGCTCGCGCCAGCGCGTCAGGTCCCCACGGGAACCAATCGACCGGGTTGTGCGCGTGCTGGAGCAGGTATGGGCTGGTCTCCGTGGCGAGTCGATTGGGCATGGCTCGATGGTAGGCCGATTCGCGCTGGACGAGCCCGCGCAGCGTGACTGGCTACAATGCCGCCGTGCCTTTCCCCCGGACCCGCCGGCTCCTCGCCGTCGGGCTGCTCGTCATCGCTTGCGCCGCTCCGGAGCCCCCGTCGATTCCATCGGCGCCCACCGGGCCGTCGCCCGGTTTGCCGTCGCCTGGGCTGCCATCTCCCCTGCCCCCTTCGGCGAGCCCTGGGTCGTCGGACGGGCCGGCCCCAACAGCCAAATCGAGCGCGCCCCCAGCTGGATCGCCCGCAGCGGAATCGGCCGCACCCAGCCTCGATGCGACCGACGATCCGGTCGTCAAACCCTCTCCGTCTTCAACCCCGTCGCCCACCGCGAAGCCCACCCCGACGGCTCGGCCGACGGCCAAGCCAACGCCCAAGCCCACTCCGAAACCGACAACGAAGCCGACGCCCCAGCCAACACCAAGACCCACGCCGAAGCCGACGCCGGCTCCGGTGACGCTGCAGCTCGAGGGCCGTGACTCGCTCTTTGCGCCAGTGACGCTGACTGGCCCTGCGGACACCCCGTTTCGAATCCGCTTCGTCAATGCAGACGCCGCGGTCTCTCACAACGTGACGATCTCGTCGGCTGGCGGTCAGCTGGTCCTCAACCAGCGGCCATTCTTCGGAGTGGACACCGTCACGTACACGGTCGCGGGGCAGCCGGCCGGCACGTACCGCCTGGGCTGCATCGTTCACCCGCTGATGACGGGCACACTCACGCTTCAGTAGGCGCGGTCATGGAGCGGCCGGGTGAGCCGAAGCCCACCCGGCCGTCCGGATACGAGGTGGTACCGGGGCTACCGCCGCCGGGCAACCCTCACGGCGGTCGCAATCGCACCGCCAAGTGCGGCCAGCAATCCGATCGCCAGCCACGGAGCGCCCGACGTCGGCGGATCCGTGCCAAGCAGCCCGAGGTCGGTGGGCGGCGTCGTCACGCTGGGCGCCGCATCGACGTTGATCACGCCGCTCTGGCCCAGGAAGACGTGCAGCGCACAGATGTAGTTGAACGTGCCCGCGTCCGGGAACGTCAGCTCGTACGTGGTGGGAGCGCCCGGTCCGCCCGCGAGCAAGCCCGAGTGGTAGAAGCTCGAGCCGTCGTAGACGTCGTCCGTGGTCGGGCGGCGTGGTGAACGGATCGATCGTCGATGGATCCTGCGTC
Organism: uncultured Chloroflexia bacterium; assembly: GCA_963809045.1. Lineage (GTDB taxonomy): Bacteria > Chloroflexota > Limnocylindria > Limnocylindrales > CSP1-4 > SPCO01. Next base: position 169,985 of record CAWEHW010000005.1, read on the forward strand.
GCTCCCGGGAACGTGACCGAGTGCAAGGCCAGGGCCGTCCACTTGACGGTGTCGCCCTCCTGGATGTCGAGTGATGGCGGAACGAAGCGCATCAGTTCGAGGTATCCGGTGCCGCCGCCCGGTTGCGGTGCGGGTGCCTGCCCGGAGTTCGTAAAGATGTTCCAGAGACTGGTGCCATCGGACCGCTTGGTCTCGGTCACTTGCGCGGTCTGCGCCGCCTCCAGGGCAGCTTCGGCACCGAGGATCGCGTTCCTGGTCAGCGTCGCCTTCGCGTCCGCCTCGGCCTGCGTCGTCGTGGTCCCGGAGGCAACGACATTGACCGTCCCGGCCATTCCCGGATGGATCTGGCAGAGGAAGGCAAACGCACCCGCCGCCGTGAACGTGACGGTCGCGTTGGACCCCTTGCCGAACATCAGCGAGGTATTGAGGAACCCGGTCCCGGCGTAGGTGCCGGTAAGCGATGCCAGCCCTGGGGGCGGCGGGTTGGTACCGGTGAAGCCGGCGGCCGGCCACTCTGGTGGCGCCACGTCAGCAGGTCCGTTGCCAAAGGTGACGCTATGGGGCTCATCGGACTCGATCGTGAACTTGACGCTGTCGCCGACGAGGACCGTGACGTCGCCGGGAGCGTAGACGTTGCCGGCGGTCGTGCCGGACCCGACGCCCACCCCGACGTTCAACGTCGTCGCGGCACGCGCGTGTGGCGCCATGGTGATCGCGAGCAGCCCTGCAATCAGGCCTGCCGCAAGGAGCGCTCGAGCGCTCACCAATGGGTGTCTCGTGAGCGTGGCGGCGCGGACATACATCGATCCTGTCCTCCCTGTTCGTCGTTGAGTTCGAACGTCCCTGGCGATGGCGATCTACCGTTGGGGATCGGTGGGCAACCTCCTGGGCACGTGGGTGAGAGCGGGGGCCGCGTTGAGGCCGCATTGTACGACTCGAAACTGGTCGCTCGCGGGCCTGGAGCGCGCTAGGCTTGTGGCATGGCCGTGTCAAATCGCGTGCCCGGGTTCCTGCCGAGCACCCACGGGCTGCACTTCGCGAACCGCTTCCCGCCTGGGCCGACGCTCCGCTTCGGGATCGTCGATCCGCGCCGGATCGGGATCGGCGATGCGTCGAAGGGCCTCTGCGGTGGGATGAGTTGGTACGTCCGGGATCGGTTCGTGGCCGGGCAGCACATACCCTCGGACACCGAGCCGCCGGCCAACGGCTCGCCGCTGTTCCGAGCCCTGGTCCGCCTGCAGGTCAAGTCGCTCAAGTGGCTGCGCACGCCCATCGGCTTCTGGGTGATGGGGGCTCGCCGCGGAGATCGGATGGCCCGCCGGAGCCGCGAGCGGGAATGGCCGCGGATCCGGGCCACCATCGACGCGGGGCGTCTGGCCCAGGTTGGCCTCGTCCGGCACAAGGGCCTCAACCCGTACAAGCTGACGCAGAGTCACCAGGTCGTGGGCTACGGCTATTCGATCGAGGGCGAAACCGTCCGCCTTCGGCTCTACGATCCGAATTGGCCGGACCGCGACGATGTTGCGCTGATCATCGAACCGAACCTGTTCCGGCAGTCGACCGGCGAGCCGCTCCACGGGATCCTCGCCCTCGACTAGGTGCGTCGCCCATGGCGACGCGTTCAGAACATCGTCGTGGTGGCGGGCGCCTGGTCCGTCGCGAAGAGGGCATCGGCGCGCACGCCTGCGCCGGATCGGCATTCCGTTGCACGACCCGCTCGAATGAGGTCGCCGACGGTGAACGCACCGAGGTAGACCGCCGCCAGGGCGCCGATGTCGAGGCGGAGATCGACCTCGGCCGCCGGCGACGCGGGTGCAACGGTCGCGTTCGGGGCGCTCGGGGCGCTTGGGGCAGCTTCGCCGCCCGGAACGTCGAGCTGCCACCGTCCCGCATTCGATGGGCAGAACTCGTCCGCCACCTCGAGGATCAACCTGCCGGGTCCCTTGTATGAACGCGCCAACAGCGCGGCCGGCAGGTCGATGATCCGCAGCCACATGCCGTCGTTGAGCGTCATGGACAGACGACGCGGTTCGGTGACCATGAGCTGGAGCGGGTGACGCACCGGACCTCGCCAGCCGCGAATCGTGCCGATCAGGTCGATGCCGAACAACCATTGCCAGATCGCCTGCTCGGCATCCGCATCGAGTCCGAGGACTTCGGTGACCGTGAGGACGCCTTTCGGCCCGGATCGGTCCCACTCCCCGAGCTGGCGGTACAGGGTGTAGCCGCGGGGCTCGCCATCGACCTCCAGCATCGCCCGGACCATCTCGCCGTTGCCGTGGCGATGCCATTCGTGGTCGGCAAGGAATTCCCAGCGCCACCGGGCCTCGGTCCGGGTCAGGGCTCCCGGGAGGCCCGGGCGAATCGCGTCGTACATCGGCGGAAACCGGCGAGCCGCCTCATCGGCATCGACGATCCGCATCCGGCCGGGCGACTCGATCGGCCGCACAAAGCGGATCTTGTCCCTCGGAGCTTCGAAGAAGGTCTGTTGCGTGGCCTGCCCATAGCCGAACCGCTGGTAGATCGCGGCCTCGGAGGCCCACAGGATCGCCACCGGCTCACGGCGCTCGCGGGCTTGATCGAACAGCCAGGTCATCATCTGGCGGAGGATCCCTCGGCGGGTGTGTGTTGGGAGCACGCCGACCGAGGTCAGGCCGGCCGCCGCGACCTCGCCGCCCGGGACGGTCAGCCCGAACGTGTACGCGGCCGCGCAACCAACCACGGAATTGCCGTCGAGGGCGCCGACGAACCGATCCAGCTCTGCCGTCCGCAGCTCGTTCTCGATCTCGGCGACGCTCATGCTGTGGTTGAAGGCGATCGACAGCGGCGCCGTGAAGCGCGGGAACTCGGCGGTGGTCGGGGTTCGGAGGACGATCTCGTCGGTCATCGACCCATGGTGCCATCCACGGTCAGACTTCGGGCAGCTCCTGCGGATCGGTCTGGGCACCGGCGAACAGGTCGCCTCGTTCGGCCACCCGCTCGACGATCGTCCGGATCGTCCAGCGGTCCGGCCGCAGCTCGGGATCGTCGAGCTCCTCCCAGGCGATTGGGGCGGACACCGGTGCGCCAGGGGCTGGCCGAACGGCATAGGGCGCGACCAGCGTCTTGATCGAGGCGTTCTGGGTGTAATCGAGGCGCGCCCGGCCCTTCCGGGCGCCTTTCGCCCATTCCCATGACACGAGATCCGGCACGATCGCGCCCACCGCACGCGACACGCGCTCCACCCAGGCGCTCGTCTCGGCAAATGAGTACTTCGGGACGATCGGGATCCAGATCTGGATGCCTCGCTTGCCGGTGGTCTTCGGGTAACCCCTCACGTCGAGGTGGCCCAGCGCCGTGCGGTACAGGCGGGCGATCTTGACGGTCTGCTCCCAGGTCGTCTGGTCCCCCGGGTCGATGTCGATCAGGGCGAAGGCCGGCTGCCAGGGGTCGGGCAAGCGCCCGGTCCAGGCATGGATCTCGAAGCTGGTCTGGTTGCCGAGCCACGCCAGCGTCGCGACGCGATCGGCAATGAGGTGGTCGTTGGCGTCGCGGTCCTCGCGGCCATCGACCCCCGTCTCGTGCCAGCGGCGCAGCCACGTCGGGGCGGTGGACGGAATGTCCTTCTGCCAGAAGCCGGGCGCACCGGCGCCATTCGGGAACCGCTGGAGGTTGAGCGGCCGGTCGGCGAGGTGCGGGAGCATCGTCGGCGCGATCCGTGCGAAGTACCGGATGAGCTCCCGCTTGGTGATGGGTGGGTCGCCGGTGATGCGTGGATCACCGTCGAAGATCGGCTTGTCGAGGTTGGTCACCTTGAGCTCGTGGCCGCCGACCTGCCACACGCCTTCCTTGCCCATTGCCTCGAGCGCCTCCAGCTCGTCGGGCGTCGCGATGGTGGCGTGTTCGGTCTTCTTCGCCACGGCGGCTCCTCCTTTGACGATGTCCGTTGGTCGATTCTCCGCCGTGCCCGGCTTGGCCGACTTGGGCGACGGAGCGTGCTGTTCGGGTTCGGCCGCCTCGGCAGACCTGACGGCCTCGTCGGTGGAGACCGGCGCCTCGCGAACCACCGACGTCGGGTCGCGGTCGTCGTCGAAGCCCTTGAACGCGGCTTGGCGGACGATCCCGTCCCGCGACCAGCCACCGAGCTCCGCCCGGATCACCAGCTCGGGACGAACCCAGCGGACGTCGCGGAGCTCACCGCCCCAGCGGCCGCGGTAGTCGCGCGGCGGCGGCGGATCGAACGGAGCGTCGCTAGTCTCCAGCGCGGTGACCCGTTCACGGATGACCCGTCTCGTCCGAGCGTCGAATCCTGAGCCCACTTTCCCGGCAAAGCGAAGCCGCCCGTCCTCGTAGACCCCGACGGCCAGCGCCCCGAGCTCTCGCGCATTGCCTTCGCCCGGCGTCCAACCCCCCACGACGAGCTCCTGCTCGGGCCGGATCTTGAGCTTGAGCCACGCCGCCGTCCTTCGGCCCGGCTCGTACCGAGACCGTCGGAGCTTCGCGATGACGCCCTCGAGCCCCTTCTGACCAGCCGCATCGTGAAAGGCCTTCCCCTCTCCGACGACGTGTGCGGCGAACCTGACCCGTGGGTGCGGCCGGAGGACGCTCTGGAGGAGCCGCTTGCGGTCCTCGAGGGGGACGTTGAGCAGCGACCGGCCGTCGAGGTAGAGCAGGTCGAACGCCTGGTAGACGAGCTCCGGTGCCTTGGCGTCGCCGAGCCGTTCCTGGAGCAGGTTGAAGTCCGGGCGCCCGGCATCATCGAGGGCGACGACCTCCCCATCGACGATCGCCTGGCTGGCCTCGATCCACGTCGGCGAGCTCAGGAGTCGCGGGAAATAGGTTGCCGCGTCCTTGAGGTTGCGGGTCCACACGCGCACCTTCCGGTCCTTGACCACGGCCTGCACCCGGAAGCCATCCCACTTGATCTCGTACAGCCAGTCGGGATCGCTGAACGGCTTGGAGGCGAGCGTGGCCAGCATCGGTTCGATGTTCTGGGGCATCGGCGCGGTCACGGCGCCGGTGAGGTCGATCTCCGCGGCCGCAGCGGGTGCCTGCCCGTTCCACAGGACGTCGCGCGCCGCCTTCACGTCATCGTTGGTCCGCCCGGTCTTGACGCTCTGTGGGTGATCCTCCGCATCCCAGCCTGGGACGGCGTGTTCGTCACGCTTGTGGATCAGGAGCCACTGGTCGCCCGCGTCATCCTCGAACGCTCGGGCTGCGGGGTCGTCGCCCTTGCGCCGCCGGCCGCTCGTCCTGACGATCGTGAATCGCCCCTTCACCTTCTCGCCTTTGAGGCTGAACTTGAGCTCGCCGGCCTCGATCGCGGCACCGGCGCCGCCCTTCAGCTCCTCCCCCTCCCAGGTCCCCCAGTCCCAGACGATCACGTCGCCGGCGCCGTATTGCTTGGCGGGGATGACGCCCTCGAAATCGAAGTACTCGATTGGGTGGTCTTCGACGTGCACCGCCATCCGTCGTTGCGTGTTGTCGAGGGTCGGTCCGCGGGGAACCGCCCAGGAGACCAGGACGCCATCGACTTCCAGCCGGAAGTCGTAGTGGAGGCGTGTGGCGCGATGACGCTGGACCACGAACCGGCCGGAACGGGAGCCCGCTGCCAGGCCGGAGGCGACCGCAGGCGCCGGTTCGGGGGTCTTGCCGAAGTCGCGTTTTCGGCGATATTCGTCGAGCGGCATCTAGGGGAGTGTGCCGCAACGGCCCTCGGTACGAATCGAGTCAGGCGGTCTTGCGCTTCCGTGCGGGCTTGGCGCGCGCCTCGTCGTCGGCGTCGGCCTTGGCCTTGCTCGCCTTCGCGGCAGGCTTGGCGGCCTTGGCTTCCTTCGCGGCCTTCGCCTCCGAGACGGAGACCGGTTTCGTGCTGCTCGATTCGCGGGCTTCCTTGGCCGCGTTGACCGAGGCCTCGAGAGCGGCCATGAGGTCGATCAGCTTGCCGGTCTCCTCGGGCGCCTCGACCTCGACGGTCTCCTTGCCGTCGACCTTGGCCTGAATGACCTCCTCGAGCGCTTCGCGATACTCGTCCTTGTAGCGGGACGGATCGAACTCGCTGGTCATCGCCGACACGAGCTGGTTGGCCATCGCGAGCTCCGCCGGCTTGAAGTCGTACTTCTCGTCACCGAGGTCGAGTTCCGTGGTCGCGCGGATCTCGTCCGGCCAGTGCAGCGTGGTCATCAACATCGTGTCGCCGAACGGATCGAGCGCGGCGAGGGCCTCGCGATCCTTGATCACGACCTTGCAAATCGCCGTGAGGCCCTCTTCCTCGAGGACGCTCTTGAGCAGGTGGAACGCCTTGCGTCCGACCTTGTCGGGTTCGAGGTAGTACGCGCTTTTCACGAACCGAACCGCCGCGTCGTCGCGCTTCGCCTTGGTGAACTGCTCGATCTCGATCGAGCGGACGGTCTTGAGCGGCACGCGCTCGAGGTCCTCGTCCGTGACGACCACGTATTCGCCTGGCGAATATTCGTAGCCCTTGACCGTGTCGGATCGCGAGATCGGCTCGTCCTCGACCGGGCACCAGACCTTCATCTGGATCCGCGACAGGTCGTCCTTGTGGAGCATGTTGAAGCTGATGCCCTTGGACTCGGTCGCGAGGTAGAGCTTGACCGGGATGGTGACCAGTCCGAACTGGACGGCCCCCTTCCACATTGCTCGCGCCATCGTGTTCCTCGTGCTGCAGGCGACGACGCCGGGTTACCCGGCCCGGGCCGTCGGACGGTCACGATAGCGTACCGGCGCAACTCGCCGGATCACCGCGTCGATCGGTGGCGTGACGGCGACGTTGCGGACGCGCGGCGGCTCGTTACGCGCCGATCTCGGCTTCCGCCTCCACCACGCGGGCGAGGATGTTCGAACGCATCTGCTCGAGGCCGGACCAGACGGCCTTGGTCGCGTTCGAGATCGAGGTGAGCTGGCCCTTGAGCGATCGGACCGCGTCGAGCTGCTCGCGGATGCCGGTCAGGGCGGCCCGGATCGCCGCGGCATCGACCTCCACCTCGTGTTCGACGAGCGACGCGAGCGCCAGGAGCCGCGCGAGCCGGATCGCCGCCTCGAGGGTGGCCGGCTCCGGCGCCTCCGGGTCGATCACGCAATAGACGTCATCGCCAACCAGCGTGAACGGCGCCACGCCGGTCGGCGCGTGCTTTGGCGTGAAGACCACGACCGCGACGGCCGCTCCCCGGTTCTCCCTCGCCTCGCGTAGCTCATCGCGGATGGCCCGCATCGACATTGGCCGGTCCTTGGCTTCGATGACCACGCGAAGATCGCAGCCATGGGCCACCCGGGTGTCCACGGTGAGGACGAAGTCGCCCTTCTTGGACTTCATGGTCGTCCCGGTTTCGGTCCCGGTTCGGTCGAAGAGGTCGCCCGAACCACGAGCGAGATCGGCCAGCATGCCTTCCAGCAGGTCCTCGAAGTCGCCGCCCTTGGCCGCGGATCGGGCGCGCTCCGCTCCGCGGGCCGCAGCGGCGGCTTCGATGGCGACAAGACGCTCCTCGAGCCCCTTGAAGCCGGCGGAGATCTCCTGGCGGAACTGGTGCATCGGGGAATTGAGCCGGGTGGGGTCGAGCAACATCGCGAGCTTGGACGCGTCGCCGTCGAAGTACCGCTCGAGCATTCGCCCGATCCGCCCGATCGCGCTGTCACGCTTCGTTTCGTCGAACAGCTCCTCGACCATGCCGCGTAGCGCGCCGCGGTCCCCCAGGAACTTCTCGAGCGTGCGAGGCAGGCGGCCATCGCCATCGGCGAAGTTGGTCCGGAGCGTCAGCTCGAGCGCCTGTGCGGCCTTGTCGTTGACCAATTCCGCCTGCCGGACGAGCTTCTCGAACTCGGCCCGAACGACGTCGACGTTGACGGTCACGCCGGCATCCTGCAGCGCGAGCAGGCCGATCCGGATCGCGCGTTCGGCAATGTCGGCACGATCCGCGGCCGGCCGCGAGGTCATGAACGCCGCGAGGGCGGGGTCGCGGACGGTAAGTCGCTCGATGACGATCCGGTCGCCTTCGAGACGAACCCGGGTGGCCGACGGCGCGACCTCGCCATCGGCGTGGACGACGGTGAGCGGTGGATGGGTGGCGGCTTCCATGGGGCGAGAATGGGAGGCCGGAATGACAGCTACGGTGTCACAAGCTTGCGGGAGCCGGTGCGTCCTGTCACCGCGAACTCCGGGGCGGGTATGGCAGCCCATCCTGCGCCGGGTCAGTATCGGGCTCGATCGAGGTGGAGGGGACTCAACCGGGGGTGGGACCCACGGCGCGATGTCCCTATGTCCGGTCGCCTGACTCGTGCCGCACTGCCAATGGCGAGACCGCCCTCGGCCGTTGGAGGTATGTCATGGCGCATCGATTCACGAGAAGGCTTGGGCTCGCCGTGGCGGCATCGGCCGTCGTGCTGAGCCTGAGCGCGGGCGCGGCCCTCGCCGGCGAAGTCACCGGCAGCGGCCGGAATGACCACCAGAACCAGGGCAAGTCGTGGTGCTCGTTCTCCGGCCTGAACGACGACCCGGGTGCACCGCTCGACGGCTCAGGCCCCAACGGCCCAGGTGGCCAGTCACAGGCCTACGGACAAGACGTCAAGCTCGGACTCGCCGATCCGCACGAGCTCAATCCCGGCGTCGCGTGCAACCCGAACCGGACCTTCCTTCCACCCCAACCGAACCGAACCAGGTAGGTCGACGGCAAGGGCCCCGACGCGCCGTCGGGGCCTGCGCCGGTCGTTCAGCTTCCCCGGTAGGTCGTCAGCGAATACGGCGAGAGCAAGACCGGTACGTGGTAGCTCCGGGAGACGTCGCCGATCAACAGGTCCACCGACACTCGCTGGAAGAAGCGGTCGATGAGGGCGGCCTGATCGTCTGACCGCGGCGCCAGGTCGAATTCGAGTCGGTACTGGCCGGCGACGAGCGGGCGTTCGAGGAGGTCCCGAACACGGCCGTCGTGGTCGGTCAGCGCCTGGGTCAACCGAAGCGGACGCCCGTCATCGCTCAGCCGGTACAGCGTGACGTGGATGCCCGCCGCGGGCGCCCCCATCCCGGTGTCGAGGACATGCGTCGAGATCGTGGGCGCTGTCGGGGCCGGCTGATTCGCCGCCTTCGCCACGCTATCCTCCGTGCATGGGTACCTTGCAGATCACCGTCGGCGACCTCCACTGTAGCGCCCGGTGGGAGGCGGCGGCACCAAGGACGATCGAGGCGATCCGCGCGATGCTGCCGATCGAATCGAAGCTGATCCACTGTCGCTGGACGGGCGAGTCCACCTGGATCCCGTTCGGGGACTTCCGCCCCGGGCTCGAATACGAGAACCACACGTCCCATCCGGCGCCCGGCCAGCTCGCGATCTATCCGGGTGGGATCAGCGAGTGCGAGATCTTCTTCCCGTACGGCGGCTGCACGACCGCGTCGAAGGTGGGGCAGCTCGCGGCGAACCATTTCGCCACGGTGATCCCGGACGCGGGCTGGGAGGACCTCCTGCGAGAGATCGGCCGGCGCTGTCTCTGGGAAGGGGCGCAGGACATCCGGATCGTCGAAACGGAGGACTGAGGAATGAGCCCCGTCGAAATCGCGATCCTGATCGCGATCATCGTGGTGATCGTTCTGGCGGTGAATGCCCACCTTCGGAGCCGAAGCGGTGGTCGTTCAGGCGCGGGCCGAGGTGCCCGTGGCGCGGCGGCTGTCGGCGGCGCGGCGGCAGTGGGCGGCGCGGCGGTCACCGACGGCGGTCATGGACATCAAAACCGAGGGGACCACGGTCACGATCACGGCCACGACTCGGGTGCCGGACACCACGGTCACGAGGGTGGCGGCGGAGGCTGGGGCGGCGACGGTGGTGGAGGAGGCGGCGACGGCGGCGGCGGTAACGGCGGCTGACGGGGCAACTCCGTGACGGACCTGCTCATCCTCGGGGGAACGGTCGTCAGCGCGGCGGGGTCGCGGCGCGCGGATGTCGCGATCAGTGGCGGGCTGATCGAAACCATCGAAAGCGACCTGAGCGGTGTCGCTGGCTCGTCGGACGTCATCGACGCGACCGGGCTGCTCGTGTTGCCCGGGGCCGTCGACGTCCATACCCACACCCGGGTCGCGACCGATGTCGAGCCCGACCGCTTCTTCCAGGACTCCGTGGCGGCGGCATACGGCGGGACGACCACGTTCCTGGCGTTCAACAACCCCGGGACGGGATCGAGCCCGGCAGCCGAACAGTCGGCGATTGTCGGTCTCAAGGAGTTCCGCAGTGCCACCGAATCGGATAGCGCGATCGACTACGGGCTGAGCCTGGCCTTGAGCGGCCGGATGGACAACCTCCTCGCCGAGTTGCCGTCGGTGGTCGACGGCGGTGTTGCCACATGCAAGGCATTCATGGTCTTCGACTTCCGCCTGGACGACCAGCGGCTGTTCGATGCCATGCGGGTCATGAGCGATCGGGGCGGCATGCTCCAGGTCCACTGCGAGGATCCGGTCCTGCTGGATGCAGCCGTCCGCGCCGCCCTGCGCGACGGTCACGTGGCCCCGCGGTTCCACGCCACGACCCGACCGCCCTACGTCGAAGCGTTGGCGACCGCCCGCGCGATGGCCTTCGCCCGGATGTCAGAGGCGCCCGTTCACGTGGTCCACCTTTCGTCTGGGGCGGCCCTCGAGGCGGTCCGCGAGGCCAAGGCGGCGGGTGTTCGCGCGACTGCCGAGACGTGTCCGCATTACCTCGTGCTTACCGAGGAGTGCTACGACGATCCCGATCCTGCCTCGTGCGCCCGGTTCATCATTGCGCCGCCGCTGCGTTCCGGCGCCGATCGCGATGCGTTGTGGGCGGGACTAGCCGACGGGACCCTCGACCTGGTCGCGACCGACCACGTCCCGGATCGGCGCTCGGTCGAGAAGGCGGAGGCTGCCCGAGGAGCCCCGTTCAACGAGATCAGCAACGGCGCTCCCGGAATCGAGACGCTCCTCGCCCTGCTGTATTCCGAAGGCGTCGCACGCGGCAGGCTGACCCTCGAGCGGATGGTCGACCTCCTCGCGACCACCCCGGCGGCGCGGTTCGGCCTGACGACGAAGGGCGCGATCGAGGTGGGCCGTGACGCTGATGTCGTGCTCTTCGATCCGACCGTGCAGCGCACGATCCGGGGCGCGGATCTCCATCACACCAGCGACTACACACCATACGAGGACATCGGGGTCACGGGTGCGGTTCGCGACGTATTCGTGCGGGGCCGCGCGGTCATCCGGGACGCAGCGTTCGTCGGAACGCGCGGTGCCGGGCAGTTCGTGGAGCGGACGATCGCCTCGACCTGAAACCGTGTGTGGGCGTCGTCAGCCAGAGCGAGCGTACGTTCGATACGTGCCGAATTCCTCGAAGCCGAGCCCTCGATAGACCGCATGGCCCATCGTGCTCGTCTGGAGAACGGCGACGGAAGCCCCCATGTCGACACAGGCACGCATCGCCGCCAGGGTCACCGCTCGTCCGATCCCGCGCCGGCGTGCATCCGGGACCGTCGCCACGTTGGCGATCATGCCCCCGTTCGCTGCCACCACGCCGACCGCCGTGGCGACCGGGCGGCCGCCGAGCCGTGCCAGGACGAATCGGTACGACAGGTCGTCCGCGAACCCCAGCAACCGAATGCTCGAGAACACTTCCACGAGATCGGCGGGCATCCCGAATGCATCACGGAAGGTTCCCAGCCATTCGTCGTACGAATTTGGGTCGCGGACGATGTCGATCGTGGTTTCAGCTGGCGACTCCAGGTCCGGCAACGCTGTCAGCGACACCACCATGCCCGGCGTGTCCTCCGGGCCGGGCAGGAGGCCGCGAGCGATCAGCCGCTCGCCCAGGTCGGCTGGCGCGTCGGCCGGACCCACCTCCCACGAGAACGGCACGTCACGAGCCTCGAACCACGCGATCACCTCCTCGATCCGCGCCTCGACCGTCCCTGCGGCGAAGCGCGCAGAGCACGCCTGGTTCAACCATGCAAACGGGGCGCCGGCCGACGTCAGCGTGACATCGTCGGCGATGAGCGCATCGAAGCCCGGCAGGCGCAGGTAGAGATCGGCGAGCTCGTCCTGGCACGCCCTGAGCACCTCGGCCGGGTCAGGCGGCGGGTGCGTCAATCCAGCAGCGGGTACGCGCGAAGGGTCAGGAATTCGGCGAAGTCATCGTCGAGGACCAGCCGGTCGAGGAGCTCGGCCGCCTCCTCGAGCCGGCCCGTTTCCGAACCGCCAAGCCGCACCAGCTCCTCCTCCCGGATCAGCTCGTATAGCGCACCATCGACGGTCCGACCGTCGTCGAGTCGCGTGCCCCTCGTCCGCCAGTGCCACAGCTGCGATCGCGCAATCTCGGCTGTGGCCGCGTCCTCCATCAGGTTGTCGATGGCGGCGGCTCCATTGCCCCGCAGCCAGTTGTCGAGGTACGCGATGGCGACCCGGACGTTGGCGCGAACCCCGGCCTCGCTGACGGAACCGTCGGGGACGCGCAGGTCGAGCAACTGCGACGCCTCGACCGTCACGTCCTCGCGCAGCCGGTCCTTCTGGTGCGGCCGGTCTCCCAGCACGCGATCGAAGACTTCGGTGGCGATCGAGACCAGGTCGGGGTGCGCCACCCAGGTGCCATCGAACCCATCGCCGGACTCGCGCTCCTTGTCGTCGCGCACCTTGGCGAGCGCGACCTCGGTCACGGCCGGGTCGCGGCGGTTCGGGATGAACGCGGCCATGCCGCCGATGGCGTGTGCGCCCCGCCGGTGGCAGGTCCGGACAAGCAGCTCCGTGTAGGCCCGCATGAACGGCACGGTCATGGTCAGCCGCGACCGGTCCGGAACCGCAAGCTCCGGGGATGCCTTGAGCTTCTTGATCCCGCTGAACAGATAGTCCCAGCGGCCGGCGTTCAGACCGGCAGCGTGCTCGCGCAGCTCGTAGAGGATCTCGTCCATCTCGAACGCCGCGAGGATCGTCTCGATCAGGACGGTCGCCCGGATCGAGCCGCGCGGGATGCCCAAGGCTTCCTGGCCGTGGATGAAGACCTCGTTCCACAGCCGGGCTTCGGCGTGGCCCTCGAGCTTGGGCAGGTACAGGTACGGACCACTCCCTCGCCGGAGCGCCTCGGCTCCGTTATGGAACAGGAAGAGCCCAAAATCGAACAGGCTCGCCGAGATCGGCACGTCATCGATCAGGACGCCCGACTCGACGAGGTGCCAGCCGCGGGGTCGCACCAGCAGCGTCGCGATCGAGTCGTTGAGCCGATAGGCCTTGCCTTCGGGCGATTCGAACACGAGCTCGCGCCGGACGGCATCGATCAGCGCGGCCTGACCTCCGACGACGTTCGCCCATGTCGGCGAGAGGGCATCCTCGAGGTCCGCCATGAACACGCGCGCGCCCGAATTCAGGGCGTTGATCATCATCTTGGCCTCGGCGGGGCCGGTGATCTCGACCCGTCGATCGTCGAGGTCCGCCGGCGCCCGACCCACGGTCCAATCGGATTCGCGGATCTCACGCGTGGACGGCAGGAACGCCGGCAGCACGCCGTCATCCAGCTCGCGCTGGCGCTCCTCACGACGATGCAGCAGCTCCAGCCGGAGCGGGCCGAACCGCCGCTGGAGGTCGGCCACGAAGGCGAGCGCTTCCTCGGTCAGGACCCGCTCGGATCCTGGGACTGGTCCCCGCCGAACCTCGACACCCGCCGGCATCAGGTGGTCTCGCTGCGACGGACCGTCGCTTCGATCAGGCCATGGGGCTCCGTGGTCGACACGTATACCTCCGAGTCATTGGTCATCCCGAACGGGCTCAGATCGGCGAGCCAGTGGTGGAGATTCGGCAGCACCATCCTGACCTCCTCGACGGCCTCGTGCCGCTCCAGCATCGCCTTGGCCATGATCCAGATGGACGTCTGGACCGAGGGGCTGTCATGGTCCGCGAACACCTCGAGCAGGGTCTGCTTGACCGCCTCGAAGGTGGCGTCGAAGTCGAGATCAGGCGACCCGTAGCGCCAGATCGCCGTGATCTTTGTGGCCATGAGGCGATCGTCGGTCTCCGGCAGGGTCGTGTACCGGTCGCGCGGGAAACCGCTGAAGCCCGAACGGGTCGTCTTCATCGCCACGAGGTCCTCGATGCCGGCCTCGACGATGGTCTCGCCCCGGCTCACCGCGACGGTCGCGATCCGGATGCCGTCCCCGCCACGGAGAAAGGCATCACGGGCCGGCGTGCCGCCGACCTCGATCGGTCGCCAGAGGTGCTCGCGGACGTTGACGGTCGCACGGTCGACCTGGTCGAACTCGAGAAAGTGTTCTGCGAGCGCCCGACCGTACGCCTCGATGGATCCGTCGAGATGGTCCCGGGCGTAGGCGAACGCCGTGTTCTTCATCGTGTCCGTCGCGACCACGAGCGAGTTGTCGCCATCGGCATGCGCGGCCGTGAAATCGCCCTCGAGGGCGACCGCGACGATCACGTCACGCACCCGGTGACCGCCCTCGTCGCGCGCGACGCGAACGACGTGGATCGCCGCCTTGCCGTAGCGATTCCGCCCGAGCTCGATCATGCCGGGGCGCCCTGGGGATCTTCGACGCCGAGCTTCGCTGCGCGATCCACGGCGATCTCGACAACCGCATCGATCGCACGGGACATTTCGGCCAACCGGTCTGCCTCGAGCGCGGCCTCGAACCCGGGCAGCAGATCGGCGCGTGCCCGCCCGGCCACGAACACGCAGTACCGGAACCCGAACCGGGACTCGTAGGCGTTGTTCAGCCGGTCCAGCTCCGAGGCGACTCTCGCCCGTTCGGATTCGGCATCATGAGCGGCTCGCTCGGCGGCGTCCTGGTCGTACCCCTGCTCGACGAATGACAGCGCCGACACGCTCGCCGGCGGCGCACCGAGACGCGGATGCGCGTCGATCAGCTCGAGCTGTTCGGCGATCGGCATCGCGTGGGCAATCCCGCGGGCTTGCTCGAAGAGCTCCTCGAGCGTGCCGTATGGCCGGGCCATCGCCAGCCGGCCCAGGAACCGCGGTGCACCCTCGAACAGTGGCGCCATGGTCGCCGCGAAGATCCCCGCCGAGATGCGGTCGAGGACGTCCATCGGCGGCAGTGGGCGCGGACCGCCCGGGCGAACGGTCACCATCCGCCCGCCTCGCGGATGAGCCGATGGAGGACCCGGGCCGCGACGAGGCGCCGGTATTCGGCGGTCGACCGGACGTCGTCGATCGGGTGGAGTTCGGCGGCGAGCGTTTCGACGGCTCGATCGGCGGTCTCCGGCGTCGGCGGACGGCCTTCCAGGGCGGCCTCGGTGGCCGTTGCCCGGATCGGCGTCGCCGCGACGGACCCCAGGGCGAGGCGGACCTCGGTCCAGGGGGTCGACGGGCCGGCCTCGAGGTAGCTGAGCGCGAGCACGACCTTGCTGATCGATTGGGCCCGCCGTGTGCCGATCTTGCGGAACCGGGTCTCGCGACCCGCCGCGAGCGGCACCCGCACACGGACGATGAGCTCATCCGGGGCAAGTGCCGTCTTTCGGTACCCGGTCCAGAACTGGTCGCTCGGGACCGAGCGTTCGCCGCGCCCCGAGCCGCACACGAACGACGCGTCGAGGGCCAGGAGCACCGGCAGGGTGTCACCGGCGGGCGACGCGTTCGCGATGTTGCCGCCGAGCGTGCCCCGGTTCTGGATCTGTGCGGCGCCGATCGTCGCGGCCGCCTCGACGAGCGCGGGCAGGTGTTCGCGGCAGAGCGCCGAGCGCCGGATCTCCGTGTAGGTCGTCAGGGCACCCAGGACGATCGCGTCACCATCGACCGCGATCCCGCGAAGCTCGTCGAGCCGCCACAGGTCGAGGACCCGTTCCGGCGGCTCCCCGAGCTCGCCGGTGAGCGCAACCATCAGGTCCGTGCCCCCGGCGATCGGGCGGGCAGGAGCCTCGGCCAGGCTCGCGTACGCCTCTGAGAGCGTTTCGGGGCTCCACACCGGCGGTTCGATCGGCATCGCTCAGCGGCGTCCGAAGAGGCCACCGGCACGCGAGCGGTTGCGACGCATCCGGCCGGCGACGAGGAGGACGAGCGATGCGATGATCCCGAAGCCGACGGCCAGCTGCGTGGGCGTGAACGCGACCGTCGATGGTGTCGGCGTCTCGGCCGCGTCGTCCTGCGGCGCGGGTTCGGCGGGGTGCGGGCCCTTGCCGTTGGTCGCCACCGGGATCCGATCGGGCGCCTGGCTCATGCGCCGGCTCCGGCCTGCCGGCTCGCCGCCAGCGCGATCGCTTCGATGATCTTGGTATACCCGGTGCAGCGACAGAGGTTGCCCGCGATGGCTTCGCGGATCGCGTCGTCGTCGGGGCCGCCACCGGCATCCAGGTAGGCGTGCCCCGCCATCAGCATCCCAGGCGTGCAGATCCCGCATTGCGCGCCGCCAGTCTCGAGGAACGCGGTCTGGAGGACATCGAGCGTCGCTGTCGACCCGGCCGCGGCCGTCTCCCGTCGAGGTGTCAAGCCCTCGACCGTCGCCACGCTCGCCCCAGCGACCTGGCAGACCGGGATCAGACACGCGTCGACCGGCGCTCCGTCCAGCAACACGGTGCAGGCGCCGCACTCCCCTTCCCCGCAGCCCTCCTTCGTGCCGGTCAACCCGAGATCCTCGCGCAACACGTCGAGAAGCCGGCGCATGCCCGGAATGTCGAGATCGACGCGCTCGGCGTTGACGGTGAAGCTGTAGGTCGTCACGCCGCGGGCTCCGATGCCCCGGCCGGCAGGGGCGCTACCGCGGCGACGCCGGCGAGCGCGGCGAGGATCCGCTCCGGACTTGCCGGAAGCTGGTCGATCCAGACGCCGGTCGCGTCGGCGATTGCGGCCACCACCGCCGGCGCCCCGACGTCCATCGGCAGCTCCCCGACGCCCTTGGCGCCGTGTGGCACCCCTGAGTACGGCGCCTCGACCAGGATCGTGGTGATCCGCGGCGCGTCGAGAGCGGTCGGGATGATGTAGGTGGCGAGCCGGTCGTTGAGGTAGCGCCCGTCGCGCAGCTTGATCTCCTCGATCGTGGCGTAGCCCACCGCCTGGAGCGTGCCGCCCTCGACCTGGCCCTCGGCGAGGATGGGATGGATGACGTGGCCGATGTCGTCGGCGGCCACGACGTCCCGGACGTGGACCTCGCCCGTATCGAGGTCGACCTCCACCTGGGCGACGCAGGCCGCCCAACCGAAGGCGGGGTAGGCGTCACCGCGATACGTCGCGTCATCGAAACCGACGCCGGGATAGGGCTCGAAGCGCTGATCGATCCGGAGCGGGCCGTGCGTCCTGGCGAAATCGCGATAGGTCGTCGCGAATCCGCCACCGGTCGACCGTTCGACCTCGGTCCGCAGCCGACCGGCCGCCTGGATCAGCAGTCCACCCACGACCATGGCCGTCCGCGAGGCAACCGTCGGGCCCGAATCGGGGACGAACGCCGTGTCCTGGGCCGCGATCTCGACCGCCTCGATCGGGACGTCGAGCGCCTCGGCGACAAGCTGGGGGAAGATCGTCTTCGTCCCCTGGCCCATCTCGGTGGACGCAGTCAGGATCTGGATCAGGCCATCGCCCGTGAGTTCCAGCGAGGCGACCGACGCCAGCTTCACCTCGCCCGAACCGGTGAACCCGGCACCGTGCCAGGCAAGCGCCAGGCCGATCCCGCTGGCCGTTCGCGCGCGCCCGGACCGCAGCGGCGATTGCCGGTGGCCGTCGGGAATGTCGGGGCCGTCGGCGCGCTCTGCGTTGCGGCGCTCGCGCCCGGACGCGTGGAGGTTGCGGAGGCGTTCGAACTCGGATGCTTCGGCCGCCCGTTCGAGCACTTCCTCGCCGGCCACGCTCTCGCGCAGGACCTGCCCGGTCGGGGTGGTGTCGTTGAGCGTGTACACGTTTCGCCGGCGGATCTCGAGCGGGCTGATCCCGAGTGCGTCGGCAATCCGGTTGAGGTGCGTCTCGGACGCGAACTGGACCTGCGGCGCGCCGAAGCCGCGGAACGCGCCGTTGGGCGGGGTGTTGGTTCGCGTCGCACGCGCCCGAATGCGGACATTCGGACAGCGATAAGGCCCACCGGCGTGGATCGCGCCTCGCGACAGTACGACGGGAGTCAGCGTGCAATACGCCCCGCCGTCCATCACGACCTCGATGTCCTGGGCGATCAGGCGGCCGTCGTGGGTGACGCCGGTGCGGTGACGGACGATCGCCGGATGGCGCTTGGTGGTCGCGGCGATGTCTTCGTGGCGGTCGTAGATCATCCGCACCGGTCGCCCGGCCTTCCCGGCCAGCAGCGATGCGTGGAGCGCGATCATCGATGGGTACTCTTCCTTGCCGCCGAACCCGCCGCCGGTCTCGGCCTGGACGACCCTGGCCTGTCGATCGTCGATGGCGAGACCGCGCTTGAGCGCGGCGTGGACGTAATACGGGCATTGCAGCGATCCGGTCACGGTCACCCCGCCGTCGTCCTGCGGCACGGCGATCATCGCGTTGTTCTCGATGTACAGCTGCTCCTGGTGACCCACCCGGTACTCGCCTTCGAGCACGAGGTCCGCGGCAGCAAAGGCCGCGTCCGGGTCACCGGCGGCGAGCTCGTAGGCTGCGAAGGCGTGATCCGACACCACGGGATCGAAGACCGCCGTCAGCTTCTCGGTTCGTGGACGCGTGGCGTGCCGCGCGGCGCGAAGCGTCGCCCGATCGGGCGCTGCGAGCAGCGCCAGGGGTTCGGCGTGGTGCTGGATCTCCCCACCGACCGGGACGAGGATCGGCTGGTCGGCCTTGATCGAGCTGACGATGTTGTCGCCGGGGATGTCGGCAGCGGTCACGACAACGACCTTGGACCAGTCGAACGACGGGTCGAGGTCGAGCGCGAGGAACCGGGCGTGCGCGTCGGTCGAACGGATCGTGGCGCCATACCAGGCGCCCGGGAACACGAGGTCGTCGGCGTACTTGGCCTCGCCGGTCAGCTTGGCCGGTCCCTCGCGCCGGAGTGGTCCGGCTCCTCGCGCGCGACCCGGGGTGATGGTGCCGGGCTCGACGACGACGGCATCGGGCGGCGCGGTCCGGGTCGTCAGCTCTGGCACGGACCCTCCTCCATGGCGAGTGACTCTATCACCGGCCGATTGACCGTTGCGCTAGGGTCACCCCGTGACGCCTGCGAACACCGAGCACGCCGCTGTCCGGGCTCGGGTCGAGGCCGTCCTGGAGGGGCTTCGCCGGGTGAACCTGCAGGTCATGGTCGTCGCCCGGCCCGACGCCACCCGGCTTGCGGCCCGCGACCGTGCCCGCGCGATCGCGGCCGAAGCGGGCCGGACGGCGATCTTCGATGAAGCCGCCACGGCCGCGCGCGAGGCGACGCTGCGGTCCTTCGCCAGCGCCAGCTTCAGCGGGACGTGGGCGGCCACGGAGATGTCGGCATCGGTTGCGAGTGCGAACGATCGAATCGCCGCGGCGGCGGCATTCGAGGAGGCTGCGATGGCCGCGGTCGTCGAGGACCTTGCCGACGACGACACGCTCGAGGTCCTTCGCGCCACGTCCGACGAGCTCGACCGGTCGGCCGGTATCCCGGTTCCCGGATCGCTTGCGACGTTCACGGCTCAGCCCGGCCTGGCCGCGGATGGCCCCCGCAACGCGGTCGCCGTGGGTGTCCTCCTGCTCCTGTGCGCCGTGGCGTGGTTCGCATTCGGGCCTCCGTTCGCCCTCCTGCTCTTCGCGGTTGGCGTCCTCGTCGTGGCGAAGCTGCCCCGTCCGTGAACCGGTAGCGACGCCTGACCTGACCGAGGCGATCGCGAGGTCAGCTAGTCGCGTCCGTGGCGGAGCCCTCGTCCGGGGGTCGCGCCCGTGTGCACGCCGTCGGTCACGACCGGCGTCCCGGCGACGATCACGTGGTCGATCCCGATCGGATAGGAACGCGGCTCGTCGTACGTGGCGGTCGAACGGACCGTGGCTGGGTCGAACACCACGAGATCGGCGACGGCGCCATCGCGGATGACCCCTCGATCTCGAAACCCGAGCCTGGCCGCCGGCGCCGAGGTCATCTTGCGGATCGCCTCCTCCAGGCTGAGCAACGCCTCGTCCCGCACGAACTGGCCGAGGATCCGCGGGAAACTGCCCCAGGTCCGCGGGCTGGGCTTGTCGCCGAGGAACGTGCTGTCCGTCCCGACCATGCCGATGGGGTGCTTCACGAACAACCGCAGCGTCTCGGCCCAGGGCCCGCTCGTCACCTGGCCGACGCCCAGGTCCTCCGACAGCAGCAGATCGCAGATCACGTCGAGGGCATCGTGACCGGTGTCGTTCATCACATCGGCGATCGTCCGGCTCTCCCAGCGAAGGTTCTCGGGGCGGTGGAACGCCGCCAGTCGGACATCGGCCCACCCGGCCGGGCTCGCGTACGCGGCACCCCGGGCCTTGAACTCGGACCTGAGCCGGTCACGCGTGGCGCGATCGGCGAGACGCTCCTTGAGGGGACCAGGACCGCCGGCCTGGATCCACTGCGGGAGCTGGATCAGGAGTCGCGTCGCCGCCCATTCGGATGGGTAGCTGTCGTAGGTGACGTCGAGACCCTCGGCGCGGGCGTCGTCGACCAGCTGCAGCATCGCCTCGGGGCCGCCCGGATGCGTCTGCCGGTGGTAGAAGTGGGTGATGTGGGACGGCGCCCCGGATCGACGACCGATCTCGATCGCCTCCCGGAACGGGTCGAGGTAGCGGTCGCCGAGCGGATAGCGAACGTGGGTGTGGTAGAAGCCGCCGTGACGGCCGGCTTCCTCGTTGAGCGCCGCGAGCTCCTCGGTCGACGCGTAGCTGCCCGGCGGGTAGTCGAGCCCGGAGCTGATCCCGAACGCACCCTCGGCCATCCCGTCGCGGATGAGACCGCGCATCTGGTCGATGGCTCGCTCGTCCGCCGGGACGTCGTCCCAGCCCAGGGCGGCGATGCGCAGCGCTGAGTTGCCGATCAGCGTCGCGACGTTGAGGCTGACCCTCCCGTCATACCGCGCGAGGTAGCCCTCGACCGAGTCCCAGTCGTAGTCGATGTCCGGACGGCCATCGAGTCCCGAGTCGAGCTGGACGAATGCCTCGAGATCCTCCCGCCGCGGGAACGGCGCGAACCCGTTGCCGTCGACGCCGACGAGCTCGGTCGTCACGCCCTGCCGGACCTTCGGCTCGTGGCGTCCATCTTCCAGGATGACCAGGCCGCCATGGCTGTGGAGGTCGATGAACCCGGGGGCCACCACCTTGCCGGTTGCGTCGATCGTCGCGGCGACTTGGGCGGGCAGCCCGGCCGGATCGAGGACGCGGATCCTGCCGTCGACGATCGCAACGGTTCCTGGCCGCCCGGGCACGCCCGTGCCGTCAACAATCGTGCCGCCCGTGATCAGGATGTCGGCGTGGTCCGTCACGGGATGACGGATCCGAGGTGGTGACTGGCTGGCCGTCGCACCACCGCGCCTCGGCCACGACTCGGAACGACGGCCGGACCCGGACACGGCACTGATGTGCATCGGATGACCATATCTGACCCTGATGTGTCCCAGATCGTAGGTTCTGGTCATCCCTCGCACCGATTCGGCACACCGGGCCCCAAATCGGCTGAATCCGTGCGCGGCGTGCACGCCTTCGACCTCCCGACGGGCCAACTCGTCTGATATGCGCGCCACACGCACAACGCGCAGCCAAATCCAGCGATGCGCGTCAGATGCGCAGCCGCCGAATGGTGCTGCTCGTCTCCGCCACACGGGGGAATGTCGCGGCTGTTCGACTGGCTGGGCTCGCGCTGAAGGCATCGTTTCCTGTCGATGGCAAGGTCGCGACCAAGGCTTTCGCGGACGGGCGAGATCCAGGCGGCAGCGCTCTGATCCTGATCTAGGGTGCGGGCTCCCACACCCGGGCGATGAGCGCGAACCGGGCGACCGGCACTAGGCTACGGGCGTGGCCGAGGTGGATGTGTCCCGCGTCGCCGGGCGCGCCGGCGTGGACCCGGCGTTCGTCGAACGCGTTCTCGAGTTGGGCCTCCTCGAACTCGCGGCAGAGCGCTCCCTGACGGACAGCACGGTCCACCGGGTCCAGCTGCTGCAGACGCTCGATCGAGGCGGCGTTTCCCTCGATGCCCTGGCGACGATCGTCCGGGCCGGGAGCATGGGCCTCGACTCGCTCGATGCCGCGACGCGCGAGGCGTTCTCGCCCCTTTCCGAGGACACCTTCGCGAGCTTGAGCGAACGATCGGCGATCCCGCTTGAGTTGCTGCTGGCCGTTCGGGATGCGGTCGGTGGACCGGCGGCCGGCCCTGAGGATCGCGTTCGCGAGGACGAGCTGGAGATCGTGCCGCTGATCGAGTTCCAGCTGGCCCAGGGGTTCCGCCCGATCGCCATCGAGCGCGCGATCCGCGTCTATGGCGACAGCCTCCGGAGGGTGGCCGAGAGCGAGGGCGAATGGTGGCGAAGCGAGATCCAGCAACCGATGATGGCGCAGGGCCTGACGGAGAACGACATCGGTCAGCGAGCCGCCGCGATCACCCCAGAGCTCGGCAGGGTCTCCGTCAACGCGCTCCTTGCGATCTATCGTGCCCAGCAACGACATGCCTGGACGACCAACATCGTGTCCGGGGTCGCCGGCGCTTTGGATCGGGCCGGCCTGCAGCCGAGGGTGGATCGTGCTCCCGCGATGTGCTTCCTGGACATCACCGGGTTCACGCGCCTCACCCAGGATCGCGGCGACCTTGCGGCGGCCGAACTCGCCGAACGGCTGTCGCGTGTCGTCCAGCGCACGTCCGTGCAGCACGGCGGCCGGCCGGTGAAGTGGCTGGGCGACGGGGTGATGTTCTTCTTCCCCGATCCCGGGCCGGGCGTCCTTGCGGCGCTCGAGATGGTCGACGGCGTCGCCGCGGTCGGGCTGCCACCCGCGCACGTCGGGCTGCACGCCGGACCGGTCCTGTTCCAGGAGGGCGATTTCTACGGCCAGACGGTGAACGTGGCCTCACGGATCGGCGAATATGCCCGGCCCGGCGAAGTCCTGGTGAGCCAGGCGGTGGTCGACGCCTGTGCCGACACCGCCGTGGCGTTCCGCCCCATCGGGCCGGTGGAGTTCAAGGGCACGACGGACGCGATCCACCTGTTCGCGGCAGCCCGAGGGTAGCCATGCTGCCCGAGCATTTCGCGCTCGTCGGGGCCGTCATCGCCTCGTTCGGTGGCCTGTATTACCTGTACGAAACGATCGTCGGCAGAGCCCAGCCAAACCGCATCACATGGTTGCTCTGGGGCATCTTCCCGATGATCATTTTCATTGCCCAGCGCGCCGAGGGCGTGGAAGGAATCTCGTGGGCATCGTTCACCGCTGGCTTGACGCCACTCCTGGTTGTCGCTGCCTCGTTCTTCAACAAGAAGGCCTACTGGAAGACCGAGCCTCGCGACTACTACCTGATGGGTGCGGCGGTCGTGGGCATGATCCTTTGGGGGGTTACCGAGAATCCCAACCTGGCCATCCTGTTCTCCTTGCTTGCCGACGTGCTGGCGGGCATCCCGACGCTGCTCAAGTCCTATCGCCACCCTGAGTCAGAAAGCTGGATCGCCTACGCCATCAGCGCTGTAGGTTTCGGCATCAGCATCCTGGCGATCCAGGTGTTCGATTTTGCCAACGCCGCGTTCGTCGTCTATCTGTTCGGGATGAACGCGACGTTCGCCGTGCTGGCATCACGTGGCCGGAAGGCCGGCCAACGGTCGACGTCATAGGGTCGGCCGCGACTCAGGCTCGACTTCCCGGACCGTCGAGCGCTCGCCCCCGGACCCACGCGCCGCGAACCATGTCTGGGTGGGCCCTGAAGATGAGACGGCTCACCAGGTCCTCGGGCGCGTCGTCGCCCGGGGCATCCGCGACCGCCGAGACATAGGTCGGGTCGACGGCGATGAGGTCGGCGTCCTTGCCCGCCTCAATCGACCCAATCGTTGCGTCGAGCCCGAGCGACCGGGCACCGTCGAGCGTTCCCAGGCGCAACCAGTCGAGCGGCCCGAGGACCGGACCCTCGTCACCCACGAGCGACCGGCGTGCCATTTGCGCGTAGGCGCCGACGCGCATGACTGAGAAGATCGACGCGTCTGGTCCGCCCGAGACATCCGACCCGAGACCGACGAGCAATCCCGCGGCGAGGTACCGCGCGAGCGGCATCACCCCGGCGCCGATGAACACGTTTGACGCCGGACAGTGCGACACCCGGGTCCGCGTCTCCACGAGCCGCACCAGCTCGCGGTCGGACAGGTGGATCGCGTGCGCGAGGACCGTCCGCTCCCCCAGCCCGCCCGCGCGGTCGTACACGTCGACGTAATCGAGCGCGTCGGGGAAGAGCCGTTGGACCTCTTCGATCTCGAACGGATCCTCGGACACATGGGTCTGCCACCACGTCCCCGTCGACCGCGCCAGCGACGCCGATTCGCGGAGCATCTCGGCCGAGCACGTCACGGCAAACCGGGGCGTGACCGCATAGCCGAGTCGGCCCCCGTCCGCGCCGTGCCAGCGCGCGATCAGGTCCGCCGACTCGCGGAGCGAGCGATCCAGGATCGCTGCCGGTTCGATGGTCGGGTCGTAGGTCCCCCGGTCCATCATCACCTTGCCCAGGATCGCCCGGATGCCGTGCCGTTCCGCGGCGCCGAAGGCGGCATGCATCGCCGCTTCGTACACGGCGCCGTAGGCCAGTACGGTTGTGGTACCGGACGCGGCGAGGGCCGAAAAGATCCGTGGCGCCAGCGTCTCAGCGACCGCGGGATCGGACCACGACCGCTCGGTCGGAAACGTGAGCCGGTCGAGCCAGGTCAGGAGGTCAAGGGCGAACCCAAGTCCGGCATTCGGCAACTGTGGGAGGTGGGCGTGGGTGTCAACCATGCCGGGCAGCACGACCCAGGGGCGCAGGTCGGACGCGGTCGCGGCGTCGTTTGGCCGCTCCGTGGCGGAACCCACAAAGGAAAGCCCCCCGTCCGCATCGACGAGGACCAGGCCATCAGGCTCGTGATACGTGCCCCCGGCGGCCAGCGGCGTCAGCAGGCGCGCACGGATGGCGAACGGCGGCGTCCGAGGCAGGTTCACGGCGAGAGGCTAACAGGCGATCCGGATCGTCAAGCGCCGACCCGCCCTCGAATCAAGCGGTTGCGGCGCCGCTCTGGGCGGTGCAGACGAAGGCGCCCGCGAAGCGATGGAGCGAGCGCACAGGTAGTGCGCAAGCGACTGGGCACCGCGGGCAGCGCCGCCCCGGCGTGGCGACTAGCGCTTCTTGCCTCGGACTTCGAACAGGTGCGCCGTCCACTCCGACCCGCCGCGGTCCAGCGTGGCCGAGCTGCCATGCCAGCCGCAGGTGCAGGTGATCGTCTGCGCCTGATGCTTGTATTCGTCGATCACGTGCTTGAACGGCTCGACCGTCGTGGGCTTGACCGGAGGGCGACTGTTCACTGGGACTCCTGCACGAATCGGACATAGCACGCGCGCGACGCGACGCGGCGGGGGAACACCAATTCTACCCGATTTCGGGCTCCTCCGCTGGTCGACGCAAGGGCATCCTCCGACGAAAGCCCTATTCGGGCCCGAGGTGATAGCCGAGCCGTCTCGGCAGGCGGCTGAGCTCGCGGAGATATCGCGAAGGTGCCACGCCTCCTTCGTCGGCCTCCTCCACCCGGACGATCGCCTCCCGGACCACGCGCGCGCCGACATAGCGGAACGGCTCCGGGGGAAACGCCCGCGACCGCGCGCCCACGATCGGCAGGGACAGGATCGGGTCGTCGGCACGCTCGAACGCCAGGGCGGCCAGGATCCGGCCCGCGAGCACGGCCGGCGCGACGCCGTTGCCCGAATAGCCGTGGGCGAAATGGATCGGTCGTCGCGGCACGCTCGCGAACATCGGCAGGTGATCCGCGGTGATGTCGATGGGGCCGCCCCACGCATCGTCGATCCGCACGTCACGCATGGACGGGAAGAGTCGCCTCAGACCCGCCGCCGCGCGTTCTGCCGAACCCCGGTCGTCCGTGAATGCCGTCCCGATCCGGCCACCGAACCCGGCGCGACCGCCTCCGCCCCCGATCGCGATCCGTCCATCGCGGGTCGTCCGTAGGTAGTGCAGCGTGAACCGGCCGTCGGACAGGCCTTCCCCACCAGTCCATCCGATCGCTTCGAGCTTGTCCGGGATCGGCTCCGTCAGGACGATGTAACTCGACCAGGTCACGAGTCGGCGACCAAAGGACGGCCAGCCGGCCGCCCAGGCGTTCAAGGCCACGACGGCCGACCTCGCGACGACTTCGCCGTGACCCCCGGCCGACGCGGTCCGGACGCGGACCGGGCGGCCATCCCGACCGGCCGGTGCGCGCCGGCTCCCGGCACCCACCCGACCGAGCGGGCCGGGCCGCTCGCCATCGAGCTCCACGGCCGCCGTCCCTTCATGAATGGTGACGCCGCGCTCGAGGAGCACGCGACGCAGTCCCCGGGCCAGGATCGCGGGCTGGATCGTCGCGGCATGCGGCATGAACACACCACTCCGGAGGACCGGTGAACGCACGCGCGCGGCGACCTCCTCCGCTCCGATGGCCACGAACCGGTCGCCCACCCCGAGCGCCTGGCAAGCCTCGACGGCCTCCTCGCCGATCCCGTCCTGGGCCGGCGCTGCGCTGACCGCAAGCGAGCCAGCCTTCGTATACCAGGCGTCGACGCCGTGGGCGTCGCACCATGATCCGATCGTGTCGATTGCGTCGTCGACGGCCTGCGCGATCGATAGCGCGGCGTCCTGCCCGTGGCGTCCGATCAGCGTCGGAAGCTCGTCCCACCAGCCCGTCACGAACCCGCCATTCCTGCCGGACGGCCCGCCGCCACTAATGTCTGCCTCGAGGATGACGATCCGTGCACCGGGTGCCTGTTCGGTCAGGTGCCAGGCGGTCCAGAGACCCGTGTAGCCCCCGCCGAGGATGACGACGTCCGCCGTGATCGTCCCCAGGAGTGGCGGCGCAGACCCGGCCAGGTCAGCAGGTTCGGCGGCCAGCGCCTCGCGGAGCCACCACGACCGGCGCGTTCCGCTGGGTCGGACAAGTCCCAGCACGACTCAGCCTCCGGCGTCGATCAGGTCGTCGCGGACCAGGTCGTCCACGGTCACGGGGTTGGGGACCAGGCCGAGGCTCGCCAGGTACTCGATCGAGGCCGTCCAGCCGTCCCGATCGATCGCGCCAAGACCATTCGACGCCTGGAGCGGACCTCGCCATGACTCGATCGTCGCCTCGAGCACGGCCAGCTGCGCCTCGCGCGCGGAGGCGAGCTCAGGGACCGCCACGATCGCCGCCTCGAGCCCGGCCTCGGGATCGGCGGTGATGGCGTCCATGGCTCGAAGGGTCGCGCGCACGAAGGCGGCAATCGCGTCACGTTTCGATTCGAGCGTGCTCACCCCGGAGATCAAGCCGGGCCCGGGCAGCGGCGTGATGTCGTCGATCCGGAGGACCACGGCCGGATGACCGGCCAGCTCGAGTTGGACTGGCTCGTTGTTGGCGAACCCGGTTGCGGCGTCGACCACGCCTTGTTCGACGGCCGCGCGCTGGGTGAAGTCGGGATACTCGACGATCTCGACATCCTCGTTGGTCAGGCCGGCCGATCCGAGCAGGGCCTGGAGCATGATCCAGCTCGAGCCGTATCGCCCGGGCGTCCCAATCTTGCGCCCTTCGAGATCCGCGGCCCTCGCGATGCCCGACGAAGCCTTGGCGAAGACGACACTTGGGAAGAGGCCGTACACCGTCGCCAGGTACCGAACCGGGATGCCCTGGCTGACCGCCGGAATGATGCTCGTCCCATCGCCAAGGCCGATGTCGATGGCGCCCTGCCCCACGAGGGTGATCAGGTCCGGGTCGATCTTGTTCTGGAACTCGACCTCGAGGCCCGCGTCGACGTACCAGCCTTCCTGCTGGGCGAGGTAGAACGGCGCGAACTGGACGCTCGGGATGTAGCCGAGCCCCACGACCAGCTTGACCGGTTCGGCCGGTGGCGCGGTTGGCGCCGTCGATGGAGAGGCAGAGGCCACCGGAGCCGATGCCGACGGCGTCGCCGTGGATCCGGCGCCGGTGCACGCGGCCACGGCGAAGACGAAGGCGACGACGGCGGGCACGAAGCGAGCGCGGGAACGGGGTGACGACACGAGGACCTCCGATGGCATTGGCCGGTTCATCGCGCGCCGACCAGCCGGCGTTCGATGGCAATCACGACGAGGTAGAGCGCGATCCCGACCAGGGCGATGGTCAGGAGGGTGGCGAACATGAGCGGCGTGTCAAAGAGCGAGCCGCGGGCCAGGTTGATCAGGACGCCAAGACCGCGGTCGGCACCCGCCCACTCGCCGACGATGGCCCCGACAACGGCGAGGGTCACCCCCACGCGCATGCCGCCAAGGATGTTGGGCAGCGCCGCCGGGATCTCGAGCGTCGTCAACACCTGTCGCCGCGTGGCTCGAAGGCTTCGTCCGAGCTCCAGCAAGCGTGCGTCCACCGACCGGATACCGACCATCGTCGCCACGGCCACCGGGAAGAACACGATCAGGGCGCAGATCACGACCTTGCCGAGCAACCCGGACCCGAACCACAACGCGAACAGTGGCGCCAGCGCGAGGATCGGGGTCGCCTGGGCCGCGACGAGGTAGGGCGAGAGCAACCGTTCGACAACGGCGCTTCGGGCCAGGGCGTAGCCAACGACGAGCGCCAGCCCGGCACCGACGCCAAACCCGAGCGCGACCTCAGAGAGCGTCGTCGTCAGGTGCGGCCAGATCGTGCCATCGGCCCACGCCGTGACGAACCTGGACGCGACGGTTTCCGGCGGCGGCAGGATGAACGGGGGCAGGCCGGACAGGATCACGATCCCCTTCCAGATGGCCAGGAAGACGGCAAATGCGCCGGCGACCGAAAGCCAGGCGCCACGGGTCACGACCCGGTCTCCTCGTTGGCTGCCGCCGGATCACCGAGGTGGGCGCGGATCTCGCGGGCGGTTTGGGACACGGTCGCCTGGTCGAGATCGGCGATGGTCCGCGGCCGGTCAAGCCCGACCGGGATATCCGCGACGACACGGCCGGGGCGAGGCGACAGGACGACGACACGATCGGCGACGAGGATCGCCTCGGGGATGCTGTGGGTGACCATGACGATCGTCGTCGAGGCGCGCTCCCAGAGGCGAAGAATCTCGAGGTCGAACCGTTCACGGGTCAGCGCGTCGAGGGCGCTGAAGGGCTCGTCGAGCAACAGGACCTGTGGCTCGAGGGCGAGGGCGCGGGCGAGCGCGACCCGCTGGCTGGTGCCGCCCGACAGCTCCGACGGTCGAGCCGCAGCCACTGCCGGGTCCAGACCGACGAGTTGGACGAGCTCGCCGAGGCGGCTTGCCTGCCGGTGAGCGGGCCAGCCGGCAAGCTCCAGCGGGTACGTGATGTTGGCTGCGGCCGATCGCCACGGGAGCAACCGCGGCTCCTGGAAGACCAGCCCGATCCGTGGATCCGGGCCTTCGATCGGCGCTTCGTCCAGTCGCACCTTGCCGGAATCGGGCGCGAGCAACCCGGCGATGACCCGGAGCAGGGTCGATTTGCCACAACCGTTTGGCCCGATCAGGGCGACGATGCCGCCACCGGGTATCTGCAGATCGATGCCGTCGAGGACCGGCAGTCGTCCGCCCGTTCGCGTCCGGAACGAGAAGTCCAGACCGGTGAGCGACAGTGCGCCGAGCGCGCCGATGCTCGTGGGCGTCACTCGGCGGAACGCCAAGCGTCACGACGCCCTCATCCCGAGCGGGCGAAGGAGCGGTGCCGTCGCCGGATACAGCGCTTGGTAGGCGTCGAAGAGGACGTCGTAGCGCGCGCGGTGCTGCGGCCGAGGCTCGATCCGCTGCGCGATCCGGGTCATTGCCCGGATGGCGCTGGGCACGTCGGGATAGGCGCCGATCCCGACGGCGGCGAGGATCGCGGAGCCGAGCGCGGCCGTCTCGAGGACCGCCGGAACGGCCACCTGGAAGCCCGTGACATCCGCCTTGACCTGGTTCCAGAAGGCGCTCCGGGCAGGCCCGCCGCACACGCGCATGTCGGTGACGCGGACGCCGGCCTCCAGCATCGGGGCCGCCACGTGACGGATCGCCAGCGCGGACGCCTCGACAATGGCTCGCGCGACGTGACCGCGGGTATGCCCGAGGGTGAGCCCCGCAAGCACGCCACGCGCATCCGGATCCCAGATCGGCGAACGCTCCCCTGCCAGGTAGGGCAGGAAGACGAGGCCATCGGCGCCGGGCGGCGTGACCGCAGCCTCCTCGAGCAGGGCTTCCGTGGTGACGGTGCCGCCCACGATGCCGTCCCGGTACCAGTCGAGCGCGCGGCCAGTGGCCGCCATCGCCGCACCAACGCTGAATCGGCCCGCCAACGGCGCCGGCGTGACGAAGGCTCCCGGGACCTCGATGGACGAATCCCAGTAGACCCCGAACCCACCGGCGGCTCCACCCGGGTCGTACGCGTCGCCCGGTTCGAGCAGGCCGGCGCCGAGGTAGCTCGCGAACGCATCGACCATGCCGCCAACGACCGGGATACCGGCGCGGAGGCCGAGCGCCGCGGCCGCGGTGTCGGTGAGTGCCCCGACGACCTCGCCGGCGCAGCCTTTCGGCGGCAACCGTTCGAGCGGCACGCCCGCGGCCGAGACGAGCGAAGGATCCGGCAAGGATTGGTCCGGGACGAGGGGTGCCACCGCCTCGCCGCTCAGCCGAAGGGCCAGCCACTCCCAGGTCGTGAGGTACCAGCGGGTGGCGGCAGCGGCTGCTGGATCATGCCGCTCCACCCACAGCGCGGCCGGCAGGCCACCCAGCGCCCAGCCACGGATGCCGGTCGTCGCGGCAAGCTCCTCGGCCTCTGCTACGGCTCGCGAGTCGAGGAAGGTGATGGCCGGCCGGGTCGCCTCCCCACGATCGTCGACCGCGACGAGGGTGGGACCGTGCCCGTCGACACCGATGGCAGCGACGTTCGTGGCGTCCGTGACGTGCAGACCGCGAACGGCGCTGACGATCGCCGACCACCACGCGCCGGGGTCCTGCTCGCTCCAGCCGGGCGTGGCTCCGGCATCGAACTCGTATCCGGCGCGGGCCAGACGAAGGAGCCGGCCGTCCGCGGCCACGAGACCTGCCTTGACCTCCGTCGTGCCGAGGTCCAGACCCAGGAACGTCGTGATGTCGCCGTTCATGCGCCGGCCACGGCGCCCGTCCCGTTCGCCGACGCGTCCTGGGCGACCACCGCCGCTGCCGTCGCGACGTCCGTGACCAGCGTTCGAACCACACCGGCCCGCAACGCCCCCAGGATCGGCCGTACCTTGCCCTCACCGGCAGCCACGGCAATGGCGGCCGGCACCCGTCCGAGGTGTCGGGCATCGAACGCGATCACTCGATCGCGCAGGTCCGGGCACACAAACCGGCCGTCGATGTCGAACGGCGCAACGAGGATCTCCCCCACGGCATCCGCGGCTTCGAGTGCGCGCTCGACCGGCTCGCCGACCATCGAGGCGCTCCAGGCCGGACCGCCGATCCCGAATAGCGCCACGTCGAGGCGGTCCCACAGATCGGCGATCGAGCGGATCGCGGCATGCGCGACGAGGGCCTTGCGCGTTTCGGCGTCGTCGACGAGACCCGGGGCCATGAGCCCTCGCACCTGGCCGCCGAGCGCGTCACCGATCCGGCGATACGGCTCTCGTTCCTGGCCGGTTGTCCAGAACCCGCCGCACAGCGGAACGACCGTGAGGGCGACCGGGGTTGCGCCGTCCTCCAGCGCGTCGGCCGTCGCCGACACGAAGGCGCCGTCCCCGATCCCCACCGTCACGCCCGGTCGGACGGCGGCCCGCAGCACGTCCGCGGCGAGACGTCCGACCATCCGTCTCGTCAGGTCGTCGGGCCCGGCGATGGTTGGCGCAAGGTGTACCGCGTCGAGACCGAATCGTTGACGCAGAACCTCGCCCGCGGGACTCTCCGCGGTGGCCGAATCCACGATCCGGATCTCGACGATGCCTTCCGCCCGTGCCCGCTTCAGCAACCGCGAGACCTGCGGCCGGGTGACGCCGAGCAGGGTCGCGATCGCGTTCTGCGTCTCCCCAAGCTCGTAGTAGAGCCGGCTCGCGCGGACGAGCTGGTCGAAGTCGTTCACGCCAATGCTCGTTTCATGGCCCGCCAGGGTCGTTGCGCACGTTTGTACTGAACAGATGTGCAGTCACGATGATGCCATCTTCGGCCCGGCGGCGAAGGCTGTCAATCGCGCGCCAGCACGGCGCCCGGTTCTTCCTGGGTGGTGATGGCTGGGCGGCTGTTGCCGCCATCTGGAATGCCTGCTGTGCTGCTCTGCTGTGGGAACGCATCGACGAACCAGTTCGAACCGACCTGGCCGCAGTGTGGCGCCGCACCATGGGCAACGACCTGAGGGCATAGAAAGGCCCGGACCGCACGCGCGATCCGGGCCTCGGTTACCGCGACGGAGTCGCGGTCATGGCATCGGGTTGGGACCACCCTTGTGGTGCGTGTGCTCGTAGCCGGCATGCGGCGTCGGGGCGTACGGGAAGGTGGACAGGAACGGCATGTCGTTGTCGTCCACGCCGTCGCCGAGCAGGTTGTTCGGGGTCCGGTTGGGGACGCCGAGGACCGCGTTGAGGACGGGGCCGTAGCCTTCGACCAGGGCGCGGAGCTCGATGTCGGTGACGTCGTCGAGCAGCCGGCGGCCGTTCGGGAAGCCGCACAGGTCGGCTGCGATGGCTCCGAGCCGCTGCGGCGTGCCGCCGCCGTCGACACCGAAGACGCAGGCGCCGGCCGCGTTCGGCTTGATCCCGGTATTCACCCGGAGCATGTCGGCCTGAACCGTGCCAGTGGAGGTGAACTGGAGGCCGGTCGGGACGGTGTCGCTCTTGGGGATGTTGATCCCGGTCAAAAGCACCGCCACGAGGTCGGCACGACCCGAGGTCGCGGGCGTGTCGAGCGCGTCGTAGAGAACGTTGGCGACCGCGGTGACCTCAGGCGCCAGGTAGTACTTGGCGAACTGCGAGTCCTGATGGGGCTGGTGGGTGTTCCAGTAGTCCTTCTTGGCGCGCGGGATGATCACCTCGTTGATGAGGGGATTGCCGAGGCGCGAGACCTGCTGCCACTTGCCGGACGTGCTGACCGTGCCGTTGGCGTTGAACGTGCGGTGCTTCTGGCGGCTCGAGGCGGCCCACACGCCGAGGACGGCATCGGGGTCGTTCGCGCTGGCGGGCAGTGCGTGGTCCTTGGTCAGCATCTCGAGCGGGACCTGGATCGCGATCGAGTTGGTGTTGAAGCCACCGACGCCGTCGACGCCGGCCGCTGCGGGCAGCGAGATGGCATGGAGCGAGTTGAACGGTCGGAGCCCGGCCAGGTCGAAGATCGAGCCGAGGTCGACGAAGAATGGGTCATCGCGCTGGCCGGCGAACAGCTTGGTGCCGTTCGAAAGGTCCTTGACCGCGAGCGCCGCCGTGGTGGCGTAGTTCGGGGTCGAGCGGGGCCCGACGTTGGCGGGCGGCGTGGAGACGTTGGTGGCGATCCGGACGCCGTTCCGATCGACGTTGTACGTCTGCGGAACGAGCCAGTTCTCGTCGGTGAGGGTCGTGATCGGCCCGTCGTTGTACAGGAACGTCGGGATGCCGGCGAAGTTGTTGACCTTCGGGCGGGTCTTGAACCGGAAGTCATAGCGGATGTCCGACTTGCCGTCGCCGTTGTTGTCGATGTGGATCTCGTACCGGACCGTGTCGTCGAACGGGAAGAAGTTCGGGCCGCCGGACGGCTCCTCGAGCGGGATGTAGTTGGCGATGATCGTCAGGCTGTCCGGATCGTCCGGGCTGACGAACGCGTAGAGATCCGTGTTGTCGGCGTTGGGATCGCCGCTGATGAGCGGCGCCTCCCGGTGACTCGATGCGAAGACGCCGCTGATCGACGTCGTCGCGATCGCGACTGCGCCAAGGATGGCAGCCGCGCGCGAACGTGTTGACATGGAGTGCTCTCCCAAGGTGGTGTGATGCGGGACCCCTCTCGGGTCCCAGGTCGGGTGCCCAGCCGAGCGTGTCGCGACCAACGCCCGATTGCTGTCGCTCCTAGTTCGCGCCGAGTGGCGGATTGGATGAGTGGCTATCCGCCGAGCGCGGCCAGGATCCTTCGCGCCTCCCCGACGCCGGTGGCCGAAAAACCCGGATCGGTCGCGAGCGCGAGCTCGAGCTCACGTCGGGCTTCATCGGTCTCGCCAAGCACGGCCGCCACGGCGCCGGCGTGAAACCGGAGCAGTGGGTCGCGCGAGCCAAGCCGGAGCGCCTCATCGACGTACGGCCTGGCTTCGGTGTCGCGTCCGAGCCGATGGAGCGCCCAGGCCATGGCGTCCGCGGCCCGGACGGTCGGGGCCGAGTCGTACGCTGCCTGGGCTAGCTCGAGGGCCCGGTCCGGGTCTCCGTGGTCCGCTTCGAAGAGCGCGAAGTCGAGGTCCACGACCACACCGCTGGCCTCGAACAGCTGGATCTCGGCCCGTGCGAGCGCGAATGACTGGGCGGCTGCATCCGTCTGGCCAGCCGCTGTCTGCGTGTCGCCGAGTGCGATGACGTACTCGGCGAGCGGCACGATCTGCGACGCCCGCTCGAAGAGGGTGATCGCTTCATCGAGGTTGCCCGCGCCGATGGCGAGGCGAGCTTGCCCGGCCAGCGACGGGGCGTGGTTGGGCACGAGCTCGAGCGCTGTCCGATATGCCTCAGCGGCGCCCACCGGGTCGCCCGAGTAGACCAGCAGGTTCCCGAGGAGTGCCTGGACGAAGGCCGTGTTCTCGGGCGCCAGCCCCGGGGAATCAGCCGCCATGCGCATCGCGCTCAGCGCGACAGCGAGGTTCCCGCGGAGCTCGGCGAGGTACGACACTCGGGCCAGCGTCGAGAGGTCGTCGTTCAGGGCGAACATCTCTGCTGCGGCCTCGTCGGCCTCGTCGTACCGACCGAGCTCAACCAGGGCATCGACGACGACGGCACGCGCTGAGGCGAGACCCGGCGAGAGCTCGGCGGCGGCGCGACCCGTTTCGAGCGCGTC
This sequence comes from uncultured Chloroflexia bacterium, assembly GCA_963809045.1. Taxonomy (GTDB): domain Bacteria; phylum Chloroflexota; class Limnocylindria; order Limnocylindrales; family CSP1-4; genus SPCO01. Next base: position 204,958 of record CAWEHW010000005.1, read on the forward strand.
GGCAAACTCGTGTTTGGCGAGCTGCAGCCCTCCGATCCCGACAAGGACCAGGGCGTCGTTCGGGGCCAGCCGGCGTGCCGCGTCAAACGCCTGGGCGGCGGCCTCGTAGAGCGAAGGATCCGCGGTCTCCCGGACCCGTTGGAGCAGCGCGAAGCCAAGATCACGCTGCGCGTCGGCATCGTCGGCGTCGGCGGCGATCGCGGCCCGAAGCCGTTCGATGTTGGCCTGCGTTGGCGACCTCGGCTGGGTCGGTGTGGCCGCCACCAGTGGCGACGTTGCCGAAGCCGAAGGCGTGGAGCCGGCCGCGGGGCTCGATTGGGGGAGGCTCGGCCCACAGGCGACCGCGGCAACGACGACCAACATCGCGGCGAGCAGGCGAAGGCATCTGGTGTCGACGAGCGGCATCACGCTCCGGTGTTCGTCGTGCCGTCGATCTCGGATGACGCCGCGGGTCAGAGCACCCGGCCGGGATTGAGGATGCCCAGCGGATCGAGCGCCGTCTTGATCGCCCGCATGAACCGGACGGCGTCGGCCCCGCGCTGGATCTCCAGCCAGTCGCGCCGGGCCACACCGATCCCGTGCTCGCCCGTCACCGTGCCCCCGAGATCGAGGGCTGCCCGGTAGAGGTCGGCCTGGACCAGCTTGGTCACCGTCTCGGCGCGTGGATCGCCGCGCTCGAACACAAGGTCGGGATGCAGGTTGCCATCGCCGGCATGCCCGAACGTGCCGATCCGGACGTCATGCTTGGCGGCGATCCGTTCGATGGCCCGGAGCATCTCCGGAACGCGGGACCGTGGCACGCCGATGTCCTCCATCCGGACCTCGCCGAGACGCTCGAGGGCGTAGTGCGCGGCCCGTCGAGCCTGGCGAAGCCAATCGGCTTCCTGCGCGTCCGCCGCCCGGATGACGTCGGTCGCCCCAGCCGCCCGGCAGGCGGCTTCCGCCCGTTCGAGCTCATCGGTCGCGGCGACCCCCGGCATGTCGGATTCGACCATCAGCATCGCCGCGGCGGTGCGATCGAGACCGAGTTGGTGCACGTCGTCGACGGCCGCGATCGTGAACCGGTCGAGCAGCTCGAGGGTGACCGGAGCGAGTCCGGCTGCCGCGATCGCTGCCACGCCGTCGCCGGCGCTGTCGAGGGTCGGGAAGAAGGCCAGCATCGTCGACCGCGGCGGTGGGGCCGGGCGGAGCCGCAGCGTCGCCTCGGTGATGATCCCGAGCGTCCCCTGGCTTCCGACGATCAGGTGCGTCAACGAGTAGCCGGCGACATCCTTGAGGTTGCGCCCACCCGTCCGAATGACCGTGCCATCGGCCATGACCACTTCCAGCGACAGCACTGACTCCCGCGTCTGCCCGTACTTCACGCAGCACAGGCCCCCGGCGTTCGTCCCGAGGTTGCCCCCGATCGTGCACATCTCGAAGCTCGCGGGGTCGGGCGGGTAGAACAGTCCGACCTCGGCGACGGCCGCCTTGAGGCGCGCGTTGATCACGCCGGGCTGGACGACCGCGACCAGGTTCTCCCGGTCGATCTCCAGGATTTCATCCATCGCCGTGAAGGCAATCGTCAGGCCGCCGTCGATCCCGGCGGCCCCGCCCGACAGCCCGCTGCCGGCGCCCCGCGGCACGATCGGGACCCGAAGCTCACCACAGATACGAACCAGCTCGGCGACCTCGGCGGTCGTGGTCGGCAGGGCGACGGCCGCCGGGAGACCCGTGTGGATGTACGGCGTCTCGTCGGTCCGATAGCCCTCTCGATCGACCAGGTCGGTCAGCAGGCGGAGGCCCGGCAGCCGGGTCGTGATGGCGTCGGCGAGCGCGATGCCGGCGGTGGTCGACTCGGTCGGGACTGCCATGCCAGAGAGTCTACGGGCTGGCTGCGCTACGATGCCCGCGAATGGCACGCGTCCCCAGCCGCACGGCCGCTTTGCTCGCCGTCGCCCTGGCGGTGCTCGCCGCCCTCCCCTCCCCGATCGTGAATGAGGTTCGTGCCGCGTCGCCCGTAGGGGTCGGCCAGATCGTCGCCGGCGAGGTGAACCGCTCCAGCCTCGAGCTCGACGCGGTGTATCGATCGAATCTGAAGCTGACCTGGGACACCCGGGCCATCTGGGTCGACTCGACGGCGATCATCAAGAACACGTCGGGCGTGGAGATCGACCGGATCGAGCTGAACACGATCGCCGCCCGCCTCGGGAACATGCGGCTGCGACCCGTCACGGTCGACGGGGTGACCGTCCCGGCCACGGTCAGCGGGCAGACGATCATCGTCCCGCTCGGCGGCATCCTCCCGGTCGACGCCGTCACCCGGATCCGCGTCCGCTTCTCGGCCCGACTCCAGGACGACGTGGCCGGCTCGCATTGGCTGTTCACTCGGGCGAACGGCATTGCGGACATCTACCGGTGGTTGCCCTGGGTCAGCCGCCGGGTCACGTTCGAGCGGCCGAGCCACGCCGATCCGTTCGTGACCCCGTCGAGCCGAGACGTCCGGGTCACGATCACGTCGGATCGACGCCTGGATCTCGCCACGACCGGGGAGCTCGTGTCGACGAGCCCGAATGGCCGCACGAAGGTCTTCCAGGCCACCAACGTCCGGGATTTCACGGTCACAGCGTCGACCAACTTCGACACGCGAGTCCGCCAGGTCGGCGACACGACGATCAAGGTCTGGTTTCGACCCGGGGTACGCGGCGCCCAGTGGCTGGACGCCGCCGCCGATGCCTTCGCCCTGCTCGAGGCCCGGCTCGGACCCTACGGCTATCCGACATTCGATGTCGTCCAGTCCGCGGGTGGCTCCGGGATGGAATCGCCCGGGTTGATCTGGATCCCCACGGGCACCGGGTCGAACCTGCGGTACCTCGCCGCGCACGAGGTGGCCCACCAGTGGTTCTACGGGATCGTCGGCAGCGACCAGGTGCGCGAGCCCTTCACGGACGAGGCCATGGCCGACTTCGTGTCTCGCTCGGTGCTCGGGATCCATCGCTCCAGTCGATGCCCGATCAGGCCCGTCGATCGTTCGATCTACGACTACACGGCCCGGTGCTACTACGAGATCGTCTACATCCAGGGCGGCAACGTCATCGACGACGCACGGCAGGCGATGGGCGACGACCTCTTCTGGTCGACGCTCCGCGGCTACGTGGAGGCCAACCGGCACGGGCTGGTGTCGACCGCCACGCTCCTGCGGACGCTGGATGATGCGACCCCGCTCGATCTCGCCGGCCTCTCTTTCGCGGCGAGATTCCCGCGCATCTACTGAGCGGCAGGGATCAGGTCAGAGCCACACGGTGACGACGGTCGCCGCCAGGGTGCCTGCCAGGACCAGGCTGACCAACCGATGCCAGCGGCCTCCCTCGAGCAGGCGACCGACGACCCCGCCGGCCCAGGCCCAGAGCGCCGCCGACGGCACGATCACGATCATCATGGTGACCGCAACCGCCACGCCACCGGCCATCCCCGACAGCTCGGCCGGGCGGAACGTGGTGACCGCGCCGAGGGCGAAGATCCAGGCCTTGGGGTTGATCGCCTGGAAGACCGCCGCCTGGAGCAGGCCGACTGGCCGGGCAACGTCGCTTCGCTGCAGGGCGTGGGCCGCGGCGATCTGCCAGGCGAGGTAGATCAGGTAGGCCGACCCGGCGACTTTCATGGCGAACGCGAGTTCCTGGCGGGCAGTTCGCCGGCACCTGAGCTCGGCACATCCGGGACGTCGAGGGCCAGGCGACGATCCGCCGCGAGTGCCTGCGGCATCTGGCGGAAACCATCTGGCAGCCACGGTCGCGCGCCGCGCCAGACGCCTGCGAGCCAGGCCGCGACGATCCGCTCGCGACGCCCCCAGGACAGCCCGTAGGCCTCGCGAATGCGATCGGGCAGGAGCCCGATCGCCGGCCACAGCGTCCACGAGTAGGCACCGACCGGCAACCTCGCAAGGAACGTACCCGAGACGGTGCCGAACGGCAGCAGCGGCGCCAGTGGCTCGAGCGGCGGTCGGAGCACGGCGAGGCCGAGCTCACGGGCGACCGCAGAGACCTCGACCGGTCCGCCCGGCGAGAGCATCGTCTCGACGTAGGCCTCGAACGCGTCGAAATCACGCGGGAGCAGGTGTTCCGGCACCCCGAACGCCCGCCCGATCGGCCGGGTCTCGGCGTAGAAGGCGGCTCGCCGATCGCGCAACATCGGCTCGATCCAGGCGTCATTTGCGATGATCGTCGAATCGATCAGGGTCGCATGGACCCACAGCGACAGCTCCGGATCGCGAGCCGAGTAGCCCGGCCCGCTGATCCCGCGATGCAGGGTGTTGAGGCGGCGGATCTCGGCTCGGGCAGCCGTCGTCGTTCCGTAGACGATCGTCAGGTAGCTCCGGAGCGTCGCGGACAACCGGCGCCACGGGTCAGCGCGGAAATCGGAATGCTCGTTGACGCCGGCTGCGACCGCGGGATGGGCGATCTGGAGGAGCAGCGAACGTGGACCGGCGCCCAGCAGGAGCATGGCCTCACGATTGAGTCGCCAGGCCTCGGAGCGCGGCCCGTACAGGCCGTGGTCGGTCATCCGGGGGCTCTTCGTTGGCGTATCCATCCGGGCAAGATAGGCGAACGGGGCGAAGGCATCGCCCGACAGCCGCTGGAGGGACGCCGGGATGGATGCTGGATCTCGCTGGGGCAAGGACTTCGATCCGGACGATCTCGCCAATCTCGAGACGCGGATGTGGAAGGCGTACTACCGCCGCCAGCCGGCGAGACTGTTCATGCTGCTGATCCGGGCGCTCCGGGCCCAGGCCCAGGTCTCCTGGCCGCGCGCACTCCGCGCAAGCCTGCTCCTGACCAGGGCGGCGGCCGGGTTTGCCAGGTCCTCGGGCGACTACGAGCGGTTCGCCCCAGACATCGTTCGGGGATACAGGACGCTTGGCCTGCCCGACCACGTCGATGTCGAGGCTGTCGCGCGCCACGAGCTGCGTTGGTGGGTGGTGCGCCGCGAGCTCGGGCTGTCGGCCGGGACCGCGGCCGGCGAGGCCATCACCGATCTGTATGCGGCCCTGTACGACCTGCCGCGAGAACGCGTTGCGGAGGCGGGCCGGCTGCGTGGCATGGCGGCCGAGGTCCGCGATCGCGGGGCGACCGACGATCCCGACGGGCCTACCGGACCGGGACGGTCGTACTGGCCCGAAGTCGCCCGGCTCCTGCGGGACTCGTATCGAAGCCTGCGGGCGGCGTTGGACACGCCGTCATCGGACTCGATCTAGGGGTGTCGACGGGTCAACCTCGACCTGGGCGGTCTCCTGCGCCCACGGGTCCCCGCGCCGCCTGTCGCCGCGCCGCCTGTCGCCGCGCCGCCTGTCGACGCGCCGCGTCGCCGCGCCGCGTCGCCGATTGTCGTCTACCAACCGCCGTGGTGGCCGATGAAGAATCCGGTCTGTGCGAAGGATGACTCGGTCTCGGCCACGCTCAGGTGGCCAGCTCGAGCCCTGATCTCAGCGGCTTCTGGTGCCGTCCCACCACCCCCGTTGGTGTGTGGCAGCATCGGCCGTCAAGATGCCTCAGTCGACGACGTGGCGCTCGTAGCTCACCGGGCCTTTCCGCGATCCGCTTCGGCTCGAGTGCGCGCCGGCCGGGGCGGCCGCGTCCTAGCGGTCGTCGGGCCTCCGGCCGACGACCCACCACGCCACCGGGAATAACACCGCGGCCAGCACCAGCTTCAGGGCGTCGCCGAGGAGGAACGGCGTGAGCCCGGCGGCGATCGTGTCGGCCGGCGACAGCCCGACCACGAGGCCGAGCCACGGCAGGCCGATCGCGTAGATCACCGCGCTCCCCAGCAGCATCGCGCCCAGGGCACCACCGATCTTGCGGTCCCAGCCCAGCTCGGCCAGCCGTCCGACCAACGCTCCCGCGATCACGAACCCGATCAGATAGCCGCCCGTGGCGCCCCAGATCACGGTGAGCCCGCCTTTGCCCTCGGCAAAGAACGGCAGGCCGACCACGCCCAGCAGGACGTAGAGCGCGACACCGATCAGTCCGCGCCGGAACCCGAGCGCACCACCGACGAGCAGGACGCCGAAGGTCTGCCCGGTGATCGGTACGGGCGAGCCGGGGACGGGGATGGCGACCAGCGCGGTCAGGTAGATCAGGAGTGCGCCGGCGACGACGAGCGAGACGTCGCGGACCCGAGCGTTGACTCGTTCTCCGACGCGGATTGGGACCAGAAAGTCGGCGATGGTCAGTCCGTGCTCCTCGACCGTTGACCGGTCGAGCCTCGGGATCGCGATCGTCATCTGGACTCCGCTGCGGGGGTCACCTCATTGGCAACCGACCGCCCGAGTCTAGCATTCCGGTTACTCGAACTGGACAGCGCGAACGATGGGGAGACGAGCGGCCAGGCGAGCCGGATAGGCCGCGGCGAGCATCGCGACCGTGATGCCCAGGACGATCGTCAAGCCAACGACCTGCCAGGGGATGCCGGCCGCGACGTCGACGCGACCGCCGGCGAACAGGACCATCAACGCGCCAACGACGAGCCCGAGCACGATCCCGAGGATCGCGCCGGCAAGACCGAGGATGCCGGCCTCGACGACGACCGAACGCCACACCTGCCGGCGGGTCATCCCGGCCGCGCGAAGCACGCCGATCTCGCGCACGCGTTCGATCACGTTCATCGTGAGCGTGTTGACGATGCCGAGTGCCGCGATCAAGACCGCCACGGCGGCCAGCGCGTCGAACAGGCCGAAGATCCGCCCGAGTGCGTCGTCGACAGCTCCCTTGATCCGGTCGATGGTCACGTAGTCCAGCGCGTACGTGGTCGCGACGTCGCGCAGAGTGTCACGTGCGCCGGCTGGGGCATCCGGCGCGAACCGCACCGCGAAGGCATCGGCACCGGCTACGCCAAGCGTGGTGGCGTCGTTCCAGCCGACCAGCATGGCTTCGCCGTTCGACCCAGGGACGGACCGCTCGACGATGCCCACGACCCGCAGGTCGAGCGCCTCGCCGCCCGCGGTCGGGACGGTGAATATTTGGTCGAGCGCGATGCCGCGGCGTTCCGCCAGGCTCGCCGGGACGATGATGGCGCCGCCACGATCGATCGCGGCCAGGGCGGCGTGCCGATCGCCTGCCGTGAACCGGAGCCGGCCGTCGGCCGCCAGGTCGGCCCCGACGACGGCAGCGGCATCGGTCCTGGCGCCCTCGAGCGCGACGTCGAAGGTCGCCATCGGGCTGATCCGCGAGACGCTCGGCACCGTGGCCGCGATCTCGAGATCGATCCCCTCGTCCGCGGCCACCGGCCGGATCGACGTCAGCATCAACTCACCGGGAATGACGTCCGCGATCCATGCTCCGGCGATCGCCCGGGCGTGCTGGCCCACCCCACCAAGGGCCACGATCATCCCCAGGCCGACGGTCAATGCCCCAAGCGTGAGGGCCGTCCGCCGCGGATCCCGGACGACGGACCCGCGAGCGAGGCGCTCCTCGAACGGCAGGAGGACCTTGAACGGGATCCCGGCCACGCGGGCGACGACCGGTAACACGAACGGGATCAGCAGGGTGCCGACGAGCAGGATCGCGTACACGGCCAGAGACTGGATCACGCCCGCGCCGCGGGGCGCCACGACCAAGCCGACGGCCGCCACGACGACGAACACCGCGGCGAGCCAGCGCAACCGTGCGCGTCGAACCTGTGGCAGGTCCAGGCGCGCCTTCAGCGCTTCGACCGGCTGGATCCGGCCGGCGCGTCGGGCGGGTTCGACGGCGGCCGCGATCGTGACGCCGAGACCGACGAGGAACGCGACGATGACAACATCGGGTGGGATGACCGGGCGCTGGAGCGAGATCGAGCCGACCGTCCGGACGTAGGCGACCATGCCGGCCGCCAGCAAGGCGCCAAGCCCGATGCCGAGCAGCGAGCCCGCGAACCCGATCGCGGCCGCCTGCCAGACCATGAACCGGGTGACCTGCCGTCGCGTCGCGCCGGCCGCGCGCAGAAGCCCGACGGCGCGAACCTGCTCGATCACGTTCATCGACAGCGTGTTGAACACGAGGAAGGCGCCGGCGAACAACGCGATCGCCGCGATCAACGAGGTCGTCGCCTGGAAGTCCGCGGCCGATCCGCGCAGGGACGCGGCAATCTCCTGGGGCGTCGAGAGCACGTACGGTTCGAGCCGCATTCGATCCACGAGAGCCGTCGTGACCGCTGCGGGATCGGCGCCCGCTTCGAGACCGATGTCGACGCGGTTGACGGCCGACTCCCCGAAGAGCGCCTGCGCCGTGGCGAGCGGAACGACCAGGATCCGGCCGTATGCGCCGTTGAGCGGCCCGTCACCGGCGAGGATCCCGATGACCCGGAACGTGACCCGGTCGCCGGCACCCTGGAGCGTCATCGGTGATCCGAGCGCGAGCCCGTCTTCCTCGGCGAGCTGCTCCGTGATCATCGCGCTGGGCTCCGTGGGTTCGCGGATCAACGACCCGGTCAGCAGGTGAACGTCGTGGAGCTGGAATTCGGTCGTCGGGTCGACGCCGATGACCGTCACCGGCGGGGGCAGCGTCTGACCGGCTTCGAGATCGGGGCCCAGGTAGGTCCGCCGCTGGACGGCCGGCGCGATCAGGGCCACGCCGGGCGTGTCCTCGATGATCGCCTGCGTGTCCGCGCTCAGTCCCGTCTCGCCAAACGCCGCGACCCGGAGCTGCGCGCGACCGACGAGATCGGTGACCGTGCTGTTGATCGACGACTCGATCGCGGCATTCGTCGCCAGCCCGGCCATCAGGACGGCCACGCCAAGCGCCACGCCGAGGGCGCTCAGGAGGGAGCGGAGCGGCCGCGCCCGGAGGCTGCGCCAGGCCAGCCGGGTCAGGGACATGTTCCCGGCCCTAGAGCCCGAGCTGCGCCAGGCGGGCGATCAACGGCGTCGCATCGTGGGTGTCCCGCCGCCCGAGCTCGATCGTCTCGCGGATCTGGCCGTCGCCGACGACGTGGACCCGGTCGGCGTACGCCGCTGCCTTCGAATCGTGCGTGACGAGAACGATCGTCTGACCGCGCTCGACGCACGAGCGCCACAACGCGTCGAGGATCTCGGTGCCCGTGGTGTAGTCGAGGTTGCCGGTCGGCTCGTCGGCGAACAGGAGGGCCGGTCGGGTGACGAGCGCCCGCGCGACGGCCACGCGCTGCTGCTCACCCGCGGACAGCTGGTCCGGCTTGTGGCGCTCCTTGCCGGTCAGGTCGACGAGCTCGATCACTTCCGCGATGCGCTGCTTGAGCTCGCCCTTGTTGGGGTCGCCACCGGCGATCGTGAATGGCAGGGCCACGTTTTCGACGACGTTCAGGAGCGGGATCAGGTTGAACGACTGGAAGACGAACCCGGTGCGGTCGCGTCGCAGCCGCGTGGCCTGGTCGTCAGACAGCTGGCTGAGGTCCTGGCCTTCGAGCGTCACCTCGCCGGACGTCGGCCGGTCGAGACCGCCGAGGACCTGGAGCAGGGTCGACTTCCCCGAGCCGGACGGGCCCATCAGCGCCACGAATTCGCCGGCTTCGACCGACAGCGAAACACCGCGAAGGGCTTCCACCGTCGTCGGACCGAGTGGATACGACCGCGTGAGGTGATGCGCCTCGAGGATGACCGTCACGGCGCCGAGTCTACTCGGCGGGGGGCGCGTCCTCGGCCCATCACGCGCGCTCGGCCCCGCGAGTCGCCGCGGCACCGCGGGCTGGACACTGTCGGCCGACAGACGGGACTCAGGATCAGGCTCCGAAGAAGAAGCCGGTCACGCCGGTCACGATCATGTCGAGGAGGCTCTGCGAGGACCCGCTTTCGACCACCCGCAGGCCGACCCGGGGAGGCTCAGGCGTTGGCGTCGGCGTCGGTTCCGGGGTTGGTGTCGGCGTGGGTGTGGGGGTGGGGGTGGGGGTGGGCTCCGGCGTGGGTTCAGGCGTCGGCGTCGGCGTCGTGGCGTCGGCGTCGGGGTAGGCGTGGGCGTAGGCGTGGGTTCGGGCGTCGGCTCGGCGGTCGGCGCCGCCGTCGGCCTGGGCGTCGCGGCCGGCCTCGTGGTCGGCTTCGGGGTGGGCTTGGGGGTGGCCTTGGGCGTGGGCTTCGGGGTCGGTTTGGGTGTTGGCTTGGGCGTTGGCTTGGGCGTTGGCTTCGGTGTCGGGTCCGGAGCCGAGCAGGTAGCGGCGAACAGCACGGTCCACATCTTCTTGTCGCCGGGACCCTGGTAGGCGCCGACGCCGATGGCGTCCCATTTGCCACCGAGGATGTTGGCGCGGTGCCCCGACGAGTCCATGAACATCTGGTGGATCGCGGCGGTGGCATCCCCGTCCGGGTAGGTGTTCCAGCCGATGTTCTCGCCCGCCAGCGTGTAGCAGTAGCCGGTCTGGTCGAGCTTGGCGAAGACCTTGCCGAAGCCCGGGATCGTGTGGCTGAAGTAGTCCCGGTCGATCATGTCCTTGCTGCGCCAGCGGGCGATCTCGGTCAGGTCGCCATCGACCTTGAGCGCCTTGAGCCCGGCGTTGGCGCGGCTACGGTTGGTCGACGCGATCAGCTCGGCCTCGGAGGAGGCGTTGAAGCCGTCCCAGGCATGGGTCGGGGCGGGCGCGACGATGGACGCAATCGACGTGAACGCGAAGAGCAAGGCAACCGCGACCACCGACCAGCGGGAGCCTCGTGTCGTGCCTGTTCTCGCTGCGCGCAACATGCGGTCCGGGACCTCAACGGAACGGTGCCGGGAGCCTCCCGGCGTCGAGGTCACGCTAGGTTGGAAGGGCGCCAGAATCCGTCCTGCGAAGGTCCGGTTGAGCCGGGATCAGTGGTACCGGCGGGTCTGGGCCCATTCGGGGTCGGCCGGTGCGGTCAGTTGCGGTGACGGACAGTGAACGGTGGTCGCGAGCTGACGACGTGCCATCTCGGTGGGCGTCAGCGCGGGGCCGGCGCCGGCTTCGGGCGAGATTCGAGGCGCTCCGCCGGCGATGGTTCCAGCCGGCATGGACCGCGACGCCGACGACGTCTCGGCCACGATCGTCCCGGCCATGTCCGGGTGCACATCGCAGCGGAACCGGTAGGTGCCGGGCGCGATTGCCGGGATGTCGTACAGGCGCGACGCCGCACCACTGAAGACGTCGCCGACGAAGAGGGTGTAGTCGTTGGCGGCCTCGAGCACCGTCACGTTGTGGGGAGCTCCGTCCCGGTTCTCGAACAGGAGCTGGAACGGACGATCGGCCGGGACCATGAGCTCGGCTCGGTCGAACGACATGTTGCTGGCCACGATCACCGCGCCGTCGGGCGGCGCGGACGGAGCGGGGCCTCCGGCGGAGCCCCGGATCCGCAACCAACGCACACGAGCGACAATCCGACGGCGACGAGGACAACCCGTAGTCCTCGTCGTCATCACGACCTCGCCAGGATCGTTCGAGCCGCGGTTCCGATCAGCGAGCCGAACCGGCGCATCACGGCCAGGGGTCCGCCGTCCACGAGCCAGATCTCGCAGGCCACGACCAGCACCAGGACGACCTCGACGGCCTTGTCCAGGTAGGCCATCGGATATCGAGCCCCGAACAGCACCCAGCCCGCGATCGTCGCCAGCGTGAAGCCGATCAGCGCGACACGGACCAGCCAGCGACCCGCGCTACCGGTCCTGGGAGCGACCATGGCCACGGCGAGCGTGGCGTAGCCGATGGCATTCATCGGTGAACAGCGGGCTTCCGAGCGCCAGGTGAAAGACCGCGGTGCCGAGCGCCAAGGTCACGACGATCCCGCCGCAGGAAGACCTCCGCCAGCCGATGATCTCCGCGCTTCAGCCTGTACGTCGACATCGCGCTCTCCTTCCGGGATTTCCCTGCCGGTTCTGGACACTGAGTCGTTCGTAGCCGGCGAATTCGTTCGGTCGAACCCGTTCTTGCCCGAACCGAACGAATTCGACGCGCTCGTACGACAAACCACGAAGCGCCCGAAATCGATGAGGCAGAATTCGGGACGGGATCGAGGGCTGATGACGCTGGATCGCGCGGTCGATGCGGAGGGCAACGAGCTTCGGCTCGCCTTCGCCGACGAGCACGCGTTTCGAGCCTTCTACGACCGGACATGCCGCGCGTCTTTGCGTACCTGGTCAGCCGGAGCGGCGGCGATCGAGACCTTGCCGAGGAGCTGACGCAACAGACCTTCGTGGCGGCGGTCGCCCAGCGACATTCGTTCGACGGTCGGTCGGACAGCGTGACGTGGCTGTGCGGGATCGCCCGGCACAAGCTCGCGGACCACTTCCGGCGACTGGAACGAGACGAACGCCGACAGGTTCAGCTCGAGGTCCGAGAGATCGCGGTCGGTGGCGACACGATGCCTGGGGTTCCGCGGATGACCGGACCGCCATCGCGACTGCCCTGGCGCGGTTGCCCGTCGCGCAACGTGCCGCGCTCCTGTTCATCGATCTGGACGATCGTCCCGTCCGCGAGGCGGCGAAACTTCTCGGCCGAAGCGAGGGCGCGACCCAATCACTCGTGACCCGGGCTCGAGTCAACTTCCGTCAGGCCTATGAAGGAGGGCGGATCGATGGCTGACGTGCCCATCAACCAGCTCCTCCAGCGCCTGGACGGCGCCGCAACGCCGGACCCCGCCTTCGGCGACGCCCTGTACGAACGGATCGCTCCCCTGGCGCTGGCTGCGGTCGAACGGATCGAACCTGGTAGGCCGGATCTTGGCAACGCTCCGGTCGCGGTCGATCGTTCTCTCCCCGACCTGGATCCAAGGTTCCGGACCGTCGTGATCGCAACCGCGCTACTGCTGCTCGCCGTGGCGATAGCGATCGTGATCGGGAGCCGACGACCCGATCCTAACCAGCTGGTCCACGTTCGGAAGCCGTCTACGGGATCCGCCCGCATTCGACATGGCGTTGCGTACAGCGACGGGGCATTGCGTCGGTTCCGATATGACGGCCAGCCATCCACCCGATGGCGTCGTGTCGGGACCTATCGGGTCCGCCAGGAAGGCAGCCATCTCATCGGCGACGCCAGGCGGGCGGCGCAATGACGAGTGGGATCCGGCTGGTGGAACCACCACCGTGACCGACGATGCCGGCCAAGTACCGGGGTCTCGCGATGCTGGACCTGCGCTGGGGCAGCAGACCCCGGGTTACGGGTCGCTATCTCAGAGTCCGCTGCCTCGATTGGGAGTACGTCGAGGAAGCCATGTCATCCGCGCGTCCCGTCCACCACGTCCGGTGCGCGACCGGGTCGCCACGAGGAGTACTGGATCGAATGGCCAGCGGATTCATCCTCCAGTCGACGACGTGCCGACGGACGAGCAGAGCGTCCGGCATGACCGGCAGGTTCGAGCCTCGCTGCTCGACGGGCCCGTCGATCCCGCGGTGTTTGCCATCCACGACAGCCCACGGAGCTGGCGGCTCGATGCCCGGCGGCGACGCGCCGTTGATCCAGACGTGCGTATTGTCACCCCGCTTCGCGCCCGCGTTCGCGGTCAACGCCAGGGGAGGGATGGCGTCAGTGGGGCACGGACCGCGACGTCGTCGGGTTCGCGAGGTCCGCGGCCGGGACAGCGGGCTCGGACGGAGCCGCCCTGTTTTGGTCAACCGGTCGAGGTCGTCGTAGATTCGCGACGGGCAGGGACGTCACCCTCGAGCCCGGCGTGGACGCGGCGATCGCATGGCTTCGAACGCATCCCTACTTCGAAACCGGCGGCCCGAAGCCACGCGCGTCGGTCGACGGGCGGCGACGTCGATCGCATTCCAGGTCGTTCTGCCCGACGACTTCGCATCGCGTCTGCCCGCGGGGTGACCCCAGCGATCCCGCCCGGCCTGCATGCGGATGTTCAAGGCAGGCACCGGCTATTGGACGTACGAAGGTGAGAACCGGTCGACCAGCGCGCGACGTTCCTCGACGTCAATGGCACCGACAGTGATGATCCTGACATCGGCTGACGGGCCAGATCTCGACGCGCATCGCGCGGCAATCGACGACCTGCTCGCCTCGATCGAATTCTTCGAATGAGCGATCGAGCCACGCCCGACATCGATGGTTTCGGCTAGACTCGGCCGGCTCGCGCGCCGCGGGCGACCGTGGTGGCCTTAGCTCAATGGCAGAGCATCGGATTGTGGCTCCGAAGGTTACGGGTTCGAGCCCCGTAGGCCACCCCACTTCCTGAGCACGAATCGACCCTCCGCGGACCGCGGAGGGTCGTTCAATGTCGCCGAAGATCGTCCAGTTGCTGTCAATCTGCTGTCAAATCTGCTGTCAGATAGCCGGCCCGGGCATGTCGCCGGCCGACGTCGAGCGTCTCGCCACGCTCGCGGACACGCGCCTAGATCGCGACGTGTTACTACTTCGAGAGGGACGTCCGACTGACGGAACGTGTCTCCGAGCGGCATCGCTATCACGTTCTGCTGCGATGACAGGTCCGCGCTTTACTTGTTGACTCCGATGTTGCGTTTCTGCTACCGTCCGCGGCATGGATCACCCGCCCTGCCCCGACGAGTTCCGAGGTCCGGTCCGAGCCGGATTATCTGCGCGATCCAGCGGGCGTACGACGAAGCGGATGAGACGTACGCGCCCGATCGGGGCCGCGGCGACCACCTTCACGGCCTCACCGTGTACCACGTCGCGTCGTTCAACCTGCGACGCGAGTTCGAGGACTTCCCCGGCGTGACGTTCCGGTCCCGCGGCAAGGGACCGGACATGGCTGTTGGGCCATATACGCTCCGCTGGAACAAGGTCGGCCGCGGCGACGACCGCGACACCATCCGTGGATCCTTCCCGCGCGGCTCCCGAGCGGCCGCGATCATGGCCGAGCAGAACCAGATGCGGCTGTTCACCGACACCGAGTTCCACCACGAGGAGCCCGGCGAACTGGATCATCGCCCACCTCGGGAACCCGCGCGACCGCCTGGTGGCGATCTATTTCGCGTCGCCGATTGCGACAAACGGCGACCCGTCACGGGCTGGCGCGAGATCGTCCCGATCTGGAGCGCGACCGAGCCCGAGGCCGAGTTCCCGAGCTGCGCCTCGCCCGGGGCTGCCGTATGCCGGTCGAGCTCGGCGACCTGGCATTGGAGCTGCTCGACGATGAGGCGGCCGGCGACGAGTCGGACCAAGGATGACGCCGGACCTCGAGACCGCCGGCCTGCTGTTCGACGGCCCGCGACTCACCCAGGCCCGCCAGTTCCGACGAATCCTAAAGGCTGACCTCGCCGCCGAGGTCGGGGGCACCCCGGCCGCGATAGGTCAGTTCGAGTCGAGGTCGCCCGCCCTGACGCGGCCACCTTGGGCAAGCTGGGCTCGCCCTAGGAGTCCCGTTGCTTTCTTCGCCAAGGGCCGACGCACTGTTTCCGCTGGCGGAGGAGGACGACACATTTCCGAAGCCTCCGATCAACCTCGAAACGCGATCGGCCCAAGCGCGGGCCCAGGTCGAGCGGCTCGCCGAAGCCGGTCCCGCGCTGGAGCAGCGGGTCCGGCTGCCGAAGCCGGTCGCCGGACATCTGCCGATTGGAACGCCGCCCGAGGCGGCGGCGCGATCGTCCGGGATGCATGGGGCCTCGGCGCGGACCGCTGCCGACGTCGTCGGGATCCTCGAGCGCCAGGGTCATCGTCGCCCGCTGCCCGCGGCGACTGACGAGGTGGACGCCTTCTCTTGCCCGGATCGGCGACCGGCCGTTCGTGGTGTTGGCCTCGAACAAAGGTGCGGCGGATCGCCCGCTCGACGCCGCCCATGAACTCGGCACACCGGTCCTCCACGCCGACGCTCGACCCGGGGGATCCAGCGTCGAGCGCGAGGGCCAATCGCTTTGCGGCGGAGTTCCTGACTGCCTGAGCCGCGCGATCCTGCCCGAGCTTCCGCGCCGGGTTGACTGGCGGACGTTCGTGAGCTCAAATCCGCTGGGGCGTGGCGATCTCGATGCTCGTTCTCCGAGCCCGCGACCTCGAACTCATTAGGACGCGGCCTACCGACGGGCGATGGTCGAGATGGGCCGGCGAGGTTGGCGCCGGACGAGCCGGCCCGATCGGGACCCAGAACAGCCTGAAATCCTGGGCCGGGCGATGGCGCTCGTAGGATCACGCCGGCAGTTCACGATTGACGACCTGTCCGCTGAACTCGCCTTGGGCTCCGAGGGTCTCGCGGCGTACGAGGATCTGCTTCGGCCGATCGAACGGCTCGCGGTCTAGGTGATCGCCGTGTCCGCATTCGTCACGCCGATTGACCGCTTCGCTTGCGTCACGACGCCCGCATATCGAGCCTCTCGCCTCGCCCTGTGGCGAGCTCGAGCCGAGCGAGGAGCCTAGCCAACGTGGCAAGCGGTGGAACCAGCCGAGCCGCCATTCCCGACGATGAGCGCCGAAACTGTGCGCTCCGCCGGTCGTTGCGCTCTGTGCAAGGAGTACCTGCTCGAGGGCGCGCTGACCATCCGCCCGCTGTTCCTGGGCGAGATGGCGCACATGGTCGGGCAGGCCAACACGACGGCCTCACCTCGGGGCAAGGACCCCCTGCCCGTGGAGGATCGCAACCTCGCTGACAACCTCATCTTGCTGACGCCCCTCCTGCCACACCGAAATCGACAAGCGTGGTGCCCTGGACCTGATCACCGTCGCGTGGCTGAAGGGACGGAAGCGAGAACACGAAGCCCGAGTCCGTGAGGTGACGGGCCTCGATCCGATCCGCACGACGGCGATCGTCCGGATGATCGGCGACCTCCGCGGGCGGAGCGTCGAGTTGGACGGGGCGACGGCCGCCAACGCGGTCGTAACCACCGACGCCCGCTTCGGGCGATTCCGCTTAGCGCCGATGGCGCCAGCCTCGAGATCGACCTGCGTCACATGCCGGAAGAGGCGCACCCGACCGCCGCCTACTGGGAGGGCTGCAAGGCGAGTATCGATGACGCGATTGACTTCAGGCTTGTCGAGGCCGTGCGCCGCGGCATCGTGAAGCACGTCAGCGTGTTCGCCTTCGCCCGGTTGCCGCTGCTCACGTACCTCGGCTCGCGGCTGGACGACACCTACGAGGTCGAGGTCTATCAGCGCCAGCGTGCGGATGCGCTTGGGGCTGGCCGGGAACCGAGGCAGCCACTTTCACGGTGAGCCGCTCCGATCCCGCTGGTCCCGGAGGCGGTGCTCATCCTCAACGTGAGCGGGACCATCGATCCTGCTGACCTGCCCGAGGATCTTCGGGACCTCCCGCGGTTCGCCGTCGCGATCGACGCGGAGCCTGGGGTCGATGCGATCGCATCTCGAGCGTCATTGGCGGCGTTCGAGGCGGCCGTCCGTGGCCTCCTGGCCGCGTTCGAGGCGGGCGGCAAGACGATCCGCCGGCTCCACGTCTTTGCGGCCTTGCCGATCTCCGCGGCGGTAGTTCTCGGGCGCGCGCATGACCGTCATGTCCATCCAATCCTTGCCATGTACGACCGGACGGGCATCGGCGCGTACACCCTCGCCCTGGAGATCGCGTGAAACTCCTCGACTACTTCGATGCGTTCATGGTGAACACGGTCAACCTCGACCAGCTGCGACTCGACGAACTCGAGTCACAGGTCGAGAGCATCGTCGTGGCCGTTGGTCTCGACGAGGTGGTCGGCGAGCACTTGAAGGGGCACATCCGGACCGGGTCGTGGGCGCACCGCACGATCATCAAACCTGTCCGCCACAAGGACTTCGACGCTGACGTCCTGCTCCATCTCGACGAAGTCGAGGGGTGGGAGCCCAAGCAGTACCTGATCGAGACGCGCAAGGCATTCGAGCGCAACGACGCCTACAAGGATTTGATCAAAGAGAACCACA